>CAWBUK010000005.1:0-133801 GCA_963791965.1 uncultured Acidobacteriaceae bacterium | reverse complement strand
CCATGCGGATCAGGCCGCTGCCCATACTGAATCCCGACCAGCTCCTCCCGCAGCCGCGTAGTCACCGGCCCGGGCGCCCCGTCACCGACGAGAAACTCGCCGCTCGCGCTCTTAACCTTGCCCACCGGCGTAATAACCGCCGCCGTCCCGCACGCGAACACCTCGGTCAGCTCGCCGGACGCACACTCCTCGCGCCACTGGTCCGCCGAGATCCTGCCTTCCCCGGTCGGGAAGCCGAGGTCCGGCCCGAGACTCAGCAGCGAGTCCCGGGTAATGCCGGGCAGCATGGTCCCGGTCAGCGCCGGGGTCATGATCCGCGCGTCCGGGCCGGAACCGTACACGAAGAACAGGTTCATCCCGCCCATTTCCTCGACCCACCGCCGCTCCACCGCGTCCAGCCAGACCACCTGGTCGCAGCCGCTCTGCACGGCCTGGATCTGCCCGGCGAACGCGGCCGCGTAATTGCCGCCGCACTTCGCCTCGCCGGTCCCGCCCGGCGCGGCGCGGGTGTAGTCCTCGGACAGCCACACCGAGACCGGCCGGACCCCGCCCTTGAAGTAGGCCGCGGCCGGGGACGCGATGACCGTGTACTGGTACGAGGAGGACGGATGGTTCACGCCCAGCCCCCGCTGGGTGGCGATCATGAAGGGCCGCAGGTACAGGCTGTGCCCTTCCGCCGTGGGGACCCAGTCGCGGTCCTGGCTGACCAGGAGCTCGATGGAGCGCAGGAACGCCGCCTCGGGCAGTTCCGGCATGGCCAGCCGGGTCGCGGACCGGTTGAACCGGGCCGCGTTGGCGCTGGGCCGGAAGGCCACGATCGGGCCGCCGCCCTGGCGGTAGGCCTTGAGCCCTTCGAAGATCTCCTGGGCGTAGTGGAACACCGCCGTGGCCGGCGCCAGCATGAGCGGCCCGTAGGCCTGCACCAGGCCGTCATGCCAGCCCCGCTCCTGCGTCCACTGGAGCGTGACCATGTGATCCGTGAATACTTCCCCGAACCCCGGGCTCGCCAGGACACGCTCGCGTTCCGCCGGGGGAACAGGATCGGCGCTGGCGCGGACGTCGAAAGCGATCTCGGTGCTCGGGCTTGCCGTCATGACAGGGTCCTTCCTCTAACCCGGCGCGGCCGCCCTCAGCGGGCGGAGCGCCGTTGCCCGGCCGTGACGGCCTGCGACAGGCTGTCACGGCAGTGTGTTGAATTATCCGGCCACCCTCGCGGCGATGTCGTCGCCGATCTCGGGAGTGACCCGCGCCGCCCACGCCCCCTGGCGCTCGACCAGGTCATCCGCCACGGCCTGCTCGATGCGGGCGGCCTCGGTGGTCAGGCCGAGGTGATCGCACAGCATGGCCGCGGACAGGATGGCCGCGGTCGGGTCGGCCTTCTGCTTGCCGGCGATGTCCGGCGCGCTGCCGTGCACCGGCTCGAACATGCTCGGGGCCGTCCGCTCGGGGTTGATGTTCCCGCTGGCGGCGAGCCCGATGCCGCCGGCGACCGCCGCCCCCAGGTCGGTGAGGATGTCACCGAAGAGGTTGTCGGTCACCAGGACGTCGAAGCGGTCCGGCTGGCTGACGAAGAACATCGAGGCGGCGTCCACGTGGCAGTAATCCACCGCGATCGAGCTGAACTCCTTGGCCAGCGCCTCGACCGTGCGCTGCCACAGGTCCCCGGCGTAGGCGAGCACGTTGGTCTTGTGCACCAGGGTGAGCTTCTGGGCCGGCCGCTCGGCGGCCCGGTCGAACGCGTACCGGACCACGCGGCGCACCCCGAACGCGGTGTTCAGGCTCTCCTGGGTGGCCACTTCCTCCGGCGTGCCCTTGCGCAGCACCCCGCCGGCCCCGCGTAGGGGCCCTCGGTGCCTTCCCGCACGACCAGCATGTTGATCGACTCGGGCCGGACGTTCGCCAGCGGCGTGACCACGCCCGGGTAGAGCCGGACCGGGCGCAGGTTGACGTACTGGTCGAGTTCGAAGCGGAGCCGCAGCAGCAGTCCCCGCTCGAGCACGCCGCTGGGCACGGTCGGGTCCCCGACCGCCCCGAGCAGGATCGCGTCCTGGGACCGGATCTCTTCCAGTACCGAATCGGGCAGCGTCTCCCCGGTGCGGTGCCAGCGCTCCGCGCCGAGGTCATAGGTGGTGGCGTCGATGCCCACGTTCGCGGCCTGGAGGACCTTGAGCGCCTCCGCCACGACCTCCGGGCCAATGCCGTCCCCGCCGATCACGGCGAGCTTGATCGCTGAAGATGCCATGCGCGTACCTTACTGGCCGGCCGTAGCCGCTGACTCTCCGCCGTTATCACGCCGGTCCAGGGCCATCTGGAGGGCCTGGGTGGCGGGAGCGGCGCGGCCGGTCCTGGGGCGCCGGGCGGCCTGGCGGCCGCGCCGGCGGCCGGGCGGCCGGGGACCCGTCAGCGGGCTGGTTCCATGGATACATGTCGTACACGACGCGGTCTCCTGACGCGTAGCTGGCGACTCACCGCACGGCGCCGGGCGGGTGGCCCGCGTCCCGCTGACCGGGTAGGCCGCGGTGCGCGTCAGCAGCCCCGGGGTTCCGGGCGCGCTGAGGTGAGATTCCCTCGGGCGGACTTACGGCCAGCACCGCTTCCCGCAGCGGGTGGCCGGCCTGCCCTGATCAGGCCCCGCTACGGCCGCTAATGATGGATACGAAGCGCCGCATATGCTTGGACATCCTAGTACCTTAGCGCCGGGTTGTCGCCTGCGGGACGGATCTGTCTCTCATCTGAGACGGTGCCGGCCCGAGCGGTACCGGTCTCGATGGTGCCGGTCCGGCTAGCGCTCGTCCAGGTCGACGGTGCGGCCCAGCACGGCGCCGATCGTGGACAGGATGTCGTCGAGCACCACGGCCGGGATGGCCGAGTCCACCGACAGCACGATCAGGGCGTGGCCGCCCCGCGCGTCCCGGCATACCTGCATCCCGGCGATGTTGATGCCCTCGCTGCCCAGGATCTGGCCTACCGTGCCCACCACGCCCGGCCGGTCGGTGTAGGTGAGGAACACCATGTGCTCGGCGGGCGCGATCTCCATCTCGAAGCCGTTGACCTCGACCAGCTTCTCCTGCTGCCGCCGCCCGCTCAGGGTGCCGGACACGGAGACCACCTGGCCGTCGGGCATGATGCCGCGCAGCGTCACCAGGTTCCGCCAGTCCGGGCTGTCGGCCTCGGTGACCAGGCTGACCTCCACGCCGCGCTCCGTGGCCAGCAGCGGCGCGTTCACGTAGGTCACCGCGTCCTCCACCACATCGGCGAAGACACCCTTGAGCGCGGCCAGCTGGAGGACCCGGACATCGTGGCTGGCGATCTCGCCCCGTACTTCCACATCGATCCGGGCCGCCATGCCGCCGGCCAGCGCGGTGAAGATGCGGCCCAGCTTCTCCGCCAGCGGCAGGCCCGGCTTGACGTCCTCATCGACCGCGCCGCCCTGGATGTTCACCGCGTCCGGGACGAACTCGCCGGCCAGGGCCAGCCGGACGGACTTGGCGACCTGGGTGCCCGCCTTCTCCTGGGCCTCGGCCGTGCTCGCGCCGAGGTGCGGCGTCGCCACGACCGTGGGGATGTCCAGGAGCGGGTGGCCGGTAGCGGGCTCGGCGGCGAACACGTCGATGGCCGCCCCGGCCACCCGGCCTTCGCGCAGCGCCAGCGCGAGTGCCTCCTCGTCCACGATGCCGCCCCGGGCCGCGTTCACGACCCGCACGCCCGGCTTGACCAGGTGCAGTTCCTTGTCCCCGAGCAGGCCGATCGTCTCGGCGTTCTTCGGCAGGTGGACCGTGATGAAGTCGGCCTCGCCCAGCAGCTCGTCCAGGCTGGCCAGCCGCTCTATTGCAGTGGCTGCGGCCGCTGCTCCATCAGCTCGGTGAACCGCTTATCGGTGCGCAGGGTCGCGAAGTCTGACTCGGTGTAGACCTTCTTGATATCGCGATAGCCCTCTTCCATTGCCTTGCGCAGATACTCGAGGCAATGGTCCACGTCGCCGGCCTCGGCGTACATGCGCGCGACCATGAACGAAAACGCGGCCCGATCTTCCGGCGAACTGGTCTGCGCCAGGACGCCCATGCGCGAAACGCGTATGAAGATATCGGGATCGAGCAGGTAAGCCGTGCGATACTCCTGCGCCGCTTCCGGATATTTGTGGCGCGCAAAGTAAACCGACCCCATGTTGTAGTGGAAGGTCGGAGCATTGGGCTTCAGCGCCAGCGCGTGTTCATAGTATTTCGACGCTTTGCCGTAGTTTCTTTTCATCTGTTCGACAAAGCCGACGTTGTTCCACGCCTCGGCGCAGTTCTTGTCCTGCTTAAGCGCGCGGTCAAAAGACTTCTGCGCATCCTTATACTGCTGCAGGAAAAGGTAGGCCATGCCCAGCTTGTTGTAGCGCAAGGGCGTAGTTTCCTGCGCAATTGCGGCTTTGTAGTAGTCGATGGCGTCGAAATAGCGCTTCTGGCCGCGCAGCAAATCGCCCTGATGCTCCAGGTCGGAAGCGCTGGAGCCAACCAAAGGAATTAGCGGCGGAGAAGGCGCAATGACAATTGGCGTGCTGGTGGGTACGCCCGGCATCTGCTGATCGAAATCATCAGTCGCCAGCGCGAACAGGGAAATGGTTACGACAACCGCTAACAGCGACCAGCGGTAAATTCTCGTTGCAGGAAGAAATGGGCCCATGGTCGGACCTCCAACCACATCTGCCCAATATTAGACCTATTCCGGGGGATTTTTGTTCCCTTTATTGGCCGGTTGACCAGAATTTTGTTGGGCCTGGTCGTTGTCGCCCTTGCCGAACAGTTTTCCCCAGAAGCCTTTTTTCTTCTTGGGCTGCTCTTCCGCGGCCTGAGTTCCTGGTTGCGGCGTCGTCACCGGAGTGCCTGCTGTTGTGGCCTGCACCACGCCATTGGTATCGACGGGAGGTGGCGCGGCAGGGGGAGCGCCAATGCCAAGTATCTTGGTGAAAATACCGCGATTGTCGGTGAATGCCTGGTCGCAGGTCTGCTTGGGCTCGGTGCCGGCAATAAAGGCTACGGTGTAATCCTGGGGACAGGATGGCGTCGCCAGCAGATTGGTGACTTTGTCAATTTGCTCGACCACCACGCCGTCCGGGGCCGAGAACTGCTTGGTATCGGAGTATTGCGGAACCTTGACGGCCCGCTTCATGAACTCTGCCCAGATGGGAGCGGCTGCCGCACCGCCGGCAAGTTTGATGTCGGTGTAATCGTCATTGCCGACCCAAACAATGCACAGCAGGTTGCTGGTGTAGCCGGCGAACCAGGCGTCATGCGAGGTACCGGTCTTGCCCGCGGCAGGAGCGGTAAAGCCCCGCGCGCGCACGGGATATCCGGTGCCGCTGTCGATCACGCTCTGCATCATGGTGGTCAACACATAGGCCACGCGAGGATCGAGCACCGCCTTGGAATCGGAGTCGTATTTCTGCAGCGACTTACCCTTGCTGTCGCGGACCGACCGTACCATCTGCGGGGATATCCGCTTGCCGCCGTTGGCGAAGACGGTGTAGGCGCCGGACATTTCCAGCGGAGTCGCGTCGTAGGAACCAAGCGCGATCGAAGGCGTGGCGTGCACGCTGCTGATGCCGGAAGCCTTGGCCAGCGCCGCTACTTTATCGAATCCCACCTCCTGCGCCAGGCGCACGGTGGCGTTGTTCAGTGACATCGCCAAAGCGTAGCGGGCAGTAACCTCTCCCTTAAAGGCGTCGTGATAGTTGTGAGGTTCGTAAACTGTATCGCCAAACGCGATGCTCACCTGCGAGTCGTCGAGTAGCGTCGCCGGGGTGAAGATGGCATCGGTGGTAGTCGTAGTAGTTCCATCGCCGGAAGGAGCCGCCAGCGGAATCTTCTCGCCATTCACCGCGGTGTTGACGGCCGCCGCATAAACAAAGGGCTTGAAGATCGAGCCCGTAGGACGCTTGGCGACCGCGTGATTCAACTGGCTCAATCCGTAGTTGCGTCCGCCGACCAGCGCCAGCACCTCTCCGGTATGGGGATCGAGCGCGACCAACGCCACTTGCGGCATCGGCCCGTTAGACACAGTAGTCTCGACCTTGGCGTTCTTTCCAGTTCCGACCTTCGTCTTTTTTGTGCGCATCTTGGTGACTTGCGCGTCCACCAGCTTCATGCCTTCGTCGACGGCCTCGGACGCGGCCTTTTGCAGATCGGGGTCGATGGTGGTGTAAATCCGCAGCGCCTGCTGGTTGAGGTCGGTTTCGCTGAACTGGCTGGAGAGCTGGTCTTTTACCAGGTCAACAAAGTACGGCGCATCGCTGGCCTCGACATTGGGCGGAGCCAGCTTCAACGGACTAGCCTTGGCCGACTCGGCCTGGGCGCGGGTGATGGCGCCGGTCTCAACCATCGAGTCGAGCACCAGGTTGCGCCGCTCCAGCGCGCGTTCCGGATGCCGGTAAGGTGAAAGATAGCTGGGCCGCTGAATGATGCCGGCGATGAGCGCGCACTCCGGCAGGGTCAGGTTCTTGACGTCTTTATTGAAGTAGCCGCGCGACGCCTCGCCTACGCCCATGATGCTGTAGCTTCCGCGCTGGCCCAATGGAACCTGGTTGGCGTACATCTGGAAAATCTGCTGCTTCGAGAACTTCTGCTCCAGGTCCATGGCGATCACCATCTCGGTGATCTTGCGCTTCATGGTCTTCTCCGGGGTCAGGAAGAAGCCACGCGAGAGCTGCATGGTAAGCGTCGAGCCGCCCTGGGTGCGGTGTCCGTGCATGATGTCGGTGATGCCGGCTTCTAGCAGCCGGTAATAATTCACCCCGTTATGCTGAAAGAAACGGCGGTCCTCGATCGCGATGATCGCGTTGACCAGGTCTTTGGGAAGATCGTCGAACTTGATGAGCTGCTGCTTGGTGCGGTCTGAGCCCTCGAACAGGCCGGTGACCATTACCGGCTCCAAGTCGTATTCCTGCTTCGCATCGCCTTCCCGGCCGGTCGCCTGGATGGCGCTGACCTTCCCCTTATCGAAGCGGATGATGGCGGCATCGCTGGAGTGCAATGACTGCGGCCCGGGAAGGATCTCCACTCCGCCGCGCACCATGCGAAAGTGTCCAATTGGCGAATCGTCGTTTTTTCCGTCTTCCGTGTAACCTGCACGGCGAAGATTTGCGATGATCTCCTGCGCGTCGATGGGCTCGCCTACGGACACGGTCTTGGGGCGCGCATAGATGCTGGCGGCATGGCTGAAGATGGGCCCGGCCATGCGCCGGTCCACAATGCGCGAGTACTTCACGTAGAAGAAGGCGAACACCGCCATGAAGATGAGCCCGGCGACGAGAAATCCGGAGACGGCGATCTTCACCACCGGATCACCCAGGGTGAAGTGGCTCGACTTGGCAGCAGAGCGTGAGGATGGACGGGTGGAGCCGTCAGACTTTTTGCGGACGGGCTTGCCCGGTCCAGGTATTTTAATTTTGATTGCCACGTTTTATGAGAGCACGGAGAAACTCGGCAGCCCTAATGATAGACGGTGCAAGGGCAGCTTTCGTTATTTCAGATGCTGATACCGGGGAATGTGCTTAAGATTTTGGCGCCACGCGCCAGAGCGTTTTGTTTATTGTAGAGCAGATTAGGGCATGAAAAGAGTAACCCGGAGGGGGCGATTTCTGTATCGCATTCAGGAACCAGCGGCCGAAGGGCCGCGAAAGGTGAAAGCCCCACCCCTCGGGGTGGGGTGAACGGGATTTGTAAAAGACAAGTGCCGGAAGCACGACAGGTGCGGGTTCGGATACCTGTCGTGCCTCCGGCACTCGACTACCTCTCCAACGTTTCCCCGTCCTGAAAGGACGGGGCTTTCACCTATCGCCGCGGCGGCTTGTCCCCAGGCTACCCCTCAACCGTCCCCACACTTGCAGCGTTCGCACTTGGGCTGGATGTCTCAGAAGCCGCAGCAAGCGAGTTCACACTTAGGGGCACAGGTCCCGAACTCGCTCCCGCCGTGGGCGCCTCGAGCAACGCCGCCTCCGCCCTATCCGCCGCCTCTGCCTCTATCGCCGGTTTCATGCGGAATGCGGCTACTACGACGAACATATTTGTTACCAGCACCACGGTGAACGCCATCGCCGGCAGGAAATGAAAGGCGGGACCGCGAGCGCTGACGATTTGCAATGCCAGTACGGCAGTAATCAGGCCGCGCGGCAGCATGAGGAAGAGCAGTTCGTTGTCGGCTGGCGTCGATCCCCGGATGCTCCAGCGGGTGGCATACACGGAGGCGAAGCGGGCGATCACCAGGGCGACCAGAATGGCGATGATCGGCAAGATGAAACTGCGGCTGACCACCTGCGCCATCACCCCCAGCACAACGAAAAAGAACGAACGAACCAGGAAGGTGAATTCGGAGTGGAAGGCCACCATTCGGGCGCCAATGCGGTTCATGTGGGGCGTGCGCGGAAGATTGGCGAGAGTCAGGCCAAAAATCAGTTCGGCAAGCAGGCCGCTTCCTCCCGCCAGCCGCCCGATGGAGAATACGGCGAGCACCACGCCAAGGTTGAGGGCGTTTCCCAGGCCCTGCTCATAGAGCACCGGCCCGAACTTCCACCAGGCGGCTCCGGCGCCGACGCCGAGGAGAACATCAACGAAGACGTGGTGCGAAAAGCCCACCACCAGGCCGGAGAAAAGGGACTCGGTACCGGAGATAGTCACCAGAGCACCGACGGTAAGGACGGCTAGAATCTCGCCCAGGGACGATTCCAGGGTAAGCGTCACTTTCAGACGCTCGGGCGCGTCCATTTGCTGCAATGCGGGAAGTACAACCGATCCGCTGGTGGAACCCAGAGCGGCCGCGACCAGCAAGCTGTCAATCCAGTTGAAGTGCAGCAAGAGGTGAGTGACCGCGCCCACCAGGGCGACGCTAAGCGCGAAACAAATGGTCGACAGCAGCAGAGCTCCCGGCAGGTTTCGCACCACATCCTGCAGCCGCAGCTCCAGGCCGCCCTCGAAGAGAATGAGGATCAGCGCCAGCATTCCGACCACACCGATGGTGTGCTGGAACGCGTCTGGATTGAGGCGATGGGATACCGGCCCCAGTCCGATGCCGAGCAGCAGGAGTACCACAATGTCGGGGACGTGGGTCAGACGCGACAGCCGATTGGCAACCACCGCCAATATCAGCAGTGCGGCGGGAAAGGCGAACATGAGACCGTAACCCATAGATTTGCGATCAACCCGGAAAAAGAGATTAATCATGTTGCTGGATTTTGCAAAGAAATTCCAGTGGTGGAAGGCGGTTTCGCGCAATCTTTACCCAGTGAAGAAAGCAGCTCTCGATTTTTAGTTCATTCCTCCAATCTGAGCCGGTGGCCAGCTCGTTCATGGCGCAGTAGCGGGCTTCAATAGCCGCTCAGCCCATGGAGGTACCAATGAGTAAGCTGGACCAACTCTCGGAAATTATCGACCGTCCATTCACCCGCCGCTCCTTCACCAAAGGGATCGGGCTTGCCACCGCCGGAATCGCCGGCGCCACTATGCTTGGCGGCATGGCAAGCAAAGCCCTGGCGCAGAACTTAGGCAGCAATACCGGCAATGCGCAGATCACCGACACCGACATCCTCAACTTTGCCCTGAACCTGGAATATCTCGAAGCCGAGTTCTACGCTGTCGCCACCTACGGTGCGACCCTGGTCCAGCTCGGGGTGATTTCGCAGTCCGACACCACCGGCCCAACCACCGGCGGGCACATGGTTTCCGGCTTCTCGAAGTCGCCGTTCGCTTTTGTTGCCACCGCACTCCGGGCGGACGAGATCGATCACGTCAAGTTCCTGCGGTCGGCCCTGGGCAGCTCTGCGGCAAAGAAGCCTGCCATCAATCTGAACGCTCTCGGATATGGGTTTGCCAACACCGGCGATTTCCTGAAGTTGGGACGTCAATTTGAAGACGTCGGGGTGAGCGCCTATGCCGGCGCTGCTCCGCTGATCTCGAACAAAACCTACCTTGATGCCGCAGCCCGGATTCTCGCCACCGAAGCGCAGCACAGTGGCAGCGTTCGGTTTGCCTGTGTTTATTGGGGCGTGAACAGCCCGGCGGTCGACGGTTTGGACGTGCCGCCGTCGTCGAGCAAGCCATTCTGCGTGGACAGCATGGCGCTGTCCATTACCCGCACTACCTCGCAAGTGTTGAACATCGTGTATGGCGGGCACCAAGGTGGCGGCGGATTTTTTCCGCAGGGCATGAATGGCAACATCCGGTAAACTGAAGGGTTAAGTAATTAGAGAGCGGGACCCAGCCGAAGGTGTGGCCGGTCCCGCAACTTAAGAAAAGGACTACTCATGTTTGAAGGATTGTTTCAGCCCATGCACCTGCTGGTGATTGCTTTCATTGCCACGCTGGTATTCGGCCCCAAGAAGCTGCCCGAACTGGGCAAAGGACTGGGTGACGGCATTCGTAGCTTTCGTGAGTCGATGAAGGAAGACAAGCCGGCGCCGAAGCCGGAAGCTTAATTTCGAATTCACCACAGAGACGCTGATTTGGGGACCGAGAGCCGGAGACTAATCTCTCGGTGCCTCGCTGTCTCTGTGGTGACCGCTCTTACCCTCAGCACAAAAGCCCATCGCAATTTCCCGCGTTCGCGGACCATCAAGTTCGATCAGCACCACCCGCTGCCACGTTCCCAGCACCAGCGCTCCAGCTTCCACAATCAGGCTGACCGAAGTTCCGATCAGTGCCGACAGAATGTGATCCGGCGCGTGCGAGGGATCGTGGGGATGGCGATAACGAAGCTTGGGCATCATCGCCTCAAAGGCGTCGAGCATGTCGAGATCGGTTCCCGGATCAAGATCGGCGGTGGTCAGCGCAGCGGTGGTGTGCAGCACCAGCAAATGGCAAATTCCGTTCGGTTGAGCAGGATTTCGGCGCAGTTCAGCCTGTATTTGTTCGGTAATGTCGATTACGGAGCGCTTCTTGTGGGTAGTGACCTTGAGTCTAGTCATAGGATGTTGGATGTAAGTATTTGTTAGTCCATCTGTAACCCTGGCGAAACGTGCAGACGGATGCTGCAAAAATGTGCAGCAACCATTGCCAAATCAGAACAAATTCGGTGCCCGGCAAGAATTTTATCGTTCCAATTCGATACTAAGCCGCATAAAATCATCCCGCTGCAAAGACGCACCTGTGCGAGGGCGTCTAGCAGCAGTGTGTGTTGGTTAGGAGGAAACCAAGTGAAACGCTATATGCCCCTCGTGTTGGTTGCCCTGCTTGCCGTTTTTGCGGCACAGGCGGGCGCATCCAATCTGCTTGTAAATGGAAGCTTCCAGGACGGAACATTCAACGGCTGGACAGTCGGTCAAACCTCCAACGGGACCTGGGGACAGGGATACCCGGTGGTTACAGCGTGGCCCCTGGGCGGCGCGAATGCAGCTGAAGGCGAAGTCGGCGAAGTGAACTTCAGCGGCCAGTACGAAGGCGGAATCCTGTCGCAGAGCTTCAACAGCGGCGCCGGAGCAGCGACCCTGAGCTTTGACTGGGCGGCCGCGGGCGATGGTACCCATAACAACGCTGATGGCGGACTGTTCGAACTGATTCTCGACGGAACCGTGTTGGCGCAATACGACGTTGGCGCGATCAATGCGAACGATCTGCTCAACGGTACGCTGACCGCCAATGCCAATCTGTCGGCGGGCAGCCACACCTTCGAGATCGATGTGCTGCGTCCGTACATCTCGTCTTTCCAGAACACCCCGTATCAGTACGTGACCAATGCTGATGTAGAAGGCACGGTACCGGAGCCGGGTTCGCTGATCCTGATGGGATCGGGCGTACTGGGTCTGGCCGGCGTTCTGCGCCGCAAGATCGGCTTCTAACAAGCGGTCTTTCTAACCTATCAAGGCGGCCTGAAAAGGGTCGCCTTTGTTCGTGAAATTAAGTCGCTCCGCCTTGGCGCGTCTCAACAACCTGGGTAGTAATCGCCCTAAAGTTCTATTCAATTACCCAAGAATTCTGCAAGATTTCACGAATTTACAGTGGATGAGCTCTGGCTTCCGCGCTAAACTTCTTGCCCTCCAGCGAATCATGCGTGATTCGTGGTGGACGTTGTTTGCGGTAGGAGGAAACTGTGAAACGATACATGCCCTTCGTGTTGGTTGCGCTGCTTGCCGTGTTTGCGGCGCAGGCTGGCGCGACTCAACTACTCGTCAACGGAAACTTCGGGGATGGCACCTTCAACGGCTGGACCATTGGGACAACGTCCAACGGAACTTGGGGCGGGGGATACCCTGTGATTGCGGGATGGCCCTTGGGCGGCGGATTGAATTCGGCTGAAGGCGAAGTCGGCGAAGTGAACTTCGACGGCGAAGACACCAAGCAGGGCGGCACTTTGTCACAGGTTTTCACCAGCGGCGCCGGGGCCGCGACCCTCAGCTTCGACTGGGTTGCCATGGGTAATCCCTATCACAACAATGATGACGGCGGCGACTTCCGCTTAGTTCTGGATGGATCCACGCTGGCAGATTTCGATGTGGGCTTCATCAACATTGATCAGATCATTAGTGGCACACTGAGCGCCAACGTCAACCTGTCCGCTGGAAGCCATACCTTCGAGATCGATGTGCTGCGGGGGGCGCCCGAAATTTATGGCGTCACCCCGTACCAGTATGTGACCAACGCGGTCGCCGATGGCCCCGGGGTTCCCGAGCCCGGCTCGCTGATCCTGATGGGATCGGGCGTACTGGGTCTGGCCGGCGTTCTGCGCCGCAAGATCGGCTTCTAATTTGAGCTGGTAGATCAGTAATTTCTTCAGGCGGCCTGCAACGGGCCGCCTTTTTATATTTAATTGGGCATGATTGCCCTGTAAAGGCAGGGAAACTCTTCCCGGCAACCGGCCCAAAGGTGCCAGAAATAAACAAAGAATTCATGATTATGGAGTAAGTTTTTCTTGGTCATTTTCTCACTTTCGGACTAAACTCCTTCCCACCAAAAGCGGGTCGTGCGTGATCTGCTTGCAGTTTGGTGTGCGTTTGAAGGAGGAAAGACAATGAAACGCTACATGCCTCTCGTCGTGCTTGCTCTGTTTGCGCTGGTTGCTGCGCAGGCGGGGGCGAGCAATTTGATCGTTAACGGAAGCTTCCAGAGCGGTGACTTTACTGGCTGGACACTTGGGACCACACCCAATGGAACCGCCGGCGATGGATTCCCAGTAGTCACTGCGTGGCCACTGGGCGGCGCCAACGCGTGGGAAGGTGAAGTGGGCGAAGTGAACTTCGACGGAACCCAGCAGGGTGCCACCCTGATGCAGGCATTCAATAGTGCCGGAGGCGCGGGCACGGTGAGTCTGGATTGGGCAGTTTACGCTCCCTACGCCGGGAACGCCGACGGCGGTGAGTTCACGATACTGCTGAATGGGACCCAAATCGCGCAGTATGACACCAATAACGTCAACCAGGGCGATCTGTTGAGCGGGATGCTCAACGCCAACGTGAACCTGCTGAACGGCTCGAACACGCTGGAGGTCGACATTACCCGCCGCTACATCTCGGTTGGGCAGCTGACTCCGTTACAGTATGTAACCGGCATCGATGTGGAAGGTACGGTACCGGAGCCGGGCTCGCTGATCCTGATGGGATCGGGCGTGCTGGGGCTGGCCGGCGTGCTGCGCCGCAAAATCGGTTTCTAAATTAGTTTAGAATCTAAGTAACTAAACAGGGGGCGGCTCTCAACAGGGCTGCCCCTTATTTTCTGAGTGCGCGCCTTCCGCATTCACGCTGCTATCAATTTGCGCTCGAGGTTGTCACAAAATTGCTGCGGATAATCGCAGGATTTGATGAGTCGGCGCAAAATGCCCCTTGCTTTTTCTTCTCTTGGAACTAGACTGCTCCCCTGCGGAATTTGAGTGGTTGGGATCCATATAGTTTCGATGTGTGCAAGGAGAAAAGAATGAAAGGCTATGTGCGTGTCTTAGTGCTTGCTCTGCTGGCCGCGGTTGCGGCACAGGCGGGCGCGACCAACCTGCTGCAAAACGGAAGCTTCCAAAGCGGCGACTTTACCGACTGGACACTGGGAACCACGCCCAACGGCACCGCGGGGCAGGGCTTTCCCATCGTCACCCCATGGCCATTGAACAACAGTATCAATGCCTGGGAGGGGCAAGTTGGGCAGATCAATTTCGTGCCGAACGACTTCGAGGGGGCCACTCTTTCGCAGAGTTTCAGCACCGCGGGCGGAGCCGCTGTCCTGAGCTTTTCTCTGCTCGCCATGGGCGCAGGGTTTGACAACGACGACGGCGGCGACTTTCGCATGCTTCTGGATGGCTCGGTGGTGGCCGGCTTCGATGTGGGATTTATTCAGGCGAACCAGGTCGTCAGTGGCACCCTAAGCGCCAACGTAAACCTCACGCCAGGGACTCACAGTTTCGAAATCGACGTTCTCCGGCCCTTTGAGGCGAACGGAACCCCGTTTCAGTATGTAACCAACGCCGATGTGGAAGGCAATCCGGTTCCTGAGCCGGGCTCGCTGATCCTGATGGGATCTGGCGTTCTTGGCGTGGCAGGCGTTCTGCGCCGCAAGCTCGGTTTCTAGTCGGTAGTGACCCTGGGTATTCCCGATTTGGGAAAGAACTTGTCAATAGCGCGAAGGTGTCGCAAATCCGGCTAAGTGGATGAGGGAGTAACAAATATAAATCCGTAAAACAGTAAAGAAATTCTGCAAGTTATGATATACTGGAATCAGTAAAGTGAAGCCAGAGGGGCGACAAGCCTATCTGGCTTTTTTCTTTGGTGGCAAGCTGAAGGGTAGGTACGGACAGCGGAAACCCAGAAGCCTGTGTGGTGCCGAAAACCCGGGCTGCGGAAAAGTCCGCATCAGATATGGCTCGTGGGTTGATGCCCGCTCGCGAGATCAAAAATAAAGAATATTCGGCGCAGCTGAAGCTGCGCCCCTTCAAGACCGTTATTGCCGCCATTCATTTTCAATGGCATAGACGCTGGCCTGAAGGCCAGCTCTACCCCTTTCGTAGGTTCGACCCTCGGAGTCCCGTGCAACGGGACCGTGAACCGCATAGCTCAGGCGTAGCGTCGCAGTACTTTCGTTAGAACTTCCTAAACAAGCTGATTTTCGAAGCTTCGGGTGCCGATGTAGCTCTTGGCTGCAATTTGCAGCGAAGGACTCCGGCCCTTGGGGCAGCGAACGAAGCGGAGAGAGATCGTGCAAGCGGTCTCCTCCGAGGTTCGCATGACGCGCTGTGCACCCCCGTGCGAGCGCATCAGCGGCTTGGAACGACAGTGAGCTGAGCGGCAGCGAGCAGTTTCTGTACAGCGGCAAGGCAGAAGTAAAGCTTCCGGGAGCCGTTCCGTGCGTTATGCAAGGAGCTCGGCATGTTGTGTTGTCCTAATAGTTTCCCTCATCGAAGCTACTGCAGCTTCGGCAGCTTTCTTAAATCACTTAGCGCCTTAACTGTACTTTTAACGCTGGTTACTGCGGGATTGGCCTGGGGCAGTTCCGGATACGGCAGCGAAATCTATAACATCGCAGTACAAAACCAGACGCCCACTATGGTTGATATCGTGTGGGACACGGTACATCCGAGTTCGTCCCAGGTAGTACTGGCACGCGATACGAACTATGCGGGTGAGCGCCGGATTCCTGCCAACCCTGCTCCGGCGCTGGTGAACCATCACAAGGTTACGGTGGATCGGTTGATGCCCTACGATGCGAAGGAAGCGCAGGGAACGTATTACTTTTATGTGGTATCAGTCGATGTGAATAAGGTCATTTCAACTTCGCCGGGCCCCTACAATGGCGGCTCGGGCGATCCGGCCACTTACCTGTTGCCGTTACAGACGGCAGCGCCGGCCTCCAACGGTCAATCGCAAGTTGTGGTGTACACCTATGGTCCGACGGATGTGTATGCCGGCAGCGACCTTTACTTCGGAATGAAGCTGGCGCAGCTGGCGGGCACTCATCCCAACATCTTCGTACACAATGTTGGGGGCTATAACAACGGAACTGACGGCGCTGTGAAAGCAATTGCAGCGCTAACGCCGGGGCCGCCAAACCCGCAGACGATCAGCGTTCACCTGGAATGCTACGAATACAATCCCAGCAACAGCGATGCCTACGACCAGTACTACAGCTCGAGCAAGAACATGGGCGAGTGCTGGGACTTTGAATACCATCTGATCACGGTACGTCTGCGCACCTCGGCGAAGACCATTCCCGGAATTTACTCGGTCACGGTGACGCTGGAAGATAACGGACAGGTGGTTCCCACCACGTATTACTTCAACGTGGTTCCTGCTCCGCCGGCACCGGTGGTTCGCGGGACGTATGCGACGCCGATTCCGGGCAAGGATGCGTGGGAAAGCAACATGATCACGTATGGTCACAAGTTCTGCGACAACCTGAGTTACAACGGATCGCGGGACAGCCTTAACGCAGCCGGCAACTTCCTGACCGGGTGGGGCAATGAGAGCGATGCCTGGTACTACGATGGGGGACGGGTTTATCAGGAGATTGCCAGCTACACCAACGATTCCTCATGGAACCATTGCGCGCTGACGATTGTCGATCCCTACCGGCAGTGGATCCTGGCCAACAATGCACAGATGGATGTCTGGGCCATCTTCCCGTACGGCATGCTGATGAACTATTGGCGGACGGGAGATGCCACCAATGCAAACGCCATTCACTTGCTGGCGACGAACAGCGGGAGCGCCAACTATGGTGGATGGGTCGATCCGTATGCTATTCGGGAAACTGCTTATATCGCCGATGTTCGCATTGCCGACGAGTTGATTACGGGTAAGCGGGACCGTCTTCTGGCAAAGAACATCGACAAGCTGCTGGGTCATCTCGACATGCTGTACAACGGCCAACTGGGCGCATCGCACCCATTCATGGTGGGACTGGCGATGGAGACGGCGATTCACTATTACGACATGACGGTAGCTGAGGGGCATCCTGACTATCGCGTGCCGGCGGCGGTGAAGCGTGCCTTGGATGCTTTGTGGCGCGATTACTATGACGCCGGCAGTCACACCTTGCGCTATACACTGGCTGATGAACCGATGATGCAGATGTCGGAGATTTTGAATGGGCTGGTGTCTCCGGCTTACGCCTGGTATTGGAACCTGACCGGAGATGCCACCACTCTCAACCGAGGGGATGAACTCTTCCAGCACACGCTGGACGATCCGGCAAACAGCATGTGGACGGGCAAGCAGTTCAGCCAGGCTTTCAAGTGGACCTTCGACTACCTGCGCTGGCGCAGCGGAAATTCAACGTCGACCATCGTGAAGGAAAACAATCCTTTCAACGGGCAGTATCCGGACACCGAGCCTCCGATCGAGAGCAAGGTCGCACTGAATAACATCACCAACAGCACAGCCACCATTACGTGGACGACCTACGAGAACGCCAACTCACAGATCGTTTACGGCGCCGCGAATGGGTATTATCCGCTGCACTCAACGCTGCTTGATGCGGGACAGGGAACGATGTCCCACACTGTGACACTCACTGGTTTGACGGCGGGAACCGCCTATCACTACCGGGTGGACTCGCGCGATACCGCGGGCAACCTGGCGTCGCTGGGCGATGCTACCTTCACCACCAGCGGAACGCCGGGAGCTGGGGGCACGCTGGGCAGTCCGGGAACGAAGGATGCAGGAACCCAGTCCGGGAATGACCAGACGAGCGTCAGCGGTACAGGAGGAAGCTCGTCGAGCGGGAGCAGCAGCTCTTCAGGCGGTGACAGTACGGTGAACAGCGCCGACCCGACTGGAGCAACGAACACTTCTACTCCAAGCGGAACGTCGCGAGCGTATTCAGGGAAGCAGGCACTCTCGCAGTAGTTGATCTGTGGTGGTTGAGTCGGCCGGGGGTAATTCCTCCGGCCGTATTCGTTTTTGGTGACAAACACCTTTGGGGAGGCTGGAGTGCAAATTTTTCAAGGGTGAACCGATTTGCAGTTTCAAGTAGCTGATTCTGCTAAGCGGGAATGTGGCAGGGTGCTTGCCTTAGTACCTGACGGGCGACATTAGCGAAAAGGAGGTTTCGATTATATGAAGAGATTAATGGTTATCGGTATGTTGCTGGGTCTGCTGACCGGGGTCGGCGTTGCGCAACGCGGTCGACCGGCTGGGCCTGTCAGTCCGACTGCAAGACCAAGCGCAGTAAGTCCTACGGTAAGGCCGGATGTCGACCTCAGTGCCAGGAGATCGGCTGGCATGTCACCTACGCTGGCGCCGAATAGCACGACGGGGAATCGAGGCGTAAGCCCGACCGTCGCACCGATTAAAGATCCGGTAGCCGGTACTACAACTACGGTTTCTCCTGCCAGCACGGTAAATCAGAATGTAGGCCCCACGGCTGCGCCGATCAGAGATCCGCTGATCGGGACTTCCGATACGGCGGGCGCCAACACGACCGTGAATCGTAAGGTAAGCCCTACTGCAGCGGCGCCCATACGCGATCCCAAGTAAAACTCGAGTTGTCTCACGTGGTAGGTAGAAGCGGCCGGAGTTGCAAAGCTCCGGTCGTTTTCTTTTGTAGCGGCAGTTCACTGGGGTGATCGCGGCAAAACGTGCGTGAGATAGAATCGCGTATTCCGCTTCCAGGATCAGTCCTCAAGTTTTTCGAACGAACAGCTACGCTCAAGCACACATCCGTCGCGACGATCTCGAAGCCGGACAGGAGGCCCGCAATGTTCAGTCTTGCCAGGAGCGGCGCCGGTCGTGCGGTCCGGTTCGTTGGCGGCATCATGCTGATGGCGGTTGTTTTGGCGGCTCCGCTATTGGCGCAGACTTTTCAAGTGATACAGACGCTTCCGCAGGAATGGTTTTCGTCGCAGCTGACGATGGATGCAGCAGGCTCCTTGTATGGAGTGACGGCGAACAGCGGAGAGTCCAAAGACAGCGAGATATGTGAGGACGGATGCGGAGCAGTGTTTGAACTCTATCGCAAGAATTCACAGTGGGTGCTGACCACGCTGTACACCTTCCAGGGAGTGGCTGACGGATTCAATCCGCAAGGGCAACTAACGTTCGGGCCGGATGGCTCTCTGTATGGGACCACTTTGTATGGCGGCTTCTGGGGTCTCGGCACGGTTTACAAGGTCGCGCCACTTTGCAAAACCGTGTGTAACGAATGGATAAGCTGGAAGCACACGGTGCTGTACAGCTTTCAGAACGGAAACTGCGATACAGCTTGCGATGGAAGGTACTCCACCACTCCAGTGACGTTCGATCATGCCGGGAACGCCTACGGCATAACCGGATACGGCGGCTTGGGGAACGACGGCATGGGAGCGGGAACGGTATTCGCAGTGTCGCCGCGCTCCGCACGAGGGGCCAAATGGCAGGAGACGCAACTTCATGTCTTTGGCAAAACGCAGGCTGACGGAACGCAGCCGCAAGGTGGCTTATTCAGGGATGATGCCGGCAATCTTTACGGAACGACCCTGACCGGCGGCGACGGCAATTTCGGAACGGTTTACGAACTGGTGAATAACGACAACAGGTTTAGCGAAGTTGTTCTGCATAGCTTCAATTACAGTGACGGCGCGCATCCGGTGAGCCAATTAATCGCGGACCGGGCGGGGAACCTGTACGGCACAACGTATGGAGGCTCGGCGGGGGGCACCGTGTTCGAACTGAGCCGGTCGGGAGATAGTTGGAACTTCAGCGCGCTTTACAGTTCTCAGCCGGGGCAGGCGTCATCGTTGGAGGGACTGGCGATGGATGCAGCGGGGAACCTGTACGGCGTGGGTTATACGGGCGGTGAGTTTAACCTCGGTGCCGTTTACAAACTTACGCGGACGGAGAATGGCTGGCAGTATTCGAGCCTGCATGACTTCACGGGAGCGCTGGACGGGCAGTCTCCGGAATCGCTCTACCTGGATTCGAAAGACAATCTCTACGGCAGTGCGCATTGTGGAACCGGATGCGAGAGCAGCATCATCTGGATGATCACCCGGCAGTAAAGCCAGCTAAACCTTCCTGGCTGGCTTGCGGCTCCCGAGTTCGATCAGGCCATAGACGACGATACAAATGAAGAAATCCACCAGTAGACCGAGGTCGAGCTGGTCGGGACGATGTTGTGCGCGCGCGGGCAGATGCGGCATGAGCAGCAGAAAGTAGATCGCGTTGCCGATGAGGATGGCGACGAGTTGTTTGAGGAGTCGGCGAACCATGGGTGAGAAGAAGCTATCAGCTACCAGCCTCCAGCTGCCAGCCGGAGCTTGGGGCCGTGTTGCCCGTTCGCACAACATCGCACAGGGTAATGAAGTAACCCGACGGCCTAACCTCTCAATCTGAGAGCTGACAGCTGAGAGCTGACAGCTGGCGGCTGATTTACCATGCTCTTTGCTTGACCTCTCTACTAACGTTCAGTACGTCAAGGGCATTGGGCCGCGGATTGCCGAGATCCTGCTGGAAAAGGGGATCACGACGGTCGAAGACCTGCTCTATTACCTGCCGTTTCGCTACGAAGATAGGCTGAATCCGCGCGGCATCAACGAGCTGCGCGCGGGCGAGATGGCCAGCATCGTGGCCGAGGTCCGCACCTCTGGCCTGTTCCGCACAAAACGCATGCCGCTGTTCGAGCTGACGGTCGGACAGGGGCGCGACACGCTTAAGTGCATCTGGTTCAACGCCACGTACCTGCAAGACAAGTTTCGAGCGGGCATGATGGTGGCGCTCTACGGCAAAGTGGAGATGAGCGACTTCGGCCGCCAGCGGTTGCAGATCATGCAGCCGCAGTTTGAAATCCTGCACGACCCCGGCGAAACCGAGACAAATGGCGCTGAAGACGGCGTGTGGAAGACGCTGGAGGTGGGCCGTATCGTTCCAATTTACGAGGCGGCGGGCAAAGGCAAGCTGAGCGCACGCTGGTTCCGGCGCGTGATCTACGGGATGTTGGAACAGCTTGAGCCCGAGATTCCCGATGCGATTCCTGGCATCGTGCGCGGGCGGATGAGCCTGATTGACCGGCGGGGCGCGTTTCAGCATGCGCATTGGCCGGAGGTGGGCGAGAGCCTGACGAAATTGCAGGAGGCGCGAACGCCAGCGCTGCTGCGGCTGATTTTCGAAGAGCTGTTCTTTCTCGAACTCGGGCTGGAGCTGAAGCGACGCAAGATGCGGGCGCAGACGGGTATCGCGTTTGAGACGAACGACGAGATTCGCGCGGCGGTGCGAAGAGATTCTGCCGTTCCGTCCGACGAAGGCGCAATTCCGGGTGCTGAAGGAAATCGTCGATGACATGAAGCAGCCAGCGCCGATGCGAAGGTTGCTGCAAGGCGATGTTGGGTCGGGCAAGACGATTGTTGCGCTGGAAGCGGCGGTGATCGCCATCGAGAACGGGTACCAGGTGGCGCTGATGGCGCCGACGGAGATTCTGGCGACGCAGCATTATCTTTCGGCACGGCGCATTCTGGAGCCGGCGGGATATCGCATTGTGCTGCTGACGGGGTCGCAGGAGTCGGCGCGCAAGAAGCAGACGCGGCACCACATCGCGCGCGGCAACGCGCAACTGGTCATCGGCACGCACGCGCTGATTCAGGACTCGGTCGAATTCGACAAGCTGGGGTTGGTGATCGTCGATGAGCAGCACCGCTTTGGGGTGATGCAGCGCTTCAAGCTGATGAAGAAACCGTACCAACAAGCGAAGACGGCACGGAGCAACTCGAACCGGATGTGCTGGTGATGACGGCCACGCCGATTCCGCGAACGCTGGCGCTGACGCTGTATGGCGACCTCGATATCAGCGTGCTGGATGAGCTTCCGCCGGGGCGAACGCCGATCAAGACGACGCGGACCGGAGACGAGGGGGCGGACGAGGTCTGGCAATTTGTGCGCAAGCAGGTTGGCGAAGGACGGCAGGCGTATGTCGTGTATCCGGTGATCGATGAGGGCGCGCTGGGAGGCGAGCTGAAGGCGGCCATCAAGATGTACGACGAGCTGCGCAAGCGCCAGTTGGCCGGGTTGAAGTGTAGGGCTGCTGCACGGGCGGATGTCGGCGGATGAGAAAGACGCGACCATGGCGAGCTTTCAAAAGGGCGACATCGACGTGCTGGTGTCGACGACGGTTATCGAAGTGGGCGTGGACGTGGCGAACGCGAGCGTGATGGTGATCGAACATGCGGAGCGCTTCGGGCTGTCGCAGCTACATCAGTTGCGCGGACGCATTGGGCGCGGCAGTGCGAAATCGCATTGCGTGCTGATGACCGGAGGCAAGGTATCTCCTGAGGCGGAAGAGAGACTGCAGGCGATGGTGCGCACGCAGAACGGATTCGAGATCGCCGAGCTTGATTTGCAACTGCGCGGGCCGGGAGAGTTCTTCGGCACGGCGCAGGCAGGCATGCCGAATTTTCGGGTGGCCAACCTGATTCGCGATCGCGAGATATTAGAGGTGGCGCGGCATGAGGCGAGGTTTGTGCTGGAAGGTCCGAACGACAACCTGACGAAGGAAGAGATCGCGCGAACGGTGCAGCATCTGCGGAGCCACTGGAATCGGAGATATGGGCTGGTAGAGGTGGGGTGAGAAGGAAGTAATTAGATGGATCCGCGGCCGCGCGGAATAAGTGTTTCGAACGACGTCCGATGCGCGAACGCGAACGAGCTAATTGATGAAACAGTAAATCGCTGGTGAGAGCCGGTTTGTGGAGTCCCTTCAAGGGGCGGCACAATGGGCTACAGATTGCTTCGCCCTCCGGCTATGCGTAACCCGCGCAGTGCCCGATCGCGTTGCACGTTCCGTATTTCGTTGCACAATCAGATTCCGTCTCCTTGATTTCATCGACAACGTGAGAACATCACGAAAACAAGGCTCTCCCGTGCGTTATACTGCGCTCGAAACATCAATTTTCATCGAGGTCGATCGCTCTTATGTCTGCCAATGCTGTTGAAGCCCCTCCCCAGGCCAGTGCTGCCGATTTTCAGGCGCTTGAAAAGAAAGTTCTGCGCACCATTGAGTTAGTGAAGAGCGCACGTGAGGCGCAGGCCAATGCCGAACGCGATGCCAATCGTCTGCGCGAGCAGCTGGCGGAGCGTGAGGAAGAAGTCGAAACCATGCGCTCTGAAATGATCGCCTTCCGCAAGGAACGGGAAGAGGTACGTACCAGAGTAGAAAAGATGCTGACGCAAATTGATTCTTTGACAGCGGAAGAGTCGGCGTAATATTCGGTGAGACGAGTGCAATAAGGAGTCGGTTTGAGCCAGAGTAACGGAAACGGCGGCAGCACCAGCATACGGGTGGATATCTACGACCAGAGCTATCACCTGCGCGGCACGGATCCCGAGTACATCACGGATCTGGCGGAATACGTCGATACCAAGATGCGCCTCATCTCGCAGCAGGCCGCGACCGTCGAGTCGCTGAAGGTCGCCGTATTGGCGGCGCTCAATATTGCCGACGAATTACACGTCCTGAAACGCAAGTACGATTCGTTAACCCAGGATTACACCACCCGGGCCGAACATCTTTCCGGCGCGCTGGATGAAGTGCTGGGAGAGGTACGCCGCGCCGGATAGCGCCATCGCGCGTCCGTGGCACGTCGAATGCCAACATTCTGTTGTCCTACTCTTGTCATTCCGAATGCGATTCCCTAGCATCTAATCCACAACACAGCCGGCCTGCAAAGTTGGTGCCGGTGGCAACCGTTTTTTGAACCAATGCTAATGAACAGGGAGCCTGACTCGTATTCGGTTCGGTGTGCGAAGCTCGGCCAGTTCCGAGATGCCTAAAGAGCCGCGGAGGGTTCCCACCGTTGTAGACGGGTTCATTGACGGCCCACCGAGTACGGCCCCGCGGGTCGGCGTTTTTTTAGGTGTCAGGTTTCAGGCGTCAGGTATCAGATTAAAGCCGCCAGCTCTCAGTATGAGCCACAGCTGCCAGCTCCTAGCCGGAACTGGATAACTGTCACATTTTCTTGATCGCTCGTTCGAACCCACGGAAAGCGACGGCGTTCCGCGGAATCGGCTGCCCTCTTGCCTGAGCTGGTGGCTTGAACCGTCTGACACCTGATCCCTAATACCTGACACCTGACCCCCTGAAGCGCAAAGCGCTTCCGCAACGTCTAAAATAACAACGTGTTTCCCCGACTTATCGACTTTGGTCACTTTGTTCTGCCAACGTATGGCGTAATGGCTGCTTTAGGCCTCATCTTCGGCCTGATGCTGATCGTTCATCTCGGCCGCCAGCAGGGCCTCGATCCTGACAAGCTCTGGAACCTCGGCATCATCGCCGTTCTCTCGGGCATAATCGGCGCCAAGATCCTCTACATCTTCAATGAGATGAGCTATTACCGTGAGCATCCGGGAGAGCTCTTCAGCTTCTCCACCTTGCAGGCGGGTGGCGTGTGGTCGGGCGGAGTACTGCTGGCGCTGATCATGTGTATCTGGTACATGCGTCGCAACCAGATGCCTATTTTGCGCACCTGCGATGTCTTCGCTCCCGGCCTGGCGCTGGGACATGCCTTCGGACGGATGGGCTGCTTCTCTGCCGGTTGTTGCTACGGCAAGGAAACTCACGTGCCGTGGGCGGTTACATTTCACAACCCGTTGGCGAATCAGATCGTTGGCACTCCGCTGGGTGTGCCGCTGCATCCAACGCAGCTTTACGAAATGGTGGTCGAGTTGGCCAACTGCCTGTTCCTGGTCTGGCTGATCAAGCGCAAGAAGTTTGAAGGCGAAATTCTGGGAACGTATCTCATCATCTACGGCATCGCGCGCTATTTCATCGAGTTTTTCCGCGGCGATCCGGGGCGCGGCGAGGTCCTGGGATTTATGACCACGACGCAGGCCATCTCCATTTGCCTGGTGATTGGTGGTGGATTGCTGTGGATGCGGCGTGCACCGCTACGGACCCCAACCGAGCTTGCGGCGGCACGGTAAAGGCATCAATATCCACGAGAAATTTCCCATGACGATCACCGTCGCGCCCGAGTCGGCTGGGCAGCGGCTTGACCAGTTTCTTGCCGCGCAGCTGCTCGACAGCAGTCGCTCCCGGGTACAGCAGCTCATCGCAGAAGAGAAGGCGCTGGTCGGCGATGCGCCAGCCAAGCCGTCGCTGAAATTACGCGGCGGCGAGCAGATCACTATCCTGGGTGATCCGGTATTGCCGCCGCTGCGCGCCATGGCGGAAGATATCCCTCTCGACGTTGTTTACGAAGATGCTGATCTCGCTGTTGTTAACAAACCTGCTGGCATGATGGTGCATGCTGGCGCGGGAGCGACGGATGACGAGCGCAATCGCGGGACACTGGTGAACGCGCTGCTGCATCGCTTTGGTGCGCTGTCGGAAGTGGGCGGCGAGCTCAGGCCCGGAATCGTCCATCGACTCGACAAAGAGACCAGCGGGCTGATCGTCGTCGCCAAGAACGATGTGGCGCACCGCAAACTGGGGGCACAGTTCTCCGGACGCAAGGTGAAGAAGCGGTATGTCGCGCTGGTACACGGCTGGCCGGCCAAGGACCGGGAACCGTCGACGCGGCCATCAGTCGCGACGCGGTGCGGCGCACGCGCATGACGACCAAAGGCCGCGAAGGGCGTACGGCGGTATCGCATTACGAGGTGAAGCGGCGAATCGATTCTGCTTTCGGCAAATTCGCGCTGGTTGAGGTTCGCATCGAAACCGGGCGTACGCATCAGATCCGAGTACACATGTCTTCGCTCGGACATCCGGTTGTCGGCGATGCGTTGTACGGCGCGCCACGTGAGCTGCGCATGACGGCAAGCGGACGCGCTGCGGCAAATCGATTACGCTCGAGTGCAACGGTGCTTGCCGCGCAACCCGTTCCGGTAGTTCTGGCTCTCGATCGTAACTTCCTGCACGCGGCGCAAATCGAGTTCGCCCATCCCAAGACCGGCGCGCCGCTGGCTTTCAAAGCGCCGTTGCCGGGTGAACTTGAGGATTTCCTTTCCCAACTCGCTCCGGAGGCAGTTGCGCCGCAACAGCTATAATCCAAGTTCAATGAGCAAATTTCTTATCCTGCTGCTGCTGACCGGGCTTTTGCCCGGCTTGGCCGCGCAGGACGGATCGCAGCCGCTGCCCTCAGCTCCATCGGCGACCAAGTATCCACCAAAACAGGCAACGCCACCGCCAGCGCAACAGACCCAGACCCCGCCTGCTCCGGCGCCAGCCAGTTCGCAGCAGCCGGCAGCCAGCGACTCTGCCTCGTCAAACACGAGCGCTTCTCCAGCTCCGGGCAGCGCGGATGCGCCGCCGGTCAATGGGCCGGACGATGTTCCGCTGACCACCATCACCAAGCGGGTTGACGAAGTGAACGTGGTATTCACCGTCACCGACAAGCGCGGCAAGTTCGTAAAAGACCTGAAGCAGAACGATTTCCAGGTGATGGACGACAGCCGGCCAGGCACGGTTCGCTCCTTCCGCAGCGAGACCAACCTGCCGCTGCGCGTAGGGCTGCTGATCGACGCCAGCAATTCCATCCGCGACCGTTTCAAGTTCGAGCAGGAAGCGGCCATCGAGTTTCTGAACCAGATCATCAAGGCCAAATACGATCGCGCCTTCGTCATCGGCTTCGATACCACGCCGGAAGTTACCCAGGATTTCACCGATAACACCGAAGCGCTTTCCAAGGGCATTCGCATGCTGCGCCCGGGCGGCGGCACGGCGATGTACGACGCCATCTACTACGCTTGCCGCGACAAACTGATGGCGTACGACAAAGGCACTGCGGCTACCCGGCGCGCCATCATTCTGCTGAGCGACGGCGAAGACAACCAAAGCCGCGTCTCGCGCGAAGAGGCGCTGGAGATGGCGCAAAAGGCCGAGGTCATCATCTACACCATCTCGACCAATACCAGCGGCATGAAACTGCGCGGCGACAAGGTGCTGGAGTACTTCGCGGACCAGACGGGCGGCCGCGCCTTCTTCCCGTTCAAGATTCAGGACGTCTCTGACGCCTTCTCGCAAATCCAGGACGAACTGCGCAGCCAGTACGCCATCTCGTACAAGCCGGCGGATTTCCAGTTCAACGGCAAGTATCACAAGATCGATATCCTGGCCGATAACAAGAAGTACAAAGTGCGCGCGCGCAAGGGCTATTACGCGCCGACGCAGTAGGTACCTCCTTTTCACCACAGAGGCATGCGAGAGTTGTGCACTGCTGCGGACTGGGTTCATTGGGAGGACGCGAAGCATGGTCAGCCCGAACCTCAGTACCAATGCGAGCCAGAGCAGATCCCTCACTGCCTTCGGGGTGACAACTGCAAAACGGAGCAGAGCACTGTGGGCGCGTCAATTCCAAGTTCGTGAATCCCACTCAATCCAACCGATGGATTGAGTGGGGCACCCGGCCTGTTCGCAACAACTATCGCGGGCTAGGCAGATGAAGGGCCCACAGGCTGTAGCCGCCAGTTATGTACACCACGCCGTTGGCCACCGCTGGCGAGGAATACGTAGATCCAATCCCATACTCGAATAGGACCGCGCCCGTCTCGGCGTTCAAGGCGTACCAGTCACCTCCAGAAGGAACGGCGTAAACTACACCGTTCGCTACAGCCGGGGAAGAGAGGAAGCCGGAGGTGAAAGAGCGTCCCCAGCGGGGCGCGCCAGTGGTGGCATCGAAGGCCAACAACGACCCGCTGTGATCACTCGCAATCGTCCCGACATATACCACACCGTTCGCCACCGCCGGGGACGATGCAACCGCCTCGTTGTCGTTGGCCGTAAATCGCCACACGAGTTCCCCCGTCGCGGCGTCGAGCGCATCGAAGCGCCCAAGTTCATTCAAAGTGTCAAAACCCGGAGTGTAAACCAGACCGTTGGCCACCGTCGGCGATATAGTAGTCCCACCAACGAAACCGTACCCGGTTGCGTACTCCCAGAGGAGTTCTCCCGTAGCGGCGTTCAGGGCGTCCAGTGCACCGTTGAAGTAGCCGATGTACACTACGCCGTTGACCACCGCGGGCGAAGACAATTCGGCACTGCCCCCGCTCTCGTGCTCCCAAACCTGCGCGCCTGTAACGGCGCTCAGAGCGTACACTTCGCCGCTGTACTTTCTGTTGCCGTTAGCCCCGACGTACACCACGCCATTGACGACCGTCGGCGAAGACTCGACACCGCCGTCAGCCGTGTACTTCCACAGAAGCGCTCCGGTGGCAGCATTCAAGGCATAGACGTTATTGTCATCAGATCCAACGTACACTACGCCGTTGACCACCGCGGGCGAAGACAAGACCACGCCCCCTGTCGTGTACTTCCAAATGAGTGCTCCTGTCGTGGCGTTCAGAGCATACAGATTCTTGTCATAGGACCCTACGTACACCACACCGTTGACCACCGCCGGCGAAGAGTACAAGAGCATATCTCCGGTCGCGTACTGCCAATCGAGAGTAAGATTTCCAACCGTAACTGGGCCTAGAAGAAATTCGTTCCGGTTATAACCCGTGTGGCAGGGATCGGAGTGAAACTCCGGCCAGTTTACGAAGACCTTCGAAGACACTCCGGCGCACACCGGGTTCGATTGCGCGAAGACTGGTTGACTCGCCACCAACCAGGCAGCCATAAGTAGAACCAACGGACAGAGTGTTTTGACCTTCACGGTTCCCTCCTTGAGCTTGTTGGGAGATTAGTATGCCCCCCCGCCCAAGACGGTTTAGCACCGCATAAATTACGGGAGTTCAAGCCGTCGGTTACGGAGTCGTCCGGGAAGTCACGCCATAACCGCAGTAGATACTTGACATTGTATCGCCATATCACCAGTAATCGGCTGGCGTAGGATTACTTGTGCTCACGCCAGTGGGTGTTGAAAGAATCACTGTGATGGGCAGGTAAGCTCGGGGTACAAGGAAGCATTCCACGTAAGTACACCGAGGCAGACGCTTCACTATGCGCTCCATCCTGAAGTTTGTTCCCCAGAGGCTCAAGCTCTTTGCGGCAGCCAGACTCTCTCGATTGCGCAGATTCGCCATCGGCAAGAAGATCGGGGCCCTGCTCGTGGAGAGCAACGATTGCCTTCTACTCGTAGGAGTGGAAGATATGCAGGTTGGGCAGAAGCTCAGCGTCGAAGGCGCTTACGCCGCGGCAGAGCTCAAGCGACTACTTACGCTGGTGAACCACCAGTCCGATGTGCTGGTAGTGGGTGGCCATGTCGGAGCACTGGCTATTCCACTGGCCAAAGCCTGCCGCTCACTGGCGGTGATTGAGCCGAATCCCGACACGTATCGGTTATTGGAACTCAATGTCGCGATCAATAAGTGTGGCAATGTTCAAACGCTCAAACTGGCTGCCAGTGACCAGCGGGAAGAGTTGAGCTTCCTGGCCAGTCGGGCGAACTCAGGTGGATCGAAGCGGTTGCCCCGGCTCAGGGACTACCGCTACTTCTACGATCGCCCGGATGTTATCTCGGTACCGGCGGTCCCGCTGGATGAGGTCTTCCCCGATTCTGTATTCGACCTCGTCGTCATGGACATTGAGGGTTCCGAGTATTTCGCCCTGAAAGGAATGCAACGTCTGTTGGCCAATGCGCAAACATTGGCAATAGAGTTTATTCCTCACCATCTCACGAATGTAGCGGGAGTTTCCGTCTCACAGTTTGTTGAGCAACTCGACCCTTTCTTCGATCGACTATTCATTCCGAGTCAGAACAGGACCGTCCGGAAGACGGATTTCGCTGCAGTTCTCACTCGCATGTTCGACGCGGGTGAGCTAGACGAAGGCCTAATCTTCTCCAAATAGTCGCGGACTGCAACATTGCCCATCAACAGCGAGTCAGGCTCATGGTGTCAATCCAAACTTTAGCGCGCGACGAATCGTCCGTCGCGGCGCACGAGGGATGACGATTATCTGGTGATGACAACGTCAGCTGAGTCCGTTTTCAACTGCGGATTAGTGCAGTGGAGCGTAGCCCAGTGCCCGGAATTGGTCGGCGATGACCTTGTGGCCGGCATCATTGGGATGGAAGCCGTCGGCGGCGATCAAGCCAAGGGCCACCGGGTCCTGCGTTCCATCCGCTCCATTGAATGCGGTGTGCACGGCGGCAACCGGAATGTTGTTGGCTTTCGCATTGTCGGCAATGTGATTGTTCACCTGATCGAGATAGGGCTCGATGGTGGTAAATCTTCCGGCTTGCATGTCGGCGGCGACATAGGGATTGTAAATATCCATGGTCCGCAAAATCGTCTTGCCGGGGTCGCGAAGCTTCAGTATTTCGACAACGATCGCGTCCCAGTTGGTTTCAAAGGTCGCGACGGCAGAACGAAGACAATCCTGGTTGTCGGGGCCGCCGCAGGTGTTGTTTACATAGCTGTCGTGTGGGCCGGAGAGGTCATTTCCACCGATGTCCCAGGTCACCACCTCAGCACCCGAAACCTGGCTGCGGAAGGCAGAATCGTTCTGCAAGGCATTCAGCAGGTCGCCACTCGTCCAACCGGGAATACCCAGATTGAGGGTGGTGATGGTGGAACTGGTGTCGGTGTTGAGGTATGTGGCGTAACGGGGAACGTAACCCTGTTCCGCCAAGAGACCGGCAGCCAGTGAATCGCCCAGGGCGGCGTAGTTCCAGTTTGGTCCCGAGCCGTTACCAGTCGTTCCGCTGCCACAGCCGACCAGCAGAGATGATAGGAAGAGGACGAGGACGAAGGCGCACGCCCAGTACTTGCGGCTGAGGTTACAAAAGGGTCTTGCAAACATAGTTATTTATGATGCAAAGCTGACCATACGAGAGGTGCCGGATGAGGGAGCGGGCGGATCTTCACCGGCTCGCGCTCAGAAAAGCGGGCGTTTGAGGCCGCGGACGGCTAGGCAGCCCGTTGCCATCAGCATCACGCTTGCTGGCTCAGGCACCTCGGAGAGGCGCAGACCGATCTGAGAGCCGCCGTAATTGCCGCTGAATTGCGGCACGTCGTAGTCGATATAGAGAGGGTTGCCGGGAGCAATGAGGGCGGTCAACCCGTGACTGCTGTAGTTCATAGGCGGGTAGACGTCTCCGATGTAAGTTGAAACGTCGGAGATTATGCCGAACTCATAAATCTGCCCAGCCTGTAACGTGAAGTTGATGGGGCCTGACGATACCCACTTTCCACTATAAAAGGGAGCGACGTTGCTCAACGTGGTAAGAGACAGCAAGTTGTCGCTGAAAGCCTGCCAGATCATGAACTTCAAGTCGCCGCCATTGGGCATCTCCATAAAGAACTCCATGTCACTGATTGTCTGGGTCGTCTGGACGCTTACGATCAGCCCTGTGCCGAACGAACTTTCATAGGACGAGAGGCCGTTGGCGGAAAGGTCGAACACGATATCGTCAGCGAAAGCAGTGGCGGCGAAACCCAGCACGGCTGCGACCGCAAACAGAATCATCTTGCGCATTGCTTCCTCCTGGATGCGAACTCCGCTGGCGAAAGAAGAGCGCCAGCATGCTCAGGCACATACTGCTACGTTCTGGGATGATGTCAAGGACAAACCGGACTAACGTTCCGGCCTACGCTTGTTCCGTCCTGCGGGCTGGTGTATTGGGCTGATGCCGGCGTCACCCGGCGACCTATTGCTAAGTTGGCGTAGAGCAGCTCCCTCGGTCGGCGGCGACCCTGTGATGGCAATGGAGGGCGGAGCTGTTTTTGTAATCCTCTGCTAGGATTAGAAACCCAGAAGGCCGAAGTCCAAAGTCGGTTTAGCCTTTCCGCAATTCCCGATCAAGTAGTTCCGATCAAACAAGGAGCGTCGAGATGAAGTGCATTCAGGCCCTGTGTGGAGCAAGTGTGGCAATGGCAGTTCTGAGTCTTGGGGTGAGCGGTGCTGCCGGCCAGTCGCACTCGCAGAGCGCGCAGAAGAGCGTGGCGCAGCCGGCCAAGAACGAGATCAAGATTCTCGACAATCCGGGCGGTGGACAGTACGCGTTTGGCGCGATGACCAGTCAGTCGAATAAAGCCGATGCGATGATCTACATGCTGCACCAGGTGCATGCCAGGTTTGGAGACAAGCCGCAGGTGGGCAAACTGTTTCAGTCGCGCGACGGCAGTTCGCTGGCGACCTTTTTTACCGTGGTGGCAAAAAACATGGGAGGTGCGCCGGTTACCGGGCTGCTGATTATCACTCAGCACGGAAACGACGTGCCGCAGATGGGTATTCTGTATGACGACTCGAGGCGATTTGTCGACACCGAACCGGCCATGCTGAAGGCCGTCTCGGCCGCGTGGCAAGGAGTGGGATCGACTGCGGGTGGCGCGCCTTCGAAGCCGCAGGCGCAGGCTTCTGCTGCTCCCGAGGGCACGGCGGAGCAGCTTTATCCGGCAACGGGCGGCGATCGTAGCGCGGTCATCAGCTTGCCTCCGAATTGGCGGGTCACATCCGTCGCCGGGGGCTCGATTTCAGCCGAGGGCACGCACGGCGAGATGCTGAGCCTGCAATCTGCCTTTCAGCAGATCATCGATCCCCGTAATCCGCAGGCGCGCAGCCTGATGTATGGGGGAATGGCGGGCCGCGGCCCCAAAGTCGTGTGTCCACTGAACCCAAACCTGTTCGAGGACTACGTGTGCGTAGTGAACCAGATTCGCCACAACAATGGAAAGCCGCCCGCGGTCTACAACCTGATCAGCGCGACTCCGCAGGCGGGACCGGGACAGATTCGTCCACTGGTTGTGCTGTTCACGGTGGACTTGCAGGACGGCATGGGCCTGCGCAACGGTAGTGGCCGCCTTGACCTGCTGGGATCGTCAGGAGCGACCTGGGCGCTGGCCTTCAGCATGTCGAATATTCCGCAGAAGTATGCGGATTCGGAGGCGGCCACGCTGAAAGCGGTGGTGGCATCGTATCGCAGAAATGAGAGCGTCATCTCCGCCGAAAATGCCGCTGTTATGGATCGCATCCGCCAGCAAGCGATTGCCAACGAGCAGCAGGCCAAGGCCATCAATGACCGGCGCGAGGCCAACAAGCAGTCGTTTGACAATCACATGCAAACGCTGCGGCAGAACGATGCGGCGAACGATCAGCACATGGCGGACATCGATTGGCAGAGCAAGATCACGCAGGATTACATTCTTGATCGCTCAGTGGTGAAAGATGTTGAGACCGACGACCGGGCCACGGTGGGAAACCGGTTTGCCGACTCGCTGGTGCAGGCCAACCCCAACCGTTTTGAGATTGTCCAGAATCAAGACCTGATCCAGGGGCGGGATTATTGAGGCGGGAGGGCCCGATCTTATTGCCAGGTCGATGGAGAGCAGATCTCTCGGTCGCCGCGGCGACCTCGTGATGACAATTGTCAAAGGTAGGGGCACTCGACGGAGCCCCGGAAAGTCCCCACCCCGCCAAAAGAAGGCGGAATGGGGCACCCCGAGAGTCCTAACGATTTCAGGCTAGCTTAGGATTCCCATCCGCTTGCCTACGCTCTTTAGCGTTTCCAGCGCCTGGTCGAGCATCTCCTGCGTATGGGTCGCGGTCATGATAGTGCGGATGCGGGCTTTGCCTTCGGGGACGGTAGGGAAGGCGATACCGGTGCAGAAGACGCCTTCTTTGAACAGCTCGCGCGAGAAATCCATGGTCAGCCTGCCGTCTCCGACGATGATGGGCGTGATTGGAGTTTCGCTGGCGGGCGTATTCACGCCGCCGATGTTGAAGCCCAATCCGCCGAGCTCCTTCTTCCAGTAGCGCGTGTTCTCCCACAGCTTCTCCATGCGCTCGGGTTCCTGCTCCAGCACATCGAAGGCGGCGATGCAGGTGGCTGCGACCGACGGCGGATGCGAAGTGGAGAAGAGAAATGGCCGTCCACGATGGTAGAGAAAGTCGATGAGGTCACGGGTTCCGCAGACGTATCCGCCGAGCGCGCCGATGGCTTTCGATAAAGTACCCACCTGTACGTCAACGCGGCCGTGAACGCCAAAGTGATCGACAGTGCCGCGGCCGTTGCGCCCCAATACGCCGGAGGCGTGAGCGTCGTCGACCATCATGATGGCACCGTACTTCTCCGCCGCGTCGCAGAGCGCAGGCAAGGGACCGATGTCGCCGTCCATCGAGAACACGCCGTCGGTGATGAGTAGCTTGTGGCCCGGCTCGTCCTTGATCTCGTGCAGCAGTTCTTCGGCGTGAGCGGCGTCTTTGTGGCGAAACACCTTGATCTTGGCGCGTGACAGGCGAGCTCCGTCGATGATGCTGGCGTGGTTCAACTCATCCGAAACTATGAAATCTTCTTTGCCGAGGATGGCGGACACGGTTCCCGCGTTGGCGGTGAAACCGGATTGGAAGACGACGCAGGCTTCGACATTTTTGAAGCGGGCGATCTTTTCTTCCAGCTCCATGTGCAGCGTCATGGTGCCGGCGATAGTGCGCACTGCACCGGAGCCGACGCCGTATTTGCGAGTGGCTTCCAGTGCCGCTTCGCGCAGTTTGGGATGTGTGGTGAGCCCGAGATAATTATTGGAGGCGAGGTTGATGACCCGCTTGCCGTCGAAGGTACACACCGGCGCCTGCTCGTCTTCCAGCACGCGAAGGTGGAAGTAAGTACCCTTCTGCTTTAGTTCATTCAGTTGATCGGTCAGAAATGAGAGCGGATTGGTACGTGTGGCAGTAGGCATAAGTTCGTGTCGTGCTCCGGTTGAAATTCGGTGCGGTAATGCCGTGGTAGCCGAAGAGGTATTGTATCGCTCAACGCCCTTCTCAGGGCCAGAGTTGCTGAGTCAGCATCGATCGCGAGTCGGCTCACCACGGGCCGTACCATTGCGATAGTTGCTGTTCGCCTTGACATAATCGTGCGCGCCGAATAAAGTCCTGCACGCGTGGATTTTTCGCCTTCCTTCGCCCACTCCCTGGGCGACCCACTTCGCCGTTGTTTCAATTAACCAAAAATTTGGAGGAGTCTGTTATGACAAGACGCATTTCTTCGGGGTTCGTGGTTGCAGCCGTAGTGCTCGGTTTCGGGTTGATGGCTCCGGCGCAGACGAATTCCACAGCTAAAATTGCTCCGCGCGTAATGGCGGAGACGACAAACGGAAATAGCACGGAAGCCCTGGTCGTACTGTCGGAGCAAGCCGACCTTCGTCCGGCGGCAGGCCTGCAAACCAAGCAGGAAAAAGGGACCTTCGTTTTTAATACACTGCGTGAAGTAGCGAACCGGACGCAGGCGCCCATCTTGCGGATGCTCGATTCCATGGGCGTTGCCCATCAGTCTTTTTATATCGTCAACCTGATCAAAGTCACCGGCGGGCGGAACGTAATGGAACAGTTGGCGGCCCGCAGCGATGTGGCAAAAATCGAAGCCAATCCGCATGTGAGAACGGCTTTGCCGCACTCCGACCAGATTGATAACACGAACCACGTTGACACGGTTGAGTGGAACATTGCTCGCGTGAAGGCCCCTGACGTTTGGAACCTGGGCTACACGGGCACGGGGATGGTGGTTGGTGATGCCGACACCGGCGTGCAGTGGGACCATCCGGCGCTGAAGAGCCACTACCGCGGTTGGAATGGCAGCAGTGTGAACCACGACTACAACTGGCAGGACTTGTCGCAGCATTCGGCGACGCCGGTCGATCCTAATAGCCATGGAACCTTCACTGCCAGTGAGACCGTGGGCGACGACGGCCAGGGCAATCAGATTGGTGTGGCTCCGGGAGCGAAGTACATCGCGTGCCGCAACATGGATTCGGGGGGCAACGGTTCGCCGGCCAGCTACATGGGATGCTTCCAGTTCTTCATCGCGCCTTATCCGGTGAACGGCGACCCGAACTCGGGCGATCCGTCGAAGGCGCCTGACTCCATCAACAACTCGTGGATCTGCCCGCCCAGCGAAGGCTGCTCGGTCAATACCTTGCAGGCGAGTGTGGAAGCGGTCCGCGCGGCAGGGATCTTCCCTGCGATGGCTGCGGGCAACAGCGGCCCGGGATGTTCGAGCGTCGATACGCCTCCGGCGATTTACGCAGCTTCGGTGAGCGTGGGAGCGACGGACTCGAACGACAACATCGCCAGCTTCAGCAGCCGTGGGCCGGTAACGGCTGACATGAGCAATCGCACCAAGCCGAACCTGTCGGCTCCGGGAGCGAACATCCGCGGTGCAGTACCTGGCAATGGCTATTCCAGCGGCTGGTCGGGAACCTCGATGGCGACTCCGCACGTGGCGGGAGCAGTGGCGCTGCTATGGCAGGCCAACCCGGCGCTGGTGGGCGACATTGATACCACCCAGCGCTTGCTGCAGCAGAACACCAACGTCGGCCACTATGTGTCGATCATCGCCTGCGGAGTCACTCCGGGCAATCGGCCGAACAATGTTTTTGGCTGGGGAGTGCTGAACATCCTGCGCGCAGTGCAGGCGCACTAGGCGAGTAGCCAGAAAAGCAACTGAATCAGGGTCAAGCGGCGTCAGAGGAATATGCTCTTACGCAAGCTTGGCCCTCTTTTTTGGTATGTACAGAGTCTTGGGCCGGGATTCCGCCAGCTACTCGCGACCGCACTCATCGCAACATGCGTGGCCAGCGTGGCTGTAGCGCAGGCCACCAAACCAGCGCCGGCGACTCCTATCGACGTGAAGAAAGCTGAACTCGGTGGAACGCCGTGGAACCCGGAGTGGGACGCGGTGATTGAAAAGAACATTCCACCCGAGATGCTTTCGATGCAGGTGCCGCATGACGTTCGCCGCTTGTGTCCAAACTTTTACAAGATGAGTGATGTCGATAAGCGCGCCTTCTGGGCTTACTTCTTTCAGGCGCTGGCGGGGGCGGAGGCGGGGCTGGATCCGACAGCCCGGGTACATCACCGGGAGCCTGCGGTGAACCGGGTTGATCCGGTTACCGGGAAAGCTGACCCGGCAGGAGGGCCTGCTGCAACTCAGCTATCAAGACCAGAAGCGATATGGCTGCGATTTCGATTGGGAGAAAGACAAGAGTCTTAAGCCTGATGATCCGAATAGAACCATTCTTCAGCCGGCGAACAACCTGGAGTGTGGGGTGAAGATCATCGCGAACCAGATTATCGACCAGCACAGGCCGCTGCTGAGCCGATCGAGCTATTGGTCGCCGCTACAGCCGGGAACCGCGCCGCACAAGAATTTCCTCAAGCAGATGACCAATCCGCCCGCTAGCGTGCGGGGTGAAGGTGCGGTCGAAGGTGGCGAAGGATAAGACTACCAAGACGGTTCAGCAGGTGGCGGAAGACAAGCAGGTTGCGAAAGACGAACGCTAAGACGAGTCGGGCCGGGATCGATCCGCACGACCTCCTGCTATTGAAACCTCTTAAGATATTCCGTACCATCGGACGTCAAAAAGTGGGATGCACTCGTGCCTGCGTCCAGCTGTTGAAGACCCGCTCAGGCTGCGCTTGATAGCCTGCCCTGAGCGCAGTCAAAGGGGGACACCCGAGGATCATCTGTACGTCAAGGCACTTGCCTGGACCACCGCCCCAATGGATTCATCGTCGGATACCCGGTCTAAGATCAGCACACAAGGCGGAGCAGAGATCAAGGAATGGCCGCTCGAAGTCCGAATTCTTCTGCGATCTCGCCGAGCCGCCGGTCTCTGGTCCAAATCGAGAGCGTCTTGCCAAACAGGACGGAGGCGATCAGATGAAGGTCAGTAACCCCGATTCCTTTATTGAACAGTTTGCGAAGTTCGAGCAAGCGAAATAACTCGTCGGTCTCGGCGAGCGGGACTTGCGGCAGCAACGAGAGGTCAGCCAAGAACGTCTCGCGGTTAGCGATCGAACCCAGGGCCAGTTCCAGCCGGACGAGCGGGTGCATTACGACTTCATCGTTCTGCAGCAGTTCCTGTAGCTTCACCTGGGGTTTTCGTAAATGGTCAATCCAGACCGAAGTGTCGACCAGGATCACTCTCGCCCTCTGCGTCGTGGTGCGGCTTGCGCCTTTGGATCGCTTCCCCCCATTGCCGCCAATCGCTTCGCAGCCTCGTTGCGGACAAGACGGGTGAGCGCTTCTCTCACCAGGGCCGCCTTCTCCTTGATGCCCGTGTAATGTTCGGCTTGACGAACAAGTTCATCGTCAAGCGCAATGGTAGTCCGCATGGGAACCTCGAGTGCAAATATTAGCACCGTTTCGATGCTATTTCCAGTGCCTCGGGTGCCCCGTTCAAGCGCAGCTTGAGCGGGATCGATCCGCACGACCTCCTGCTATTGAAATCTCTTAAGATCTTCTTCGAAAGAAATAAAAAAACGAGCGTGAAATTCCCTTCAGAAACGAGTGCGTTTCTTGTGTAAGTGGCGAAGGAAAGGCGCATAGTTGTGCTATCGCCTGATTACAACATCTATCACTTACTCTTGATGTCGGAACTGATATAAGTCAGGGTATGCCTGCCATGAACGCCATCGCAAAGCACTGCATTTCCTTTGGCTTAGCTCTATTGCGTAACGTCGGTTGCTCTGGCAGGGAAAAAGAAGACCGAGAGCAACCCGATTATGCCGGAGGTCACAGCGCGGGGTCGGATGCTGTATGAATACGACGAAGCCGCATGGCAGGCGACGGATGCCGTGCAAGCGACCCATCCATCCAAAGAAACGGTTGGACGTTACATCGGCAATAAGTCCGGGGTCGGGATGGACGAGAGGTGGCTTTCGGCCACCTCAATGAGAAGCGGGACGCATTCGTGATCGGATACGAGGCCGTTCAAGGCGCAACTCTTGAGCAATTCAGCGCGAAGAAAATCGACCCACCGCAGGAGGACACATCTTTTTATCTCGCAGCAGCCAGAGCAATCGATACGGCCCTGCGCGATTTTCGTGGCGAGAATCGGCCATACAATGTAGCTGTTCTTCCCGCATCATCCGACCGGCTCTACGTTTATGTGATTCCAGCTCAAACCACAGCCAGACGTTTATCCAATCGGTGGCGATGTCCGCTATCTGATAACGGTGGATGGCAGCGCAATTGTGGAGAAGCGCCAACTCCACAAGACCATTCTGGATATTTCTAAAGGTTCGCTACCCAAAGGTACAACGCCTGCAGGAGCCTTTCACACGCATGTCCTTAGCGATGTCCCTGAGGATACCGATGTCTTTTATGTCTTGACTAGAAAGCCACCGGAGCCGGAGTTCATCGGCACGATGGACAAGAAGCTATACGAGGTCACCGTAGACGGAAGCATCTACTACCGTGGAAAACTGTAGCGTTTGGCATTTGATAACTGTTGATAAATCGCCATTGCACAAGTAACCGGGACAGGGCAGGATGATGAGTGTAATCGCCTTCCATGAGAAGGCCGGTTGTAGTCAAGTAGGATCTTCACTCATTCCTATTCCCCAGAAAGGTTTTTCTCCGCCGAGTTGCCACTGTTGCCACCCTTCCATCCGCACTCTTGATTGAGCCTTCTTTTAGCTCGGTGCAAGTTGGGTGTTCTCATTTCAGCCGGTGCTGCCACCTGTTAGGCGACCTGTCTTCCATCGTCAAAGGATGGAAGTGGGCCAGGCGATTAACGCAGTCACCGGAACTCGGCTTTGGGCACTTGTTGTACTTTCGTCAACCTAAGCTGCTGCCGGCATCGTTCGCTTGTTGTTGCGCAGCGGTTCGTACACTTCTCCACTCACCCACAACCGATGCAGCAACACCGCCAGCTTGCGCGCGGTTGCAACGATGGCTCGTTTCTTGCCATTCTTTCCTCCGCGTTCCGCCAGCTTTAGACCCCAGCGTCGTAAATCACTGTCAGCTCCAAACGGTCCCAGGATGTGGTGCGCTCCCTGCACTAGCAAAGTACGCAGGTAGGAATCGCCTTCTTTGCTGATGTGCATCTGCGGCTGGCTCTGCCCGGAGTTTCTGCGCCCCGGTTGCAGACCGATGTAGCAGCCCGCGTCGCGACTCTTGCGGAAACGGTGCGGATCCTCCAGCGTCAACACGTAGGTCAGCGCGATCAGCGTACCCACGCCCTTCACCTGCTTCAGCAGCGCGGTTTGTGGATAGCTTCGCTGCGCAATGGCTTCGATCTGCTGGTTGTACTCGGTTATGCGTTCGCTCAATGACTCCAGCGCCTGCAGTAGCGGCCCCAGAGCAGCCTGCAGTTCCGGGCTGAGAGTCTGCACTTTTTCCATACCCAGGTTGCGCGGGTTACAGCCGAGAATGCGCTCCCCATACGACTTGGTCAGTCCGCGCGCGGCATTCACCAGCGCGGTGCGTGCCCGCACCAGGCTGGCTCGCGCTCGTATCACCGTTAGCTCGGCCTGGGCCTGGGCACTACGATGCTTCACCGGAGATAACAGCTGCGGATCGATTCGCGCCAACCGTGCCAAGGTCCGCGCATCCAGCCGATCGTCTTTGCGCCGGCTCTCTCCGATCAGGCGCACGTTACGAGCGTGTGCCACGATAACCTCATGACCCAGTTCCTCCAGCAACCGACTCACCCACGGCGAATGCGTGCCCGTCTCCAGGGCCACCCGGCTGCGCGGCATGCTGGCGAAACCTTCTCTCATCCCCTTCGCCGTCGTGCTCAGCTTCTGCTCGCTCATCACTTCGCCCGCTTCGTCCAGCACGCAATACCAGCTCGATCGATCTCCCAGGTCCAAACCAATGGTTAGCTTCTGGCTGAAATTCTTCTTGCTCGCTGCCGCCGCAGTGCTACTCTTTTTCATTGCCGGTCTCCTTTATCTGTTTGCGCTTCGAGCGCGTCGATAACTTGGGAGCCTATAGCATCCCGCCGGGAGACCGGCCTTCTCATTCCATCTGTTCTCGACAGCGAACCTCTGCGCGTATTTGAAAACCCATGAAAACGACAAACATTTTCCTCGTTACGCTTGCGCTAGTTGCAACGTCTGTGTCGCTCAGGATCGGTGAAGCGCTCGGCCTCTGGTGGCGAAAACGCACAGAGGGTTTTTCCACTGCGAGCGACGGCAACATTCACCGACCAAAAACGAACTGGGCGATTCCCATCAGAAAAGCCGATGGCAGCTTCGCATATATCCTGTCACTAGAACCGCAACACGATAAGCGGTGATGTCGTCACCGTTGAACTCTGGCTTCGTGGGGCACTGGCAGCCGGCGGTGATCCCGATATGCTCCGCCTAGGGCTACATGGCTTGCAGGCTTGCGACTTTGTGCCGGACGATTTCGCGCATGGAGTGAAGAACTCCACCTTTGGAGAAAGGCGGACAGTGATACTCAAGGATCAGGGGCTAGTCCTGCGAATAAATGTGACCGAGGCCGCTGTCAGCCCAAACTCTTCGGGGGGATACGACTTGGACAAGCTCAGCCTTCGATTGAAGTGGACAATTTGTAGTGGTGCGTACTCTACCTTCGGATTGGCTCACACCTGTTGAGTAAATCGCCATTACACTCATTGAGGCGGAGGGCCTGACGGAAGATGAGCGCTTCCCGCCCCGTGCCCCATAGCCTGCCCTGAGTTTGTCGAAGGGTTCGCCCATGGTTCGCTAAATTAGGTTGTTTCCGCGAGGAGCCACATCTCCCCTCGGTGGGGAAACAATGAGCATCATCCGGAGATTTAGTACGTTCCCACTTCGGGAACTCCCTGCCACCTTCGTAACCTCCGCTCGTCACTTTTCCGTGCAACTCAGTTCTGCAACTCATAGACTCGTGCGCGGGCATCTGAGGGATGCAGCTATTGGCGGGCCGATCTTGGACAGTAAGTTCTTTGAAATCTATTATTTGCCTGTAAGTCTCACGGCCTCAATCATTTGCGAGAGAAATGTTAGCTAAGATGATGAAAACAAAGAATCACAACCAGAGTTTTTTGCCAGTTTGCACATTGTCGGACGCAAATCGGCCGTCTCGGCCCAGAAATCGTTCTTCCCACGCAAAAAGCTAGATCTAACTTCTTTAGAATCTAGTTTTTGCCTGTAAGTCTCGCTGATTCAATATTTTGGAATCGAAATGATGCCTAAACGATTGAAAACAAGGAATCGCAATTACATTTTTTTGTGATCCCAACGTTATCGGACATTGCGCCTAACCGGCTCCCGCGAGGCTTACAGAGAGAAGCTTCTACAGCGCTCCCCCACCCTCGAATACCTTCTCCATGTTGTAGGGAAACACTCGGTACAAACCGTAGCTGATGCTCCTGTCAAAGTGCTGGCGGAAAAGCAGGTCGCCGCGGCCGTTGGCATCGGCATCGAGTGCATCGATCAGCTCCATGCGGGGAAAGACGTCGAGGTGGGTGGTGTCGGTGACGGAGCTGAAGACCTTCACCGGCTCTCCATTGATGTCGAGGCGGGCGACACAGGTGACGTAGTAGAGGAACGGTCTTGCTCCGGGGGCCGCGATGGACAGTTTGCCGGTAAATACCAGCGTCGGTGAGTTGCTGAAATCGAGATCAAAGAAGCGCAGATCGTGATCCGTGATGGCCGCGTTTTTAGGGAGCTTCGGTCCGGGCGTATGTTTGTCAGCGAAAGCGCGCATATCTGCCAGCGCTAAGGCACCCATCTTCTGCGCCAGCTCCTGCTGCCGCTCCGGAGTGGTGGCATAAACCAGCGGCCGCGTTTCGTACTTGCCTGCGTCAGAGATGGCGGCAAGAGAGCGGGTGGACGAGTCTTTGGAACCCGGTTTGGCGGCCTTAGCAGCAGCGGTTGTTGCCGGGACGCTCGGCTTCGATTGCGGCGGCGGCGGGGCCGGCTGATCGCCACGAGTTAAGACGGGACGGTCAGGATCATTCTCGTCGGGCGAGGGACCTTTGGTTTGCTGTGGCGCAGTCGATTCGGGAGCGGCCGGGGTTGCCGGTTTGCGAAATACCGGGCGATCAGGATCGTCGTCGTTCGCAGATTGCGGCGCGGTATTCACCGGCTGCAGCACCGGCGGGGGAGAAGAAGCGGGCTCATCGCCAGGGCGACGCAAGGTAGGACGGCCGGAAGAGGCGTCCGACGTTGTGGTAGACGCTGGTGCCGAGGACTGCGACGGCGCTGTCGTCGCGGCGCCGCTGGTGCTGGCGCGGAAGCTTGCGTCGGCTCGGAAGCAGTGGCTGGAGTTGATCCCTTGTCGGCGCCAGGACGCTTCAACACCGGCGGCCCTTCATCGGCGCCGGAGGTGAAGATGGCTTTGCTGGATTTTGCGGTGGGCTTGGCGTGCCTGGCGGCTTCGGCGGCAAGCTGCTCGTCGAGTGCTCGACGAGGCGTCCAGCGACCATCGCCGATCCATCCGGCATTGGACAGCTTCGGCATGTTCACTACGAACTGGCCGGCCAGCTCGCCGTCGCTCATCGCCTGGTACACCGTTCCCGGCTCCAGAACCAGGGGCGCGGGATTCGCCTGGTAGAGGCTGGCGTCGTAGTATTTTCCCTCATACCAGAGGGCGATCGGCACCAGGCGAATGCCGCCGCCGGGCAGGAACTCCACTACTCCGATAGCGCGGGCCGAGCGCTTCGACTTCTTTACCGGGGCGTCGGCTTGAGTGCTCTGCTGGTCCTGCGGCCGCCTTAACTCAGGACGCTGGGCTTGCACAGGACACGTGCACGACAGGAAAATGCCCAGCAGCAGCGGCATAGCAAAACACGGCGATTTACGGTATAGATGAGTCACTATGGCAAACAACAAGAAAGCTCCCGATTTCACTTTACCCGACGAAAACGGTAACCCGGTTTCATTGCAACAGTTCCGAGGGAAGACGGTGGTGTTGTTCTTCTATCCCAAGGCGAACACTCCGGGTTGAACCATTGAGGCTCGCGGGTTCCGCGACGCATATGCAAAGCTGCAACGAGCCGGCCTGGTGATTCTCGGCATCTCGCCTGATAAACCTTCCGCCCAGAAGAAGTTTAAAGAAAAAGAAGAGCTGCCGTACACGCTTCTTGCCGATGCCGACAAAGAAGTCGCTCATAAGTTTGACGTAATCAAAGAGAAAAATATGTACGGCAAAAAGGTCATGGGGGTGGCGCGGACGACCTTCCTCATTGGTCCGGAAGGCAAGATCGAGCACGTGTTCGAGAGCGTGAAGCCCGACGGCCACGCTGAAGAAGTGCTGGCCAAGGTGAAGGAGATGGCGAAAGCTGCCGAAAAGTAGACGACGCCGCGGCATGCAGACAAGTACTGAGCCACGGATTTATACGGAGGAACACGGATCCGAGCTTCAAGTCTAAGAATTGTGGGTTAGTCAGCCTTGCTAAGCGGTGTGGATCCGTGTCGGTCCGCAGCTCAACTTCTTGGGGGGACGCGCTGTTTGTTATACTTGCAGTGCCTCTACGTTTCTGCCTGAAATCCCGCTGAACGAAGTGCGGGACGCGTGTGCGGAAGTGGTGAAATGGCAGACACACCATCTTGAGGGGGTGGCGCCGAAAGGCATGGGGGTTCAAGTCCCCCCTTCCGCACCATACCTCGCTGTCAGTAACGTATAGAGATTAAGTTTATTCGAGAAGGCGCGCCGTCGCGCCTGAGGTTAAGGCTGGTTTCATGACGATTTTGATCACGGTTATACACGTTGCCGTTTGTGTTTTCCTCATCGCGGTGGTGCTGCTGCAAAGCGGCAAGAGCGCCGATATCGCTGCTGCCTTCGGCGGCATGGGCAGCCAGACAGCTTTTGGCACCCGTACGGCGGCTACCGTGTTGGGTAAAGCAACTACCTGGGCAGCAGTGCTGTTCATGCTGACCTCGATTACGCTGACGGTTTTCGCCGCTCGCCGCGGCAGCAGCAGCGGATCGGTGTTGTCGGGAACCACGACGTCGGCACCGGCGAAGAGCGCTCCGGCGCCACTGCAGAAGCCGGCACCTGAGCCGCAGCCGGCGACGCCGACCCGGTAGAGTCGGCCGAAAAATCAAAAGGCCTCCGCGATCGTGGAGGCCTTTTTCTATGTTCTGTTCGTGCAATGCCGAGGGCGCACCGCACCGCCGCCTTACACCGCCGCCAACTGCGGGAGCAACTCAGTTGTTTGCTGCGGCAAGCGGGTCCAGATCATTGCGGCGGTATTCGCCTGGCGCAAGCCCTACCACCCGCTTGAAAGCCTTACTGAACGCCGCATCCGAGTCGTAACCGACGGATTGCGCTACTTCAATCAGCTTCTTTCCTCTTTGTTGCAACAGCCGGATGGCTTTCTGCATTCGCCATTCGGTTACGTACTCCAGTGGTGTCTGTCCCAGCAGCTCCTTGAACCGCACCGCAAATGCGGAGCGCGACATTCCGGCGGCGGCTGCCAGCGAGTCAACTGTCCAAGGCGAATTCACGTTGGCGTGAACCGATCTCAAAGCGGCACCGATCTGTGGATCGAAGATGGCACGCAGCCATCCACGCTTACAGCTCTCTGAGCCCGAGGCGATGTGCGCACGCAGGGTCTGGATGAACAACACCTCCGCTAAACGGCTGGCGATCACATCCGCCCCCGGCGCCTGCTCTGACATTTCCGCCGCCAGCAGTTGCAAGGTGGTGTGGAGCGCAAGACTGCGAGCCTGGTCAGCCTTGATGAGAATGAAACTCGGAAGCAGTTGTGTCACCGGCCTGAGGCTTCGCTTATCGAACGAGAGAAAGCCCGAGATGATGGTTGTAGGCGCGCCTCCGCCGCCGTAATGGATGACTTTGCCGTCCGGCCTTGCGGCCTCGCAAAAACTCTTCGCCCGGGTTCGCGGATGGTCGCGCAGGGTGTAGGCGCTACCCGGCGCCAACAGGAAACAGTCGCCACCGGTGAGGGGGATGGGATCGGCGATACCATCCACGCTGAGCCAGCAATTGCCGCGCGACACCATACCGAAGTGCGCCAGTTCCGAGGGCGCCACCCGACCACCGGCTGAATCCGTGGCCTCAGGTTCGCTGGCAGCGCGGGTCAGCCCCCACGGCGCGGTCGCTTCCAGCCTGGACTGGACTACGCCCGTGATCTGCATGGTGGTGAAGATATCGGTTATGGGATCCAATAATTAACCTTTGCTTTGGACGACTGGACAAGAATCTCGGATTTTCAAGCAGTTCTAGTCCAATCCCTGGGATATCTATTCTGGTGAATTGGATGATACGCGCCTAACAAAGGCGCCACGAAGGAGAAAAGATTATGGCGGCTGGTTCAGCGGTAGTGGCTTACAGGTCCGAGGCAACGAGCGTTTCGCAAGGCGCGACGGTCGTTTTAGGCAGGCTTCTTTTCGCGGCAATCTTCCTGATGTCGGGACTCAACCACTTCTCACGACAGACTATCGGCTACGCGGCGGCGCAGGGCGTACCCTTGGCGTCGATTGCGGTTCCGTTGTCGGGCTTGATCGCTGTCGCAGGCGGCTTGAGCATCCTGCTCGGGTATCGGGCAAAGCTGGGCGCGTGGCTGATCGTGTTGTTCCTGGTGCCGGTAACGCTCATGATGCACCAGTTCTGGACGGTCAAGGACCCGATGATGGCGCAGATGCAGATGATCATGTTCATGAAGAACATTTCAATTCTCGGAGGAGCGTTGCTGATTACGCACTTCGGAGCGGGGCCGCTGAGCCTGGATGCTCGGGCCGGACGCTGAGGCAGGATTTCCCGGCCTCGGCGGTTGTTGCCAATGGCCGACTAGGGCTCGATGATGGCCTGGTCGGCTGAGGCTTTGGGCAACGCCTCGGTCATCGCAGCGGCTTCGCCGTTGGATTTGGGCGCGGGTGTTGGCGGCGCTTTGGTTATGCCAACTCTTGGCAGGACGCCAGCTCTTCTCGTACTGGCCGATATGCCAGATGTCGCGCGCATATTCCTGCACCGTGCGGTCGCTGGAAAATTTGCCGATGCGCGCTACGTTGAGCACAGCCTTCTGCCACCATACGTCTTCAGCCAGGTATTCCTGTTCGATCAAGCGATGGGTTTCGATGTAGCTGAGGAAATCGGCAATGTGGAAGTACTTGTCGCCGCGATCTAGTAGCTCGTCGAAGATCCAGCCAAAAAGACCATGCTCGTTAGGGCAGAAGCGGTCGGAGTTGATGGCGTCGAGCACCTCTTTGATCTGCGGGTGCTCATCGTAGAGATCGCGTGGGATGTAGGTGCCTTTTTCTTTCATCTCCGCGATCTGCTCGGCACGCAGCCCGAAGATGTAGATGTTTTCTTCGCCGACTTCCTGGGCGATCTCGATGTTCGCGCCATCCCACGTACCGACGGTTAAGGCTCCGTTCATGGAGAGCTTCATGTTGCCGGTTCCGGAGGCCTCGGTGCCGGCAGTTGAAATCTGCTCGCTCAAGTCGGCGGCAGGCATGATGAGCTCGGCCAGCGAAACGCGATAGTCGGGAAGGAAGGTTACCTTGATCCACTCCTTCGCCTTGGAGTCGTTGTTTACCACGTCGGCGATGTTGTGGATGAGCTTGATAATCTGCTTGGCCGCCCAGTATCCCGGGGCCGCTTTGCCGGCAAAGATGTAGGTGCGGGGAACGGCCGGAAGCTCACCGTGCTCCACGATGCGCAGGTAGTCGCTGACGATGTGCATCAGGTTCAGCAACTGGCGCTTGTACTCGTGGATGCGTTTGATGTGAACGTCGAAGATGGAGTCGGGATCGACGACCAGTCCGCTCTCTTTCTGGATGAACGACTGAAGCTTCAGCTTATTGCGGCGCTTGACCTCTTTGAAAGACGCGCGAAACTCTGCGTCCTTTGCCCAGGGCTCAAGGTCGCGCAGCTTGTCGAGGCTGGTGATCCACTTGTTCTCATCGAGGGTCAGGCTGATCAGCTCGGTCAGCTCTGGATTGGCTTCCATGAGCCAGCGCCGCGGGGCGACGCCGTTGGTCTTGTTGTTGAACTTCTCCGGCCACACCGCGTAGAACTCCGGCACCAGCGATGTCTTAATCAGGTCGGTGTGCAGAGCGGAGACGCCGTTTACTGAATGACTGCCCACGATGCACAGGTTGGCCATGCGTACCTGCTTCTCGTAGCCCTCCTCGATGATCGACATGCGCTGCAGCTTCTCGGTATCCATGAACGAGTACTGCTGCATGTCGCGCATAAAGCGATGATTGATGTTGAAGATGAGCTGCATGTGCCGCGGCAGGACCTTCTCCATCAGTGGCACAGACCACTTCTCCAGCGCCTCAGGCAGCAGAGTGTGGTTGGTGTAGGCGAGGGTTTGCTGGGTAATGTCCCAGGCCTGCTCGTAGGCCAGGCCATGGTCGTCCATGAGGCTGCGCATCAGTTCAGCGACCGACAGGCTGGGATGGGTGTCGTTCATCTGAATGGCAACCTTGGACGGGAAGAGCTCGAACTTGTCGCCGTGCTGATTGCGGAAGCGACGTATGATGTCGCCGATGGCACAGGCAACCAGGAAGTACTCCTGCACCAGGCGCAACTCTTTTCCGCTGACCACGGAGTCGGAGGGATACAGCACTCGCGAGATGTTCTCTGACTGGATCTTCTGCTCGATTGCACGTACGTAATCGCCGCGATTGAAGATCTCGATGTCGAAGGCTTCCGACGCTCCGGCGGTGAACAAGCGGAGCCAGTTCACGGTCTGTCCCAGGTAGCCCACGATGGGCATATCGGCGGGTACACCGATTACGGTCTTGTAGCCGCTCCAGCTTTGGCGGAAGTTGTCCTCATCGTCACGCTGGGTTTCTACCTTGCCGTAGAGATTGAGGGCAATCGATTCGTTGGCGTGCTCGATCTGGAAAGGAGTGCCATTGGCCTTCCAGCGGTCGGGCTTTTCGCGCTGAAAGCCGTTGAAGATTTCCTGGCGGAAGAGTCCGTACTCGTAATCGATGCCGTAGCCGAAGCCCGGCATACCGAGCGTGGCCATGGATTCGAGCATGCAGGCGGCGAGACGTCCCAGGCCGCCATTGCCCAGCCCGGCGTCGGCTTCGCTGTCCAAAACGTCTTCCAGGCTGAGACCGAATCCGGCGAGCACTTCGCGGCACAGCTCTTCGGCGCGCAGGTTCGAAAGGTTGTCGGCCAGCGAGCGTCCCATCAGGAATTCCATCGACAGGTAGTAGAGACGCTTCTGATCTTTGTGGCGATACCGCCGCTCGGTCTCGATCAGACGATCAACAATGCGGTCTCGCACGGCCAGCGAGACGGGAGTCAGGTAATCGGCGGGAGTCAGTTCCGAGGTAGGGCGGACCAGGGTGTACCGAATGTGTCGAAGTATGGCTTCCCGCAATACTTCTGCGGGACGCCCCTGGGTAAGAAACTCGTCACTGGACATAGTTATGAGGGCGCTTTTGATCTTATCTGCTTCGGAAGAAAGCCCGTTACTCTGATTCGACTCGCTGGGGCAGAGCCGCGGTTGTATCCCGGCGCATCCTCTTTGTTGCCGGGCCGGTGCCTTCCTCGCCAATGCGCGTTTGCACACGGCGATTCCACATTCTAACGCAAGCTGAAGGCGGTAAAACGGAAAGCTTGGGTGCAAGGCTGAGTTAGCGCCGCTTCAGAAGAGATAGATCAGGTTGATGGCGAACGTGTTCTGGTGTGGCACAAGGACGTCAGGTTGGCTGGTTAGGAACACGTCACGGTTGGAGCGATCAAAGCGGATGTCACCACGAATCACGAACTTACCATCCAACTTCTTCAACCACGAGGCGACGTCTGAGAGCTTTGCGACCATGTCATATTCGGGGGTGAAGGTGTATCCATGCAGCGTCTGGTCAACGCCGGTGCGAGTGCCTCCGCCATCGTTGAAAACTTCACCGCGAAAGGCCAGTGAGAACTTTTGGGTGAAGCCGTACTTGATATACCCCGCCAGACCTTTCCAGATGGCATCGTGACCGGGACTGACGGCGTTCTCTTCATGGCCGTACAACGCGTCAAAGCCAAGGTTGAGGCGGGGAGTGGTCTTCCAGCTTCCGACGATTTCTCCCACGCTGCGCTGGTCGCGAGTGTCGTTCGGGCGTTCGGGGCCGTGGATGAAGTTGAAGTAAAGGGCGGTGGTTTTGGTTGGGGTGAGAGTGATCTGGCTGCCCCAGGAGTAGCCGGTATTATAGCGCTGGAATTCGTCCCAACCGTTGACCACAACGACCATGCCGCTGATTTTGCTGGTGAAGGGATACGTAACCTTCACGCCGGTGTAGGTGAAGGGCACGCCAAAGCCGAACAGGAATCCGCGGCTGAATTCGTCGTTGTAGCCGTCATAGCCGCCGATGATTTCTGCTCCGAGATGAACGGCCATCTTGCCGGCGTCGAAGCGCAAGCCTTTGCCCAGAGGCGCTATGTAGCTGACATACATCTCAGGGATGTCGAAGTGGTGAGCCACATTGGTTTCCATGTTGCGGAACATGCCGTAAGCGGCGGTGACCTCGGGAACGCCGGAGCCGGCAATCATGTTGAGACGGAAGCCAACCTGGTTGGGTTTCTCGATGGCGCGCTGAACTACGATTTGCGCCATGTCCAGTTGAGGTTCGTTGTCGTTGAAGTCGAAGATGCGGAACTGGTTCAGGCGGTCGTAAGGCTGATTGGTGTTGTAGCCGTAGGAAAACGAAGCGAAGCCGTTGAAGGTGATGCCGCGCCACGCCAGGTGGGGTTCATTTACCGGCCCGGCATCGACATCGACCAAGACTTCGTTGGGTTGGCTCGAGGGCTGCGGGGTGGCGTCTGTCGCGGAGGTAGACTGTCCCCACAGCAGCAGGGACGACGCCATCGTCGCCCCCGCAAGCACACTCGTAGCAATCAGGAGCCGAAGGGCCCGGAGCATAGTTACTTCCCGGGACCGACCAGTTCGTGCTCGTCTTCCACCCGTACCCGTTCGATCGTCACCTTGCGGCGATCGTCGTTGAACAGGTCCTCGACTTCGAGCGTTTCGTAGGCATGCTCGCCGTGGAGAGATTCATCCAAGCCGATGCCTTCTGCCGATTCTCCGACCTTCACCGGGGTGAAGACATCGATTATCCGCAGCATGACATAGGTGAAGATGAAGGCCCAGAAAGACGAGAACACAACGGCAACGACCTGCTTCACCAGGAAGAGAGGATCGCCATGCAGCAGGCCGTCCGCGCCGTCGGGGTTCCACGCTTTGCTTGCGAAAACGCCCAGCAGAACCATGCCGAGTGCGCCACCAACACCGTGAACGCCCCACACATCGAGTGCGTCGTCCCAGTGGAGCTTGTTCTTCATCTCAACCGCGAAGTAGCAAACAATGCCGGCGATAATGCCGATGATGACAGCGGTAGTGGGCGAGACGTACCCGGCACCCGGGGTGATGGTCGCCAATCCAGCGACAGCGCCTGTGAGAAGGCCGAGGAATTTGGGCTTTTTCTCGTTAAACCAGGCCATCAACAGCCAGGTCACGGCCGCAAAGGACGCCGCCACGTCGGTATTCAGGAAGGCGGTGGCAGTCACCGAGTTGGCACTCATCTCGCTGCCGGCATTGAATCCGTACCATCCGAACCACAGCAGTCCAGTTCCTAATGCAACAAGCGGAATGCTGTGCGGGCCGCGATCCATCACGCGCCGTCTTCCGACGTAGAGTACCGAGGCCAGAGCCGCCATGCCGGCGATGTTGTGCACCACGATGCCGCCGGCGAAGTCCTTCACGCCCCACTGCTGGAGGAAACCTCCGCCCCAAACCATGTGTACAAACGGGAAATAAACGAATGTCAGCCACGCGGTGAGGAACAGCATGTAGGCCTTAAAGCTCACGCGATTGGTGAAAGCGCCGGAGATGAGGGCAGGCGTGATGATGGCAAACATCATCTGAAACGCCACAAAAACGAACATGGGAACAGTTTCGTTCGGCGAGGGTGTGTTCAGCGAAATGTTGCGCAGGCATGCGTTATGGAAGTTACCGATAATGCCGTGCCAGTCGCCGCTGAAGCACAGCGAGAATCCATACAAGTACCAGATCACGGTGGTCCAGCCCATGGAGACAAAGCTCTGGATCATGATGGCCAGAACGTTTTTGCGTCCCACCAGGCCGCCATAAAAGAAAGCCAGGCCAGGCGTCATCAGCATGACCAGGCTGGTGCAGAGAATCATGAAGCCGGTATTACCGGTGTCGAGGTGAAGCATGAAAGCCTCCGGAAAGAAATGTGCGACAGAAGCAGCGATCAGGAGCGATGCAAGAAGACCAGTACGACGCACTGTGGCCCGGGACGAGAGTCCTGGATGGCAGGCGCGCTTCGCACCTGAGTGCCATCCCGCTTTGAGTATGCAAATGCCCGTTGGCGCTCGCTGGGAGCGTGGGGTGGGAAAGGCGCGTGCCTAAGGACTGGAAGGTCGTACGTTGCCTTTTAGCATCGTCCAAAAAAAAAGACGTAGGGCTGTCGCGATATAAGGCTGCGCTTTTGGCAGGCGGAGAATCTGTGTTCCCGGTCACGCCGTCTGGTGACGTTCGCCCCGCACCGGCCGGATGAACAGCCCGGCTAAATGTGACTGGTGATACAGTGTCTGCATTCGACAGGAGGGCTTCATGTCGCTATCGGTGGATGCGCGCCACTGTGGCGCGGTGTACGTAATCCGCTGTAATGGGCGTATCGTGGCCGGCGAACCATCCATGGTGTTGGAGGCGGCGATCAACCGCGGCCTGCGCGAATTCCGCTGTATTGTGATCGACCTCGAAGGCGTGCGGCACCTGGACAGCAGCGGCATCGGACTGCTGGTACGCCACCTGTCGCAGACACGGAGCCGCGGAGGAGATCTGCGGTTGTCGACTGCTCCGCCATTTGTGGAGACTGTGATCCGGGCAACGAGGCTGAATACGGTTTTCAAGATGTACGGATCGGAAGAAGACGCAGTGGTGTCGTTCCTGAAAGAGCCCGGGGTAGGGGGCAATGAGGAAACGCCGGCCGGGCCGCGGGTTCTTTTCGTGGATCGTTCCGCCGACGTCTGCGCATTCGTGCGCGCCCTGCTCGGCAATCATGGCTACGCAGTTCTTTCCAGTTGCAGAATGACGGATGCCAAGTTGTTGCTGCTGTCCGCGAAATTTGATTACCTGGTGCTGGGAGCGGAGTGCTCGCAGGGCGAATCTGCCCTTATGGCAGACAAGCTGAAGACACTGGCTGGGCCGGCATCCATTGTGCAATTGTCGGGGGAGTTCAACTACGACAATCCGGAGCGAGCCAGCGCGGAGTTGCTGGGGTTGCTGCAGCGTGCGAAGGCGGCGAAGGCGTAGATCGTGCCCGACCGCTCGAAAGCCGGCCGCACTTTAATCGCTCTCACTGGATTCATGGGGTCTGGCAAGAGCAGTGTGGGAAAGGCTCTGGCGTCGATATGGGGCTGGAGCTTCGTCGATCTGGACGATGAGATCGAGAAAGCGGAAGGCCGCAAGATCCGGGAGATATTTGTCGCCGACGGAGAGCCGCGATTTCGCGAGCTCGAGGCGGCCAGTCTTCGTTCCGTGCTGGCGAGCGGCCCACGGCCGATGGTGCTGGCGACCGGCGGAGGGGCTTACGTGCAGGTCCAAAATGCAGAGCTGTTGCGAGCGCAAGGGGCCCTCATGATTTTTGTTCACGCCATGCCCGAGACCTTGATTCACCGATGCTGTAACGAGACAGGTGCCGAAGGAGTGAGGCCGCTGGCTCAGGATCGCGATGCATTCCTGCGTCTATATGAGCAACGCTTGCCGTTGTATCGCACTGCAGACCTGACGGTGAGTTCAGATGGAAAGCGCGCGGCCGAGGTGGCGCGAGAGATTGCGGATCATCTTCGCCGAGGGAAGTAAAGCAGGTCCTTCGTCCGCCGCGGCGGACTCAGGATGACAAGTCAAGATGTGACGGCTGAAGAACTAACAGCCGACCACTGACAGCCGACAATTGCTGCCTTCACTGCGTCTGTTGCAGTCGCGCAATCAGCTTCTGTGCAAGATTATCTTCCGACTCCGACCACAGCACGCGGCCGCTGATGCCGCAATGCCGTTCCACTGCGGCGGAGAAGGCAACCAGCTTGGCGACGTTGTTTCGGATGAGGTTTTCGCTGTCAGAATCCAGGCGCAGACCTTCAAACAGGAACGGGGTATCGAGCCCGAAGTCCACCTGGATATGTCCGTCGTCGGTATAGGTTCCCTCATCGAACTCAACCCCGTGGACGAGGAACTTCACCGCCACCGGCCGCTGTACCCAGGCTTCGCCATGATCGTCTTCGTTGGGCACCCATAAATCCCAGAAGGCCTCGAAGACCAGGGCGTAGTCGTCATGCGCGAACTCCTGCGCGACCTCCGCAGCCTCTTCGGGAGAGACACCCGGGTCGAAGCGGCGCTCCAGTATGGTGGGCTCGCTCCAGGCAACCGGATGCACGGAGAGGTAAGTTATCCCTTCGCGCACTTCCGAGAACAGAAATTGCCGCAGCACCGAAACCGCGCGCGGGATCATTTCGTTGTCGCGAAAGCTGGGAAACCAGATGCTGAAGTAGAGAGAATCCATGCGCGATATTGTAGCTCCTGCGGGGCCAGGTGAAGCTGAGTGCGGCGCGCCTATTGCAGCCGGAATCGTTCGGCCATCAGCCGTTGCAATCTCGGCTTATAAAGGATGTCGTAGGCAAACTCTTTGTCGGGAAACATGGCGAGCGCGGCGCGCTTGGTATTGGCCACCATCTCGGCTGCTTCTTCCACGGTGAGGTCCGGGTCCTGACCGATGACCGACATCACCATATTCATCATGATCTGGAGCCGTCGGAGCTTGCGCCGTTCCTCTTCCTGCTCCTGCATCTCGCTTGGGGTTGGCTGCGGCTTGGGAGCCTCGTTCCGCTCTGGTAGTTCCATCAGGGTCCTCTAGTGCAAAAGGCCGGGCATTAGGCAGGTAAGTGCCTCAACAAACCGGCTTTCACTACAATTGGATGTTGGACGCCATCTCACCGTTGCGCTGAACTATTGGGCTGCATCATACACCGATTCAGGTAATTTCAATTTGAGAATTGAGGCACACTGGATATATCCGTTGTGCCTTAAGGTTCATCTAAGTCACTGGGGAGGAAAAATGGCCGATCAACCGGAACAGAATGAAGCAGGAGAGCCGAACGAGCAACTTGTGAAGGTGTTTGATACCGAGCAGGAATCCGAAGCCATGGTGGTGCGCGGCCTGCTGGAAGCCAACGGCATAGATTCGGTAATTGAAAACCTCGACGCGCCCCAGGACGTGCTGCCCGGGGTTGGTGGAGTAATTGTTCTGGTGCGTGCAGAGCAGGGGGAAGAGGCAGGGCGTCTGATTAGAGAATCGCGGGTTGAGCTGCCCGACGATGAAACCGTCAGCGAGGAACCGGTCTAGCCGTAATCGAGTTCCCATCTAGATAAAACGAAACAGCACCAGCCAAATCGGTCCGGTACGTCGTGATATGCGACGCGGCGTACCGCTCCATCACCTCTGGACGGGGATGCCGGAACGGATTGTAGAAGCCAGCGGATACCACTGCAAATTGCGGGTTGACTGCTGCCAGGAACTCCGGGGAACTGGAGGTCAGGCTGCCGTGGTGGCCGATCTTCAGCAGGTCAGCGTGCGGGTTCTCGTCAAGCATCAGCTTCTCGATGCGGTAGTGTGAGTCTCCCACCAGCAGAGCTGAGGTTTGTCCGTATTGCAGATGCACAACCAGTGACTCATCGTCCTCTCCATGATTATGGTGTTCCCAGCCGGGCTGTGGATTCAGCACCCTGATCTGCACTCCTCCGAAATTGAACTGCTCGCCCGCGTGATGGGCCGTGAGCACCACGCCAAATTCCCTTGCTGTTCTCTCCACCTCCGCGAAACCGGGAGCCGGCGATTCGATTCCATACCAAAGCTCGTGAGGGCGGAAGTTGGCGATGATGCTGCGCATTCCTCCCATATGGTCGGAGTGTGCGTGGGAGATAGCGACCGCATCGAGGCGGCGAATGTCGCGTGACCACAGGTAAGGCGACACAACTTCTTCGCCCACATCGAAATCAGAGCGCGAGGTAGCGCCCAGGCCGCCTGCATCCATCAACAAAGTTTTGCCGTCAGGGGTGACAATCAACAGCGAATCGCCTTGGCCGACATCGATGGCGGTGATCTCAAGAACTCCGGGGCTAAGGTGGGGTTTCGGGGGAAGCAGTACCAGTGCGATCGAAGCGGTTACAAGGACCGCCAATCCACTCGCGGCTACGACGGGCCTTCGGCGTGCCGTGAGCAGCGCGAGAGCAAAAGCGGCCGCAACCAAAACGCACATGGTTAGAGAAGGAGTGGGAATCCGCAGGTCCGAAAGCCGGAAATGCCCCAGGAGTCGCACCGTCCCGGTCAGCAGGTCGAGCGAATAGGCCGCGATATGAGCGGGAATCCAGGCCAGCCAAACCGAGATATAGGAGAACGCCACCGCTACCACTGCCGTAGGTAGCAGGATTCCGGCGAGGGGTATGACGAGTGCGTTGGCGGGCAGCGACAGCGTAGTGACACGATGGAAGTACCAGGTCATAGGCAACGTAAGCGCGAACTGGATGATGGCTGACCCGATCACTAACTCAGCCGCGGCAAGCACAACCGAGGCTGTACGAACCGTGAGGAAGGTTGCGATAGGTTTTCCCACGATATCTGACAGTTGCGATCGGATTAACCGCAGGTCGGAGCGGAACTGAGCGGCGCGGGTGGGCAGGCTGAAGTCGTAATTTGGGGAATCGAGGTTCTTCAGGCCAGTTTGCAGCGGATAGATCAATCGCCGCAGTACAGGTACTGCAATTCCGGCGACGGCAATCACTGACAAGAAGGTCAGTTGGAAGCTGGCTTCAAACAGGGTGCGCGGATTTACGAGCAGCATGCCCAGCGCCGCGATCCCTAATGCGTTCAGTCCCGCGCGGTCGCGAAACAGCAGCCGCGTCACGAGATAAATATTAAGGACGATGGTTGCCCGGATGATGGGCGAGCCGAGATCGGCGACGAAGGCGTATCCCCAGGAAAGAAAAATGGTTAGCACCGTAGCTGCGGTGTCGCCGAAGGGCAGCTTGCGGAGCGCCCAGAAGACGGCGAAGGCGAGGATCCCGACGTTGATGCCGGAGACGACCAGGATGTGATACGTCCCGGTACGCTGGAAGTCGGTCTTGATGTCGCGTCCGAAGAAGGCACGGCCGCCGATTAACATGGCTTGCATCAGGGCTCCGCGTTCGCCGGGCCACAGCGCCTGGACATGCGCCAGAACGCTGCGCCGCGCACGTGCTCGCCACAGGCCGAAGTGGCTACCTTCGAAACCGGGCAGGACCTCGACTTGTGCGGCGCGGGCCGATCCGGTGAGGTGAATGCCCTGGGTGGCGAGATATCCCGTGAGATCGAGGGCGCCGGGATTGCCATAGTTACGCGGCATGCGCAGCTTTGCCGTCAGCCGCAGTCGCTCGCCATAGGTGTAGACCGGCAGTGCCGATTCGGCGCCGCTTTGCTCGGCTGCCGCTTCATCCGATTCGCGGCTGAAGATGGTGAGCCGGATTCCAGTACGCGCGTGGCTGGTTTTGTCGGCGGTCGCCAGTTCGTCCGTTGCAAGATCGACCGATTCTTGCTTGCCTCCGTAAGGACTGTCGCGTATTAACCCTTCGCGAACGACATGGCCAGTGACGATTACTTCGCCTTCGCCAGTGGAGAACGCGTGAAGGTCAGGCTGTTTATTCGGAGCAGCGTCATAGGCCTGAAGGTAGAAAGCTCCGGCCGCGAAGAGAGCAATCAGCGCGAGCGTATAAGCTAGCTCGGGGGCTCGCTTCCAAAGGAACAGAACTCCCCCGCAGGCAAGAGCGAGCGCCGTTAGCCAGGCAAAAGGGGAGCGCCAGAGATAATTTGCAGCAATGATGCCGGAGGCAAAGGCCAAGGCTGCGATAAAGAGAGGTTCTTTACCGCCGCAATACAGCGGACGCAAGCCCGGAGAAGCGCATGCGTCGTTCGCAACGGGGGAGGCTGACGACAATCCTCAACAGCTGGCGGCGGGAGTGGGCGCGCGCCCGGCTCGCGAGCTCCTACAAGCGGTCCAGGTCTTCGGCGCCAATGCCGACCGACCAGGGCAGCAGTTCATATTGCGCGAGTCCGAACCGGGTGTATGGATCGTTGTCGCGGATACTGTCGAGGGTCGCGTGCGCTTCGTTATCCGGTACTCGCAAGAGCAGCGCACCACCACTGCGGGGAACCAGCGGCCCTGAGGCAATCAGCAGGCCTTCCTGCTTCAGACCTTGCAGGTAGGCGCGATGCGAGTCAGTGTGCTTGAGGACTTCTTCCAGCGGCTTGCGGTAGCGAATGATAGCGAGCGCGTACATAAAACCTTCCCGGCAACTCAGCGCGCCAGGTGCAAGACCGTTTCCAGGTGGGCTGTCTGGGGAAACAGGTCGAAGAGGTGCGCTTGTTGCACCTTGAAGCCCGATTCTAGCAGCAGGCGCAGGTCGCGAGCGAGGGTTGCCGGATCGCAGGAGACGTAGGTCACACGAGAGACGGACATGCGTCCTAGCGCACGTGCGGTTTTTTCGCCCAGCCCGGCGCGAGGGGGATCAACAATCACGAAATCGGGCGCGAGTTTGGCTCCGCGCTCGGTGAGGAATGCCTCGGTAGTGGCGCGAATGGGCTTCACGTTGCGTGCGGCATTGTTGCGAAGGTCAGCCAGGGAATTCGGCGAGGCTTCCACCGCCAGCACCTCATCGAAGCGAAGCGAAAGCGGCAGCGTGAATAGTCCCACCCCGGCGTAAAGATCGAGCGCGGCACGTCCTTTGTTCTCGCCGACGGCCACTCGCGACAGCTCCTCCACCAGGAACCGGTTGGTCTGAAAGAAAGAGCCGGCGCTGACGCGCAATTCGTGATCGGCGACGCGATATCGTAGCTCGCCATTGCCGATCGCCTGCCCCTGCTCGAAATGCACGGCTGTCAGCGGCGCAAACTGGCGGGAGTCGTCGTCGGCACTCGCGCTGGCGAACACTACGACGCCCTGAATCGCCGGCACCGCTTCATGCAGTGCTTTCGCAAACGGCTGACACTCGCGTGTGTCGCTGCCGGGAGCTACATAAAGTTCCACCAGCATCTGCTGGTCGTCATGATTAGCGAAGAACTGGATGCCGTGCGCCGTGCTCGGAACCGTACCGTCGTTGCCGAGCGTCCACACGGCGCGTATGGCCTCGTTAATCAGGGGCGAACTGATGGGGCACTGCTCTACAGCGAGAATTTGGTGCGAAGCGTTGCGGTGATACCCAAGCTGAAAGGTTGGCGCGGTTTGTATGCGCATGCGGGTCCGATTGCGATAGTGCCACGGTTCGGCGGCATGGGTCTGAATCTCGCTTTGCAGCTCGAGCTTGGCGGTTCGGCGCAACGTCTCGCGCAGGATCTCAGACTTGTAACGAAGCTGGGCCGGGTAATCGATGTGCTGGTACTGGCATCCTCCACAGCGGCCAAAATAGGGGCAGCCGGGCTCGACGCGTTCAGGTGACGCTTCGATGACGCTGTTCAGCCGCGCGCGCGCGAATCCGGGGCGGGTCTCGACCAGAGTGGCCTCGACCTTCTCACCGGGAATTACAAACGGAATGAAAATGGTCTTGCCGGGACCTTTGTCGTCAGCCGCCGAGCGTGCCAGCCCATCGCCGCCGTAAACTAGTTTTTCGATTTGCAGTTGCAAGGATGTTCACCACCGAGGTCACAGAGGAAAATGAGACAAGATCTATATTCTGATCTTTATCCGTGCCCTCTGTGTTCTCCGTGGTGAAAAGTCTTCGGACCGCGTGAACGACGTTACCCCAATTCAGCGCCGAGGGGAACATTGGCTGAGACGAGGTGAGCCTGGGCGCGCTCGCGAAGCTCAGCGCTTAGCGCCACGCTCTTACCTTGATTGAGGCTGGCTTGTACAGCTACGCAATCGGAGGTAGCCACCATCTTACCGGAAACGTCGTTGTACATCTGATGCAGGAAGCGGAAGTACTTTTCGCCGACCGCCAGGAATCCGCTCTTGATGACAACCAGTTCGCCGCCGCGCAGCTCTTCAAGAAACTGATAATTCTGCCGCACGATGGCGATGCGCAGATTTTTCTCGCGGATGGAAGCAGGCGTGATACCGATGGCGTGCAGCAGAAACCACGTCGCCTGATCGAAGCGGGACACGTACATATGCGAGTTCATGTGGCTGGCCGAGTCGTACTCCGATGCCAGTACAGCGCCTTTGAATGTGTTTACCCAATCGGACATAAGAAGGTTTCAGTCGTCAGGTATCAGTCAGAGCATGTCATGGGTCGACTCACGTCTGAGGCCTGACACCTAATCCCTGACACCCCTGGTCGAAACTGCTGATTTTCTTCGCGAGTGCCGTCACCGCCTCCAGCGTCTTCTCCCGCTGATCGCGATGCGGCGAGTGCTTGCAATCGGCAAGCATAACAAGTTCAGTGCCCCGAATGCGACTTTGAATTGCCTGTACCTGCGCCGGCGTGCCGTATTCGTCCTGTTCGCCTTGAATGCAGAGAACGGGACAGCGAATCGAATCCAGATACTCCTCGATATTCCAGGAGCGAAACGCCGGATCCAGCCAGATGTCATTCCATCCCCAGAAGGTCTCGTCCACGTGCGCGTGATATTTCGCCAGCTTCTCGCGAAAATCGGTGCCCTGGAAAGTTACTTTGGCGGCAGCGATGCTGGCCACACTGAGATCTTCGACAAAGACATGCGGCGCTTCAAGTATCAAAGCCCGAGGCGATTCGGGAAATGTGCCGGCGTAAATCAACGCAATCGAGCCTCCGTCACTGTGGCCCAACAGAATTGGCCGCTCGATGCCGAGAGCGTTGAGCAACTCAGGCAGCACGACCTGCGCCTCGTGATGCATGAAGCTAACAGGGCGCTTCTCGAGCAGGCGGTCGGAGTTGCCGTGCCCGTAGCGCGAATAGACCAGCACTGCGCAGCCGGTGCGCTCCGCCAGGAGTTGGGGAAAATCCTTCCACAGCGCGATCGACCCCAGTCCCTCGTGCAGCATGACGATCGTGGGCAGGCGGTTGTCGCGCCCCTCGATGAGCAGCGTCTCCAACCGCTTGCCGGCGATGGTGACGAAGTCGCGCTTGCCCGCCGCCCGTTGTAGGGGGACTGATTCCATCCTTGCCAGGCTCCTCTGTATGTTCGCTATTTAGAATAATGGCAGTCGTCGAAATTCAGCCAGGAGCAAAACTTATCCGCACCTTCAACCTCTGTCTTATCGGGTTCGGCAATGTCGGGCGGGGCCTCGTTGGCCTGCTTGAGCGCAAGACTGCCGATTCTGCGCGACCAATACGGCATCACCTACCGCATCACGGGAGTTGCGACCCGCCGTCTGGGCTGGCTGGTCGCGCCAGAAGGATTCACTGCGGAGAGACTGCTGAATTCCGATTTCGCCGAAGCCGAGAAGGCGCCAGACCTGCACGCATGGCTGGCAGCAGCCAAGCCCGACGCGCTGTTCGAAGCCAGTTCGCTGAATGCCGAGACGGGCGAGCCCGCCATCACTTACATTCGCGCTGCTCTGGAAGCCGGTGCGCACGCCATCAGCGCCAATAAAGGGCCGGTCGTGTACGCGCACAAGGAATTGACCGCGCTTGCCATGGCTCGCGGCCTGCGCTTCTTTCACGAATCGGCAATGATGGACGGAGCGCCGGTGTTCTCGCTCTTTCGCGAGACGCTGCCTGCGATCGAGCTGCGTGGCTTTCGCGGCGTGCTCAACTCGACTACCAACGTCATACTGGAATCTATGGAGTCGGGCATGACGTTCGACGATGCCGTCGGCGAGGCGCAGCGGCTCGGTGTGGCTGAAACCGATCCCAGCAACGATGTCGATGGTATCGACGCTGCGGTGAAGGTCGTCGGGCTGGCGAACGTTCTGATGGGTGGGAATCTCACGCTTGGCGATGTCAACCGCACTGGCATCCGCGGCATCACAGCCGAGGCGTTGCGCGAAGCACGCAAAAACGGCGAGACTTGGAAGTTGATTGGGCGCGCGCGCCGAGAGAGCGACGGCAGCATCTATGGCAGCGTCGCGCCGGAGCGCCTGGGGCCAGACGATCCGCTCTATTCGGTTCGTGGTACCTCGCTGGCGGTGGGATTTGAGACCGATGTGTTTCGCGAGCTGTTTATCGCCGAGCGCGATCCCGGGCCGGAGGCCACCGCTTACGGCATGTTGTGTGATTTCATAAATGCAGTCAGGAGTTCCTAAATTGTCTTCTACTACGAAGTCCTCAGTCGTTACCCGGTTCGATGTTGAATGGGCCCGGGCGCAGTTTCCCGCGCTGCAGCAGACGGTGAATGGCCGGCCGGTAGTCTTTTTCGATGCTCCCGGAGGCACGCAGGTTCCGCAGCGGGTGATCGACGCGATCTCGAATTACCTGGCCACCTCGAACGCAAACACGCATGGCGCGTTCCTCACCAGCGAGCGTACCGACGAGATTTATGCCGGCGCGCACGCCGCCATGGCTGACTTCTTCAACTGCGATCCTGATGAAGTCGTGTTCGGCGCCAACATGACCACGCTGACCTTCGCCCTGAGCCGCGCCATCGGACGCGAACTAAAGAGTGGCGACGAGTTGCTGGTCACGCAGCTCGATCACGACGCCAATGTCTCTCCCTGGGTGGCGTTGGAAGAGCGTGGACCCAAAGTGCGCACTGCCGACATCAAGCCCGCCGATTGCACGCTCGACATGTTCGACCTGCAGGCGAAGATCCGGCGCAACACTCGGCTGGTTGCCGTCGGATACGCCGCGAATGCGGTTGGCACCATCAACGATGTCGCGGAAGTGGTTCGGCTGGCGCACGCTGTGGGCGCGATGGCCTTCATCGATGCCGTGCACTACGCTCCGCACGGCCTCATCGACGTGCGCGCGCTCGATTGCGACTTCCTGGTCTGCTCCAGCTATAAATTTTTTGGTCCCCACATGGGAGTGATGTTCGGCAAACGCGAGCACCTGCAACGCCTGCGCCCCTACAAGCTGCGCGCCTGCACCGAGCAGCTGCCCGATCGCTGGGAGAGCGGCACCCAGAACCACGAGGGCATGGCGGGAGTCGTCGCGACCATCGAGTATCTCGCCGATCTTGGCCGCCAGCACGCTCCCGAGGCACGCTCGCGCCGCGAGTCGCTGGCGGCGGCGTACGATGCCATGGTTCAGTATGAGCGCGAATTAACCGAGCGACTCATCAGCGGATTGCTGGGAATTTCAGGGCTCACCTTCTACGGAATCAAGGACCCGGCAAAGTTCGATCAACGCACGCCGACGGTAGCGATCCGAATGGAAGGCTACACTCCGCGTGAGCTCGCCGAGCAACTGGGCAAGCGCGGCATCTTCACCTGGGACGGCAACTACTACGCCGTCGACCTGGCCGAGCGCCTGGGTGTGCAGCAGAACGGCGGCATGCTGCGCATCGGCCTGGCACACTACAACACGGCAGAAGAAGTAGACCGGTTGCTGGGCGAATTGCGAGGGTTGGCCAAATGACGATTCCCATAGTGACCTGCGATTAGCGTGCTGGCGTATCGCTTCTTATCCGCGGCGCGCTATAATCCGCTCACCCACGGAGGAGCACTCTTCTTATGCGCGGCGTGCCACGCTGGTTAGCAGTGTTGTGCGTAGTCGCGTTCGCTGTTGTGGTGTGCGCGTTCAGCCTGCACCGCGCGCTAGCTCCTGCCTCATTCCGCTCGTTGCCGCGGGCAAGCAGAGCTGCGGATTTCTCGGTGTCAACGGCCAGTTCCTCGATAGTGGATGCGAGCGATTCTTTTGCCGACGGCACTCCCGACTTCCTTCGCCTGACGAATTCTGCCGACCGGCGCGCCTTTCGCGGCTGGTTTACCCTGCTGGCCGAGTCGCAGTACTACAGACGCAAGCTTCCCGCCGAGATTGACGATTGCGCTGCCCTGTTGCGCTTCAGCTACCGTGAGGCGCTACGTCAGCATGACTCTGCCTGGATGAGTGCGATGTCGCTGCCGGTACCGTCACGCTCTGGCGAAGTGCGCCAGTATCACTATCCGCACACTCCGGCGGGAGCGGCGATCTTTCGAGTGCAGGAAGGAAGCTTTGTCGCTGGCGACCTCAGCGATGGGGCCTTTGCTGAATTCGCCGATGCCAAGACGCTCTGGCGCGACGACACCTACAGTGTGGGACGCAATCTCGACCGCGCGCGTCCTGGCGACCTGCTGTTCTTTCGCCAGGCCGACGGTCATGTCACCTACCACGCGATGATCTTTCTCGGCGCAAGCCAGATTGAGCGGGGCCCGGAGCAGTTCCTTATTTATCACACGGGGCCGCAGGGCAAAGATGCCGGTGAGATTCGCCGACTGACAGTTGCGGAGCTAATGAACTTTCCCGACGCCCGCTGGCGTCCGGTCGCTTCGAATCCGGCGTTCCTCGGCGTGTACCGCTGGAACATCCTGCGGGGTGACCAGTGATGCGCAGCATCTGGTTTCGGCTTACGGTCGCGCTGTGTTGCCTGGCGATGCTTTTGCCTGTACTGGCCGCCGCTCAGGACGATGATGCCCGCGAGCCTTATTTCTCCCTCAGCAGCCAGCAGACCTACATGCCGGGCGAGAAGCCGGAGGTCGCGGTCTACAGCCACAACATCAAGCAGCTCGAGTTTCGCGTTTATCGCGTTAAAGACCCGGTCAAATTCTTCAGCCAGATGCAGGAGCTGCACAGCTTTGGCGGGCGAGCTCCGGCGCTGCCGAAACAGCCGCATACCTGGCTGGAGAAGTTTCACGCCTGGAAGCACAGCATCTGGGCATGGATCCGCGACTTCGTACGCGCGCAGTTCTCGGTCGAGAATCGTCACCAGATCCGCCTATGGCGACTGGGTGAAACCGAGCAGCCAAAGAAGAAAGGTCCGCAGATCGAGAATTATGCGCTGGTCCCGGTGCTCAACCAGCAGCAAGTGGTTTCAGTATGGAAGTGGAATTCCGGCACCCATCAGCCGTGGGAGAGCCAGACCGTGAAGGTCCCGGTTAGCGAAAAAGGTGTCTACCTGGTTGAGGCGACCAACGGTTCGCTCCGCGCCTACACCATCGTGGTTGTGACCGACATCGCAATCATCAGCAAGGCTGCGCCGGGACGGTTGGTGAGCATGGTTGTCGATCGCCAGACCGGCGACCCGATCTCCGGTGCACAGGTTAAAGTATGGATCGACCAGCAGCAGGTCGCATCCGGTCAGTCGGACACACAGGGAATTCTTGACACCAGGATCACCGACGAGAAGCCGGAAGATGTGGCTGTGCTGGTGACGCACGGTGATCGGTTTGCCATCAACACTCCGGGCGCCTGGAACATGGGCAGCGGCCCTGACCGCAATCTGCGCGGCTACACCTATACTGATCGCCCGGTGTATCGTCCCGGCGATACGGTGCATTTCAAGACCATCCTTCGCGCTGAGAATCCCGCGGGCTACACGCTGCCGCAGGACCGGCAGGTGAGCCTTGAGCTGCGCGACCCCCAGACCTATCAGCCGATTTGGAATGACACCGCGAAGCTCAACGACTATGGCAGCGCGCATTGGGACTACACGATTCCGGCGGACGCGCACTTGGGCACGTATTACCTGTCGATTCAGATGGGCGAGCAGCGCTATGTCGAGGGCTCAAGCTTCTCGGTGCAGGATTACAAGAAGCCGGAGTACGCGGTAAAGGTCACGGCGCAGACGCCGCGCGTGCTGCAAGGCCAGCCCATCAAAGCCACCATCGACGCGCGCTATTACTTTGGCGAGCCGGTCGCCAACGCGAAGGTGAAATGGGTGGTGCATACTTCGCCATATTATCCGCCGGGACGATGGGCCCCAGAGGACTCCGACGCAGGCGACGCTACCGATGAAGGCGAAGGCGACGCAGGCCAATACGATCGCGACGAAGGCGGCGAGCAGGAGCAGGAGAACTCCGGCACTCTCGATGCTGAAGGCAAGCTTCAGATCACGGTTCCAACGACGGTGAGCAAGCAGCGCCAGGACCTGACCTATCGCATCGAGGCGCGGGTTACCGACGCCGGCAATCGCGAAATCTCAGGCCGCGGGTATGCCATCGCGACCTACGGCAGTTTCTATCTGACGGCGCAGCCTGACGCGTATGTGTACAGCAAGGGCGGCACGGCCAAGATCAACGTCAAGGCGCAGGACTACGACAACAAGCCTGTGGCCACTGCTTTCAAAGCCGAGATCAGCCGCTGGAACTGGCAGAAACGCTCGGGCGAAGTTGTCTCCACCACGCCGGGACAAACCGGCGCCGACGGTAAAGGTCAAGTCGACTTTGTAATTCCCGACGCGGGCGAGTTCCGTGTGCGTGTCTTTGCCAACACACCGGAGCATCGCGAGGTACAGGATTCCGCGTTCTTGTGGGCTCCAGGAGAGAGTGCCTGGTGGACCGGCCCGGCGCAGGAGAATATCCAGATCGTCCCCGACAAGAAGTCGTATGTGCCGGGAGACACCGCGCACGTGCTGATCGTGACCGGCAAGGATCCGGCCTCGGTGTTGATCACCGCGGAGGGCAACGGTTTGTACTCGGCACAGGTGATCAAGAGCAACGGCGGCAGCGTTACGGTCGATGTGGCGGTCAAGCCGGAGTACGCCCCTAACTTCTACGTTGCCGCGACCTTTATTCGTGGCAACAAGTTGTACCAGGGCAACAAGAGCCTGTCGGTTCCTCCCACGCAGCATGAGTTGAAGGTCGATCTCAAGCCTTCGAAGCCGCAGTACCAGCCCGGCGAGGCGGCGTCGTACACGATTAAAGCCACGGACGCGAGCGGCAAGCCGGCAGTGGCGGAGTTCAGTCTCGGTGTGGTCGATGAGGCCATCTACGCCATCCAGCCTGAGACGGTGCAGCCCATCCTGAAGGCCTTCTATGGGACGATCTACAGCAAGGTCAGCACCGACACCTCACTGACCTACTACTTCAATGGGCAGGCGGGCAAGCGTGCGATGGAGTTGGCGGCGGTGCGTCCGCGCAAGTCGCTGGCGCAGCTTAAGCCTGAGCGGCTGGTGCAACCGAAGATTCGCAAGGCGTTTCCCGACACTGCTTACTGGATCGCCGATGTCGATACCGACAGCGGTGGTCAGGCGACGGTGAAGTTCAACTATCCCGACGCGATTACTTCCTGGCGCGCTACTACGCGTGGCGTGACGCAAGATACCAAGGTCGGCAGCGCGGTTGAGAATGCCATCGTGCGCAAGAACGTTATGGTGCGCCTGGTAGTGCCGCGATTCTTCCGCCGCGGCGACGAGATCGTCCTTTCGACCATCGTGCAGAACTATCTGCCGACAGAGAAAACCGCGCGCGTCTCGATGGAGTTCACCGGGCTGCAAGTCCTCGATGGCGGGACGAAAGATGTCCCTGTCCCGAGCCGCGGACTGGTGAAGGTCGATTATCGCGTGCGTGTGCTCGATGTTGATTCAGCGAAGGTGTTGGGCAAGGCGCTCACCGATGTCGAGAGCGATGCGATGGAGCTCACCCTGCCGGTCGAGCCGTTCGGAGTGAAGCTGGCCGTTTCGAATTCGGGATCGATCGCGAGCGTGAACGGCAACACAACGCAGTCGGTGGTCTTCCCGACGGGCATCGAGTCCAACACGCGCAAGCTGACGGTTACACTCACTCCGACAATTGCAGGCACCGTCTTCGGCGCGCTGGACTATCTCACGTCATATCCCTATGGCTGCACCGAGCAGACCATGTCGAGCTTCCTGCCTGACGTGCTGGTTTCCGACGCGCTGAAAAAGCTGGGAGTGAAGTCGAACGTCGATCCGGCAGTGCTCAACAAACAGGTGCAGGCCGGACTTGAACGGCTGTACAACTACCATCATCCCGATGGCGGGTGGGGCTGGTGGCAGACCGACGACAGTTCGGCGTTCATGACGGCGTATGTTCTCGTGGGCCTCACGCAAGCGAAAGCGGCGGGCTACGAAATCAAAGAGGGCATGATCGAGAGCGGACGCGCCTGGTTGCTGAAGGAGTTCGCGAAAACGCAAAACGTTCGCACTGACCTGCGCGCCTACATGGCGTACTCGCTGTTGCTGAGCGGAACCGATTCCAATGCGACCGTCCTCGACGCCGTCTGGAGCCAGCGTTCGACGCTGACGGCCTACGGACAAGCACTGCTGGGATTGGCCATGCGTCAAGCTGGCGATGCGCGTGCCAACGATCTGGTGAAGCAGCTTGAATCCAGCGCGAAGCAAAACGACACGCAAGCCTGGTGGCCCACCGATTTCAACTACCTGATGGACTACTACGGAGACACCACTCCGCAGGCGACCGCTTACGCGATGAAGCTGCTGACCGCGGCCGACCCACAGAGCCCGCTTCTGCCCAAGGCCGCGTTGTACCTGGTCGACCATCGCAGCCAGGGCTACTACTGGGACTCGACGCAGCAGACAGCCGCCGTGCTCTACGGGCTCACCGACTACCTGCAACACACGCACGAGTTGAAGCCCAACTTTACTGCTGACGTGAAGCTGAACGGTAAAGATGTCGGCTCGAAGAAGTTCACATCCGAGAACGCACTCGCGCCCGCCACCGCACTCACGCTCGCCGATTCGCAACTCGCACCCGAGAACAACACGGTGCAAGTGAGCAAGTCGGGCGATGGACGCCTCTATTGGTCGACGCGCGGCGAGTACTACTCCAGCCAATCGAAGGTGGTGAACACCGGAACCTTCCAACTCAGCGTGGTGCGCCAGTATTACAAGCTCACATCGGTGCAGAAAGGCGACCACGTGGTGTATCACATGGACGCGCTGAATGGGCCGGTGCAGGTGGGAGACACGTTAGCCGTGCGCATAACCGTCGGCGGCAATGAATGGCGGTACCTGATGATCGAAGACCCCATTCCTTCCGGAACCGAATCGATCCCGCGCGACGACCTGTATCAGCTCGACGAAAAGCCAGCTTGGTGGACGCGTGGCTGGGCCGAGCGTGAACTCTATGACGACCGCACCACCTTCTTCAGCATGTACTTCCCGCGTGGGCAGAAGGAGTACACGTATCTGCTCAAGGTGGTGAATCCCGGCGAATTCCGCGTCAGTCCGACGCGGGTCGAGCCCATGTATCAGCCGGAGTTTCTGGCCACCAGCGACGCGTTTAAGGTGAGCGTGAAATGAGCACGACAGCGACAAACCGGGTCGGCGTTCTGAAGCTGTGGCTGCTGAATGTGGTGGCCAACGCAGCGGTGCTCGGCGTCTGGTACTACTGGCTGCTCATCCCCGACGCGCATGGATGGCAGGTCGCGTCCTCCGCCCTGCTTGCGCTGCTCACCGTGCTGTTCGTGCTTTGGCTGCGCGCGGGAACGCTGGCCTGGTTCCGAGTTGCTGAGCATCGCACCCACCCAGCAATCACCGGAGCATTTCGCCGCGGCGTCCGGCACATCATTCCCTTGGCAGTCTGGGCGGCGATTGGCGCGCTCATTGCCTGGATCATTTTCAGCGCCGGCAACTACACTCCGCAGTTCTCGGTGTGGATCCGGCAGAAGGTGAATGCCGGGCCGTCACCGCGCAACGTAATGCACGCATCCGATTGGCTGCTGTTTGCGGTGGTGTGGATTGTGTTCCCCGCAATCTGGGCGCCCGTAGCAACGACCATCGCCGCGACTGGATTTTCCGGCGGCCATGCCGCTGCGCTCGCTCCGAGTGCTGCGCCAGCCGATGTACTGGATACTGCTGGGCATCCTCATAGCTCTCGGCGTCTGTGTGCCGTACAAATTAGTCACGTGGATCCCGGACCTGACTACTCTGCATCAGCAGGCCTGGAGTGCAGGCCTGCGCTTCGCCGCCGCGTACCTCATCGTAATTACCGCATTCATCTTGCTGGTCTGGATGGTCGGCGAGCGCACCGACCGCGAAGACCCGCTGCCGTAGCCGCCTAGCGACTTATCTCTGACGGCAATCCCTGCTGTACCCAGACCACCAGCTTCTGCCTGCCGTATTTCTGCGCCATTTGGGATACCCGCGCATGGGCTTCGGCATACGCCTTGCGCAACTGTTCCTCGCTGGTTGGACTCTCCATCGCCTTCTCCAACTCACTCACGCTGGCGAATGTTGTTTTCGCCTGTGCGGCTGCATTCGGCTCCGATAAGTACAGCACCAATCCTTCGCGATACCACACCGGAGTTCCCGGCTTTGCATGAGCTTCGATCAGCATGTGAAGCAACTCATGACGTAGCGTGCTCTCCAGCGTGCCTGCCTGCTTCAACACATCTGCTGGCTGCGACTGTATGTTGTGCCCTCGCGTCGTAGCCGCCACCCATCCCGGCTCACCAGTTGCGTCGCGAAACATTGCAACCGTCGGATACACCTTCCACTGCGGTACCGCCGTAAAGTTAAGGCCGGTGATGGTTTCGGCGTCGCGCACCAGGCGCTCGGCCAGTGCGAGCAGCGATTGATCGCTCGCCGGGCGCGTGGTCAGGAGTTCCACTCTCTCGCCCGTCAGCTTCTGCCACGTGACTCCCTGGGCAGCCGTCCCCAGCTTTGTGCCCGGGTAGTAATACGCCAGGATTTCGCGATACGACTTGCCTTCTTCGCCCATGACCTCGGCGCCAATCTGGCAAAGTCCAACGCCGTGTCCCAACCCGCGGCCGGTAAACGAGACGTGCTCGCCGCTTACTCGTACCTCGTACCAGTTGCTCTTCAGCCGGTCCCATCCAATATGGCGTCCGACGGCAGAGCGAAACGCCACTCCCGGCACCGTGATCGCGCTGGCTCCAACCACGCGCAACATCTCGACCCGTCCACTGGGAGTGCGCTGCACAATCGCAACTGAGCGCAGCGTGCCCGGGATGATGATTGCGTCCGCAGCTAGTGCGCGTTGCAATTCGCGGGTCGTGACTTCGCTGTGCCACTGCGTGCTTCCATTGCGCACGCAGTAGGTGTCGGAGTGCTGCACCAGGTACGGAGCCGCGATGTCATCGGTGGCGAGCATGTAGCGGCCGTCTTCGGTCATGCCGCCACAATTGGCGTGATAGTAAGTGGCCGCCGGCTTGCCCTCGTACCACAGCACCTCGCCCGCCGTGCTGCGAACGATATTGCGCAGGCGGTCGGTGATTCCGGCGATCAGCACATCCTGGCAATGCGTGGTGTCGCAATAATCAAAGCCCTCAAGCGCATGACGGCTGCCGAAGTGCATGGCATAGCTTCGTGCGGCGACCGCCATGGCCTTCAGCGCTTCGTCGGATTTGAAGTTTCCCGTCTCGCCGGCAAGCACCGCGGCAATGTATTCGTCCATCGGCATGGTTGCGGTAATCTGCAACTTTCCAGCCGAGGCGTCGAGCTCGACCGGGAAGTCCGCGCGAACCGGCGGCCCGTTCTGCGGAACCAGCTGGAACACGCCGCTGATCCGCAGCTCGCGGCTGACGCTCTTTTCGTCCTTGATCCTGATTTGCGCACCCGCAGCGCTGATGGAAAGCGAGCGCAGCTCAGCGGCTGCGCAGGTGGCACACTTGCGAACGTTCGCCTGTCCTGCCTCCGCTCGGGCAGTGAGACTTGATGGCGGATGCAGGTACCACAGCCGCACCCGCACGGTCTGCGGAAAGCCTTGCGAAGGCGTCCCGATGTTCTTGTTCCGGGAAGGCGTCGTTTGCGGAGGACTCGCCGCGCCCAGAGTCCACGTCGACAGCAGCACCAGAAGGATGAATCGCTTCACGGCCTTGTTTCCGCCGGGGTGCGGGTTGCGCCGCCATGAGTAATTGCAGCGAATATCTGGCGCGCCACAGCCGCAGCATCGCTGCCTCGCCCCTTCTCCAGAAACACCACCAGTACGACAGTCGGTTTATTGGCAGGAGCAAACCCGGCAAACCAGCCATGCGTCCACGCACCTTCGTCAGCATTGGCCGTGCCGGTTTTGCCCGCAACCCTGACGCTGTTCTCCGGTTGCGCCGAACGGGCCATCCCGTAGCTGGTCGAGCCGTCGAGTCCCTGAAAAATCGCCGCCAGCTTCACATCCGTCCCATCTGAAGCCATCCGCGCCAACCCCCGATAAGCACGCAGCAATTCGAGCGGCGTCACCTGCACGCCCCACTCGCCGATGGCCTGCAACTGCAATTCAGCAGTCGAGGATGCGAGAGCGATAGTCCCGACGGCTTCATCTGGAGCAAGTCCGGTGGATTGAGCAAAGCCATCGTTGATAAAACTCTCGCGCAACTGTGCAGGAGTCAGCCGTGTCGCCATGGTCGTGAAGTACGAGTTGCAGGAGTACGCCAGCGCGCTAGCTGCATCCAGAGGCTGGCTGGTCTGCGGATGCGAGCAGTCCAGTCGATGGCCGGCAATGTTCAGTGGCCGCTTGCATAGCAGAGCAGTGCTGGCGTCCACTTTGCCTGCCTCCAGCAACGCTTTCAGCGTGAAAGGCTTGATGCTCGACCCCGGAGCGGCAAGCCTCTGGGCGGCAACTTTGAGATGGTAGGCCGCGAGAACTTGGCCGCTATCCACCGCGAGCACGACCGCTGTGCCGCGGCTTCCTGCCATGGCGCGAGTCACAGTCCTCTGCAACGCAGGATTCGTCTGTTGTGCAACAACTAGTGTGGATGCGCAAAGGCACACCACAGCCGATCGCAGTCACCAGTCGCAGACGAAGCATGACTTGATTCTAGCTTCGCGAAGGTGTCGTGGCCGCAACCGAACCTGAACCGTCACGGCAGCAGGATGATCTTGCCGTAGGACGCACCGTGCGCCATCACCCCTTCGTGCGCTTTGACGGCATCGGCCAGCGCAAATTTCTGTCCCACGATCGGCCGCAATGTCCCTGCTTCCAACCCTGCAAAAATGGCGGCGTGCATGCCCTGAAATTCTTCCTGCGATGCTCCGAACAACATTACGCCGCGAATGTCGCACTCCCGCGCCATCGTCCCCCGCGGATTGATCTCGATGCTGCCGCGATTGCCGATCACCATGATGCGGCCATGCCGGGCAATCACGTTCAAATCGTTAGCCAGATTTTTGTTGGCCAGCATTTCCAGGATGATGTTTACGCCCTGGCCTTGTGTCAGGTTCATCAACTCGTCTAGGTAACCCTCTTTGCCGTGGTTCAGCACATGATGTGCACCTTCGCGCTTCGCCAGCTCCATGCCCGCGTCACTGCCCGCGGTTCCAAAGACAGTCAGTCCAGCGGCGCGTGCAAACTGCACCGACGCAAGACCCACTCCACCGCTGGCCCCATGGACGAGCACGGTCTCGGCGGCGTGCGCACCTGCGCGTTGAAAGAGCGCACGATAGGCGGTTCCATAGGGAACGCCAACCCCGGCGCCCTGCTCGAAGCTGACATTGTTAGGCAAGGGATGAACGTTGAGCGCATTACACAGCGCTTGTTCGGCATAGGCTCCGCTCATGGTTTGTGAGGTGTACACGCGATCGCCGGCCTTGCAGCTCGTGACCCCGGCGCCCACTTCCTTCACCACACCGGCAACATCATTGCCGGGCGTGTACGGCAGATTTGGCTTGATCGCATAGGTTCCGGTGCGGATGTAGGCCTCAACTGGGTTGACGCCAATAGCTTTCACGTCCACTACGACCTGCCCTGGTCCGGCGACGAGGTCCGGCACTTCCTCCAGCTTCATGACCTCTGGACCGCCGAATGCGTGTACCCGAATGGCTTTCATCGTGCCTCCGTCGCTTTCGTTTTAAAGCGCTACATTACATGGGAACGGGTAGTGCGGCGCTTCAGCGCCGCGTTCGCCGTTGGCGGTAAGCTGATGGGGGCGGGGTTGGTCATATTTCAAATGACCAACCCCGCCCCACGTTACTGAGTTTATCGCTAGACGCCAGCCTGAAGGCCAGCTCTACCTAGATCGCCACGCACACCGACTTCACTTCGGTGTACAGGTTCAGCACCTCGTGGCCCATCTCGCGGCCCCAGCCTGACTGCTTGTATCCGCCGAAAGGCAATGCCGCGTCGAACACGCTGTAGCAGTTGATCCAGACGGTTCCGGCACGCAGCTTATGCGCAATGCGGTGCGCCTTGCTGATGTCCTTGGTCCAGACGCCCGCCGCCAATCCATATTCCGAATTGTTGGCCTCGGCGACGATCTGCTCGATGTCGCTGAAAGGCGAAGCGACCACCACCGGCCCAAAGATCTCTTCGCGAACCACCTTCATCTGCGGATTGGTCTTCACCATGACCGTCGGCTCCACGAAATAGCCTTTGCCATCGCGCTTCTTGCCGCCAACCAGGGCTTCGGCGCCTTCATTGAATCCTGCTTCCAGATAGCCGGTGACGCGCTGCATCTGCTCTTCGGAAACCAGCGGTCCCATGGTGGTGTCGGCTTCCATGCCCGGACCGAGTTTGATCTTCTTCGCCTGTTCGGCTACGCCTTCGACGACTTTGTCGAACATATCTTTCTCAACGTAGAGCCGCGAGCCTGCGGAGCAGACCTGCCCCTGGTTGAAGAAGATAGCGTTCGCAGCGCCGGCGATCGTCGGCTTCACATCGGCGTCGTCGAAGACGATGTTGGGCGACTTGCCCCCCAGTTCGAGCGAAACCTTCTTCAGGTTTCCGGCGGCAGCCTGAAGAATCAGCTTGCCTACTTCTGTCGATCCGGTGAAAGCTACTTTGTCGACCTCGGGATGAGATGCCAGCGCCGCACCTGCGGTCTCGCCGTAGCCGGGCACAACGTTGACCACGCCCTCGGGGAATCCTGCCTCGGCAATCAACTCGCCCAATAACAGCGCTGTGAGCGGAGTCTGTTCGGCCGGCTTCAGCACCACGGTGCAACCAGTGGCTAGCGCCGGGCCAAGCTTCCATGCGGCCATCAGCAGCGGGAAGTTCCACGGAATAATCTGCCCAACCACACCGACCGGTTCGCGACGTGTGTACGCAAAAAAATCATTGCGCTTGGTCTTGGTGGATATGGGAATGGTGTTGCCTTCGATCTTCGTCGCCCACCCCGCCATGTAGCGGAACAAATCGATAGCCAGTGGAATATCGGCGGCACGCGCTACCGACAGGGGCTTGCCGTTGTCGAGGCTCTCCAACTGCGCGAATTCCTCCGCATGCTGTTCCAGCAGGTCGCCCAGCTTCCAGATGAGGCGGCCGCGCTCTGAAGCGGTCATGTCCGACCACGGCCCGCTGTCGAATGCCTTGCGCGCTGCTTTCACCGCACGGTTGATGTCTTCGCGGTCGCCTTCGGCCACCTTGGCCAGTACTTCACCAGTGGCGGGATTGTAAACCGGGAAGGTCTTGCCGGAGGCTGAATCGACCCACTGGTTGTTGATGAACATCTTGCGAGGCCGGCTGAGAAACTCGGCGACCCGATTGTGGATTTGTGGCGCGCTAACCGCGGTAGACATGTAAATACCTCCTCATGGGGAACCATCTGTTCCCGATCGTTGAATGCTGAGAATGACGGACGCCCGGTACAAACCGAGCCAGGCGATCTCCCTTCTGTCAGGAGGCACACAGAGGCAGACGGCAGAGCCAGAAGTGCAGGATGGAGGAACTCTCGCGAGAGCTCAACGAATCATTAGCCATCCCCGCCGGAAAGTCTATCAGAGGCTAGTGCCATCGCGCAGGGCACGCTGATCGCTATCGAGAGCAGGAACTAACGATCAGCGCTGGCTTCGCGATTTGACGCGAGCGCGCACCGCCTTAGTCCTTTCGCTCAGCAGAAGTGGGCTCATAGAACTAAGCGCATTTTGCAGTGAAATTCAGGCTCCAAGCGCTCGAACCAGCTATATACGCTGCCTATAATCAAAGCCTGTTAGCGATATAGTTAACAAAACGTACGACCCTTTCCCGTACGATCCCCCAGAAATTGGAGTTACGTTGAATGAAAGCTAGTCCCCCTGCCTGCATGCAATTTGTGTCTCGCCGGCAGAACTTGAACCTGTTAGCAGTGGTTGCATTAGTCGGCGTATTTCTCGCTCTTACGGGTTGCGGCGGAGCGCCCATGCAAGCCGCTAACTCGAGTTCAAGCGATGGTGCCACGAATTCAGGACAGTCCAGTCCGACGAATTCGTCTAGCGGCACCCAGAATGCTCCGACGCAGCAGCCGTCGAACCCGCCGGTGCAACAGCCGAGCAATCCGCCCGCTCCTCCTGCCCCACCGCCACCGCCTCCTGAGCCGCCATCGGCGCCGGCTCCGCCGTCAAACGCGAAGACCACTGCGGCGATCCAGACTCTCGACGGCTGGACGTGGTGTACGGCGAAGTTGAATGGCCAGACCTGCGCCAGCGGAGAAGGCAATGCTGACTCCAGCATGACACCCAAGCAGCAGACGCCTTCCCTGAGCGGCTCGTCTTCGGCGTTCTGGCTGGGCGGGAAGACACGGTACTCAAATGCCCTTTGGTGGAGAGAACTGGGTCCGGATTCTAATCCGACGCATTTCAATTACGACTTGTACTTCTATCTGGACGATGCAAGTGCCCCGGAGGCCCTGGAGTTCGACGTGAACCAGACCATTGGCGGCACCAGGTATGTGTTCGGCACTGAGTGCAGCTATCGAAACACAAAGCATTGGGATATTTGGGATTCGGCACGTGGCAAATGGGTCGAGACCGATGTCCCGTGCCCGCAGGTTTCGTCCCGTAAATGGCATCACCTGGTATGGCATTTCGAGCGCATCGGAAACCAGGCGCACTACATCGGCGTAACCCTGGATGACAATTACACCGTGGTCGACAAGTATTTCGATCCGCAGAAGTTCGGCCGCGAAGGCATTAGTGTCGCCCTGCAACTGGACGGAAATTACAAGCAGGCGCAGTACAAACTTTGGGTCGACAAGTTAGACCTGATTCGCTGGTAGTGTTGGCAGCCTCCGCGCGGTCGGTTGCCCGCGGAGGTCTGCTATCTCGTTGCGACGCGATCAATGTGTTTAACTGAGGTCAGAAACTCACTGCATTGTTCGCGCGACGCACAAACTGGAATCTCACCACGAACGCATACACGCGAGCGATCGAAGAGCATCGCCGTCAGGGCGGGGAACTGCTCGACCTGACTGCCTCCAATCCCACCACCATTGGATTGCACTACGACCAAAGCAAAATTCTGGGCGCTCTCGCCCACCCCGAGGCGCTGACCTACGAGCCGGCGCCGAAGGGACTTTTGCCGGCGCGTGAGGCAATTGCCGGCTACTACGCCGAACGCGGTGTCCACATCTCTGCCGACGAGCTGATCCTCACCACCAGTACCAGCGAGGGCTATAGCTTCTTGTTTCGTCTGCTCTGCGAGCCGGGCGATGCGGTGCTCGTTCCCACGCCCAGTTATCCGCTCTTCGATTTTCTGGCTGAGCTGCAAGACGTCAAGCTAGTGCCGTACGAACTTGTCTACGACCACGGATGGCAGATGGATTTTCACGCTTTGCAGCAGGCCATGGAACAATCGACCAACTGCAAAGCCGTGCTGGTGGTGCATCCTAATAATCCGACGGGCTCCTACGTGAAGCCGGACGAAGCTGTTCAGCTAGCGCGTTTCTGCTCGCACCACAATCTCGCCATCATCGCCGACGAGGTCTTCCTCGACTACTCGCTGGATGACGATGCAGAGAAGAAACTGGGTGCCACATCCTTCGTCTCGGGCCAGGAAAGAGATGCGGGTGCCCCATCCTTTCGCCCGGGTTTGGCGAAAGGGTGGGAGGAGAACAACGCCCTCACCTTCGTCCTTAGCGGTCTATCCAAGATCGCCGCTCTCCCGCAAATGAAGGTCGCCTGGATCGCCGTCAGCGGCCCCGACGAACTCAAGCACGAGGCGCTTAACCGGTTGGAGGTAATCGCCGACACCTATCTTTCGATGAACGCCCCAGTGCAGTGGGCGATTCCGGCAATGCTTCAGGAGCGAGCCGATATCCAGCGTCAACTCATGGCGCGGATGAGGGCGAATCTCGCGGAACTCGACCGCCGACTCGCGGCTCAGACGCTTTGTAACCGCCTTGAGGTCGAGGGCGGCTGGTACGCCATTCTGCGAGTACCGGTCACCGGCTCCGACGAGGAGCTTGCGATTGCCCTGCTCCGCCGCACTGGAGTGCTTGTCCAGCCCGGGCACTTCTACGATTTTGCCCGCGATGGCTACCTGGTGCTGAGCCTTATCACCCCGGAAGCCGTTTTCCGGCAAGGTATCGACCGTCTCCTGCGATTCCAGGCAAAAGCCGACACTAGCCCGGAAGTGCCATCCAGCAACTTGTAAAATCGCAAATTTTGCCCGCTTCTGGAAGAACCAGCAGCTCGCGCTGGCGTTTATAATGGGATGGCCGTGTTTAAGTATTCAATCGTCGTACCTTTTCACAACGAAGAAGAAAACGTAACCGAGCTGTACGACCGCCTGCGGGTGGTCATGGAAGCCTCCGGAGAGCCCTTCGAGCTGGTTTTCGTGGACGATGGCAGCCGTGATCATACGTTTTCTCTGTTGCAGCAGATCGCCTCGGTGGATCGCCGGGTCGTGGTGGTGAAGCTGCGTCGCAATTTTGGCCAGACTTCCGCCTTGGCCGCCGGGTTCGACCACGCCCAGGGCGAGTACGTAATCGCCATGGATGGCGACCTGCAGCATGACCCGCATGACATACCCATGTTCCTGCACAAACTGCGGGAGGGCTACGACGTGGTGAGCGGCTGGCGCAAGCAGCGCATCGATAACTTCGTCATGCGGCGCATCCCGTCGCGCATCGCCAATTGGCTGATGGCGAAGCTCAGCGGCGTGGATATCCACGATTTCGGCACAACGTTCAAGGCCTATCGGCGCGAGATCTTGCAGGACATTCCGCTCTATGGCGAGCTGCACCGCTTCATCCCGGCACTGGCTTCAGCCTATGGCGCGACCATCTGCGAGATTCCCATTCGCAATGTGAACCGCGAGCGCGGCGAGTCGCACTACGGCATCTCCCGCACCTTCCGCGTGTTCTTCGATCTCATTACGATTCGCTTCCTGCTCAAATACATGTCCCGGCCGCTGCACTTTTTTGGCAGCTTTGGAGCCGTCAGTTCGCTCACCGGTGGCCTCATCGCGCTGTACATGATGTTCGAGAAGTTCATTCGGCATATCGACGTGATGGAAGAGCACGGGCCCTTGCTGGTGTTTGCCGCTGTCCTGATTGTTGCGGGCGTGCAACTGGTTGCCCTCGGATTGCTGGGCGAGTTGCAGGTGCGGCACTTCCACGAGCCCGACAAGCGCGGCCCTTACGTGGTTGACCGCGTGCTGCGTACTTCGCCGAGCGAGTCGGCGCTGGCGGACTAAGGACAGTTGTCGGTTGTCAGTAGGTAGAGCTGGCCTTCAAGCCAGCGTCTGTGCCATTGAAAATACGTTAGGCTTTAGCCCTGCACTGATTTGCCCAAACTAGCCACTCAGCACCAGCCACTAACCCCTCAAGCCCACCCCACCCGCGGCTACCTGTTCATCGCCATCGCAACCTTCTTCTGGGGACTGGCTGCCGTCATGGGCCGAGCCGTCTTCACCCACCGAGTACATTTTGGCGGGCAGTACATCGCCTACATCGATCCCCTAACTCTTGCCCAGAGCCGCGCCACGTTTTCGCTGCTGTTACTGTTGCCCATTCTCTGGATACGCCAGCCCGGCGTGCTGCGAATTCGCGCCAAAGATCTGGCGCAGTTCTTCCTCTTAGGAATCCTCGGGCTGGCCGCTTCAAACTTCTTCTACTACTTCGCCATCCAGAAGACGTCGGTCGCAACCGCTATCGTCCTGCAGTATGTCGCGCCAGTCTGGGTGCTGCTCTACATGCTCGCGCGAAGGCTGCAACATGCCACCGTGCAGCGCGTCTTCGGAGTAGGGCTGGCGGTGATCGGCTGCGGCGTGGCCGTCGGACTCATCTCCGCTCGCAGCGGCTTCCCCTGGCTGGGCTTGTCGGGTGCGCGATTCAGCACGATTGGTGTGCTGGCGGCCGAGGCAGCTGCGGTTTCCTTCGCTTTCTACAATGTCTACGCGCAACACCTCATTCAGAAGTACGACCGCTGGAGGGTGCTGCTCTACGCGTTGCTGGGAGCCTCTGTCTTCTGGCTGGTAGTGAATCCGCCATGGAAGATCGCGGCGCAGCATTACAGCGGAGGCCAATGGCTATTCCTGCTGGCATTCTCCATCGCGTCCATGCTGGTGCCGTTTTCCTTCTACTTCGCCGGCCTCCAGCATCTTGATCCCACCCGCGCCGTTGTCACCGCCTGCCTGGAACCGGTGTGGGCCATTGCACTTACCGCCTTGATGCTCGGCGAACTAGTCTCGCCGATGCAGGTGGTGGGCATTGGATTGGTTCTTGCCGCGACCATCCTGGTGCAGCGCCCGGACAAGCACGCTATCCGCGAGCCTATCATTGCGGTCGAGCCGATCGAGTGAAACCACGCCCTTCGGTTTCTCCCCTCACCCGTGTTCCAGTAGAATCTAAGTTGCATTACAATCTGGCCAATTTTTGGACATCCCCGCTCGCTGGGCATCCTTGCCCTCCGCGAGGTCTATGCATCAGCTAAACCGACTTCTGCGTTACGTACGGCCATACTGGTTTCAGCTGCTGATTTCCGTGCTGTGCCTGGCGCTGGTCGGATTGCTCGATGCCTTCCGCGTATTGCTGGTCGGTCCCATCTTCGACCGCGTGCTGAATCCCCATTCTCAATCGCGCGATCTTCCTTTATTTAAGGTTCCTGGCTCCCAGCTGGTCGTCCAGTTGAACTGGTTTGTTCCAGAGCACTTTCACAATCCCTGGACGATGGTCGCCTTTGCCCTGGTGGCAGCCACCGTTCTGAAGGGGATCCTGGACTATGCCGGAACCTATCTGGTGAACTACGCCGGCTTCGCCATGATCACCGATCTGCGCAACGAACTGTACTCTTCCACGCTGCGCCGCTCGGTGGCTTTCTTCCACAAGCACTCCACCGGAACGCTGTTGTCGGCCATCGTCAATGACATCGAAAAGGTGCAGTACGCGCTTTCAACCGTGCTGGCGGAATCGCTTCAGCAATTTTTTACCCTGCTGTTCACCCTGGGAGTGGTAATCGTACTGGGCGGGAAACTGGCGTGGGTGCTGGCTATTTTTGTGCCGTTCATCCTGTGGGCGGCGCGGCGTATCGGGCGCCGGGTCCGCAGCACCACCCGCCGCGGTCAGGACAAGCTGGCTGAAATTCAGAACATCTTGCACGAGACCATCACTGGGGTTCGCATCGTCAAAGCCTTCTGCATGGAGGCGTGGGAGACGCGCCGTTTCCGCGAGGCCGCCAGGCGGCTGTTCCGCGCTAATCTGCGTTCGGTGTCGGCCGCAGCTCTAAGTTCGCCATTGATGGATGTTTTCGGAGCCATCGCCATCGCGGTCTTGCTCCTGGTTGGACGCGAATACATCAAGCGCAACATCTTCACCGAAGGCATCTTCTTCGCCTTCATCGTGGCCGTGTTCAAGTTGTACGAGCCGGTCCGGAAGTTCGCTCAATTCAACAACAATTTCCAGCAGGCGATTGGCGCTTCTTCCGCAATCTTCCACTACCTTGACACCAGCGACGACATCAGCGAGAAACCAAACGCTGTCGTGCTGCCGCCCTTCCACCAGGGCATTTGCTTCGAGCATGTGAGTTTCAGTTACAACAGCAGTGAGGAAGGGCGCGAGGTACTTCACGACATCAACCTGAATATTTCGCCCGGAGAGGTTGTCGCCATTGTCGGCTCCAGTGGCGGCGGCAAGACAACCATTGTGCATCTGCTGCCCCGTTTCTTCGACGTCACCTCCGGCCGCCTGCTTATCGATGGGCATGACGTTCGCAACCTGAAGATTTCTTCGCTGCGTTCGCAGATCGCCATGGTTACGCAGGACACCATCCTGTTTAACGACACCGTCCTCAATAACATTGCGTATGGCCATCCCGAGACCTCGCGGGAGCGGGTGGAAGAAGCTGCCCGCGCCGCCCTGGCTCATGACTTTATCCTGGGCCTGCCGGAAGGGTACGATACCGTCATCGGTGAACGTGGATTGATGCTGAGCGGCGGCGAGCGCCAGCGGATTTCGATTGCACGCGCCATCCTGAAGGATGCGCCCATTCTGGTGCTCGATGAAGCGACCTCCGCGCTCGATACCGAGAGCGAGTCCCTGGTTCAGTCGGCATTGCAGAACCTGATGACCGGCAGGACAGTGTTCGTCGTGGCGCATCGGCTTTCCACCGTGCGCCGTGCCGATCGCATCCTGGTGCTGGAGAACGGCATGATCGCTGACGAAGGCAACCACGAGCGCCTGATGGCGCGTACCGGTACCTATCGCCGGCTGTATGAATTGCAGTTTGAAGATGTGGAAGCAGCTTCACGAGGAGAGTGATCTCGAACATGGTTGAGCGCTCCGCAGTTGGTTCCGCCGTTCGTTCCGCAGTTCGCTCAATGACGGGTTACGCCCAGGTGAAGGCGCAGGCCAGTGATGAGTTGGCGCTCACCCTAAGCCTGAAGTCGGTGAACCATCGCTTTCTCGACCTGCACCTGAGAATTCCCTCTGAGCTTGACGCCGTAGAGATGCGCATCCGGCGTATCTTGAAGGAGCGCCTGCATCGCGGGCACATCGAGGTAACCATCGCGCTGGAACGCTCGGGTGGGACAGGCTTCGACGTGAATCGCAACCTCGTCGGCGGATACCTGAACACCTTCCGCGCTGTTGCAGAAGAATTCGGCGTGAGCGCCGAGCCGGACCTCAACGTAGTCCTTAAACTGCCGGGGGCGCTAAGCGCCACCGCTAACGGCGATGCTGCCGAGAAACTGGAGCGGCACGTCGCCGGCGCGCTGGAGCAGGCCATCGAGCGGCTCAACCACATGCGCGAGGACGAGGGCCGGGGCGCTGCCGCCGAGTTGCGCGAGCGCATGCAGCATCTCTCCACCGCCACCCAGGAAGTCGATCAGTTGCGCGGAAAGGTGTCGCGCGCTTACTACGACAAAGTCCACGGGCGCATGCAGGAGTTGCTGACCACGCATGTTGATCCCGACCGCATTCTGCAGGAAGCGGCCATGCTGGCCGAGCGCAGCGATATCCAGGAGGAGCTGGTGCGGATGAAGAACCACATCCAGCATTTCCTGTCGCTGCTCGACGCCGGTGGAGAAGTCGGCAAGAAGCTCGACTTCCTGCTGCAGGAAATGAATCGCGAAGCCAATACCTTGTTGTCCAAGACTTCCGGCGTAGCTGGCGAGGCGCTTCGTATCACCGAGCTCGGCTTGGCGATGAAGTCCGATATTGAAAAGGCACGCGAACAGGTGCAGAACCTCGAATGAGCGGCATAGTTTTCATCATCTCGGCGCCATCAGGCTCAGGCAAGTCAACGCTGACCAACCGTCTGCTCAGCATTGTTCCTGACTTGAAATTCTCTGTCAGCTATACCACCCGTCCTCCCCGCGGCAGCGAAGTCTACGGCCGCGACTATTTCTTCATCTCCCAGGGCGAATTCGAGAACATGATTCGCGAGGGTGACTTCCTCGAGTACGCCGAGGTCTTTGGCAATTACTACGGTACCGCGAAGAGTTACATGCAGGGAGCGTTCGCTGAGGGCAAGGACCTGCTGCTCGACATCGACGTGCAAGGCGCGAGGCAGGTGAAGTCCAAGATGCCGGAAGCGGTCAGCATCTTCATCCTGCCGCCGTCGCGCGAAGAACTGGAACGCCGCCTGCGCAGCCGCAGTGAAGCTGACGACGAAATTCAGCACAAGTTGCTGGGAGACAAGGCCCGCCCCTTCAATACCGAGGAGACCATCCAGCGTCGCCTGAAGACCGCCTCCCGCGAAATTGAGAATTTCTGCGACTACGACTATATTCTGGTGAACGACCGGGTCGACCCGGCTATCGATACCTTGAAATCGATTGTCCGGGCTGAAAGGCTTCGCCGGTCGGGCGCGCCACCGGCTCCGGAAGACCAGGCGGCTCTAGCCGAGGCCGATGCAGCGCGGCGTCTCCGCATGATGGACCAGGTGCAATCCATCCTGGCTACGTTCAACTTGTCGCAACAGGCGACTTTCACGAAGTGACCCTTACCGAGTTTCGCCGGAGTATCACGATTCGATTTTTCAGGAGCGAGTTATGAAGCTGGTCGAAGGTTTTGATAGCAATTATCGCTACGTGTTAGTTGCCGCTCGTCGCGCGCGCCAGATTCAGAATGGCGCTCACCCCGTGGTAGAGACCCATTCCCGCAAACCCTGCCGCATCGCCGAGGAAGAAATTCAGGCCGGCATGGTGAAATGGGTGATCCCACAGCCCGAAAAGAGTCCTATCGAGGCTGCCAGCGAGGTACTCGACAGCGTCATCGGCGGCGAAGCCGACGACTAAGAATTCGTAGACGCGACAGGCTGAGGCGAGACCCGCAGGTTCGGGAGACGTAGACGTCAGATCCCTAGACGTCAGATCCGTAGACCTGGGCCCGTAGACTCGGGTGCCCCATTCCGCCATCTTTTGGCGGGGTGGGGCTTTTATCTATACCTAGGCAAAATCTCCGCTCGGCGGCACGCCACCCAAAGCGATGCGCCAGAGGCGCATTAGAGCTTAACCCGCTGCTGGCACCCAGGCACCGAAGCGATGCGCCGGAGGCGCATCCGAGCTTAGCCCGGCCCTTCAGCGGCTGTTGCAAAACTCATTATCGAGCGACGAGATGGGAACAACCCACGCATCCGTCCCCCCGGGGACAGTAGAAGATAGCCCAGCGCTTCAGCGCTGGGGAGGGCAGCGGTTGTTGCGAAACTCATTATCGAGCGATGACGTGGGAAAAATCCACGCATCCGTCCCCTCGGGGACAGCAGAAGATAGCCCGGGCTTCAGCGGTTGTTGCGAAACTCATTATCGAGCGACGACGTGGGAACAATCCAGCGCATCCGTCCCCGTCGGGGACAGCAGAAGATAGCCCGAGGCTTCAGCGGTTGTTGCGAAACTCATTATCGAGCGACGACGTGGGAACAACCCACGCATCCGTCCCTCGGGGACAGCAGTATAGCCCAGCGCTTCAGCCTGGGGCTGGAGCGTTGTTGCGAAACTCATTATCGAGCGATCGACGTCGGACGAACCCACGCCCATCCGTCCCCTCGGGGACAGTAGAAGATAGCCCAGCGCTTCAGCGCTGGGGAGGCGTAAGTAGGAAATTCCGAGTCCGCTTCAGCGGACGACATATGTTTCGCAGCAGGCTCTTGAGCGCCGCCCATAAAACGACAATGTCCCGTATGCCCGATAACACCGGCGTCTTTGGTTGCAATTACCCTCACCGCGTTTGCCGCACCAAAGACCGGGCCGATACACCTCCCCTACAACTTCGGCAGCACAATCCCCTTCTGCCCCTGATATTTGCCCGCCTTGTCCTTGTAACTGATTTCGCAGATTTCGTCCGACTGGAAGAACAGAATCTGGCACAGGCCTTCGTTCGCATAAATACGCGCGGGCAGCGGCGTGGTGTTGGAGATCTCCAGGGTCACAAAGCCTTCCCATTCGGGCTCGAATGGCGTGACGTTGACGATGATGCCGCAGCGCGCATACGTGGATTTGCCAACGCAAATGGTCAGTACATCGCGCGGGATCTTGAAATACTCCACCGAACGGGCGAGCGCGAACGAGTTGGGCGGTACCACGCAAACCTCGGCCTCCAGGCTGACGAACGAGCGCTCGTCGAACTTTTTCGGATCCACAACCGTGCTGTTGACGTTGGTGAAGATCTTAAATTCGTCGGCAACCCGCAAATCATAACCATACGAAGATAGGCCGTAGGAGATCACCCCTTCACGAAACTGCTTCTCCGAGAAGGGATTGATCATGTCGTGCTCAACTGCCATTTTGCGAATCCAGCGATCGCTCTTGATTGCCAAGGAAGCTCCTGTAGTCTCAGTAATACAATTCGGTAGCGCCATCTTACGGAATGCGGTTGTGGATTGACAATGCTCACGAGGAGCACTAGGATTCGCGCAGGCGCCCCCAACTTAGCGGAAAATGAAGACTTACGCCGGCAGGGCAGGTCGGCTACAATCCTGATTCATGCCGGAGCCGCGGTCGTCCGGCGACAACCGCCTGCGAAATTCGACACAGGCGTGACCACATTGGAGCCTTTGTGATCAAACTTGATCTGATCAATGAAGTTGTCACCAAGACCGGCGTTACCAAGACCAAGGCCGAAATGGCTGTGGAAACCGTCTTCGAAAGCATGAAGAAGGCTTTGTCCCATGGAGACCGCATCGAACTGCGCGGTTTCGGCGTTTTCACTGTGCGGCCTCGCAAGACCGGCATCGGTCGCAACCCGCGCACCGGCGCCGAAGTCAACATCCCACCGGGCAAAGCGGTTCGCTTCAAACCCGGAAAAGAACTACAATCGATCGAGTAGTTTCGGCGGACCCGCGGCGAAAACCCCGACGCCAACGGCTGCATCTCTCGCTCGTGGCCAGCGTTCGGTGGTTTACTTCGCCTGCCTGAAAAGTCTCAGCAACGCCGTTTGAGTAAATAATGTCGGATTCAACGCCGCCGATCTCCTACAGCTTTCAAGCCTCCACTTACCCGCAGGTTTTCACCGTCGCCAAAACCCCGCGGCGGCCCTACTGGCTGCACGCTCTGCTGCTCCTGCTGACCTTCGGAACCACGCTCGTTGTGGGCGCGCAACTGGCATTCAACTACCATCACCGGCTGCCCGCGTTTGAGTTTGGGCCAGGTTGGATGCCGCTGTTTCATCCTGTCTGGGTGTTTCACAATCCCTTCGCTGCTACTGACTGGCTTGCCCTTCTCCGTCACCCTGATGTGCATCCTCATGGCGCACGAGATGGGACACTTTGTGTTGTGCGAAAAATACGGCGTCTACGCTACGCTGCCGTTTTTCATCCCAGCGCCCACCCTGATTGGCACCATGGGCGCGTTCATTCGTATCAAGTCCCCCATTCGTTCACGGCAAGCCCTGTTCGACATCGGCATCGCCGGCCCGATTGCCGGGTTCATCGCGGCTATTCCGTTCTTGTTTATCGGACTGCTGTTGTCGCGTCCCGTGGGCTTCTCGCAAAACACTGGCTATGAGATCGGATTTCCGCTGATATTTCAGCTGGCATACCTGCTGGTAAAGCCGGTGATGCACCAAGCCGTGCCGATCACTCAGCTCAGTTTGCACCCGATAGCCATCGCCGCCTGGATCGGCATGTTCGCCACCGCCCTGAATCTCATTCCCGGAGGACAGCTCGACGGCGGCCACATCGTTTACGCCGTGGCTCCTCACGCCCATAAGCGGGTTACCCGGACTGCCATGGTGGTTCTGAGCCTGCTCGGCCTCCTAGGATTGTTGCGGTTGTTCATGTCTGACGGCAGGGGATGGGCCTGGCCCGGTTGGCTGCTATGGGCGGTGATCCTTGCCGCGACGGGATGGCGTCATCCTTCCGTGCCGCTGTGGCCGGGATTGGATGGCACCCGCCGCTGGCTGGCCGTAGTGGCGCTTCTGCTGCTCGTACTCACCTTTTTGCCCACTCCTTTCGTGGGGCAGAACTTCTAAGTCGTCTAAGGGCCATTAAAACGCACCAAAACTCGCCTTAAATACCCTTCAATCGTCGAAAAGTGATGGTTTTCCGGGGCTGAACTCGCCTCGAAAACGGGTAGTTTTCGGGCTCGAAGCGTTTTCTGCGCCCTGGACTTCGGAGCCAGCCAAGTCGTTTTTGGCACGAAAATACCCTCTGCCCGCACCAAAAATTTGGCAATTTCAGGACGCTTTCAGGTCGTTTAAGGTAGATTTTGGCTGTTTTAAGGGCGAATCGGGGTGCAAAATTCCCCTTTGCCCTGAGCCTTTGCGCTGTTATAAAGCTCCCCGTAGATGGTTCGCGTTGCAGCAGACGACTTCGCAACGACAAGGAGAAAGCATGAAGCTTCGCAATGTAGTCATTCAGGTGTGCTCGCTGCTGTTAGCGATTGGATTATTCGCGGGCATGGCAGTGGCTCAGGGCAGTTCGACAAAAGGCGGAGGCACGCAAGGTTCGGGCAGCAAGCCGACTACCACGAGTCCAACGAAGGCCGCTGATCTGCTGGACATTAATACAGCGACCAAAGATCAGTTAGCGCAGTTGCCGGGGATTGGTGATGCCTATTCGCAGAAGATCATCGCCGGCCGTCCTTACAAGGCAAAGAATGAGCTGGTGCAGAAAAAGATCATTCCGCAGGCGACCTACAACAAGATCAAGGACTTGATCATCGCCAAGCAGAAGTAGATTTTGGGTAGAGCGCGGCTTCAGCGGCTGAGGTGTCCTTTGCACTGCTTACCTCGGCGGCTGAAGCCGCTGAATTTTATGCAAGCGAGCCTGCACCGCTCAAGCGGTGCTCCACCCAAGCTCAGGCGGTGTGCGTGGCGCTGGCCTGCTGTCGCGCCTGAATTTCGATGTACACGTTGATCAACGACACTGCTGCGGGCGTGACGCCCGGGATGCGGCTGGCTTGGCCAAGTGTACGTGGGCGCACGTGCGACAGCTTCTCGTTCATCTCGCGTGAAAGTCCTGAGACCTTGGCGTAATCGAACCAGTCGGGAATCGTGCGCTGCTCAGACTTCTTCAGCCGCTCGATCGACTTCGTCTGCTGGTCCAGGTAGCCGGCGTACTTGATCTCGGTCTCGACGGACTTTAGCTCGTTGCGGACGGCAGTCGCCAGTGGGGGGTGGTTAGTGGAAAGTAATTCGCCGGCCAGCATCGCAACTGCAGATCCCTCGTCCGCCTGCGGAGGGCTCGGGATGCCACCGGATTTTTTTCTGCTGGGAGCTGGTGGCTGGTGGCTGGCAGCTTCTCTTTCGCGCGCGAAGAACGCCGGCATCAGCACTCGCAGCACCGGCGCCAACTGCTCAATCTGTACTTCCGGACGCTTGAGCAACTGTGCCAGTGTGGTCCCGGCAGCAGTAGCGTTCCACGCATCGAGCACGCCACGCGCGTCAGCATCGTCGCCCACTCGCTCGAACAAGTCGCTATTCACCCGCGAGCGCTCCAGCAACTCGCGCATTGTCTTCATGCGCTCCTGCTTAGCCAAATGTTCGGCCCATGCGGCATCGCCGATCAGTCCCACGCGCCGTCCATGCGGAGTCAACCGGCGATCGGCGTTATCGATGCGCAGGTGCAGGCGGAACTCCGCGCGCGAGGTAAACATTCGATACGGCTCGTTGGTTCCCTTGCTGATGAGGTCATCGATGAGTATCGCGGTGTAGGCTTCCGTGCGATCCAGAATCAGCGGTGGCTCGCCCTTGATCTTCAGCGCCGCGTTGATGCCCGCCATGATGCCCTGGCAAGCCGCTTCTTCGTAGCCGCTGGTTCCATTGATCTGCCCGGCGAGGTAGAGCCGCGCAATCTTCTTAGTCTCCAGCGTGCGCTCCAGTTCCGTGGGATCGATGGAGTCGTACTCGATGGCGTAGCCGGGCCGCAGCATCTCCGCATTCTCGAGGCCGGGGATGGACTTGATCATCGCCAGCTGCACATCGATCGGCAGCGAGGTGCTCATGCCGTTGACGTAAATCTCGTGCGTGTTCAGGCCCTCGGGCTCGAGAAATATCTGGTGTACATCCTTGTCGGGAAACTTGACGATCTTGTCTTCAATCGACGGGCAGTAGCGCGGCCCGATGGACTGAATCTGCCCGCTGTACATGGGCGAGCGGTGCACGTTCTCGCGAATGATGCGGTGCGTTTCCGGCGTGGTGAACGCGATGTAGCACGGCACCTGCTTGTCGTGATGCGCCACCCGCCTGGTGCGGAAACTGAAAGGCGTAGGGTCCTCATCGCCCGGCTGCACTGTGAACTTCGACCAGTCGATGGAGCGGCCATCGAGGCGAGGAGGGGTGCCGGTTTTCAGGCGGCATCCGCGCAGCCCGAGCGCCTTGAGCGACTCGCCCAGCAACACAGCGTTGGGCTCGCCGCTGCGTCCCGCCGGATATTGCTGCTCGCCGCAGTGGATGAGCCCGTTGAGAAAGGTTCCGGTGGTGATGATGACTGCGTGCGCGCCGACGGTCCTTCCGTCGCGCAGCCGGACACCGGCTACGCGACCAGTTGTCAGTTGCCGGTTGTCAGTTGTCGGAGAACCAGTTGTCGGAGCGGAGGTTGAGAGTTTTGGGTTGGGGGCGTCCGGGATTCCTGGTGAGGGTAGGGGTCCTTCGACTGCGCTCGTTGCACTCGCTACGCTCAGGATGACATCAGCGGATTCTTCTACTGACAAGTGATCACTGACAACCGACAACTGCTCCACAATCACTTCCGCCACTTCCGCCTGCTTGATGTGCAGGTTGGGCTCTTGCTCCAGCACCTCGCGCATCTTCTGGCGATACTGCTGTTTGTCGCACTGCGCCCGGGGAGACCACACTGCCGGCCCGCGAGAAGTATTCAGCAGGCGAAACTGGATGCCGACCGCGTCCGTCACCTCGCCCATGATGCCGCCAAGGGCGTCGACTTCGCGGACGAGGTGTCCCTTGGCAATGCCGCCGATTGCCGGATTGCACGACATCTGCGCGATGAGATCGACGTTGAGCGTGTAGAGGGCGGTCTTCAGGCCCATGCGCGCGGAGGCCATGGCGGCCTCGCATCCGGCATGGCCGGCGCCGACTACCACAACGTCGTAGCTTTCGGTGAACGGTTGCGACAAAGAAATCCCCACGTTTATTTCATTCTACCTTCGGGCGGGTGTCGTCCGTTCGTTTCCGGCCCCGAAGCGGAAGTTAGAAAAATCCGGTAATGGGTCGTGTTGTTTCCAGCCACGACGAAGTTCGGGTCAGCCGCGCGGAAGCATAGTGACGTGTCTTTCGAGAACGTTAGCGCAACGGAATCCTGTCGTCCCTCCAGGACTTTGGGGATCATGGGGGCTTTTCCCGGGGTTGAAACGCCGGGCTAAGCTCTGGTGCGCCTACGGCGCAATTTCGCCGGTCATAGACGGAGGTATGGCAACGGTTCCTCGCTCCCACCCTATCGCCAAGCATGCGAAAGGATGGGGTACCCACACGGCCGTTCACCCGCAACTTCTCTCCGCATTTGTCGCGTTGCGGAACTCTGCCGTATAGTGGCTTCACGCTTGAGCGAATTTCCTGTGGGGTAAACATGACAACGCAAGACTTTTTATCCGCACTCGATGCCCGTATTGCCGAATACGATCTGCTGTGCCATCCGTATTACAAAGCATGGTCTGCCGGAGAGTTGACCCGTGACGATCTGCGCCAGTATGCAGACGACTACTACCCTCACGTCGCCGCCTTCCCGACCTATCTGAGCGCGCTGCATTCGCGACTGGAAGATGGACCGTTGCGCCGTTCCGTGTTGCAGCAACCTTTGCGAAGAAGAAATCGAAGGCCGTCCGCACAGTGAGATGTGGCTCGACTTTGCCGAAGGCATGGGAGCCGATCGGGCCGAGGTGCGGGCGAATGCGCCTGTGGATTCGGTGCGAAACCTGGTGGATGAATTCCGGCGGGTCGCGCAGAACGGATCGACGGCGGAGGCGTTGGCGGCGTTTTATGCTTACGAATCGCAGATTCCGCGCGTTGCCAAAGAAAAAGCTGCAGGGTTGACGGAGCGATATGGCGCCGACAACAGAACCACCAGCTACTTCAAGCTGCATCAGACGGCGGATGTACAGCATTCACGGGTGTGGCGTGAGTTGTTAGCGCAGGAAGTAGAAGCGCATCCGGAGCAGGCGGAAAGGGCACTGGCGCAGGCCGAGCAGGTGGCTCGGTCGCTGTGGCAGGTGCTCGATGCCATGGAGGAGCGCAGGCTAGCGGTGGTGTAAGGGTTTTTCGTGAGAGGCGCGGCGAAGAAGGCGGCGCCTTTTTTGTTGTAGTAGGCTCTGTCGTCCCTCCGGGGCTTTGGTGATCAGAGGGGCTCGTCCCCGGCGTTGAAACGCCGGGCTAAGCTCTGGCGCGCCTCCGGCGCACTTCCCGGTCGCTGAGGGACGAGGGTGTAGCAGGGGTTCATCGATTCCCACCCTTTCGCAAAGTGCGCGAAAGGATGGGGCACCCGGTATTTTTCGTGAGAGGCGCGGCGAAGAAGGCCGCGCCTTTTTTGTTGTAGTAGGCTCTGTCGTCCCTGCGGGACTTTGGTGATCAGAGGGGCTCGTCCCCGGCGTTGAAACGCCGGGCTAAGCTCTGGCGCGCCTCCGGCGCACTTCCCGGTCGTTGAGGGACGAGGGTGTAGCAGGGGTTCATCGGTCCCACCCTTTCGCAGAGTGCGCGAAAGGATGGGGCACCCGGTATTTTTCGTGAGAGGCGCGGCGAAGAAGGCCGCGCCTTTTTTGTTGTAGTGGGCTCTTTCGTCCCTACGGGAGCTTTGGGGATCAGAGGGGCTCGTCCCCGGCGTTGAAACGCCGGGCTAAGCTCTGGCGCGCCTCCGGCGCACTTCCCGGTCGTTGAGGGACGAGGGTGTAGCAGGGGTTCATCGATCCCACCCTTTCGCAAAGTGCGCGAAAGGATGGGGCACCCGGTATTTTTCGTGAGAGGCGCGGGGAAGAAGGCCGCGCCTTTTGTTGTCGTAGGCTCTGTCGTCCCTCGGGGCTTTGGTGATCAGAGGGGCTCGTCCCCGGCGTTGAAACGCCGGGCTAAGCTCTGGCGCGCCTCCGGCGCGGATGTCAGAAGCCAGCGGAGATGCCTAGTTCTCATCTTTCAGCGGACCTTCTTTGGCCTCGCGGTAGGCGCGGACGGCGCCCGGAGCGACGAAATATTCATCGAATACGCGCTGGCGTGAAGGATCACTCCCCGCCATCTTCTCGCGAAACTCTGTGAGGTTCACCGACTTCTGAAACTGCTCTTGCGTCTGCCCTTGCTTTACCGCTGCGTGCGCCTGCTGCGACAGCGACTCGAGTGCCTGGGTCACCAGTTGCATGTATTGTTTATCGTGTTGCACGGGTCCGTGACCGGGAATAATCACGTTCGCGTCATACTCCGCCAGCGCTTTCATGGTCCCAATCCATTCATCGATAAACGAGCCGATGGCGTACGGAGAGGGGGCTACAAGCAGATCGCCCGTCGCCAATACCTTTGCGTCGGGCACGTAGACGACAGCGTCTCCGGCGGTATTGCCGCGGCCCAGGAAGGCTACTTCGACGGTCCGGCCGCCCAAATCGATCATGATTCGCCGGTCGAACGTTATGTTTGGCGGCACCCGCCTGGCCTGTTGGAACTGTGGCAAAACGTACTTCGCGTCGGCGATGAGCAGTGAGTAGTAGTCGAGATCCTCTTTGCTCAGGGCTTTGCCATTCGGCGTCTTGCCATCCGCAACCATCTTTTCAATTACGGGCAATGCTTCGCTGATCTGCTTTACATCATCGTATTGCGGGATGGGGTTCGCCAACTCGTGCTGAGTGGCCGGGGTGGCGATAATGGCGACGGCGGGGAACTGCTCCCGATAGACGAAGTTGCCGGTGTTGTGGTCGGCGTGCCAGTGGGTGTTCACCACGAACGCCACGGGCTTCTCGGTGAAGCGGCGTATTTCGTCGATCTGCCGGCGAGTGAGGCTGGGGAAGTGTCCGCTGTCGACAACCAGCACCGCGTCTTTACCGATAATGACGGTGGTGTTGCCGGTCACCAGCGGGACCTTCGGCTCTGGTGAAATGAAGGCGTAAACGCCGTCGGCGACCTTCACCGTCTCGTAGGTTGTGAGTTGGGGATCCTCCGGCTTAGGCATGGCTTGGGCGGTAGCCATGAGCCGCAGGAGAATTAGGACTGCGGCGAATCTGGTGTGCTTTCCAAGTGATCGCATGCCCGATTACCTTTCGTACGCGCTGTGCCATCCATGTCATTTGTATGGCACAGGAATTTCGAAGGAACTCTGGAGTGTACGCGCCGGATTTCATCAATGCTCCGGTTACGTGATAGCCGACAAGGAAAATCGGACGAAGCAGTCCTGAACAGGGACGAAGAAGCCGGCGGTGGCAGAAAGCTTTCAGGGCAATTACTCTCGATACATGGCTAAGTCTGTTCCGATCGGCACGCGCGGCGAAGCCGAAATCACCGTCGAGCCTCGTCAAACCTTGACCGCTTGGAAAGAACATCTGCCGCCGGTCTACTCCACTCCGCAGATGATTGGGCTGATGGAATCGGCTGCCTACTATGCGCTGGAGCCGTTCCTGGAAGGCGATGAGGTCAGCGTTGGCACGTCGATCAACATCGTGCATCGCGCGCCTGCGGTTGTAGGGCAACGAGTGAAAGCCGAGGCGGTGCTGGAATCCTTCGATGGCCGCTTTTATACGTTCAAGGTGAGCGCCAGCAACGGCCACGAAGTCATCGGCTACGGCAAAATCGGGCGCGCGATTGTCAGTAAAGCGAAGTTCGAAGAAAAGCAGAGAGCGAAATCCGCAGGAGCAACATCTCAACCGGAGTAGGTTGCAAGAGCAGGATGGCGAGAGAGGTCCTGCGATTGCGCTGGTTGCACTCGCTTCAACTCAGGATGACGGACGTCACTTTGCTACAATCGAAGTCAGAGATTTACCTGAGGATTGGCGGTTTTTTCGCCGTTGTACTCATTCATTCCCGGTCTAAAAGCAAGGTCCGTCTTCGCTTGGCCGCAACGTTTGATAGGAGCTTGTCCTGACGTCGCGTAGTCTTCCGTACCACAAGGCGCATCATCAGTTCGCAGTCTTTTTGGCTGGCGCAACGCTGTTGCTCATCGTCGCCGGTGCGCTGGTGACCAGCCACGATGCCGGTCTGTCGGTGCCCGACTGGCCGACCTCGTTCGGTTCGCTGTACAAGATTCCGCCCATGGTTGGCGGAGTGAAGTGGGAGCATGGGCATCGCATGTTCGCCGAGTTCATCGGACTGCTCATTATCGTGATGGCAATTTGGACGCAGCGCGTCGAACAGCGCAGATGGATGAAAGCGTTAGGGTGGATCGCGTTGGCGGCTGTGGTGGGCCAGGGAGTGCTCGGCGGGCTGACGGTTTTGTTCTATCTTCCGTGGGCGATTTCGACAGCCCACGCGACGCTGGCACAGACAATTTTCTGTGCTGTGGTGGCCATGGCGCTATTCACCAGCAAAGGTTGGCTGCAGGATTCAGAACCTGTTTATGAGCGCGGATTGAGTCCGAGTACGAATGTACTGACGACGCTGACCGCGGCTTGCGTCTGGGTGCAACTTATCCTGGGGGCCGCGTTTCGGCATTCAGGAATCAAGCTGCTGCCGCACCTGATTGGCGCAGCCGTAGTAGCCGCGCTCATCTGCTGGACGGTGATTCGGGTGCTGACCCATTACGGCAATGTGCCGCAACTTCGCCAACCGGCGCAGCTTTTGCTGGCGCTGCTTATGCTGCAATTGGGACTGGGCTTTGTCGCTTACATCACGCGGGTGCAATGGGGCCGTGATGCCATCCAGCCGCTGACCAGCATGGTTTTGAGCACCGTATCCCATGTCGCCGGAGGAGCTTTGGTGCTGGCCACCAGCGTAATTCTGGCCATACAGTCACGCCGGATGATACCCTCGCAGGCACCAGCAGTCGCCGTCAACGCTTCACCGCAAAAGGCCGTTATCGCATGAGCACCGCTTCACAGCCGTTGGCCGTTCCTCGCGAAGGAATTGGCGCCCTTGCACGCGACTACGCCGAGTTGATCAAGGCGCGCGTGACCACACTCATAGTTATGACGGCGTGGTGCGGGGTTTACTTTGCGGCCGCGAGATCTGGCGTTTCGTCGCTTTCGTGGACGGCGCTGAACGCGCTGTTGGGCATCGGCCTGGTCAGCGGAGGCACTGCCGCGCTGAACGAAGTGATGGAGCGCGACATTGATGCGCGCATGAGGCGCACTGCGATGCGGCCGCTGGTGACTGGATCGCTGAGCGTTCTGCATGCCTCTGTCGTTGCCTTGGGAATGACATTGGGCGGCATCGTGTATCTGTGGATTGCGACGAATTGGCAGACCGCGTTGCTCACGGCGCTTACCTCGGCTTCGTACCTGATGGTCTATACCCCGATGAAGATGGTGCACCCGATGTGTACCTTCCTGGGCGCGTTTCCGGGAGCGATGCCGCCGGTGCTGGGCTGGACCGCCATTCGCGGGCATCTCGATCCTGAAGCTTTCGTGCTGTTCGCCATCATGTTTCTGTGGCAGTTTCCGCACTTCCACTCTATTGCCTGGCTCTATCGCGAGGACTATGAGCGCGCCGGCGTGCGCATGCTGCCGGTGGTGGAAAGCGATGGCCGCTCCACCGTGTTCGCCATCATCTTCTACGCCCTGGCGCTGGTGCCGGTTACGCTGGTACCCGACCATCATGGGTATGTCGGGCTGGACATACTTTGCTGGAGCGTTACTGCTGGGCTGCGGACTACTTTGGTTCAGCGTGCGCATGTGGACTATGAAGCTTGCCCCCGTGGTTCCGCAATCGAAGGCGCGCGCCCGCCATTTGCTGCAAGCGACGGTCATTTATCTGCCGCTGCTGTTTGCGCTGATGATGATCAATCGCACTGCGTAGCATCACTGCGTAGAATAGAGATATCGTGAATTCAAGAGTAGCTACACCGGAGCGCGAGAACCTTCTCGCCAGCTCTATACCTGCGGCTCAGCCTAACGCCGTGATTCAAATCAGGAACCTGCGCCACGAATACGGCGACCGCAAAGCGCTGAACGGAGTATCGTTCGACGTGCGTCCGGCAGAGATCTTTGGATTGTTGGGCCCCAACGGCAGTGGCAAGACAACGACGTTCCGTATCTTGTCGACCTTGATGATTCCGACCGGCGGCAGCGCAGAGATTCTTGGCCACGATGTGGCGCGGGATCCGGGTCAGGTGCGCCGCAATATCGGGGTGGTGTTTCAATCGCAGAGCATCGACATCAAGCTGAGCGCTGCGGAAAATCTCACTGTCATCGGGCACGTCTACGGGCTGCGCGGGGCGGCGTTGAAACAGCGCGTGGCTGAGATGCTGGCGCGCGTTGGGCTTGCCGATCGCGCGAAAGATAAAGCTGAGACTTTTTCCGGCGGTATGCAGCGGCGGCTGGAGTTGGCCAAGGGGCTGCTGCACCATCCCACGGTTCTGCTGCTGGATGAGCCGACAACCGGGCTTGATCCCGGAGCGCGGCGCGATCTGTGGCAGTATCTGCAAGTTCTGCGCGATGAAGAAAACGTGACGGTGTTGGTGACGACACACCTGATGGAAGAGGCCGAGCGGTGCGACCGGCTGGCGATTTACGCCGAAGGTAATGTCGTGGCGTTGGGAACGCCCGCGGAGTTGAAGAGCGAGATTGGCGGCGACATTCTGCTGCTCGAAACCGAGGAGCCGGATTCCATTGCGCAGCGTATCGAACAGCGCTTCGGGCTGCATCCCACAGTGCTCGATCACCAAGTGCGCCTCGAAATCGAAAATGGGCATCGATTCGTGACCGACGTGGTCGAGGCGTTTCCAGGAGAAATTCAGGGTATATCGATTCATAAGCCGAGCCTGGAAGATGTGTTCATTCGCCGTACGGGACATCGCTTCTGGACGGAAGAGAACGACAGCGAAGGGCAGGTCGAATAATCATGGCAACACATACTCAAGCATTACCTGCACCCGTCGCGCTGCCGAAGAGCGCTGGAACCTTCATGCCTGCTGCTGCACTGTGGTGGCGCGAAGTGGTTCGCTTCTATCGCCAGCGCGCGCGCGTGGTGGGTGTCATCGCATCACCGCTGCTGTTCTGGATCGTCATCGGCTCGGGATTCGGCACTTCGTTCAAGTCGGGCGGGCAACATTATCTCGACTACTTCTTTCCAGGCGCGCTGATCATGATCGTGCTCTTCACCGCGATCTTCACCATGATGTCGGTGATCGAAGACCGCAAGGAAGGCTTCCTGCTTTCGGTGCTGGTGGCTCCGGTGAGCCGCTCGGTGATTGTGCTGGGCAAGGTGATCGGGGGAGCGACGCTGGCGACCTTGCAGGGCGTGATCTTTCTGGTATTCGCGCCGGCGCTGGGCATTCACTTTACCTTCGCGAGCTTCGGCATGACGGTGCTGGTGATCTTCCTGGTCGCGTTCTCGCTTACCGCGCTGGGCTTCATCATCGCCTGGCCGATGGATTCTACGGCCGCGTTTCACGCCATCATCAACCTGTTCCTGATTCCCCTGTGGCTGCTGTCGGGATCGCTGTTTCCACTGGCGGGCGCGTCATTCTGGATTCGCATGCTGATGCTGGCCAATCCTCTGACTTACGGGACGGAGGCGCTGCGCTTGCTGCTGTACCCGGCCGCGCCGAATGACGGCTTCTCGTTGACGACGAACATGGCGGTGCTTACCGGATTCACCGTGGTGATGTTCGCGCTGTCGTTCCTGGTGGCGAATCGCCGGAGCACGAAACCTGCGGCGTAATTTTATTTGGTTGTCATCCTGAGCGAAGTGAGGTGAAAGCCGAACGAAGTCGAAGGACCTCTATAGTGCGACGAGAGTTCGCGGGAATAGGGGTCCTTCGACTGCGCTCTCCGCCTTCGGCGAATCGCTCCGCTCAGGATGACAATGTTAAGCGATCGTAAATGCAGATTGAACCCACATTCTTTCCCGCGCTCAACGCCTTCCTCAACGGCACCAGCGGTGTGCTCATCGGCTCAGGGCTGTACTTCATTCGCAGGCGGCGGATCGAGGCGCATAAGCGGCTGATGATTGCCGCCTTCATTACCTCGACACTATTTCTGATCTCCTACCTGTACTACCATCTGGTGCTGCGCGCCGGAGTCACGCATTTCAGGGGCGAGGGCATTTCGCGGCCGATTTACTTCAGCATCCTCATCTCCCACACGTTTCTCGCAGTTATTGTTGTCCCCTTCATCTTGATCACGCTCTATCGCGCGCTGAAGGGCAGGTTCGCGCGGCACAAAGCGATCGCGCCGTATACGTTCGCCATCTGGATGTACGTCTCGGTGACGGGTGTGGTGATCTACGTCCTGCTGTACAAGGTGTTTGTGTAAGAAGCTGTCAGCTATCAGCCGTCAGCTCTCAGCAGATTCTGGGTCTCAGGCGTCAGGTTTCAGGTATCAGATCACCGGCGACAATTTCGGAAGCAACTTTTACAAGTAAGCGTGAATGATAGATTCCGAGCCAGCCTTTGCTGGCGACAGCTGGATCATGGTGCCGCCGGCTAAAGCCGGCTCACAATCAAAAGCTAGCCCACCCCGGGTTCCGCTACGCTCCACCCGGGGCTAACAACAGAGCCGGCGCTACGCGCCTCGGGCATTTGCGCGCCGCAACTCGTCGCCAAAGGCACCGGGTTGCGATGCCCTTGATTTCAGGGGAATGTGCTTCAGCTCAGTGCCCGGAACTCGTGGCTGGAAGCTGGAAGCTGGAGGCTTCTGGCCCAGAGCCAATAGCGAACAGCCAATAGCGGCCTTTCTGTTATCCTTTTCCTTCGTTATCACCTCGCAGCACAGGAGCGGCACTCATGGCGAAGAGCGTCAACAAGGTCATTTTGATCGGCAATCTGGGCAAGGATCCTGAGGTGAAGTACACCCCCAGCGGAATGGCCGTGGCGAACTTCACCCTTGCTACCAACGAGCGCTACAAAGACAAAGAGGGCAACTGGCAGGACAAGACCGAGTGGCACAATTTGGTCGCATTTCAGCGCACGGCTGAGATTATCGGTGAGTACCTGAAGAAGGGCCGCTCGGTTTATGTCGAAGGCAAGCTACAAACCCGTTCCTGGGACGATAAAGAGAGCGGGCAGAAAAAGTATCGCACCGAAGTCTTGGTCAACGATGTCGTCCTGCTGGGCGGTGGCCGTGAAGGCGGAGAAGGCGGCGGCGGCTACAGCGGCTCACGCGGCGGCCAGAAGTCGAGTGGCTTCGACCAGAGCGGCCCAGACTACGATAACGCTGCTCCGGCGGCAACGGCACCGCACCCGACCGAAGTGACGGACGAAGACATTCCTTTCTAGTTGTCACTTGTCGGTGGTCAGTTGTTAGACGGAAGATGAACAATCTGGATGTTCGTAATTCGTGAATCGCAGGCAAACCAATCCAAGGATTGAGTGGGCTGTTACCGCCGGTTCACGGTCGCAAGACATTTGACGGTCTCGGCGGGAACAACCGATGAAAACCAAACATCCGTCGGAGAGTTTGGGTGACGATGCATTTGCGCGTCAGCGAAATGTGGTCTATCCCGACACAGTTCGTAACGAAGCGGAAGGTTATCGGTACCTACTTTCTGTCGCTAAACTACGTCGCGTGCAGCGGTTCGGCGCATTCATTGTCGGTCTTCTTTACGCGTTGTTCGGCATGAGCGTAGCGTTGGCTAGTTTTTTCCTTCCGCGCCTCGTCGCCGATGGCGCGAACTCGCGGATCGTCGGCACGGCAGCGATTCCTCTCGGCCTAGTCATGGTTGGCGTAGGTCTCGTTTTGGCGGTGTTGGGCGTTAAGCTGGTGAAACGAGCTATTGCTTCGTAGCCTGGAGTCAGCCTGGATTGTTGGCGTAGCACTCACAACCAAGAATCTGTCGCCCCTACGGGGCTCGAACCTCCTTTCGATAACTTTCCCGGCGCTGAAGCGCCGGGCTAAGCTCTGCTGGCCCTAGCGGGCCAGTGGCACCCGACGCTAGTAATCTAAATCCCGCATAACCTATGAAACGTGCTGCGACGCCCCGCTTATAATCCGGAGCGAGGTGCTCTCATGAACTTCCGCGTGCGCTTGGCATGCGTGCTTCTGCTTGGATGTAGCTATGCGTTCACGCAGGCTTCACAGGCTGCCTTTGACGGAGCTGCAAAGTGGAAGGACTCACTGACGGGCGCTTCCATTAAGTCTCTCAAGAATATGTACTCGACCGATCCGCCGGCGAAGTACATGCAGGATGACAAAAAGCTAGCACCCGACATCTCTCCCGAAACCGATTTTTGGCAGCAACTGATTTCTTCCGGCATGACCGACTTTGCGGTAACTCCGGTCACGGAAGAGGACCGGCAAGGACTCCATATAGTCACGCTGTTGGTTTCGATGAAAGCTAAGACCCCGAATGGTCTGCGAGCACGCTATGTAACGGAAAATCAGGCGTGGCAGCAACAGCCTGACGGTTGGCGCATTGTGATAGCCAGGCACTCCGACGTGGTAAAAATGCCGCCCGCATTGCATCCGAATCCAAACCTCTACGACAAAGACGCGGATGCGAAAGTCGAAATCAAGGAAGCTGAGGCCAAGGCAAAGAAAGCACATCAACGGATGATCCTGGTCTTCGGTGCGAACTGGTGTTACGACTGCCACGTGCTGGACCAGGCGTTTCACGCGCCGGATGTTGCTGCCCTGCTGCAGAAAAATTTCCAGGTCGTGCATGTAGACATCGGTGAAGACGGCAAGAAAAACAACGCCTTGGCTGCGGAGTACCATGTGCCGCTCGATAAAGGTGTCCCGGCGCTGGCTGTTCTCGACGCCGATGGCAAGCTGCTCTACTCGCAGGAGAATGGCGAGTTCGAGTCAGCTCGTTCGCTGGATCCTGACGACGTAATGAGTTTCCTGGAGAAATGGAAGCCGTGAGGCGTAATCGCCCACTCGCAAACGTTATTGGCGATAAACTGCCGGCGCCTCACGCAATCCACTAGTGGGGATGAGTGGGGATAATACATCGTTGAGCGGTTTAGCCTGGCAGAATGCATTGCACAGATGCCGTCCCGCTTACTGTGCTAGACGAACCGTGGCCTCCGACGCCGAATACCAGATCGGAAGGAACGGACGCAGTGATGGCCGCCGATCCCTCGGTAAGACAAGTCGCCTGTCCAGTCAAGGAGTTGATGGTCGCAACATTGGTATTGGAGCTGGTCCACATAAGCCCGTCCTGCGAAGTGAGCGCGCGCGACTGATCGTTTTTGAAGGTGCCCGTGGCGGTGAAATTCACCTGGCCTTTAGGGGCGGTGCCCTGCCCCTGCTGAGGACTCACTTGAACGCTCTGAATAGTGTCAGCACTGCCTCCGCAGGCCGAAAGCAAAGCCAACACACCGCACGCCAATAGACTCAGGACATACTTCATAATCTGATGGTAGCAGCCCGATCCTTGATATGGCACCAGAGCGTATCTCGCTCAATGCCGTCCGGCGAAGCGACTCCGATCCGTGCGAATTCTGTGCTTACCCAGTAACGTTGCACTGTAGCGTCGCCGTTCCGCTCACGTTCTGAGAATCGTTGTGCACTCCGTTGTTGATCACAAAGGTGAGGTTCGCCGGGGCCTGCGCCGTAATCGTTACCGTGCCGGAGGCGTTGCAAGTCGCCTGCCCGGTATTGCTGCCGATGCTGGCTATGTTGGTATCAGAGGTGCTCCATTTAAGGCCGTCCGCAGCGGTCAGTTCGCGCGACTGGTTGTTGGTGAAGGTGCCAGTCGCGGTAAAGCCAACCTCGCCGCCGGGGGCTGTGGCCATGGCACTTTGCGGGTTCACTTGCAGACTGACAATCGTTGGATGTCCGGCTCCGCACGCCGAAAGAACTGCGATTCCGGCACAAGCAACAAGGGTCAAGAGGTATTTCATAGGGTCTCCTGAAAACCTTCGATGGCAGAAGTAAACCCGGTGCTGCTTGGGACCAGGGGAACTATTGGAGAGTCGAGTCGAATTGTTCACTCAGCAACTCTGAATGAATTGCAAATCGTACTCTGTCTTTGCTGCCGAGCGGATCGCCGCAAACCAATTAAACTGAAGCAGTGAGAAGATTTCCATCGCCCACTTCTTTCCTGCTCGCAATCGTCTTTGCTCTAGCGTTGGCCTCGGCAGCATCTGCGCATGCCCAGGGGCGGGCAGAGTGTACCGTCATCAAGTCTGAAATCCTCGCGCGCAATGTTCGCTACTGTGCCTTTTTGCCTGCCAGCTTCGATCAGGACAAGACCAGGAAGTTTCCTGTGCTGTATTACCTGCACGGCCTCGGCGACAACGAGCAATCGCTGCTGAATCTGGGTGGCTGGGACATGATCGAGGAACTGCGGCGGCAGGGAAAGGTCGGAGATTTCGTCGTACTGGCTCCTGCCGGTGGACATACCTTCTTCATCAACTCGGCTGACGGCAAGGTGCGCTACGAAGACTTCCTGATGAAGGAATTCATGCCGCAAATGGAGAAGAAGTACCGCGCCGAGGGCACACGCGCGAAGCGAGGTATCACCGGCATCTCGATGGGCGGATATGGCGCGCTGCGGCTGGCGTTCAAGTATCCGAATGAGTTTGCCGCGGTGAGCGCGCAGATGCCTGCGTTGATTGCCGATCTCCCGGAGAACTTCAGCGTCGGCGGACCGGGCTCGCCCTCGAGCATGATGGGCGATGTGTTCGGCTCGCCTTTCAACCGCGCTTACTTCGAACGCAATAACGTGTTCACCTTCGCGAAGAACGATCCCGTTGCTGAATTAAAGCGAATGAATATCTACTTCGATGTGGGCAACAATGACGATTATGGTTTCGAGAACGGCGCCGAGAAGCTGCACAAGCTGCTCGACTCACGCGGCGTTCCCAACGAATTTCACATCTATCCGGGACGCCACGATCCCCAGTTTGCCATACGGCATTTCAGCGGCGTGGTCGAGTTTCAGTGGAAGGCGATTGGGAAGTAGTCGGCCCGAAAATCGGAAAAGAATGGGGCGTCCACTCGGGCTGGGTTTGCCTGGGCAGGGTTTTTAAAAAGCCCCACCCCGCCAACAGAAGGCGGAACGGGGCACCCCCGGATCTCGCCGGTTGTTCACCCGTCACATTCCTTCGCGGGCGAGCTTCATTACAATGTCCCTATGGACTCCTTCATCATCGCTGGCAGAGAATTTCGTTCGCGTCTTATCGTTGGAACCGGGAAGTATCGCTCCGGGCAGGAAACCGCCCGCGCCATTGAAGCCTCAGGGGCGGAGATGGTCACCGTCGCCGTGCGCCGGGTGAACCTCGACCGCAGCAAAGAGTCGCTGCTCGACTTCATTGATCCGGCAGAAATACTTTCTGCTGCCCAACACTGCGGGTTGCTATACGGCTGACGAAGCTATTCGCACGGCTCGTTTAGGACGCGAAGTTGGGCTGTCGGACTGGGTGAAGGTCGAAGTCATCGGCGATCAGGCAACGCTGTATCCCGACGTGCAGGCCACCATCGAAGCCACGCGCGTGCTGGTCAAAGAAGGATTTACCGTTCTGCCGTATACGTCTGACGATATCGTTGTGGCCAAGCGGCTCATCGATGCCGGCGCGAGCGCCGTTATGCCGCTGGGCGCGCCGATTGGCAGCGGCCTCGGTTTGCAGAACCAGCCCAGCATCCGCATTCTGCGCGAACTCATTACCGACGTGCCGTTGATTGTCGATGCGGGAGTGGGTATTGCTTCAGACGCGGCCATTGCTATGGAGCTGGGTGTCGATGGCGTGCTGATGAATACTGGCATCGCCGGGGCGCAGGATCCGATACTCATGGCCGATGCCATGAGGCATGCAGTCATCGCCGGGCGCAATGCATTCCTGGCCGGGCGCATGCCGAGGAAGCTGTATGCCACGGCGAGCTCGCCGCTGGAAGGCGTGGTGCGGTAAAGAAGCTCTCAGCCGTCAGCTCTCAGCTGTCAGCTGACTGACAGATTGACTCCTACCTTCAGGGGCTCAGCTGCCCGGCAAGTTGAAAAACTCAAAAGCATGGTCGCTCGCGGACTAAAGGTCCGCTCGCGAAACGAAAATGAAGGCTTTTTCGGCACGACGAAGGTCGTGCCCTGACGCGAATCGTCGCAGAGTCGAGTTTTTCACCGCTCGTATTCCTCCGCATAAATGCGGAGGCTCCCAACTTTCTCCTTCTAGCCCTGGTCTCCCATGATGAACAGCGGCTTGCCTTCGAAGCTGCTGAAGAATGGACGCAGCCGCGCCGTATTATAGTGCTCTTCCACATTGACTAATTTCTTGGTGGAGGTCACGGTCTCAATGGGAACGCAGTGATAACGGCCGTTTTGCAGCACTACCATCTTGCCGTGATTCTTGCTTAGCATCAGGTCCAGCGCGAGATTCCCGTATGCCATGGGCACGACCGAATCGATAGCGTCAGGATCGCCTGAGCGCACCAGGTATCCCAGGTTCTGGTTGATGATGTCGACGGTTTTGCCGTTGTTAAATTTGGCCGAGCGCGCCTTCACCTCGCGGGAAACATAGTCGCCAATACCACCCAGCTTCTTGTGGCCGAAGGCGTCAGCGGTCTGGCCTTCAAACATCATCTCGTTGCGGCCCTCCGGCATGGCTCCCTCAGAGACCAGAACGATGGCATAGCGGCTGGGATTTCTGCGCCGGTCAAGCACCAGCAACTCGGTCAAAAGATCGAGGCTGAACTTGTACTCAGGAATGACGCAGCGATGCGCGGCTCCGGCCAGTGTCGGCACCATCGCGCTGAAGCCGGCATAGCGGCCGAAGACTTCCAGGATCATCAGGCGCTCGTGCGATCCGGCCGAAGTGCGCAGCCGGTTTGTCATCTCGATAGTGCGGGTGACGCAGGTACTGAAGCCGATGCAATAATCGGTGCCCGGGACGTCGTTGTCCATGGTCTTGGGAATGGCAACGACTTTGATTCCTTCCTTGTGAAGCCGCACTCCATAGCTAAGCGTGTCGTCTCCGCCGATGGGGATGAGGTACTCGATGCCGAGCCACTCCAGGTTCTTCAGCACCTCGGCTGTCAGGTCGTTCTTCTCTGCTGAATACGAGTTCCGCAAATGCTCGGGAACATCGTCACGGGAAACCCGGCTGGGATTCGTGCGCGAGCTGTGGAGGAAGGTTCCTCCCGTGCGTCCGACGCGATCAACAATCTCCTGGCTCAACAGCTGGAAGTTTTCGCTGTTGTCGTACTTCTCATCCCGCACGATATTGACGAGGCCGCGCCAACCGCGGCGCAGGCCGACTACGTCATAGCCCTCGCCGATTGCACGGAAAGTGACGGCGCGAATTGCCGGATTCAACCCAGGGACATCGCCACCGCCGGTCAGAATTCCTATAACGCCTTTTTTCGAAGTACCGATTGCCATATGAGTCCGTCCGTATTAATTTACTGGCCCTTTCGCCGCCTGAAAGGCTGCTGCTCGTCAGAGCCTACAGTGATTGTATCGGTCAAAACCGGGGCTTCGGTATAGCGCGGCCGCAAAATTCGCCAGTTGACGATTTCGGATGAAGTTGCATCCAAATTTCGAGGAGAGCTGCGCAGGACCACGAATACGGGGGTGTGTCGTGTGCTCCGGAGCGAACCTCCGTAATCGGAACTCAGCTTCCGCTCGATTTGATCCAAATGTACTCACTTTCTCAAACGGCAGGTGTAATGGCGCTGCTGCGTGAAGAGACGCAGGCGCAGCACTACGCACTGGAGCAGAATATGCCGTGGCAACAGATCTGCGCCGACCGGCGTCGCTATGTGGGTCTGCTCGCGCGCTTTTACGGCTTTTTTTGCGTTTGGGAGCCGACTGCTGAATCGCAGTTGCATAGGGATGCGCGGGAGTTCCTGCAGCCCAGACGCAAGGCTTCACTGCTGGGGAATGACCTGCGCTGGTTTGGCTGGAAGGAGAATGATTTCGCAACTGTGCAGCAGATTCCTTCTGAGCGCCTGCGACTGGATGGACAGGCGGAGACGCTGGGGTCCTGCTACGTCGTTGAGGGATCGACCCTCGGTGGACAGATACTGTCGCGGATGTTGGAACGCCAGCTGGGCCTGCAAGGTGGCCACGGCTATTCATATTTTCGCAGCTATGGCTCAGGGGTGCGTGAGGCGTGGGTGCAGTTTGGAGACTTCTTATCGGCGAAGCTTTCCAGTGGAGCCGATATCTCCGCCGCAGTGGCCGGAGCTAAGACAACCTTCGAGGTTTTGAACGAATGGCTAACCGGTCAGTGATGTCGAGCGCAATCACGACGCCAGCCGTCGATCTAAGCACCTGTGATCAGGAGCCAATCCAGATCCCTGGCAGTATTCAGCCGACAGGTGTGCTGCTGGCACTGGCGGGAGATTCGGGGCGGATTGCTTGCGCGAGTGCGAACCTGAAGCAGCATTTCGGTCAGGACGCGCAAGCCGTCCTGGGCAAGCCGCTAGCCGCTGCCTTGGGAGAGGACACCGCCTCGCGGCTGGTTGCTGACCTGGCGAATGCGGTCACCTCTGACAGCCCGGTTTACCTGCGGACCGTCGCCGCACCCGCAGAGAGCGGCCCTTACTACTCCTACCACGCGTTGGTGCACAGGAGCCCCGGCGGCGCGAAGATTCTGGAATTGGAAGGCGCCGACGCCGAAGGATCGGTGCTTTTCAAAGATCTCTATCCGTTGATGACGAGCTTTGTAACTGAACTGCAAGGTCTCAGAAGCGGAAGTGAATTGACGTCGCTGGCGGCGGAAGAGGTAAGACGTATCACTGGCTTCGATCGCGTGCTGGTTTACCGCTTCGACAAGGATTGGAACGGCACTGTCATCGCGGAGAGCCGCAACCACGAGCTTCCCTCGTACATGGATCATCGCTTTCCGGCGGCTGATATACCGCAACAGGCGCGTGAACTGTATCGCCTTAACCGGCTTCGCCTCATCGCCGACTGCGACTATCAGCCCGTGCCGCTCATTTCAGCCAACAGCAACGGGAACTCGCGGCCGCTTGACCTCACGTTCTCGGTTCTGCGGAGCGTTTCGCCGGTGCATCTGGAATACATGCGCAACATGGGAACTGTGGCATCCATGTCGATCTCGATTTTGCGCAAGGGAGAGCTGTGGGGATTGATCTCGTGCCATCACCACACGCCTCGGCGCGTGCCTTATGACGTACGTGTAGCGTGCGACTTTTTGACCCAAGTGCTCTCGGTACAGCTTGAGGCGGCCGAATACAGTTCGGAGTACGCCGAGCGAATCCGCCTGAAGACAACCGAAGGCCGGTTACTGGCGGGGATGACAGCCCACGAAAGCTTTGTGGATGGGCTGTCGTCTGCGGGTGACGATCTGTTGAACTTCGCGGAGGCTTCCGGCGCAGCGGTCGTCTCGCGAGATGAGTGCCGGCTCATCGGCAACACGCCCTCGCTGGAGCAGGTGCGTGAGATTTGTGACTGGTTTGCCGCGCAGGGGGATGGGGAAAGCACACACACCGAATGTCTGGCCGAGGTATTTTCCCCGGCCAAGGCCTATGAAGACGTTGCCAGTGGGGTGCTCGCAGTTCGTATCTCCAAGCTGCATCGCAGCTACCTGCTGTGGTTTCGTCCGGAAGTTATTCGCACCGTGAAGTGGGGAGGTGAGCCACAAAAGCTCTCCAGCAATGGCGACAACAGGCGCCTGCATCCGCGCAAATCGTTTGAGACCTGGAAGGAGACGGTTCGCGGGACATCTCTCCCATGGCGGCATTCGCAAATCGAGGCAGCACTCGATCTGCGCAACGTGGTGGTGGGCATCGTTCTGCGCAAGGCCGAAGAGCTCGCCGAGGTCAACAGCGAACTGCAGCGCGCTAACAATGAGCTGGAAGCGTTTTCGTATTCCGTGTCGCATGATCTGCGTGCTCCCTTCCGGCACATTGTGGGGTATGCCGAGCTGCTGCGCGAGCATGAGTCGGCCCAGCTGTCCGAGCGTGGTAAACGATACGCGCAGACCATCATTGAGTCCGCCCAATATGCCGGAACGCTGGTCGATAACCTGCTGAATTTCTCGCGCATCAGCCGCACCTCCATGAACTCAGTCAGCGTCGACATGAATCAACTTGCCGTCGAAGTGATTCGTGAGCTGTCGGAATCGTTTCCCCAGCGCCGCATCACATGGGAGATGGCTGAGCTGCCGGTGGTGAAGGGCGATCCCATGATGCTGCGGCTGGTGTGGCGCAACCTGCTTACCAATGCGGTGAAGTACTCGCGCGACCGTGAAGAAGCCAGGATCACCGTCGGCTGCAAGACCGACGAAGAGGGAATCCTGTTCTGGGTGCAGGACAACGGGGTTGGTTTCGACATGAGATACGTTGACAAACTGTTCGGTGTATTCCAGCGGCTGCATCGAATGGAAGAGTTCGAAGGAACGGGAATCGGTCTGGCGAACGTGCGGCGGATCATCTCTCGCCACAAAGGCCGCACCTGGGCTGAAGGAGAAGTTGGAAAGGGGGCCACATTCTATTTCACGCTGCCGAGTTCATCGGAAAGTGAGGTGAGCTGATGCTTAAACCCATAGTGCTAGTGGAAGACAATCCTAAAGACCTGGAGCTGACGCTGGTTGCGCTGGAGAAGACGCATCTCGCTAATGAGGTGATCATTGCGCGCGACGGCGAGGAAGCGCTCGATTACCTGTTCGGGCGCGGACCTGATCGGGAGCGGCCGAAAGAGAATCCGGCGGTGGTGCTGCTGGACTTGAAGCTGCCCAAAGTCGACGGCCTCCAGGTGCTGCAATCGATTCGCAACGACCAGGATTTGGGTCGCGTGCCGGTCGTCATTCTTACCTCGTCGCGCGAAGAGCAGGACTTGCTTCGCAGTTACGAGCTGGGGGTCAATGCATTTGTAGTGAAGCCAGTGGGCTTTCATGAGTTCATTCAAGCCATCCAGGAGCTCGGCGTTTTCTGGGCGGTGCTGAATGAGCCCCCGCCGGGTTCGCTTAAAACCAGGGTCACGTATTCGAGGTAGCGGGTGAACACCATCCATATCCTATTGCTGGAAGACAGTCCGATCGATGCTGAGCTGACCTCGGCATTCCTGTCGCGCGGCGAACTCGATTACACGCTGGAGCGGGTCGACGACCGCGAGCACTTTCTCGCAGCAGTGCAGCAGCGGCGCTTCGACCTGATTCTCGCCGACTACGCGCTGCCCACCTTCGACGGACTATCTGCCCTAGAACTGGCACGTAAGCATGCGCCGGAGACGCCGTTCATCTTTGTCTCCGGCACGCTGGGAGAGGACATCGCAATCCGTTCCTTGCAGCAGGGTGCGACGGACTACGTGCTTAAGCAGAAGCTGGAACGGCTTGCGCCTGCCGTAATCCGGGCCTTGCGCGAGGCCAAGGAACGTAGCGAGCGCCGGCGCACTCAGAAGGAGTTGCGCGAGAGCGACCAACGCTTTCGGCAGCTGGCCAACGCTATCGAGCAGCTCATCTGGACTACTGACAACAACGGCAGGTTGACGTATTGCAATCGCCGCTATCTCGATTATCTTGGCCATGCCGACCTCGAAACCGCCCGCAAAACGGGATTCGCTGCCGTACATCCCGAGGACCGCGAACATGTTGCCGAGACCTTCGCTACCGGCATGGCCCAAGGCCGGCGCTTTGGACTGCAATACCGCCTGCGCCGCGCCTCCGATGGCGAATACCGCTGGCACTGGGTGACCGTCGTCCCTATGGAAGACGAGAATGGCGAAATGGAAGGCTGGGTCGGCTGTGCCACGGACATTGAGGACCAGAAGCGCAACGAGTCGGTGCTGATCGTCTCTGAAAAACTGGCTGCGACGGGACGCCTGGCGGCCAGCATCGCGCATGAGATCAACAATCCACTGGAGGCGATCTCGAACCTGCTCTACATACTCGGCAGCCAGGAACGGCTTAGCGTCGAAGGCAGCCGCTATCTCTCGATGGCAGAGCACGAGTTGATGCGCGCTGCCCAAATCACAAAACAGACACTCGGCTTCTACCGTGAGAACTCGGGCCCGGCACCGTTCTCGCTCTCTGACCTGATCAATGAAGTTCTGGTTTTATACCAAGGCAAGCTCAAGCACAAAGACGTGGTCGTGGAACTGAGCGGTTTTGACGGCGCCCAGATCGTTGCCACCCGCGGCGAGGTGCGGCAGGTGTTCGCCAATCTGGTGGGCAACGCGATCGATGCCGTGAGCCACAGCGGTAAGATCACGCTTACGCTCACCAAGTCGCGAAACCACGGCGCACCCGGATTCGAGATCGCCGTCAAAGACAACGGGTCGGGCATCGATCCGCAGATCATCGACAAGATCTTCCAACCGTTCTTCACCACGAAGAAGAGCATTGGCACCGGCCTGGGACTCTGGGTGTGCCGCGAGATTATCGAGAAGCACGGCGGCCGCATTACGGTCAGCAGTAAAGGCGACCAGGGAGGCAGCGTGTTCTCGGTGTTTTTGCCTGAAGTTTGCAAGAACTGCGAGAACGCGCTACTGGACCCGAAAGATTCGGCTGCGTAGCTGGGGGCCGCGGTTTGTAGCGACTACATGCGGCGTGACATAATTGCGCCCGCTATGAAGCTCACACGATTCGCTCTTGCCGCTGTTGCTTCCGCTCTTCTGTTCACATCTTTCGCCATCGCTCAGCCGCCGCGACAAGCAGCCGGGCCAGCTGCTGCGGCCAATCCGCTCACCCCGGGACAGAAGCTCACCAGCGAGGGCAAGCTCGATGAGGCAGCCGCTTTCTACCAGAAAGCGATTCAGGCGAATCCCACAGCGTGGGAGGCCTATCTCGGACTGGGCGCCGTGCTCGACCTGAAGGGCGACTACAGCGCCGCGCGACAGGAAATCCAGAAGGGAATCGATGCCGCTCCGGCGAACGGCAAGGTTCGTGCTTTACGTACTATGGCTGTCTCCTACGCCTTCAGTGGCGATGCCATCCACGCCGGCAAGTACGAGGAGCAGGCGTATCAGTTGCAATTCGCCGCAAACGATTTCAGCGGAGCCGCCGGCACAGCCGACGAAGCGGCGCGCATTTACCTGGAGAATGGCGATCTAGAAAACGCCAGGCAGTGGTATGCGAAGGGCCATTCCACAGCGATGAGCGATCCCAAACTGAGCGAGGCCGACAAAGACCTCTGGACCTTCCGCTGGGAAAGCGCGCAGTCGCGCATCGCTGCTCGTGGCGGCAACAAAGCTGAAGCCCAGCAGCATCTGCTCGCTGCCAACGCCGCCCTCGAAAAGGGAACCAATCCCGAGCAAGTGCAGTTCATGCCCTACGTGCAAGGCTATGTAGCGTTCTACGGCGGGGACTATCCCACAGCCATCTCCGACTTGGAAAAGGCCAACCAGAAGGACCCGTTCATCCTGGTGCTGATGGCGCAGGCCTATGAGAAGTCAGGCGACCAAAAGAACGCCATGGACTACTACCACAAGGTTCTCCAGATCTATTCGCACAATCCGACCGCGGCCTTCGCGCGCCCGCTGGCGCAGAAGAAGGTTGGCGGCGTCTAGCGTCGAGCCACGAGCTGCGCAGCTTCGTTTACTGCGGACGCGGCAATCCTGCGGAGAGCTTGAAAATGGTTCCCAGGGAAACATAATTGGGAGGAGTCGAACCGCCTGCATCGGCCACTCCATAGAAATTGCCGTCGCTGGCCTGCATCATCTGTGTCGGCAGGCAGCCTGTCCGGTTGCAGTCGAAGAAGCCGCTATCGAGTAAGAGTCCGTCAAGTCTGATGCGGAAGAAGGTGCCACCACCGATGTTGGTGAGGCCCCAGATGTTTCCGTCGGTGGCCTGCAATATCTGTGAGGGGTTGTATCCCTGCTGACTGAGGAACTCATGAATGATCTTGAAGTCTCCCGACAAGGTCAGGCGGAAGAGTCCGGTGCCGGGTCCCTGGTTGATGGTGGCGCCATACAAGTTTCCGTCCGAGGCTTGAATCAGCGGACAAGAAGGAACATTGGTCGGATCGAAGCGATGTAGTTCCGCGTATTGTCCCGACGGACTGAGTCGAAAAGCTACTCCGTTCCCGTCGTTCTGAATGTAGTTTGCTCCGTAGAGATTTCCGTCTGTCGCCTGGATCAGTTGGGTTGATAGACCTAAGTCGACGGGCAATGTTCCGATTTGCGTCCACGTTCCCTGGGTAGTGATGCGAAAGAAGATCTTTGATGCAATGCCATAGAAGTTTCCATCTTTGGCAAGTGTCAGCGGAGCACCCGCGTCAGCACAGGCAGAGACCGAGCAGAAGTCGTAGATCTTCTGTACGGCGCCTGCGGGCGAGAGCCGAAACATGGTGCCCTTATTATTGCGGCCACCCTGCTGGGTCACGCCATAGAAGTTGCCGTCCGGTCCGGAGACGAACGACACACCGGGGTGATTCCCATCGGGGAAATCGTTCTGAGCGCCGGGCTTGAAGGTGTAGACGGCTCCGCCCAGGCCGGTGGTGTTGGTCTTCACTATGGTGCCGCCGACATTCACGCCACCTTGCCCGCCGGAGTACGCCACGGCATAAAAGAAAGACGTCTTGCCGATTTGTAACGGGGCCAAAACGGGGTTGTCACCATTCGGGCAACTCTGGAAGTCGGTTGAGCATAAATAGGCGTATACCTGAGTGAGCTTGGGTATGACCTGGCTCCAGCCGGCACAGCTGAGTAGAAGAAGTGCAGCGAGCAATCGCGCGCTTGGTTTCATGGACAAGTCCTCCCCTCGGGCGCTGGGTACCCATACTGCACCATGATTGTCGACAAATTGTCAGGAATTTATCAGAAGTTGGAAAAAGCTGACGAAGCGGGATCTATCAGGGGTGGGATACAAAGAAAAACAGGTTGTTCAAATCCAAAACATTCTCAGTCTTAGTACTCGCGGGCGCTTGAAACCGGTGGTATGACAGAACTATGCTCGTTGGCTGATTCTCTTCTGCGCTTACCGTCTTCAGCGCCTGCTTGAAGGAGAAAGAAAATGTTCTGTTTGCCGAGGTTCTATCGTGCTGTTCCCCTGCTCGTTATTGCAGCTCTCATCAGTGTGCCGGCCCTGGCGCAGAAGTACACAGCGCCCAGCATGCCACAGATAGGATCGGGCAACACCGTAACTGCGGATCCCGTGGTGCCGCGTCCGGCGGGACAGCCCTGCACGGTTCAACTCTTCAGCAACTTTGATTTCGCCGACTTCAGTCCCAAATTCTTTTCTTATTCGCCTTCGTGTGCGGGCCCATGGGCCAAGGTGGTGCTGAATGCCGACTGGTCGGTCGATGCCGGACGGCAGTTCGACCGCACGGCAGAGGTATGGATTGGCGGGACGAACGTTTATTTCGGCACCACGGCAGAGCCGTCGAAGACCGTGCAGCGTTCATGGCACACCGAGGTTGATCTGACGGACTACAGTAACTTGCTGACCTCATCGCAAGGTGGGCGGGTCGACTTGGGAAACCTGGTGAACGATACCTACACCAGCCATCTGCATGGCAGCGCATATCTTCAGTTCTATCCGGTGGGAAAACATCAGCAGCCGCCGGTGGTAGCCGATGAGGTATTGCCCATGGCAGCGGACTCGACAGGAGGAACGGTTACGCTGAATACCGGTAGCGACCAACTATCGAAGAGCTTCAGCTTGCCGGCAAACGTTGAGCAAGCGTATCTTGATGTCTTCGCGCAGAGCCAGAGCGGGGATGAGTTCTGGTATACCTGCGCGCCGAACGATGTTGCTGGGGAACTCTACAATTGCGGCAACACGGCGTTCCGCGAAGGCGAAGTTTCCATTGACGGAAAGCCTGCCGGCATCGCTCCGGTGTATCCGTGGATTTATACCGGCGGCATCGATCCATACCTGTGGCGGCCGATTCCGGGTATCCAGACCCTGAACTTTGCGCCGTATCGCGTCGACCTCACCCCGTTTGCAGGGGTCTTGAGTGATGGCAACCAGCACACCGTAGCGGTGAGCGTTTACAACGCTGACGGATACTTCTCCGCAACCGCGACGTTGCTGCTTTACCTCGACCACGGTGCGCAGAAGGTGACGGGGGCGCTGACAAAGGACACCCTGGGCCAGCCGAATCCGACGGTTAAGGAAAATATCCAGACCAACGGGACTGCCTACTACGGAACGCTTTCAGTAACTTCGAACCGTGGCTTCGCCGTATCGGGATATGTGAATACCTCGCATGGCAGGGTGCAGACCGACGTGGCGCAGAGCATCACCTTCTCGAATGCGCAGAAGTACAACGTGTATATCGACGGCACGGTGTATGACCAGACGGTGAAGCAGAACACGACTATCGCGGCGCAGACGAGCACCCGGTCGTCCGCAGGGATAAAGGCCGACACGCGCTTGAATACCTGGCCGCTGACGCTAAGCTACGACTACAACGCTTACGGCGATGGCTCGCAGAAACAGGTAACGTCCATCACGCAAGGGCTGAGTGAAAACCAGCTCACTACTCAGAATGGATGGCCCATCTACTTCAGCTCGATGAATGTGTCGGAGAATCCTGGCGATACGTTGCTCATCGATCCCAATGGCGTGGCGACTCCGACGAATCAGACGAGCAGCGAGAACTTCACGTACCTGGATTCGGACAGGACGTGCTGGAACCGTACCATCAAAGCCGACGGCGGCACGCTTACAAGCTATAAGGATGGTTGCAGAAAATAGATACTAATTGAAATGCCCACTCATCCGAATTGGGAGGATGGGTGGGCAAGATTTGAAAATATTACCAAGTAATAAGAATAGCTATATAACTTGCACAAAAGTGCTGTTTTTTCTAAAATCGAGTGATTTCGTAAAATTGCCAATCCCGCTTAAACCCGTGTTATGTACAATTTCTAGGGTTGACAGCAACTAGGCTCCAAAGCAAAAATTACGCAACGCCACCTAGTCCTCTCTGTGCCGGCTAGCAGCAGTTCAAAGTGAAAGTGCCGCTGTCGGCTTCCCATATGATCGATCAATTATGGACCTTACGATTGTCACTGGAGGTGAATCGTGGTGCGGACGTGTCGTCTTGTTATCTCAATTCTGATCTTAGTGGGTGTTTTCAGCACCTTAGGTTCGGCTACTGCGAAAGTACCGAGTGCAACCATCACCCTGACATCCGGGGTTCAGAGCCCACAGTTTCTGGGTACCAGTATTCTCTGGTATGCGACCATTCAGAATGGGCAGCAGGGACACATTTACGATTACCGATATACGGTCAGCAATGGAAGCCAAAGCCAGATCGTGAGGGACTTCCAGGCTGATAATTCGTTTGTCTGGATACCCTACACGGTAGAAGGCACATATCAGGTTACTGTGACGGTTCGCGACATCACTAGCCTGCCCTATGTCACATATGCTCCAGTTTCTTCGCAGTATGTCATTCTGCCCTGGGTAACGGCGCCCAACGGATCGGCGGTACATGCCACAGCTCATCCGCTCGTGGCGTTGTTTAGTGGGCCTGCGTGCAAAATAGGCGACTACATTTTAGTGCGGTTCAGGCAAGTAGGATCGAACGTCTCGAGCGTAACCAACACCATTCCGTGCTCAACCAAGAGCGCGAATTTTTATATCGCCGGCATGTTGCCATCGACCCAATACCTGATGCATTGGGAAGAGGTGGGACCCACGTTTGGCAATAAAGGGCCGGATCTGACGTTCACTACCGGGCCGCTGTCGTCGGATTACCCGGTAACCCACTTCCAGGTAAATGTTCCTCCTGCCCAGCATGATGCGCAGTATCCGGTGGTGTTGCATCAGCTGCTTCCAACCGCTATCACTCACTGGCCCAGTGCAACGGACCTGGCCGGAAATGTGATTTGGTATTTCCCCAACCAACTGATGATGACCCGCATGGAAGCTGGTGGAGTGTTCTTCGGTTTTCCAGACGACATGACGTTTGTGCAGTACGATCTAACGGGCCACGAGGTTCTCAAGACCAATGTTGGCAGAATCAATGAGCAATTGGTGGCCAAAGGTTTCAGGGCCCTGGATGATTTCAACACCCACGAGACCCGCCTTCTGCCCAACGGCAACTACTTGTTGCTGGGTTCAAGCGACCTGGTGTCGACCCAGTACCAGGGAGGCACACAACAAGATCCCGTCGACATTCTCGGCGATGTGATCCTCGTGCTGGATCACAATCTACAGCTAGTGTGGGCATGGGATTCGTTTTCGCACGAAGACCTGAGCCGCTACGCGACGCAGCATGAGGTCTGTACGCACGGAGCGGGTGGCTGTCCCAGTTTTCCCCAGAACTTCACCCAGGCCAATGACTGGTTGCACACCAACTCGGCCCAGCTAACGCCCGATGGCAACATTGTTATTTCGGAGCGTCATCAGGACTGGGTGTTGAAGATCAACTACAAGAACGGCCAGGGCGATGGCAGCATTCTCTGGAGGATGGGGCCGTATGGTGACTTCACCATTACGAATCCGCCGCCGACACAGTGTGGTGATCCGGCGGTATTTCCGTGGTTCACTCATCAACATGATGCGGGATTCCAGGCGCAAGGCAGCGGTGCGCAACTCGGCCAGGGCGTCATGACGATTTTCGATGACGGCAACCTGCGTAACTCTCAGTGCGGGGGGAACCAGAACAGCCGCGGCATGATGATGTTGGTGAACGAGACTAACAAGACGGTCACGCTCACAACCCAAGCCGATCTGGGCGGATACTCGGCGGCCTTGGGCAGTGCTGATCTGCTGCTGGCCAACGATGGCATCTACTCCAGCTATGGCAACGGAGCTTTGGGCACTCCCCAAACTCCAATGGCGCAATCAACAGAGGTCAACGTGCTTGGCAAAATTGTGTATCAGATCCAGGTCGATTCCTGGTCTTACCGGGAGTACCGGAGGCGGGATCTCTACACCCCCACCTTGCCGTAGCTGATCCTTTAACGGCGCCCCGCATTCTTCCGCCTTGGGAGGATGTGGGGCGCTGTTTCTTGTGCTGTACCTTCCTCGATTGTTTCGCAACTGTGACCGAACGTTCATATTGACGCCTGCAAGATGCCCTGCTTCGCGGTCTGACTCCCACCGCCTCATTTTTTTCATAAATTAAGTTGTTTTTTGATAGCCCCGAGTACACAATACCGTCGCTAGTATCCGCCGACCCTCGCACGCTCATCGGCGAAAAGATACCCACCTCGACCCCGGACAACATAGAAAGACCATTGAAGGAGAAGTGCATGAAGTACCTCGCCGCGATCGTCACGGTTCTGGCCTGCTTTTCGGTAGTGTCTGTACATGCTCAAATCCCGCGGTTCCAGCACGTCATCGTCGTCGTGCAGGAGAACCGTACACCGGATACTTTTTTTCAGGGTCTCTGTGCGCCGCCGTATGGAACCCCCGACTCGTGCAGTACGAACCCTGGCCCAAACCAATACAACATTCAGACTGCCAGGTGGCGGGACATGACTATCGCCAGCGGCTCTACTCAACCTCAACGGGTGGGATTGGGCGATCCGTACGATCTGGATCATAGTCACCAGGCGTTCGTGCAGCAGTGCGACAACATGTTTGCCTTGAACACGCCGTGCCGGATGGACGGTGCAGCCCGAGTCGCCTGTTTCGGTACTTGCCCTGGCAAACCGCAGTTTCGCTACGTCGACAACTCATCCGGGATCATGAATCCTTATCTCGACATTGCGACGCAATATGGGTTCGCGAATTACATGTTCCAGACCAACCAAGGGCCGAGCCTTCCGGCTCACCTATATCTGTTTGGAGGTACTTCGGCGCCGGACGCCGCCAGCGATGCCCAAGGTATCTTTGCTGCCGAGAATTCAATTCCGGGCGGGAAGCAGACCGGTTGCATAGCCGACATGAACACGTTCGTGTATTTGATCTCACCTCCAGGACACGAGAGTTCGCAGATTTATCCCTGCGTCGACTTCCAGACCCTGGGCGACTTTCCGCAGGCATTTTCCTGGAGGTACTACACGCCGAGTGCTCCCTCCATCTGGACCGCTCCCACCGCCATTCAGCACATTTGCCAATCGAGCGGGTATAACGGCCAGTGCCTGGGCGACCAGTGGACCGAAAACGTAGACCTGCACCCCTCCGATGTGTTCACCGACATCAACCAGTGTCATCTACAGGGAGTAAGTTGGGTCATTCCATCGGCCGAGAATTCGGACCACGCGAGTTATGACGCGACGGGTGGGCCAGCCTGGGTGGCCTCAATCGTCAATGCAATAGGAACAAGCAACAAGTGCGACAACGGAGCAGGATACTGGAACGACACGGCGATCCTCATCGTGTGGGATGACTGGGGTGGATGGTACGACCACGAGCCGCCGCCGCTTCGGCCGCAACCGCAGAGCGACTATGAGTGGGGCTTCCGGGTTCCGTTGATGGTGGTGTCGGCTTATACCCCAGCGCACTACATCGACAACAACCATATACGACTTCGGAAGCATGCTGCGGTTCATCGAGCAGAACTTTGGACTGCAGGAAGGTGTGCTGGGCTTTGCGGACGCGCGCTCGCAAACCGACCTGGCCCCGTTCTTCAGTTCAGTAAAGGCGCCACGGCCGTTCAAGAAGATATCGAGTCCTAAGGACGCAAACTACTTCATCAACGACAAGACGCCTTCTCGCGATCCGGATGACGAGTAGCGGCGAACCGCAGGTAGATCGATTAACTAACTGGGCCGGCCGCAAGGTTGGCCCTCTCCTTTTCTGAGGCAACGGTTCAGCTCTCCTAGTTGTTCATTGAAAGTTGTTTTCCAAGGGAATTGTCCTGAGTTGTCTTTTCACACGAAGACGTGCACAATACCGCCTCAGTAGTTCTATCCTGGAGCCCAAACGACTCCGCATCGCCCCGAGACCAATGCTGCGCATGTCTCAGCACGAACCCTCACGAAGACTTTTCAGGAGAGGAATCCAATGAAAGGCGTCGGCTTGATCGCGACGGTATTCGGCTGCCTGCTGGTCGCACCCTTATATGCCCAGATACCTCACTTCCAGCACATCATCGTCATCGTGCAGGAAAATCGCACACCCGACAATATGTTCCAGGGGTTGTGCGCGCCGCCGTATGGCAACAGCCAGTCGTGCAGCATTAACCCTGGTCCGAATCAATACAACATTCAGACCGCGAAGTGGTATGACTCGTCAAACGTCAGGGGCTACACGCAACCCCAGCCAGTCGGCTTCACGGCACCGTACGATTTGGATCACTCTCACCCGGCGTATGTGCAGATGTGCGACAACATGTTTGCGCTGAACGCGCCATGCAGGATGGATGGTGCAACTCGAATCGCCTGCTTCGGTACTTGCCCCAGCAAACCCCAGTTCCGCTACGTCGATAACTCGACGGGCGCTCTGAATCCATATCTCGACATCGCGACCCAATATGGGTTTGCGAACTACATGTTCCAGACAAATCAGGGGCCGAGCTTTCCAGCTCACCTGTATCTATTCGGAGGGACTTCGGCGCCGGGTGCGTCCGATGATGCCAATGGCATTTTCGCCGCCGAGGAGTCGATTCCGGGTGGTATGCCCACGGGTTGCGTAGGCGCCATGAACCAGATTGTCTATCTAATCTCCCCTCCTGGGCACGAGAGTACTTATATCTACCCATGCTGGGACATCCAGACCATGGGCGATTTCCCGCAAGCGTTTTCCTGGAAGTACTACACCCCGAGTGCCCCTGCCACCTGGACTGCGCCAACCGTCATTCAACACATCTGCCAATCGAGCGGGTATGGCGGTGAGTGCCAGGGTTCGGAATGGATCAACAACGTTGACCTGACGCCTTCCCACGTGCTCACCGACATCAGCGGATGTAGTCTGCGTGGCGTAAGTTGGGTTGTGCCTTCCGCGGAGAATTCGGACCATGCCGGTTATGACGCTCCAGGCGGACCTTCCTGGGTCGCTTCCATCGTGAATACAGTCGGCGCCAGCAACAACTGCGACGGCGGCCAGGGATATTGGAAGGACACTGCGGTTTTGATTCTTTGGGATGATTGGGGTGGGTGGTACGACCACGAGGTGCCAAGCCTGGTGAAGCAACCGCAGAACGACTATGAGATGGGTTTCCGAGTTCCGTTGATGGTGGTTTCGGCCTATACCCCGGCTGGCTACATTGATAACGGGCGATACGACTTCGGAAGCGTCCTGCGATTTATCGAGCAGAACTTCGGACTCCAGGAAGGTTTGCTGGGCTTCGCCGACGCGCGCTCGAAAACCGACCTGACTACGTTCTTCAGCTCTGCCGCTGGTCCGCGGCCGTTCAAGAACATACGCAGTCCCAAGGATGCAACGTACTTCATTAATGACAAGACACCTTCCCGCGATCCGGACGACGATTAGCCACCCGACTCGATGCAGGATGTGCCCCACTTTTTCCAAACAAAGGAATGAGTGGTGCGTGTCCGGCTGCTAGCTTGTGGAGGCGATGTGGTGTAGCGTCCGATAACGTGAAATCGTTTAAAAATTGATTTTGCGAATCCTTGTTTTCAACGACTTAGACTAGAAATCGATTGCAAAATCTTGAGCCCGTGAGACTTACAGGCAAAATCTAGATTTTAAAGAACTTAGCGCGGAGCCCCCGCGGGGACACTCTGGGTGTCGTCTTGGGGAGTTTACGGGCTGCCTAAAGGGTCAGCGTGAGAAAAGTGCGGAACAGAGGTTACGAAGGTGGTGGGAATTCCCGAAATGGGAACTCAAGAGTGGCCGGCTGGGGGCGCGGTGTCGATGATAAACGGCGGGAGGGCGTTCACGATCTTCATGGTCTCAAGACTGACGGTGATGACCTGCCCGATGAGGCGGACGATGTATTCCGGATCGTCGGCGCGGTTGGGGTCGTTGACGATGCCGCTGCGCTTGTCGGTTGAGACCTGGTACTGGTCGATGACCCACTCCAGCGCCGAGCGGTTGCCGAGGCGGTATTCGAATGTCTCGGGCGGAATGCCCTTCAGGGTCAGGAAGTCGTTGTAGACGAGCGTGGTCTTGTCTTTGCTCAGGCGCATCTTTTCCACGTGCGAGTTCAGCTTTTCTTTGGGATTCTCGATGCGTTCCAGCGGATATTCCGGTTGCTGTTCGTAGTTGACGTGGAGATCGGTGAGTTTCGGCCGGCTTCGGCGAAGGCGTGGAAGACCGCGCGCTCGGATTGGTAGAGCGGCGCTTCAGCGCCGCGTTCCGGCACACCCAATGATTTGTCATCCCGAAGGGGCTTCAGCCCTTGAGGGACCTGCTTGTGACGCTCCGCCTGCGGCTGCGCGTTAGCCTTCGGCAGAGAGGAAGCGCCTTCGGCGCGTTTTCCGTCCCCGGCCTGAAGGCCGGGGCTTTCACCTTCGCTGGCCTGACGGCCCGCGGTGCTTAAGAACGGGATGCGGGGCAGCTCGCGCTTGAGGTTGGCGGTGTAGCGCTCGCGATACTCGGGATGATGCAGCACCGCATAAACGTAATGGAAGATGTCCCACTTGGTAATGCTTGGGTCCTTGTAGTGCTTGCGAAACTCGTCCAGTGCCCAGTCGCTAATGTTCTCGCGGCGGTTGGAGCCGTCTCAAGCCAGCCTTTATCGGTCGCTTCTGAGCGCGGGGCGTTCTGAGACGAAGAATCGTTAGCCCCCCACGTTTCCCAAAAGAAGAGAAATACGGGCCACCCCGCTCGCCTGCCCGCACGTATTGCTGCTTATCGCGTGGCAACGATGTCGATCGTGATTCGTTGACTTAGGTGTGCGCGGAATGCCTTTCGCACCGAACGACTCGGCTCAACGTAATTGCCGGGCTGCTGGACGCTGTCTACCCAAATCTCACTGTGAGCGTAATTCTCTTCTAGGGGAACGTGCTTCGGAAAGAAGCTATGAGTCGGCGCATTCAGCGGCAGGGGGATAAGATCGCGCACGAGATAGTGAATTACTCCCCATCCCACATATCGATCATCATCCGAAAAGAGAACGTCAATGGGTTCGGAGTATTTCGACCTATTCACCGACTGCTTGGGAAACCGGACTCCCGTGGGAGAGAAGCAGCCCTCGATAAGGTGCTCGCTTATGTATCGTTGGTGAAGAGCTTCTTCGGGACGGAAGGTCTGATCCTCGGGACGACCATTTCGGAGCATGCGCTCTGGAGGTTCAGGCATTGATAAAAGCGACGATGTCTTCGATCGCGGCAGTTAACGCAGCAGGCTCGGCAGTGGCTTCGATAACCCGTGGATGGCCTAACCCAGCGTAAACAACCCCGACGATCTCACCATTGTTGAAGCATTCAAGATCGGCGTATCTGTTACCTCTACTGAAGCAGACTCCAACTCCGCCTTCAACGGACGCGACAATCCTCGATGGAGCGACAAAACGATCCCTGAGCCCATTAAGAACAGCTTCGGTGAGTTCAATTGCTCGAGCGCTCGGAGGTTCAGCACCGTAGCTGTCCCAATTAGCGTGGAGCGATCTGACCTTTTTCAGTTGTTCTCTGCTTTCGGCAAATTGTTCCAGGACCCTCCAATATTCACTGTGCTGGTCCAGAGCCGCACTGGGAGGGGACACCTCAATCGACACAGCTCGCGCAGTCCGCGAAACTGGATACTGTTCTCTAGTCAAAGCACTACGTAGTGTCGCAGGCATTAGGCAAAAAGCTCCCGAGTCTTGTCCGTTATCGAGTACTCGAAGATCTCATTTTTACGGTTCCGAAATTTCTCCAACAAACTCCAAAGTTCATCTTCGGGAATATCTCGATTCTGTGCTGAAAGGAACTGATCTAACACAACAGTCGCCGAGCCCGGTTGAGCTGGAACCGTAGTTTGCGTTAGAACGAGCACACAGTCAAGATCAAGCTGGGGTACTTGTACGCTCATATAGTAACCAGACATAGTCTGGCTGAGTTCCGGCGCTATTTCGGGATAGGTCCTGAAGAATTGTTTCAAGTCGACTTCCGCAGCCGGCATCCTGATCTGATTGATGTATCGGAGAACGACACCGGCAATCTTCTCTGGACGCACTAGCTCAACAAACAAAGACCATTGCTTCCGAGCTTCGTCCCGCATGTGTTCCCAGTCTTTGTACGGTGCAAGCCGGCTGAATGTGAACCCATTCAGTCGACCCTGGACGACTTGCCGACCGTCGGAACTGTAGAATGCGTAGCCAATTTGCTTTTGCTCAGACTTAGCGTCCGGCGACTCACCGGCGACAAATTGAGCCTGAAACTCAATTCGTTTTTCCTCTCTTGGATACGTAGCGGCAATAGCGCTGCGAAACCGATCAAGGACATTTAGATCAGCGCCACTAGGCAATTGAACGTGAATGTCAATCAGAGCCTCTGTTATCGGAGCGTTGTTGTAATGGCGAGAGACAGGCATCTTATCTTGAGTGACGAGCCGCTGTTTCGGGTTTAGACGCCAAGGCCCTGACAAAATCTATGCACAACCAGCCTAGCACATCAAGTCATCACACCCACTCTCGTGCCATGTCCATGACGAGCAGGTTTACTCCGCCGTTCACAGCATGGCGCTTCATCCCTTGGTTCCAATCCGGGTTCGCACACACGGGTGTGCGGCCGATTATCGCTGAGAGGCCTGTCACCCCTGTTACAATTCGTCACGAATCTGGCGACCTGCCGGATCACACGACTCGAACTTCTGGTCTCGCCGTTGCGTATCTTCTACCAGCCTTGAGAGGTAACTTAGGCCAGGAGTAAAGCTGTTGGGAGCGCCCTTTGGACGACAACCAAGCCGTAAATGCACTGGTACGCCGCTGTGTAGCGGGCGATGCCGCGGCATGGCAGGAAATCGTCCAGCAGTATAACCGGCGTATCTATAACATCTGCTACCGGTTTTCCGGCTCGGGAGATGATGCGGCGGACCTGACCCAGGAAGTGTTCATTAAGATTTACCGCACCCTTGGCACCTTTGACGGGACCAAAGCGGCGTTCATGACGTGGGTTACCACGGTTACCCGTAACCTGCTGGTCGACCACTTCCGTAAAGGGAAATATGACCGGGTGACGGATTCTCTGGACGCGACGCCGGGAAATCAGGAAGATGGTCTCTCGATTGCCGATCAGCTGGAAGACCAGCGGTCAGGTCCAGAGCAGCGGGTTCAGAGCCAGGAAACCCAGAAGATGGTGCAGGCGGCCCTCCAGAAGCTCTCGCCGGAGCTGCGGGAGGCGGTTATCCTGCGCGATTTGCAGGATTTGGACTACAAGGAGATTGCCAAAGTGCTCAAAGTGCCCGAGGGAACTGTGAAGAGTCGCATAAATCGGGGACGAACGGAACTAGCGAGACTTTTGCAACGTACCTATGGGCAGGTCAGTTGAACCATGAGTGACAACACCCAATCCGGAATGCAGTGCGTTGAGTGGGAGGCCTTGCTGGCCGACGCCCTCGACGGTATGCTGCACGGCTCCGCGCTGGCGGGCTTTGAGGCCCACCAGGAGAGCTGCCCGGTTTGCGGTGTCCAGTACCGGGAAGCCGCTGCCGGCATGCACTGGCTGAAGGGGCTGGAGGAAGTCGAGGTCCCGCGCAACCTGGTGCACAACATCATGGTGCAGACGGCAGGGGCGCAGCCGGAACCGCGCGAAAAGGCGGTAACGGCGAGTGAAAACTGGTGGGGACGGCTGAAAGGCCGCATGTCTCCAGTATTTGCTCCGCTGGTGACGCCGCGCTTTGCCATGTCGTTTGGCATGGCGTTCTTCTCTATCACCATGCTGCTGAACGTGGCCGGCTTTCATGTCGCCGATCTCAAGCACGTCGATATGAGTGCAAAAGGCATGCAGAAGGCGTACTACACGACGGAAGCGCGCGTGGTGCGTTACTACGAAAACCTCCGACTGGTCTACGAAATCGAGTCTCGGGTGCGCGATTTGCGCCGTGCCGCCCGGCCCGAAGACAAGCAGGAGAATCCGCAACCGCCTAAGAACCCAAACAAGAGCGAGAACCAGCAACAAAAGGAGTACAGACGGTATGGCAGTAACGGGCAAGAGCCAGTACTGGCTCAAGCTCCGGCCACAGTCGAATCGCAAATGAATCGGGCCCGGCAGAACAGGAAAACTATATGAACTGCGCCAACCATGTCGACATTCCCGCAACGGCTTATTGCCGCACCTGTGGTAAACCGGTGTGCGCACACTGTGCCCGGGACGTGCGTGGCGTCGTGTACTGTGAGGACTGCCTCGCAGCCCAGGTGAGCGGAACCATGCCGCCTCCACCTCAACCCGGTGTGGTGGCTGCGGGGACGACTACGGTCGCCAGCGGCAGCCCCGGATTGGCCGCATTGCTGGGATTTATTCCCGGCGTCGGCGCCATGTACAACGGCGAGTATGCCAAGGGCTTTATTCATGTGCTGATTTTTGCCACCCTAATCTGGGCGGCCAATAACATCAATGATCTCTTTGGCATTGCGATCGCAGCCTTCGTCCTCTATATGCCGATCGAGGCTTACCAGACGGCGAAAGCTCGCATGCTGGGATTGCAGCCCCCCGACCCGTTCGGGTTCAACAACCTAATCCCGAACCGGTCTCAGTCCGCGACGGTGGCAGCCCCGGTGGCACGGCTCCGGCCCCGGTTGCGGCGGTGCCGATGGCGCCTGCGGTGGAAGTGCCGGTAGACGACAAGCAGATTCCGGTGGGCGCGTTTGTGCTGATCGCCCTCGGCGTGCTGTTCCTGCTGAACACGTTCGGCTGGTTCCATATCGGCTGGATTTTCCGGCAGCTGTGGCCATTAATTCTGATCGCCCTCGGCGTTTATGTGCTTCTGAAACGCAGACGGACGGGGTACTAAGGGGGCGTCATGCGATACAGATATAACCCGAACTGTGGTTGCGCTCGATGCCGTGCCCATGGATATATGGGACCTGCGGTCCTGATCACCCTGGGTGTGCTGTTTCTGCTGGCACAGGTGACGTCGAGCTATTGGCTGAACTTTGACCGTACCTGGCCGGCGTTGCTGATCGTCATTGGCCTGATGTCGTTCCTGCGGCACAGCGCGCCAGTCGATGGACACGTGCCTCGCGAATACGTGGCCGTACCTCCGCACAATGCGGGATACGCGCAAGCTCCCTACGGGCAGGCGCCTTATGGACAAGCGCCCTATGCACAGGCGCCGGTCGCGCCGCCGGCCTCCGCGCCGGTAGTGACGCCGGCACCGATACAGCCGGGAGGCAACTTGCCTGCTCCCTACCAGCAGGGCGGGAGACTTCCAACGATACGGAGGTGCACAATGGCTAGCACCTATACGCCACCTCCGATGATGCCCGCTCCACCACCACCGCCGCGTTATCAGCGGTCGCTGGCAGGGCCGATTGTACTGATCGTCATCGGCGGCATGTTCCTGCTGCACAACTTTGGCATACGGCTGCCGATCTGGCACTTCTTTGGGCACTGGTGGCCGCTGCTGCTGATTTTGTGGGGCGTGATCAAGCTGGTCGAGCACAGCAACGCCAACCGGCAAGGCTATCGCGCCGGTGGTATTGGCGCGGGAAGCGTCCTGTTGCTGATACTGATCATCATCTTCGGCCTGGGAGCGCACTACAGCAGCGATGTGAATTGGGGCGGAGTCCGCGACCAGATCCAGATGGACGACGATCTGGGCAACATGTTCGGCAACGCCTATACCTTTGACGACACGCTGGAGCAGAGTTTCCCGGCCGACGGCAATTTGCGCATCGTGAGCGATCGCGGCGCCATCACCGTGCAGCCCAGCGACAGCGACAACATCAAAGTTGTGGTTCACAAGAAGCTGTATGCGAACAACCAGAGCGATGGCGACAAGTACAACCAGGGCAGCAAGCCGATCATTACCGTCAACGGCAGCTCGGTCCTGCTGAATGCCAACACCAATGGTGCGGGCGACCACGGTGTAACTACCGACATGGACATCTATGTCCCGCGCAAAGCTGCGCTTGATATTGCGAGCCGGCGAGGCGACCTGAACATCACTGATCGCAAGGGTGATGTGAAGATTTCAGGGCAGCATGGTGATGTCACGCTGAGCGATATTACCGGGGCGGTGAAGGTCAACCTGGAAAAGGGATCGGTCCGGGTGAACCAGGTTGTAGGCGATGTGGACATTGACGGCCGCATTGATGATGCGAACGTCGATGATGTGAACGGATCCGTTCGTTTGAACGGCGACTACTTCGACAGCATTCACCTGTCGAAGATCGCTAAATCGGTGACGTTCAAGTCCTCGCATTCGGACCTCACGCTGGCGGCGATACCCGGGGATCTTGAGATTTCCGGCGACTCGCTGCGGGGAACGGACGTGACTGGTCCATCACGGCTGGTGATGCGCTCGAAGGAAGTGCACCTCGACGACGTGAGCGGCGACCTGGAACTGGAGTCGAGCAACGGCGACATTGAAGTTCACGCCGCGAAAAAGCTGCCGCTCGGCAAGATGACGATTACGGGCCGCAAGGGCGATGTGGTGCTGGTACTGCCGGCGAACGCGGGATTCCAGATTGACGCTACAGCGCGTCAAGGCGACATCAGCAGCGAATTCGACAACATTAAGGTCGACAAGGAAGCCGGTACGACCTCCAGGGCGACAGGTACGGTTGGAAACGGCGGCGCTCACCTGGTCATCAACTCCGATAAGGGAGACATCAACATCAACAAGGGGTAGCAGAGCAAGGTAGTACTCTGGCAGGCGCCGAGAGATCGGCGCCTTTTTTGTGCTTGGCCAAGGATGGAGGACGAGTGTAGACCATAGGCGGCTGCTGATTTCCCCCACTTGGCCCTGAGAGAAGCCCGGAAATGCTCTCCACGACGGTGTGCCGCCCGCGATGTGAATGGCAACCTAATTACTACTGATGGTAGTACTATCCGGCATCATTTAGCCTTCGCACACAACGGCTGTTCAGGGTTGCATTCTGCTGTCTGCGAGGTGTCCCCGTGCGACGTCCAGGTTTTATTTACAAAGTTCCGCAACTCATTAGCAGTCTCCTGTTTTTGGTCACGGTTCTGACCATCTCCCAAATCGCCTCGGCACAAAATGCAACCGGCACACTGATCGGCGAAGTACAGGATGCCAGCGGCGCGCGCGTAAGGTCGGCTGCGGTGACCGCAACCTCAAATACGTCGGGGGTGTCGCGGCAGATCACCAGCGGCAGCAGGGGAGAGTTCCGTTTCCCCGACCTGATTCCCGGAAGCTACCACATTGTGGTAGATGCCAAGGGATTCGCCAAGGCAGAGACGGATGTCAACGTGCTGGTCAGTACGACGCGCGACCTGCTGGTAACGGTGCGGCCGGCGGCGGCGCAAGCTACGGTCACGGTGAAAGGGGAAGCATCCTCGATCACCACAGAGCAGCTCGATACCACGAATGCCGTCAACGGCGGAGTGGTTACGACCAAGGACCTGCAAGACATTCCCCTGGCGGCCCGCAGCTTTGCCAACATCGCTTACATGGTGCCGGGCACCGAGCCGGTTGAGCCCTCCGATCCCACCAAAGCGCGCATCACTGCTGTTTCCACCGGCGGCAGTTCAGGGTTGAACAACAGCCTCAGCGTGGACGGAATGGATAATTCGGACGATTACATCGGTGGCTTCCTGCAGAATTTCTCGCCCGATGTCATTCGCGAGTTTGCCTTTCAGACCTCGGTACAGAATGCCGATATCGGACGCACGACCGCCGGCGCGGTAGTGATCAGCACCAAGAGCGGAACCAACGATTGGCATGGCGACTTCGCCGTCTTTGAACGCGCGTCGGCGCTGAATGCGCGGTTCCCCATTGAGAATCCGGCGCCCGAGCCCAAGCAGCCTTTCTCGCGGCAAAATTATGTCGGCACCATCGGCGGCCCCATCGTCAAGGACAAGGTGTGGGTTTACAGCGGATTCGAGATGGTGAACGAGCACGCCAGCATCAACTACAGTCCCGACAGCCTCACCCAATTCAACGCGCTCAATCAACTGGCAGAGCAGGGACTGATTCCCAACACCAGCTCCATCCCGGTTCCCCCCTACATTCGCGTGCCTTACCAGTCGTACCTGGGCGACATTCGGTTTGACTGGGCACAGTCGCAGCGCTCGCAGTGGTTCGTGCGCTACGCGCTGGACAACTCCACCACCAATAATGCCCTGGTGCAACAGGCAACGCTGCCCTCCACTGGCGCGACCACGCACTCGAACTATCAGAACGCGGTGATCAGCAACACCTTCACCTTCAGTCCGAATTGGGTCGGCACTCTCACGCTGGGCATGAGTTATCTTCACGGAACTGCGGATCGCAACGGGTACCTTGGATTCGCGCTGGCTTTTCCGTTCAGCTCGACCTCCAAGACAATTTCTGGCTTCGAAACGTACGGCGACAACCAGTTCGTGACCGCGATAACGGCATTTCCCGTCATTCGCAACCAGGAGAAATATCAGTTTCGATATGACGTGAGCGGCTCGGTGGGCAGACACGCGCCGAAGTTCGGAGTGGACTTTATTCACGAGCCGGTGCTGAGCGGGTCATTTCCCGGGCAGGCAGAAACGCTGTACACACTCACCGAAAATCCCACGTTCTATCTCACGAATCCGGACCAACTCACGGCAGAGCTGAATTGCCTGCCACCGTATGACGGCACCGACTGCCAGACCACGTCGACGCCCGCCGGCTACGGAGGCTTCAGTCAAAACGTTCAGCGCCTGGGTATTTATGCAATGGATCAATGGCGTGTGTCGCCGCAGCTAACCATCAACTACGGTTTGCGGTGGGACACCACGTTCGGATTGTTCCAGGCCAATGGAGTCAACCAGCAATTCAATCCGGCGGTGCAGACGGTGCAGGGGCTGCAACTCCCGCTGCCGACCGGCGTGCCACATGACTACCGTCGTGCGTTCGCACCCCGCATCGGCATCGCGTATTCACCGGACAATGTTGAAGATCTGGTGCTGCGCGTCGGCTTTGGGATGTACTACGCCGACCTGGCGCAAAACGGCTGGGCTACCGCGTTCCAGGCGGTGAATACGCCATCTGCCTTTGCGCCCTGCACGATGCCGGGAGATGCCGGCTGCCTGCCCGGTTCCGCGGACGGTGGTGCTGGTGTCATGATCGATCCCAACTACCACACGCCTTACAACATCCACGCGACGGTGGGGGTGCAGTATCTATGGCACAAAAACTGGACCTTTAGCGGGGATTACGTTTACGAAAAGGGAGTTCACAGCTACGCCCGCTACAACTACATTGCGGGCACTACGTTATTCTCTCCGCTGTTTGCGCAGGACCAGGCTACCCAAATGGCGAATGTGCCCGACATTTCTGTATTCAAGTCGGATAACCGCTCCGCCTACAACGCTCTGATGTTGCGCGTGCAGGGGAATGTCAGCCGTCGCTTCAACCTCACTGCGAGCTATACGTATTCGCGCGCCAACACCTGGGGCTGCATCCTGGGTGAGCTTTTTGATTACGTTGACGGAGTCTGCAATCCGCAGAACCCCTTTGGGCCGGGCGACTACGGCCCGTCGGGCGAGGATGTCGGCAGCCGCTTCACGCTGGCAGGAATCTTTTACGTTCCGGGAGGCTTCCAGGTTTCCACGTTGATTCAGGCCGAAGGCGCGCGTCCGATTACATTGACCACGCCGGTCGACGTGAATGGACTTGGAGATCCGGGCAACGACCGCGCGGTTATCAATGGCCAACAGACTACCCTGGACCAGTTCCGCGGCACCCCTTACTTCCAGGTGGACATGCGGGTGTCACGCCCGTTCAACATCAAAGAGCGCTGGCAGATCAACCCGTTTATCGAGTTCTTCAACCTGTTCAACCGCAACAACCCGGGCGCCAATTACGTGACCGATATCTCGGCGCTGCCTAATCCGGTCAACGATCTGTCGAATGCTACGCAGGTCTGCTACACAACCGGATGCGTGCCGATTACCAGTTCGAAGCAGTTCCTGGTACCAGCAGGAGCGTTGGGTGATTTCTTCGGACCGGGAACCACGGTGGGTATTCCGTTCGCGGCGCAATTGGGAGTGAGGGTGACGTTCTAGGAGAGCGATGGACCGCCCGTGCCGGTGATCGCATTCGGGCGCAGTGTGCTTTGCCCGAAAATGGTTGCTCAGGCTCGCCGCTAGTTGCGGGACGGCGAGTTACATCTCATTCGGCTGCGACGAGTTGGGCCACTTCTTCATCATGTCGTGCCACTCGCGCTGTTGCTGCTGCATTTCTTTTTGCAACTGCTGCATCTGCTGCTGGATTTGCGGGCCGATGACTTTCATCTGCTGCTGAACCTGCGGGCCGATGGTCTTCAGCGAGTCGTTGAATACGGCCATGGTCTTGGTGATTTCGTCGGCCTGCTTCTGGATTTCGGGACCCATCTTCTCTATCTGCTGGCGCGCGGCCTGGGTCTGCTTCTCGATTTCGGGCCGCATCTGCTCCATCTGCTTCTGGATTTCCTCGCTCTGTTTGCGAAGCTGCGGCTCAAGCTCCTTCATCTGCTTCTGAATTTCCTTGGTCTGGTGCTTGAGCTCTTTGTTCTCGCGCTTCAGTTCTTTGTTCAGGTCCTTATTAACCGATTTCTCGACCTCGCGCTGCATCTTCTCCAGCTCATCGGAGCTGAACATCAGGGCCTGCGTCTGCTGTGCGGTTTGGGGACCTAGAAGCTGCATTTGCTGATGGAAGGCGTCCATGTGGGGGTCGAGGGAGTCCCAATCTTCACCCATACGAAGTTCGCCGGCGGGGCCGGGCATTACCATCTCCACCACTTGCTCACGCTTTTCGCGGATGATGGAGAACGAGGTTTTGCCGTTGGAAATGTTCATGCTGCGCCGCCAATCAGCAAGGTCCCTGATCATCTGGCCATCAATCTTGATAATGACGTCGCCAGCCTTCAATCCGGCGTTGGCGCCGATGCTTCCGTGCTGCACATTGCGCACCAGCACGCCCTGTCCGCTGGGAACTCCGAAGAATTCAGCCAACTGGGGGCTAAGTCCTTCGACTACGATGCCACGCCGCGCCGAGGCGGGCGTCATGAGCGGAACGTCGACATCAGCGGGATACGCCACCGAAGGCATGGGACCGGCAAACGACTTCGCCATAGAGCTGTTGGGCACGGGAGATGCGGCCTTGGGGGTCACCCATGTCTTGCGGCTGCCCAGGGTAACCTTCACGTTTTGCGCCGCTCCGTCGCGCAGGATCGCAATGTTGGCGACGCTGCCGGCGGCCATGGTGTTCATTACTTCCACCATCTGCTGTATGTTGCGGATGGGGGTGCCGCCGACGGAGGTGATCACGTCGTTATTCCTGATACCGGCTTTGCACGCGGGGCCGTCATGATCGATGCTCTGCACCACCACACCATTGATGTCGCTCAGCCTGAGGTTGTTCGCGATCTCGGGGGTGATGTCGCTGATATGGACACCGAGGTAAGCGCCGGAGTCATTCGACCCGGCGAAGGCAGCGGGTAGCATCCATAACAGGGCCGCCGCCAGAACAGCTACCTGCGATTTGTAATTCCGTGCGGAGATCATACGTATCAATCCATTCCTGCTAAAAGCTGCTTAGTGGGTCAGTGGAATGCGGATGCGTGCCTTTCGCGCACCGGCGCGAATCGGCACGCCGAGATCCCTCGCTTCGCAAGAGAGGCTCGCTCGGGATGACAAAACTGACCCACTTAAGACTATTCCGTGTGACGAAAATCAATGTGGCCCATACCAGTGCGAATGCGTAACAACGGTCCGCCACCGTTGAGAGTACCTTCTGCCCAGGCCGATTGAGGTCCGAAGCCACCGCCCTGCTTGCTGATGCGAATGCCCGGCACCTCAGAACGAATTCCGTAGCCTGCTGCCATATCAGACGAAGCATGTATGGTCATCGGTAGCTCATCGGGCAAGAAAACCAACACATCGCCGGAGCCGGTATGCAATACCGAATCGGTAAACGCTCCCGGCACCGCGCTGAACTGCACGGTGATGGCGCCCACCGGAGTGTCAACCTTAGCTCCCTTTGCCATTTTGAACAGCTCCACGCTACCGCCGCCGGTAGTTACCTCGGTTACTCCGCCGGCCCCACCGACGCGAACGCTGCCGGCGCCGGCATCGATACGAACCGAACCAGTCACTGGGCCTACGTTGACATTGCCGCCACCGGTCGTGGCCTGAAAATTGCCAAAGCAGCGGCGGACATCGATATTGCCCGCCTTGTTGTCGATGAGCAAAGTGTTCGCCGAGCCGATGTAGATCCGACCTCCACCACTGGTAATCCTGGCCGCCCCGGTGATGTTGTCGATGTGTACGCCTCCACTGCCAGTATCGATGATGGCTTGCGAGCCCAGGCTACCGCCGACCACCTCGCCGCCTCCGGTGGTGACGTTGACCGGGCCGGCCATATCGTCGAGCTTCACCACGCCACCGCCGGTTTTTGCGGTGACTGCGGCCGCCAGAGAACTTAATCTCAGCGCTCCGGTACCGGTGTTGAGCCAAACCTTGCGCAGGTTATACGGCACCTGCAAGGAGATGTCGCTGGTTAAGCGGGTGAAGCCGCGCTCCAACAAGCGGCCATCCACTACGATCTGATCGCCGGTTCTCACCGCGGAAAACTTCATCTTCTGGAAGTCGCGCTCGGCTTCTTCCTTGCTGGCGGCAACCGTGCGTTTGCGAATGACGTACATGACGCCTTGCGCCCGGCCCCGCACATCGATGGACCCAATATCGGTGTTGACGCGTAAATCGCGAGACGCCGGAAGCGTGCCGGTAGTCTCTTCTACCCAGGCATTGCCTTCCTGATAGACACGAACCTGCTCCGCCAGCAGCGGCAACGCGACCGCCAGCGCCAAGCCGACGGCCAACCCCGCGTGTCTGCGACGCGAAGCCGCCCGTTGGTTCGTTGTGCCTGTTCTCGCCCCTGAACCCGGCAGTGCCGTCAACCGTTCCGACCTCCCACTGTAGATCTCACGTCCCGCTGCACCAGGCGGGAAACCGCAGGGAGCGAAAGTTGTTTGTTCGACATATTCCAGCTAGAACATGTTCGGTGTTGAGGCCAGCAGTTGCTGTGACTCGTGACGAATGTAATCGCTGGGGTCTTCTTTGGCCAACTGTTGCAGCGCCATACGTACGCTGCTGTCGGCCTTCACCGGCTCCAGCGAATGCAATGCGCCGCTGCGCACGCCCAGGTTGCTGTCATTG
>CAWBUK010000004.1:0-773074 GCA_963791965.1 uncultured Acidobacteriaceae bacterium | reverse complement strand
CATTAGCGACCAGCGCCTCTACGCCCATAGAGAACTGGATTGACGTACTTCCGGTAGATCACTTGCCCAACGCCTATCAATCCCGCGTCCGCGACGAACTTCCCTGCCGGGCGTACTGCTCTCGCCCAAGCTCTTCCTCTGAGATACTCCCATGCCCGTTGGATGACATGGAACACGAAAACCAAGCGGAGAAACAGGAGAAGAGAAACCAACCAATCGACTCCTTCCCGGTACGCCGTCGCGGCGATGCAGAATGCAACGAGGTCAAAGAACCACGCGACGGGGATGGTACCGACAATCACTTGAGTCTTGACTGCTGACTGGATTGAAGGCGACAGTCAAGCGAGTCCCGCAGAACTGGCAGAACCCAATTCCACAAAAATCGTGGAGAAGTTGGCCGCAAGTTGAGCAATAGATGTCAGCCAAAACGCACCTCCGACGGCTTGAGTCTAATCTGGTCAGTGGCGGAGAGGAGCAAAATCTGTTTTTGGCGAGTTTCGCCACTTATTCGTAGCGCAGTGATTCCGCCGGAAGCACGCTGGCAGCTGACCACGACGGATACAGCGTGGCCACGAAGGAAATTCCAATAGCGATACACGCGACCAGCAAGCCGTCGAGACACGCGGCGCAAAGGGCACGTAGTCGATGGAGTACACCTCGGCTGACAACGACAGCAGCCGGTAATGGCCGGCGATGAGCGACACCCCATATCCCAGCACCAAGCCAATCGCGGTGCCGATCACTCCGATCAATAGGCCTTGGTACATGAAGATGCGGCGCACCTGACGTTTCTTTGCACCCATCGAGACCAACACGGCGATATCGCGCGTCTTCTCCATCACCATCATGATGAGCGAGATGAGGATGTTCAGCGCTGCGACAAAGACGATCAGGCCGATGGTGATAAAGGTGACGAGGCGCTCCAGGCGCAGGGCGCGGAACAGAGCGCGATTCTGTTCCATCCAGTTGGTCGACATGAAGCCCTTCCCTGCTGCTTTCTCCAGTTCGCGGCCGATTTGATCGGCTTTGTAGATGTCGTCGACCTTGAACTCCAGCACTGAAACGACATTGCTGAGGTCGAACAACTTCTGCGCATCGGCAAGGCGAATAAATCCCCAAGTATTGTCGGAGTCGTAGAAGCCGGAGCTGAAGAGTCCCACGACTTTGAAGCGCGCGTACTTGGGCACAATCCCGAACGGCGTAAGTTCGCCTTGCGGACTGGTGACTGTCACCAGCGATCCGACCTGCGCACCCAGCGAGTTGGCCATGTCCTGTCCGAGTAGGATCGGCGGCAACGAAGCGGTGATGCGGGCCGACAATGCATTACTCTCGTCGTTCTCGGTCGCAGCAGAAGGCTTCTCTGGCGAGCTGGGATCGAGAGGCGCAGCCGAGCCCGACTTCACCGAATCGAGAATGTCGCTGACCTTGCGCTCGTAGCTGGGTATGACTCCCTTCAGTACCGCGCCTTGCGCGTGCGCGCCGCGCGAAATCAGCACCTGCTCATACATCGCCGGAGCCCCGGCCACCACGTGCGGCTCTTTCTCCAGGCGCCGGAGCAAAGGCTCCCAATCTCGAATGCCGTCGCTTTCGATGCGTAGCAGGTTCACGTGCGACATGGAGCCGAGCAGGCGGTCCTGCAAATCCTGGCGAAAGCCATTGTTGATGGCCAGCGCGATGATGAGCGACGCAACGCCGGCTGCAACTCCGACGATGGAGATGAGAGTGATGATCCCGATGACGGCTTGCCGCCGCTTGGCCCGCAAATATCGCGCGGCTACGAAGAGCTCAAATTGCATGAAGCAGCTATTGTAGACGGGCTAGGCGATACAAGAGTCGGTCGAGCATCGGCGCAGGTGGTTTCGTAGGTATGTTTTGAAGGGGCACGCCTTCAGGCGTGCCGCAAGGGCGAAAATTGAGGCGGCCTCAGCCGCTGAGGGCATCTCCGCAGCGCCTAACGGCGCGCGTGGCTTTCGTTTCATAACGGCACGGCTGAAGCCGTGCCCCTTCAAACCGCGCCCGGCGTAATCTCCGTCGCTTTGCCGTTGTCGAAGGTCACGCGCAGCGGATGGCCGTCGTTCTGGTAATTCACGATGCGCGGATTGCTCGCGCCGGTGCCTTCGGGAACGCCAACCCCCACGGCAAACGATGCCTGAAGTTCATTCATGCCGGGTTTGACCTGATGATTATCGATAGCCTGCCACACCTCGGACGGCCAATGCTGGTAAAGCTGGTGCGGGTCTTGAACGAACAGGATGTCGTCGGAGTAAATGGTGTAGTTGTTGTCTTCGGCGTTGCCGATGGTGAAGGCGTACCGCTTGCCGTCCTTCTCGAACACGGCCATGACCTGCTTCTCGCCCTTCGGCGGACGATCGACCACAACGTCGGTGATGTCGAGTTTCTCGATGGGACCGAGCCGACCAGCCTCATGCGCGAAATCGGTATGGCCGTTGAACGGATAGTAGACCATCTGATATCCGGCGCGGACCCACACCGGCTGTTTGGTTAACTCTTTGGCGTCGGCCAGATCCTGGGGGTGAAGCTTCTTCGGCGACACATACGCGTCAGCGTCGAGCGCTCTCGCCGGCTTCTGCTCGGGAGCGACAACCAGGGCCGTGTGCCGATCACGCATGTACAGGTACAGGCGGATGCCGGCGATGATAATGACCACTAATAGAACGAGCTGGAAGATCTTTGCGGTTTTCGACATTCGCAGAAATTGGATGCAGCCTACAACGAGAGCGTCAGTCAATCCCTAATTGTTTTCGCCCATCGGCACTGATCCGCTCCGGGGTCCATTGCGGATACCACACAATTTCAACGGAAGCGTTGTTCACTCCCGGCATCCGCAGCAGGCGCTGCTTTACCTGGTCGCTGATGTATCCGCTGGAAGGGCAGCCTGGCGCAGTAAGGGTCATCTCGACCTCTATATCTTCACCTGCCATGTCGGAACTCGCCGACGGCTTAATCCGAACCTCGTAAATCAGACCGAGGTCTACGATGTTCACCGGAATCTCCGGGTCATAGCATTCCTTAAGTGCCGTGATCACTTCTTCTTGTGTGATTGCCATTCCTTCTCCTGTTACCGAGTTTACCTAGTACTCGCCATTTAACACACGCGAGTAACCTGCGGTTTTCCGCACCATTTCAGAGATTCCGCTTGACTTTGCAAAGGTTTGATTTCAGTATTCGTCGCAGCGGGGAACGAAAACAAATGCTGCTGTCGTCGTCATAAAATTCGTTCCAGCGCGCAATCCAACTCCCGCGGCTAATCGCCTGTGCGTCGCCCAGTCTGTGTGATCAAGGTAAGAAAAACGACGATTGAAATGCCGCGTGAGTTTCCCTCAGCTTGACTGCGGTACCTCCCATAACCTGCGCCATTTGATACCAAAAAGAAGGGAGCACGTCTGTGAAAGAAACTGAGCATCGCCAAACGACTACACTCGCTCGAAGTAAAGATGAGGTGACAACCACCAGGGAGGCTCCAGGCATTGGCCCAGATGCGTCGGGAGAACCCAGTCGTCGTACATTTCTGGGCAAGATGGGCGGAGCAACTGCCGTCGCACTAGCAGTTGGTCTGCCCCTGGAACCACTCTTCGAAGGTAAACACGGACAGGCGGAGGCATCAGTGGCTAATTACGGTTCCGGCTCGCGGGCGGGCACCAGCTACGAGTATCGCAAGGACACCGCGCAAGAAGAGAACATCGATATCGGCAAACTGCCTGATAACGGTGATGACTCGCGCTTCACCGATTACAGCGGGCTTTGGAGCAAATGCCTTAAGCACGACGCCCTGGGTATACCAAATTCTTCCGCGTATAGAAGCTTGCTGCATGCCCTGAATACTGGGGAATTCGACGACTTCGAAAACGTGATCGTCGGCAATCCTGGAGGCACGGCATTCACGTCGACCTTCAACGGGCCAATGGGAGCATTCTCGTTTGATCTGGAAGGACTGGACTCACACGCCACCAATATTCCGCCGGCGCCGAGTGTTACCAGCGCGCAGACAGCAGCCGAGCAGGTGGAGCATTATTGGGCGGCGTTGATGCGTGATGTTGCTTTTACCGACTACGCCAACAGTTCCGTGGCGGTACAGGCTGCGGCCGACCTGAACCGGATGTCGTATGTGCGCAGCCACAACAGCATTTTCCCCTACCCGGTCACACCACAGAACCTGTTCCGCGGACAGTTCTCTCGTGGCGACGCCAATCTGGCGGGCCCGTACATGTCGCAATTCCTGCTGCAGCCTACGTACTTCGGTGCGCAGCCGATGTCGCAACAGGTGCGACGCTTCATGTCTGTGCCGGAAGGCGGCGCCGACTTCATGACTTCGGTGAGCGAGTACCTGGCGGTGCAAAACGGCCAGGGTCCGACAGGCGTGGTCGCCCTCGATCCGACGCTGCGGTTCATGCGCATGGGCCGCGATCTCGCCTGTTACACCCATATCGATCTTCCCTTCCAGGAATACCTGGTTGCGTTGCTGGTCCTGGTGGGAATGAGGTCGGCGGTGAATCCCGGGAACCCTTATGGATATCCCAATGGCCGCTCCCGAACCCAACATGGCTTTGTCACTTTCGGCAGCGAGTTCTGCAACCTGGATGCAGCCACCACCATGGCTGAGATGACAACTCGCGCGCTCAAGGCGGCATGGTTTCATAAGTGGATCGTGAACCTGCGCATGCGCCCTGAGGAGTACGGTGCGCTGGTACATGCGAATATCACTCGCTCGCATCCGTTCCCGCAGGCAGCTGGAGCGATTCATTCGGACGTGCTCAACTCGGCTGCGCTGCCGATTATTTACTCGAAATATGGCAGCTACCTGTTGCCGCAGGCGTTCCCTGAAGGCTCGCCCACTCATCCGTGCTACCCGACAGGCCATGGAACGGCAGGGGGAGCGTGCATCACGGCGTTGAAGTTCTTCTATGACGGCAACCAGCCGATCCGGCCGCTTCTGCAAGCCGCGGGTTCTGACATCGTGGTTCCCAACGCGGACGGGACGTCGCTGGTTCCGTACACCGGAGCTGATCGCGACAGCATGACTGTCAACGGAGAGCTGACCAAGCTGGGTTGGAATGTCACCACCGGACATGGCATCCATGCCGGCATCCACTTCCGCAGCTCGAGCCTGTACTCGCTTCTGTTGGGGGAGCAGGTTGGACTGAGCGTGTTGCAGGATCGCGCCGACGGTTACACCGAGCCGTTCACCATCAAGATAACTAAGTTTGATGGGACGACGGCAATCATCTCGAACGAACGCGGACGTCGACGCTAACCTGAGGTAAGGGCCGCAGGCCGGCAAGATCAAGCCTGACGGCCCATTTTCCTTTATTGGCTGCCTGCGCGACATCGACGTGAGCGCCACGTTGCGGTAAGCTACCTGTTCTTATCAGGAGGCTGAAGTGCGTCGTGTGCTCGCGGTTGTGATGATGTTCGGAATCGTTTCCTCTCAGGGTTGGGCACAAGCTCCGGCTACGCCCGGCAGCGAGCCCTTGCTTGGCTTCACCGCGCAGTCCAGTGCGCAGGAGCGGCAATGGGAAGACAAGTTCAAGAGCATCCCTGATCCGAAGTTGCTGCGCGAGTACATGCAGCGGCTCAGCGCGCGGCCTCATCACGTTGGCTCTCCCTACGACAAAGACAATGCGGAGTGGATCCTTGCGCACATGAAGTCGTTTGGCTGGGACGCGCAGATCGAGCAGTTCGACGTGCTGTTCCCAACGCCGAAAAGCCGCCTGCTCGAGATGACCGCGCCCACGCACTATACGGCGAAGCTGGAGGAGCCGGCGCTGGCGGTTGATCCGACGAGCGGGCAGAAGAGCGAGCAATTGCCAACCTATAACGCTTACTCGCCCGATGGCGATGTCACGGCGCCGCTGGTGTTTGTGAATTACGGAGTGCCAGCCGATTACGAACAACTGGAGCGGCTTGGGGTCTCGGTCAAAGGCGCAATCGTAATTGCCAAGTACGGTCATGCTTGGCGCGGGGTGAAGCCGCGGGTGGCGTGGGAGCACGGCGCGATCGGCTGCCTTATCTACTCCGAGCCGAAGGATGATGGCTACTCTCCGGAAGTGACGTTCCCTGAAGGGCCGATGCGTCCTACGCAAGGCGTGCAGCGCGGCAGCGTAATGGATTTCCCCCATGCTTATCCGGGTGATCCGCTGACTCCAGGCATTGGCGCGACCAAAGATGCCAAGCGGCTCGACATCAAGGATGCGAAGAACCTCGCGCCGATACCGACGCTGCCGATTTCTTACGGCGATGCGCAGCCGTTGCTCGCGGCGCTCACCGGGCCAGTGGCGCCTGAGTCCTGGCGTGGGACGTTGCCGATTACCTATCACGTTGGCCCGGGCGCCGCGAAGGTTCATCTTGCCGTTACCTTCGATTGGAAGTTGCGTCCGGTGTACGACGTGATATCGAAGATGCAAGGCAGCAGCGAAGGCGAGGAGTGGGTAGTGCGCGGGAATCATCACGACGCCTGGGTGAACGGCGCAGAAGATCCGGTGTCGGGACAGGTAGCGCTGCTGGAGGAAGCACGCGCGTTGGGTGAGCTTCATAAGCAGGGATGGCAGCCCAAGCGGACGATCATCTACTGCTCGTGGGATGGCGAGGAACCGATGCTGCTCGGCTCGACCGAGTGGGCGGAGACGCATGCCGCCGAACTGCAGCAACATGCGGTTGCCTACATCAACACCGATGGTAACGGCCGCGGCTTTCTGGAGGCCGAAGGCTCGCATTCGCTGGAGTCGCTGGTCAATGCCGTAGCTCGCGATGTGCAAGATCCCGAGGCAAACATTTCGGTGTGGAAGCGGACGGAGGCCGAACGGATTCACGAGGCTGACAGTGCCGAGGCGCGAGCGGCGATTCGCAACCGCAGCGATTGGAAGTTATTTCCGCTGGGCTCGGGAACCGACTACACCGCGTTTGAACATCACCTCGGAGTTGCGTCGCTCAATCTCGGCTATGGTGGAGAAGATCGCGAAGGGATCTATCACTCCATCTATGACGACTTCTACTGGTACACGCATTTCTCTGACACCGATTTCGTCTATGGAAAAGCGCTGGCGCAAACCATCGGAATGACGGTCATGCGCCTGGCCGACGCCGACGTACTTCCTTACCGATTCAGCAGCCTGGCGGACGCGGTGAACGATTATCTGAAGGAAGTGGAGGAACTGCTGAAGCAGAAGCAGGAGCAGGTGAAGGAACAGAACCGCGAGCTGGCAGACGGGGTCTATCACGCGATCAATGATCCGCGGCGTCCCGAGGTGGCTCCGAAGCAGGAAGCGGTGCCGCCGTTCATCAATTTCGCTCCACTGCAAAATGCTGCCGACGCCTTAGCCAAATCGGGCGAGCATTACAACAAGGCGGTAGAGACAGCGATGAAAGCCAACCTGGACGAGGCAAAGCTTACCGCACTGAATGACAAGCTGCTCACCGCTGAGCGGCTTCTGCTCAATCCCGATGGTCTGCCGACCCGGCCGTACTATAAGCACATGCTGTACGCGCCGGGACTCTACACCGGTTACGCGCCGAAAACCGTTTCCGGCATCCGCGAGAGTATCGAGTTGAAAGACTACAAGCTGGCGGATTCGGAGGTCCCGAGAGTTGCGAAAGCGGTGAACGATGAAGCTGCCTTCGTCGAGCAGATGGCGACGGAGTTGGAGCAGCTGGCCGTGACCGGTAAATAGGACTGCTTAAGAGGGTCGGACGCGACTGGAGTACCTGAAAAGATGGCTACGACATGAGTTGTGGGGCGTCCGAAAGTGGACAGTTCGATTAATGACGGAACAACGCAGGGTCGCTCACCACTTTGCCGTGGATTTGTAAGCCGCTGAGGACACGCGACTTCCCTTCTTTGAGCGCGGGCCATAGTTGGAACAGCAAGTGCTCTATCCATGGCGATGGATATCGCTCGGCCCGAATTTAAAGCGCAGAAGCGGCGCAAGCAGGCAATCATCGGCGTCATCGCCATTGTGGTAGCGGCCGCCGCATTTGTTGGAGTATCGCGGCTCAAGCCCGCCGCCCCTACCGTTGAACGAAGCACCGTCTGGACCGACACCGTGAAGCGCGGCCCCATGCTGCGCCAGGTGCGAGGACTGGGCACGCTGGTTCCAAGTCCTGAAGACGTGCGGCAGATTCCCGCTGAAACCGAAGCCACGGTGGTGCGCATCCTGGTGCTGCCAGGTACCGAGGTCAAAGCCGATACCGTGCTTCTGCAGATGAGCAATCCGGCGACTGAACAGGCCGCAGCCGATGCGCAGCTCCAGCTGAAGGCTTCGGAAGCTGAATTGCGCAGCCTGAAAGTAAAGCTCGACAGCGACCTGATGACGCAGAAGGCGGGCGCGGCCACCGTAAGTGCCGACTATTCCCAAGCGCAGCTACAGGCTGAGACCGACAAGGAGCTGTACAACCTCGGCGTTATCTCGGGGCTGACCTACAAGGCATCGAGCGGCAAGGCCACAGAATTGAATACGCGCAACGATATCGAGAAGGAGCGCCTGACGATTAATCAGCAGGCGATCCGTTCGCAGCTCGCGGTACAAGAAGCAAAGGTCGACGAGATGCGCGCGCTGGCGCAGCTCAAACAAAAGCAGCTCGATGATTTAAGCGTGCGCGCCGGCATCCCTGGCGTGTTGGTGGACATGCCATTGCAGGCTGGGCAGCACGTGCAGCCCGGCACCATGCTGGCGAAAGTGGTGCAGCCCGAACACCTAATTGCGTCGCTGAAGATTCCTGAGACCCAGGCGCGCGACGTGCAGATTAATGAGCCGGCAAGTATCGACACCCACAATGGAGTGGTCGAAGGCACGGTAATGCGCGTCGATCCCGCCGTACAAAACGGAACTGTAACGGTTGACGTGCGTATCACTGGTGAGCTTCCCAAGGGGGCGAGGCCGGATTTGAGCGTGGACGGCACCATCGATCTGGAAAAGCTGGACAACGTGCTGTATGTCGGGCGTCCGGCGTTTGGACAGGAGAACAGCACCATCAGCCTGTTCAAGCTTGATCCGTCGGGACAGTACGCGACGCGGGTTCCGGTGAAGGTGGGTCGGGCTTCGGTCAATGCAATCCAGATTCAAGAAGGACTGCAAGCCGGCGACACCGTATCTTGTCTGACATGTCGCGCTGGGACAATACCGATCGCATTCGGCTCGAGTAAATAAAGATTTCTTAGGAGAGGCGAGCAATGAACAACGGCCAGACCTTGATTGACATTCAGGACATGACCAAAGTTTTCTACACCGATGAGATTGAGACCCATGCGCTGTCAGGCATTCATCTCACCATCAACCGCGGCGAATACGTGGCCATGTCGGGGCCCTCGGGCTGCGGCAAATCGACGCTGCTATCGATTATCGGGCTGCTGGACACGCCCACCACCGGCAGCTACACGTTGAGTGGCAAGCCGGTAGCGAACCTGGATTTCGCGGAGCGCTCGCGTATCCGCAACCAGGAAATCGGCTTCATCTTTCAGAGTTTCAACCTGATCGGCGACCTCACGGTGTATGAGAATGTCGAGCTGCCGCTCACCTATCGCCAGCGGATGTCGAGCGCCGATCGCAAGCAGCGCGTGATGGAGGCGCTGGAAAAGGTTGGCATGGCGCATCGGCTGCGGCACTATCCCTCGCAGCTTTCCGGCGGTCAACAGCAGCGCGTCGCCGTAGCGCGTGCCTTAGCCGGCAAGCCGTCGATCCTGCTGGCAGATGAGCCGACCGGCAACCTGGATTCCCGTAACGGCGAAGCAGTGATGGAACTGCTGCAAAACCTGCATCGCGAGGGCGCAACCATCTGCATGGTGACGCACGATCCCCGTTTCGCTGCCCATGCCGAACGCGAAGTTCACCTGTTCGACGGAAAAGTGGTGGGCGAGGAAGAGCTCAAGAAGCTCATACAAGAAGTAGGTTAGACCGGGGCTCGATGTCGAGTTGAAGATGTGGGCGGTACACCGCCTGTTTGGAGTAGGTCATGAGTTCGCTATCACAGCACCTTCGTTACGCATTTCGTCAGCTGAATCGTTCACGAGGATTTGCCATCGTGGCGGCGCTTACCTTGGCGCTCGGCATTGGTGCGAATGTAGCTGTGTTCAGCGTAATGAATGCAGTGCTGCTGAATCCCAGCGGCATACCGAATCCTGATCGCGTACTCGCCGTGCGGACACACTACAACACGCCGGCGGAGTTGAACAACATCGGCATGTCGCCGCCCGATTTCGCCGACGCTGAAGAGGGCAAGCAGCTCTTCTCCGCGACCGCGGCCATGACGATGGGTAATCTTTCGTACCTGGCGGAGGGACGAAGCCCTGAGCGGCTCATCGACGCCGCTGTCTCGTGGCAATTCTTCGATGCGTTTCTGGCGAAGCCAACCCTGGGCAGAACGTTTCGGCCGGAGGAGGACGTTCCTGACGCGAACCACGCGGTTGTGCTGTCGTATCCCACCTGGAAAAAGCGTTTCGGCGGCGATCCGAATATCGTAGGCCGCAAGCTCACGCTCAATCAGCAACAGTACGAAGTTATCGGGGTGATGGGGCCGGAGTTTGGCTGGCCCAATCAGGCCGAGGTCTGGACGCCACTGGCGCTGAAGCCCGACAGGCTGCACGACCAAAATTATCGTTATAACGAGTACCTGTTTGTGGTGGCACGAATGAAGCCCGGCGTCAGCATCGATCAGGTCAACCAGTATCTTGCGATGAAGGCACGCGAGAACGCCAACTCGGAAGGCGAGAAGAGTTACGCGAAGATTTCCGGTTGGGGCATGTTCGCCATGCCGGTGCTGGAATATGTGGCGGGCGATTTGCGCAAACCGCTTTCGGTATTGATGACGGCAGTGATTCTTGTCCTGCTCATCGCGTGCGCGAATATTGCAGGGCTGCAACTGGCGCGCGCCTCTGACCGGCAACGCGAAACTTCCATCCGCATCGCTCTGGGAGCAAAGCGCCGAACGCTGCTAGCACAGGCCTTTACTGAGAGCGCAGTGCTGGCTGTCGGAGGCATTGCCCTGGGTCTGATCCTGGCACGCACCACGATTCCGCTGTTGCTTCTGCTGGCGCCGGAAAACCTGGTGAAGAACCTGCATGTGCAGATCAGCATCCCGGTGCTGCTGTACGTGATTGCGGCGGGAGTAGTCTGCGCGATTCTGTGTGGTGTCGCTCCGGCGTATCAGATGACCCACATCCGGTGGTTCCAGTCCTTGCAGGAGAGCGGTCGATCTGAGACTTCGAGCAAGGGACGGCAACGCCTGCGCTCCGCCATGGTGATTGGAGAAATTGCGCTGGCCATGCTGTTGCTGGTCGCCTCCGGCTTGCTGGTGCGCAGCTTGCGACAGCTGGAGCATGTGGATGTTGGGTTTGAGCCGCAGGGATTGATGTCAGCAAGTCTTACTCTGCCCCGCGACGCTTATAAGAGCGACGAACAACAGGCCGCCTTCGCACAGGCGCTTGCAACCCAGCTAAAAAATCAGGCGGGAGTGACCGACGCTGCGCTGGTTGATTCGCTGCCGTTTTCAGCCAATGGCGGGTCGGCATCGTTTGAGATTGTTGGACAATCGCTGCCGCCCAATGCTCCGCCCCCGCATGGCAATCTTCGGTCCATTTCTCCTGACTACTTTTCGACGCTGAAGATCCCGCTTGTCGAAGGCCGCTTCTTTACCTCGACCGATCAGGCGAAGACGCAACCGGTAGCCATCGTTGACGAGACCCTGGCCCGCGACTATTGGCGGGGGCAGGATCCCATCGGTAAGCAGATCAGCTTTGGTGGTCCTAAGAACCCGCCGATGACAATCGTGGGACTGGTAAAGCACGCGCGCGTGTCGTCGCTGGAGCAGGACAACAAGGAAGGCTTCTACTACCTGCCGTTTTCGCAATCGCCGTCGCACGGGATTGACATCGTAGTGCGCACCAATGCGAGTCCCCGTTCCATGTCAGACGCGATCCGCAATGCGGTGCGCCAGGTCGATTCCAACCAGGCGGTCTACGACTTGCGAACGATGGACGAGCTGATTGATTCCTCGCTGGTGAGTCGCAGGTTCGTTGTTGTCCTGTTGACGATCTTCGCCGGACTTGCCCTGCTGTTGTCGGCGCTGGGACTGTACGGTGTGATCAGTTACGGCGTGCACATGCGCAGACGCGAGCTGGGCATTCGCATGGCGCTGGGCGCAGGCCGTTCCGATGTTCTCGCGCTGGTGCTACGGCGCGGTATGGAATTGGCCGTTGCTGGATTGACCATCGGCGTGTTCGCGACCTTCCTGGCAGGACGGGTGCTCTCCAGCATGTTGTTCGCGACCAGCCTGTTCAATCCGTTCACCTTGCTTGCTACGTCCGTGCTGCTCATGGCAACGGTTCTGTTAGCCAGCTATTTGCCGGCGCGACGGGCGTCGAAGCTCGATCCCATGCGAACGCTGAGAGAGGAATAGATGAGCGCCCTGCTACAGGACCTTCGTTACGCGCTGCGCCAGCTGCGCAAGAGCCCCGGCTTCACCATCGTTGCCATGTCGATTCTGGCGTTGGGCATTGGAGCAAACACGGCGATCTACAGCCTGCTCGATCAGGTACTGCTGCGCAGCTTGCCAGTGAAAGACCCGGGTCAACTAGTTCAGCTGGAATCCGTCGGCTCTGACTCCGGTCACGTGAGCTCGTGGGGCGGAGACGACCATCTTTACTTCTCCTATCCGATGTATCGCGACCTGCGCGACAAGAGCACGGTGTTCGACGGAATGCTGGCGCGCACTCCAGCGCAGGTCGGCATCCAGTATCACAACGAGTCGAAGCTTGGGATGGCGGAGCTGGTAACGGGCAATTACTTTCAGGTGCTGGGTCTGCAGCCGGCATTAGGGCGGCTCATCATGCCGAGCGATGACGAGGTGCAGGAGCGCGATCCGGTGGCGGTTCTGAGTTATGAATACTGGATTCGGCGCTTCGGCAGCGATCGCGGCATTCTGAACAGCACGGTATCCATCAACGGGCATCCGTTCACCGTTGTCGGAGTCGCTCCGGCGGGATTCAAGAGCGTAGTGGTGGGCGACAGTCCCGACCTTTTTGTGCCCATGATGATGAAGGCGGAGGTGACGCCCGGCTGGAACGAACTCGACAAGCATCGCTCGCGCTGGCTGAACGTGATTGCGCGCCTCAAACCGGGCGAATCCGTAGCAACGGCGGAAGCAGGACTGGAGCCGCTGTGGAAGGCGCTGCGCCAGGAAGAATTAAAAGAGATACACGATCACTCCGACAAATTCGTCGAGCGCTTTGTCACCAAGTCGAAGGTGACGCTGCTCGATGCGCGTCGCGGTTTTTCGCCCTTGCGTGACCAGATACGCACTCCGCTGCTCATCGTTATGGGCATGGTCATCCTGGTGATTGTTATCGCCTGCGCTAATCTGGCCAGTCTGTTGCTGGTCCGTGCGGCTGGGCGCACACGCGAAATGTCGGTGCGTTATTCGCTGGGCGCGAAACGAAGCCGCATCGTGCAGCAGCTCCTGATCGAAGGCATGTTGCTCGGCATTGGCGGTGGACTGCTCGGGTTGCTGCTTGCGCCGGAACTAACCAGCTTCCTGGTGCGCAAGATGTTCTCCGACCCGAACATGCACCCGTTCAGTGCAAGCCTCGACCTGCGCGTGTTCGCCTTCAATCTGATGGTCGGGATTCTAGCCGGGCTGGTCTTCAGCCTGGTGCCGGCGCTGGAGTTCTGGCGTCCAGACTTGACGGCGGCTTTGAAGCAACAGGTGAGCACCGCGACCACTCGACAGTCTCTGACGAAGAAGATTTTCGTCGGCGTGCAGATCGGCTTGAGTGTGCTGCTGCTTTTTGGCGCAGGTCTGTTCGTCCGCACCATGAAGAATCTGCGCGCGGTGGATGTTGGTTTCCGCCCCGATCATCTGCTGACGTTCAGCATTAATCCGATGCTGGCGGGATACAACAAGGACACCGCAACAGCGTTGCAGCATCGTTTGCTCGATGCAATGGGTACGCTGCCCGGCGTGAAGTCGGTGGCTGCGACGGACGATCCTGAACTCAACGGCGATGATACCGGCACGAACATCACCGTGGCCGGCATACCGGAGTCGTCGCAAGACGATACGGATGTAGAGCGCGGACAGGTAACGCCCGGCTACTTCGCGACCATGGATATGCCGCTGATCGCTGGACGTGCGTTGACGGACCAGGACAATCGTCCAGATGCGGCCAAGGCGGCGGTTATCAACGAGACATTTGCCAGGAAGTGGTTTGCCAGTCCGCAAGCTGCAATCGGGCGCTACTACGGTCTGGGCGGCGGCCCTACGGTGAAGACCGATATTCAGATCGTCGGCGTGGTGCGCGACGTGAAGCATTCGGACTTGCGTACGCCGTCGAAGCCAACTGGCTATCTCGCAATTGACCGCGACACCGAACGCCGTCGCTTCGACATGACCTATTATTTGCGCACCTCCTCGGATCCAGACACCCTGATGAGCAGCGTACGCGCATCGGTACAGCAGATCGATCCCAAGCTGGTGCTGGACACCTTCCGCAACATGGATGACCAGATCGACAGCCAACTTACGACAGAGAAGATGGTGACGTTCCTGGCGACCTCCTTCGGCATGCTGGCGACGCTCTTGTGCGCCATCGGGCTTTACGGCGTGCTGGCCTTCTCGGCCGCGCAACGTACCCGCGAAATCGGAATCCGCATGGCGTTAGGCGCAGATCGCGGGGCGGTGCTGCGCATGATGTTCGGCGAGATCGGCCGCCTGCTGCTGATCAGCTTTGTGGTGGCGGTTCCGCTGGCGGTAATCGCGGGACGCCTGTTGCGCAACCAACTTTTCGGAGTGTCGACCCACGACCCGCTTACGCTGCTGGCAGTCGTCGGCATCATTGCCCTGGTCGTGCTCTCGGCCGCGCTGCTGCCGGTGCGAAGGGCTGCCGCTGTGGAGCCCATGAAAGCGCTGCGCTACGAATAGAGAATCTCATGATCAACCTCAAGGACGTTGAACGAAGCTACAAGACTGCCGCCGGCGAGACCTGGGTATTGCGCCGCATCAATCTCAAGATCGAGCGCGGGGAGTTCCTTACCCTGATGGGTCCTTCCGGTGCAGGCAAGTCTTCCCTGCTGAACGTGCTGGCGCTGCTCGACGACGAATGGCGCGGCGAATATTTCTTCGGCGAACAGCCGGTACACGAGCTCAAGCGCAAGGGGCGTGCCGACCTGGCCAAGCGCAATATCGGCATGGTCTTTCAGAGCTATCACCTCATAGACGACCTAACGGTGCAGGAGAATATCGATCTGCCGCTTTCGTACAAAGACATTCCAAAATCGGAGCGCCAGGCGATGGTGGCCGACACGCTGGATCGTTTTCAGATGGTCGCTAAAAAAGACCTTTATCCCAGTCAGCTTTCCGGCGGCCAACAGCAGCTGGTGGGGGTGGCGCGCGCCATCATTCACAAGCCAGGCCTGCTTTTGGCCGATGAACCAACGGGAAACCTGCATTCCACTCAGGCCAAGGAGATCATGGAGCTCTTCTGCGAATTGAATCGTGATGGAACAACGATTGTGCAGGTGACGCATTCGGAGGCGAACGCCGCCTACGGAGGCCGCACCATTCAGTTGCGCGATGGCTGGATTGTCTCGGAAGAAAGAAACGCTGCGCGCGAGGTGGTGGCCCGGTGATTGAATCTCTCCGCAAGCCATGCGCAGTCCTGGCCCTTGCCGCTACCCTGTTCGGGGGTCCGCTTACCGCTCTTGCTCAACAGCCGCAGGAGCAGGCATCAACGACATCATCGTCTGCAGCGCAGGAACCGACCCCCTTGCCATCGGCACCGCAACCAAACGTTTCGCTGGGGACGCCACCTGCACTGCAGATGCCGAGGTCGTATGGCCCGTTCGCACCGTACTCGCCGGCGACCGTTCCGCAGCCGAATATGAGCAACTCATCGCTGCTGCAATCGTTAATCCGAGACGGCAAGCTTTACCTGTCGCTACAAGACAGCATCGATCTGGCGCTGGAAAATAATCTCGACCTGGTTATCGCCCGCTATAACCTGCCGATTGCCGACACCGACATCCTGCGCACGAAAGCGGGCGGCATCTTTCGCGGTGTCAACACCGGTATTGTTCAGAACACGCCGGGTGGTGGGGTAGGCGGCTTCGGAGCAGGAGCTCCGGGCGCTGGCGCCGGCGGGACGACGGGCGGTGCAGGTGGTGCAGGCGCCGGCGCATCCGGCATCGTCGAATCGACGCTCGGTACCGGTACCAACGTGCCCAGCTTCGACCCGGTAATTACCGGCAGCGGGGGCGTTGAACATCTCACCCTGCCACAGGCTAACCTGCAGCTGAATGGCGTCCCGACGCTGCAGCAAAACACGGGCACGGCGGATATTGCGTATCAGCAAGCCTTTTCCACGGGCACGATTATCACGGCGCAGTTCTTCAACAATCGCCAGACGGTCAACAGTATCTATACGAGCCTTTCGCCTGCGCTGAACGCGCAGACGCAGTTCCAGGTCCGGCAGCCGCTGCTGGCAGGCTTCGGCTTTGGTCCCAACCTGCGCTACCTGCGAATTGCGAAGAACAACAAGGAAATCTCGGATATCGGCTTTCGCAACCAGGTGATCGCCACCGTTACCCAGATCGAGAATATCTACTGGGATTTAGTCAGCGCCTATGAACAGGCGCGCGTGAATGAGCAGTCGCTGGCATTCGCGCAGCAGTCCCTTGACATTGCGAAAAAGCAGGTCAACCTGGAGGCTATTCCCGCCCTTGACGTCACTCGCGCCGAAGCCGAGGTGTCACGCCGCGACCAGGATCTGACCATTGCCCGCACTAATCTTCAATTGCAGGAGTCGTTGATCAAGAATGCGCTGACGAAGTCGCTGGACGATCCGGTGCTGGAAGAGATGCCGGTAGTTCCAACAGACAGACTGCAGGACAGGACGGTTGAGGTGAAAGTTGTGCCTATTCTTGACCTCATCCAGGAGGCGTTACAGACGCGGCCAGAGCTGTCGGAATCGGCGATTGACTTGCATAACCGCGAGATTTCCCGGAAGGCCGCACGCAATGCCTTGCTGCCAACGGTGGACCTGGTCGCGTCGTATGGAGGCACGGGACTGGCGGGACTCGACAACCCGGCGTACACGCTGGGCGGAGGGAACAACGTGCCGCGAGATTTCGGCGGCGCTTTCGGCAACGCATGGAATGGCTCGGCACCTGATTATTACGTTGGCGCCTCGCTGAATATTCCGTTGCGCAATCGGGTTGCGAAGGCAGACCAGTACCGATCCGAGTTGGAATATCGCCAGGCCGAAGTGCGACTGGAAGAACTGAAGAAGCAAATTCGCATAGAAGTCCGCAACGCGCGCTACGCGCTGGAGCAGAGCGCGGCCCGTGTTGCGGCAGCTACGAAAGGCCGCGACCTGGCGCAGCACCTGTTTGAGATCACGCAAAAAGAACAGCAGTTGGGCGCTGCTTCCAGCTTCCAAACCTTGGGAGCGCAGCGCGATCTCGCCCTGGCGCAGCTTGACTTCGTCAATGCCATGACGGTTTACGAGAAGGCGCGAGTCGAGCTGGATCGTGCAACGGGAAGAACTTTAGAACATAATGGGGTCCAGGTGCAGGACGCGATCAATGGTACAGCCAGCTCTCGAAAGTAGGGACATGAATCCAGTACGCTCAGCCCGCAGGCCACGCACTGTGGGCAGCGAACGCCCCAGGGTGCTGGCGGCGGACGACCAACAGGACATACTCGACGCCATCGAGTTGTTGCTCACGGCGCAGGGATACCAGGTCGACACGGCGCGCTCTCCCGCACTGGCACGTGAGGCGCTGTCGCTCGACAACTACGATGCGGTGCTGATCGACCTGAACTACACGCGCGATACGACGTCAGGGCAGGAAGGTCTCACGCTGCTCTCCGAGATCGTCGCCATCGACAGCAATCTACCGGTCATCGTCATGACTGCGTGGGCCAACGTACAGCTTGCGGTGGAAGCTATGCGTCGGGGAGCTCGCGACTTCATCCAGAAGCCGTGGGACAACGAGCGGCTGGTCTCCATCGTCCGTACCCAAATTGAACTTTACCGAGCCCTACAAAAAGCGCAGCACCTGGAAGCCGAGAACCGCTTGCTCAAGGCGGAGAATCGTCCCGACTTCATTGCCACCGCTCCGGCTATGGCGAGCGTGATGGAGACGATTACCCGGGTCGCGCCTTCCGATGCCAACGTTCTTATTCTCGGCGAGCATGGAACCGGCAAGGAAGTTGTCGCGCAGACGATTCACGCATTATCGCAGCGGGCGCAGCGCTCGCTGGTCGCGGTGAATACCGGCGCGCTGTCTGAAGGCGTTTTCGAGAGCGAGTTGTTTGGGCATGTGAAAGGAGCGTTCACCGATGCCAAGACCGACCGCATTGGTCGCTTCGAATTGGCGCACGGCGGCACCATCTTTCTTGATGAAATAGGAAACGTTCCCTACCGCCAGCAAGCCAAGCTGCTGCGCGTGCTGGAGTCGGGAGAAATCGAACGCGTAGGCTCATCGCGCTCCAAGCAGGTGGATGTGCGAGTCATCTCCGCCACCAACATGGACCTGCGCGCTGCGGGCGCAAATGGTCAATTCCGCGAAGACCTGCTCTTCCGTTTAAACACGGTAGAAATCCAGCTACCACCGTTGCGGGACCGGCGCGAAGATATTCCGGTGCTGGCGGCGTACTTTCTCTCGCGCTATGCCAGCCGCTATCGGCGCGACATTCGCGGCTTCGAGCCGGCGGCGCTTCAGGCACTGCTGCAGCATCCGTGGCCCGGCAATGTGCGCGAACTGGAGCACACGCTGGAGCGCGCCGTGCTCATGTGCCGTTCGTCTGATTTGCAGGCAGCCGATCTGGGATTGTCGCAATCGCGTACCAGCTCGGTCGCGGTCGACGATATGAGCCTGGAATCGATGGAGGCCGTGCTCATTCGAAAGGCGCTGCAGCGTTTTCAGGGAAATGTTACGCAAGCCGCGGAGGCGCTAGGCCTGAGTCGTGGTGCGCTCTACCGGCGCATGGAAAAGCATGGCATCTAGCCGATATGGACCCGCTAGTGCTTACCCGCCGCGCAAGCGGAGACGCCGCCGGGTCTACGAGCGACGCATTCGTGTCTTCTCGCTGCTGTTGTCCGGCCCCGGATTGATCGTCGCAATCGTCCTCATCTCTCAGCAAAGCTGGTCGCGCGATGCCAGGTGGTCGCTGGCGATCTTTCTCGTCCTCTGCTTTTTCATCTGCGAAGCTATTCTTCACGACCAGGTTATTCGCCCGCTGCAAACACTCACTAACGTCATCTCTTCCCTGCGCGAGGAAGATTTCTCTTTCCGAGCCCGAGGTGCCGTCCACAATGACGCATTAGGCGAACTGGCGCTGGAGGTCAACGCGCTCGCCGATACTCTCTCGGAGCAAAAGACGTTTGCGGTCGAGGCAACAGAGCTACTGAAACGCGTCTTGGAAGAGATAGATACCCCGCTGTTCACCTTCGATCCCAACGGCAAGCTGAAGCTGGTGAACTCAGCCGGAACCCGTCTGTTGCAACAATCTCGAGACGATCTGTTAGGGCGCACTGTCGAGGATATCGGGCTTACTGCGTTCTTCCAGTCGGATACCGGCGTCACGTCGGTCAGTCCGCTGAGCCCTAACGCGCGCTGGCTGGTACGGCGCACGTCGTTCCGCGAGAAAGGTGTGCCGCACACGCTGATCTTGCTGTCGGATGTGAGCCGCGCATTGCGGGAGGAGGAGCGCAGCGCATGGCAGCGGCTCATTCGCGTCCTTGGCCATGAGCTCAACAACTCGCTCACTCCGATAAAGTCGATTGCCGGCACACTTCTGCTGCGGGTCAAAGGAATGGAGATTGGTGTCCAGGAGCAGGCAGACTTCGAGAAAGGACTAGGCATTATCGAAGCGCGCTCGGCATCGCTCAATCGCTTCCTTCAGGCTTATCGCCAAATCGCGCAGATGCCCGGTCCCAAGTTGCAGCCCACACCCATTCGCACCCTCGTCGAACGCACGGCTGCGCTGGAAAGTCGCGTTCCGGTGAAAGTAGAAGCTGGCCCCGACATCACGGTCAGCGCCGATCCGGATCAGTTGGAGCAGGTGCTGATCAATATCGTGCGCAATGCGGCAGAAGCTGTACTGCAGACGGGCCATGAGGCAGGGCCAGAAGCCCCGGTCTCGATTCGCTGGTCGCTCAACTCACATTCTTTGCAAATACAGGTGATCGATAGCGGTCCCGGCTTGCTGAACCCGGAAAATGCATTTGTGCCCTTCTACACCACAAAAGAAAGCGGGAGCGGCATTGGGCTGGCTCTTTCGCGGCACATTGTGGAAGCGCATGGCGGTAGCATTCAACTGCTCAACCGCAAAGACGCCGTGGGATGCGTCGCCGTAATTTCGGTTCCCGCCTCTCGCGAAGAAATGACGGCTACGTTCGTCTGAGCAAAGCAGCTCCTGTTACCCGGTTCGCAAGTCAGAAGAAGACATTGAGCGTCAACCCTCCGACGTTCAAGTGCGCAGGATTGCAGGTTGTGCAGTTCTGCCGCAGGTAATAGGTCTGGACCATCAACACTTTTTTGTACGGCCATTCGATGCCGGCAGTGTACTGCTCCTCATTCCACGAACCGGCCGCTCCGTTATAAAACGCTTCTGCCGATGCATACGGACTCAATCGGAAGTTATGAATGGCGATGTCATATTCGCCGAGCACCAGGTTGCGATAGCGGGTTGAGTAGTTACCGTTGACCCAGCGAAATTCTAGCCGGTTTCGGTCGGACAGATACCATCGTGAAACTGGCCGGAACCCGCCGAGGGCTTGCAGCACCATCCGATTCTCGGAGCCGCTGGTGCCAGATTGCAGAGTGTCCAGTCGTTCGTATCCTCCGCCGAACGAGAACAGATGCTCTTTCTCGGGATCGATATTTTCGGGATGAGGCTTGGTTATCTTTTTCCATTGATATCCCGCTCCGACCCCGGCATTGAGTTCCTGTTGAGCGAAATCCTCTCCTTTCTTCAGTCCCACAAAAGCCAGCATGCGGACGTTCTCCGATAGCTGCACGTGCGCATCGACGGCAGGCCAGAATTCACCCGTCGTCTCTGATTGTGCCAATACGGGCCATGGAAACGCCAACATCAGCACCGCCAATGCAATCTTCACCGCCATAGTCTCACGCCATCTTGCGCGATGAAATACCCGGATACAACCCGTAAAAATAGGAGCTTGCGCTATGCAAGCTCCTAGGGTTCATTTCCAGTGTGGACGATCCTAATCGGACGACGGCATCGTCTTCGGCATGTTGCCCGGCTCCAGCAGCGGCAGCGGATTCTTCGGGTGCTGCAGGTCGGGGATCAAGTCGTTCGATGCTCCGCCCGGGAAGCGCTGGATGTTTGGATACTTCATGATGGACTGGTCGAAGTTGTAGAGCGCCTGCGAGAAGAGTGCCGCCGACCAGCCGTTGTCTTCGCCGGCATACCTTCCAGGCGAGGTTCTCAGCCCATTCATCTCACCTTCGGCTCCATTGAAGATCATGTCGTATCTCTCAAACGGATCCATGGTGAGGTTGTACGCCGCCGGAATCGAGCCCAGGCTCTGACTCGGTCCCAGCCACGAATCTTTCGCGGTCCAAACGAACTTCCACGCGATGTTCACCCACGGTTCATTTGGATCTCCACCAATATCGGCTCGTATGGCATTGAGATACTCGCCATTGATGTAAATCCACGAGGTTCGCGCCGAGTGTTGCGCCTTGCCCAGGATGTAGGCGCTGTTGTCGATGCTGTCGAAGTAGATGGGCTTACCGTTGTTGTCCTTCATCTCGCCAACCGGTGGAGGAGTAATACCTGCCATCGCCGCCAAGGTGGACCAGCAATCGATGTGCGACATCATCTCCCCGTAGTTTGCGCCCGCCGGAATGTGTCCCGGCCATGTCATGATGGCAGGCACGCGCCAGCCACCCTCGAATGCTGAGCCTTTCTCGCCGCGGAACGGAGTGGTTCCGGCATCAGGATAGGCATCGAGCCATGCACCGTTATCGGCGGTCAGGATGACGATGGTATTGGGAGCATACTGGTGAATCGCATCCAACACCTTGCCGATGTCAGCATCCATTTCCATCAGCGAATCGGAGTAATCACCAAGATGCGACTTGCCGCGAAAGTCGGGTGCGGCGTTGGTCGGGTTGTGCATTTTGATCCAATTCACGTCCATGAAGAAAGGCTTGCCACTGGTGGCGTGGCCTTTGATGTACTCGACTGCGTAATCGGCCTGGCGTTCGTCCATGGTCGCCATGTAGTCATAGGTGATCTTGGCAACCTGCTTGGCAGGCTGGCCCGCCACACCTTCCCACTCGTACAGGTTCACGATCGAGTCAAACGTCTTCTCGAAGTCCGGGTTGTACGACGGAAACCAGGGATGGAACCACTTGGAGGTATCGGGATAGGAATATACGCCGGCGTAATAGGCGGCGAACTCCTTCATTTCGTCGAAACCATGATTGGTTGGATAAGCAACCGGCTTATCGCCCATGTGCCATTTGCCCGAGAAGTAGGTGGTGTAGCCGTTCTTCTTGAAGAACTCGGCAATGGTTGGTGTTTCCGGTCGAAGGTAGTTTTCATCACCCGGAGCAACCACAATCGACAGGGCGCTGCGAATCGGAATGCGTCCCGTCATAAACGAGGCGCGTCCCGCGGTGCAGCTCGCCTGGCCGTACCAACTGGTGAATACCGCGCCTTCTTTGGCCATCTTATCGATATTAGGTGTGGGGTGACCGAGGGTTGCGCCTCCACCTGAATAGGCACCGAAATCGTTCCATCCGGTGTCATCGGTCATGAGCATTACTACGTTAGGGCGCTGCGAGTTATTCGTTTGTGCATGTGCGGAAATGCCGCCAACCATTACCAGGGAGCTGGAAACCATCATCGCTCCCAGCGCGGTTCTTCGAAAACTGGATCCTAAATCCATACTGCTTCTCCTTAGTAAATAGTCCCCGGGCAGTGGCCTCGGGGTAACAGGTCGTGGAGGTGTCACCATATTGCAAGCTCGGTGTCACCTCGGTGTTAGTACACCGCAGACAACGAACATTCCCGGTCGGGTACCCAAGACGAAAGCGTGCGAGAAACGCAGGACAGTCGCGTCCATTTCTGCAACCACTTGTTGAGTCAGAATGAATGTGTGACTAGTGAACATCCTAGTGAACGATGGATGAGTGCGTCTACTGTATTCGCACTCATTTCACAACCAGGCTGTCAGATAGCACTTTCGGGGCGACACGGATAATAAGGATCGGCTTGACCGGGACGGCTTTCATCGGGTGCTCAAGAAGGCAACGATCTACGAAGCGCCTGCGCCTTCTCGGGAAGGGATAACCGCAAGCAGTGACGAGAACTCTCGACTAGGACAAGAATGCATCACGGATGTTGAAGGCCTCAGAGGATGGAGCGGGCGCTGCGCGTGATCGATCTACCGTGAGGGAGACACGGCAGATCACACGCGCTGCCTGTACTACTTTTGACAGCTCTCATTCACCACGGCCAAATCCAAAACATCCATCGGCCCGTGTTCGCTGCCTTGCTGTGTAGTCGACACTCGGCTGAGATGACCACCTTTCGATCCGCTCTCCGTGCCGGCTACGGTTACCTCTTTCCCGACATAGGTTCCTAAGTTCATGGCATCGCTGGTGAGCCGCCATGTACTCCCGTCCTGTGCTGTAAGGCTGTAGGCACCGCCGTTACCGGCTTGTTCAAGACATCCGGTCGCAGTCTCGTTGTTATTGCCGGCGCGCATGTGATGGTGTGCCGGCGCTTGCTGATTCTGGTTTGTATTGTCTTGCGCGTTCATCGCCACGGCGGAACACATAAATAGGACCGCCACAGCCAGAGTAGTAATGATGTTGCTTCTCACGTGAGTTCTCCCAAGGGTAGGACTTCTGATCCAGTCCCTACTTAAGTGGGAGTAAGCGAAACATCAGGATGTTGTCTCAGGAAAACGTAGAAGCAGCATGAACTCGCGCGTGCTCAACAGCCGCAGCACTGCTTGGGTCACGAGCAATGCTGCGGCTGGTTCAGTTACCAGGAACTTGTTCCTAATTGCGGCTATTTAGCCACGATCACGTCCCGCTGCGCCGCGACCGGGGCAGCCGTATCCTGAGCATCGACCACCGCGATGGTGGCCATGTTTACCACGTCTTCCACTTCCGATCCGCGTTGCAGCACGTGCACAGGCTTCGCCATTCCCGAGAGAATAGGACCAATTGCCTCTCCTCCGCCGAGATGGGGCAACAGCCGGGCAGCAATGTTGCAGGACTGCAGATCCGGGAAGATCAGCACATTGGCTCCGCCCTTCAGCGCGCTGAACGGGAATGCTGCCTCCAGCTTCTTTGCATTCACCGCCATGTCAGCTTGCACTTCACCGTCGATGATGAGCGTGGGATCGGCATAGCGCACCAACTCCACTGCTCGGCGTACCTTGTCGCACAATGGATGTTTATTACTACCGAAGTTGGAGAACGAAAGCATTGCTACGCGGGGCTCCACCTCGAAGCGGCGCGCTTCCTGGGCCGTGCAGAGCGCGATCTCGGCGAGGTCCTCGGCCGTTGGCTCAATGTTTACAGTGGCGTCGGCAAGGAAATAGAGGTCGCCCTTACGGGTGATGAACAGGTAAATGCCGCTTACCTTATGAATGCCTTCGCGCACACCTATTACCTGCAAGGCCGGACGGATGGTGTCGGGATAATTACGGGTAACCCCCGAAACAATCGCGTCAGCATCGCCCATACGGACCATCATCGAGCCGAAGATGGTGCGGTCCCGGATTAGTTCCTGGGCTGCCGACAAAGGAACACCACGGCGCTGCCGCAGACGATAGAGTTCCTGCACATATTCCTCACGCCGCGGTGAGCTCTTCGGATCGACGATGATCGCACCGTCGATGGCAATACCCAATTCGACAGCCGCGTTTTGGATCGTCTCTTGCTTGCCAAGCAGTATCGGAATTGCGATCTTCTCCTCGATGAGCACATGGCATGCGCGAAGGATCTTCTCATGCTCGCCCTCAGGAAATACAACCCGCTTGGGATTAGCCTGTGCCTTGTGAATCATGACCCGCATAAGTTCATGCGCCTTGCCCAGCCTGCGCTCCAGTTGTTCACGGTAGTCGGCCAGGTCCACAGGGTTCTGCGCCACGCCTGTTTCCATTGCAGCCTTGGCTACGGCGCTTGCTTCCCAAACCAGCACACGAGGATCGAACGGCTTCGGGATAATGTAGTCCCGGCCATATTTCAGCCGTCCCACACCGTAAGCGCGGCAGACCGAATCCGGCACATCTTCCTTCGCCAGTGTTGCGAGAGCGTAGGTTGCAGCCAGCTTCATCTCTTCATTGATGGTAGTGGCATGAACATCCAGCGCCCCACGGAAGATAAACGGGAAACCCAGCACATTATTAACCTGGTTGGGATAGTCCGAGCGCCCGGTAGCCATGATGATGTCATCGCGAACGGCCTTGGCTTCATCGTAAGTGATCTCAGGATCGGGGTTGGCCATGGCAAAAACGATGGGAGATGGTGCGAGAGTTGCGATGATCTCCGGTGTAAAGGCGCCTTTTACCGATAGTCCCAACAGAACGTCAGCACCCTTTGCTGCTTCTTCCAGCGTGCGCAGGCTGGACTCGTGGGCAAAGCGCTCCTTGTAGGGATTCATTCCTTCTTTGCGGCCTTTGTAAACCACGCCCTTGGTATCGACCAGGGTAATGTTTTCGCGCTTCACGCCGAGACAGATATAGTGCTCGGCGCAAGCGATGGCAGAAGCTCCGGCGCCGTTCACTACCAGCCTCACTTCCTCCAGCTTCTTACCCACCAGCTCCAGCGCGTTCACCAGGGCAGCGCCCGAAATGATTGCCGTCCCATGCTGATCGTCGTGGAAGACAGGAATCTTCATCGTCTTCTTCAGCGTCTCTTCGATGTAGAAGCATTCCGGAGCTTTGATGTCTTCCAGGTTGATGCCGCCGAATGTCGGCTCCAGCAGCTGGCAGGCCCTGATGATTTCATCGGCGTTATGGGTATCGAGCTCGATGTCGAACACATCGATATCGGCAAAGCGTTTGAACAGGACTCCCTTACCTTCCATCACCGGCTTGCCCGCCAGCGCGCCAATGTCGCCCAGGCCGAGCACCGCCGTGCCGTTGCTCACCACCGCGACCAGGTTCCCTTTCGCTGTGTAGCGATATGCGTCCTGCGGGTTCTTTTCAATCTCCAGGCAAGGAACAGCTACGCCCGGGGTGTAGGCCAGACTCAGGTCGCGTTGCGTCCGGCAGGGCTTCGTAGAAACCACTTCCACCTTACCGGGACGTGTTCCCTGGTGATAATCAAGTGCTTCTTGCTTTGTAATTGCCATATATAAGGACTCCCAGTATGTGGATTAGGCCGAGGCCATAGCTCGAAGGCATACGCGCTTGAACGCGCGGCTCACCTTATCCAGCATCTGCTCGCGGCCATCCAGGAGCTAGTGCAGACATCACATGGGCGGGTGCGCACGTCACAACGGAATTGTGAGCAGGGACAGGATGGAATGTGCTCCGGCGCGCCATTTGTTCGTTCCTTATCACGTTCGCACGTGAGCGCCGCCACATCCACTCTCGAGACATCCTGCTAAACACTAATTGTGGGCGCTCTTTCCCGACCACTGATCGTGCCCAGCCAAAGCGCCGCAATCATAGGAGAACAGATGACGTTTATCGTACGAGTGCTGATGGAAGAAGCTGACGGAAGCAGGATTGTTATCGAAAGTAAGAACGTTCACGTGGATGGCCAGTTTGAGTTCGACAACCTGGAGAAGGCTCGCGAAGCCGCGGAGACTGCGTGCCACGCCGCTGCCAACCTGAAGCCGCTGCGCATGAAAGAAGTTGACGACGACGACTGGAGATTTCATCCCGACCGCACCGACGACTAATGGAGATCCTCCGTCGCCTCGAAGTGGCGAATGACACCCCCGCTGCGCCCAGCGGCGGCGGAACCTGTAACCGTCCTTCAGAACCAACACTTCCCTGTCCACCCGTCGAAACTCGGAAGCCTAACGCCACGTTCGACAATTTTCCTTGTCGAAAACGAGCGGCCCCGCGCAGCTCACAAAACCCTCCCAGCTCAGCTCCCACACTGGTCAAACAACGTGTACTCTGGTGAATCGACTCTTCCCGGAGGACGTCCGCATTGCGTTGCTCGCCGCGCCCAATTACGCTTTTGCTCGCTCTCGCTGCTCTGCTCACCATCGTTCCAACCCTGTCTTCGCAAACCGTTCCGCCGCAGAATTTCAGTGCGTTGCAATGGCGCCTCATCGGACCATTTCGCGGCGGCCGGGTCGTCGCGGTCACTGGGGTGCCGGGAGACACGGCCACCGCGTACTTCGGTTCGGTGGACGGAGGAGTCTGGAAGTCGCCTAACGCCGGCACCACTTGGCAGCCCATCTTCGATGGCCAGCCCATCGCATCCATTGGCGCCATTGCTATTGCGCCCTCGAATGCGAACGTGATTTATGTCGGAACCGGCGAGTCCGACATTCGCTCTGCTCTGTCATCTGGCGACGGCGTATACAGGTCCATCGACGGCGGCAAGACCTGGACAAACATTGGCCTTCGCGATTCGCACCAGATCAGCCGCATTGCGGTCGATCCGCACAACCCAGATATGGTTTACGTTGCCGCCCTCGGTCATGCCTATGGGCCCAACCCAGAGCGCGGGGTCTTCAAATCCATAGACGGAGGAAAGACCTGGTCCAAGACACTATATAAAGGTGCGGATATCGGCGCCTCAGACCTCAGCATCGCGACGGCAAATCCATCCGTGCTGTTCGCAGGGATGTGGCAGACGCATCGTCCGCCGTGGACGACTTACGCTCCGCTGGACGGCCCAAACGGAGGGCTTTACCGCTCCGCCGACAGCGGCGCCACTTGGACTCCGCTGACCGCGCACGGATTACCAGACGGTGCCTGGGGACGCGTTGGCGTCTCCGTGTCGCCGGACGGCAAGCGCGTGTACGCATTGATCGACGCGGGAAAGAAGTCTGGACTCTATCGCAGTGACGACGGCGGCGATACCTGGACGCTCGCCAATGGTGATCCTCGGCTCACCAGCCGCGCCTGGTATTTCAATTGGCTGGCAGTCGATCCCAGCAATCCCGACGTGGTCTACATCCCGAATGTCGCTTTCTACCGCTCGGAAGATGCTGGCAAGACTATCTCCATCGTTCGTGGCGCTCCCGGCGGGGATGATTATCACGACATCTGGGTTGATCCGAAAAACTCGAATCACCTCATCCTCGGCAGCGATCAGGGCACGAGTGTCAGCATTGATCGCGGCAAGACCTGGTCGACCTGGTACAACCAGCCCACCGCGCAGATGTATCACGTCGCCACCGACAATCAATTTCCCTATGCGGTGTATGGTGCCCAGCAGGACACCGGCAGCATTGGCATCTACAGTCGCACCGATCATGGACAGATCAGGGCGCAGGACCAGTTCCCTGTCGGTGGCGGCGAGAGCGGGTACATCGTTGTCGATCCCAGCGATCCGAACATTCTTTATGCCACGGGAGCCTACGGCGGCGCAGTTCGCTATGACCGGCGTACCTCTCTAAGCCAGAGCATCACGCCCTGGCCGTACCAGAGCTTTAGCGACGAGATCGATGCCCGCAAATATCGTGCTCCGTGGACGCCCGTCCTGGTCCAGTCGCCAGCGGAAAAAGGCGTGCTCTACATGGGAACGCAGTATGTATTGCGAACCAGCGACGGCGGGCTGCACTGGACGCAGATCAGTCCTGACCTGACCGGCGCAACGGTGCCCACCGGCACTGCGCCGCAAGGCCCACCGACTGTTGAGGATGCCAAGCAGCGCGGCTACGGTGTGCTATTCAGTATTGCGCCTTCGCCTGTGCAGGCAAGCACCATTTGGGCAGGTAGCGACACGGGACTGCTGCATCTGACACGTGATAGCGGCAAGAACTGGCAGAACGTGACGCCTCCGGGTCTTTCGGACTGGAGCAAGATCACGAGCATTGAGGCCTCGCATGTCGATCCCGCTGTCGCTTATGTTGCTGTCGATCGGCATCGCCTCGACGACGACGCTCCCCATCTGTTCCGAACGCGCGACTACGGCAAGACATGGCAAGCCATCATCACCGGCATCGGTCCGCATGCGTTTCTTAATGCCATCCGCGCAGGACCCCCAAAAGCAGAACCTGCTCTTTGCCGCAACCGAGCTCGGCATTTACGTTTCCTTCGACGAAGGCGATCACTGGCAGCCGCTGCAGCTCAACTTGCCGACAACCTCGGTGCGCGACGCAACCATCCACGGTGACGACCTCGTCATCGCCACCCATGGCCGCGGATTCTGGATCCTCGACGACATCACGCCGCTGCGCCAGCTCAGTCTCGACAACGCGAAGCATCCCGTTATCTTCTTCGCTCCGGAAACGGCGATTCGTGTCGACAACGATATTTTCCTCGGAACCCCTCTGCCTCCTGAGGAACCGACCGCGAAAAATCCTCCCGATGGCGCGATTATTGATTACGCTCTCACCTCCGCTGCAAGGCAGGTTTCGCTCGACGTCTTGGACGCAAACAGCAAGCTGGTGCGGCACATCAGCAGCGGCCAGAAGCCGCCATCGTATCCTCCGCTGCCGATTGCCGCACGCTGGCTTCCCCAACCCTCGATTCTCGAAACCGTGCCCGGCATGCATCGCTATGTGTGGGACCTGCGTTGGGGAGGTTCGGGTGAAGGTGATGACGGGGACGACGATGAAGATTGGGGTTCCCCTCGCGGGCCACGTGTCGCGCCCGGTAACTACTCCCTGAAATTGACCGTCGATGGCGAGAGCTTTACCCAGCCGCTCACGATCACCATGGACCCGCGGTCGGCGGCAACACCTGACGTTCTGGCGCAGCAGCAGAAATTAGGATTAGAAATTTACACTGAAGCGCTACAAACCCGCAAAGCGCTCAGCGAAATGGACGCCGTCACGAAGAAGCTTTCTACGCTCAAGCCTCAGCTGCAGGCCGCTCATCCGGAGTTGATGTCGCAGATCACGGCAGTGGAATCGGCGATAAAAGCTATCAAGTCGGGAACACCTGGCAAGCCGGGCACGATCTCAGGACTGGCCGCCGCAAGTTCGGCGCTGGCCTCGGCGCTTCGCGTTGTCGAAAGCGGCGATCGCACCGCTCCGTCGCAGGCACTCGAGGTCTATCGCCTCGCCGACGAGGCCGCAAAGGCGAGCCTGGGCGATTGGCAAAAGCTGCAACTCGGAGCCCTGACCGAACTGAACCGCTCCTTGCAATCGCAAGGACTGTCCGTCGTAAGCGGCCGTTAAATACCCGCAGCCCGCCGCAGATTCTCCAGCTTGTTTAGGAGCCGAGACAGGCTGCGAGATTTGGTAACACTACCGTTGAAGCACGCTTGAAAACAACTGAGGCATTCCAGCGCTCAAGCCATTCCACATAATTTGCACGCCGATGGCCAGCAAGATAAACGCGGAGAGCCGCGTCACAATGGTGGTTCCCGATTTGCCCAGCATCCTGACCAATCGTTCAGCGTTCCCGTAGCAGACCATTACCAAAATGCACAGCAGCAACATGCCGATGAGCGCGGCAATAAAGTTACGCGGATAGCCGTGCTCCATCCCAGCCCCACTCTGATGTCGCAGATGGGCGCCCAACGTAATCGCAATCGAGATACAGCCTGGGCCAACCGTAATCGGCAGGGTAAGTGGAAAGAATGCATGCTCCATCGCCGACTCCAACGTATCTGGAGTCTGGCTCCCACTTGCAGCACTGTCACTCTGATTGAGCAGGTTCCAGCCCGTCGCGGCAACCACCAGGCCTCCGGCAATCTGTATTACTACCAGGCTGATGCCGAAGAAATCCAGGATCATGCTGCCAAAAAGAAATGAGACGGCAAGCAGCGCAAATCCGTAAGCTGCAATCTTGCGCGCCAGAATCCGTCGTACAGACTGAGGGTATTGCGCCGTTAACGCGAGAAAGATCGGGGCATCGCCGATCGGATTGACAACCGGGAACAGCGTGACAAAACCGACCAGAAGCGTCTTGATGAATGCGACGATGCCCATAAGGTTGTTTCGCTTTTGTCTACCTTCTCAATCTTGGTCAATTGGCGCTGGCGAGACCGACTACGGCTCCACTGGTTTCCAGCTTTTGTCGGGATTGAACTGCGTCATCTGCGAGGCAGTTTCGGTGCCGTTCTTCCCCAGGTCCTTTTCGTAAACGACACCTTGCTGGTTGATGATGAACGTCATCATACCCGAATCGCCGTATTGCGCCGGGTAGGCCAGCACCGCGAATCCGCCTGTCATCTTGCCGTTGACAACGTAGCTCTTCGCGCCTCCTTTTACATTGGCACCTTGTTGGTCGAGCATGCGGAAGTAATATCCATGGAAAGGCGAATGAGAATCCGGCTTGAGTTTGTAACCCTCGCCGGTAGCGAAGGCAACTAAAGGTCCCAGCGGGCTGTGCGGCTGCCCTTCAACGGGAGCCCAATACAGGCCATTTTGCTGGCCTTCATCGCTGATAAACTTCTGCGCGAATTGCTGTACTCCGCCATGCTTTTGCGCGAAGTACTGGAACTGTGCGGTTGCAATCGTCGCACACACGTCAATGGCTGCTAGTTCATTTCGTCCAATGCGGCGCGAGAGGATTTCCTGCTCTCCGGCTTTCGCATCGAAATACCACTTCCCGGCGTCGTTCTTTTTTAGTGGAATGGGAAATGTTTTATTGTCCGCGCCGGTCAGGAGCAACTCGCTTCCATCCTCCAGCTTGCGCCAGCGGTGCATGGCTTCATAGTCAGCGACAAATCCCGCAAACGATGCTTTGTCCTCCTGCACATCTCCGGAATAGATCATGTCTTTCGCAGCGGCGCCGAATATCGTCAACATGGATTCCCGATTGTCGGCCTTGGCAGCCTGCAACAAAGCGGCCGCAGCTTCATCGGGCGATGCAAAGCTCTCAGGCGATGTCGCTGGTTTTATTTCTGACGATTCTTTCTGTTTATTACAGGCAGGCAATATGAGCACTGACAGCGACACTGCAAAAAACAGGAACCAAGCGTGACTTCGACCTTTTCCTGACATTCGATCCTTCCTGATTTCGGCCGGTTAGCGGTACTGGGCGCGTTGTTGACCGGGTTTAGCTGACCTATCGACGGAATCCTCCACCACCGCGGAATCCTCCACCGCCGCCGACTCGACCTCCGCCCCAGCCGCCACCACCGCCGCGGCTCCCCCATCCACGGGAACTCGCACTGCGATCGCCCCAGCCACCACCGCCGTAACTCGAGCCGGCATGATCGCCGTATCCGCTGAAGGCAGTGTGCCGTGCGCTGCTATCCTGCGATCCCCAACCGCGAGCCGCATCTGAGTTGGACCAACCGGAATGGGCCCACGAATCGGACCCGCCATTGGTCGGGTGGTTGTCATTGTTAGGATGGAAGCCGTTCGCGTTGTAGCCGCCGTTGTAATTGTTGGGATGATAGCCGTTGTTGTTCCAGCCATCGTTATATGGGTGATAGCCGTAATTGTTATAGCCACCGTAAGCCCCGCCGTGCCAGGCCGGATTCCCATAGTACGGAGCACCGTGATAGTACGCTGCGCCCCCATACCAATTGCATGTCCAACTCGGATAGCCCCAGCCGCAGCATCCGCTGGCGAGGGCGCCCACTGCCATCCCCGCTCCGAATGAGAGCAGGCCCGTAGCCACCAGGTCCGTCGTGCTGTATCCCGGGACAACGTAAGGAGTTCCGTAGATGACGGTGGGATTGTATTGCGGAACGTACACTATCTGGGGATTGCTAGGCTGAATCACGATGATCTGCTGCCCGTTCTGGCTCTGGGTGGTCACCGTCTGTTGTGGTGTCGTCTTCAGATTGCCGGCAGCTTTGGCCTGTGCACGCAATGACTGAACCGCTGCCATAACCTGCGGCTGCTGGTTGTGATAGGTCTCGCCCAACTGAGAAGTCCATGACAGGTTTTGCGCCATGGTATTCAGCACTGACGGAAACTCAGTGAGTGCCTTCACGCTGGGGTCCCACGACTGGCCATTCACCGCTTGCATCAGAGCGCTGCCGGAAAGATCTTTGTGCTGGCTTAGCCAGTAATTCGCCACGGCTATCTGGTCTGGAAAGGTAGCTCCATTCAGGATCTGCGCCACGAGCGCGTCCGGATAGAGCGCGATCGGGGCGACCAGCGACTGCAATTCCTGACTCGTGAGCGGAGCGCCTTGTCCCGCGTAAGAAGAAGTGTTGGAAGCGGCGGCAGATTGATCTTGTGCCAACACCATACCACTTGGGTCGAGGAATACCGTGATCAGTAGCGAGGCCGTTAAGAATGATGACAGAAGTCTTGCCTGAATCAGCTTGCCCATGCCTCAATTTTGCCTTTTCTTCTTCAGTACTTCTAGTTAAATCAACTATGAAGGCGCACAGTGCCGGTGCCAATTGGCAGAAGTACTACCATGCCGTCGTCGAGCACCGACTATCTTCCGCGGCGTGCCCAGGCGGGTCATCTAGTGCGCACAGTCTCAGGCTCGGGTCGCATGGGATGTCATAATTCAAGTACACGCTTCAAATAGGGAGAAGTCCTGATGTCCGAAGTCTCCGTTTCCGTTGCTGTCCCCACTGGCTCGCAGCTCGCGATTGATGGTGGTGTCCCGATCCGCTCCACTCCCCTTCCCCCTTGGCCCTATTTCGAGGCGGAAGAGATCGAGGCTGCACAGCGTGTACTCCGATCGGGCAAGGTCAATTACTGGACGGGAGACGAGGGTCGGCAATTCGAGAAGGAGTATGCCGAGTACGTCGGTACAAAGCACGCCATAGCCGTTGCCAACGGCACGGTCGGACTGGAACTGGCTCTAGTCGCTCTGGGCATAGGCGCCGGCGATGAAGTGATCACCACCAGCCGAACCTTCATTGCCTCGGCGAGTTGTGTAGTAATGCGAGGCGCGAAGCCGATCATCGCAGATGTTGACCGCGACAGTCAGAACCTCACCGCCGAGACCATCCGTCCGGCAATCACTTCGCGAACCAAGGCCATCATCGCGGTCCACCTCGCCGGATGGCCCTGCGACATGGATCCAATTCTCGACTTGGCACGTGAACACGGGCTCAAAGTGATTGAGGACTGCGCCCAGGCCAACGGAGCACGCTATAAAGGCCGGCCCGTGGGCAGCATGGGAGACATCAACTCCTTCTCATTCTGCCAGGACAAGATCATCACCACCGGCGGCGAAGGCGGACTAGTCACCACGAATAGCGAGGAACTCCGCGAACGCGCCTGGAGTTTCAAAGATCACGGTAAGAGCTACGACGCGGTCTACCGGCGGCAGCATGGGCCTGGCTTTCGCTGGCTGCACGAACAGTTCGGCACCAACTGGCGACTGACCGAGATGCAATCCGCCATCGGCCGGGTGTGGCTTCGCAAGCTGGATGCACAGGTGGCAGTTCGCAGACGCCACGCCGAGCGCCTGAATACTGCGTTCGCCGACATTCCCGCACTGCGAACGACAGTGCCTCCCGAGAGCATCTTCCATTCCTACTACAAACATTATGTGTTCGTCCGGCCGGATCGGCTCGCTCCTGGTTGGGGCCGCGATCGCATTCTTGGAGCGGTCACGGCCGAAGGCATCCCCTGTTTTTCCGGCAGCTGTAGCGAGATCTATCTGGAGAAGGCATTTGAAGGTATGCGCCCGGAGAATCGCCTTCCGGTGGCTCGCGAACTGGGAGAGACCAGCCTGATGTTCCTGGTCCATCCCACACTGTCGGACCAGGATATCGACGACACCATCGCGGCTGTTAGAAAAGTCATGAACACGGCGACCGCCTGACACGTAAGACTCAGAACCAGCACCGCTTCGCGCCATCGCCGCACGAAATTCATGATGGGCGAAACCCTACTTCGCTTGCGGTGTACCAAACAGCTTCTCGTCCGGCTGCTTGTAAAAGACGCCCGCGAAATACAAGTGATCCGAAGGCTTCCGCCACGTATTCACCCAATCGACTAATTGCTGGGAAGGTCCTTGCCCAGGCGGAGCGATGATGATCCCCATACCTGTGTCGAGCATCTGGCGGTAGCGCTTCTTAGCTCGTTCCGTTGCCGTCGGATTTGCCTGGATCCCCTTCGCCCATGGCATTTCCAGAAGAATGCCTCCTGACCCCACAGCACGGATCAGCTGGGTTGTCTCCTCATCCGACATCTCGCCCACGTTCAGCGCAAGATTGAAAATTGCCATCGAACCCATCGACTCTGCCAGCTTGCGAATCTCTTCGATATTTTGGCAGTAGCTGAACCAGGGCTGGGTTGCTGCGCTTGTACTGCGATGGATGCCGGCATTGTCGATGAACCTGACCGGCGCCGGCGACTGCTCCCATAGCCGCTTAATGCCCATCTGTAGTCCGTGACGAGTGGCGGGATCACTGACATCGATTAGCTTGCGAAACGGCAGTCCCGGCCAGCTACCGCTGTATTTGGAAGTCGCCGGCATCCATTCGGCCGGCACCACAGCCCACGGCCAATATGCTTCCTTGGCCTCAGGGATGACTGATGTCCCCGAAACATAAGTTCCAACGCTAAGACCGAGCGAAGCCAGATAGCTCCGGGTCGCCATATACTTCTGCTCGGCTGCCGCAGAATTCGTGGGGTCTACGTCGACAATGCGGAAGTCGGTTACCAGCTTGTCTTGCGCAAACCACTCGCGCGGACGTGACTCGATCCCCCCGGTAGCGTTCACGATGACCCGGCTGAAGTGGCTGGAGTCGTGCCACTGATAGGGAGCGGTTGCCGACGTCAGGGCGACAACGGCAAATATCACCGTCAGCGAAATGGTCAGTGCCCTGGCAACGTGTCTCCCCACTGTTCGACGCCGATGCTCACCCACGCGGCACACTCTCGTCCCAACGTGCCGGAACCCCAACCGCAGTAACACCGGGCGGTACGTCGCGCGTTACGACCGCCCCGGCACCGATGCGTGCCTCATCCCCGACCTTCACATATTGCAGGATCTGCGAACCCGTTCCCACCATCACCGACCGTCCCAATTCCACTCCGCCCGAGATATTCGCGCCGGGATTAATCAGGCAGCCCCGACCGATTTTCGTTTCGTGACCCACCGTGCAGCCAAAATTCAGTTGCGAGAACTCGCCGATATCGATGTTGATGGTTGCGATCGCGCCAACACAAATCACCACGCCTCTCGCGAACTTCACGCCACTCCCCACGTAGGCCGTTGGATGCACGATGGCAGGCCATTCAACATTTGGATATTTCGACGCTAGCAGCTTCCCCACTCGCAATCGGTGTACCGGATCGCCGATCCCCATGGCAAACGCGTCAACTTCATTGCCGGCGGGCCAGTTGAAATCACCCAGCAGCGGACTGTCATGCTGCCCCTGCTTGTCGGCAAGAAATCCGAGCACTTGAAATTCGGGCAAGGCGCGCAGTATGTCCGCCAACTCGCGCGCGTTGCCGCCAGCCCCTACGATAGCGATTTTTTTCATCGTGATTGTTTAAGGTCGAGCGTCTCACCGGGGTTGAACTCCGGCATGGTAGTGTGGCCTGGTTGAGAGATTCCCCGCCGCGTAACCACCAGCCACAACGTCTTACACAGAATGCGGAGATCGAGCCCAAGGCTCCAGTGATCGACATACCAAACATCGAGCTTGAACTTTTCCGGCCAGCTCAACGCATTTCTCCCGTTTACCTGCGCCCAGCCCGTAATGCCCGGAAGCACCTCATGCCGCCGCGTCTGCTCCGCTGTGTACCGATCCAGGTATTGCATCAGCAAAGGACGCGGGCCAACCAGGCTAAGCTCTCCTCGAACCACATTCCAAAGCTGCGGCAATTCATCCAGGCTGCTTGCTCGCAGCATGCGGCCAACCAAGGTCAGTCGCTCTGCGTCGGGGAGCATCCTGCCGGAATTGTCGCTTTCATTTCGCATGGTGCGAAACTTAAGAAGTGTGAAAGGCACCTTATTCTTACCCGGACGCTGCTGCCGGAAAATCACCGGCGCTCCCATCGACACCAGGATGCTCACTGCCGCAACCAGCATCAACGGACTGACAAGAATCAGCCCTGCAAGCGCCACACTGAAGTCGAACGTCCGCTTCAGAGCCAACCGCCAGCCGCGTTGTCGGGAAACATCCATACGCAATCAGACAGCTGCCAACTCAGAAGCCTTACCCAGGAAACGTTCACTGTCAAACGCCTCAGGCCTGGGCGAACCAGTCGTGATATGTCGATAGATGGACAAGACTTCGCCGGCAGTACGTTCGATGTCAAACATCCGCTCCACCAGCCGCTTACCCCTAGACGCCAATTCCCGCGAATGCTCCAGATTCGCAAGCACTTGGTCAATACTCTGCGCGATTGCTTTAGGACTTCGGTCGCGAACAATTTTCCCGGTGATACCGTCGATGACCACCTCCGGCAAACCGCCCACCGCGGCTGCAATTACCGGTACTCCGGCGCAAAACGGCTCGACCACACCGCCGCAGTTCTCCGAATGCGGAACATGGACGGCACAATCAAAGTCGGGCCAGCTCCGGTGGACATCATCTGGAGAGAAGTAGCCGGGCATCAAAATACGCCCATTTCCGGCCTTAAATGCACGTTTTTGTAGAGCTTTTTCGTAGGAATCGCCATATCCCGGCAGAGTATTGCCGATTAAAACGCCGTAAATATTCGCATTTTTGGCGGTGACGAGCGCCAGGGCGTCGATGAGTTCCTCGTGCCCTTTTAGCCCAACTCGCTCTCCCAGCATGCGTTTTGGTGGGTATATATAGCTGATATTTCCGACAATTCGTGCATTCTGGGGGATTTTAAGGCGGTTTCGCAGCATTCCAGTGCGCTCCGCAGGCTGTACGCGAAAGCCATAGTAGCTCAGGAATAGCCGTTCGCTGGCAATTCCGTATCGCCGGTAGTGCTCTTCTATGCACCGGCTGGAAGCGATCCAGTAATCGGCCTCTCCTGCCGTTCTCAGATCAGCCTCTCGCGTGTGCCAATGCTCCAGATGAAGTGGACCTGCCACCTGGTACACGCGCGGGATGCGGTGGCTTTTTCCCAAAGCCAGACGCAAGGTGAGGGTCGTGGTAACAAAATGGCTATGGATGATGTCAGGTTGAACTTCGTCAACCAGCCGCCGCGCTCGCTTCAGCGTATCGGCAATTTGGTGAGGACGCCCCAACGGCAGCGATAGATCGGCGATATGAACATGCGCCCCGGCACGGCGCCATGCCGAGACGGTACGCCCCTGATCACTGGGCAGCGCCACGTGCAGTTCAACTCCCGCGCGCACCAGCACGTCGGCCTGGCTTGCAGCCCATCCGGCTCCGTCAGAAGTTTTTACCACGTGCAGTACGCGCATCATCTCTATGTCGTTACCATCGGTTTCGCCGCAAGCCATTCCTGCGTCACGTCGTACAGGAAGCGATAAAACCTGGTTCTGCGTTCCTCCAGCACGTCGGGACGAAACTCCTGCGCTTTTGCCAGATTGCGGATTGACATTTCATTCAACCGGGCAGGGCTGGTCAATACCTGCTTAATCTTCGCCGCCAACGCTTCAGCATCGTTCGAGGCCACCATGTCGTCGGGATGAAGAAGCTCTGGAATCCCTCCAACATTACTGGCGATACAAGGCAGCGCCCTTGCCATCGCTTCCACAATGACGCGCGGCAAGCCCTCGGTCCGCGAGGGAAGCACAAACAACGTGCCCCAATCCAGCCGTTCCCGTACCGCTTCACTCGGCACTTCTCCATGGAATGTTACTAGGCGCCCCACGCCCAGCGTTTGCGCCAACTGCTTTAGTTGGGGCATGTGCCGTCCACCACCAACCAGCGACAACTCGAGTTCGAAGCCCTGGCGGCTCAGAATGTTGATGGCGTTCAGCAATACGTCGGGCCCTTTGTACATTTGGGCCAGCGAGCCAACAAAAACCAGGCGGGGAGGGACAGGGCCGGTGTGCATTTTTGGCTTGGCGGCGTAAGCGTCCGGCGCCAGATCGGTGCTGGAGTAATGGGTCGTAAACACGCGCGGAACAGCTGAGAATGATGCGGCCTGAAGCTCGGCGTCAGAAACCGAGATGCTCAAGCCATCGTGTCCCGCAGGATACCGCTCTTGCAGTACCCGCTCAGTTACATAACTCACCGCCGATGCTCGCGCGCACTGTGCTTTTAGCGCACGCGTCGATAGCTGGCGAAACACCGGCCGCAACGGATGTTTCACTGCTCCTGGAGCGAGCGACTCCATGGGATCCCCCACGACCTCCAGACCATAAGGGCGGTGCTGTTTCCACAGCAGTGGGAGCTGGTCATCCGCCAGGCGAGAACTTACGCGAAACAGCGCGGCGTCGTGAGGACCGAGAGTCGAGCGCAGTGCTTCCCTCACTCGACCTCGCACTTTCAGGTATTGCCATGGTCCGAGATAAAAAGGAACGCCGCGAAACTCCACCCCATCTCCAGAGACGGCCTTAAATTCAGGCGCGACCTGGTTGACCTGTTCCGCGCGTGCAACGATGCGCACTTTGTCGAACACCTTGAGATAACGATCCCAAAAAGGCCGTGCATAGCTGGTGCCAGTCCACACCTGGCCATCCGGTGTCTGGGTGAATCGAAAGTCCGATGTGACAACGACCACCATACTCAGGTTAGGGACACCGGCCGGCAACAGCACCGTATGAGTATGAGCGGAGCAACTGCGATGCTCAACGATGCGAACAGGAGATTGTCCAGGTCCGAGCCCATCAGCAAGACCGATCCATAGGCAAACACCGGAATCAACAACAGACGAAGATCGTCTTTGTCGGCCACCAGGAACGAGCGCAACCGGGAAATTACGAAGGCGAGAACCACAAAGGCCAGCGGCGCGAATATGGGGGGAAAGTTGAGCATCGCCTCGCCCGGCCAGGCCGTAAATATAGGTGGAACGATGCAGCACCCGATCATAGGAGCCGCGTCCGAATAGCGCCTCCGTCCCCGCCGTAACTTTGCCTTCCGGACGGTCGGGCCAGACCACGTGCGGAATAAAAAAAGCAAAATCCTGAAGGTAGGTTTTACCCCACCCAAATTGATAATCACCGGTAACAACCTGGTGCAGCAGGGTGGCCTGGATCTCGGTCCGGGCGAGATCGCTCAGCAGCACCTCATAGATCGTCCGGCCTGAGTTCTGCTCCAGTTGGTTGATCCTGGAAGTATCGTTGACCGCCTCGAAGGCCCTGATGCCAACGTCTTTGTAAAACCCGTAGAGATACATGAAGGCGACGATGAAGAGCACCCCAACTGCGAGAAATCTTCGCGGTACGGGTCGAATCCAAACGTGGATAGCACCGGCAATCCAAAATAATCCGAACACAGTGATGGTTCGGCTGCCTCTCAGGCCTCCGCAAACCAGCTTTAACAGGAAGAACCCGAATACCAACAGAAGCAGGAAAGTCCAGGGGCTGCGCTTCAAGAACTCGCGCTTCCACACCAGGACTGCGATTGCAAGAAAGACGGGAAGTGTCTCAGCCAGCAGGAATACGTATCCCATGCCGGAAAATGCGGCCTGGTCTCGATCGGTAAAGGCTTGCATGAATCCGGTAATGCCGCCGAACTTCACGAAAATGTAGGCCTGCAAGCAGAAAGCGATAGGAAGCGCAATTGAAATTGCAGTGAAGAACGAAGGCGCTCGAACCACCCAGGCGGTTGTGGGGCGGCGCACCGGGAAGATTCGTCTGCTGCCCAGATACAAAATCAGCCCCCCGGTATTGATAAGGGCCATCCAACCGATCCAATCGGTCCAATTAGGAACGGCAGGGAGAAACCGCGAGTGATATTCCATGGCGACCGTCATAAGCGGCGCTATGAAGAAGAAGTGATACGAGAACGCGCCCAACACGCCCAGGGGATCGAAGATGTCGAGTTGTCCGCGAAAATACGCGACCATATCGATGCCGCTCAGGCACCCGCAGACGAATATGGGGATAAGAAACCAGTCGAGCGGCCCGTTGTATACCGCGAGAAACACGCACAAAATCAGCGACGAGATGCAGCCCGCCAAAATCAAATTGATCGGATGGGCCAGTGGCTCAGCCAACGTGGGCATGGGGCGGGTGAACGCAATTCCACGTCGGACGGTTTCGCCAGGGGGCTGGATTGTGCTTACGGCTGAGTGCATGAAATTTAAATCTCGATAGTTCTTTGACTACTCCTTGAAATCGACGACGACAGCTTTGAACTTTCCACGAGGACCGCGCGGAATCTCGTCAAGGTACTGAAGCGTGGGCACCACCGAATACCCTAGACGCTTTGTGAGGTCCGCAGTCATTTCCCCCTCCGTCCGCTTACAGGGCCATTGTCTAGCCGGATCCACAACCAACTTTATCTCGAAATCGGTATAAGGATGCTGGATGAGTTGTGCCTCTCTTGATGCCCGTGCGGTCCCTTGTCGTCAGAATAGCAAGAATCCCTATCCGCCTGCCATCGCGTGTTCGGACAAGGTCTTCGCAACGCCCTTCTACTTGGCCCATCGTCGGCCATCGTAGTCCGCAATCACACTGACCGAATCCCGTGGATAACGCCGAATCTCCGAGGGCATAACGGATCAAAGGCATGCTGCGCCGAGACAAACCGGTCACCACAACTTGCCCGCTTGAGCCTGCATGTAGCCGGGTTCCCGCGATCGTCCAGAATCTCGATGACCCCAGCCAAGGGCATGATGTGCCACGAGCGGTGCTCACACTCGAAAGCCATGTGATTGCCCTCTTGTGAACCATAAAGGTTGTAGACCTGTCCCGCTAGATTCGTAATTATGACCTCACGATCGTGTTCCTGCATTGTCTCGGAGGTTACAACGACAACCACGCCATCCTTGTTTCCTATTAGGGCGCTACCAGCCAGACGCGCCAGTTCGGCTACCGCGGAGGTGTACCCATATATGAGGGCCGGTCGAAACCGTCTTATCACTTCCAATATTTCGGAGCGGTAGGCCGGCGAAAGTGAATAAATACTCAGGAATATTCGCCGTGTCAGAGGGTCGTACCAATAGAGCTCACTGCTTCCAGACGCCGGCGTCATGAATCCGCTGAATGACAGAAATCTCGAGGCCGCCGCTGCCGCATATTCTGCGATACCAGCTCTGGAGAATAGCCTCCGTCAGCGCCCGCTCGTCAAGGGTGGCGGGGAGGACAAGCGGCGTACCTGTCGAACCACTGGTTCGGTGCTCTGTACGCAGGAAGCCAGACTTTTCCGGCCAGAATTCTCGGTTGTGTTCCCGAACAGTACTCTTCGGAAGCAGTGGCAACTCTCGAAGGAAATCGCTGACCTCGTATTGCGGCTTCAGTTCAGGATAGTCGGCAGGCCGCTGCCGATAGTACGGCACAAACAATCTTGCGTGGTGATAGATCTCGCGAAACCGCTCATTTTGACAACTCTGCCATGCGGCGGAATCATAGCCCCAAGTTTGCTCGACGAGCGTGCGGTACCTTCCAGCCGCGACCGATTTGATCGCTGCCTTCGCGCCCGAAGAAATTGATTTGTAAGTAATCATCTCGTCGCCTCTACAGCAGATACCGCAACCTTCCGCGCCATCACTCCATTGCCGCACCAGCGGCCATTTCGGCTTCGACTTCTTTGAGCTGCCGGCTTGTACGCAGGTCATCCCGACGCTCGGTTTGGTCCCGTTCTCGCTTTTTGGACCGCAATGCAGCGCGGATCACGATGAAGCTGCCCAGCGCTTGAATCAGCGCCGAAGAACACAACGCGATCGCAGCTCCCCACATGCCCCAGCGCGGGGTTAGGAACCACACGAGCGCAACGCAGGTGGAGACCGTTGCTGCCAGCACCGGAAGCTGCGCCTGGAATCGCCTCGCGGCGGTCATTCCGAAACTGAGCACGGCGGCAATCGCGCTTATGGCCGACGCGACGATAAACACCTTGAGAAGACCAATGTGCGCGGCATACTCCCGTCCGTAAACCAGGCGAATCAGGTTGTAGCCGATGAACTGGCAGAGGACGAAGCCAGCGGCCGCAGCGGCGACGCACAGCAGCGACATTCGAATCAGGAGTCGCGAGTAGTCCTGTGCGTTTCCCTTCGCGAAGTACGCTGAGAGACGCACAACCGCAGACTGACCCAAGGCGTTTACGAGGAGGGTTATAACCACGACGACGTAGCCAAGCGCTGAAAAAATTCCGACTTCGCTGGCTCCCCGGAAATGCTGTAGCGCATAGCGAGGGACGTTAAAGTTCAGCGTGCTCAGCGTGGTTACAATCCCAAGTGGCGCGGCGATCTTTGCCAGCTGCTGTAAGTGGCTTCGATTCCATCGGAAAAAGCTGGCGCCTGGTCCCAGCAGGCGTCGCGCCAGTTGCAAGTCGTAGCAAAGAAAAACCAGCAGCCAGGTCGCGCCCAGCCCGGCGACTGCCGCCGCCACGCTGCGAAACGTGAAATAGATTGCGCTGAATGCGACGAGGGATGAGCTTCCCTTCAACATGAAACTAATCGCAACCAGGTCGAGCCGCTCGTGCTTCTGTAAGAGTCCGGCCACGATGTCGGTAAACGATTCCACCGACTTTGCGCAAGCTACCAGCATCACGATGATACCGGCGGATCGCCCATAGCCCGCGACAGCGATAACCACGAGCACCAGTATCAGAGCAGTGGCTGTCGTAGGTGGCTCGCAGTGTGAAGTAGTCGGCGAATTCGAATTCGGAGCTGGTGTCTGTCGCCTGCACTGCCCGCAGCCACATGTTGGTGAGCATCAACACGGGAGCAGTGATGGCTAACGCTAACGCGAACTGCCCTACCGCCGTGGTGCTGCCCAGCTTCGCCAATACCGAGATCATGCCCCACTGGCAACCGGCATAGATCACATTGCCCGCCAGCGTCCAGGCAAAGGTCACGCGCAGTGGAGGCGCCACGACCTGGGCCGTCGGTGGGGTTATTTCAGCTGTCGCCATGGAAGAGACTGCCGTAACAGATTGTGCTCTACCCGTCAGGATTACCCCGCAGCCGAGCGGCCATAGGGGTACTTTCCGTACCGGTTATAGGAGTAGTAGCCATAACCGTATCCGTAGTAGCCCTCACGCTGCATATCGAGCTTGTTGAGAACGACACCCAGGATACGAGCACCTGCATTCTCCAGAATCGCGCGAGTGCGCATGAGACCGGCGCGGTGAGTGCGTCCGCTTTCAGCTACCAGCACCACTCCGTCCACCAGTCCTGCCAGGATGGTGCCATCGGTAACGACCAGTACTGGCGGCGAATCGATGATGACGTGTTCGAAGCGTTCCGATAACTCCTTCAGCAGCTCAGCCATGCGATCGGATCCAACCAGCTCGGCCGGATTGGGCGGCGTGGGCCCTGACGGCACCACCCAGAGATTGGGTTGCAGCGAAAATTGCTGCACCACATCGCTCAACTTGTCTGCCCCGGTGAGCACCGTCGACATTCCCTTTTCGTTGTCGATCCCGAGCGTTTTGGCAATGCCGCCCTTGCGCAGGTCTCCGTCAACAATGACGACTTCACATTTCCGCTGCGCCAACGATTGCGCCAGGTTGAGAGCAGTCGAGGTCTTACCTTCACCCGCCTGCGAACTGGCAATCAGTATGGTCTTGGGAGGATTGGGAGCCAGTGACAGCAGGATCGACGTACGCAAAGCACGATAGGCCTCAGCCAATATCGACTGCGGCTTCTCGGTGACAACCAGCGCGATCCTGTTTCCGGCCAGCTTGCCCTTGGCCCGCCCACTCACAGTCAGGGCCGACTTGTCTCGAGTCAGCGCCCATTTCGACGCCTCGACGCCACGCTGTAACGGGACTACCGCGAGGGTAGGCGTCATAAGCATGGTCTCGACGTCTTCCGCGGTCTTGACCGAGTGATCGATGCCCTCTTGCGCAAAGGCAAGCATTACTCCGAGCACCAGGCCCGCCAATAATCCTAGACCGATGTTAAGCGCCTTGCGCGGACGAACCGGCTCTACCGGTGGAAGTGCTGCATCCACAAGATTGATGTTGGTCGACTGCAGCCCAGCCGAAACGGTTGCGTCCTTAAGACGCTGCATCAGGCTGGCATAGAGTTGCTGATTGCCGTCGAACTCACGGGCCAGGATATTGTGCTGCACCAACAGCTGGTTCTGTGCGCCCACTGCCTCTTTTTGTGCAGCAACCGCAGCTCCCGCGAGCTTTTCCCGAGTCACCGCTGACATGTAGTCCTTGCGTACCCGGGCCAGCACCCGATCTTGTTCGGTGACGATCTGGGCTCGAATTCCCTGAATCTCCTCGTTGATGCGAGGCGCCTTGGGAAACTTCGGCCCGTACTGAGCTACGGTCTCGGTGTACTGGTCCTGTAAATCTGCGGATTTCTCCTCCAGCCGCTGCAAAAGCTCGTTGTGCGCCAGTTCGCCAAGCTGTTTCTTGTCTGTCTCAACCTGGCGGTACATGGCTTCTTTTTGTAAGCGGTCGCTTTCGGCGGTGGTCAGGTCTCTTACTCAAATCAGAGAGAATCTGCTCCTGAACATTTACTTTTTCGCCGGTATTTACGATCTGGTGTTCGCGCTCGTATTCCACCAGGGCCTGTTGTGAGGCCTCAACTTTGGCTTTCAGTTCATCGAGCTGCTGCTCCATCCATCCTGATGCCTGACGTGTGGCTTCGTATTTCTGGCGGAAGTTATAGTCGATGTAATTTTGCGAGAGGCTGGTGGCCACTTTGGCTGCGAGCTGAGGATCATGGTCCTATTACCGATGCCATCGCAAACCCGGCGCGCTACAGCATCAACGGAACGCAATACCTTCTAATCGAATTCAGCGATTACGGCATCCCTCCCAATGTCGCCGAATTACTGCTTCACTTCACCAACCATGGTTTGGTACCTATCGTCACTCATCCCGAACGAAACCCACTGCTGGTGCGCCGCCCGGAGAAGATCCTGGAGATGATCGACGCCGGCGCCCTGATACAGGTCACGGCCAACTCCATCACGGGGTTCTGGGGAGAGAAAGCGCGGTCTATCTCCGAGTGGCTCCTGGCGCAAGGCTTTGTGCATGTTATCGCCAGCGATGCTCACGACCCGAAGCGCCGCCGCCCCGTATTGTCCGAAGCCAGAAACGCTGTGGCAAGAATGCTAGGAGAAGACATGGCCGACCACCTGGTTAGTAAAGCCCCACGCGCGATCATTGAAGGACAACCGCTAATCAAGCCCGGTCCCAATCGCTTCCAGCGTTTCCCGGTTGCTTAATCTAACGACGGCTTTACTGTGCCGTCAGCACCCGCCTCACTTCCCGCGCCAGCTCCTCCGGAATAAACTTCGCAACATAGCCGTTCGCTCCCACGCTCTTAGCGTGAGACTCATTGGCCGAGCCCGACAGCGAAGAATGGATTACCACAGGAACAGCTTTGAGCGTGTCATCTTCTTTGATTGAGCGCGTCAAAGTGAACCCATCCATCTCCGGCATTTCGAGATCGGTAAGCACCATCGCCACCTTCTGGCGAACCGGCGTGTTGGAACTTCGGGCCTCCTGCGCCAGGGCCTTTAACCGGACCAGGGCCTCTTTACCAGTCTTGGCGCCGATGAAGCTGACGCCAAGTCGCCGCAACACGTTCTCGATCTGCGACCGGGCTACACTCGAATCATCAGCGTAGAGAACCGTGACGCCCGCCGGCAGGGGAATCGGCGCTGGCGAAATCGCTTCTTCGCCGGTCCGGAATCGCGACGGGAGCGCCTCCCGCAATATGGTCTCCACGTCCAGAATGAGCGCCAGCCGCGATTTTTCGTCGTGTTCGTCGAGGCGCGCGAGGCTGGTCACCATGCCACCCACCGCTGCCCTCTCCGCCGACACTACGCGACTCCATTCCAGGCGCACAATTTCTTCCACTTCTTCGACGGCAAATCCCTGCACCGAGCGCTCATACTCCGTCACCAACAGGATGTTGCGTGCCGTGGGAACACATCCAACCGCGGATGGCAGGTCAATCACCGGGATGATCTGCCCTCGGATGTTGGCCACGCCAAGCACATGCCGCGGGGCACCCGGCATGGGCGTAATTTGCGGCATGATGAGAGCCTCGCGCACTTTGAAAACATTGATCCCAAAACTTTCCCGCGCGCCCGAAACCTGGTCCGCTCCCAAACGAAAGACCAGCAATTCGAATTTGTTGGTACCGGCAAGTTTTGAACGCTCGTCCACTTCCTGCATCATGTCATTCATGGCGGAGTTCCTTCCTGGCGACAGCGACGCTCACCGCGTCCAGCCGGCTGACCAGCTCCTGCATCAACCGCGACAGCTCCATGCCCTGGCGCAGGGCCTCGTCACGGTCCCCCGCCTGTAAGGCGTCTTGGACCGCTCGTCTGGCCTGATGCAACAAGGTGTGTGGACCGGCGACCTCCTGAAAGGCAGGCATCTGTCCCAGAAACTCGCGGCCAATTCCCTCGTACCAGCGCAGGAAGGTGCAGGGCTGATCGTCCACCGCCTGGCTGCCGGCCTTATGGAAAGGCTCTTCGCTAAGCTGCGCCAGCAGATTGCGCACCAGCATCTTGTGCTCATGCTTGGCCGCCTCGATATTCATCAGCGTGACCAAACCGTGCAGAGAATGGACCCGCTCTCCGAGCGAGCTGGTGACCGACTCCGCTGAGTGCGCGGTCTGCTCGGCAGCGTGACTGGACTCTTCGATCGCTCGCGCCGAAGTTTCGATCTCGCCGATATTGTTCTGGACTTCCTCGGTGGCCTTCTGCACCCGCTTGGAAAGGTTGCGAACTTCGTCGGCCACGACCGCAAATCCACGACCATGTTCGCCGGCGCGCGCGGCTTCGATGGCGGCATTCAGGGCCAGCAGGTTGGTCTGGTAGGCAATCTCGCGGATCGACTGGGCGATACGACCGATGGCGCCCACCTGGGCAATCAGTTCTTGCGAAGCTTTGCAACTCTGCGACACCGACTGGGCAAGCCCACCGAGGGTCCCGCCCACATCCTTCATGGCGCGGTCGGTTTCGGTAGCGATCGTCATCAACGAGCCGGCGTTTTCCGCGGCTCCCCGTCCCATGCTGGAGATCACCTGCTCGGCAAGCATGGCATCGCTCACGTCGCGCCACGAGGCATGGAAGGCGATCACCTTGCCCTCCGGATTCTGTACCGGGGTGAAGCTCAGGCTGAAGGTGACTCCGCCCAGGGTCAGCTCCGTTTTGTGCTCCCGCACCGTGCCCGCCATCATGGTTCGCAGGATGGTGCGGATACGTTCCGGATCTTTGTGGAACTGGTGGATCGACTGGCCCAGAGCAGTTCGCACATCGGCTCCGCGCAGCAAGGGATTGAGCCGCTTGTGATTGAACTTCATGCTCTCGAGCGCAGCCCGGTTCATATAGAAAACCGCGTTTTCCATTTTCTCGTCGGCTTCGCACAGCATCTCCATTGAAGCCAGCGGCTCCAGCAACCGCTCGGCATGCTCCAGCAGTTGCTGCTTCTCCTGACGTGCTGTGACCGGCGCCAGTGCTCCGTTCTTCGAGGGTGGCTTAGGAGAGGAAACCAGGCGTTTCCCATTTCTCAGGCCGGCCCGTGAAGGCGAGGCTAGAGCGGCACGGGCGCTTAGAACTGCGGGATGGGGCTGCAGATGAGAGCTGGTTACGGTGCTGGCCATCTAAAGTTCTCCTTTAACGAGACAGTGCGGTGCCGACAGTCAGACCGTCGAACCAGTTTAGAAACCGTTGAACATCTTTGCCAGCATAGATAGCTCCATGTTGCGGGCACAAGAAATCAATCTCCAACCGGCGTACCCGGTCGAGCCAATCCTTCTTGGCGGAATTCGACGGCATCCAGCGCTGGTGAAACAACTTCGCATGCTGAATGTGCGCGTCAAAAGCTTCTCCCGAATCGCCGCCATCTCCCACCCGGAAGCCGTGTCCGCCGGGCAGCAGAGCGGTACCCACGTCGCCGGAGAACAGAATTTTCGCTTCCGTATCGTAGAGATGAAAATTTGCTGAAGCGTGCAGGTAGTGGGCCGGGATGACTTGCAGTTTGCGGCCGGCAAGGAAGATGGTGCCGCCCTCGTCGGGAATGGTTTCGAAGCTGGCATCCAGCGCGCCGTAGTGGCGGATGAAGCCTTCCCAGAGTTGGGGTACATGCCACTGAATTGCGCCGTTGCACGCGTTCCATAGTGGCAAACTGGAGGCGATATCCGGGTCCTGGTGCGAGACAAAGGCATGCCGCACCGTCGATGGCTGTACCACCGCCGCCATGGCGGCCAGCACCTGGGGGAAGATCTCATAGCCGCCGGGATCGAGCACCAGGCTCTGCCCGTTGCTCTCCACGATGTACACGTTGGAATCAATCACCCTGCGCTCGTCCTGGTCGTAAAGAATCCACCAGCGATGCTGTCCGGCCTCAAAAACGGGGGCTGCTTTCATTGAGTACTTCCTCCAATTCGCCGCGATAAACCCAAACCGCTTCGCGCACCTTGGCTACCGCCAAGCCCATCTCATGCGAGACACGCATCAGCGGAGCGCCACTGTTTTCCAGCAGCGCAGCTTCGATTCGTCCGTTGGTTACGACATATTCCTGCTCGGTAATTCCTTCCTGCAGACGGATCACCGTACTCATCAACCGGCGCAGCACCTGCAAGGCATCAATTTCCGCCGCTGTAATGGCGCTGTCCCACGCTCCGTTGGCCCTGCAGGTGAAGGCCTCCGCTGCGCCATTCCGGCGCATTGCCTCGTTAGTACGAACTTGCATTTCGCTGAACCGGCGATGCTGCAAGATGCGCATGTGGGCGCGCACCAAGGGGTCGATGGCTTGTTGCAGCGGCCCTGCCGACTCCTTCAGAATGGAGGCCTGCTCGCGAAATGCCTCGGCTATTACCCCGTAGCCCGCCAGCCTGGTGCCGTGACGCTTCACCAGTACCATGGCATTGAGGGCGCGCCGGTCGATCTCATGCAGAGATTTCTCGATTGTCCGGCGGGTACGGTAGGAGGCGTCCATAATCTTCATGACTCGGCGCACGTCCATCAGTTACTCCCTTCCCCCGCCGCCGACTGGGCGGCGCTCAAAGCACCGGCATCGAGGATAAGAACAACGTTGCCTCGTCCCGAGATGGTCGCTCCCTGGTACAGGCTTTGTCCGCTGAGGAAGTCGATTGGCTTCACCACCGAATCTTCATTACCCAGCACTTCCGAAACGATGAACAAACCGCGCTCGGTGAGAACGCCCTCGATAGTCTCGTTCCCTACCCGCATGGGTCGGCCCTGCAATACCGCTCCCAGATCGACCAGGGGCACGGTCTGAGTTCCGCTCACGCGATAGGTCACCCGGCCGGCCACGCGATGGATACGGTGGTCCTCGAGGTCGATAAGGCTGTCAATCGAGGCGATCGGCAAGGCATAGATGCTGTCGCGGAGACGCAGGTATAGCACCGGCAGCACGGCCATGGTTAAGGGAAATTCCATTGCGATGGTGGTGCCCTGGCCAGGCTCGGTATCGACGAAAATCCGACCACGCAAATGGTTTGTAGTCTGCTTCACCACGTCCATGCCGACGCCGCGACCGGAGAGATCGGAAGCCGTCTCCTTGGTGGAAAAGCCGGGGCGAAAGATCAGCTCCAGGGTCTCCTGTTCGGAGAGGTGGACCGACTGCTCCTTGGTGATGATGCCCTTGTCGAGCGCCTTCTGGGTCACCGCCCGCCGGTCGATTCCTTTGCCGTCATCGGACACTTCAATGCGAACCTTGTCTCCCAGATGAATGGCTGCTACCCGCAGCAGCGCAATCGAGGGCTTGCCGGCTGCCTGCCGCTCCTGGGGAACTTCAATGCCGTGGTCGAGACTGTTGCGTATCAAGTGGGTCAGCGGGGCCGATAGCGAGTCCACCACGGTCTTGTCAATCTCCACATCCTCGCCCAGGATCTCCAGCCGGACGTCCTTGCCGAGCTGGCGGGAAAGGTCGCGAACCACGCGCGGCAACTGCTGAAACAGGCGCTTGCAAGGCTGCATGCGCAGATGCATCACGGTGTTCTGCAAGTCGTTGACCGTCAGATCCATTTCGCGTGCAATGCGGCTCATGTCCTCACTGTTCTTGCCCAATTCTCCTACGGCTGAGGCAAGGCGATTGCGCAGCAACACCAGTTCACCGACCTGGTTCATTACCGCGTCAAGGCGGCGGGCATCGATGCGAAGCGAGTTCTCAATCATTTCCGGAGCCTTGCCCGGCTGCGCTCCAGCGGAGGGGTTCGTGAACTGGCGCTCCGGTGCGAGCGGCGACGGCGAGTCTGGAGCTGGGGCCTCGGCTTCCAGTCCAGCAGCGGGCAATGGAGGTTCATCCTCTCCGGCGGCGGCTTGCGCTGTTAGCGGGATAACTTGGGACAATGCGTCTGAACGCCGAGCCATATTCACTGCTGTTGGCATCGGCGAAGATGGGGTTTCCCTTGAATGCTGGTCAGCGGCCACCTCCGCGATGGCAAGGCGGCGAATCACCTCGGCCAAGTCTGTCGGACCCGGCGCCGGACTTCGCTCCTGGGCCAATTCCTGCAACATGCCGTCAACTACGTCCAGGCCGCGCAGGATGGCGTCAATGCGGACTGAGGTAACGGGCAGCACATGGGAGCGCAATTTATCCAGCAGCGTTTCCAGGTCGTGGGCCCAGCTGACCAGGTTTGCGGCCTCCAGAAAGCTTGCGCCGCCCTTGATAGTGTGAAAGGCGCGAAACAATGATGCCAGCACCTCTTCATCGCCGGCTTCTGTCTCCAGACGCAAGGTGTCTGCCTGCGCCTTTTCGAGAAGCTCCCGGGCTTCAAGCAAATAGTCCTGCAATATCTCGCTGTCCATAAAAGAGCCTGCTTGCGCCGCCGCGATAATCAGCAGCGTCAATGCCGTGGTTGCGTTTGCGGGTGGTCTCGCGCTTACGGCGAGCGCTGCCATGTCTCAAGCACAAGGAGAGCCAATCGGGTAAGGGAAAGATTAGAAGTGTCTGAGGGAACGACCGTGAGGGCGAGAACGACTTCTTTCTCGTTTGCAACTTCATGCGGCCCAAAGTATGCCGGTGACGCTGCCTTACAATCCGTCAGTTTCAATATTTATTTTCTGATTAGATTCTGGATTGCGCGCGGGGGAGAGCTATGTTACTTACTAGGACTCGGATCCGGACCTCGCGGAATCCGCCGAATGGTGGATTCTGTTCGCTATGCCAGACGATCTTCCAGAGCGCTTCCTTTGTCGCGTTCCGCTCAATCTCCGCCAATGGACGGTGTATTTCTGTGGGCGCTGTACCTGGACGCAGAAGTACCGTCCCGATAATCCATCCAAAGCCCAGGCTGATTTCGATGCTCACCGCTGTGAGGACTATCCCACACGACCTAAGCTGACAACACGGACTTAGAAATCCACCTTTCCTGCATAGGGGAAATTGTCGCAGTCGCCCATCCTGCTCCTGTGTCACCAAATTAAGTACGACTGGGATGGGCTCCGTAGAGTGGGGGATAGCCCATGCGAAACATGCGACATCCGGCGCGCTGCGACCAAAAAAGGGGAGGCGGCCGCCTCCCCTAAGCATTGATGTACGCCTGAGTTACTGGAATGGGACCGTCTGTACGCTCATGGTTACGGCGTTCCAGTCCGGCACTGCCACCACGAGATCGGCCTGAGTCGGGAGGCTGATGCCCGGGGCGCTCTTGTTCACCGGAGTGTTGGTTGTTTTGTCCACGCTGAAAGCTCGCACCTCAACCGTGCGGTCGACGTTGCGATTTCCGATCCGCACCAGCGAAAGATCAGGCGAGATGGTTAGGTCAACATCGGCTCCTGGCTTGGCTGCCAGCCCTTTCACCGATATCGCGCGGGCCTGTTGATCGACCTGCCGGCAGATCGTCAGATCGAAAGTCTTGTCGGCCGCCGCCGAAAAGCGAATCTGCGTTCCATCGGCATTCACCGACAGCACATCCTGATGCCCCGGCTGCGTCGGGACATTCTCGATTACCAACGAGCCGGTGTTCGGCATGATTGAGTTGAAGGTGTAATTGCCATTGCCGTTGCCGACGATCGTGCGCGTAAGAGCGGCATTGTTGGGCAGCAGGTACATCCCTTTCATCAGGTAGCAGGGATGGCTGTCGGGAATCTCCGACAGAATCTGCCCACCGAAGTTTCCCGTACGAAGGCCGAGTCCGTCCGTCACCTGCAGGTCTGCCGGCGACAGCAGGAAGTCGATGATGAACGCCGTCAGTCCCAACGGGCCGCTGAACGGCAAGTCGTGGTCCGCGAGCATGTACGCGCCATTCGTCATCATGCCCAGCGTGATGCCTTGCGATGAGGTGAACTCCGCGTCGTTGGCACCCGGGAAGTAGCTGAAGGTGAGCTTCCCGTTAACCACGTGGAACTCCAAGCGGCAGTTGGGTCCGTTGTCGGGCACATCGGGATGGTTACAGTCCCAGACGAAGAGGCTGACATTGTCGAGGCTGCTGATGGTGGTTGTTCCGTCGGCCGATAGTTGAGGCCCGGGGTGTCCTGGAGGATAGACGAAGCGATACGGCATTACACAATGCGAATCGCTCAGCTTATCGAAGTATCCGGAATCCCAGATGTCTCCGGCGGGGATGTAGAACAACAGCGGGGCATTCTGCCGGTCGGTACCGCGCAGGAAGGTGGCTTCGATCTCGCGGGCCCTTCGTTCGACGCCGTCGAGTCCGTCGCGTCCCTGATCGTGGAAATGCAGCAGCGATTGGCGGCTTAGCAGCTTGCCGTGGACGGCTGTCAGCATCCGCTGAAGGCCGGCTTTGGTTTGCGTGTGTGTGGTGTTATCCCCTTTCCAAAGATTGTCGGCAACAACGCTCGCCAATGACGTGCAGAATCCCGTGGCCAGTCCACCATTGCCCTTCCCTTTCAGGAAATACACGTAGAACAGAAAGAACGCTGTAGTGAGGATGGGGTGACCGAAGATGGGATCGAGCAGTTCGTGCCACACTTCGGCAGTGCCAAAGGTGTCCTCGAACGTTCCCCAGTCCGGCACGCCATCGGTGAAGTTGGGGAATGGAAGATTGTTAGTGCCCCAGGCAAACGGAATCTCCAGGATGCGTGGCTTCGTCCCGGTGCGCAAGTTGCTGACTCGTCCGTCGGGATTGCGCACCTGGAGTGTAACGGTGCCGCCGCTCGAGCCGCCGCCGCCGGTTCCCGGAACCGTGAAGCTCAGGTTGGTATTGTTGTTGACGTTTGCGGGAGTCGCCTGCCCGTTGACCAGCACTGAAGCGCCGTTCAAAAACGCATGCCCCGTCACTTGGATGATCGCATTAGGCGCCAGCACAGCGGTAAAAGCATCGAGCTGCGGCTTGATCCAAACCGACAGACGATTGCTTTCGGTGCCATCATCGCGACGAACGATGACCGACTTCTCACCTCCGGCGATGGTCAGCGGTATGGCCACCGACAGGCTCTGATCTACGTTCAGCGTTGGCACCATCGAAACCCCGTCGAGCACCACCCGGTCGGTAACGGTGAATGCGCTTCCGCGCACGATGAGCGTGTCGCCGGGGAACGCTTCGGTGGGAACCAGTTGCGTGATCCACGGACGGGCCAGCATCTCGTCCCATGCATCCTGGGTGAACTCGAAGAAGGAGATGTCGCCATCGAGCCCCGCAACATTACCCGCAGCGCCCACTGCGCCGGGCTGTCCCTGCGCGCCGTGATGTCCATCGCGGGCTCCGCCACAGGTTTCGCCATTGCCGCTGCGGCCGCCGTTGCCGCCGAAGCCGCCGGAAGCTCCGTCGCCGCCCGCTCCCTTTTGGCCGCCCTGGTCTTTGATCTTGAAGCTCTGGTTGGTGACGGTTGATGCCAGCGTGCCTTGTAAGACGCCCATGGTGATGTTGCCGCCATTTCCGCCATTTCCGCCGCGGCCACCAGCGCCTCCATTGCCGCCGTTGCCACCATCACCACCGTCGCCGGGATCGGCGCTGCAATGCCAACCGAAAAACCACCAGCGCTCGCCGAGGTGACCATCGCCGCCATCACCTCCTGTCCCGCCGCGCTGACCGGTGCCGGCCTTGATCCCGTCTTCGCCGTTCAAATCGATGTTCGGCACGGCACTCATACTCTTCACCCACATCTCCAGGTCAGGAGCGGTTCTGCCCCGTGCGCCATCGATACCCGCCGCTCCCCCGCGTGCTGAGGCGCCATCCAATCCGTCGCGCGAGTTCGGTTTGGTCTGGACACCACTCCAGCCCCGGCCATTGAGATCGGGATCGTCGAGCCGGCCTGGGGTTGAGCCGCCCGGGCGCTGCCACGTGATGGTGGCACCCGGCCCGCACGTAACCTGCTCCGCCAGGATGTAGAGCTTCGTTACCGATGCATCAATCACCAGTTCCGTGTTGGTCAGGTCGAGCACATGCGCAATGATCACCGCTGTGTTGATGGGAATGGTTTTCAGAGTGAGGAATTGGTATTCCGGCTCACCCGTGGTGGGCCACAACAGAGGATTAGCGTGCTCCAGGTTCTGCAGCAGATTGGTATCTATTGACTTGATGACATTGGAATCAACGTGAAGCTGCTCACTCAGCACCGGCGTCTTGAGTTGCCCTGACATGACAGTCACACGACGGGCTGCGATGGGCTGCGTTGCAGACGCCGAGAGATCCGTAGCCGTGACTACGCTGCGGAGAGGTGCAGCCACGCTCAAGTGCACCGCCGCAGCCGAGAGCGCCGGCGAGGAAACAACTGAAGCTGCAGGCGTTCGCATGGCCCCCATAACCGCGGGCCTGGCAGTTGCCGTCGTTGTTGCAGTCGTTGTCGCTGCGGCAGCCGTCGTTGCCCTCGTAGCTGCCGTTGCACCCGCAGCAGCAGCACTCGCCGCTGCCGTTGTCAGCACGCCTGAGCTGTTGCGGTTGGTCATGAACTGCGCCAGGCGGGTGCGTGCGGTTCCGACATTTGCGGTCGCCATCTCCTGCGCTAGTTGCGACCAGTTGACCTTGGTACCCCCCGAAGCGCGCGGCGCTACCAATACCTTTCCGGGGGTCATCACCGTACGTGTCTTAATCTGCAGCGTGCTGAGGTCGGTAAGGCGCTGCACACCCGCGGCATTCATGATGTCGCGAACATGTTGCAGACGGGCCCGGCTAGGATCGGTTTCCAGCACCACGCTGACCCGGCTCATGCCGGTCTTCGCCTTGAAAGTATTCGCAATGTTCAGTGCCGCCGCGGCACGAGCCTGGACGGTCTGCGCGCTCTCGACACCTTGCACAATTGCGAGGTTCTGAATGGTGCCGACAAAGGGAAACTGCTGCCCGTCCGCCCCGGCACCCACTTTGAATCCGCCGGGACCGGCATTCTCCACATTCGCGGCAATCTGCTTCGAACCGACTGTCTGCCCATTGATCTGCAACGTCATAACGCCCGTCGCATCGCGAGCAAACGATACGTTAACCGCCGTTCCTTGTTTCAGCAGAACACTGCCGCTGTCCACCGACTGCCACCCGCTGGCCGTGTTCACCGAACCGGTGAGCTTTCCACTGGGATCGATAAAGAAAGCGATACCGGGCGTCTGGGCCTCAGCAATGTTGCGCCGGTCACCGGCGATTGTCGTCGGCGTGATGCTGGCGCTGATGGTGAATGTCTGCAGGTTGTCGAGCGCGGCATGACGCGCAAGCTCGAGAAATCCATTTTGAATTTGAAAACCGTTGTCCCCAGCTACAGCGTTGGCATTGACGGTCTTAAGGATAGAAATCCCTCGAGTTGAGCCATCAAATGGCTGTCCTCGTTCTGAGTTCAATTGAAAGAGTGTGAGTCCTGTTTCCACGGTAACCTCCTCGGGCTGGCCTTGCGGGAGGGCGCGATGTTAGCACAGGTGGTCTGCCGATTTGTCTAAAATCGGTAACAAATGAGTCCATGTGGCGCGAGGTGTGACCCCTCAGTCTGTTCTTGGGTTTACCCGGCGGAAGAAGTTGATAGCGCTACATTGTTTTCTTCGCTGCCGCCCTCTATCCAGGCAAGAAACAGCTTGTAGCCTACGGACAGCACGATAGCACCCAGGAACAGGCCGATGAGGCCCATGGCCATGAAGCCTCCGATCACTCCCAGAAACACAACCGCTATTGGAACGGCAGCACCACGTCCCAGGAGCACCGGCTTCAGAACGTTATCCATCAATCCCACGATGATGCACCAGACCAGGAAAATCACGGCCTTGGTGCCTGAGGCGATCGCGAAGACGTAGATCACCGCTGGTATCAGGCCGAGCATCCCGACCTGAAGGACTGCAGCCGCAAGGAAAACAACGGACCAGATACCTGCAGCCGGAAGTCCCACAACCAAAAAACCCGCCGCTGCAAAGATGGTTTGAATAAGGGCAACTCCCAGAACTCCGTTGGTGACGCTGCGCACCGTCGAGCCAACCAGACGTTGATATTCCGGACCCTGCTCACCGAACAGCCGATTCGCCAGTGATTGCGTCACCTTGTATGCCGCCTGCGCGTTTGCCAGGAGTACCCCGGAGAGCACGATCGAAATTAGCAGTTGCACGATGGTCGAAATAAAACCGGCGGAAGCTGCCAAGAGTCCTGGAAGAGCAGACTTGAAATGAGGTGCAAACTTCATCAGGCTGGCGCTCAGATTCGCGGAGGCAGCGGCCCAAGCCTGGGAGAGCGGCCCTCCGATCAGAGGCCAACTCGCGACGCTCTCAGGTGGCGGCGGCAGTACAAGTGTTCCGTCTCGCATCCCGGCGACGATAGGTTGCATACCATGCGTTAGGCTCTTGGCCAGCAGTACCAGCGGTAAGATCAGTACCGCCAGCAGCAGAAGTGTCCAGATGGTAGCCGTCAGTGCTCTCTTGCCTCGGAGAGCTCGCTCCAACTTTAGAAACGTGGGATACGAAGCTATAGTGATGATGATCGCCCACAGCAGCAGGGGCACAAACGGCTTCACAATCAGCAGGCACCCGATGACAAGCAAGGCGGCCAACCCAATCTGTATGAACGATTCGAGCGGCTGGTTTACTTTAATCCTCTTCGTCGCAACAGCTTCTGCCGACATGTTAGCCTCCTTGCACCGCGGTGCCTCTCTTGTAAGCCATCACTTGAGAATCTTGGCGGCATCATGCGCCGATAGCGCGAAAGCAGCGGCGTGTACTGCTATCGCGATCACGATTCCGGTGAATGTCAGACCCAACAGACCGATCAGGATAGCCATCAATCTCGACGTCACCTTGGTTGGTCTCAAATCGCCGTACCCTATAGTCGTTGCGGTGATGAAGGACCAGTAAAAGCTGTCGAACTTCCGCCAGCCTTCGGCCCTCCCGGCAATTTGTCCGAGCACGGTAATGACCAGCGCCAAGCTCAGGAGTAACGGCAAAGTTAGCCAGAGGCCTAGACCGAGCTCCTTCAAGAAAGTAAGCGTCAATCCACTTAGTAACAACTCAGGACCTCGCATCCAGCAGGGTCTGCCTGGTGCCGAAACTCTGCCTTGTCATTCTCCCGCATATTAGTCACGCGTGAAACTGTATTCGCGCTGAACTTGGTTCCAGGAGCATTATCCAGAGAGTCATCCTTGTTGACGCCTTTCAGAAAAACTTTCTTCGCAATGATGGTGAGCCCGAGGGAATTCCAAAATCAGCTGTCCAAAGCTTCGTTTCCCCTCATCTCCCTCGACTAGGTATTCCCCTAGTTGTTGCAGATTAAATGCCTTGTTACGAAGGCTTTGAGCGCCTAAACTCGAAGCTTAACGAAAGCGACCCGCTTCCCTCAGGTTCTTGCGTATTCAACAGAGCGAGAACAAGGCTCGGGGTCTGCTCGCGAGTTTGCCATGCTCCGACAAGATCGATCAGCGGCAGTTAGCTCATGGCGAAGAAGCACCGGAGACATTAGCTATGAATTCCAAGCAGAGACTCAGTAGTAGCGTAGTGGTCCGCACGGTTCGAGAACTTACCGCCCTTCTTTGTATGGGATTGCTGCTGCCTATAAATGTTGCAGCCCAAGCCCAGCAGCCGCCAGCTGCGGCCGAGCAGGCTGCCGCGACCATTTCTGCCGAGCAGCTTGATTCACTGGTGGCCCCGATCGCTCTTTATCCTGATCCCCTGCTAAGTCAGACCTTGGTGGCTTCCACCTATCCACTGGAAATAATTCAGTTGCAACAGTGGATGGCTCAACACAAGGACCTGAAGGACAAAGCACTCGCCGATGCCGTGGCCAAGCAGGACTGGGACCCGAGTATCCAGGCGATGGCTGGTCTGCCTGATGTCGTGAAGCTACTGGCAGACAACATCAAGTGGACCACCGACTTGGGCAATGCCTTCCTTGCACAGCAGAACGATGTGATGGATGCCGTGCAGCGTATGCGCCAGAAGGCGAAGGACTCCGGCAACCTCAAGTCTTCTGAACAGCAGAAGGTGGAAGTTAAGACGGTCGAGAGCAAACAGGTAATCGTTGTCGAACAGTCAAATCCACAGGTTGTGTACGTGCCGAGTTATAACCCGACCGTCGTGTACGGAGCGCCTGTCTATGCTTATCCGCCGATCGCCTATCCGCCGCCGGGGTATTACGCCGCTGGGATGGCGATCTCGTTTGGCGTAGGTGTGGCAATGGGTGCGATGTGGGGCGGAGGTTGGGGGTACAACTGTGGCTGGGGTGGCAACAATAACGTCACCATTAATAACAACAACAACTTCGTCAACAACAGCAACCGGCAGAACATTAACGGCGGCAATCGCGTAAATCCCAACAACCGCACCGGGAACAGCAATTGGCAGCACAACCCTCAACATCGCGGCGGTGCGCCTTATTCCGACCGCTCCACGGCCAACAAATACGGTGGCACGGCACGTGGCGACTCCATGCAGTCACGCCAGGCGAACGCTCGACAGAACCAGGCACGGCAGCAGCCGGCGGGTGGTCGCGACACGTCGAATCGAGGTGCCGGTCCAAGCGCAGGTACCCGTGACGTGTCGAATCGAGGATCTGGCGCCGGCGCCGGAAACCGCGATATGTCGGGCCGAGGTGCCAGCGCCGGCACCATGGACTCGAACCGTGGAGGCGGCGGCAATCGCGTGGGCAATCAGCGAGTGCCCAGCAACACGCCGAGTTCTACAAATCGAAGCGCGTTTGGCGGCTCGGGAAGCGGGATGAGCGGCAGCCAGGCACGGGCCAGCAGTTCGCGCGGTTCGTCCAGTATGGGCGGGTCTCGCGGCGGCGGCGGCGGTCGCGGCGGTGGTGGCGGCGGCCGTGGCGGCGGCAGGAGGTAGCACAAACCATGACGAAGAAGGGATTTATGAAATCAAAGTTTAGCTTCAGCGCTCTACTCGCTACCTTCATTTTAGTCATCCTGGTTTGCGTGGTGCCGGTCAGCACTCTGGCGCAGAGTCAACCGGCTGCACAGGGACCGAAGGCTTTCGATACTCCACAGCAAGCTGCCGACGCGCTCATCAAAGCTGCCGGCGCCTATGACGTACCGGAGTTGATGGCGATCTTCGGGCCGGATGGAAAAGACTTTGTTTCCGGTGGAGATCAGGTGCGGGACAAGAACAACGCGATCGACTTTGGGAAAGAGGCCGGCGTCAAGAACTCGGTTGAAATTTCCAAGTCGAATCCGAACCAGGCGACCATCATTGTCGGCGAGGAGCAATGGCCGCTGCCTGTTCCTTTGATAAAGAAGAACGGCAAGTGGTACTTCAACGCTAAAACCGGCCGGCAGGAGATTCTGTTCCGCCGCATCGGTGCCAACGAACTTGATGCCATCACGGTATGTCGCGGCTATGTCGAGGCACAAAAGGAATACGCTCTCGAACCGCACGACGGGGTGAACCAGTACGCGCAGAAGATCATCAGCACCCCAGGCAAAAAAGATGGCTTGTACTGGAAGAACGAGGACGGCACTTCCGGCGGCCCTATCGGTGAAGAAGTCGCCAAGGCGCTAGAGGAAGGCTACAACTACAGCAACGTCAAACAAGGCGGATTTCACGGCTACTACTTCAAGATTCTGAAGGGTCAGGGCCCGGCGGCGCCAATGGGACGCATTGATTACGTCATCGAAGGGATCATGATTGGTGGCTTCGCTCTGGTTGCTGTACCTGCCGAATACCGAGTGACAGGCGTGAAGACCTTCATCGTCAGCAATGACGGAGTGGTTTATCAGAAGGACCTGGGTCCGAATTCTCTCGATATCGCAAAGAAGATGGAACTCTACAACCCGGACAAGACCTGGCAACCAACAGATGATGAATGGCCGGCAAGTGTTGCTGTGGCACAGCAGTGAAGCATGCATAAGCTCGTAACCTCCAGACGTCGTTCCGGACTTCGCGAGGTGCCTTTTATTCTCTCGGTGTGATGCTGCCGTTGCGACCGCATTGCACCGTTCACTTTTGCGGGGATACTGCTCGATCCTATGCTGGCTAGCATGGTCATTCCGGAATGGATGTCCTCCTATCGCAAGGATTGGTTGCGCCCTGATGTCATCGCCGGCCTGACCACGGCGGCGGTTGTCATACCCAAAGCGATGGCCTACGCCACCATCGCTGGCCTTCCGGTGCAGGTAGGGCTCTACACAGCCTTCCTGCCAATGGTGATCTACGCCGTATTGGGCACCTCGCGTGTCCTAAGCGTAAGCACCACCACGACACTTGCGATCCTCGCCGCTGCTGAACTGGGCGAGGTGGTTCCCAATGCAGACCCAGCATCTCTGCTGGCAGCGTCTGCCACGTTGACGCTGTTGGTCGGGGCGATGCTGGTGCTCGCTTCGGTCCTGCGACTGGGCTTCATCGCCAACTTCATCTCTGAGCCGGTGCTGATCGGTTTCAAAGCTGGCATCGGAGTCGTCATCGTGGTCGACCAGGTCCCGAAAATTCTCGGCATTCACTTTGCCAGGGGCACGTTCATTCAGAACCTGCTCGCAACCATCCACGGCATTCCCAAGACATCGCTGGCAACGCTCGCCGTCGGCCTTTCGATGATCGTTCTGCTGGTCGCGTTCGAGCACTTCGCTCCTAAGGCACCGGCTCCGCTGCTGGCGGTTGCCGCAGGAATTGCTGGAGCCTATTTCCTCAACTTGCAGGCGCATGGAGTCGAGTTGGTCGGCCATATCCCACGGGGATTGCCGTCCTTCACTCCGCCGGTCCTGTCACTTACCAGCCAACTTTGGCCCGGCGCGCTCGGCATCGCCCTCATGAGTTTTACCGAGACCATTGCGGCCGGGCGGGCATTTGCCCGCAGCGACGAGCCTTCCCCGCGAGCCAATCGCGAATTGCTGGCGACTGGACTGGCCAATGCCGGCGGCGCGCTTCTGGGCGCAATGCCCGGGGGCGGTGGCACCACTCAGACGGCGGTCAATCGTTTGGCCGGAGCTCGCACCCAGCTGTCGGAAATCGTAACCGCCGCAATGACCCTGGTGACGATGCTTCTGCTCGCGCCGCTCATCGGCCTGATGCCGCAAGCTACCTTGGCCGCGGTGGTCATCGTCTATTCCATCGGACTCATCAAGCCAGTCGAATTTCGGAACATCCTGAGTGTTCGACGAACCGAGTTCATCTGGGCTTTGGTCGCACTTGCTGCTGTGGTGCTGATCGGTACTCTGAAAGGAATCATCGTCGCGATCATCGTCTCCATGGTCGCGCTTGCGCATCAGGCAGCTGATCCGCCGGTCTATGTCCTGGGGCGCAAACGCGGCACCAACGTATTCCGGCCCCGCTCCACCGAGCATCCCGAAGATGAGACCTTTCCCGGGCTGTTGTTGTTGCGGCTCGAAGGCCGAATCTTCTTCGTCAATGCAGAGCACACCGCCGAAAAAATAAGACTCCTGATTGAACAAGCACAGCCGAAGGTCGTCGCCATTCATCTGCGAGGCGTTCCCGATCTCGAATACACTGCGCTTAAAATGCTGATCGACGGCGAGAAGCGTCAGCGTGAGCGTGGCGTCAAGCTGTGGTTGATCGGAATGAATCCGCGTGTGCTCGAAGTCGTCCAGCGATCACAGTTGGGTGAGACAATCGGGCGCGACGCCATGCTCTACAACCTGGAGATCGCCGTCGCCAAGTATAGGAACGCTGAAGCGGCTGGCTGGTCGTAAACACGGCCGAGCAGTTGCATCGTCTCACCCGGGTTCACTGATGATGGGCGAGCATATCGAACACTGCTGCGAGCACTCACACCGCAATCGCTGCGACCGATGAGAGGCAATCAGCCGTGCTTTGTACGTGCAATCCTTTCGGCAGCGGCTCGCCGAAGGTGCGCGCGACATCGCTGCGGTCGGGCGGAATAAATTCCGTCAAGCGTCCGAGGATTGCGACATCCGTAATGCCTGCCAATTCCAGCTGTCGCACCGTTGTTTTCACCGCTTCGTCGCCGATGTCGCGGGTGCGGTCGTCGTTGCGACGGCCCAGCTGGACAATCGCATTTGCCGTCTCGTGAGTTACCTCACGTAATCCCAGAAGTTCGTTGATCCACTCTGCCGCGATCTCCGCCGGTACAACGCAGGTCAGCGCACCATACAGTGGAATGCGTGCGCCGAAGCGGCCAATTGACCAAAGCCACGCGCTATCCGTCGGCTCTTTCTTCAGCTTACGCAGCAGCTCCAAGGCCAGCGCAGCGCGTGTCGCGCCTGAGAGGTGCTCAAGGCTCGCGAGCAGGCGCCATGCCTCGTGCTCAATCTGCGGATTCAAACGCGTGCCCGGCTTCTTGCGGCCGATACCGATTCCTCCAAGATAGTTGCGAATCTCGTGCTGATGCGCTGCGCTAAGGCCGCCCGCAACGCGGCGCCAAAGCACCAACCAGTTGACCTGATTTTGCGGATTGCTGTTGAACGCCAATCCAGCCTGAAACAGCTTACGCATCTGAGCTATGCGAGGGGCGTCGCTTTCATCGCCAAAACCCGGCCGTAGACAAAAGCCCGCGAGATTCAGCCAGCGCGCTTCATGCTGCGCGCTCAACTTGCGCCCCTCTGCAATTTCGAGCAGAGTATCTGCGAGTTGCCGCACCAGCGATAGAGACCAGGATTCCTTCTTCAGATGCAAGCAGCGCTTCCAGTTCGCCTGCCAGGGCTGCGGGATCGCGAGCTTCGCTTTCGCCGGGCTTGGCGAAGGTTGTGCGAATCGCTGCTCTGGCCGCTTCCAGTGATTTCAGAGAAGTCTCCGCAACGGGGACAGGTATCGAAGATTGCGTGGCGGCTCCGGTATCCTCGTCGCGCTTGCCGCGCAATTCAAACTGCAGCCGCCAGCGATGCGGCGAATTCATCGACTCGCACCACAGCTCCAGCGTGCCAACTTCGGTGAAACTGACGGACAGCCCTACCGCGAGTTCCATTTCCTGAAGCCGCTTACCATAGCGCAGCAGCGTGGTGAGCGGTGCATGCCGATGCACCTCCTCGGGGTTCAGATCGACCACCGCGCCCTGCCCATCGTGACGAATAGTCGAGCTGAACAGGTTGAATGACACGGGACGATTCGCCAACACGGTGAATTCACGGTCGACGCGCAGCGTAGTGCCTTCGTCTGTGCCGGCCGGCAGAACACAGACCGCGGTACCTTGGGAGCGGGTGCCAATGTAGTAGGTGCGCGCGCTGCCCGCCTTCACGCGCAGCCCTTGGCCGCGCCGAACCTGGCCGTAATATGCCGCCCCCCGGGCGACCGCGCTGGCCATTCCAGCGTCAGCCCGCTCAGAGTTGCCAAGGATTCTCGGCTGCCAGTTTGAGCCAGCGGCAAACCATTTACCGATAACGTGCAGAATGCGCTGCCGCGTGATCTCAGGAATGCAGAAGCCGCCGTTGAAAAGCACGGCGTCAGGCCGAACCATTTCGCCGACTGGCTGTTCCCTTCCCACAGAAATATCTGCCGCAGCTTGCGTCCGCGTCGCGGCTGCCGCCCGGCGCAGAAACGCCGCGAGATGCCTGGTGATCGCCGGATCGCTGGCGTATGGCAGCCCGATCTCGCGCAATCCCGTGGTTGATAGTCGCGACGGCATTTCATTGGCGCCTGTGAGCGGCAGAAATCCATTCATCAGCGGCTCGATAATTTCCTCGCGCGTAAGTTCGCTGGTGAGCATTTGTCCGACGACCGCGCGCCCCGAGCCGAGAATATTGATGGGCAGGCGCTCGATACTCGGATCGCTCAGCAGGCGTTCTTTGGCTTGCGAGCAGGCGATCTCCAGCGCGTGGCGTTGGCGCAGGCTCAGACTGGTGTTTAGTTTCTGCTCCACACCCCGTGCCAGCGCAAGGTCAAGATTTTCGCCGCCGACCAGCAGGTGCTCGCCGATTGCGGTGCGCTCGAATTGAACCTCGCCTTCATGAACATGTGCACGCACCAGGCTGAAGTCCGAAGTCCCCCCACCGATATCGCAGATAAGAACCAGGTCGCAGTCGCGTACGTGTTCGGCGGCCTCGTGCTGATGCGCCGAAATCCACGCATAAAATGCTGCCAGCGGCTCCTCCAGCAACGTGAGACTTTGCAGCCCGGCATCACGTGCGGCTTGTACCGTGAGCTCGCGCGCTTCTTCATCGAACGAAGCGGGAACGGTGAGAACGATCTCCTGATTCTCGAAACGCAGCTCCGTCATGCTGGGATCCGGGGCCATCGCGTGGTTCCACGCATCGCGCAGATGCATCAGGTAACGCGCTGAAGCTTCGACGGGAGAGATTGTTGGTTCAGGTGGTTCGGCTTCGCGCGGCAAAATCGGCGCCGTGGGATTCATGTTGTCCTGGCAGAGCCACGACTTTGCTGACGATACCTGTCGCCCAGGAACCAGCGCTCCGAGTTGGTGTGCAGCCACGCCGACAATCGCCTTCGGTTGCTGCTGCCAAGGCAGGTCGAAGGCGCCGGATGTACATTCAGCTTCGGTAGGAAAATATAGGAACGACGGCAAGCCGGGAACCGCGCCCACCTCGCCAGGTCTGACAACCTGCTCTATATCGAAGACTCGAATCTCGGCCGAGGCAGTCGTGTCAATGTAGGCCACGACGGAGTTCGTGGTGCCAAGGTCGATGCCGATCAGGTAACGGGAGCTACTCATTTCTACTGCAGCTATTGGTCGTTCTTCTCGCGAATGTTCAGCTCCAGCTTCCAGCGGTGGGCGGCATCGCGTGAGACGCACCACACCTCGAGCGTGCCAACCTCGGTGACCCGCGACTCCAGCCGCACCGGCAGTACCGCACCCCGCTGCCCATCGATGGAGAGCGTGACTTCCAGCGGGCTGAGCTCTTCAATCTCGCCCGCCCAGTTGTCGAGCAGATCGCCGGCATGATCCTGCTTGCGCACAGTCGAGCTGAGGAAGCGAAATTCGGCGGGCTCACCCACAACCAGACCGAATTCGCGGCCAGGAATCTGCGCCTCAGTTCCCTCTTCCATCCCGAACGGCACCACGCACAGCGCCTTCATCGGCGCCTCCAAGCCAGGAACGGCAGGCATCGCGCTTTCGATGCCAATATAGTAGCTACGCGATGCGCCACTGCGAATGCGCACCCCGTGACCACGCCGCGCGCGTCCGTAATACGCCGCGCCTCGTGCCACCGCATGCTCAAGATCAGGAGCGTCCAGAACCTCGGCGGCTCCCAACGCCTCAAAACCTTCTTGTGTAATCCAGCGATTGAGCACCGCAACCATGCGCTCGCGCAGTGCCGCGGCCTTCATCACTCCGCCGTTGAACAGCACGTGCGTTGGACAGGCGAGTCCGCTGCGTCCGCGGCGAATGTTTGCCGCTTCCGGGCTGTTCTGCACCTGCTGCGTGAGGAAACGGGCGAGATGCCTGGTGACCGCCGCATCAGCCGCGTACGGTAAACCCAACTCCTGGAAGCCCACGCGCCGCTGCCGCATCGGCATCTCGTCGCTCGCGACCTGCGGAAAGAAACCCTCCACCAGCACGCGATCGAGTTCCTCGCGCAGTAGATCGGTCTTGATGGCTCCACCGACAAGCTTTCGGCCCTTACCCAGCAGCGTGACATCCTGCTTCTGCGCCTTGGGATGCTCGAAGAGATATTCCTTCGCGGCGCGGCACTGATGCCAGAGCCCCTGCAACTGATAGGTGTCGATGCGATGGCCGTCAGCTTCGAGCTTCTGTTGCAGCAATCGCGCGAGCGCCAGGTCCATGTTGTCGCCACCCAGCAGGATGTGCTCTCCTACCGCCACCCGCTCCAGGGCAAGATCGCCTTCGCGTTCGCTCAAGGTGATGAGGCTGAAGTCGGTGGTGCCGCCTCCAATGTCGCAGACGAGAACCAGATCGCCTACCTTGATGCGTTTGCGCCAGCCATCGCCCTGGCTTTGCAACCAGGCATAGAACGCTGCCTGCGGTTCTTCCAGCAGCGTGACGCGTTCGAGGCCGGCGTGTTCGGCAGCACGACGCGTCAACTCCCGCGCTTCTTCGTCGAACGACGCGGGAACCGTGAGCAGCACATCCTGCCCCGCCAATGCTGCCCCTTCATGTTGCGCGTCCCAGACGGTACGCAGGTATTGCAGGTATTGCGCGGAAGCATCAACCGGTGAAATCTTCGCGACTTCCTCGGGCGCCTGCCACGGCAGGATTGGTGCGCTGCGATTCACCCCGGCGTGCGACAGCCAGGATTTCGCGGAGGCCACCAGGCGCGACGGGTTCTCGGCGCCACGCTTGCGAGCCAGCTCCCCTATGACGAACTGCGGATTCGCGTTCCACGGCAGCGCAAGGCTACCCGCAGGAAAATCCAGCTCGCCGGGGACATAAAGAAATGACGGCAACAGCGTGCGCTCCGCGACTTCGTTCGGGTTTGCTAATTGCGGCACAGGGCTCACCGCGATCTCCGAAGATTCATCCCCTGCGTCGCAGGAGGCGAGCGCGGAATTCGTGGTGCCTAAATCAATGCCAACGATGAAATCAGATGCCAAGTAAATCTCCAATGTGAACAAGCTAGAACATGAAGCAGCAGACACAGCCGGGTGTCCAAAATACCTCGCTGCGCCTGAAGGCGAGCTCCACACGCTGTATTCCTACGGCGGCTTACACGACTTCGACTTCTGCCGGAGCGACGATGTTGCGGCCTGTACCCTGCGGCAGCGACGGCAGGCTCACGTCCTTCACGCGCCAGCCGCGATGGCGCAGCAGCCCCTTGATTGGCGGTTCGCCGGCAACGTTGCCGAGCAGCTTGATTGCCGCGGGATCAAAGCCAGGCTGCACGGTAACCGGCTGGTCTTCTTCCGACAGGATGATTGGCTCAAGCTTCAGGTAGCGGGCTAGCACCTCGCGGCACGAGGTGTGAATCGTACGCACCGCCGCTCCGAGCTGACCGTCGGGATATGGCGATACATCTTCGGTGAGGAAGTCCACCAGCCTCCCATCGCGTTGGAACAATGCAAGCATCTGCACCGCGCGATCCGCCGATTGCTCAGCTGTTTTTTCAGTCACCGGCTTGGGCGGTGCAGCGGTTGTCGCTGGCGGCGCCAGAGAGCGTGCAATATCCTCCGGAAGTTCGCCGTGCAGCAGCAGCGCGAAGAAGCAGCGGAAGGCGTAGGCAACACGGGTTGAAAATGCTAATGCCATGATGGCTCCAGACTGTCTGTTCAAGAAATAAAGGTAGGTTCTCTCGCCGCCGGCAACACAGAAGCGGAGGCGAGGTGTACAGGCGCAGCCTCAGTGCAGAAAAAACTTGCTCAATTAATTCTACAAGATTCGCGCCCACGATCGGGGCTGCGGGATTCGCGGCTACATCCTTCGGATGAAAAACCATTCGCTCTGTATCATGGCCGCCGCATCGAGGAATGAATTGACTTTCCGAGTGGCCGGCCCTTGCCAAGGGGCACCGCGGAGGACACCATCAGGTGATCTTGGCTTCCAGCTCTTCCCAACGCTGGTAAAGTTCATCAACTCTTTCTTGCGCTTCCGATAACTCACCTTGTGCGGCGATTAAGCGTTCTGCGTCACTGGCGATGGCAGGATCCGCATAGGCAGCATGTGCCGCCTTGAGCTGTCCTTCAGCTTCTGCTATGCGCGCCTCAAGCGTTGCGTACTCACGTGCTTCCAGGTATGAAAGTTTCTTCTTTGCTATACCAGCCGCGGCTGGTGAGACGCCTGCCTCGGGCGGGCGGTCCAATATTTTCGCCGATGTTCGGGAGTCGCTTTCGCGTTCCCGTTGCCATGTTTCCCATTGCGAGTAGTCGGCAAACCGCCCCGCGCCGCCCAAACCTTCGAGTCCGATAACCGTGGTCGAAACGCGGTCCAGCAGGTAACGATCGTGCGTGACCAGTACCAGCGCGCCGCGGAATTCAAGCAGGCTCTCTTCCAACACTTCGAGCGTGGGAATATCGAGGTCGTTGGTGGGCTCGTCAAGCAGCAGTACGTCGGCAGGCTGCAGCATGAGCTTTGCGATCAGCACCCGGGCGCCGTTCGCCACCGGAGAGCCGGCCGACCGGCTGATTGAGCTGTTCGCCGGTGAACAGGAAGCGGCCGGCCCACGAGGCAACATGAATCACCCGATCCTGATAAACCACCGAGTCGCTGTCGGGCGCGAGCGCACGACGTAGCGTGACATCGGCATCGAGCACACGATTCTGATCGAAGTGAACGACACGCAGCGCGTCCGCAGTGCGAATCTCTCCTGCCGATGGCGCGAGCTCTCGCGAGAGCAGGCGCAGCAAAGTGGTCTTGCCGCTGCCGTTGGACCCGACCAAGCCCAACCCGCATGCCGGCGGTAAGGACGAAGTCTAGATCTTCGAAAAGCGTTCGGCCGCCGATTTCGAAGGTGACGTGATCCAACTCGATCAGCCGCCGGGTCTTGCGGTCAGTGGCGGAGAAATCGATCCCAGCGCTGGCGGTGCGAGTGCGCGCATTCAAGTCCGCCAGTTCGCCGATGAGTTGCTGCGCCTTGTCGATACGAGCTTTCGACTTCGAGGTGCGCGCCTTGGCGCCCCGGCGCAGCCACTCAATCTCGCGATGTACCCGGTTCTCCAGCGCCTCCTGGTGTTTCGCCTGCGCGTGAAGAAAGGCTTCCTTTTCTTCCAGCAGCTTGCTGTAGTTGCCCGTGACGCGCAGAAGTCCTTCCGGATACACGCGACTCATTTCGACCATGACAGTCGCGACGTTCTCCAGAAAATACCGGTCGTGGCTCACGACAACGCAGGCGAACGACGCGGATTGGAGAAGCTCCTCCAACCATTCGATGGCGGCCAGGTCAAGATGGTTCGTGGGCTCGTCCAACAGCAGGATGTCGGGCTGCTTGTACCAGTGCTTCAGCGATCGCGAGCCGCTTTCGCCAACCGCCGGAGAGCGATTCTGCTTCAACCTCAAAGTCTTCGAACCCTGCTCGCCCGAGCGTCTCAGCAAGGCGCCCCTGCCTCTCGTCCGGAGGAACTGCGAAGCGCTCAAGCGCGGCCTCGATCACTGCGCGTACCGTCTGGCCAGCCGCGAACTGCGACTCCTGCTGCACGTGGCTCAAACGGGTACGTTTGCGTAACGCAACTTCTCCTGTATCGGGCTCAAGCGCGCCCGAAAGAATCTGCAGGAGAGTCGATTTACCGCTGCCGTTGGGGCCAATCAGTCCGATTCGGTCGCCTTCGGCGATGGTGAAAGCTATATCCCGGAAGAGCGGCGTGGCCCCGTAAGTTTTGGATATTCCTTGTGCGTTTAGAATCGGCGGCACGGCGTAGAGCGTTCCTCAGGCGATACTGCGAGCATAGCAAAGCCTCGGTCGCCGCCGGATTTCACACAGGCCGCCTTCGCTTTACCAATCAGAAAATCGAAACACAGAAATGACCGCTCGCCGCGGAAGGAAGGAACTCTCCTGCTCAGCGGAACCCAGCGCCCTGAACGCAGTTATCTATCCCTTGGTATGCGATCTTCTGAGCGCTACCCGGTGGGCGGCACGTCTCTGCTTCTTCTTGGCGATGCGAGACGCGGTCCGCTTGTCGGCGGTGCGATGAGCTGGGGCGACGGTCGATGCTTTAGTGACGGTTTTGCTTTCTGAAACACTTTCTTGTGCGTTGTCGTTTTCAGTCTGCGGGTTGTCGTTTTCAGGCATTTGCACGGTTCTCCGATTGGATGGTGGGCTAGCGTTTCAGACGGGAAAGGCCATGAATCCGCGCAATATAAGAGACTCAGCCTTCAACTTGGCAAGCGATCACGAAGGACATCCATCATCTTGAGCGGCGACAGGCCGTAGCCGAGCTTTCCTGATGGTAGCGCCCGAGACTGGGTTCGTCTGAGCACTATTGCTCACTGAGCAATGTTGAACAGCTTTCCTGACTCAGGTGAAGGATAATGTTAAAGCTATAGCTTCAGTTTGCCGTGCTTACAGGGCGGAAAAGCCCGACGCCGGCAAAGGCTGAGACTATCCCCCGAGCAAGAAGGCCGCCAGATGAGGGATCTTCTAGCGTCCTTAGTCTGACGCTGCGCATTGACTGGGCATCGGCTGTCAGCCAGCGGAGAAAGAGCCTGCTGTTCGATCCGGAACAGTGTTACGCCTTGAACAATGAACTTGTTTTCTGCACATTGCCACGTATGTAAGAGCGACCAGTTCAGAGCTTTGCCTGCGGAAGGTTGGGTGGAACGAGTCATTCTGCCCCGGCTTTTTATTTGTCCGGGAGTATGTGTTGTGTGCCATAAGCGTCGATACCTTCCTACCTTTCAGCGATGGACTGCTTTACCCAACACCTGGCGGTGAGCGCTGATTACATCAGACCTCACCATGCCGCAACCACAGAGGAAATAACGTGACTTATTACAGGGTCGATTTCGTAGCTGCCAAACTCATCTCTCGTCCCGCCAAGAGATTTGTAAGTGAGGAAAAGGCCAAGCAGCATGCAAAACGGGTTCTCGGAGTGAGCGACGACACCGGCCTGCTCTCCAGAGTTGCCATCGTGCCCGTCAGTAAAGACGGAACCCGCGTCTAAACCTGCCTGACAGAATCGTAACTGCCAACTCGCGCCAGTTTGCGGCTGGGAGCAGAACGCCAGGCATCTTTTCCTCCTAAGTCCTTTGGATCGCAACCCATTCTCGCAGGTAATCTACCGGGCCGCGCTCTTGCCTCGTTCTCTCCCCACCGAACGGACCTTATTAGAAGCTGGCCAACGGCGTTATTTGCCGCTTGCTTTCTTTGCTTTGCGGTGTACCTGGAGTAAGCTTGGGTCAACGTCCTCCCCGGAAACTTTAGGGAGCGAATACCCGACTTGGGCACTCGGTTAGATTTACCAGCTTTGCGCTCTTGTCGTGTGATCCTAAAGCACCCACCATTCACCCACTGGAAATAATGAAGATGAAAGCAAAGAGCGTGCGGAGGTTCGATCCCAAGGCATTCCTGGCGAACATTGGGGATGGACGAAAGATCGTCGCTTTGCAGGCGGGCAAAACTATCTTTGCCCAGGGAGATGCGGCGGACGCCGTATTCTACGTCCAACGGGGCAAGATCAAGCTGACCGTCGTCTCCCAAACCGGAAAAGAAGCCACCGTGGGAGTGCTTGGAGAGGGCAGCTTTTTCGGAGAAGGTAGCCTCGCCGGCCAGTCCCTTCGCATGGGGTCGGCTTCGGCGATGACGGATTGCACGGTCCTGCGAATCGACAAGCAGCCCATGGTTGAGGCTCTGCACCGCGAGCACTCATTTTCTGACCTGTTTGTCTCGCATCTGCTGGCCCGCAATATCCGCTACGAAGAAGATCTGGTCGACCAACTCTTCAATTCCAGCGAAAAAAGGCTGGCCAGGATACTGCTACTGCTGGCGCACTTCGGTAAAGAAGACAAACCTGAGCCCGTGATTCCCAAGATCACCCAGGAATCGCTCGCAGAAATGGTGGGCACCACACGCTCCCGCGTAAGTTTCTTCATGAATCGCTTCAAGAAACTTGGATTTGTGGAATATGACGGCAGCGGAATGAAAGTGCACAGTTCCCTACTGAATGTCGTGCTTCACGACTGAGCCCTGCTCCTGACGGGAGAATCAGAATTGGGTAAGTCTTGTGCTGAGAACAGGTTGGATTTGGTAGCGCTACCGGGAATCGAACCCGGGTTTGAAGATTGAGAATCTTCCGTCCTAACCCCTAGACGATAGCGCCACTTGGGTGAGACCTTTTGCATTATAGCAAACTGAGTGGCACGACCAACCTGCGATTCGCTTCCCTGCCGAGGCAGAGCTTTCCCCACAATCACAGCAGCAAATATTGGGAATTCCCCTGTATTTAAGCCCCTCGCAAGAGTCAGTTGACAACCTCATCCGGACGTAGCAGAATCCCACGTGTAGGCGAATAAAAAGCGAAAACACATTGGCGGGATTGCCAGCCAAGATCACGTTCTTTTGTAGGTTTCAGGTATCAGGTTTCAGTTAGAAAACTCAGCCATCAGCTTGCAGTTCATATCAAAGCCGTGCTGAAGATCGAACCCACATTGGCAGTCGCCATCTGCTGTTTCTTTCTTTCTGACACCTGATATTTGAGACCTGAAACCCGCCGCCTTCCGAGGTGCTTCATCCCATCTACCGTCACACTTCGTGCTCGCATTGAATCGTCGCTCGGCGAGCGTCTTGCGCCTACGCTGTTGTTACGCGAGCGTATGGCGCCGCAGACTGCCCCCATCGGTATTGCCGAGCTCGACTCGCTCACCGGAGGCCTGCCTCGCGGCGCTCTCAGCGAAATCACCGGCCCGGCTTCCTCCGGGCGCACCGGCATCATGATCTCTGCCCTAGCCGCTGCCACGCAGCGCCAGGAGGTATGTGCGCTGGTTGATGCCGGCGACAGTTTTGATCCTGCATCGGCCCAAGCCGCAGGCGTTGTACTGGAGCGGCTGCTGTGGATTCGCTGCAGCGAGCGTGAACCGCTTGTCACTCCCGATTTTGCGCGCAACGCTCGTCCGCAGCGCAAAACACTGCGCCGGCTTGAGCAGGTATTGAAGGTCACCGATCTGCTATTGCAAAGCGGCGGCTTCGGCATGGTGGTGCTCGATATGGGCGACATTCCCGCGGAAAACACACGCCGGGTGCCACTCACCTCGTGGTTTCGTTTTCGCCGCGCGGTGGAGCCGACCGCTACCGTGCTGCTGCTCATCGAGCAGGAAGCCTGCGCCAAGACTTGCGCGTCGCTTGTAGTTCAACTGCAACGACGTTCCATTTGTGCGCACAACGCGGTGGCAGAGAAGATCGCAGAACCTGCGGGATGGCACATCCTTTCGAACCCAGAACCCGCCGTTCCCGCAAATAACGTCGTCAGTCACGCGGCCCTGCTGCATGGAATGCAATTCGAGGCTGAAGTTACACGCTCCTGGACGCGCAAGCCGGTACAGTCCGCGGGTTCGGCTTTCACTTTAACTCGCAAAAACGCTATCCGGTGAGATCGACATGTTTGCCTGTATCTACATTCCCGATTTTCCCGTAGAAGCTATCGTCCGCACCGAACCGCTGCTGCGTGAACGTGCCGTCGCCGTGCTCGAAGGCAAGCCTCCGGTAGTGCGCATCATTGCGTTGAATGAGTATGCGCGGCAGATGGGAATGGAAGCGGGTATGACGAAGTTGCAAGCGGCGATTTTCGGCGATGCAGTTCTGCGCCAGCGCTCCCGCGAGCAGGAGAAGTCGGCACACTCCGCGCTGCTCGATGTGGCCTTCGGCTTCTCGCCACGGGTTGAAGATACAGCCGAGGACCGTGTGCTACTCGATCTAAGCGGCATGGAGCGGCTGCATGGTTCGGCTGCCAATATGGCACGTGAGTTGGTATCGCGGGTGAGTGCAGCCGGTCTGGAGGCTAACATCGCGATTGCCGGCAATCCCGACTCAGCCATGCATGCCGCCTGCGGATTCACCGGCGCCACGGTGCTTCCTGGTGGCGAAGAAACACGACGTCTCGGGGTGCTGCCCCTGCACGTGCTGCTTGATTCCTTCGACTTGCCGCGCGCGAAAACGCCGCAGGCTGCCGCCGTGCGCGAACGCGAAAAACTGCGCGAGCAGATGCTCGATACGCTGGAGCGCTGGGGTGTCCGCGACTTCCGCACCCTGGCTTTACTGCCGGAACACGCGCTGGCCTCGCGCCTGGGACAAGCGGGAACACGTCTGCAACGCCTGGCGCGTGGCGCCGAGACACGTACTCTGACATTGTCAGAGCCGGCATCTCGTTTCGAAGAAGCGTTTGAACTGGAATTTCCCGTCGAAAATCTTGAGCCGCTCTCGTTCCTTCTCAATCGTCTCTTAGAGCAGCTCTGCGCCCGGCTGGAATCGCGCGCGCTGGCGGCACATGAACTGAACCTTCGCTTGCAATTGGAAAGGCGGGTTGCCGACGAGGAGACGACTACTGCGCAAGAGCTAGGCAGCAGCTCTGACCATGTGGCAGGCAAAGCGATCTTTGAAAGACGGCTGCGGCTGCCCGTCGCTATGCGCGATGCCAAGGTCTTCCTCAAACTGCTGCAGCTGGATTTGTCGGCGCATCCTCCTGGCGCTCCCATCCTGAAGCTATGGATCTCGGCGCAGCCGGCTCCTCCGCGCTCAGCCCAACGCGGGTTGTTTCTGCCGCTAACGCCCGAGGCGGAAAAGCTTGAGATTACTCTGGCCCGCATCATCTCCATAGTCGGCGAGCACCGCGCCGGAATCGCGCGCTTGCTCGATACGCATCGTCCTGACGCCTTTGCTGTGGAACGCTTTGCCGCCCCGGAGGAAGAATCTTCAGGTGCAACTCTGACATTGTCAGAGGTAGCAGATTTCCCCTCGTATGCCCTGCGCATCTTTCGCCCTGCCCGACGGCTCAAAGTGCGTGTCGCGGATGGCCGTCCTGCGGCAATTCAGAGTATTAGCGAGCCCGACCAATTGCTATTACAAGGAAAAATCCTGTGGTCGGCAGGGCCCTGGCGATGCTCCGGAGAATGGTGGGGGGACAAAGCAAAATTCACAAATTCCGATCCACCTGGCACTCCCTGGGACCGCGAAGAGTGGGATATCGCTCTACAGAGCCGCAGCGACAGCAGTGTCGGCTTATATCGCATTTATCAGGACGTGGACAGCGGACAATGGTTTGCCCATGCCAGCTATGACTGATTACATTGAGCTGCATGCGCGATCTGCCTTCAGTTTTCTCGAAGGCGCTTCCGTGCCTGAGGAGTTTGCCGACGCCTGTGCCGCGCAGCAGATGCCTGCCATGGCACTGCTCGATCGCGATGGAGTCTACGGCGCTCCGCGTTTCTATTTCGCCGCCAAGAAGCTCAATCTCAAAGCGCATATCGGCGCGGAGATCACTTCTCTGCTCTCACCTGTATCTACGGGTGCCTCACTCATTCCTTCGGTTGGAATGAGTGGAATCTCACTCCCACGAGTTTCGCTTTTGTGCGCCTCCCGCACCGGATACCAGAACCTCTGCCGCCTCATCACGCGCACCAAGTTGCGTGCACCCAAAAATCCAGCCCTAATTTCCAAACGCGCCCAGCCCACGGACGATCTCATCCTCCACTCGCAGGCCATCGCTTCGCTTGACGATCTCGCTCAATTTGCCGAGGGCCTCATCTGCATTACCGGCGGCGATGAAGGCCCGCTGGCGCATGCGCTGTTCAGTGGCGGAATTGCCGAAGCGCGGCGAACGCTGGAGCAACTCATCTCTATTTATGGCCGCGAAAACGTTTACGTCGAGTTGCAGCGGCACTACAACCGCGAGCAGGAAGCGCGCAACCAGGCAGCCATCTCTCTGGCGCGCGGCCTTGGCCTGCCTCTGCTAGCGACGCAGGGGGCGCAATACGCCAAGCCTGAAGAGCGGCAGATTCTCGACGTCTTCACCTGCATCCGCAATCATCGCAAGCTCGATGATGCTGGTCGCCTGCTCGCGCACAACAGCGAGCGATACGTGAAGAGTCCGCAGGAGATGTTGCGCCTCTTCGCCGACCTTCCCGAAGCCATCGCCAACACGGTCGAGCTTTCCTCGCGCCTGGAGTTCACGCTGGAAAACCTGGGCTACGAGTTCCCTCGCTATCCCGTTGGCGAGAACGAAACCATGGACTCATTCCTGCGCGAGCGGACCTATGAAGGCGCACGCAATCGTTATCTGCGTCCCGGACAAGGCGAACTCTGGCAGCGCGCACGCCGCCAGATCGAGCGCGAGCTGGCGCTGATTGAAAAACTCAAGCTGGCCGGCTATTTCCTCATCGTCTGGGACATCGTGCAGTACTGCCGCCGGCAAAACATCCTGGTCCAGGGACGCGGCTCGGCGGCCAACAGCGCCGTCTGTTATTCGCTTGGCATCACTGCGGTCGATCCCGTCAGCATGGAGTTGCTCTTCGAGCGCTTCCTTTCGGAAGAGCGCGGCGAGTGGCCCGACATCGATCTCGACCTGCCCAGCGGCGATCAACGCGAGAAGGCTATCCAGTACGTTTACGAGCGCTACGGCAAGCTGGGCGCCGCCATGACTGCGAACGTTATTACCTATCGCGGACGCTCCGCCGCGCGTGAGGTCGGCAAATCACTGGGTTTCGATGAAGAAACTTTGGGACGGCTCTCCGGGCTGGTGAATTCGTGGGAGTACAAAGATCCCGGCGACACACTGGAGCGCCAATTTCGCGATGCCGGATTCGACCTGCGCCATCCACGCATCCGCAAGTTCTTCGAGCTATGCCTGGCGATTCAGGACCTGCCGCGCCATCTTGGGCAGCACTCCGGCGGAATGGTCATCTGCCAGGGCCAGCTCGATTCCATCGTGCCGCTGGAGCCTGCCACCATGCCGGGTCGCGTTGTCGTGCAATGGGACAAGGAAGACTGCGCCGATCTCGGCATCGTGAAGGTCGACCTGCTAGGACTGGGAATGATGGCCGTGCTGGAAGAGTCCATCATCTTAATTCGCGACCGCTATAAAGAAGATGTGGACTTGGCTAAGCTGCCGGCCGATGATCCCACAGTGTATGGCACATTACAGAAGGCTGACACCGTCGGCATGTTCCAGATCGAGAGCCGGGCGCAGATGTCGTGCCTGCCGCGCCTGCATCCCACGCGCTTCTACGACATTGTGGTACAGGTCGCCATCATCCGCCCCGGGCCCATCGTCGGCCAGATGGTGAACCCTTATCTCATGCGCCGCCAGGGACGGCAGAAAGTCGCCTATCCCCATCCCTCACTGGAGCCGGTGCTGGAGCGCACGCTAGGCGTGCCGCTGTTTCAGGAACAACTGCTGCGCGTTGCCATGATTGCTGCCGGATTTACCGGCGGCGAGGCGGAAGAGCTCCGTCGTGCATTCGGTTTCAAACGCAGCGAAAAGCGCATGAAGGATATCGAAGTGAAACTGCGCGCCGGCATGGATCGCAACGGCATTACCGGCGCAGCGCAGGAAGAGATCCTGCAATCCATCACCTCGTTCGCACTATACGGATTTCCCGAATCGCACGCCGCCAGCTTCGCTCTCATCGCCTATGCCAGTGCCTGGCTCAAGTGCCACTACCTGGCGGCATTCACTGCAGCGCTGCTCAACAATCAGCCCATGGGCTTCTATTCTCCGGCCACCATCGTGAAAGACGCGCAGCGGCACGGACTGAAGGTGAGGCCCGTCGATGTGACCGTGTCCGATTGGGCATGCACGCTGGAGCCAGCTTTGAAGGGGCACGCCTTCAGGCGTGCCGAAAACGCATCTTTTTTAAATGAGCCGGCTTCAGCCGGCGACAACACAGTGAACGACGAAGTACCTCAGGGGCTAAAGCCCGGAACTTGCTCGCATCATTACGGCACGCCTGAAGGCGTGCCCTTTCAAAGCAACTCCTATGATGATCGACATACCTACTCATGGTTCGCCCTGCGCATGGGACTTCGCTATGCTCGAGGGCTTCGCGAAGAATCGGCGCGGGCTATCCTTCGCGAACGCAATCGCTCTCCGTTCACCTCGATTGCTGATCTTGCCTATCGCGTACCCGAACTGCGTCGCGACGAAATGGTACTACTAGCTTCGATTGGCGCGCTCAATGCGATTGACGGCAGTCGCGCTCCAAATGAACTCCCGCCGTTGCAAAGAAGCCCCAACAAATCAAAACTTCATCGCCGTGATGCCTTGTGGCAGGTTGAACGAGCCTCGCGATTTGCCGGGCCGCTGCTTGATGGCATTCCCGAAACCGATACCAAATCTCCGCTCGCCCCCATGTCTGCCGAAGAACGACTAGTTGCCGACTTTCATGGCACCGGGCTCACCGTAGGCCCGCATCCTTTGGCTTATCGCCGCGCCGACCTGCGTCGCTCCAGGATTCAATCGGCACACGATCTAACCCAACTTCCGGATGGCAAGCGCGTTCGCACCGCAGGATGCGTCATCGCGCGGCAGCGCCCCGGCACCGCCAAGGGCTTCGTCTTTCTCAGCCTGGAAGATGAAACCGGAATCAGCAACGCGATCATCACCCCTGCTCTGCTGGATCAAAATCGTCTCCTTATTCTTTCGGAGAAGTTTCTGCTGCTCGATGGGGTATTACAAAATCAGGAAGGTGTAGTTTCAATAAAAGTTGACCGAGTGCGATCACTTCGCGAAGCCTACGCTCCGGATCAGGTGGATATCACTGACGCCCCTGTGCGCTCGCACGACTTTCACTAACACCGCATGAACCAACCACCGGTTCAATTTTTTAGAACATTTGCTGCAACATTTTCCGGGGGCGGCAACGGCGACTACGAGTCAATTTGTTTATTTTCAATGCATTACGCTCATCTGGAGACTTAGGTCGAATACCCTACTTTAGTGCTAGGTTTTTTTACTTGAACCCTGCCTCAGATAAAGATAGTCTGTCGTCGCGCAAAAGGAGTAATCGGATTCGGTTACTACTTCGGAGGCTTGCACAACTGCGCTGGCGATAGTGCGTATCGTTAGTTAAACAATTGTGCAATTGATAGTTAACTGAATCTCCTCAAGCGCTGCCGTTCGGAATCGTTTGCATCACGGCTCTGAATGGATGGAACGTGCGTCACTCAGGAGGAAGCTCAATGAAGACTGTTTCCCTAACTCTTTTGGTGGTGCTGGTGTTAGGTATGTCTGCCTTTGCCAGCGACTGCATCGTCACCAGCTACGACCAGTACATCGGTGGAAGCTGCGGACTAGGCGATACAACCGCCTCGAATTTTTCCTACTCCACCTCCGGCACCAGCCAGATGCCGGCCAGCAGCGTAACGGTTAATCCCGTTACGAGCGCGAACAATCCTGGTTTTCTGTTTAATGCTCCTTGGGGAGCAGTCGGATCTCAGACCCAAAACTCACTGATTGGCTTCACCATCACCGCTGGTGGCGCGGAGATCAACGATCTCAGCCTGTTTATGTTTGGCGCCTCCACCGTTGGTAACGGCCTGGTGACGGTTTCTGAGACCTATTGCGCCGGCGATACCTTTGCCGATGGATGCGCAAACGGGACGACGGGAACCTTGTCCACGTACCTGGGCAGCGGCCTGAGCAAACTGTCGGACAGCGCGACATTCGGTGCTGTGAGCGTCGTTGACGTAGTCAAGTCCGTTACCCTGCTGGGCGGCGGAAACCAGAGCTTCGCAGTTCTGGGCGGCGTCGAGAACCAGTTCTCTGAAGTTCCGGAACCCGGCAGCATGATTCTGTTCGGATCTGGCGTTTTAGGTTTGGCAGGCGTGATTCGCCGTAAGGTGAATTTCTAGAAGTTTGCGCTGTAGCGAGCCTGTTAGAGTCTGAAGCCTCTCGAGTAGTGACGAGCGATTGTAGGGACGGTGTGCACACACCGTCCCTTTTATTTTCTTCCATGTCATCTACGACTTAGCTCACTACCCGCTGGGGATCTTATGTCCGGACTCGACGCTCCCCCAGTGCCCCGATTGGCGCCCTCGCTTGTCGGGGGGAACCTTTTCTGCTTCGTTATCGTAGACTTAAGTGCCTTCCCACATCCTGGCTGCACAACACAGGAATGAAATGACGAATCGCTATCGCGTTGTAACCGCGACACTCGCTCTGCTGCTTCTGTCCACCGGCTTGGCACTTGCGCAATCCGGCTCTTCCTCCAAGCTAGACCAGAGCCAAGTCGAGATTCCGACAACCATCCCTGCCGCCGCACAACCGTCTGACCATTTCGACGTGGATGCCGCCACTGAAGCCTATCTGGCAGAGATGCCAGCGTCCGCGCAGTCCCGCTCCAACGCCTACTTCGAGGGCGGCTATTGGCTGATCCTCTGGGACTTCCTCTACGGTGTCGTCGTTGCTCTACTGCTGCTGAACCTGCGCTGGTCGGCCGCCATGCGTGATCTGGCGGAGCGCATGACCCGCTTCCGTTGGCTGCAAACGTTCTTGTACTGGATTGAGTACCTGGTGTTGACCACCATCCTCACCGCGCCAATCGCAATTTATGAAGGCTATATTCGCGAGCATCAATACGGGCTGGCGACCCAGACCTTCGGACCGTGGCTAAAAGACCAAGTGATCTTTCTCGGCGTCAATGCAGTCATGGGCGGCGCGCTGGTGGTGGTACTCTTCGCCATCGTGCGCAAACTGCCTCGGACCTGGTGGATCTGGGGCGCCGTAGTCACCATGATTTTCATTGTCTTTTCGGTCATGATCGGCCCCATCTATATTCAGCCACTTATCAACAAGATCACGCCGCTGAATGATCCCACGATCACACAGCCCATCCTCAGCATGGCGCGCGCCAACAGCATTCCGGCCAAAGATGTCTACGAAATGGACGCATCCAAGCAGACCACGCGCATGAGCGCCAACGTCAGCGGCTTTGGCAACACCATGCGTATTACACTGAACGACAATCTGTTACGGCGGGGATCCCCGGGAGAAATTCAGGCGGTCATGGGTCACGAGATGGGCCACTACGTCATGAACCACATCCCGAAGACGCTGATGTTCATGCTCATCGTGGCGGTCTGTTTCTTTGGCTTCCTCAACTGGTCGGTCAACTTCTGCCTTGCGCGCTGGGGTGAGAAGTGGCAAATCCGAGGCATCGGCGATCCGGCCGTACTTCCGTTGGTGATCCTTCTGGCCTCAATCTTTTTCTTTCTCTTCACGCCCATCATGAACACGCAGACCCGCACGGAAGAGATCGAAGCTGATATGTTCGGACTCAACGCCGCTCGGCAGCCTGACGGAATGGCCCGTGCGGCTCTCCACTTGGGCGAGTATCGCAAGATGCGCCCCGGCCCCATCGAAGAATTCGTCTTCTTCGACCATCCCAGCGGCTATAACCGCATTCATCGCGCCATGCAGTGGAAAAAGGAGAACCTGAACCTGTTTGAGCCGGCGACTTGTCCATCGGCGGCAAACGAGAGTTCAAGTCAGCAGACGGGACACTAAAAACGGCTAACGGCGCAGGTGCGACCGCCGATTAAGCGGCTTGACCTGCGCCGTAATTACTTTGACGCTGCTTCTGCGAGATGACTTACTCCGCCGTCTTCAGCTTCAGGCTCGACTTGTTTTCTTCCATGAACTGCTTCAGGGCATCGACGTTATCCAGCAGCCGCACCCACTGCTCGTAGTACAGCGTTACCGGAAAACGCCCCAGGCCGTAGACGCTGACCCCGCCTTTTTCGCTCACCCGGAAATCGATGGCGCCTTTCTTGCGTCCCTTGAGTTGTTCTTCTGCGGCCGCGAGCTTTGCTTTCAATTCTTCGTAGGTTGGTTCGGACACGGTTCACAGCCCCTTTTTGTAATTGTTCTCGCACACAGGTCAAGTTTAAGGCATTGCCCCGCTGTAAAGCTCAGGATCAGGCTCCAAAAAGCAACGCCGAGAGATCTATGTCTCCCGGCGACAAGACGCGATTACTCAAGAAGGCTACAAGAGATGTCGAAGCTTGCGCGCCAGGAATGCTATAGGTACGCCACTGAGAAGCAGGATCGAAGAGGGTTCGGGAACCGAGTTCGCGCTGGCGACATCCGCGCTATCGACATGCATGCCGAAGATAAATGCTTTGAAATCGTTATAGTCGAAATCACTGCCCTCCTGCATCGGCAAGTCCTCGAATCCCACAAAGGTACACCGAGCGACGACGATCAGGCACTGGCCATTGGTCAAGGATTCTGCCCAGGTATGGTTTAGCCCGTCGATATTTTTGCTTAGTTCAGAGCTGTAGTAATCCTGAGGTCCATTCGGGTCGTCTACATGCAACACCAGTTCGATCTGATCTCCGGATTGCAATTCGTCAGCCGGAACCAGATTGAAGAACTGCCACTGGTGCATGGCGCTGTTCAAAGGGGTATCGGCGCCGGTGTAGACCAGCGTGCTGTTTCTGAATACCAGCGCGTTGATGGAGCTGGAGAAATCGGCGTGATAGCCATAGAAAAGCATGTTGACGCCGAGCCCCAGAACATTTGCGGTGAAGGTATTTGTAGGCGCGACTACACCGCAATTTTGATACTGGTACGGAGCGGGGTCAGTGCAAAAAGCATCGGCAAAAGCCCGGGTTGAAAGACACGTAATAGCGAAGAGAAAACTACACGCCAAAGCGAAAGAACGCAGCTTCATAGGAGAACCTGTACCTTTCCGCTGTCTTCTGAAAAATTGGGGAGACCCGACTCTACAACGAAGGTAACGAATAGTCACGCAAATACTGCAACAGCGTGGGGGCACCCGATGCAGTCACTGAAGATCTGAACAGACGCAGAACTGACATCTTGCAGGCCTGCCAGACTCGCCGTCTGCGCTTGAGGCACCCTAAAGACGGCGAGAGGAGCGCCGGCAGCGCTCCCCTTTGCCAGTTTTGTAAAGTCCTCAGGCGCTGTACAGCAGCACACCTTCGTTCTTCTCCTCGCCCACCGGGCGGTAGAAGAGTTGATCGTTCTCGAGATAGACCTCAATGAACGCTGGACGCTGCTGGAAGGTGCCCTGAATCAGTGCCTCCGACAGCGGATCCTCGATGTACTTCTGCAACGCGCGACGCAGTGGGCGCGCACCATATGTGCGATCGACCAGCGTCTTCGCCAGTATCCACTTGCGAGCTTCCTCGGTCACGGTGACCGTGATCGAGCGCTGCGCCAGGTTCTGGTTCAGCAGGTTCACCATCAACTCGACAATCTGAATGAGGTCAGCCTCGTTCAGAGCATTAAAGATGATGACTTCGTCAAGGCGGTTGAGGAACTCGGGGTTGAAGGTGCGCTTCACCTCGTTCTTCACCATGTCCTCGACCTTGCCGGAGACCATGTCTTCCTGGTCGGTCTGGAAGCCCAAGCCGGTGCGCTTCTGTAAGTGCCGCGCGCCGATGTTAGACGTCATGATGATGATCGTGTTCTTGAAGTCCACCGTGTTGCCCAGCCCGTCCGTGAGCTGGCCGTCTTCAAACACCTGCAACAGGATGTTGAACAGATCCGGGTGTGCCTTCTCCACTTCGTCGAGCAGCACGACTGAGTACGGCGCGCGCTTCACCCGCTCGGTCAACTGTCCGCCCTCTTCGTAGCCGACGTAGCCCGGAGGCGAGCCAATCAGCTTCGACACCGAGTGCTTCTCCATGAACTCCGACATATCGAAGCGGACCAGCGACTTCTCGCTGCCGAACATGAACTGCGCCAAGGTACGAGCGACTTCCGTTTTGCCGACGCCGGTTGGTCCCAGGAACAGGAACGACCCAATAGGCCGGTTCGGGCTCTTCAGGCCGGCACGCGAGCGGCGAATCGCGCGGGCCAGCGCCGAGATAGCGCGGTCCTGCGAGATGACGCGGCGATGCAACTCTTCCTCAATACGAAGCAGCTTCTGGCTTTCTTCTTCCTTGATGGAAGCTATAGGCACGCCGGTCCAGCGCGAGACCACGTCTTCGATGTCTTCGCGACCGACCACGCCGGTCGAGGACTCGTCGAGGTGATACTTTTCGCGCAGCGCGCGCAGGTTCTCGCGCTCTTTGCGCTCCTCGTCCGAATAGAAGCGCGCCTTCTCGAACTCGTGGTTCGCAATGGCGTTCTCCATGCGGTGCACGATGAACTTAATTCGCTTCTGCACCTCGGTGATATCGTCCGGCAGCGACGTCTGGCGCAGCTTGACGCGCGCGCCGGCTTCGTCGATCAAGTCGATAGCCTTGTCAGGCAGGAAGCGGTCCGGCAGGTAACGATTCGAGTGCGAGACCGAGAAGTTAATCGCTTCGTCGGTATAGGTGACGGCATGAAATTTCTCGTACCGCTCCTTGATGCCGAACAGGATCTTTACTGCGTCGACTTCGTTGGGTGGCGGAACCTTCACCGCCTGGAAGCGGCGCTCCAACGAGCGGTCCTTCTCGATCGATTTGCGATATTCCGACGGCGTGGTTGCGCCGATGCACTGAATCTCGCCACGCGACAAAGCCGGCTTCAGAATGTTGGCGGCATCCAGTGAGCCTTCGGCAGAGCCGGCGCCCACCAGCGTATGCAGCTCATCAATAAAGATGATGGAATTCTGTGACTCCATCAGCTCCTTCATGATGGTCTTCAATCGCTCTTCGAACTGCCCGCGATACTTGGTCCCGGCCACGATCAGAGACAGATCTAGCGCAAGGATACGTTTGTCCGCCAGGAATGATGGAACCTCGCCGTCGGAAATGCGCTGCGCCAAACCTTCGACGATCGCCGTCTTGCCAACACCCGGCTCACCGATCAGCACCGGATTGTTCTTGGTGCGACGGCACAGAATCTGGATCACGCGCTCCAATTCGCCGTCACGGCCCACCAGCGGATCAAGCTGGTTGTCCATGGCCGACTGCGTCAGATCGCGAGAGAACTCCGACAACAACGAGGACTCCCGCGAACGCTGCGCCGGCTGTGCCTTTTCCTGCGAGGTACGAGCCAACTCCTCGCGAATCGAGGACAGCCGCAATCCGCGCTCATGCAGGATTTCGGCGGCGAAGCACTTCTCTTCCCGCAGCAGCCCTAGCAGCAAGTGCTCGGTGCCGATGTGCTTGTGCGACAGCCGCTCCGCTTCTTCCGCGGCATAAGCCAGTACGCGCTTGCACTCGTTGCTCAAGGGCAGGTCCACGGAAGTTGAGACCTTCTCCCGAATAGTGGTATGACCTTCGATCTGCTTGCGGATGGACTCCACCGAAGCATGTGACCGAAGGAATCGATTTGTGAGCGCCTTGTCTTCCCGCAACAGGCCAAGCAGCAGGTGCTCCGTCTCGATGTAGGGAGAACCGAACTGACTGGCTTCGTAGCGTGCGAAGAAAATAACGCGTCGGGCCTTTTCCGTGTACCGTTCGAACATTTAACCTCTCCGGAGCTTCCGGGGCCTATTACTCTATTTTGACGCCTTACTCAGTCCCTGAAAACCCTAAATTGCTGTCCCTGGCTCGTTTACCCTTCTTCAGGGTCATTTTGGAACCGCGCGGCTCCACATCCCTTTCTTATCTAAAACCCGTCCTCCGCCTTGTCGTTGCTAAACAGTCAATGATTCCGGCGACACCTCGACCAGCCGTCCCCGCGCCAGTTGCATAACCCGATGGCAGCGACGCGCAAACGCGAGATTGTGGGTGACAATGATCGAGGTGAGGCTGTAATCGCGATGTAACCTGTGTGATCAACTCAAATACCGCTTCCGCCGTGCGGCTGTCGAGATCTCCCGTGGGCTCGTCAGCCATCAGCAGTGTTGGCCCTGTAACCAACGCTCGGGCCAGCGCTACCCGCTGCTGCTCTCCGCCCGATAACTCCCCAGACCGGTGTTCCGCCCGGTCGGCCAACCCGACCTCCTGCAACCAGTGCAGGGCCTGCTGTTCCGCCTTCCGCCGCCCCTCGCCGCGCATCAACAGCGGCATCGCAACGTTCTCCACCGCGGTAAATTCCGGCAGAAGGTAGTGAAACTGCCAAACAAACCCGAGTTCGCGTCCGCGAAACTCAGCGGCATCCTCTTCCGACAGCTTCCCCAAATCAGATTGCGCGAAGTATACGTCACCTTCGGAAGCACTATCAAGAACTCCGAGGATGTGCAACAAGGTACTCTTTCCAGTACCCGATTCGCCCACAATCGCGAGCATCTCGCCGCGCTGGACTTCGAAACGACAGGTTCTCAAAGAGCACTAACTCGGACGCGCCCGAACGGAAAACCTTCTTCAGGTTGACCACTCGAAGCAACTCGTTCTGTACCGTTAGATGCAGGTGTGCTCCCCCACGTTCCAAATTCGAGCTATCGGCCCTTAGGCCGCAAAGGCAACTCTAGATTAGATCACTGGATGGCGGAAGGGGTCTGTGACAAGAAACCTGGCAGGCGCAAGTGACTGGCTGAATTCAAACGGGTGGGTCACTGCGGCGCCCGTCACTTCGAGGCAGCGGCCCACATCCAATTACAATCGCCCCCATGCCCCACACAGGCCCCAAATTCGAGAAGGACATCCTCAAGCTCATCCCTCCGCCCCAAGAGCCGCCCAAGCTCAGCTCGCGCCGCATCGGGATTCACACCTCCACCGCCGGAGGTGTCGCCAACGCTGCCGAACGCGCCTATCGCCTGGGCTGCAATGCCTTGCAAATCTTCTCCTCCAGTCCGCGGCAGTGGGTGCCCTACGAGCTAGCCGCGTCGCAATGCACCGAGATGAGCCGCCTGCGCGAGCGCTACGACCTGAAGCCGCTCGTCATCCATGCCAACTACCTTATCAATCTCGCGGGCGACAATCCCGAGTTTCACGCCAAGTCGATCGCGGCCTTTCGGGGAGAGCTCGAGCGCGCCCTGGCCCTCTGCGCCGACTACCTGGTCGTGCATCCCGGCTCATACCGCGGCCTGACCCGCGACCAGGGACTGGAACGCGCCGCCGAAGCCATCGAGCATGCGGCCGAGGGACTCGGTCTCTGGAACCACGGCCTGCGCGTGCTGATCGAGAACACCGCCGGCTCGGAATTTTCTCTCGGCGGCAACTTCGAGCAGGTCGCCGAGTTGGTTCAGCACTTACGCAAGCTCGTGCCGGTCGGAGCCTGTATCGACACCTGCCACACCCATGTCGCTGGATACGACATCGTCAGCGACGCAGGGTTTTGCGCAAACGCTCCAGCATCTCGACGAGACCGTCGGCCTCGGCAACGTCCACGTCTTTCACTGCAACGACGCCAAAGCCGCCTGCGGCTCCAAACTTGACCGCCATCAACACATCGGCAAGGGCACCATCGGCCTGGATCCCTTCCGCCGCCTGCTCAACGATCCGCGTCTTGCCCACGCCGCCTTCATCGCCGAGACGCCCATTGATGAACCGCTCGACGACCTGATGAACGTCAACGCACTGAAGGGCCTGGTGGATGATTCTCCGGCAAAAAACGAAATCAAACCGCCAACAAAAACAGCCGCGAAGCGGCGTGATGCTGTGAGCCCGGGTCGTAAGACCCGGGTGCGCTAACAATAAACGCTCCGAGCGCGTCAGCGACGGCACTCCGCGCCACTACGCGAACTGCTGCATCATCTGCCGACGGCCCGTACACAGCCGGAACCGACACGTCATTCATGCGCATATACACCCCCAGTTGGGCACGATGATGTGCGAGGTGCGAGAACGTATCTCGTATCACCACGTGCCGAGGCTGCTCACTCACGACGTTGCCCGACACCAGTAGCCGCCACGGTTTCTGCAGGTGTTCCTCCGTCGCTCCTTCCAGCGCTTTGCGACCCTGTGCCGCTCCGTCGTCAAGCGCCTTTACCAGTTCAGCGGCGGTACGCAGCGGCTTCTGTTCGAAGTTGCCTCCGCCTGGCGGATTCAGATCCAACTCATCCTGATTGACGATCAGCGCGAACCACCCCGGCATCATGGCCACCACCCCAGCTAGTCGGCCCAGCGCCATTGATTTGTCGTGTGGCTTCCAATCGTCCTTGCCCTCAGGAACCCGTTCCAGGGTGCGGCGCGTACGCTTCACCTCGTCATCGAATTGGGCGAGATACTCGTCTGTGATTTTCATGAGAACTCCTTTTGGTATTAACGCGACATTCAGTCCGAACCCGCCTACAGATGATGTCCGCTACACGGCCGTCGCATTTTAAGCGTTCGCATGTCCAGATTGGTTACAGTCCTTTGAATCGGTTCACCCGCAACCCAATCCAATCCTGCAATATAAAATCAAAGATTACCCACTATGTCCGACTCCACGACCAACACGGCAAACTCCGAGCCCGCCACTCGTCCTGAACGTTACGATCCCGCAGACCATCGAGCAGAAATGGTTTGAGCGCTGGGCGGCCAATCCCGACCTCTACCGCGCTGAGCCCTCGTCCTCTCCGCGCAAAAAGTATTACGTGCTCGAAATGCTGCCCTACCCCTCGCGGCGCGCTGCACATGGGACACGTGCGCAACTACTCCATCGGCGACGCGCTTGCCCGCTATATGTGGATGCAGGGCCACAACGTGCTCCATCCCGATGGGCTGGGACGCCTTCGGCTTGCCTGCGGAAAACGCCGCCCTGAAGAACAACACGCCGCCACGCGAGTGGACGCTCTCCAACATCGCCAGCATGAGCAGCAGATGAAGCGCCTCGGCTTCGCCTACGACTGGCGACGCGAAGTCGCCACCTGCCTGCCCGAATACTATCGCTGGAACCAGTGGTTCTTCCTCAAGTTCTTCGAGCGGGGCCTCGCCTACCGCAAGAAGCAGCAAGCGTGAACTGGTGCCCTGAGTGCGAGACCGTTCTGGCCAACGAGCAGGTCTTGTCCAACGGCTGCTGCTGGCGTCACGAAACCACCGTCGTCGAGCAGCGCGAACTGGAGCAGTGGTTCCTGCGCATCACCGACTACGCCGACCAGTTGCTGCGACGACCTGGACTCGCTGCAGGCTGGCCCGAGCGCGTCACAGACCATGCAGCGCAACTGGATCGGCCGCAGCGAAGGCACCCTGGTCGACTTCAAACTCGACGGCCCGGCTGGCCCGGCGGGTGACAAGATCACCGTTTTCACCACGCGCGTTGACACCATCTTCGGCGCCACCTCGCTGCAGTTTGCGCCCGAGCACCCGATTGTCACCGACCTCATCGCCAACGATCCCGAGTTGCTCACCAAAGTCGAAGACCTGATCGACGAGCAGCGCCGCGCCAAGGAAGCCGGCGAGTTGGCGAACGATCGAGAAGCATGGCGTCTTCACCGGACGCTACGCCATCAATCCGTTCAACGGCGAGAAGGTGCCAATCTGGGTGGCGAACTACGTTCTGATGGACTACGGCACCGGCGCCATCATGTCTGTTCCCGCGCATGACGAGCGCGACTTCGAATTCGCCAAGAAGTACGATCTCGACATTCGCATCGTCATCCTGCCGCGCCGCGAGGAGAGATCCGCCGGCCGAAGGCGAGCCCGACGAGCCTGTTGCTGCCGTTCGTCGACGACGAACAGCCTGCTCATCAACTCGGGCGAGTGGAGCGGCCTTCCCTGCGAAGAAGCGATCAGAAGATGGCCGACTTCGCCGAGGAGCACGGCTTTGGCAAAGCAACCGTCACCTATCAGGCTGAAAGACTGGGGCATCAGCCGCCAGCGCTATTGGGGCACGCCCATCCCGATGCATCTATTGCCCAGTCGACGGCGTGGTTCCGGTGCCGGAAGAGCGACTTGCCCGTCGTTCTACCCGCGAACGTGCACATCACGCTCGCCGGCGGTTCGCCGCTCAAAGATGTGCCCGAGTTTGTCAACGTGAAGTGTCCTAAGTGCGGCGAGCCCGCACGGCGCGAGACCGACACCATGGACACCTTTGTCGATTCGTCCTGGTACTTCTATCGCTACATCGACCCGAAGCTACGACACGCTCCGGTGGACAGCCGCGGCAGCGAATTACTGGTTCCCTATCGATCAGTACATCGGCGGCGTCGAGCACGCCATCATGCACCTGATGTACTCGCGCTTCTGGACCAAGTTCATGCGCGACATCGGGCTGATCAAAAACGCCGAGCCGGCGGAGCGCCTGTTCACCCAGGGCATGGTCATCAAGAACGGGCGCCAAGATGTCGAAGAACCTGGGCAACGTGGTCTCGCCTGAGGACATGATTGCGAGCTACGGCGCCGATTCTACGCGCATGTACACCCTCTTCGCCGCGCCTCCCGACCGCGACTTGGATTGGCAGGACATCGGCGTGGAAGGCGTCAGCCGCTTCCTCAGCCGCGTGTATCGTTTCGTAGCGCGTAACGCGCCGAACGGCTCGGGTAGTGCGGCCCTTCAGGGCCGCGTTAACAACGCCCCCTCTTCGGGTGTCATCCCGAGGTCGCCACAGGCGACCGAGGGATCTGCAGTTCTCTCCGGGCCGGCAAGAAAGATCCAGCGCAAGCTCCACCAAACCATCAAGCGCATCACCGACGATTTCGGCGGACGCTGGCACTTCAACACCTCCATCGCCGCCATCATGGAGCTGGTCAACGAACTCTACGCTTACGAAGATGGAGTCAACAAAGGCGAGCCCGCTGCACCGCCCGCACTGATGTCTGAGGTGCAGCGCGACCTGGTGCTGATGCTCGCACCGTTTGCGCCCTATCTCTCACGCGAACTCTGGGAGATGATCGGCCAAAGCGGCGAACTGTTGCGCGCTCCCTGGCCAAAGTACGACCCTGAATTGGCGAAGGAAGAAGAGGTCGAGATTGCCGTCCAGGTTAACGGCAAGATCAAGGCGCGCATCACCGTCCCCGCCGATGCCGACGACGAAGCTGTCCGCGCCCTCGCCCTCACCGACGAAAAGGTCAACGCCGCCATCGAAGGCAAGGAACTGATGAAGGTGCTGGTGGTCAAAGGCCGGCTGGTAAATATTGTGGTGAAGTAACAACGTTTTGAAAGCTGAGTGGCCCAGGTTCGCCATCTTTTGGCTAACCTGGGTGATCGCATCTGACAGCCGACAACGACACTTAGAACATGAACCTCACTCCCATCGAAGCTCGCGTGCTCGGCGCACTGGTCGAAAAAGACATCACCACTCCCGACTACTATCCGTTGTCGCTCAACGCGCTGGTGAATGCCTGCAATCAGAAGAACAATCGCGAACCGGTAATGACGCTCGACGAAGATACCGTGCGCGACGCGCTGTCAGGCCTGCAATCTGGGCGCCTAGCCGGCCCAGCCAGCGGAGCCGACAGCCGTGTCACCAAGTACGAGCACCGCTTGCAGGAGGTCTACAACTTCACTCGCGGCGAGATCGCCGTAATCTGCGTGCTCCTGCTCCGCGGACCGCAAACCCCGGGCGAGCTGCGTGGGCGCACCGAACGCATGCATCGCTTCGAAGATCTCGATCAGGTGCAGGCCGCCTTGCAGCGCCTGATGCAGCGTGAGCCAGCGCTGGCAGCCGTACTTCCCCGCCAGCCCGGAACCAAAGAAGCCCGCTACGCACACCTGATGTCAGGCGACATCGACTACACCGCACCCGAACATGCGCTGGCTACATCACCTGCGACAGGCGGCCCTCCCTCTGACTCCGATCTCCGCGACCGCATCGCCCACCTCGAACAAGAGGTGTCCGAACTTCGCTCCCGAGTCGAAGATTTAACCCGGGAGCTGACCGACTTTCGCCGCCAGTTTCAGTGAACCATTCCCCCGGTTCTTTACCGGTTAATAAATCTGTACCTGTTTGATCCCGCTAAATCTAACGTCGCAGACTCCATTCGTCGGCTGCGTTGGCAGCGGCGGTACCTGCAACAGGTGTGGGGCACTGAAATCAAAGAATCCGTTCTGCGGGTCGGCCATGTCTTGCGTCGTCGCATCACGTTGGGTCAAAGGCGGCACATTGAAACGATCCTCAATCAACTTCAGGATCGACGTGTAGTCGGTCTTCAAGTGGATCACTGTTTGCGGCCTCGACCACGGCGACACCACAACCACCGGCAGCCGAAATCCGGTGGTATTAAACAGCGCTTGAATATCAGTCGATGTCAGGTCCGTCGGAGTCACGTCGTCCGGCGGCGTAACCAGGATCGGTCCCACATGCTCGAACAGCCCCCCGCCTTCGTCGTAGGTTAGGATGAATACCGAGTCCGGCCACGCTGCACTGTTGAACAAATCGTTCAGCATGTTTGCCACGACGGCGGACCCAGTCTGGATGTTGTTCGACGGATGCTCATCCAGCTCCGTCGCAGTGGCGCGCTCGATGAAAACCACCTCGGGCAGTAAGGTGTCGGCGTTAGGGCTGGCGAGATCGTTATAGAACTCCTGGATATTGCGGACCTTGCCTTGGATATTCGGATCGTTCCAATCCGCCCACTGCGAGAGAAACACGCTATTATCCTGGTAAAAGTACCGCCATGTGACTCCCGCATTATTCAGCGCCCGGAAAATGGTTGGCCGCTGCCATGCCGGATCGTTCGGATCCGTAGGATTCATTGCATGCCCGTACGAGGTTCCAGCGAATAGATACATGCGGTTCGGCAACGTGCCCGCCGCCAAAGGAGAGTACCAGTAGTCGTCGGTCGTGAACTGGGTCGCCAGCTCGTAGTAGAACGGCAAATCCGTTTGATCGTAGTATCCCAGCGCCCGCGTCCGCGTTGTGTCGTCGTCTCGCGGCGCAGTTGAGTAGATGAAATTGTCCATGAGGAAGGTCGAGCTCTGGTCCACGTTCAACCAATCCCCGCCCACCAAATGCATGTCGAGGTGCGCCTCATCCCAATTTGGCGACATGTTGTCGGTGCACTCCGTTCGAGCGTGGAAGAGCGGATAGCACAGATCGCCCGGACCGCAGAGCTGGAAATTTGATGGCAGCGTGTGAAGATCGTTCACGTCATCCAACATCGCTCCCTGGATTGGTGGCTGGTGGTTGACGCGATATTCGGCCAAGTTGCCGAAATAATTGTCGAAGCTACGGTTCTCCTGAATCAAAAAAATGATGTGCTTCAGGTTAGTGATATCTCCCGTGCTCACGGTTACCGTACTCGTTGCCGTGACCGGAGGTGCACCAGGGTAAATCGGCGCCGCGCTCGCGGTGTACGTGGTCGTCTTGCTGGGACGGACGCAGCAATACGAGCCCGCGCTTGTGGGCTGTACCTGCCCCACACCATGGTCGATAGTGATGCTGGACGCATTGTTCGCTGCCCACGATAAAGTGACTGCCTCACCCGACTTTGCGCTTTGTGTCTGCGCCTTAAAGCTCAAGGTCGTCGGCTGCTGCACGTTCACCACCACCCTGGGCGAGTACGCCTCGCCACCTGTGGGAGCCGGACCGGCCAGCGAGATGGAGAACGTAGTCGTCGCGGCGAGCGGGCCTGTTTGGTAGCTGCCGGAACAGGTATTTCCGCTGCAACCGTGCGGCAATGGCAGCGTGTTGTCGCGGTTGCTGGAATGTAATACCCATGTGCTGTTGTTGTTAGGGCCACTGTAGCTGAGCGTCACCGACCGTCCCGCAGGAATGGCCGTTACCGACGCGCTTAAGCCCACAGGAACAATGGTCAGCGTCGCGGTGGCAAACGGAGAGGCCGTTGCGCCTGCGTTGGCGCTGGCCTGGAACGTCGTCGTTCGCCTCAGCCCGTTGGTGTTGTAAGAGTAGGCGCGCATCGTCAGCGGGAGTATCTGCTCGTCCTGCGCAATGTTGGGCGTAACGTTAAACGACGTCGCATTCGCGCTCGCCCACGAGAAGTTCACAAATTCGCCCGGTGCCACCAGATCAGGAGAAATCCTGAAGCTCGATATCACCGCTGCCGTCGATGCGCTCGCGCCATTACTGGAGCCCGCGCTGCTCGCGCTATTCGTCAAGCGGTTTGAAGCGCCACTGGCAAATGTTACGGCAACTAATAAAAAGAAACTGACAAAGAGAGCTGGGACCAGACGCAGCCTGGACATAGAGACGAACCTACCTTGGACTGACAACACCCGGGGAAACACTCAAGATGAATCGGACCGATTGCGGGGGATAGCGGCGCGACACCGCTACTGCAGCATACGATTCGGCAAATCCCAGATCGGTTGTCTCGCAATCGCTGAACGCATTACGGGTTGACGAGCAAATGCACCCTCGATTCATTAACCCGCAGCTGCCCGTGCACATAACCCCTCCGGGTACCAGCTTCGCAATTCAATATCGACCGCAGAAAAATGGCACATGCACGGCATAGGCCAACTTTCGTTCCCTTTTCTGGTGCCGCCGCTTTCTCAGGGCATCTGTGACAGCTGGAGGTAAAAATCATGTTTGTTGTCACTGGCGCGAGCGGGAACACCGGCAGCGTAGTCGCAAATACTCTTCTTGATAACCATAAACAGGTACGAGTCATCGCACGCGCGCCGGAGCATTTACAGCCGCTCACGAAACGCGGCGCGGAGGCAGTAATTGCCGATCTCAGCGAAACCGCCAAGCTGACACGCGCCTTCACCGGGGCGGAGGGCGTGTACGTCATGATTCCACCGAATCCTGCGGCGCCCGACACCTTCGCTTACGAAGACCGCCTCATGTCATCTCTCGTTTCGGCCCTCACCGATGCGAAGGTGCAGCACGTTGTCGCGCTCAGCAGCGTGGGCGCCGACAAATCATCAGGCACCGGACTGGTTGTCGCTCTTCATCGGCTGGAGCAGGCGCTCAATCGCATTCCGGGGCTCAACACCCTACACCTGCGGGCCGGATACTTCATGGAGAACACGCTTGCCCAGGTCGGCATCATCAAAGCTATGGGAGTCATGGCCGGACCGTTGCGTGGAGATTTGAAGTTGCCCATGATTGCATCTCACGATATTGGCGTTGCCGCGGGCAATCGTCTGCTGCGTCTCGACTTCCATGGCCACCAAACTCACGAGCTGCTGGGCCAGAGGGATATCAGCTATGACGAGGCCGCCCCCATCATCGGGAAAGCCATCGGCAATCCCGAGTTGAAGTACCAACATCTTCCCGACGAGCAGCTTCGCCCCAACCTGGTCAGGCTCGGTATGTCGCCAAACTTCATCGACTTGCTGCTGCAAATGACGGCGGCATTGAACTCCGGATACATGGAGGCGCTGGAATCGCGTACCGCGCAGAACACCACGCCAACCTCGTTCGAGCGCTTTGTTGCCGAGCGGTTCGTCCCTGCTTACCGGGCGCTTTCGACCGCAGCCTGACTCTTAGCGCCTGCCCAGAACTGGCGGTGGATCTGGTGGCAGGGCCCGCATCATTTATCAACCCGAAACGCAAACAATCGGGCCGCTTTAGAGGCGGCTTAGGTTTCAAGCCCGGGGCGCCAGCCCCGGGCGAATTTCACCAGGAGCCCACGGCTCTGGAGCGTTTGGCCCATTTCGGGAATTCTCTACAACCTTCGTAACCTCTGTCCTGACGCTTTTACGTGCCTCTTCCTTTCGGCAACCCGTAAACTCTCTGCCGAGGCACCCGCATGCGGTGCCTGATGACCGCCGAGGGGCACGAGATTATCTTTGAGTTTTCCTTGGTTAAGCTGCTGGTAAGTTCTTTGAAATCAATTATGTGCCTGTAAACCACACGGAATCAGGCATTTGCGATACAAATGTCGCCTAAAGTGTTGAAAACAAGGTATCGCACACAAGAATTTTTCGTGATCTTGGTCACAAATTCCTCGCCCAGCAGCCTATGGATATCCGCTCAAGTTGTAATCGCACGTCCCATCCGTCGGCTGCGTTGGCAGTGGCGGCACCTGCAACAGGTGCGGATAGCTGAAATCAAAGAAACCGGTCTCGGGATCGGCCATGTCTTGCGTAGTCGCGTCGCGCTGTGTGAGGGGTGGCAGATTGAAGCGCTTTTCGATCAGCTTCAGGATTGACGTGTAATCGGTATTCAGGTGCACCACGGTTTGCGGCTTCGACCAGGGCGAGACCACTACCACCGGTACACGGAACCCACTGGTGTTGAACAGAGCTTGAATATCATCCTGTTGCAAATCGGTCGGTGCTAGATTGTCAGGCGGCGTGGTCAGGATCGGGCCCACATGGTCGTAAACGCCGCCGCCTTCGTCGTAAGTCAGGATGAATGCCGAGTCCGGCCACGCAGCGCTGTTAAACAAAGCCTGCAGCATGTTTGCCACTACAGCTGACCCTTTCTGGATGTTGTTCAGCGGATGCTCATCCAGTTCAGTGTAGGTAGCGCGCTCGATGAAGATGACCTGCGGCAACAGCTTGTCGGCATTCGGACTGGCGAGATAGTTGTAGAGTTCCTGAATATTGCGGACATTGTGGCGAATCCGCGGATCGTTCCAGTCCTTCCACTGCGACAGGAACACACTGTTGTCCTGGTAATAGTAGCGCCAGGAAATACCACGCGCCGTGAGCAGAGTGAAAATCGTGGGCCTGCTCCACGCCGGATCGTTCGGATCCGTAGGATTGAAGGCATGACCGTGCGAGGTCCCAGCGAATAGATACATGCGGTTCGGCAACGTGCCCGCGGCGCTGGGAGAGTACCAGTAGTCGTCGGTCGTGAACTGGGTCGCCAGTTCGTAGTAGTACGGCAAATCTGTCTGGTCGTAATAACCTAACGCCCGTGTGCGCGTAGGATCGTCGTCGCGCGGCGCCGTGGAGTAGATGAAGTTATCCATCAGGAATATCGAGTTCTGATTGACGCTCAACCAGTCGCCGCCCCTGATGTGCATATCGAGATGCGCCTCATCCCAATTCGGTGAGGTGTTGTCGACGCACACGGTTCGGGCATGGAAGGGTGGATAACAGAGGTCATCCGGACCGCAGATTTGATAGCCGGGAGGCAGCGTGTGCAGGTCGTTCACGTCGCTCATCTGTGCCCCCTGGATCGGCGGCTGATGGTTCACGCGATATGCGGCCAGTTGACCAAAGTAGTTATCGAAGCTGCGGTTCTCCTGGATCAGGAAGATGATGTGATTCAGGTTTGAGATATTTCCCGCGCTCACCGTGACCATGGCCGTCGACAACAACGGGGGCGCTCCAGGATAAATAGGAGTCACGGTCGCAGTGTAGGTCGTAGTTTTGGTGGGATAAACGCAGCAGTACGATCCGCCGGCCACCGGTTGCAGCTGTCCAACGCCCTCAACCGTGATGGAGGAGGCATTGGTCGTCGTCCACGACAGGGCAACTCCGCCGCCCGACTCCGCGCCTTGTTTGTGCGCTTTGAAGCTTACGGTCGTCGGCTGCTCGACTATCACCACGATTCGCGGCGAGTACGCCTCGCCTCCCGTAGGTTCTGGACCGGTCAACGAGACCGAAAACATTGTCGCAGCGGCTAGCGGACCGGTCTCATAGCTGCCGGAGCAGGTATTGCCGCTGCAAGCATGCGCCAGCGTTATTGGGGTGTCGTTGTTGCTGGCATGCAATTCCCATGTGCTGTTGTTATTAGGGCCACTGTAATGAAGCATCACCGATTGTCCGGCAGCAATAGCGGTTTGAGACGCGCTCAAGCCCACCGGGACTATGGTGAGTGTCGCCGAGATCGGAGACCACGCGGCTCCCCCCGCGCCGCTGAATGCCTGAAAGGTCGTACTTCGCGTAAGCCCGTTCGTGTTGTAAACGTATGCGCTCGCGTTCAACGGCAGGGTCTCTTCATCCTGCGCAATATTGGGCATAACGTTGAATGACTTCGCGTTGGTACTTGCCCAGGAGAAGTTCACGAATTGTCCCGGCGCCGCCAAAGTAGGAGACACCGTGAAGCTGGATACCACCGACGGTGAAGCTGTGGCAGTCGCTCCCGCTCCGTTACTCTCGCTCCGGCTGCTCGCGGTCGCGGCCTTCATTGTGGAGTTGCTGGACGCACCACTGGCAAATCCGCTGGCTGTGAATAAACAAAGAAGGAGAAAACGGGGAACGACATGCAGCCTCGACATAGACCTGAACCTACCTATGGTTAAACGAACACCTGGGGGTCGCTCGAGAGAGTCGAACCGTGAACGTTCTTGCGAGTCGGCCGCTCGACACAGGAACACACAGTGAGATTCAGCAACTCGCAATCAGGTTGTCTCACGGTATGCTCGTCTCATGACGGAAGGCTCTTATGCCGCGAACATTACAATTCGTCCTGCCGTTGCCCAGGACGCGGACGGGATCACCCGGGTTTATCTGGAAAGTGCTGACTATCATGCGGGACTGGATGCTGAGCGATATTGGATTCCGAGCGCCGAGGCTATATTGGCGCGCTATCGCGCAGGTCGGCAGCATCCGCCGGAAGCGGCCGGCAAGGCTGTCACACTTGTGGCTGAAATGGGCCGCGAGATCGTTGGGTTCGTCGATATCCAGCTAACCCGTTCGCCGGATCCCATGCATCGCGAGCTGCTCTACTGCCACATCGTGGAGATCGCAGTCAGCAAAAGCCACCATGGTCACGGCATCGGCACACACTTACTGAGCGCAGCGGAAGCCTGGGGACGTGAGCAGGGGGCAGAGTTCGCGTCCCTGGAATACCTCGCTGCAAACCAGCGTGCCGCAGTTTTCTATGAGCGGCTCGGTTATCGTCCAGCGCATATCATGGCCATCAAGCGCTTGTAAGTTTGCTACGTCACAAAGTATTTCGCCGCAGGATGATGTACCACAATGGCGGACGTGCTTTGCTCCGGTTCAAGCAGGTAACCCGTTGTCAGATGTACACCGATCGCCTCGTCCGGATGCAGCAGCGCGAAGAGCTTCGTCTGGTCTTCGAGACTCGGGCAAGCCGGATAGCCAAACGAGTAGCGCGAGCCGCGATACTTCTGGTGGAAGAGGTCGCGGATGTGCGGCGAATCGTCGCCCGCGATGCCCAGCTCTTCCCTCATGCGCTTGTGATTCAACTCGGCCAGCGCCTCGGCGGTTTCGACGCTCAGTCCATGCAGGTAGAGATACTTGGTGTACTCTCCGCCTTCGAAGAGCTTCTGCGTCTCATGCGAGGCCTGCGCCCCGATGGTGACGCAGGTCATGCCGAGCACGTCCATCTGGCCGCTGGATTTCTTGAGCAAGAAGTCAGAGATGCACAACCCTCTTCCCTCTTTCTGGCGCGGGAAGGTGAAGCGCAGCGCCTCAGCCGGGACTCCGTCGCCCTGCTTCCAGCCTTCGGGCAGGTTGTAGACGATGACGTCGTTGGCTTCACCCTGCGCGCCGAAGTAGCCATTGACCACCTTGGGCTCGAACCATGCGGCGGCGATGACTTCCTCTTCCAGCTCTTTCAGGATGCCCCGATACTTCTCTTCGACCAGGCGAGCGTAATCTTCCTGCGACGCCGTCTTCAGCTGCCACTGGTTCTTGAACAGCGCGGTCTCGTTGATGTACCGGAAGACTTCACGCAGGTTGAAGTCTTTCACCACGCGCGTGCCCCAGAACGGCGGCTGCGGGATATTCGGCGCTGGCGCAATCTCGATATTCGGACTCGTTCCGCCGCCGCCATCGCCTACCCCGGCAACCGCAGCGCGGGCAAACTCTTTGACGACCTTGCCCTCGGCGATGCGCTTCTCGCGCGCTCCATTCGGAGAGGCAAGGTCTTCCATGATGTGTAGCCCGGCAAAGGCATCGTCGGCATAGAAAATGCCGCCGGTATACTCGCGCCGGAGGTCGTCTTCCACATACTTGCGCGTGAGTGCCGCGCCACCGCAGATCACCGGGAACTCGAGCTTCTGGTGATGGAGGTCCTGCACTACGTACTTCATCTCAAGCGTTGACTTCACCAACAGGCCGCTCAGCCCGATGGCATCCGCCTTGTGCTCGATGGCGGCATTGATGATGGTGTCCGAAGGCTGCTTGATGCCGAGGTTCACCACGCGATAGCCGTTGTTGGTAAGGATGATGTCCACCAGGTTCTTGCCAATGTCGTGAACGTCGCCCTTCACCGTGGCCAACACGATAGTTGCTTTCTGGCTGCCTTCTTTCTTCTCCATTTTCGGCTCCAGGTAAGCGACCGCGGCCTTCATCACGCCTGCCGAGTCGAGCACCGAAGGAAGCTGCATCTTGCGCGCGCCAAACAGGTCGCCAACGGTACGCATTCCGTCGAGCAGAACGTTGTTAATGATGTCGAGAGGCGTGTAAGTGGTCAGCGCAGTTTCCAGCAACTGGTCGAGCGACTGCTTGTGCTCGCCATCACCAATCTGCTTTTCACCATTGATGATGACCCACTTCAGCTTGTCTTCAATCGACAGCGTATCAACGTGCGCAGTGGTCTTCTCTTCCTTACCCGTGGTCCCGGCAAAATACTTCATGTAGAACTGCAGCGGATCACCGTTGGAGCGGTCCTGGAAGATCAGCTTGCGCGCTACATCGACTTCGGCCTCGGGAATCTTGTACAGCGGATAAATCTTGCTGTAGTTCACGATGGCCATGTCGAGCCCGTTGTCGACCGCCTCATGCAGAAAGACGCTGTTCAGCACCCGCCGCGCGTAGGTGTTCAGGCCAAAGGAAATGTTACTGACGCCAAGCACGGTCTTTGCCAGCGGCATCTCCTGCTTGATCGCCTTGACGGCTTTCAGAGTCTCCATGCCTGCGCTGCGGTAGTCTTCTTGTCCGGTTGAGATGGGCAGCGTCAGCGCGTCGAAGATAATGTCGACCGGCCGAATGCCGTACTTGTTCACCGCGAGATCGTAGATGCGCTTCGCAACTGCCAGCTTCTTCTCGGCGGTGAGCGCCATGCCGTCTTCGTCGATGGTCAGCGCGATGACCGCCGCGCCGTAGCGCTTCGCCATCGGCAGAACTTTTGAGGTGCGTTTCTCGCCATCCTCCAGGTTGATGGAGTTGATGATCGCCTTGCCGGGAATGCGCTTCAGCGCTTCTTCCACCACGTCAGCCTCGGTCGAATCGACCAGGATCGGCGCCGGCACGCGGGTGGCAATCTTCTCCAGGATGGCGCTGATGTACGCCTTCTCGTCCTCGCCCACGATGGCGCAGCACAGGTCGAGCATGTGCGAACCTTCATTCACCAGCTTCTTGGCCAGGGTAAGGATCGCGTCATAATTCTGCGTGCGCACCATGTTCTTGAAGTGCTCGACCCGCGTGGTGGTGTTCATCTCCTCGGCGATCACCAGCGGCTTGGGATCGAGTTCGAGGGGAACCATGGAGTAGGCGCTCGCCGCCGCTCCGATAATCTTCGGATCGCGTGCCGCCGGTTCGAGATTGGCGCAGAGGTCGACGACAGCCTTCAGGTGCTCAGGCCGTGTGCCGCAGCATCCACCTACGACTCGCACCCCATATTCGGTGATGAACTGCTTGTGATAGTGCGCCAGGTCCTCCGGCGTGAGTTTGTACATCGCGACGCCGCCAACGTTTTCCGGTAGCCCGGCATTCGGCAGGACCGAAACCGGCTTGGGCGAATTCAGCCCCAGGTAGCGGACGCCGTCGTTCATCTCCTTGGGGCCGGTGGCGCAGTTCATGCCGATGACGGCGACGTCGAACATCTCCAGCGTGGTGAGCGCCGCGCCGATTTCGGTGCCCAGCAGCATCAACCCTGTGGCTTCAAGTGTTACTTGAACTTGTACCGGGATCTGCTTCCCTGCCTGTCTTAACGCGTCAAAGATACCGACCAGCCCGGCCTTAGCTTGAAGGATGTCCTGGCAGGTCTCGAGCAGCAGAACATCGACCCCGCCTTCGATCAGCGCGAGCGCCTGCTCGGTGTAGGCGGACACCATGTCGTCCCATTTGATGTGGCCGAGCGAGGGCAGCTTAGTAGTCGGGCCCATCGATCCCGCGACAAAGCGCTTGCGACCGTTGGACGAGAAACTGTCGGCGACCCCGCGCGCGAGCTTAGCGGCAGCCAGGTTCACCTCATGGACGTCATCCTCCATCTGGTACTCGGCCATCACAATGCGCGTGGAGTTGAACGTATTCGTCTCAACCACGTCGCAGCCCACCTTAAAGAACGCCGAATGGATGTCGGCGATCAGGTCCGGACGACTAAGCACAAGGATGTCGTTGTAGCCTTCCTTGCCACGGAAGTCGTCCATCGATGGGTTGCGAAGCTGGATGTTCGTGCCCATCGCACCGTCAAAAATGATGACGCGCTCTTGTATCGCTTTGAGGTAATCGCTCATGCAGGTCTACTTAGTATGTCAGATTCAGCGGCTTACAACGAGTTGTGAAAGTCGCGCTCCATTCGATGTTCATGCGTCGCTGTTCGCTCTCGACTCTTTGCCCTTCGCTGTTCATCGGAGAGCTGACGCTAGAGGAGCAGAAGTCGCGGTGCGGCGGAGGTGCCAGTCATTTCGCCTTTAGCTGCAGATCGGGCACGGGCGAGGGCAAGATGCATGCTCCCTGCCTGACATCCTTTAGAAACCCTCCGACCGTGCTAACCACAATCGGCCCGACCCGCGCCGCACCCTGTCCGTTTCCCGCGAAATTCATGTGCGTGGCGTCGCTAATCACGCCCAGCCACTGACAATTGAGGTTCGTTCCGGGCAAATCGTTCCAGGCCATGGTTCGCCATTCCACTCCACCTGCCAGACCGCCATCACGAGTGCCGGTCATCGCCAACAGTGGCTTGTGGATGCCGCTCCAGGCATCGCGAGGAAATACCGGGTCCGGCCCTTCGGGAGAGAGCGCCACGTAGGCATCGAATCGATCTTGCCCGGCGGGTGGGTGGGGGATGCCGATCTTGTTTTTGGCGCCGGCTTCGAGCATTACCGTAATGGCGCCCATCGAATGGCCGAGCAACACCCTAAACGGAGCTTTGCATTGCGAATCTGCCCACTGCAATGCGGCGCCTATGTCAAGCAGGCGCGCCTGCTCAGCCTGCGGATTGGAGACCAGTTGCACCAGACCCTGGCGAAACCCGCTCTGCCGCATGTCGTGACTGAGCGCGTCCAACCCGCTCTCGCGATGCCCCATGACTGCCACCGTGTATCCCTCACGCGAGAGTGCCTGCGCCAGATACTTGTAACCATCCTCCGAGCCTCCTGCGCCGTGCGAGATGAGCGCCAGCGGAGCGCAGGCGGCAGAAGAACCCGACGCGGCGTAAACCAGCAAGGGGGTCGAATGGCCGTCGGAGCGCGGCACATTCCTATGCGTCTGTGCCCAAAGCGAGGCAGAAACAAGGACGAAAATTGCCAGCCGCATAGGTCCGACTCCGAGGTCAGAAGCGATTTTCAGCTAATCACAACGATCTTGTAAATCAGCAACAGAAGGATGGTCACCGCGGCGATCAATCCGGCAGCGCGCGGCTTCCGCCAGAACAGCAGCCCCACGGTGATGAGGCAGAGCACCGCGTTGATGAGCAGCCCACCAATGTACGGCTCATAGCGAAGCAGCGCTGCGGCCGTCCCGTAATAGTGACGTAAGCGGTAGAATTCGCCGAGCGTGCGAATCATGATCGCAAGCTGCACGATCACTCCGACCCGGGCCCAGTGCTCCTGGGTCAAGCCGTACCAGGTCGAAGATGTGGACTTGGTGATCAAAAGCTCCCGCCTCTATGGCTGCCGCGCTTCTGCATCTTGTGCTGCCATCATATCGAACAGCCGCTCCGGCATCCGGCCGCGGCGGACCCAGGCTGAAAAGTTAAAACAAGTTCTTCGAATACTGAACAACCAGGTAGAGGCGAAAGCAGGGAGCCGAACGCCGAGAGCGGGTTGGTCCGAGATAAGCCTTTCTCAAAAAGCGAAAGGCACTGCCGCAGCCGTGCCCGAAATATGTCAGAGCTGATTAGGGTTTTGGAGCCACCCTGCCCGTAGGATCTCCCTGACCTGCGCCCTCGATGTTGAAGACGGCGTTCGCGCCGATGTGTGCGGGAGTCCCTGCGAGCAATTGCTCTTTGCGGTAGACCAGGTTGCTGGCATTGAAGGTGGCCAGTTCAAAGCCGTGGCCGTGCGTGATTGCGTCTGTCGGACAGGCTTCAACACAGTAGCCGCAGAAGATACAGCGGTTGTAATCGATGTTGTAGACCTTCGCGTAACGCTCGGCGCCGCTCACGCGATGGGTCGCGGTGTTCTCGGCAGCCTCAATATAAATGCAGTTCGAAGGACAGGCAGCGGCACACAGGAAGCACGCTACACATTTTTCCAGCCCGTTCTCGTCGCGCTGCAGGACGTGCATGCCGCGAAAACGCTCCTGGAAAACCGCGCCACGTAACGGACCGGGACCGTCAGGATAGTTCTCGACAATCGTCGGCTTGAACATCTCGCGGAAGGTGATGCTCATGCCCTTGGCAATGGCTGCGATGTTCTTGACGATACCCATGCGATGTCCAGTATATCAAGGCTCCAAGGACGGATTCACCACGTAGGCACGGAGAACACGGAGGCTCTGGATTTGTCATTCTGAATTCTTGCCTTCAATTATTTCTCTCCGTGCTCTCCGTGGTGGAAAAACGTCGGCGCTGTCGATCCTCTTGATGACATTTCACCTGGCGCAGAACACTGATCAAGGGAGTGGATGTTCAGCGCTGGCGAGAGATGGCCGGCAAAGCAGTTTGAATCGAATTGACCCTTCAGGCAAAACGGCCTACCTGGATTGAAAGCGGGAACCGAACCGGCGTCCGGCACGTATTCACGACAGGGGAGCTACCGGTGGCGATGACGCGCCTCAAAGCGCCTTGGCTTAATCTGATTGTGTTGATCGCTGCCGGAGCTGCGGCAGTGGCCCAGACGCAAATTGCTGTCGACGTGAATGCCGCACAGTCGCCGTTTAAAGTCAGCGTCAACCTGGTGAATGTCGCGTTCACCGCACAGGATTCCCGCGGTAGCCTGGTTCGCAATCTCACTAAGGACGATATTCAGCTGCTGGAAGACGCCGTCCCGCAGAAGATCGAGTTCTTCGCCCGGAGCACGGATCTGCCGTTGACGCTTGCCCTGATCATCGATGCCAGCGGCAGTCAGGATCATTTTGGCAAGGAGCACAAGAAAGACCTGGAGGTTTTTCTGAAGCAGATTCTGCGTCCGCAGGACCGCGTGTTTCTTCTCGGCTTCGGCAATCACCTACGACTGATAAGTGATTACACCAATTCACCGGACCAGATTCTCGAAAACTATACTCGCTGGGAGAAGAGTTCAAAGGGCTTCCCCGAGATCGGGCCACACGAGGACCGCGACCTTGGCACCGCGTTTTATGACTCCGTCTATTACAGCGTGACCGAGAAGCTGGCTGCGGCTGAAGGCCGCAAGGCGATCCTCATGTTCAGTGATGGCGAAGACAATTCCAGCGCACACAACATGATGGCCACCATTGAAGCTGCGCAGGCAGCGAACGTGCCTGTCTATGCAATTCGATACACCGAGACCAAACACGGCAAGCTCACCGCGCGCAATAAATACGGCATCAGCGTGATGGACCGCATCGCCAAAGAAACTGGCGGGCTTCACATCAACGCCGAACGTACCGAGCCGGACGTTTACTTTCAGCAAATCGCAGAGGAATTGCGTTCGTCCTACGATGTGGGATACTACTCAACCAACAAGGAGAAGGACGACACCTTCCGCAAGGTCGCCATCCATACGAAAATGCCGGGAGTAACCATCCGGGCAAAGACCGGCTACTTCGCTAGTGCGCCGACCGAGGAACAAAGCCCAGATCGCAAGTGACGCTACCCGATGCGGTGCAGAACCGCCACCTGCCCAGCCAGAGCGTCGTCGCGGTGTTCCATTGTGAGGGTATGCCCGTCGGGAGAGAGCGACCAGCAGTCGCATAGATATAATTCGCCCGTGCCCTGCGGCATCCAGAGCTCGATGATGAGTTCGTCTCCCTGCCAATTCGCGCTTCCCGCTAACCTCTTGCCCGTTGAAACGGCACTGACCCTCTGGCGTTGATCACGCACGCGAACGTACGCGCTGTTCGCTTCCATCCTCTTTTGTGACCACGATCTCCTGGCGCAACTCTGGCCCAGTGCAGGCGATGTTCATGCTCATCGCCTGGCAGGAGGTCCAAACAATTTACTGAGGGAGAGATCGGCCTGCCAAACGCCGCTGAAATCGACGCTCATTCAGGCGGTGTGAATCCGCGAGCGCTTGCTCTTTTTCTGGCAGGCTTCGCAAACCCCGTAGATCTGGAAGGTGTGCCGGGTGGTTGTGTAGTGATTGGCACGGCCAATCTCCTGCTCCAGGCGTTCGATCTCAGGCGAGAAAAACTCCACGGAGCTGCCACACTCGGTACACACCATGTGATGGTGATTGCGCCGGTTGTAGACCGCCTCGTAACGCGTTATGCCGTCGTTAAAAGCGACCTCGCTGGCGAGGCCGCACTCGGCCAGCAGCTTCAGCGTGCGATATACCGTGGTGAATCCAACGGTGTCGTCCTTCTTCTTTACTAGCCGGTAGAGCTCGTCAGTCGAAAGGTGGTCGCGAGTATCGAGAAAAGCGCGCAGGATGACGCCGCGCTGTGCCGTCTGCTTCAGTCCCACGCGGCGCAGGTGGTTCTGAAAAATGGACTGCGCCTCGCGCACGTTCTCGCCCGAGATGGCTGGGTGATCATCGACCCGCCTCCGAAACGCCGACGTACTGGCCCGCTTGTCCGGCATAGATCTCTAACTGGAAGATTACGCCAACAGCATAGCACCGGAAGCAGTCGACGAACTTAGTTTTGGTCGGACTGCGGCGCCCGTTTCAGGGTCGGGCGGTCGGGATCTTCGCTGCCCTGGCTGGGAGAAGACGTGCCGCTACCTGTGCTGGTCTGGCTGTCGCTGGTCTCTGTGCGTTTGAGCAGTACGGGCCGATGGCTATCGGCGCTACTGAGATGCTGCTTCATGTCGAGTCCCATCAAGCGCGCCTTCACCTGCTCGAACTCGCTGGTATCCACGATGTAGCTTTCGCGGTCGGGAAGGTACTGGCGGATCTCGTTCTGCGCCGCCGTCACCCGGTCGCTGTTCATCGGGTGCGTGGAGAACATCTTCGCCAGCCTGCTGTGCTTGGTCTTTTCGTCGGCGTTCAGCTTTTCGAAGAACTGCACAAAGGCCTGCGGATCATAGCCGGCGGCGTAATCGTATTCCAGCCCCAGCAGGTCGGCTTCACGCTCGGCATCGCGCGAAAACTTGAGGAAGGTCATAGGCACGGCGATGCTGGCAATCTCGGCGATAGCGTAGCCCGCAGGTCCGCCAACGAACATCAGCGGAATCGATGCCAGGTTCCAGATCTCCGATTTGGTCATGTTCTTGGTGGCATGACGCGCCGCCACATGGGCGATCTCATGCGCCATCACCGCCGCCAGTTCAGCTTCGTTGTCGGCGGAGAGGATCAGTCCGCTGTCGACGTAGAAGAAGCCGCCCGGCAAGGCGAAGGCGTTCACCTCTTCGTTGTCGATGACTTTAATGGTGAAGGGCACGCGGGCGTCGGAGTTGCGCACCAGGTTCTGCCCAACGCGATTGATGTATTCGTTAACTACCGGATCGGTGACGAGCTTGGAGGTGGCCTCCACCTGCTTCGACAGATCGCGTCCCAGCGCCATCTCCCTATCGAGCGAATAGAAGTTCACCCCGTTGCCGATTTCGCGCTGTCCAATGAGGCGAACATCGTACTTCGGCTTCAGGGAAACGGTGGGGGCAACGCTGGGGCTGGGTACCATCGACTTGGCCACACTCCGCGGCGGAGCCGCAATCGGCTCGCTGGTAACGCTCGCGGCTAAGTCCGAAGCGGCTTTCCCCTGTGACGCGTTCGGCGGCAGCCCGGCGGGCGATGGCAGGGAGACGGTTTCCAGCTTAAGAGCGTTCACCTGCGTAGCAATCGAATCGCCGGAGGGCGTAGCAGGTAGGCTCTGGGCCAATACTGCAGGCGCTAAGAACAACGCGAGGACACAGACCAGACAACTGAAGACAACGGGATTCGTGGACCGAGCGCTGCGGAGGAGCTGCACAGTGGCACCCTTGATCTTGTGTGGTAATTATCCTGCGAAACCGATGAATCGAAAAGCAAAAGTTTCGCCACACGGCCGAGTTACTCTTTTCGAGTTGCGGTTACGCAGATCTTGCTGGTCGTTACCCGCTGAATATAGATGCTGGAGATCAAAGAAGTGGCCGCCTGGAATTCGGGTGCCAGGTGACCGTTTGAGCTTTCAGCCCGTAGGGTTCGAAGTCGCTCTGGAAAATTTCGGTTCGGCAACTGCCCCTCTTCAGACCGAAATTGAGTCTGGCGGGCCGACTCGTGGCTATCGACCGGCAGCCTGAGTTCTGACACCTGATGTCTCTTCCACGGCCCTCCCTTGACAATCGCCCTATCAACCTTTTATGATTAGCACTCGTTGGGATTGAGTGCTAACACTCCGGCCATCCGGCCGTCCAACATGGGACTAACCCTAAGTTTTCATGGGAATTACCGGTCAAGCGCAAGCATTAATCAATCACCGCCCAGCCGGCCATTCCTTACCGCAACAAATCGACCTATAGAGCATTGAAAGGAGTATCACGAATGGCTACCAAGCTGACTCCCCTGCACGACCGGATCGTAATTCGTCGTGTGGAAGAGGCTGAAACTACCCGCGGCGGCATCATCATTCCTGACTCGGCGAAAGACAAGCCGCAGGAAGGCGAAGTTATTTCTGTTGGCCGCGGCAAGACCAACGACAAGGGCGAAACTTTCCCCCTCGATGTGAAGGCGGGCGACCGCGTCCTGTTCGGCAAGTACGCCGGCACCGAGATCAAGATCGATGGCGAGGACTTCCTGATCATGCGTGAGGAAGAAGTGCTCGGCATCCTGGAAGGCGCCAGCAAGCCCGCCATGGCCCATAAGTAGTTTTGTAAAAGGGCACGAATTTAGTCGTGCCTGAAAGGGCGAGTTCGGGGCTTTGGCCCCTGAAATTTACTGGTAGCTGGCGGCTGGTAGCTGGCAGCTCCAAACACTGACAACTGACGGCTGAGAGCTTACAGCTAAGGAGATTGAAAGCAATGGCAAAACAGATTCTGCATGGCGAGGAGTCGCGGCAGGCGATTCTGCACGGCGTGAACATTCTGGCCGACGCAGTGAAAGTCACGCTCGGTCCCAAGGGCCGCAACGTGGTCATCGAAAAGAAGTTCGGTTCGCCGCTCATCACCAAAGACGGCGTGACCGTAGCCAAGGAAATCGAACTGAAGGACCCACTCGAGAACATGGGCGCGCAGATGGTGCGCGAAGTCGCCTCCAAGACTTCTGACGTTGCTGGCGACGGCACCACAACCGCAACGGTTCTGGCGCAGGCCATCTATCGCGAAGGTGTGAAGACGGTTGCCGCGGGTGCAAACCCGATGGCCCTGAAGCGCGGCATCGAAAAGGCTGTTACCGCCGTCTGCGGCACCGCCAACGACGAAGGCAAGTACACCGGCAGCGCGCTCGACAAGCTGTCGCAGAAGGTGACCGGCGACATGATCGCCCAGGTCGGCACCATCTCGGCCAACAACGATGAGACCATCGGCAAGATCATTGCTGAGGCCATGAAGAAGGTCGGCAAAGACGGCGTCATCACCGTGGAAGAAGCCAAGACGATGGAGACCCAGCTCGATGTCGTCGAAGGCATGCAGTTCGACCGCGGCTACTTGTCGCCGTACTTCGTGACCGATCCCGAGCGCATGGAAGCGGTTCTGGAAAACCCCTACATCCTGATTCACGAGAAGAAGATCTCGTCGATGAAGGACCTGCTCCCGCTGCTCGAGCAGATCGCCAAAGGCGGACGTCCGCTGGTGATCATCGCTGAGGACGTGGAAGGCGAAGCGCTCGCGACCCTGGTCGTGAACAAGTTGCGCGGAACGCTGAACGTCGCTGCCGTGAAAGCTCCTGGCTTTGGCGATCGCCGCAAGGCGATGCTGCAGGACATCGCGATCCTGACCGGCGGTAAGGCCATCACCGAAGATCTCGGCATCAAGCTGGAGAACGTTCAGATGACCGATCTCGGCCAGGCCAAGAAGGTCACCATCGACAAGGACAACACGACCATCGTCGAGGGTAAAGGCAAGGCCAGCGAGATCGAAGGTCGCGTAAAGGAAATCCGCAGCCAAGTCGAGAAGACCACCAGCGACTACGACCGCGAGAAGTTGCAGGAGCGGCTGGCGAAGCTGGTCGGCGGCGTTGCCGTGATCAAGGTCGGTGCGGCCACCGAAACCGAGATGAAGGAGAAGAAGGCCCGCGTCGAAGACGCGATGCATGCCACCCGCGCTGCGGTGGAGGAAGGCATCGTACCCGGAGGCGGCGTGGCCCTGATGCGCTGCTCTGACGCCATCGAAGCCTTGAAGCTGGAAGGCGACGAGAAGATCGGCGGCAACATTGTTCGCCGCGCTTTGGAAGAGCCGCTGCGCCAGATCGTCGCCAATGCCGGCGAAGAGGGTGCTGTGGTTGTGGGCCGCATTCGCGACTCCAAGGAAACCAACTTCGGCTATAACGCCCAGAACAATAAGTTCGAGGACCTGGTGAAGGCCGGCGTCATCGATCCCACGAAGGTCACTCGTACTGCGTTGCAGAACGCGGGCTCCATCGCCTCGCTGATGCTGACCACCGAAGCCCTGGTCTCCGAGATTCCAGAAGACAAGAAGGAACCGGCGATGCCTCACGGCGGCGGCGGTATGGGCGGAATGTACTAAGAAGCTATTAGCCGTCAACTGTCGGCTAAAACTTGCACTGGAAAGGCCTCGCAGTGATGCGGGGCCTTTGCTTTTTCTAATTTCGTTTTCATCTGAAGAAAACCAGCCAAGCGGGCACTCCAGAGCGCTCTTCGCGATCCAAGTATCCGCAACAACCAACCGCTACAACCCATTACTTGCGAGTTTTATAAACTCACTCTCTCCCCTGCGGCGTAGACTACGCGCAAGGGTGAGGAGGCAATCGTGCGAATTCGTTTCCTGTCGGTGCTGTTTTTGCTTAGCGTAGTACTGGTGCTGACCTGCGCTGCACAATCACAAACCTTCGAAGTGCTGCACACGTTTGAAGGCAATGACGGCATCAGTCCCGGAGCTGTGGTGAGGGATGCGGCCGGAAATATCTACGGCACTGCCGCGCGGGGAGGCTCCGCCAATTGCTCGCCCTTTGGGTGTGGGACAGTATTTGAGCTGACGCCTTCGCAATTGGGTTGGTCATTTACTACCGTCTATAAATTTCAGAGCACGAGGGACGGTTGGAACCCGGCTGCTCCCCTGACTTCAGGAGGGGGCGGCGCTCTGTATGGCGCCACGGTTGACGGGGGGCTTGAAGGCGGCGGTGGTACTGTGTTTCGACTCTTCCCTGTTTGCTCAGATCCCGGATGCAAGCAGCGATTCTGGATTAAGGATACCCTCTATCGCTTTGGACAGTGCGATGGCGAAGGCGCCAACGGCGGACTGCTTCTCGACAACTCGGGAAACCTCTACGGCACAACCACCGCAATGTGTGGCTTCACCGGACAAGCCTATGAACTCTCTCCCGCGCAAGGGCTGCGGGCCCCATGGACCAAGACCCTTCTCCACCTGTTTACAGGCCCACCCAGCGACGGCCGATGGGTGTTGGGCACGCTCCTCTTCGACCAGGCAGGAAACCTCTATGGACCCACGTATCTGGGTGGTCCCAATGATGTTGGGACAATCTACCGGCTGATTCCCCAGGGAAAGACCTGGAAAGAAGACCTGCTGCACGTCTTCACCGGCCTGACCATCATCCATCCAATCGGAACTCTCATCTCAGATTCCTCCGGTGCGCTTTACGGAGTTACCTACGGCGATCAGCAACCGGGCATTGCTTTCAAACTGACCAACGTAGGTGGCACTTGGGAATTCAGCCCGCTCTACACTTTTCTTCCCGGGCAAGCAGCACTGCTGACCAGTGGGCTGGTCATGGATTCCGCCGGCAACTTGTACGGCGTGGGAGATGGCGGCGCTTATTGGTCTGGGGCGGTCTACAAGTTAACCAAAGGTTCAAACGGCTGGTCGTATTCCACCCTCCATGACTTCACGGGTGGCAGCGACGGCTCGTCTCCCAGCGGACCGCTGGCTCTCGATGCCGACGGCAACCTTTACGGCTCTGCCAGGGCCGGGGGGGATTTGAACTGCAGCCTGGGTACGGGTTGCGGGACGGTGTGGGTAATCAAGCCGTAAGCACAGTCACCGTTCCGATGTGGGAAGGCGCTGGAAGCTGATAAAGCGCGACGCAGGAGGGAATCGCCAGCAGCTGGCGGCTGAAAGCCCGCAACCAATAGCGGTTCTAATGGCGCGCCCGGAGAGATTCGAACTCCCGACCTATTGCTCCGGAGGCAATCGCTCTATCCAGCTGAGCTACGGGCGCGTGCCTAGGTGATTATACGCGAGGAGATGGCGCGGGATCACGCTGACTATCACTCTGGAGCCGTTGCACCGCAGCATAGCCGCTTCAACTCGTCCCGTCCTTTTCCGGTTTTTAGACAGCGTTCTCGCCGCGATTGCCTCTGCTCGTGTTGCAAATTCCTCAACGTGCACCAGATCCCATGGGCCGCGTCCTTTCGCCGACGGACTGAGTCCTTGTGTATGGCATAGCAAACGATGCGGAATAGATGCGGTCCAACCGGTGTAGGAGGATCCCGTGCTTTGGCTTCTTAGGACGTAGACATAAAACATCGTGAGGTTGGCGATTGGGCCGCTCCGGAGGGTCGCCGCGGCGACCTATATCCAGCTGAGCTACGGGCGGTTGCCTAGGTGATCATACGGGAGGAGGTGCTGAGCGCTGCGGGTTAAGCGACTTCCAGCAGCCGCGACTGCACCGCCTGCAGCGCGAGCTCGTTGGCCTCGTGGTTCTCTTCGCGGCGAATATGCGCGATGGAGAACTCAAGCGAGCGCGCCAGCTTGCGGCACGTCCAGTTCAGCGAGTAAAGACGTGGACTCCGGCAAATGTACTCGCCGTTCATTTGTTTGACCACGATTTCCGAGTCGGAGAAGACGTGCAGGGCTTTGGCCTTGGCGGCGACCGCGTGCTGCAGCGCCTCAAGCAGTGCTATGTACTCGGCGACGTTGTTGTCCTGGTGGCCGATCCACTTTGCAATGCGGACGGTTTCGCCGCAGAGGTCGTGAATGAGGACGCCGATTCCGGACGGGCCGGGGTTCCCGTGCGATCCTCCGTCGACGTAGGCGGTCAAGGCGCGCATTCCTCACCTCTAAGGTCGTTCATCTGCTCAGATTCGTCAAGACGCGAGTTGGGTTCCTCGAATTGACGCCGCTGAAACATCGCGCTTCTGTGAAAAAGATGTGAATCATTATTGAAAAATTTGGCCGTCTGTTCTGGAACCTCCGTCGCTACTATCGCTTGCTGACAACTGTCCAGCACACTCGAGAATGTGGGCTGTGCACACACCTTGGGCGTTGACATTTCCCCGCCCTCCGTTAGGATGAGCTTCGTCGACGGCAGAAAAGAGCGGCACCCAATAGGGAGCCGACTTGAAGTAAGCCGAAGCGATCGGTAAGCGAGGCGACTCGCGGAACCGCCAGACCCGAAAAAATCGACAGCGTTGCGAGATGTCTGCCGAGGTTTGAAACTGCGAAAGCAGTGATCGCATCCAGGACAGCTACGGTACATGCGTCCACGCCGGCAACTCTCTCGCAGGAGTCTACGGCTAGAGCATAACCAATGTGGCAGGTCCACAGTCGACGGTCGAAAAGGGTAGGCTTCCATAATCCGTTGCCCACCTGAAGTAGACTGATCGGTCGGTGAGCGAGGCGACTCGCGGAACCACCAGACCTGAAAAAATCGACAGCGTTGCGAGATGTCTGCCGAGGTTTGGAACTGCGAAAGCGGTGATCGTTTCAAGGGCTGCGACGGTACATGCGTCCACGCCGGCAACTCCCTCGCAGGAGTCCACGGCTGGAGCATAACCAAAGTCGCAGCCTTTTCCATTTTCTGACCGATTTGTGCCTCCCGCCCTTTGGTCCCGCCCCCTCGTTTCTCCCCGATTGCAAAGTACCCGCGCAAAGCGATACAACAGCAGATGACCGAATGGGTCTCTAAGACACTTGCGGCCTAACCGCATGCGCTCTCTTGAGGTGAACATGCAGACTTGGAAGAAGACGTTGATATTCGGCAGCATTGGAGCAGGCGCCGTGCTCATACTCACAGGTCGCCGCGGCGTCGGGATGGGCTTTGCTGCCGCCGGACTCACCATTCTCGCCAGCGAGTATCCCGAGAAGTTTGAGGCCGTCTGGGAAAACGCTCCCGACTACTTGCAAAAGGGCATGCAGATCTTCGGCACGCTACAGAAGCTTGGAGAAGGCTTCGTCGAAGACGCCGAGCGCCGCGGTGCCAGCACCTGGCGCGACATGCGCGCGCAGTACGGGGATTAGGGCGGCCTTCGTCGCCGAGCTTTGAAGGGGCACGGCTTCAGCCGTGCCGCGAAACCGCTGCTCTAATCTTAGTAACCGGCTTTAGCCGGTGACACCTGCGACTCCCACGGCTAAAGCCGCTACTTATTCGCATTGTTCTGGCACGCCTGAAGGCGTGCCCCTTCAAAACCACTCCGGCAACTGCGGGCAAGAGCAGACCCTCACTTCTTCGTGATGACAACAAAGTTCCGCCTCATGCCTTCCCTTTTGCATGCGGATGGGTCCGGTCATACACATCCATCACGTGCTTAACCGTGAGCTGCGTGTACCGTTGCGTGGTCGACAGCCGCTCATGGCCCAGCATCTCCTGAATGGCACGCAGGTCGGCCCCCTCCTCCAGCATGTGCGCGCCGAAGGCATGACGTAGGGTGTGTGGATGCACATCAGGCGATAAGCCCCGGCTGACCGCGATCTGCTTCACGATCCGTCCCACGCTGCGCGTTGTGAGGCGCGAGCCACGCAGGTTGATGAGCAGCGCCTTCTCCACTCCACGTTTCGCTTCTTCCATGACTTTCTTCCGTGCGGGCAGATACGCGTGAACAGCTTGAGCAGCTGTGTCGCCGAACGGCACGTAACGTTCTTTCTTGCCCTTGCCGCGCACCAGGATGATCTGGTTCGACCAGCGCACGTCATCAAGGTTGATGCCGATCAGCTCCGAGTTGCGAATGCCGCAGCCGTAGAGCAGCTCCAGGATGACCTGGTCGCGTTCAGGGAAGGCCGATTCTTCCGGCATTCCGGCATCGAGGACGGTACAGACCTCTTCGACTGTCGGCACGCGCGGCAGCTTCTTCGGCAGCTTCGGCGTTGCCACCAGCGCCGCTGGATTCTGCTCCACCACACCTTCCTGCGCCAGCCACTTGTAAAGCGAACGCAGTGCCGCCAGCGAGCGCGCGACTGAAGTCTTGCTCAATCCGCGCTCGTATAGATTCGACAGATAGCCGCGAATCAGGACGTGGTCGATGTCTCGCCAGTCCTGCGGCCCGACATACTCCGCGAAGCCCGCTAGATCGTTCGTATAAGCCTTAACTGTATGCGGCGAAGCGTTGCGCTCCTGCAACGAGCGGATAAACTTCGCGACCGCCTTCTCCACCGTGGTTGTTGCGTGCTGGCTCATTTAGAGTCGGCCACTTTCCCGTACCGGACGCTTGGCACGCGGATGATGCTCGCGATGTACCCGGCTTAGACGATCGAGTGCCAGATGCGTGTACACCTGCGTAGTTGAAATATCAGCGTGGCCCAGGATGGTCTGCACCGTGCGAAGGTCGGCGCCGTTCTCAACCATGTGAGTTGCGCAACTATGTCGCAGCATGTGTGGCGAGGCATGACGGCCCGCATTGGCCGACGCCGCGTTCACCAGTTGCCACACTCGTTGACGAGTGATGGGCTTGCCTCCGCGCGCTATGAACAGGTGCGGCGACGACTTCCCTGCCCCAAGCACCGGACGTGCGTCCCGCAAATACAACTGCACGACCTCCTGCGCCGCGGCACCCAATGGGACGATGCGCTCCTTGTCGCCCTTGCCGCGCACCAGCACGTAACCCAGCTCAAGTTTCAGGTCCTCAAGCTTCACGTTGATCAGCTCTGAGACCCGCAGCGCCCCGGCATAGAAAACCTCCAGCATGGCGCGATCGCGTGCCGTCAAGGCCTGCGATAACCGGTCCTCTTTGGCACGGGGCGGCCCTTGCAGCACCTGCTCGACCTCGCTAGACGCAAGCGACTTGGGCAGCACCTTCCATTGCCGCGGGGTGTCGATGTTGAGCGTCGGGTCCTTCTCAATGTAGCGGTCGAGCAGCAGGTACTTATAAAAATGGCGTAGCGCAGAGAGCTTGCGCGCCACGCTGCGACCATCGAGACCGTTAGCAAAGAGCTGGTTCAGGAAGTCGCGCACATCCTGCCGCCGCGCCTCGCGCATGGTGCGCTTGCGCTTGCCCACGAACTGGGATACTGCTCCAGGTCCGAGCGATAAGCGCTCACGCTGAGGGCAGCCAAGCCCCTTCTCGATCTTCAGGTAGTCAAGAAAGGAGGCGAGGAATCGCGCATTGGGATCAGCAGCCTGCACGTCTTAAGTATGTCCTGCGTTACCAACCGCGGGAATGATGAACTAGCTACCAGCCCGGCTCTCGGTTAGCGGCGTTCAGCAGTCAGCGAAAACCACTCCAGCGCGAGCAGGAGTAGCCGTGGGGCGCGCGGGCCGGAGGATCACTCGACCATCACTCGATGGCCACCCAGTTCGTTCTTCTTGAGTGTGAAGGAGAGCACGAACATGACTGCGGAGATCCCTGCCAAGACCAGGAAGGTGTCGAGATAGGCCAACGTCGTCGCTTGGCCTATGACGCTGCGGTAGATCAGGGCGTACGACTTGCCGATGGCGGTGTTGCTCCCCACACCTGAGGCGAATGCGCGGTTGGCCAAGGCTGCAGCGGTATTGTCAAAGCTGCGCTGCCCGCGGGTGATGTTACCCACCAGGAAGACCTGGTGAACCTGCGCCCTACGTGCGATGAGCGTCGTGACCATCGAGGTCCCCACGCTGCTGCCGATATTGCGCATGAAGTTAATGAGTCCGGCGATGCTGCTGCTTCGCTCGGGCGGCATCCCTACATACGAAGCCAGATTAATGGGTACGAACAGGAATCCGAGTCCAAACACCTGAACCACTCGCAGGAAGGCAGCACTGCGAAAGCTGATGTCGAGATCGAGACGCCGGCTTGAGTAGAACATCGCCAGCGACAGTGCCAGCCAACCGGCGGCGATGAGATACCGCGCCTGGACCTTGGTGGAGAGGAATCCCATCAGGGGCATCATGAAGAGCAGCAACAGGCCGCCGCCGGAGAGCACGAGGCCCGCCGACTCCGCGCTGTAGCCCAGCAAAGATTGCAGGAACAGCGGCATCATCACCAGGCTGGCAAACAGCATCACACCGAGAACAAAAATCATGAAGTTCGCCTGCAGAAAGTTCAGGCTGGTGTAGAGGCGCACGTCGACAACCGGGTTCTTGTAATGCCATTCCCACACGACGAGCGACACCAGGCCCACCACCGCGAGCACCGCCAGCGTGACAATGAAGTGCGAGCCGAACCAGTCGTCCTCCTGTCCTTTGTCGAGCATGATCTGTAGCGCACCCACCCCAAGCACAAGCAATGACACGCCAATGTAATCGATTCTTCGCGAGCGCGCCCGCTACACGCTTCGACCAGGGCGGATCTTCGATCAGGCGATATACCAGGAAGAGCGCCAGAATCCCGACCGGCAAATTGATAAAGAAAATCCAGCGCCAGGTGTAGTTGTCGGTAATCCATCCGCCGAGGGTGGGCCCAATGGTCGGGGCCACAATTACGGTGACCCCATACAGCGCGAAAGCGATGGCTCGCTTATCGGGAGGGAACGTATCGGCCAGGATCGCCTGCGCCATGGGCTGCAATCCACCTCCGCCAGCACCTTGCAGAATGCGGAAGAAAATAATAGCTCCCAGACTCGGCGCCAAGCCGCACAGCAGCGAACTCACAGTAAAAATCGCCAGGCAGATCATGAAGAAGCGCTTGCGCCCGAAAACGCTGGCACACCATCCACTGATCGGCAGTACTACCGCATTCGACACAAGATACGACGTGAGTACCCATGTGCTCTGGTCCGTGCTGGCACCAAGATTGCCGCCGATGTATGGAAGTGCGACGTTCGCGATGCTGGTATCCAGCACCTCCATGAAGGCTGCCACGGCAACCACAACCCCGATGAGCCAGGGATTGTACTTCGGGTGCCACGCCGGAAAAGTGACGGGAGCCGCGGTCGCGACCGTTGCGCGGGTTGATGGACCCTCAGATATCTCCGGCTTGGCTGCCATAAGGTTTCGAAAATCAACGATGATGCCACTGGGCGCTCGACGACGCACGTCAGGAGTAACAGCACCCCGCGCACAAAACGGTTAGGCACTAGATGACAGGAGAGTTCCTCGAGGTTCAAGGGTTGAGAAACTTTCTGCGGCAAGAGTGTGCAAAGATGAGTTGCCAAATCATCACAGGCTATTCGCAATTCACCGGAGCGAAGCGCCTGGCTGAGATATGCTCTCGCGCATAGCGAGATCTAGGAGAGGGATGGCGAAAGCGGAGCCGGGAGATCGGTACGCGCCCAAGGAATCGCCATCACGCGCTGAGGTGAATGAAGCATGTCAACTGTAACTCTGCACATGGTTTCCAGCTTGGACGGGTTCATCGCGAAGAGAGACAACAGTGTGGCGTGGCTGGAGAATGCAGGAAGCGTTTATGAAGCCGGGGCTTCCGTTTCTGCGGAAGAAGCGTCGGAATTTGTCAAAGCGATCGACTGCTATGTGATGGGCTCGCGTACCTACGAACATGCGCTGGAGTTGGGGTGGGTCTACGGCGATACTCCGGTGATCGTGGTGAGCAGCCGAGAGTTGTCATCGGCGAGGGAAAGCGTGGAGATGTATTGCGGCGACCTGAAAAAGTTGGTGGACGAGAAACTCGCCCGCTATGGCAGCGTTTGGCTCGTCGGCGGAGCCTCGCTGTGCCAGCGCTTTCTCGAACTCGGACTGGTGGACGAGATGAGGCTGACGATCGCGCCTGTGCTGTTGGGAGATGGATTGCGAATGTTCGGATCGCTGACGGAGCAGCCGTGGCGGCTGAAGAACGTCGTCGCTTACAAGAATGGGTTCGTGGAGCTAACCTACTCGGCGCCTACGAAGTAAACGCTCCTCATCATCCGCCAACTTCGCGAAGCAAAGGGCATAATCTAGCCCAGCCACTGAGCCCCACCGTCGGCGGGAGGAATGCTGGGTAGCGTCTATCTATACGCCGACTCCGATTGGGACCACAGCCGTAATCGCGGCCGATCGTGAAAGCGCCAACAGCCAGAAGCCAAGTGCCATTCTTCCTAGAGCGCCTTTCCGGCCTGCGAGATTACTGACTGCATTACTGGCGTTAGCTGCACGATCAGTTCAGCATTGTATGAGTGCGAGGTCGTGTCGTTCAGCGGATAAGTGAGATAAACCCGCGCCGCTCCGATGGCATAGCCGCGCGACTTGTACGCGGGCGAGTTGCCCTGCACCGCCGGGTCCACGTTGGTAATGATGATGGAAACCGTGTTGTCCTGATTGCGGCGAATGTCAAAGGTACGGAACTGCTGCGGGAAGTCGCGCAGCGAGCAGGTTTCCACCTCCCAGAACGCGAGCGTAGGATCGCCGCTGCTATCCGGCTGAGGGGTCACCACGTTAATGTGGCGGTGTCCTGACATCCACAGGATGAGATTGGGATACTGGTGCAGCGTATTGAGCACGTAGTCGTCGGTGTACTCCGGCCCCGGCCACATGGGCATCGGAGTTGTATCGGTCAGCGTATTCTGCGGCTTGATGGGCACATGCGCGCAGATGACCATCAGCTGATTGGCCGCCTGTCCGGCTTGCAGTTCGCCCACCAGCCATTGATAACGAGCATCGTCCAAAGCGCCGGCAGCATAGTTCGGCTGGTCCAGTCCTTTCACCGTGTCGTCGAGCACGATGAACTTGATGGGAATATCGGACTTCGGCACAAAGCTGTAGCAGGCGGAATCGCTGGCCAGGTTCGACTGCGTGAAGCCGTGGCCCACCGGATTCGAAGTGGTGTTGAAGAACTCCTGCATCCAGGCCTGCGTGGTTGAGGTGTCGCTCGACAGACTGCGACGGTTGCCGTCAGCAGCAACCGGGGGCGGATTCGGGAAGTCACCTTCCGGCCCGGCGCCGTAGATGTCGCCGTACTGGGTCAGGCCATTCACCACACCCATGTAGTAGCCCGTGTCATACACAGCATTTGGTGAGCCGGGATCGTCGCCCATGTTGATAATCGTGCCGCCGATATGAGCGCCGCGGGTTTTGGCATCTTCGACACAGGAGCCCATCCAGTACTGGTCATGATTGCCGATGACCTGGTACCAGGGAATGGCAGGGTTGACGCCGGCCGCGTAGAAAGGCTGCTGATAATCGATGAATGAGTCCCCCAGATGCATGCCCGAGCTGGGAGTGATGACCTTGCCATTTCCGTCGATGGTGTCGATGAACCAGCGCAGCTCGTTGTACTGCGTATTGTTGGCGGCATCACCCAGCGAGAGACCGAAATCAAATGGCAACATTTCATGTAAGGCATTGATGGTCTGCACCGCCGCGTCGAGTACCTGCGGAGTAGATAGAATGATCGGCGAATAGATCGATGACTTTCCCGAACCATAGCCAGCCGTCACGGCACAATAGATGGGCTGCGCCGGCGACTCCTTATCGGCAATGTGAATGTCAGACATGGAGTAGTAAAAAAGCAGCCGCGCTACGTTGGGTGCTCCCGCGTAGGCCGGTGCCAGGTCTTTGCGCAACATGTGCTGCAGCGGCCCGCCGACGCTCCACGCCGTGTAGCCGTTCGGTGCATACTGCGACACATCGATCGGGTTGATGTGGGCCGCGGTCGCCGGCACCGCTACCGGAAGAACCTGCCGCTGCGCCGTGGTGTACACGGTTTTTGCGATGGGCCAGCGCACGGTTTGAGGTAGCGGCTGTGGCTGCGGCACAACCGAACCTCCGCAACCGGTTAGCTGCAGGGCTCCCAGCCCAGCCCCCAGGGTCGGCAAAGCGCCTATTCCAAAACCGACTGTCTTGATGAATTGCCGCCTGCTGAATTCCCTGAATTCGCGAAGGGTACGTGGACCTGGCATGGCCGCTCCTCTCGAGCAATGGTGCGCTCAAAAGAAGTTCATCGGCGCAGGCCGCCCCGAACCTTAGCAGGACGAGGAAGCTGAAAGCAGCGGCGGTGCCCAAGGGCTGTCGGCAGACGTGAGATAACGTTCGGGGTGGCGCACAGCGCCCTCAACGACGGTCAAATTTGTTTTGCCGCGTGCGCAGCTGGCCACCTGGGACGGCGCGCCAATGCAGCACGTTGTAACCGTACATTCCAAGACAAAACAAATTGGCGGGAACGAATCCGAATTGCGAGGTTCGAACTCCGATGACGCAGATGATGGCGCTATTGGCGCCGGCAACAATCCACCCCTGCCATTTGCGTTTACCCACCAGGTAGGTCGACAGCAAGGTAAGACCGCAAGAGATGTAGTCGAGACGAAACAAATCAACAAGTCCGTACAACGATGCAGACTTCGTGCCGCTAATCGTTGGTCGCTAATGCAAATTCAGTGTAGGTGGGGCGGAGACGTAACTTCCGTGACGTTGGTCACAGGAACCCAAGTTTGCCTAAGGTGTTGCTCCGATGGTTGCGCAATCGACTCAGCTGTCGGGGGCGCTGCATGCGTGTTTCTCGCTCACGCCGCGCTCCGGATGACACGGCGGCTGTGGCGTCGACACTCTCCCTATATATCCCTTGACACGTATATACTCGCCAGAGTATATACAAGACATGGAATCGGCGTTCGAGATCGTTGCAGAGCCCAACCGCCGCGCGATATTGAGCCTGCTGGTCGCGTCCGAACAGTCGGTGGGACAAATCGAGCAGCGGCTTCGCATGTCGCAGCCGGCAGTATCCAAGCACCTGCGCGTGTTGCGCGAGGCGGGTTTCGTTGAAGCCTCCGTAGATGCCCAGCGCCGCGTCTATCGTCTGAAGCCCGAGCGGTTTCAGGAGCTGGATAGCTGGCTGGCGCAGTTCCGGCGCCTCTGGTCGGCCCACCTCGACGCTCTCGAACGCCACCTCGACCGCATGGACCAATCCACCCAGACCAAAGGTAAATCCACCACAAAGGCAACGCCGCCCAAGCCTAGAAGGCAGTAAAGGAATAATCATGAAAATCAAGCTGACCACCGTATACGTCGACAATCAGGAGAAAGCCCTCCGCTTCTACACCGAAGTGCTCGGCTTCGTGAAGAAGACCGACTTCAGCCAGGGGCCGTATCGCTGGCTCACGGTGGCTTCGGCCGAGGAGCCGGATGGTACTGAGTTGCAACTGGCACTGAATAACAACCCGGCGGCCCAGACCTTCCAAAATGCGCTGTTTCAGCAGGGGCAGCCCGCAGCCATGTTCTTCACCGATCACCTTCAGGCCGATTACGAGCGCATGAAAGCGCAGGGCGCAGAATTCACCATGCCGCCCAAAGACGTAACCGCATCAAAGATTGCCATGCTGAACGACACCTGTGGCAATCTCATTCAAGTCACGCAACTGATGCGCTGGTAGAGAATAACCAGCGAACGAATCAGCAGGAGAAGTTGGATGATCGAGCGCTCGCAGTACACACCCGGCCCGGCCAGCGGGGCGCAGGTGCAAAAAGACCTAGAACGAAACGATGGAGACAAGTGGACGCTCATTCTCGTCCGCGAACTGCGCCACTCGCCGGAAAGAGTCTGGCAGGCACTGACCGACCCGGCCCAATTGCGAGAATGGGCTCCGTTTGAAGCGGAAGGGGACTTGGGCACCGTGGGAGCCACCGTCAATCTCACCTGGGTGGGAACGGGCGCAGCAACCACAGCCACGGTGGCGCGAGCCGACGCTCCCGAAGTGCTTGAGTACGGCGACATGCGCTGGGAGCTGGAGCCCTCGCTCAACGGCACGCGTCTGACATTGTGGCATAAGATCGATCGCCGCTTCGTCGCGTGGGGAGCTGCGGGGTGGCACATCTGCTTCGACGTCTTGGATCGTCTGCTGAGCGGCGCTCCCATGGGCCGCATAGCGGGCGGCGACGCGATGAAGGCGACGGGTTGGCAGCGACTTGTCGGCGAATACGCCAGGCAGTTCGGCGCCGAAACCCCTAACTTGTCGGCCAAAACCGGTAGCGGCTCGTGAAACGGGAAGATCGCAATAGGCAGCAACTTTGCTCGCGGAGGCGAACATGAAATTCCCAAGCCAACGCACGATCCACCTGATCGTCAGCATTCCGATACTCGGCTACATCTACAGTCCGTTCGAGAAGCTACCGGACTACGCCCCCGCCACCTGGTATTTGTTTCTCCCAACCATGATCCTTACAGGATTGTGGATGTGGAAAGAGCATGTGGTTCGGCGCCTCATCTCGAAAGAATCGGCGTGACATCTTAGATTTTCCGTGAGGAGCCATACATGAATACCAAACAATCCAGTCCACTAAAATCTGCCTCTGCATCGCTTGACGCCAAGATCGAAAAGCTCGGCGACTGGCGCGGCAAGACGCTGGCGAAAGTCCGCGACCTCATACACAAGGCCGATCCGGAGATCGTGGAAGAGTGGAAGTGGGCGAAGGCGACGTCGCCGGGAGTTCCGGTGTTCTCGCACAGCGGCATCGTGTGCACGGGAGAGACCTACAAGAACGCGGTCAAGCTGACCTTTGCCAAGGGGGCATCCTTGCCCGATCCCGCGCGTCTGTTCAACTCCAGCCTGGAGGGGAATGTGCGGCGCGCCATCGACATTCACGAAGGCGACAAAATCAGTGAGGCAGCGTTGAAGGATCTTATTCGCGCCGCCGTCGCACTGAACCTTCACGGCAAAAGCAAGTCGAAGAAGCCCTAGCTATCCGACTGGCTGGCCATTAACTCTTCCGCGATTTTTTCTTGGCTGCAGTCGACCGGGACTTCTTCTTTGTCACCGCTTTTTTCGCCGCCTTGCGCGCGGCCTTCTTTATCTCGGCCACGGCAAAGGGCAGGTCTGCCATCTCGGCGGCCCGCCACAAGTACCAGCAGGCGACGCTGCGATGTGGGCTCCAGCGCTCTCCGTACGCCAGCAGCTCTTTGGGCTTGGGCAATTCGGTCATCTTGTGGATCTTCGCGAAGCCTTTGCGCACCCCGTAATCATCGGCAGAGAGCACGTCGGGACGACCCAACCGAAAGATGAGCAGCATCTCGACCGTCCAGCGTCCGATGCCGCGCACCTGCACCAGGTGTTCGATGAGTTCCTCGTCGCTCATCTTGTGCGCCTGCCGGGCGCTGGGCACGATGCCTTCGATAGTCTTCTCGGCGAGGTCTTTGATGGCTAACATCTTCGCCTGCGACAGTCCGGCAGAGCGCAACAGCTCAGGCGAGGCGTCGCGAACCTGCTGCGGAGTGGGAAAGCGCGCGACCAGCCCGCGGCGCGTGCGCAGCCGACCGGAGTTATCGGGAAACAGCGCCTTCACCCGTCCGAGAATGGTGGCGGCGACTTTGCCGTTGAGCTGCTGATAGACAATAGCCTCCAGCAGTGCCTCGAAAATGCTCTGCGTGGTCTCCATTTGCAGGCGGCATTCGCCGGCTTTGGCGATGATGCGGGCCAGTTTGCGGTCGGCGCTTGCGAGATAAGCGAGGGCGGCGGTGTGATCAAGTTTCTTGGGCACGGCTGTTCATCGTAGCAAAAGCGCGCGGCGGGTGCCCCATCCCGGCATTTCTTGCCGGGATGGGAGGTGTTCGAAATTTCGGCCCTGGCGAATGCGCACCCTCACCTCAGGTATATTGCTGTCATACCCATGCCCGAGGTATCGCCAGATCAATTTCGAGCCGCGCTGGGACGCTTCGCCAGCGGGGTCACTGTCATCACGGTGTCGACCGCCGATGGTGGCGTTCACGGCATGACCGCCAGCGCGTTCTGCTCGGTCTCGCTACGGCCTCCGCTGGTGCTGGTGTGCGTCGACCAGCTTGCAGAAACGTACCTCCATCTGCGCGAGCGTTGCTGCTTCGGCGTGAGCATCCTCAAGCAAGAGCAGGAGGCCTTGTCGGAGTTTTTCGCCGACCCCGAGCGCAATCCCGATGCCGCCTACCGGCTGGGTATCAGCTATAAGAAGATGACCAGCGGCATGCCGGTACTGGCAGACGCGCTGGCCCAAATCGACTGTACCGTTGTCGACTCGCATCCCGCCGGAGACCACAGTATCTTCGTCGGCCAGGTGAATGAAGTGCTGCTCGGCGAGGGCGAGCCTCTCATCTATTTTCGCGGGCGATACCGGTAAGAACCAGGTCCGATAGCAATTCCCAAAACTCAACGCTCCTTTCGCAGCTGCGGTATTCTTGCCTGAGGCCATGGCAGTCGCTCGCGTCCAAAACGAACTCTCCTGCGATGAGATGATTGCGCGCATTCGCGACGCTCGCGAAGGCGAGAAGCTGTCCCCCGAACTCGCAACTGCGCTGCTGTCCTGCGAGGGAGCGGTGCAGGATGAGTTGCTGGCTGCGGCCATCGCGCTGAAAGAACAGCATCACCCGGGGGTTGTCACCTATTCGCGCAAGGTTTTCTTGCCGCTGACGAATCTCTGCCGCGACTACTGCGGCTACTGCACCTTCCGTCGCGATCCCGGCGAAGCCGGAGCGCACACCATGACTCCCGATGAGGTACTGGCGGTAGCACAGCACGGTGAGAAACTGGGCTGCACCGAGGCGCTCTTCTCGCTCGGCGATAAGCCGGAGATGCTCTTCCCCGAGATGCGCGACGAACTGCGCCGCCTGGGATATCGCAGCACGCTGCATTATCTCGAGGCCATGTGCGAGATGGTGCTGCGCCAGACACGCCTGCTGCCGCACGCTAATCCTGGCCTTATGAGCTATCAGTGGATCGAACGGCTGCGCGAAACCAATCCCAGCCTCGGCCTCATGCTGGAGTCAACCAGCGAAGTACTTATGCAAAAGGGCGCGGCCCACGATAACGCTCCTGACAAGCAGCCGTCGCTCCGGCTGAAAACCATTGCCGACGCGGGCAAGCTGGGCGTTCCCTTCACCACCGGCATCCTGATCGGCATTGGCGAGACGCTACGCGATCGCGTGGATTCGCTTCTGGCGATCCAGCGCCTGCACCGCGAGTACGGGCACATCCAGGAAGTCATAATCCAGAATTTTCGGGCCAAGCCCCGGATCGCGATGGCGCAGTGGCCCGAGCCGGACAACGCTGACATGCTGCGCACTTTGGCCGTGGCGCGGCTACTGCTCCGCGACATGAATATCCAGGCGCCTCCGAATCTTACCGAGCCCCAGTACGCGCGACTCCTACAGGGTGGGATCAACGATTGGGGTGGTGTCTCGCCGCTGACGCCCGACTTCATCAATCCCGAGGCCCCATGGCCGCATTTAACGGATCTCAAGCAACGGACGAATGCCGCCGGCCAGCGGCTTCAGCAGCGCTTACCGGTGTATCCGGAGTTCGTGCCGCTGGTAGCGAGCCGTGGTGGACTGCTAGCCCAGCGGCTGTCGGATGTGTCCGACACTGTGGGATATGCGAGGGCGGCGTAGATGAGAGTGGTTGTTTTCACCGGAGGTACAGGCGGCACCAAATTGGTGCAGGGATTGCAAAGGGTGATTGCTGCCGAAGAGCTCGCCGTGGTGGTGAACACCGGCGACGACATCGAGTGGTGGGGACTGCACGTTTCGCCCGATGTCGATTCGGTGCTCTACGGCGTGTCAGGTCTTCTGAGCGCCGATCGCGGATGGGGCGTAAACGATGATTCGTTCCGCTGCCTGGAGCGGATGAAGCAACTCGGCGATCCGGCGTGGTTTGGCGTGGGCGATCTCGACCTGGCGACGCATCTAACCCGCACTTCCCTGCTGCGCCATGGACTCACCCTGACCGATGCGACAGCAGAACTGGCGCGGCGCATGGGCATCGCCATCCGTGTGCTGCCTATGTCCGATCACCGTGTTTCCACCATGCTGGACACATCAAAGGGCCGGCTTAGTTTTCAGGAATACTTTGTGCGCGAGCGGCACAACGTGGAGGTCAGCCGGGTTGACTTCGTGGGTGCCGAATTCGCGCAGCCCGCGCCGGAAGTGCTGGAGGCGATCGGTGCGGCAGAGCTAATCGTCTTCGCACCGAGTAATCCTGTTACCAGCATCGGACCGATACTCGCTATCCCGGGTATTCGCGAAGCCTTGCGACACGCCGAAGCTCCAATAGTTGCCGTGAGTCCGATCATTGGAGAAGCCGCGGTCTCGGGCCCGGCTGCGGCGTTGATGCGCATGTCGGGATGGCCCAGCACCATCGCAGGTATCGCGCAGGCCTACGAAGACTTTCTCGATGTACTGGTCGTCGATAGCGCCGATGCCGCAGCCGCAGACGCGTTGAGCATTGATCAACTGCGCGTCATTTGCACGAAGACCCTCATGCATTCGCTGGGCGACAAGATCAGCCTCGCGCGCGCAATTCTCGATTCCTCGCTTCGCTACCAACATCAAAGAGCGTGACATGCGCGGAATACTTCTCATCCCGGTGAAAGACCTTTCAAACGCGAAGCAGCGACTAGGCGCCGCGCTGGATCAGGCGCATCGCTCGAAGTTGGCGGAAGCCATGCTCCGCGACGTGATGCTGGCTGCGGCGGGCGTACGCCCCCGGATTGACGTTGCCATCGTCACCGGAGATCGGCGCGCCCAGGAACTGGCGGCAGAGTTCGATTTCCTGGTAATCGAAGATACGCGCAACGAAAGCGAGACCGATGCGATCGAGATGGCGACGGCATGGTCCGAGGCGCAAGGGTACGACACGACCATCGTCATTCCTGGCGACATTCCTCTGGCGCGCACCGAAGAATTGAACCAGGTCATCGACGCGGCCCCCGAAGAGGGCGCGGTGTTTGTTCCTGCCTACGATCGCCGTGGCAGTAACTGCATTCTGCGCCGGCCGGCATCCATCATTCCTTTGCGCTTCGGCAACGACAGCTTTGTCCCCCATTGTGAGGCCATGCGGAAGACTGGCAAGCCGCTTATCATTCTCGAGATGCCGGGCATTGGCCTCGATATCGACAATCCACACGAACTCGAACTGCTGCTGGCACGCGAGGGCGACACCAACGCGCAACGATTGCTCCGCTCGTGGAAGTTCAGCCGGTCGTCGAGTGCGAACTGCGGCATCTCCGCATGAAAGCCCCCACTCCGCCACGATCGGCAGACCTTCGCGCCATCCCGATACACGGCATTCCAGAAGTCAAGCCTGGCGATTCGCTGCCCGAAATCGTTCTTGCCGCCGCGACCGGCACAAACCTGCAATTCAGCACGGGAGACATTCTTGTGCTGAAGCATAAGATCGTCGCCAAGTCAGAGGGGCGCATCGTCCGGCTGGACTCGGTGAAACCCTCGCGCCGCGCGCTGGCAGCCGCGCAGCGAAACCACACTGATGCTCGATCCATCGAGCTGGCATTACGCGAAGCCCGACGCGTGCTGCGCGACAAGCATGTGCTCATCACCGAGACGCTCCACGGCTTCGTTTGCGCAAACAGTGGCGTCGATGTTTCCAACGTCGATGGCGGCCATTCGGCGGTGCTGCTGCCGGTCGACCCCGACACCTCGGCTGCGAAGATTCACCGAAAATTGAAGAAGCTGACGGGACTGCATATCCCGGTCATCATCTCCGACAGCTTCGGCCGGGCTTGGAGGCAAGGCCTGGTTGACGTCGCCATCGGAGTTGCCGGCATGAAGGCGCTACGCGATTATCGCGGCCGCCGAGACGACTACGGATACACCCTGCGCGCCACTGAGCAGGCAGTAGCGGATGAGTTGGCGGCCATGGCTGCCTTGGTGTCGGGGAAAGATGCGCGCGTGCCCGCTTGTATAATCCGGGGTTACGGTTACGTGCGCGGCACCGCCGGCGCACGCCAACTAGTGCGCCCAGCGAATAAAGATTTGTTTCGTTAACTTAATTGTTTTCTAGAAGTTCGAGGCCTATTCTTATGCACGACTTGAGCTGGTGCAAGCAGAACACGCTGCGCGCCACGAGCTGGAGCGATGTTCAAGCAAGCGTTTCCTCCCCCGTCCGATCTGCTCTCGACAAAGTACTCGCAACCCACAACGGCGACAGTTTGAGCCGCGAAGAAGGCCTTCGCTGGCGCACGCCACCGGGGACGACTTGTTTGGCTTAGTGGTCGCGGCCAACGAGTTGCGCCGGGAAATGGTGGGCGACCGGGTGACCTACGTGGTGACGCGCAACATCAATTTCACCAACGTCTGCATTGTGGGCTGCAAGTTTTGTGCCTTCGCTGTGGGCCCGCGGCATGAGACCGCGTACTTCCTGTCGCTAGACGAGCTCGCCGAGAAGGTTCGCGAGGCGGCGCGCTGGGGCGCGACCGAGGTCTGCATCCAGGGAGGCCTGCCGCGCGACCTGCCTCCCTATTACTACCGCGACATTCTGAAGGCGGTGAAGTCCGCGGTTCCAACCATGCACTGCCACGCCTTCTCGCCGATGGAGATGCGTTACGGCGTCGAGCTGACCGGCATGCCGGTGCGCGAATATCTGCTGATGCTGAAAGATGCGGGGCTCGACACGCTGCCCGGAACCGCGGCGGAGATTCTCGACGACGATGTGCGACAGGTGCTGTCGCGCAACAAACTCAGCGTGGCGCAGTGGCGCGAAGTTATCGAGACCGCGCACGACTGCGGCATCCGCAGCACATCGACCCTGATGTACGGCCATTCGGAGACGCCGGAACAGTGGTTGAACCAGCTTCTACTGCTGCGCGAAATCCAGGCGCGGACCGGCGGCTTTACCGAGTTCGTGCCGCTTGGGTTCATCCACGACAACACGCTGCTGTTTGAGCAAGGACTGGCGCGTGCCGGCGCAACCTTGGAAGAGCACATGAAGATACACGCGCTGGCCCGTGTAGTGCTCGCCGGATCCATCAACCACGTGCAGGTGTCGTGGGTGAAGTTGGGCCGCGAGGTTTCGCAACTCGCGCTATTGGCCGGCGCCGATGATTACGGCGGCACATTGTTCGAAGAAAACATCTCGCGGCTGGCGGGGGCTTCGTTCGGGCAATACATCTCGACGGACGAATTCCAGGAGCGCATTCTTGAGCTGGGACGCATCCCCGCTCAGCGCAACACAACCTACACCCAATTCACATATCCGGAGCCGTTGCTGCCGGCCGGGAGCGCCGCATGATCGCAATCGTTGGAGGCACAGGCCCTGAAGGATCGGGACTCGCATTGCGCTGGGCGCGGGCGGGCGAATCAGTGATCATCGGCTCGCGCGATGCCGAACGGGCCCACGCTGCCGCCCGCCAGATCACCGAGAAAGCCGGGGCGATGGCCAGCGTCGAAGGTGCGGACAACCTCACCGCGGTGAAGATGTGCGACGTTGTAGTGCTGACCGTCCCTTTCGCCGGCCAGGCCGAGCTGCTCAAGCAATTGAAGCCATCCTTTCGCAATGGCACGGTGTTAATCGATGCGACCGTTCCCCTGGCAACCGCTGTGGGCGGGCGCGCGACGCGGCTGCTGGGAGTGTGGCAAGGCTCTGCGGCTGAGCAGGCACAAGAAGTTGTGGGCAAGAACGTGTCGGTTGCCGGTGCGTTTCATTCGTTGTCGGCAACGCTGCTCGATGGCGAAGACGATGTGGATTGCGACGTCATCGTGTGCAGCGACGACGATCGAGCGCGCCAAGTCGCGTCGGAGCTGGCGGCCAAGATTCCCGGGGTGCGCGCCGTCGATGGCGGCAAGTTAGAGAACGCGCGCATTGTGGAGGCGATGACCGCGTTGCTCATCACCCTGAACATTCGCCACAAGGTGCACGGCGCGGGGTGGCGGGTGACGGGGCTAGGGATATAGGGAGGCGGCGAATGCCTGCCTTGATTCGACGTTTGGTCGCCACGACAGCGCTGCTGTTCGCGATTTGCTGTCCAGCGCAGAACGCGCCCGCGGATGCGCCAACGCAGCTTCTGGATCATCTCGCCGGGCGCTGGGTAATGAGCGGCACCATCGACGGCAAGCAAACCACACACGATGTCGATGCGGACTGGGTACTCAAACACGAATACCTCCGTTTGCATGAGGTGTCGCGCGAGAAAGATGCCAAAGGCGGCCCCGCGTATGAGGCGATCATCTTCCTAAGTTGGGGCGCCAAGAAGGGCGAGTATAGCTGCTTGTGGTTAGACAACACCGCCGGCGGTGCACTCTCGTCCGAGGGAATTGCGCACGGGAAGCCGGCGGTCGAGGCGATACCGCTGGTTTTCTTCATCAAGGGAAAAGAATCGTTGCACACCACATTCCTCTACGATGCGCACTCGGATAGCTGGCAACTGACCATCGACGACATCACCAGCGGGAAGAGCGACCGCTTCGCCGACGTGCGGCTGACGCGAAGCAAGTAGCTCCACATCCGGTTCTAGCTGCGATCCTTCGCAGCGATACAGCTATTCCCTCTCTACCTCTCCTGCTATCCACGATAAGTAAGCTTCACTGCCCCCTTCCACTGAAACTTCAACCCGCTCCGGCAGTGCATACGGGTGCAGGTCCTTGAACGCCACTTCCAGGCGCGCAGCCTGCTCGGTCGTGGTCTTGATGATGAGCAGGAATTCCTTCTCGCGCTCGATCCTTCCCTTCCAGCGATAAATAGAACGGATGGGGCCGACGATATTCACGCAAGCAGCAAGGCGGCGCTCGATCAGCACCGCGGCGAAGTTCTCCGCTTGCTGCTCGTCGGCGAGGGTGGTTAAAACGATGCGGGCTTCGGCCATAAGCGACTCCTTCAGGAACTTGTATCAGGTCGTAGGGCGCGGCATCTCGTGCCGTCCAGTTCGCCCAAAACCAGTCGACCCCTTCCCAACTTAATGGCGAACTTGATTCCCCTCTCCCACTTCGCTTTTCGTTCGCTTGTAGCGAATCCGTAACCGCGGTTCACTGAGACAGGGAGTTTGGTTTGAGCTTTACCGTAAGAATTGCCGGGAAGTGGTTGCACCGTATGCGTCGAGTGCTCGCGACGCTGGTGATTGCCCTGCTCGCCGTCGCGGCTGGGTACAAGGTGATTTATGGCCCCAACGGGACCATTGTTTACAAAGCCAAGAAGGCCGAATACGAACAACTGCGGCAAGAAATCGCCGACGAGACCGAGAAACAGCAGGAGTTGCAGACCACGGTGAAGGCCCTGCAAAGTGATCCCAAGGCCATTGAGAAGGCAGCCCGCGAGCTGCTCGGGTATGTTCGCCCGGGAGAAACGGTCCTGGTGCAGCGTCCTCCACGGATCGATGTTCACGCCAGCAATCTCGCACAAAACCAGCCAGCCGTAACCCAGTAAGAATAGGGTCGCGCGCCGGCGCGAAGTAGCACACCCGGATCCATCGCTGCCAAGAAAATCTCACCCACACAGACAAGCGAACTGAATACTTTTGTGTCTTCTCGCATACTATGTATCGGCGGGTGTGCCGTGGTCGTCCGCCAAAGCACTCTGTCGGCAGAAAATTTATGGATATCGAGAGCTTGCGCAAATATTGCCTTGCCTTCCCCCACGTTACTGAGAATGTGCAGTGGGGACACGACCTTTGCTTTAAAGTGGACGGCAAGTTGTTTGCCGTCGCCCCGCTCGAGGTTGCGCCGCTGTCCCTGTCGTTCAAATGCTCGCCTGAAAATTTCGCCGAGCTGTGCGAGCGCGAAGGCGTGCGGCCGGCCCCGTATATGGCGCGAGCGCAATGGGTCGCGATCGAACAACTGAATACCCTGCCCGACGCCGAGTTGCGCGACTTACTTGCGGAGTCCTATCGGCTGGTGTGGGAGCGGCTTACCAAAAAGCGCCGCGCAGAACTGGAACAGAGCGGCGCGAAAAAGCGAGCCGTCATGGCGCGCCGAGCCGGTACTAAGCGTTCCACCAAAGCCAAGGCGAAAAAAGCGCAGGGCGCGAAGTCAGGGAACCGCAAGTGAGACGACTGCGCGTATTCGCTATCCTTGCTGCGTGGTGCTGCTGCAGCGCCACGCCCACGATCGCACAGGACCACGTTCCTGCATCGTCATCAGCGACGGCGAGCACGACGGGCAGTGGCGCTCCATCGAAGAGCCGCGCCATCCCGGCCCAGCAGCTGGAGAAGGATTTCTTTGCTCTGTTACGCAGCGGAGACGAGAAGAGAATCTTGTCCTACGTATCCGACGGCGGAGTAAACGTCGGACGCGATGCCCAGCACCTCACTCGCGCCGAGGCCGAGGACCAGGTCACACACCACACCGGGCTGTACTGCAAGCTATTCGACTCGTCGTGCATTCAGTCGGAGATCAAGCTGGATCAGAGCAATGTTCGCGCCTGTTCCTACCGCGAGCTGCTGACCAAATCGCAGGAGGTACACACGGCTGCCACCGAGGCGACGCGCAACGGCATAAAGCAGGCCATCTTGGTGGCGCGCGTTAAGAACGACAACTGCGCAGGTGTCGGACTGGTGGACTTCATTTTTAATCTCCAGTCGGACGGATGGAAACTGTTCTCGATTCCGTAGGTAGTCTGATGCCGTGCCCCCAGGAAACTTGAGGCGGCAACACCATGTGGTGTGCCGCCTCGCAGAGAACAGAGTAAGTGCAGCTAGTTTGAGGTCACGAACAAGGCCGCGTCAGGGGGAAGCACCTGGACCGCGCCCACCGTCTGGCCATCGCTGCCCGACCCAAAGAACGACAGGTTGGTCGGCGCATAACCCTGCTGCAGAAATCCTGAGACGGTTTGCGCCATGTTTTCGTTCACCCACGCCGGCGGCGTCACCTGATTGCCGTTGACGTCAAATCCGTAAAGCTGGATTGCCGAAAGGCCCAGGTTCTGCGGTGCCGTGATGAAGGTGAAGAAGTCCCCCTGCGCTGCGCCCGGAATGGACGAAACTGTCAGCGTGGTTGCGGTGTGCGACAGCACCGTTGCCGAGCCTATGGGCGCCCAATTGTTGTTGAGGACCTGCACCACATCGACACCATCCTTCACGCCCATGGTGGTGAAGTTCACGCTGGTATCAACGATGGTCGTGCTGGTGGTCCCGGAGGTGGCGGTGTAATTGTTGCCATTCGGCCAGGTACAGTTTGCCTGGCTGCCGGATTGCTGCTTCCACCAGCTGCATACGGTGCGACTGGTGTCCACGAACCAGGGAGCGATGTGCTGATCGTGCGACCCCCAGTCCACCCCATAGAGTCCGCCGCTGGCGAAGTATGCCGGCCGAACGTCAACCCGGTCCCCGTTGTTCCAGCCTTGAATGCTCGTGTACAGCACGGCATGGCTCGCGTCGGTGATGCTCTGGATTACGCCGTACCGGTTCGGCTGCTCCGTAGTATCGACGATGTAATCCTTAGGGTGTGCATTGGTGAAGCAATTGGTACAGGTGACCGAGGTGCCGTTGATGGTTGCTGATTGGTTGCTCACCAGGCTCGCGCCGGGATCGGTCATTGCCACCCAGCTCGGAGTGCCGTTGAGGTTCAACTGTATGTGCGTGTTCTTGGCTGGATTCGCGCCGGGATCACCTGACCCAGGCATCTGCCAGAAGAAGTTGTAATCGGTATTGGCGCTGTTCGAAGTCTGACGGACGGTGAACTTCGACGCGTTATGCATACCGTCGTTGCCGGGATATTCGCTGCCCAGGATTATCGAAGGCAGAACGAAGAGCGAGTTGCGGAAGTAGTTCAGCATGGTGCCAGAGCACAGGTTCTCGCAGAGCGTGCCGCCAAAGGTGTTGTACAGCGTCTCGTGGTCCAGCGATATGGACTGGTTCGCCTGGGCCCCGAGGGTGAATGCGGTTCCGCTGCTGTTGATGTGCAGGCCGTAGCTGGCACTATAGTTGCCAAAGTCCTGGTAGTCGTCTCCGGTGTCGAAGCCGGCGTAGCCGTCTCCATCGAAAACGATTCGCTTGTAAGTATTGGTTGATCCGCCACCGCTGGTCCGGTAACCAACGATGTGATGCTGATTGGGAGTGTGGTCATACATAACCCAATCCTGAAACAGCGAATCGCTGTTATACAGGGTGTACAGCGCCGATCCGCTGGACACATTGCGATCAACCACGTTCAGAACGTTCTGGAACGTGACTCCGTGCGAGGCGTTCGACAGAATGCAGTTATAGCTGACCATCCCGGGGTGAGTGGCGTCGCCCACCTCGGCGTGGGCTACGGTGAAGTTCAACAGCGCTTCATGAGTGGACGGGTTAGCGCAACTGATACGGAAGGTGCGGTCGCCGGAAGTGGGGGTAACGCTGCTGGTCAGGTCGATGAAGGTGTAACCGTTATAGCTTCCATTCACGTCAACCAGGGTATCGAACGACACGCCGTCGAAGGTAATGTTCAGCGTAGGGCTTTCGTAATCGATCTGAATCACACCGTTCTTGTGCAGGCTGAAATTGTTCTTCAGCACAAATCCGCCGGCCGGCGGCAAAGCGCCGTCGGTAAGCAGAATCGACTGCTTACTCGCACTTCCGAAATTGCTGATCTGGCCGTGACTGCCGAGCACGTTCACGCCACTACCCTGGAATGAAGTGTGTCGCAGCTGGCAGGTTCCGCTGCTGCCGGTATTACAAGTCAGGATGCCGAGGTTGCCGGTATTCGAACTGCAGCTGGACTCGCTGCAGATCTTCACCGTGTCGGCGCCGTTCTCCTGTCCGCCATCGATGTAATACAGCGAGTTTCCCGCCGACGAAGGATCGAGGGTAAAGGTACCGCCGAAGATGTCCAACTCGCCCGACATGGTGACATCGCCGCGCATGTCGAGATTGGCGCCATTCTCCACCACCATGACGCCGCCTACCTGGATGGTCATGTCGACCGAGCCAGGATTTCCCGACTTACCTGCAGTGCATGTGTTATTGGCTTCGCACTGCATGCTGCATCCCGAGGTGATCACCACGGTGTCGCCCGCAGCCGGGACGCCATTGGGTGCCCAATCGCTGGAGATGTGCCAGTTTCGGGCTCCCGAGCCGCTACAACTGTAGTTGTTGGCGAAAGCCGGACACGCCAGCAACCCTAACAGGGCAATCAGGCCGAACTGCTTCACTGAACTACCACAAAGGCTGAGCATGACTTCGATACTCCGTCGGCAACAGGATTGCCAGTGGTTTCGAGTGTGTCGCCATTGATCATTCCAATGGAGCCGATCTTGCTGCACGATATCGAGTTGCCCTCCCAGGTGCGGTTATTACCATCCCAACTCGCACAGGCGACCGTCCCGGAGACACTTCCAACCAGAGACGGAACCATCAACGGGGTCAGAACCTGTACGCTGCCGGAGCGACGGCGGGCGATCTGCATGCTCGCAGATCCACCATCACATTGCCAGATCACGTACTGCAGGATGCTGGCCTGGGTAATACCAAACAGGCGGCGCTGGTTCTGCAACTGAAGATTTACCAGGGCCGGTCCGTTATCGTACCCGGCGCGGAAGATTAACTGGCGGGAAGCAGCCTGCAACTGCGCGCTGGAAATAGCTGCGGTTAGCAGAGTGCACAAGAGAACGCACCACAAAATGCCCGACTTCATCAGTGTCTCCAAATTCGGTTGTAAGTTTTTGGGAGTGGTTTGAACATGGCCAACGCATATTCCAAATTGGCCAGGAGCCTGAAGCACGCCGCCCACCTTGCGGAGCCGTTAGGCTGCCGTCGGATTTCCTTCGGCGTGGGTGGAATCTCAATGCTTCGCCGCGAACGTTTACCGTGAGCGCAACGAATTGATTTGAGCTGTATTGTTGTTGGCCGACGCCTGCTTGTCAAGGCTGTGAAACGCGATTCTCGCCGCAATTCACCATTATTTACCGCGTAAAGACAAGTCGTCGTTGCTTTTCGGCAATTGGCGATTTGGGCCGCCACGGCAGCGCCCTTTTAGGGTTAGGTGCAGGTTAAACAATGCGCCGTACTATCATTCCGCCGTTGAGCGATCCGCTTTGCCGGATGCAACACCTGGCTCTTGCTTGGGGATCTACAAATTGGCGCCGCCCGCAACAACTTGAGGCTGCTCACGGCGAAATCCCGCAGCTTCTTACTGACAACCGACAACTGATCACTGACAACTGAAGATTGGTCGGGACGGGCAGATTTGAACTGCCGACCCCTCGCACCCCAAGCGAGTGCTCTACCAGGCTGAGCCACGTCCCGATTCACGAAAGACATCCGACCGCTTCGCAGCCGGTGGGGTTGAGAACTAAAATAGTTTATCACCCCACAGGCGTACTCGCAGCCGCCGCGCACTCATCTCGCTTCCACTCATGCAAACAAAGCAATGGAGGCTCTGCTCTTGCCGCGTAATCTTTTCGCTCACACTTGCTTCGGACTCATCGTACACTGCGCTTTACTCCTGCAATGCTGGCTGGCATGATCAATCATCTCCGAAGGTGAACGATCTTGCGGTTCTTTCGCAGCAATGCGATTGCGGGACGGAAGGGGCGGCCTACATGAAGTGGGAATACAAAATCGAGCGACTCACGTTTTCCATGGGCAGCAGCGACGACACCGAAGACACTGCCAAAGCACTCAACCGGCTCGGTGACAAGGAGTGGGAGGCAGTCTCTACCTGGGACGGATCAATGGGAACTCACGTTCTCTTGAAACGGCCCATTTCCCACTAACCCACGCGGAGTGTAATTCGTCCCGCGCCGCAAATGTTGCTATTCTTCCGGCATCGTTACAGGCGAAATCGCCTTCGAACAAGAACATGACCTCATCTCAGCCACATACCTGCGACAGCGTGATCTCCATCGCCGACGAGCCTAAGCATCATCTGGAAATCGACAACGAATGGGTGCGAGCCTATGCCGTCGAGATCGCACCGCACGAGATTACGCTTTGCCATCTTCACCCGTGGCCCTACCTGATGTATGTCGCGGGAGGCGCCGCCATTATCAGCACGCCGCGCGGAGGCGAGCCCGACCAGCAGCAATACGCAGCGGACTACTGCGACCTGCATCCAGCCGGACTCGAGCACGTAGTCGAGAACGTGAACAACGCCGTGTTCCGCTCCATGATCTTCGAGGTCCTTCCCGGCACCCGGACCCTGCACCACTCCAAGCCCACTGCCGCACAGTCGGGTGGAGTGCGTATGACCACCTTGTACTCTGGCGACCTCATCTGTGCCCAATTGATCGAGCTGCACTCCGGTTCGCAGGCACAGGTTACCGGCGCAGCCGTTATCGCGACGCCTTACGAAAACGCGGTGGAATTCATCAGCCCCGAGCGCGGCACTCGCAAGCTGGAACGCTATCGCCAACTGGAATACTTGCCCACTGGCTCGACCGGCCTCCTGCGCTGCGAGTCGGGCGGCCCTGCCAGGGTGCTCATCGTGTCGCTGGGACACGACTGACCAAACTCTCGTAATCCCACAAAAGCGGCAGCACGACACTGCTAAAGCGGTACGGTAGTAGCTGTTCTTGCGGCCTAGACTAGACAGGTATGGTCTATCGCCCCACAAGTGAGCTGATTGCCATCCTCCGCAAAACCCTCAGCGACGTACAAGAGCGTGTTTGGCGCGAGACCCCTGCCATCAGGGAGATGAAACGCGGCATTTTGCGCGCCATCGCCGAACTCGAAAGCGACGGCAAGCGTAAACCGTCAGCCTCGGCTTAGCACTCTCCGGCAGCTATCCAATCCATCCAGGGGCAGCATCGAGGACCTCCAGCGAGTAGCGCAGACCTTCCGTCCAGGCACTCGCCTGCGCTCCGAAATCCTTGCTATGCCACGGCCCCCGCAGCCTTCAGGCATTCACCGCAACGCTTCCTGAGGTAGAGCTTGTCGGGTCAGTCTGGCCAAACAATTCCAACTGCTGCTGCAAGACGGTATACGCCTGCTGCGCTCCGCTAAGATTGCCGGCTTGCAATTGCTGTCCCAAATCCTGAAGCATCTGGCTGACCTGGGTGCCTCCGTCGTCTCCGCCATGGTGATGATGATGGTGTGCGGCGCTGGCGGCGGTGGGCGACACGTCGTGTTGGAGTTGCGCGTAGTCCTGCTGTGCGGCCGATGTATTGCTCGCCTGCAGGTCCTTGCCCAGCTGGGTAAAATCCTGCGCCACCGAGCCGGTGCTCTGCGTCGAAGCGGTTGAACTCGCCTGCGGACTCATTTGCTGCAAGCTTGCGAAGTCGGTCTGCGCCGCAGAAAGATTTCCCGACTGAAGATCTTGCCCCAGCTGTTGCATGCTCTGCTGCCACTTCTGCCGGTTGCTCTGCGCTGTCTGCCCGGTGTAATGCATCAGGGCGCTGCTGGCGATACCTGCGATTGACATATGCTTTCCTCCGGCAGAGCGCGTTTGCTCGCGAGCCAATCCCGCGAACCTGCTGTCTCCGCCATCACAATCACGAGGTGGTTGCAAGCAGCGCGCCATGGCTATGCCGGGCCGCAACCGCAAACTGCTGAATTCTCATCGCCTTAGCGCGGAGGCATTCTTAGAAGCTTCTTACCTCCATGAAACCTGATCTCAGATCGCGTTATGCGACAATCTAGACTATGCAAAAATTCCTGTCAGCACTCTCCTGCCTGAGCCTCGCCCTGTCTTGCGCAGCGGCCATGGCCCAGCAAACCTCCACTACCCCTGCTAAGCCGGCTGCGCACACCGGATCGGCTACCACCGCTCCTGCCTCGGCCTCTCCCTACACCACCGACAAGGAAAAGGCCAGCTACGCCATTGGCGAGAACATCGGCAAATCGCTCAAGCACGACCAGCTGGACGTGGACCCCAACATCGTCTCCCAGGGCCTGAAAGATGGACTTACCGGCGCGCCCAGCAAGCTCAGCGACGCCGACGCACAGGCCGCCATGACCAATCTCCGCAATAAGGTCGTAGCCCAGAGACAGGAAGAACAGGCGAAGACCGGCGACGCCAACAAGACCGCCGGCGAACAATTTTTAGCAGCCAACAAAGCTAAACCAGGCGTCGTCACTCTGCCCGATGGTCTGCAGTACAAGGTGGAGAAAGAGGGTACCGGGCCCAAGCCCAAGGCCAGCGACACCGTGACCGTCAACTATCGCGGAACCCTGATCGACGGCACCGAGTTCGACAGCTCCCAGAAACACGGCGAGCCGGCCACGCTTGGCGTTGGTCAGGTCATCAAGGGCTGGACCGAAGCGCTGCAATTGATGCCCGTGGGCTCCAAGTGGCAGATAGTTCTCCCGGCAGACCTTGCCTACGGTCCGCAGGGCGCTGGCCCGATCGGTCCCAACGCGACCCTGGTCTTCGATATCGAGCTGCTTTCGATTAAGGGACAGTAGCTAAAACTCCAACCGATCTTTGTGGCAGGAATTTCTGGCTCCCACCACGTTCAGCCAGTTCGAACGTGGTGGGCTGCTTGCTTCTTCTCACACTCTGACGCCGATGCCTTCAGCTCCCTTCAACTGGCGCGCCTACGACGCCTATCTGTTCGATATCGATGGCACGCTGCTCAACACCAACGACGGCGTGCACTACAACTCGTTCCACACCGCGCTGCGCGAGGTGTACGGATGCGAGGGCCGCATCGACCACGTTCCCGTGCATGGCAACACCGATATCGGAATTCTGCGCGCTGCGTTAAAGCATCACGGCTTGCTTCGCGACGACGAGTTCGAGTCCAAGCTTCCGCGCGCGTTAGAGATGATGTGCGCTGAAGTCGAGCGCAACGCCGATCGCATTCGCCCCGAGCTGTGCCCGTCCATCGCCGAGCTTCTGGCTTCGCTGCATTCTGACGGCAAGCTGCTGGGCGTGGTGACAGGAAACCTGGAGCGCATTGGCTGGCGCAAGCTGCAGGCGGCGGGCATCCGCAAGTATTTTGCCTTCGGCTCCTTCAGCGACACGCCGCGAGAAACGCGAAGACATCTTCCGTCACGGCGCCGCACGCGCACGCGAGCTACGCGGACCGCAGACGACTGTCTGTTTCGTCGGCGACACCCCGGCCGACATTCACGCCGCCGCCGCTATCGGGCTGCCGGTAATCGCCGTGGCCACTGGAATCTATTCTCGCGATCAGCTCGCAGAGCACTCGCCGCCGTTGTGCGTGGAAACGGTGGAAGAGCTGTTGTAGAAATTCGAAGCCCAGGTGCCCCCAACCTTCGTGTTTTCGAATGGTTGGGACACTAGCTCACCTTCGCGTGATACGAGTGGGATACGCACACCGAAAATTCAGCCGCAAAGCGGCGGGATGATTTGAGCCCGGCTCGTCAGAGCCGGGCGGAGTGGAAAAGCCCACGAGTCGCGTGGCGACGGCACAGGTCGTCACGCACACACTTCAGGGGCGGCACAGACTTTCGCCACGCCAAAGCCGCGAGATGTCGCCACGATGCGTTCAGCCCGCAGGGCGACATTTGTTTTAGGCGTGGGCGTTAGCCCGCGCTACCAGATCGTAGGATCCCGAGCCGCGTCAGCGGCGGCACGACCTCATTGACGTGCGGGTGATAATGAGTGCTATCGCTTGTTAACAGCAGCTACTGACAAGACCGTGTAACGATTCCGTCGATTCCGCTGGTTGTTGCGGCAATCCCATTCAAATGTTCTCATCAAGGCCGTTACGCGACTGCTGTTCTGACGCTGCGGGCAGTCGAGCTAAATGAGGGCAGGACGAGCCGGATCTCGCCGTAATATTGCACTCAGGTTACAAATTCGCGCGTGATTATCACCCGAGTGTTGCTGAGCCGCGGTCACTAGCCAGAAGTAGTGGTAAACGCCACAATTTACTCGCCTTGACACCATTTTAGTAATAGAGTCAGCAGAACCTCTGGGGGAAGTTGTCCAAATATCTAGCTGGTAATACTTGCGGGCGTCTTTGCGCCCTCAAGCTTCTGGGGATTCGTTTGCGACACGTCAGGCAACCAGAGTTTTTGCAAGGGAGAAGACTATGGATTTAGGAGTGGGTGTACGAAAACTAGCGTTGGCAGCAGTTGCCCTGTCGGGTTTAGCGGGCATTGTCGTAGCTTCCGCGGTCGCACAAACCAGCCAAAAGCCTAACATTCTGTTCATCATGGGAGACGATATTGGCTGGATGCAGCCGAGCATCTACCACCGCGGGCTGATGGTCGGGGAGACACCCAACATCGATCGCATTGGCAATGAAGGCGGCATCTTTATGACCTACTATGCGGAGCAAAGCTGCACCGCCGGTCGGAATGCCTTCTTCACTGGGATGCATCCCTTGCGCACCGGCATGATTCCGCCACAGCTTCCGGGCAGCCCTACCTATTTGAAGCCCGGAACCCCGGCTCTCGCCTGGTTCCTGCGCGATCTGGGCTATACCACCGGTGAGTTCGGCAAGAATCACTTAGGCGATCACACCGACGCCTTGCCGACGGCTCATGGGTTCCAAGAATTCTGGGGCTATCTCTACCATCTCGACGCGATGCAAGGAGTAAGCTTCCCAGACATCAATATCAATCCCAACAAGCAGGGAATCATCCCGCCTTGCATCAACACGCCAATCCCCGGACTGCCGCCCGTTCCTGGTGCGGTTGATCCCAGAACCACGCCATGCCTGACACCACCCCGAAACGTTTTGTTGTGCAAATCCTCTGACGGTACTTCAAAAAATCAGACCTGCCACGATGAAGGCCCACTGACGCTCGAAAGGTCGAAAACTGTGGACGAGGAGATTTCGAGCCACGTGATCGATTTCCTGGACCGCAACGACCCCAAAAAGACGAACAAACCGTTCTTCGTCTGGTACAACCCGGCCCGCATGCACGTAACCACGGTTCTTTCCGACAAATACATGGCCATGGTCGGTGAGCCCGGTGGTAAGGACTGGGGCGTTAACGAAGCGGGCATGAAGCAGATGGACGACAACATCGGCTACGTCATCAAGAAGTTGGAAGACATGGGTCAGCTGGATAACACCATCATCGTCTTCACTACCGACAACGGCGCCGAGGTAATTACCTATCCCGACGGTGGCACGACTCCGTTCAAAGGTGGCAAGCTGACCACGTGGGAAGGCGGCATGAGGGCCCCATGCGTCATTCGTTGGCCTGGACACATCAAGGACCACACGGTTTATAACCAGATGTTTGCCTCGCTCGATTGGGTACCGACACTAGTTGATATCGCCGGCGGCCCGAAGGGTGACGGCTTGAAGGAACAGATCCAGGCCGGGAAATATCCCGGAATCGTGAAGACAACGCTCGACGGCGTTGACCAGCGAGCTTATCTCGAAGGCACCTCGAAAGACTCCGCGCGTGACACCTTCTTCTACTACACCGGGCCTACACCTTCTGCCGTTCGCTACAAGAACTGGAAGATCTACTTTGCGATGGAGGGGGCCTGCGCAACCTGCGGCCTCGCCGGTGTTCAGACCTACAAATGGGCTCAGGTCGATAACATAAGGCGAGATCCATTCGAAACGGCCGTCGGGTTTGACCAAGGTACCGCCTTCGGTATGGGCGGCGCACTTGCTGGGCCTGTGACCGCCTACATCTACGATTGGAACATTCTGCCGATGGGCCAGTTGCTGTGGCTGAAGGAACTTGAGTCCTATGTGCCGTATCCGCCTATGCAGGATCCGGCGAGTTACAACCTATCGCAGGTATTGCAGCAGATCAAAGCACAGCGGACCATCAGTCACGCCGGAGACTAGCGCGCGGTGCCCCGAACACTACAGAGTGTGGACTAATGTAAAGGGCAAGGAATGTGCTTCCTTGTCCTTTACTTGGCGCTAAATCGCACTTACACTCATTGACCGGATATGAAGTTCGTGACCTGCCCCGGCCGCATTTTGCGAACCTGCAGCAGGTGTGAAATCAAGGTCGCACTTGTCGAGAAAACGACGTCACACACATCTGTGACCAACTCGCTTGGTCGATCTTCCTTGATTTCTTACAATGGACAGCAATGAGGACGAGGGAGATTTGTCTCTCTTGCCATCGCGCCCAAGTATGGGGAGGCGTGACGCGACCGGGTCGTCATAACGCTGGTTGGCCGCTGTTATCTACTTCACAAATACTCCTACCCTTCCACCCCCTCAAAATCCTACTTAAGTCTTTATTTTGTAAGATTTTGCCTGTAAGTCTCACGCGCTCAAGATTTTGCGGAGCTTCGCCAAAACTTACTCAATCGTTTCAAGATTTTAGGAGTACCCAGGGGGAGGGGGGTATAGCAGTTGCTAGTGCTCAGTGGGCTGTTGTCAGAGGGTTATTAGTTTGTATACGGCATCACCACGGCGGCGGACAATCAGGCGCCCACAATCGGCCGCCGAGTTCGTCCAACCACCATGCGCCTGCGACGCTTCTCCTGATGCGACAATCCCCCGCCCTGTGCCTTACAATCCCATCAGCAATGCGCTTGATCTCCGGGCTACTCATCGTCTGTTGCTTCGCCGCCTCCCTTACCGCGCAGCAGCCCGAAAGCACGCCTTCACCCGCTCCTGCCCCGGCGCAAGTGCAGCCCGCCACTACCCCGGCCAGCGGATCCCAGCCCCTCGGCACCGTCATCCTGAATCCCCCTTCACCGCAGGATCTTAACCAAGCAAAAAAGGATTTCGAGTCAGGCGTGAAACTGAAAAAGTCCGGTGCGCTGGAAGAAGCCTATGACAAATTCCAGGAGGCCGCCCGGCTCAGCCCGCATAGCGTCGATTACGTCACCGCGCGCGAGATCACTCGTCAGGACCTGGCCATGGACGCCATCACTCGCGGCAACAAGGCGCTCGACGAGCAGAAGCAAATCGTCGCCATGGCCGAATTTCGCCGTGCGCTGCAGTTCGATCCGGAAAATCAGTTCGCCTTGCAGCGGCTGCAAGAGTCGGTGTGGCGGAACAACCCGGGGGCCAGCACGCTGCGGGTCGCCGACCGCTCCGAAGAGATCCTGCTGCAGCCCAATCCTTCGCACCACGACTTTCGCTTCCGTGGCGACGAGCGCTCACTGCTGACCGAGGTCGGCAAAGCTTACGGGATAAATGTTGAGTTCGACGAGTCGGTCAAAACCACTCACACCCGCTTCGATATCGACGACGTGAACTTCGCCACCGCGATGGAAGCGGCTACCAGCGTCACCAAAACGTTCTGGGTAGCCCTCGCACCCAAGGCGATCCTGGTGTTCGCCGACACCGCTCAGAACCGGACCAACTTCGAGCGAATGACCATCCGCACCTACTACCTGCCCGACCTCACCACGCCGCAGGAACTGGTGGACCTGGTCAACTTGCTGCGGGTGGTACTGGAGCTGCGATTCATCACCCAGGACCCGGCCGAGAACAGTATCGTCATTCGCGGCCCGCAACCGGTGGTCGAAGCCGCGACCCAGTTAATCGAGAGCATCGTGCAAAGCCGCCCCGAGGTGCTGCTCGACATCAGGGTTTACCAGATCAGCCAGAGCCTGCTGCGGCAGCTCGGCGCCAACTTGCCAACCCAATTCACCTTGTTCAATATCAGTCCGCAGCTGATCGCCGGTCTGGGACTGGGAGCCCAGGACCTCATCAACCAACTCATCGCATCGGGCGGAATCAACCAGGCAAATTCGACGGCGATCCAGGCCTTGCTGGCCCAGCTGGCGCAGAATACGAACGCCAATTCCCTGCTGCAAATGCAACCCTTCGCCACCTTCGGCGGCGGCTTGACCTTCGCGGGAATCAACGCCAACCCGGCGGGCGTCGGTTACACCTTCAACCTGAATGAATCGTCGGTGCAGAACCTGGAGAATGCGCAACTGCGCGCCTCCCAGAACAATGCGGCCACCATGCTGATTGGCGAGCGCTATCCCATCGTGAATGCGACCTTTTCACCCATCTACAACACTTCGGCGATTTCCAGTGTCATCGGCAATGGCAGCTACATCGCTCCGGTGCCCTCCGTGAGTTATGAAGACCTGGGACTGAAGCTGAAGGCGACACCCACCATTCATCCCGACGCGTCGGTCACCATGAAGCTGGAGCTGCAGCTCCGGGCGCTCGGTTCCACCACCGTCAACGGCATACCCGTCATCAACAATCGGGAATATAACGGGACCATTACCCTTAAGGCCGGAGAGTCAAGCGTAGTCGGGGGCATCATTGACGAGTCCGACTCACGCAGCGTTAATGGCTGGCCTTTTTTGAGTCGGGTTCCCGGACTTACCTACGCCGGCGCGCAGCACGACACAACCGTCAACAACGCCGATCTGCTGATCGTTGTAACGCCGCATGTGCTGCGACTGCCAACTCATGAGTCGGTAGCCATCGCTCTGCCGACTGGGCACTAAAATTGCGAGTTGCTAATTGCTAGTTACTTCGCGTCGTAATCCACCATCGCCTTCGCAGTGTCGTAAGGCATGTTGGCGAAGCCCGTGACCTTGCGTCCGTTGATGAAAAAAGTCGGAGTGCTGTTGACGTTCAGCTTCTCTCCCAGCGCGATCGAGTCGCGCACGCGCTTTTCGGTTTCCGGCTTGGCCGCGCAGGCGCTCACCACCGCAGGATCTCCGCCCGCTTCTTTCACGTACTCCTTCAGCTTGTCGTCCGCGTTCTGCTCGTTGACTTCGGCTTGGTGCTCGTAGGTCGTGGCAATGAACTTCCAGACCGCATCATTATTCTCGCGCCCGAGGCAATCGAGGTACTTCGCCGCCCGCATCGACCACGGATGAATCTGTTCCAGCGGGAAGTTCTGGAAGATGAGCTTGGCCTTGGGCTCTTCGCTCATCAGCTTAGTCAGGTTTTCCTGCGCCTTCTTGCACGCCGGACATTCCAGGTCTCCGAATTCGACGATGGTGACCGCAGCATCCTTCGACCCGTGTTCGGGACCTGTTACAGCCTTCAAGTCGGCTCGCGCGGCCGCAAACGGATCGGCGCCAAAAGGCACCAAATCGCCCGAAAACGCATAGTGCTCGTCGGGCGTGACGTAAATCTTCTGCACCGCCTGACCTTCCGGCGTATTGAACACAACCGTGACCTCAGCAACGGTCGGCGCCTCCGAGGGCTTGATGCTGACCACGTGCCACGCGAGATTCTGGTTCCAGCCAAACATGTGCTTAAGAAACTGGTTCACCGTCTCTTCACTGGGAAGCTTGGCACTGGACGATGCAGCGGGCGCGGTGGTGTTGTGGGTCTGGCGCCGACAGGTTGATACTGCAAAATGCCAATGCGGCGATGAACAAGAAGCGCGATAAGAATTTCATTCGAACCTTTCCAACTGCAATGTTGCGACTACAAGTCGACCTTGGCCGCGATAGGATAGCGCCGGCCAAAGCCAAACGCCTTCTCAGAAATCTTAAGCCCCGGAGCAGCTTGCTGACGCTTGTACTCGCTGCGATCGACCATGCGAGCGATGTTTCGCACCAAGGCCAGATCGTAACCATGCTCGTCAGCAATCTGCTCGCGGCGACTTGATTGTTCTCCACGTAATCGACCAGAACGGTATCCAGTACTTCGTAAGGCGGACAGCGAATCGCTGTCCTTCTGGTCGGGGCGCAATTCCGCCGACGGCGGCTTCTCGATGGTCGATTCCGGAATGCGCTCGCCCTTGCGATTGACGTAGCGCGACAAGCGGTACACCAGCGTCTTGGGCACGTCGGAGATCACGGCCAGGCCTCCGCACATGTCGCCGTAGAGCGTGCAGTAGCCCACGCCCAACTCCGATTTGTTGCCGGTGGTGAGCACCATGGCGCCGAACTTGTTCGACAACGCCATCACCAGCGAGCCGCGAATGCGGGCCTGAATGTTTTCTTCCGTCACATCGGGCGCGCGGTTCCCGAAAACCGGGCTCAGTCCCGCAGTGTAGGACTTGAAAATCTCGTCGATGCGGATGACTTCGAAGCTGAATGCCTAGGTTCTTGGCCAGCGCGAGCGCGTCGTCAATGCTGCCCTGCGACGAATAAGGGCCCGGCATGGCGACTCCCATGACGTTCTCTGCGCCCAGCGCGTCAACCGCAATGCAGGCCGTCAGCGCCGAATCGATGCCGCCGCTGAGACCGAGCACGACTCGCTTGAATCCGCATTTGCGCACATAGTCGCGCGTGCCCAGCACCAGTGCCGCGTAGGCGCTCCCCTCTTCGCTTTCGTCGCGCTTGCGCATGTCGCCGGTCAGAGTGTCGGATCGAAGAAGATCAGATCTTCTTCGAAAGACTTCGCCTGCGCGATCACGTTGCCATCGGGCCCCAGCACCAGGCTTGAGCCGTCAAACACCAGGCTGTCGTTGCCGCCGACCTGGTTCACCAGCGCCACCGGCACCTTGTACTGACGTGCGATAGCGGCCAGCATGTCGCGGCGCAACTCGCGCTTGCAAAGGTAGAAGGGCGAGGCTGAGATGTTGAGCAACAATGCTGCCGCCGGCGCGCATCAAGTCTTCGACCGGATCGACGCCATACATACGGCGGTCCCAGAAATTCTTGTCGTTCCAGGCGTCTTCGCAGATGGTAAGGCCATCTCTTTGCCCCCGAATGCAAACAACTGCTGCGAGTCGGCGGGCGCGAAGTTACGCATCTCGTCGAAGACATCGTAGGTGGGCAGCAGTCGCTTCGACTGCACGAAGGCAATCTTGCCGTCGCGCAGCAGCGCCGCCGAATTCATGGACGTGTTTGCCAGTGCCATTCTTTGTCGGCGTCACCAAGCCGACGATGACGGCAATGCCTTCGGTTTTGCGGGCGATCTCCTCAGCGGTCTGGCGATTGTGTTCGACAAACCACGGCCGCTCCACCAAGTCGCGCGGCGGATAGCCGCAAATCGACAACTCGGGAAACATGACCAGTTCGGCCCCCGCGCTGCGAGCGCGTTGGGCATAATCGATGATCTTTGCGGAATTTCCGGCGAAATCGGCGATAGTGGTGTTGATCTGCCCGAGTGCAATCCTCACATTTAGAAGTGTAATGGCCAAAGCGCGAGCGCGCCAAATGCCGCTCTTTTCGGATGTTAAGTACTTAATCCAGCTATGACCAACGCTGCGGCGCAAATCGCCATCTAACTGCGATGGTCAGCTTTTCAGATATGAAGCCTCGTTTCGATCGTGCTCGTCGTGCCCGGGAAGTGCTTTTTTCCTTCGTCGTGCTCGCGCTTATTACCACCGTCGCTTGCAGTCATCAGGCCGTGCATCAGCCACTGGCTATGAATCACTTCGTGGGCAGCGCACCGGGCCCCTTAATGGTCGCCGACTATCAGCCATGGTTTGGTCAGCCCAGCCACATAAATGTGGGCTACTCGTCGGTGGACCGGGTAAAGATCGAGCAGCAGATCGATCACGCACGGCAGCTGGGGATTTCGGCGTTCATCGTGAACTGGTACGGCCAACATCACGAGTTCGAAGACAAGGCTTACACGCTCGTGCAGCAAGCTGCGGCCGAAAAAGACTTTAAGGTCGCGCTGATGTATGACGAGGATGACAAGAACCCCGCGAGCAGCACTGACACCGTAATCAGCGATCTGCAGTACGCGTACGACCGCTATATCGGGCCGCAAGCTGCGATTCCGAGCACTTCGTACCTGCAGTACGAGGGCCGGCCGATGATTTTCATCTTTCCGAAAGGTGGACATACGGACTGGAACCGCGTGCGACAGGCGACCAATTCGTGGAGCAATCCGCCACTGCTCATCTACAAAGACATCAACGCAAAATTCGCCGCTGACTTCGACGGCTTCTACGCCTGGGTAAATCCGGGCAAGGCGGGCTGGAGCCCGAACGGCAGCAACTGGGGCGAAGATTATCTGGAAAACTTTTATCAGACGATGATCGCGCAGTATCCCAGCAAGATCGCGGTGGGCGCGGCGTGGCCCGGATTCAACGACTCGCGCGCCAGTTGGAGTCTGAATCGACACATGAGCGCTCGCTGCGGAAAGACCCTGGACGACACCTTGCGCCTCTTCCGACGCTACTATGGCGAACAGCGACCACTTCCCTTCCTGATGATTGAGACCTGGAACGACTACGAAGAAGGGACGGCGATTGAAGGTGGCGTGGAGGCGTGCAAGTAAAGCAGCTTTTGGCTCTTGGCTCAAAAGATGTGGCCAACGGATTCACGCGGAAGAGCACGGATCTTTTCCTCATCTTCTAATCCGTGAAGATCGGCGGATATCCGTGGTTGAGAGTTTTTTGCCCGGCCGAAGAGCGAGTGGCAAGCTGCGTTATTTCAGCCGAACCGCCTCTTCGCCCAACTGTTCGTTGATCAGCCGCCCGATAAGCGGCTTGATGCCCTCGCCAGTCTTGCTTAGCTCGAAGTCGTTCTTCTTCTCTGACCAGTCAAGTTTGAAGCTGGTGGACAGCGCGGAAATCCAGATCTGGCGCACCGGAGCGTTGGGCGACACCACGAATTTTCCAGGCGGCTCTTCGAAGGTGATGTGCAGTGCACCAGCATTCTCTTCGACCTCGAAGTCGGCTTCCCCTTCGGCTTCGTAGAGACTGCGTTTCAAGGCTTCGAGACTGGCATCGGCACGGCGGCGGAAATCCTGTTCGTCCATGGTTTGGATTATATTCAGCTGGCCATGCTAGCGCGCCTGGCACGAAAGTAATGACCTGGTAAATTTTTTGTTACCGGGCAAACTCACCGGCAGTCACGCCATCTCCTTGCAGTACACTCTTCCGAACGAACCTCGAGGTGCTGCGTATGCGTTCCAGCAAATCCATTCTGTGCATGCTGCTTCTTCCTACACTGTTTTTGTCCTGCATGGCCGCGCAAAACCTCGCGGAACCCAGCTCGCCTCCCACGTCGGCGTCCCCCATCAACGTACTTACCTACCATGACGACAACGGGCGCACCGGGCTGATGCCGCTGGAAACGATCCTGACCACGGCAAACGTGAATTCAACGGCTTTCGGCAAGGTGAACTTCCTGACGACCGACGGCAAAGTGGATGCCGAGCCGCTGTACGTTTCGAACGTCACCATCAACGGAACCATCCACAATGTCATCTACACGGTGAGCGAGCACGACAGCATCTACGCCTTCGATGCCGACACCGGAGTGCAGCTATGGCAGACCACCGCGCTGTTGCAGGGAGAAACCACCAGCGAAGCCGTGTTCGGCTGCGGGCAGATCAGTCCTGAGATCGGCATTACCGACACGCCGGTCGTCGATCGCAACAAGAGTGCCATGTATTTTGTCGCGATGTCGAAGGCCGGCAGCACCTATCACCAGCGGCTGCACGCGGTCGATCTCGCCACTGGCGCTGAGCTGTTCGGCGGCCCGGTAGAGATTCAGGCAAAGTATCCCGGCACCGGCGATAACAGCCAGAACGGATTTGTGGTCTTCGATCCAAAGGCCTATGCCGAGCGCGCGGGGCTGCTGGAAGTGGGCGGCAAGATACATCTGGCATTCACCTCGCATTGCGACCACCGGCCCTATACCGGATGGATCATGCAGTACAGCGCCACCGACTTGTCGCAGGTTTCGGTGCTGAATGTCACGCCGAACGGTAACGAAGGCGCCATCTGGCAGGCAGGCGCGGGTCTTGCTGCCGATCCTGACGGGTTTGTTTACTTCCTCGATGGCAACGGCACCTTCGATACCACGCTTGACAGCAACGGCTTCCCCATCAATGGCGATTACGGCAATGCCATCATGAAGGTGTCGACCTCAGGTCCGCTGGCCGTCGCCGACTATTTCAATACTTTCAATACCGTGCAGGAGTCCAATGGCGACGTTGATTTGGGCTCGGGCGGAGCGCTGGTGCTTCCGGATATTTCTGCCTCTCTGGGCCAAAAGGTTCACCTGGTGATCGGCGCAGGAAAAGACGGCAACATCTATATCGCCAATCGCGACAACATGGGCAAGTGGAACCCGAACAACAACAACAACCTGTACCAGCAAATAAGCGGCGCGCTGCCGGGGGGCGCCTGGTCGATGCCCGCATATTTTTTCAATACCATATTTTTCGGCGGGGTGAGCGATCACATCAAGGCCTATCCCATTGTCAATGGAAAGCTCGCGACTTCGCCCAGCAGCCAGACGAGCAAAACCTTCACCTATCCCGGAGCGACGCCAAGCATCTCGGCGAATTTCTCGCAGAACGGAATCTTGTGGGCAGTAGAGAACTCCTCGCCCGCGGTGCTGCACGCCTACAACGCGCGTGACTTGACGCAGGAGCTCTACAACAGCAATCAGCAGGGCTCGCGCGACCAGTTCGGCAACGGAAACAAATTCATCACGCCGATGATTGCAAACGGGCGCGTCTATGTTGGCACGCCGACCGGAGTGGCCGTGTTCGGGTTGTTGCAGTAGGGCCGACGCGCAGATCGAATATCGCGAGCGGGAGAATCCTATGCTATGCTCCCGCTCATGCCTACCTGCTTTGTGGTAATGGGTTTTGGGAAGAAAACCGATTATCGGTCAGGCCGGGTCCTGGATCTCGACAAGTCGTACAAGAACATCATCAAGCCGGGGGTTATTGCGGCAGGCTATGAGTGTGTCCGTGCGGACGAGATTCCGCACTCAGGCAACATCAATGTTCCCATGTACGAGCAGTTGCTGAATGCCGACGTGGTGGTGGCTGACGTTTCCACTTACAACGAAAATGCTTTCTACGAACTAGGCGTGCGTCACGCGCTCAAACCGTATACGACCATCACCATCGCTGAAGACAAGCTGGTTTTTCCATTCGACATCGGCCAGATCGCTATTCGGCAGTATCACCATTTGGGCGAGGATATCGGCTTCGACGAAGCCATGCGAATGCAAAACGAGCTGAAGAACGCCGTAACCATCGTTGGCCAGAAAGCGGCGGTTGACAGCCCGGTATACACCTTTCTGAGTACCCTTCAGCCGCCAGTCCTCAGCAAAGAGACGCTCAGACGAGCGGCGAAAGCTGTAGCGGAGCAGGCTTCGAGTGCGCTCCCGGCGGATCAGCCGACGGTCAGGGCGTTGATGGACCAGGTGGACGCCTGTTTCAATCGCAGCGACTTCGCAACCGCGGCGAGCCTGCTCACTGTCGTCCGCAGCATGATGCCGAATGACGCCTATGTCGTGCAGAGGCTGGCACTGGCAACTTACAAGAGCAAGTTGCCGACAACAGTAGGCGCGCTGAAAGAAGCAGAGAGGTTGCTGTTGAGCCTGCGGCCGGAGACTTCAACCGACACCGAAACACTGGGGCTTTACGGGTCGGTGCAAAAACGGCTTTGGGACGAGGAAAAAGACATAGCTCAACTCAACCGGGCAATCTGGGCGGCGGAAAAGGGCTTTTACGTCAAGAACGACCACTACAACGGAATCAATCTGGCTTACCTGCTGAATGTTCGGGCTGCACTGCCGGATGCGGATCCCGCCGAGGCGATTGCCGACTTCATTGTCGCCCAGCGAACCCGGCGAAAAGTGATCGAGGTTTGCGAGACTCTGCTGAACTGTTCTCCCAAGCCCTGCGGTGAGAGCGAATTTTGGATCAAGGCCACAATGTCGCAGGCTTATGCAGGGTTGGGCGATGACACAAAGGCAGACGAATTATTAAAGGAAGCCGAGGCACTGAATCTGGCCGTTCCGGCCCCCAGCCCCGAAGGTCAGCCTGCGCCTCCGCCACCAGTTCCTGTGCCGGTTCCGCAGTGGATGATCGACAGCACAGTAGAGCAGCTGGAGAAGTTGCGCAAATTGTTGACAAAGTCGCCGCTGGATAGAATCGCGTCGAAATAGGTTTCAACGAGCCGGCTGGTTGATCGAGTTATTTCGCCAGCTCGCGTTCGATGTCGCGCGCGATATTGTCGGGCGGAGTCAGCGGCGCATAGCGGTCGACGACGTTTCCCTGCTTGTCGACGAGGAACTTGGTGAAGTTCCACTTGATGGCGTCACCCAACAGTCCACCCTTCTCGCTTCTCAGGAATTTGTAGAGTGGATCAGCGTTGTCACCGTTGACTTCGATCTTGGAAAACAGCGGGAAGTCGACGCCGTAGTTGGTCTCACAGAATGACTTGATCTCGTCGTCGCCGCCCGGTTCCTGGTGTCCAAACTGATCGCAAGGAAAGGCCAGGACCGCGAAGCCGCGGTCCTTGTATCTCGCGTACAGCTCTTGCAGACCTTTGTATTGAGGGGTGAAGCCACACTGGCTGGCTGTATTCACCACCAGCAATACCTTCCCTTTATACTTGCTCAGTTTAGTGACGCCGCCATTGTTTAGCTTCGCGCTGTATTCGTAGAAGGACATTCGCACCCAGATAACTCGTGGATTCAGGGGCTGAAGCCCTCACTCATTCTAGCCCCAGTGACGCCGGTCTGACGGCCCGCTCCACCTACTTTGCAGCCGCCTTCTTCTGTGCGATCCAGTCGTTGATCTGGACCTGCAGCACGTCCAGCGGCAACGCTCCGGAGTCGATGATCTGATCGTGAAATTCCCGAATGTCGAACTTGCTGCCTAGCTCTTTCTGCGCGTGAGCACGCAGATCGAGAATCTCCAGCTGTCCCATTTTGTAGGACAGCGCCTGTCCTGGCCAGGAGATGTAGCGATTGGTTTCCGACTGCACGTTGGGCTCGTCTTCCGATGAGTGATCGTGGAAGAACTGCACCACCTGCTCGCGGCTCCAGTGCTTGTAATGCAATCCGGTGTCGACTACCAGGCGAATCGCGCGCAACATTTCGTCCTGCAAGCGGCCGTAGTCGTTGTAGGGATCCTGATAGAAGCCAACCTCTTTGCCCAGGCGCTCGGAGTACAGCGCCCATCCTTCGATGTAAGCGCCCCAGTATCCATGCTGGCGGAACGGCGGAAGCGTGCCGATCTCCTGCGCCAGCGACAGTTGCAGGTGGTGGCCGGGAACTCCCTCGTGATAGGCGGTGGATTCCATGTTGATGGTGAGCCGCTTTTCCGGATCGCTAGTGTTCACCATCACGTGACCGGGACGCGAGCCATCGGGAGTGCCTTCGATGTACTCGGCAGCCGACGCGTCTTTCTCGCGATACGCCTCGTCGGGCATGACAATCAGCTTGGCCTTCGGCAGGCGTCCGAATAACTCCGGCAGCTTGGGTTCCATTTGCCCGATGTACTTGCGGTACAGGTCGAGGATCTGCTCGCGCGACTGCGCGTGGAGCTTGGGGTTGGTAGCAATCGATGCAGCAAAACTCTTCAGGTCCTTGTAGCCCAGCTTCTGAGCGATGGCTAGTTGCTGCTTTTCGATCTCGGCAACTTGCTGCAATCCGATTTCGTGAATCTTCTCCGGATCGACATCGGTTGTGGTGGCTTGGCGCACCATGAAGCGGTAAATAGCATCGCCGTTGGGGAGGGCCCAGATGCCAACCTCGGTGCGGCCCTTAGGGGCGTAGTCGTCTTTAAGAAATTTCGCGAGCTTCTGATAGGCGGGGACCACGTCTTTCTGAATCGCGTCGTAACCTTCCTTTTTCAAACGCGTTTTATCGGCCTCAGAAAAGCTGGCAGGAAACTTATCGAAGGGTTGCGCAAATGGCGACTTCTCCAGCGGCGCGTCCGCGATCGCATTGGTCTGGTCGACCGCTTTCTCCAGCAGAAATTTCGGCGGCATCATGCCGTCGGCCATGCCGAGGCGCATGTTGTCCATGGTCTCGTCGAATATCCGCGGCAACTGGTGCAGGCGCGTGATGTAGTCGGTATAGTCCTTGACCGTAGCGAACGAGAGGACGGGCACCAGTTGCGGCGCCTCGATGTGAACGCCGCTGATCTGGCTGACCGGCATCTGCCACAGCTTGAGCTCGTAGAAGCCGAGCCCACGCTTGAGCTCGCGAATCTCCAGCTCCTGGTTGAGCTTCTCCTGGGTTGGGAAGCCGGTAGTGTCGATGGCCTCAAACTTCGCCAGATACTGGCGATCAATATCGGCTTCCTTCTTCAGGAACTCCGCCGAGGTGCTGCCAAGTTGATCGTTGTAGCGCTTATCGCCGATGATCGAAGCGAACACCGGGTCCGTCTTGAGGTTATGTTCCCAGTACTCAGAGACCAAATCGCTCAATTGCTTTCGGCGGGCGTCAAGAGTGTCGGCGGCAAACATTTGAGTGGAAAACACGAGGCACAGGGCCAGTGCCAGAAATCGCATGCAAACTCCTTAAGTGAAAGAACAGTATCAGTTCTGGACGCACGAGCGACAACTCGGACGCCGGCTTGAACCTGATACGCGAAACGCTGGGTAAAAGTTTCGCAAAACAAAAGCGTTTACTATGGAAGCACTCAGGACACGGAGTGAATGGGATTCAGAAATCTAGTCTTCTCGGTGTTTTCCGTGTCTCCGTGGTGAGCCTTCCGAGATGACACTCAGAGCGCCACCAGCACATCGTCGCCTTCGACGCGCAGATCGTAAACTGCGACGGCGCCGTGTCCGTTGGCGGCTTTGCCGGTCTTGGCTTCGATCTCCCAACCATGCCACGGGCACACGACCTTGGCTCCATCGACGTAGCCCAGGCCGAGCGGCCCTCCTTCGTGAGGACAGACGTTGTCCATGGCGCAGTACTCGCCGTTGACGTTGGCGACACAGATGGTGCGTCCGCCGATATTAAATTCGGCAGCGGACTCCAGATCGGGCAGTTCAGACTTGGTGGCAATCTTGATGAATTCGGACATGGCTCTCATAGCCTATCGCAAATAGATTTCATCACGAACGAAGTGAGGTATCTGCTTTTTACCCAGTGTTGACGCAAATGTGATTATTGCCGGAGAGCCGCCGAGAGCCGTCTCCTCGGTCGCCGCAGCGATTTCGTCATGACAATGCTTAAGCGGCGCAATGACATCGCACCGGGAGGCAGCGCTCCCCTTCAACGATGGAGTTTGACTTGCGGCGATCCTCTACCGCGGCACCACGATTTCGTTCGTGACCGGCTGCACCAACTGCTCGGGATTGGCGAAGTTAGCTTGCGCGATCCGAACCTGCTGCTTGAAGTTCTCGGCCATATCTTCTTTCAGCCGCACTTCGGTAGGCTTCTTGGCGATGCTCATGGTATCGATCTTGTCCTGCAGGCGCAGCAGTCCGTAGAAGAGGTTCTCCGGACGCGGTGGGCAGCCAACGATGTAGACGTCGACCGGCACAATGCGATCGACTCCTTGCAGCACAGCATAGGTGTTGAACGGGCCGCCAACCGAGGAGCAGGCGCCCATGGAGATGACCCACTTGGGATCGGGCATCTGGTCGTAGATGCGCTTCACTACCGGCGCCATCTTGAGGGTGACGGTGCCGGCCACGATCATCAGGTCGCTCTGGCGGGGGCTGGGACGAAATACCTCGGAGCCGAAGCGCGCGATATCAAAGCGGGCCGTCGAGGCGGCAATCATCTCGATAGCGCAGCAGGCCAGACCGAAAGTCATAGGCCAAATGGCCGATTTCCGCGCCCAGTTGAAAACGTAGTCAACCGTAGTGACCAGGAAGTTCTTCTCGAACCGGTTATCAATCCAGCCCATTGGCACCTCGCGACTTGCCCTTAACGCAAATACTATCCTGCGGCATCCGATTCTCCAATGGCTGTGATGCCGGTCACAGAAACTCAATCAACTGAGCTACTTGTCTCAACCGCGTTGGGCCTGCGATCGTCCTAACCAACGCCAATATTGGCCTTGAGGCCCACCTTTTGGCCAATTCCCTTGACAGGGAGGGGCAATGAAAACCAGAATACCTCGATACCATTGGACCCTAGCCTTGGCTTCATCGTCCCCGCCGCGAGCCAGGCGCCACAACCACCGGCAGGAAGCCGGAATCGAAGGACGTCCAGATGCAAAGGACGAGAGAAGGAAACATACCCATGCAATCGGCGAAGCTGTTGAAGCTCCTGACCTTTCTGGCGGTTCTGGCCATCGTGATGTCCGCCACGGCCCAGCAGATACGGTTTGAAGATTTTTCCAATCAGAACGCTTTTAACGCCCTGCTCGCGAAAAATGGCACGGTGACCCAAGCGACATGGAATGGGAACGCCGTCATGCGTATGACGGACGGCTCCACCAACAACCGCCCCAGCGGCGCCACTGCCAGCTCAGCCTGGTTTATCGTGACGCAACCGGTAACCTCGGGATTTACGACCTACTTCCAATTCGCCTTTCATAACCCGGCACAATGCTGCTCGCCGGGCGATGGCTTAGCCTTCGTGATTCAGAACTCGTCTTCCACCGACTCGAGTTTCGGTGCGACGGGAGCGTCCCGAACAGCGCTCGGCGTCGGCAACGGCGGAGTGGGTTACGCCGGCATTCCCAACAGCATAGCCATCGAGTTCGATACCGCGCAGGATCCGTGGGATCCAACCTCGAATCACGTGGCGCTTCAGACTTGCGGTGTGAAGACCAATACTCCCGTCCATCTGGCGGGGCAATACACCATCGGCCAGAACCACAATGTAACCAGTTGCCTGTACAGCCAGGCCAGTCATCAGCAGCGCCATTCCCACACTCGGCCTCACCTGCAACAACGGAGTGTGCACCGACGGCAGCCCGGCTACGGTGGTAGTGGAATATACCGGACCGCCCTCCGTGTCGAACGACCCATACCACTTACTGGTTTATGTCGATCCCCCGCTGATTCCGGGAACCCACACTCCTGCGCCAAATGCAGTGGCGCAGATCAATCTCCAACCTTTCAAGCTCGATCAGGCGCTTACCTTGAATAATGCGGCGGGCGCAACCTTCGTGGGCTTCACCGCCGGATATGGCGCCAACGTCCAAACCACCGACGTCATTAGCTGGGAATTCACACCGCACACCCCCACGCAAATCCAGCAGATGGTCAACAACAACGGTGGGGAAAATCAGTTCGACTTTGGTGATCACGTTTACGGCGTGACCTATCCGCCCAATAATTTCAACGTCGATATGACAGTGAACGCGATTCCGATCTATCAGACCGATTTTTACAACACCCGGCTCAGAAGCAATACGTTGTTCAACAACGAGCAGTGCATCACCTATCTGAGCACCGGCGGCAAGTGCATTGTCTACGAAGTGACCTGCCAGGATCCCATCACGCAACAGAACGTGCCTTGTCCGAACCCGGGCGAGAATCAGTTCATCCAGACCCGCACATCGTATTCGACCACGGATCCGGTGAACGCGGGCAATGCCGACTACATCAAGGCCCAGATCGGAACCAACAACTGGTGCTCGATCTTCACCTCGTTCCAGCAGAACGACATTGATCCCACAACATCAGGGAAGGGCAATAACTTCTCCGATTTCGTGGCTACATTCAAGACCTCACCGGGCTCAAATCCAACTTGCCCGGGATCGCAGAGTTCGAGCCTGTTCCGGAAACTGCCGGCCAACGCCGGTACTCCGACCGTCGAAACCGGATCCGGCGGTGGCAACAAGTAGCCCGTCAACATTTCGATCGCAACAACAAAAGCCCCGGGAAATCCGGGGCTTCTTTCTTGTCCTCGAATTGTTGCTTAGGTTCCGCCCTGGTACGACTTGACGGCGTCCTGGTAGATGCCCTTCAGGTCGGCGCGATCCAGCAGATGGCCCACTCCCGGTTCTTTGCTCACTGATTCCAGCAGCTTCACCGTATCGCGGAACTGGAAGCCAAACTGTTTTTCTTTGCCGGTGACGGTGGCCAACTCTCCCAGCAGATAATGCGCTTGCGCCTGTTCGATGATCAGGCCCAGCTTGTCAGCACGATTCAGCGCGCGATCTAATTCCTGCTCGGCGGGCTGTGACTTCTTCGCCGCAATCTCCGCCTGCGCGAGATAAATGGACGCCTGCACCGACAAAGCTCTCAGGCCGATGGTCTCGCTCTCTTCCGCCAACTTCTGCAACACCGGCATAGCCGAGTTGCCGCGACCTTGTAAAACATCCAACCGTGCCAGACCAAAACGCGACAGGGCAGCTTGCTCGCGATCTTTGGCCCGGGCTGCTACTGCAGTTGCCTTGTCGTACTGTTGCTTGGCATCGCCGAATGCGCCGGCATACGTGTAACTGTCGCCCAGCCAATTCATCGTCTGCGCGATGTAGGTATCGCTCTTGGCATCGGTCGCGATCTTCAGCGCGTCCTGAAGCTTCTGCTGACCTTCCTCTTCTCGTCCCACCATCGATAACACGTTGCCGTATCCGCCCAGCGCGGAGGCCATGAGATAGCCATTCTCGTTTGACGCCTGGAAACCCTTGACCGCGTCGTCATAAGATTTCAGCGCACGACCGTATTGTCCCTGGGTGGCAAACAATTCTCCCAGGCTGGTGGACGCGAGCGCGACGCGATGCTGATCACCGTCTGCACGAGCCGCATCAATCGTATCGAGGTACTGCTTGGTTGCGACATCATACTGCCCCAGCTTGCGATTGGTGTCAGCAAGGTTGTGCAGCGACTCCGCGATTAGGCTGGGTACCTTCAGCTTCTCGCCAATGTCGAGCGATTGCTGGTAGTAGGTCAGCGCAGCCTGGAAATTTCCTAGCCCACCCTCAGCCGTGCCGATATTGTTCAGGCAAGTGGCCTGCGAGGGCAGATCATTCAAGTCACGGAAAATGGTCAAAGCATCATTCAGCGTCTTGAGCCCATCTTCGTACTTGGCGTGATCGTTGTAGAACGCGCCAAGATTCAGCAGACTGAGCGCCGTGCCGCTCTTGTCGCCAATTTTCTTGCGGATCTCTAATCCTTCTTTATAGCTGGCGAGCGCCGCGCTACTGTCTCCCGTCTGATCCTGGATTTGACCGATTTCCGCCAGCGTCGCCGCCACGTCCTTTTGCAGATTAAGCGTACGACTGAGCGACAGCGCCTCCTCATAATTTTTCAACGCCTCTTTGGGCTGATTAAGAATCTTGTAAGCAATTCCCTCTGCCCGCAGAATGGAAACCTTGAGTACCTGATTGTTGGTCTGGGTCGCGAGATTGTAGGCCTGGCTCAGGAAGTCCAGTCCGGCCTTCGGATCTCCCGCTTTGATCTCCACCCGTCCGCTGACCAGCAGTACCTCAGGATTGTTCTTGTCCGCGGCTCTAACTTTCGTGAGGTGCTGGCGCGCTGCGTCCAGGTTAGAAGCGTTTTCGTAAAGCTTCGCCAACTCAAACTGCGCGTCGGTGTCATCGGGCTGAATCCCGGTGAGCTTTTCGTATGCGGCAATCGCCCGCGGAGTGTCGTTCGTGACGACCGCATTGACCGCCTGTATCTGGAACTTCTCGCGCTCTGGCAGGTTGTCGCTCAAAGTTACCGACTTGCGCGATGCCAGCTCGGCTTTATCGTCGAACCCTTGGGCCTTGTAGGCCTGCGCTAGTTCGGAGTAAGCGAGAGCGAAGGTCGGATCATCGGACGTGGCTTCTTCAAACTTCGCCGCCGCGTCGCTGAACTTGTTGTCGCGCGCCAGTTGCAGGCCTTCGTTATAGGCGCGCAAAGCAGGCACCGACTGCGTCAGCACGAACGCAGCCCTCGACTGGAACTGCTTCAACATCTCCGGGCTCGACGCCAGCTTCTCGCGCACGTCTTGCGCCAGCTTGGAGATTGATGCCAGCAAATCTTTTTCGTTGGGAACGGTAGTAGTAATGGCGAACTGCTGGTCGCGCTTCAGGTCGTATACCGTCGAGTTGACCTGTATCTGATCGCCGATCTTCACGTACTTGCCGGTGACCACAAGGTCGGCGTTGGTGAATTCGGCAATGCGCTTCAGCGTGGAAAGATCAAGCTCCTGCTGCGGAGAGATGTTCAGATCGCGCAACACCTGTTGCAAGCGGCTCTGCGATACCTGCCGCACCGCCGACGAGGGACCAATATCGGTGCTCAGGGTCTCTGACAAACTCGACGACAGCCAGTTCATCGCGGCATCGCCGGAAGCGTTGTAATACGGAATAATCGCCAGCGCCGTGGTTGCCACCGGCTGCACCGCTGCGGCTCCTTTTCCCGTGCCGGAGCGAAGCGCGAAGTAGCCGCCCACGCCCAACGCCGCGGCCAGCACCGCGGCCGCCGCCATCATCCACCACCTCCGCAGAACGCCGCCGCCGGTTGCAACTGCCGGCTGCGGTATCGCCGGGGTTGGAGCTCCCAGCGTCAGCGCATCCGGAGCAGGTATACCAGCGCGCAGAGTCGTCTGCCCGGGTATTCTGCCCTGCGCCACGTCAAGATCGTCAAGCAGTTCCTGTACTGACGAATACCGATTTTTGGGATCGCGCTCCAGGCACTTAGAGACGATGTGGCTTATCGCCGGCGGAACACTGGGGTCCACTTCCTGCAAAGGAATAGCCCGCTCCTGGGTGCGCCTGACCAGGCTGGCTATCGCGCTTTCCGCCCGGTACGGCATGTTGCCGGTGATGAGTTCGTAGAAGATCAGCCCGATGGCGAAGATGTCGGAGCGCGCGTCCAATTCGGAGCCCATCGCCTGCTCCGGCGACATGTACTCCATGGTTCCGATCATCATCCCGGTCTGCGTCATGCCATCGCTGGCGACAGTCTTGGCCAGGCCGAAGTCCATGATGACCACGCGCCCTGCACCGTCGCGCATGATGTTGCTGGGCTTCAAATCACGGTGAATCACGCCTTCCTGGTGCGCCGCCAGCAGTCCCGAGCACGACTGGCGAATGATGCCGATGGCCTCATCGGGGGTGAGCTTGCCTTCGCGCGTCAGGATGGTGCGCAAGTCCTCACCTTCGATGAACTCCATGGTGATGAACTTCACGCCCTCGGCTTCGCTAAGGTCGTAGATGCGGATGATGTTCTTGTGCGTGACTTGCCGCGCCAGCACCAGTTCCTGCTTGAAGCGCGCGAGAATCGCGGGATTGCCGGCCAAATCGGGCCGAATGACCTTCAACCCGACCGCACGATCGACCTCCAGGTCGTGGGACTTATAAACCGCTCCCATGCCGCCCATGCCCAGCAATGCCTGGATTTCATAGCGTCCGCCAAGAACGCTGCCCACCTCGAAGATGGTGGCCCCAATTGAGGCGAAGACTTGCTGCGCGGCTCCTGAGCTGGGATCGCGCCTGCGCCCCTCGGCCATCGTGACGTCGTTCGAGGGATCGCTTTTGGCTTGAGCTGCGGGCTTGGATGGGCGTGATACTGGAACTGGCGATACGGCACCTTCGGGTAGCGTCGCCTCGAAGTCGGGGTCGACGCGAGGCGTTCCCTCTGAGTTCAACGCCGCTGGCTGCTGCGCCGCCGAACTCTCGCCGCTGGAAACAGCAGCACCGTCTCGGGCTGAACGAGCCGCACCCTCTGGATTCACTTCCTACTCCGCACCGTACTGGTTGGCGGTTGACAGAGTTGGACTTACCACAAACCTGCCACACCGCACCTGGTTGTCAAGAAGTATACCTTTGTTTCCGAATTTTCGGATATGGCGAGGCAGAATCTGGCAGGTCCGTTTTCCCATGTTCTAAGGCGTCGGTTTCCACCGAACTGCCACCCGACTCTCGGTTACCCACAATCACCGAGTAACCACGAATCCACAGAGCACCTCAAATCACCTAATATCGTATTGTGTCCCACTCCAACTTTGAACTGAACTTCGCCACTCGGCGCCAGCTCGGCTACGAGTTGATTGACCTCATCAACCACTACTTCGAGTCGCTACCCACCCGCCCGGTGCAGGCGCCGGCGGAACAGCGCTCCTTTGCGCCCCTCCGCGACGCCATGCCCGAAACCGGTGTCCTTCAGCAGTCCACCGAACACTGTGGCTTGAACGGCAACGCTCACGATGAGCTCTCGGGCTTTCTGCGGAAGACCGCCCAGGAGATGATCGACCGTGGTTTTCATCTTGGCTCAGCCAACTACTTCGGCCTGATGAATCCCACGCCCACCTACGCCGGCGTCCTGGCTGAGGCCCTGGTCGCCGCGCTTAATCCGCAACTGGCGACCACTGGGCGCTCGCAGCTCGCCACCAAGATCGAAGCCGAAACCATCCGCTGGATTGGCGAGCGTTTCGGCTGGCAGCAGCCTTTTGATGGCTCCTTCACCAGCGGAGGCAACGAGGCCAACTTCAGCGCACTCGCCCTGGCCTTGGCTACACACTTCCCGCAGGCCATCGAAGAGGGCGTTGCGTCCATCGGAGCGCAGCCTGTCGTTTACGCTTCTGCCGAGTCGCACCATTCGCTCGACAAATCGGTAGGTCTGCTCGGATTAGGACGCAAGGCCCTGCGCCGCATCCCGCTGAATGAGCAGTTCTCCATGGACGTCACAGCGCTGGAGCAGGCCATCGCGGCCGACCGCCGTGCCGGCCGAAAGCCATTCTGCGTGGTCGCCACCGCCGGAACCACCAACTCGGGCATCATCGACGACATTTCAGCCATTGCCGACTTGTGCCAGCGCGAAGGGCTATGGCTTCATCTCGACGGCGCTTATGGCGCGGCGATTACCTTCAGCGATCGCTATCGGCACCTGGTCAATGGCATCGAACGCTGCGACTCAGTGACCATCGATCCCCACAAGTGGCTGTCTGTTCCCTTCGTCGCTGGAGTCATCCTCACCCGCCGTCCCCAAGCCATGCCGGCAGCCTTCGGAGTGACCACGCCATACATGCCTAAGCCGGTTCCCGGTGTTGCGCTCGACAACTTCAAAGTCTCAATGCAGTGGACGCGGCGCATGAACTCGCTCAAGCTCTGGCTTACGTTGCAAATGCACGGGCGCAAAGCCTACGAGGCTCTCATTGACAATCAGATGGAGCTGGCGCGCGAATTCGCAGCCTGGGTGGAGAGCAGCGACGTCTTCGAAATGGCCACGCCACAGGTATTGCCCATCCTCAATTTTCGCTTGAAGCGTGCCGGAGAAGGCGATCAGCTCGCGCAGGCTCACATCGAGCTGGTCGATCGCGTCACCCATGACGGCCGCCGCTGGATCTCCGAGACCCGCGTCGCGGGAAGCAGTGTCCTCCGCACCATGATCGTCAGCTATCTCACTGGCCGTCCACACCTCGAAGACTTGCAACGCGCCCTTCTCGACGCAACAAAAATGCCCCTCTTTCGAGGGGCGGAGGTAGGTTCAGGAGAGAGAGGACGATGAGAGCTTACTTCGCTAGCAGTTCGCGCATCCGCAAACGGGCCTGATGCAGGCCAAGGCGCGACTCGCGCTCGGTTATGCCAAGCAGGCGCGCCACCCGATCGTGGTTGTAACCCTCCACGTCGTGCATCACGAAAATCAGTTTTTCGGTCGCCGGCAATGCGATCACGGCGATTTCCAGATCGGTGCGGAGCGTGTTGCTGCGCACGTTACGAACTTCGGTCGACGGCACACAGTCCAGGGTGAACAGCGGGATGTCGAACGTCTGCTTCAACTCGCTCACCAACGCCCGATCGATCTCTTCGGCGCTCGGGTTTGCGGTGGCCAGGAATGCAGAGCGAAACGCGTCGCTCATCAGGTCCTCAGCTGCCAGTTCATTGCCCGTCATCCAAAAAGCCACGGCATAAACGTGATGACGATTGCGCTCGAAGATGTCCCGGCGCGGCGTGGTGGCCATGGTCTCAGGCGAAAATACGGTGACTTGGCTGAGGGAAGCATTCTGCACGGTGTTCAACATATCGGGTCCTCCTGGGAATACTGCAGCTTGTAAACTGGAATCGCAGAGCAGCGCCGGGTATTGTTGCCTTTTCAGGCTGGAACTGAGAATCAGGTTCGCGCCGCTCACGTCCCTAACAAATGCAATCGCGGTGCCCATACCGGAACAACAAGTTGGAAAACTCGGCGATTCTCTGTAAGTTACTGAAAATAAATGAGAACAATTCTTGGGTAGGAACCACTCCCGGCCCGAAAGAACTAGGGTGATATGTTTAGTTGCCTAGCAGAACGACGAAATTAGGACGCCGCATACCGTCAGTTGGTATCTGGATGCCACTCTTGAAATCCCAAGCCGTGTAATTTCAGGCTGACGCGTGAAGCTTCAGCCCCCGACCCGGCGGCGAAATCGAAACAAGCACAGAGTGTCGCCAGTAACGACGCAAAAAGAGCGCGAAATTAGCCGATGTGAATACAAGAGTCGGCGAGTACAATGCAAATCACGAATTTTAAAACCTGGACATGGCAGCCGAGCTCATACTAGTTCTCGACGATGAAGATGCAGTTCGGCAATCGCTGGCCGATACCCTTCTGTCAGCTGGCTACTCCGTCGAGCAGGCATCCTCGGTGGAAACCGCTATTCCCCGACTCTCGACCAGGGGATTGTCACTGATCCTCACGGACCTGGTCATGCCCGGCAGCAACGGCATGGTCCTGCTGGAGTATGCGCGTCGCAACCATCCTTACATCCCGGTGGTAATGGTCACCGGGGTTAGCGATATTTCTGTCGCCCTCGAAGCCATCCGCCTCGGAGCTTACGACTACCTCTTGAAGCCCTTTCAGCGTGGTCAGTTGCTGGCGGTAGCAGCCCGCGCGCTGGAAAAGCGCCGCCTCGAGCTGGAAAATCTTACCTACAAGAATGAGTTGGAAGCCCTGGTAAAGGCTCGAACCGACCTTCTTGACGGAACCATGTCAGACCTCAAGCGCGCACTGTCCGATCGCGAACGCGCCATGTCTGAGCTGGAGCGCTCTTACGACATCACGCTGGAAGCGCTGGGCAACGCACTCGATTTAAAAGACGCCGAAACCGAAGGACATTCCAAGAGAGTGACCGCCTTCACCATGGCGATAGCGCATGCCCTAGGACTTCCGGATGAACGGCGCAAAGTAATTGGGCGCGGCGCGTTTCTGCACGACATTGGCAAGATGGCGATACCAGACGCAATTTTGCGCAAACCCGGCCGTCTTACTCCTCCGGAGCAGGCCATCATGCGCGAACATTGTCTGCTCGGCTACCAGATGTTGAAGAAGATTCCGTTTCTGCACGAACCAGCCGAGATCGTCTACTCCCACCAGGAGCACTTCGACGGCAGCGGCTATCCCCGCGGCCTTCGCGGCGAGCAAATCCATCTGGGAGCCCGCGTGTTTTCTGTCGCTGACGCCTTTGATGCCATCACCTCCGATCGTCCCTACCGCGCGGCACAGTCGATGTCGTCGGCGCGACGGGAGATCGAGAAGAACTCGGGAACGCAATTCGATCCCAATGTGGTGAAGGTCTTTCTCGATATTTCGGTTGAATTCTGGGTGATGTTGCGCGAGCAGATCAACGACCCGCCATCTCGGGGTGGTGCAGGGAGGCGTGCTTTTGCACGCCGATTTTCCACCGCCAACTGATACACCCGCGACAACCATGCCAACCGATTCCTCGCCGGGAGAAGAAATGAGTACTGTGCTGAGCGGAGCGGAGCTGCAGCAGGCGATGCAAAGTCTGACCGGCTGGAGCGTTCGTGACAAGGCTATCGAACGCGTCTTCGAGTTTCCCAACTTTGTGGAAGCGATGGGCTTTGTGAACCGCATCGCTGAGGCCGCCGAAGCCGTGAATCATCACCCTGATATCGCGATCAACTACAACAAGGTGACCTTATCGCTTACATCGCATGATTCGGGCGGAGTAACCCAGCGCGATCTGCGCATGGCGGGCAAAATCAACGAACTCAGCGCGGGATAAAGCGGCGACATCAGAAAAACTGGGTGCCCCATTCCGGCTTCCTTTGCCGGGGTCGGGACGTTCGGAATTCCCTCACCGTCCCAATTCTGTCCGCGGCTGTAAGCTTTCAGCTATCGCGCCCAAAGCCTTCTGGATTCGCTGCATCTCATCCTCAGCCGCGTCGTTCCACTCCAGCAAGCCTTCGGAATTCCAGCGCACGTATTGCCCAACCCAGCGCAACACCCTGCGGCCGGATTCACTGAACAAGAAAACTCCCAGTCCCCCGATGCCCGCGACGGTTAGTGGCACATACCATTTGCGCATCACGCCCCCTGGTGCCGGAACGTCTTCGGCTATATCCAGCAACTTACCTCCATCATCGGCGTTTTCCAATCATTAGATGACCGTGCACCGGTAACGATTGAGTGTCGCCCAGTGCAGTACCATTTCGTCAGGTCTTTTCGACCGAACCGCTCTGGCAAACCCGCACCGCCTCGGCTATGATGCGTCCGGATGAGTCGGGTGGGTCTACCCGCTCACTCTCGTAGACCACGACCGTCTGAGAACAACATGCAAGCACAAAAAATGTGGTTAAGGCTTTCGCTGATACTCGCTCTGATACTTTGCGCAATCGCGGCCATAGCACAGGAGCGCGAACGCGCCGTTCTTCCTAATACCGTGTACGTCGGAGCCGACGGCAAGTTCGAAGCCGATCCCGACACCGTGCTGGTGCAGTTCAACATCTCCGCGCAAAACGAAACCCTGCAGGCGGCGAGCGACCGCGCCAAACAGGCAGCCGAGCAGGTACGCGACCTGCTGCGCAAGAACGGGCTTGACCCCAAGGCGGCACAAATCGGCCAGTTCGTCGTCTCGCCCGTCTACGACTACAAAAATGCCAAGCGCAAGCTGGTGGGCTATCGCGTGAACAGCAGCATCAGCATCAAGTTCAAGGATTTCACCAAGGTTGGTCCGCTCACCAACGATCTCTCCAGCCTCGATGTCACCGACAGTCAATCCGTGAGCTACATCTTGGAGGACATGGACGCGGCGAAGGTGAAAGCCGTCGAAGACGCCATGCACAAGACGCGCCAGTTAGCGCAGGCCGTTGCGCAGAGCAGCAGTCACGCGCTGGGGACGCTATCGTATGCCTCTGTCGATGTCTCCGAGCCCGGCCCCATCATGCGCCCCATGCTGATGAAAGCCTCCGCCATGGTCGCCGGTGCTGCGCCGCCGCCCGCGACCGAAGATTTTACGCCCCAGAAGATCACCGTGAATTCGCACGTGAATGCTCTTTACAACCTGCAATAGCGCGACTTCGTCATGCTTTTTGCGTTCTAATACTTTGACGTCGGAGTCGGGGGAATTATGAAGCGTAACTTGCTGCTGGTTGCGGCACTCGCCGTCAGCTCACTTCCAGTTTTTGCGCAAGATGAGCCGCACATCACGCCGCGCGTAGCGCCGACGGTGAAGGAATCTCAGATCGACCAGCCAGCGACACCCGAGCCTTCCCCGACGATGACGCTGACCGTGCCCGCCGGAACCAAGATCCCACTCACCTTGAAGCAGGCCATCAGCACCCACAGCGCCCGGGTCGGCGACCCGGTCTACGCGCAGACCGCATTCCCCATCGTCCAGAACAACAAGATCGTGATTCCGGAAGGGACCTTCGTTCAAGGCACCATTCGTAGCATCGTGCATCCGGGGAAGGTGAAGGGACGCGCCCAGCTCAATATGACCTTCACCTCGATGATCTTCCCCAACGGCTACACGGTCGTATTGCCGGGTGCGCTCGAGGGAGTGCCGGGCTCCAACAACAGCGCCATAAAGGACAGCGAGGGCACCATTGAGCAGTCGGGTTCGAAGGGCAAGGATGCGGCAACCATCGCCACCAGTACCATCCCCGGTGCCGGAATTGGCGCCATTGCCGACGGCGCTAAGGGAGCCGGAATCGGGGCCGGAATCGGCGGCGTTGTAGGACTGGCTACCGTCCTGTTGACCCGCGGACCCGACGTTTCGCTCGGCACCGGATCTTCGGTCGAAATGGTCCTGGAGCGAACCATAGAAATCGATCGCTCGCGCGTCCAGAGAAGCGCCAACAATGAGTAGCTCAGTAGAGAAGGTACTGAGTCCTGACCGCCATGTATTGATCCAGCCCATCGCGCCAGTCGTCGGCAATGCGTCGCGGATCTTCCCCACTCTGCAATGCCTGGAATGCCGCCTGGTTGGCAAGCGTTCCCGCCAGGCGTGACAAATCGAATTCCTTTGGGTACAACTTGTGCAACGCCGACGCCAGCTCGATACCCAACTCCGCCGTGTCCACCGTCTCGCGATCAACGATCATGATGCTCACTCCGCCGCATGGCTGGCGCGCAAATTTGCCTAATGCCGGAGTGAACTGTACCGGCATGAAGCGTACGCCTTCGATCTTGCGTTGGTTGAGGTAGTTGGCTAACTCGACTGCCTGGATCCAGGGCGCGCCCACCATCTCGTAGGCGGCTGTCGCTCCCTTTCGTACCGAAATATCCGAGCCCTCCACCATGGCCAATCCGGAATAAAGCAGAGCCTGCTGCAGGTCGTGAACATCGGACGCCGGGTCCGCCCACATCAGGCCAGTCGAATCAAACCAGTCGCCGCGCAGCCATCCTTTCATCGGGATGACGGTGAGCTTGGCGTTGATATTTCGTTCCCCATTCATCAGCTTCGCCAGTTCGCCAACCGTCAAACCAGGCCGCGGCGGCAGCTGAAATCCACCGTGTCCGGCATCAGCAACCGGGCCCTGCACATAAGCTCCATTCAGCGGGTTGGGCCGATCAAGCACCACCACCGGCTTGCCGGCTTTAGCGGCCGCGTCGAGAAACGAAGCGAGCGCAAATGTCAGCGACGAGCTGCGGGCGCCTGTGTCCTGCGCGTCGATAACGACTACATCGAAGCCGCGCAGCGTATCGGCGGAAACACGACTGGCATCTGCCGCAAGGCTGTAGACAGGAATGCCCGTCGCACTGTCTTTCGTTGACGCCACGTCGGACGCTCCCCCCTCCACCGTGTAGATCGCTCCCAGGTGCAGCCCAGTGCCGTGAGCCAGAACGTCGATACTGCGATGTCCCAGGCTATCGATCGCCGCCTGGTTGGTCAGCAGTGCAATGCGCGGCTTGCTGCTTCCGAACTGTCGCAGCTCCTCAAAGTCGCTGGACTCGAGCTGATCGATTCCCAGAGAGGTCTTTCCGTTACGGGCGACGATTCGCCGGCTGGCAGCCGCTACTTCGTTGTATCCGGTGATGCGCGACAGCCGATATTTTTGCTCCTGCGGCACGCTGAGGTTGAGCAGCGACGCCACCGCCGTTGCCACCTCGGTGCGCAGCGCAATCACTGTTCCTCCTGTCACGTGGACCGCGTTGGTCAGCAGGACGATGTAGCTGTCCGTCGTGGGGTCAATCCACACCGAGGTTCCGGTAAAGCCCGAATGGCCATACGAGCCCACCGGCAACAGGTCGCCTCGGTTCGAGGAAAATGGGCTGTCAATGTCCCATCCCAGTCCGCGCACCACCGTCAGGTTCGGAGGCTGCTGCGGCGTCGTCATCTTCTCCACGATTCCCTTCGACCACACCGGCGACCCACCGTTGAGCATGGCTTGCGCGAACTTCGCGGTATCGTCAGCGGTCGAGAACAGCCCCGCGTGGCCCGCTACTCCGCCCATGGCCCGGGCCGTGGGATCGTGCACCACGGCGCGCAGCACCTCCCCGGTTTTTTCGTTTACCTGTGTCGGTGCAGTGCGTGCCAGCCAAGCCAGGGGAGGAAGGAATCGCGTCGTGTTCATCCCCAGCGGGCCAAAGATGAAGGTCTCGGCGTACTGGTTTAACGTTACGCCGCTCACCTTCTGCACCAGTTCGCCCAGCACGATGAAATTGACATCGCTATACAGGAAGGTCGAGCCCGGCGGATTAATGAGCTTCTCTGCGTTAGCTCGTCGATAGCCCTCTTCCATTCCCGTCCATGCCGGACGCAAATCCAGGTCGGCACGCAGCCCTGAATAGTGCGTCAGCAACTGCCGGATGGTGACGTCTTGTTTCCCGTTCTGCGCGAAATCCGGGATGTACTTGGCCACCGGATCGTTCAGCTTGATCTGCCCCAGTTGCGCCAGCCGCATGATCGATCCCGTCGTCGCGATAACTTTCGTCAGCGACGCCATATCGAACACGGTGTCCAGCGTCATGGGCTCAAGAATTGGATTGATGGCGCGAAATCCGTAAGCCTTGCGATAGATAACCGCTCCGTTATGGCCGACGATACAAACCACGCCCGGCGTGAGCTTGTTGGCAACCGCGGTCTGCAATATCTGGTCGAGCGGAGCGAAGCGGTCAGGGTTGGGCTTAGCAACCGGCGTAGTAATCTGGCTGAAGCCGGGAAGCACGCCGGCCGACAGAATAATCACCAAAACCAGCAAAGGAGGAAAGCGAACGCGCTGTCTCAAAACGGGAAAGGTTCCTGACTTTCGGATGCAATATGCTGAGCCGCCCTTGAATACGGGGCTATCATCAACTCGTATTATAAAGCTCTAGCCCCATTGCTCCCGCCCGCTTTGAGGTGTTCCTTGCGCCTCGTGCTTCCATTACACGTGTCTCTCCGTCCCGCTTATCAGGATCAGCAAAAGCAATTCGTGCGGGCTTTCGCCATCCTTCGCGATGCCATAGAGCAGCATGCCTTCCCCGGCGCATCTCTCGCCGTTTCTCATCAGGGAAAGCTCATCGCGTCTCACGGCTTTGGCCACTTCACCTACGACGACAAAGCAACGCCCGTCGCCGCCGACACAGTCTTTGATATTGCCTCCATTACCAAGGCTGTGGCGACCACGACTATGGCGATGGTCCTCTTCGAGCGGGGATCCCTGAATCTAGAAACATCCATAGCTCAAGTGCTGCCGGAGTTCGTCAGCCTGAGCCCGGCACATCAAAAAACGAAACGTGAAGCCGTCACCGTGCGCATGCTGCTGGCCCACTCCAGCGGATTACCGGCCTACGAGAAGCTTTTCGAGTTCGCGCAGAACCGGCAAGAACTGCTGCGCGCCGCCATGACCACTCCGCTGACAGCAGCCCCCGGCACTCGCGCCGAATATAGCGACATCGGTTTCATCCTGCTCGGCGAACTTCTGGAACGCATCGCCGGGGAGCCACTTGACCAGTTTGCCCAACGCGAGATCTTCGACAAACTAGCTCTCACGCGAACCTGGTTCGTTCCTCCGCTCGACCTGCGCGCCCACATTCCTCCCACGGAAGACGATCGCACCTTCCGCAAGCGCGTCATCCAGGGTGAGGTCAACGACGAGAACGCCTGGGTCATGGGAGGAGTCGCCGGTCATGCCGGAATGTTTGCCTCCGCGGGCGATCTCGCGACCTTCGCCGAATGTCTCTTGCACGGAGGAGCCCCATTACTAAATCCCGATACCATCGCGCTGTTTACCCGCCGCGAGAACTCACCCCGCGGAACCTCCCGCGCTTTGGGATGGGACACTCCATCGCATCCTTCTTCCGCAGGCTCGCGCTTTGCGCCGACCTCCTATGGTCACCTGGGCTTCACCGGTACCTCACTCTGGATCGACCCGAAGCGCAATCTCTCAGTCACGCTTTTAACCAACCGGACATGGCCTGACCGCAGCTCGCAGCAGATCCGGGTTGTCCGCCCACTGCTGCACGATGCCATCGTTGAAGCCATCGAAGGTACATAGGAAACCAATGGACCCTTAACTGCGAACGTTGCAGATTTCGGAGGAGAATATGACTCAGTGTGCTCATTCTCTGTTCCGACGCGCCGCCGCGCCGCTCATGGTTGTCTTCCTCATTCTCTCGGCAAGCCTCTGCCTCGCCGATGTCTATTCCGACCAGGGCACCGTTTACATAACCGGAACCATCACCAGTATTGAAGATCAGCAAACCTGCGACCAATTCGGCTGCCAGATGGGTTCTTCCTGGAGCCTGTGGATGAGTTTTCTGGCTCCCCAGTGGAACGCTCCCGGCTCGTCCTACGAATTCAGCACGGCTATGCTCAGTTGCATGGGCGGACCACCTTGCTTCACCGGATATGGTGCCAGCTCGGATTTCGGCTGGGCTCCGTATGGTTTCGACATCTTGTATCTCGACATAGAAGACGGCCAACTCGCGGATGCCCGAGTGGGTTGCGGTGGCTATTTCGTCGAATTGGGCGAGGCTGATATCTGGTCGCGTATGGACGGCTTCTCCGGTACCACCATCGGATATGCCGCCCCCACTCCCGATCCCGCGACCGTCCTTACCTTCCTCACCGGAATGTTGCTGGCTCGTAAGGCGCTCAACCTCCGCCGGCTCGCCGGATGATGTAATCTGGCGTTTAAACTGGCTGGCTTCGCGGCCCCGTCGAGGCGTTCGCTAGAACGGCGTAATCGCTGAAGCTCTGTCCCGATCAGGAAGATTGATGGATAAATTAGTCATTCGCGGCGGCAGTCCGCTGCTGGGTACCATTCGCGTCAGTGGCGCCAAGAACGCAGCCTTGCCCGCCATGGCCGCCGCCCTGCTTACTGAGGATGACGTCATCCTCGAGAACATTCCCCAGGTGCGCGACATCGAAACCGAGCGCCGCCTGCTGGCCGCCATGGGCGCGCAGGTCGAGCTTGGCTACGGACGCGCCCAGCATCGCACCACCATCAACTGCCGTAATCTCGCCAATTCCGAGGCCTCCTACGAGCTGGTGAAAACCATGCGCGCCTCTACCCTGGTGTTGGGACCGCTGCTCGCCCGCATGGGCCACGCGCGCGTTTCCCTGCCTGGAGGCTGCGCCATCGGTGCCCGCCCCATCGACCTTCATCTCAAGGGACTGGAAAAACTCGGCGCCACCATCACTCAGGAGCATGGCTACATCGAGGCCCGCGCCGATCGCCTTCAGGGCGCGCGCATCGTCTTCGAGAAGATCACCGTCACCGGCACCGAAGACCTGCTGATGGCCGCCACCCTCGCCGAAGGCGAAACCGTGCTCGAGAATTGCGCCCGTGAGCCCGAGGTCGCCGACCTCGCAACCCTGCTTAACAAAATGGGCGCCCGCATCGAAGGCGCCGGCACCCACACCATCCACGTTCGCGGAGTTGCGAAACTACACGGTGCCCGTCATCGCATCATCCCCGACCGCATCGAAGCCGGGACCTTCATCGTTGCCGCGGCACTTACCGGCGGAGACCTGATAGTTCAGGGTTGCGACCCTGCACACCTCGGAGCCCTGCTGGAGAAACTTCAGGAGTGCGGTGTCACCCTGCGTAACAATGCCGAGTCCGTGCGCGTTACGGGCGACGCTCCGTTGAAGGCAGCCGACATCACCACGGAAGAGTTCCCCGGCTTCCCTACCGACATGCAGGCGCAATTCATGACCTTGGCTACGCAGGCCGACGGCGCCAGCGTCATCGCCGAGAACATCTTCGAAAACCGCTTCATGCACGCCCAGGAACTGCTGCGCATGGGCGCAAATATCAGGATCGACGGACGCCGCGCCGTGGTTCGCGGCAAAACTCCGCTCAGCGGAGCGGCCGTCCTGGCTAGCGATCTGCGCGCCTCGGCATCGCTGGTGCTCGCCGCGCTGGTCGCCGACGGCGAAACCATCATCGACCGCGTCTACCACATCGATCGCGGCTATGAGCGCATCGAGGAGAAGCTGAAATCCGTAGGAGCCCAGATTCGCCGCATCGGTGAACTGCTGCCCCGGCGCCCGACCGTTTCCACTACCAGCGCTGTGGGTCAGTGAAACAGATTTCTTACCTTGCGCCCGAAGCCATCGATCTCGTAGTTCACCCCGAAGCGCAGCATCACCCGGTAACTCTCGTCGGTGAGGCCAAAGGTGGGCGAAAGCTTCAGCAGGAAGTTGTGAACTTGCCAGCCGACGGTTGGAGCAATGTACTGCGACGTGCCATGCACCGTGAACTTTTCCGCCGTGCCCAACCCGCCGTAGAACTCGGCGCCCACCTGGAAGTTCTCGCGGCACAGTACACACTCGTTGGCCGAAGCCAGGAAGGAAAGTGGCCGGCTGAACGCCGCCGCGTAACCAAACTCCCACGGCTCCCCCGACAGATTTTTCTCGGTGATGAAGTTTTCTGAGATATTCCAGCCACCGACATTGCTCGACAAGATGAGCTTCAGTTCCATTTCGCGCTCCACATCCTGCCGCGCAATGCTGTTGGGCACCAGGCCATCCTCTTGGCCGTCAAACCCCACAACTTCCTTCAACGTCTTGTCCGCACTCGTGTTCTCATACTCCACGTAGAGCACGGGGTTGATCACGTGCTCCTTCATCAACATGCGAAAGCGGTTCTCCCAGCGATAGCCGGTGAAAATCGCGCTCTGGTTGGCTGTGGTTTGTCCGTCGAGGTAGAACTCTGTCGTCCACCAACCCTTGGCGCCGTATTCGAATTCGATCAGCCCCGAAGTAAAAGCATCGCCGCCCTTCGGCTGGCCAACCAGACCGGAGCTTTCGATTTCCAGATTGCCCGGCTCCTCCATATTGCTGTCGTAGGTGATGAAGTAGGGACGATCGCCCGCGGATGCAGTGACCGCCAGTAACAGGAAATACGCCAGGAACAAAAGAGCAAAACGGGGGAACTTTACTCTCACTTGAAAACCTCGTAGGTGGTAGAATTAAATCGTCATTGTAGTTGCAACTGAGTTGCAACTAGTAATTGCAATAAAACTTGCAACAGGGTTGCAACTGGCTACTCCTCTATTAGGCAACACTGCCAGCGATTGCACAATAGATCGGCCCGTGCAAATAGAAGATTTCGTTGCACTTAGGCTGCAACTGCATGCAACTTGAATCGGAGACGTGGAATGCCTTTCGCCGAAACTGCCGCCCCCGGTGCCCTGCAAAACGTCTTACTCAGCCGCGGAATCCGCTTGACCAGGCAACGCCGCATCATCCTGGAAATCATCGAGACCGCCAAGCAGCATCTCGATGCGGCGCAGATTCTGCGTAAGGCGTCGAAGGTCGACGCGACGATCAATCGCGTTACCATCTATCGCACCTTGGCGTTATTGAAGCGGCAGGGACTAGTCGATGAGCTTGATCTGCTGCATGTGAAGGGTGAGGGACACTTCTACGAGCGCCGTCCGCAGCGCGATCACATGCACATGACCTGCCTGCGTTGCGGAAAAGTTCAGGAGTTCGAAAGCGACTTATTTGATCGCGTGAAAGGTCAGGTCGAGCGCGATTGCCGCTTCCACATTCTCATCGCGCGCTTCGAGATCGGCGGCTATTGCTCCAGTTGCAGGAAGTGATGCAGCGAAGCTAACAAAGCAGTGACTTTACTGTGGTCATCCAATCTTACGGTTTGTCATCCCGAGCCCGCTGCGGCGAGAGGGACCTGCTCTTGCCGGCACTACCTATAACGCCGGCCTTGCTCCGCTCGTCTACGGCACGACCAAATCGCTATATTCCGGGTGCCGCTGCAAATACCCCACCACAAACGGACAGCGCGCCACCACCTTCAACTTCTTCTCGCGCGCGTAATTCAGCGCCGCCTTCGCAAGCTGGCCACCAATTCCCTTCCCTTCCATCTCCGCCGGAACCTCGGTGTGCACCAGGTAAATCGTGTCGCCTTCTTCTTTATAGGCAAGCAGCGCGGTCGCCTCGCCAAGATGGACGGCGAAGCGATGAAACGTCTCTTCGTGTTGAACTTGAGAATCCATAGTCCCCTGATGCGAATAGAGGAGGGTTCCCACTCATTCCTGCATTTGGAATGAGTGGGATCTGAACCTGCTTAGCGCCCTGCCGCTGCGGGCTCCTGCACCTCGTAGATGCTGTACCACGGCGTAGCCGCTTTCAATGCGTTGTTCACGTTGTTGATGTTGGCAACGCCATCGGTCTCCAGCCACTTACGGAAGGCATCGACGCCCTTCTCCGCGAAGATCGGAATACCGTCCTTCCACGTAGCGCGGCCACACAACACACCGTTGAACTTCACGCCTGATTCGGCAGCGAATTCCAGGTCCTCGATGAATTCCGGATTGCTCACGCCCGCCGACAAATAGATAAACGGCTTGCTCGTGGTACCAGCAGCAGCGCGATAATGATTCAGCGCCTCGGCTTTGGTGTAGGCAGCCGTGCCCTTGAACGACTTCGCGCCTTCCACGAACTGCAGGTTCACCGGGATTTCAACTTTCAGCACGTCCACGTTGTAGCGGTCCTTGGAGAACTCCTCCATCGACTTGGCCACCACCTCAGGCTTCAGTTTCGCGAACTCTGCGCCCTTTTCGTCAACGCCTTCCTTGTATCCCACCAGCTCCAGGAAAAAAGGAATGTCATTGGCCTTGCACTCGTCGCCAATACGCTCGGTCCAGGCATGCTTGTGCTCGTTAATCTTTGCGTCATCGAATGGCGAGTAGTAGAGCAGGATCTTCACGCAGTCGGCGCCCGCTTCTTTCAGGCGCTTCGCCGACCACAAGTCGAGCAGATCAGGCAAGCGGCCAGGCAGCGTCTTGTCGTAGCCGGTCTTCTCGTATGCCAGCAGCAGTCCCGAGCCTTTGGCGCGACGCCGCGCGGCCGGCAATCCCCATTCCGGATCGAGCAGGATAGCGCTGGCGTGCTTGGTCAGCACTTCGGTTACGTTGATCTTGAACTGCTCCAGGCCGTCGTCGGTCGCATACTGGCCTAACGCCTTCTTCAGCGAACCACGCTGATCCATGGCCGCAGCAGCGATAACGCCACGATCGTTCGAAACGTTTTTAATGCCGGCTAATTTTCCAGGGGTAAGCTTCACGGCAAAACCTCCATGGGCTGAGATTGCCCAGTATGAATTTGTTCGTGCGACTGCGGAGAATGGCTGATCCGGTAATCGTCGGACCCTTGATTTTAAATGATGCCCCGCAGGATGCGTATACGACCTTTCGGGTGGCATTTTCGCGCGGCAATGCTTAAGATGCCTCCCACCATTGCACACCATGCGAACCGCGATTCCGAACCTCGGCCGTCGAGCGAGTGTCACCCTGCTGGCGCTGCTCAGCTACGCCGTCTGTAGCTGCAACCCAGTATCAGCCGCCAACCCTTCGCAGCAGAAAGTGCTGGTCGCCTCCGACATTCACTTCAATCCCATGGCCGACGCTTCGTTGGTTCGGCAACTGATTGAGGCCGAACCCGCACAGTGGGAAGCCATTCTCGATCAGACCACCCCGCACAGCTTCAGCCCCTATGGGCAAGATACCAATTGGTGGCTGCTCGAATCGTCGCTTGACCAGATGCGCAAGACCATGCCACACCCGGCGGTTTTCCTGTTGCTAGGAGACATGCTCGCCCACCGCTTTCCGGCTACCTTCGAGACCATCACCCACGACAAAGATCGCGAGCACTACCGCGCATTCGTTCAGAAAACAATTCAGTTTCTCGCCTTGCAGCTTCGTCGCCGCTGGCCCGACACGCAGATACTGCTCACTCCCGGCAACGACGACGACGTTTGCGGCGACTACACCATCCAGGCCGGCGGGACCTTCCTCAGCGACAGTGCCGCCACCATGCGCGAACTCGCAAAGGCAGATGAGCAAGTGACCGCCGATTGGAAAGCTCTGGGCAGCTACACCCTGATGCCCGCTGCTCTTCCCGGCGTCAAGATCGTCGCCTTCAACAGCGTATTCTTTTCGGAGAAATATGAGCCACTAAGCTTTCAGCAATCGTGCGCGGAAATTCAAACCGTCGCTCCGAGCCAGATGTTTACCTGGCTGCAACAGACCGTCACCTCCGCCCGTCAGGCCAACCAGAAAGTCTGGCTCGTGTTTCACATTCCGCCCGGCATCGACGGCTATGGCAGCGTGCACAACCACGAAGGCTCTTGCGTCGCGAATGTCGTTCCCATGTGGATCCCCGAATGGACCGTCAAGTTCGACAGCCTGCTGACTGACTACTCCGAAACCATCCCGGCCAGCTTCGCAGGACACGACCACACCGACGACTTCCGCGTGATTCGCGACGGCGCCACCGCCAAAGCATTCGTCGTTCATCGATCCGCCGATCTCGCCCATTTACGGCCAGAATCCCGCGTTCCGCGTGTTCGATGTTGTCGGCAGTGAAGTGCGCGATCAGACAACGTACTATCTCACCAACCTCACCACCGCCGGCGCGAAAGAGCGCAGCGAGTGGAAAAAGGAATACACCTTCTCGCGCGAGTGGAAGACGAAGCAACTCGACGCGTCATCGCTGGGCAACATCTACGACCAGATCGCAGCAACCAATGCCGCGCGCACACACTGGCTGAAGCTCTACAACGTCTCCAGCAACTCCGCCAAGATCAAGCCTGACGAGGTACGTGGACTGTACTGCGCTATCGAAGGGCTGGGTGTAGGGGCATATACAAAATGCGCGTGTGGGAGCTCCCACTAGGTGTGTCATCCTGAGCGAGGAGCGCAGCGACGAGTCGAAGGCCCTCTACATCCCCGACCAGCTTCCATATAGCCGCTAAACCTTGGCGCTGTCCGCCTCTTCCGGAAACAGCAACCGGTTCTCCACGTCCTCATCCCGCCAGTCGGGAGCGTCGAGCTGACGCGCCGTCTTGTCGATCGGCTCCAGCTCCGGCAGAGCTTCCGCCTGCAAAGAGGAATTCAGCTCCGCAACCTTACGCCCGGCAGGAAACACCGACCGCTGCATCGATCCAATGGTCGAGTTGTACGCATCCAGCGCGCCACCCAGCTTCGACCCCAGGTTGTCGAAGTGGCGAGTCATGGTACACAGCCTCTCATACAGCGTTGTACTGGCTTCGATCAGTTTGCGCGCGCTCTCTTCTACGTTGCGCTGGTTCCATCCATAAGAGACCGCCTTCAGCAGCGCGATCAGCGTCACCGGAGAAGCGACCACCACTCCCTGGCTTACGCTTTCTTCAATCAGCTCAGGATAGGCGTCCCACGCGGCACGGAAGAAAACTTCTCCCGGCAGGAACAGGATGACAAACTCCGGCGTGGCGTCGAACTGCGCCCAGTAGCGCTTCGATGCCAGGCTGTCAATGTGTGCCTTCACCTGCCGAGCGTGGTCGGCCAGCAGCAGGTTGCGGGTCGCCTCATCAGGAGCCTCAAGAGACGCGAGATAGGCCATGATGGGAGCCTTCGCATCAATGACGATTTGCTTGTCTCCCGGCAGCTTCACCACCACGTCGGGACGAATGCGCCGGTCTTCCCCAATCACCGTAACCTGCTCATCAAAGTCACAGTACGCCAGCATTCCCGACATCTCGATGACGCGACGCAACTGCACCTCGCCCCAGCGACCACGCGCCTGCGGCTCGCGCAGCGCTTTCACCAGGTTGCCAGTCTCCGTCTGCAGCGCCTTTTGCGTCTCGAGCATTGACGCGACCTGCGTCGACAAGGTCCCGTAAGCATGAGCACGCTTCTCTTCCAGCGCGCGCACCTGCTCATCCACCAGCTTTAGGGATTCGGCAATCGGCTTGACCAGCGTTTCGACCGCCTTTTCGCGCTTCTCCAGTTCGCCTTTCGCCTCTGACCTGCTGACGCTCCAGCGTCGCCTTGGCCAGGTCAAGAAAGTTCGCGTTGTTGTTGTGCAGAGCGCGCGCCGCCAGCGATTCGAACTGGGCGCGCATTTCGTCGCCCGCCTGAACCAGCAGTTGCAGCTTCTCTTCGGCGTTGCGGCGTTCGCTGGCAAGCGTGGCTTCGAGCGCGACTTTGGATCCGAGCAGTTCGCTGTATTGGTTCCGTAAGCTTGCCGTCTCCGCGCGCAGCGCAGCAGCTTCCTTCTCCAGGGACGAACTTCGCTCCGTCAGCGCCGCCGACTTCGAGCGCGCCGCCATCACAGCAAACGCGGCGCCCAGCGCTACACCCAAAACCAACAGGAGGATTGGAACCGCAAAGCTCATCAGGGGCCCTCGCCGATGCCGTATTGTAGCGCAGGCGAAGATTTGGCGAAAGTGGAAAACTGGGCGGCAACTGAACCGGCAACCACTACTTCTTGCGCAGACCCTTCTTCAACGCGTCCATCATCTGCTCGATGCGCCGTTGCCGCGTCTCTTCTCTCTTCGCGTCCTCGACGGCGCGAACGTACTCCTTCTGATGAGTGAACGATAGCTTTGCCCAGCGTTCCTTCGCCTGCGGATCGCTGTTGATAATCTTCTTCAGGTAAGCCGGCACCTCGACTTCACGCGCTTCTTCGTCGAGTTCTATCGCGACCTTCACCGTATCGCCAGCCTTGCACTTGGCGCCCGTGCGCATCTCTGCGTTGACGGCCATCATGTGGCCGTCGCCCATGTTCATCAACGAACTGCGAAAGGGGAAGCCGTTGATCGTGCCTTTCACCGGCACCCGGCCCTTGCAGCCGAAGACCTCTACCACGTCGAAAGGAGGCTTCAGGGCAGCGACCTGCGAGCCTTCCTGCCCAATCAATTTCACTGTGAACTTGTGCTGCGCCACTGCTCCCTCCGCGTCTGCAGCGTCCGCAACGATCGCCGTTGCTAAACCTACTTGGGAAGGAATGAAAGCAGCCCCACCACTGCGCCGCCCACCACCAGAAGTGCCGGGTTGATCTTGTACTGCAACAGGATCAGCAGCGTCGCGACCGCGATTGCCCCCGTCTCCAATCCGGTGATTGCGCCCTTGGCCATGGTGAAGCAACCGGCCAGCAGCAGCCCAATCGAGACCGGGGCCAGCCCCTGCTGGATCGACGTCCTCCATGGCCACTTCTCAAGCTTCCTCCACGCCTTAGCAACGATATAGGCCAGCAGCGCCGTGGGACCAAAGAATGCGAACAGGGTAATGAGCGCTCCCGTCAGCCCAGCCGCCCATTGTCCGATGATGATGATCATCATCATGTTGGGTCCGGGCGCCATCTGGCCGACCGAATAGATGTGAATCAGTTGCGCGAAGGTCAGCCACTTGTGTACGTCCACCGTCAGGATCTTCATCTCGGGAAAGGCCGCCATGCCTCCGCCGACGGTGAGAATCGACAGGTACGAAAACACCCGTATCAGGGCAAGAATCTGGTTCATCGCGCTAGCTCCGATTTCTCATGGTGTCCCCTGGGCCGATGAAACAGGATGGCAAGAATTCCCACCACGATAAGCGCCCGCGGCACCGACCAGTGAAAGCGGTTCACCGCCACTACCGTTGCTGCCATAAACACGAAGTCGAAGTTGCGCGACAGCGCTTTCTTGCTGAGCCCCACCACCGTCACCAGGATCAAGCCAACCGCCGCCGCCGCAACCCCCTTCAACGCCGCCGTCGTCCACGGATGATCGCCATGCAGTCGGTAGAAGATGCCGACAGCAAACATCAACACGCCGCCCGGCAGACACATGCCGATCAGTCCAGCGACAGCTCCCATCGCGCCTTGTAGCTTTTCGCCCACCAACACCGCCATGTTGGTTGCATTCAGCCCGGGCAGCGACTGGCTGATGGAAAGCATCTCCACGAATTCCTTGTCATCGATCCATTTCGTCTTCACCACCAGGCGGTCGCGCAAGTACGGCACCACGCCACCAAAGCTGGTCGCGCCAATGATCAGGAATTGCAGAAAGATCTCCCACACCGAGGCACTCGGTGCAGGCATTGTGGGACCCGCGCTTTGCAATGCGGGTTTTGCAGCGGCATCGCTCATGATTTCAACCTCGTTCAGTTGCGGTGCTCTTACTCGTGCGACTTGGGGGCGTTGCCCAACAACCGATACACCGTCGCCGTCTTCGTGCAATTCAGCGCGATGTACTCTTCCGCCGAATACTGCAACGAGATGAAGAACGCCTCCGCGCGACGCAGGGCATCTTTGCTGATCTGGTTACGGTCGTTAAACCTGAACTGATAGGCGAACTCTCCGATCAGCGGCCGATGTTCTCCGCGCGTCCGCCAGATGGCCACGTTCGCCTTGCACCCCAGTCCATCGCCGAAGTCGAGCGTCCCAATGTCCTGTAGTACCTCTTCCACAATCGTGTTGCTCACCAGGTGAATCTTCTCTCCCGGCGTCTTGCGGACGCGGGCAAGCACCGGCAGCAACTCGACCAACTGGTCCATGTTGTCAACGTTCTCTTTGCCTATGCCGATGGCCGAGCGCAGGAACTGCACGTTGTGCGAGAACAACATGCGCACTCCACCCAGGCGCTCCTTGAGCGGCATGGCCTGCACCTTGAATTTCACCCGGTGGTCGCCCAGGATGTGTGGCCGAACATCGGCTTCCGCAGCCATCTGCAGATCGGTATGGCGGAACTTGAACACGATTTCCGGCTCCCCGATGGGGAACCCGTCTTTGTAAGCAATGCGCCGGCGCAAAATAAATGCATTGTTGTAGAGGCGGAAGTCGTCGGTATCGATGAACAGAACCTCGCGAAGCTTCACCGGTTGCGACAAGAAACCGTCGCTCGAGAACTTCACGCCATGCTCTTTCGCTGGCTCCTTGAACACCTTTCCAAATTCGAAGAAGCTCTCGCGCGAGTGAAACTTGTTAGGCCGCAGGATGAGCTTGCAGCAGATATATTGCGGCGAATGGATGGGCATGCCATCGGTGTACTGCCCGGGTTTCAGTTGCGGCACCCGCCCTACCCAACTCTCAGTTACCGGCGCATGCTTGGGCAACACAGGCGTGGGCTTGGGCGCAGCGGTCTTAATCGGACTTTTCGCAGTTCCAGTGGCAGCAGGCATACTTTCTCCCAAATACGAGGTAATTCCCCAAATGTCTGAATCTTGTCGCAGAATAGAGGAAGTGTTACAAAATTGCGACTGGAAATTTACCAGGTAGGACGTTGATTTTGCGACCCCCAGCCCGCAATTTCGCCAGCTTTCGGAAACCTAGGAGCTGGTCTCTCACTCGGCTTCTGACACAGGAGAGAACGAATGTCTTCGCGGGAGTGGCGGCTTGCCGCAGCAGTCGTTACCGGCGTCATCTTTGACGCCGTCTTCTTCTGGAAGTTCCAGCCTTATGCGACGCGCGAGCATGGCCCCGACCTTCTGCCCTGGTATTTTCTTCCCCTCTTCGCCTTCGTGGCGGGTCTGCTGCTTACACTCGCTGTGAAAGGAAAGAAGCGCTCGATTCCGGTGGCGATGTTCATCGGGTTCTCGGGAGCCAACGCCTGTCTCATCGTCGCCGATTGCATCAATGATCCGACCAATCACAATCTCTGGCCCTTCGAGTTCGTCATGATCGCCCTCGCGACTGCGCCCGCATTTCTCGGGGCCGGAGTGAGCACCATCCTCGATCGCACACGCTCATCCCAAAACGTTCGCTGATCGCAAGCGGAGGTGAACCCGCTTTAAACGATGTCCACGTCCGGCCACCACGAAATGTCGCCGTCTTCCGAATGGATAAAAAGATAGCAACTATCTTTTTCGCTAGTGATTGACCATGCTGAAGTCGCAAACCGCTGATCTGCAAAGGGAGATTTGGCCCTGAACCCCGCGTCGGCGAAGGCGTTTTTAGACCTTTGGTGCTTTTGGACCTCCTATTGCATCTGTTACGTATTGTTTGCCATTGAATCTGCCGAAGAGAGCAGAGAGAGTTCAGGAGGAATGAGATGAGCGCACCCCATATAAAGCAGGTCACGCGCCGCGCCGTCGGAATCGTAATTCTAAGTATCGGATTATTTGCCGCGCAGCCATCGCTCGCGCAAGCCACGCTTGCCACCCGCTCCAGCAACGCTAGTCACGCCACGCAAACCAATTGCGTAATCCTCGAACGCATGGGAGTTGTCGGTCAAGTCACCAGCCGCGTGATGTCGCTCGGTGCTCACGGTAACGAGTTTCAGTTCGTCGAAGGCCAACTGCCCGGCGATGTCAGCTTCCACAACAAGCTGACCGAGCATGATGTTCGCAAGCTCCAGAACAGCGGCTCCGACGTATTCATCCTCGACTCCGACTACATGCCGACCGCTCTGATGGCTGCCCGCGAAAGCTGCCTGAAGGCAGCGCTCAAAACCACCGTGGTAGCCAGCACCACGCAGGTTGAAATCGCCTCCAGCCCGGCCGGAAGCGATATCGAAGTTGATGGCAAGTTTGTTGGCAGCACCCCGTCGCTGGTAAGAGTTGCCTCCGGAGAGCACACGGTGAAGCTCACCAAGAATGGCTTTGAAGTGTGGGAGCGCACCCTGACCCCGATGTCCAACAGCGTGCGAATCGCGGCCGACCTGCAACCCGTTGTCTCCGCTTCGGCCTCGGCTCCGGTTGCGGCCTCAACCGACGAAGGCGCCGCAAACCTGGATACCCTCGCCAACAAGCGATAGTCCCGACGGGCGGGCAGCAATGCCGAGACCTGGCTTCCCCTATAATCAGACCCTGCGGGTGCCCCGTTGACCTCGGGGTGCCCCATTCCGGCATCTTTTGCCGGGGTGGGGCGTTTGACTTTCTTCCCCTGAGACGCCCTACAGGCACCCTGAAAATCCGACGAAGGTCTTCCTAATAGCCCTTATGACACCTGCGACCGCCGCTCCCGACGCCCTCATCGCCAATCAGCCACCTGTTGCCAACAAGGTCCATACCGAGCGCACTCTCAACGGCGTCACCCTGGTCGACGACTACGCCTGGCTGCGCGAACGCGACAATCCCGACGTGAAGGCCTACCTCGAAGCCGAGAACGCCTATGCCGAGCAGATGACCGCATCGCAAGCGCCGCTGCGGCAAAAGCTCTACGACGAGATCCTCAGCCACATCAAAGAGACCGACGACACCGTTCCTTTTCTCAAGGACGGCTATTACTACTACACCCGCACCGAGCAGGGTAAGCAGTACGTCATCATCTGCCGCAAGAAAGCGCCGCACCCCGCTGCGCCCATCTCCAGCGTGGGTAATCCCGACGCTATCAAGGCTCCCGAGCAGGTGCTGCTCGACGTGAACCAGATGGCGGAGGGTCAGCCGTTCATGTCGATTGGGCCCACGGCCGTGAGCGACGACGGACACTGGCTGGCCTACACCACCGACAATGTGGGATTCCGCCAGTTCAAGCTGCACATTCGCGACCTGCGCACCGGCCAGGACCTGCCCGACCTCGCCGAGCGCGTGACCTCTGTCGCCTGGACCTCGGATAACAAGACGCTCTTCTACACCGTTGAGGACGAGGTACAGAAGCGCTCCTATCGTTTGTATCGCCACACCGTTGGCACCGACACGGCGCAAGATCCGCTGATCTACGAAGAAGAGGATGAGCGCTTCAACATGGAGGCCGGTCGTACCCGCAGCCGCCAGTTCGTGACCTTGTTCATCGGCAGCCATGTCACCACCGAGATGCGCTTTTTGTCGGCGGCAACTCCCGAGGGCGAGTGGACCACCATCGAACCGCGGCGCGACAACATTGAGTATTACGTCGATCATCGCGGCGACCAGTTCTACATCCGCACCAACGATGTGGCGCAGACCTTCCGCATCGTGACCGCGCCGATCGCCAGCCCCGGCCGCGAGCAGTGGAAAGAAATGATCGCTCCGCGCCCGGACGTTCCCATCGAAGACATCGACGTCTTCCAGAACTTCTATGTCGTCAGCGAGCGGCTGGGGGGATATCCCGCGTTTCGCGTAGTGCAGTTTGCCGGCGGCTCGACCAAGGAGATCGAGTTCCCCGAGCCCGCCTACTTCGCCTCCGGCCACGCCAACGCCGAGTTCAACACCGGGGCTTATCGCTATCAGTATCAGTCGCTGATTACGCCGCCTTCGGTCTACGACTACTTCGTCGATATGCATCGCTCGACCTTGCTCAAGCAGAACCAGGTGCCCGGCGGCTTCGATCGCAACAACTACGTCTCCGAGCGCGTCTTTGCCACCGCGAGCGACGGGACCCAGGTCCCCATCTCGCTCTTCTATCGCAAAGACATAGCGGACAAAGCCAAGGCGCCGCTGTTCCTCTACGGCTACGGCTCCTATGGATATCCGCTTCCGGCGAGTTTTAGTGCCGCCCGGTTGCCCATTGCCGATCGTGGCGTGATCGTCGCGCTGGCGCATATCCGTGGCGGCGGCGAATTGGGCAAGCCGTGGCACGATGCGGGCAAGATGATGGCGAAAATGAACACCTTCACCGACTTCATCGCCGCCACCGAATACCTCATCGCGAACGGCTACGGCGCCAAAGATCGCGTGGCCATCGAAGGCGGCAGCGCCGGCGGACTGCTGATGGGCGCAGTTGTGAACCTGCGTCCTGAGCTGTTCAAGGTGGTGCTGGCGCAGGTGCCCTTCCTGGACGTGATGAACACCATGCTCGATCCTTCCCTGCCCCTGACCATCCCGGAATACGAAGAGTGGGGCAATCCCGAGAGCGAGCCTGCGTTCAGCTACATGCTGTCGTATTCGCCGTATGACAACATTGCGGCGAAGGCCTACCCCACGATGCTGGTACGAACTTCGTTCGATGACAGCCAGGTGATGTATTGGGAGCCGGCAAAATTCGTTGCCCGGTTGCGTACCATGAAGACCGACCAGAATCCGCTGGTGTTCTTCACCAACATGCATGCCGGACACGGCGGTTCCAGCGGACGCTATGACCGCTATCACGAGGTCGCCTTCGACTACGCCTTCATGCTCGCGCAGCTTGGGGTGGAGGAGCCGGATGGGGCGGCCGATCCGGCGAAATGAAACCGGTGACACCGATTTGACATCCGAGGCGGGTATCGGGCGTAGAATCCTGACAAATGCGCGCGCCCATCGTGCGTGGGGGGCTGTATGGTTCGGTACTTCCGTCCGCTCGGCTTGCTTTTGCTGACGGCGTTTTTCGTTCTTCCGCTGCAGGCACAACGTTCAGAACCTCAGTATGGTCCAACCAACCTTCAGATCTATGTCGTTTTCGACGACAATCGGCCAGTCGGCGCTCACCTGCAGGTCGATCTGACGAACGCCAGCGGCATTCCGGTAGCAAGCGGGTTCACTGATGACAGCGGCAGAACCCTGTTACAAGCTCCCGGTGCTGGTGGTTACTGGCTCAAAGTTAAAGGCGCGTCCATAGAGAAAGAGGCGACAGAATCAGTCGAGGTCGTTCCCTGCCCAGCGATACAGTGCACCCGGACGGTCTTTGTGCGAGCCAAGGCCAAGCAGGAGGCCTCACAAACTACTCCGAAGCAAGGCACCGAGAGCGTTGCGCAGCCGCCCAATCCAGCCATAACTTCGGCGGCAGAGTTGCGCATTCCGCCGGATGCCCGCAAATCGTTCGACCAGGGCATGACGGCGTGGCAGAACCGGAACTACCAACAGGCTGCCGAAAAGTTCGAGAAGGCGGTGGCTGAGTATCCTCAATACGACACCGCCTACAACAACCTGGGCGTGATGTATGCGCACCTGGGGCAGAATGACAAATCGATGGCAGCGTTCAAACGCGCGGTGGAGTTGAACGACAAAAATGCCGATGCCGACCGCAATCTCGCGCGCGTGCTGATTCGCGAGAAGGACTATCCCGACGCGGAGGGCCTGTTGAAGAAAGCGCTGACGGTCCAACCTCCGGATGCGACAACCCTGACCCTGCTCGCGATCACGGAAATTCAGGATGGTAAGCCGGACGACGCCCTCAAGGACGCGCAGAAGGTCCATGGCTTACCGCATGAGGGATTTGCCGTGGTGCATTACATCGCCGGCGGGGTACTGGAAGAGAAGCATCAATACGCGGAAGCTGCGGTTGAGTACAACCTGTACCTGAAAGAAGCTCCCAATGGCGCCGAAGCCGCCGCAGGTGAAGACTGCGCTGCAAAGGCTTGCCAGTCCGACGGCTTCCGCCGCGCCCAAGCCGCAATAGCGAGCCACCCTCGCTCGCTGTCGTGATTGGTCGCAGCAGGATTCGGGTTGCGGGCGGCGAACGAAGCTGCTAAAAGGATGCAGCGAACAACTCTGTTCGAAGCTGCTGAGCCCTTTTTCTTGAGGTCACCTTGTCTGAAGTCAATTCGAACGTTGAGTTCGCCCATCGCATACATGAAGCGTCGCACGAGCACCATTTTGTGCCGCTGGACGAGCGTCACCAGTGGCTGGCACTGGCAGAGGCGATTGTGCTGGCCATCGTGGCCGTTGCTACTGCATGGAGCGGCTATCAGGCGGCGAAATGGGACGCCTACTCGGCCGAGCAGTATTCGAAGAACGCGATCACCATGATTCAGTCACAGGAGCGGATGACCGAATCCGGGCAATACCATCTTTATGACGTCCTAACATTTAACGGATGGATGTTCGCCCGCACACGCAGCGACCAGTCGCTGACGGATTTCTACGAACGCCGCTTCCGTCCGGAGTTTCGCACCGCATTCAATGACTGGATCAAGCTCGATCCACTGCACAACGAAAGTGCTCCGGCCGGCCCGGCGTTGATGCCCAGCTTCAAGGACCCTGTAGCCGAGCAGGCCGCGCAGCTCTCGAAGCAGGCCAAGGTCTACTTCGAACAGGCGGTAACTGCACGTGAGACTGGCGACCAGTACGTGAAAGTGACGGTGCTGCTGGCGACGGTACTCTTGTTGACTGCTCTTAGCCAGCGCTTCAAGTCACTCAGCCCGCGCGTCATCGTTGTATCGGTGGCCTTGGTGCTGCTGCTGATAAGTGCCTTTCAGCTGGTGAAACTTCCGCGAGCGTGAGGACGATTCCCATCCCCGAGCCGATCGGCCACGGCGAGGTATGCCCTGAGTTTGCCGATTTTGTGACCTAAGTCATATCCCGCCATGGCTTGCGCTACTAGGCTGATGTTTGGAGAGCTTCGTGGCCACCCAACAGCTTCTTGATCAGCCCTCGTCGCCAACACCACCGGAGGCGCAGTCTGAACCGCGCGTAAACGGCCACTCGGCGCCCCGAAAAAAGTTGGTCCGCCGTGAGGACCGCGACTACTCGCAGCAGCTGCGGTTCGCCTTTCAGTTCGCCTTCCTGCTTCTCAATGTCTGGATCGGAGTGCAGTTCTACAGTTGGGTGCGCTGGGCTGAGAGCGGCGGTCAGACCACGGCTGTATCGCGGCCAGCGGGCGTGGAAGGCTGGCTGCCCATCCAGGGGCTGATGCAGTTCCGATATTTTTCGGCTCCGGACAAGTCCCCGTGATACATGCGGCGAGCTTCTTCCTGTTCGTGGCCTTCCTGCTGATGTCGTGGCTGCTGCGCAAGTCTTTCTGCTCGTGGCTGTGTCCGGTGGGAACCGCGTCAGAGTATCTGTGGAAACTGGGCCGCTTCATCTTCCGCCGCAACTTCCACCTGCCGCGCTGGCTCGATCTGCCTCTGCGCTCGCTGAAGTACATCCTGCTGGCGTTCTTCGGCTATGCCATCGCGATGATGTCAGCGGCGGCGATCGCTGAGTTCATCTCCAGTCCCTATGGCCTGGTGGTTGATGTCAGGATGCTGAACTTCTTCCGCTACCTGGGAGGCACAGCCGCCTACGTCCTACTCGGACTATTCATCGCGTCGCTGTTGGTGCAGAACTTCTGGTGCCGTTATCTTTGCCCCTACGGAGCGCTGCTGGGATTGGCTGCACTGGCCAGCCCCACTCGCATCGTTCGCACCGAAGCCGCGTGTATTGACTGCGCCAAGTGCGCCAAAGCGTGTCCCGCATCGCTGCCGGTAGACAAGCTGGTGCAGATACGATCTGCCGAATGTACCGGCTGCCTCGAATGTGTAGCGGTATGCCCAGCGAAAGATGCGCTCGATGTTCGAATCGGCGCCCCCCTCGTCGGCCCGGGCCGCTCCAAACGCATTCCGGCTTGGACCGTTGCCGCCGGAGTCGCAATCATTTTCCTCGGCCTTGTTGGCTACGCCAAGCTGAGCGGTCACTGGGAGACCACTCTCCCAAGCCAGGTGTACTTCCACTTGGTGCCAGCCGCGAACCAGCAGCAGCATCCATAGGTAGAGCGGCGCTTCTAAGCAAATCCTTTGGCCTTGTATCAGGGCACGCCTTCAGGCGTGCCGAATGAAGCGTAGAAAATGCCTCTGGGCTTCAGCCCCTGCAAAACGGTCGCACAGGGGCTAAAGCCCAGAATTTGAGCGCTGACTACGGCGCGGCTGAAGCCGTGCCCTGATACAAAACGTCTGCCATCCGTGAAGGCGCTCGGGGCCTTTCCGGACGATCCAATGTCCCACCCGTAAAGGGACTTGGCAGCTCCTCATTCAGCTTTCGCGTCTGCCTTAGCCGCTGTACCAAATGCTATCCTCCTCCTGAAAGCTCATGCGGATTACCACGCGCACCACCACGATCGCGTTCTTCATCACGCTCGGCGTTCTTATCGCCGCAGTCGCGGCGGCGCTCAATATCAGCTGGGTCATCCTCAATTGGCGTGAGGTTGTGCCACTGGTTCTCGGTGTCATCTTCTTCCCCGTCATCATCGCTGGCGTGATCCTGAACACCATCTTCCTGGTGCGCGAAGTGCGCCGCAATGAGCAGCAGGACAGCTTCCTCAACGCCATCACCCACGAGTTGAAGACGCCTATCACCTCGATACGGCTTTACCTGGAGACCCTGCAAAGCAGGCCCATTGACGAGGCGCAACGCCAGGAGTTTTACAAAGTCATGCTGGCCGACACGCAGCGGCTGATCTCAACCGTCGAGCAGGTGCTTCGGGCGGCTCGCGTCACACAGAAGAACGCCACGCTCAACCTTACGGAAGTCGAGGTCGGCCCGCTGGTGCAGGACGCGGTAGAGTTGGCGCGGGCGCGACATCACCTGTCGCCACAGGCCCTGGTTTGGGAACTGGACGGCATGCCTGCCGAACACCTGGTGACCTATGGAGATCGCGAGTCACTGTCGTCCGCGCTCTCCAACATGATCGACAATGCGGTCAAATATTCGCCCGGAGATCCGGAGATTCGTGTGGAGGTAGTCACCCCCGATCTGGAACACGTGCGCATCTCTGTGAAAGACAATGGCGTCGGCATCCCGCGCGGAGAGCTGAAGCGAATCTTCAAGCGCTTTTACCGCGTAGTCGCCGCTCCCGCGCTGCAAGTGAAAGGCAGCGGCCTGGGCCTGTTCATTGTGCGCACCATTGCCAAGCGGCATGGCGGGCGCGCCTATGCCGAAAGTGAAGGCGCGGGCAAAGGTTCAACTGTTACCATCGAACTTCCCAGGCGCTACGCATGATTGCTCGCATCCTGCTGGTTGAAGACGAAGAACATCTTGCTGCGGGTCTGAAGTTTAACCTCGAGGCTGAGGGTTACGAGACCCAGATCGCCGGTGATGGCGAATTGGCGCTGGACTTGCTGCTCAACCAGCGTCAGCACTTCGACCTGCTGGTGCTCGATGTTATGCTTCCCGGCAAAGACGGCTTTACCGTCGCCGCTGAGCTGCGCAAGGGTAACGAGTACATCCCATTACTCATGCTCACAGCACGTAATCAGCCGCAGGACGTGCTGAAGGGATTCGCCTCCGGGGCAGACGATTATCTGCCTAAGCCGTTCGATCTGGCCATCCTGCTGGCGCGCATTCGCAGCCTTTTGCGACGCCGTGAGTGGGCGGGAACGCTGCTGTCTGATCCGCCAACCGATACCCGCATCGCCGAGGCCAAGAACCACAATCAGCCGCGCGAGTTCGATGTCTATCGCTTTGGGGACAAGGAAGTCGACTTCGGCACGCTGGAACTGCACAGCGAGTCGCAAGACCTTCCGCCTGACCTTGATGGAAGCGGAGCTGCTGCGCTTCCTCATCGCCAACGCGGGCAAGAATGTCTCGCGTAAGCAGATCCTGGAGCAGGTCTGGGGACTGCACGAAGATACGGACACGCGCGCCATCGACAACTTCATCGTGCGCCTGCGCAGGTATATTGAGCCTGATCCGTCGAAGCCGCGCTATCTGCTGACGGTGCGCGGAGTAGGGTACCGCTTCCTTCCCGATCCGCAAACGCTGCAACAAGTGTGAGACTTACCGTGCGCGCGCCAGCACCAGGGTCACGTCGTCGGGCTGCTCGGCGCCCCCGATCCAGTCGGCAACCGCGGTAGTTACGATCTCGCTGATGCGCGATAGCGGCTGATCGCGGTGTAACTGGATCAGTTCGATCAAGCGGTCCTCGCCAAACTCGCCAAACTCGTTTTCCGGTTCGGTCACGCCGTCACTGAACGCGATAAAAATGTCGCCCGGCTGCATCGGCACGCGCGCCTCCGGATACGACATTCCGTCAAACAATCCGACCACTGTGCCCGAAGTGTCGAGCCGAGCTACGCTGTTATCTCGCCCCAGCAGAAACGGGGGCAGATGACCGCCATTGGAATACACCAACTCCTGCGCATTAGGGTCATAGCAGGCGAGAAACATGGTGGCATACTTCTCCGGCGGGGTGGCGCGGAAGAGCTGGTAATTAAGCGTGGTCATCAGGCGGCTGGGAGCCAGTTCTTCATCACGGCTTCCGTTGCCGCGATAGTAGAGATCGGAACTGCCTGACGCTGCGGCACCGGCCATCAGCGCAGGCGTCAACGCCAGATCGGGCTCCAGCGAATAGGCACGAACGAAAGCGTGTACTGTCGCCATCAGCAGGGCGGCAGAAATTCCCTTGCCGCTGATATCGCCCACCGCCAGCACCATGCGTTCGTCGGGCAAGCTGATGAAATCGTAGTAGTCGCCGCTCACGGTGCGCGCGGGACGGCAGACGCCGTGCATCTCCAGCGTCGGAAGGTCGCTCACGTCGCGCGGGAAGAGCAACTCCTGCACCTCGTGGGCGATGGCAAGTTCGTTCTCCAGCCGCTGCTTGTCTTTCTGGTCGGCCACCAGCCGGCCCAGCGAGGTGGTCATGGAGTTGAACGACTGCTCAAGCGCCGCCATCTGATCGCGCGACCGCACCGTGATGCGATGCGTGAGGTCGCCGCGGTTCACGCTCTCCGTGGCCTGGTAGAGCTCGCCCACCGACTTGGTCATGCTGCGGGTCAGGCGTACGCCGATGAAGAGGGCAATCAGCTCGATGACACCGAAGAAGATGGCGATGGCAGCCAGCGCCTGGATGAAGATGGTGGACTTCTCCCCCAGTTTGCCGAACAGAACGTTGTACAGCAGCGAGGGCCGGGTGCTGACCATGACGGCGCCGGTTTCCTGGGAGCCGGTCTGCCAGTCGGTAGCGTTGAACAGTGTCCAGAAGTTGAATTCGCGGTCGAAGCTGCTGGCGGGAGGCGGCACTTTGCCGGCCACGACGTTGGTCGAAGCGCCATTCAGGTTTTGCCCCGCAATAGTCACCGTGGAGTGCGCGCCGCCAAGGTCGATGGTTACGCTATCTTCGCCATTCTTCTTGTGGGCTTCGGGAGGTTTGGCCGATTTGGATTCAACCGTTTCAGCCTTAGGCGGGTAGAGCTCAATCGCTCCTACCATGTCCGCAGTGCGCTGCAGAAGCTTGGAATTCACCGGCACATTGGAGATCACCACCAGCGGTTTGCCGCCGGCCTCCGCGTGCTTCACCGCGCGCAAGTGCAGATAGCCCTGGTCCATGGTGAAACTGCTGAAGTCGCCCTTCACGGCATCGGGCAGCTTCAACTGCGTCTCCTGAATTTGTCCGCCCGGACTGATCACGTATCCCTTGTCGCCCTCCAGCACGGTGACTGTACGCTGGCGGAAGTTCTCTTCCGAGGCGCTGGCGATTTCGGCAGCGAGCTGCGGGGTAAGAGTGTGGTTGCGGGCGAGCGAGCGAAACTGTGCGGTAAGAGCACTATTGGCCGATTCCAGGTGCTCCAGCTCGGTCTGCAAATCGGAGAGTGCGATATAGGTGGCGAACTGACCCGCAAACAGGTATCCCGCGAGCAGCCCCATCGCAACCAGCAGCAGGACGGGAATAACGCCGATGAAGACGTAAGTGACGATCAGGCGATTCCGCAGACGCCACATCACCTTCTGCCGCAGATAGCGGAAGCCCAGCAACAAAAGGAAGAACACAAACAGGAACGATAAGAATTGGGCCCAGCCGCTGAGTAAGGTTCCAGGTGCGGGACGCACAGCCAGTTGCAGAATCTCAGCCAGCCCGGCGAGTACGCCGAACCAGAGCGTGGTTTTCCCCAGCTTGGATTGCGGACGCAGGAACGTCCGTAACTGCGCTTTGATCTGGTCTGAGTCTGGCAGCGTCATGAGTTCAGCAAGTTGTTTGCGCCGAAGCGCGACAGTCGTAAGGCTATCGTAAATTGATTAGCACGCACCATAAGTGTCGTGCGGTATGCGCGGGGCCTGTCAGATTTCAGGGTAGAGGTCGAAGAAGGCGTCCACGCTCTGACGCAACTGCTTTTCGATGTCGTCTTTCGACCCCTCGAGGATGTGCAGCGTAACGTGGGCCTCGCGCCCGTTCCTTAGCTTGACGGCGCCCTCCCCGACTTCTTCCACTTCCTCTGCGGGTAGCAGACGCATGCCGTATACCAACGTGAGCTTAGCCATGGGAAGATTCTAGCGGGTACGAGCGCTTTTGGCTTTTGGCTCTTAGCTTTGGGCCAGAAAACTGGTGCGCTGCAATCCCGCTCGCATCTTCCAGATCCTTTCTCGATTGTCATCACGAACGCAGTGAGGGGCCTGTTCTCCTTATCCTTAACTGATGGGCTGATGCATACCAAGGAAGGGTTGCTCGCTTGCCGGGTACCCTTCTCCGCACAGCGAGAGCATATCCCTCGCCCAAAAGAAGGGCTCGTGATGACAATGCCAATGGACGGATTCGGACGGCATAACTCTCTGGCCAAGAGCCAAAAGCTAAGAGCCAAGAGCGTCTTTGCTATAGTGCTGTAGATTGTTGAAGTTGTGGCCGCTGCATCTTCGGCGGTTTACGGGAATCTATCTCCTTTCATATGCCAGAAAACGTACGCAATGTTGTCATCATCGGTTCCGGGTGCTCCGGACTGACGGCTGCTATCTATGCCGCCCGCGCCAACCTGAAGCCGCTTGTTATCGATGGGCATGAGCCCGGCGGCCAGCTCGCCATCACTACCCTGGTAGAGAATTTTCCTGGATTTCCCGACGGCATCCAGGGGCCCGATCTGATTGAGAACATGCGCAAGCAGGCCGAACGCTTTGGCACGGAGTTCCGCCACGGCCATGTCACGAGAGTGGACATGAGCCAGAAGAAGCTCGACATCGGCAAGCAGCCCATCGAACTCGATGTCGGCAACGACAAGCTGCTGACCCGGACGTTGATCATCGCCAGCGGCGCTTCGGCGCGATGGCTCGGGCTTCCCAGCGAACAGGCGCTGATCGGGCATGGCGTCACGTCGTGCGCCACCTGCGACGGATTCTTTTTCTCGGGCAAAGAGGTGACGGTCATCGGCGGCGGCGACTCGGCGATGGAAGAGGCGCTGTTCCTCACCCGCTTCGCAACCAAGGTCACCCTCATTCACCGGCGCAGCGAGTTTCGTGCGTCCAAGATTATGCTCGACCGGGCGCGCCAGCACAAACAGATCGAGTTCATGACCGACACCCTCGTGGAAGAGGTATATGATGTCGCGGCGAAAGAGGTAACTGGCCTGCGCTTGCACAATATAAAGACGGGCAGGGTGTTCGATTTTCCAACCAGCGCCATGTTCCTGGGAATTGGCCATATTCCGAATGCCGGCTTTGTCGGCGACCAGCTCAAGCGCGACGGCGAGGGATACATCATTCCTGAAGGGTATGTCTGTACCAGCATGCCGGGGGTCTTCGTCTCCGGAGACGTGGCGGACCGGCATTACCGGCAGGCAATCACCGCCGCGGGAACGGGCTGCATGGCTGCGCTCGAAGTGGAGAAGTACCTGGAAGAGATCGGGAAGTAAGCTCTGTCAGGACCAAGCGTCCTGCACAGGAGGCGAGTCCGATGAACACGATCACCATGCGTATGCTGCGCGACTTCATTGGGAGCGCCCGCGGCCAGAGCCAGTCCGAGATTCTTAAGTCGTTCCTGCGCTGGGTGGTTTTCAAAAGCGGATTGTCAGAGTCCGGGATCCATCATGATTTGGGATCGGGCCGACGGCAAGCTGCACCTCTTCAATGAAGACAACTTCCTTTTCACCGAGGGCTACCTTGACCCCAGCAAGGAGTGGAAGACCGTCTTTGAGAATTGGGAGGGACTGGCGGGACATGCCTTCGGCTCGGAACGTCTGCAATACAGTGACGATGTCTCGACCGATTCACGATTTGCGTTTTTCAGCGGCCATGACCCGATTAAGAGCATGGTGTGTGTACCCATCCTGGTTCGCTCTCTCGAACGACGATTTGGCGTAGCCTCTTTCCACAATGCTTCCGATACGATCCTGGATGAGGGTAAGCGAGACATCATCGAAGTGGCGGTCGGCAGCCTGGGTCTCGCGCTGGATGCTTCGGCGTCAAGCTTGACCAATCGCAGTGTCTTCATCGTGCACGGCAGGGACCTGGGAGCTCTCGCCATACTGCAGAAGATCCTGAGCGAACGTGGCATCGATGCCTTGACCCTGGGCGAGCAAGCCCGCACCGGCGAAACCATCTCGCAAAAGCTGGACAAGGTGGTGCAATCCTGTTGCGCGGGATTCGTTCTGGTTACTCCTGACGATCGTGGAAGATTCAAAGACGAAAAGAAGATGCAGAACCGTGCGCGCCAGAATGTGGTGTTGGAAGCTGGCCTGCTGCTAGGCCGCTTTGGCGCACAACGTATCTGCTTTGTAAGAACGAGCCCTGACATTGAAATGCCGTCGGATGTACGGGACATACTGCCGGTCGATCTCGATGTGAAAGACCTGACGCCAAATCCTACGGGCATCGAGAAGACCCTGCGAGAGTGGGGCTTCAAGTGGAAGAGCGAAACGGCCACGTAGCTGGGTCGCTTTGAGGACTGCGATGAGATTTCGTTTCTTTCTGTGGCTTGTTTGTTTATCGCTTGCAACGTCATCTGGATTTGGCCAATCCACCGCCGGGAAACCCGCAGCCAAGAAAATCGACCTGCCTTCGAGCAAGCAGCTGTACCAGCCGATTATCGGCCAGCCGCAGCGCACCAACAGCTTTCCTACCGCGGCTGCGCTGAGTCCAGACGGCAAGCATCTGGCGCTGCTCAACAATGGACGCGGCACGGCCGAGTCGAACTACGACCAGTCGATCGCCATCGTTGAGCTGGCTACCAATCAGCTGCGCGATTTTCCGGACCCGCGGCTGAAGCTCGATGCGCGGCAAACCTATTTCCTGGGACTCGCCTGGAGCAGTGATGGCAAAGAACTCTATGCGTCCATCGCTTCGCTCACCGATCCGGAAGGCGCGGCAGTGGACGCCAAGGGCGAGAAGCTCGGCGTCGGCAACGGTATTGCCGTCTATAAGTTTGAAAACGGTTCGCTCACGCCGGAGCGACTCCTCAAGCTTCCGCCTGCGCCATTGCAGAAGGGCAAACAGCTCACCTACGGCAAGAAATACGTCAGCGCCGGAAACGCGGTTCCCTACCCGGCAGGCCTGGCCGTTGTAAAGACTGAGACCAAGGGCGACGAGTTGCTGATCGCTGAGAACCTCGCTGACGACGCTGTTCTGATCAGTGCCGTTGATGGCAAGGTGCTGCACCGCTACCCGCTGAGTACAGGCAAGTACGTCCCCAGCGCGTTTCCTTGTGGCGCGACGGTGACCCGTGACGGCAAAATCGGTTGGGTGACATTGTGGAACGGCTCGGCGGTCGCCAAGCTCGACTTGTACTCCGATAATGTCTTGCAGCGCATACCACTGTTGCCGCCGGAGACGAAGACAGAAGCCTCATCGCATCCCACGGCGATGTTGCTCAGTCCCGACGAAAGCCGGCTATACATCACGCTGGCCAACCGCGACGCAGTGGCTGTGATCGATACCAGGCACGACAGAAAAGAACGCTACCTCGATACCCGTCTGCCAGGTCAGCAGTACGGTGGCAGCTATCCGCAGGCGCTGGCGCAATCGGCAGATGGCAAGCAGCTTTTTGTAGCCAATGGATCGTCGGATGCGATCGCCGTGTTCGACCTTCGGCAGGCGAAGCAAGATGCGCCTGAGCAACGCGCCGACTATTTCATTCCCACAGAGTGGTACCCGACAGCACTGGCGATTGAAGGTAACGAGCTGTTTGTGGCCACCGGGAAAGGAGTCGGCACCGGGCCCAATTCGGCTTTGCTGACCCACATCACCAATCCTCGCCACCGCCATCCCTATATCGCCTCGCTGATTCACGGCTCAGTGGCGCGTATCGATCTGGCGCAGGCGGCCAAAGAACATACGCAGCTGACCCAGGAAGTACTGGACAGCAATCGCATGCAGGGTCGCAACGGAGAGTTCGCCTTTAAGAGCGGCAAGAATCCCATCCGTCACGTCATCTACATATTGAAAGAGAACCGCACCTACGATCAGGTCTTCGGCGACATAAAGGAAGGCAATGGCGATGCTTCGCTGGTGATTTACGGCGAAGCCATTACGCCGAACGAGCACGCACTGGCGCGCCGGTTCGGGCTGCTTGACAACTTTTACGACAGCGGCGAGGTCTCGGGCAATGGACATCCCTGGTCAACGTCGGCCATCAACACCGACTACGGCGAGCGGGCCTGGCAAATTGCGTATCGGGGGCAGGAGCGCGAGTACGATTCCGAAGGCGGCGTGGGAGACATCCTGCCGCTGCTCTACGGTGAACCCGATGTGAATGAGCCGGCCACCGGATACCTGTGGGGCAACCTGGCTCGGCATCACCTCACGTATCGCAACTACGGCGAGTACATCGAGACGCACTGGTGCAACGACACCGAAGAAGACGCTTTGCCGATGGTAAGCGGCACGCCTCGCGGCCGTCCGCAAAATTGCGCCATCGCCGAGATTAAGCCGGGAGACAATCTTCCCGCGGAATTTGGCGACGGCAAGAGCCCGTATCACTATGCGATTCCGCTGCCGGCGAAGAATACTCCGGCCAAGGCCGAGCTGCGCGATCATCAGGATCCCAAGTATCCCGACTTTCGCGTCGAATATCCTGACCAGTTTCGCGCAGATGAGTTCTTGCGCGAGTTCGGCGGCTTTGTTGCGGCAGAAAAGAGTGGTAAAGGAAGCGTGCTTCCGAACTTCTGCCTGGTCCGCATGCCCAATGATCACACCGCGGGCACCAAGGTTGGATCGCCTACGCCGAATGCTGCCGTGTCTGACAACGACCTTGCGGTGGGCCGCATTGCCGAGGCGGTTTCCAACAGCCCCTACTGGGACGACACCGCAATTTTCGTTATCGAAGATGACGCGCAGGATGGCGCCGATCACGTCGATGCACATCGCTCGACCGCGCTGGTCATCAGCAAGTACTCGCCACGCCAGGCGCAGCCGTTCGTCGACCACAATTTTTATACGACGGTGAACATGCTGCACACCATGGAAGCGCTACTGGGACTGCCGCCCATGAATAACAACGACGCTTTCGCCGCGGTGATGGCTCCGCTGTTTACCGGAGCCGGCGATCAGCCGCCGTATAAAGCCGACTATCGCAATCGCGACAACGGCATGATCTACCAGGCCAACACGCCGTCATCGCCGATGGCGAAAGAGAGCTCGAAGCTGGATTTCTCGGTGGCCGACGCCGCCGATAACGAAGTGCTGAACGCAATTTTGTGGAAGGCGGCAAAGGGAGATGTGCCCATGCCGCTGCCGAAGCATCAGGTGTTTGCTGCGCCAGACCGGGATTGATCGCTCGGGAGGCCGCGATTCGTTCGAGTTGGTTTATGTCTGCGGTTTCGCTGTAGTATGCCTGGTTTGGTTCGTCTTTTAACGCGATTCGTGCCTGAATCGACGATTCGATATTATGTGGAGCGCGCTCCCTTGCGAAATCTCAGTAGGCCGGTAAGTTGAGCTGGAACATTGGCGTATCTGGTACTTGTGCCTCGTTCGCTTGCACTGCGTTTTGGCACTTCCCAGTCGGCTGTTATTTACCTAGGATGTGAGCCGTACACGTCGCCAACTGCTGTACGCCTAAATCGTCGCAAAAGTAGAGTAGACAATCTTGGTAACCATTGTCTGTGACGTTCGTCACACTTCATTGGTTACCTAAACGAACCTTTAAAAGGAGACCCTCTGCCCATGAAGATTGGTGTTGCAGTTCCCAATATTGGGCCGGTTGCTACGCCGGAAGCGGTGAAGACAGTCGCGCAAAAAGCGGAGGCGCTGGGCTATCACAGCCTGTGGACAGTGGAACGCGTGCTATGGCCAGTGGCGCCGAAGCTGCCCTATCCGGCTACGCCGGACGGCTCGTTGCCGGAAGAGTACAAGTACAACCTCGATCCGCTGGACACCCTCACCTTCGCCGCTGCGTGTACCAGCAAGATCAAGCTCGGAACCAGCGTGCTGGATATCCCTTACTACAATCCCGTATTGCTGGCCCGGCGATTGAGCACGATCGATGTTTTGTCGAAGGGACGCCTGCGGGTCGGCTTCGGTGTGGGCTGGTCTCCAGATGAGATGGAAGCGGCGGGCGCTGACATGAAGGTGCGCGGCCCGCGCGCGGACGAATTCATCCAGGTGCTGAAGACGATCTGGACGACGGACCCGGTCGAACACCGCGGCAGGTTCTTTTCTGTGCCCAGGTCGCACATTGGTCCCAAGCCGGTGCAGAAGCCGCATCCGCCAATTTATCTTGCGGCCTACACACCTCCGGCGATGAAGCGCGTCGCCACCATGGCGGACGGATGGAATCCCGCGGGCGTTCCGATTGACGGCATGAAGCAGATGTTCGCCGGCATGCAGCAGATGGCGAAGGAAGCGGGCCGCGACCCGTCCGAGTTGAGCATGATTGTGCGCGCCAATCTATTCCTCACCGAAAAGCCGGTGGAGAAGGACAGGTTCATTTTTGTCGGATCGGTTGATCAGATCCGCGAAGACATCGCAGCCTGCGAAAAGATCGGCGCGGAAGAAGTTTTTCTTGAATTGGGCTTTTCGCCTGGCGGACAGTCTCTGAGCAATTGGGAGAGATTGTTGGAGGAGTTCCGGCCGGCGTGAGCAAGTTCCATCGGTTCACAAAGGTTGCGGGCGCGGGTGAAAAAGGCTGCCGAAGGACTACCTTCAAAGCACCTCAGGGGCTAAAGCCCGCGCACATTTTCACCTGCGTAACGCTGGCCTAAAAGGCCAGCTCTACCCGAAATTCTAGGGTCGCCGTTCCCTATGCCAGCGCTTGCCTCACCTTGTTGAGGAAGACCTGCGGGCCCTTAACGCGGGCGATGACTTCGTCGGGACACTCCGAATCGAGGTCCGATTCGTTCCAGGTGATAACCGCGACGTTGGTGTCCGGCTGCTCAGCCTTAATCTCTTCGCACAGCTCGAGTGCGGCATCGTAGTCCTCTTCCGAATCGACGATCACCAGATCGCAGTGCAAGCTCTGGCAGGCAGCGCGCGCGCTTTCCACGGTGTGCACGGCCTGCACTGAGTAACCTTGCTGCTCCAGCAGAGCCGTGCGGGTGTCAATCAGGTACTGATCATTTTGTACGAGTACGATTCGCTTGGGGGTTTGCATCCTTGCTCCGGATATCCGACGAGTGCTGCCGGCCATCAACACTGATTAGTTGCAGCTAAGGCTCCTAAGAGTTGTAGCCGCCGTGACGGATGTCGAGAAGCGACAGTGGGTTACGGTACTAAGTAATTACTATCTCAGTATTCAACAATGCGAGCGAAGCCTTTGGGGTCGAGGCTGGCGCCGCCGACTAATGCCCCGTCGATCTCCTCCTCGGTGAGGAGGGCTGAGCAGATGTCGGCCTTCACGCTGCCGCCGTACAGGATGCGAAGATTGTCGGCGAATTCCTGGCCGAAGGCTTTGGCTGCCTCGCCACGAATGACGAGGTGAGCATCGACTGCCATCTCGGGCGTTGCCGTCTTTCCCGTGCCGATGGCCCACACCGGCTCATAAGCGACCACCAGCTTGGCTGCCTTGCGGGCAGAGATTCCGTTGAAGGCGCGCATGCATTGGCGGCGAAGCACGTCTTCCGTCAAGCCGGCTTCGCGCTCCTCCAGAACTTCCCCTACGCAGACGATGGGGGTGAGTCCGCTTTCGAGAGCGAGTTCAAGCTTGCGGTTTACGGTGTCGTCGGTCTCATTGAAATACTGGCGACGCTCGGAGTGCCCCAGGATGACATGCGTCACGCCGACGCTCAACAGCATGGGAGCGGATATCTCGCCGGTAAAGGCGCCTTCATTGACCCAGTGCATGTTCTGCGCGCCGATGGCGACGTTCGAGCCAGCGGCGGCTGCCACGGCGGACTGCAGATCGACATAAGGAACACAGACGGCGATTTCGTCGCGCTCGTGGCTGGCAACCAGAGGAAGGAACTCGTTGAAAAACGCGGTGGTTTGTTCGGGAGTCTTGTACATCTTCCAGTTGCCGGCGATTAATTTTTTGCGAGCCATGTATGAGTCCGTCCTCAGGAAATAGAAGTAGTCAGATTAAGTTTACGGGCAGCCCGCTCGAAATGCTCGCGAGTGCCGGAGTCATATAGAACGAAGCGAACTTCGCGAACGTATTGCGCGGAACCCAGGGCCTCGCGCGAACTGTTCAGCGCGATGGGAGCTGCGAGTTCCACCGGATATCCAAAGATGCCGGTGGAGATAGCGGGAAATGCGATCGATGCCAGTTGTAAGTCGTCGGCCACGCGAATCGACTCGCGATGGCAGCTGACCAGCGCTTCCGGCTCGCCGTGATCGCCGCCCGACCAAACCGGCCCAACGGTGTGAATCACATGCCGCGCGGGGAGTCGCCCCGCTGTGGTGGCAACGGCTTGGCCGACCGAAAGCCTTCCCTGCTGCGCCACGATTCGGCGGCAATGCTCCTTGATCTCGGGACCGCCAGCGGCGTGAATCGCGCCATCGACACCGCCTCCACCCATCAGCGAAGAGTTCGCGGCGTTCACAATGGCATCAACCTTTTCGCGTGTGATGTCGGCGGGACCGGCGATGACCAGGACGCGGCCCTCGCGAAGATCGATGCGCAGCGGGTTGGGAACGGCGGTCATGGATTCGAGAGGGCAAGCGTTCGGAGCTTCCGATGGTCGTTGCCTCCCACCCTTTTCCAAAAGATGGAAAAGGATGGGGCACCCACTTTTCAGAAGGTCGTCGAATAGACGCTGGTTTGAATGCCAGCTCTACCCTACTTATCCGTCAGGGCCTCGACGCCCGGCAACTTTTTGCCTTCGAGAAACTCGAGAGACGCTCCGCCTCCGGTGGAGATGTGCGTGATCTTGTCGGCGAAACCTGCTGCCTTGACCGCAGCGACACTGTCTCCTCCGCCAACGATGGAGACGGCCGCGCCATTATCGGCGACGGCTTCGGCGAGTTTGCGTGTGCCCTTGGCAAAAGCCTCGATCTCGAACACGCCCATGGGACCATTCCACACAATGGTGCGGGCGGTGCCGACCTCTGAGGTAAACAACTCAATCGTCTTGGGACCGATATCGACTGCGATACCATCGGCGGGAATCGGCTGCCCCTCGTCGATATGCTGAATACGCGCGCCCGCTTCGACCTTGTCGGCTACCACGTGATCGACCGGCAACAGGATCTGCACGTGTTTCTCTTTTGCCTGTTGCAGCGTCTGCTTAGCTAAATCGATCTTGTCGGCTTCGAGCAGCGACTTGCCGATTTCCTGCCCCTGGGCTTTGAGGAAGGTGTACGCCATGCCGCCGCCGATGATGAAGGTATCCACCTTGCTCATCAGGTGCTGGATGACGCCGATCTTGTCGCTCACCTTGGCGCCGCCCAGAATGGCGACGAACGGTTTCTGGGGATGGGTGAGCGCCTTGCCGAGATACTCGAGTTCCTTCTCCATCAACAGGCCGGCTGCACTTTTCTCCACGAAGTGCGTAATGCCTTCAGTGGAGGCGTGTGCGCGATGCGCGGAGCCGAAGGCATCGTTCACGTAGTAGTCGCACAGCCTCGCCAGCTGCCTGGCAAACTCAGGATCGTTGGCCTCTTCTTCGGCATGAAAGCGAAGGTTCTCCAGCAGCAAGGTCTGGCCCTGCTCCAGCTTATCGGCCATTTCCTGGGCTTGTAACCCGATGCAATCAGGGGAGAAGCCGACATTTTCTCCGCGCCGCAAGACGTCATCCAGCAGGATGCGCAAGCGCTCGGCCACCGGCTTGAGGCTCATCTTGGGATTGGGCTTGCCCTTGGGGCGCCCGAGGTGCGAGGCCAGGATCAGCCGTGCGCCATGACGCAATGCGTACTCAATGCTGGGCAGGGTTTCGCGAATGCGCGTGTCGTCCATCACCCGGCCACCATCGAGGGGAACGTTGAAGTCCACCCGCATCAGGACACGTTTGTTGTTCAGGGGGAGATCACGAATCGACAACTTCGACATTAGAAGCCACCTTGCGAATTAATCTTCACCACAGAGGACATGCACCAGGAATTGTGGAAGCCATCTTATGTACCGCGAGCCCAAATTCCTCAGGGGCTAAAGCCCCGAAATTTCGCGCCGCTTAAGGCACGGCTGAAGCCGTGCCCTTTCAATCCGAATTACGAGACAACTTCTAGTGTCGAACACGGCTGCGGTGAACTTCTACGATCCGCAGACACGGATCATTCAGGATCGAATGACTCCGTGCCTCCGGTGTGAAAGTGAGTTACAGGCCCTTTTGCCCGATGTAGTTGATGAGGTCGTGGACGCGGCAGGAATATCCCCACTCGTTGTCGTACCACGAGATCACTTTAACGCAGTTGCCGGCCACCACGCGTGTCATCGGCGCATCGACGATGGACGAGCGCGGATCGCCACGGAAGTCGATGGAGACCAACTCGTTAGTCTCGTAGCCCAGGTAGCCCTTCAGCGGGTCCGCTTTCGGACGCGGCCTTCAGAGCGTTGTTCACTTCCTCGACGGTAGTCGGCTTTTCTACCCAGACGACCAGATCGACGACGGAAACATTCGGCGTCGGCACGCGCATGGCGAAACCATCCAGCTTGCCTTTCAGGTCGGGGATCGCGAGATAGATAGCCTTGGCAGCGCCGGTAGACGTGGGAATCATGGAGAGCCCGGCGGCGCGAGCACGGCGCAGATCCTTATGCGGGAAGTCGAGGATGACCTGGTCGTTGGTGTAGGAGTGAATGGTCGTCATGGTGCCGGCGACGATCTTGAACTTGTCATTCAGCACCTTGGCGACCGGGCCCAGGCAGTTGGTGGTACAGGAGGCATTGGAAATAATGTTGTGCTTGGCCGGATCATAGGCGGCGTCGTTAACGCCTAAAACCAAGGTCACGTCCTCGCCAGTCGCCGGCGCGGTGATGATGACCTTTTTCACCGTCCCCCGGAGATGCTGCTTAGCCAGTTCAGCTTTGGTGAAATGGCCGGTGGATTCAATGACGACCTGGACGCCGAATTTTTCCCAGTCCAGCTTGGCCGGATCCCTCTCGGCAGACACGTGGATCTTCTTGCCATCGATATCGATGGAATCGTCGGTAGCCGAAATGTTATTCGGCAGGTTACCCAGGATGGAGTCGTACTTAAGAAGATGGGCCAGTGTCTTGGGGCTGGTAAGGTCGTTCACCGCGACGATGTCGATATTCTTGTCGTTCAGGACGGTGCGTAGAACGTTGCGGCCGATGCGGCCGAATCCGTTGATGCCAACTTTGATTGCCATATTACCTCGTGAAATGAGTACTCGAAGTTACAGATGCCCAGCAGGACAAGTTGACTCCGCGCTGGCGTCTGCCGCAAGCCAAGACTGGCAACCTGTCCTAAAACAAAAAAGACTAGCACCCGCAACCGGGTATGGCCAATAGCAGACATCACAGTCGGGGGACGGTTTAATCACAGACATCCGGGTAGGTAGCGGGTCAGTTTGAAAAAGGAAGCGCTCCTTTCGCGCGCCGGCGCGAATCGGCGCGCCCAGATCCCTCGCTACGCAACTGAAGCGTGCTCGGGATGACAAACTGACCCATTACCCACCCGGCAGATTGCTCCCGAACTGGCAAGCGTGCTACAAGTGCTACATGCGCAGATGGATGCGCGACCGCGGCAAGCGGCGCAAACAACAACCGAACGAGCAATCGACACAGGAGAAACCGGAGCCTTTACAGCCGATTTTCCCTGATCGCAAAGACAATAACGAACTACCGCAAGAGGCCGCGCCTGAGCTTTCTCCTGAAGTGGCGGATGAAGGCGGCGGCATGGACGAACCCTTCGCGCCGGAAGCTACTGGCGGCGAAGAAGAAGCCTCAGGCGAACAGCAGCAGGGTACACGCGCACAGCGCTCCCGCCGGCGTGGCCGTCGGGGACGAGGCACCCGCCCGACGACTCCGGCCCAGGCTCCTTCCCTGCCCTCTCCTGGTGGTCCGACCGGTGAGGCAGCGGAGGCCGAAGGTCACGGTGAGACGACTGAGCCTGCTGTACCAGCCGCAGCGCCAGCTCAATCCGCTTCTGCGGCAAAGACCAAGGGCGCCGTGGTGCTTTCGATTGGCCTGCCCGGTTCCGGCAAAAGCACATGGTTTAAGCGGCACAGCATACTTCCGCTCTCGAGCGACATGGTCCGCATTCTGCTGTTCGACGACGTAACCGAGCAGCGCTATCAGGACCTGGTGTTTTCGACTTTGCGCTCGATGTTGCGCGCTCGCCTGCTGGCCAAGCGCCCCTGGAACTATGTGGACGCCACCAACCTGTCGCCCCATGAGCGGCGGAGCTGGGTCAAGCTGGCACACGATTTCGGATATGAAGCGCACGCGGTGTTCTTCGACGTTCCCGCCGAGGTCTGCATTGAACGCAATCGGCGCCGCGACCGCAACGTGCCGGAAGATGTTATGCGGCGCATGGCAGGCAAGCTGCGCCCGCCGAAGTTTGAGGAAGGCTTCGCCAAGATCACCGTCGTCCGCTTGAAGAAGAAGGACGGCGAGGGCGCACCGGCGGCGGCAGAGCCTCAGGCGGAAGGCGAGGCCGATGCCAATCCGAACGACGTGCCAAAGGTAGTTGATTCGGAGTACTGACCGCGACTAATACCCGCCCGGTGCGGTGACCCGGGCGTGGTATCCCTTGCGCGCGTGCACCTGCAGGCGCGAGCCATTCCTGGTGGCGACGACATTGATCGGGCGATATTTCCCGTTGGGCTCGAAATCAGCCGGCTTGTAGGCGATCAGGTAGCGGCTGCGAATAATGTCGCGCAGCTTATCGAACGACTGATGCAGGGTGGCGGAATCCTGCGGGAAACAGCGCTTCGCCTCCGCTGCGCTCGGCCAATTCCTGCAGCACTTTGTCGGCTTCGGTTTTGTCGCCGCCCTCTTTGGTGCTGATGGCGTAAATCGTTACTCCGCTGGTCTCGGCGTCGCTGATGGCCCGCCGCAGCGTGGTGTGGCTGGAATTATCTTCCCCGTCGCTCATTACCACCAACACTTTGGCCACACGTTCGTGCTCGGGATAGGTCGCCAGTTTGCCGCAGGCGAACAACACCGCGTCGAACAATGACGTCCCACCGCCGTTTTTCAATCCTTGGATTCCGTGGGTCAGCTGCTCGTGGTTGGCGGTGAAATCCTGTGTCACGGTGGGCGAATTGGAGAATCCGGCCACAAAGGCGAGGTCCGCCGAGTTAGTCAGCAATTGCTGTAGAAATTTTCCCGCGGCATGCTTCTCAAAACTATGGCGGTCGCGAACCGAGCCGCTGGTATCGATCAACAGCCCTACCAGCAGAGGAAGTTGCGATTGCGAAGCGAACTGCAATACCTTTGCCGGAGGCTTGCCATCATCACGCACCTGAATATCGGAGAGTTGCAGGTCGTTCACCATGTGGCCATGGCTGCTCACGGCAAAGAACAAAGCAACTTCATCCACCACCCTGCGAATAGTGAACGAGTTCGCGCCCGAAGGCAGCATGGTGCCGGTGGGAATGTCCGCCGCGGTCTCGCCCGAAGGCAGTCCTGGCGAGGAATTCGCTGCTTCTAACGGGCAGCCGGGACAACTGTCTTCTTTGCCCAGGGCAGCCAGTTGGGCACTAAGCCGTTTGCGGTTCGCCGCGACGACCTCCTCCACCCGAGCCTGCTCATCGGCCTGCTTTTGTTTGTGGAGTACGATCGCCTGTTTGTTTTTCTCCAGCAGATCGAGGTTCTGGCGGGCTACGGGAGCCAGCGGATTGCTGGGGTCCTCCTCGAGAAATAGAGTGAGTTCCTTCTCCAGGGTGGCTGAGTCGCCGAGCGCCAGCGCGGCTGCGGCCGCAACATAATGGGCGTTCCCCAACCCGGGATGAGCGAGAAGATGCAGCTTGTCGACGGTTTCGATGGCCTGCTTGTATTCCTGCTGGCCGTTTTGCGCGTAGGCCAGGGTGGTGAGGATGACTGCATCGTTGGGGCGAATCGATGCTGCCTTGGTCAGGTTCTGCTCCGCCGCAGCGTAGTTCTGTTCTGATATTTGCAGTCGGCCCAGGTTCAGCAGGGTGCCGCAGCATTTTGGGTCGAGCGCGATGGCGGTTTGGAATTCACTTTCCGCTTTGGAATTGTCCTCCATATCGCTGAACGCCAAGCCAAGCGCGTTGTGCGCGGAAACAAAGTTGGGATAAATCGTGATCGCTTTCTGCAGGTGCTCGATGGCTTGCGGAGAGTGCTGGCTGCGAAGCTGGGCAATTGCCTCGTTATATTCGTGTACCGCTTTGGAGGGCGCATCGACATCAAGATGAGAAACAGCGCCGGAGTCGATCAGTTCCTTGTCGGCCAGCCGGCGTTTCTCCGCTTCCCTTTGTTTCCTAGCCTCTTCGGTAAGCGTGATCTGAGCGAAGTCGAGCGCGCCAACCTGCTGCTCGATGTTGCCAGGGCCTCCGCCAAAAGTAAGCAGCTGTGGCCCTACGCCGTTGCCTTCGGAAGTGGCCTTTTGGGCGTGCACCGCAACCCATGTCAGGCACACGGCAAGCAGCACCCAGGCCAGGCGAGTTATCGCCGCCATTTTTCGAGATTCAAGAAAGGTAGTCCGTCGATGAGCACCAAGATCCATTGGGTTCTCGGAGTCTTACTCGCCAACCGGGTTGGCGTATGAGTGGTTAATCGTGGTGGTATGCTGCGCTTCTGACCCGTGATCGCCGTCGAAGGTCAGCGGCAAAGCCCCCAAATCGTTGCCCCGTTTACGGGTAGGATACACTGCCCGGACAGTTTGCAAAAGCAGCAGTTGGCTCCAACACGAGCGCGCCGCGGACGCGGCGCAAACAGGAGAACCGCTTCGACGCAACATCCTCCGACAAAGCCAGCTCTGGATTTCTACCATATTTCATTTTGCTGAAAGCTCAAGGCAAGCTAGTATCTCTGAACGGGCCTGTACCGCTACTTGAGTGCAGGCCGGTATCGTCTCCGGCTCCTTCGAGTGAGAGAGAGCCTGGAAACGCCCCCCATACCGCAATTGTCAGTAAGCCCGGGAAAGTTATCCTGCGGCATTACTCCAACAGTCTCACTCTTTCACCAATCAATTCAATTGAACACTAGGGGGATTTTGCCGTGGAACTGCAAGTCAACAACCTGATGCAATCGGGAACCGCACTCTTGCTCGCTCTGGGATTGAAGCTGCTGGAAGCGCTGGCTATCTGGATCGTAGGCCGCTGGCTGATCAGCATTGCCACCAACATGATCGGCAAGACTTTGACCAGGCAGAAGATCGATCCAACGCTCATTCGCTGGATTCAGAACGCCACCGCCGCGCTGCTGAACATCGCCCTGGTGGTTGCCATCCTGGGATTCTTCGGGGTACAAACCACAACCTTCGCTGCCCTGGTAGCTGCCGGTGGCGTGGCTATCGGCATGGCGTGGAGCGGGCTGCTGGCAAACTTTGCGGCCGGCGTATTCATGGTCATCCTGCAGCCCTTCAAGGTAGGAGACTTCGTGGTAGCCGGTGGCGTGATGGGCACCGTGCATGAAGTCGGCCTGTTTGTCACCTCCATCGACACTCTGGACAATGTCCGGACCATCGTCGGAAACGGCAAGATTTTCGGCGATGTCATCCAGAACTTCTCGGCGAATCCCTTCCGGCGCGTGGACCTGACGGCGCAACTGGCACATGGAGTTGATGTACATGTGGCAATGTCGCTGCTGAAAGATGCGCTGAAGAATATCCCCAACGTGATGGCGACGCCTGCTCCAGACGTTGAGATCCTTACCTTCACCCTTGCCGGCCCGGTGCTTGCGGTCCGTCCGTACTGCAACAACAAGGATTACTGGCAGGTGTATTTCGACTCCAATCGCGTCATCAAGGACACGGTCACGGCGGCTGGCTTTGCCGTTCCCGAGACGCATTATGCGGTTCGCGGCGCGGCAGGCGGTTTCGCCATGGCACAAAACGCCTGAGCTGCAGCGGGCTGAGGCGGCAGAAGCTTGGACAATCGACAGGCGGCTGGTAAGGCGCCGGTGAACTTTAGGACGTTGCGATGACTGTTTGCTCGTTGCAACGTCCTTTACTTAGCTCTGCCGTGTTCTAATTGGCGTTACTAGAGAAGGAGTCTGTTTGAAGTCACAAACTGCTTTAGCAATTTGGATTTTGGTGGTCGGCGCCACCATGTCGCAGGCCCAGACCGGCATTTGGATGGGAGTGGGCCCAGCGCCCCGATCAGGAACGGTTAAGAATTCTCCATTTTCTGCCGACCTGATCACGAACAACGATCATGCGGCAGGCAAGCCCGGCATCAACACCCAATTTCATGGCCAGGTGGCGCGCAATTCTCAAGGTGAATCGTATTTTGCAATGGAGTTGCTCAGGCCCGTGCCGGATCCCACGCAGCCTCTGCGGGTAACAATCACCGACCCGACAGCGCTTACTGTGACCACGCTGGACCAGAACAACAAAACTGCTTACGTCAGCCACATCAACGCCAGCGCACTGAATAAGGCGGCTATCCTTACCCCGGGGAGAAACACTTCTACCACGGATGGCAAACCAGCCGGACCGTCGAGCGCCGCATCCTCGGCGCCCGGAACCACCAAGACCGAATCGCTGGGCAACAAAGAAATCGGCGGCCTGAAGGTTGTCGGATTGCGCACTGTCCATACCATGCCAGCCAACGGTCCTGGCGACAAGCCGTTCGTTTCGACGGTCGACACCTGGACTTCCCCTGAGCTGAAGGTGGTCGTATTGACTGAGGTGCAAACCACGAACGGCGACCATCACGTCACTCGACTGGAAAACATCGTTCGAACGGAACCCAGTGCTTCGCTGTTCCAGGTTCCGGCAGACTACAAGGTCCACGATAATATGCCGCTGGCCAGCAACGTTCACTGACCCCGGGTGCAACTTCAATAGAAAAGCAGCCTGTGGGCTGCTTTTCTGCTTTCATGGCTTATAGTGTCTGCAGCGGCTTGCGGCTGTAGCCGGCAGTCGACAGCGTCACCCAGGATCTCTTAATGAGCATCAAGGTCAGCACACGCATGATAGATGGCGTCGTCATTGTCGACCTGTTCGGTCAACTGCGCCTGGGAGAAGGCACCAGCAAGCTGCGAGAGGTGGTGCAGGAACTCATGGGGCAGGGCTACAAGAAAATCCTGCTGAATATGGAAAACGTGCTGCACGTCGACAGCTCCGGTATCGGTGAGCTGATGGGCTGTTACACCTCGGTAAAAAACCAGGGCGGCGAACTGAAGATGGTGTACCTCAACAAGAACGTTCGCAACTTGATGGAGGTTACGCGCCTTTATAGCATCTTCGACGCACACGAGGATCTGAACACGGCCGTGCAATCCTACTTTCAAGCTTAGACCGTGAGCGCCTGTTCAATCTCAGCGAGAATGCTTCTGGCTGCCTCCGCCGGATTCGCAGCTTCGGTAATCGGTCGTCCCACAACCAGGCGAGTAGCACCGGCCGCAATGGCTTGTGCCGGCGTCAGCACTCGGGCCTGATCTCCTACGGCGGCGCCTGCCGGTCGCACCCCCGGAGTAACAATCTCGAATCCATCACCCAGCTCCTGGCGAAGCTCGCGCGCCTCATGTGGCGAGGCGACCAGTCCGCCGCATCCGGCAGCGCGCGCCACGGATCCCAGCCGCAGCACCTGCGAGAGAACATTGCCGGAGACACCAATTTCTTGCAAGTCGGAATCGGACAGGCTGGTCAGGACAGTGACGGCGAGCACCATCGGCTTGGAATCTGAGGCGTTCGCGGCATCGACCGCCGCTTTCAGCATCTTCGACCCGCCGGAGGCGTGGACTGTCAGCATGCTAACGCCGAGCCCGGCAGCCGAGCCCACAGCTCCGGCAACGGTGTTGGGAATGTCGTGGAACTTGAGATCCAGGAACACCTTACGGCCTGAGGAGACGAGATCGCGAACGATCCCTGGCCCCTCGGCTGTAAAGAGTTGCTTGCCTATTTTGTAAGTGCTTATGACCTCGCCGAGAGTTTGGACGACTTGGCGGGCTTGCGCAGCGCTGGAGACGTCCAGCGCCACGATGAGCCTATCTCTTGTTTGGAGCATCGGCTCTCAGTCTAACCCAATATATGAGAGCGCTTAAAAGATCTGCGGTCCCACGATCTGGGCTACGGTCGGAGTATCCACGAGGTCGAGGCGTACGGAGCTGATACCACTGCTCCCCATGCCCAACATCTTGGCAGCGCCGTAGGACAGGTCAATAATCCTGCTCTTTTTCACCGGTCCGCGGTCGTTAATGCGAACCATGACCGAGCGGTCGTTCTTCAGATTAGTGACCTTGACCCAGGAACCAAGCGGTAACGTTCGATGTGCAGCAGTTAAGTCGTTCATCTCGTACGGCTCACCACTGGCGGTCCGATGATGCTGGAACACCCGGCCGTACCAAGAAGCCTTTCCCACCTGAAATTTCTTAGTTGGAATTGGCTTTAAGGTTTCCTGAGTCTGCCCTGGGATACCTTGTTCCGAATCCGGTGTCTGAGTGTTTCCGGGTGCCGCTCCCAGTGCGATGGCCAGAGCTACGGCCAACGCTGTCTGGTTCAGTACTCGTGACATTCAAATACCTCGTTTCGTAATTTAGGGCCCTCCCTTGACAGGTTCTGTAAAGTCTACGCACCCGAAAGGACTAGAGTCAAGCGACGAAGGTGGTAGTTACCATTTTTTGCTTGACATTACCAATAAGCTATGATCTCGATGTTAGGCAGAAGCATCATCGGATCTGGCCCGGCTTTGCTACCTGGCCGGTTGGTACTAAGATGGCGGCGGCGTGGTTTCGGGTTGGAGCTTTTCAAGTAGTTGATAGTAGGGCATTTAAATGGCATATAGAAGAGTCGAGGGCAACGCCGCAGCAGCCCAAGAGGTCACATTGCGGTACATTCTTCTCATGCCAGCTCCACCGGTAATCCTGAGCATCGCTGGGTACGATCCGTCCTCTGGAGCGGGCATCACCGCCGACATCAAAACCGCAGCGGCCTTCGGCTGCTACGCCCTGACCTGTATTACCGCGCTGACGGTTCAGACCACACAGGGGGTTTTTGCCGTCGAGGCGGTATCTCCCCGGCTGGTTCGGGAGACGCTGAGCCGGCTACGGGAGGATTTCGAGATCGCCGCAGTCCGTATCGGAATGCTGGGTTCGGGGGCGGTGGCGGACGAAGTGGCAAGTTTTCTGGAAAAAACGCGGCTTTCGAATATCGTGGTCGATCCTGTGCTCCGGTCGAGTTCAGGGGCTTCGCTTCTCGATCCTACCGGGACAGACATCCTCCGCAGCCGGCTGCTGCCCCTGGCGGATCTCATCACCCCGAACAGCGATGAGGCCGCTGCCCTGACCGGCATCCATCCCGTGGCGGCCGGAAGCTCGTGGGAGGCCGCCAAAGCTCGCGTCACCGACTTTGCCGGAGCTTTGCACGCACTGGGTGCCCGCGGCGTTCTCATCACCGGAGGCCATCTGGCCGAGCCGGTGGACTATCTGAGCCTCCAGCAGAGTCGACGGCAGCCGCCTTGAGCGTGAATTTACAGGCCAGCACCTGGATTCGCGCTCCACCCACGGCACTGGCTGCGCGCTGGCTACCGCCCTAGCGTGCCTGCAGGCTTTAGGAAAGGAACTCCCCGCCGCGGTGGCCGAGGCGAAGGACTATGTCCGGGAGGCGATCCGGCAGGCCCAACCCTTGGGAAAAGGCGTGGGGCCGCTCCAGCATCTATATCCTCGATGAGGGTTTCAAAGCTGGCGTGTCCGGCTTTCCATCAGGCGGATAAAGCGTGAATACACAGACAAAGTCGTTTTGGGTACTTTTCACCATCCTGAGCCTGGGGGCGATTTGGCTGCCGCTGGGCTGGGGAATCGCGGAAACCTTCGTAGCCCTGGGGGTGAGCTGGTGGATTATCTATCGCACTGACCTGTTTTAGCCACGAACCGCCTGCATCACCAGGACACCGCCGATGAGCATCAGCCCAACGTAGACGTAGCGGACGAAAGCATCGACTCGCAGCCGGCGGTTTAAGAATCCACCCAGCAGAATCGCTAAAACTGCACTCGGTAGCGCTAGTAGGTAGTAGCGAGTTACATCACGATTCCATAGTCCTGCCAGCAGAAATCCGACCAGCCCGAGTGCACTTGCAGGCAAGAAGTAGCTTTGAAGTGTCGCCCGAAATCGCTGTGCCGACCAGCGCCGCATGGCTCCATAAATAGCGAGGGGTGGGCCGTTCATACCGAATGCGCCGCCTAATACTCCGGCAGAGAAACCGCAGCCCAGCAACCACGGCATATTATCCGCCTTGAGCTCATGGACAGGGCGCCGCATCAGGGCATACAGGGCGAATGTCAGGATAAGCAGGCCCAAGCCTGCGGTAAGCATCCGATGATTGCCGCGCGCCAGCAGGAAAACGCCGACCGGTATTCCGACCACAGTGGAACCCAGCAGCCAACCGGCGCTGCGGAACTCTACGTGACGCCAGTCTTGCAAAATGATGATCAGCGCGACCGTCACCGAAAACAGGACGGCCAGCGGAGCCGCGGTCTTCACCGGCAAACGCAAGGCCAGTAGCGGGACCGCGACCAGTGCCTCACCGAATCCGAAGACCGAGCGAACCAGAGTCGCGACGAAGATTACGAGCACAACGTAAACCGTCAGGCCGTCCATCGATTGCCTATCACGCCGATCTCACCCTTTGGATGTTGAGACTTCACCATTGGCAGAGTCCATCATAAGCAGACCCCGATTCGGGATTCCCGAAAAAAATATGTCTTGAAAATGTTCCCAAAAAGAATGAGAGTAATAGCTGCGCTACTACCGCAGGACCCGGAAAACGGAATTTATTCTGTTGACCGGTGGTAGTAGATGCGTGGTTCCTCTTTGGATGGGACTCCGGACACAAATCCGAAGTCCCATTTTTTATTCCCACCTTGGGCTTGTTCTCACAAGCTGCGGTGAGCTTTCGTCGTCACCTCAGAAGTGAAAACCAATCTGTCCCGTAATGGCGCGCGGCGAAACGTAGTGCGTCCCGCTGAACGTTGATAAGAAGTTGTAGAGCGAGTAGCTGTTCGTCAAGTTGATGAAAGTGACTTGCGCGCTCACGTGATAGCGGTCGTGCCCAAAGCTGTACAGCTTGTCGTCCCCTAAAGCCAAGTCGAATAAATTACGCGGCGCGATACGTGGCGGATTCTTGTCGTCGTTCTCTGTTCCCGGAGCCGGAACCTGGGTCAAGGTCGAGCCGAATTGTGATGCCAGGCAGATGGCCGGCAGCGGACTAGTCGGAGTGGCATGCAAGCCGTTGCAGGTGAAGCCGGCTTGAAATTCCTGGTCGGCAGTGAAAGGGATTCCACCTGGGTCGGTCATGCTAACCGCGGGTTGTCCGTTAAGCGTGGTGGATTGGGGACAGTCGTTGTAATCGCTAAGACCATAGCAAGGCACTGCACCTGCAACCAGCCCGCTGTCATAACGCCAGTTGAAACCGACCCACGGACCGCGCTTCCACGGAGTCTGGTATTGCATATGGGCGGTCATGTTGAATTTTTCGTCATGGTCAATGCGGAACACACCCAGAGGCGCTGAGGGCGTGGCGCCGGCTCCGGCCGAGCTGGGGACTGAAGAAGCGGGCAGCGACGCTTGACATTACCACCAGTGCGCTGAAGCCGTGGTAAACGGGGACGCTGGCGCGCAACGCGAAGCCCGGGATCTTCGACTTCTGCCATTCAATGGGGAAGGTGATGGGAGTATTTCCCAGCACGCTGAAGTCGTAAGCGAGGTTGGTGTACTTCCAGATATATTCGCCGTCGATCACCGCGAACTTTCCGATGGCTTGTTGCAGGCCGACATGGAACTCATTACGGGTGCCGGGGGTCAATGGGGTAGTGGTGCTTGAAGAGCACGCCAGAAGAGGGTTCAGCACATCGTTGGCGCATCCGACGCTGGAGAGCACCAGGTTTTCGTTGAACGGTGTCTCCAAGGTACGCGCGTAGGAGAAACGAAGGACCGTGTTCGTCTTCTGGATGTTGTAGGAAACTCCCAGGCGCGGCTCGGCCTGGCTGGCCACGGCGAGTCCGTTATACAGGTCACCGCGGATTCCCAGGTTGAAGCTCCAATTCTTCACCGTGATATTGTCCTGCACGTACATCGCTAGCTCTTTCACATCGGTGTGGCCATAGAACGGGAAGAGAGTGCCTCCGCGAGTCAGATCGTAAGGCAGCAAAGTGCTGTTGAACAAAGGATAGAGACCCGAGTTGGGAGCGTTCGGATTATCGGCCGTGTTGGGCTGGTACCCCGCACCTGCGCACTGTGCGGGATCGGTAAAACCGTTCACCGCGACAGCATTGCCATTTAAGCAAGGCGCGTTGAAGGTGGGATCAACAATCCCGAGTTGGTCATTCTCATTCAGGAACGTCTGCTCGTACATTATCCCGGCCTTCAGGTTGTGAATACCCTTGGTGTAAGCAACATTGGCAGTCGCGCCCCCGTTGAGCAGTGAACGCTGTTGGGCTACGGTCTGCCGCTGAAGGTTTGCCGGTCCAAGATCATTGAACGGATCATCGCTGGGATAGTAGTTGTAGCCGTCGCGTCGCACATAGCCGGTGACGTTCAGCACCGCGTTGGGGCTTATCGTGTGCGTCCAGGTAGGCGCGATATTGAAGGTGAGAATCTTTGAACGCTGATCGGTGGGTCCCAACTGCACTCCGGTCAATGGATTCAGTACCGGAACGCCATCGAAATCGTGATACTGCTGGTCGTAGGCATTCGGCGTCTGAAACCAGGACCGGGTGTATTGAAAATTCAGGTGCATAGCGTTTTTATCGGAAAAGACATAGTCAAAGCGGTCGAAGAAGTTCTCCTCATTTCCGTGCGCGTGGAACACGACGAACTCTGAGGGATCGAGAAACCTGCCGGAATTCAGCCCGCCCACTGCCAGAAATTCTCCCCACTTCTGACCACCGTAGGAGAAGTTCGCGTCCAGATTCGAGCTGCCAAAAGTGCCATAAGAGGTTGTGATGTTACCGTGTGGCGTATTCGCTCCCAGTCCGGAGCGAGTGGTGACGTCGATGACCAGCGACGTCTTGTCGCCAAACTCCGCCGGCGGTGCGCCGCCGATGACCGTCATGGATTGCACGGCATCGAGCGGAATCTGGTTGGAGAACACTTTGCTCTGCTGATCGGTGATGGGCTGACCATCGAGGGAGAAAGAATTCTCGGCGTGGTCGCCCAATCCGTGGAAGAGGCCATTCGAATCCGCGGCAACGCCAGGCGAAGCCAAAGTTACCAGCGAGCTGAGCTCAGAAGACGTACTTTCCAGCGGCATTTTGTCGAACATTCCGCGGTCCACGTCAGTGTGAAACGTGGGATCGTTTTCCAAAATGTCGCTGGCCTCGCCGGTGACGGTGACATTTTCGGCAGATCCTGCTATCTGAACTGCGATTTTCAGGCTGAGCGGTACGGCGGATTTGACATCTACATCCTGCGAATAGGAAGCAAATCCGGGTGCGGTCACACTGAGGTGGTAAGGATTAAAGGGAACGTTCGCAAAGGTGAATCGTCCTGCGCTGTCGGTCTTGGTTGACCGGTCGAACTGACTGACGGGGTTATGAATTTCGACTGTCGCGCCTGGAACTACTGCGCCGCTGGGATCAGAGACAATTCCAGTTAGCGAGGAACTTCCGGTGGTCTGCGCCAGACACATCGCGCCGCAGAGCGAACCTACTATGACCAGGGTTGCGAGCCACCGGCAACCTTTTACCGGGCGAGAGTCAGTAAGCAGCGGCCGATCTGAAATTATGCTGCCGACCCGCGGAGGGCGGGAAATAAAGCAAGGAAATGACATGAATCCTCCAAAAGCGATCTGTCCTGTCGCGACAGAAACAGAGGCGCAACAGGGTGGCCGAAAGCAATGGCATCCGTTGCGCATGACGCGCAACGAAACCACATGATTTGGGGAACGCTTAGAGGCTCGGTGGAGGCCGGATCGATAGGGAAGGAACCCGCAACCGCGAATGCAACTGCGGCTCGGCTGAGTGCAGGAAAATGAAACCAGGAACCAGCGTGGGCGCCGGTCCTGCCGCGGTAACTGCTGCCGGGCTATGGGAGAAAACACAAAGCGCACAATGGCTACGGTCAGCGCCTGCGGGACTTAAGTCCTCGTGCAGGTGGACCGATTGCGCGAAGCCCATGCCGGCGATAAGCAGGGCGGCAAAGACAACGGTCAATCGCCAGCGAAGCGATTTTTCGAACTGGGGCGCTAACCTCATTCGTACGTTTAAGTAATATACCTGATTCGATTGTCCAGTATGTCCCGGGGATAAGCGGTCTCTGTCAGCTTCTTCAGCAGGCAGGTCCGGCTCACGCAACCCATTCTTCGACCCCGGTGCGCACTGCTAGAGTGGTCAACACCAATATTGCTTAGGAGTTTTGCCGGCATGGCTGATGCTTCCACTCAGCGCGTAAATTACGGTGACGACCCGAATCAGTTCTTCGATATTTGGAGGCCTGAAGAACTTCCCATCGGCGTTGCCGTGATGATTCATGGCGGATTCTGGCGCGCCAAGTACGGCCTCGCCCATGCCAATCCGTTCTGCGCCGCACTGGCAGCCAAGGGCATTGCGGTAGCGAGCGTTGAATACCGGCGCGTGGGACAACACGGCGGCGGATGGCCCGGAAGCTTTCAGGACGTACAGGCGGGAGTTCAAGCCGCGAGCGAGAAGCTGGGCGGCGTACCCGTTGTGCTCGGTCACTCGGCCGGGGGACAGCTTGCGTTGCGGTTGGCGGGTGAGCCGATTCGGCTGCGCGCTGTGGTGGCGCTCGCGCCTGTAGCCGATCTGCGACGCGCTTATGCACTCGACCTGAGCAATGGCGCCGTGGCCGAATTTCTTGGTGGAACTCCGGAGTCCGAGCCCGGACGCTACGACGAGGCGTGTCCTTCGAAACGCGCGTCGTCGGTGCCTCGCGTGCTCGTACACGGAACCGAGGATGAAGATGTACCCATCGCCATTTCACGAGCCTTCGTCGAGGCGCATCGCGGCGATGAAGTACCACCAACGCTGATCGAAATACCCCATGCGACGCACATGGACCTGATCGATCCTGAAACCTCTGGCCGGGCGGAAGGTGATCGAGATTGTGCTACAGGTGGTTGGCGGGAGCTGATCTGGTGATCTTCAGTTACTAACCATCCGTCACATCTCCCCTGTGATGCGTGGACTTGTGCGGTTCGTATCCAGGGCTAGACTTAAGCTGGTCAGCGGCGACGAGTCGCAGGCGCGCCGGATTTTCCCGCCGCGCAAGACACAAGCCCTCCACGAAGCGGCTGCGACGCCGGTGACATGGGGGGTCTTATGCCGCTCAGCAAGGTTCGGGCTTTTCTCGACCAGCACCAGATTCGCTACGTCGTCATCTCTCACTCCAAAGCATTCACAGCGCAAGGTATCGCTGCGTTGGCGCATATCTCCGGAAAAGAACTGGCCAAAACTGTGATTCTCAAACTCGACGGATCACTGGCCATGGCGGTGCTCCCCGCTTCGTATCAGGTGGACCTCGCAGCCATCAAGAAGGCAAGCGGTGTGCGCGTTGCCGAACTCTCAAGCGAGCGCGAATTTGCGCAGCACTTTCCCGACTGCGAAACCGGTGCCATGCCGCCGTTCGGCAACCTGTATGGCATCCCGGTCTACGTCGACGAAACGCTGACCGAAGACGAGGAGATCGCCTTCAATGCGGGTTCGCACTATGAGCTGATTCGCATGTGTTATCGCGATTTCGAGAAGCTAGTAAATCCGCTGGTAATGGATTTTTCGTCAGCTCACAAGCACAACGACCGAGTACTGGTATAGCGGCGTTGTAGTCGAGGCCGGGCTCGCGGCAGTGATGAGGATGCGTAAGAGGGACTGGTCTGCGCAAGAACTCGCTCTGAGGATTACCCAAGCGCCGCCAGAAAGCGCTCGGCAAAGCGATGCGCGTCGCTGTAGCTGTTGTATAACGGCGCGGGTGCGACGCGCAGAATGTCGGGCTCGCGCCAGTCGCAAATAACGCCTTGGCCAATCAGGTGGTCTAACACCGCGCGACCGTTAGTGCGGATGCGTATGGAAAGCTGCGCACCCCGCCGCTCGGGATCACGCGGGGTGACGATTTCGAACTTGTCCGACTTCGCGTGATCCAGCAGGAACTCAAGGTAGCCCGTCAGCGAGACGCTCTTCTTGCGAAGCTGCTCGATTCCCGCAGCGACAAAGATTTCCAACGAGGCGCGCAACGGAGCGAGCGCCATGATGGGCGGATTGCTCAACTGCCAGCCTTCAGCTCCGGCGGAGGGACGAAATTCTGGGCGCATCAGGAAACGCGTGTCCTGTTCGTGCCCCCACCATCCGGCGAAGCGCGGCCGATCGTAGGCATGTGCGTGCCGCTGGTGAACGAAGCATCCGCCGACGCATCCCGGGCCGCCGTTCAGGTATTTGTAGGTACACCAGACCGCGAAGTCGACATCCCAATCGTGCAGGCGCACGGGAACATTACCCGCGGCGTGTGCGAGATCGAAGGCCACCACGCAGCCCTGCGCATGTCCGGCGCGCGTAATCGCCGCCATGTCGAACAGCTGGCCGGTCGCGTAATTCACGCCCCCGAGCATGATGAGCGCAATCGACGGGCCCTCGCGCGCCAGCAGTGCTTCGATGTCCTCCTGGCGGATGGTCGCCTCCGAAGGACGCGGCCTCAACTCAATCAGCGACTGGGCCGGATCGAGGCCATGAAAGCGAATCTGCGATTCCACGGCATAGCGGTCGGAAGGAAAGGCTCCTGCCTCGATAACAATTTTGTGGCGCTGCGCGGTGGGGCGATAAAACGAAATCATCATCAGGTGAAGGTTCGCAGTCAGCGAATTCATCACCACAACTTCTTCGGGCTGTGCTCCTACCACGCCGGCCATGTTGTCGGTGAGAAAACGGTGATAGGGCATCCACGGATTACGCCCGTGAAAATGCGCTTCCACGCCGAGTTGCGACCAGTCGTGTAGTTCCTGTTCGACATACTCGCGCGCGCGCTTCGGCTGAAGCCCGAGCGAATGTCCGCAGAGGTATACCGAGGGGCTGCCATCGGGTGCAGGTGGGATGTGAAACTGCTCGCGAAACGGCGCTAGTGGATCGCGCGCATCCATCTCGGCGGCGAAGCTAGTCGACGTATTGAAAGCGATGGCCGCCATTTACGCTCCTGCCAGCGGAGTGAGCTCCCGCTGAACCAGCGCTTCCGCCTTGCCCCAGTCGACGTCTTCTACTCGCTGCACCGAGTCGCAAAGCTCTCCGAGCACGCGGTCCTGGATCGCCCCGCGCGACGCGGCAACGGAGTACGGGGTGCGATGGAAGGTCACCATTGCGTACTTCGGCACAAAGCGGCCGGGATACCTCTTCTCCAACTCCAGCTCAACTTTCTTGCGAAAGAGGAAGCGCGGATCGGCGACCTTATCGCGCATCTCGACGAAGTTTTCGATCGCAAGATCGGCGATGGCATCAGTGTCAGCCCTGCGCGACTTCTCGAATTCGGTGAACAGCGTCTGCCAGTCGGCGCCGTACCGGTCCATGAGTTCGAGCAGATAGGTGCAGTCCTCAAAGGCGCAATTCATCCCCTGGCCGAAGAACGGCACAATCGCGTGCGCCGCGTCTCCCACCAGCAGGGCTTTACCATCCACATGCCACGGCGAACACTTGATGGTCACCATCGCGCCCGTGGGATTGGCAAAGAAGTTCTCAATCAAGTTCGGCATGAGTTCGAGCGCGTCGGGAAATTGCGCCGCGAAAAAGTCGTGCACCTTCTCTTCGCTGTCGAGTGCGGCGAAGCTGACCTCGCCGTCGAACGGCAGGAACAGGATGCATCCGAAGGTGCCGTCGATATTCGGCAATGCAATCAGCATGAAGGTTCCGCGGGGCCAGATATGCAGCGCGTTGGTCTCCAGGACGTGCTTGCCGTCAGCACCGGCGGGAATAGTCAACTCTTTGTAACCGTAATCCAGATACTGCTGCGAAAAGTTGAAGCGCGGCAGCTTGAGCATCTCGGTGCGAATCGCCGAGGCCGCTCCGTCTGCCCCGATCACCACGTCGGAGGAGACAGAGGTCTGCGCTCCCGTTTCTTCATTTCGCAACTCAATCGCCCCGCTTCGCAAATCGAACCCGCTGCAACGCTGATTGAAGTAGAGGGTTACGCCGTTCTGTTCGGCCGCGTTCATCAGCGCAATATTCAGGTCGGCGCGCGAGATGGAGTTGATGACCTCGGTCTCGTCTTTGCCATAGGGCATGAACGTAAGCTCTCCGGCGATGGAATGCATCATGCGCCCGCGCATGGGAATGATGATCGGCGCGACCACATCCCACACGCCAGCCTCGCGCAACGCGTGAATGCCGCGGGTAGAGAGCGCCAGGTTGATGGAACGTCCTGCGCTGATCTGTACCCGGCGCATGTCGGGGCGGCGTTCGTACAGCCGCACGTCAAAGCCGCGCTTCACCAGCGAAGTGGCGAGCAGCGGGCCGGTGAGTCCGGAGCCGACCAGAATGACTTGCTTGCTTTCCTGGCTCATGCGTGTGTGGGATTCGTCTCCGGCTGCTGCAGCTTGGTCCGTGCTTCCCAGAGCTCGGGGAACAGGCGCTTGCCAAGCGTGGTACGCAGGTAGGAGGCGCCTTCGGAGCCGCCAGTTCCGCGGCGCGCGCCGATTATGCGTTCGACGACCTGGATGTGGCGCAACCGCCAAGCCACCGTTAACTCGTCAAATTCGGTCAGCCGCTCGCATACATCTATCCAGTCGCGATAGTTGCGCTCGTCTTCGTACACACTGCGGATGGCCTCTGCTCGCTGCTGAAAGCGCTCTTCCTCCGACGCGCTCTGCGGCAGCGATGGCAACTTGCCAATGGTAGCCAGCGCATCGAAGAACACATCGTGCAGCGAGGGAGCGTGCAGCCGGCGCTCGAGACGCCTGTAGGCTTCGTGGTCCTGAGCGTGATGGCGGAGGATTTTCTCGTCTTTGAGTCCACAGAGAAATTCGATTTCACGAAACTGGGCTGATTGGAAGCCGCTGGCCGGCTCCAGCCTTTCACGGAACGCCATGAAGTGGGTGGGCAACATAGTTTCCAGTATGGTGAACTGACTCACCAGCACGCGCATGATCTCGGTACAGCGGCGAAGCAGGCGCGCGGCCTCGTACACCTGGTCGCGCCATTGCCGCGAAGCCACGGCGGCAAAGCTCTCCACCACCGCGTCCAGATCGTGCAGCAGTTCCTTGAACCACAGTTCGTAAGTCTGGTGAATGATGATGAACAGCAGTTCATCGTGCGTGGGCGGCGACGAGAGCTGGTTTTGTAGCTTCAGCAGATCATTCACCCGCAGGTAAGTGCCGTAGTTCAGCCGCATGCCAGAGCCCACATTGGCGCTGCCGTTGCCGCCCACCTCGCGGCCGAACGGGCAGCCGCCGCTTTCCTCTGTAGCGGTCTGTGCCACATTGTCAGATAGTGACACAGTGTCAGAGGTCGGTTGCGGGATCCCGAGACGAAAGAACTCAGCGGCATTGCCGCCCAGCATCTTCGCTTTTGCTCGCGCAGGCAGATCGCTGCCGCGAATCAGTGCGCCGATGTGCTCCTCGCCTAGCGGATACGGGTAGTCCGAGCCCAGCAGCACCCGATCTTCTCCCATCACATCAACCAGCAGCTTCAGCGAACGCTGGTCGAAGATGGCCGAATCAACCGAGAAGCGATCGAGATAATGAATGGGCGAAAGCTCAGCCGGGCCGCGCGCCAGAGGCTGGTGCTGCCATGCGTTCTCCATTCGGCCCAGCAGGTAGGCAAAGCTGCCGCCCCCGTGGGCAAAGCAGATACGCAATAATTTCGGCAAACGATCGAAGGCTCCGCTCAGCACCAGCGCCGAAACAGCAAGCTGCGTCTCTGCCGGCATGGCCACAGTCCACGGCATCATGTACTTGGGCATGCGCTCGGGAGCCATCATGTCCCAGGGATGCACCAGCACCGCCGCACCCTGGTCGGCGCAGTGGTGCAGGAAGGTAATGATGCCGGGATCATCCAGGTTCTTAGGTCCTACGTGATTTCCAATCTGCACCCCAACGTGCCCAGCCTGCATACAGCGCGTTAGTTCTGCGCACGACGCATCGATATCCTGCAATGGCACCTGGCAAAGCGCTCGCAAGCGCCCATTGCCGCGGCCGCACAACTCCAGCGCGGCATCGTTAAAGATTTTTGCGACTTCCAGCGCCTGCTCAGCCGGCCGTTGATATGCGAACAGCACCGGCGTAGCCGAGATGACCTGGAGATCGACTCCCTGCTGGTCGAGTTCTTCAAGACGCAGCACCGGGTCCCAGCATGATTGCTTGATACGGCGGAACTCGCGATTGCCCAGCATGACCATGCCTTCCCCGTCGCCCAGGTGCTTAAGCCAGGGCCAGTCGGGCGTACCGAAGCGCGAAGCAAAATCGGGCCACGACTCAGGAAAGAAATGGGAGTGAATATCAATGGTCGGCATGAATCACGACCTCCCGGGATGTACAGTGCCACATGTCTTACAACGTCGGAGTTCCTCATTGGAATCGAACTGCTCGAACAGCGGCGGAAGGTCTTTCACTATGCTTTTCAGCCGGACTTCAGCCCGATGTACCAGGTTGTGGCAGTTTGGGCAGTACCATTCGAAGGCGTCCATATCGCCATCCGGACGAGGCATTTCAATCACCAGTCCCACAGTGTCGGCCTGGCGCTGCGGCGAGTGGCGCATGTGCTTGGGCAGCAAAAATACATCGCCCTCACGGATAGGAATGTCCTTCGGCGGTTTCCCCGGCTCTTCCATAATGCGCAGGAAGATGTCGCCCTTCAGTTGGTAGAAAAATTCCTCAGTGGGATCGTCGTGATAGTCGCGCCGCTGGTTGGGACCACCAACCACGGTGACCATGAATTCACCGTCCTCCCAGACTTGGGCGTTGCCCACCGGCGGCTTGAGTTTATCGCGGTGGTCGTCAATCCACTTTTGCAGGTTGAAAGCTCTTAGCGAGCTGATGGATGCCATCCTATTCCTTCCTCGCAATCGGCTTGTAGGCAATCGCCTTCATCTCTATAAGCAGTTGCGGATGCGGCAGCTGGTGCACGGCTACTGTGGTTCGCGCCGGGCCATCATGATCGAAGTACTCGCCATAGACCTCGTTGTATCCGGCGAAGTCATTCATGTTCACTAGGAAGGCCGATATTTCTGCCACATCCTTCAAATCCGCATCCGCGCTCGCCAGAATGTCGCGGATGTTCTCGATCACAGCGCGGGTTTGTGCCCGGATGTCGAGCTGGGTAGTGCCCATCGCGTCCACCTGCGCACCGGCAATGGTGTTGTCGGCGCGGCGCGAACTGGTACCCGAGACGAACAGGAAGTCGCCTGCGCGCTTGACGTGCGGATAGCGACCACGTGGCGTCGCCTTGCCTTCGACAATTTTGGCTTTCATTCCGCTGTTTGCGGACACAGGTTCGGTCCCCTCATCAGAGCCGGATACAGATATTGTTCAGCTCCGAATAAAAATTGAGCGAATGCAGACCGCCTTCGCGGCCAATTCCGGAGAGCCCCACGCCTCCGAACGGTGTGCGCAGATCGCGCAGGAACCAGCAGTTCACCCAGGTGATGCCCACATTCATCTGGCGCGCCACGCCGTGCGCCCGCTGCAAGTCATTGGTCCAGATCGACGCCGCCAGACCGTATTCGGTGTCGTTCGCCATGGCGACCGCTTCCTCTTCTGAATCGAAGGGAGCAATATGACACACCGGCCCGAAAATCTCTTCCTTCACGCAACAGGACGACTCCGTCAGCCCGGTCAGAATCGTGGGCTGCACATAGAATCCGTTGTCGCGCGCATCGCCGAATTTCGGCACGCCGCCGCCGGTGACGATCGTTGCTCCCTGCTCGCGCGCCGCGCCAAAGTACGATAGCACTTTTTCGCGGTGGGTCGCAGAGATGAGCGGCCCCAGGTTGGTCGTGTTGTCCGCTGGCCACCCGACATTGAGGCTCTCGGCTTTCTGCTTCATCGCCTCGACGAACCAGCTGTGGATGGAACGTTCAACATAGACGCGCTCCGCACACAGGCACACCTGGCCGGTGTTGAGGAAGATGGCGTCGCTCATCTGCTGAACCGTTTTCTCGCGATCGCAATCGGCAAAAATGATGGCCGGGTTCTTCCCGCCCAGCTCAAACGAAACCGGCTTCACTCCTGGCGCGCAGGCTCTCATGATAGCGGCGCCGGTACGCGATTCGCCGGTGAAGGTTACGGCGTTCACCTTCGGATGACTCACTAGATACTCGCCGGCCGAGCCCTCGCCAAATCCATGCACCAGGTTGAATACTCCACGCGGCACGCCGGCATCGCGCATAACCTCTGCCAACAGAGTCGCGCTGGCCGGAGTCTCTTCCGATGGCTTCACCACGACGGCGTTGCCACAGGCCAGAGCGGGCGCGACCTTCCAGGTGAGCAGCAAGAGCGGCAGGTTCCAGGGAGTGATGATTCCAACCACGCCGATCGGCTTGCGCACAGCGTAATTCAGCGCGTGCCCGCCGTCGGGGGTCTCCGTCTCGAAGGCCTCGAGTGGCGCTGTTTTGATGATGTCAGCAAAAGCACGAAAATTCGCTGCGCCGCGAGGAACATCCAGCCGTGCAGCCAGGGCGACGGGCTTGCCGGTGTCCGCCGATTCAGCTTGAACGAATTCGTCAAAGCGCGCCTCAATGCCTTCAGCGATCTTGTACAACATGGCCGCGCGCTGCCGCACACCCCAGCCCCCCCATTCGCCTTTCACCGCGCGCCGTGCTGCCTGCACGGCAGCATCGACTGTCTCCGCGCTGGCTTCCGCAACCCGTGCGATGACGGTGCCGTCCGCAGGATTGATGTCGTCGAACAGCCGCTCGCCCGAGACGAACTCGCCATCGACAAAGTTCTTCAACTCTCGAACCTGGGCCGAAGGCGATTTCGCTGCTTGCGGCAGTGCGGGATTCTGTACGGACATGGCTCTTGGAATTTTACCCTGTACGACGCCGCAAGCAGAGGCAGGTGAGTAGCCGAAGCTTACTCACCTGCTGTGGCATTTAAAGATGTGTGGAATTTCGGGCTGTTCTTACGAATCGCCCAACAGTTGGTTGACCTGCGACATCACTTCGAAGGCGTCGGCCACGTAAAGCACGTCGGCCTTCCCACGCGACCAGCCGCAATTAGGATCGAGGTTGATAGCTCGACGTTCGCCCACGAAGCGCCAGCCCACGGTGTGTGGCTCTTCGCCATGGCAGCAGGTTGACAGGCCCTTGGGATGCCGCGGCGATGCTCCTGTCTGACCCACCTGATTCAGATGGCTCAGGAAGCCGAGCGCAGCCTGATTGTCGCCGCTCATATCAACCAGTGATTTGCTCGAGCCCAGTGACGACTTCGATTTGCGGAGGAAGTCGAGAATGAGCCGCTCAGCGTCGGGCAAGTGCACCTGTCCATCTTTCTGCTTTTTCGTCCACCCTGCACCGGCGACAAAGAGCAAGTCGGCATCAGGACGAATCGTTTGCTGATCCGCCGGTGGAGTGACGAAGCCTTTTACCGTGGTGCGCTTCAGAGATTCAGGAACGCCGACTTCGATTTGCTCGAACCGCACAGTGCCCGACTCGCCTGCCCATGGCGCGTGTGAGCCGGGATCGAGCAGCAGAATCCAAGGGCGCTGCTTGCGCGTGAGTGTGCCTTCGATGCGCTGGCGATAGAACCATCGGCTGATCTGCAGCGTTCCCGCAGCGTTGACTGCAGCGCTAACGTGGGTGTCGATATATCCGTCGACTCGCTGGCGCTACACCGGCCATCACGCGTGCATTGCGCGAAGTGTTCGCGGCGATGACGATGGTCGCTCCCGAGGTGCGCACCAGCGCTTCGCAAGCGGCGGCATCGGTCGCATAACGTGCGTTCTCGAAGTCTGCCCCCTGCACCGCTAAGAATTGCTGAGCGCCGCAGGTTGCGACGGAATCGGCACCGCCCTGAACGTCAGCCCCGAAGAGCCCTGCGACCAGCGGCGCACCCAGAGTTTGGCTGAGCTCGACGGCTGCGCCAAGCGTCTCGAGTGCGGGCTTGCCCAGTGCTCCGCTTGATTCGGTGTGTGCGAGAAAGAGAATGGTTTCCATCGCTGCTACTCCCCCTTGATCCACTGCACGATCTCGCGCGCAATTTCGTTGGCTGGTTTGTCTTTCACAATCTGCGTCTCGCGCTGCTGCCTGGGAGTGGCGACGCTGACATACTGCAATCCGTCCTGCGAAACCGGACTGGCCACCGCGCGCTGAAGCGCAGGCATGATGGTACGCATGTTGGCCATTCCAACCTGCGGATCGTTGCGCGGTTCGCCGAGATTTCCGGTCGCCCAGCCCAGCACTGCCGGCGGACCAACGCATAGTGAAACCTGGTGGCGCGCCCCTTCCACCCGTTCCAGAATCTCAAACGAGCCGCCGTCCTTTGGGGTGATCGAGTCCACGCCTTGGAACTGATCGACAATGCCCAGCTTTTCGCCGACCAGTTGCAGCGTCACACCCGCACTGCGACTGGCGGATTCCCATCCGCCGAACAGCAGCAGCCGCGTCGGATCAATCTCCGCGATGTTGCGGATCGCGTTCGCCAATGCAGTCGCTGTCTGGTGGGCGTCGACAAATCCGCCCGCCGGACCATCCAGCGCGACCAGTTGGAGTGGAACTTTTTGCGCCACTGTCATCATCACCTGTTGCAGCTTGGCCTTGGGAGCCATGCTTACCAGCCATAGCTTGCTGCCGGCAATCTGCTTAACCAGGTTTGCGCCTTCATACAGCGCGTGCGAGGCCCAGGGATCCAGGATCGCCGGCAGCATCATCTCGTTCTTCAACGCCGGACCGGTCGGCCCGGTCATCGGCTCCAGCGTCTGCAACGGATCGGGAACTACGCTGGCACACACCACTACGTGAAACGGTTGACTCATCTTTTGTTCACCTGCAAATGTAGGATCTAGTTTTCAGCAGAGTGCAGTCCGCCCGCACCGGCGCGGAACTCCAGGTTAGGCTTGGCGCCAACAAATTCAGGGCAGTTCCACTGGCACGCGCCACAGAACACGCACTTCTCGCGATCGAAGTTCGGAGCGCCTTCCAGGCTGCGGGTTATCGCCTGCGCTGAACACATCTCGGCACACAAGTTGGAACTACAGCGGCCGCACACCTCAGCGTCGCGAAAGATGACGTGGTCGGCGTATCCCGCAGGCGCTTGCACCTTGCCGCCCATCAGCAGCACATCCTGATGCGACACCAGGAGTGCGCCATCGTGTCCGATCGCCGGCCAGCCGCATTGGTCCATCAGGGCATCGTGTAGGGACGCGCCACTCGACTTGCATTCTTTCTTGACTGTGGCAATGTCAGCGGCGCTCAGCTTTCCGAAATAGAAGGCCTCGGCTGTCGAAAGATTTTCGTTGGCGCTCGCAGGAGGCTTCCCCAGCGAAAGCCTTCCCTTGCTCAACGCGGCCAGTATCATGCCCGTAAAGCCGCTTACAATCCCGTGATGAAAGCCGTCGCGCGCCTTCTCCGCGACGCGAGCTTCCTTCTCTACCCAACTCGAACGGCGGTGTAGTTCATACGCAGCCAGGTTCTCTTTGGTGAACGGCTTCCCTGCCTTGGCCAACTCCAGCACAGCCTCGGCCAGTTGCGCACCCGTCGTCCACGCCTCGTCAACGCCGGAGCCGGTGAGAACGTTGGTGCTGCCCGAGCACTCACCAATACGCGCGTATCCATTGCCGGTGAGGTACGGCTCACCGCGCTTGCCCGATTCCTGCAAAGACTTCGCACCCCACGACCGCAGCTTGCCGCCTTCGAGATATCGCCAGAGATAAGGATGCTGGATATAGTGCTGCAAATAGCGGTATGCCGTGCGCGCCGGGCTGTTGAACCACGACGGGACGAAGATGCCGACCGAGGCCACCCCTCCCGGATGCACGTACAGGAAGCCAAATATCTCCGGCTCGGGAAAGCCGAAGGTGTGCAAGACCATTCCCGGTTTGCAATCCACATCTGGCCGAAGCTCGATGACGAACTTCATGCCCAGGGCCCAATCGTGAACGCCGTTACCCGCTGGCATTCCCAGTCGCGCGTCGATGTCGCGGCTAACCGCGCCGACGGGTCCGTCGCCAATCACCGTGAGCGCCGCACGAATGTCCATGCCCGGCGTGAATCCTGCTTCGGGATTTCCTGCGCAATCCACGCCTTGATCCAGAAGCCGGACCCCGCAAACATGGTCGTCTTCAATCAGCGCTTCGCCGGCCGGCATTCCCGGCCAAATCTGCACCGTTCCGCTCGACATCAACTGCGAGCCCACCCACTGATTGAACTGTCCAATGGAAAGCACCAGCCCATCATTCTTGTGCAGGAACGGCGGCACATACGGCATCTCGTAAGCGTGATGATTGACCTTCAGCAGCTTGCTTCCGGCGCGCAGCACGCCATCAGCGAGGCGCAACGCCAATGACCTTCTGCTGGCTCCGGTGGGGTCGAGCAGGTACACCAGCTTCTCGCTCGTCACCGGCGTCGCCATCGGAATCTGCGCGGGATCCAGATCAGGGAAGCTGGCGCGAATGCCACGCGCCCGGGTCACCACTCCCGACACGCCAAAGCCGATGTCGTCGGCGCGTTCGTAGCAGATTACCTGTAACGGCATCCCTGGCATCACCTTGCTTTCAACCACCGGCGTGCCGTCTGGGTTCATCAAGCCACGCGACAGAGTGGTCAGAAATCCGCCCATGGCTGGGCCGAATCCGACGCACGCGATGTCCACTTCAATGCTGCTGCGTTCGATCGCAGTTGGTTCCGCTGTAGTCAATCCGTGTCCTTATCTATCTCGGATAGTCGAGCGCCTCGGGGATCATGACCTTCGCAATCGCCTCCGCGGCGCGGTCTTTTGCCAACTGTGCGCCGGTCAGGCACACATCCAACTTCGAGCGGATGCGCTGGAATGCCTCCGACCCTTTGCATGAAGCACAAGGCCCGGCCTTTATGGGGTGCGAGCCGTCTTCGCCGATCACGTCACTGGCGCACGCGCTGATTCCCGGGATGAGCCCTTCCAGCGAGTCGAGCTCGTCGCTGCGGTAGCAACCCTTGTAGCCTTCCTGGTCCCATGCCGGGTGGCGGTTGTATCCAAACACCAGTTCGGCGCATATGCGGCCGGCTTCTCCGGCGGAGCGCGCTGCCTGTATGTGGCAAAGATCCGCGAAGAAGGTGAGCGTTCCATCAATGGCCTCGGCCAGCATCGGATTCTCCGGCCCCTTCTTCTCCAGTTCAATTACGTCGAGGATGAGCTGCCGCGCCGCCAGCAGCCAGCAAAGTGCGTCGGTCAGCGGGAAGGTGACACCTTGGCGCGCACTCTGGTACAGGCCATCGCCGTCCGCGTCCTTGGCCACCTGCAGGTGTTCGTAAGTCCACAGCCACAGTTGCATTGCGGTGGCGATGGCGCAGGCGCCGGTTCCCGGACGGTGCTCCGCGACGGCACGCATGTCTTGGATCCACTGCTTGTATTGCGCCAGGAACAACTCGTTATTAATGGTGACGCTGAGGTTGCGCCGCTGCACCGCCTCCGGCCCCTCGTACGTAGCCTCGAGCTGCGCGTCCATCCACTTGTAGGCCAGGAAGCCCGGACAATCCTCGGTGATGCCATAGCCACCCATCAGGCTTAACGCCTCACGCATCGCGTTCGCGCCAGTGCCGGTATTCCACAGCTTCGCTGCCGGACATAGAACGCTGGCTACGCTATCCTTCAACGCAAACTCGACCAAGGGATCGGCCTTCACCGCTTCGTAATCGGCGCTTCGTTTTTCAGCAGGCAAACGATCTTCGCGCAGGATGCGCAGGGCTTTCTCATTCACCTCGCGGAAGAACTTCATCTCGGCGCGACCGCCACCAATTCCCTTCTCCGCGAGGATGGCGGCTTTCTGGCGCTCCAGCGGATCGACTTCGTCATAGAGTCTCGCGGTTGCGAAACCGAGAGATGCGCCTGCTTCGCCGATCGCCCACAGGCTCGCCAAACGATGCAGAGCGTCTTGCCGCTGCTGAATTCCCAGCTCGTAACGAATTCCGCCCGGCTTCGCCTGCGCCGAACCACGGAAGCGTCCGCGCTGGTAGCGAATAACCGGCTCCACCGCCGACAGCAATTTGGCCGAGGTCATCAATGCCACCGTCACCCGGGTGCGCTTGAATACTGCCTCAATAATTTCGCTGTGGCTGTAGTTAGGAACGATGATTCCGTCCTTCACGGTATAGCCGCCGACAATGCGGCTTGCCGGGACGGTCAGGTTGAAGATGGGATCGCAGGTCGAAGAAAGCTGGTGGACCAACTTGCGGGTTGCCGAGCCGCGATCGAAAGTTCCAGGATCCCCTTGTTCGAGAATCACAACGCACGAGCCCTTGATGCGCTCGTCACCGGAATCCACCGCAGCGGTGACAAAGTTGGCAAAACCCATGTTGGTGATGAAGCGCCCTCGCTTCTCCACCTGCAGCATCGGCTCTTCGCCGTCCTTCCACTCGGCAATGCGCGCCTTGCCGCTCAGCACGCCGGTATCGACACCGACGTAAGGCAGCGGCTCGGTGAGGCAGAACGCGCCGCGCCAGATCTCGCGGTCCTCGCCCGGCGCCGGAGGCACCGACATCGACATATAGAGGTTGCGTTGTTCGTCGGTGCCGCGCTCGTGAATCGGTGCCAGCGCCAGGCACCCGGCCAGGCTGCCGGTTGCGGCTCCCGCATCAACCCACGCCAGTTCAAACGCGATCAGCGCCAGCGCCAGGTTCTTAGGGCCGGCAAGGTATCCGCCCTGTTCGGGATCGGCGAACACCCCGGTGATCCCTGACTGGTCAAAAGCCTCAAGCAGGACAGCCTTCTTGGCGTTCCATTCGTGCGTGCCGCGAAGTCCCTCGGCAACCAGTCGCGCTACCGTGCCGCGTGCCACCTCGCGGGCCGACTGAACCAGCATATGAAGTTCGTATCGATCCGAGAAGCGCCACATGATCTGACGAACGCTGTCATCGGGCAGCGTGCGCAGGGTTTCAGACTGGACCTTTGCCACACTCGTCGCCATTGAAGTTACCTCCGGCCTAACCGTTGATTGTGCTTCGGCCTTTGCACACCGTTCTGTGACGCTGGTCATAGGGCGACGTGACCCAGGCACGGAGGCGCAGAAACTCCGCCAATCGGCGCGTGCAGGCGCTGCGCAACATGCAGCGTACCCGCTCGTAATGACCGGGGAGAATCCCTTGACAGGAGTGGCCATCTACATATTTAATTAAAGCGTTAATTAAATGCAGTCTTCCTCGAAATCACGGATCAAGGGCCGCCGCACTCCCGGACGTCCCGCAGCCGGCGACGTTCGCGATGCCCGCGAGCTGCTGCTGACTGCGGCAACCGAGTTGTTTGCCTCGCAGGGAGTGGCCGCCACGACGTTCGCCATGATTGCCGCGCGCGCGGGACTCACCCCGGCCATGCTGCACTACTACTTCAAGGATCGCGACCAGTTGCTTGACGCGGTGATTGATGAGCGTCTGGTCCGGGTACTTTCCAAGGTTTGGGACCCGGTGCAGCCCGGGCTCCAATGCGGCGGACACGGTTCGCGGCATTGTGGCGCGCCTGCTCGACGGCATCGCGGACATGCCATGGATCCCCTCCACCTGGATGCGCGAGGTGCTGAACGAAGGCGGGCTCTTGCGCGAGAAGATACTGCGCCGTCTTCCGTTCGAGAAGGTCCGCAATGTCGCCTCGGCAATCGCCCAGGGACAGTCGCAGCAGGGCTACAACCCCGATCTCGATCCTGTGCTCTTTGTTTTTTCCATGCTGGGATTGGTGATGCTGCACATGGCCACGCTCAGCTTCTGGGCCGAAACCTTTCACCGCAGACGCCCCAGCAAACTCGCGGTGCAGCGCCACATCACCGGATTGCTGCTGGACGGCCTGTGCCACTCCCCTGCCACCACGCCTGCGAAAGCTAGCGGGACGAAACCATCAACGAGGCAGCGTGTATGACGAACTATCGAAAACTGTCCCTATCAACCGTGAGCTTGCTAGCACTGCTGCTCTTGCTTGCCGGATGCGCGCAGAAGCCCACCAATACCTATCAGGGTTATATCGAAGGCAAGTTTGTTTACGTAGCTTCACCCCAGGCGGGACGGCTCGATCGCCTGTCAGTAGCACGCGGCGACACCATCAACGCCAGCCATCCGTTGTTCGCACTCGATCAGGAACCTGAAGCCTCGGCCGAAGCCCAGACGCGCGAGTTCCTGCGGGCCGACGAAGCTCGCCTGGCTGACCTGCGCACCGGCAAGCGTCCGCCGGAGAAGGACGTCATTGCGGCCCAACTCGCCGCAGCCAAGGTCGAGCACGAGAAAGCGGTCGATCTGCTGAAGAGCTACGAATCGCAGTATGCCGCCGGCGGCGTTCCCATGACCGAGTTGATCACCGCGCGCTCCGCTGTCGACGCCGACGCCGCCCTGGTGCGCGAGTATCAGAGCAACCTGGTCGTCGCAGCGTTGCCGGGCCGCGACGAGCAACTCAAGGCGCAGGCCAGTCAGATCGCGGCTGACAAGGCAGCGCTGGCGCAGGCGACGTGGAAGCTGCACCAGAAAGCGATCACCTCCCCACGCAACGGCCTCGTCTTCGACACGCTTGTATCGCGAGGGCGAGTGGGTCGCCGCTGGCAATCCCATCGTCCAGATACTTCCGCCCGAGAACATCGAGGTCCGCTTCTTCGTCCCCGAGCCGGTTATGGGCTCGCTGAAGGTTGGACAACACATCACGGTTCACTGCGACGGTTGCACCGCCGCCGTACCTGCCGACATCACGTTCATCTCCAATCAGGTGGAATACACGCCGCCGGTGATTTACAGCAGCGAGAACCGCGCCAAGCTGGCATTCATGGTGATCGCCAAGCCCGAGCCGGACAAGGCCACCGCGCTGCATCCCGGCCAGCCCCTTGAGGTCGCATTGCAATGACCGCGCCAACCAAATCCGAGTTCGCCATCGACGTGCATGACCTCAACAAGCACTACGGGGACAAGCATGTGGTGAACAACGTGTCGTTGCAAGTGCGCAAGGGCGAGATCTTCGGATTTCTCGGGCCTAACGGCAGTGGCAAGACCACCACTATCCGCATGATGTGTGGGTTGCTGAGGCCCGACTCCGGCTCCGGCACCTGCCTGGACTACGACATCGTTCGCCAGGCCGCCGACATCAAGCGCCACGTCGGCTACATGACGCAGCGCTTCTCCTTCTGGGACGACATGACGATTTCGGAGAACCTCGACTTCGTCGCCCGTATATACAACATCCCCAAGCGTCGCGACGTGGTGCGGCAGACGATTGCCGACCTCGGTCTGAGCGCGCGCGAGAATCAACTTGCCGGCGAACTCTCGGGAGGATGGAAGCAGCGCATGGCGCTTGCCGCCTGCATGCTGCACGATCCGCAGCTTCTGTTGCTCGACGAACCCACCGCCGGCGTCGATCCCAAGGCGCGACGTGATTTCTGGGACGAGCTGCAAGGCCTCGCCGCCAAGGGCATCTCGGTTCTCGTCAGCACGCACTACATGGATGAGGCTTCGCGCTGCCACAAGCTGGCCTACATTGCGTATGGCAAGTTGCTGGCGCAAGGCAGTGCTGCCGAAGTCATCGCCAGCCAGCACCTCATCACCTGGGCAATCTACGGCGATCGCCTGATCGACTTGCAGGAGCCACTGCGCAAGAGTCCCGGAGTCGTGCAGACGGTGATCTTCGGCGATGGTCTGCATGTCAGCGGAACCGACGCCGCAGCGCTGGAGCACAGCATCCACGAGGCCACTGCCGGTAAGAAGCTGCGCGCCGAGCAGATCGACACCAGCCTGGAAGACGTCTTCATTTACATGATGAGCGAGACGCCTGACAACTTCGGAGGCCAGTCATGAGCGGCTTCTCCGTCGCCCGCTGGTGGGCCATCGTGCGCAAAGAGTTCCTGCAACTCAAGCGCGATCGCGTCACCTTCGCCATGATTGTCGGCATTCCCATCCTCCAGATGGCGCTGTTCGGCTACGCCATCAATACCGATCCCAAGCACCTCGACACAGCGATCATCAGCGGCGATAACACCGACATCACGCGCAGCTTCGTCTGGGCGATGAAGAACTCCAAGTACTTCAAGTTTGTCGGCGAGCTGCCCAACGAGGCCGCCGGACGCGAGGCGCTGTCCCGCGGCAGGGTTCTGTTTGTGGTGAATATCCCTGCCGGATTCACGCGCCAGCTGCTTCGTCACGAGCATCCTTCCCTGCTGGTTGAAGCTGATGCCACGGATCCGACCGCTGCGGCGAACGCCATCTTCGCGCTGAACGGCATTGTGCAGGAGGTGGTTCAGAAAGAACTCACCGGGCCGTTAGCTTCGCTGGCCGGAGCGCCCGCCGCGTTCAACGTTGAAGTTCACCGTCTCTACAATCCCGACGGCATCACTCAATACAACGTGGTGCCCGGACTGATGGGCGTCATCCTGACTCTGACCATGGTGATGATGACCGGACTGGCCATCACCCGCGAGCGCGAACGCGGCACCATGGAGAACCTGCTGGCCATGCCCGCCACGCCGATCGAGGTCATGACCGGCAAGCTGATTCCCTACATCGGCATCGGACTGATTCAGTCGACCATCATTCTTCTGGCTGCGCGCTATGTGTTCAGCGTGCCGTTCTTCGGCAACATCGGAGCCATTTATCTGGTCGCCCTGTTGTTCGTCGCCGCAAACCTGACGGTGGGAATCACGCTGTCATCGGTGGCGCAGAACCAGTTGCAAGCGGTACAGCTCACCGTGTTTTATTTCCTGCCCAACATCCTGCTCTCCGGATTCATGTTTCCCTTCCAGGGCATGCCGCAATGGGCGCAGGTACTGGGTGATCTTCTACCGCTCACCTATTTCAACCGGCTCATCCGCGGAATCATGCTCAAAGGCAACGGATGGGCCGACTCATGGCCCAGCGTGTGGCCGCTGATCGTCTTCACGCTGGTGGTGATGACCATCGCGGTAACGACGTACCGCCGGACTTTGGATTAGAGGTTTCAGCAATGAACACTCTTACGAAATCGAAATTGAGAGTGAAGGCCGCAGTCGCCGGGTTGTCCCTGGCCTTGCTTGCCGGATGCACGGTTGGTCCGCATTATCACGCACCGCCGCCGCCGACGGTCACGACTTACGATGCGCAGCCCCAGCCGATCTCGACCGTAAGCGCGCCGGGACCGGGTGGTGCCGCGCAGCAGTTGAAGTCGTCCAGCGAAATACCTTCCCAGTGGTGGACGCTCTATCACTCGCCCGAACTCGACCGCATGGTGCGCGAGGCGCTCGATAACAGTCCAACACTTGCGCAAGCCATGGCGAAGCTAAAGCAGGCGCAAGAGGAATCGAACGCTCGCACCGGCGCGACAAAGTATCCCGCGCTGAGTGGCACCATATCTGCGCAACGCGAGCAGGTTGACCTCGCCACCTTCGGCGTGCCGTTCCCCAGCCCGCCGCCGTTCTCGTTATTGAATGGATCGGTCGCCATCTCTTACGCGCTCGATTTATTCGGACACAATCGCCGCCTCATCGAAGGCCTTAACGAGCAGGTCGCCTACCAGAACTGGCAACTCGAAGGAGCGCGACTGATGCTGGCCGGTAACGTGGTTGCTGCTGGGATTCGCCAGGCACAACTGCGCTCGCAACTCGAACTCACGCGGCAGATGCTCGCACTGAACGAGCAGTCGCTCTCTATCGCTGAGAAGCGCTATCAGGCCGGGGGAGTTTCGCAATACGACGTCAGCAGCCAGCGCTCGCTAGTGGCGCAGACGCGTGCCACACTGCCGGCACTGGAGCAGCAACTCGATGTGATCGACCACCAACTCGCGGTGCTCATGGGCAAAACTCCGGCTGAGGCGCACGTGGCAGCCCTCCACCTCGACAGCCTCACCCTTCCGCAGGATTTGCCGGTCAGCCTGCCGTCTTCTTTGGTACGGCAGCGTCCCGACATTCGCGCCGCCGAGTCGTTGATGCACGAAGCCAGCGCCAACCTAGGAGTCGCGACGGCGAATCTTTACCCACAGATCGTGCTCTCCGCCAGCGCCGGGCTTATCGGCACCAACTTCACCAGCGGTAGTGATGTGTGGAACTTGGGCGCATCGCTATCGCAGCCCATCTTTAACGGCGGATCGCTGCGGGCAGAAAAGCGCAAAGCAGTTGCAGCCTACGAAGAAGCCGGAAGCGTTTATCAGCAAACGGTGCTTCAAGCCTTCCGCGAAGTGGCTGACGTGCTTCGCGCCATCGATCACGACGCGCAGGCCTTGCAGGCGCAGACCGATGCCGCCGCCCAGGCCGAGACCGCGTATCAAATCGCATCCCAGCGCTACTCTGCCGGCGGCATCAGCCAGGTCGCGCTACTGGATGCTCAGCGCCAGCAGCTTGAAACTGCATTGAATCGCGTGGCCTATCAGGGCAATCGCTATTCCGATTCCGCAACATTGTTTCAGGCGCTCGGCGGAGGATGGTGGAACGAAAGACCGGCGGGTGAAGGGAAACCCAACCCTAAAGGACTATAAGAGTGAACGCAATAAAAGATGGTCGCGACCTTCGAACGGAATCGCGTTATCGCCTGAGAGAATAAAAGGTGCGAGCTCGACATCGCTCCCACCTGCTAACTAGCTCTCGGTTGCTGTGGGGGCGCCCACTTTCACTGTCTCGCCGGCCTCTTCTTCGCTGGACGCTTCCGCCTCGAAGGCGGCCAGCTTGCGCTTGGCGTGGGACACGGGGTTGGCTTTACCGGTGAGGGTATGGCATCTTTGACCCGCCTTCGCGCCACACTGCGGGCATTCAATATCGATTGCGTTCATAGGCTCAAGTCTGACCGAAATCTATCTCGGTACTATCCAAGCTATTCCGAATTACCCCGCTCGCGCTGTGACCAAGCTCACACCAGCATAGGAAGGTCTCGCGGCAGTTACCCGGCGATCGGTCTCCTAAATCCCTTGAGTCGACGATGTCATCCCGCGTGAGTGTGCTTTTCCGGCAATCCGACCCGGGCTGCGGTCTCATTCCCGAAATCGAACTCGATCAACACCGCCGGCTGCTCGCCCACGACCCAACCGTCGTGCTCCGGTTCGATCGCAACCACCTGCGGCGCACGGAACTCCGACACGCAGCCGTCACGAAACTCCATGTGGATCTCGCCCTGCGCCAGAAATCCCACATGCGCGTGCATGCAGTAATCGGTGCCTACAATCGGCTTCATGTTTTTCGACCAGCGGAAGCCAACCGGGTAAATTACCCGTCTTACCCGGGCATTACCGACCTTGGTCATATCGATCTTTACTCCGCCCGCTTCGGTGTGTTCGGCGCCTTGCATTGGCTTCAACAGGTCACTATCTGCACTCATCGCTATGCCTCCTCGAAACTCATCCTCGGAGTTATAGCACGCGCCACAAGCCCGCACGTACCTGCAACTGCGCAGGGGCTTAACCTCGCATTGTGACCGGCATCACGGCAAAGTGTGCGCTGCCAGTCTAGGGTCAGAGTGGGCGATTTTGGGCTGTTCTTACGCAGCCTACGGCCGAGACGAGGAGGAATTCCATGTCTACCAAGTTGGTTGATCTGCTGCAGCAGCTCCGGCATTCCTCTGCAATCGCAGTCGGGCGGCACGGCTCCCGCTGAAATCGTGGACCGCGAAGTCAAGCGCGAACCAAGCCCGCGCGCCCGCAAGCTGCGCGATCTGTACTTTCAGACGCTGTCCTCTGCCAGCAACGAGTTTCCCTACTGGTACACCCGCAAGTACGCCGAGCTGGAAGGCGAGATTCCGGTCGTCCGTCGCGCCGCCGCACTGAAAGAAGCCTTCTCCCATCTCACGCCAACCATCCTCCCTGGCGAACTGCTGGTGATGGGCAAAGCGCATTACTACCGCGGCTCGTTTCCCATGCCTTGGCTCTCGGAGGGGTATTACATGGCGCGCGAGGACGAGCTATACCAGGCTGCCCTGGATAAAGGAAGCTCCAGCGCGGACGAGCTGTCGAAGTTCGGCAGCGGCGGCGGCAATGTAACCGAGAGCTTCGGCAATGTCGTCTCCATCGCCGGCAAGTTTGGCATGCGTCGCGAAGAGATTCCCGCGCTCCTGCACATCGCGAAGCAGTGGGTTGGCAAGTCGGTTGACGACCTTGGCCACAAGTACGAGCAGATGGTGCCCAGCTACGGGACCAAGGAAGCGATCATGCGCTCCATCGTCTGCATGTTCGACTCGGGCTACACCCTGCCGCAGGGCCGCGAGGTCATCAACTACTACTACCCGCTCGAGTACGGATTCGACGCACTGATCCAGATGGCGAAGGAAAAGAAAGCCGAGGTCGCTGGCCGTGCTGACGGAGACGGCCTCATCGGCATGAACCGGCTGTACAACTACGAAGCCGTAATCCTGGTTCTCGAAGGCATACAGCGGTGGATCCTGAACTACGCCAAAGAAGCGCACCGCCTTGCCGACGTTGAGACCGAGCCTGCGCAGAAGCGCGAATACCAGCAGATTGCCCAACGTCTCGAATCGGTGGCACACAACAAGCCTTCGGGCTTCGCTGAAGCCATCCAGATGACGTGGACCATCCATGTTGCCGTTCTCAATGAAGATGCCATCTCCGGTCTATCGCCGGGCCGCCTGGGACAGGTGCTCTATCCCTATTACGCGCATGACAAAGCCGCCGGCCGCATCACCGACGACGAGGTCCTGGAGTGGCTCGAACTGCAGCGGGTGAAGTTCACTTGCATCGATTGCTTCGCCTCGGCTGGCGTCGTTGGCGGCGTGCTCTCGGGCAACACCTTCAACAACCTCAGCCTCGGAGGTCTCACCAGGGAAGGCCTGCCAGCCACCAACGATCTTGAGAAGCTGATCATCGAAGCGGCCATTCGTTGCGCCAGCACCCAGCCCACTCTCACCGTGCTTTACGACGACAAGCTGCCGGAAGACTTCCTGATGAAAGCGACCGAGTGCAACAAAACCGGCACCGGCTATCCGGCGTGGGTAAACAATCGCGGAGCCATGGACTTCCTGTTGACCCAATACGGACCAGAGGGGATGACACTGGAAGAAGCGCGCGCAGTCGCCATCGGCGGATGCCTCGAAACCTCGCCTTGCTCCTGGCTGCCGCTGCATCTCGACGACCAGGAATATTGGATTCCCGGCGGCTCGGGCCAGCCGACCAGCGTCGGCGTGCACTTTATCTCGCTACCCAAGGTCCTTGAGCTGGTGCTGTTCGACGGCGTCGACCAGCGCACCGGTCAGCAAGTCTATCCTCCGCGCAGCGCAAAGCTGGACAGCTTCGAGGCGCTCTTTGATGCGTTTCAGGATCGCTTTCGCAGCACCGTCGATTGCCTGACTGCCTGCAACAACATCCAGCACGACATCTGGCGCAAGCAGAACATGGCCATCTTCAACTCCCTGCTCAAGCCCGACTGTCTTGCGAACGGTCATCTGATCAACGAACTCGGCTACCGCTTCAACGGGACCTTCAACGTCGAATCGTGCGGCACCATCAATCTAGTCAACAGTCTGGCCGCCATCAAGAAGCTGGTGTTCGACGATCACGCCATCACGCTTGACGAACTGAAGCACGGGTTGCGAGAGAACTTCGGCTTCAAGAACGCTGGCGATGTTGGCTCCTTCTCGCTCGCCGATCAGGAGAAGAGCGACACGACCGGCAAGTGGGACTACATCCACTATCTCTGCCTCACTGCACCGAAGTATGGCAACGACGACGCCTACGTCGATCAGATCCTGAAGCTATGGGAGACGTGGTTCTGCGCCATGTGCCGCGATTACGAATCGCTGAATGCCAAGCCGCTGTACGCCTGCCAGATTTCGGTATCGACACACGCGCCCATGGGCATGGCGACCATCGCCACGCCTGATGGTCGCCTCTCCGGTACCACGTTTGCCGACGCCTCCATGTCGGCCTATCCCGGCACCGACCGAAACGGGCCGTACGCGCTGTTCGAATCGGCAACGGTGTGGGACCACTCGCGCTCGCAGAACTCGCAGATGAATCTGAAGCTGCATCCCACGGCCGTGGGCGGCAGCCAGGGTTGCAAGAAGCTGCTGGCGCTCACCCAGGGCTATATGCGCAAGGGCGGCTTTCACATCCAGTACAACGTGGTCGACAGCAAGATGCTTCGCGACGCGCAGCAGCATCCCGACAACTACCGCGGCTTGATGGTTCGCGTCGCCGGATTCACGCAGTACTGGGTCGAGATCGGCAAACCAATACAGGACGAAGTGATTGCCCGAACCGAGTACGAAGGAGTTTGAGATGAGCGCCATGACGAAGCACATGGACTGCCGTAACTTTGCCGCCGTCGACGTGGCCAAGGGCATCTGCCATCGCACCAAGGAGCTGGTTGCGGCCGACGGCGATCCCTGCGAGCACTGCATCGCCATTCCAAAATGCAAGCTGTGCGCGCATTTCGTCCCCGGCGAGGACTACCTTGGCGTGTGTGGCGCCGTCGCCGGGAGGCCCGTCACCTATCCCGACTTGATTACCGTTACCTGCGAGATGTTCGCAGCAATTCACGCGGGGTGCAGCTAGGACATGCAGGTAGACAACACCAAGGGACTGATCTTCGATATCCAGGGGCACTCTATTCACGACGGGCCGGGAACACGCACGCTTGTCTTCCTCAGCGGATGTCCGCTGCGCTGCCAATGGTGCTCAAATCCTGAAGGTATGGCGCTCAACCGGCATATCATGTTCAAACCGCGCTTGTGCAAAGGCTGCCCGGCACGTTGTGTGGCAGTCTGTCCGCAACACGCGGTCGCGATGCCAGCGGATGGACCGCCCGCCGTCTTCGACCGGGCCCAATGCGACCATTGCGAGACACTCGATTGCACCAAGGTCTGCTACACCGGAGCGCTCCAAACCAGCGGCAAGTGGTATACCGTTGACGAGCTCATGCGCGTCTTCAACCGCGATCGCTGCTACTGGGGACCGCATGGCGGCATCACCCTCACCGGAGGCGAGCCGCTCATGCAGGAGCAGTTCGTGCTCAGCCTGCTTAAGCAGTGCCAACAGGCGTACATAGATACTTGCGTCGAGACCAGCGCCTACCTACCGCGCAGAGTGCTGCAGGCAGCGCTTCCCTATGTTCGCTGGCTGTTTGTCGATCTGAAGCACATGGATGCCGCGAAGCACATGCAGGCGACCGGCGTGCCGAACGACATCATCCTCGAGAACCTCCGCTGGCTTGCCATCTCCGGCTGGCCGGGAACACTTGCGTTGCGCATGCCGGTCATCCCCGGTTTCAACGACGACCTCGCCAATGCCGAAGCCACCGCTGCGTTCCTGCATGAGCTCGGCCAGAGCGAGATCAACCTGCTGCCCTTCCATCGCCTGGGAGCTTCGAAGTACGAGCAGCTCGGGATGAACTACGCTTACGCTGATCAGGCCGCTCCCTCCATCGAGTCGCTTGAGACTCTGGCGGCTGCCTACCGTGACCGTGGCATCACCTGCCACCTTGGCGCCGACACCCCGTTCTAGAGTTAGATACTGCTCCCCAACTGCCGCAGGTATTACCCTGCTAGATGTTTCGGAGCAACCATGGCACAAAGCAACGCAGAAGTGAGTTCCAGTCGCACCTTGCCCGTTCTCCTGGCGCTCATCGCCGGATACCTTGACGGATACGGATTGCGCTTCCTGGGCGCCTATGTATCGTTCATGAGCGGCAACACCACGAACACTGGTATGTACAGCGGCGAACGGGCTTTCCACGCCGCTGCACCCTCTGCCGCGGCCATCGCGCTTTTCGTCACCGGCAGCGTCTTCGGCAATCTGCTCGTGCAATCGCGCCTGCGCCAGTCGCATCGCTGGGTCTTCGGGCTGATCGCAGGATTACTCGCAGCCGCCGCTGCCATGGAACAAACCGGCGTCGCCGTCGCCATCGTCGAGATCGCCATCATCAGCCTTGCCATGGGCATGATGAACCCAGCGGTGTCTAAGATTGGCTCCGAGCCAATCAGCCTCACCTTCGTCACCGGCACCCTCAATCGCATGGGAGGCCACCTCGCCGCCGCGCTCAGCCCGCAAGCGATGGGCTCGACGGAGTCCAGAAGCTCGCAGCTCTTTCGCGCCGGCATCAACGCCAGCATGTGGTCGGGCTTCCTCATCGGAGCCATACTCTCCGGCCTGCTGGCCTCATCGTGGAAGACGTGGGCGCTCTGGCCACCGTGTGTTGCCATCGCCGGCCTGGTGGCGTTCGGCGCCATCTGAATGCCACGCCTCAAGAGTACCTTCGTAACTTGCTTGTACTCACAATGCCTGCTACGGTCGCCTCATCCAAGCCTCATCGACCGGTGAAAACGAACTGGCAACGTTCGCATTCACCGGCAAGAAGTTCTGGCCCCCGAACTGGCGTCACCGCATAGGAGTAGAGCCATGAACCGTACTTCCGCTCCCCCAGCACTCTTCGCATTTTGCTTGCTGATCGCGCTCCTGGTCGCATCGTCCGGCCTGCTGTTGGCCCAGACGAACCTCTCCTGCGCGCGCATGAGCGTGGGACAGCTCAGCAATCTCAACGGCTTCGTCCCCTTCCAGGGCACCAACAGCCTGTGGAACGCCGACATCTCCGCGGCCCAGGTCGATGCCAACTCCGACAACATCATCAACTCCATCGGCCCTAATACGAAACTTCATCCCGACTTCGGCGCCGGCTTGTACCAGGGTTCGAGCCTCGGCATTCCCTATCAAGTCGTGTCGGGGACGCAAACGAAAGTTCCGATCCTTCTCGGCGCTTACGCTGACGAGAGCGATCCCGGCCCCATGCCGATACCGTCGAACGCGCTCATCGAGGGTTATCCCAATCCCGGTAACGGTGATCGCCATGTGCTGGTGCTCGACAAGGACGGCTGCTGGCTCTACGAGTTGTACAGCGCCTATCCCACGGGAGGCTTCAGCTGGCGCGCCGACTCGACAGCCATCTGGGACATGACAAAATCGCAATATCGCCCTTATACCTGGACCTCGGCGGATGCGGCAGGCCTGCCTATCTTCCCTGGCCTGGTGCGCTATGACGAAGTGGCCGCCGGAGCCATCAAGCACGCGGTGCGCTTCACCGTCCCCACTACACAAGAAGCGTTCGTGCTGCCCGCGACGCATTGGGCCTCCAACAAGACCGATCCCACACTGCCGCCGATGGGCACGCGGCTTCGCCTGAAAGCCGGCTTCGACATCTCCGGCTTCTCGGCCACGAACCAGGTGATTCTCAAAGCGCTCAAAAAGTACGGCATGATCCTGGCTGACAATGGAAGCGGCATCTTCATCTCGGGCGCGCCCGACAGCCGCTGGGACAACGATGACCTCGGCGTGCTCAAGAGCATCGCCGCTTCGAGCTTTGAAGTGATTGCGCAGGGCGTCGTCTATACACCAAACAATGTGCCTACAGGGCCGAGTCCCGCAATCGCGTCGTTCACCGCCAACCCCGGTACCGTGCACAAGGGCAATCCGGTAACGCTGACTTGGAGTGTCACGGGCGCGGAGTACAACGTCATCTCGCCGGTGATAGGACCGGTGCGCGGCGCGAGCATCGTCTTCACGCCCACGCAGACCGCCACGTACACCCTGTATTCCACCAACCAATACGGCCGCACTACAGCGACAGTAACGGTTACGGTTCAGTAGAAGGTTTTAGGGGACTAGAGCAGATCCAGCAGCTGGGTGGAAGCACCGCGTTTCAGCGGCGTGAAACAAGCCGTCCACACCCCGTGGGCTTTAGCCTGGGGGCATCTCTCCAACGGCTGTTATGGTCGCAAAGATTCGCGTCAGGGCATTACCTTGGTCGTGTCGCGCAACCGTAATATCTCTTCCTGCGCTTCGGCGAGATCGAACTCGTACTCGCGGAAGAGGCTGGTGCTGGCGCGATTCCTGCTGAGTGGAATCGGAGGAATGGCTTTGTCGGCTGCGAAGAACGATGCGGCGATCAATCCATCCCCGCTATACGACTCAGTAATACTGTGCTCAGCCAGGATGTACGCACCATGCTGCTTCATGAACTGCAAACAGCGCTGATGCAGAATCGGGTCGTGGCTAATCGAATGATGGTGGGTGGAGAGAAGTACGAAGCGCAGCTTCCCGGCTTCGATCGTCTTGAGCGCGCCTTCCAGCGCCGCTAGCTCGGCTCCTTGCGTGTCGACCAGCAGCAGGTCCAAGCGGTCGATGCCTTCGTCCCTCACCAGGTCATCCACACATACTATGGGGATCTCGCGCGTCACACCATCGCTCTCGCAAACGAACGCCTGCGCAGGCGCCGAAGCCCCTCCCACGCCAGCATTGAAGAAGCTCCCAGTGCCGCCATTGAGCGCGAAGTTCTTGCGGCCGGCTTGCAGATTGTTAGGATCGGGTTCCACCATGAAGTTCTTCGCGCCGGGAATCTGGCGTTGGAACCACAGCGAGTAGTACGCCCAGTAGCATCCCAGCTCGACCATAGTCGCGCCCGGCTGCACATACTTGAGCAGTTCGTGAAAGACGCGCTCCTCCTGCGGCTCGTGGTGTCCCCGCAATAGGCGGATCAGCTCGGTCATCCAGCGCCCGTAGTAGCAATCCTCAACCACACGGACACCGTTGTGCATTACTTGATAGCGGCATCCGTCCGCCTCGATTACGGTACCGGCGCCAGCCACTTTGGGGATCGACTCGCAATCGAGACACGACGCTGTCATAGCGATTCGCCACTTCTCGTCCGCCGACACCGGCAAGGCTTCGATCTCCCGATAATGCGGACTCAACTCCTGGACCGGCATCCGCTCCGGCTTCGTCATCAGAGGGAGCAGCCTCGGGCCATTTCGAGCGCGGCGTCATCGGACAGTGCTCAAGCCGCCGCCGGCACTCTTCGCTGTTCAAGATGCCGGCGAAAGCGTCGATGGGATTCCCCGATTGCTCAACCGCCTGCATCCAGAACTGGAGCCCGGCATCATCGGCCTCCCTGCCCACAAGGATTCGGTAGAGCTGCTGAATGTATTCACGTAAGGTCATGCGTAGGATCGCTGGCCTCATTGTATTGGTCGGTCAGAAACAAAAGGTATCGCGGATGAGCCAGGGAGCGAACTCTTATTCGTTTTGAACGTCAGCGATACCGCTCAGTGCAATCAAAGGAATGAGCGGCACGCGGCTTCCACATTTGCCGACCCGCAGCCAAACCACTCGATGACCTTTTCCGGCCTAGCTCTCCAGCGCCTGTTCGGACGCGTTGAGGCGACGCTTCTCGGCCGCCAGTCGCGCCTGCGCCAGCTTCAGTTTCTCTTTCAATTTGTCGCACTCCTCCTGGGCTTTTTTCACCCGTTGGTGAGCCGACTTGATTTCAGACATCGCGCGTTTGTGTGTGTTCAGCATGGTATTGGTGGGAACAAAAGTAGAACTATGGTACACCGCATCCGGACCCCAATCCGCCTGGTATCCGCGAAAGTGAAACCAGAGTAGGATGGGTTCGCCAGCGGTCTAACTGCGAAGCAATGACAGTAACAGCGACTGGCCGGAAGAAGGACGATCATGGGCAAGAAAGATAAGAAGCAAAAAGCAAATGCATCCACAGACGCGACCGAAGTGCTTTCCGGGGATTCCACATCGCTAAAACCCAAGCTGAAGAACAAGGAGTACGAAGCCGACATCTTCAAGCTTCAGGTCGAACTGGTCAAGCTACAGGAGTGGGTGAAGCACACCGGCGCGCGCATCGTCATCATCTTCGAAGGTCGTGATGCAGCGGGCAAGGGTGGCATTATCAAGCGCATCATGGAGCGCGTCAGTCCGCGTGTCTTCCGCCTGGTGGCGTTGCCCGCGCCGACAGAACGCCAGAAAAGCCAGATGTATGCCCAGCGGTACATCGAGCAGCTGCCCGCGGGCGGCGAAATCGTCATCTTCGATCGCAGCTGGTACAACCGCGCCGGCGTGGAGCACGTGATGGGCTTCTGCGGCGATCACGACTACCAGAAGTTTTTGAAGGGCTGCCCCATGTTCGAGCAGGTGTTGGTGAACAACGGTATCCTTCTACTGAAGTACTGGCTCGACGTGTCGGAGAAAGAGCAGCACAAACGATTCCTGGCGCGCATTGAAGATCCTTCGAAGCGCTGGAAGCTTAGTCCTATGGATCTGGAATCGCACCGGCGCTGGTATGACTACTCGCGAGCGCGCGATGCCATGCTGGCCGCAACCGACGTGCCGTTTTCGCCCTGGTACCTGGTCCCTTCCGATGACAAGAAGCGAGCCCGACTGAACTGCATTTCGCACATCCTGAGCAGCATTCCCTACGAGGAGATTCCCTACAAGTCGCCAAAGCTCCCCGACCGGCAGAAACCCAAGGGATACAAAGAGCCCAAGCTGAAGCACCAGGTTGTGCCGCAGCGCTGGTAAGGCAACGCGCGGACGGGATGAAATTTCGCGACACTGAACTCCATCAAATTCGAGTTTGGCAGGTAACACTTTAGAGCTACGTTCTACTGGAGATCGACCATGGAGAAGATTATTCCTCGCTGGGAATGGCGTACTTTCGGCGAGAGCTTCGGCGAGGCTGAGGCCAAATATGCCGCATTCACACCTACTGATATTCAAGAAAGTGATGAACTGTATTTCCTTTCCCCGGCCAGCGACCAAAACGTGAAAGTCCGCTTCGACCTGATGGACATCAAGACTCTGGTGGAAGTCAACGCCGATGGACTGGAGCAGTGGAAACCAGTGATGAAGGCGAAGTTCCCGCTGGCGGCAGACGAAGTGAAGAAGGTTCTCGCGGCGCTCGATGTCAACCCGCCGTCACTGGAGCGGGCCGAGTATACGCTCGACCAGTTCGTGTCGGAGCTGGCAGTGCCAGCCGGCCTGCGCGCGGTGCAGGTACATAAAAGACGGGTGCGCTACAAAGTGAATGGCTGCACCTCTGAGTTGACCGATGTGGTTGCCGACGGGCATAAAACCCGTACCGTGGCGCTCGAGTTGGAAGACGCGGCCCGCGTGATTTCCACCGTCCGCGAGCTGGGGCTCGATCGCTTCCCCAACATCAGCTATCCGCGAGGCCTGAAGCAACTGCTCGGCATGAAAGGGTAAGGTGAGCACGATGTCACGCTATGCGGTAATTGATGTGGGCACAAACTCCGTGAAGTTCAACATCAGCGAGCGACGCCCGGATGGGAGCTGGCAGACGGTGGTGGATCGTGCCGAGATCACCCGCCTCGGCGAAGGCCTGGAAAAAACAGGCGAGATCGGTCCCGATGCGATGGAACGGACGGTCGCAGCTATCGCCGGCATGGTGTCGCAGGCGCGCGAAGCCGGAGTGGGCTCCATTGCAGCCGTCGGCACCATGGGCATGCGGACCGCGCACAACAGCCAGCAGTTCATCGACGCGGTGGAGCAGCGTTGTGGCGTGCGCATCGAAATCATCCCCGGCACCGAAGAAGGACGGCTCGCCTACCTCGCAGTGAAGGCGGGGCTCGGGCTCACTGAAGGTTCGTTAGCCATCTTCGATACCGGCGGCGGCAGCACGCAATTCACCTTCGGGAGCGGCTCCAGCATCGAAGAGCAGTTCAGCCTCAATGTCGGCGCGGTGCGCTTCACCGAAAGCTTTGGCCTGGCTAACGCCATTACACCAGAGCAACTGAAGCTTGCGCAGGATGCCATCGCCGCCGAGTTCACGCGCATTGAAGGGCGTCCTGCTCCCGACGCATTGGTCGGCATGGGCGGCGCCATCACTAACATCGCTGCGGTGAAACATCAGATGGCGAAGTATGATCCAGATGTCATTCAGGGCTCGGTCATCGAACGCAGTGAAGTAGGGCGCCAGATCGAGATGTATCGCTCCAAGTCCGTGGAAGAGCGGCGTGCCATCGCCGGCTTGCAGCCCAAGCGCGCTGACGTGATTCTTGCCGGCGCCTGCATCGTGAAAATTGTGATGGACAAGCTGGGTAAGGACACGCTCTCCGTCAGCGATCGCGGCCTGCGCCATGGTCTCCTCATTGACCGCTTTTCAAATAGCTAGTCGCAGTCAACGTCACAGCAGATTCTGCCTACGGGGTAAGAGGATTGCCGAAAGCTCGAGAGTCCCTGTTCAACCAGCTTCATGCCATGCGGCATTGCTATGGAGCCGGGTGTGCCACTACATGCGAGAAGCTGTTAGCCAAATTTCGTGGCGTCAAGTTTAAAGATGTCGACAGCCTGATTCAGTTTCACGACACCCTGTTGTTCCTGCGTGCCTTCCCTCAAAGCGTAAAGGTCGTGCAGCTTTGCGATGGTCTTCTTGCCTCGATTGAGCCGGAAGTGACCCGTCTTCTGAAGTCAGAGGCCGACACAGCCATCCTTGACGATGAATCCGTGTCTGGCATCGCCGGCACCACTGTGGCCAATACGTGGACGTTCGAACTTGCGCGCGACCTGGCGCGGCGCCATGCCAGAGACCTCACTCCTCATTGGAACGTGGACGAGCAGTACACGCACCTGGCTACCATCCTTCCTGACCTTATGCCGCTGATGGAAGATGATTCGCTCGTCGAGGCTGACACGCCTTATCTGACGTGGGTGGACACGGCCTCGGGTGGCGAGCGCAAGCAACTGGAATGGCTGCTGCGAAGCTTCGACGGGTTGCCGGTCTCACCCCGGCAGCGGACAAGTCTTTACGACGCACTGGGCGTAAGCGTCTCCTGGAAACTAGGTGGTTCGCCGGCCAGTCGCACTCTTGCAAGGCGAGCTGTGCCGTCATTTTTCTGCCACGAAACCCCGCTTTTACGGCGAAAGGATGTGTCACTGGCCCAGGAGATGGCGTCGCGTCCGCTCAAGCTTGAAAAAGCTTGGCGAGAAGGCGGCTCAACAGATCATCGACATGGCCCGCGACGCATTGGCGGTCCGCTATCGCGAATTGCACGGCTCAACCCACGCCGATCCCAAGTATGCATTTCAGGCCGACATCGGTAGAGGAGTGCAGCTATTCATCTGGGGGCTCGACCTCGATTGGCGACTTCCGTTACGGGCCTATTACGCAGGCTTCACGCTGAAAAATGGAGTGCCCATCAACTACTTCGAGGCCATCGGGCTGTTCGAGTGGGTCGAGGTCGGCTTCAACACCTTTTACACATTTCGCGAAGGCGAGACCGCCTGGATTTATTCCAAGGTCCTGCACTTGCTCAACCAGTTGGCTGGTTTCACCTGCTTTTCGGTTTATCCCTACCAGATTGGTCTCGACAACGAGGAGGCAATCGCGTCGGGCGCTTTCTGGTTCTACCGCAAGTTAGGCTTTCGTCCAGGACGCCCGGATCTGCTCGACATCACTGTGGGCGAGGAACGCAAGATCGCAAGCGATCGCGGACATCGAACTCCGGCCCGTACACTGCGCAAGCTGTCGGAGGGCCACATCTTCTTCGAACTCGAAGGCAGCGTTGCCGGCCGTTGGGACACTTTTTCGACGCGCGCTCTCGGCCTGGCCGTGCAGCAGAACATGGCGGCACACTGGGACGGCCAGGCGGAAGCGATGCGTCAGGATACAAGCTGCTGGCTCGCGCGCGCACTAGGCGTGAATCTTGCTACCTGGAACGCCGCCGAACGATGGGCATTCGGCAATTTCGCAACGCTGCTCGCCCTGGCTCCCGAAATCGAAAAATGGTCAGACCACAACAAGCGCAGGCTCGTTGCGATAATCCGTGCCAAGGCCGGCTCCGACGAAACCGCGTATCTTCGCCTCTTACAGCAGCATGACCTTCTGAGCCCGACCCTACGAGGCATATCTGCCCGCGCATCGAACAGCCAGCAACCGTAGATCGCCGAATCGCCTGCCTATTCGTGCCGAAGTGCGGTCGCAGGATCAATGCGGCTGGCGCGGCGAGCAGGAATATAACTAGCCAGCAGTGCCACCATTACCAGCAAAAGCGGCACTACACAGAAAGTAATTGGATCGCTGCTACCCACTCCGAAGAGTAGTCCGCGCAGCAGGCGAGTGAGGGCGAGCGCTACCACAACTCCGATCGCCGCACCGCTTAAGGCGAGCACCATTCCTTTCCCAACCGTCAGCGCCAATATCTCATTTTGGGTGGCGCCCAGCGCCATACGAATCCCGATGTCGCGCGTGCCTTGGCTGATCAGGTATGCCATGACGCCATAGATTCCGATCGTCGCCAGTGCCAGTGCGATGGCGGCAAATACGGCCAGTAGCACCATGATGAAACGCCTTCGCGCCAGCGACTCGTCGAGCCTGTGCTGCATGCTGACCACGTTGTAGAGCGGCAACTCGCTGTCCACTTCATGCACCTGCTGCTTGAGAGCAGGCGCGAGCGCGGCCGGATCGTTACTACCTCGCACAACCAGGTTCATCGCCCGAGTCACGTACTGCGTCTGGGGGAGGTAGAGGGCAATTCGCGAATCGGAATCAAGTGTGTATTGCTTAACCTGTCCCACCAATCCGACCACCGTGATCCAGGGCGAGGAGGTGTCGGAAATGCCGCCGAGATGGAAGCGTTTGCCCACAGCGTCCTGGTTCGGCCAAAGCTGTTGCGCCATGTAACCGTCGACCAAGGCCACGCGAGGAGCCGAGGCGACGTCGTGATCGTCGAACAGACGCCCAGATAGCAGTGGAATGCCCATGGCCTGGAAATAGTGGCCGCTCACCATACGCATGTCAGCGTTGATGAACTTTTCGCCCGGTGGAGCTACGCGGCCTTCCACCGTGATCGGCCCCCAGGCGTACATCTGGCTAAGCGGTAGCGAGGTCACCGCACCCGCAGCACTGACGCCCGGCAGTCCTTCCAGGCGTTGGAAGAGATCGTGGTAAGTCGCCAGCACTGCCTGCTTGTCCTTGTACTTCTGGCCGCTCATCGTGAGCTCGACGGTGAGAACCTTCTCCGGGTTGAAGCCGGGAGACACATCTCGAACCCGCAGGAAGCTGCGGATGAGCAGGCCTGAAGAAATCAGCAAGATCACGCACAGTGCCAGCTCAGAGACCACCAGCAGACGACGCAGACGATTGCCGCGTCCCCAGATGGCGCTAACCCCGGCGGATCCACGGGTGGTGTCCTGCAGCGTAGTTTGCAGGTCGAGGCGCGACAGGCGCAACGCGGGAGCGAGTCCAAACAATATTCCGGCCAGCGTCGAAATCAGGAACGTGTAGAGCAGCGCCGTAGCTTCGACCTGGACCGACTCAAGGCGCGGCACGCTTTGCCGGCCGAGGATGTGAATTGCCTGCACGCCGCCATAGGCCAGCGCCAGGCCGAGCACGCCTCCGCATACGCCGAGCACAATGTTTTCGGTCAGCAATTGGCGTACGACACGACGACGCGAGGCTCCCAAGGCGCTGCGTACCGCCATCTCCTTCCGCCGCACCACGGCCCGCGAAAGTTGCAGGTTGGCAACGTTGGCGCACGCAATCAACAGGACCAATCCCACAGCGCCTAACAGCAGCCACAGCGTACGCCGCACATTGCCGACGACCTGCTCCATGAGAGGAACTATGCCGAAGGTCAGTCCGCCATTCGGCGGATACTGCTCAGGAAAGTCGTGTCGCAGGCGGGCCGTAATGGTATCCATTTCGGCTTGCGCCTGTTGAACTGAAACACCCGGCCTAAGCTTGCCGATGATGTTGTAATCCTCGTGGTCCCGGTTCTGGGCGGCTTCAGGGCCAAGCGGGAGCGGCAACAGAATCTCAGCCTGCTCCGCGCCGTCCAGTGTCGGCATTACTTCTCTCGGCAGCGCAAAGGAGCGGGGCAACACGCCGACTACCTCGTAGGGCGTGCCGTTCAAGATGATTTTCTTGCCCAGAATATTCGGATCAGAGCCGTAATGTCGCGCCCAGATTCCGTAACTCAAGACCGCGGTCGGTGTACTGCCGGGCGAGTCTTCCTCGCTGACAAACAGCCGTCCCAACTCAGCGCGCGTCCCCAGCATAGGCAGCAGGTTCGACGACATGCGAATCGTTCCCACCCGTTCTGGCTCGCCCCAGCCCGTAAGGTTGTAGTTCCCGCCGATCGCGATCGCAGCCTGCTCCAGCCCGCGGTGGTTGTTCTTGATGTCGAAGTACTGCGCGGTAGAGAACCAGTCTTCGCTGATACCCAATCCTGGCGAGCGATTCCAAAGGATTACCAGCCGTGCGGCATCCTTGTAGGGGAGAGGGCGCAACAACAGGGCGTCAAAGATGCTGAAGACCGCTGTGTTGGCGCCAATACCGATGGCCAGCGACAACAGGGCCGTGATCGTGAACGCAGGCGTGCGCGCGAGCATTCGACACGAGTAGCGGAGGTCTTGCAACAGCGTGCTCATCTAACTTCCGTTGTCGCCGGCTCTGGTCTCGTCTTCCGACAACATCTTCATCAGTTCCTGATACGACTTCGGCATCGAAACAGTTTCACGCATCGCGACGGTTATGGGATATCGGGTTCCACCCTTATGCGTGCCTTCTAGCCCCTCGATGATCTCCTGCGCGTAGGACCAGGGGAATGCAAACGCCATCTCATTGTCCTGCGCCATGCCAAAAACACGGTCCCCCGTGCATGGCAGGATCACCTTCGGCTCATTCGTCGTGAGCGTTTGGATAACGATTTCGGCGCAATCCAGACGGCCTCCGCTGCTCGAGACCACACGGCCGCCCCTGTTGTAGAGCGACGCGTGAACCAGTCGCAGCACCTGAGCGCTGTTGGCATACACAGCTACGACATGTGGCTCGAACGTGGCCCGGTTCAGCGGTGCGACACACACGTAGTCGTAGCTTCCGGGCTCAAATCGCCAGGTGCTGGCCTCCAGGTTCGAGGCCGCCTGCTCGTCTTTGCAGTACATCCCTACGGAAGCAAACCCGCGCAGATACTCATCATTAGGCTTGCGAAACCCAAAGGCAATGGCCGCCAGCGGGCAGATAACGTCCTCTTTGCCGACCGCGATGGCCCACCCATAACGCCGGGCAACTCCCATCGACTGGCACACAATCCACTGCTCGCCCATCGTCTTGCTGGGAATCTTCACCCCGTCGGGAATCGCCTCGCCGGGCTTGAGCATGCGGATCGCCAGGGGGAAAGTATCGGGACGAACATAACGCGCGAGTGCTTCATCGAGCTGCCGTAAACTCGCCGCAGTATCTTCATTCATATCGGACTCCGTGACTACGCTACTCAGCCGTACAACTCCGTCAGCAACTCGTAGGCGCGACGCATGTGAGGAATGACGATGCTGCCTCCGACAACCAGCGCCACGTTGATGGATTCCTCCTGCTCCGCCCGAGTTACGCCCAACCGGTAGGACTGGATGACATGGTAGTTGATGCAGTCGTCGCAACGCAGACAGGCCGAAGCGACCAGCCCCATCAGCTCTTTGTATTTCGCCGGTACTGCCCCTTCAAGATAGGTGTTGTGGTCCAGGTTGTAGAAGCGCTTGACCAGAAAGTTATCGGCGCGCTCGACGTTCTGATTCAATCGCGTCCGGGATTCGAGAAAGCGCCGGGCAATCGAACTTTTTTCGCCCGCCTGCTCCTCGGAAAAAACATACGCTGGTTCCCTGGTTTGAGGCATGGCCATAAGCCTAGCAAAGCTGCAGCCAATCCGCGCGGGTTAGAGGGCGTCCGAACCGACGATGCCGGCGCTACTCCCCTGCTTCTTTGTCCATCTTGCTCGCCACCTTCACCCCGCTAAGTCCGCCCACATACTTGGCGATGCCCTTGTAGAGCGACTCGGCGATCTTCTGGCGATAGTCTGGAGTTTCCAGTCGCTGTTCGTCACCGGGGTTGGAGACAAACGAAATCTCGGCCAGGATGCTGGGCATGTTGGCCCCAATCAGCACCACGAACGGCGCTTTCTTCACCCCGCGGTTATGCAGCGACGAATTCTTGGTGGCCAGTCCCTGGTAGAGCGACGTCTGAACGTCAGAGGCGAGCTCGCGCGATTCGTCGATCTTCTCTTTCAGCGTGATCTTCTTCACCAGGTCCTGCAGCTCGTGAATCGACTTCTCCGAAACCGCGTTCTCGCGCGCCGCCACTTCCAGCGCATCCGGACTCGAAGTGAAGTTCAGGTAATATGTCTCGACCCCGCGAGCGTCAGGGTCAGGACTCGAATTGGCGTGCACCGAAATAAACAGGTCAGCCTGCTTTTCATTCGCAATCGCCGTGCGCGTCTCCAGCGGAATGAAGGTATCGTCATCGCGAGTGTAGATAACGTCCGCTCCCAGCCGCGACTCCAGCAGGCGGCCCAGCCGTAACGACACATCAAGCACCAGGTCCTTCTCCTGCAAGCCTTCAGGGCCGATGGTTCCGGTGTCGTGACCTCCGTGGCCGGGATCGATTACGATGCGACCAATCTTGAGACCCAGGGCGCGAATCAAACTGCGATCGCCGGCCGATGTCGGAGCTGCTTCACGCGCAGCGGCAATCTGGGCCTGCGAAAATTTGCTCGCCTTCTTGGCCGACTTGTCTCTCGGCGCGACCGCCACTGCCGTCGGTCTCGACGTCGGCTCCGAGGTCGCTTTAATTCCCTCGCCGCTAGTCTTGCTGGCGCTGGCCAGCAACTCATCGCTCTTGTCCGCCTGCAACTTGGTTTGCGCGGTCTTGGCGGACGAAGATTTTGCCGATGCCGTTTTCGTCGGCGGAGCGGATGCTGACGGAGTCTCGCTCTTCGTCACTTCATCCGCGGCTTTGCTCGACGACGACGTCCGCGATTTCGTGTCGCCAACTCGCACGGTCGATCGCTCTTCGTCGGGCGTGTCGGCGGTCGGCGCATCCGAGGCTGCGGCCAAGTTGCCGGAGACGATAGAGCGTGACCTTCTTTCCTCGTTTTCGCCGCTCCAGTCCGGCGCCGCATTGCTCGCCACTTCCGTTGGCGCCGCCTTCCTGCCGTGAATATCGATGATCAGGCGATACGGATTCGGCAAGACGAACGCCGAGTATTCCGATAAGTCGTCAACTTCCAGCACTACCCGCGTCGCATCGCGCTGATACTGGCCCACCCGAATCTTCTTCAGGAAACCGTCCTGCACGTCGAAGCTCTTCCCTACCAGCGTTGAACTCAGTTTGGTGTTCGACAAGTCGAAGAAGATGCGATCGGGATTGGGAACCCGTCCCGCCTGGTACTCGACCGGGCCATCGATGTCGATCGCTACGCGCGTCGAGTCAGGAGACGACCAGTGGCGAATTCCTGTGACCAACCCGGGCGGATGGGTCGCTGGGGGTTCGGACAAAGAAGCGGGAGCAGGCTCGACTGCGAGAAGCGGTTTGCGAAGGAGCAGGAGCGACCGCTGCGGGTGGCTTGCTGGTTTTTTCCACTCGCGCTGCTTCGGGCTGCTTCTTGGGCGCGGGATGCTCCAGCTCCGCCAGTGTCTGCCGGGCTTGCGCCACACGCGTGTCGTGGGGATATCGCTTTATGAATTCCTGGAACGTCGCTTCCGCAGCCGCGGTATCGCCGAGATCCTCCTTATATATCTGACCAATCGTGAACAGAGCCTCGACCCGGTACTTGCTGCCCGGGTACTCACGCCGCAAAAATTCATATTCGCTGATGGCAGCATGCAGGTCCTTGTCGTGCGGCTGAAATTGGCGTCCCATCGCCGCCAGCAGCTCAGCCACGGCAACGATGCTGGCATCAGCCTTCGAAGAGGCTGGCTCACCGTAATAGACCTTGCGATAGGCGGTGATGACGTGCTGATAGTCGCGGCGAGCGCGGTCCGCCTCCGGACGCCCGTTCAGCGCCTCCCGCATCTGTTCAGCCTTTTCGAATTGCAGACGCGCCGCCTGTTTGGATTGCGGCTCAGCGGCAAAGCGAGCCAGTGCACAGCAGGGTTACGAGTGCCAAAAGAACCGCTGTTCTGCGCCGGGACGTGTTCAGCAAAGCGCGCCTTGGCGATGGCGCGCGAACCGGCACCTGAGGGGTCGAGATGGCCTTTGCAAACAAATCCCCGTGCGCGCCGACGAGTCAGCGCGGTCAGCGGAGAATCGATCCAGAGCACCTTAATTATATGTGGTGGAACCGCCGCCAAGATGCCCTAGAAGTGGATGGAATCAGGGGAGTGACCCCGTTGCTAACTGCCTCGATCTCATGGCGATCCGTCTCCAAGCCCTCTGAATGTGCGTGAGAACTGGAATTTTGCTTTGTGTGGCATCGCAACAGGTAAGAGCCCGCGCCGTAGGCGCAGCAGAGGTTAGCCCAGCGCTTCAGCGCGCGTGAACTGGGAAAAGCCTCCCGAGTCCTGTCGGTCCGCAAGTTCTCGCGCATAGCCCGCTGGAAACCATCATCTTAGCTCGGCGTAGGAGGTCAGGTCCCTCGCTTCGCTGGGGATTACAAAGCCCCTGAGCCGCATCGCGACGGCACAACTCGGCTCCACTATCTCTTAGCTTCCGCGATCTCCTGCACCATCTTGTTCGAGGTGCCCGGCTCGTAAACGCAGAACGGTTCTTCGGCCAGGAAGTCTCCGCTGGCGGCATAAGCGCGCGCCCGGCATCCCATGCAGACATGGCGGAACTCGCAGCAGCCGCACTTCCCTTTCAGGTTGTCGTCATCGCGCAACGCTGCGAAGACCTGTGAGTTGTCCCAGATGTCCGCAAAGCTCTGCTTGCGCAGGTCGCCGGCTATCGCTGGAAGGTATCCGCAGGGAAAGACCTCGCCTTCGTGCGAGATGAAGCAGACGCCCGTGCCGGCCAGGCAGCCTTTGGTCATCGCGTTCATGTCGCCCGGCTGTCCGCCCGGATGGCCGCTGTGTCCAACCGGAGCGCCGCCACCCGGCTTGAGAGAGATTCCGGTCGAGCCCGGCATCGTCATGTCGGTGGGGCCAATCTCGGTCGGCGGATGATGCGCAATCGGAGGAGGTACTGCGCGGCCCGCCGCCTTATCGGCTGCACGCCGTTGACGCGCCACCCTGAAATAATGCGGTGCGCACGTCGCCTTCATCTCAATGTCTCCCGTCAGCGACTGGTCATAGAACCAGTTAAGCATCCGCTCGTACTCGTCGGGCGCAACCATCTGCTGACTCGGCGATATCGACGCCGCAACCAACCGGCACCAGCAGGAAGGTATGCAGCGCATCGGCGCCCAGGTGCCGCGCCAGGGTCAGCACGTCGGGAAGCTGGTGCGCGTTGTGCCGTGCAATCGTCGTGTTGATCTGTACCGAAACTCCCAGCCGCTGCAGGTTCTTCATGCCGTAGATCGCGGCTTCGAAGGCTCCCGGGATCCCGCGGAACGAGTCGTGCGTCGGAGCATCGGCGCCATCCAGCGAAATCGAAACCCGCTTGATGCCCGTATCCTTGATGCGCTGCGCCACGTCGGCGGTCACCAGCGTTCCGTTGGTCGCAAGCGCCGTCCGCAAACCGCGGCTGTTGGCGTATTCGGCAAGTTGGAAAATGTCGTTGCGATAAAGCGGCTCGCCTCCGCTGAGCACCAGGATCGGGTTACCGTAGTCGGCAATTTGCGAAATGATGTTCAGCGCCTTGTCGGTATGTAGGTCCTGCGGAGACATCAACTCCGTCGCGGTGGCCCGGCAGTGGATACAACGCAGATTGCAGCCTTTGGTTACTTCCCAGAAGATCAACCGCGGGGTGAATTTCTTCGTAGCGACTGGCTGCGCACTGCCGTTTCCTGCTGTCATCATTGCCTCCCCAATCTTGCGTTTGGCTCTTACTTGCTGATGTAACGATAGGATTGTCCAAACCCGGAGGGCCATGCCTCTTATCACAGGATGTTGTGACGAGCGTCACTTTTGGAGGGGAGATACTTGGAAGGCGAGGGCACGGCGAACCATGCCCTCTAACCCATAGCTACTGCCCTGCGCCGCCGCCGCTGTGGCAGTCAGCGCAGTTCACGGCGCTCAGGTCGCCGATATCCACCGGGTGCTGGAATTGCTGATTCGGAATAGCCGCCAGCTTCTCCTTGCCTTCTTCCTGCGCCGCCAGCGTATGGCAGGCATTGCAGTCCTTGCTGATGGTTTTCCCGTCAGCGCTGACGTGGTTGCCATCGTGGCAGCGGAAGCAACCCGCAGTATAGAAGTGTCCGATATTGTTGGGGTGCGTTAGCCAGTTGACGTGCATCTCCGGGAAAAATGTGGTTCCGAAGATCCGTTGTAACTCCTTAGTGGCGGCGTTGATCGCATCCGCCTTCGAGCTGGCGATCTGCGGATACTTCTCCTGGTAGAAGGCATTAATCTTCTCGGGGATCGCCTTCTGCGCTTCGGCGGAAGTCTTGTAGTCGGCCGTCAGCACCTCAACCCCTTGGTGCTTGATGTAGGGGAGAGACGGGTCGATTACGTTCAGCGCCATGGCGCGATCGATGGAGAGATCAGGCGGAACATAAATGTGCGTCGGCCGGTTGTGGCAGTCAACGCAGTCCATGCGACGCTTTTCAGCCTTGGCGACCTCTTCCGGCTTCGGTGGATTGTCTTTGGTGGTGTAGACCGTCACCTTGCCGTTCTGATCGGTCACTCGAATCCAGGGAATATTCTGCCGCTTTTCGTCGGTGGAATAGTACTCGATCTTATTGGCGATGTTCATGTGCCAGTGAATACCACCGCCGGCGGGCCCAAGATTTGGATCGCCGCCGCCAACTTTAATAAGCATGCGAATCTGGCGCGGCGTATTGTTCTCGTCGGCGCCGAAGTGGGTGAACGTCTTCAACTCCGCGCCCCAGAACTTTCTCGGCCAGTGACATTGTTCGCAAGTCTGCTGCGCCGGGCGAAGGTTCGCCACCGGAGACGGAATGGGACGCGGAAACGTTCCACGAATCGTGTAGTACACCTGCCGCAATCCCGACATTTTCGAACGCACATACCAGCCCGCGCCCGGGCCAACATGGCAATCGACGCAGGCAACGCGCGCGTGCGGCGAAGCTGAGTACGCCACGAACTCAGGGTGCATTACGGTATGGCACAGCTCACCGCAGAACTGTACCGAATCGGTAAACTCGTAAGCTTTGTAACTGCCCACCGCGCTCAGCAGTGCAAAGATGACAACAAAGCTCAGAACAAACGCCACCGAGCTGCGCTGATTCGGATTATTGAGATCGATGCGCGGAAACTGCGTTGCGTCCGGAATGCCGCGTGCCCGGCGACGGCGCTCCACCATCATGCCAACAACCATCATTGCCAGGCCTAAGAGCAGGAAGCCCGGCATGATCATGTAGGCAAGAATCCCGATATATGGACTGGCCTGCGTAGAAACCAGGTCAACCAGGAAGAGGAAGATGATGTTCGCCAGCGCAACTACCGCGATGGCGAGACCAATCAAACTGATGGCATTCTTGATTAACTTGCCTGGGATGAAATCATTCAAACCAAGCGGATTCTGTCGCTGCTCTCCAGCCATGAAAAAACGGCTCCTGATGAATTCCGATGATGGCGCGGGACGATGACCTTATATCACCCCACCCTATGTCCCACATCACAGTAAAGTGGTAGTCACGATAGGCCGTACCCTACTACTCGCGGTGCGGCTTTACCAGTTTTTTGTCGTTGGTCCGGCTCGTTATTTTGAGGTGGTTACCTCGTCAGCGGCTTCTTCCTTACCTTCTGACGGCTGCTTTTCCGCGGCCGCCTCTTCGCTCCCCTGCGCCCGCTCGATTGCCAGAGTATCCAGCGGATGCTCATGCTCGTAGTGCTCGATCGACATCTTGCCATCGAACCACGCCCAGTTCATGGGATAGGCATCGGGATCGACGATCACCGAGTACAAGTGCCACACGATAATCGCCAGCGTCGCCAGTATCGCTTCATACCAGTGCACCAGGATGGCAACGTCGATCCACCACCCCGGCACACGATCCATAACCAGCATCTTGAACCAGATCATCAAACCCGTGGTGGCCATCACGAACATGCCCCACACCAGCGCCCAGTACTCGGCCTTCTCGGCATACGAGAAGCGGCGGAACATCGGCCGCTGGTTGCTCACTCCGAGGTAATAAAGCATCGAGTCGCGCACATCGGTCGCGTCCTTCCAGTCGGGCAGCATGTCTTTCACCAGCTGGCGGCCATCCGGATCGGCGATCACGTAGTAAATGTGGAACAGGCTGACTGCAATCAGCACCACGCCCGCCACCCGGTGAATCACGCTTCTCACTGCCTCGTTGATAAACGCCGCGGCTAACCATGAGTTCGGATACCTGAGCGCGAAACCGGTTAGCACCAGGGTGAAGAAACTAGTGAGCAACGTCAGGTGCTGCGCCCGCTGCTTGAGCGTCATGCGGAACAGGATGCGCGGCTGACCGATGCGGTGCAGCTTCAGCTTCTTGCGGAAGATGAGCAGATTATGCAGCACCATCCCGCCAATCACCGCCACGATCATCCACACGTAAAACTTGCTGATCAGCGCCAGTATCTTCGACCCGATATCGGCCTTCTGTGTTCCATCCTGGTGGACCTTCGCCCTGATGAACTCCTGGTTGGCGCCGGGATGGCATTTGCCGCAGGTGGCCGCCAGGTTGGCCGAGTTAATCTTCGACCGCGAATCGCTGGACGGCAGGATGTCATGTACGCCGTGACAGCTGGCGCAGTTGGCTACCGTCTTCGACCCCACTTTCGACGCCATGCCGTGGTAGCTCGAGAGATAGCTGGAAACACGATTGCCAGCCACTCCAAATTCACTGGAAAGCTTCACGCTGGCATGGCACGCGCCGCACGTATTCTGAACGTTGGCCGCCGCTACCGCTGAATTCGGATCTTTTGGCGCCTTGATGGTATGAATGCCATGGCAATCGGTACACACCGGCGATTGCCAGTTGCCGCGGGCGATCTGCTGGCCGTGGATGCTGTCCTTGTATTTCGCAGCCACCTCTCCGTGGCACTTGGCGCAGGTAGTCGGAACGTTGAATTTAAATACCGTGGACTTCGGATCGCCGCCGCCGAGAATGTCGTGCGCTCCATGGCAGTCCGTGCAAACTGCGGCCTTCTCGGATCCTCCGGCTACCGCTTTGCCGTGTACGCTCTGCTCGTAGGAGCCAAAGGTAGTGGAACTGACTCCGCTGGAGCTCATCACCAATTTCTGGCCGTGGCATGCTCCGCAGGTTTGCGGGATGTTCGTGTGCGCTACCTTCGACTTCGGGTCGCTGGCGGGCAGAATGGTGTGTACATTGCCGTGGCAGTCCTGGCACTTCGCAACGTTGGTATTGCCGGCCGCCGCGCCCTTGGCGTGAACGCCGTGATCGTATGCCGTCTGCTCATCTCCGTGGCAGGTCGCGCAAACCGGCTTCGCCGGTGTCGGGTCGTGCGGAAACGCTTTGATGTCGGTGTGGCAATCGGTGCAACCGAAAGTGCTGTGAATCGAAGCCTTGAATTCGGCGTCGTCTACGTGCAGGCTGACTTGCTTGCCGTTCTCGTCTTTGGTCAGAGTTGCATCACTGTGACACGCCAGACACTCCTCGCTGCTCATCTTGGCCGCCGCCTTGGGCTTGTTTGCCGCCGTGGCAAACCCAGTGAGCAACAGAAGAAATGCTATCAACCAACCGCAACGCTTCACCGTAGTCCTCGCTTTCAGCGCACTACCTAACTATTCAAAATCGCCGATTGACGGCCCAAGGGGCAGTGAGTGGCCTCACGTGGTGGGGTGACCGTCGTCACATCAACTATGTTCGGCAGAAAATCAGCCCGATTGGTAGCAAGGCAGGAAAATGGCGGGAAGCTTGCACCTCCCGCCACAGCTGCTATTCGCGTAGAAAACGCACTGCCTGATTGATCAGGAGAAAACTACTCGCGGACGAAGCAGCAACCGCGGCCGCCGCGGCCGGATGCTGCCGATGTTTCTCACCCGCTCGTATGCCCCGTGCAAGTCCTGGCTCAACATCTGCACGATCTGCATGCAGACCGTACGGTTTTCCCGCAGAAACTTCACAATATCCTTACGGCGAACGAACACTACCTGCGAATCATCAAGCACTTCAGCGGTCACTTCGTAAGCCGTGTTCGACAGCACCGCGCCCAACCCCAGCACCTCCCCCGGTCCGGCGATCCGCAAGGTAAGCTTCTTGCCGGTTTCGGAGCCGATCGAAAGTTTCGCCCGACCATCGCAAAGAATGTATATGCCACGCACCGGACGGCCTTCCGCGAACAGGACTGCGCGCCTGGGGTAATGGCCAATAGACTTGATTTGCTCGAAAGCCTCCAACGCGTCCGCTGGCATATCACAGAACGGACGGTCGGGCCGCGAATCACAAGTCATGCAGCTGGTGGACTGACTCAGGCTTGCCATGATGTCTAGGTAATACGGCGGCAGCACTGGGTAGCGCAGTGATTGCAGTCACCCGTTGTCGTGACCCTCTTCACATGGGTCCGCAACTTGTTGCCCGGCATAGCCCATCAGGCGCGGAAAATTCAGTGCGCCAGACGTCCTCGGCTCCGCCGCTATTGCAGCGCCAGTGCCTTCAACGCCGACTTGTTACGGATCAACAGCGTCGAGCCCTTTGCCTGGACGATCTGTCTCTTCTTCAAATCCGCGAACAGCCGGGTCACGGTTTCGCGGGAAGTCCCGATCATCTGCGCAATTTCTTCGTGCGTTAACGCCAGCTTCACTCGCGGTTCTGCTTTGGCGGCTTCACCCGCCTTCGCACTCCATTCCAGCAAAAGCTTGGCCAGCTTCTCACTTGCCGAATGTGACAGCCCCAGTGAGCGAATCTCGCGGCACGCCGAATTGTATTTGTCGCTCAGTTGTTCGGCCACCCGCAGGCACGCGTCGCTGTGCTCGCGCAGGAAGCGCACAAAGTCTTCGCGCTTCACGAAGTTCACCTGGCAAGGATCGGAAGTTTCCGCCGTCAGCTCGTAAGGCTTCCCGCTCACCGACGCGCTCAATCCCAGCACCTCGCCGGGTTCGGCGATCTTCAGGATCAGCGTCTTGCCATCGGTCGAACAAATGGAGAGCTTCACTCGACCCTTGCACAGCACAAAAATTCCTCGCGGAGCCTGGCCTTCCACAAACAACACCGCTCCCTTGGGATAGGCGGTGGCATATTTTATGTTTTCGAACGATTGCAAAGCTGCAGGTGGTAAGTCGCAAAAAATGTGGTCGGCCCGCATCTTGCAGGTCAAACAATTTTCTATGATGTCGAGACCGTATGGTGTTAGCACAGTGCCCCCTGAATATTGCCGTATCTTGGGTGTGCGACTGGCGCGCACTTGCGCAGTTCCGAGGTGCGAAGACCAACAGCTGCGGCCGTTCCTTCGATCGCCAGAGCGAAGTCACAGGCAAGTGTGATCTCTGGTGCCGGGCTTTTGCCCGTCACCTCAGAGATGCAATGCAGCAATCGCGTCGCTTGCATGAGCGGAGTTAGCTCCTAGATACATTCCAGCAGACTGCTAAAGCGCACATGGAACAAGTGCAGACATCACAATCGCTTGTGACGGAAGATACGAAGGGGGACGAAACAGGCTTCTTTTCAATCGCTTAGCATTGCGGCCTCGCGATCGCAGAAACTCCCAGGATAACCATCCTTTGGTGTTCTCCGTCACAGGCCGATGGTTGCCGCTGGGTGGAAGAACCACGATTCAGCGTGGTGAAACAAGCTCGCCGGCGTGAGGCTCTAGCCGTGCATCGAGCTGGCCTTCAGAGTCTGCGTGAGAACTCGACTTTGCTAATGTCGGTGAAACAACCGGCTATCTGAGCCCACTTGGGGGGCAAGCCAGCACGCAGCCCGCCGCGGCGGGCGGAGTGCTGGGTGTGAGTGGCGAACAGCCCCTGGGTCGCGTAGCGACCACCCAGGTTTTCGCTGATACTCGCAGCGAGAGTCCGTCTCAGGCCGTAACCGGCAGCCCGGCGGCAACCCGTTCCGTGTCCAGAACCGTGGCGATGGCATGCAGTACCGAGGCCACTCGCGCCGCTGCCAGCACCTTCTCTTCTCCGAATCCTTTGTCCAGCAGCACCTTCTCGTGCGAGTCGACACATGCGCCGCAGCCATTGATCGCCGACGCAGCCAGGCACCACAGCTCAAAGTCGAGAGGCTCAATTCCGTGCGTCCGGATGACATTCATCCGCAAGCCTGCACGCATCGTCTTGTACTTCTCATTCGACGTGAGATGTAGAAAGCGGTAGTAAATGTTATTCATGCCCATCACGGCAGCCGCCGACTTGGCCGCTTCGAAAGCTTGTGGCGAAAGATGCGAAGCCGCTTCTTCCAGCGCCGTTGCCGTTAGGTCTTCGTTGCGCGACACCATCGCGCACGCCACCACCGTTCCCCACAACTGCTGTTCCGTCAGATCCGTCTGGTTCGAAATCACGCTGGAAAAATTCAGCCGCATGTCTTTGGCGTAGTCGGGAAGCGTCTCTATGAGTGCATTCAATGTCATTTTTAAATTCCTTGCAGATGCGAATGGCTCCGCCGGTTTCGCGACGGAGCCCTCGATAAACCGCGGTTAAACGTGTAGCGTTTCCTGGCCCTTCTCCCAATTGCAGGGGCAAAGCTCGTCGGTCTGCAGCGCATCCAGCACCCGCAGTACTTCCTGCGGATTGCGTCCTACCGACAGGTCCGTCACATAGGCAAAGCGAATAATGCCCTCCGGATCCACGATGTAGGTAGCGCGCTGGGCCACGCCGGCGTTCTCGTCGATAATGCCGAGCTGTCCGGTCAGTTCGCGCTTGATGTCAGCCAGCATGGGGAACGGCAGGGTCTTCAGGTCCTCATGATGCGTGCGCCACGCGTGGTGTACGAACTCAGAATCCGTGCTGCCGCCCAGGATCTGTGCGTCGCGATCCGTGAACTCCTTGTTCAACTTGCCGAACGCTGCAATCTCGGTCGGGCACACGAAGGTGAAATCTTTCGGCCAGAAGAAGTACACCTTCCACTTGCCGGCATAATCCTGGTTGGTGATTTCCTTGAACTCTTTGCCTTTTTCCAGGCTCATGGTTGCGGTCACTTTAAAATCGGGGAACTTCTCTCCAACGCCTAACATTTTTTATAAGCTCCGTTTCTTCGAATTAATTTGAATGTTGCTGCATTTCTTTTTGCGCGCAGTCTTTGCAGACTCCCTGAACTTCGATACTGAACTTCTCTACCCGAAAGCCCGCCGGCACTCGCCCGCGCAGCTTTACCGGATCGATCCGTTCCAGGTCAATGTCCGTAACATACCGGCATCGCGTACAAACCAGATGATGATGAGGATGAGGATTGCCATCGATCCGCCAGCCGTGGTGCGGAGATACCTCGCGCAGCATTCCGGCTTCAACAAACGTCCTGAGGTTCTTGTACACCGTCGCCAACGAGATCGACGGCAGTTCTGCTTTCACCCTGTCGTAGATTTCCTCAGGAGAGTAGTGCCCGGGACCCGCCATCAGTGCCTCGTAAATCTTCTGCCGCTGATGCGTAGCTGCCAGACCGTGCTGGCGGCACAGCCCGACAAACTCGTTGTAGGTGTCCTGGCGCATATCTACTAGATGATAAAAGTTATCAAACGATTCAAGTTCTCAAACCGTAGCGGGAACAATCGGCAAACTGCTCTCCACTAAACTAATCACAGTAACGGAAACACCTCTCACTCACATGACTTTCCGAAGCATTTGTATATTTTGCGGTTCCAATTTGGGAATTCGCCCCGCGTACCGCCTGGCCGCCGAGCAGCTCGCATCCCTGCTCGTGCAGCGCGGTATCGACCTCGTCTACGGCGGCGGCAACATCGGCCTGATGGGCGTGCTGGCCGACTCCATGCTCGCAAGCGGCGGCAAAGTCATCGGAGTCATACCGGAATCTCTGATGGCTCGCGAAGTTGGCCATCGCGGGCTTACCGAGTTGCGCGTGGTCAACTCCATGCACCAACGTAAGGCTCTGATGTCCGACCTCTCTGACGCGTTCATCGCACTACCCGGCGGATTCGGCACCTTCGAGGAGTTCTGCGAGGTCGTCACCTGGTCGCAACTTGGCATTCAAGAGAAGCCCTGCGGCCTGCTCAACGTGGCCGGCTACTACGACCCCCTGTTGCGCCTCTTCGACAACGCTGTCCGCGAAGGCTTCCTGCATCCCGACAACCGCGCTCTCGTGCTCGACGACCACGATCCGGAACGCCTGCTGGAAAAAATGGCGCATTTTCATCCCACTCGTACCGCGAAGTGGATTGGCAAAGAAGAACGGTGATTTGAAGGGGCGCAGCTTTAGCTGCGCCGACCAGGCCTCTTGTTTTCGATCTCGCGAGCGGACTTTAGTCCGCGAGCGCCCCGTGCCAAGAGCTTTTCAGCCGCCTGTAAAGGCACGTCCTGCCGTGGCTCCTATTGCGCAGGAGAACCGCCGCTCCTCTCTCCCAGCAAATACTTCTGCATGAACAACACCGTCGTGTAGAACTGGAAGTCCGCGTTCTTCTTCTTGCCAAAGCCGTGCCCTTCATCCTTGGCCGCCAGGTACCACACCGGAGTGCCATTCGCCTCCAGTGCCTTCACCATCTGGTCGGCCTCACTCTTCGGCACTCGCGGATCGTTTACTCCAGCCACCACCATCATCGGCTTGGTGATTTCCTTGACGTGGTTCATCGGCGCGATGCTTTCCAGGTAGGCGCGCATCTTGGGATCGCGCTCGTCGCCATACTCCACCCGCCGCAGGTCGCGGCGGTAGGCTTCGGTGTGCTCCAGAAAAGTTACCAGGTTCGATATGCCCACGATATCCACCGAGCACGCGATGCGATCGCTGTACCGCGTGGCGACCGCCAGCGTCATGTGCCCGCCGTAACTGCCTCCCGTAACCATCACGCGATTCGCATCCAGCTCCGGTTGCGTGGCAATCCAGTCCAGCAGCGCACCGATATCTTTATACGTATCCTCGCGCTTAAAACCATTGTCCAACTCGCTGAACGATTTGCCATATCCCGTCGATCCCCTCACGTTGGGATAAATCAGTGCCACTCCCATCTCATTGACCAGGTAATTGCCTCTCCCCAGGAACGACGGTCGCGACTGGCTTTCGGGCCCACCGTGAATCACAATCTCTACCGGATACTTGCCCGCAGGCGGCTTCGTCTTTGGCGTGTACAGCCAGCCTGAAATCTCGCGCCCATCGAAGCTTTTCCATGTAATCAGCTTTGGTTCCACGAAACTCTGCGGATTGATGCCCCCAGTTTCGCTGCGGGTCCAACGCTCCACTTTGCGCGACTGAATATCGACTGAATAAACGTCGGAGGGCGACTGCGAGCTGTTCAGACTGAATGCCAAATCACGATTGTTTTCGTGCCAGCACAGTTCGTTGATGGTTCCCGTCGGCAACTTGGGCATACCCACTTCTTTGCCGCTCTGCGTGTCGATGACGTGCAGAGTGCTCAGCCCGTTTTCGTTCACCGTAAGTGCGATGTAGCGGCGGTCCCAGGAGAGCTGCGCGTTATCAATATCCCATTTGAAATTCGTCAGGTACCTGAGCGATTTCGTCTTCACGTCCATGTACCCCAGGCGCAGGTACTCGTTGTCTTTGTCGGTGATCAGGTAAACGCCTTTGCCATCGCGGCTGAAGCCGACGGCGGAGTAGAAGACCTTTTCCTCCGCCCTTCGGTGTCAACTCTGTTCTTTCACCGGTTGCCGCATCAAACATCCAGAGAGAGCTATCGTTCACCGAAACATAGTTCTCGGCCAGCAGGTTGCGATCGTCGGGCGACCAGTCCCGCATTTGCCAGCCCCCGCCCTGGTTTTCGGCGATCATCTTATCGCTGGCTTTGTCCTGCGGATTCATCACATAGAAATCGAGATCGGCGTTGTTGCGCCGGGTGCTGGCATAGGCAATGCGATCGCCCCGGTTCGACCATGCAAAATCGGTGTTGCGCGACTTGCCGTCCGTAAGTAAGGTCGTGCTCCCGCTGCCCACATCGAAGCGGAAAATCTGGTACCACTCGCCCCCTCCAACGTCCTTTCGAAACAGGAAGTACTCTCCCTTATGCGGTTGATAACTGGCATCCATTACTCGATCGGCGAAGAAGGTGACTTGCGTCCGCGCTCCCCCTGGCATAGCGAGCTCGTGGAGCTGCACGGTATCGCCGAAACGCGTTCCTATCAGGATCTCGCGCCGTTGCGGATGCCAGCTCCACATGAAGGCGCTGCGATATTCCGTGTACGGCTCCGCCCTTTCTGCGATCGCAGCGGGAACGGGCGGGATATTCTCCAGTATCAGCGCTTCGTTAGGACGAACAACTCCGTCCTGCGCGTAGACAAAGGGTGAGAGAATGAGTGCAGCGAAAAGCAGCGCGCGACGGAACATCGATCCCTCCCAGCGCAACTAAGGTCATCAGGCTAAGGCCGCACCCGCGCCGTGTAAAGGTAACTCATCACTCAGTGACGTTCGCGGTTACGTTGTAGCAGCCGCTTTCGGAAGTGAATCGTTTCATTTTGCTCCGCGTCTAAGTATAGTTAGGCTAACTCGACGCAGGGAGCGTGTATGGCAGGAAGCTCAAGAACCAGCTTCAGCAAACGTCAAAAGGAACGAGCTCGCCAGGAAAAGCAGGCGGAGAAGGCCGCACGGAAGGCGCAACGCAAGCAGGAAGGCGAAGGCACTCCACCGCCGGAGACCCCGGTTGAGCTGACCATTACTCACGACGAAGACGGCCAGCCGGTCGGATTCGATTTTCACGATTTCAATAGCTAAGCCCGGGCCGCATACTACGGCAATTCATCTGTATTCGATAAGAAAGCCCCTCTTCGGGGCTTTTGCTTTTGTTCCAGATTAGTTTTGAAAGGGCACAGCTTCCCCGGCTGCTGAAAAAGTCTGCCGGGCGCCGTTGTTTGCAGGGCTCCGTTTTGCCTGCAGGGCTCCGTTTTGCCTCAGGGCTCCGTTTTGCCTGCAGGGCGCCGTTTTGCCTGCGGGGCGCCGTTTTGCCTGCGGGGCGCCGTTTTGAAGGGGCGCAGCTTTAGTTGCGCCGTAAACAATCCTGTGTTTTTGTCATCCCGAACCTCTTTAGAGGTGAGGGATCTGCAGTTTTCCCCACTGCCAAGAGTTTTTCAAGCAGCCTCTCAAGTCACGCCGTGCCTCGCCGAGAAATGTGGGGCTCCAGCCCGGGAGCGCCCCGCATTTACGGGCTAGCTGCTAATTGCTAACTGCTAATTACTGTATTTCAATCACCGGCCCCACTTGGCTCCTCAATTCTCCCACGCGCTCAATTACGTGCCGGGTGAATTTAAAGAGCGATCGCGCATGCGGCGACTGGTCGCCTTCCAGAACCACCGGCTGGCCCGAATCGCCGCCCTTGCGAATGTCGGGGTCGAGCTCAATGCTCCCCAGGAACGGCACGGCAAACTGTTGCGCGGTGCGTTCGCCTCCGCCCTTGGAAAATATGTCGATCTCTTTGGCGCAATGTGGACACACAAAGTAGCTCATGTTCTCCACGATGCCGATAATATCGACCTTCACTTGCTTGAACATCTCGATCGCCTTGCGCGCGTCCTGCAGCGAAACGTCGCTCGGCGTTGTAACCACCACCGCGCCTGTGACCGGCACCGTCTGCACCAGCGAGATCACAACATCGCCCGTGCCCGGCGGCAAATCGATGATGAGGTAGTCGAGCTGTCCCCACTCCACCTGTCCCAGAAATTGCTTGATGATCGAGTGCAGCATCGGTCCGCGCCACACCAGCGGCTTGTCCCCAGGGCTGAGGAAGCCCACCGAGATCACCTTCAGCCCATACCGTTCAGGCGGCAGAATGCGGTCTTCGCCCACTACCTGGGGGGCGACGGTGGTACCCAGCATCAACGGAACGTTGGGACCATAGACGTCGGCATCCAGCAACCCGACCTTGAAACCCATGCGTGCCAGAGCGATGGCCAGATTGACAGCGATTGTGGTTTTACCGACGCCACCCTTACCGGAACCAACCGCGATAATGGAATCGACTCCGGGTAGCGGCTGCGGCCCTGCCGGCTCGTGCCCCGGTCCATGAATATGAGAGCTCACGTGTGAATACCTGCTTAGGTGTGGATTAGTAGCACAAATTTCGATTATATCCGCCGCAGCGGGCATTCCGACGTGCCTGGTGATTGCTGCATACCTGATGTCCCAAATTGTCATCACGAGCGGAGCGAGGGATCTGCTCTTCGCCGCCGACGCCTAAAACATCTCTTTTACAGCATTCGATAGCTACTTCCGTTCGTAGCGGATCTTGAACTCCGGCGACCACTCCCCATTCTTCTGCAGGAACACCGTAAACCAGTACGCGTTCTCGCCATCGCGCACAATCGTGGAACGAATGTGAGTGACTTTGCCATTGGCGCTGGTCAGGTCGAAGTCCTGCCGCAATGTCTTGCCGTCCGCGTCAGGTACTGCCGTTCCGATCGTCAGATCGCCTTCCGCGCTGGTGTAGTAAAAGCCGATGGTTTTCGTCGCCGCGTTATAAGCGTAGAAGCCGTTGTAGTGCGGCTCCCCGTTGAACTTGGTGAGGAACCCGATCGCCTGATGATTCGGCGCCCACCGTATGTTGTTCTCGACGTGTGTCACCTGCCCAGCCGCTGTCCCGTCCGGACTCTTAATGTCAGTCACCCACGTCCCGCCGACTAACCAGGCGATGGGATCGAGCGCCGAGCCCTTCGCCGCCTCGGTCTTCTGCTGTGCGAATGTGCCCATCCCGAACAGCAACAGTAAAGCGAGCGCAACCCTCTTATAGCCACTTGGCATATGTTCCTCACCCGGCGGTTCGCGCCGTCCATCTGAATCTGCCTGCAATTGTGGAGATTGGGAATCATTGCACGTGTTCTCCTCACTGGCAACTTCACTCGCCTCAGCTACCCGTCCCCCATCCCCAGCCACTAGCGACTTATCCCCCTCTGCTACGAATCGCAAGCTGGAGCATCCAAAAGGAAGCACCACTCCCGGAGAACGACATGAAGATCGCAAACGACGTCACCGAACTGATTGGCCACACGCCGCTAGTGCGGCTAAACAAGGTTACCGCCGGCTCCAAGGCGACAATCGTTGCCAAGCTGGAAAGCTTCAACCCCTGCGCCAGCGTGAAAGATCGCATTGGCGTCAGTATGATCAGCGAAGCCGAAAAAGCCGGCAAAATTACTCCCGGCAAAACCGTGCTCATCGAGCCTACCAGCGGCAATACCGGCATCGGCCTCGCCTTTGTCGCTGCGGTAAAAGGCTATCGCCTGATTGTCACCATGCCCGACAGCGTCAGTCTCGAGCGTCGCATCCTCCTCCGCGCCTTTGGAGCCGAAGTAGTTCTCACCCCCGGCCCCAAGGGCATGAAAGCCGCCATCGCCAAGGCCAACGAGTTGCTGCAGAAGACCCCCAACAGCTACATGCTCGGGCAGTTCGATAATCCCGCAAATCCGAAGATCCACTTCGAAACCACCGGCCCCGAGATTTGGGAAGACACTGACGGCAAGGTCGACATCCTCGTCTCCGGTGTCGGCACCGGAGGCACTCTCACCGGCGTCGCTGAATACATCAAGCCCAAAAAGCCGTCGTTCAAAGTTGCCGCGGTTGAGCCCGAGGAAAGCCCCGTGCTCTCCGGCGGGCAGCCTGCTCCGCATAAAATTCAGGGAATCGGCGCCGGCTTTGTCCCCAGCATCCTGCAAACCAATTACATCGACGAAGTCGTGAAGGTGAACGCTGACGACGCCATCGTTATGGCTCGCCGCCTCTCCGCCGAAGAAGGCCTCCTGATGGGAATCTCTTCTGGCGCCGCCGTCGTCGCCGCGCTGCGCATCGGTCAGCGTGAAGAGAATGCCGGCAAGCTGATTGTCGTCGTGCTGCCCTCGTTTGGCGAACGTTATCTCAGCAGCGTGCTCTTCCAGCAGTTGCGCGAAGAAGCCATGGCGCTTACGGCAGAACCCGTTACCATATAAGCTCATGCGCTCGTTCTTCTTCCACATGCGTGAGGACATCAACGCCGTCCTCCAGAGCGATCCGGCCGCGACCTCTGCCCTCGAGGTCGTGCTGCTCTACTCCGGATTACACGCCCTGTGGTGGTGGCGCATCTATCATTGGCTTTGGCTGCATGGCATGCGCTTCCTCGCGCGCCTCTTGTCGCAGGTCGCGCGCGTAATCACCGGCATCGAGATTCATCCCGGAGCCCAGATCGGCCGCCGCTTCTTCATCGATCACGGCATGGGCGTTGTCATAGGAGAAACCGCCGAGGTCGGCGACGACGTTACCCTCTACCAGGGTGTGACGCTAGGCGGCACCGGAAAAGAGTCCGGCAAGCGGCATCCCACAGTGTGTGACAACGTCGTGGTCGGTGCCGGAGCCAAGATCCTCGGCTCCATCACCATCGGCGCGAACTGCCGCATCGGCGCCGGCTCTGTCGTACTGCGCAGCGTCCCGCCCGATTCCACCGTCGTCGGCGTACCCGGACACATCGTTCTGCGCCATGGCAAGCGCGTAGTCGTCACCGATCCCAAAGAAATCAACGACCCACTCTCTGAAGCCCTCGCCGCCGTCGCCATGGAGGTCAAAACTCTTCGCGCCGAAGTCCGACGCCTGCAAGGCCGCGAGCACGAACCCGAGCCTGCCCGCGACGGCCTCGACCGCGCGATGGAAATCGAGATCGAATATCAGATATGAAGAAGCAACTAGCAATTAGCGCTCTGCATTCTTGATTTGTCATCACGAGTCCGCCGTGGCGGACGAGGGACCTGTTCTCGTCGGCACCACCTCAGCTCTCACCGGTGTCCACCCAGCGAAGCCGAACCCCGCCCCCCGACGCTTCGTCATCACGAGCATCTTTACGATTTGTCATCACGAGTCCGCCGTGGCGGACGAGGGATCTGTTCTCGTCGGCATCACCACAGCTCTCAGCTCGTCCTCGCGATGACCTCACCCCGCCCTCCGCATCACCACCGCATCTTCTTCCGGATCGCGATAATACTTCGCCCGCCGCCCCGCTTCCGTGAATCCCCACTTCGCATACAATCCACGCGCCGCGACATTCGATTCGCGCACCTCGAGAAAAATGTCTGCAACTCCGCGCTCCCGCGCCTGCCGCAACACTTCCTGAATCAAGCGATCACCAATTCCCTGTCGCCGCAACTCCGGATCGACCACCACATTCTCAATCTCCCACTCCTCATCGCCGCAGCGCGCAATCACAAATCCCGCGATTGCCTCTTCGCACGCAACCAGAGCGACTCGTTCAGGAGCTTCCGGCGCGAACAACGCCTCGTACTCTCGTGCGCTCCAATGCGCCGCCGATTCCGACTCAGCTGCCAACGCCATCATCTGTGCAATGTCATCGGAGACGGCCAGACGGATCAACATCGCGTCACCGTTTCGGCGCGGAGAAGATTTCCGCATCAGACCGGCGAATATAGTTCGCGTCGAGTGTGGCAACATCGGCAAACTCGCCTGCCATGAACTTCGTCAAGCCAAACCGCCCAACGTCGTCGGCGTGAACCGGCTCCACCTGCTGTGCAGCCGATCCCAGCGCAACTAACGCGTCCACTACCTTTGCATCGGGACTCACGCACCGTCACCCTCGCCTCGCCCGCAAACTCCTCGAGTTTCGCTATGTACTCACGCACCACCGAAGCCCGCGACTCGGCAATCATGAATTCGCCGACGTACACCTCGCCGCGTCCTGCATCCAGCGCTACCGCGACCCGCCCATCGTGAGGCCCTCGCACAACCGCCACCGCCTCCAGCATCGACACCGCCACCAGCGGCTTCTGCAACACCTCGCACAAACCCTTCACCGTCGCCAGTCCAACCCGCAGCCCGGTAAACGAGCCCGGTCCTGCCACGACCACGAACCCATCGATCTGTTCTTTTGTGAGGTGTTGATTGGCCAGCAGCTCTGCGATCACCGGCATCAAGCGGGCGGAATAGGTTCCGCCCTCAACCGTCATCACTTGCAGAGTTGTAAACGAATTCTCATCGCCGCGGCACAGCGCGACGCTGCCATTGCGGCCTGATGTATCGATGGCGATCAGCAGCATGGTTCAAACGCCGATTGGCGCTTCTTCCACCAGCTCGAGCAGCACCCCGCCCGTGCTCGAAGGATGCACGAAGACATACATGTGCCCGCCTGCACCGATCTGCACTTCTTCATTGATGAGTCGCGTGCCCGCGGCTTTCAGTTCCTCCACGCGCTCCACCAGGTTGGTCACCTGCAACGCGACATGATGTAGCCCCGGACCGCGCTTCTCCAGAAATTTCGCAATCGTCGAATCCGGCGAGGTGGGCTCCAGCAACTCGATGCGGCTTTCGCCCACCGGAACCATGGCGACCCGCACTTTCTCGCCTTCCACCACCTCCTCGGGCATGACCTCCAACCCGAGCGTCTGGTAAAACTTCTTCGCCTCGGCCAGCGACCTGACCGCAATTCCCAGATGATCGATCTCCATCATTATGGCTTCCCCAACTCACCAACAATCTCTTCCACCAGAGAATACGGATCGCGCTTGTGCTCGGCAACCTCCGCCGCATAGCGCTCCGCCTTGCCATCTTCCAGAAACGTCGACAGCACCCGCTGAAACAGCGCGTCGCGCAGCATCTCCGTCAACCGCTGCCGCCAATTCTGCGCCCGCCGTTCCCGTGCCATCCCGCTCTGCTGCAGGTACTCGTGATAGCTTTCGATGGTCTTTACCAGCTCGGCAACTCCCTGTTCCCTCGCTCGCCACCGTCTTCACAATCGGCGGAACCCAGTTGTCGTGCCGCAGCGCCAGCGACTGCATCGCACGAATCTCCCGCTCCACGCGCTCGGCGCCTTCGCGGTCCGACTTGTTGATGACGAAGATGTCGGCGATCTCCATGATGCCGGCCTTGATGGTCTGCACATCGTCGCCCATGCCCGGCACAAGAATGACAATCGTCACGTCGGCGAGCCGCACGATATCGACTTCATCCTGCCCCACGCCGACCGTCTCAATCATCACCAGGTCGCGGCCGCTGGCATCGAGCACAGTCGCCACATCGGCCGTAGTACTGGCCAATCCGCCAAGCGATCCGCGCGTAGCCATGCTGCGGATGTAAATTCCGGCGTCGGCGTAATGCGACGACATGCGAATGCGATCGCCCAGTATCGCTCCTCCGCTGAACGGGCTGGTCGGATCGACCGCCACAATACCTATCGTCTTACCCTGCTTGCGATACTCGCGCGCAATCTGATCGACCAGCGTGCTCTTACCCGCCCCAGGTGACCCAGTCAGCCCGATCAGCAACGCATTCCCGCTGAACGGAAACACCGCCTTCAGCAGTTCAGTCGATTCCGGCACGCGATTCTCCACCATCGTAATGGCGCGCGCCAGCGCCCGCGGATTCCCCTCGCGCAGGCGGGTGATAAGGTGCTGCAGGTTAGGTTCGGCTTTCACGGTTGACGTATCAGATTAACAGGACGAGCAAGGAATGGTGCACCAGCAGATACTCCCAATGACTTGTCATCACCCCCAATTGATTTGTCATCGACTCTACTCGCTTTGTCATCGCGAGCCCCGTTTTCGATTTGTCATCACGAGCGCCTTTGGATTTGTCATCACGAGTCCGCCGCGGCGGACGAGGGATCTGTTCTCGCGTGGTAAATAGCGATATTAGGCCAACAACTTCGGAAGCATCGCCTATGGAAAAGATGCCAACGGTGGAAACGGCTCATCAGACTCCCAAAAGCCATTCCGCTGTCTCTCGTACTTAAGCCACTGCGTTCCATCAAACCTGTAACGCATGTACCCGACGACAAACTCCCGTCCTGCCACTTGCACTTTCGCAGGGCGGCAGTACACAAGGAGGATGTCCCTATTACCTCGAAACGGGACCAGTTTCCACGCCGATTTGAGGGTACTCGGGAGCTGAATCCGCTCGATTTCCCCTGTGTCTACTGCCTTGGCGTCCGCCCACCTAAGCTGGCCATCAGCAACGTCCAATAACTGTGTAGTTACACCCGCGTAAGAACCAAATCCAACTGAATAGTCGACCGCAATGAGGAAGCTAGTGCGATCATCGATGAGGTGCGCTTCTGACACTCTCGCCAGCGGCTTATCCAGCGTGACCGTTTGCTGTACCTCAGCTCCGTCATTCACAATACGCAACTGAGCGTTATTGGGTGGCTTTGCCTTGAACAATGCGTACTGACGGTCGCTCTCTGACAAAAAGAATGCCCAATCGCCTACGCCCCACATTTTCTTTTGCAGTTCGGAGGTGAGGCGCGAGTCCAACAGTACTTCCAACTTGCCACTGACTCCATTGGCTGATGTAGTGAGGCGCAGAGTTTGGGAAACAACGTAACCACCCTGTTGCGCCCGAACGGACGTAGGCACGAGGATCGCAATTAGTAAAGCGCATCGAAAACGTGAGGCCGTTAGCACGGTCAAGAATCCACCTGGACGTTCGTTTGCTGTGCGGAACGAGCATTTCACCGCCCCCCGCCCTAATCCTTCAATATCTGCCGGGCAATCACCAGCCGCTGAATCTCACTCGTCCCTTCGCCAATGGTGCACAGCTTCACATCGCGATAAAACTTCTCCGCCGGATAATCTTTGATAAACCCATACCCGCCATGAATCTGCACCCCTTCGTTCGCAGCCTTCACCGCGACCTCGCTGGTGTAAAGCTTCGCCATCGACGACTCCAGCGTCGTCTTCATCCCCGCATCTTTCATCGAAGCAGCACGCATGGTCAGCAAACGAGCGGCATCGATCTCCGTCGCCAAATCCGCCAGCTTGAAGCCAATCGCCTGAAACTCGCTGATCGCCTGCCCGAACTGCTTACGCTCCTTCGAGTAGTTGAGCGCCGCTTCATACGCGCCTTGCGCCATGCCCAGCCCAAGCGCTGCAATCGAAATCCGACCCGCCATCCAGGACCTTCATGGCATCGATAAAGCCGTTACCTTCCTGTCCCAGCAGGTTCTCCCCAGGAATTTCGCAGTCTTCGAAGATCAGCTCCGAAGTATCGCTGGCGCGGAGGCCAAGCTTGTTCTCTTTCTTGCCTGCTCGAAAGCCCTTAGTTCCCTTCTCCACTACAAACGCCGAGAGCCCATGCGTGTGCGCCGTCTTGTCCGTCACGGCAATCACCACCGCAACGTCGGCATAGTGGCCGTTGGTGATGAACGTCTTCGTCCCGTTCAGCACCCAGTTCTTGCCCTTCCGCACGGCCGAGCAGCGCGCGCCACCCGCGTCCGATCCCGAGCCCGGCTCCGTCAAGCCCCAGGCGCCGATGAACTCTCCCGTCGCCAGCTTAGGAATGTACTTCCGCCTCTGCTCTTCGTTGCCGGCGATAAAAATATGATTGCTGCCCAGCGACGTATGCGCCGCAACAATAATGCCCACCGAGCCATCCACCCGCGAGAGTTCCTCAATACGCGCAGACGTACTCGACATAGCCCATGCCCGAGCCGCCGTACTCCGTCGGGAATATGATTCCCAGCAATCCAAGCTTGCCGAGCTCTTTGACCGTCGCCATCGGAAACTCGCTAGCCTCGTCCCACTTCATCACGTTAGGAGCGATCTCGCTCTGGGCAAAATCACGCACCATCTTCTTCAGTTGCAACTGCTCGTCATTGAGCTGGAAATCCACGCTGTCTCCTTGGGTCGCTGACCCTGTTCCCGTGTGGGGCAATTGTGCTGGGAGCAAACTAGTCGTTATAACACAGACGAAGCCCGGCGAAGTCGCGCGCTCGTCACTCAGGTGTAGCAGGCTTCCGCGCTCGGGCCTTATGTCTCAATCGAGACGCTATAGGAGGCTGCCCTTTCCCAAGCCTATCTCTCGCCGTCTCCCGAAAACCGAAGAGCGAATGGCGAAGAGCGACACCACGCCGCGATGGTAAACTCGGCTCGTGCTTCCCAAACTGTTGCCCATCGCCATTCTGTTGGCTGTCGCCGCGCAGGCCAGCGGACAAGCCCTACCGCGCCCTGACGTCCCCGACAAAATCGCAGCGCCGGCTAACGAACAAGTCGTCTTGATGGCCCACGGGTCGGGCGCGCAGATTTACGTTTGTCATGCCGGAGCCGACGGCAAACCTGCCTGGTCCTTGAAGGCGCCGGAAGCCGAGCTACACGATTCGCAAGGCGCCGTGATTGGCCGCCACTCCGCCGGGCCCACCTGGAAATACAAAGATGGCAGCGAGATCAGCGGCAAGGCGGTGGAGCGGGTAAATGCGCCAGAGTCGGCATCCATTCAATGGCTTCTAGTGGCCGTCACCGACCATTCCGGCAAAAAGAAGGGCGTTTTCACCCACGTTAACAGTGTGCAGCGAATCAATACTCAGGGCGGCTTGCCTCCTGCGGACGCCGATTGCAATACTTCGAAACTGAATACCGAAGTGAAAATCCCTTACAGCGCTGACTATTATTTCTACGCTCCCGCGAAGTGAACTAAATGGACACCGTTCGCATGGATCTCTGGCTGTGGGCCGCGCGCTTCTTCAAGACTCGCGCGCTGGCCAAGAAGGCTTGCGAGCTGAGCAGGATCGAGTCGAACGGCCATCCGGCTAAAGCTGCCAGGGAAGTTCACGTTGGCGACAAGCTGAAGATCACCAACGACGCCGGCGATTTTCAGGTGGAAGTCCTCATCGTGAACGACGTTCGCGGCCCCGCCGCTGTGGCGCAAACCATGTATCGCGAGTCCGACGAGAGCCGCGCCGCACGTCAGAAAGCGGCGGAAGAACGCAAAGCCGCACATCTATTCGAGCCCATACCTCAGACCAGGCCTTCCAAACGCGACCGCAGAAGAATCATCCAATTCCGCAGCGGACGATAACAAGTAGAGCTCGCCTTCGGTGGTGCTGCCCTTTAGGTAGAGCTCGCCTTCAGGTAGAGCTGGCCTTCAAGCCAGCGTCTATGCCACACATGCGTGCGGGCTTTAGAGTCTGCGTGAGAACTCGGCTTTGCCAATGTCGGTGGAACAACCCGCAATCTGAGCCCCTTGGGGGCGACCAACATGACAGCCCAGCACGCAGCCGAAGGCGGAGTGCTGGGGTGTGAGCAGGAAAAGCCCACGAGTCGCGTAGCGACGGCAGGTTCTCACGCACACGCTTTAGCCCCTAGGGTACTTCGAATCAGCCGCCAATCTCCCGCCTTCACTTCCCCATCACCGGCAGCACCACACTCGACCCCGCATCTTTCGAGCGATAAATCTTCTGCGTCGCCTTCGTGTAATCCGCGTCAGTCGCCTTATAGATGTTCGGCACAAACTTCTGCGGATTGCGATCGTACAGCGGGAACCACGTGCTCTGCACCTGCACCATGATGCGGTGTCCCTTCATAAACACGTGGTCGTTGGGATGCAGGTCGATCTTGTACTCCGTAACTTTGTTCGGCGTAATCGCCTCAGGAGTCTCCATGCTATTGCGATATCGCCCGCGCAAAATGTCGTCCGCGATCATCAGCTCGTAGCCGTTCAGCACCGGGCCAGCGTTCTTCTCCGCATCATCTTCGCTGATCTTCTGGTAGTCCTCGGGATAAACATCGATCAGTTTCACCACCCAATCGCTGTCGCTGCCGCTGGTAGCCGCAAACAAATCGGCAACGATGTCACCGGTCACCGTGATGTCTTCCGTCAGCGGCTCCGTCTCCCAGCTCAGCACATCCGGCCGATGCTCCACAAATCGCTGGTCCTCCACCAGCCACGTCGTCCACGTCGGATTCGGATACGTCGGCGTCACCGGACGATGACGGTACGGCACCGGGTTCGCCGGATCCGACACATACGAATCAAACGCATCCTGCTCCGATGGCGAATCGAACGATGCGCTACCATTCGCGTGAAGGTAGAGTTTTCTATCTGTAACCCCTTGAGTCGGCGGCCACTTGTCGTAACTCTTCCACTCGTTCGACCCGGTCTCGAAAGTGATCGCTTCCGGCTGATTCAGCGGCTTATCGTGCAGCCAATGCGCAAACCACGGGGCGAAAATATGCGCGCGATAGTAACGCGAAATGTCGCTTCCCCAATCGATGTCGCCGAGTTTGCGCCCGCTCTCGCCCATCCAGCCGCCATGGCTCCACGGCCCGGCAACAAAGTAGTTCAAGTGATCCGTGTCAGTCTGCTCCAGTGTGGCGTAAATGCGCGTGGGGCCGACGAAATCTTCCTGGTCGTAAAATCCCGCAACATTGAGATTGGGCACGGTCGTATGCTTTAGATACTCCGTAACCGAGTGTTGCTTCCAGAAGTCGTGATTGGGATGCTCGACAAAGTCATTCCACGTCGGCAGCTTGCCGTGAAAGTATTTGGCATTCGCATTCGACAGCGCCCCCAGGTTCAGATACCACGAATACGTGTCGTACTGATCGAATGCGAAATCGGTGTTCTTCTCTTTGGAAGTTTCCAGCAGCGCCGAATACTCAAACCCATAGCTCAGGCGAAACGCGCCGTTGTGATGGAAGTCGTCGTTGATGAACATGTCATCCGGCGACGCCTGCTCGCTGGCCGCCTTCAGCGCCGGATGCGGCTCCAGCAGCGCCTGCGTCACCAGCCATCCCGGATACGAAATCCCCCAGATGCCGACGCGCCCATTGTTGTTGGGCACATTCTTGATCAGCCACTCGATGGTGTCGTACGCGTCGGTGCCTTCGTCAATCGACTTCGGATCGCTCTTGTCGCGCGGCGGCCGCTGCATCACAAACGTTCCTTCCGACTTGAACCGTCCGCGAATGTTCTGCGAGACGAAGATGTAACCGTCGGCAATGAGGTCGTCGGCGCGTCCCGCTTCGTTGAAGTGGTCGCCATTCTCCGCCACGCCATAAGGAGTCCGCGTCAGCAGAATCGGCAGCGCTCCCGACGCATCCTTGGGCGCCTGTATCACCGTCTGCAGGCGCACCCCATCGCGCATCGGGATCATGACTTCCTGATAGGTGAAGTGTTGCGGCTTGTACTGTTGCTGAACCGCGGGAGCTTTCGACTCATCCTGCGCACCCAGCGGCACACACGCGGCACAGACAAGAAGCGCGCACCATGCGCAGAGAAGAATTCGTGCAGTCTGATCGGTCGTACGAGACATGCGCGACAGTATACAAGCAGGCGACTATTGTCGCGGCTCAAGCCCAATCGCCTCGATCATCCCCTTCACCGTGGGAATCCGCTGCGCCTTGCTGTAGCTAAACACGCTGCGCCCATCCACCAGCACTTCCAGCTCGTGGTAAGCGTGCCTCACCTTCGGCTTAATGCCGTACTTCGATTCGAGTTCGCGCTTCAGGCTCCCGGCCAAGCGTCGCAGCCCTGTTCATATCAGACAGCGGCGAATTTCAATCTGCATACTCATCCTTATCGAAGTCGCGTAGCTTCAGCCGAAGTCGCGTAGCTTCAGCCGAAGTCGCGTAGCTTCAGCCGAAGGGTCGCGCTAGCTTCAGCCGAAGGCGCGTAGCTTCAGCTACGCCGCAACCTACTTGCGATTTGAAGGGGCACGGCTTCAGCCGTGCCGTCACCCAAACCTCCATAAATTTGTCATCCTGAGCGAAGTGAGTTTGCCGAAGGCGGACGAACGCAGTCGAAGGACCCCTATCCAAACCAACCGGCTCCCTAGAGTCACTCTACTTGTCATCCTGAGTCCGCCGCGGCAGAGCGAAGGACCTGCTTTTGTGCGGTCCGCCGCGAAGTTTACGCCCTCTGCGCCATCGCACTACAAACCGTCGCCAGAATCTCCAGCGCCTTCGCACACTGCTCGCGCGACACATCCAGATGCGTCACAAACCGAATCGCCTGCGGACCCACGCCGTTCGCCAGCACTCCATGTTCGCGCAATTTCTTCGACAACTCCGCCGACGTCATGCCCGTCCCGCTGATGTCGCATATAAGAATGTTGGTCTGCACCTTCGCCGCATCGATCTTGAATCCCGGAATCTTCGCCAGCCCTTCCGCCAGAAACTTCGCGTTCGCATGATCGGCCCCGAGCTTTGCCGGACCCTGCTCCAGCGCGATCAATCCTGCCGCCGCCAGAATGCCCGCCTGCCGCATGCCTCCGCCCAGCGCTTTGCGGTAGATGCGTCCGCGATCGATCTGCTCCGCCCGCCCCACCAGCATCGATCCCACCGGAGCACCCAGCCCCTTCGACAAACAGAACATCACCGTATCGGCCTTCGCCGTCAGCTTGTCCACCGCAATCCCCAGCGCCACCGCAGCATTGAACACCCGCGCGCCATCGAGATGCACCGGCAGCCCGGCCTCGTGTACCCGATCGCAAACGTCGTCAAACACTTCCGGCGGAGTCACAGTCCCTCCCGCCATGTTGTGCGTGTTCTCCAGCGACACCAGTCCAGTCTTCGCCGAGTGATAGCTCTTGCCGCGCAGCTTCGGCTGCACCAGCGCCCAGCTCAGGATGCCGTCTTCCGTCGCCACCGTGCGCGCCACCACTCCCGAGAAGTGCGCCATCATCGCCATCTCGTAATTAAACACGTGGCCGCGCTCCTCGCAGATCACCTCTTGCCCATGCGTGGTGTGCAGCTTGATCGCGATCTGGTTGCCCATGGTTCCGCTGGGCACAAACAGCCCGGCCTCGCGTCCCAGCATCTCGGCCGCGCGCTGCTCCAGGCGATTGATGGTCGGGTCTTCGCCATAAACGTCGTCGCCCACTTCGGCTTCAAACATGGCGCGCCGCATCTCGGGCGAGGGCTTGGTAACGGTGTCAGAACGCAGATCGATCAGCGCGTCAGTGGTCTTGGAGCCATTGTCTTTTGCAGATGAATACATAAGCGTCTCTTTTAGTTCGTAATTCCAGGTTCGAGTCTAGCAGCGTTGAGGCGCCTCCGAAGTCGCTTGAATTCGCCCGGGGTTAACCAAAGAATAATCTCGAGGGGACAAACTGCTGCTGCGGTCTGTTGCACACCTTCCGGTGCATTCCTCCGGGGTACCCCCCTCCCCCCGTACCTCGCAAAATCTTGAAAACAGGCGGTTGATTTTGAGAATGCTCTGCAAAATCTTGAGCGCGTGAGACTTACAGACAAAATCTTGGCGGATAAGGACTTAGCTGCGATTTTTGGAGGGTGGAGAACAGTGGATGTTTTAGAAGTGGTTAACAACCGCAAATGGGAAGAAGGAACCGGCACTCCTTCGGTCACGCTCCCAAGGGATGAGGCCGGCGCGAGAGACAGCACTCCCTCTGCATCCCTTGGTTGAATTGTATAGAAAGTGTCGGGCAGGACCAAGCGCGGTTGTCACAGGTGTGTGTGATAGGGGGAATGGAATTCCACATTTTCCACCAACCAACTCAGTCATTTACGTGCTGCACGATGAACTTGGCGCGCGCGTAGAGTTCGTCGAACGTAAGAATCTCGGGCCGGAACAAATTCCGCCTGTAAAGCTCAAAAGATCTGTACTTTTCAGTGCTAATCCCGCGCTCCGCCTTAAATTCTTCAAGGGACCCCACAACCAGAAAAGATTTCGGCTGATATGAGAAAAGGGACTCGCCTGTCGGGTCGCCAGACGGGCTCGTGGGCTCTACCTTCTCCGTAAGTCGTCTGATGGCACCTTCGACAGTTCCTTGAACTTGTGCGACTCCTCCGGACACCTCGTCAGAAGCCGACCAGCAACCGGAACGATATGGCGCCGGCTTTAGTAGCGATGTGGTGGGCTTTTTCACTTCGATAAAGCAGAGTGCCTCTATCGCCCCTCTGCTTTTCATCACCGCATCGCCTCGCTTGCCGGGACCTGACAAGTCGTATCCGACTACAACTTGTTCCAACTTTCGTTCGTCTAGGCTAGACAAGAACACATAAGCAAGACCATAACCGAAAACCCATTTGTTCTTTTCAAAAAAAGCTTGCCAGACGCCCTCATCGGTCAATCCTGATACTTGCTTTTCCGTGTCGAAGTGGTCCGGCTCATAAAGCAATTTACGAAACCTGTCCAATTCCTTTTTTCGATAACCCAGAGCTATGAGATCTGAGCTCGTTATTTCATCCCGCGCCATCTGAAGAACGAGTTCTTGGTTCTGAACCATCAGAGTTCTCACCTGGTCAGGAGAAAGCAACAACTTCTTCAGTTCACTATCTGCAACGTTTATTCGCTCGGCATCTGGGAGCTGCAAGAGCTTAATGCTGGAAATAAACTCCAATAACCTTGTAACTTCATCGCCATAGAACGAGAAGCTGGTCTTGTGGGGCTTTCCCGTAGTTGTAGTGAACCGCTGAATTATTAGCGAAAGTATGCCGCGGCTATCCTCATAAAACTTGGCGACAATCTCTTGTCGGCCGGCACCCGTCAATCTGATTACGTGACTACCACGCTCAAGAACAACGCTGTAGGTTTGGGGTGAGTCGAGCACTTTTGAAGCGATCCTGATCGGGCGTGGCTGTTGGTCGAAAGACGCCAGAGAAATCCTCTTGCTGACGTATGTCTTGCTCGGCTTCTTGTTCTTGTAGTATTCAAATTCATCTGACATAAGAACAGCCTCTAACGACTACGCCTCATCTACGTCGAATGCAGATCACCATTGTACTTACAATTAACAAGGAACCGACGCGTGGCCCGCATGTTGCCGCCGGACGGGTGGCCCAAATTTGCGATCGATTGGCAAATGTGGGAGTGTCAGGTCTCATGCCGAACTCATGTCTTGAGTCTGAACCAGTCGAACAAGCTTTGTATCAGGGCACGGCTTCAGCCGTGCCGCACAGCATGATTAATCACCGGGCTTTAGCCCCTGCTGCTTTTTCTTCGCCAAATAGGAGAACGAATGAGGATACTCATCAGCCGAAACAACCAGGCCGGCTTTCACCGGATTCTGCCTGATGTATTCCTTGCACTTTTCGAAGCTCTCCCGATCTTCGGTCCGTACCTCAGAAAATCCACGCTGCCAAACCTCGCCCGAGTAGCCGGTCTCCTTCTTCAGCCGATAAGAGAATCCGCCCTTTACGAATTGCATGGCACGTTCAATCGTCATGTCGCGATCGACGGTGATCAGCAGGTGCACATGATCCGGCATAACAACAAACTCGTGAACACGGAACTTCTTTGTGGCTGCGTAGGTTCGGAGCACCTCGATAAAGAGCGAGGCGTTACGATCGGACTGCAAAAGTTGGCGTCCCATGCTCGTTTTCGTGGTGACGAAAAACGTTCTCGGAGAGCTAAGAACAGCCTCAGGATTAGCGTGTCTAATTGGCTTCATGGTGCAGGGGCTAAAGCCCGTCTCCGCAAGGCTTCTTCGGCCCGTCTGAAGGCGGGCCCTGATACAAAGCTCTTAACAGCAATGTAGTTTAGATATTGGGCAACCGATGTGACGTCGGATACAGTTCGATGGTCAGCCTCGTCTCATCATTAGATCTTCGGCCGTGAGACGAACCACACCTGCCCACAATCGGGTTACCGCGCGCGCGCTTTACGACGCTGTCGCCGCTTCCCTCAGCGCTTTGCGCAGGAAGCGGGTCGGCCGGTCGGCAATGTGCTCGTTGCGGATAAGTTGCGGATTCAGCCACTCAATCACCGCCGCATAGCCCAGGCTTTCCGGATCATCGGTGAGATAGTGCGGCACCACCGCGACCACGTGAAAGCCTTCCTTCAATTGGAAGCTCAGCGTCGGGTCGTGCTCTTGCCCCTCGACGACGGCGACGACGTAATCTTGAGGTTTCAGCCTTGCGGCGCAATGGCCGTAGCCCCGCAGTCGCGAACCGGCGCGGATGCGCAGCAGCTTGTGCGACTCCGTCAATGCCCGGCGAGCGGCATAGATTTTGTCGCCAATGCCATGATGCTGCAACCCCGGGTCGACAATCACCTCGGCTCCGTACAATGTCCGCCCGCGATGCGGATCGTGATTGGTGAACATGCCGTCGGCGGTGAATCGGTCCCAGTCGTCCAGCGTCTTGTAATCCTCCCAGTCGACAATCAGGCTGGCGCTCATGCCGACGACCTTTTCCTCCGCACCATGCACCGCCACGAACTGGCCCTCGGGGAAGACGCTGAGATGCGACGAAAGCTGTTCGGCATTCCACGGGGCAGTGTCGGGGTAAATGCGCGAACACAATTCGGTTATTGCGGTGAAGTCACGCGGCTGTGTATTGCGTACCAAAACGGGTTGATCGGAAGCAGCGGACATTTGCTTTTACCCTATCGCAACGCGGGTCGCTGGCGATATCGAATTCATCGGCAAACCGCGCCATGCCGTTTAGTCGGAAGCACCAGAAGAGTTAATCTTCGATGCGCCTCGGTGCCAGGCGGGCGATTTTGGCGGGCTACAATAACGTGTGAAGAAACTGCTCCTCGTCGTTGTCGCTCTCATTGTGCTGCTGGTAGTGTTCGTTGTCGCGCGCTCGGCTACCCCGGTTGTCACTCTTCCTGCTTCCATCACTACCATCGGCCAGGCGACGCCGGTGTCGGTGCAAGTGCACGACCCTCGCGGAGTGCGCAGCGTGCGCGCCATGGTTGAGCAGAACGGCGTGCGCTACCCGGTTTTCTCGTCCAACGAGAAGCAGAAGCCCGCCTGAGGCCACGTTCAGCTTTACGGCTGGGGTAAAGACGACACCGCAGTTGCAGGCCGGCAAGGCGAAGCTGATCATCGAGGCGACCTCCGACGACTTGTTGCGCAAGACGGTGCATGCTGAGCGCGATGTGACCGTCGTGACGCAGCCTCCCACCATCAGCGCCGACTCGGAGCAGCACTACCTTTATCAGGGCATGGCCGACCTGGCGACCTTCAGCGTGTCGGGCGATTACACGGCAGCGGGCGTCCGCGTAGGCGACCAGCAATACCGCGCCTGGCCCATGCCCGGCGGCAAGCCGGGGCTGTTTTCGCTCTTCGCTTTTGCGTGGAACATGCCGCAGGATACGACTCCGCTGGTCTATGCGGCGAACGCCGCCGGCAACGATGTGACCACGCCGCTGGTCGTCGTCTTCCCCAAAAAGGAACAGCCGCGCTACACCACGCATGATTTGCAGGTGAGCGACGGATTCATGCAGAAGGTGGTTGGGGAGTTGGATCCAAACGGCAAAGGCGACCTGGTGGTGCGTTTCGTAGAGATCAACAGCGAGATGCGGAAGGCCAACAACAAAACGCTCTCCGATCTGCGCTTGAAGACCGCCGACAAGTTCCTGTGGTCGCAGCCCTTCATTCGGCAGCCGCACTCGCAGGCTGAGGCTACATTTGCCGACTTGCGCAACTACATCTACCACGGGCAGAAGATCGATCAGCAGGTGCACCTGGGCTACGACCTTGCCGTGACCCAGCATGTTGGCGTCGAGGCATCGAACGACGGCAAAGTGGTCTATGCTGCTCCGCTGGGCATCTACGGCAACTGCATTGTCGTGGACCACGGCTACGGGCTGCAGACCATCTACGGGCACTTGAGCCGTATCGATGTTCACGAAGGCGACATGGTGAAGCAGGGCCAGGTAATGGGCCTCAGCGGCATGACGGGAATGGCCGGCGGCGACCACATCCATTTCGCCATGCAACTCGACGGCGTGCAGATTGACCCGAAGGAATGGTGGGACCGGCACTGGATCCAGGACCACATCGCGAGAAGAGTGGAGCTGCCGGGGTTTAGTAAATAGGCGTTCAGTAAATGAGGGCGAACCCAGGCGGGTTGTCCCATTTCGATCGTGCCAGCTTTCACCGTCGCGATTTGCATATGCGAGCGCTCCGACGGAATGTACGATGAGGAGTCACAAGGCCGAGCTGGCGGTAACGCTTGAACGCGGCCACGCATAAGCTGTCACGGAGAACAAAGATCTGTGACCATTCTCGCTCGCCTGGAGCATTGGAAGGACGAAGGCGCGATCTCGCCGGAGCAGCACGCGGTTCTGTCGGGCCTCTGCCGCGGAGAACCTACCTCGGTTTTTCTCGAGCTCAACATCCTTCTCTATGCCGGGGTGCTGGCGTTTGTCGCAGGACTGGGCTGGACGGTCACTACCTGGTCGAAGCAACTGGGCGACGTTCTAATCCTGGCTGTCCTCTCTGCCATTCTCGCCGCCTGTACGTGGTACTGCTTTTCGCGCGCGTCTACGTGGTCGCAGACCGAAACGCCTACACCGACTGCGATCTTCGATTACGTGCTTTACCTGGGAACCCTGGTATGGGGCGTGGAACTGGCTTACCTGGAGAGCCGCTTTCACGTGCTCTCCGGGCAATGGGATTTCTACCTGCTGGCTACGGCGATACTGTTCTTCTTTCTGGCCTATCGTTTCGACAACCGTTTCGTGTTGTCGCTGGCTTTGTCGTCGCTCGCCGGATGGTTTGGGCTGACGATCTCACATTGGCAATGGCATCAGGATGAGACCTATCGCCAGTGCGCCCTGCTCTATTGCGCGGTGGTGATCGCCGGCGCGGTGCTGCTGCAGAGGCGCGGGCTTAAGCCACATTTCTTCGGCACGTACCTGAACATCGCGGCCAACGTTTTGTTCTTGGCGGTACTGTCGGGCGTGTTCGAGCGGGGAGGGCGCTTGGTATGGGTTCTGGCGCTGCTCCTGGCGTGCGTCGCGTCGCTCGCGTGGGGACTGAAGCGTCGGCAGTTTGTCTTCGTCGCTTACGCCGCGGTCTACGGCTACGTGGGTTTCAGTTCGATACTCATTCGCGGCATTTATGACGGAACTGCCGTGCTGCTCTACTTCGTCGTCACCGCCATCCTGATGCTGGTATCGCTGGTCAAGATCGCCCGCCGCTTTGGAGAGTCGAAATGAGACTCTACACGGCAGAAAGCGAAGAGACACTGCGCGCCCGCACACTGCTGAAGGACTGGGCGGCCGAGGGGCTGATCAGCAAAGAGCAGTACGAGCGGATGAAGCCGGAGACCGTCTCTGAGCTACGCACCACCAACATTTTCTTGCGCCTGGTCTTTTTCTTCTTCACCGTGGTCGTGGTGGGCGCCGCTATCGGATTGTTCTTCGTTACCTTCCTTTCGCGGGGCTCGGAGCCAACCATCGGCGCTTTCCTGTTGTTCTTCGGCTGCCTGTTGCTACGGAGCTGCCGAAGTCGCGGCTTCGCGATTCGGTTTCTACCGCCATGGGATCGAGGAGGCGCTCGCCGTCTGCTCGGTTGCTTGTCTTTCTGTGGGATTGCTGCTTGCGTTCGGCAGGTATCAGCCCGAATCCCTCATTCCCGCCGCGGGTGCTGTCTTATCGCTCTGGATCTGGCACCGGTTTGGGCTGTGGTATGCATTTCCCGCCGCCATGATCTTCGCCGGCTGGCTGCCAGGCTACTGGACATCGTCTCGCTCGGCACAGCACTTCATCATCGCGGTACTGTACGCAATCGGGCTGGCGTGCGTCATCGCAGCACGCGCCCGCCACCGCCTCGATTACCTCAATGGTAAGTATTCGCTGGCCGAAGCGTTCCTATGGCTCGGCATCTACTTAGCCACCAACCTCCAGCTTTCGGCGCTGACGCTGCGCGCGAGGTGGTTTGTCGGAGACGTCAGACCCGCTTCTGAGTTCCCGACGTGGTTCTACTGGATGACGTGGGTGCTCATCTGGTGCCTGCCGCCGCTCATACTGGCACGCGGGATTCGCCAGAAAGACCGCCTGGTAATGGCGGTGGGCGGGATTGCGGCCATCCTGACCTTTGTCACCAACAAGCCTTACCTGGGCTGGCCTCGGCATACCTGGGACCCGATGCTTCTCGGCATAGTGCTGACTGGCATTGCGTTGTACACTCGACGCTGGCTCGCGCAGGGGCCGAACGGCATTCGCGCAGGCTTTACCGCCGCGCGCCTTTCGGCAAAGGACCAGCAGTGGATGAACCTAACCTCTTCCGTTTTGGGGCTGGTATCGGCTCCGACCGCACACGCCGCAAAGGAAGAATTCCGCTTCGGCGGAGGAGCCTCGGGAGGGGCGGGTGCCGGCGGTGAATTTTAAGAGCGGCATTCCCGTGCTTCTTCCACGAAAAAATGCTCCGGAAATTACCGGAGCATTTTGGTGAGAGACAGTTTGGTTCTACTTGGGGCTGCCGTGGCCTCCGCTGCTGTGGCTGCCGCCGCCGCCGGCGTGTCCGCCGCTTGGCCCCATCGCGTGCGAGCCACTCAAAGCAGGTCCGCCACCCATCCCTGGAGCAGCACCGGGGTGACCGCCTACGCCGTAGCCGCCGCCCATTCCCTCGGCCGAGATGCCCGGCGACACAGAACGCGGTGGCGGCGCAAAGACGTGTCCTGAGTGCTGTCCAGCATTCAGTGATGGATGCGCATTGCTTCCTGCGTACTGGCCGTAGGTGGCATGAGTGTCAGCTCCGACAGCCGACTTTGTCGTCTTACCCGCAGTGGCGGGATTGTAGGGAGCTGCGCTGTGGCCCGGCAAAGTCATTGCCCGATCGGCAGCGCGCGAAGTCGCGGAAGTGGGAACAACGCTACGGAAATTCGGCGGCATGCGCCCACCCGGAATGACGGGAGGCATGGTGCCGATGGTTCCAACTCTGACGGTGGGCGCATACGATGACACGCCGCTGCTGGGAGCGGTAGGCCGAGTGGGTGCAGCCCATCCGGCAGGACCATGCACGACTGGCGCAGGCTGAAAACCGTTGGAGTACCAACCGTTATTGCGGTAGGCACCACCGCCGCCGGGAACCCAAAACCAGCCGCCGCCTCCGCCCAGGTAGGTCCAATTGCCATAGTGGTAGGGCAACCATCCCCATGGGTAGGCCGAGGCCCAGGTATAACCAAATCCGGGATAGAATGCCCAGGCGCCGGCCATGTATGGATTCCAGCCGAGCCAGTTGGAGACGCCATAAGGCTGCCAGCCGTAGCCAACGCCGGGAAGGTTCGACCATCCGCCGTAGTAGTTGAGGTCAGCATAGCCGTAGCTGTTCAGGCCGGAGCTGACGCCGGGATTGTTATAGGAATAGGACTGCTGATAAGCCGAGCGCTCGTCATTCCACCGATCCAGCGGCGCGGCATCGACGCCCTTAGCAATCTCGTATCCGGAAGCGCTGCCGGGATCGACAGTGAGCGTCTCTTTCTTGCCGACCTTCACCTCATGCTGCTGATTTTCCAGCTCAACTTCGCCCTTGAGGACCGATGCCGTTGCATTGCCGTCATTGTCGCTCAGGCGGAGCTGGGTATCGCGATGCACCAAAAATACGGAGTTGCCGGCGGTAGCGCGATAGATGTCTTCTTTGCTGCCCTTGGTGTCGAAGTAGGCGGTTCCCCGGAGCAGCTGAACCTCGTTCACCTTGGCGCCATTGTCGTCGCTCAGGAGCCTGGTGAACTGGATTTCGGAGTTCTCGCCGAGACGGATGGTGCTGTTGTTCTCGAACTCGACCTCGGCCAGGCCGTCATTGCCGGTGGCCAGCCGCACACCTTCGGTTACGGGCGTATTCAGGATGGCCTTTTCCATTCCCTGCCCGACGGCGCGATCCATCTCCACGGTTCCGTCGATGTAGCTCAATCGAATAATGCGGACGTGTGATTCGGCTTGCGCGTAGATGCCGGCCAGGACAAATGCCATAGCCAGAACCGCTGACAATGCGTTCCCCGTGCGCTTTGCCATATCTCTACCCCAGAACCCTTTCCCCCGGTTGGTCGAACGCCTCGGTTCGGCTCGCAAAGTGTCCATCAGCGTCTACTTCGAGCCAGTCTCTATAGCTATTTAACACTGTTCTGATGCGAAGTTGCCGGAAATCGGCGTGAGCACGAGTCGGGACGGCATGTTCAGGGTTGTGCGGGGGTGGGGTTCGAGGCTGCGGCAACCGGCTGCATTGATTTCAATAGCTGTTTGGCTTGCAGGCGCGCCATGTGCATCATGCCGTCATCGTCGGCAATCTTGCGCAGGAGGGGCTCAATGATTTGCAACTCGCCGGCCATTCCGCCAGCGTGCAGTTCAACTAGCTCCTTCAGGCGGGCGTCCATCCCCAGCTTGTCAAAGCGGTATTGAAACGCCAACTTGCGGCCATAGTCGATGGTGGTGGCAATCGACTGAAACAACTTTGTGAGCTGCTGAATGTTCGGGTTGGGGGAAAAGTTATAGGTGGCGGAGGTATCGAGCGAAGGGCCGTGAAACTCCAGCGTCTTGGCGCCGGTTTTGGCGACCTTCTTGGTCTTGGTTTCGAATTGTCCCTGGAAGTAGTCGGTAGCTTTGGCTGAGCTGGAAAATCTCTTGCAGGTTTGCCTCTGACATCATGAAGTCCTGCTCGACCGGGTCGGTATCGCCGCTTCTCTGCGGGATTGAAGGTTCCGCTGAAGTGAGTGGCTCCGTTCTCATTGACGGTAAAGGTGTAGTCGGTCCAAGGCAGCCCTTTGTCCCAGCTCAGCTTAAATACGATGGTGGGAGCTGGCGGCGGCCCAGGCGTCTGCTGGGCCGGAGCGCAGACGGCGGTAAACGCGAGACAGGCTGTAATGAAAACCAGGCGGAGAGAAACCATCTTCAACGAACGATTCTAATTGATGGAGCCACTCACCGGCCGGCTCCCGCAGATTGACGCTGAAGTGTGGCGGCAGTATGCAGATGGCAGATGGCGATGGCCAGGGCGTCGGCGACATCTGGAGGTTCCGGGACCTCGCTCAGCTTGAGCAGTCGCGTGACCATGTGCTGCACCTGGGCTTTTTCGGCGCGACCGTAGCCGACGACTGCCGATTTAATGGACAGGGGAGAGTAGGCGACGACCGACAATTGCGCTTGCGCAGCCGCCAGCATGGCCACGCCTCGGACATGGCCGAGTTTGAGCGCCGACTTGGCATTCACGGCGTAGAACACATCTTCAATAGCAACCAGTTCGGGATGGTGCTGCGCGATGATGTCGCCCAGGGCATCGCTAATGGTCTTCAGGCGAATCTCCAGGGCCACGCGGGGCGTCAGGCGAATGGCTCCACTACAGATATGGCATAGGCAGCCGTCATCGTCCTGCTCGACCACGCCGTAGCCGGTGTACTCGCCGCCGCAATCGATGCCAAGGACCCGCATGCTGGAGAAGAGTGTAGCAAGCGGACACTCAAGCGAGGCAAGCAATCCTATGCCGGAAGCGGAGACGTAAACGGGGTGCGGGCGGGCGCAGCAAAGTTTAGGGCCTCAAGCTCCAACCGTTTTTCTGAATGGAGGGGCACAGAAGTCAGGCGTCAAAGTTTGTGATGCACATCACGAAAAATTCACTAATGCACACCGTTTGCTTTCAACGCTTTAGCTCACATTATGGTGCTAAATGATTGATAAGCAATAACTTATACGTACTTGATAGATTTTAAAGAACTTATGGCCCGACGGAAACTAGGGACACTCGGTCGCCAGTGCGATTGTACGAGTCGCAGTGGCGGGCGGTCACGGATTAAACGATGTCTGCCCATTACAGAAGTAATCATCGAATGCACCGAGGTGTTGTGGTTCACTTATGTCGAATTGACTCTTCCCAACCTCAACATTTAGCTTCATGGCACCGATCCTGTCCGATTGCTACGCGGAGTACGCGATGACAGCGTTGTACCGCATTATCCTTGTGATTACGGTTTGGTTAGGGATACTCCCCGCCGCGGCGCAGAGTCCGTTCGCGCCGAAAGTGAGCGGGCCGCTTTCGCAGCGGGTTGTGGCGTACGTCATCGACGCCAAGTACGATCCCGCGAAACACTCGGTTGACGCTACCGAGACGCTCACCTATCACAACCTGACCGGGCAGCCGCTGGATCGATTCCCTTTTCACCTTTACCTGAACGGATTTCAGCCGAAATCGACCTGGGTACGTGAAGCGCATCGCGATGGCAACTTCCGCACGACCACCTTCGAGGACGCGTGGGATCCCAAGGACAGCGGCTCGAACGAGGTGACATCGCTGGAAGTTCTGGGCATGGGAGACCTGACGACGCAGATGAAGTTTGTCTCTCCCGACGATAGTAATCCTGACGATAAGACAGTATTCGAGGTGCAGCTTCCCCGTCCTGTGGCGCCCGGTGAAGACGTCGTTTTCAAGATAAAGTTTCACGCCGTTTTCCCGGAGGTGATCGCACGCACCGGCTACAAGCGCACGTTCCTGCTGGCGGGGCAGTGGTTTCCGAAAGTCGGTGTCTGGTGGAACGGGGCATGGAACTGCCATCAGTTCCATGCGATGACGGAGTTCTTCGCCGACTTCGGGACTTATGACGTCAAGGTCACGTTGCCGAAATCGTATGTGATTGGTGCGACTGGCGTCGAGACCGGCGAAACCCAGAACGCCGACGGCAGCAAGACGGTGGCTTTTCATGCGGAAGATGTTCATGACTTCGCGTGGACCGCCGATCCGAATTTCAAGGTCGTCAACAGCGAATTCAACGGCAGTGTGGGTGGGGTGAAGATTCGGCTGCTCACCTACGAGGGCCACAAGAGCTCATGGGACCGCTACATCACGATCATGCAGCAGACGATGAAGCGTTTTGATGAGTGGTATGGGCCATACCCGTATGCGCAGATAACGGTGGTTGATCCGCCGCACGGCGCTACGGAAGCCGGTGGTATGGAGTACCCGACGTTTATTACAGGGGACACCACGTGGTGGGCGTTCCAGGGCCAGTACCTTTTTCCCGAGGGCGTTACCGAACATGAGTTTGGCCATCAATACTGGTACGGAATGGTGGCGACCAACGAATTCGAGAACGCATGGCTCGACGAAGGGATCAACAGCTACACCGAAGCCAAGGTGCTGGATGATATCTTCGGCCGCGACACCAGTGTGCTCAATGTTCTTGGCGCGCAACTGGGTGAACCGGCGCTGCAGCGCGTTCAATACCTGAATCGTCCCGATTTCGATTCGCTTGCACGCCCCAGCTATACGGACATGAGTTTTGGTTCCTACGGAGCTGTCAGCTATGGCAAGACAGCAACGATGCTGCTTACGCTGGAGAAGGTCGTGGGCGAGAAGACGTTGCGTGACGCCCTGCACAACTACTTCATGAAGTATCGCTTCACCCATCCCACGCAGGAAGACTTTCTGCGCACGGTGAACGAAACCGCACAACAGGATTTGGGCTGGTACTGGCAGCAGGCGGTCTACGGAACGCAGATGCTCGACTACGAAGTGTTTCGGGCCGAATCGAATCCGGTGAACTGGTACGACCCCAAGCTGGAAGAGAAAAAAGGCGAGACCGAATACGAGACGCAGGTTGTGCTGCATCGCAAGGGCGAGTTCGTGTTTCCGGTCGAAGCGGAGATCAAGTTCGACAATGGCGAAACCGATCGCGTGCGCTGGGACGGACGCGACCGCTGGGTGCGCTACGTATACGTGAAGAAGGCGCAGGTGGTGTCGGTGCAGATCGATCCGGATTACCGGGTGACCCTGGATCGCGATTACCTGAACAACAGCAACACCGATAAAACGCAATACCTCGCGGTGGCAAAGCTGACGACATATTGGACGTTTATCACGCAGTTCCTGGGACAGATGATCGGCTGGCTGACATAGAGATTGAGGGCATGTTCTTTGGCGAACCATGACAGCGGAGTTTTAAGAGGCGGGCTCTCGCAGGTGCTGCGCCACCAGCGCATCCTATGGTGGGTGTTCGCCGTCAACTTCATTCTGGGCGGCTTGGGATCGAGTGGGATGGCACGGTCGCTGGGAGGCGCATTGCATCACAGCCTTGCCGGCGAGAGGCTGACCGCGCACTTCGACCTGGGCATGTTTCTGGAACTGGTCACACAGCCCAGCGTCAAGCTGTTCAGCCACTCCGGCGGAATTCTGCTGTTTGCATGCTTGTATTTTCTGTTTCTGCTCTTCATCACGCCCGGAGTCGTGCTGGTTTATTTCGAAGATCGCGGCGTGAGTACGGGTGAGTTCTTTGCGGCGGCGGGCACGTTTTTCTGGACGTTTGTACGACTGGCGCTTTGGTCGTTGATACCGTTTGTCCTGGTCAACTTGCTGTACGAAGGGGTTCATGGGCTAGCGGATTTTGCGGGCGATCGCGCGGTGACCGATCAGACGGGCTTCTACCTGCTTGTCATCGGCTCAATCCCGGTGCTGTTGTTGTTTATTTGGGTGAGATTGTGGTTCGACCTGGCGCAGGTACGTGCCGTCGCGCTGAACGAACATAAAACGCGACGTGATGTGGCTCGCGCCTTTGGGATGGCGCTGCGTCGTGCATGGCAAGTTTATTGGAGCTACGTTGTCATCGGCGTTCTTACGTGGGCCGTGACTGCGGTCGTGCTGTTGATCTGGGCCAGAGTTCCCGGCCGTGCAATTCCGGTGACGTTTCTTCTGCTGGAACTGATCATGCTGGCCCACATCTTCGGCAGGCTGTGGCAGAAGGCATGTATCACAACGTGGTACAGGCTGAATCCGGAACCGGTGGCGCCTGTAGTGGAACCCATACCATTCGAATCCCTCAGTTCGACTTCTGACGCACCGCCCGCGGGTCTTGTCCCGGATGTCGACGCGCCGGTCTCGCCTGAGATTGAGGCGACGCCGGAGGATGCGTCGCAAAACCCTGAACCGTTGAAGTGAGCAAAACGACGTAATGGTTATTTGGGCAGAAGCAGTGGTTCTGCCTGTGTGCGGGTTGGCTTCGTCAATTGCTGCAAAAGTAAGGAGCCGCTGAACCGACTACATCGGCTCAGCGGCCCTTCATGTTTTTAGAATCGTCATTCGGCCCGACTCAACACGCTACCGAACCGCCGGTGGAAGTACCTCAGGGGCTAAGCCCAGATGCATTTTCAACGGCATAGACGCTGGCCTGAAGGCCAGCTCTACCTCGCTTACGCTTCTTCTTCCTTGAGGCTCGCAATCACGCCGAAATCCTCGAGAGTGGTGGTGTCACCTTTCACGTCTCCGCTGGAGGCCAGTTCGCGCAGCAGGCGCCGCATGATCTTGCCCGAGCGCGTCTTCGGCAACTGATCGGTAAAGCGAATATCGTCTGGTTTCGCCATGGAGCCGATCTCTTTAGCCACCCACAGCCGAAGCTCTTCTTTCAGCTCTGGAGAAGGCTTGTTGCCCATTTCAAGGGTGACGAAAGCTGACACTGCCTGTCCCTTCATTTCGTCGGGACGCCCGACTACTGCCGCCTCGGCCACCTTGGGATGCGCCACCAGTGCCGATTCGATCTCCATCGTGCTCAGGCGGTGTCCGGAAACGTTGAGCACGTCATCGACGCGGCCCATGATCCAGAAGTAGCCGTCCTTATCTTCGCGGGCGCCATCGCCGGTGAAGTACATGCCCGGAATATCGGACCAATATTGCCGAACATAGCGGTCAGGATCGCCATAGACAGTGCGCAGCATCGAAGGCCACGGCTTTTTGATCACCAGGAAGCCACCGGAGCCCAGCGGAACCTTATCGCCCTGGCGAGTGACGACTTCTGCCTGAATTCCGGGGAGCGGCTTGGTGGCCGATCCGGGCTTGGTGGCCACGGCACCGGGGATAGGCGCAATCAGGATCGCGCCGGTCTCGGTCTGCCACCAGGTATCGACGATGGGGCAGCGGTTACCGCCGATGACTTCGCGATACCACATCCAGGCCTCGGGGTTGATGGGCTCACCCACCGTGCCGAGTAAGCGCAGGCTGCTGAGGTCGTGCTTTTTGGGCCACTCGTCGCCCCACTTGATGAAGGTGCGGATCGCCGTAGGCGCGGTATAGAGGATGTTGACCTTGTGCTTTTCAATCACCGACCAGAAACGGCCAAAGTCAGGCCAATTGGGGGCGCCTTCGTACATTACAACAGTTGCGCCATTCTGCAACGGTCCGTAGACGATGTAGCTGTGACCGGTGACCCACCCGATGTCGGCGGTACACCAGAAGGTATCGTCTTCTTTGAGGTCGAAGACCCATTTGGTGGTGATGTAGGTCTGCACCGAATATCCGCCAGTGGTGTGAACGATGCCCTTCGGCTTGCCGGTGGTGCCTGAAGTGTAAAGGATGTACAGAGGATGTTCGGAATCAAGCGGGACAGCATCGCAGTTGTCGCTGGCCTTCGCCATTTCGTCGTGCCACCAGTGGTCGCGACCCTCTTTCCATGCCACTTCGCAGCCTGAACGCTTGTACACGAGCACGTGCTTTACGCTGGGACAACGGTCCATTGCTTCGTCGACCGTGGCTTTCAGCTTCACTTCGCCGCCGCGACGATAGGAGCTGTCCTGAGTAATGACGGCTACTGCTTCCTGATCGGTGATGCGATCGACCAGCGCGTTGGCCGAGAAGCCTCCGAAGATGACCGAGTGCACCGCTCCAATGCGGGCGCAGGCCAGCATGGCGATCGGCAGTTCGGGACACATACCCATGTACACGGCGACGCGGTCACCGGACTTTATGCCCAGCGACTTCAGGACGTTGGCGCACTTCTTTACTTCCTGGAGAAGCTGCTGATAGGTGAGGGTGCGGACGTCGCCTGGCTCACTCTCCCAAATGATGGCGGCCTTGTTCTTGCGGAAGGTCGCGACGTGACGGTCGAGGCAGTTGTAGGAAAGATTGATCTGCCCGCCGAGGAACCATTTCGACCAGGGCGAATTCCATTCCAATACCTTGTCCCACGGCTTGAACCAGTGGAGCTCGCGAGCGATATCGGACCAGAAGGCTTCGGGATCGGCAGCAGCTTTGGCGCAGAGCCGGTTGTAGTCTTCCTCGCTACGGATGTGAGCGTTTTTGCTGAACTCCTCCGGAGGAGCAAAGGACCGAGTTTCAGTAAGAATCGAGTCAATGTTCTGGCTGGGTGCCACCGGTTGCGACGACATGAATTCCTCCGAGAATAGTCTGCTGGTATTTTTTGTGCCTAATACTGTAATGCATTCGCCCTGGGATGATACGAACTAAGACAGACCTAGGCCCACCGTATAGATGGGCCATAGCAACAGCTAATTTACTGCTCCAAGGTTGACAGATCGCCGATCTCCGCCCCCGTCTCCTGCGCCTTCAGCAAGCGGCGCATGATTTTGCCGGAGCGCGTTTTCGGCAAGGCTGCAACAAACTTGATGGCTGATGGGGTCGCAATCGGCCCCATTTCACGGCGTACATGATCGATCAGTCCTGCCAGCAGCGCATCCGATTGATTATGCCCGGCGCGCAACTGCACAAAGGCCACGATGGCTTCGCCCTTGAGAGCGTCCGGTATTCCGATGGCTGCCGCTTCAGCGACTGCGGGATGCGATACCAGCGCGCTCTCCACTTCGGCAGTACCGATGCGATGGCCGGCAACGTTGAGGACGTCATCTGCACGGCCGATTACGCTGATGTAGCCATCCTTATCTTTAATCGCAAGATCACCGGTTACATAGGTATTCGGGATCTCGAGCCAGTCCTTCTCGAATCGCGCCGCATTGCCCCAGACGGTGCGCATCATCATGGGAGCGGGACGGGTTAACACTAATCGTCCGTTAACACCAGGCGCGACAGGCTTGCCGTCGAGATCGACAACGTCGGCGCCCCAGCCGGGCAGTGCCACGCCCGCCTTTCCGCCGCGCATAGGCAGCGTGCAAGGAGTGCCCAAGGCTGGGCCTCCCAGCTCGGTCTGCCACCAGTTGTCGACCACGTATCCCCACTGGCCGTCGCCGGCGAGATAGGTCTGCGCCCAGTGCCAGGCTTCGGGATTCAGTGGCTCGCCGGCACAGCAGATCAGGCGCAACGAGCGCAGATCATGCGCTTGCGGATGCTTCTCGCCGTAGCGCATGAACATGCGCAGCGCAGTGGGAGCGGTAAACATTTTCGAGACGCCATACTTCTCGACGATCTTCCAGGCAATGGAGGGATCCGGATAGTCGATGGCACCTTCGCGGAACAACGTGGTCACCCCGCCGCAGAGCGGAGCGTAGACGATGTAGGAGTGGCCGACGATCCAGCCGATGTCGGAGGTACACCAGAACACGTCAGACTGATTAATGTCGAAGAAGGATGTCAGATAGTAGGTTGTGCCAACCATGTATCCGCCGTGCACGTGAACCACGCCTTTCGGCTTGCCTGTGGTCCCGGAGGTATACAGGATGAATAGCGGATCTTCCGCGTCCATCTCCTCGGCGGGGCATTCCGGCGGGAACTTCATCAAGGCGCGGAAATCGACTTCACGAGCACTGGCAGGCTCGAATGCTTTGGGATCGCGGGTGAAGACGACGACTTTCTCGACGATCTCCAACGCCATCGAGGGCTTCATCGACGATGCCCTTGAGGGGCACGGGCTTCCCGCGACGGATGCCTGCGTCGCCGACGATGACGATTTTGGCTTGCGCGTCTTCGATGCGGTCACGCAGCGAAGTGTGTCCCAATCCGGCATAGACCACCGAGTGGATCGCGCCGATACGGGCGCAGGCCAGCATGGAAATTACACCCTCGAGCGTCAGGGGCATGTAAATGACAACGCGATCGCCCTTCTTGACGCCAAGCGACTTGAGTCCGTTCGCGAAGCTGCAAACATCGCGATAAAGCTGGCCGTAGGTTATGACGCGCTCGCTGCCATCCTCCGCCAGCCAGATGAATGCGACCTTATTGCGATTTGCGCCATTGGCGTGGCGATCGAGAGCATTGACAGTTATGTTGGTGCGCGCGCCGAGGAACCACTTATGATGAACGCCGTCCCACTCGAAGACCTTGTCCCAGGGCTTGCTCCATTCGAACGTGTTCGCAATCTCTGACCAGAAGCCGTCCGGATCGCTGTCGAAGCGAGCCTTCTCAGCCTGCCAATCTTTCAGCAGAGCCTGTTCTTTTACGATTGCGGGAGCGGCGTATTCTTCCACCGCCGTAGTTGCTGATCCTGACTTCGAAGTTGAAACCTGCGTTGCTGTACCCATGAGAATTGCTCTTTTCTATTGGTATAAAGACTGCCCCGGAACAACTTGGTTGTTCCAGGGCGCACTACTGACAGGAAAAGCTAAACCGGCTTCGGGCGTTTCGCCATGAATTCAGCGAGCAGAGCTACTGCTGCCAGAACTCCCGCGGTGTAAAACGCCATCTGATAGTTGTGGTACTTGTCGTACATGGTGCCGCCGATCTTCGCTCCGAAGTAACCGGCAAAGCCCCAGGCAGTGAAGAGCATGCCGTAATTGATACCGGCGTTCTTGGTTCCCCAGAAATCCGCTGTGGTTGCAGCGTTCACCGAGAGCTGCGTGCCGTAGCACCAGTAGACGACGAACACGACAGCGTAGAGCAGGGCCACATTGCCGCCGACCAGATAAAGGATTGGCATGGCGACCATAGAGATGGCGATCATGGTTCGCAAAACATTCAGTCGACCTAAGGTATCGGACATCCAACCCGACAGGATGCGACCGGCGGCATTGGCGACTGCGCCAACGACCAGTCCCATGGTGGCAAGCGCTGCACCAGGAATACCTACGCTCTTGGCAAACGGCACCAACTGGCTGATTACCATCAAGCCGGCCAGGGTTCCCAGGGCGTATGCGATCCACATAAAGTAAAAGGTCGGAGTGCGCAGCACTTCGCCGGGCGTGAAGTCTTTCGTAGTCGCGCCGGTTTTGGCGGTTACTGGCGCCGGAGTCCAGCCCTGCGGCTTATAGCCCGCTGGAGGATTCTTCAGCAGGAAGGCACCGGTCACTGTCATTACCAGGAAGATTCCGCCAAGGATCTGAAATGTGGTGTGAACGCCGTACGCCGGAATGAGCTTCAAATTAGCCAGGGGGCCGAAGAGGGCGGAGCCCGCACCGTATCCGCCAACGGCCAAGCCGACGGCCAAGCCGCGTTTATCGGGGAACCACTTGGCCATGACCGGGATCGGGGTCGAATAACCGAAGCCGTTACCCAGTCCACCGATTACACCAAAGCATATGTACAGCCACATCAGGCTGTGGGTAAAGCTGCACAGGTAAAATCCCAGGCTGACCAGGACCGCACCGATGATGGATATCCAGAATGGACCAAACTTATCTTGCAGACGGCCGGCAACGATGAAGCTCAGGGCGAAGACCACCACGGCAATGCCGAATACAGCCGAGGTCTGCGCGCGTTTCCAGCCGAACTCTTTCTCCAACGGGGCGACGAATATGCTCCAGGCGTAGAGAGTGCCGAGAGCAATGTTCATCAGCAGGCCACCTATCACCCGCCACCACCGATTGAGACCCGTGCTGCCGACTTCAATATCTGCACTACGCGAAGCTATTGCGCTCATCTAATTTCTCCCTTCGGATGGCGGCGAGAACCATAACATACGGCGTTTGCCACGACCATTTGAAATTTGCAAAAAACCTACCACTTTAGGTAAGGAACTGCTCTTTCGCCTTGGGCCCTGTCCTTGTGCCTATAACCAAGTTCCTATACGGATTGACAGCGTCTTGCGAACCGCAATAGTTTCTGCTGCACTGGGCGTTGGCAGCCAGCGGCATCACCAAGGGCGGGAAGCGTTGGGGTAGAGGAGAGTGGTCAGGTTCACCGCTCGCTTCGCTGCAAGCGCAGTCCGGAATTTTGATTCCGGCTCCCGAGTCCCGACGGAGGTCAGCGGACCGGGCCCTGCAGAGCGGCACAAAGACCGGCGCTTCCCGCCTTACTTGAGCCGTTGTGGGCGTGATTCTCCTTTGTGAGACGGACATCGGTCTGTGATGCCGAATACTGGGTCGTGTGATGGAGGTCACCAGGTATCGGGTTATGGAAACAATGGAAGGACAGCCGGCGCGTTTCTTACCGCACTTTCGCGTACATCAACTGATCTAGAATGACGCCGTTCTTGATTGCGCTGCGCCGCAGCAAACCTTCCGGTTCGAACCCGGCTTTCTCGAGCACCCGGATGGAAGAAGCGTTGTACGAGAAGACGAGCGCGAATACACGGGTAAGTTTGTACTCGGCGAAGGCCCAATCGGTGAGTGCGTTGACGGCACGGGTGGCAAATCCTCGCCCCCAGTAGGCTTCGCTGACCCAATAGCCGAGCTCGGCGCTCACCCGTGAAATATCAACCCCGATCTGAAACCCCAGGCCGCCGATTGCTTCCTCGTTATATTGCAAAGCGAAGGACCGCTCCGGCCTCTGGTCGCGCATGAAGTTCAAATATTCGATGGCGTCGCGCCGCGTGTAGGGATGGGGAAACTGGTCGCGAAGATTGGCCGCAATTTTGGCGTTGTTGGCGTGGCGCAGTAAGGCTTCAAGGTCCGACTTGCGCCAGGTGCGTATTTGAAGATCGCCGAGGTCGAGCAGCATCCGAAGTCATGTTGCTGCATTGCCAGGGATTGCGCAACCCACGCACAGAAAAAAGGAGCGCCTCTGCGCTCCTTTGTGGGACTTCTATTCAGCTGAGATAGCTACACAGACATAACTTCTTTTTCTTTCGCCTTGGCCATCTCTTCCATCTTCTTGATCTCGTCGTCGGTGAGCTTCTGGATCTGCTCCATCGCGCCGCGCTCTTCGTCTTCGGTGATCTTTTTGTCCTTCATCGCTTTTTTGATGGCGTCATTGCCGTCGCGGCGAATGTTGCGGACGGCGGTCCGGTGCTCCTCCAGGACTTTGTGCAAGTGCTTCACCATGTCTTTGCGACGGTCTTCGGTGAGAGCAGGAACCGGCACTCGCACCAGTTTGCCATCGTTCATGGGATTCAGACCCAGGTCCGCGCTGCGGATCGCCTTCTCGATCGCGGCAATCTGGCTGACATCCCAAGGCCCCACCGTGATGAGCTGCGGTTCCGGTGCGCTGACGTTCGCCAGCTGGTTCAGCGGCATCTGGGAACCGTAGGCTTCGACGGTAACGCTATCGAGCATGTGAACCGAGGCGCGGCCGGTGCGCTGAGAAGCCATCTCCTTGCGGAAGTCTTCTACCGCTTTTTCCATTCGAGTTTTGAGCTGCGAAAAACTGTCTTTCAGTGCTGGAATTGCTGCCATCGAAACTTGTGCCATAGCTTGAACGCCTCACGTTAGGATCGCAAACTTGTGATTATAAACCTGCACGCAAACGCCATAGTGAGAACGTATTCCGGTAAATCGAATGCGCCCGACGATTTGTCATCAGAGGGTTGTGCTTTGGCGCGAAAAGACCTGATCTCCGCTGCATGGCCAAGGGCAAGAATAGGGCAAGACGCGCGTTGGGACAAACTCAGCCACAAGCCTTGCTGCCACCCGCAAAGAGCAGATCCCTCGCTTCGCTCGTGATGACAAACAAAAGAGATGGCGGGTAGAGGAAGGGAAAGCAAACTGACAACTGACAACTGATCAGCCCTCGCTCACCAGAGAACCGATCTTCTCTCCCATCACCACGCGGCCGATGTTGCCGCGCTGATTCAGGTTGAAGATGACGATGGGCAGGTTGTTCTCGCGGCAAAGCGCGATTGCCGTCGCATCCATCACGCGCAAGCCGAGGCGCAGCACGTCCATGTAGGTGATGGTGTCGAACATGGTGGCGTCTTTCACCACCACCGGGTCGGCGGTGTAGATGCCGTCGACCTTGGTCGCTTTCAGGATGGCGTCGGCCTTAATTTCCATGGCACGCAGCGAAGCCGCAGTATCGGTTGAGAAATAAGGATTGCCGGTGCCGGCAGCGAACACAACCACGCGTCCCTTTTCGAGGTGACGAATAGCGCGGCGGCGGATGAACGGCTCGGCCACCTGATTCATCTCGATGGCAGACATCACACGCGTCCAGGTGCCCTGCTTTTCCAAGGCGTCCTGTAGCGCCAGAGCGTTGATCACGGTCGCGAGCATGCCCATGTGATCGGCGGAGACGCGGTCCATGGTCTTAGCCTGTTCAGCCACGCCACGGAAGAAGTTTCCACCGCCTACTACGATGGCGATTTCCACGCCTAGGGCATGCACTTCGGCGATTTCGGCCGCAATCTCGTGTACGCGAATGTTATCGACCCCAAAGCCCTGGCCGGCAGCCAGCGCTTCGCCAGAAAGCTTCAGCAGAATTCGTTTGTAAGCAGGAGTAGGCATGAGTCAGCAGGTATTCTGGAAGACATTCTAGTGTAGCAGGGGGGATGCGCACCGGCGGCTGCCGGGCAGGCAGATATCCCAACGCTTCCGCAGTTCTAGAGACGGAAATAGTAACCGGCAGTGAAGAGAATTCCACATCCGCCCTGGGCTGCAACACCATAAACTGTTAGCAGTGCCTGACCCGCCCGCAGCTTCCCGAGCCTTAGAATCCGTTGACCGGCTTCTCACGGAAGCATTTCGCCTGCCGCAATTTCGTCCGCAACAGCGCGAGGTCATCGAAGACGTGCTGGCCGGCCACGATGTTGTCTGCGTCATGCCAACCGGGGCCGGCAAAAGCCTCTGTTATCAATTTCCCGCTCTCGTGCTGGGGGAACTGACGGTCGTGGTTTCGCCGCTGATCGCGCTCATGGCCGACCAGGTGCGTCAGCTCGAGGCCCTTGGCATTCCCTGCCTGCTGCTTAACAGCTCGCAGGATTCGATCGAGCAACGTGACACTTTGCACCAGCTGCGCGCCGGATTCAGTGGCATTCTGTACGTCGCTCCGGAGCGCTTCGCCGCTCCCTCCTTTCGCGCGCTACTGCCTCAGCTTCGGCCTCGCCTCTTCGTAGTCGATGAGGCACACTGCGTCAGCTTCTGGGGACACGACTTCCGGCCCGAGTACATGCGACTGGCGGAGATTCGCGAAGCGCTGGGGTCGCCGGTCACTATTGCGCTCACCGCGACCGCGACGCCGCAGGTCCGCAGTGACATTGCCAACTTTTCTAAAGCTGCGCTCTCCCAAGTCGCACGTCACCGGATTCGACCGGCCTAACCTGCGTTACTCCGCGCGCTTCTTCCGCAATGACGGAGAAAAAGATGGGGCCTTATTGCAGGGCCTGCCGCTGGTGCGCGGCACCGGTATCATTTACTGCGCCACCCGCAAAACCGTGGAAGAACTCACGGCCCTGCTGGAAGAGAAATTCCCCGGCCGCACCATTTGCGGATATCACGCAGGCATGGAACAGCCGCAACGGAAAGCCAGCCAGGAGCGTTTCATGCACGCGCCTGACGCTGTGATCGTCGCAACCAACGCATTTGGAATGGGCATCAACAAACCTGACATTCGCTTTGTGCTGCATTACAACCTGCCGGGCAGTGTCGAGGCCTACTACCAGGAAGCGGGCCGCGCCGGTCGCGATGGCCATTCGGCGCATTGCGTTCTGTATCACTCTCCGCGCGACTTCGGGATTCAGGAATTCTTCATCCAGAAGATCGGCGACAACAACGAGAAGCTGAAAGACGTCGATATTTCTCGCTTGCAATCCAGCGCGGGGCGAAAGCTGGAAGCGATGATGCAGTACGCCAAGTCGCGGCGCTGCCGGCGTTGGGCCATCCTCAATTACTTTGGCCAGCCTGCGTTGATTTCGGATTGCGGCTGCGATGTGTGCCGGGGAAAAGTGAAGCAACCGCCGGAGAAGTCGGCCGATTCGAGGGTGCGCAAGTCGCGCAAGAGCAAGGCAGCCAACTCAGAAGAACCGCTCGACCACGCTGCCGAGGCCCGTTACGAACTCTTGCGCGAAGTTCGACTGAAGCTAGCGCAACGTGACGGAGTGCCCGCGTTCTGCGTGATGCACGATCGAGTGCTGACCGAAGTCGCACGACTGGCTCCATCAAGCTCCAACGCTTTGCTGCAAATCTCCGGTGTGGGCCCGAAGATCATCGCGAAATACGGCGAAGCGCTATTGTCCGCTCTGCGCAACGGCGGCGCTCACAAATGAAAAGGGCGGGAACCTGTCCCGCCCAATCTCGTGCGAAGGTGAAGTGATCTTACTCGGCGGCCGGCTCCTGCTTGCTGATAGCGATGGTCTCGGCGACGTCACCAACCTTGAAGCGCGCAAAGCGCCTTACCGAGATGTTCTCGCCCAGGTTGCCGATAACCGCAGCGATCAACTGCGACACGGTCATGGTCTGGTCCTTGATGAAGGGCTGCTCGTAGAGGCAGACCTCCTCGTAGAACTTGCCCATCTTGCCTTCGAGGATCTTCTCTACTACAGCGGCTGGCTTGCCGGTCGCGGCTGCCTGGGCGCGGTAGATTTCCTTCTCTTTCTCGAAAGCTTCCGGCGTCACGTCTTCCTTGCGGATGAAGCGCGGGTCGGTGGCGGCGATGTGCATGGCTACGTCGTGCACCAGGTTCTTGAAGTCGTCAGTGCGGGCAACGAAGTCGCTCTCGCAATTGACTTCCACCAGAACACCGATCTTGCCACCGGCATGGATGTAGCTGGTGACGGAACCTTCGCTAGTGGCGCGGGTCGCCTTCTTGGCGGCAGTTGCCACACCCTTCTTGCGGAGAATTACGATGGCGTCTTCGATGTTGCCGTTCGCTTCCGTCAGCGCCTGTTTGCAGGCCATCATGGGAGCGTTGGTCTTGTCGCGAAGCTCTTTTACCTGTGCTGCATTGATGTTTACGGATGTAGTGCTCATGTATTCGTAGTCCTTATCTCTGCTTCAACCTTGATGGATCGCTATTAGCTCTTAGCTTTTGGCTCTTGGCCAGAACAGAAACGGAAGCAGACTAGATCTGCCATGCCGATCCAACTGGCTGCGAAATCATTTGATGTTGCTGACTGCCTTAGCGTCTCAACTGAACCATCTCTGGCCAAAAGCCAAGAGCTAAGAGCCAACAGCCTTGCTACAAAAAACCCGCGCCGTCGGCCAGCGCGGGTCACGAAACAATTCGAACCTTCCGCTGCTCTTATACGCGTGAATCGGAAGCAGCGCGACGTCCGCTCTTGCCCAGCACTTCTTCCATGCTGACTTCTTCCAACTCGCTGGCATCGAGACCGGGCGCCTGACCTTCGGCGGCCTCGCCTTCGACTGGCGTCGCAGCACCTTCTTCCACACCTTCGGTGAATGCGACAGCAGCGGATATCTCGGCGCCTTCCTTATCGTTCGCGGCCTGCGAACCCTCGATCACCGAGTCGGCAATCTTGGAGGCGAAGAGGCGAATCGCGCGCAGCGCATCGTCGTTACCGGGAATCACGTAATCCACTTCCGTCGGATCGCAGTTGGTATCGACCACGGCGACCACCGGGATACCCAGCTTGCGCGCTTCCTTCACCGCGATCTGCTCTTTGTTGGAGTCGATCACGAAAACCGTGTCCGGCAGGCGATTCAGGTTCTTGATGCCGGCCAGATTGGCCTGCAGGTGCTTGCGCTCGCGCTCCAGCTTGATAACTTCTTTCTTCGGCAGCAGCTCGTAGCGGCCATCGGTGGCCATTTCATCGAGCTCCTTCAGCCGCTTCACCGACTTCTGTACCGTGACCCAGTTGGTGAGCAATCCGCCCAACCAGCGCGAGTTCACGTAGAACATGCCGCAGCGGTTGGCTTCTTCCGCGATGGCATCCTGCGCCTGGCGCTTGGTACCAACGAACAGGATCAGCTTGCCCTGCAGGGCCATATCGGTCACGAACTTCGACGCTTCCTTGAACATCTTCAGCGTCTTCTGCAGATCGATGATGTAAATGCCGTTGCGTTCGCCGAAGATATATTCCTTCATCTTCGGATTCCAGCGTTTCGTCTGATGCCCGAAGTGAACGCCTGCTTCGAGCAACTCCTTCATCGTAATGTTTGCCAAATGTCCTCCGATTGGCGGTGCATCCCTTGCGACGACCGTGGTCGGTCGCTTGAGATTACTTCCCGTACCCCGCCCCGTTGCCCATGTGGTTCAGCAGTGGCAGGGAAATTCGTTCCGGTTTACTTGCAAGTGGTCAGTTGCCAGTTGTCGGTTGTCAGTTCGCGAATGCGGCTGACGTGCTTCCCGATAACCACTGACTGCCCCTTGCCACCTAATCCTCGCCCCCCGGAACCACAAGGGAAAGAATGGTCCGTCGCCGATGGTCCGTCGTCGCTGACAACTGACCACCGACAACTGATAACTATCTCTTAGAGAACTGGAACCGCTTGCGTGCGCCCTTCTGGCCGTACTTCTTGCGCTCCTTGCCGCGAGCATCGCGACGCATGAAGCCTTCGGCTTTCAGCTTGGGGCGCAGTTCAGGATTGAACTCCTGCAAGGCGCGCGAAATGCCCATGCGGACCGCGCCAGCCTGACCATTCACGCCGCCACCATCCGTGGTGACCAGGATGTTGAAGGTGCCGGAGGTTTCGGTCAGCACCAGCGGCGACTTGGCCATGATGCGCTGGGCTTCCGTCACGAAGTACACTTCGAACGGCTTGCCGTTAACTGTGAAGTCGCCGCTACCGGGGCGCAGAAATACACGCGCCACGCTCGACTTGCGGCGTCCCGTACCGTAATACTGAACCAGTTCTGCCATTATTCTCTCTAGAGCTGTCAGCTATCAGCCGTCAGCTATCAGCTAAGGAATCTTCGGGTGCCCCATGCTTCGCATCTTTTGGAAGACGTGGGACACAAAAACTAAACCACTGCTTCGATCGCTTCCGGCTTCTGCGCCAGGTGCGGGTGCTGGTCGCCCTTGTACACCTTCAGCTTCTTGGCCATCGCGCGGCCCAGCTTGGTGTGCGGCAGCATTCCGATGATCGCCGCTTCCACCACTTCCTGCGGCTTGCGGGCCAGGCGCTTCTTATATTCTTCCGAACGGATACCGCCGGGAAAACCGGTGACCCGGTAATAAATCTTGTCGTCCGCCTTCATGCCGGTAACACGAACCTTATCGGCATTGATGACGATCACGTGATCGCCAGTATCGAGGAACGGCGTGTACTTGGGGTTATCTTTGCCGCTGAGGATGCGCGCCACACGAGTCGCCAATCGGCCCAGAGTCTGGCCCGAAGCGTCGACAACAAACCATTTGCGCGCAATTTCCCCTTTGGGGAAATACGTTGACATCTTTCAATCTCCCAGATGTGTGAAAACCGCGAAATAGCCGCAGAGTTCGGTGGCGCTGAAGGCGCAAAGAACTTCTAGACGGGCAGACGCAGGACTACCAAAGAACTACCAAAGTGTTAAGAATAGACCAGCAACACCGACCCTGTCAACGAAACCGGCGTCTCAGCAACAGCTTGCGGTTCATTGCGGTCCGTCATCAATTATAGCTCATGTATAGCTCATGCTGAGACTGCTCCACGCGAGCCTTTGCAAGGCTATCAGTACTCGCCGCCACTTCTGCAGATTAGACCTTCGGTCATTTTGTGTTTGAAAAATTGTGCTCTGTTTTGACGAATACTTTTAAGATACTCAGCACTCTATTGAGCAAGCTACCGCGGTTCACGAGCCGGAACCAACAGTTAAAGCAATCTTGCTCTCGGTAGACAAAGCTCCAAGTCAACCCCAAGGCGTGAACCACGGCCCCCAAATGATCCTCTGCGCGAGGATCTCCACCCCGAAGGAGGTATCCCACGATGTTTCGTTCTTTCATCACATTTGCAATGGCGGGAGCACTCGCCCTCACAGCTCCCAGCAAACCTGCCTCCGTATCAGGTTCCTGGCAGGTCGACGCGCGTCATTCTGACGCGAAGATCACAACCGACGGCACCACCGACTTTGGCAAGCAGAAGATCGACATGGTACTCGGCTTCGGCAGAATCAATGGACAAGTGAATATTGATGACGCAGACCCGACCAAGTCCCGTGTCGACCTGCACATCTATCCAGCTACGGCAATGCAGCCAGTCATCGCGGAAGACGGGCAGTTCAAAACAAAATGGCTGATGGATCCGGCCAATCAGACACTGGTCTGCTTCCACTCCAAGCAAGTCACTAAGACAGCCGACGGCAAATTGCAGGCAACTGGTGAGTTGAAACTTGTTCGCGTCGATCGTAACGTTCAACTGGATCCGAACGAAGCTTATTCCGGCCCGGTGTATGGTCCACCAATCGTTCACACGGTGTCGCGTGCAGCCAGCTTTGTCTTTGAGCTTCCCAGCGATAAGGGACAACAAGGCGGAGCGCGGAAGATGTCGGGCTCGACGACGATGACGCGCGAGATGTTCCCGCAGCTGCTGAAAGCGGTGGTTAACACCTATTGGCCTCCGCTGGTTCAGGATGCAAATTGCCAGCCCGCCAGCAACCCGGGGGCTGAGGACTATCGCGGCGGAATGTGCAGCGGAAAAGTTCTGCAAGCGCCCGCCTTGCCGCAAGGACCGTACTCAGGCGCGAGAGAAGATTATCCCGGCCCATCCGATTACAACGCGGTTTCCGGAAACGAGCTGGGAGTCGTGGTGCACATGCGTCTGCTGCCGACGGGGACAGCAGGAGCAGTAGCAACCGGCGATTAGCGAACAGGCCTACGGCTTCCCCAGGTAATCCAACAGGCTGAGGCTGCTGCTCTGGGCGGCGGCTGCAAGAGCAGAGTTGCGCGCGGTCTGGGCATTGGCCAGGTTGGTAGCGGCGACGTTCATATCCACACCAACGTTGTCATTGGTCGCCTGCGCCAGCTGTACATTTTCGTTCTGCAGAAAGCTGGTATCCGACAGCAGCTGGTCGACCGTCGAGCCATAGAAGACGCGGCTGTTAGTGAGCTGGTCGAAGGCGGTGCGCACCGACTCGGTTGCGGTGTCGATATTGGTGCCGTTCTGCAACGCGGTCGCAAGATCGGAAAGAGACTCGAAGACGCTGGCTCCGGAAGCGGAGAACAGCTGCGAACCAGGCATGTTCATAGGCACGGTGTATCCACTTTCGACCTCGACTTGGTTGGTCTGGTCGTTGCCTTGATAGGCCACGCCGCCCGGCGAATTGGGATCGAGTACGTAAGGTTTTTGCGAATCGGCAGTACCGGCAAAAAGGAAATGTCCGTTGTAATTAAGATTGGCAATCCCCATCACCTGATGAGAGATTCCCTGCACTTCGCCGGCGAGGGCCTGGCGGTCCTGTTGCGACATCGTCCCGTTTGCCCCTTCCACGCCCAGCGTGATGGCGCGCTGCAACGCGGTAACACACGAGCTCAGTGCCGAGTCGGCGGTTTGCAGCTCGCCGGAACACTGGAAATGCTGCGCAGAAACTGATCGCCGGCAGAGGACTGGTTCGCAGTCTGCACCTGCATGGCCGCCGCCGCAGGATCATCGGAGGCGACGTTCACCCGCTTGCCGGTGGTCATTTGTAGCAGCGCATTTTGCTGAGCCCGATCAGCAGCATTCAGCGCATTGAGCAGGATGGTCGATTCCGTAGCAGTCAGCCGCATTATTGAGCTCCCATGTTGATGGCGGTTTGCAGCATCTGATCGACCGTGGAAATAGCGCGTGCTGCCGCCTGGTAAGCGCGTTCGTACAGCAGAAGGTTAGAGGCTTCTTCATCCAGCGAGACCCCGCTCACCGATTGCTGCTGCTGCTGCAGCTGCTGCAGAACGTTGGTACTGGCGCTCAGGTCGGCGTTGGCGTTGCTGATGGAAGAGCCCACCTGGAAAACCAGGTTGCCGTAAGCCTGAATCGGCGTCATGCCATTAGTAACGTCCTGGGTTGAAACCGCGGTGAGATTGGCGATGTTGCCGTTGCTGCCCGCGCTGCCGTCGGAGCTCGCGGCCAGCAGGTTGGGATTGGTAATCGCCACCGACATGCCTGCGGCAGCCCCAGTTCCAGTGAGCGGAGTGAAGAGGTTTCCGCCAGGATCGCCATTCAGATCGAAGCCCTGCTTGTGCGCATCGTTCAGCTTGGTTACCAACGCCGAGGCCAGGGTGTCCAGTTGTCCCAGCATGGAAGGGATTTCCTGGTCACGAGCCTCAATCGCTCCGCCCAGCTTCCCGCCGGAAATGGAATCCGTGATGTCGCCGGTCTGGGCATAGATGTGCTGCGTGTCATCGCTGGAATCAAGCCGGGTAGTCAGGTCAAAGCTCTGGCTATCGACCACCAGCGCCGTTCCCTGTCGCGTGGTAAGAGTCAGCGAGTTTCCCTGTTGCAGGACCGATACGTCGATGAGACCGGACAATTGCTGGACCAATGAGTCGCGCTGATCGAGAAAGCTGCCGTACTCGCTACCGGTGCTGCTGGTTGCGGCCAGCGTGGAATTGATCTTGGCGATCTGGGAGGTGATCTGGTTCACCTCCTGCACATCCTGCTGAACGTTGAGATCGAGATTGCTGCGGGTGGTGGTGAGCTGCCCAGCCGTCTGATTGAACGAAGCCGCCATCGCGTTGGCTGAGGCAAGCACGTTCTGGCGCAAAGAGGAATCGGAGGGATTCGCCGCCAGCCCGTTCAGGCTGTCGAAGAAGCTGGTAATTGTCGCACCAATCCCCGAGGTGTCCATCGGGAACAGCGGCTGCACCTGGCTCATGGTGTCAACCAGGGTTTGCGACTTCGCCTGCTGCTGCGTCTCGTCGTCGATCTGCACATTCAGCAAACTGTCACGCAAGCTCTCGATGCCGGTCAGCGACACCCCGTTGCCGAAGGCCAGGCGCCCCTGAATGATCGGATCGGCTTCCCGTAACACCGGCCGCTGCCGCGAGTATCCCGGCGTATTCATGTTGGCCAGATTGTTGGTGGTGGTCTCGAGGCCGGCCTGTTGCGCCTCCAGGCTGCCCACCGAAATGTTTAGCGCGCTGTAGAGTGAGCCCACTTAGCACCACCGGGAAACTTCAGTTTGTTCGTACGTAGGAGCGGCGTTCTGCATCTCCATTAAGCTGCGACGCATCGACAGACTGCGACGCCAGCGGCGCAGCGCGGCAAGATAGAAGGCCCGCGCCTGCAGCAGAGGCTGAAGCAGACGCCGGCGCTGCTGCTCGCAATCGACCGGCGACATGCCATTGCGATTGGGAAACAGTTCCGCAAATGCGGGTCGCAGGTTCACCGCAGTGTCAACCAGTTGATTGCAATCCTGCTGAACTTGTAAAGCATCGCCCGCGCTAAGCGCCTCCGCCGCCTGCACCAGCAACAGGCGCAGACTCTCCAGCTCCATCGCCAGACCCGGCCCATTGGGCACCGAGTTGTCGGGTCCGGGCAAGGCGCTTACGCTCGTGGTACTCACAGCGTGTTTCTCCTAGAGAAGGTCATCCAGAACATGGCTCTCCTGGGCATCGTCTTCGAGCGCCACGTCTTCCTCCAGCGCCGGTAGGCTGCGCCGTCGTGCCGGAGAGGAACGCGGGTCCGTGACCACGAAGTGCGACCGCTCGGCCGTCTCCGCGACCGGGGGAAGCATTTCGGGAATACCGTCAATCGTCACCGCATGCGCCTATCAACGAAGCTTGCTGGTGGCCTGGGCCAGCATCGATTCTGCAATCCGCTCCGGCGAGACCTGGTAGGTCCCCTGGTCCACCGCGTCGCGCAACGATTGCACCTTGGTCTGGCGAACGTCAGCCGCGGTATGCACCGCAGTGGCCAGATCGCTGATCGAAGGTGTCACCCCGGAAATACTGGTGGTGTCCCCCTGCCGTGCGGTACGCGGCACGGCCACCGTCGCAGACACTCGCGCCGTCGCGCCGCCCTGCTGCACCGAGTCGGCATTCAGGCCGTTCTGGGGTTCCATTTCATGACGGGCACTGCGTACCCGCTGCGCTTCACTGGAAGAAGCGGCCGAACTGGGCAAACTGGTATCGATTCTCATTTTCACAATCCTCGCGTTAGGGAGTCTTCATCAAGAATCTATCGGCTGAGACCGGCGGAACTTTAGCCCCGCTGGATTCTTTCTTTTCGGCCGCTTGCGTCGCCGCGGTGGCGACCGTCTCTGGCGGTTTCGCGAAATGCTGCAGCAGGAGCTTGCCAATTCCTATGCCGCCACGCGCCGCCAGGGCGGAGGCAATCGCCTGCGTACCCATGGAAGCCAGCGTGTCGTGCGCCGGATCGGCGCCGTCGTTGGGCCCGGAAAAGCTGGCCTCAAGCTTTTCCAGCCAGCTCCCAAGCAGGATGGATTCAAAGTCCTGTGCCGCCTTCACCAGCTTGGGAGAGGGGGACGCGGCCTGCGCTGTCCTCGCGGCCGACGAGAGGGCTGCCACGGGGTTCATCTAGATCACCTCCAGATCGGCATCCAGAGCGCCAGCAGCCTTGATCGCTTCCAGGATGGCCACCACATCGCGAGCCGTAGCTCCGATGGCCTGCAGCCCATGCACCAGCTGCTCCACCTTCGCTCCTTCGGTCAGCTCGATCTTGCGCACCGCCTGGTCTTTAGTTTCCACCGAGGTCTCGGGCACTACCTTGGTATCGCCGCGATAGCTGAACGGCGCCGGCTGGGAAACCTGGTAATCGGTTGCAATCTCGATCGACAGGTCGCCGTGCAGGATCGATACCGCGCTGAGACGGACATCTTCGCCCATCACGATCGTTCCCGTCCGCTCGTTCACCACCACCTTGGCCCGGGGATGCGTCTGCACCTTCACCGACATCACCCTGGCCAGCAGTGCGGTAATGTTCGGTGCCCCCTCCGTCTGCAGCTCCACCCGGCGGCCATCGACCGCATTGGCGATGGGGCGGCCCATCTCGGCATTCACGGCATCAGCCACCTCGTGGCTGAGGCGAAAGTCGGTATCCCGCAGTAACAGCGCAATCCGTTTCTGGCTGCCCAGGTCGATGGCGACATCGCGCTCCACCAGGCCACCGTTGGGAACCCGCCCGGCGGTAGGATGATTCACCTGTTTGGTGTTGCCTCCTTTGCCGGCCGAATACCCCCCCAACACCAGCGCCCCTTGCGCTTCGCCATAGACCTGCCCATCGGCCGCGTAGAGCGAGGTGAGCAGCAGGGTGCCACCGGAGAGGCTGGTGGCGTCTCCAATGGAGGAGACGGTAACGTCGATCTGCATTCCCGGACGAGAGAACGCAGGCAGCGAAGCGGTGACGAAGACCGCGGCAATGTTCTTGACGCTCACCGACTTCACCGGAATTGTCACTCCCATCTTTTGCAGGATGTTGCCTAAGGTCTGGGTACTGAACATGGTCTGCTGGCGGTCGCCCGTACCCGCCAATCCCACCACCATGCCGTAGCCGATGAGGGGATTTTCCCGCACCCCTTCAACCGTCATCAGATCGCGGATGGCAGTATGCGCGACCTCCGGATGGTCGTTCGCGCCCAGCGCCGGGCAACTCAACCAGGCCAGCAACACCAGCGTCAACATCGACTTCAGCTTCATCAGAACCCCACAATCTTCCACAACCAACGCAGGAACAGGTTAGGCTGGCGCGTAGCATCGCTCACCACGCCCTTGCCTTTCAGTTCGATCTCCAGGTCACTCAAGGCGGTGGAGATCACCGAGTTATCGCTGCCAATATCGATAGGCCGCACCAGGCCGCGCAAAATCAAGGTCTGGCTCTGCTGGTTGAACGACACCTGGTGCTCGACCTCCACCACCAGATAGCCATTCGGCAAAACCGCCACCACCCGCCCGGCAACGCTGGTCAGCAGCTGCGATTGGCTGTTGGCCGTTCCCGCACCTTTGAGATTGCTGTTGGAATTGAGATCGATGAGCGGGTTGAGATACCCAACCGTCTGCCCGCCGACGCTGGTAACAGCGGAATTCGCTGCATAGGCGCGCTGCGCGGCGACCGATCCCGAAGCCTGCGCCAGCGTGTTCTCGACGATACGAATGACGACGATATCGTTCAGCCGGCGCGCCTTGCTGTCGGCTGCCAGATCGGTCAAAGGTCCACCATTCAGCGGAAACAGGCTACCCGAAGAAACCACCGGCGCCACCTGCTGGCCACGCACCCGCTCCAGGTATTGCTGCAGCGTCGGCGTCTGGGCCGTCTGTTTCACCGGTTTTGCCGCCACCAGGGTGGCCAGTAACAGCAGGCCACAAATTGCTGTGCTGCGAAGCATCATTCCTCCACCATCAGCTGGCCAGCAGCACGAACCCGGGCCAGCACTATCCGGCGCGACGAAACATTGCGAACCCGAATTCTCTGTCCCAGGCTCCCCGCCTCAAGACAAATCGCCGCGGTGCTCAGATGCATACCGGAAACGTCCTCCGCCAGTTGCACCCGCTGCCCGGCCTGAACGAGGGGAGCGTCGATCCGGCTGTCCGGCGCCGGGTAGGAAGGTGCCGAGCGAGAGCCAATTCCGGCAGCCGCATCCAGGGTTCGTCCCCGTAAGACAACTTCGAAGGGTAAGCACTCGCGGCGCGAGCCGCACTCCATGCGCACCAACCAGGTATTGGCCGCAGGAACGGAATGGACCGCTGCCACGCGCAGGCTTGCCTGTTCAGGCACGCGCACCTGAGGCCCCAGCACCTGCATACCCAGCTGCGCACTCGAGCCCGACAGGCTGATGCTTAAATCGCGCGCCACTGCCCTCGCTACCTGCGCCCGCAACTGCGTTTCCTGCCCCATGCCCTCAGCGGGACACAGCAGAAGCAGCGCACCAACTGCCAGGCTGATCATGGCTCGCATTCCGTCCTCCTAGCGTGACAAGCTGTTGAGTTGCTGCAGCATCTGGTCGGCCGCGCTAACCACACGCGAATTCGCTTCATAGGAGCGCTGCGCCAGAATCATCTGGATGAACTCCTGCACCACGTTCACGTTCGACTGCTCCAGGATTCCCTGCTGCAACGTGCCCAGCCCGTCAGAGCCGCCGGGTGTCCCCACAATGGGATCGCCCGAGGCTGTGGTCGGCAGAAAGAGATTGCCGCCCACGCTGTTCAGCCCGCCGGGATTCGGGAAGTTCGCCAGCTGAATGCTGCCTACCTGCTGCGCCTGCGTCTGCCCCGGCTGGGTAACGCTGACCGTGCCGTCGGCGCCGATGGTGATGTTCGGTGGCGTTGGGAGGAATGGTGATGGCCGGGTCCAGCGGATTGCCATCGGCGGTCACCATGTTGCCCTGGTAGTCGAGATGGAACATCCCGGCCGCGGGTATACGCCGTCTCTCCGTCGGGCAACTGCACCTGGAAAAAACCGCTTCCCTGGATTGCCAGATCCAGCGGATTTCCGGTGCTGGTGAACTCGCCCTGCACATGGATCACCTCGGAAGCGTCGGGCCTGGTGCCCAGCCCCACCTGCAGTCCGGCGGCCACGGTAGTGTTCTGGGTCGCGGCCGCGCCGGGCATCACCGTGCTCTGGTACATCAGGTCCTGAAACTGCACCCGGCGGCGGCGAAAACCGGCGGTGCTGGAGTTGGAAAGATTGTTGGCGATGTTGTCAAGGTTTAATTGTTGCGCAACCATTCCAGTTGCTGCCGTATTAAGCGCGCGTATCATAAGCCTCCCTCAGATGCGCGAAAGTTCCTGGGCCGCGATGCGGTTGAGTTCCGAATGAAATACGGTCAGCGCCTGTTGCATCAGCCCCATGTTGCGCTGCAGGGCCACCAGCCCGACGGCAGCGCTGACGGCGTTCACGTTGCTCCCCTCCAGCGCTCCCTGCACCACATTGATAGTGGCGGCGGGCCGTTCTGCCCCGGCCGGAGCGGAAAACGTTGCCGCACCCTCGGCCGTGAGTTGGGTGGCGGCGGGGAAGTCCACCACCGCCATTTGACCCGCTACCGCTCCGTCGACCGAAATCGTTCCCCCACTGCTTACCGAAATCTTTCCCGGCGGCAGCAGGATGGGGCCTTGCGCTCCCAGCACCAGCTTTCCATCGCCGGTGGTCAGCTGCCCCTGCCGGTCCAGATGAAATGCGCCGCTTCGCGTGTAAACCGCGTGCCCCTTGCGGGTTCTGCACTGCGAAGTACCCGTTGCCTTGAATGGCAAAATCCAGATCGTTGCCGGTTTGTTCAATCGGCCCTTGCTGCAGGTCGAGACGGCTGTCGCCCAGCACCCCGAATTCACTTACCGCACGAAACGATGCATTGCTGAGGTTGGCTGTGCCCGGACCAGCCAGCAGTGAGGCGAAGCGCGCCACCTGCCCCTTGTAACCACCGGTATTAACGTTGGCCAGGTTGTTGGCTGCCAGGTCCAGGGCCTGGGTGCGGGCCACCAGCCCGGCACAGGCAGCGTAGAGTCCGTTGTTCATCGCTGTGCTCCAGTGATCTTTAAGCAAGGAGCGTGCCGAAGCCGGGGGAAGGTAGACCGGCGATGAAGGACTTAGGGGACCAGAAGATTAGAAAGCATTCAGAAGGCTCTCAGGCCTGCAGCTCCAGATGAAAAACCACTGTCTGGCCGTCGAATTCCATGACCAGGCTGTAACAACGATCGCAAGCCAGGCAGCGTACTTCATAGTCCACCCCGCGCACCACGCTGGGAGTCGACATCATGCAGCCGGCGCCGGAATCCGGCAGGCGGGTCTTCATCGAGCCGGCAACCATGTTGCAGATCTCGCCCAGAGCGTCGCAGACCTGGTCGGGAGCCAACTCTTCCGGCCCGGATCCCAGCATGCGCCCCGCGATAGCGGTTGCTGCGTCCCAGGGACAGCGAACACTGAACACTCCAGTCGGTGCTCCGGCAAAACCCAGCATGGCGGTGACCCCTGCCCGCTGCTGGTCAGCGGGCTCCGCCGGGGTCAGTTTGGCGGCAACCATGATTTCGAAAACTTCCTCAGCCGCATCCACCATCAGGCGGCTCCACTCCACGTCGGGCGCTTTGCTGCACCCGTTCTTGGGTTTGGCAGGAATCTGAATCAGCATCATGACCGAGGCTCCAGCAGGGGCAGCACATGCTCCTTGACTTGCTCTGGCGTGAAAGGTTTGCGGATATATCCGCGCGCGCCGCAGGAGATGGCTTCTACCACATGCGACTCGCTGCCTTCCGTGGTAATCATCACCACCGGAACTCCGCGGGCGTTCTCTACCCCGGAAATCTGCCGCACAAATTCCAGTCCGTCCATCACCGGCATGTTGATATCACTTAACACCAGGTCTACTTTCTGCCGCCGCAGCACATCCAGCGCATCCGAGCCGTTCCCGGCCTCCAGCACCAGGTCCAGCCCAATGCCCGCCTGCCGCAGCGAACGTTCCACAATCTTTCTCATAACCGCTGAGTCGTCGACAATCAACGCCCGAATGCTCGCCATGGACTCCCGCCGATGCTGCGCCAAGGATTGCGACGCAGCCCGGCACGCTTCCCTACCTGCTGTACTGTGCGGCGACTCCACTGCTGCCGCGGGATGGTGCCGAGCTGCGAAAGCTGTTGATTCCATCGGCAGGCGGGCAGGGTTCTTTAGTCGAACCGCAGTCCGCCACTACGGTCGAGTTCCGGCGCCGGCTCTGTTCCAGGGAAAACACGGAACAACAGGTCGAGCGATCGCAGGTCCCCATAGAGCCGCGTCCACAAGTGGTCTTCGCAACGAGCCAGAGCACACGAACTGGCGCGTGCCTGCGCGGCGTAGCCGGCAATGGCCCGCGCCATCTCGCGCGGCGACTGACGTTGCTCAATCGAAACCGCTTCCCCGCGCAACTCGGATTCCCACTGCGTCACCGCCGAATGGTGCAGACTTTCCGAGACCATGCAGGGCTCAATGCGGCAGCCCATCAGTTGACCGGCGGCGCGCAATAACAAACGGTTGAGCGGCTGAGCAAAAGCCAGGTACAGCGTCTGGCTGCCGGAGCTGAAGTACACCGGAACTCCGCCGTAGTTTCGAATCAAGGCTGCAGGAAACTGCATGCCGGCGGGAAAGCTCTGGTTCAGGGTTTGTCCGAAAACCGGGCAGTTCTGTTGCACCGCCAGCGCGCCCGTGATGTCGGACGGCGTGGCAGCACCGTGGCGCACCAGCCACTCTCCCACACGGCCTTCCCTGGCGCTTCGCTGGCAAGCCAGTGCCACCTGCAACTGCTCAGCAGAAATGACTCCCTGCTCGAGCAGGATGAGGCCCAGCGGAAAGCGCGGCGGCGATAGCCGATGGTGCAGCTGTGGACGAGCGAGCGCCTCCACCCGGGCCAGCAGCCCCCGGGCGAAACACTCGTCCGAGCAATACCATTGCTGCTCGAATTCGATGCCCTCATGGCGCGCCCACCAGCGCTGCCACAACGTAGGAGGCCGGAAACAAGCTGGATTGGCACACACCGGCAGCTTAAGCCCCGCCAAGCCGGCGGGAAGCGATTGCGTAAAACGGGAAGCAAGCGAAGCCACTGCTTTTTGCTCCTTGGATCGGTGAAGCTATAGATTGCGCAGCCTCTGTTCAGGCGAGACTACGTCGGTAATATGCAGCCCGTAATTGCCGTCTACCACCACCACGTCGCCGCGGGCGATTACCCGGTCATTGAGCAGCAGGTCAACCGGCTCCTGGATTTCACGATTCAGCTCCAGCACCGCGCCGGGCGACAACTCCAGAACTTCACGCAGCGGCGCCCGCCGGCTGCCGAAGCGCAAGGTCACTCCCAACTCGACATCCAGCAGCAGATCGAGATTGCCTTCGCGCAGCAGCTGGTCCAGGCTGCCGCGATTGGCCTCCGGCACGACCTGGGGGCGCGCGCTTTGGCGGCGCTCGAACTGCCCCATCATTTCGGCATCCATCTCAATCCGCACACTCAGGCAGCGCTCGCCTGACGATACTTGCAGCAGACGGCCTCCCAGCAAGCCTGGCGGGATGGTCGTTTCCAACCCGACATCGACCGTGACCTCCCCGAAGGCCGGCTTCAACGCACCGGCGCCAGCCCCGCCCACTGCCGGATGAGCTCGGTCAGAGCTTCCGACTGCAAAGCCTCGAGCGGCCCGGAAATCTCCGGCTTCTCGCCGGTAAACAACTCCAGCAGCAGCGCCGCGTCGGAAGCGCTGGCCGCAATCCAGAAGCAGCCGTGTAGTCCTTTGCTCAGCTTGACGCACAGCGCGGCATCCGGCTTGTAATCCTCAGATGGACTGGCGCCGGTGAACGACCAGGTGCCCGCGCCCAGCTGCGACAGCAAGCTCGCCAGCGTCCCCGACCAAGCCTCGAGAAAAACTTCAATCTTCGCTATCGGCGGATTCGACACTCAAGACTCCTTCTCTTCCGGTTGCGTGATGCGTTCCACCAATTGGGCCGCCCGGCGGCGAGAGCCGCTCTGTACCGGCCGCGCCAGCCAGCAGTCCCGTCCACCCAGGCGCAGGCTGGCCGGCTCTTCGATCGGCCTGCGCAACGGCAGCACCTGACCGGGACGCATGGCCAGCAGCCGCCCCAACTTCACCGGCAGCAGTGGCGTACCCAGTACCAGTTCCACCGACGAATCCAGCAGCCTTTGCCGGATGCTGGCCTGTTGCGCCGGCGATTCCTTGCGGCGGCGGTAGACCAGTTCGGTCGAAAGCTTGCGCAGCAGCGCATTCGAAACCACTGCCGGCACCGCAATGTTCAACACGCCATGCGAATCGGGCATGGTGACCTCGAAACTCAGGGCCAGCGTTTTCTCCTGTGCCGGCATGATGCGCAACATCTGCGAGGCCGCCTGCCGCTGCTCAAACTCGACCTCCACTCCCAGCGGCTGCCACACCGTCGCCAGCTCGCGGCAGATGATGTTGCCCACACCTTCCAGAATCAGCTCCTCGATTTCACTGACTTCGCGGTTGGGGGCCTCAATGTGTCCTTGCCCGCCCAGCAACAGATCGATGACCGGAAAAGCCAGCGACAGGTCCAGTTGCAATACCCCGCTGCAATCAGCCGGCTGAACATGAAAAGAAGAGTAGTAAGTGACGTCAGGCACCCGCGCCAGAAACTCGCGATACGCCAGTTGCTCCACCGAGACCAGGGCTACTTCGAACTTATCGCGCAGGTAAGCCCCCAGGGAGTGCGAAAGATTGCGGGCAAAACTTTCGTGCAACTGGCTGAGCGAGTGCAATTGCTCTTTGCGCAGCCGACCCGCTTCGTGCAGGTTCCAGCGCTCCATCTGCGGCGTCTTGGCACCGTCGCCGGCCGCCTTACCCGCTCCCCAGGCCGCACGAAACAAGGCGTCAATTTCATCCTGCGTCAGGACCTTTTCCATGTGCCCTCACCCTCGACCGCGGGCGCTGCCATGGCCGCCGCCCGCGCCTTGCCCATATCGGAAAGAATGGTGCGCAAGCGCGCTACGGCCAGCGAATGAATCTGTGACACTCGCGATTCCCCTACCCCCAGCACCTCTCCCGTCTCCTTCATAGTCAGCTCTTCCTGGTAGTACAGGGCCAGTACCTGCTGCTCGCGCGACGGCAGCTGCGCGATCGCCCGGGCCAGCATCTGCTTGCGTTCCCCTTCCAGAAAGATGTGCAGCGGGTCGAGATTGCTGGGCCCGGCAATCATGTCGGCCAGATTGGTTTCCCGCCCGTCCTCCATGGACTCCACTTGCAGGCTGCCCAAATCGAGTCCCCGGATCTCGTCCAGCAGGTGCTGAAATTCGTCGAGCGACAGATCCATGGCCTGCGCCAGCTCGCTCTCTGACGGAGCATGGCCCATCTGCCCCTGCATTTGCTGGATCAGCTCTTCCACCCGCCGCGCCTTGCGCCGCAGATCGCGCGGGCTCCAATCCATTGCCCGCAGGCTGTCGAGAATGGCGCCGCGGATGCGAAACTTGGCATAGGACGCAAAGCGCACGTTTTTGTTGGCGTCGTATTTATGCATGGCATCGATCAGGCCCACGATGCCGGCATGCACCAGGTCTTCAAAAGGAACGTGCTGCGGCAGACGTTCGTGAATCCGCCGGGCGATGAACTTTACCTGCGGCAACTGCTCCAGCAGCAGCTCATCGAACTGTTTTTCGCTTTGACTGATTTCTTCATAGGCTTGGGCTGCGATCATGGTTTTTCCCTTCTCAGCGGATCATCCCTACCGACTGCACCTGCACTACCGGTGGAACCTCGGCCGGCGACAGCACCACCAGCTTGGGCAGAAACGGTTCCAGCATGCGGCGCAGATGAAAACGGACTGGGCTGTTACACAACAGGACGGGCGTCGCCAGGCGTACCTGCTCGCCGGCTAGCTTCTTCAATCCTTCGAGAATGCGCCGCACAAATGACGGCTCCAGCGAAGCGCTGCCGGCCGGCGCCTGCCCGCTGAAGGCCCGGCCCAACTCTTCCTCGATACCGGCGTCGAGCGTCACCACCTGCAGTCCGCCGTTGTCGGACAGCAGCGGTCGCACCAGCGCCCGGCCTAATGCCTGCCGCGCCGCCTCCACCAGCAGCACCGGATTCTTGCTGACAGTCGCTATCTCCAGCAGGCTCTCCAGAATGGTGGCGAGATCGCGGATGGAGACCTGTTCGCGCAACAGCTGCTGCAACACCTTCTGCGCTTCGCCCAGGCTGAGCAGCTTGGGCACCAGCTCCTCCACCAGCTTGGGATGGCTCTCGCCCAGCAGGTCGAGCAGCCGCTTGGTCTCAGCCCGGTTCAACAACTCGTAAGCGTGCTGCTTGATGACCTCGGCCAGATGCGTGGCCAGCACCGAGGTCTGATCGACTACGGCATAGCCGAGTCCCAACGCTTGTTCGCGCAGTCCCGGCACGATCCAGCGCGCCGCCACTCCGAAGGCCGGCTCGTGGGTGACCGTGCCTGCCAGATCGGGAGGCTCCGTCTCCGAGCTGATGGCCAGCAGGCAGTCGTCCTGCATCTGCCAGCGTGTGATCTCAACTCCGCGCAGATTGATCACGTACTCCCGCGGCTTCAGCTTCAGGTTGTCGGTGATATGGACTGGGGGAATAATGAAGCCCAACTGCAACGCCAGGTGGCGGCGCAGGGCCTTCACCCGCTGCAGCAGTTGTCCTCCGCGCGCGGCATCGACCAGCGGCACCAGCCCGTAGCCGACCTCGAGACTAAGATCGTCCAGCTTCAGCAGAGCTTCCAGTGCCTCGGGCTGCGAAGCAGCTCCGGCTGTGGCCGCTCCGCTCTGCGACGCGCTGGCGCTTCCGTCAAGAGCTGTCGTCGGTGGCGCATCTTTTGCCCGCCGCGCCAGCACAGCTACCCCACCGGCGATGGCCAGGAACGAAATCTTGGGCATGCCGGGAATCAACGCCAACGCAGCGATCACTCCGGCGGCGATCCACAGGGGACGGCTGCGGGCGAACAATTGCTTGCCCACGTCCCCGCCCAGGCTGTCGTCGGACGAGGCGCGGGTTACCACGATGCCACCTGCCACCGAAACCAGCAGCGACGGAATCAGTGTCACCAGACCATCGCCCACGGTCAGGATGGTGTAGGTCTTCAGAGCGTCCTGGAACGGAATGTCGAGCTGAAAGACTCCAATCAGAAAGCCGGCGATGATGTTGATGGCCGTGATCAACACCGTGGCCATGGAATCACGCTGGTTGAAGCGCGCCGCGCCGTCCATGGCGCCGTAGAATTCCGCTTCCCGGCCGACAGCTTCGCGGCGCTGCTTGGCCTGCTTCTCGTCAATCAGCCCGGCGTTAAGGTCGGCGTCAATCGCCATCTGTTTGCCGGGCAACGCGTCCAGGGTGAAGCGCGCGGTCACCTCGGCGGTGCGCACCGAGCCGTGGCTGACCACCAGGTATTGAATGGCGATCAGGGCCAGAAACAGCACGAAGCCGACGACGTAATTGCCTCCCACCACGAATTGCCCGAAGGCTTCAATGACTCGTCCGGCGGCCGACGCGCCTTCGTTGCCTTGCAGCAGGATTCGCCGGCTGCTGGCCAGATTGAGCGCCAGGCGGAACAGGGTCAGCAAAAGAAGCAGGCTAGGGAAAACTGAGAACTGTACCGGCCGCAAGATATGCAATGCGCACAGCAGCACCAGCACCGAAGCCGTGATGCTGATGGCCAGCAACAGGTCAAGCACGAACGCCGGCACCGGCACGATCATGACGAACACCATTGCGACCGCCGCCACCGGCGCTATCCAGTCGAGCGAAGCTCGTTTCACCGGCGACTTCGGATTGGCAGCTTCAGCCATGGCTTAGCCTCGTCCTCCTGGCGCCGCCCGCTGCGCCCGCATCTGGGCCCGGTAGAGATAAGCCAGCATCTCGGCTACCGCAACGTAAAGCTTGGCGGGAATGGTCTGCCCCACGTCTACGGTGCGGTAGAGCGCCTGCGCCAGCGGCTTGTTTTCCAGCACCGGAATCTCGTGCCAGTAGGCGACACGTTTCATCTTTTCCGCCAGCAGGTTGCAGCCTTTCGCAACTACTATCGGAGCCGCCATCTCCGGCTTGTACTCCAGGGCGACCGCGAAGTGGGTAGGATTGGTCACCACCACGGTGGCGCGCTCCACCTCCTGCAGCATGCGGCGGCGCCGCAGTTGCCGCTGCAAGCGGCGTATGCGCGCCTTGATCGAGGGATGGCCGTCGGTTTCCTTGTATTCCTCGCGGATCTCCTGCTTGCTCATGCGCAGATCGCTTTCCATCTTTCGCCGCTGCAGCAGGTAATCGACCGCCGCCCACAACAGCAGCGTCAACGTCGATTTCCACGCGATCTCAAAGGCATCGCGATACAGCAGATTGCCCAGCGCCAGCCGCGGCAGCGTGGCAGCGCGCGCCAGGGTCTCCCAGTCGCGCAGCAGCACTGAGCCGCCGAGATAGAGCAGGATGGAAAACGGGATCAGCGATTTTGCCGGCGCACTCAAGCCGGCAACCGAGAACATCTGCCCCAGCCGGCTGGCCGGACTCAGCCGTTCCAGCTTCGGAGTCAGCGCGTCGCCGGCAAACACGAAGCCTCCCTGCGCCAGGGTGATTCCAACCGCCGCCGCCCAGGCCGCAGCCAGCGCCGGCAACGACCACCATAAGGCCGCCAGCGCAGCCTTGGTGGCGATCGGCGAGGCCAGGTCGAAATCCGAACTCCAGGCCAGATCGGTCCATTGCCGCAAGTCCGTGCGCCAGGTATTCAGCGAACCCTCAGCCAGCCACAGCGCAACCATCAGGCCGGTGAAACCGGCCACCGCCGATGGCAATTCACGGCTGCGCGCGACCTGTCCCTTCTCGCGCGCCTTCTGCCGTCGCCGCGGTGTTGCCTGTTCGGTCTTGTCGTCGTTTGCCATGAATTAATGCACCAGGTGCAACATCTGTTCGGCACTGCGGGCCGCGTGAGTGAACTGCTGCTCGAAGATTGCCGGCCAGTACTTCAAAGCCACCGCCAGCACCGTCAGTCCCGCCAGACTCTTCACCGAGAGCCCTAGAAACAGCACCGGCAACTGCGGCGAAGCCTTGCCTAGAAAGCCCAGCAGGAAATCCGCCAGCAATGTCGTGATCAGCAAAGGTGCCGCGATCTGCACTCCGGTCAGCCAAATGCCGCCCGCCGCCCGCAACAACTCCTGCGGCACACCACCCGGCAGCCAGGTCGCGCCCGGCGGCAGATAAGCGAAGCTGGCGGCAACTCCACGCAGCAGGCAGCGATGCATCCCGAAGCGCAGGAAGATCAGCATCACCATGGTTTGCGAGAACAGCGACAGCACCGGGGTGTCGACCTGGGTGTTGGGATCGAGGATGTTGACCAGCGAGAAGCCGACCTGCACTCCCATAACCTGGCCGGCGAACTGCGCTGCCTCAAACACCAGTTGCGCGCTGAGTCCGATCAGCAAGCCGACCAGCAACTCCCCCACCGCGACGCGAAGAATTCCAGAGGCGGTCAGCTCCAGCCCGTGCGGCGCACAAACCGGATACAACAGCGCGGTAACCGCAACTACAAATCCGATCTTGATGCGAGGCGCGATGGCATCGCTGCCGAAGAATGGGGCAAATACCAGCAAGCCAGAGATACGGAGTCCCACCGACGCCATCCCCAATACCGTGTTGTCCAGGTTCCAGTCCATCGCGCTTACTGCGTCCATCGTTGCAAGTCGCCAAACAACTGGATGGTGAAGACGCCCAGCTTGCGCAGCATCCACGGCATCAGTACGATGCCGGCTACGGCTGCCGCCAGCAGCCGGGGCACACTGGAGATGGTTGCGTCCTGCAGCGAGGTCAGCGTCTGCACGATGCTGATCAGCAGGCTGATCACAGCCAGTACGATCAACAGCGGCGCCGCCAGCAGCACGGCCATCTCCAGCGTCTTCTGCCCCAACCCGACAATTACCTCCGACGACATGCCACTTCCCTCTCTTCCCTTACGAAAAACTCTTCATCAGCGAGCCCACCAGCAGGTTCCAGCCATCGACCATGACGAACAGCAGGATCTTGATCGGAGTCGAGATCACCACCGGCGGCAACTGCAGCATGCCCATCGAAGTGGTAATCGAAGCCACTACCAGATCGATCACCAGGAACGGCAGGAACAGCACGGCGCCAATCTGGAATGAGACCTTCAACTCCGACAGCATGTAGGCCGGAGCCACCACGCGCATCGGCAACTCCTCGGGCGACGCCGGCGGCGGCAGCTTGGCCAGCTCCACAAACAGCGCCGCATCTTTTTCGCGAACGAACTTGAGCATGAAATGCCGCAGCGGCTCAGAGCCGCGATCGAGCGCCTGCCACACCGTGATCTGCTTCGCGTCCAGCGGCACCCAGGCCTGCTGATAAATGGCCGCTCCCACCGGCTGCATCAGGAAGTAAGTCAGCACCAGCGCCAGCCCCACCAAGGTCTGGTTGGTCGGCACCGTCTGGGTTCCCAGCGCCTGGCGCAAAAAGTGGAAGATCACCAGCAGCCGCAACAGGGGCGTCATGGCCAGCAACAGCGCCGGCAACAATGTCAGCAGGGTCAGCAGAACCACGATGCTCCAGGGCAATCCGCTGGCCGCTGCGCTCACCCCGGGCAGCCCCGGAGTAGAAGCCGGAGCCGCCACGACGGGCAGGCTGTGCAGGCAAAAGATTGCTGCCAAAGCCGGCTTCCAGCCGCGCATTGTCCTTGCCGCCATTACCGCTGCCGTTCGCACCACTCTGTCAGCACCTCCGCAAAGTCTGCGGTCTCTCCCAGCCGGGCCAACAAGTTGACCGATCCGGGTCCGCCGCCAATCAAAAACTGCTGGGTCTCGAACTGCACTACCGCCACGAAGCGCTTTTCGCCCAGCGACAAGCTCTCGCAGACTCGTAACCGGCGGTTTTTCTTCCCTGCTGCCGCACGGCGGCAAAAGGCAGAGAGCCGCTCCCATATCGCCAGCAGCGCCGGTGGGTGATGGACTCCGCTTTGTGCGCCCAGATACATAGCCATCAGGTCAGCTCCGTAACCCGAACCCCGATGTGGTCCCCCACCGGCTCAAACTCGGCCCACCCGATCAGCGCTCCGTTGGCGCGCAACGGAATCTCCGCGCCCCGGCTGTAGCGGGTTTCCACTACCCCTCCAACCTTCAACTGCAACAGGTCGCGCACGCTGAATTGCGCCACCGGCAGATCGAGCGTCAAATCGCAAGGCAGCCAGCTAAGCTGCCGCCACTTGTCTTCTGCCGAGACCGTCGCCGTCATTCCGTCGCCGGGTGCTGATTCTGCTGGTAATAGGCCTTGGGGCATGTGAGGAGCAGCGGATTAAAACCGCTCGTGGTAAAGCACTGCAAGAGGGTTGCCGATTAAGTTTCAGAAACGTTTAACCAAGGGAAATCTTCAGCGGGCGGCCAAGCCATTGCAATCTCAGGCCAAAGGCGCGGCCTCCAGCAAAGGGCCGGGCTCCGTAGATCTCGAACCCGATCCGGACAGCCGGACCATGGCGGGAAATTAAGAAAGGGTTAATGAGACCGCTCTGCGAATCGAGGATGCTTTCAGTATGCACGAAGACCGGCGACACGGCCCAGGGGTGCCGCGCCGCCTCACTTCGCACCTGCTTCACCAGGTGTCATCGTCCGGTTGACAGCGTCGCTTTAACCTTGCTTCAGGTTGATGGTGTCCTGCATGACCTGGTCGAAGGTCGTGATGGTTCGTGCGTTCGCTTCGTAGCCGCGCTGGGCCACGATCAGCGCCGAGAACTCCTGCGCTATGTCCACATTCGACAACTCCAGCGAACCGCCGGAAAGCGTTCCCCGTCCGCCCGAGTCCGGAGCCCCAACCACCGCCGCCCCCGAAGCCAGGGTGGCGGAATAGTTGTTGCCACCATCGCGCTGTAATCCCTGGACATTCGCGAAATTGGCCAGCCCGATCTGTCCCAGCACGGCGGTGCGCCCGTTGCTGAAGCTGCCCATAATGGTGCCGTCGGAGCCCACGTTGTAGTCGGTCAGCGACCCGCTGCTATAGCCGTCCGCCTGCTTGCTGGAGGTGGTGCTCGAACCCGCTACCTGGCTGAGCAGCCCTGAACCGTTCGAGTCGTAGAGTCCCCAGGTTAACTTCAACGCCGACGCGCCATCTCCCAGCGTGGGAGAAACAATTCCGGTGATGTCGCTGCTCGGCGAGGTCAGCCTGCCCGAGCTGTCAAAGCTCAGAGCGCCTCCGGAAATTGCCGTGGTCGTATCGGCAGGCAATGACGTTCCCATGTCCTGCCAGGTCGCACCGCCGTCGCTGACTGTAGAGCCATCGGTGGGCCAGGTGGGAGCGCTGGCGCCCGAGCTGCCTGCCACCGTGCACTGGTAATAGTGGCCATTGCCGGGAGCAACCAGGTTCCCGGACGAGTAAGGCTGCGAAGCCGCCCAGTTCGACGGACTTGCCAGATCGGAAGTTGGAACCGAGAGGTTGTAAGACCAGCCGTTGGCGCCTGTCTTCTGGAAATTGAAGGACAGCACATGCTTGGTGCCCAGGGAATCGTAAACCGTCACCGGCGTGGAGTAGGGCGTGCCCACATTTGCGCTGGCGTCAAGATTAGTGGTGAGTTGAACATCGGTGCTGGCAGCCGGGGGATTGATTTGTCCTTTATTGATCTGCAGCGCCGTCAGCGCCGCCCCGGGGGGGATCACCCCGTTGACGGCGGCAAAACCCATCACCTGGGCGCCGTCCTGAGTGCAGAAGTTGCCGCTGGAATCTACCGTGAAGTTCCCCGCGCGGGTGTATTGCGTGGTGCCGTTCTGCTGCACCACGAAGTAGCCGTCGCCCATCACGGCCACATCGGTCGCCACCCCGGTGGACTCGATCGAGCCGGCCGTCACGTTCGTAGTGGTGGAGTCGACCATGGTGCCGGCGCCGATTTGCACCGGATCGCCGCCTCCACTGGTGCCCACGGTTTGGTAAAAGAGGTCGGCAAACTGAGTGTGGCTTCCCTTAAAACCTACGGTGTTGAGGTTGGCGAGATTGTTGGCGATGGTGGACATCGCTGCCGAACTCGCGGTAAGTCCTGAGAGCGGTATGGAAAATTGTGGCATTAGTCGCCTCCTGAGGAAGATGTCGTAGTCGTGCCGCCCAGCACGTTCTGAAGAAGCTGATTGATCTGCGTCAGCTGGTCGAGGCTGGTTACCTGTGCCAATTGCTGCACAAAGGCTGACGGATCCATGGGTGAGGTGGGATCCTGGTTTTTCAATTGGGTGATCAGCAGCTGCATGAACATGGTGTCGACGTTGCCGCCACTGGCGGCAGTGGAGCCGCTGCTGGTATGGGTTGCGGCAGAATATCCCACCGGATTTGTGGTCATTAGTACCTCCTTCAAGCGCGAACGTCGAGCCGGTAGCTTCCGTCCACGGACGCCGCCACAGATGCCCCGGCGGATTGTGATTGCCGGGGCTCAGCCGCCGTCCAGGCGCTGCCGTTGAAGGGCCCCGTCCCGGACTGTTTCCGTTCGTTATTTCCGAAACTATTTGAATTTGAACCGGACCCGCCGCCGCCTGCCCCGATGTCTACCGAGTCCAGGCGCAGGCTATGCCGGGCGATGGCTTTCTGCAGCGAAGGCGCCTCCACCAGCAGGGCGTCCCGCAAAGCGGCATGTGAGGTGCTCACCACCGCGCCCACCTGATCGTTGGCCACTGTCGTGTGCAGCCGGATGGCGCCAAAATCCGCGCTTTGCAGTCCGATATGTATCTCGGACTTGTCCATGCGCTGCAGAATCTGAGTGGTTGGCAGCGCGGGCGGAGCGGGGGCTGGATTGGCTTCCGCCGGCGAAGCAGTTGGCGACGCTGTGCGCTCCAGCGGCAGCGGAGAAGCAGCGGCGGAATGAGGCGCTGTTGCCGCGAGGGCAGGAGCTACAGCCGGCACGCCAGCCGCAGGCGATGCTGCGTTCTGCGGCGCCGCCGGAAAACTGTCATCCTCGGCCGCGCCTTCTTCCGGCTGATACGACCATCTCGCTCGCCCCGGGCCATCCGCTTTCTGAGCGGCGGAATCCACGGCGAATCTGGCGGGCGACTGCCCGCTCTCAGTCGCTTTCTGCTCGGCTGGCCCGCTGGAAACTTCCTCGGGCGCAGCGCCCTTCCGTCCGCCCGCCCTCTGGCCAGTCGGCTTCGAGACTGCGGATGCCTGAAACGACGAGGCCGTAGCGGCGACATCCGCCCCGGTGACCACAGCCACCTGAGTCGTCACCGAAGCTGTGGGTCCCACCGACGTGAGTGCGCCGTTGCCATCCGGTGCGACCGCTGGCGTTGCTGCTGGCGCCGTAGGCGCGTCCGGCGGGGCTTGCCTTTCAGGAGCAGCAAGCGCAGTTGGAAAATTAGTTTCCGCGCGTGGCCCAATCTGCGGCGCTGGACCTGGTAAGCCATCGGCAGGTTTCGGCTCTGCGGGTCTCGCTTGTGCAAGCGCCTCGTCCACGGGTTTCATCGTCTGGTCGTCGGTGTCCTCCAACCCTGCCCCCAAAATGTCAGCCGCTGGCAAAACCCCCAGGAAATCAGCCGCGGGTTTTCCGACAACAGCTGTCGTCGTATTTATGGGCGATGAACTTCCTTTCCTCGCCCGCAAATTCAAGGGTGCGGCTTCGCCTACGCTCTGAGTCGGATCACCAATGCCTGCGCAACCTACCGCATCCGTCTCGCCCCCGCCCGGTCCAAGCTGCTGGGCTGGTATCGTCGCCGGAACAGGCATAAGCAGTGCTGCTGCCAGCGCACTGACGACACCGTCCGCGCCTTCACCGCACTTCTTCCCCAACGTCTTTTTCCCGATACGGTCGGACTCTCCGCTCTTCGTATCCTTCCCTGCTGCGACCGGCACGTTCGGGCCGACATCGCTGCCGGAGACATGCTGCGACGCAGTGGCAAATAACGCCTGAAATCCGCTCGCCTCGTTATTCGGCCGCGCCTCGGCTGTCGTGCGACAGCACGATGCATTCGCCGTTGGTGTCAGTTGTGCGTTCACGCCGGAGGTTGTGCGTGCAGTCGGCTTGCCAGTGGAGAGCAGGAAAGATTAGGGAAGTCACATGGTGGGCTGAAACTATCATCGGCAACTCACCCCGCTCACCAGAATCCTGCACCGCTCCCGCTACATCCAAACCACTTCACGTTTCGAGGAGAACGCCATGGCAAAGTGTGAACACGTGAAACACATCAGTCCCGCGGTTCAGGCCCGGACCCCGGGTTGCGAGGAATGTGAGCAGACCGGGCAGCGCTGGATAGCCTTGCGCAAGTGCCTGACCTGCGGCCACGTCGGTTGCTGCGACTCGTCACCCGGCCGCCACGCCAACGCTCACTTCACCGACACCGGACACGCCGTAATGCAGGCACACGATGGCGGCGACTGGAAGTGGTGCTACGTCGACCGGGCGTACGTGTAAAGCGCCAGTAGTGAGTCAGTCGGTTGTCATCCCGAGCAAGCGTCTTTTTGCGAAGCAAGGGATCTGGGCGTGCCGATTCGCCCGCCGCGGCGGGCGAAAGGCGCGCATCCTTATTCGACTGACCCGCTACACCGCATCATTTGTATACTGTTTGCTTATTTCCCGGAACCGCTTCCATCATCGATGAAATATTTCACTCACTTTCTAAGCCTGTCTGGGCGCGCCCGGCGGGCACTTTGCACCGGCCTGCTTCTCATCGTCTCGCTTACCGCGTTCACACAGGTTCCCTCGCCCTGGGTTGATACCGCACCTCTCCCCATCGATGAAGGAGCCACCGGCCTTAAGCTCGTGCTTCGGCAGTTGCACACCACGGCGCGACTGATGCACACCGTTGCCCATCCCGACGACGAAGACGGAGGCATGCTGACCTTCGAAGCCCGTGGCCACGGTGTCACCGCCGTGCAGTTGACGCTGAATCGCGGCGAAGGCGGCCAGAACATCATTGGCAGCGATCTCTTCGACGAGTTGGGAATTGTCCGCACCCTCGAGTTGCTTTCCGCCGACCGATACTACGGTGTCGAGCAGCGCTTCACTCGTGTCGCCGACTTCGGCTTCTCCAAGACGCCTGAGGAAACCTTCGAAAAGTGGGGCGGCCACGACATCGCTCTCAGTGACATGGTGCGGGTCATCCGCACCTTTCGTCCTGACGTGATCTGCACCCGTTTTCAGGGGAGCGCCCGCGACGGCCACGGCAACCATCAGGCCTCAGGAATTCTGACCCGCGAAGCCTTTCGTGCCGCCGCCGATCCTACCCGCTTCCCCGAGCAGATTCGCGAAGGCCTTCAGCCGTGGCAAGCGAAGAAGCTGTACATGGACAACGTTCGCGCCACCGAAGACTGGAACATCGAACTGGAAACCTCGCAGGTTGATCCCCTGCTCGGCGAAAGCTACGTGCAGTTTGCCTGGAAAGGTTTGCAGCACCAGCTCTCGCAAGGCGCGGGAACCTGGCACCTCACCGAGGGCCGCCGCACCAGCTACTACAAGCTCATCGACTCGGTTCTGCCCGACGCTCCGGTCAGCAACAAGCATGAGAAAGATTTCTTCGACGGGATTGATACTTCGCTGCCCGCGCTCTGGTTCCGCCTCGGCAATGACCGCGACAAGAACGCGTGGCTGCGGGTCGATCTCGACTGGATTCAGCGCAACATCGACGATGCCACCACCGCCGTCGCAAAATCGCCACAGGCAGCTGCCGTACCGCTGCTCCGCGGGCTGATTTCTCACCAACAAGCTCATCGACAAAGTCGAAGCCTCGCAGTTGACCGCCATCGAGAAAGCCGACGTTCTGGCCGAGTTGCGAGCCAAGCAGCAGCAGTTCGAACATGCCGCCAACCTGTCGCTGGGGCTGGAACTGGGCGCCGGACCGGGCACTCCCGACGGACGCCCCATGGCTGAAGAGTTCGCAACCTCGTCCAACGGACCGGTGCTGGGCGCGGTCATCACTGCCGGCAAACCGTTCCTCATGGTTGCGAAGTTTCGCAATGGAAGCAGCTCCCCCATCTCCATCAAGCAGCTCGCGCTCGATGTGCCGTCGGGATGGAAATCCGAGCTGTTCATGGACAAAGTTCCCCCATATGTTGCCCCCGGCCAGGGCTGTTCGGTGACCTTCCGCGTCACCCCGCCGATCGATGCGCAAATCACCCAGGCCTATTTCCATCGCAACGATCCGGAGACGGATTCCATCTACACCATTGACCAGCCGCAGTACGTGACCCTGCCTCTGCCGCCGCCGCCGGTCAACGTGCGGTTGGTCTATGCGCTCGGAGAGCGCGAAGGCGAGATGACTGCCGTGGCCCGCACTCCGCTGCACGATGAGCACGGCAAAGCCTGGTCGATGCCGCTGGTAGTGGTGCCGCCGTTCTCGATTCACACCCTTCCCTCTACCCAGATCATTGCCGCCAAGCCCAACCCGGTCGCCGAATTGAACGCCCAGGTCCGCTCCACCGCCGATCACGCGAAAGGCGAGGTTCGCGCGGAAGTTCCTTCCGGCTGGAGGGTACAGCCCACCGCCGAGCCTGTCGACTTCAACAAGCAGGGCGAGCACAGCACCGACTTCAAAGTCATGCCCGACGGAGCGAAGGAAGGCCGCTATCGCGTCTCCGCCCTGGTACGAGCCAATGGGCGCGACTTCAGTCAGGGCTACAGTCTGGTCACCCGGCCTGACATCGGAGGCTTCTTCTATTACCAGCCTGCCGTGCAGCGCGCCAGCATTGTGGATGTGAAGGTCCCAGGTGGACTGAAGGTCGGCTACATCATGGGTGCGGGCGACGACATCCCGGCGGTATTGCAGCAGATCGGCCTCGACGTGACCCTGTTGACGCCGCAAGATCTGGCCGCTGGAGACTTGCAGCGTTTCGGAACTATCGTGTTGGGCATCCGCGCTTACGATACCCGCGAGGATGTAAAGAAAAACAACCAGCGCCTGCTAGACTACGTCAAGAACGGCGGCACCCTGCTGGTGCAGTACAACACCCAGCCCACAGATTTCAACGCCGGCAATTACACGCCCTATTCCGCCACCCTCAGCCGCAATCGCGTCACCGTGGAAGATGCGCCCGTCACCCTGCTCCAGCCGGAGAACGAGGTTTTCCATTATCCCAACCAGATCACGCAGAGCGATTTCGCCGGATGGGTGCAGGAGCGCGGCCTCTACTTCATGGACCAGTGGGATTCGCACTTCACCCCGCTGCTGGCGTCGAACGATCCCGGCGAGCAGCCGCAAAAGGGCGGCCTACTCGTTGCAAAGTATGGAAACGGTTATTACATCTACACCGGCTACGCTTTCTTCCGCCAGCTGCCCTTCGGAGTGCCGGGCGCGATTCGCCTCTACGTCAACCTGCTGAGCGTGGGACATGCTCCCCAATGAGCGAGGCAGCGGTCCAGAACTGATTCGCGGCGTCGGCCTGTGGCAGGCCACCACGCTGAACATGATCGACATGATCGGCGTCGGGCCGTTCATTACCATCCCGCTGATCCTCAGCGCTGCCGGTGGGCCGCAGGCCATGCTGGGCTGGATATGCGGCGCCCTTTTCGCACTCTGTGACGGACTGGTCTGGGCTGAACTTGGCGCGGCCATGCCGCAAGCCGGCGGCTCGTACTTCTATCTCAAAGAAATCTACGGCCCCAAAAAATGGGGGCGCCTGCTGTCGTTTCTCTTCATCTGGCAGCTCTCGTTCAGCGCACCGCTCTCGATTGCCTCCGGCTGCATTGGCCTTGGCGATTACGCCTCGTTCCTCTGGCCTGCGCTGAATCACACCATCGCTCAGCGGACCTTGCACCTGGCCGTTCCTCTTCTAGGCCCGCTGGAGCTGAGCCTCCTGGTCAAGACCAGCACCTTCATCGCGATGGCCGCCTGCCTGCTGGTCGTCATCTTGCTCTACCGGCGCATCAGCGCCGTCGGCAAACTAGCTGAGCTGCTCTGGGTCGGCGTGGTGCTCGCCATCGTCTGGATCATCGCTGCCGGTGTCACCCACTTCAGCCCCGCCCGCGCTTTCGACTTCCCTCCCGGAGCTTTCCACTTCTCCCGCGCCTTCATCACCGGCATGGGCTCCGCCATGCTCATCGCCACTTACGACTACTGGGGCTACTACAACGTCTGCTTTCTAGGCGGAGAGGTGCGCGACCCCAGCCGCACCATTCCACGCGCCCTCATCATTTCGATCTTCGCCGTTGCTGCAATCTACATCGTGATGAATATCAGCGTGCTCGGCGTCATGCCCTGGCGCGAGCTGACGCAGTATACCGAGGCCCGTGGCGGCTTTGTCATCTCGGCCTTCATGCAGCGGATCTATGGCAGCTGGGCAGGGCGCGCGATCGCAGTGCTCATCATCTGGACCGCCTTCGCGTCCATCTTCTCGCTGCTGCTGGGCTACTCCCGCGTGCCCTACGCCGCCGCCCTCGACGGCAATTACTTTCGTTCTTTCGCAACCGTACATCCCAAGCACCGCTTCCCTACCGTGTCGTTGCTGGCGCTTGGCCTGGTTGCTACGGTGTTTTGCTTGCTCCGCCTGGCCGACGTGATCGCCGCGCTGGTAGTCATTCGCATCTCGCTTCAATTCCTCATCCAGGCGATTGGGCTCATCGTCTTTCGCATTCGACGTCCTGACGTGCCGCGCCCGTTTCGCATGTGGCTTTACCCGCTTCCCGCCTTGCTGGCGATTGCCGGATTCGCCTTCGTCCTCTTCGCGCGCGTGAATTCCATGAAAGAACTGCGCTACGCGATTGTCATCACCGTCGTCGGCCTCGCCATTTATCTCGTTCGATCGGCGCGCCGGCGCGAGTGGCCGTTTGAAGGGGCGCGGCTTTAGCTGCGCCGTTGTCACCTGTCGTTTTTTATTGTGATTAGCGGGTGTAAACCCGCGCAACACATTCTCTCGCACTCGCAACCGTAACCGGCCGGCACCTGAACTGCATTACAATACGCAACACCGTTTTTTATCAGACAATTTGAGGAGGAACCATGAAGCGGTCATTTCCTGTCGCGACCTTGATGTTCGCCATCGCCTTCAGCAACGCGACATTCGCTGCCAACCCGCAACCGGGCAAAGCTGCCCCAGACAAGCCCACCTTCGCTATGGTGTACGACAAGCTGATCTCGGCCACCGAGAAAGAAGTAGTGGAGGCGACCGACGCCATGCCCGAAGACAAATTCAACTTCGCGCCCACTGCGGGCGAGTTCAAGGGCGTGCGCACCTTCGCCCAGCAGGCCAAACACATCGCCGCCGTGAACTACGTTGTCGCCGCCGCCCTGCTCGGTGAGAAGTCTCCGGTTGACACGGGCGGGGAATCCGGCCCTGCGAACATGACCTCCAAAGCCGACATCATGAAGTACCTCAAGGACTCGTTCGCCTATGCCCACAAGTCTGTCGCCGGCTTGAACGCGACCAACTTGCTCGAACAGGTAGCGCCCCCCTGGGGTGATCACCCGACCACTCGCCTCTCGCTCGTGACCATCATGATCTACCATCCCTACGACCACTACGGGCAGATGGTCGAGTACTTGCGCATGAACAGCATCATTCCTCCCGCCAGCCGGGGACAGTAACTCTCACCCACCGAGGACACAGAGTTCACGGAGAATTCCAAAGAAGAAGTCCAGGTTTTCTCCGTGCCCTCCTGCCTCCGTGGCGAACATCTTTCTCGCCTCACTTCCCCGTAACAAGCTCCCGCCCCGCCTCTTCCGCTACAATGGCCAGCATCGTTTGCGAGCTTCTTGAGCTTTGGAGGAGAGAAAATGAAGAAATCGCTATTACTCGCGTCTTTGATGATTGCAGCCTTGAGCAGTGCGGCCGTCGCTGCCACCCCCCAGGCGGGCGACAAAGACAGACCAACTTTCGCGTCGGTGTACGACCATGCCCTCAGCAGTGTGGAGAAAGAGATCGTCGAGGCTGCTGAGGCCATGCCCGAAGACAAATTTAACTTCGCCCCCACCGGTCCCGGCGAATTCAAAGGCGTGCGCACCTTCGCCATGCAGGTGAAGCACGTCGCCGTCGCCAACTATGCTTTCGGCTCCGCCATTCTCGGCGAGAAGCCCCCGATCCCTTTGGGCGGTCCCAATGGTCCAGACAACATCACCTCACGCGCCGATATCCTGAAGTATCTGAAAGACTCTTACGCTTATGCTCACAAAGCACTGGCCTCCATCAGCGAAAGCAACATCCTGACGCCGACCAAAGGCCCCTTCGGCGACAAGCCCACTACCCGCCTGGCCATGGCGACCAGCATGGTGTCGCACCCCTTCGATCATTACGGTCAAATGGTCGTCTATTTGCGCATGAATGGGATCATCCCGCCGGCCAGCCGCAAGTAAATGCCCGACTCACCACACCGGCACGGAGGACGCAGAGAACGCGAGAGCTGGGACTCTGTCTCCTCCGTTTCATTCGTACTCTGGTGTTTGTAGCTTCTCCTTCTATGAACCTCGATTCCATGGAAACGCCTTCAACCCAGTACTGCTACGCGCGCATCTCAGTGGAGGTACGGGGATGCGGCCATGGGTACCTTAGAGTTTCAAAGAAGTAGGGCACAGTACGTTTATCTGTTGATCGCAGCCCTGTTCGTGTTTCTGCTCGCTTCCTGCGGTGGCTCCGGCAACAACCAGAGCTCTTCTAACAACGGAGGCTTCAACTCCGGTAGCGGCAGCACGGGTTCCGGAAGCGGATCGAATTCCGGCGGCTCGGGTTCTGGCGGCTCCGGGTCCGGAGGCTCCGGTGGCACGGGAGGGTCCGGCGGGGGTGGTGGTAACGGTGGAGGTGGTGGTAACGGCGGGGGTGGTGGTAACGGTGGGGGCGGAGGCGGTACTTCGCAAATTCCCGCAGTCCAGCACGTTGTCATCGTCGTTCTGGAAAATACCAACTACGGCTCCGTAGTCGGCAGCTCCAACGCGCCCTATATCAACAGCCTGATTCCACAAGGGGGACTCGCATCGAATTACTTCGCCAACACTCATCCCTCAATCGGCAACTACTTCACCATGACGACGGGCCAGACCGTCACCAATGACGATGGCTTCTCCGGCACCGTCTCCATCGACAACGCCGCTCGTGAACTGGACGCTGCATCGAAAACTTGGAAGGCCTATGCCGAGAACCTGCCTTCGGCGGGATACCTCGGCGGCGATATTCCGCCCTACTACCTGCGGCGCCATGTCCCTTTCACTTTCTTCACTGATGTGCAGCAGTCGCAGACCGAAGCCATGAACATCGTTCCCTACACGCAACTGGCGAACGACTTAGCTAACGATCAGCTGCCTGCCTACGCCTTCATCGTGCCCAACGCAGCCCACGACGCCCACAGTTGCCCCGATGGCTTACAGGACTGCGACATCTCGGTCAAGATCAACAATGCTGACACCTGGCTCTCGCAGAATTTGCCAGCCATCCTGAACAACTCGCAATTCCAGCAGAGCGGTCTGCTGGTGCTCACCTTCGATGAATCGCAAAATGACAACACCAACGGCGGAGGCAAGGTGGTGACGCTAATCCTGGGGACCAAGGTCAAACCCGGCTTTACCGCCACAACGCAATATGACCATCGCAGCCTGCTCGGTCTCGGCATGACCGCGCTTGGCGCGACTATCCCGAACGGGGCCGGCTCAGCCCCCCAGATGACCGAATTCTTCCAGCCGTAGCCAGAGATATTCTCCGTGCCTCCGTGTCTCTGTGGTGAACTCCGAATTCCCGCACAATTGCTCCACATCCCCGTCGAACGATACACTGAATCGCACTAGGGGTTCCCATGCTTATTGTGATGAAGTCCGCCGCCACTGAAGACCAGGTGCGCGCGGTTTGCGACAAAGTTGAAAAGCTCGGACTACGTGCTCATCCCATGCCCGGTGCAACCCGCACCGCCGTCGGCGTTACCGGCAACAAGTCCGATATCGAAACCGGCACCTTCGACGAAATGCCAGGTGTGCAGGAAGTCATCCACGTAAGCAAGGCCTACAAGCTGGTTAGCCGCGAGGTGAAGGACGAGAAAACCGTCGTGCGCTTCCCCATTGCCGACGCCAGCATCGGCGGCACGGAAGTCGCCGTCATCGCCGGCCCTTGCGCCATCGAATCGCGCGAGCAGGCGTTTGCTGCCGCTGAGTGTGTCGCCCGCGCCGGTGCCAAATTCTTCCGCGGCGGAGCTTACAAGCCTCGCACTTCGCCGTATGCCTTCCAGGGCCTTGGCGAAGAAGGCCTGCGCATTATGGCCGACATCCGCGACCAGTTTGGCCTGGTTATAGTCACCGAAGCCGTCGATAACGAATCACTCGATTTAGTTGAGAAATACGCCGACGTTATCCAGATCGGCGCCCGCAACATGCAGAACTTCTCGCTGCTCAAGCGCGCCGGACGCACTCGCAAGCCGGTGCTGCTGAAGCGCGGCATGTCCGCCACTCTCGACGAGTTTCTGATGGCGGCTGAGTACATCATGAGCGAGGGCAACTACCAGGTAATCCTCTGCGAGCGTGGCGTGCGTACCTTCGCCGACCACACCCGCAATACTTTGGATCTCAGCGTCGTGCCCGCCGTCCAGCGGCTCAGCCATCTACCGATCATCGTCGATCCCAGCCACGGAACCGGCAAGCGCAACAAGGTCACTCCGCTGTCCCGTGCGGCAGTTGCGGTGGGCGCCGATGGCCTGATCGTGGAAGTACATCCCAATCCCGAGAAGGCGATGAGCGACGGCACGCAATCCCTCTACCCCGAGCAGTTCGAGCAACTCATGCATGAAGTCCGGCAGATTGCTGCAGTCCTGGGCCGCTCAGTGGCTGAACCGGTGGCGCACCCCAAATTCCCGGTGACAGCCGCTGCCCGATGACGGCGCCTGATGATTTTGCAGGTCCTAGCCGTTTTGAAGGGGCCGCCAGCTTTAAAGGTCCCCACGGTTTTGAAAGGGCCGCCAGCTTTAAAGGTCCCAACGGTTTTGAAGGGGCGCAGCTTCAGCTGCGCCGTTCACCGCCCCTTCTAACTGCTTTTCCGAGCGGAATTTATTCCGCGAGGCACCAGACACGTTGGACAATTCGAACACTCAGTTCTGTCCTGTGCCTACTTCTTTTTGCATTCGCAATCACCGGATGCCGCCAGCGCGCCCCCATCAATCCCGGTTACCACGAATACGCCTATGTCTCGAATGGCAAGAGCGATTCGGTCAGCGTCATCGACGTGCTCTCACTCCGCAATATAAAAACCATTAACGTTGGCAAGAATCCCACCGGCGTCGCCGCCAATCCCAAGAAGAACGAGATTTACGTCGCCAACACCGAGTCCAACAACATCACCGTCATCGATGCCGAGCGTAACGAAGTGGTCGCCACCATCGGCGTGCACCGCGCTCCCTACTTCGTCTCGGTTTCCTCGGACGGCAAACGCGCCTACGTGGCCAATGCAGGTTCGTCCAACCTCTCGGTCCTCGATCTCGACAGCCGCAAGGCTATCGCTGCCATCCGCGTGGGCAACGCTCCCGGTATGGCGCGAGTTTCTGCCGACGGAAGCGTCGTCGTGGTCAGCAACCGCGCCGATGACACCGTCTCCATCATCGACGCCACCAGGCTGGCCGTCCGCTCGACCTTACCGGTGTGCCGTCAGCCGCAGTATGTCGTTGTCCTGCCCGACAGCTCGAAAGCCTTTGTCGCCTGTCCCGGATCCAACCAGGTGGCATCGCTCGATCTCAAAAGCGATCGCGTGCTCACCTTGCTGGAAGTTGGCAAGACCCCTATCCAGATGGCGCTCAAGCCCGACGGCGGCGAGCTCTTCGTCAGCAACTTCGACTCCAACAACTTCTCCATCATCGAGGCCTACTCCAACGAGGTCGGAGGCAGCTACCTCATCGGCAGCAATCCTGCCCATGGGCTGGTGACCTCAGACAACTCATTGCTGTACGTAAGCAACTTCGGCTCCGACAATGTCAGCGTCTACTCCATCGACGAAGGCCGCGTGATCGGCTCGGTACACGTTGGCAGTCACCCCGAAGCGCTGGCCTTGGCCCCTGACGAAGGGCACCTGCTGGTCGCCGATACCGGATCGGGCGATGTAGCCGTGGTGCGCACCGTCAAGACCAAAGACAATTCGAAGTTCAGCGCCGATCGCGCACTGGTGAACGTAATCCCTGTCGGCAATCAGCCCAATGACATCGTCATCAAGGCATTTGAGGTGAAGCCCGCTTCGCAGTAGGCACGTAGATCTTGCACTGTTCCTGTCCTGGAACGGTGATGGTCAGCACTTCCTGTAGTTCACCGCGATCCTGTCGCGCAGCCGTCCACACCGGATCACCCTCGCACGCAACAATGTAATCGGCCTTTTGCGCCGGGTCGACCAGCCCCCACTCCCAATCGGGATGGCTCACCTCGCTGATGACGTTCTTCAGCGGAATGCCCGCACGTTGCAGCGCGCCTACATGCGAACCCTCGTACATCAGGATGGTTGAGCCCTTGGGAATGCGCGACAGAAAACCGGCCAGTCCCTCTTCCATCGCCAACCGCGTCCGCGAGTTCGCCCGCGCCTCGCGCAACGTGATCGGCACATCGGCCCACGCTGTCAGATAGCTGCCCGAAACCGCGACCACCAGCAGCGCCCACACAGCGATCTGTCGTCGCCGGTTCGTCAGCCGTTCCGCAACCAACATTGCAAGCACGACGGGAAAGACGGCAAACACCGGCAGCAGTTCCAACCCATATCTCACGTTGTAGTACGAAAACGGCCACCATGTCGGGATGAAAATTGGCACGCTGCCATAGGCAATCGACAGCGCATAAAAAAGCGCGGGCAGCCAAAGCAGCAGCGACACCCTGTACCGGCGAAACCGCCAACACGCTGCGGCCGTGCCCAGCAGCGCCAACGCCAGCATCGCACGGCCCCACGCCACGTTTCCCATGTTGAGCTGCGCAGCTTTGACGAAATACAGCGCCGCCGCCACCGGATGATCCTTTCCCGGATACGGTGGCGCATTGCGCTTCGTGGTTCGCTCCGCGATCGCCTTCGCCGAATACGGCCCGTTCGCCCAATCCATCGCCCGGCCGGAAACGCGATGGTTGTACGCCAGCCAGAACACCGGAACCAGCGCATTCAGCAGCAGAAACTCGATCAGCGCCTTAGCCAGAATCCGCCGCCGCGATGCGTCTATTTCTCTCCGCCACCAGCGCGCGACAATCACGACCACAATGGCTCCCACTACCGCGCCGGTGAACCATCCGTCATAGCGCGTCCACGCCCCTCCCGCCAGGCAGATGCCGCAACGCTCCATCGCGCACTCACGCGCACCAGTCTGCTCACCTTCCTCGGCCGCGTCGGCGCGCAGCATCTCCTGCAAATACACCAGCGCCCAGAGGAAGAACGCGATGTAGATCGGCTCATTCATCGCCGTGGCCTGCATGTACAAGAGGTTGGGATTGAACCCGTAAATCGCGGTCGCCACCACCGCCGGAACAAAACGTAAGGTGTGTAAAGTCGGTGCCCCATCCTGCGCCGCCTTTTGGCGCAGGGTGGGATTGAATCCATTCACCAGTCGAAAAATTCCCATCCCCCCAAGCACATAAGCAATCATGCTAGGAATCGATCCCGCGACCCCCGTCTGCCACAGCCGGTTATTCCAGATGAACGGCAGCATCGCCACATGCTGCAGCGGCAACCACACTGTTCCCAACTGGAAGAACGACGACAGCCACGAGCGATTGTCGATCACGCGCCGCGCTATGTTGATATGCGCTACCGCATCACCATAGAGCAGCAGTTCGTTGTGCGCGTAATACCAGAGGAGAGCGGCAATCGAGAGAAGGGCTAAGACAATTCCAACGTAGGCTTCCGGGCTCGGAGGCGGAACCGGCGCATCCACATTCTGTGTCCGCGATCGTCCCGTTACGGCCACCGTTGTGCACCATGAAGAATTCGCACGATCGCAATCCGGTCCTGCAATAGTTGATAAACAACGATGTACGGAAGCCTGCGAACCAACAACTCGCGCGTGCCGGCCAGACGACCGGTACGACCGCGATTCGGCAACGTCTTGAGGCTCTGTGCGGACTTGTAGATTTCGCGAGTTATGCGATTAGCCGTTTGCAGATTGGTGGCTGCCTCTATATAGGTGGAAATTCCTTGAAGGTCGGAAAGAGAGGGAGCCGACCACTGCACTCGCATTCAGGATCGTTCCCTCTGCTCAATCCATGCCAGTACGTCTTCGTCGGGAACGACTTCGCCTCGCTCCACAGCAGCCAGCCCCTCTTTAACCTTCACTTCGAACCAGGCGTTATAAGCTAGCGCTTGGTTCAACGCTTCTTCTAACGCCTCGTCCTTGGATCGATGAGTGCGCTCGGCAAGCTGGCTTAGCTTGGCTTCCGTCTGAGGCTTCAGTGTTGTCGCCATAGCAGAAGTCTACCTCAGGCCACACCCGGGAAACAGGGCCAGAGTTCCGCTCTCCGTGCCTCTGCGGTGAAGCCCTTTCACCTAATCCAGATGCGTCAACTCGCGAAACATGTTGAATCGCTCGTCGATGTCTTCCCGCGTCAGGCCCTGCATGCGCTCGGTCCCAAAGCGCTCTACCGCGAAGGATCCCATGACGCTGCCGTAGAACATCGCATGCTTCAGCACCCGCCGCGTGACTTCGCCTTGCGATGCGATGTAGCCCATAAAGCCGCCGGCAAAACTGTCGCCCGCCCCCGTTGGATCGCGAACTTCATCCAGCGGCAGCGCCGGAGCGCGAAACGGATGATGCCCTCCGGCAAACTCGCCATCGCGGAAGAAAATCGTCGCGCCATACTCGCCATGCTTGATGACCAGCGCCTTCGGTCCCAGCTCTAGCACCTTGTGCGCAGCGCGCGGCAGGCTGCCATCTCCCGACAGCATCTTGGCTTCGCCATCGTTGATGAGCAAGATATCAACCCGTTTCAGCATCTCGCCCAGATTCTCGCGCTCGATGTTGATCCATAGATTCATGGTGTCGCCACCGACCAGCTTCACCCCCGGCATGCTGTCACGAACCTTAACCTGCAACGCGGGATGGATGTTCGCCAGGAAGAGATATTCCGAATCCATGTAGTCGGCCGGAATCTGCGGATCGAACTTCTCAAACACGTTGAGCTGCGTATCGAGTGTCTTGGCTTCATTAACATTGTCGCCGTATTCGCCAGCCCAGAAGAAGGTCTTGCCTTTGGCGTGCTGAATGCCGCGCGTATCCACACCGCGCCGCGTCATCACCGCTTCTTCTTCCGCAGTGAAGTCTTCGCCGACCACCGCTACCACCCGCACATCGGTGAAGTAGCTGGCTGCCAGCGAAAAGTGTGTGGCCGCGCCGCCCAGAATCTTGGCTCGCGTGCCGTAAGGAGTTTTCAGGGAATCGAATGCTACCGAACCAACCACGACGATCGACAAGGGCTAAGCTCCCGCTTTCTTTTCGGTATCGAAGTACTTCCCAACCAGCAGCTTCAACCGCTCCAACGTTGCCGCCGGCACCGCTTCTTTATGCGTGATGATGGCGTGCTTCAGCGCCGATCCGCATTTACATCCGCGTTCCTTAGGCAGCACGGCCACCGCTTCCCGCACCACGTTGCATGCGTTCTCGGCATTCTTCATCAGCACGCCCACAATCTGCTGCACCGTCACGTGACCGTGCTCCGGATGCCAGCAGTCGTAGTCGGTAACCATCGCAACTGTCACGTAGCAGAGCTCGGCTTCCCGCGCCAGCCGCGCTTCCGTCAGGTTGGTCATGCCGATTATGTCCATGCCCCAACTGCGATACAAGTTCGACTCCGCCTTGGTTGAGAACTGCGGACCTTCCATGTTCAGGTAGCTTCCGCCATGCTTCGCGTTCACTCCTGCGCGGCTGCAAGCCTGTTCTACGAACTTCGCCGTCTCCGCACAAATTGGGTCCCCCAGGCCGACGTGCGCTACCAGGCCATCGCCAAAGAAGGTATCCACGCGATGCCGCGTTCGATCGACAAACTGGTCGGGAACAACGAAGTCCATCGGCTTGTGCTCTTCCTTGAGCGAGCCCACGGCCGACAGTGACAGAAGCCGCTCCACCCCCAGCTGCTTGAAGCCGTGGATGTTGGCGCGATACGGCAACTCAGTCGGCATCAGCCGATGCCCGCGCCCGTGCCGCGACAAGAACGCCACCTTGCGTCCGCTCAACGTTCCCAACACATACGGGTCCGAGGGCTTTCCGAAGGGCGTTTCCAGTGTCACTTCGTGAATGTCCGTCAGTCCCGGCATCGAGTACAGACCGCTGCCGCCAATGATTCCAATCTCTGCTTGTTGTTGCAATCGGATCTCCTGAACGAATTCTCGATTATACCGAGAGGCTGTTGTCGTCTGATCTTCTTTGGCCGTTCGTGCAAGACAGCCTTGGGAAACGAAAAGCTCCAGCCTACTCAATTCGTGCGATAATCGCGCCTACCACGCGTCCCGAACGCCGCGACTTACCTATGCGCAAAATTTTCATCAGCTATCGCCGCGATGATGCCGATGAGGCTGCCGGCCGCCTTTCCGACCACCTCGTCACCCAGTTCGGTCAGGACTGCATCTTCATGGACGTCGACGGCATCGCTCCCGGCCGCGACTTCCGCAAGGTGATCGAAGAAACCCTCACCCAGTGCGATGTGCTGCTGGGCGTTATCGGCCGCAGCTGGGTCGATGTCAAAGACGATAGCGGCCACCGCCGTCTCGATAACGAATCTGATTTCGTGCGCCTGGAAATCGCTTCCGCCTTGCGTCGCGACATCCCGGTAATTCCCGTGCGGGTGCAGGGAGCGTCGATCCCCAAACCCGACCAACTGCCTGACGACTTGAAAGATTTCTCCTACCGCAATGCGGTCGAGCTCACCCACGAGCGCTGGAACTCTGACGTGCAGGTGCTGGTCGAAAAGCTGAGACGGCTGTTCGCCCAGACCGACCCTTGCCCCCCGCCGCCTGTATCAGGGCCCGCCCAGACCCCGCCTCCGCCAAGTGCCTTTGCGCAACCTGCCACGCCACCACGCCCCGTGCCTCCTGTTGTTCAGGGCACACCAGCCACCCCCGCGGTGCCCCAGAAGCGCTCAATCAAGCCGATTATTCGCTGGTCGGTTGTGGGCGTGTCTTTGCTTGGCTTCTTCGGAGCCATGGACAACCACGATCCCTCGACCATGATGTTCTTCCTGATACTGCTCGTATGCTTCGCCTGGGACCCCTTCAAGTGGTTCAGGCCGAAGGTCTGAGCCGAAGCCGCTTTCACTAAAGAGCACACCCGCGCTGCAGTCACGAGCGCGCCCCTCTGCGCCGGACGCCCACCCAAGCTGCCGCTGCTTGCGCGGGTCCTTGGGCCGCGGGTTCGCCAATTCAATTCGGTTTTCAAAGAATCATCCGGCACGGGCACCGAGCCAGCCGGTTTTGCGCTCTAGAACGCAAAAAGAGCCAGATGGCGGGACGCGCCTTCTGACTCTACTGTTCTTATTGTATCAGATCTCGCGGGATTTCTTTAGTAGTTTCGCAACTTTATATTTGTCTTGCTGTCATGCATTTACGCGGATTTGTGTCACCTTCGCGCTATTGACAAGCCTTTTCCCAAATCGGGAATTCACGCAGCTCCGCTCCTACTTCCCCGGCCATGCCCCGAGCGCCGTCTCAGCCACACTCTCCAGCGCAGCACGATTCGCACCGCCGGCAGCTTGCACCGACATGCCGTGCATCACCGCCATGTAGAAACGGGCCAGGCCGGCCGGATCGGCCGTCACTGGAAGTTCGCCGTCCTCCTTCGCCTTCTTCAGCCGCTTGCGCAATGCCACTTCCCCGGCCGAGCGGCGCGTTGCCAACTCTTTTCGCATCGCACTCGATTCATCGCCGCAAGCCAATGCCCCCTGCACCAGCAGGCAGCCGTGAGGAGAGTGCGGCCGCGTCAGCGCTGCCACCGTTCCATACAACATCTTCTCCACCCCGCGCCGCGCCGAAGGCTCACCCAATGCTTCCGCTACATACGCCGCCGGCCCCTGCTCGTAGCGCTCCAGTACCTGCCGAAATAACGCTTCTTTATCGCCGAAAGCTGCGTACAGGCTGGGGCGATTGATTCCCATGGCCGCCGTCAGGTCCGACAGCGACGCCCCGTCATAGCCTTTTTCCCAGAAGACGCGCAACGCCGCGTCCAGCGCGCGCTCCTTGTCGAACGAGCGGGGACGACCGCGGACGGCCGATTTTGCTTGTTTCATCACCTGTTCATATTAGATGCTCCGATTTTTGTACCGTCCAGTAAATAATTGTGAATCTCTTCCCTCGCTCCAATGAAATCTGTATCGCAAGGTACAGAAATCGTATCGCCGAATTCGGCAGAGGGAAGAGAGGAAGCACACCATGGGTAAGCTGCAAGGAAAAGTCGCAATCGTCACCGGGGCCTCCAAGGGCATCGGCGCCGCCATCGCCAAGCAACTGGCTGGCGAAGGCGCCACCGTAGTCGTTAACTACGCGTCGAGCAAGCAGGGCGCCGACAGCGTCGTGAAAGAGATCACCGCCAAAGGCGGCAAGGCCGTCGCTATCCAGGCTGATGTCGCCAAGCAGGCCGATATCGAACGCCTGTTCGCCGAGAGCAAAAAGCAGTTCGGCAAGCTCGACATCCTGGTCAACAACGCGGGCGTTTATGAGTTCTCGCCCATCGAGGGCGTCACCAGCGAGCACTTCCACAAGCAGTTCGATCTCAACGTGCTGGGCCTGGTGCTGGCATCGAAAGAAGCCGCTAAGTACTTCAACGGTGACGGCGGAAGCATCATCAATCTCAGCTCCCTGGTCAGCATATCGCCGGTGCCGAACGCCTCGGTGTATAGCGCGACCAAAGGCGCTGTGGATGCGATCACCAAGTCGCTCTCCAAGGAACTTGGGCCGCGCGGGATTCGCGTCAACGCGATCAATCCAGGCATGGTGCTCACCGAAGGCGTGCAAACCGCCGGCTTCGATCAGAGCGATTTCCGCAAGGATTTGGAGTCGCGCACTCCGCTGGGCCGCATCGGCAAAGTGGAAGACATCGCGCCCGCCGCAGTGTTCTTCGCCTCCAACGATTCGGCGTGGATCACTGGTGAAACATTGGTCATCGCCGGCGGCTTGAGCTGAAGTTAGCTGCGAAGCAGCGACTGGAACGTTAGCCCCGGGCGCAAGCCCGGGGTTAGCTATTTCCTGATGACATCTGGCCGCGTAGCGGCCCACTTCCACTCCGCGATGCTAATCTAGACAGCACTGGATGGAGCTCGCTATGAAGCTTTCCCGTCGCACTTTCGCTGTTGCCGCCTCAATTTTGCTGATCACCGCTGCGGCTTTTGCCGCCGATACGCAACCGCCTTCCGACTGGCAAAAAGAGTTGATCGCCTGGCACGCGGAGCGCGCCAAAAACCTGCAAGCTCCCAACGGCTGGCTTTCGCTGGTTGGCTTGGATTGGCTCAAGCCGGGAGACAATTCCGTAGGAAACGCCGCCGACAATGCTCTCAAGTTGAAGTCAAAGGCCGTGCCGCATCTGGGCATCGTGCGCCTGGGCAGCAATTCCATCGAGCTGCTTCCGCCCACGGCCGGGTATCCCCAGGGACTGCAAGTTGACGGAAAAGCACCGGCGAATCCGCAGCCGCTGGCCGCCGACGATACCGGCAAGCCGACAAAAATCACCCTCGGGACCATGCAAGTGACGGTGATTCATCGCGGCGATCAGTACGGCCTTCGCATACGGGACTCGCAATCGCCGACGCGCACCGGATTTCACGGTCTCAAGTGGTATCCGCCCGATCCGGCATTGCGCGTGAAAGCCGAGTGGACGCCGTACAATCCGCCGCTGAAGCGCAAGATACCCACCGTCCTGGGAACCGAGATTGAAGGCGATGTGCCGGGCAAGGTCACGTTTACCCTGAATGGACAGACTCTCACCCTGGAGCCGATGCTCGAAGAGCCGACTGACAAAGAGCTGATGTTCATCATCAAGGACACGACCAGCCAGGACAAAACCTATGGCGCCGGACGTTTTCTCTACACGACATTTCCCAATCATGGGCTGACCCAGCCGGGAGAGCTCTGGCTCGATTTCAACCGGCTGGAGAATCCGCCGTGCGCCTATACGCCTTACGCGACCTGTCCGCTGGCGCCACCGCAAAATCGTTTGCAAGTCGCATTGCCGGCGGGTGAACAGCGTTATCACGACTAGCTACGTGGAGCCCGTTATCGCGCAGCCACTACAAGAACTTCACCACAGAGGACACGAGGTCACCGAAATTCAAGTTCAATAAATCTTAGGTTTTCTCCGTGCTCTCAGTGTCCTCCGTGGTGTGATTGATTTCATTACCGGTACGCATGCTCCTCGACGCACTCCATAAAGTCGCGAACCACGGCTCCTCGCTGACACGCGAGGAAGCCCGCACCGTCATGGCCGAAATCCTGAGCGGCAGCGCTACCGACGCGCAGATTGCGGCGCTGCTGGTGGCGCTGCACATGAAGGGCGAGACGGTTGAAGAGATCGTCGGATTCGCGCAGGCCATCCGCGCCGCAGCCACTCCGCTCGAAACCGAAGACGGTCATGCGCTCGACCTGAGCGGTACCGAACGCGACGCGCTGGTCGATACCTGCGGCACCGGAGGCGATACCAGCGGCACCTTCAATATCTCAACCGCGACAGCTCTGGTCGCAGCTGGAGCTGGAGTGAGGGTTGCGAAACATGGCAACCGTAGCGTTACTTCAAAATGCGGCTCAGCCGACGTGATGGAGGCGCTCGGGGTAAACATCAACCTGCCGCCGTCGCGCGTGGCCGCGTGCCTGGAAAAGACCGGAATCGCGTTTCTCTATGCTCCGGCGCTGCATTCCGCGATGAAGCACGTGCAGGTGGCGCGGCGCGAGTTGCGGCTGCGTACAGTGTTTAACCTGCTCGGCCCGCTGACCAATCCGGCGCACGCTTCGGCGCAGGTTGTGGGCGTCTACTCCGCCGATCTGGTGGAGAAACTGGCGGAAGCCCTGAGCGAACTGGGATTACGCCGCGCGCTGGTGGTTCACGGGCGCGACGGGCTTGATGAAATCACGATTACTGGTCCGACCAAAATTGCCGAGGTTCGCGACGGCCGGGTGCGTTCCTACGAGGTCACACCGGAAGAGTTCGGCTTGCAGCGTGCACCGCTGAGCGCTATCGCCGGCGGCGATGCGCAGGAAAACGCTGCCGTGATTCGCCGCGTGCTCGACGGCGAGCGCTCAGCTTGTCGCGATGTTGTGTTGTTGAACGCCGCCGCCGCACTGGTCGCCGCTGCCCACGCCGACACCATTCAGGCCGCAGTTCCCGTGGCGGCTTATGCCATCGACTCCGGCCATGCCAAGCAGAGGTTGGAGTTGTTGGTGGAGTTTACGAAGAGTAGTTAGTGATTAGTAATTCGTAAGAGTGCACCGAAATATAACCGGTTGATTTAAATGTCTATCGTCCCTACGGGACTCCTGCTTTTTGGGGGATGTTTTCCCGGCGCTGATAGCGCCGGGCTAAGCTCTGCCGCGCCTACGGCGCGGGGTTGTCGCAGCGGCTTCGGGGAGGGCAAGCGTCGCCATCAACGCTGCTCGATCCCACTCAATCCAACCGAGGGATTGAATGGGGCACCAGGCCAGCGAAGACGAAGTCAAAGTCAAAGACCCCACCCCGCCAACAGAAGGCGGAATGGGGCACCCAAATTGATTCTTGTTCGCAGATCTCAGTTCGTGAATCCCGCTCAATCCAACCGGAGGATTGAATGGGGCACCGGCCGCTGTTAAACAAACCTCAGACAATCCGATTTCTCTGCTGTTGTTTTTTAATTGCTAATTGCTTCTTTTCACTTCCCACCCTCTTGAATCTTTCGCCCGTTCAACGGCTGCACCGGCCGATAGTCATTGGGGTCGAGAGCGGCGAAGGCCGCGATCTGCTCTTTTGACACCGTCATCTTGTGCGCCATCACCAACCAGGTCACGCCTTCGGTGCATGGCGGCGTGGTCAACGAGCCTTGAAAGGTGAAGTACTCGCGATCGCCGGGCAGAAGCTGTGCGGCGTTGACCTTTACTCCCACTGGTTTGTTTTCTTTCCCTGCGGTCTTCGGCATATTGGCCCAGGCGGTCGCAATCGCGGGGTTCTCGCGGCCCTCATCGAAGAACACGGCTACGACGGCCAGCTTTCCATCAGCACTCTTATGGACCAGGTGTCCTTCAAGAGGAAAATGTTTCCCATTCAGCGTGTTCTCGCTCACGTGGTGGAAGTGGAACTGAACCAGGTTGTAAGTTTTGCCGTCGATAGTGATGCTGCTGCCGGGCTCGTAGTCCGACTCGATGGTATGTCCATTGTTGATGATGTCGAGTGCAGAAGGCTTGTAGTCGAATTCGATTATGGGTAGCTTTGCGTGCTGGGCGTGAGTGATATTTACCGGCGACTGGTCCTTTCCCTGGCTACAGGCGGAGTACTCAGGATTCAATTCTCCCCAGTGGGTGGGACCGGTATCGCCGGAATAGCCCCAATGCTTAGCTTCATCTGCGGCAAAGATATTAGCCGAGAAGGTTAGTAGAGCAAGAAGGATAACAGGAATGAAGAAAGATTTAGAGTGCGGGACAAGTTTGAACACATCAACCTCCGAAATTGACTGTGCGCTGGAACTCAAGGTCAATTGTAGTTGGGTGGTAGGTCACATCCAACAAGATAATCGTGGGGCGCCCTGAGTAGCTGGGTTGGCCCATCGCGGCAAGCCAGCAACGAACAAAGAGCCAGCTATCTCCTATTAGTTAACTATTTAATTACTATTCGACAAGACGCTAATTTATAGCCTGCCAGTTGCTGATTTCTTCAGGGGCTGAAGCCCAACTACTATCGGACTCATACCGCACGGCTAAAGCCGTGTCCTTTCGAAGCCGATTTATGAGATAGCTTATAGTTTGCCGGCCGCCAATTACTAGAAGAAACCTAGTAAATAGGGAGACGATTTCCCTCAGGGGCTGAAGCCCAATAACTACCGGGCCCTTACGGCACGGCTGAAGCCGTGCCCCTTCAAAGCGGACTTACGAGATAGACTCATACAACACGGCTGAACAGGCTGCGGAAAAAGTCCGTTGGGAGCACGTCAGGGGCTAAAGCCCACACGTATTTTCAATGGCAGAGACGCGGGCCTGAAGGCCCGCTCTACCCGAAATCCGAGGTTTCCAGCAGCCTCTAAAGCCGGGGCCTTTCAAAATCTGGTCCGGCTAGTCGAAAAATATTCGCCTTCTACTTCACTGCCTTCGGGCCGGCGTTGCGAATCTCGGCTGGTGCGTCGAACTGCTCGAAATTCTTGGCGAAGCGTGCGGACAGATCGGCAGCCATCTTGTCGTAAGCGGCTTTGTCCTTCCAGGAATTGCGCGGATTCAGCAGCTCGGAGGGAACTTCAGGAACCTCCTTCGGGATACTGAAGCCGAACGACGGCTCGATCTCGAACGCGACCTTCTCCAGTTTGCCTTCAACCAGAGCGTTCACCATGGCGCGGGTATACGGCAGGCTCATACGCTTGCCAACGCCGTAACCTCCGCCCTGCCATCCGGTATTGACCAGCCAGCACTGGGCTCCGTGCTCGCGCAGACGGCGACCCAGCATCTCGGCATAAACTTTCGGTGGCAGCGGCATGAAGGGCGCGCCGAAGCAGGTGGAGAACGTTGCCTGCGGCTCGGTGACACCGGCTTCGGTTCCGGCGACCTTCGCCGTATATCCCGACATGAAGTGGAACATCGCCTGTTCCGGCGTAAGTTTCGAAACCGGGGGCAGCACACCGAACGCATCGGCGGTCAGGAAGACAACGTTCTTTGGATGCCCGCCAAATCCGGGGATGACCGCGTTTTCGATGAAGGTAACCGGATAGGCCGCGCGGGTGTTCTCGGTTTTGCTGTCGTTGTCGAAGTCGGGATAGCGCGTCACTGGATTGAGCACCACGTTTTCCAGCACGGTGCCGAAACGCAGTGCATTCCATATCTGCGGCTCGTTTTGCTCGGAGAGCTTGATGCACTTGGCGTAGCAACCGCCCTCGAAGTTGAAGACGCCGTCGGCGCTCCAGCCATGCTCGTCATCGCCGATGAGCCGGCGGGTAGGATCGGCAGAGAGCGTTGTCTTGCCGGTACCGGAGAGTCCAAAGAAGAGTGCACTCACGCCATCGTCGCCAATATTGGCCGAGCAGTGCATGGGGAAGACATTGCGCTGCGGCAGCAGGAAATTCATGATGCCGAAGATCGACTTCTTCATTTCGCCGGCATACTGAGTTCCGCCGATGAGCACGATTTTGCGGGCGAAGTTCACGATGACGAATACTTCCGAGTTGGTGCCGTCGCGCTTGGGATCGGCCAGGAACAGGGGCGCGCTGACGATGGTGAACTCGGGATTGTGCTTGGCCAGTTCTTCCACGGTTGGCCGGATGAAGAGTTGATGCACGAACAGGTTGTGCCAGGCAAACTCGTTGATGACGCGGATAGGCAGCTGGTAGCGCGGGTCGGCGCCGCAGAACAGGTCTTGCACGAAGAGCTCTTTGCCTTGCAGATACTCCATCACGCGGTCGTACAGTGCATCGAACTTGTCCGGCGAAAACGGCTGGTTGACCGTGCCCCAAGCAACTTTGTCGGCGGTAATCGAGTCCTTGACCGTGAACTTGTCTTTGGGAGAACGGCCGGTACGCTTGCCGGTTTCGGAGACGAGGCAGCCGCGCGCGCTCAATTCACCTTCGTTGCGCCGCAATGACGCTTCGACCAACAGTGCAGGAGAAAGGTTGCGATGAACGTTTGGCTGCTCGAGCAAATCAGAAAGTTTCGGTGCCTGAACGGCAGTAGACATAAATGAGAGCTCCTCAAGAAAATGTAGTAAGGCTGGATCCTCGTCCAGCACTCCCGCCATAGCTGGCGGGGCGCGGCCGGAGCGCAAAACAAAAAAAGCCCGACTGGGCTATCGGGCGACTGCTCCCTGATGAACTTCCTGCATGATCTGATCCAGGTGATCCAGCGTTTCCTCGACACTGAGGGCATACATCTCGCGTCCGCTGTCTTCACCTGTCTCGATGGCCCACTTCAGGTAGTGGCCTGCAATCTGCACCGCCATAGGGTCAGTGATGACTTTGCCGCTTTGGCGGTTGTACTCCACCCAGGCGGGATGAGGGAGTGCGATCCAAACCGGCCGTTCATCGACCAGGAACTTAACGTCGACGGCATCGGCATGACGGGTGGCAATGGCGATGATTAACGCCTGGTATTGACCGTGAACCCGCTGCCCGCTCCATCGATCGACTGCATGAAAGTCGTCATACATACGTCTGAAAATCATATCTGAGCGGAACGGGAGGGGCAATCTTTTGCTGAAATGGGGTCTGAGGGGGCCCAGAGCCATGAGGGTTCTTCGCGAAAGCAATCCCGTGGCAAACTCATGAGCCCACGACGGACCAGAGCCCTGCGGGCTCTGATTCGTGGTCGAATAACCAGTTCATTCTGAATCCCCTTGATCCGCCGTTGAACGTCGAGCTACAGCAATGCTTCCAGGCGCTGATAGCTGGCTTCCATGCCGTGCTCCATGCCGGTGGCGAGCATGGCGGTGCGGGTTGCGGCGTCCGGCAGGGTCATGCGCATCGTCATCAGGGTGCCGGCGCCGTCGGCATCGAAGCGCGTTTCAACATGATTGTCAGGCGTGGGATCGGGCAGGTGCATTCGTTCCACATGCGAGATTCGGCTGTACGGCTCCAGTTCCACGTACTCACCTGTCAGGTAAAATCCCTGGCCTTCTCCATTACTCCACTCATAACGGATCTTGCCGCCGGGCTTTGCCTCGCTGATACAGACCGGCATGGTCCAGCCATCGGGACCAAGACACCACTTTTGGATCAGGCTGGGCTCGGTGTGAGCGCGGTAGAGCGCTTCGGGGGCGGCGGCGAAGTGCCGGGTCACGATGACATGGGTGTCGCCTTCGGTTTTGAGAGTCGTTTTGCTCATTGCAGTTTCCTTTTCTTATTGGTTTCCATGTCGGCCAGAACTTTGTCGAGCCGGTCGTAGTTTGTATCCAGAGCCTGCCGCAGCATCGCCAGCCACTGGTCCATGGCCTCGATGCCGGCCTTTGCCAGTCGGCGTGGACGCCTGGTGCCATCCACGCGGCGAATGATCAGCCCCGCATCCTCCAGAACTTTCAGGTGCTGCGATATCGCCGGCTGGGTCATGTCGAAGGGCGCGGCCAACTCCGTGACTGTCGCCTCTCCCTGGGCCAGACGCGCGAGAATCGCACGCCGGGTGGGGTCGGCCAGGGCGGAAAAGGTGGCGTCGAGGCTGTGCATGCCATTCATTAGTTATAGTTTATATAAGTTGATACTTATCGTCAAGCGGAAGAGGAACTATTTACGCCAGCCTTTGTTTTCCTTGGGTTTCTGCCCTTTTCCTCAGAAATCTATGGCTTTGCGAGCACATTATCTTGCGCTGGACGCGGCGCGCGCAGATAATAGTATCTTCGCCTTTTGTTCGACTCCAAGGGGAGGGCCGGGTGCGCCAATCGGTTAAGGAACAGACTGCTTTCCTGTTCGGGGAGGAAGCTCCTCGCGAGCCGGCGCCGTCGTTCGTCCCCACGGATGCGCAAAGGCAAGCCATCGAACACGTGCACGGTCCCATGCTGGTGGTAGCGGGCGCCGGAACTGGTAAAACCACCGTACTTACGCAGCGCATCGCGCGCTTATTGCGCGACGGACATGCCAAGCCGAGCGAGATTGTCGCCATCACCTACACGCGAAACTCGGCTAACGACCTGGTGGTACGTCTGGCAGAAGCGTGGCTGGGGAGCAAAGATCCGCAATCGATACGCCGGGTGAAGGAATCCGGCATCAAGGTTGGAACCTTTCACGCCTACTGCTATCACCTGCTGTGCGACGCGCGGCGGCGTTTTGAGCTCATCGACGATCAGGACCTTTATGTACTGTTGCGTCGCAATATCGACGAACTCGGGCTGGAGCACTTCATCAATGCGGGAAATCTTGGCCAGTTCCTAAGAGATCTGCTCGATTTCTTTCGCCGCTGTTCCGACGAGTTGCGCGGCCCGGACGATTACGATCGCTACGTCGCCGACCTGATGGCGGGCAAAGAGAAGCCGCCGCGCGTGTGCAGCTCAAAACAGACGCTGAGCGACGAAGATGCCATCGCACGCTGCCGTGAGATCGCCCATGTCTTCCGGCGTGTCAACGGTATGCTCGCCGACGCCGGCATGGGAACCTACGGCGACGTCATTAGCCGTGCGCTGGCGTTGCTCGACGACGACGCTCATCCGGAATGGTTGCGCCGGGCGCAGGATGGGGCGCGATTCCTGCTGATCGACGAGTTCCAGGACTCTAACGTCGCGCAGATCAGGTTCATGAAGCGGCTGGCGGGAGACGAAGCTAACGTCTTCGCAGTGGGCGATCCCGACCAGGGCATTTATCGTTTTCGCGGCGCGACGACCGGGACCTTCGATCAGTTCCTGGCTGCGTTCGGCACCGACCAAGTGAAGCGCGTCACGATGAGCGAGAATCGCCGCTCGACCCAGCCGGTGCTGAGCAGCGCCTACCAGGTGATCGCGCGCAATCCGCAAATCACGACCCAGGCGCTGCCGGGTGGCGAGAAGTGGGAGCGGGCTCCGCTGACTCCATGCGCGTACTGCTGCCGAGCCGGAACCGGTGCCACCGGTGCGCGTGCGCGGTTGCGTTGGCAAGGGCGGCGAAGCTGCGTACGTGGTCGAGCAGATTGAGCGCATGCACAAGGCGGGCCGGGGGTGGCGCGACTTTGCCGTGATCTACCGGCAACATAGCCATCGCGACGATGTGGTGTATCGGCTGCGGGAGCGCGGCATTCCGTTCGAAGTAACCGGCGTCAGCTTGCTGGAGATTCCTGAGGTGCGCGATCTGCTGGCGGTGCTGCGCTTCGTGCATGACTCGGACGCAGTGAGCGCGGTTCGCGTGGCTTCCCTGCGGCAGTTCGAAATCGAAGGCGTGCCCTGCGCACGGCCTTCGCTAATGCGGGCGACAACCTTCAGGCGGAAGCCGAGTTCGCCAAGCTCGCGGGAGGGGACGCTGTGCTCAGCGCGTTGGCGGAGGCGCGTCGCCTGCTCGGGTCGTCCGGCGGAAAGGCCGTCGCCGCAGTGGACATTGCGCAACGCTGCTTCGCTCTGCCGCGCGACAAGAACATTGATGCCTTCGCCGAGTTCGTTGACCGGTGGGCGAAAAAGCCGGAGGCGCTTTCGGGTGAAGGCACACTGCGCGAGTTCCTCGAATATCTGGAGCTGTTCATCGAAGGCGGAGGCAAGGTTTGCCGGCCTGATGACGATGGCGAAGGCACTCCTTCAACCCTGCTGCTGGAGTCGGGGAAAGACGAGCGCAAGCGCGAAACGACGGACGCAGTCCAGCTCATGACGGCGCATACCGCCAAGGGACTGGAATTTCCGGTGGTGTTTGTGGTGCGCATCAATACAGGCGCGTTTCCCGCGAACTACCGGGAAGACCTGGTGGAGTTTCCCGAAGCGCTGCGCAACCGCGAGAACATTCCTGAACGCGATCCGGAATCGCTGCATAAGGAAGAAGAGCGCCGCCTGTTTTATGTAGCCATGACGCGCGCCGAGGATGAACTCTTTCTCACCGGCAAGCCTGGCGGCAAGAAGGACCTGACGCCGGCGGGATATCTGCGCGAACTGGCGGCGCTGAGAACGGGCCCGCTGGCCGGACAGCTTGAGTTCCTCGATGTGCCGGAAGGCACATGTCTTCCAACTTTGCAGGCCAGTGCGGCGGCACAGCCGCGGGTGCATGCGTGGATGGCAATACCTCCGCTGGAGACATCCCGCGTTTTGAAGCTCAGCCCCAGCGCTATCGAGAGCTATTCGTATTGCCCGCTGCGCTTCAAGCTGGAACGCGATTGGAACCTGCCCGAGGAGCCGGGAGCCGCGATGCAGTTTGGCTCGGCGATCCATACGGCGCTGATGGGCTACTTCGATGCGCAGCGCAAGGGAAAAATTCTCGATGCGGAGACGGTGATCGCGTCGTTTCTCGACGAATTTGCCAAAGCGAAGATCGAGGAAGACCTGCAACGCGAGCTTTTCGAAAAGAAAGGCCGGCGGCAATTGGCGGCGTTCCTGAACTCTGGGGCCGTGAAACCGCATGGGCGGGTGGCGATGATTGAACACCGCCTGGAGTTGAACATCGGGGGGGCAAGGGTGGTTGGCCGCATCGATCGCGTAGACGAAGACGAAGATGGGCTGACGATTATCGACTATAAGACCGGGCGGCCCAAGAACCAGGACCATGCCGACAAGAGCTTGCAGCTTTCGGTCTATGCGCTGGGCATGAGTACGGGCAAGCCGGTGAAAGCCGTAATCTTCGAAAACCTGGAGGACACCAGCACCGTCATAGCGACCCGCGATTCGCGGCAATTGGCCAAGGCGCAGGAAGATGTCTCGAAGGCGGCAGAGAACATTAAGGCCGGCAATTTCGCGCCCAAGACCGGTTTCCATTGCAACTGGTGTGCCTACCAGGCGCTCTGCCCGCAGCAGGAACTGGTGATGATCGCGACGATGAATTAAAGAAAGCTGTTGGCTATTCGCTATTCGCTATTCGCCAGACAAAGCTACATCCCTTTTCTCACACTTAAGCGCAGTGCCGGTTCGCAGACGGAGAGCTTGCGTCAATTGCCCTACAGCTTCAGAAACTTCTTGGCAAAGGCATGTTCGGGTCGCTAACAAGCTCGCGCAGCCAGTTCTCTGGCGAACAGCGAATGGCGAATGACGGAGAGCGAACGGCGTGAGCGAAAAGCGGTATTCTTCCACCCATGACTTCGCGAGCCAATGCCTGGGCTGCGCTGGCGGTGTTGACGGCACTCAACTTCGTCAACTACATCGACCGCTCCATTCTCTTTGCCGTGCAGGAGCTCATCAAGACCGAGTTCTCGGTCAGCGACAAAGATATCGGCTTCCTCACCTCGGCGTTCTTTATCTGTTACATGGTCGCCGCGCCGCTGATCACACCGCTGGCCGACCGCTTTCCGCGCAAATACATCATGGCCGCCGGCGCATTTGTCTGGAGCGCAGCGACCCTGCTTACCGCCGTCACGCACACTTATGACGAGTTGCTGCTGCGGCACATTATTGTGGGCATCGGCGAGGCAACGTTCGTGGTCTTCTCCCCGGCGTATCTCTCCGACTTGTTTCCCGAGCGCATGCGCGGCCGAGTGTTGTCCATCTTTTACCTGGCGATCCCGGTAGGCACGGCGTTCGGTTACATCATCGGAGGCCAACTGGGAGCGGCGCACGGCTGGCGCATGCCATTTATGATCTGTGCAGCCCCTGGCGTTCTGCTGGCGCTGGGCGTTTTGGCACTGCACGAACCGGAACGCGGGGCGAAAGACCACATTGCCGACAACGCCGAACGTGGCACGCTGCTCGGACTGGCCCGAAACAAAGCTTTCTGGACGGTCTGCCTCGGCATGGCCATGATGACCTTTGCGGTGGGCGGGCTCCAGGTCTGGATGCCGACTTTTCTTGTGCGCATGCGCGGCATCCCGCTCAAACACGCAAACGATATCTTCGGCGGAATCACGGTTGTTGCCGGTACGGTCTCGACGCTGTTTGGCGGATGGCTGGGCGATCGCCTGCTGCGCCGCACGCGCTCGGCGTATCAGTTGATATCGGCGATCGGCATGTTGCTGTCAATCCCGGCCATGCTGGTGGCGCTGTTTGTTCCGGGCACAATCATGTACGTCGCAATCTTTGTGGGCGAATTTCTTATCCTGCTGAATACCGCGCCACTCAACGCGGCGCTGGTCAATTCAGTCAGCGCGCGCATTCGCGCCACCGCGGTTGCGGTGAATGTGTTCACGATTCATCTGCTGGGCGATGCTTTTTCGCCCACGCTGATCGGAGCGATTTCCGACAAGACGAATCTGCGAACGGGTTTTATGGCGGCCGTGGTGGCCGCGGGAGTTTCAGCAGGCGTTTTGTTCTATGGCATGCGCTTCGCGCCCGAGTTGCCCGAATCTGAGCTGAAGGGCAACCTGATGCCGGAAGGGGCGTCGGGGTGACCTGGGCCGTCACACGAGAAGCGTTCCGGGCTGGTGACCGATATGCTTTATATCAGGACCGGACTTCAGCGGTGTCGCAAGTAACCCGAAACTTTCTATACCTTAAAGCCTGCGGCGGTGAAGTAAGAACCCGCAGCGGCTAAAGCCGGTCTCACATTGGCTCATGTGCGGCACGTCTGAAGGCGTGCCCTGATACAAACCGGTGCACGCGTGTTTCCGCGATCATGATTCCACATCTGCTTAAGGCACAACACTAGATGCAACTACTCGGCGCATTGGCGATCTGGGTTTTCAGCCTGTTCCTGGGGGCAGTCTGGCTGTCGCGCGTCGCCATCGTGTGGATCAATCGCAAGAGTGTGGCCGATATCAGCGCGCCTGAGTATGAGGTCTCGGGGAAAATCCCCACCCCGCCAAATGAAGGCGGAATGGGGCACCCGGATTCTCAAGGTGCAATGCCACGCGTAAGCATCATTGTTCCGGCTCGCAACGAAGCCGAACATATCGAAGCGGCGCTGGTATCGCTGTTGCAGCTCGACTATCCCGACTACGAAGTGATTGCGGTTGACGACCGCTCTGACGATGCGACCGGCGCCATCATGGACCGGGTCAACTCAGAGTGGCGCGAGCGCGGAGAAGCATCGCATCACCGGCTGAAGGTGATACATGTCAGCGAGCTGCCGCGGGGATGGCTGGGGAAAGTTCATGCGATGTGGAAGGCGGCGCAGCAAGCCACCGGGGAGTGGCTGCTGTTCACCGATGCCGACGTGGTGTTTCGCCCTGACACGCTGCGGCGCGCCATGACTTACGCCGAGCGTGAGCATGCCGACCATGTTGTGCTCTTCCCTACCATGGTGATGCATAACGTGGGCGAGCGCATGATGATGGCGTTCTTCCAGTCGCAGTTTGTGTTTGCGCATAGGCCGTGGAAAGTTGCCGATCCCAAATCGCGCGATGCCATGGGAGTGGGTGCGTTCAACCTGGTGCGCCGCTCGGTATACGAGGGAATCGGCACTTACGCGGCGTTACGCATGGCGGTGCTCGATGACATGATGCTGGGCGAGTTGGTGAAGCACGCCGGCTTCCGCCAGCGTTGCGTCTTCGGCCGCGACCTGTTGCGGCTGCGATGGGTGGTGGGCACGTTCGGCATGGTGCGCGGATTGACCAAGAACTTTTTCGCCATCCTGCGGTTCAACGTTCTCTTCGCCGTCGCCGCGATTTGCGGCGTGTTGCTTATCAATGCGGGGCCATTTGTGGGAGTGTGGTTCGCGCAGGGCTGGGCGCGAGTGGGATATGTTCTGGCGCTATTCGCGATTGCCGCGATGTATTGGGGCATGTCTCAACGAAGCGATTTCTCGCCGGGGTATTTCTTTCTGCACCCGGTGGGAGCTTTGTTATTCGCCTTTGCGATGATTCGTTCTGTGGTGGTGACGATAGCGCAAGGCGGAATCGTGTGGCGGGGCTCTTTCTATTCTTTGCAGGAGTTGAAGCAGTTTGAGAAGCAGTCGCCGTCACGCTCAAATTGGATTTAGCGTGGCTTCGCGAGCAGCACGTGCGGTCTATGTCGTCCCCGGGGGACTCTAATCCTTTTCACCACGCCTACCCAGCACTCCGGCCAACAGATGGCCTGCGTGCTGGGCTAAAATATTTCGCCCCGTCGGGGCTGGCGTATCGCGATGGGTACGTTTTGCATTCCCCATACTGAGGTCGCCGGTGGCAACGATGGCGCGGGGTGGAATGAGCGGCGACGATCAATACCGGAGGTCCTTCCGCCGCGGCGGGCTCAGGATGACAAAACCAAAGAACCATCGGTAGCCAGGCTTTAGCTGATGGTGACAGCGGACGGCTGAGAGCTGGCGGCTTCTCTACTTCGTCGGCTCCATCCGTAGCGCGTCGTTAAAGCGATTGAAGTAGTTAAACAACCCGATCGCAGCCAACAACTCGATGATCTCGCCTTCGTCGTAATACTTCCGCAGCTCGTTCCAGAATTCATCGTCGACTTCGTGGGGATCGCGGGTAACGCGCTCGGCGAGCTCCAGCGCAGCTTTCTCAGCATCGGTAAAGTCGGTTCGCTGGCGGAAATCTGCCAGATGCTCGATCTGATCGTCGCTCCAGCCGTGCCGCCTTGCCAAGGCGGTGTGGGAGGAGAGTCAATATTCGCAGCGATTGATCTGCGACGTGCGAACGATGACCAGCTCTTTCAGTTTGGCGGGGACGGTGCCGGTATTCATGACCGCGCGGAAGTGGGCGATCATGGTGCGGAAAATCTCCGGGCGGTGCGCTGCGGTGCGAAACATGTTGGGAACGTTGCCGCGCTCCGCAAGGTACGTTTCGTAAATTTTGGCGGTCTCTGGATCGACCTGATCTTTATCCAAACGCTCAATTCTCGGCATAGGAAGATTGTATGCTCGGGCAAATGAGTCGGGGCAGATGCTGAATGCCCGCGAAAGCAGGGCCTTCGTCCGCTGAAGCGGACTCAGGATGACAAACAATAAGAAGATGGTTGCGGCCCGACTGAATAGGCTGCGGAAAAACTCTTCGCAATGGGAAAAACAGCAGATCCCTCACCTCTAAAGAGGTTCGGGATGACAACAACACAGGGTGTTTATGGCGCAGCTGAAGCTGCGCCCCTTCAAAACGACGCCCGGCAGAGTTTTTCAGCAGCCCGTGTGAAGTCGGGCCCTGATACGAGGCTCGCACTGCCACTTCGATTGGCAGTCGCCTCAATAAGCGCATACAATACTTTTCCGTTCGAAGTGTCGGGGACTAACACACAATGAAATCTTCACGCCGGCAGTTTCTAGGCGTCAGCGCGGGTGCCGCTGCCGCAGGAGTACTTTCCGCCGCTACGCCATCGCAGGCTGGGCAAGCCGCGCCGGCCAAGCTTCCGCCCTCGATCGCCGCGCTGAAGTCGCGCAAGAACGAAGCGACTCCCATCAGCGCTGAAGAAATGGGCGCTCGCGTGGAACGTGCCCGTCAACTCATGGCACAGAACGGGCTGCAAGCGATCGCGGTCACCAACGGCAGCTCGCTGACCTACTACAGCGGAGTCCATTGGTGGGTGAGCGAACGTTTCTTCGGCATGTTCCTGCCGGCCAAGGGCGATCCATTCTTTGTCTGCCCCGCGTTTGAAGAAGACCGCGCCCGCGAGCAGCTGGCACGCGGACCATTCGCGAAGGCCGAGGTGCGTACCTGGCAGGAGGATGACAATCCTTATACCCGGGTGCAGCAGGGCATGGCCGAGCTCGGGGTAAAGACCGGCAAGCTCGGCATCGAGGAGAAGACGCCGTTCGTCTTCAGCAACAACATTGGCATGGCACTGCCGGCGCTGGAGATCGTCAGCGCGACTCCGGTCACGGCGGGATGCCGCATGATTAAAAGCGACCACGAAATCGCGCTGATGCGGCTGGCGGCGCACGTTACACTGGCCGCGTACGCCGCTGCTTATCACGCGCTACAGCCGGGCATGACGCAGAATGAGTTTGCCGAACTGGTGCGGCTGGCGCATGAGCAGCAGGGCTTCACGGGCGGAGCCGAGGTGCAAGTCGGCGAATACTCCGCGTTGCCGCATGGCTCGATTCATCCGCAGGAAATTCGTGAAGGTGCAGTCTGTCTTATGGACGGCGGCTGCATGGTCGAGGGATACGCTTCCGACATCAGCCGGACGTTCGTCTTAGGCAAGACGACGGACAAGATGAAGAGCGTCTTCGATATCGTGCACAAGGCGCAGGCAGCGGCGCTGGCCACGGCCAAGCCCGGGGTGCCCTGCGAAAATGTTGATGCCGCTGCTCGCAAAGTCATCGTCGACGCCGGCTATGGTCCGGGCTACAAGTACTTCACCCATCGCGTAGGGCACGGCATGGGCATGGATGGACACGAATGGCCGTACCTGGTGCGCGGCGACAAGCTTCCCATGCACGAGAACATGACGTTCAGCGATGAGCCGGGCATTTACATTCGCGGCGAGTTCGGGGTGCGCCTCGAGGATGACATGCACATCCTGGCGAATGGGGCGGAGCTGTTCACGGCGCAAAGTGTGTCACTGGAAGATCCATTCCCGGCGAACGCGTCGTAGGAAGGGGCACGGCTTCAGCCTTGCCGTTGGGCCATGTGAGGATTGGGCTTTAGCCCCTGAGGGAATTCCGTCCCCGTCACTAAAGACGAGTTCCCGCAGCGGCTGAAGCCGGCGAAACTGCCGGGACTTTCGACGCGCCTGAAGGCGCGCCCCTTCGGTATAACAATCAGCCCTAGGCGATCTTCCGTTTCACTTGCTCTTGAGCGATTGCCGCCAACTGCGCAGCGGAGGCCTCGACGCGATACAGCATGCGGCTGGCGTTCGCGAACCGCATTTTGTAGGGATACTCGCCCGTCATGTAATCGCAGCTTAAGCCCTGCTCCAGCGAAAGCGCTGTTGCTTCGAAAACCAGCGCCACGCCGGGAGAGTACACGGCCCATTCGGGATCGAAGTAGATGGTGTAGAAGCGGCGAATGCCGGCATCGAGAAAGGTCACCAGGCCAGCGACAATGCAACCGACGCCATCTTCGAGCGTGAACACCTGGCACTTCTGCTGCTCGAGGGCCGCAGCGGCTACCATGAACTCGCGGCGGCGCTGGTCGCGAAAAACGTTGTTCGCGTCGTTTGCAAACTGATCGCACTTGAGCTGGTAGATTCGCCTGATCTGATCGGCGTCCGCGCCTGAATACGTCCGCAACGCGACGCCCTTTCTCTGCATTCGGCGTAGCTGACGCGCGGCGCGCGGGTGCAGGGCGCGAAACTGTTCTGCTGTGAGCGTAGCGGCATCAACCCACGGGGCGCGCGCGAACTCCATAGGCTCAAAATCCTGCCAGTGTTCTGCCGCGTTCTCCGATTGCACGGCGGTCACCGACAACGGCAACTCGAACTTGGCGAGCATTTGCCATGCCAGCTGGAGTACGCGCTCGTCTCCAACATGCAGCAGGTCGCGATAATCGAACAGCGCCTCGCCCAGCAACTCAAGATGATTGTCTTGGCGATGGATCGCCGCCGGTAGGATGGCTGCTCCGCTGTCACTCTCCACGGCACAAACCCGGGGCGACAAACGATCGCTGAAAACTTCCGCCGCCAGCCGGTTCCACTGGAAGCTCTGGAACATGGTCTTCGGACTGCGACGAAACAGTTCCGTCCAAAGCGGCTTGAGCCTGTCCAATTCATCGATGGATTTCGCCACCATCTTTCGGACAGAACGCATCGAGGAGGGCACGAGAAGTTAGAAGCCGAGAGCGGATGGCAGGTTGTGAGTAGCTCATTCAAGCAAGCTACCAACCCGGAATTCTTTACACGCCTTAGTAGATCAACGAATCAGATGGCCGGCTTGGACAGGCTGGGCTCCTCTTCCTCGATGTCTTCGGCGAGACCGGCGCCGCGATAGGCACGGACGATGTCATCGAGGGAGAGGACGCCGAGCAATTGCTGGAAGTCGGCCCGATGCACTACCGGCACCAGCGGCCATTGCCCGATAAGACGAAGCGCCGTGTCGAGGGTAAAGTCGGGATGCACGTAAGGGACGTGATGCAACAGAGCGGAGCGGAGCGGTTGATTGGAGTCAGGAGTCGCCAGCAGTTCGCTGCGGCTCACACCCCGCCAATCCGTACCACCCACGCCCACGACGAAGAACTCCTGCGATGATCCTTTGACCTCTTCCAGCGCTTTGTGGATCGACATGTGGCGCGAGAGAACCTGTCCCACCGGCGGCCGCATGGCGTCTTCGACACGCAGCAGCGGCGTCTCGCGCTCCTCTTCCAGCGACGGCAGGTCCATTCCATCCTGTCGCGAAAGCATGTCGAACACCGGCGTGGGTTCGAAGCTGCGCGATATGACATAGGCGATGGCGTTGGAGATGATCACGGGAACGATGATGGTGTAGTTTCCGCTGACCTCAAGCATCATGAACACCGAGGTCATGGGCGCGCGCAGGATGCCGGCAAAGAGCGTGCCCATTCCTACCAGGGCATAGGCGCCGACGGGGATTGCGAGATAGGGGAAGAGGTGCTGCTCTACCATTCCCACCGCTCCGCCAATCATGGCTCCCATGAATAGAACGGGGGCGAACAAGCCGCCGGGCGTTCCTGAGCTGAAGGAAAGTCCGGTGCCGAAGATCTTCAGGCCGCCGAGGATGAGCAACACCTGCCAGGTGAATTGCTCATGCATGGCCTGGTCGATGTAGGTGTAACCGGCGCCCATGATTTGTGGGTAGAAAATTCCAATCCCGCCGATGATGAGTCCGGCTACCGCAGGCTGAGCCCAGTGGGTCCAGGCGGGAAGGCGCTTCAGGCGCGGCCGAAGCCACGCGATGTACTTGATGAACAGGACGGAGGCCAGACCGCCGATGACGCCCAACACGGCGTAGGCGGCAAGCTCGCCCACATGCTCCAGGTGATAGAGCGGAACCCGAAACAGCGGCTCGTCGCCAAGAAACCAGCGCGACACGATGGCGCTGGAAATTGCCGCCAGCACCACGGCTCCCAGAATGCCGGCGGTCCAGCGTCCGATGACCTCTTCGATAACGAAGAGCACCGCAGTGATGGGAGCATTGAAGGCGGCGGCTAATCCAGCGGCTGCGCCGACCGGCGCGATCAGTCGCAGCTTGTCGCGTGACATGCGCAGCCTGCGGCCCACGGCTGAGGCGATGCCCGCCCCGATCTGCAACGACGGATCTTCGGGTCCTAACGGTGCTCCACCTCCGATGGCCAACGCGGCGGTGATGAACTTGCCGATGATGGTGGAGAACGGGATGAACCCGTCGTAGATGTAGAGCGCGGCCTTGGTCTGGTTTACTCCACTACCGCGCGCTCGGGGGAAGAACAGGATGACCAACGCTGCTACGACCAGTCCGGTAAGCGTGGGAGCCAGCACCACTCGGGGAAACGTGGGATGCAGTCCGCTGCCCAGCAGCTTGATCCGCAACAAGTCGATGCAGACGCGAAAACATACCACCGACAGCCCCGAGGCGAGGCCGATCATGACCGCTACCACCAGGAAGAACTGCTCCTCGCGCACGGTGAAGCGCTCGGGCGACAACATTCCGCGCAGCGCGTCCCAATACTTACGGCGGGTTGGAGTGGACACCGCCGGCTTAGGGGCGGGGGTGGTTGAGCCCGATGGCATGTCGCGAGGCACGGTGCTCATGGCTGATTCTCGCCTTCATGTCGCGCGATCAGTTGCAGGGCCCGCTCCTGCAGGCTCTTTGGCGGACAGGTATTTTCTGTAGCACGCACCACTTCAAAGACGAAATCCATGGTCGGCGACATCGAATCGGGATTGCCGCGCAGTGCTTCAGCCCTGGCAGAAGGCGCTTTCTGCGTTCCGCTGTCATACAAAAGCTGAAGCGAGTTGGGCGCAGCAGCCTGAGAAACGATGGAGGTTACGTATCCGTTCTGCTTGCTGGGCAAGGCGGCGTTTGACCTTCTGGGGGCCGCAACCGCCGGTTCCGGGCTCAGCGTTACATTCTGCTGGGATGCGCAAGAGCGCAATGTTTCCATCGCCAGGTCGAAGGCGGCTGCAACCCGGTTGGCTCGTTGGGTGGTGGTCAAGTTACGCAGGTAAGGATCGGTGTCGTAGGCTTGGCGCGCCAAGGCCAGTTTGTCGGCTTCAGGACTGTCGGGCTTGGAGCCGGTCAAGTCATCCGCCTTGGTCAGCAGGCGAACGGCTCGGGGGTAATCTCCCATGGCAAGGGCTGCCTGTCCGGCGCCCGACAATGCGTCAACGTTCTTCGGATTCTGCTTCAATACGGTGTCAAATGATTTTGCTGCGCGCGAATACTCGCCAAGCTGCAGCAGAAGATCGCCGACCTTCAAACTTACCGCCGGGTCTTCCGGCGATTCCGCCTGAATCGCGATAAGTTCGGCAGTGGCACGTGCCTTGTCTCCGTTCTGCATCAGGTAATGCACTAATTCCATGCGTGCATCGAGCCGGCGTTGCAAGGTATCGGTATTCCAAACGCCATCGATGGCGGCACGGTAAGAGCGGATGGCCAATTCGGGCTTGTTTAACATCGCGTAGACGCGTGCCAAGTCAAGATTGAGCTCGGCGTCGGCCGGATCCTTTGACCAGAGGGTGAGCAGGTAGGCTCGCGCCTCCATCAGGCGACCCTCTTTCATCAAGGCTTCGGCAAGCTTTAGCTGGTATAGCCGGTCCGCAGGGTCGTACCCTAAGGCGTTTCGATAGTCGTCGATGGCGACCGAGGGATACCCTTTGACAATTGAATCCTCGCCGCGCTGGAACCAGCGTTGCGCCAGTGACGATTCGAGGCCGCGAAGATAAGAAACGTAAGCCTTCGTGACCCCAAAGCCTGCAATGATGACGAAAACGAGGAAGACGAAAACCAGCCGAACTCCCGGAGTGGCGTTCAGCTTGCCGCAGGAGGGACACCAGTAAGAACCTTCAGGCATCAGCCTGCCACAACGTACACAACGGGTCTCAACGATGACGGGAGCGTCTACTGGCATTCGAGATGAGAAGTCCTGCGATATTCAGCAGTACTTCTACTTTAGCAAGAGATGCTGTTTCAGGCGGGCGCGAAATCGGTCAAACTACTTCAGCAGCTCTTGTTTTAGACAAACCTAAACAGATCTCGCCGCACTACATGATGATTTGTCTGGCCTGCTGCGTAATGGGATGCTGCATTTCCTGCAGGTCTCCCTTCACTAAGTTGAGGCCATACACGCACGATTCAAATTCGTGCGCCAGCTTTTCGAATAGAGGCGCCAGCCTGGTGTACTCGAACTGATCGAACTTAGAGACGATGTAATAGCTTTCCTTCCCTGCTTTGAGGAAATCGACGAAGTTTTCAAGGCGAGCCCGGCGCAGGCGAAAGTGATTGATGCTCTCTGGAAACATGCCCGACAGGAAGAGCGTGTAGTCGCCGATGTGCTTGCGTACCTGTCGCTCGCGGTCGAACGACGGCGCCGGGCCATAGATGGGATCGGACTCCAGCAGCATCTCGCCGACATCTTCCAGCGGCCGGTCATTCACGTTGCGAATCTTGAACAACTGCTCGCATTCGCAGAACTCGGTCAGGACGTTGGTTACGTAGTCCTGCACAGCGCTGTCGTGCAGGCCAATTTCCCGGTCGAAGTGGTGGTGAACTAATTCGGAGAAGAGTTCCTGCAACGGATGCGATTCAGAGATCATGGTCTGGTGTTCGTTCCTCCGTCCCGCGAGGGACCTGCCCACAACGAACTGGCAAAACTTGTTCGTGTTCATAATCCAGTTCGCATCGCGACGCAAGCGAATCCAGCGCCACGTATCCGCGAAGACAACGCCTGGCGGAAGCGCGCAGGGCCCGGTAAGCGATGTGGGCTTATCTAATTCGAATACTGTTTTCGGGTATTTGGTTGCTGCTGCCCGAGTGGACAATCGCTCTGGCGGCACTGTACAAAGAGTGCCAACACACCGGGCCTGGCAGTCTGAAAGGAAAATCATGGAACGACAGAACATCGCTGGCAACTCGCCGTACGAAGGCAAGGTCGGGTTCTCTCGAGCAGTAAAGATTGGGCCGTTCGTCACTGTGTCGGGCACCGTCGCGACGGGGGAGGATGGCAAAATCGTTGGCGGCAACGATATGTATGCGCAAGCGGTGCAGACGCTGAAGAACATAGGGAAAGCCCTGGAAAAAGCTGGCGCGAGTTACCGCGACGTGGTGCGGACGCGAACCTATGTCACGGACATCAGCCGCTGGGAAGAGGCGGCACGGGCGCATGGAGAGATCTTCGCCGACATTCGTCCCGCGGCAACGATGCTACAGGTGATTTCGTTTGTCTCGCCCGAGATGCTGGTGGAGATCGAGGCGGACGCGATTATCGCCGGGGAGTTGAAGTAGCGCAGATGCGCGGAGTCGGTGGGGAGCGTGCCTTCAGGCGGAGCGGCGTTTTCCATCAGCGGCTAAAGCCAACATTCAATTCTCTTGCATCTTTATGCACGCATGAATGCGTGCTCCACCCGATTCCATTTGTTCCAGCGACTCCTTACGTGCGCTCCGTCACCACGTGGAACGACAGCACCGACGCCGTTACCTGGCTGCGTCCATAGAACAGGAACAGCAGCACCCAGAGAATTTGCAGGACGAGGAACACCGGAAGCTGCGCGAGTTCTGACAGACCGAGCGCCAGATCAGGCGCGGGACCGCTCGCGGGCAGAAGCAAAGCTGCGACAGACAGGTACGCCAGCGCGATCAGGCTCATCACCTGATACGCCGAGATGCGCGTGTGTCCGCGATGATCGGCGCGCAAAGTTTCGGCGATGGCTCGCCAGGCCCAGGTACCAATCACCGGGATGAGTAAGGCAAGCCGCCAATACTGCATCACGAAGAACACCAGCCCCAACAATCCCGACAACATGAAGACCACAGACGTCAGCGCCTGCACCGGGATCAAGGGCTCGTCCTGCAAGTGCGAGGCGTAGGCCGCCTTTTTCGTGTTGCCTTGGAACACGGTATTGAAGTGGCGGAATACTTTTGCCACCCGCGGCGAGGCATCGTGCAGCGGCATGCCATAGCAGCAGCCGAAGCTCATGCAGGCCAGTCGACCGATGGCTTCCGCCAGGGCGTAGGCAACGGCCGCCGCCGCCAGCGTGGGAATGGCATACAACGTGAAGCCCCAGGGCGCGAGCAGCTTTCCGCCCAGCCAAACTACCGGCGGTAACAGCAGGGCGGCGACGAATGCCGCTCCTGCGATGGTGTACGTGTTGTTCTTCTTCTCAACGATGGCGGCGACCACCCGCGACGCGGGCACGCAAAGCACCAGCAACCCGCGACAAGAATCGCCGCGACCAGCATTGAGACGTGCACCGATGCGAGCAGCAGCATTGCCAGCGCGATTCCGAAGATGCTGCCGGTGGCGCTGAAGAATCCGTAGAAGGTCAGGTTCAGGCCGCGCCATTCTCCATCGTGGCCTTTCACGACGGGCACGGCAGCAATCATCTGCCAGCGTTCCTGCGGAAGTGTCTTGAAGCCCCACACAAACAGCGCAACCATGATTGCGGCCAGGGTTGCGATGAACACGGCGTTGATCATGACGTTCTCCCTCCTGTGGGCAAGGCCAGCAGCGAGCGGACGGCTACGTCGGTCTCAACCAGCGGCTGTCCAAAAGCGCGCGAGTAGCGGCTGCGAACCTCGCCGCGCTGCTGGTTGCGAAGCAGGTCTTCGGCGAAAGCAATGCGGTCGCGCTGAAAGAGCAAAACGACGGTGCTGCTGCCGGGGCGAAACAGCGCCTTGGGAGCTCCCATGCGCAGCATCATGCCCGGCGCAATCGGCTGCGGGTTGCGATATTCGTGCTCGCTGTAGCGTTGATCGATTTGCCCGATCATCAGCGCCACCACCTCGATCATCGCGACATACCCAATGCCAGTGCCGCCGTCACAGTTGGTATCAATGATTGTCACCACGCGCTTGTTCTTCGAGTGCGGAGTAATCAGCTTGGCCGTCGCATTGGGGTTGCAGGAGTGATAACGGCCATCGACCGCGTAGAAGTCTGCGACCACACCTTGCACCGGCACATGCGTGTAGTGATATTTCTCGGGAGTCAGCCGGAAGACCGCGTAATCGCCATCGTTGAATTGCTGGGTCCAGCGGCTGCGTGGGCCACCCAACAGTTCGGGAAAGGCGAAGAATTTTTCCTTGATGAGCAGCTTCGAGGTGGTCGCCATTGAGCCCACCGCAACCCGCGAATCTGCCGGACACACCACGCATGGGCTTGTCGCCGGCAACAGGCGACATTCCCAATAGCGAATCTTGCGCTCGAACATCTGACGCGCGGTATTCAGCAATGCCGGATCATCGGCCAGTTCGGAAAGATCGATGCCGCTTTTTTTCAGAAAGCGCTTCATTCCCGAGGCGCGCGCCGAAAGCTGGTTGTCGTAGTTGAGGTAACCGAGCAGTTCTGAAACTTTGCGGCTCGATGCCAGTTTGGCCACCCAATTCGCATTCTCCCGCTTCGGCGAATACAGTGCGCGCACGGTCCTGTCACCTACCAGCCGCTCGCGCGCTATCGCACCCGTTTCCCTGACTATGTATTCATGCATCATGCCGTGTTTACGATTGGCTCCTCGCTTGCCGGCTTGCTCTTGCCGCTTTCGACGGCGGAAAGCAGCAGCAGCAGATTCAGCAGTGATTCCAGCTCCGCGGGCGATAGCTCCTCGCGCAATGCACGGTCGCCAATGCTCTCCAGGAAGCGCGCTGGATCCTGCACGCGCACCCCGCACCGGATCAGCGCGCGCATCTCCTCAGCGCCGATCGGGGCCGATGCCACGTCCTCCCGCAGATAATCCAGCGCCTCCCTCAGCTGCGCCTGCCGCACGTCATCGCGATAATGCGCTTCGGCCGCGCGATTGAATTCCGCCGCATTCACCCGCATTGCATCTGGCTCGCCACAACTGTTCACAATCCCTGCAACTAATCGTTCTGACGCCCGCATCCGCTTGTCGGCCAGCCGCCAGCGCAAGTCGCCGAGCAGAACGCTGGCTTCAAAATCCGTGATGACGCTGGCTGCCGCTTCTTCCAGAAACGCCAGCAGCGCATGACAGTAATCGCCGAGCGAAACCCGAAGATAGTCGGAGTGGCGCCAGCTAGAGCGCGTGTTCTTCGCGTGGCGCAGGATGCGGCGCAGCAACTCGTTCCGCGAGCGTTTGTGCACGTAGAACGCCGGCAGATCGGCAGCGCGAAAGAAGAAAGGCTGGCGGCGCTCGCTCTCCGCTGTAGGATCGTCCGGAACGTCTGCGTGGGTGACCGCGCCCTCCAAAGCCAAGCGATACGAAGCCGCCAGCAGCAGTTGCTGCAAGTCGATCGCCGGGGCCATATCGCGGTCGTAACTGGGGAAGAGGCTGTAGTAGCGAGCTTCAAAGCCGGAGTATCCGCACCTGCCGAATTCGCGCAGCCGCAGCGGCATGTAGAACGACATGCGCCGATCAACAATGCCGAGCTGATCCAACTCCGCCGCCAGGCGTGAGGTGTTCCCCGGCTCGCCGTCCAAGGCCGACGCATGTTCCGTCGCAAGCCACGCCACGGGATAGTTCAGCAACCGATAATCCGGGACCAGGTCTCCACGCAAACGGAATGCGCCCGAGATGGCGCGGTCGAGCAACGGCGGTCCGTACGGAGTCACCGGACGGCCCAGGATTTTCAGCTTTGCCTTCTCCTTCCACTCGCGCCACATGAGCCGCAGGTGCGTAAAGTCGAGCTCATGCGGAAGGAACGCCAGCAGCAGCTCGGGATGGAACTGCGCGAAGTCGATGCGATACGGCGCCGCCGAATACGTGCCCACAAACAGAGGAAGAAAGTGCTCGAAGATTTTTATGGCAAGGTCGCCGATTCGCTTCTCTTCTCTGAGCGCATCAGCGCTACCGCCATCTTCCATCGCACGGCTCAGCGAACGGCTTCCCATGCTGACGTGAATGCCATTGTTGGCCAGGCTCACGTTCGACGGACTGGGCAGCACAATCAGGTTGTTGGCGATCAGCCCGGCCTCGCGCAGCTTGGCCACGGAGTTGAGCTGGCTGCGACTCAACACCTGATGACACAGGTGCATGTATTCCGCCTTGGCTTCGCCGTCCTCCCACCCCGAGAGACATGGACTCATGAACAGTTCGCGATAGAACGAATCGGAGAGGCACGACGACAGCTCGGTCTGTCGCACCGGCGGGTGCGGTCCGTGGTAGACCATTCCTCGCTGGCCGTTTTCCGTCAGGCCGAAGCGCTGATTGGCCCACGACATCAGCAACGTGGTGAACAGGAACCTTCGCGCCGACTCACGCGCCACCTGCTCGCCGGTCGTGCGCTGTGCGGTCGCAGCCACAACGTGGAACGAGGTCGTCTCGGGCGAGGTATTGTCGTTCGAGAAATGTCCCAGCAGGCGTTCGGCCTCAAGCCATATGAGCTCCGGCGCTCGCGGCTGCGATCCCATAAGGTCAGCCAGCGCCAGCTTGAGCGCATAACTGATAGGCACCCGCAACCACGGCCGGCCCTGGTGCATGAAGCTGTAGCGATGAGAATCGTTGCGCGACGGCTTGAGAGTATCTCTCGGGTGCAGACCGAGATCGGACTGAAATGTGGCGAGTGCGTGCGCACTGAGCCGGCTCTCGGGAAAACGTATCCAACTGTTCTCCCACACCTCGCCAGAGTCGCTGAGAAACTTTTCAATTTCGAGATAAGTTCGCCGCGGAGCTTCGCCGCTCTCGATACGTTTCGTCAGATTGCGATAGAACTTGGATTCGCGAATCGCGACCGGCAAGTCGCAGGTGTCAGATTTGCCTCCGACCACGGCCTGCAACTCGTCTTCACTTCCCGCCGTGACATCGCCCGGACCAAAGGGGAATTGGCTCAGCGCCAGCCGTTGATGGCGCTTTCCCTGCAAAGTGGTTGGCGATGCTTCAGTCCGGATGAGCATGCACTCCAAGGTCCGCAGTGGCGGAAATCTGGATGCTCTAAGTGTGGCGCAGTCTAGTGACTCCCTAGTTAATGCCTCGTGAATTGTGCATAAAAGCGCGTGCCGGGAACCCGTCTCGCAACCCGGGCAGTGATACCCGCGGGTCAAGACAATCGCCCGTGCCGCCGATGACCTATAGGTGCAGCGCTGCGCAAATTCCGCTGGTCCAACTGGGGGCGCGGAAGAGCATTGGGCTATGCGATTTCTTGACGATCTGTCGCTCGGCCGCAAGCTGGTGTTCATCATTACCGGCATCAGCGGCACCGCGCTGTTGATCGCCTGCCTGCTGCTGGTCAGTTACGACATCCATCGTTTTCGCGTCGACCAGATCGAGCAGCTGAGCCTGCTGGCCGACGTGGTCGGACAAAACAGTGCCGCCGCCCTGGCCTTCGACGATCAGCAAGCTGCGTCCACCATCCTCACCTCATCGCGATTTGCGTCTTCGGTAAAGGGGATCTGCCTTTACCGCAACGACGGGGTGGCCTTTGCGCGATTTGCCCGCGATCCGTCCTGGAGCTGCGACGCGCCGCCTCCGCGCGACGGTCTGCTGGCCACCTTCGGTGATCTGACGCTGGTTCGTCCGGTGATGGCGAATGGCGAGCGGCTGGGAACCGTGATGGTGCACTCGCATTTGAGCGACATGAACCCGCGGCTGCTGCGTTATGCCGTTATCACCTTCTGCGTGCTGCTGAACTCGTCGTTGATCGCGTTGTTTTTAGCCATGCGCTTGCAGCGGCTCATCACCCGCCCGGTTCGCAGGTTGCTGCGCATCGCGCGTGCCGTCTCCCGCACCGGAGACTATTCGCTCCGCGCCCAGGTTGAAACCAACGATGAGATTGGTGAGTTGGTTGCGGGCTTCAACGAGATGCTGATGGAGATTGAAAGTCGCGACCGGCAGCTGGCGGCCAACCAGGACAGCCTGCAGCACGAAGTGGCGCGGCAAACCGCCGACCTCCGCCTGCTGAATACGGATTTACTCGCCGCCAAGGAAGCTGCTGAAGGCGCCAGCCGCGCCAAGAGCGAGTTCCTGGCCAACATGAGTCACGAGATTCGCACTCCGTTGAACGGCGTCATCGGCATGCTAAGCCTGGTGCTCGATTCCCGGCTCACCGCCGAACAGCGCGAGTACCTGTTGATGGCCATGGGTTCCGGCGAAACCCTGTTGCGCGTCATCAATGACATTCTCGACTTCTCGAAAATCGAGTCCGGCAAGCTGGAACTGGAAGAGATCGACTTCGACCTTCCGGAACTGGTTCGCGACGTAGTGAAGATGATGGCAGTACCGGCGCGCCAGAAGCAGCTGGAACTGGTGTGCGATCTTCAACCGCAACTACCATCCCTGGTTCGTGGAGATCCGGCGCGCCTGCGGCAGGTTCTCTTCAACCTGCTGGGCAATGCCATCAAGTTCACCTCGACCGGAGAAGTGGTGGTTGAGGTCAGCCATTGCGGATCGGCCCGCGGCAAGCAGGAAATTCTGTTTCGCGTATCCGATACCGGAATCGGCATTCCTGCCGGGAAACAAGGCGCCATCTTCCATCCTTTCTCGCAGGCCGACAGCAGCACCACGCGCCGCCACGGGGGCACCGGGCTCGGACTCACCATCGTGTCCCGTCTGGTTTCCATGATGGGAGGACGCATCTGGCTGGAAAGCGAAGTCGGCGAGGGCAGCACATTCCTGTTCACCGTCAGGCTCGGCGCCGGGCAGGCATTGCAGCAGGCCAGCGAACCGGTTGTACCTTGCCACATCTCCGGCATGCGGGTGCTGGTGGTCGACGACAACGACACCAACCGCCGCATCATGGAGTCGGCGTGCCGTTCTTGGAACATGCTTTGCGAAAGCGCAGCCTCGGCCTCAACCGCGTTGCAAATGCTGAGCCAGGTTAAATCGGAGGGATCCGGCTATCAGCTGGCCATCATCGACTCCCAGATGCCTGATATGGATGGCTTCGAACTGGTGCGGCGCATTCGCGCGGATGCCAACCTGGCTGACATTGGTGTGATTCTGCTCAGCTCGACCGACGCGCCCGGTGACATTGCGCGTTGCCGCGAAGCCGGCATCGATTGCTATCTGGTGAAGCCCGTCTATAACGCAGAACTGCGCAGCGCCATTGAGATGGTATTCCAGAAGCCTCGGTCGGTTCCCGCAACCAGTGTTGTCACCCGCTCCACCATACCCGCGGCGAGTATGTCGTTCCGCATTCTCATCGCTGAAGACAACGCGGTGAACCAGAAATTCCTGCAGCGGCTGCTGCAACGCATGGGACATGACACCGCTGTCGCCAACAATGGATTGGAAGCGGTGAACTTCTTCCGGACGGGAAGTTTCGACCTTATCTTCATGGACGTGCAAATGCCGGAGATGGACGGCTATGCCGCCACCGCAACCATCCGCGGACTGGAGAAGCACAGCGGCAGGCACATTCCGATCATTGCCATGACCGCTCATGCGCTCAAGGGAGATCGCGAGAAGTGTCTTGCGGCAGGCATGGACGATTACCTGAGCAAGCCGGCACGGCTGACAGAAATCGAGCAGTCACTCAATCGCGCCATGCTGGATGGCATTCTCAAAGCTGAAAACAACGATTTGCCTTCCCATCCCAGCGCCCCTGACAAAGCCATTTGGGACCGCGCTGCCGCTCTCGACCGGCTGGGGGGCGACGAGTCTCTACTGGATGAATTGATCGAACTGTTCTTCAACGATTACCCGGTGCTGGCTCGACGCCTCACCGATGCGCTGGCGCAAGGCAAGCTGGCATCGCTGCGCGAGCCTGCACATAAGCTGAAGGGCAGCCTGGGCGCCCTGGGTTTGCCGTCAACGGCAGACCTGGCCAAGGAGATCGAATCGGCCAGCGAGGTTGAGGACGCGACCGCAGCCGTCAGCTTGATCGACCGCTTTATGGCGGAGATTGAAATGCTGGAAGACGTGATGCGTCCGAAGACCCTGGCCGGCGGAGCCGCCGATGATTGACCCTGCGTTTCGTTGTGGAGAGCCGTGGCTGGCCCGTGCGGCGCCGAGGCAAGTGCTGGTCGCCGAGGATGATGCCGTCTACCGCCGTCTCCTGCAGAAGCTGCTGGAGCGGGCTTCCTTCTCGGTCACCACGGTTGCCGATGGAGTGGCTGCACTACAAGCGGCACAAGCGGAGAACGCTCCACGTTTGCTGATTCTCGACTGGATGATGCCCGGCATGTCTGGCACTGAGATCTGCCGGCAGCTGCGCAAAAATCACGTTCCTCATTTTTATCAGTACATCATTCTTCTCACCGCAAGGGATGCCAAGACTGACACCGTTGCCGGCCTCGAAGCCGGTGCCGATGACTATCTCACCAAGCCAGTCGATTATCAGGAGCTGCTGGCCAGGCTGCGTGCCGGTACGCGTATTTTGGAGCTGGAAGACAAGTGCCGGATGGCACAGAAAGAATTGGAATACCAGGCCACCCACGACGCGCTGACCGGACTGTGGAACCGTCCGGCATGGAAGCGACTGCTCACCGCCGAGTTCGAGCGTGCCTATCGCAATGCGGCCAGCATCGCCGTATTCATGGTGGACCTCGACCACTTCAAGGCAGTGAACGACACCTATGGCCATCAGGCTGGGGACGTCTTGCTGAATAAAGTTGGCGACGTACTGCGCTCTCTGGTGCGCGCCTACGACCACGCGGGACGCTATGGGGGCGATGAGTTTATCGTCGTAGCGCAAGACCTGTCGCAAGACGGGGCTCATGATTTTGCCGAGCGCATCCGCCTTACTCTGGCGCAAACCGAAGTTTCTTACGAGGGATCGACCCTGTCCGCAACCGCCACCATCGGCGTTGCCTTCGCCCAGAGTCTGCAGGACCGGTCACCCGACGTGATGATTCGGCTGGCCGACCGAGCCCTCTACCGCGCGAAAGCTCGGAGCCGCAATTGCATCTTCCTGGACGCGATATCCAATGCGACGAATTCCACGGCTGAGGCGAAGCCGCTGCACCCGACAGTGCTCCACGTTACCTAAGCGACGCGAGAACTGCCGGCCTTGGCCGACGCAGGTACTGCCTTCGCTCTCCTGCTAAACTTGGCGCTTGCCGTGAGACGGCATCACCACGTGAACCTGCGCGCCCATCGCACCCTTTCGTTGGCGTTTCTGCTCAGCCTCTTTGCGGCTTCCAACCTCTTCGCGCAGTCGACTCGTTTTGAGATTACGGTTCCCTCGCACGCCCACAACGCGCCTATCACCGGACGCGTGTTCGTCATCCTCAGCCGGCAGGAGAGCACAGATCTGCGCAAGGACATCGGCTCGTGGGAGCAGGAGACACCGTTCTTCGGCGTTGACGTGTCGGCTCTCGCGCCCGGCAGTGCTGCCACTATCGATGCCGACACGCTCGGCTACCCGCTAAAAAGCTTGCGCGAGATTCCCGCCGGCGACTACTACGCACAGGCTCTGGTGAGTGTCTACACCGAGTTCCATCGTTCCGACGGACACACCATCTGGGCCCACATGGACCAGTGGGAAGGACAACAGTTCAATTCATCGCCGGGCAATCTCTACAGTGGCGTACAGAAAGTCCACCTCGATCCCGCGGCCGGATACAACGTGCATTTAAAAGCCGACAAAGTTATTCCCGCGATCAAGATGCCGGCTGATACCCCCTGGGTGAAGCACATCAAGCTGCAAAGCAAACTGCTGTCCGCGTTCTGGGGCCAGCCGATGTTCCTTGGCGCGACGGTCCTTCTGCCCAAGGATTACGACAAGCATCCGGACGCGCACTACCCCGTCATTTACGACCAGGGACACTTCGGACTGGAACCGCCTTTATTTATTCAGCCCGAAGCTGCGGCGAATGCTTCCAAGTGGCAAAGCATGGGCTATGCCGGTTTCCAGGCATGGAGCGGCGGCAATTTCCCGCGCATGATTGCCATCACCTTCCAGCATCCCACGCCCTACTTCGACGACTCCTACGCCGTCAACTCGGCCAATGACGGGCCGTATGGCGATGCGCTGATGCAGGAGCTGATTCCTTACCTGGAGGAACACTTCCGCATCATTCGCCAGCCTTGGGCGCGCCTGCTCACCGGAGGCTCGACCGGCGGATGGGAGTCGCTGGCGCTGGAACTTTATCATCCCGACTTCTTCGGCGGAACCTGGACCGGCTTCCCCGATCCCATCGACTTCCGCCACTACCAGCTAACGGATATTTATGGCGACCCCAATGCCTTCGAGGTTCCCGGATTTGAGTGGGTCGCGCGCGAGCGTCCGCTGATGCGTACCACCGAAGGCCAGGTCGTCGAGACGGTCCGGCAGATGAGCCAACTGGAAGAAGTACTCGGATCGCACGGCCGCTCGGGCCAGCAACTCGAAGCCTGGGAGGCGGTGTATGGTCCAGTCGGCGCCGATGGTTATCCGGAGCCGCTGTGGGACAAGCAAACTGGCGTCATCAATCCCAAAGTTGCCAATTACATGCGCGACCACGGCTACGACCTTCGCGATTATGCTGACAAGAACTGGTCGAAGATTGGACCGATGCTCACCGACAACCTCTTTCTCTGGGTGGGCGACATGGACAACTTCTATCTCAATCTCGCGGTCTATGACATGGAGGATTTCTTCAAGACCCATCCCGAGGCCAAGGCTCACTTCGAGTACGGACGCCCCGAGAAAGGCCACGGCTGGTTTCCATGGCCGGTCGCTGACTTCGTGAAAATGATGAGCCAACATATCGAGGCCCATGCTCCGGCGGGCACCGACTTCAAGAGCTGGAACTACTGAGCCGGCATGAGCGTCCTCCTCTTCACTGCGCTGGTCGGATTTGGATCGCTGCTGGCGGGCTTTTTAGGCGCGCTCACCGGACTCGGCGGCGGCGTAGTGATCATTCCCATGCTCACGCTGATTTTTCACGTTGATATCAAGTATGCGATCGGGGCTTCGCTGGTCTCTGTGATTGCCACCTCCTCCGGTGCGGCAGCGGCCTACGTTCGCGAAGGCTACTCCAACATTCGCATCGGCATGTTTCTGGAGACCGCGACCACGATCGGCGCCATCGTCGGAGCCTTTGTGGCTTTGCTGGTATCGGGGAGCTCGATTGCCGTGATCTTCGGATTCGTACTGCTCTACTCGGCCTATCTCTCCAGCCGTGACCGCGACTCGGACGCGTTAGGCATCAAGGCATCACCTCTGGCAAACAAGCTACGCCTGAACGGCAGTTATCCCACACCCGAGGGTATGGAGAAGTACGAAGTCACCGGAGTCATTCCCGGTTATGGCTTGATGTTCGGCGCCGGCATTCTGTCTGGCTTGCTGGGTATCGGTTCAGGCGCGGTGAAAGTGCTGGCCATGGACCAGGCGATGAAGATTCCCTTCAAAGTCTCGACCACCACCAGCAACTTCATGATCGGCGTAACCGCGGCGGCCAGCGCTGGGCTGTATCTCAGCCGGGGATACATCTCTCCCGGTATCGCCATGCCGGTCACGTTAGGAGTTCTGGCGGGATCGCTGCTTGGAGCCAAGGTATTGACCAGGGCAAAAGTGAAGGTCCTGCGCTATGTGTTTGCCGGTGTCATCGTTGCGCTGGGAGCGGAAATGATCTTCAACGGCCTCACGGGGCGCATATGACAGTAAAAGGCTGGGGCGACCAGCGCATCGAAATCATCATCGGCGCACTTTTGCGAACTGGAGTGTTGCTCTCGGCCAGCGTAGTTCTCATCGGCGGCGTGATCTACCTGGCGCACCACGGACACGAAGCCATCCATTACTCGACGTTTAATGGTGAGCCCGCAAACCTCAAAAGCATCCCCGGCATAGTCGAGAGCATGGCCGGATTTCATGGACAAGCCATCATCCAGTTCGGGCTGTTGTTGCTGATTGCTACGCCCGTCGCCCGCGTAGCCTTTGCGGCGATCGGTTTCGCGATGGAACGCGACTACATGTACGTGGTCATCACCCTGATCGTGCTGGCTGTGTTGCTGTACAGCTTGTTCGGCTCGGCCGGGTGATGCGATTATTTGTTGCCCTTATTTCATTCACACCCAGGAGACAATCATGGCAGGAGTAACACTGGCAGATGCGCGTCGCGTCATCGCGGCGGCAGAAAAGAAAGCTCAGGAAATCGGACAGCCGATGAACATCGCCGTCGCTGACGAGGGCGGCAACATCGTTGCCCACGTGCGTATGGACAACGCATGGATCGGCAGCATCGATATCTCGATGAAGAAGGCCTACACCTCGCGCGCCTTCGATATCACGACCAAAGACCTGGCGCAGCACTCGCAATCGGGCGGGCAGTTCTTCGGCATCCACGTTTCCAACGACTGCAAGATCATGATCTTCGCCGGCGGCATTCCGCTGAAGCGCGATGGCAAAGTCGTCGGCGCGGTCGGCGTTAGCGGCGGCGCAGGCGACCAGGACCACGCCGTCGCCGAGGCCGGCGCGGCAGCTTTCTAACGTTGCATTGATTGATTGCGCACTCCAAGCATTTGGCGCATGGTCGCGACGGCCTCGCGCAACTGCTCCCGCTGTTGCACACTGATGCCGGCGATCAACTCGGCCAGCGCCTGCACGCGGCGTTGGCGGGCGCGCAGCATCAATTTCCGGCCGCGGACCGTCGCAGAAATTACCAGCTTGCGGCGGTCCTGCCTGTCCGCCTTGGCTGTCGCCAGCTTCTCCTCCGTCAGCGCCTGCACAATCCGCACCATGGTCGGAGGCTTTACCTGCTCCGCCGCTGCCAGGTCGCCCAGCGACATGCTCCCCCCGAAGACCAGCACCGATAACGCCGAGAGCTGCGCCGGCCCGACGCCGGACGCGCGGTCCTCACTTCGCACCCGGCGGAGCAGATGGATCGCCGCTGAGTGCAGCGCATCCGCCAGCTCAACCGCATCCTTGCCAGCTTTTTTCATTTGCTTTCGGCCGGAAAACCAGCTAGCTTATCGCATGCCCAATTAGTTAGCAATGCTAATTAATTTCCAGAGGAGAGAACATCATGGCAAACGAGATATTCGAGGCCATTCGAGCCGGCGATACTGCGCGCATTACGAGCTTGCTGGCAACCGATCCGGCCAGCGCCCGGGCGCGGAACGACGCGGGCGTTTCTGCCATCCTGCAGGCGGTTTATCAGCGGCAGGCTGCCGTGGTTGAGTTGCTCCGCCCGCTGGCTGGCGAGCTCGACATCTTTGAAGCCGCGACCCTGGGAGACGCCAACCGCCTGCGCTCCCTGCTGCGCGAGCATCCCGACCTGGTTTGTACTTACAGCGCCGATGGATTCACCCCGCTACACCTCGCCAGCTTTTTCTCTCAGCCGGCCGCGGCGGAAGAACTGTTGAACCACGGCGCCGATCCTAATGCCGTAGCGACTAACGGAAGCAAGCTCGCCGTCCTCAACAGCGCCGCCGCCTCCAACAATGTCGAAGTGGTAAAGACGCTGCTACGCGCGGGAGCCAATCCCGATGCCCAGCAGCACGGAGGCTTCACCGCCCTGCACGCCGCAGCGCAACACAACAACGTGGAGATGATTCAGGCGCTGCTCGATGCCGGCGCCGACGCCTCCCTGCGCACTGACGACGGCAAGACCGCCGCCGATATGGCCGGAGCAGGGGTGGCGAAGCTGCTGAAGAAGTCGGGTAGTGCGGCGCTCTAGCGTCGCGTCATCGTGGCAATGTTTTGTTCGTAGTTTGCATCCTGCGGCTTTGCAGCGGGATGAAAATTGGTAACTTGGGAACGACTGATATCCGCGGGACTTGAAGGCCCGCACTACCCAAATCCCTAAGCGAAATCGTTATCAAGCACGGAACTTTACTCGGTTTGTAGCTGCGCTCGCACCGAGTGTGTGCGCAAGATCAGCATACCCACCAGCACGGCGCATCCCAGCAGCAACACACGCATGACATTGACGTGCAGCACCTGATCGCCCATGACAATGCGCACCAGTCCGAACGAAGCGCTTCCCGCACATAAGGCGAAGTAGACCTTCTCCTTGGTGCAGTTGGATGCCTTCAGCAAAATCAGCAGTACGGTGGTGACCACTACGTAGATACCGAGCAGGATGAGTCCGCTGGTGGCCCTGGATCCGTGAACCGCGAGCGGCTCGGCGTGCGATACCGCCGCTTGGATTCCCGCCACAGCGAGAAAGATAATGGAGTGGACGAGAGCTACGATGGCACGCTTGCGGCTATTCAGGATGGAGAACGATTCCATAACGCTGATTCATCATGCCCGATGAGCAAACATTCCGGCTGTGACAGAAATCACATCAGGCGCAGGAACTCTGCCCTGGTGCACAAGCGGAACTGCTCGTCGTTGCCCAATCGCAATTACTCTTCAAGGAAACCATGCTACTTTGGGAAAGCATCCCACTTCTGGTGTAGCTGCACACCCCGAAAGTGCTTGCAAATATTGGATGAAATCATTTATCGTCTCGGAGTCATCGAGACACTCGCGCGGGCAGACCGCCGAGCCGAAAAAGACTGATGCGCGTTCTGATCTGGCCGAGTTGGACTGATAAATCTCGTACTATGCGGACTGCGCTTTGCACGATGCTGGTGTTGCTGATAGCGGGTAGCGGTTTGCCCGCCCGCGCCATCACGAATACTCACTCCGCCAAAGTCCACCGCGTTCGTGCTACCCATCGTTTCAAGGTTCGGTTTAATCCCGTGTTCCCCGGCTCGCACGAGATGCTGGTGCAGCAGAATGTTGAGCTCGATAAGCTCCAGCTGCCCCGTATCTACAACGATTACGAACTGCTGAGCTACGAACTGTCGCAGGACCTGGTTCCGGTGAGCGAATCGGACTCTCTGAAAATCGCCGCCAACCTGCCGGATAACCGCCGCTACTGCCGTCCCTGGACGCGCGACTTCCTGGAAGATTTCAGCCAGGCTTTTTACACCGAGTTCCACCAGCCCATCCAGGTGAACTCGCTGGTGCGCACAGTCGAGCAGCAACACTCGTTGCGCCGCCACAACCGCTTCGCGGCTCCTGAGTTTGGCGACACCGCCTCCACCCACCTCACCGGCGTCACGGCCGATTTATCGCGTCGCGGCTTCACCAAGGCGCAGTATGCATGGGTCCGCGCTTACCTCATGCCGCTGCACGAAGCTGGACTGATCGATCCCATCGAAGAAAGCCAGCCGGTGTTGCATATCGTTGTCTACGACCGGTATTCGACCCACAACACCACGAATGAAGTCAGCTTGTCGGAAGCCAGCGAGCCTGGCGAGTTTCCTCTGATGATGCCGGTTTCGAAAGCCCCAGCCCCCGACGTACATCCCCAGCTGCATCAGTAGTTTCGCTTCTCTCCAGTCAGCTCTGCTAGTCTCACTACCTTTCGCGAGACACTTTTGCGCCAGTCATAACATGTTCCCGAAAAGTCCAGAACATCTGGCGCCAGTCGAGCAAAAAATTCATAGTTTCCGGACTGAGCACCTCGTAACTCCAAGATTTCAGTTGACAAGAGTTTGGTATTGCCATTGCACCCCTTATTTTGCAAGCCGCAGCTGGAAGCGGCGGACGGAGGTGGCCATGATTCCTGCTTTTTTCAGAAGAGAAACGGAGGCGATATTGCATTCCAAGCGCAAGGAGATTCTCTGTGTGTGCCACGATGAGCTGACACTTCAGGTTCGCCAGATGCTCTTGGAGCACTTCGGTTACAAGGTCCTTACCACGGATTCGGTGGGGCAGATGAATGCCATCCTTCACCAGGTCTGCCCCGACATGGTGTTGCTCGACACCAGCGACCCGGAACTGGACTGGCAGGAGTTAACCGGAAAAGCCAAATCCATTTGCCCTGACATTCTTTCGGTTGTGCTCACGGCAGACTACGGGCGGCTTCATAACGACCACGAATCGGTCGACCGTTTTCTGCAATTGGATGGTCCGCGCGAGGAGTGGCTGGCCGGAATAGAATCGCTTTTTGCCCGCCAGTCCGAAGGCGAATCCAAGTCTTCTAAGACACCGATCTAATCCGCCCCGCTTCCCATTTTGAGTTCCCAAACTTGCAGCGTTTCCCCTATCGGGAGGCTGTTGCCACTGGCGGCGATATTCGCCTTTTGTTCGTAGCTGCCTACTGCACAACGACTTGAGTGTCCTGAGCTCTCCGTCCGCAAGTTGGCACCCCGCCTGCATTTAGCAAGTGCGTAACACGTAGTCAGGCACTTCGCTATCACGAGGCACCGCATGTCAGCTACCAGCTCTCTACAGCCCCCCACCCGAACCATCCTGCTCGTGGAAGACGAAGACGCGGTTCGTGAAGTGACGCGTCACGTACTGGAAAGCGCCGGCTACCTGGTGCTCGAAGCTTCCAGCGCCGAGCACGCAGTGGCGGCATTTCACCGCTTTGACAGCTCGATCCATCTCTTACTTACCGATATCGTTATGCCCGGCATGAGTGGCACCGAATTGGCGGCGCATCTGGAAGCGATTCGCCCCGGCTTCATCACCATGTTTATGTCGGGCTATGCAGGCAGGTCAGACCTGGCGCAGCCCAATGCCGGGCCAACGAGCTACTACCTCCAGAAGCCCTTTAGCATCTCGCTGCTGCTCTCGCGCGTGGCGGAAGCGCTGAGTCTTCCCCTTCAGGCGCGGGAATCGCCCGCCGCTGACCGCCTGCCGATATGAAGCGAAAACCACGCCCGCTCACCGCTTGAAATCCGCGGGAGGAGAATGGGCCGCTGCATCGGCGAAGGCAACCGGACCGAGTGGAATCACCTGCGGCAGCACCACGATGTCGACGCGGCGGTTCATCTGCTGTCCTGCGGCGGAAGCGTTGTCGGCCACAGGATGAAACTCCCCATAGCCGGCAGCTGAAAGCCGGTCCGGCGCGAAGCCTTCGCTCTCGATCAGTACCTTCACCAGCTCAGTAGCACGGCTGGTAGAGAGTTCCCAATTGGAGGCAAACAACGCAGTGTGGATCGGCACATTATCAGTGTGACCTTCAATCCGCAGCGAGCAGTTGCGAGCTTTCAGAAAGGTGGCGACGCGGTGTATGGCGCCGATCGCTTGCGGCTTGATCTGCGCCGACCCGCTGTCGAAGAAGCCGACTTCGCGCAGGCTGATGATGAGGCCGTCGCGTTCCATCCTGAGTGCCACTTCGCGCCGCTGGATCTCGGGCGAAAGCAACTTCTCCAACTCTTTCTGCAGGGCCGCGAAATCTTCCGGTTTGTGATTCACATCGGCAACTCCGGACTTTGGTGGCGGCGTACGCGCCAGGGCATCGCTTGCACCCGCGCTGCGAGTGAGGCTTTGCCGAGGTACTCGCTCCCAGGTCCTGAAAGCCCGACTGGATGGCATCGGTGAGCTGCGACATTTTATCTTTGTCGATACGGGCCGAAGAAAACATCACCACGAAGAACGCAAACATCAAGGTGATGAAATCGGCATAGGACACCAGCCAGCGCTCATGGCTTACTCGCGTGTTGTATCGCCGCGAATGGTTCATCGCCGGCCTCGGTCGTCGCTGGCCACTTTCGGATCGTCCTGCAGGAAGCCCAGAAGCTTGGTTTCCAGCATGCGCGGATTCATCCCTTCCAAAATCGAAACCACTCCTTCCAGCGTCATCTCGCGTACCACCTGTTCCTGCCGTATGCGCAGGCGCAGCTTACCCGACCCAGGGAGGAAGAAAAGATTGGCCGAGCCCACCCCGTACACAGTAGCTACGAAAGCCACGGCAATGCCACGTCCCACTTCGTCGAGGTTGTCCAGGTGCTGCATTACCTGGATGAGTCCCAGCACGGCGCCGATGATGCCAATGGTCGGGGCGAAGCCTCCGGCCGACTCGAACACGCGTGGGATGTTGTCTTCATACTCGGCCTGATTGTCGAGCTCGAGCTGCATCATCTTCCGCAACTCGTCGGGCTCGGTGCCGTCCACTGCCAGCATCAGGCTCTTACGCATGAAAGGATCATGGATGTGCGACAGCTCCGAGTCGAGCGACACGATTCCTTCTTTACGCGCCTTGTTGGCGAAGCTCACCAGCTCGCGAACCACTTCATGGGGCTTGAGCTGCCGCTCGAAGAAAATATTGATAAGACGACGAAACGCGGCAATCACCACCGAAAGCGGAAACTGCAGCATCACCGCTCCCAGCGTGCCTCCGAAGACAATGAGCGCCGCGGTTGGCTGCAAAATCTGCGAAAGCTTGCCGCCTTCCATCAGAAGACCGGCAACAATTCCGCCGATGGCGAGAATCAGGCCAGCGAAACTACTTTTGTCCACTGCTATCCCCCGGATTCGGCAGATACATCGTCCTGGGAGGACGCGGCCATCGCGTTCTCTCCGGCAAAGCGCAAGGCAGAATGGGCGCCACAGACAATTGAGCGACGGAACTCACGTACTCGTTCAATAACGTCTGCGACGCCCTCCCGGACAACGACCTTTTCTCCGGACACCAGGGTCAATACCGTATCGGGGGCAGCTTCCACGAACTTGATGAGGTCGGAGTTGATGGCCAGCCGCGAATTATTCAAACGCGTCAACTGGATCATTCGCATCCTTCAGCCCGGGGAAGCTTGAGATAACTTCCTCATCGGCAGGTATGCGGCGTGACTTGAAAGCTTTCACCAACGAGGACACAGAGGTCACGGAGCAAGGCTCGCAAGAAATTTGAGTCTCAGTCGGTGTTCTCCGGGATCTCCGTAGTGAAGTTGTTACTCGGTTCTGCCAAGATCCGCGCCCACAGGCTTTCCCAGCATTTCTCCGGACCATGCTTCCTAGTTCTTGTTCCTCAGTGTCCTCAGTGGCCTCCGTGCCGTTCGTGGTGATCTGTCTTTGTCGGCGTCTCCGTGTCTCCGTGGTAAAACAAAACGCCGCATTAAAGCTCCTCCTTTCCCCGCCGATGAACACATTGAGCAAATTCGGTTCCACCAGCAAAATCCCCCGGCAGCGCAGCTGCGGGAACAAAGCCTGACACGCTCAGGCAGGTGGGACGAAAAAAAGGAGCTATTCCATGGCTATCAGTATTCTGAACAACATTCCGTCCCTGGCTGCGCAGAACCAGTTGTCGATCACGCAGATGAACTTACAGAAGACACTGTATGAATTGTCCTCTGGTTCGCGCATCAACTCCGGCGCCGACGATGCCGCCGGCCTGGCCATCGCCGATGGCCTGAACGCTAACATCACCGCCCTCACCCAGTCGGCACAGAACGCGACCGACGGAACCGGCAAACTACAGGTCGCCGACGGCGCTCTTTCCCAGGTCACCACCCTGCTGAACCGGGCGGTGACCCTGGCCACCGAGTCGGCCAACGGAACCGTGAATGACGGTTCGCAGCGCGAAGCCATCGATACCGAGTTTCAGTCCATCAAGGCGGAAATTGATCGCATCGGCAGCAACACCACATACAACGGATCAGCCGTGTTCCAGGGCGGCAGTGCCAACTACAGCCAGGCGGTCGTCTCCGATCGCCACCGTCGGCGGCCTGGGTTCGTCCACCAAAATCAGCGGACAGTTGCTGCTCAAAGGCGGCACCGGCTCCACGGCGTTCACCTTCACCTCGAAAGCTGCGGATGCCACCGTCGGCGACCTGGTCAGTGACATCAACACCAACGGCAACGGCCTGATCGCCTCGCTCGATAAAGCGGCAACCTGGTGGTGAGCGACACCAAGGGCCGCGGCGTGAATGCAACCAGCGAGTTGCAGGACAACACCTCCACTCTGAAGTTGGGCGGCGACAGCACCGCGGCAACAGTTACCGCGGCGCCCACCACTTCCTCAACCATGGACGTTTTCCTCAGCGATTCCACCGGCGTGGGCAGCAGCACCATCTCGGTGGCGCTGAACCAGTTCAGCAGCGGCAACATGAATGGCGCCAGCATCGCCAACGACGACCTGCTGAGTGCTGCCAACGCACAAGTCGCACTCACCGACCTGAACAGTTCGATCTCGCAGGTAGCGGCATTGCGCGGCGACATCGGCGCCGGCATCAACCGCTTGCAGGCGGCTACCAACGTCATGAACACCCAGACCCAGAACCTGACTTCAGCCGAGGGCAGTATCCGTTCGGCCGATATGACCCAGGTGGTGGCCAATCTCACGCAGTATTCCATCCTGAGCCAGACCGGTATTTCCGCCCTGTCCCAGGCCAACCAGATGCAGCAGAGCGTACTGAAACTGTTGCAGTAATTCATACGGCTCGCAGGGCGCGCGTCCTGCAGCGCTTTGCACGGGGGAGAAGGTGGGGCCTCGCCGGTCCCCCTTCTCCCCATTCTTAACGTGGGCTCACCAAGACTGGCACGCCATTTGCGCGCTGTCACCGCAGGAGGATTCCAAGTGAGTACGAGTTCTTCCGGCCTCTCGACTGTCCTGACCAACGTGAATAACGCCTTCAGCGGCAAGACCAGCGGCATCGACGTAGCCACTACTGTAAGTGCGCTGATGCAGTTGCAGGAGCAGCCGGGTGTGCTGATGCAAAGCCAGCAGTCGGCGGTCCAGCTCCAGATCAGCACCCTGGGAACGATTGCCTCGCAGTTGAGCCAGTTGCAGACCGACGTGCAATCGCTGACCGACGTGTTCGGGGCGCTTAGCCAGAAGACGGTGACCTCGTCTGACCCTACGATCGCGACCGCCACGGCACAGAACACCGCTGTGTCCGGGACTCACAGCGTCGTCGTCAGCCAGCTGGCAAGCGTGTCTTCCAGCTACTCCGACCCTGTCTCCGATGCCACCAGCCTGAACGGAACCACTCTCAGTATTGCCTACGGAGACCCCAAGAATCCCAGCAAGACCGATAGCATCACGCTGCCCAATACCATCAAGACACTGCAGGATGTGGCCAACGCGGTCAATGGTTCAGCCAGCAACACCGGGGTCACGGCCAGCGTGCAGAACGATACCAAGGGACAGCGCCTGGTCCTGGTCAGCAAAGCCTCGGGGGCGGCCGGCAATCTGACGGTTACCGGCGGGGTCAAGTTTAACCAGGGCGTGGCCGGGCAGGATGCAACCGGCAGCGTTGACGGCGTCCCTTTCGATAGCGCAAGCAATACCCTCACCGAAGTGATCTCCGGCGTCAGCCTGCAGCTCCAGTCGGGCGCGCCCGGTACCACGGTGCAGATCGGAATTACACCTGACACCACCACAGCGGCTACGTCGCTCGCTACTTTCGTTACTGATTACAACGCTGTAATGCAGACCATCAACGCCCAATTTGCCCCCGACAGCTCAGGCAATCTCGGTCCGCTGGAGGCTGACCCCTCGCTGCGCGCACTGCAAACCCAGATGCTGCAATTGGCCGGCGACTCGGCCAGCGGCGTTGGCAAGTACGTCAACCTGCAGTCGCTGGGAGTGGAAATGCAGAACGATGGCACGCTGCAGTTAAACACCAGCACGCTGGATACCGCCCTCACCACCGACTACGCCGATTTTCAGAGCTTCTTCCAGTCCACCTCTCCCAAGGGCTATGGGCAGGCCATCAGCAAGATGCTGCAACAGATGACCGACCCGACTGCCGGGGTAGTAGGTTTGGACACCCAGGGTTTGCAGTCGCGAGAACAACAATCTGACCCAGCAAATCAATGACTTTCAAGGCCAGATGACCGTCAAGCAGCAGCAACTGACCGCGCAATACAGCAGCCTCAACGTTCTGCTGCAGCAGTATCCCGCGGAGATGCAGCAGATAGCCTTGCAACTTTCGTCTCTCAATTCCACTAGCAACAAGAGCTAAAGGCGACCTTTATGATGAACTCTCCCAATGCCGTATTGGCTTATGGCGAAACCGCTTCCCTGGGTGCCAGTCCGGTTGGTGTAGTGGTGTTGTTGTACGACCGGCTGGCACAAGACATCCATGCTGCCATCGCTGCCATGAAGAGTCACGATCTCGAGGCCCGATCGTCGCACATCAACCACGGGCTGCTTATCCTGCAACAACTGCAAGGCAGTCTCGACTTCGCTGCCGGAGGCGCGGCGGCCCGCCAACTGGACACCTTCTACAGCCATATTCGCGGCAAGCTGCTGGAGGCGCAGATCCGGCAGTCGCCGGAACTGATGCTGACCCAGGCGCAGGCCATCGCGCAGGTTCGCCAAAGCTGGGCCACCATCGAACGCAACGCAGTGCAAGCTTCCGCCGCGGTGCCGCCGACGACCGCAGATACGGCGACTGCCGGCGCCTCAGCTCTGAATATGGGTGCGTAAGCAAGTAGGTCATTGGAATCGCTCTCGGCGGCTGGCGAAGCATCCACGGAGTCCCGTTCACTCGACACCGCCTATCAACATCACCGCATCATTTGCCGGCGAACAGCGGCCGCGCCATCTCTTCCTCCAATGCGCGCTCCGGATGCTCTGCCTTCCACCGCATGGCTGCGGTGATGCGCGTGCGTCCGCTGGGATGGTCGTAAAACAGGAACTCCTCCAGCGGACTGGGGTCCAGCTTGCGATATTCACCCAGCAGCATATCTACGTTCGCCTCGCCATCAGGCTGTTGCGCCGCATTCAAACCATACATGTCTGCCTCAAATTCCATGCTGCGCGAAATGGTGTTGGTCACCGGCGTCAACAAAAAGAAGTACGTAGAAAACACGATCACTGCCAGCGGCAGCACGGCGACATCGTTGATTCCCCGCACCTCCCACTCCTTGCCCCAGCGCGCCAGGCTGAAGTTGATTCCCCAGTTCAGGAAGGCGAATGCGATCACGATGATCACGCCATACATCACTACTCCCTTGTAGGCATGGTTCAGGACGTAGTGGCCCATCTCATGTCCCATGGTGGTTTCAATCTCGGGCAGCGTACAACGCTTCAGCAGGTTGTCGTTCAGTGAGATTCGCAGCGTCCCGCCAAATCCGCTGACGTTGGCGCTTACCCGGTTCGATTGCCGCGAGGCGTCGAACTCGTACACGTTCTTGGCAGGAATCCCATTCGCCCGCGCCATGCTGAGAATCGGGTCCTTGATGCTCGGGTCGGTCACGGCGGTGTACTTGTTGAACAGCGGAAAAACGTACACCGGAGCAATCAGGATCACGAACATGGAGAACACTATGGTCACCGCTGCGCCCCACACCCACCAGTTCCGCCCCAGCCGTCTCACCAAGGCAAACAACGGTACGACGAGAATGCCGCCCAGCACGATGCTGACCAGCAGCCCGATCATCTGGTCGCCCATCCAGGGAGCGAAGCTCTGGTTCAGCAAACCGTATTTGTGCTCGCGAAAGTAACCTTGATATAGGCTGAGCGGGAAAGTGAGTACCGAGACTACCAGGATGAATTGAATCCAGTAGAGTGCCGTCTGCAAGAAGCGAAATCGTGTCAGCCGTTCGGCCAGATCGCGCATTCGCGCCGACCAGCGTAAACGCAGCAGCAACCACATCACCAGCACGGTATACAGAAAGCCCCACAGCTGCAGCCAATAGCCGCCTTCGAAGTAGGCATCCGAGCGGGCGCGTTGTGCCCGAGGCATCTTAGCGAGGTATGCCTCGACCGCCGCATTGACATCGAATGCCCGGCCCTCTCCAGCCGCGACCGCCACCGGCGTAGCCGACCCGGACTGAGCGGTGCTCAGCACGGTGCTCCCAGCAGCCGGTGCGCTCGTCTGCCCAGTTGCAGCGATGCTTAACAGAAAGACTGTAATAACCACCCATTGCCCCACCCGATCCATAATGCCCTCTCGAATCGACTTTCGGCATGAGTATACGCTGGGATTCGCGGAAAACCATCTTGCGCAACGACTGCCGCACACGGGCACCGTCAGGTACAACTGGCCTTTATTTGCGTCGGAGGAACACATCGAGGTAAACCTTCGCGATAGGTCACACATACTTGTGACGAACTCGCTTGGTTGATGTCCATGAGTCGCGTAAAATAGCGACGATGAGGACGAGGGAGATTTGTCTCCTGTCCGCATCGCGCCCTTGATGGGGAGGCGTGACGCAGAAAAAACGTCATAGTGCCTGTTGGCCGCCGTTAACTACTTCTGAAATAACCCCACTCGTCAATCCTCAGAAAATCACGCCTAAGTCCTTACTTTCGAAGATTTTGACTCTAACCCTCACGCGCTCAAGATTTTGCGGACAAACTTTTCAACTTGCGCAATGGTTTCAAGATTTTAGGTATACAAGGGGGGAGGGGGATGGCTCAGTTGTCGGTTGTCAGTGATCAGTTGTCAGAAAGGCGGGAGATGTTAGGAAGCAATCCGGAACAGGAACGAGAGGGCCTAAGCGGTAGGCCACTGCGGCAAAGTCTGGCCAGATTTGTCATTTGTCGCCATTCATCTCAGAGCTCCGCCCGAGCCGAAGCCCGGGCGGCGATCACCTTCCGAACCAATTGCAGACAGAACCGAACTTCACTTGCCCGGAATGTAGCTCAGGTCCGGGCGGAACTGGATGATCTCGCTGGTCTGACTTGCGACCGCCGAATCGATGCGGCTCACCACCGAGTCGGCCTCGGCCTGTCCGAAGGCATCTTTCAGCATGTCGCGGAACGGTTTCACGTTGGGCTGATCTTCGAAGCCGGCCCAGTTATCGTGCGGAATCACCAGCACCCATTCCCCGCTAGAGCCGCCATTGGCCAGCACGTACCACTCGTAGTTGACCGGCCATTTGGTTTTCGTTCCTGCGTCGTAGATGCGGCCTATAGCGCTGCGGAAATCGGCTTCTCTGCCGTAGCGCACGTGGAAGACGACCACCTCCTCATATTTCAGCGGCAACTGCGACGCGGGCGGATTGCTGATCTTCGGCAGGAATTCGTAGTAACGAATCTTCAGCGACTCGACAAAGTTGCCAATCACCTTGTTGTATTCGGTAAGGTCCTGATCTTCAGGAATGGAGGGCTTGTCCATGTCGGCCCAGTGCTGCGGCGGCTCTCCCACAATATAGGTGTTGGTGTCGTCGCCGCTGATGATCTGCCACACCAGCAGAGGCGTTTTGTCGTTCTGCTGCTTGTGCCATGCTGCTTTCTGCTTGCGGCCATCTTCATACTGCGGGATCATCCCGTTCTTCGGCGTCTGAAACTCAAGTTGAAGGATGGTGCCGGGATTGGATTGCGCTACCAGCGAGCACGCGGAAAATACGGCAAATGCGACCATGGACAATCGGCGCAAGATTTTCATCTGTCTTCCTCTCTTTCGCATTGTGAGAAACCTGCCCGGCGGTGGATTTCCGGGCGAATATGGCAAGTGCATAGCCCAAAAACGCCGGAGAGTGCGGGAGTTCTCCGGCGGGTGCTGCTTGGGGGAGGAAACTTGGTCGGCAATCATGTTACGTATTACGGCGGCCGTCAATAGTTATTTGTCCGGCGGGAGTTGCGCCTGGAAATGCGCTGCGCGGAAGTTCCAGTGTCACAACGACTTGTGATAAGACGAATGTTGGTGCGATATCATGAAGTTATGCCGGAAGTTATGTCGCACCCTGGCTCAGCCACCATGAAGCAGTCTCATCCTTTTCAGACCGACGACGCTCGCCTTCGCCCCATTCACGATAAGGTGATGGCACGGGAACGGCTGTCGGAAGCAGACGCCCTCGCTTTGTACGCCTCGGGTGACATTCTTGGCGTCGGCTGGCTGGCCAATTTCGTGCGCGAGCGGATGCACGGCGACACCGCGTATTTCAATGTTAACCGGCATATTAACTATACGAATGTTTGCGTCGCGGCTTGCCGCCTCTGCGCCTTCGGCCGCAAAAAGGATTCGCCCGGCTCCTACACCATGGCGCTACAGGAAGCGTGGGACACGGCGGCAACCGGCTACACCGAGGCGGTCACCGAATTTCACATCGTCGGCGGACTGCATGCCGACCTGCCGTTTCAGTACTACCTCGACCTGATCTCGGGATTGAAAGAGCGCTTCCCGCAGGTGCATCTGAAGGCGTTCACCATGGTGGAGATCGCCTTCTTCGCGCGCATCGGGAAGACCACCCCGCGCGAGGTGCTGCTGAAGCTGAAAGATGCGGGGCTCGATTCCCTGCCCGGCGGCGGCGCGGAAATTTTCTCTGACCGCGTGCGGCATATCATCTGCGATCACAAAATCGACGGCGACGACTGGCTGGTAATTGCGCGTGAGGCGCATGAGATTGGGCTAAAGTCGAATGCGACCATGCTCTACGGCCACGTCGAAAACGACGAGGACCGAGTCGATCACCTGCTGAAGCTACGCGCGTTGCAGGACGACACCCACGGCTTCCAGACCTTCATCCCGCTGGCGTTTCATCCCGAGAACACGCCGCTACAGCATTTGCCGAAAACCACCGGCATGCTCGACCTGAAACAGATCGCCGTGTCGAGACTGGTGCTCGACAACTTCCCGCACATCAAGTCGTATTGGCAGATGATGACGCCGAAGATCGCGCAAATTTCGCTGCGTTTCGGCGCGGACGATATCGACGGGACGGTCGTCGAAGAAAAGATCTACCACGACGCGGGCGCGACCACGCCGCAAGGCTTGCGCCGCCAGGATTTGATTCGACTGATCACCGAAGCCGGACGCACGCCCTTCGAGCGCGACACCCTGTATCGGCCGGTGATACGGACGGAGACCACGGTGACTGTCGCCGTGTAAAATCGAAGCACAGTGGAGCAGCAACAATGCAGTTAAACGTACCCCCAGATCTCGAAACGCTCATCAATAAACGGCTTTCCAGTGGTGGATACGCCACCGTCGAAGACGTTTTGCGTCGCGCCCTCGAGGCACAGGATGCAGCGGAAAGCTGGAGTAATGAGGAACGAAAAGCACTGCACGATCATATTGAGGAAGGTTATCGACAGGCAGAACGCGGAGAGTTGATCGAGCCAGCGCAAGCTCGCACGGAGATCGGGAAGATGAAGGAGAATTGGCGCGAACGGCGTGCACTCAAAGGATGAACGCATACCGTCTCACGCCGCTCGCAAGAGGCGACATCTTCGACATCTGGTCCTACATTGCTGATGATAGCGAGAAGATTGCTGATCGAGTTGAGAAAGCGATTTACGATGCGTGCTCTTTCCTATCCGAAGCACCGAAACGCGGTCATGTTCGCAGCGACATAACAGATCGTCCGGTTCGCTTCTGGTCGCTCACCCGATACCCAAATTACGTCATTGTTTATCGTCCTGACAGCGTTCCCATCCAAGTTCTCGCGGTGCTGCATGGAAAACGAAATCTTCGACGCCTGCTAAAGCAGCGCACTTGACCTACTTCTTCTGCTCCGGACTCAAACGTTTTCCGCCCGGCATGGGAGGCCAACCCAGCGATTCACCCTGAATCAGCGCGACCGCATTTTCATAACGTTTTCCTTTTTCGTCGATCACCGCAAACCTGCGCGGATGATTTGCTGGACCGCTCCACAGGCAAACGCCCGCATACGCTCCGTCACGACGCAGAATGTAGAAGCTCATGTCGATGTACTGCAGCTTTTGCATGTTGCCGTTGTAATTGCTCACGATGCGCTTGAGAGCTTCCATCCCTGCATCTTTCGGCGACATGCCATGACGCATATTCTCGACGATAGTATGCGCGCCGCAGATCTTGATGTTCTCTTCGCCGTTGCCGGTTGCGCCTGCTGAGCCCACGTCCTGATCGGTGTAGCTGCCAGCGCCAATGATCGGCGAGTCGCCTGCGCGCCCGGGAATCTTCCACGCTAGTCCGCTAGTCGTAGTCGCGCCCGACATCTCGCCCTTCGCGTTGACGGTCGAACAGTGAATCGTTCCGGTCGGCGGCTTCAGCACGCGCTCAATCGCCGCCATGCGAAAGCTCGGGTCGATGCCGATCTTGGTCGCCACTTTGTACATGTGATCGATAAGCGGATTGTCGAGCTCGCTCAGGTTTCCCGCTTCGTCAGGGAACTTGAAGTCGGGGCTCGCGAGCCCTGGTCCCCACCAATCGTCGTTCGACATGGTCTCGCGCCATAGTTGCCAGGTCTTGCGCGAGCGCTCGGTCAGCAGGTTCTCCTTGGGAAAGCCCATCAGCAGGCCGAAGTGGCTTGCGCCTTCGCCGACCAGCATCACGTGACCGGTATGTTCCATCACCGTCTTCGCCAGCAGCGAAACGTTCTTGATGTCGTGCACGCCCGCGACTGAGCCAGCCATGCGCGTCGGTCCGTGCATACAGCATGAGTCGAGCTCGACCACGCACTCTTCGTTGGGCAAGCCGCCGAGCCCCACGCTGTCGTCGTTAGGATCGTCTTCCGGCCCAGTGATGACCTGCATCACCGCGTCGAGTGTATCGCCTCCGCTGGTAAGCACAGCGTAGCCGCGGTCGAGGTAGTTGTATCCGTTCGCCGCGGAGATGATGACCGGAGCCTTGGGCTTCGCGGTTGGAGCCTGGTTTTCGGTCTGGAAGTTAGGAACTGCAGTTTGCCCGTGCAGATCCAGTGCGAGCGAGGCGGATCCCAGAGCAGTGGCAGCGACAAACTCACGGCGAGTGAACTTCATGATGGCTCCTGATCGATACGAAAGGAAGGAGGATAGCACGGCGGAGCAGTTATCGGTTGTGTCGATCGTCAGAGAAGACCCACTCAAGCCAAACGATGGACTAAACGATGTTGCAACGGGACAGGTGAAATCGTCGGCATTAAAGAGAACGCCCCACCCCGGCAAAAGAAGCCGGAATAGGGCACCCTCTTCATCAATTGCTTGAGCCTACACCGCCATCTTCATCGGCGTGTTCTGGTCGGCACGGAAGCGCAGCAGCGCAGCGATGCGGCCGATGCGATCGAACTCCTCGTCGTTGTCGATCCACACAATGTCGATGTGGCTGCGCAGCGCATGGCCGACGATGGCGTCGCCGATATCTTCCAAGTGCGTATTCGGCTTGCCGCACACGACGCAATCGTTCGCGTCGTGCAAGTCCATGTGGCCGCAGTTATAGCACTTCACGCCGGGCGCCTGGAAATTGGAGCCCAGCATCAGCGTCTGCACTTCACCCACTTCAAGCGAGCGCAGCACGCGTCGCAAGCCAATGGCGCCGTTGCCATTACGATGCGCCTCACCGATCACCTCGCCAATCAGGCGCTGCTTCTCTGCGCTGTTGTGTTCCGCGATCTGCTGTAATGCCATTTCCTTCACCTGCTCAGGCGTTGCAACCTTGGGATCGATGCGGAAATGGCCAATCAGCTTCTGCTTCGCATAGGTATGCAAATGGGACTCGATCTCGGGCCACTGTTCGTCGTGGCAGCCGATAAGAAGCTGGTCGAAGGGCTCGCTCTCGTAGCGTTCCTTCAGGTAGTCGGCAATGGCTTTGAAGTGCTGTGCCGTTTCATTCAACACGCGTCGCTCGGCGTGGCCGGCATCGTAGCCGGCAAAGCCATCGCTCTTCCCGTGGCGCGAGAGCTCGTTGAAGAAGTCTTGCAACTCCGTAATTTGGTCCTCGGAAAGCTCGAATACGCGCGCTTTCGTGCGGTCGGCGAGCACGATGAACGTCTTCCGGTTCTCGCGCAGCAACGCGGCCAACGGTTTCAAATGAAAACGCTGGTTCACGATGATCTGCGTCCCGGGGAGTTGCGGCGGTAAATCGTATTCCCGCCAGAAATTCTGCCCGGCGCAAGCGAAGATGGCTTTTGCTTTGCCCCCGTTTCCATGCAGTGCCTCCACAATCGCGCTGACGCGCTCCAGGTCAGCTTTGGCACAGCGATTCTTGCCACCCTTCTCGGCCTCGCGGATGGCGTTGCGCAGCATGTCTTTCACCAGGATCGATTCGCCACGATGCGAGCGGTCCTGCGGGGTGCTGGGCTGGTAATAGAAGGTGAGAGCGCAGGTCTCCGGAGAGTGAAAATTAGCCAACTCACGGATTTCATCACGTGCAATCATTCCGGTTCTCCTGATGTGAATTTGGAAGAGACCGGCCCGACGGCATTTCGTCAGGCCGTTTTGGCATATTCGACGAGCTTGTCCTTGAGAGGATCACGCAAAGGCAGAGCTTTCTGCAGGTGTTCGCGTGCGGCCTGGATGGCGGCGCGAACCTGGTGCGGCGGGTGATTGGTGATATCGGCGATTTCTTCCAGGGTAAAGCCCTCGATCGTGTACAGGATGAAGGCTTCGCGTTGATCGCGGCCGGCATCGCGCAACGAGCGCTCTACCAGGTCGATCAGTTCGTTACGTGCAGCGATGTCCTCGGGACTCTGCCCAGAGCTATCGACAATCGCGTTATCCACGTACAGGCGTGCTTCAGGGTGGCTGAATTCCGCCACGGGCTCGTCGGTTTCGCGAGCTTCGCCGGTTTGCGGCGTGCGCCCTAGCGGCATACGGCCTTCGTCGCCATTGCCAGAGGCCAGCTGTCCAATAGCATCAACAGCCAGGCGATAGAGCCAGGGCTCCAGGCGCATGCGTTCGGGTTTGTCGCGCTGCTCGTCCAAGGCGTTAGCGATGGCCTCCGATACAACATCGTCGACGGACACTTGGTCCGGCATCAGTTGCCCTTCGCTCTGGCGGTGCGCCAGTTCGCGCGCGACAAACCGCCGCAAGCGAGCAAGGTTCGCGTCGATGTAGCTGGAGATGTCAGCCGAGGTAACAGGCTCAGGCTTGACCGCAGCAAGCGTCTGCTCAAACGGCACGGTCTCAACCACGGTGCGGCTTGGTCCGCGACGGCGAGGCCAGTTGTGCTGATTGCGCAACAGCTCTTTATGTTTTTTGAGCTGGGTGGAAAGTTCAGCGAAGGCAGCCTTTACCGCTACGACCAGCGTGTTCCCCCGCTCTTGCGAGGCCATCTGGCCTGAGGGAAGGCGCAGGTTCAGCGAAACAGCGTAGCCTGCATGGGCTGCGTTTTCAACAATGCTTCCGTGGAGGTGCACCAGGTCAGGCCGGAACACCCGCAACAGTCGATTAAGTTTTTCGGTTTGTTGTTGAATCAGGTTTTCGAGATCGGTGGTCTTTGCGATTTTGTAGCTGAAGTGGACGTTCATTGAAATCCTCTCCGGACGGTTCGCACCCGTCCGCAGCTACAGTCCCTGTTAGTTAGATTTTAACTCCTTTAGTAAAGAGGGGGATAAGGAATAAGAAGTTGTCCTGGCGGGACCCGTCAGGGCCGGATTGCCGGCCAGTGGGGCTAAGACCCCGATGAACCAAAGCCTTTGCTGCCACGTGCGGCGTCGCTGAGCTCGGATTCGACAACTTCCCCGGCCAGAAACGGGTGCTCCAAAAGTTGCGCAATCTTGTCGCCTTTACTGATGCTGTAGGGTTGGTCGCCCAGATTTTCCATGAGCACGATAATTTCGCCCCGATAGCCAGCGTCGATGACACCGGCGTTGCACATCAGGCGCTTTTTGGCCAATCCAGACCGGGTTTTCACAATCCCGCCAGCGTTGGGCACGAACTCGATTGCGATACCGGTGTGAACTCCAGCTGCGGCGTGAGCAGCCAGGGTCACGTCCTCGACCGCGTATAGGTCGTAGCCAATATCTTCGCCGGGATGGGCAACGGTGGGCAGCGTGGCGTCGGGCGAGAGCTTCTTCACTTTAAGCATGGAACGATTGTGCCACGGGACTTGGGCAGTGCGGGGCGGTTCGAATGCACGTGCAACCTGCTAGGGCTTGCCGATGGACGATGTGAGCGTGGTGGCCCGATTACGCCAACAACACTGATACATAGTTGCAGGAGCCCTAAGCGAGCTGCCTTCTGTCTATTTGACCGTTTGCGAATCACTAATTGGGGAGATGGAACACGAGCAGCTTACCATTCCCCTGCGCGGGAACAGTCGGGGCATACACTGTACCATTGACGACCGCTGGCCCGGCATAGAACGCACCATACCCAATGTGATAGCTCCAGAGCATGATTCCGGTACTAGCATCGAGAGCGATAACCCCGCTGTCGGTCGGACTGAAGAAAACATTGCTATAGATGACGCCATTGGCCACAGCCATCCCATATGAAGGGACCGTGTTAGCCAGCTTGACCTTCCAGAGAAGGTTGCCGGTGTAAGCGTCCAGTGCCCAGAACCCGCCTCCTCCGTCCTGCGCGTAGACACGGTTGTTAGCCACCGCGATACTTGCGGCGCTATAGTCAGTGCGAGTGTCCCAGAGAGGCTGGCCGGTTGCGGCATTCACGCAGTGGATATATGTCAACTGGTCTGCGACGTAAACTCTGCCGCTGTAAACGGCCACGGCGGTAGGTATACCTACACCGGCAGACAACCAGATTTGCGCTCCCGTCTTGGCGTCGAGTGCTGCAAGCTGCTCACCGCTGGCCGCGTACACCCGATTGCCGTTTACTGCCGGTTGCGCGCCCTGGTTATCTCGGTTAAATCCGTCCTGGTACTTCCACAGGAGCGATCCGGTTGCGCCATCCAGCGCGTACGTATAGTTAGGCGTGCCGCCGGTATCGCTGACATACACGACTCCATTGGAGACAGTTGGCGGGGTGCTGCTTGGCCCCTCCGGTCTATACTGCCATAGCAATGTGCCATCGGAAGCTTTCAGCGCCTCGATACCCAGGCCGCCGCCTGCGAGGTAAACGATGCCGCTGGCGACTGCAGGCGGATTCATAATGCTGTAAGCGCCTGCCATCTTGGTATTGCCTCCTGGCGAATGCTGCCACAAAAGGGAACCGTCTACAGCGCTCCGGGCTTGCACTTCGCCACCATTGTCATAGGTGTACACAACGCCGTTAACCACCACCGGCGATGAAGAAGGGTAGTCTGTAACGACGTGCCAATCGAGCACCAGATTACCCACCGTGGAGGGGCTGAGCCTCGTTTCATAAGGATTGTTGTCGGTGAGACACGGGTCGAAGTTTCCTTGCACCCAGTTTATGGATAGCGTGCGCTGCGCGCCGCCGCATGGGGCGGCGGTCTGCGCGGACGCGATCGCGGTGGCTGCCAAGATCAGGCTCAGGTATAGGGCGCTCTCGGTCTTCACGGTTTTCCACCTCATCTCACGGCCGCGAAATTATGTCATCGGTCGCGATAGGCGTCTATCTAAAAGCAACGAGTCTCTGGAAAATCATGACATGTGTAAGCGAAAGCCCTCCTCCGCAGGGTCGCCATTAGTTGGCGTAAACCCACCCCCAGACCACTCCCCTCAGTGAGCCGGCCCGCGATCGCTCGCTCTGGTTCCCGTTTTGGGAACGTCTACGACCTTCGTAACCTCAGCCGGGAAGTTTGCAGACGTAAGTTGATTTAGCAACCTATAAACTGTGCATCAGGCATCAAAGCTGCCCGCGACAAACGACCGCCGCTAAGTTATTTAAAATCAATTATGTACCTGTAAGTCCTTGGGGCTCAATTATGTAGAGCACAAATGTAGGCTAAACTCTTGAAAACACAAGTTCGCAAAATGTGTTTTTTGCAGTATTTTCTCCGTTAGCCATTCTCAGGGACGACGGCCCGAGATCCGCCACCACATGACCGCAAGGCAATCCGCACTGTCGCTAATCCAACTTCGCCGTGCACTGCTGGCCTGGTACGACGCGCACCGGCGCGATCTACCGTGGCGCGAGAGCACCGATCCGTATCGGGTGTGGGTGTCGGAGATCATGCTGCAGCAGACGCGGGTTGCGGCGGTGCTGGAGCATTACGCTCGATTCATGAAGCGCTTCCCAAACGTGGAAGCCTTGGCGGCTGCACGGGAGCAGTCGGTGCTCGCTCAATGGAGCGGCTTGGGCTATTACCACCGGGCACGCAGGATGCACCAGGCGGCGAAGGTGATCGTGCGCGAGCGTAAAGGGCAGTTCCCTTCTTGCTTCGAAGATTGGCTTGAGCTGCCCGGCATCGGTCGCTACACCGCGGCGGCCATTGCGAGTATTGCGTTCGGCGAACCGGTGGCAGTGGTCGATGGCAATGTCGAGCGCGTATTAGCGCGGCTCGGCGGCGAAGCGTTGTCGAACCAAGCCGCATGGGAATGCGCGCAGGCGCTGCTGGCTCCCAAACGGCCCGGCGACTTCAACCAGGCCATGATGGAGCTGGGCGCCACCATTTGCACGCCGCGGAACACCGCATTGCCTGCTGTGTCCGATAGCGAAGTTCTGCGCGACACGAGGAGAGCAGCCGCCGAGCAAGCCAGCCGCGCGAAAACGCAAACAGCTCTGCTATGCGCTGGTTGAAAAACAAGGTGCAGTTCTGCTGGTTCGACGCGGGCAGGACGAGCGGCTAATGGCACGCATGTGGGAGCTGCCGCAGCTCGAAGAGGGTCCTGCGGAGATGTCCGCCATCATGCGCGTGCGGCACTCGATCACCGATACGGACTATGAGGTGCTGGTATTCGGTGTGGCGGAATTGCACATCGCGAATTCTCGCTGGTTCACCGCGAAGCAATGGAGTAGCGCGGCGCTGACCGGACTGGCACGAAAAATCCTGGTGAAGCTCGCCCGGCCGCAGGCATGAGTCTCAAGCAACGCCTTCGGAATCAAATTTGTGGAGGTAGTTGATGCCCGCACTTGGTTCCGGGGTGATGGCTCCGGACTTTACATTGCCGACAATTGAAGGCAAGCAAGTTTCTCTTAGTGAAGCTCTGAAGAAAGGTCCCGTGCTGCTCGCGTTTTTCAAGGTGAGCTGCCCGGTGTGCCAGTATGCGTTCCCCTACTTTGAAAGAATCTTTCAGGCCAACCGGGGCACGAACGTCACCGTGCTCGGAGTTTCGCAGGACAACGCAAAAAATACTCAGGCTTTCACTAGAGCAATACGGCGTTACGTTTCCGGTGGCGGTGGAGGATGCTTCGGGTGGCTATGCAATCTCGAACGCCTATGGCTTGACTAACGTGCCGACGTCGTTTTTGATCGCGCCCAGTGGCGAAATTGAAGTTTCATCCGTGGGCTGGTCGAAGCGCGATGTGGAAGCGATGAACCAACGCCTGGCGGAATACCGGCAGCAGAAACCTGCGCCTATCTGGCGCGGCGGCGAGAGCGTGCAGGAGTTCCGCGGCGGTTGAAGCTCGAAAAACTGATCTGCGGTTCGCAGATCGAAATATTCTAACCACGACCCGCGTAATCCTTGTTAATCCGCGGTTGCTTTACGCAAACGTGGACAGTGGTTGTAAGTGACTGACTCGTGATTTACTCTGCTGTGCGTGTCCGCCTCTGACGAAATATTCATGGAAGAAGCGTTGCGCGAAGCGCAGCGTGCGCTGGCGCTGAGCGAGGTGCCAGTTGGAGCGGTGGTGGTGCGCAATGGCGAAATCATCGGGCGCGGCTGCAACCGGCCGATAACCTCGAACGATCCGACGGCGCACGCCGAGATCATTGCTTTGCGCGAAGCTGGTCTCACCATCGGGAACTACCGCCTGCTCGATTGCGATCTCTACGTTACGGTTGAGCCGTGCGCAATGTGCGCCGGAGCCATCACCCACGCGCGGATCCGCCGCCTGATTTATGGGGCAGAGGATTCCAAGGCGGGGGCGGTGCACTCGGTGTTCCAGGTGCTCAATAACTCACGGCTGAATCATCATGTCGAGGTGACATGCGGCGTGCTAGCCGCGCGCTGTATGGATTTGTTACAGAGTTTCTTCCGCGAGAAGCGGGCTTCGCAAACGAGCTGAAGGGATGGGTATTGGGCATCAGGTCTCAGGTATCGGAAAGAAGCAGCGCCGAAGGCACCGCCAAACTTTGCTAAACTAACAGAGACCTGCGTTGCCGCTGCTGCGGAGAGGTGGCCGAGTGGTTGAAGGCACCCGCCTCGAAAGCGGACGTACCTGAAAGGGTACCGCGAGTTCGAATCTCGCCCTCTCCGCCATACTTTCCTGAGTACCCGACCCTGTCCTTTATCGTTGTGCACGCTCCTCCGCTCCTGACGCGGCGTTATTGACCGGAATACCGTATTGCCTTGTAGATTCGCCTCAACTTTAAAGCTGGTGTAAGTTCGTTCACAGGAACCGGTCGGGAGGCCCTTTGTCCGCCATCTTCATCGGCTATCGACGCGAAGATTCGGAGGACTCTGCGCGAGCTCTGTACGAGAGCCTGGTGCGCGAATTCGGCAAAGACCGGCTTTTCCTGGATGTTGAGGCCATCGCCTTGGGATCGGACTTTCGCGAGGCCGAGAACCGGTCGCTCGACAAGTGCGCCGTATTCCTGGCGGTCATCGGGCCGAACTGGCTCGACATCAAGGCGGCTGATGATCCTCAAGGCGAACGCAGGCTAGACAATCCCGGCGACTACGTTCGACAGGAACTAGCTACAGCGCTGAAGCGAGGCCCCGGACTGCCGGTGATCCCGGTGCTGGTTCGCGGCGCCAGTATGCCTTCGGTTGCAAAGCTGCCTGACGATCTGAAGGACCTCGCGTATCGCAATGCTCTGACGCTCAGCCACCTCGATTGGGACGGCAATCTGCAAAAGCTGGTCACGGCCGTTCGACCTCACGTTGACGCCGAAAGGGGGGCTTCGCAGCCTTCGCCCGAGATTCAATCGGTGATGAAGCACGGATTTCAGGTGCAGAAGTTGCCGGCGACGGCTGCGGGGGCGCACGATTCCGATGAGGTACAAATCGGGAGTGCCGTCGAGTTCAACTCCGCAGCCAGCGTAAAGCTCAATAAAGGAGTCCTGATCGGTATTCCGCTGTTGATTGTCGCAGCCGTGGTCGCCTATTTCGCGTTTAGTCACGGCAAGCCGAAACCCAGTCCCGGGCCGGCGGGTATGGCGATAACCGTGGTGCGCAACTCGCGCCTGACGGGAGTGCCGGGACCAGTCAATTTCTCAGTGGACGGCGGGCAGCAGGGGCAGATCCAGTTCGACGACCGGGGCAATACGCCGATCCAGATTCATGTTGCCGAAGGCGAACATCAGTTCAGCATCAGCAATCCCCAGACCAAAGCGAACTGCTCAGGCACATTCCAGGCCAGCGCCGACGCCCCTAAGTTGGTGCTCCGAATGCGCGACGGCGGCACGGTTTGTACGCTGCAACCGTTCACGAAAGCGGACGCGGCCGCGCAATAGTCACCCGGAAAGTAGGGGGTTCGTTTATCATCCCTGCTAACCTCTTGAGCAGAATTCTGAGCCTGACATGAAGCTTCTTACCAAGTTCAACATCGTTTTGATCATCTTCTTTGGAGCGGGTGGGCTCTTGATTGCCAAGCTCGCGAAGGATTTCCTTCTGAACAACGCGCGTGACCAAGTGGTGCAGCAGGCCGAGTTGATGATGGCCTCAGCCAAGGCCACCCGCGACTACACCAACGACCAGATCAAGCCTCTGCTGCTGAAGAATCCAGACCACGAGACTAATTTTCTACCCCAGACGGTGCCGGCGTTCTCGGCGATCACGGTCTTCACCTCGATGCGTAAGAACTACACCGACTACTCGTATCGGGAAGCGACTTTGAATCCGACGAATCTGGTGGATCGGGCCGAGGATTGGGAAGCGGACATCGTTCGCTACTTCGAAGACCACCCCAACGATAAGCAACTCTTTGGCGAGCGCGATACACCGACGGGGCGTCAGCTTTACCTGGCGAAGCCGATGCGTGCCGCTGCCAGTTGCCTGGAGTGCCACAGTGAGCCTTCCGTCGCGCCACCGGCGATGATTCGTAAGTATGGACCCAATAATGGATTCGGATGGCAGCTGAACCAGGTCATCGCGGCGCAGATTGTTTCCGTACCGATGACGGTACCTGACGCGATTGCTCAGAAGGCCTATCGCAATCTGCTGCTGTTCCTGATGGCGGTCTTTGTGGTGACGATTCTCGCGCTGGACGGCGCCCTGTATTGGCTGGTGATTCAGCCGCTGCACAAGGTTTCGCAATCGGCGAACCGTGTCAGCCGGGGTGATACCGACGTTCCTACCCTTGAAGTGCGCGGGAAAGACGAAATCGCTGATGTTACCTCGTCGTTCAACCGCATGCGGGTGAGCCTGGTGAAGGCGCTGAAGATGCTGGAGTAGGCTCAGGCTTGCAATGCCAAGCTCGACTGAAGTTCGGCTGCATCATCGCGAAAGTCCGCGCCTTCGAGCTTGAGTAGCAGAGCTTTCACCAGGAGCCCGCCGCCGTAACCGCCCAGGCGTTTGCCTGAGGCCAGCACACGATGGCAGGGCACGATAATCGCGATCGGATTGTAGTGATTGGCCTGGCCGACGGCGCGGAATCCGGCGGGGCATCCAACGCTGCGGGCGATCTCGGCATAGGTGCGCGTCTCACCGTACGGGATGCGCAGCAGCTCGTTCCAGCAGCGCTTGCGGAACTCCGTACCGCGCAAATCCATGGGCATCGTGAACTGCTTGCGCTTACCCGCGAAATACTCTTCCAGTTGAGTGCGGGTTTCGGCAGTTCGCGAGCGCGACTCTTCCCAGCGAACTGGCTTGCCGGCTATGCTTTGCGGCAGTCCGCGATCGAACTCAAGAATGGCAAGTGCAGTTTCGCTGACGCCCATCAACAAGGGTCCAGCGGGCGAAGACATGATTGAGTAAAAGAGAGTTTCCATCCTAGGATCACAACCTCACAAAGGCTGGCCAAACATTATCCGGTGCCCGTCCGCGGTTTCGACGCCGAATTCCCGCATGCCCCAGGGCTCATCGCGCAGCGACTTGCGGATGACCACGCCTGCAGCGTGCACTGATTCATAGTACGACTGAATGTCGTCCACTTGCAGGTAGGCGAAGTAGCAATGGTCGCCAAGCTCGGCCGGCGAAATTGCGTCGCGGCACTCGCCCGCCATGATCGTACAGGCACCAGATATGTAGAGGAGCCAGCCCGGATCTCCGGTTTTCTCAATCGAGAAACCGAGGACGTCTCGGTAAAAGGCCGCAGACGTTTGCAGGTTGGGCACGGCAATCACGAAGGTGGTCTTGCTGATGGTTGTCATGTCGGCGCTCACACGAAGGTTATCCGGCCACCTAGACTATAACTGCCGAGGCCACAAAAGACTGCGAACAAAAAACCCCTCGCGTAGGCGAGGGGGCTCTAGAGTAGGAGGATGAGATTGGTGTCTTATTGCTGTTGAGTTTGTGAATTGTTAGGTGCGGCAGACCCACTGTTTGACGCCAGCTGGTCGAGGTTGTTCTTCAGCAGGCTTACTTCCACGCGGTTCGCTGCCGGACGGCCCTTTACCTTGGTGTTGCTGCTGCTGTCCGTTGCGGCGGTCTGTACCTTGGCATTGCCCATCCCCATCACGAAAATCCGATAGACGGGAATGTTGTGCTCTTCGACTAGGTAACGGACCACGGCGTTGGCCATAGCCTGCGAACTCTGGATGCCGGCCTGACCATGGTTGGCCGAGAATCCCTGGACCTCAACTACATAGCCTTTCTGGCCATTCAGGTTCGCCGCCATATCATCGAGCGCAGCCTTGGCTTTGGGGCCCAGTGCCGTATGTCCCGCGGGGAAGCGAATCTCGGTTTCCGAGGCGGTCTGATACTGGTCAAGGTTTCCCACGACCTGTTCCACGGTGTTCAGCCGGTTGCTGGCCTGCGTCGCGGTCTGGTTCGCCTGTTGCGCCGTGTTGCCGGCGGCCACAGCATGTTGATCGGCCTCGTTGGCCTTCGCTGATGCCCGCTGAATCCCTGCCTGCGCGCGGGCGTCAACGTCTTTGATTGACTTTGTGTTGTCAGCGGTGAGCTCATCCAGCTCGTTGACACGGTTGCGAATCGGGCTCATCTGCCGCTGTACATACTTTTTGCGGGCAAAAGGATTCAGGTGTCCCCAGAAGCCTTCGCGGGTTTCCGGCTGGAGCGGCTGACGCGCCGACATATTCTGGTCGGATGAGGTATTTGCCGAGCTGCTGCTGTCAGCCGCGCTCGACGACGTAGCCGCAGGCTGCTGATTGTCAGTCGTGGTCTGCTGCGCTACCAGCGGCATAGCGAGAGTGGCGGCCAAAGGCAGCGCGTAAAGAAAGCGACTCTTCATCTTCGGTTCCTCCGAGAAACTCGCCGGGAGTCGAAGCTCAACCGGCAACCACTACCCCAACGCGGGTGTGGTTCTCCGTATCTGGTTACAACTTGGTTGCCAAACGAAAAAACCGGCTTTCGCGCTGAAAATACACGGTTTCGCTGCCGACAGGGACTCTCGACCCGAGTAGGAAGTGGAGCAACCAGGTAATTTCTTCAGGCTTGGCGCCTTATGCGCTCTGTGTTGTGAGGCCCGGCGGAGTAGCAGATTTCCTTACCAGGGGCCGCATGGCGCCTTCTACTTCGGCTTTCGCAGCGGCGATCGGCAAAGGAGGAATCACGGTCATGGTGCCCAGCAGCTCAGACAGGCGGAAGTACGATTTGCGGCACTCGCGCATGAAGTCGACAGGATACTCGGGCTTACGGGCGCGCGCTGCTTCAGGATCGGCATCAAGCAGGTAAGCTACGTCGGGACGAGGAACCAACCGCGCAACCATACGAATAAACCGGCGCGTCATGGGATTGGACAGCGGCAGATTGGCCAGCTCGTCGTAGATATAGCGATCCATGACGATCACCTGGACAGGCAGACGACGTGCCTTGCGAACTACGCTTCGCAGATGAATTGCGTCGGCGAGATACAGGAAGTGGCGAGCCAGGTTGAGGTACCACTTGCGCACGTTCTTGTCGCGCCGGTTTACCGGACGGTCGGGCGCACCAATGCCCTTCTCGCTGCCGTAGACCTTGTGTACGAATCCTTCGCGGTAGCGGGTGCCCACGACCACATCATCCCAGAACGCGAGGGTCTTTACCGCCATTCCCCGGTCTTCGAGATGTTCGATCAGATTACCGATTTGTGTGCTTTTACCTGAGCCATCCAGCCCTGAAAACGAAATCAGGAGCGGCCCGGATTGCCCTTGACGATGCTGGTTGAGCGCTGGCATCAGGGCTTCGCCGAGGTGCCTTTCGACAAGGCATAAATTGTCCCGCCAGCGACTCCGATGGCAGCGATGGCTCCCAATTTCAGCAGCAGCGAGCGGCGCTGGTTCTGCTTGGCAGGCGCAATAGCGACGCCCGCCGGACGCGATGCGCCGCCACCGACCGTCTCTACGCCCTCAGCCGTGGCTGCGCCCAATGGTTGCTGCTGCGGCTCTGCCAGAGTCTCTGGTGGTGGAGTCGCATTCTGCGGAGTCTGGGTGAGGTCGGTGTCCCGGTCCGGATAGACCGTGCGCGGCCCTTCCGGCTCATTCTGCGTGGGAATCGGCTGCAAAGGTCCCTTCGATGGATCGACGGTCGTGCCGGAAGGCTGCGACTGCTGGGAGCCTGCGCCGGTTGCTGGGCCTGCAGCAACTCGGGCATTCCGCACAGGGTAAAGCCCAAGACCGGCACCATGCACTTAATCAGGAATTCGTTATGAGCCTTCATGGCAGCTCTCCTTGCTTGAAATTCGGGACCGGCGAATTCATTCTCGAATTCGCTATCGCGTTGCGCGCCGCAACTGGCCCGGCAGGCGCAGCTACGTGAGTTGCATCCTCGTTGTCCTGCGGATTCATGAGCCGCTCAACATCGGCATCGCGGTCATAAAAGAGATTGCGAGCCCGGTTCTTGGCATAGCGCCAGAGATTGCTCACGTTGGTCTGGTACCAGCAGGACTCTGACATGCGCGGCGACAAGCCGCAGAAAACCTGGAAGCGGGAGCGCAAAACGCCCGGTGAAGCCAGCACGGCCGCGGTCAGGCGATGGTTCCCTTCCAGCACGGTCACTGGCAAAGTGTCGTCGAGGCCAATCAATAGCACTGCACTCTGGTCGTCGAACTCGCGCAGCTTATAACTCAGCGCCTGTACGCGGGTCACGAAGTCACGGGTCTTTCCATAAAAACGCTGGCGCCTAATGCGCTCCGCAATGTCTCTGATCAGGAAACTGCCGTTAGCAACTTTGCGCCACTGGGCGCGAGGAAATACCCGAACCCGATCCAGATCGGCAGTTTCAATTTCCACCTCCCACCACGTCGTATCGGCAGGGATTTCGCGCCACATGTGGCCGCGTCGGCGAAACAGCAAGGCGCGGCGTAGTGCATTCGCGTCCTCGTCAGACAGGTCGGCGTTAAGAACGAGGTCCTCGAACTGTTCCCGGTCGTGGTGAAACTCTTCCTGATAGAACTCATTTCGCAAAAACTTGGAAATGACCTCTGACTCAGTGACTCGGCGCAATTTCTTCATGCAGCCTCCTGCCAGCTGTTACCCACGACTTCAGGAACGGGTACGAAACCGCGCATAACAGTAAGATCCGAAGCACCTCCTGTACGACGATCACCTCCATCAGAGTGGAATGGAACCACGCAATTCCGAGCACGATGAGTCCGCTTACGACAAGTTGCAGCCAGCCAGTGTTAGCAATGCGCCTTGACATTTCATACGTGATAAGAACGACGCTGATCGCGTAGATTCCGGTCGCCGCCGCATTCATGCTCAACAGCCAGTTCAAACCCTGGGTCGAAGCCGCGAAATGCGCCCCGAACAACGAACGGAAAACCAATTGTGGAAAAGCCGCCAGGAACAGCACGAAGGCCGCTGACATGCCCGTTACCATGAGCAATGGCAAGGCCAGCAACGCAGGACCCTGTCGCTCTTCGCTGGTGCCCGCCGATACCGGGAACATGGCACTGACAATCGACCATGACCCGAAATAAAGAAGCCTGCCAACCAGGGCAATGGCGGCATAGAGTCCCGCCAAATCTGGCGGGAAAAAGTGCTTCACCATCAGGATGTCGATATTGCTGATGATGACCTGGCCGACAAAAAACACGATTGCTTGAACGGTTTCGCCCAATTGAGGTTTCCCGGCATGGCCTGCGGTTTTGCCGCGCAGTTCGCGGGCCGCGTCGGGAAGACAATAGGCAAAGATGACCGAAGCCGAGATGGCGGCAACCGCGCCCAGAACCCCGAATCCCATCTCAATGAGGACGATCGCGCCGAGGAACTTGACCACCGCCTCGGCTATCATGTTCCAACTCAAGCCGCGAAAACGGCACGTTCCCTGCAATCCGCCGCGCTTCACTCCCAGCGGGATGTAGATAGTGAGACCGATAGCGAGCAGGATGATGATCCAGGGACTGGAAAGCCGAAGATACGAAGCGAGCACCGAGCTAGCCATCAGCATGGCCGTACCTAAACCGATCCCCACCCACCAGGCTTTCTTGTGCAGGAGTTGAAAGACCGCAGCCTTGGCTTCAATGGACTCGCTTTTCGCTACCAGCTTGGTGCAGACCAGTTGGAAGGCCAGCGTGATCGCCGACATCAACATCAGGATGGTGACGGCCGCGGCAGCATGACTGAAATCCGCTGGGCCCAGCATCCGCGCCACACCGATGTTGTAGCCAAAGTTTGCCAGGCTCACAAAGATCGACCCGAACAACATGATCAGGCTGCCGCTCAGGATCTTGGCATGCGCCGAACGGCTAAGTTTCAGCCGAGCGATGCGCTCGCGCCAGCTGTTTGCACTGGGCACACAAACAGCCACCATGTCTTCCCCAAAGCTCATGCTGCTATATCGGCTCCATCACCGCCGCCGACGAAAGCTTCCGGGTTGATGACCGGCGCTACGTGGTGCGCAGGATGCGGGTAGTAATGCTTGAGCGCATTGGGCAGGAAGCTGCTGAAGCTCTTCACCGCCTGGGTGGAGTTATCGTAAATCTCGAACAGACGGCCGGTGCGTGTGAGTTCCAACACCACCGCGGCCTGTGGCGAAAGCGATGCCAGCTTCAAATCGCCGTCGTGCTTGATGACCTCACGCATGCACTGCAACAGCACGTCAACACCGCCGGCGTCGATGTGCCGCACCTGCGACATGTCGAAAACCAACTGAGGACGGTCCGAAGTCAAAAACGGCTCAACTACCTTGAGAAAGTTGCGGGCCTGCTTGAGATTCATCGTTTCCGGCATTCTCTTAACAACAACGGGGCGACTAATCTTCTCCATATCTCCTCACGACCGCGAAGTTGGCGGGAAATTCTCCTACTTCTTGGCCGGATGCCGGTTCGTTCACATCCGGTGTAACTAAATCTGTTGGTGGTTCTTGCCGGCCCTCCGGCAACTGCGCCGGCCTCACCTTGCGTAGCTGGGTCCACAGTCCTCGACAAGCTCGTCTTGGTATGACGACAAAAAACGCCGCAGTGCTGCCTAGCGCGCGAAAAACAGTGTTGACGGGCGAGGTCCCAACCAATTTGCCGTCATCGATTTCCACAGCAACGTCGCGAACCAGGTGCGAGATTCGGCGAAAGCCGACGATAGAATGCATTACGTCGAGGCCCGCCCCCACGTAGGTGTATGGCAAAATCGTGGAGTTCTCCACCACCGTGCCACAGTCAACTTCGGCGTGATGTTCGATGACGCTGTTGCGAGTAACCAAACAAGCTGCGCGAACCTTGCTCTGAGCGCCGATATAGGCCGGCGCCAGGATGCGAACCTTGCGATGAATATGTGCGCCTTCACCCACCCAGACTCCCGGTTTCACTTCCCGGCCAATGGGACGGACAGCATTCCGTTCGAGCAAGCCGTCGATCGCGAGACGGCGGAAATCACTGGCGGAGCGCAGCGGGTTTACGTACCCCTTGGCCTGGAAACGCTCACAGTCGTCGCGTACCTTCTTCAATCCGCTGCGGAACAGCGTGGCCGCATCGCCGCGGCGGCTGGCGTCCACAACAAAAACCCCCAGTGCTTCACCATCGGGGGCGGTCACCGAGGTCATCCGGCAGCGCTTGTTGATGTGGTGCTGGATGAGTTCTTCGTAGTCCAGTTCGACGTAGGGCCCCACATTGAGAATCAGAACCAGATCGGTGCCGCTTTGGCGGAGTTGCTCAAACGCCTCCGCCGCCGACTCCCAGAAGTTGTCGCCGGTCTCCACTATTGCATCGAAGCCGGCCTTATGGATGGCGCCTTCCAGGTGAGGACGCGCCTCCGCCTCTACGTTGCTGATGAGCGAAAGCTGCGAGATACCGGCGGACTTCAGCCGCTGGGAAATCCGCTCCAAAGCTGTCGCCCCCAGCACGTCAAGGCAGGCAAACGGAACTCCGGCAATCGTCTGCTGCGAAGCGCGATCGGCGAGCGGAGCGCCGACCAAAATGAGGGCTTTCAACTCCATGGCTGCCACCTCGGGGCTGCCGCCCGAAAGATCGCCGACCGAGAAGGCACCCAGGAAGGTATCCGCCGGAATCGCGAGATCGGTTCGAGAGCTCGGGCGCGCTGGTGAAGATCAAAGGAGCGCAGGTATTGGCGAATGATCTGGGGCATCGTCATGCGTAATGCAGCCGAAAAATTCTGCTCCGACATTTCGCGCATCATCTGCTCGTCATTGAGCAGAGCGTGCATCCGGTCGGCGAGGTTCTGGGCACTGCCGGTTTCATAAAAATCAATAGCAATACCCTCGTCCCACGCCATCTCGCGAAAGTCCTGGATGCCGGCTGAAATAATTGGGACGCCAAATTCGCACGCAAGGTGGGCTACACCACTCGCTCCGGTCGCAGAAGAGTAAGGAAGTACTAAGACACTGGAAGTACGAAACAGGTTCGGGATGTCTTCTTCTGCCACATATCCGGTGAATTCGACCCGGGGATCGTCCTTCAGTTGCTCGGCGGCGGCTTCGACATATCCCGGCGTCATGGGATGGTTTGAGCCCGCAATCACCAGCTTCACGTTCGGCATACGGTCGCACAACTGATGAAAAGCTTCGATGAGCAGATCGAGCCGCTTGTAGGTTCCCCACTTGCCGAAGGCCAGGATGCGATGCTCCGGATTGTTACGCAGGCTGAAGTCTGGGGGCTCGGGACGCGCCGACAGTATGCCGTGGGCGCGGAAGTGGACGTTCTCGCCACGGTACTTGTCGATGAGAGTGCGGCGATAGGCGGGCAGCAGCACGGAGATGGAATTGGCCATCAGCAACATGCGGGTAGCGGTGTTGCCAGCAGCCCGGTACAAGTTGGGAAAGCGCACGCCTGCGTCCTTTAGATCGATGTTGTCCATCAGGTGATGCAACGTGACGTGCGTGTAGCGCCCGGTAAGCCGCGACAGCACGGGCACTGCGAGCCCGCTGAACGCCGCCACTGGGTTGTTGCCAAAAGTTGAGAACAGCAGGTTGAACCAGACAACATCAGGCTTGATGTCGTGGATGGCTCGCCACAACTTCACCGGATTGCTGAGCGAGTCGAAGCGCCAGCAACGGACCACCTCGAAGCCGTCGAGCTCTGCAGCGCCATCCTCGATCTCATCGCCCAGGATGGTTAGACTGAGCAATGGATCGCGCCGCAGCTCCCGCGCGATGTGAAACCCGTATTCGTTCAGTCCCCGCCGGCTAGGCGGAAAAGCTGTAACCAGGCAAATCTTCATGACCGAGGGGCCCTAGAAAACCGTTAGCCGAACAATGGGTCGCACAAGCTGTATCCTCTTGGCTGTCCCGGTGAAGTTCGGAAACTGCTCTGTCTCTATGCCGAACGAAAAGCGCAAAGGATATTCCACCGGGAAACTGCCGGCAGAGTCGGTTATGACGCGTCGGAACGGCCTTCCATAAGAGACGTAAGCCGCCGTGTAGAAATTGTTGTAGTCCTGCAGGATCTCTCCTCGCGTGTAGGCAAATTCACCATTCACGCTCCAGGCATGGTTGGGCTGGAATACGACGGTTCCGCCGGGCCGCAGCGCCTGCGCGGTTGCCGTCAATGCGTCCTGCACTCGGTACGACCGGATGTACTCGCCCAGCGCTGTCACGCTGAGCTTCTCGCCAAATTTACGAGTGATACCGGCGTAGGTGGAGGTGGTAAAGAACTGCCGCACCTGCGGACTGAACGTGAGATTGCGGCGCGTATAGCCGGTCACAAATGCAGTCTTGCCCCACGGCCTGCCGACGGTGAACTCGATTTGTGTTCCTACGTCGTTCGAACTCATGTCCTGGAGCGTGAATGGTCCGGCCTCGTGATAGACCGAACCGCGCACGCTGATCCAGTTGAAGAAGTAGGTGCTGGAGAAGAACGCAAACTCGCGCAGCAGGTTCTGGTCCAGATTCACCGGGTCGTCGCTGTCACGCCGTATGGTGAACTGAATTCCGGTATTAAAGTTGATCGATGCATCTCCAAGATGCAGCGTAGGATTGATAGCGGTGTTGAAGTTGTAGTCGTTGGTGTTGCGGTTGATGATCAAAGCTTCGTTCGGCAGGGAGTATGGGCCCTGTGCGTTGCGAAGCTGGAAGTATCCGCTCACCAGCGGGAAATTATTGAAGTGCAGCCGATAGGCGGCTGTGGCCAGCGACTGAAGCTCGGAGCGCGGCGGGGGCAGAACCGGGCTATTGCTGGGCAGGCCGAAGATCTGCTGGTCCAGCATGTAGATGGTGGAGTCGTCATAGAGTCCGCCCATGGTGAAGTTCCCCAACAGGCTGAGGTGGTCGTTCACCCGGTAGCCCTCGTCGCCGGCCACCTGTTGCAGCAGCAGCTCGGCATCCTGACTGGCTGCGCCCACTGAGTCGGCGCGCGATAACACGGCCAACGCGTTAACGTCATCGTGACGCTGACGGTAAACCACACTCTTCGCCAGCAAGTAGTCGTAGTTGTCGTTGCTGGCAGGATCGCTGCCCAGCGCAGCCAGTTCGGCATCAGCCGCGCGCGTCTTGCCCTGGGCGAGATAGGTATTGGCCAGCCCAATGCCGACAACTTCGTCGGCGGCTCCAGCCTGCTTCGCCTTCTCGTAATAGGCAGTGGCCAAATCGAAGTCGTGCATGGAAAGCAGCAGGTTCGCTGCCTCGATCAGGTTATCGGCTGTAATCGGTGGAGCTTCTCCGATACGGCTCTCGGCAAAGCCAAGGCTGATCTGCTGCCGGGCGTCGTCGTAATGTCCGTCGTGCGCCATCACTTTCGCAATCGCCAGCCGAACATTGACGCGGTTAGCATCCGGAGCGGCCAGCGCGAGGGCGAAGCGATCCATCGCTGCTTTCTGGTCGCCGAGAGTTAACAGCGCGTCACCGGTATCGAGCAAAGTTGCTGAGCTGTCGGAGCCGTTCTGCTCGGCGGCCTGCACATAACGCATGGTCTGTTCGCGGTCGTGAAGCTGCGCGTACGCATGTGCCATCTGGCCATAGATGGCAGGATCGTCGGGCGAAAGCCGCAGCGCCTGGTTGAGTGCGTCAATGGAGTCCTGGTAACGCCGCATGTGGTAGAGGGTTTCGGCGCGAGCAAGCTGTAATCCAAGATCGTCGGGCGCGTACTTCAGCGCGGCATCGTATTCCTTCTCCGCACTACCCAGCAGTCGCTGCTGGCTATATGCCGTCGCCTTCGCAAGATGAATCGCCCCGGACTCGCCCATAAGCTTCTGGGCCTCGTCGGCCTGGGCCAGCGCATCTTTCGGCCTGCGCAATTGCAGGTCGCTGAAGGCGAGACCGAGATGAGCAGTGCCGTTGTTGGGGCTCAGCTTCAGCGCGGTTTCGAAGTCTTTCGACGCCTGCTCGGCATCCTGCATGTCGTTTCGAACATAGCCGCGGTTGACGTAGGCTTCCATCATTCGCGGGTCGCGCTGGATCGCGTCGGAGTAGTCATTCACCGACTCAAACAGCAGCTGCGATTGCTTGTGGACGTGTCCGGCCAGCAACGGGAAGTTGGGTTCGTTGGGCAGCACGCCCTGATACTTGTTGGCGATTCGCAACGTCTCGTCGTAGCGGCCCAGGTTGTAGAGGTCGTAGGCGAGATAGACCGAAGCGTTGCGGTCCTTGGGCAGCTCTTTCAGCACCTTGTAGCCAAGGTCCGCCGATTCCTGGTACTTGCCTTCGTGGAAGAGCCAGCGCTCACGCTCGCGCATGACGCGAGGATCGTCGGCAGTTTTTCCCTCCGCCCGATTCACCCACAGCCCAGCCAGCTTCATCTGCTGATTCTCGATAGCAGCGTTGGCCGCGTTGGAGATTACCACCGCATTCTGCGGCGCGAGCTTGTAGGCCTGGTCATAAGCCGTGTTCGCCTTGTCGAACTGTTTCTCCTGCACATACAGATCGCCCAGCGCGAGGTACGGCACGTAATCGTTGGGATAGGCGGCCGCGAGCTTGTTGAAGAACTGCTCCGCCATCTGCGGATTGTTCTCTTCGCGGTAGAGATATCCCATGGCTTCCAGCGCGAAGCGATTGTTGGGATCGCCACTCAGTATCTGCTCATAAATCTTGCGAGCCTCGTCCCCCCGCTTGTCTTTCCACAACAGGTTCGCGTACTGCAGCGTGATGTTGAGATTCTGGGGATCGAGTTGCCGGGCTTCCAGCAGGTCAGTCTCGGCACCCTTGAAGTCGTTGTCGTTCGTCTTCAACGCGGCGCGAACACGCAGGAATTCCGCCTTCGCCGGACCTTCCACGTGCAGCTTGTTGATCTGCTCTTCCGCCTCGGCAATGGTCTGGTGCGCAGCCTGCTCGTTGCCGCTCTCGCGATACAGGTCCGCCAGGTTCAGCCGAAGCTGTACTGGATACAAATCGCCTTCCGGAACCGGCCCCTGGGGCAAACCATGGATCGCGGCCTGGTACTCGGTGATGGCAAGTTCGTTGTTGTTCTCGGTCTTCGCCACCAGCGCCTTGATCGCGTGTAAGCGGTACGCGTTGGGATTGATCGCCGCCGCCCGGCTTATATAGCTCTTGGTCTTCTCCAGATCGCCGACACGCAGCTGCGATTGCGCCGCGCTGAGCTGATACCCCATGTTTTTCGGATCGGCATTCGCCGCCTTGGCGTAGGAATCCGCCGCTGCCTGCTTATCGCCGGCCAACTCGTAGCTGTAGCCAAGGTCGCCCAGCACAGAGGGTGTCATCCTCGGCGCACTCTTCAGCATCTGGATGGCGGCCTTGTAGTCGTGCTGCTCGCGATAGAAAGTTGCTGCCGCCTGGTAAATTTCAACATTGCCCGGCGCATGCTTGCGCGCGAGCTCGAGCATTTGCCTGGCCTTCTCAGGCTGTTTGAGCTTGAGATATCCCATGCCAAGCATCAGCTCGAGGTGAGGATTTGCCTGCTGCGCTTCCGCGCGCTGCAGAAGGTCGATGGCCTGCTGCGTGTTGCCGGTCTTCATGTACAACTGTCCGGCTACCAGTAGATCGTTGGTGCGATGAGGATTGGCCCGGATCACCTGCTGCAGCAGTTGCAGCGCCTGGTCGGTGCGTCCCATTGCCGCATAGGTCTGCGCCAGGCCGCTCATGCCATCGGGATTGCCGGGGGCATTCTGTAGCCCATGTTGATAAGCGTCAAGCGACTGCTGATAGCGTCCGGCCATGCGCGAGGTGTAGCCCAGCAGGAACCACAGCTTGTTGTCTCCGGGCGCGGCCTTTACCGCGCGCTCGGCATAATCGGCTGCCTGTCCCGGATTGCCGTGACGCAAGGCATCTTCGGCAGCTCGAGCAAGTCGTCCTACTTCGATACTGCTGCCCCATCCAATGCCGTTGTCACTCGCGGATCCGGCGGCGGGTGCATTCTTCTTCGCCTGCGGTTGCTTGCCGTTCGGTGAAGCAGCGGACGGTTGCGTCTGCTGGCCGTTGACCTCGAACGTCTGCGACCACGCCAGCGGCATGCACAGCACAACGGAACAGAACATCACTAGAGCTGATTTCTTCTTCACTGAAAAATGACTCGCGACCGAAGTGTGCAGGAACTTACTTCCCAAGCTGCTTACCTTCTGCTCCGATGCGAATACCCGGTGAATGGCTGTTCGCAGCTCTGCTTTAGACAAAGCTTTACCGCGAGTGAGAACCGCGATTCTCAATTTGCGATGGCAGGTGCCACAACTTATCTCGCGGGCAGCAGCCGCTCATACAAACCCAGCGGCAGTTTTGGAATCAAAACAGCTCTGAACCTTGTCCGGAGGCGTCCCCGTGATTCTGAAGTCCTCGACCCTGAACTCTAAAGCGCTGCCGCTGTCGTTGATCCTGCTGATCACGTTAGCCGTGCATGGTCCGTTGCTGCTGATGCAGTTGCCGGCCGGGTCGTACGACGCCAACGTCCACATCTTTTTTGCCAGCCATTACGCGCATCACTGGTTTAATCCGTGGAACGCAAAATGGTTTGGCGGCTTCTCAGAAACTACCTACCCGCCGCTGGTCCACCAGTGGATCGCACTGTTCTCGCACATCATGGGCCTGCAGATGGCCTACATGTTCGTGCAGCTCATTGCCATCCTGCTGCTCCCCGTCGGGATGTATCGCTATGCCAGCATTTGGGTGGATGAAGTCTCGGCGAGCTATGCCGCCCTGGGCTCGGCCTTCCTCGGCTCGCTGGGGATGCTGGTGTACCAGTCCGGGCAAATCAACACCATTGCCGCGGCAGCTCTGCTGTTAAATGCGCTTCCCTACTTCTATCGCTGGATGCGGTTTGCGAATTTCAGTGCGTTGCTGAAGGGAATTGTGCTTGCCTGGGCCGCAGCCGCAGCCCACCACGTCACCATGATCTTCGGTGCCGGATTATTTGCCGTCCCGATTCTATGGGTTGCCGTTCTCGACCGCGATGACACAGTCAACGAAGGCGAGCGCGCCTCTGCATTCGGGGTTGTCGCGCGAGGTATAGTCGCGGCATTGCTCACGGCCGGCGGGATATTTGTTGTGCTCGCGCCGTACTGGCTATCGCTATTGCGCAACCCGATCAACCAGATGCCGATCCCGCACGGCTCGCGCGATAACTTCCTGCTGAAGCCGATGAGCGGCATGAATTTCTTCATCATACCCATGGGAGCGATGATCCTGGCGCTGCCGTTCATCATCTTCCGAGGCTCGGCGGTACGCCGGCTGCGTCCGCTGCTGTACTTCTGGTATCTCACCGCAATTCTCGGATTAGGCGGTACTACCCCTGTTGGCAAGCTGCTGCTCGGTCGCGCGTTCCAGGTGCTGACGTTTGAGCGTTTCACCTTCTGGGCGACGCTGATGGCGATGCCCTTCGTGGGACTGCTGGCCTTCGAGATGATCGCCCGCTGGAGTCGCAAGGCGGTTGTGGCGCTGGCGGTGCTGGCAGTGTTCACGTTCTCGTTGTCGGTGGCGTGGATGACCATCCACCCGATTTACAGTTCGCCGTTTTCGGTTGACCAGGTAATCGCCTTCCTGAACAACGACGATCATGCAAAGTTCCGTTACATCACCCTGGGCTTCGGCAATCAGTTCGCCAAGGTGTCGACCTATGCTCAGGCCGACAGTCTCGATGGCGACTACAACTCGGCCCGTCTGCTGCCTGAAATGACGGCCTACGGCGCAGGTCAGCTGTACAACTCGAAGTACTACGGCACCGCGGGCATGGAAGCATTGCGCGCCGTACTCAAGCACGCCAACCGCTATGGATTGAAATATATTTTCGTGCGCGACCGTTACTACGAGCCTTTGCTGGCCTTCGCCGGATGGCGCCAGGCAGAAAGCTACGACAACGGCAACGTGACCCTGTGGACGAAGGAAGATGTGCCTCCAGCACGGCAGATCGACTGGGGCCCGAACGTGATGCCTGCCCCTTGGGAGGGCATCGCCTGGGGCACGCTTCCTATGGCCAGCAGCCTGTTGGCGATATTGCTGATTGTTCTTTTACCGGAGCGCCGCCGGGTTATGGAGCCGGTCGCATTCCCTACTCCGGTTGCTAATGAGCCGGTCATCCTGCGGGAGGCGAAGTAATGAAACGCGTACTGCCCATCGCCTTGCTTGTTCTTACGGTTGTTCTCATCGCCGCCGCCACCATTCGATCCAATGAGGGTCCTTCAGCGAAATCGCCTGAGGGCGCGGTACAAGCTATGCTGAGTCGAGTGAAGGCGCACGACTACGCCGGAGCTTACAAGGATGTTGCGAAATCGAGCAACACTGACGAGAAAGACTTTGCCAGCGATTTATCGGGTCGCGAGGGCAGCCTGCGCACCTATTCGGCGTTGCAGCAGGTCGATACCAAGGTGCTTCACCAAACCGACAATCAGGCGCTGGTACGGGCGACGCTGCAATACGCCACCGCTGTCGGGGCAATCTATGACACCCGCGATCTGAAAGTGGTGAAAGAGGGCGGCGACTGGAAGGTGGAGTGGCCGGTTCAAAAGGAGCCGAAAGTTCCGCCGCAGGTAATCCCGGTCAACTTCCTGCGCTGGGATATCGTCAGCCGCGGCAGTGATGACGACTGGGGAGCGCAGAACGTCGAGGCTCCGCGGGTGCGCATCGTGTCCATGAACGCGGTGGACCACGACAACACCACGACCATCATCGGCGAGATCGCCAATGAAGATACGGTGCCGGGATTCGTCTCCGTCGGCGCAACCCTCACTGGCAAGAACGGCGAAGTGATTGGCGAAGAGACCAGCTTCGACAAGATTTCGCACACCCTGTTGCCCAAGGAAATCTCGCCCTTCCGCATCGACTTCCCTAATGTGAAGTTGTCAGATGTAAAGAGCGTACGCATGCAGCCGAACTCGATGCTGGTTCCCGCCTCAGCCGATCCGGTCATCGGAGTCATGCAGCAGCAGATCGTGACCGATGCCCGCGGACAGCACGTGCTTAAGGGCGAACTGTTGAATGAAAGCGGTCAGACGGTGAACATTCCGCATGTGCTGGCGACCTACTATGACAATTCCGGCAAGGTCATCTGGGTTTCCGATGGCTATGTTGACAAGGCCCTGCCCCCGCAAACTCCTGTGCCCTTCACCGTATCGTTGCGTGACGATATCGCCAGCAACGTTCACAACACCCGCGTCACCGTGAACCAGTATTCACGGGACCGGCAGGACTAAACGGCGATGAAGACGAGCGCGACGGCGAGGCAAAACGAGGGGCGATTTGTATCAGGGTACGGCTTTAGACGTGCCGAGAGGGCGAATCTTGTACGTCGGCTTCAGCCCCTGCGAGGTTTCCTTTTACAGGGGCTAAAGCCCATGTTCTTTCGGCGCCGTTTCGGCACGACTGAAGGTCGTGCCCTGATACAAACCAAACTTCGCGATGCACGCAACTTTGCACTTGCTGCGTTGCTCTGTTGCGCGAGCTTCGGCTTCGCCGCGGACCTCAATCTTCCTGCGACCATCACCGCCGGCAATCCACTGACCTTCACCGCGCCCGGTAGCGGTGACGCTACGCTGTACGTCTCTGGCCCGGGCACTGCGATCAAGCGCAAGGTACAGCTTGGCCAGATCACGATCTCCGCTGACGAACTGAAGCACGCCGGCCGCTACATCGTTGCCCTGGATGGCGCCGGTGACGGCTCGTTCTTCGTTACCGCCGGCCCGGTCAACTCGATTGCGTTTCTGGCGCGACCCTCGCGAGTTCCCGCGGACACGCGCAACGTCATCAGCGGCACGACATTTCTCTTTGACCAGTATCAGAACCTCGTTATCGCTCCGCAACCGGTAAAGTTCGATCTAAGCGTCAACAGCCAGAGCATCACTCGCGACGAGACGTCGAAAGACGGAGTCGCCTACGTCAAGCTGGACTCCTCCAAAAAAGAAGGTCCGGCACAGTTCGTGGTGTCCAGTGGCGCAGCCTCGGTGCGCCGCGTGGTGCAGGAGGTCGCCTCTGATCCCTGCAACATTCACATGAACGCGCGCCCTGGCAAAGAAGGCATCCTGGTCAGCACCGACCCGATTCACGATTGCTCCGGCAATCCCGTGCCCGATGGAACCATCGTGACCTTTACCTCAACCGACGCGAACGGAAGAAGCACGGTCGACGCTCGCATCAAGCGCGGTACCGCCCAGGCCATTCTTCCCGCAAGCAGTGACGCCACCATCTCAGTTGCCTCCGGGGTTGTGGTGGGAAATGAAATCCACTGGCGAGGTGGCATGTGAAGCGGATTCTTATCCTGAGTTTCACCACGGTCCTTGCGCTCAGTCTCCTGTGCTCTTTTCCCCAAAGGGGCTCGACGGTTCTGGCGGCTAATGCCCCGGCGGTCACGCTCGACGTTCAGAACGCATCGCCACGGCAGGTGGAGGACGCCACCGGGAAGGCCGTCGCCCGGGACTACGCGGCAGCATGGCAGTCTATGGCCGGCGCTCTGGACCAGAACCGCCCCGAGTTGCTGAGCGCCAACTTCATTGGAACCGCAGACGACAAATTAACCGAAACCATCCAGCAGCAGAAAAAGGCGGGACTTCATCGTCGCTATGTAGACCGCGGGCACAAGGTACAGGCGACGTTCTATTCCGGCGAGGGCTCAGCAATGGAGTTACACGACACCGCCCAGTTGCAGGTGCAATTGCTGGACGGCGACAAAGTCGTGGCCTCGCAGGATGTTACGGCGCATTACGTCGTCCTGATGACGGCCGCGGAGAATTCATGGAAGGTTCGGGTTTTACAGGAAGTTCCCGCCCTTTAACCTTTGTTTTCCCGCTACGTCCAACCATTTCCTGTGTTTCAATAGGAGTGGGTGACAGGGCACTTCCCGCGGTTCCCGTCTTAACCACGACCACTAAAATAGAAAGACCTTTGCGCTAATGCGTTGCATCCAATGGCCTGAGAATCGCTGGTCCGCTCAATGAATTCAAATCTTCTCTGTAAATTGTCGATCGCTTTACTGCTGGCCGTACCTGCCAGTGGATTCGCGCAACAGCCCGCAACCTCCGAGCCGGGGGCCTCAGGCGTAGAGACTCAGGCGCCTGCTTCGGCGCAAAAGGCCGCGCCCGAGACCGCCGCGCCTGAGACCAAGGATGCGACCCCGCCCGCTGAGAGTAAGAGTAGTGAAGCGACAGCGAAGCCGGTCCAGCCCGACAAGGCGGCAGCGTATTACCACTTCATGATGGCCCACATGTACGAGGAGATGGTCTCCACCTACGGGCGGGCGGACTATGCCAACAAGGCCATCGAAGAGTATCGCCTGGCAATTGAGAACGATCCCGACTCTGATTACCTGAACGCAGGACTGGCGGAGTTATACGCCAAGACCGGACGCATTCGCGACGCGGTTCTCGAAGCCCAGGACATCCTCAAGCGCGACGGCAACAACCTGGAAGCGCGACGCCTGCTGGGCCGCATCTATTTGCGCTCGCTGGGCGACATGCAGGCCAACAACCAGTCGCAGGAAGTCCTTAAGCTGGCGATTGAGCAGTACGAAGCAATAGTAAAGCTGGATCCCAAGAGCGTTGAGGACCACCTGCTGCTCGGACGCCTCTATCGCATCAACAACGAGCTGCTGAAGGCCGAGAACGAGTTCAAGACTGCTGTCAGCTTGCAGCCGCAATCGGAAGACGCCGTCACTACGCTGGCCATCCTTTATAACGAGGAAGGCGACACTTCGCGCGCACTTCAGGTGCTGAACGCCATTCCTGAGCAGGCGCGCACCGCCAAGCTCTACTCCACACTGGGCTACACCTACGAGCAGAGCAAGGAGTACAGCAAAGCCGTGGACGCCTATCGGCACGCCGTCGATCAGGACAAAGACAATCTCGACTACGTTCGGGGCTTGGCGCAAAACCTGCTGAACGACAGTCAAACCGAAGCCGCGCTTGAGCAGTACAAGGTGATTGCCGATTCGGACCCCTCTGACGCGCAAACCTACATGCGCATCGCGGAGATTTATCGTCGCAGCGGCAAGTACGACCAGGCATCGGAAGCGCTCAAGAAAGCCAGCGCCATCGTTCCCGATTCGCTTGAGTTGCAGTACAACATTGCCGTTATCGACGATTCGCAGGGTAAATACGACGACGCCATCCAGATCCTCAACACCCTGCTGACCAAGACCGACCGGCCCGACGGGCAATACGAAGCTGGCGATCGCAATAACCGTTCAGTCTTCCTGGAGCGGCTCGGTACTGTCTATCGCGAGGCCAATAAGCCGCAGCTTGCGATTGATACCTTTAAAAAGATGCTCACCCTGGGCGATGAAAACGCCATCCGTGCCTACCAGGAGATTATCGAGACCTATCGCGACAACAAGAACTGGCAGATGGCGACTGCGACGGCGGATGAAGCCGCCAAGAAGTATCCCAACGATCGCGGACTTCAGCTCATCGCCGCGTCACAGCAGGCGGACATGGGCAATGCCCCGCAGGCTATCGAGCGCGTCCGCGGCATGCTGAAGAACAACAGCGATGATCGCGAGGTCTATATCGCCTTGGCCCAGATGTACAGCCGTACCAAGCAGTGGCCTGAGGCCGAGCAGAACATCGATAAGGCGATTGCGCTGTCTACCAAGCAGGAAGACAAGGACTACGCCAACTTCGTCGCCGGCTCCATCTATGAGCGGCAGAAAAAGTACGATCTGGCGGAGGAAGAATTCCGCAAAGTGATCGCCAGCGATCCCAAGAACGCGATGGCGCTCAACTATCTCGGTTACATGCTGGCCGACCGTGGCACGCGGCTCGACGAATCGCTGGGCTACCTGCGGCGGGCAATTGCGCTCGATCCCAACAACGGCGCTTATCTCGACTCCCTGGGCTGGGCCTATTACAAGATGGGCAATTACGAGCTCGCCGAAGAGAACCTGCGCCGGGCCTCGGAGCGCATCGGTAATGACCCGACCGTCCATGACCACCTTGGAGAGCTGTACCTGAAGACAGGCCGCCTGAAATTGGCCGCCGCCAATTGGGAGCGCGCTCTGGAAGAGTGGAACAAAACGATTCCCGCCGAAGTTGACAGCGACGATGTCGCCAAGGTGCAGAAGGAACTGGAATCGGCGAAGGTAAGGCTGGCGCAGCAGAACGCGGGCGCCACAACTACCAAGCACTAAGTAAGCCGAGCTTTCTGAAATGGAGCGGGCCGTTACGCGGCCCGCTTTTCTCTTTGGTCGCAGCTTTCCCCGTCCGCGACAGTGGCGTCCAGGGGCTTCTACCTGGCAGATCCGTGCTATCTTCTCATTCACTGTTCTCATCAAATAGCACCTATGCGGATGGAACTTGCCACTCTGCGGAACGCCGAAGCCCGTTTGCATCCATTCGATGTCTGCGTCGCGTGGCTGTCGGCACGTTCCAAGCTGTTTAGCGGCGGATGGGGCGACGAGGACCTGCCAGCGCGCCTCGCCGACGTTGGATCGTATGTCTACGCCGTTTCGCAGCCCGCGATCCACTGGTACTCTTCGGACGCGCGGCGCGGGCTTGGTATTCGCGACGGCAGCTTCGTTTCGCCACTCGACCTGCTTCCCAGGCAAACAGCTGTGGCCCATGTGCGGGCCTTGGAGCTTGCGAAAAATGACACCGCGTGCATCATTCTGGCCGCGTCGCGAGATGAGGGATACAAGGTCCGCGAGCGTGTCTTTGGCTCGCTGGTTCGGCGCGGACTCAACCTCTATCTTCTAGAGAATCCATATTACGGCTTGCGTCGAACTAAGTCCGGTCCCTCCCTGCGCACGGTGAGCGAACAGTTTCTTATGACGGCCGCCACGCTTTGCGAATCGCGTGCTCTGCTGCTGTACCTGAAGCAGCGCTACTCCAAGCTCGTGGTTACGGGTTACAGCATGGGAGGACACATGGCCGCGCTCACGGCGGCGATTTCGCCTGACCCGGTGGCCTGCGCGGCTTTGGCCACTGGGGCGTCGGCAGCCGCTGTGTACACCCGTGGGCTCTTACAGTGGAGTGTAGATTTTCGCAAGCTCCCTCCTGAGTCCCCGGGGGGAGCTAAAGCTCGGCAGCGTTTGCAGCAGTTATTTCTGGCTGCAGATATCACACAGCATGCAGCACCGGTGCGTGCCGACGCGGCGGTGATTGCCGGCTGCAGGCGCGATGCCTACATCCTGCAAAGCGAAACGGAGCGCCTGCACTCCCATTGGAAGGGCAGCTCGCTCCGCTGGCTTGATACCGGACACTTCTCTGCCCCAATCACGTCGCGTCGTGCATTGTGCGACTGCGTGGTTGAGGCAGCGGCAAAGCTTTGAAGTCCTAGCTTCGGTCCTTCCCGAACACGCCTTCGGTCATACGACGCATAAAGTGGCCGCCATACGATCCGGCGTTGGCGGCCAGCAGTTGTAGAAAGGCTCCGTATACCTGGCCCCGATCATGTGGCCACTTGACGATGTACTGGTAATAGGCGAGCACCAGTGGCACGCCTGCCCAAACTATCAGTCCCCACCGCCACGGACGCTCGGGCTTCCACACCCCGAGAGCCATGGTGAAGAAAAGCACACACAGCGCGGTGAGCAGCGCGTCGTCAACCTGCTGATTGACCCAGCCAGTAAAGAGTCCCGCGACAATGGCGATGATGTAAGCCAATCAGGCTCTCACTTCGCGGCTTGCTCGTAGGTGTAGAAGCCGCGTCCCGACTTGCGACCCAGCCAGCCCGCATCCACCATCTTGATCAGCAGCGGACACGGCCGATACTTGGGATCGCCCAGCCCCGCCAACATCACCCGCATGATGTCGAGGCAGACGTCGAGGCCGATGAAGTCCGCCAGCGTCAGCGGGCCCATGGGATGTGCCATGCCGAGCTTGAAAACCTCGTCCACCGCCTCCGGCGTGGCTACGCCTTCCATCACTGTGTAGATCGCCTCGTTGATCAACGGCATCAGCACGCGGTTGGAAACAAATCCCGGAGCATCGTTCACCTCGACTGGCGTCTTCTCCAATTTCTCCGCCAGCTCTTTCACCGTTGCATAGGTCTCATTCGACGTCGCCAGACCGCGGATGACCTCAACCAGCTTCATCATCGGAACCGGATTGAAGAAGTGCATCCCGATGACTTTGTCGGGACGTTTGGTAACGGCCGCCAGCTTGGTGATCGAAATAGAAGAAGTATTGGAGGCCAGAATCACCTCGGGACGGCACATCGTGTCGAGATCGCGGAACAGTTCCGTCTTGATCTCGAAGCGCTCGCTTGCCGCCTCGATAATGAAGTCGCACGCCGCGAGCTGCTTGCGATCGACGCTCGACTTAATGCGCTTCAGCGCCTCATCACGCTGCTCAGCCGTGATCTTCGACTTGCTGACTTCGCGCTCGAGATTCTTGTTGATGGCCCCAAGGCCGCGGTCAAGGAAACGCTGCTCGACGTCGACCAGCGTGACGTTGTATCCGCCTTTGGCGAAGACGTGGGCAATGCCGTTGCCCATGGTCCCCGCGCCAATCACTCCTACGTGCTTGATCTGCATGAGAATGCCTCAGAAAGTTATGAAGGTTTCCGCAAAAACATTCGAGTGTAGCAGAGGAAGTCGAGGTTTGCGGTGATGCCTACTTCTGCGGACTTGCCCCGTTGGAGTTGTTCACCTTCAGCAACAGGCAGGTTGCGTTGTCTTCGCCGCCGGCTTCGATGGCAGCGTCGACCAACGTGTCGCATGCACCCTGAATAGACGGGATCTGCGACAGGATGGCCTTAATCTCGCTGTCTTCAACGTGTCGCATAATGCCGTCGGTGGTCAGCAGCAGCAGGTCGCCCTCCTGCGCGGGGAATTCGGCCAGATCAGGCGGACTGTCGTCGCCGGTGCCCAGAGCTCGCGTAATGATGTGCTGGGCGGAAGACTGCTTCGCTTCTTCGACCGTAAGCACCCCGCGCCGCACCTGTTCCATCACAAAGGAGTGGTCTTCGGTGAGCTGGACCAGTTCGCCATCGCGCAGCAGGTAAATGCGGCTGTCACCGACATGGGCAATGGTGAACTTGCCATCGCAGAAACGCGCCGCCACCAGCGTGGTGCCCATGCCGGCGGTGGCCTCGTGCTCGTCGGCATAGCGCAAGATCGATTCGTTGGCCTTATTTACCGCATCAGCCAGCAGGCGGGCTCCCATGGGAGCGTCGATGAGGGTAGCGTCAGCGGCCATGGGCTCCTGGTCGCGAAAATAAGCGAGAACGCTATCGACTGCGATTTTGCTGGCGACTTCTCCGGCGGCATGGCCCCCCATACCGTCGCAAACAACATACACGCCAAGCCGCTGATCGTAGCCGAGGCTGTCCTCGTTGGACGAGCGCACCTTACCTATGTCGCTCCGTCCGGCGACCTCAAGACCCAATGTCATCTGGGGACAGTTTACGACGGTATTAAAAAACGTGCGAGTCTACCAAAGTGGGGTGTATACGAACGTAACCGACGATGCCCCTAGTAGCTGCCAATTCCCCACCAGCTTTCGACCTCGAAGCAGCCATCCGGCAGCTTGGCAGCTTCTAACCATTGTGCCCATCTCCAATCAGGTAGTGTGGCTCTTTCTACTGGCCATCCCGATCGCGTGCATATCGTGGACCGTAACCCACGAAGAGGTCTTCCGCGAGCCGCGCGAATACTGCGTTCGCAAGAGCGAAGGCCACCCCAGCTTGGCGTGCCGCAAGTTCTATTACCTGTTTACCTGCGAATACTGCTTCAGCCACTACGTTACCGCCATTTTTTTGCTGATCACGCGCTACAAACTGCTGTACGACGACTGGCGCGGATACCTGATTGCTCTGTTCTCCTTGGTCTTCGTGGCCAACTTCTACATCGGTGCTTTTGGAAAGGTGAAGCTGGGAGTGAAAAAGGAGCGCGCCGAGATCATGGCGATTGAGAACGAGGTCAACGGCGGGCCGCAGATTCACAAGCCAGCGGCGTAAGCGAGGAACGGGGTTCACCTGTGGGTGGAGGTTTCTGCGAGTGGAAGCCCCTTCGTTTATGCAGAACCCAGGAACCCCTCTGCTTTCGGGCTTCAGCGCCAGCGCTAAAGCGCGATTGATTTCCCAGACCCCATCCCCCAGCATGAATGCTGGGGCTCCCACCGGAAGATTTCAACCTCCCGCGGTCACTTTCCTACTGCTTCGGCGGCGTTTGCTCATTTTGAGGTTGCGTCCCATTGGGCTGCGTTCCGTTCGGCTGCTGCTTGCCCTTGGTAACTTCCTGGCCGTCGTAGGTGATCTTCACGTTCGAGCCGAACCGCTTGTAATCGGTATACTTCACGATCTGCCTAACGTGAATGTCGCCGCTTGAAAAATGCAGGACGTCGTCGACCTTGGTGTAAACCGGGAACCAGTATTTGTCGTCGATCTGCTGGCGCCAGGTGGTGAAGCTGGGAAAAAGATTTTCCTGGTCGCCACGTTTCTTCGTTCCCAGGTCGGGGACGTTTTTGCCAAATGTTTTCACGATCTGAAAATCGTGATCGTCAACCCAGTATGCGCCCCTGGAAATAGCGGCGGTTCTTATCGATCTGCTTCGGTGCGACGTCAAAAACATAGGTCCCCAGTTCGTCTTCCTTCTGCTTACCGACATAAAGAATGTTGTAGTCCTGAATCTCGTCGCTGGTAAGCACGAACGGCATGCGACGCCGAATGTCGTCGAAATCTTCCTTGGTCATCAAAATGCCGACCAGCGTTGACTCCGGGGCAAAGACTACGTGTTCGATGCGGTTGCCCTTGTTATCAAAGAGCACGTCTTCCACCTCGCGGAACTCGCCGTTCGGGGTGTCGCCTTCCAGCGTTTGAACCAGCAGATCCTGCCGATAGGCGTATTGCTCGCGCGCAATCTTGAATTGCTTCTCCTTGGCAGCGAAGCGCTGGATGATTTCGTCCGTGGTGATTCCTGTGGGCTGTGACGAATCCATCGGACCCTCGCCGCGGTCCGAAGCAGCGAACAGCGGAGTAGCCAATAGGAGTGTTATGAGTGCAATCTGAGCGAAGCGACGATGGGCAAAGCATTTGGAATACATCAGGCGTCCTGTAGGGATTCTAGCGGAAAGCCACACTTCTGGTTAGACGATGCCCACTGGCCAAAGGTACTAACTCGTTTTCGCAAGCAGAGTTGTCACTGCTATGTCAGCCCCGCTCATTTAAACTATCCCGTTTGCAATATTGCGAGTCTGCCCAGCATCCTGCGGCGGCTCGCGGAGGCTTATGCTTCGTCGCATCTTTGTAGCTCTCTTCCTGTTCTCTCTCTCCATCGCAGCTTTCGCGCAGGCCAAGCGGCCCTTCACCTTCGAAGCCATGATGCAGCTCAAGCGCATCGGCGAGCCGGTTGTCTCCCCTGATGGCAAATGGGTCGCCTTCAGCGCGGTCGATGTGAGCCTTGAAGCCAACACTCGCACCCCGCATCTGTGGATCGTGCCGGTCGCCGGAGGCGAGGCCAAGCGCCTCACACCTGCCACCGGCTCCGGCGAAGACCGCCCGCGCTTCTCGCCTGACGGCAACAACCTCATCTTCGAATCGTCAAAAGACGGCAGCTCGCAAATCTGGTTGCAGAGTTTCGATTCGAGCCAGCGGGACGGTTACCGGCGACGCCCGCAAGATCACCAGCATCTCTACCGAAGCCTCGGGCGCCATCTGGTCTCCCGACGGCAAGAGCATCCTGTTTGTCTCTGACGTGTGGCCCGATTGCAAAGACGACGCCTGCAACAAACAGCGCGACGAGGAGAAAGCCAAGTCCAAAGTGAAAGCCCAGCTCTTCACCTCGCTCATGTTCCGGCATTGGACGCACTACTCCAGCGGCAAGCGCAGCCACCTGTTTATCCAGGGAGTCGACGGCGGCACGCCGCTCGACCTCACGCCCGGCGATCACGATGTGCCTCCCTTCTCGCTCGGTGGCCAGGACCAGTACAGCTTCTCGCCTGACGGCAAAGAAGTCGCCTACTCCAGCAACCTCGACAAGGTGGAAGCCACCAGCACCAACAAGGACGTTTTCATTGTTCCAATAACGGGCGGCACGCCCAAGAAGATTACGACCAATCCCGGCAGCGATGACACACCCATGTATTCGCCCGACGGCAAATACATCTCCTATCGTTCGCAGCTTCGCGGTGGCTATGAAAGCGACCGCTTCCGCCTGATGCTCTATGAACGCGCGACTGGCAAGATCACCGACATGACGCCCAACTTCGATCGCTGGGTCGACTCTGTCGCGTGGTCGCCGGATTCGAAGTCGATCTATCTCACCGCCGGCAATCAGGGGGAAAACCCGATTTACGTGCTCAACCTCGGGCAGCCGAATCCCTGGCCACAGGAATTGGTGGATGGCTACAACGACAGCCCTACTCCGACTCCCGATGGCAAGACGCTGGTCTTCGACCAGATGTCGATTGCCGCGCCCAACGAAATCTTTACCGCGCCGCTGAACTTCCCGCAATGCCGCATGGCGGCGCCGCCCAATTCCTATAGCGTTCCCGATTGCCTGCTCTCCAAGGCCAAGCCGCTCACCATGCTGAACGACCCCGTCCTGTCGCAGATCGCCATGCAGCCGATGGAGTCGTTCTGGTTCAACGGCGCCAACAAGGAAAAAGTTCAAGGCTTCATCATTCGGCCTCCCGGTTTCGACGCCAAGAAGACCTATCCGCTGAAGTACGTCATCCATGGCGGACCTGAAGGCTCGTGGGGCGATGACTGGTCGTATCGCTGGAACCCCGAGCTATTCGCCGCCGACGGCTACGTCGTCGTTATGGTCAACTTCCACGGCTCAACAGGCTACGGACAGGCCTTCATCGACGCCATCAACGGCAACTGGGGCGGCGCGCCATTCGACGACCTGATGATGGGCCTCGACTACGCCGAGAAGAACTACCCGTTCATCGACAAAAACCGCGAGTGCGCGCTGGGCGCAAGCTACGGCGGATACGCCATCAACTGGATCGAGGGCCACACCGACCGCTTCAAGTGCCTGGTCTCGCACGATGGCATGTTCAACACCGAGTCGGCCTACGGCACCACGGAAGAGCTGTGGTTCAACGAGTGGGAGTTCAAAGGCACTCCATGGACCAACCGCGAACTCTATCGCAAGTGGTCTCCGCACCTGTTTGCCAAGAACTTCAAAACGCCGATGCTCGTGATTCACGGGCAGCTCGACTACCGGCTCGATGTGTCGGAAGGCTTCCAGCTCTTCACCACCTTGCAGCGGCTGGGCGTGCCGTCGGAGATGCTCTACTTCCCCGACGAAGGCCACTGGGTACTGAAGCCACAAAACTCGCAGCTCTGGTGGCGAACCGTGACCGACTGGGTGGATCGCTGGACCAAGACCAACTAGTGACGCGGTAAGAAAAAGCCAGCCACGGATTCACACGGATTACGCGTATCGGATTTCTGGTTCGCGCTTTGCGTGTGGATCGTGGCTGTGTCTTTGCGCGGGCGAAAACGTGACAAGAATCACGAAAAATTCTTATGCGCGATACCTTGTTTTCAACACTTTAGACCACATATCTATCGCAAATGATTGAATCCGTGCGACTTATACGCACTTAATACATTTCAAAGAACTTAACGGGATGTTCTTCCCGCAGACACCCTCGGGCTGGCCGTCGTCAGTCTATGAGTTGCTGAACCAATCGGCACTTGAAAAGTGGGAGGCTGAGGTTACGAAGGTGGTAGGAATTTCCCAAAATGGGAACGCCAACGACAGCGTCCCGTCCGTGTTCCTTCGCGATCTGAGTTGCAAGCGCCGCGGTCAAGTCGCGTCACAATTCGAGGCGCCTATTGATCCCGGTGGCCTCCCTTTCCCGTTTAGGGACAGCGTACCGCGTGAGATAACAATTCCCTGGCGTTCTCGGCCACTGCGGCGCACGCTAGTCGGTCGCCTTCGCTTCTCGTGGTGCCATTACGCTTTGCAGGAGGAGATCCAATGAAACTGCGCTTAGCCGTTATAACTCTTATAGCTCTCTGTCTCGCACTCAGCGCCCCGGCGTTTGCGGACTTATCGTTCTATGATGACGGACCGACCAATGGCCAATACAACGCCTTTTTCATCGATGGTCCCAACCCTGGCCCCTACAGCCAGAATATTTCCAACGGGTTTATTTCCAACTTAAGCGGTACGCCGAGCGGCCTGGCCTTTGGCATCTGGGTGCCAACCGGAACGACCCCGACGACGATTAACTGGTGGATGGGTACAACCCCGTTCGGCAGCGATATCGGCAGTGGTTTCGTTGCTCAGGTGGAGTACACCTTCCACAACAGCAACGACTTCGGCTTCGACGTTTACGACGCGCATTTCGCCGGTTCCTTCGGAAATCTCACCGCCGGCCAGACCTACTGGCTCTCACTGGGAAATGCCAATGACAGCGGCAACACCCAGTTGGACGCGTGGGACGTGGTTCCCGGTCCTGCCGTCTGCAATTTTGCCGTGGGTGGAAATGACTATGGCGACTGCGGCGATGGCGGCGAAGCCTTCACCCTGGAGATCCTCCCGGAACCTGGCACCATGACTCTGCTCGCCGGGGGTCTTCTAGCCGCTGCCGGTTTCCTGCGCCGTAAGCTGGATTGACTTCGAACCCTAAGCTACTTTTGGCAGCAGCTTCGGTGTCTCCATCGCGCACCGATGGGTCCCGTCAGGCATTAGGGTTGAGATAAACACCTCCCGGCCATTCCAACCCCACGAATGACTTGGGGCGCACTGCTACCGCACGAGGAGGCTATCGATGCTGTAGCGGCCCGGAAAACCTGAAAAGATCAGCCAGACGAGAATCATCACGTAAAGTACCTCCGGGAGGTAGAGCAAGCCATCGAGCCAGGCAAGTATGCCGCTTTCCTGGATACTGTGAATTCGGTTGGTCGCGATTGCCACGATCATATCGACTGCGAGCACTAGCGCACACACGGGCGTGAGCAGACCGACCGCAAGGCCAGCGCCACAGACGAACTCGACCAGCGACACGAACAGCGCGTTGGCGTGCGCAAACGGGATGTGCGACTCGGCCAGGGTTTGCTCCATCAGACGGAACCGAGCCGGCACGAGCAGCTTGGTTCCACCGGAAATGCAGAAGAAAATACCTGTCAGGACGCGCACGGCGGTAATCGGGATCCATTCCGCTCCGCGAAGCGTGGTTAAGGCGCTCTGGATAGCGTGCCACATTAGTCTCGCTCCTTCGACATGCTTCTCGACCCGGATTGTACGTCGGATAGGCAGCTCCTGAGAAAGGTCAATTGACGCAATCAGCCACGGGACTCACTATCTCTCACCAAGTGACTACGCCGATGGAATCTCTCGTTTTATTCGCAGATCAGCGCAACGCCGGAGCCGGCGTCCCATCGGACCATTTGCCAACCCAGACCATGAAGATCGTGGCCCGTTCTTCAGGATCATTCGCCGCAATAATGGGAGAGCCAGGCAGATCGGCTCCCCAGCTTTTCGCTGCATTGCCCGAAACAAAAAACATCAGGTGTGGGTGCCAGGCTTTGCCATCGTCGGCCAGGTATTGCTGTTTCGAAAGCATGTAACACATCGCTCCCGGCTCCAGCTTAGGCAGATCTTTGTTATCCAGTGCGGATGCGATCGCACCGACGATCTCTGACTTGGACTTTCCGGCCAGCACCAATTGGGTTTTCATCAGGTAAATGGGCGCGAAGCTCTCTGCGGCTGTCGGATTGAAGCAAATGGGCCCGCGAATCTTGGGATTCCAAAATCCCGGATCATCGGTGGAGGCGCCCCAGGAACGTTCCACGATGCACAGAAAGCCATTTGTGCCCTTCGCCGCGGTGGTGTAGCCCTTCGGTCCGAGCACCATTACTTCGGCGCCATCCGAAATGGACTTGGGGGCAGCACTGCGAGCCAGCGCGATTTCGGAACTCTCGTCGGCCATCCAATACTGGTCAAGCGGAGCCATTGCGGGATAAGAAGTCTTCTCCGCGGACGCTTGTGCCTCGCAGGTTGCGCCGAGTAAGACGACCTGCGCAAGGAACGCCAAGGCGACCAGTTTCATCGTCTTCTGCTTCATGTAACTCTCCTTTGAGAAATCGTCGGACAGGGCCATCGACGCTAACGACAGGATTGTTGGAGACGGATTTTCGAATCAGCCTATTGCCCGACGTACCCCGAAACCCGAATTCGGCGCGAATTACTCAGCGACGGCTGGATTTCCTCAAATACAGTCTCCCGGAGACCGAGTAAAATCCGTCGCGCGTGGGTTCCAACCTTGAACGGGGGTGGGGTGCTGTGAGCATGCGTTTAGTGTCTCTTCCTGCGGCAATGGTTGCGGCCGCGATTCCCAGCGAAGTCAAGTGGTCGTATCTCGCATTTACCCTGGTCTTTGTGGTGGGCGTGGTCGCGATTTTTGCTCGCGGCGATTGGCAGCGAGCCCAAGGCTTCGACAAGCTGATTCTCTTTGGGCCGATCTTCTACGCGGCGCCACTGGCAGCCTTTGCCACCGAACATTTCACGCTGACCAAGGAGATTGCCTCGATCATCCCCAAGTGGATGCCCTGGCATTATTTCTGGGCCTATTTTGTCGGCGCATGTTTTATCGCCGCTGCCTTCAGCCTGGTCACCAGGATTCAGGCCCGGCTCGCGGCCGGCCTGCTCGCGTTAACGTTCTTCCTCTTTGTCGCGCTGATGTACATACCGGCGACGCTACGTCATCCGGAGAATCGGATTTTTCTGACCATCGCGTTACGGGAAACATCCTTCAGCGGCGGCGCGCTGGCCTTCGCCGCCAGCCTCAGCGATCCTGGGAGCAAACGTAGCGCCCACATCATGGCGACTATTGCACGCTACTTCGTCACCATAGCTGTGCTGTTCTTCAGCTACCAGCAATTCCGGCATGGCAGTAACGTGCCCGGAGTTCCGCTGGAGCCACTTACTCCCACCTACGTTCTGGGACACGCCCTATGGACCTACATTGCGGCTGTCGCGTATGCAGTGACCGGCATCCTGTTGCTGATCGGCAAGAAGACGCGGGCCGCAGCGACATGGCTGGGCTTAACCGTGCTGCTTGTGGAGTTTGCGGTATACGTTCCGATCGCCGTCGTGGAACGAGCTAGCCTCGCCAAGGGTCTAAACTACATGGCCGACACCTTGATGTTCTGCGGCGCGGCTCTTCTGCTGGCGGGTGCGATGCCGCGCGAGGATGAGCTGTAACACGATTTGACCGCTGCTGTCGGTTACAACGAATAACGACCTGATTGGCTGTGGCGCATCGGGTTCTTGCGACCCGCTCAATATACTGCTGCCGATCGAGCAGTATTCGTTCGCCGTAGTCAGCCAGATGCCGAAGCAAGCGCGCCGGGCCAGCACAAGCGGAGCCATTTCCCATTGTTAAGGCCGGAATAGCATGCTAAGCTTCTCTCCATCCGCTAACACCAACAAGAAATAGCGGAATTACCCGCTTTAGCGGAATACTCCTGCGGCCCCTTATTTGCTCGCTGCGCGCCACTCTTCTGCAGCCCTATTAACCTAATAACAAAGGGACACTCACATGCGCACGATATATACGACCATGCTTTTCCTCTTCATCTGTCTCCGGCAAGGGGCAGGTGTGGATGTGGCGACCTACCACAACGACAACCAGCGATCAGCAGTTAATAACCAGGAAACAACGCTGACTCCAGCGAATGTAGCGCCAGCGACCTTTGGCAAGGTGGGCTTATGGCCGACAGACGGGAAAATCCTGGCGATGCCCCTGTTCCTGTCGGCAGTAACCATTAACGGCGCGCAGCACAACGTGGTTTACGTGGTTACGGAACATGACAGCGTATACGCATTCGACGCTACGAGCGGTGCGGTCTTATGGAAGGCAAGTGCCATCTTTCCGGGAGAACATGTCAGCAGCTACCCCAACTGCGGCTCTATCACTCCAGAGATAGGAATTACCGGAACGCCGGTGATTGACCGGTCCCGTAACGCAATCTACTTCGTGGCTGCCACGCAGGACGCGTCCAACAAATACCATCATCGACTCTATGCATTGTCGTTGACCACAGGAGCGCAGTTGCAGGCTCCTAACGACATTAAGGCCACTTACGTCAACTCGCAGCATGCCCATGACGTTTTCGATCCAGCCCAGCATTTACAAAGACCTGCGTTACTGGAATTGAATGGGTATCTCTACGTCGCTTTCGGATCGCACTGCGATGAGGCGCCCTATTACGGTTGGATGATGGAGTTCAGTGCGGCAACCCTCAACATGACGTCGGTATTGAACTTCGCGCCTACCTCCAAGGGACCATCCGGCGGGCAGTCTGCAGTATGGATGGCAGGTGCGGGACCGGCGGCCGATTCGCAGGGTTATATCTATCTTGAGCTGGCAAACGGAGTGTTCGATACGACCCTGAATAGTCAAGGCTTCCCTTATCTGGGGAACTTCGGTAATAGCGCAGTCAAGGTCAGTCCTGGCATAACCAAGCCGATGACGGTGACTGATTATTTCACCATGACCGACACCGTGCTGGAGACTGAGCAGGATCTCGATCTGGGCTCGGGAGGCCCGATTGTAGTGGACGTGCCAGGCGCTCCGCCCTTGCTGATTGTTTCCGGGAAAGATACTAATCTCTACGTGCTCAACAGAAACAACATGGGCAAGTGGAATGCCAACAAAGACAATATCTACCAGGAAATGCTGGGCGGATTGAACTATGGGATGTTTTCGGCGCCGGCGTTTTTCAACAACACGCTGTATTTTGGTCCCGAATACGGCCATGTAACGGCATGGCCTATTGTCGGTGGTTTCCTGACTGCCAACCCGAGCAGCAAGAGTACTCATCAATTCCCGCTGCGGGGAAGCTCGGTAACCATCAGCGCTAATGGGACGTCGAACGGGGTTGTGTGGGCGCCGGAGTGTATCAGTTGCATCGACATCTCCAATACCGGGGTGTCGAGTGAAGTGCTGCACGCCCTTGATGCGTCTGACTTGACTCGCGAGATCTGGAACACAACTCAATCCGGCAGCCGCGACGACCTGGGAGCCGGAAACAAATTCATCACTCCGCTGGTAGCAAACGGCAGGGTCTACGTGGGCATGACGAACGGCGTTTACGTCTACGGCCTGCTAAGCCAGAGTAATCCTGGCCTGCACTGAGAAGGGTTCACTCGAGCTGATTTCCAGAATACTGCGGCAGTCCACCCGTGTTGGAGTTGATTGACCGCAGTATTCCGGGGCTCCTTCTGAACTCCTACCAGACCACGCACTGCTTGTCGGCCGGACGCACCATCGCTGAGCCCGCCTTGCACGAGAACGCCTGCGCAAACGGTGGGAAATTCGACAGCGGCCCAATCACACGGAACTTCGCTATAGGATGCGGATCGCCCTGGACCATCTTGCGCTGCGCCTCAGGACGCGTCTCGTCTCCACGGAACTGCCCCCAGGCGATGAAGAATTGCTGGTCGGGAGTGAAGCCATCGATCGTAGGCTGCGCCTTCGCCTTCTGAGCTTTCTGGAACGCAAGATACGCGATCTTCACGCCGCCCAAGTCTCCGATTGACTCACCCAGCACCAGCTTTCCGTTGTGGTGAATGCCGGGCTCGATGTAGTAACTGTCAAACTGATCGACCACGCATTGCGTTTTAGCCTCAAAGCGCTTGCGGTCCTCCGGAGTCCACCAGTTGTTCAGCCGGCCCTGAGCGTCGAACTGCGAACCCTCATCGTCGAAGCCGTGACTGATCTCGTGGCCCATGACCACGCCGATCGCGCCGTAATTCACCGCATCCACAAAGTTCACACTGAACGCGGGCGGCTGCAAAATGCCCGCCGGGAAGGTGATCGTATTCAGCAGCGGATTGTACGAAGCATCCGAGGTTGGGGCTGTCAGCTCCCAACGCGTGCGATCGGTGGGCTTGCCGATCTGCGCGTGATTATCGGCCACGCCGAATTTGGAAGCGTTCATCACGTCGGTAAAGTACGATCCGCGTGTAATGTCGAGCGAACTGAAGTCCCTCCACTTGTCGGGATAGCCCACTCTCACGTCGAAGGTCGAGAGCTTGTCCAGGGCACGCTTTTTGGTTTCAGCCGTCATCCAGTCGACGTTCTCGACTGTCTCGGTCATGGCCGCGAGGATGTTCTTCACCATCTCCTTGGCGCGGGCCTTGGCCGCCGGCGGGAAGTAGCGCGTCACATACTCCTTGCCCAGCGGATCGGGCAGCAGGTTGTCGGCGGCTTCCGAACATTGCTTCCAGCGCGGCTTCAGCTCGGAACGCCCCTCGAGTTCCTTCTGGTAGAACGCGAAGTTCTCTTCCACAAACGGCTCGGAAAGATAGGGCGCCGCTTCGTGCAGCAGGTGCCAGGCGAGATAGGTTTTCCAGTCGGCAATTGAGGCGCCGGTGAGCTGCGTATCGAACTCCTGCAGGAACTGCGGCTCTTCCACGTTGAGCGACTCGCGCGGAATCTTTGCCGACTCAAAGTACGCAGCCCAATCGAAATGCGGAGCCAGCTTCGTCATGGCATCGAAACTCATCTCGTGATCGAGCTGTTGCGGATCGCGCTTGGCCACGTTGTCGAGCGAAGCCTTGGCCAGCGCCGTCTCGAACTGCATCACGGTGTTGGCCGCCGTGGTCGCATCCGTCTGGTTGTACCCGGCGAGCTTGAACATGTTGGCCACATGCACGACGTATTTCTCGCGCGCGTCTTTGAAGCGCTGCTCCGGCTTCAGGTAATAGTCGCGATCGGGCATGCCAAGTCCGGCAGCGCCAATATCGGTGACCATCATCTTCGGATTATGGAAATCGGGGATTCCCTGCAGCCCAAAAGGAACGTTGAGCGACATCCCCTGCATCTCGACGATCATCTTCTGTACGCCCGCGATGTCTTTGATGGCTTCGACCTGGCTCAGGTACGGCTTCAGCGGAGTGATGCCGGCCTGGTTAATCGCCGACATATCAGTGCAAGCGGCATAGAAGTCGCCGGTCAATTGCGTCGAGGATCCCTTCGGCTGGTTGTGCTTTGCCGCTGCTTCTTCCAGAATGGTCTTGAGCTGTTCTTTGTTGGCTTCGCCGGCTGCCCAGCGACGGCTCCAACGGTCCATGGAGGCGGGAATAGGATTCTGCGCCCGCCAGGTACCATTGGCGTACTCGTAGAAATCGTTGCAGGGATCAGCCTTGCGATCGAGATCGCTGACTTCGATGCCGCGGGTTTGTGCTAGAAGTGGAAGCGCCAGTAATAGGGCGCAGAGAAGGCGTACGGTCAAACGCATGGATGGCTCGCTTTCGCATTCAACAAACTAATTAGTATGCTCGGAGCAGCGCCTGGCGGCAAATCCTGTGGTGCGAGACGGAGATAAAACGAGATGAGTGACACTGGTGTGACTGATATCGGCACGCTTTATCTGGACGAGGCGTTTCGCTCGCTGCGCGGGCACAAGCGGATGGCCGACGTATCCATGGCGCAACTCAGTGATGAGCAGTTCTTCGGCACGCTAAGCGAAGAGTCGAACAGCATCGCCATCATCGTGAAGCACATGGCGGGCAACATGCGCTCGCGCTTCACCGACTTTCTCACCTCCGATGGCGAAAAGCCCGACCGCAAACGCGATCAGGAATTCATTGCACCCGAGGCTGCCAGCCGCGCTGAGTTGATGCGCTCGTGGGAGTACGGCTGGCAGCTCGTGCTCGACACCGTGAATTCGCTCAGCTCCGACGATCTCACGCGTATTGTGACCATTCGCGCCGAGCCGCACTCCGTGTTACAGGCCATCCACCGCCAGATCGGGCATACGGCGCAACATGTGGGACAAATCGTCTTCCTCGCCAAGCATTGGAAAGGCGCCGACTGGCAAACGCTGAGCGTTCCCAAGGGTCAGAGCGAGCAGTTCAACGCGAAGATGATGGCTGAGATGAAGAAAAACTAGCGCAATCAAGTATGGAAATTGGTTCGGCAGTTCGTTTGGTCGGCATCCCCGATGGTTTAGAGAACCACCAGGACCTGGCCACGAAGTCCACATTTGAGCGGTGTGTCGGGCGTGAATTTGTCATCTGCGGCTTCAACGATATTGGGATGGCAGAACTCGTCGTTGAGTCGGTTACCGGCGTGGCGAGACAATCTGGGTCGAGCCCTGCTTTCTTGAGCTTATTTCAACCTAGACCAGCACCGCGCCTGCGAACACTGCTCATCTGCTCGCCCCATGCTAAAATTGCGGGTTTGCTTGACCGATTCACATTCTTGCTACTCCATCCTATGCCGCGCTTCTTAGCGGCCTGCGAGTCCTATTCATGTCAAATACTATGCTTGCTGTCGTAAAGCCGGAGCCCGCTCCTGGCACCGAGATCCGCGAAGTTCCCATCCCCACATTTGGCCCCAACGAAGTGCTGGTGAAGGTCGAAGTCGCCTCCATTTGCGGCACCGACCTGCACATCTACCAGTGGGACCAATGGGCCCAGCGCCGCATTCATCCGCCACTCATTCCCGGCCACGAATTCTGCGGCACCGTCGAGGCCGTGGGCAAAGACGTCACCGCCGTCAAAGAAGGCGACTTCGTCTCCGCCGAGATGCACGTCGCTTGCGGCAAGTGCCTGCAATGCCGCATTGGCGAGGCGCACATCTGCCAGCACGTGAAGATCATCGGCGTCGATGCCAACGGAGCCTTCGCTGAATACGTCGTCATTCCCGAGACCAATATCTGGAAGCTCGATCCATCGATCCCGCGGGAGTACGCGTCGATTCTCGATCCCTTGGGCAACGCCGTTCATACCGTGCTAGCCGGCGACATCGCAGCCAAAAGCGTCGCCATCACCGGATGCGGCCCCATCGGCCTGTTCTGTATCGCGGTGGCGCGCGCCTGTGGAGCGACACAGATTTTCGCCATCGAGCCCAACGAGCATCGCCGCAAGATCGCGCAGCAGATGAAGCCCGACTTCGCGCTCGATCCCGACCAAAGACGATGTCTATGACGTCGTCATGCAGAACACCGGCGGCACCGGAGTCGACGTGGTGCTGGAGATGGCAGGCCGCAGCGATGCCATCCGCAGTGGCTTCAAAATCCTTCGCCTCGGCGGCCGCATGTCGCTGCTGGGCATTCCCTCCAAACCCGTCGAGCTGAACCTGGCGGAAGAAGTCATCTTTAAAGGCGCAACCGTGCAGGGCATCAACGGACGCCGCATGTATCAGACGTGGTATCAGATGACCGCGCTGCTTAAGGCCAACATGCTCGACCTGCATCCGGTCATCACCCACCGCATCGCGATGAAGGATTTCGCCAGCGGCATGGAGAGTCTGAAGACCGGCGAAGCCAGCAAAATCCTGATGTATCCCAACGGGACGAAGTAGGAGCCGCGTTTCGCTCTTGGCTCTGGCGCGCGGGTGAAACGGCGCTTCAGCTCCGGGTTTAGCCTCGCCTGACTGGAAGGGGCGCGGCTTCAGATGCATCCTTGCGCAACAAATTTTCGATTTGTGATCCGCCGCCCGTCAGAGGGCGGGTCTTTCCTTGCAGGAAATTTCTTACGCTTGGGTTCTGGACCACTAAAGATGGGTCTGGCGGGGTCTAGCAGGTTTTCAGGTGAGCCGCGATCTGGTGATACTTCGGCTTGCGGATTACCAGTCGCCTGGACAAGGTAAAAAGGGGAACGCGACCCGAAGGCCGCGTCTTGACCCAATCGAACTGGCAATCCGAGAAGCCTCGCCGGTTACTTGCCGCCGTAAGTTTTGGGAGAGCCGATGCCCGTGCACAGGTCCCAACCCGTCTTGCAGCGCTGGTCACCCGCCGTGATGTCGTTGAAATAAGCCGCGTACTGCTGCGGATTGGCCAGCTCGTTGTACATCAAGGTGAGCTCAGCCTGGGACGAGGTTTGTAGGCTGCCGGCCGCATTCACGATTCCCGCGAAGGTGGGAGAGGACCAACTGGTACCTCCGACTGAAGTCCAGCTTCCCTCGACGTAAATGTTCGCACAGCAATAGTCCGAGGCAACATCAGGATAGCCACGGAAGTTGCCTACGATGCCTGCAATGCCATCCTGATAGCTGGGACGCGGCTCGTAAGGACTAATGTCGCCTCCACCGCCGCCCGTGTAGTACTGCTCAGAGGTGAAGTTGCCGTTACCATCGCGGATAAAACGGGTACCTCCAACCGACACCACGTTCGGCGACGCGGTCGGATAGCTGCTCCGGCCAAGGCCCGAATCACCGCTGGAAGCAAAATAGACAACTCCCGGGTGAGTGAAGTATCGGTCATCGACACCTTCCGTCGCCAGCTCTGCATCGCCAAAGCTCATGCTGACCACGCCACCGCCGTTCTGGGCCACCAGGCTTCCGGCGAGCGATATCGCTGCCCACTGGGGATCGGTCGCGCAGTCCGGGCTGCCGCACAATGGGGACACCACCAGGAACAGCTTGGCGTGCGGCGCCATGGCGTGAGCCCACTCGATATCCAATGCCTCCTCAACCTCCCAGTCCGAGTAAACCGGAGGGCGGGGCGTGGTAGGGCTAGGCATGGGCCAGACCTGCGTTATGGTCGTAGCCGGAATGCCATAGAAGGAGTCAAAGGCGTCCAGGTCAGACTGTGCGGTTGGGTAGTAACCGGCGTCTACGATGGCAATAGCCCCGATGCCACCTTGGGGCAGCGTTGTGCTCGTAGCAATCGGACACCCTGCTGGTCCAGGCACCAACTGGTAAACGCAGGCTACTGATCCAGGGGTTTCACTACCCGCGTTGGGACCCGGCGTCCCTTTGTCAGAGTCGACGAAAAAGTAGTTGGTGTGAGGGCGACCGGGCACCGGGATGCTGGACCCGGGATAAATAATCCTGTGTCCGTTGTAAACGGACTCGAAGCGAGTTTGTGCAGATGCTGGGCGAAGGGCTACACCTGCAAACAAGACAATCGCAACTATGGTTAACACTGGAATCTGGATTTTTCTGCGAACAGCCGTCATTCATGCCTCCTGCGTGACCACGAAATCATATGGGAGTTCATGGAAAATGCAAGCTCGAAAACCCGTGCGCGTCGTTTCGTCTGCAAAAAGCGTGCCATGCAAGGTTTCTCGACGTTTGTGGGACTGAAAGATGTAGAGCCAAATCTCCCCACTCCTCATTGCACCTCCCACAGGAAACATCAGCGAATTTGTGAGATAACTAACAGAACACCACTCCCGCTCAGGAGCCGCCCTTGTTCTCTACAACACCTCGGATAACGCTTCGCATATCCCTTTGCTTCGCGCTCGTTGCGCTATTTGCATTTACCATGTCAGCCCAAAACTCATCCCCAAAACACGCCTCCACTCCGCAGGCCGGCGCCCCCGCCCAGGCGGACGCGAAAGCTCCTGATTGGGTCTCGATCAGCAACGGCTACACCAAGCTGCTGCTCGACGTCTCGTTCAAATACCACCCTGAGTTCGGCTCGCAGCAGGGGCTGGCGCAATACGACACCAAGGCCTCGCAGCCTACGCTGGCCAACGAAGATGCCGAGCGCAAAGAGAATGAAGCGCTGGTCGCCAAGCTGAAGGCCGCCTCGGCCGAGAAGCAGCTTCCCGAGGTTGAGGAAGACCTGACCATCATCCTGCGCAAGATGGACCTCAACTTCCGTCGCGACGATTACGAGCGCGCGCATGAGGTTCCGTTCATCAACGCCAGCCAGATTGTCTTCGGCGGTATGCGCATTCTACTCGACGACCAGACGCCCAAAGATCGCTGGCCCTCTGCCGTCGCCCGCCTGCGCGATTACGCCGGCATGGAACCCGGCTACACCGCGATCACCGAGATCCTGAAGCAGCGCACCATAGAGCAGATGGCTAAGCCCGGCGTGGTCTATCCCGCGCGCACCGAGATTGAAACCGAGATGGCGCGCAACTCGAACTACATCGAGGGCATTGCCGCGCTCATGCAGAAGCACAACCTCAGCGGATGGCAGGAGCCGCTGGCCAAGCTGAAGCAGCAACTGGACGACTACGACGCCTGGGTTAACGCGACTGTCCTACCCAAGGCGCGCAGCGACTTCCGCCTGACGCCCGAGCACTACGCCCTCAATATGGAGGACTTCGGCATCGACATCCCGCCGGACCAGCTGGCCGCCATGGCGCATAAGTCGTTCGACGAAATCGTTGCCCAGATGAAACCCATCGCGGCGCAAATTGCGAAAGACCGCAAGCTGCCGTCGAGCGACTATGTTTCTGTCATCCGCGAGTTGAAGAAGCAGCAGCTCGTTGGCGACGCCATACTTCCCTTCTATGAAAACCGGCTGAAGCAGATCGAGGGCGTCATCAACGAGCACCAGCTCGTCACCCTGCCCGATCGCCCGGCAAAGATTCGCATCGCCAGCGCCGCCGAGACAGCGCAGCAGCCTGCACCGCACATGGTGCCCCCACCGTTCCTGCACAACACCGGACAGCGTGGCGAATTTGTGTTGCCGCTGAACATTCCCGCCGCTCCGGGACAGGCGCCTTCGCTGCACTATGACGACTTCACCTTCGACGCCGCGGCCTGGACGCTGACCGCGCACGAAGCTCGCCCCGGCCATGAGTTGCAGTTCGACTCCATGCTGGAGCACGGCGTCTCGCTGGCTCGCATTCGCTATGCCTTCAACAGCACCAACGCCGAAGGCTGGGGACTGTATTCGGAATGGCTCATCTTTCCTTACATGCCTCCCGAAGGCCAGTTGATCTCGCTGCAGATGCGCTTGCAGCGCGCGGCGCGTGCTTTCGTCGATCCCGAGTTGCAGTCGGGAAAGCTCACGCCCAAAGATGCGTTTCACGTATTGGAAGACGAGGTCGTGTTATCGCACGCCATGGCTGAGCAGGAGGTCGAGCGCTACACCTATCGCTCTCCCGGACAGGCGACCAGCTATTTCTACGGCTACACCCGGCTGCTGCAATTGCGTCACGAAACGGAGAAGGCGCTCGGTGCGAAGTTCGACCAGAAGAAGTTTCACGACTTCATCCTGGCCCAGGGCCTGCTGCCTCCCGACATGATGCGCAAGGCGGTGCTCGACAACTTCGTACCTTCGCAGAAGTAAGGGGACGCACATGCGATTGCGTTGGCTAGGATTTGCTCTGCTGATTGCGTCGGTCGCCGCCCTGGCTCAGGATGGCGTTCATGGCGCCGACCGCGCGTATATCGAGAAGTCAGAAGCTGAGTGGGCGGAAACCTCCGTCAATCACGACTGCTCAGTGTTGGAGCGAATCCTGGCCGACGATTTCGTAGGAATTGATATCACTGGCTCGCACTACACAAAAGCCGATTCGATAAAGCGATGCCAGTCCAGAAATTCCAAATTCGTTTCCAATCACACCGATAAGGTCGACATTCGATTCTATGGCGACACCGCTGTCGCACAAGGCAGTGAGAGTTGGCAGCTAAAAGCCGGCAAGTCCGGGCAGTTTGTTTGGACCGACACCTGGATTAAACGAGACAGCAAATGGCAGGTCGTTGCGGCCGAGGACCTCATCCCCGGCCCCAGCCCGCTCTAGTGCGGGCTCTCTCGTTTCCAAATCGCCGTTCTTCGCCCCGTTTACTCTGCGGTTTCCTTACCCAATCAGGTACTTCCCTCGCGCGCAGACTCAGGCTAGTTTGGTGAAGAGTGTCCCATGAACAACGGTGAGCATCACGACCCGGTTCTGTCTTCCCTACCTCTGCAAGAAGCGGTGCTTTGTGCCGACTGCGAGGTCATCAGCAACAGCGGAGGAGAGAGCTGCGAAGTGTGTGGCAGCCGCTCCCTGCTGAGCCTGGGACGAATCCTGGGAGGCTGCATCGGGCCCGAGCGCGCAGTCCTGATCGACGCCACTCGCCTTCGCAATAGCTTCACCGTCTTGGTGAGTCCCAATGCCTCGTCGAGTCTCTATCGATGGCGCCACAACCGGACGGCAAAGACCAGCTGATTCGCACCAGCTTTACCGGATATTCGCTTCGCTCTAAGCGGAAGCTTTAGAAAATGCCGCTGGCTTCCCTTGTCCGGCCCAAACCTTCTTCAACATGAAGAACACCGTTGCCAAACCTGCGACGAACAGCACCAGGAACAGACCAATCACATCCCACTGCGGCTTTACCGGAAGCGCGTTGAGCTGGACGTAAGGCGCCACGTACGCGTTGCGAACTACTTGTCGAAGAGCCACCATCACAACCAGTGTCAGCAGCGTGGTGACCACGGCAAGCCGCGCGTGCAGCAATGTCTTATCGGTCTTAGCGGCGAGGATGACGTGTGCGACAGCGGCCAGCGGCAGCAACATTCCAATGCCAAGGAGTGACGCACCCAGGGGATTGCCGGCAAACAGATCCAGCAAGACAGGGCGCGGCAACGCTATCAGGAACCACATGCCCACCAGATAGTTAATGACAGTCGGCACCACGAACCATTTCGATCCGTGCTGCATCATCCACCGGCCGTAGTCGGTTGACCGGTTCCACACTCCGGCGATGAACACTGCCAATCCCGCGACGGCGAATGCACCCAGCATGAAGTGCAGGTAGCGTGGCGCCAGGCTGGGTTCGCCCCAGTTCAGGTTCCAACCCGCGGTGCTGTTGCGATACATGGCGAGCCAGCGTTGTGGCGCAAGCATCAGGGTGAAGTTGTTGACGTAGATAAAGCCGATGCCGAGCATCAACAGCAGCGACAACCACAACGGCCCGGTGCTGGCGGGATGAGACTTGCTGTAATACAAACCGTAGTAGGCCACGATCAGCAGCGGAATCACCGCGATCCAGAAGGCGCCGATAAGAATGGAGCTTGCGTAGAGCAGATTGCCGTACAGCACTTGCACGAACAGCAGCGCAGCTACGCCGAGCGTGATGGTAAAGGCCAGTGTGATGGTGAGAATCTCCAACAGATCTCCCGCCAGTTGCCCGGCGAACTTGTCGGTCTTGCGCCGCGCCGCACACATCACGGCGATGGCCGTCCCGCCGAGCGTGAGATTCATGGCGATGATATGAAGCAGGAAGGTCACCAGCAGCAGGGCCATCATCAGCCACACCGGCCCGGGAAGCGGCATGGGATCGGGCGACGGTATCGGGACCAGGCTATTCATCGTGTTCCTCCTTGCGCGCTGGTGGGCTGATAGGCTGCTCCGCTTTGCAGGAATACCGCAAGCGCTTTGCGCTCACGTTCGGTTCCATGAAAACTTGGCATCTCAGGATTGAGCGAATCCAGTTGCGTGATGAGGCCGTCAATCGCATCGGGATCCATCCCGGCCAGCGACAGGGGCCGGAACTTACCTCCCACAGTGTGGCACATCGAACAACGCCGCCCGAACACCTCGCGGCCCAGCTGCGCCGCCGGCATATTCTGGTCATCGCCAGGCGGCGATAACGAGGCGAGATACGCCCCGACCGCGACACGGTCTTGCTCATTGCCCGCAAATGGCGGCATGGTTCCCCGCAGCAGCGGGAGATGCTGAATGACGTCAGTGGCAAATTCGTTGCCCCAGCCATTTACGCGCGGCTTCATCGCCCGGTAGCCGTCGACGCTGTGGCACACGCCGCATTGCATGGCGAACATCTGTCTGCCTCGAACGAGATCGGGAGCCTGGCGATCCATCCACTTCGCGCTATTGGCATAGCCAGCCGCATCGAGGCTCGAAATCTGCGCCACGCGAAGATCGTTGGAATAGATGTAGCTTCCGATGGCGTAAGGCTTGCGCGCCATTTCGCGAGTGAACTCGCCGCTGCCGATAAGAACAAATCCGCAAGCCAGGATGATCGCGACGATGGGAACCCGCATCCAGCCTGGTTTTGCCACGGCGAATATCACAGCCAGCACCAATCCGATGGCCGCGGCAATGCCACCCGCATCCGCGATATGACGCATTGCGGGCAGAACCACGTCGAAGTATTGCTTCGCTTCCGGCGGGAAGTCGGCGAAGTACCACCGCACCGGCAGCACCAGGAAGAGTGTGCCCACCACGATCCAAAGTCCCGCGTAGCGCAACACGCGCTCGCGCACCGGACTCGGCACGCGAAGCCCGGTGACCAGCCCGAACATTCCAGCCAGCACCACCGCGATGCCGGTGCGTACCACCACCGAAGGCCAGTAGGTCGGATTGAAGAAGCCGTTCCAGAACGCGTGCGTCTGCAGCCAGCGCCCAGGCGTGAGCATGTAGGTGAGAATGCCGTTGATGATGACCAGGCTCGCCCACGCAGCGACAAAGTAGACCCAGCCCACCGCCATGTGCGCGGCGCGATCCAGACGGTCCCAACTGTAGGCATAGATCAGCGCGGCCGCGATCTCGACGAAGAAGAATACCCACTCGATCGCCCATCCCCAGACAAAGGTATGGATAAGCGAAGACGTGGCTTCGGGGCTCACCAGTCCGATGGTGAACCATATTCCGGCCCCCGTCACCGCACCCATTACCAGCGTCAGCAGGGCGAAGAACTTCGAGTGCTTGCGCACGTAGTCCAGCAGGCCAGCGTCGTTGGTGCGGTTGGCTTTGCGTTCCAGCAGCACCAGGTAGGCTCCGCCGCCAACAGCAAAATGTGAAATGAAGACGTGGACGATTGCCACAAAGGCAATCAACAGCCCACCGGGAATTCCAATCTGCCACAGGGGATAGTTCATCGGCTCAATACCTGTACCGATAACCATGCCCGACCCGTTGCCGAAGGTTCAGTGACGATGGTCACCGCAAATTGTGCGGTGGGTGCCTACCGTGAGAATCGCCGGTAACGATTGGCCCGCATACTGCGTTTATTTGTCTTAGCAATCGAGGAGAGATGATCATGGCAAGTACAACCGAAATTCGCGTAACGACCGCCCAAAGTGCTTTTCACTCCATGAGCCGCGAAGACCTGCTACGCTCGCTCGAGATGTTTGCCAAGAACTGGCTGGCACACGACGGCTGCTGGTTTCTGGCCGCCGAGGAGACCCTCGGCATCGATCAAGCCATTGAACTGGATACGCTCTCTTGGCAACGATTCGCTGTTACTGAAGCCAATCGCATCATGAGCACTTTCGGCATTGCAGCTGGAGGCGGCCTGCCGGCGCTGGACAAAGCCCTCGCCCTGCGGCAGTACAGCCTGATCAACGCGCAACGCTCCGAATGGTCGGAGGACGGCAAGCGCCTGCGCTTTTTCATGGATGTCTGCCGGGTACAGGAAGCGCGCCGCCGCAAAGGGCTCCCGGACTTCCCTTGCAAAAGCGTCGGCACCGTCGAATTCGAGATGTTCGCCCGCACCGTCGATCCCAGAATCCACGTGCGCTGCCTGCACTGTCCTCCCGATGCCACCGAGGGCAAGTATTGCGGCTGGGAGTTTACGCTGGAAGGTCATCACGACGCCAAGTGAAATCGGCAGCCGCGTTCTGTGCCGCGCCTTGGCCGATCAGCAGATGCGCGGGAGTTGTTCACCAATCTGCATGGCAACCACGCGAGTCGCCCCGATAGAGGTACGGGCGATGACCATGCCCGCGTGCTGATCCACCACCTTGCCGATGAGTGCGGCATCTTGTCCCAGCGGATGCTGACGCAGCGCATCGAGCACGGCTTGCGCACGCTCGGCGGCAACCAAGATCAGCACCTTGCCTTCGTTGGCGACAAAAAAGGATCCATGCCCAGCAGTTCGCAGGCGGAGCGCACTTCCATGCGCACCGGAACCTTGGTCTCATCCAGCACCATACCGACCTTCGACGATTCGGCAATCTCGTTCAGCGACGAAGCCACGCCGCCGCGCGTGGGATCGCGCATAACGTGGATGGAAGCGCCACCGGCCTCCAGAGCTTTCTCGATCAACCCATTCAGCGCCGCGGTATCGCTGCGAATCGTGGTCTCGAACTCCAGCCCTTCACGCACGCTCATGATCGCCATGCCGTGATCGCCGATGGTGCCGCTCACCAGGATGGCATCGCCGGGCCGCGCCAGCGAAGGGCCCACAGTCACCCCAGGACGAACCAGTCCCACGCCTGAAGTATTCACGTAGCAGCCGTCGCCGTGGCCTTTCTCCACTACCTTGGTATCGCCGGTGATGACCTGCACGCCTGCGGTGCGCGCCGCTGCGGCCATGTCTTCCACAATTTCGGCCAGCGCGTTCATCGGGAAGCCTTCTTCCAAAATCATCCCCACGCTGAGATAGAGCGGCCGCGCTCCTCACACCGCCAGATCGTTGACCGTGCCGTTGATGGCGAGTTCGCCGATGCTGCCCCCGGGAAAGAACAGCGGCTGCACTACGATAAGAATCGGTGGAGAAGGCAAGCCGCCCGCCGGCCAGCGGCACGATCGAAGCGTCACCCAGATCGGCCAGAGCTTCGTTCTTAAACGCAGGCACGAAGAGGTGCTCAACCAGTTCGCCGGAGAGCTTGCCGCCTCCCCCATGTCCCATGACAATGCCGGGATAGTCCCGCAGCGGCAGCGGGCAAGACCAGTTGCTGAAGTCGGGTGGCTCAGGCATGCGCAAGTTGATCGGCGGCAGATGAAACGTCCGTAGTGATAGTACGCCGCGCATGCGCCTTCGCTGGATACCATGGTCGCCCCCAGCGGCTTGCGCGGTGTGCATTCTTTGCCGAAGGCCGGACACTGGTTCGGCTTCAGGATTCCCTGCAGCACTTCACCGCTGTGGCACAGTGGCGACTCCACCGTGTGAATGTCGCGCACCGAGAAGCGCCGGCTCGGCGTCGAACTCGCGATAACGGCTCGCGCAACTGCCAGCCGCTCGCCGGAATCACGCCGATACCGCGCCAGGCACGATCGACCACCTCGAAGACCTCGCCCAGCAGTTTCTGCGCCGGCAGATTTCCGTCCAGCGTCACGATGCGCGCGTACGCGTTGTCCACCCGCGCCTCGCCGGCTTCCAGTTGCATCACGGCGCGGCGAATGCCTTCCAGAATGTCGAGCGGCTCGAATCCGGCGACCACGATCGGCACATGAAAGCGCTCGGTCAACTCCGGATACTGGCGATACCCCATCACGCTGCACACGTGTCCCGCGGCAAGAAAGCCGTCGATCTCGGTTCTTCGGCGACTGCAGGATGGCAGCCATCGCCGGCGGCACCAGCACATGCGAGACCAACGCAGAAAAGTTGTGCAGCCCCTGCTGCTTCGCTGCGTAGACCGCCATCGCGTTGGCCGGGGCGGTGGTCTCAAAGCCGACACCGAAGAACACCACATCGCGGTCGGGATTCTGCGCGCGCAATCTTCACCGCGTCCAGCGGCGAATAGACGATGCGCACGTCGCCGCCTTCACCTTGACGCGGAACAGGTCTTTCTCGCTGCCGGGCACGCGCAGCATGTCGCCGAAGGAACAAAAGATAACGTCGGGCTGCGAGGCGATGGCCAGCGCCTTGTCAATCACTTCCAGCGGCGTCACGCATACCGGACAGCCGGGGCCATGCACCATCTCGATGTCCTGGGGCAGCAGCTGATCGATGCCGTTGCGGATGATGGAGTGCGTCTGCCCGCCGCAAACTTCCATAATCTTCCATGGCCGGGTAGTGATCCGGCCGATTTCAGCCGCCAGTTTTTGCGCGATCTCTCCGTTGCGAAATTCGTCGAGGTACTTCATGGCTCCTCCGGACGAGAACGATTTTCAGGACGTGGTTCGCGGCACCGAATTGTTCTTCCCGCAATCCCAACTCGGCCAGGGTTTGAAAGTCTGCTGACCCGAGACTCGCCAAGCCTTAGGATGTCGAAACCCACACTAACGATAGTGTAATCCCCGGCCAGGATTTCCGGCAGATGGGCGCATTGCGGCTGACTGAGTACTTAGCCACCGGGAGTGAAATTGGCGGAAGCGTGTGCGAGTCGAACGCACCATTGACAGCGAAGCTGCCAATCGCCGGTTTTGAAGACCGGGAGAGTCACCGGACCCCCTTCGCTTCCGCGTAGACGCTACTCGGGCTGCGGCACTACCCGCAGATACGGGCGCAGCGTCTTCCAGCCGCCCGGATACGTCTTCTTCGCGTCTTCATCCGACACCGCAGGCGAGATAATCACGTCCTCTCCCTGCTTCCAGTTCACCGGCGTTGCGACCTTGTGCTTCTCCGTCAACTGCATGGAGTCGATGACGCGCAGGATCTCGTCGAAGTTGCGTCCCGTGCTCATAGGATAGACGATAATCAGCCTGACCTTCTTGTCCGGTCCTACGATGAACACGTTGCGCACGGTCATGTTGTCGGCAGCGGTGCGGCCATCGCATCCGCCTTGCAGATCAGCCGGCAGCATTCCATACAGCTTGGCCACCTTCAGGTCGGTGTCGCCAATCATCGGATAGTTCGGCTCGTGGCCCTGGGTCTCGCGAATATCTTCCGACCAGCGCTTATGGTTATCGACCGGATCGACACTCAGCCCGATCACCTTGACGTTGCGCTTCTCGAAGTCGGGCTTCAACTTCGCCATGTATCCCAGCTCGGTGGTACACACCGGCGTGAAGTCTTTGGGATGCGAAAACAAAATCCCCCATGAGTTGCCGAGCCATTCGTGAAAACCAAGAGCTCCCTGCGTAGTCTCGGCCTGGAAATCTGGTGCTATGTCCCCGATATGCAATGCCATCGTTCTCTCCTTGCGTTTTGAATGCGCTGACGATTCTAAGCAGCAGGTGGTACAAACCGCAACTCTTTGATAGCAAGCCCCACCTGCACCCGACCGCTGACTGCCACTGACGGACAACCGGAAGCGTTTCGCCCCGGCCAGGAGCGGAAGTAGAATCGGTCAGTGCTGTGCCCTCATCTCAGTCAGTCGTAACGCCAACTTCTTAGGAGGCCGATCCGTCCATGTCTGCCCGCGAATTTCCTTTTGTCCAAGTCGATGTCTTCACTTCCGTTCCGCTGGAAGGCAATCAACTGGCGGTCTTCCCTGACGCTCGCGGCCTGAGCGATGCTGAAATGCAAAAGCTCGCCAAGGAGATGAACCTTTCCGAGACCACGTTCATCCTGCCGCGCGACGCCGAGACCGAAGCTCGTGAGGGCGTGCGCGTACGCATCTTCACCGTCGAAGAAGAGCTGCCCTTCGCCGGACATCCCACGCTGGGCACGGCATGGTGCTTGAAGCAGCAGCGCCCCCAGCAATCTGAAATCGTGCTTCAGCTCAATGTCGGCCGCATTCCGGTGCGCTTCGAGGCGCGGGACGGCCAACTCTTCGGCGAGATGCGCCAGTCCGACCCGCAGTTCAGCGAAACCCATCAGCACTCGCGGGTTGCGCAAGCGCTTGGCCTTCCCGTCTCCGAACTGGACGACAATCTTCCCATCCAGACTGTCTCCACCGGCATGCCATTTACTATCGTCGCCTTCCGCAATAGTTCAACCCTCGGCCAATTGAAAGTGAGTTGGCAGCAGATCGCCGGCTATCTGCAGAGCGTGCAACGCACCGGCTTTCTATACTTCGTTGCCCGTGATGGCGAGCGCCGCCTGCACGCTCGCATGATCTTCTATAACGGCGAAGACCCGGCGACCGGATCCGCGGCCGGCTGCTGCACGGCGTGGGCGGTGAAATATGGCGTGCTCGACTCCGACCAGCAGGGACTCATCGAGCAGGGGCGCGAAATTTTGCGGCCCAGTTCGATTTACGTGCGCGCGACCAAGGCCGCGGAGACGGTCACCAATGTACGGGTCGGCGGTCACGTGGTGCCGGTGGTTGATGGCAAAGTTACCTTGTGAATTCTCTGCGGATATCCTGTGCACGCTTTGCAACCGCATAAACAGAGGCTCGCAGCACATCGGAAGTTTCCGACTGCTGCAACTCCGGCGCAACTCGTAACCCCGCCGAGTGCGCCGGAACTCGCGTGCGATTTTATGGCAACGATACTTGTACGCCGTGGTTCCTCCGCGTAACATCCGACTACGCTGTTGTTCTGCACTGCGTGACCAATTCAATGTGACAGCTCGTACCTGACTCTCCCAGGCGCGAACCGCTCACCATCACCAACAGAACGAAGACGGGACCGATCAGATGAAACCCAAGCGCACCATACTTTGCGTAGACGACGATGAGCGCTCTCTTTCCATCCGAAAAGTGACGCTCGAAACCCGGGGCTATCGGGTAGTGACCTGTCCCGATCCCGAGCAGGCATTGGAGATCGTGCGCAACGGCGGCATCGACCTCATCATCGCCGACCTCATGATGCCCAGGATGACCGGCGCCGAGTTGATTGCTCACGCCAAGCAGATTGCTCCTCATGTACCGGCGATTCTCTTCTCCGGTGCGGTCAGTCATTATGCCGAGCACAACTACGCCGACGTTTGGCTGCCCAAGGGCTCTTTCGCGCCCGCTGAAATGCTCGAGCGCGTTCGCATTGCATTGATTCGTAAACGCGGCCCCAAACGCGCATCGTCCCCTCCCGGCGACCCGTCCAAGCAAATAGCTTCCTGATATCGCGGCTCCAGCAACTCCGCCACTGCGATTCTGGGCTTCATCCGAAACTTTTGTTAATTTTTTGACAAACATAGTTTCTGAGTTGCCGAATCCAGAGAACCGCGATATTCTCCTTGTAATGCACCGCTTGCAGTGGTACTAGCCCTGTGTTGTAGCCCGTTTTTTCAGTGCTTCGCCCGATCTCTCTAAGGCAAATACCCTCATTGAATTAGGCCCAACTGCCCTATCTCCAGAGTAGATGCGTCCGTAGTCTGGCTTTCGTTGAACAGCGGCTGCCAGCCGCGTCAGCAGCACTCATCCCTAGGAGATACTGTTTTGAAGTTCCTCTCGATTGCGGCTCTGCTTTGTGGCTTGACGACCCTTTCCGTTGCCGGAGTTAACGTTTCGTCACCAACCCCCAATAGCCAAAATCAATCCTCAGTTCACTTCGCTGCCTCGGCTACGGGAGACTATGCCATCAGCACGATGATGATCTACGCCGATAATCAGAGCGTCTATTCGGTAAAGAAATCCAGCCTCGACACTAGCCTCAATCTCGCCAACGGCAACCACTACATCGTGGTCCAGGCATGGGACACCCACGGCAAGGTCTATAAGGCGGCAGGCTTCAACATCTCGGTCAGCGGCGGCAATAACAACAACGCCACGTATCAGATGATTCACACCATGTCGGGCTGGCAGTCATGTGGTGCCTGCGCAGGTCCCGGCGGCCATGGCCCTGACACACCCCGCTATATGCACCAGTTTATTTCCACCCCGTCCATGACCGGCAAAGCCAGCGAGTACTGGATCGGTCCCAAAGTTGCCTATTCCGGAGCCCTTTGGTGGAAACAACTCGGCGGCAATGCGAAGGTCTCGCACTTTATCTACGACCTTTATTTCTACGTCAAAAATCCTGGCGCCCCGCAGGCTCTTGAGTTCGACATGAACCAGTCGGCAAACAGCCGTAAGTTTATCTTCGGCACGCAATGCGACATCAAAGACCACAAAGATTGGGATGTCTGGGACACTGCGAATAGCAAATGGATCAAGACCGGCATCGCTTGCTCGGCTCCCCCGGCTTATACCTGGAACCATCTGGTGCTGGAATTTAGCCGCAGCGGAAGCCAGGCGACGTTCGTCTCCGTCACCCTCAACGGCAAGAAGAGCTACATCAATAAGACGTTCAATACATTCGGGGTCAATGCTTCCGAGTTGAACACCGCGGTACAGCTCGACGGAAACGGTACCCACACCGCTTATTCCATGTGGGTGGATAAAATGCAGGTCACAGCCTGGTAAAGAACGTTACCCAGCAGCCAACAACAAAAAGGGGGCATTCAGAGTGCCCCCTTGGCTTTTGTCGATCGTAGAGTTTTCGTCTCGCATTCTTACTGTCGGGGGCAGATCGAGCAATTCTGCTCGATAGGTTGGAGATTCAAATTGGTACAGAAGAATGCTGTGCCCGACGAAACTACTCTACCGATTTAATGAGTGTGCCGATCAGCCTTTCGATGTTTTCTTCCGCTCCGCCCAACGCTTCTTCATCATTTCTGAAATACGTTTGCGCGCCGCCGCACTCATGTGCCGCCGTTTCGCTACCGGAGTAGCTTTCCCCGAACCCGCGGGACGTCCCGGGCCACGTTTGCGACCCGAACCAAGACCTTCTAACGCTGCGATAGCGGCATCGAGCCGCGCTCTTTCTTTTTTCAAATCCCCTAACACGGTCTGTATATTCATAGTCTCCTGTCCTTTTGTTTTTATTTTTAGGGAGGGCTCGATACACCAAACGGTAACAGATGGAGTCACCTGAATCCAACAGCTTTTTATAATTGACGAATATTGAAACCGTCACTCATCTCAAGTGACTCGACTTTCTCGCCACAGATTCTTCTACACTGCTTCTATCGTCCACCTACTGAAATTGGAGGCGCAAGTTGCCAGAGCTCCCGAATTATCACATGACTTCCCAGCAGTTCCGCGAATATGGCTACGCGATGGTTGATTGGATCTGCAATTATTACCAATCGGTGGAGAGCTTTCCTGTGCTTTCGAAGCTAGAACCCGGCGACGTTCGCCGCATGTTACCCGACTCTCCGCCGCAACAGCCGGAGCCTTTTGCGAATGTACTGAAGGATGTAGAGAAGGTAATACTTCCCGGCATTACTCACTGGCAATCGCCTAATTTCTACGCCTACTTCCCTGCCAATACCTCCGGCCCCGCTATTCTGGGGGACTTGCTCTCCTCCGCGTTGGGGGTACAGGGAATGTTATGGGCTACCAGTCCCGCATGTACTGAATTGGAAACTCATGTCCTCGACTGGCTGGTTCCAATGCTGGGGCTGCCGCAAAAATTTATTTCCACTTCCACCGGCGGAGGCGTCATACAGGACACCGCTTCCAGCGCAACTCTATGCGCCCTGATTGCCGCTCGCGAAAAGGCCACTGCCTATCGCAGTAACCATATAGGATGCGATGGCAAGCTGGTCGCTTATACCTCAACCCAGGCCCACTCCTCGGTCGAGAAGGCAGCCATGATCGCCGGCATCGGGCGCGACAATATCAGGCTCATCGCGGTCGATGAAAACTTTGCCATGGATCCCGCCGCCTTAGCCCAGGCTATCCGTCAGGACCAGCTAGCCGGACGCATACCATTCTTCGTCTGCGCAACCGTGGGAACCACCTCTTCCCATGCCGTAGATCCCCTGCCGCAAGTTGCCGCTATCTGTCGCGAGCACGGCCTGTGGTTTCACGTCGACGCAGCCATGGCAGGTTCCGCCGCCATCTGTCCCGAGTTCCGCTACCTGCAAGCCGGAGTCGAGCACGCCGACAGCTACTGCTTCAATCCTCATAAGTGGATGTTCACCAATTTCGATTGTGACTGTTTTTTTGTCGCCGACCGCGCCGCTCTCATCCGCAGCTTGAGCATCCTGCCTGAGTATCTGCGCAACCAGGCGACCGAGTCAGGCGCCGTCTTCGATTATCGCGACTGGCAAGTACCGCTGGGCCGACGCTTCCGTTCGTTGAAGCTATGGTTCGTCATCCGCCACTATGGAGTCGAAGGGCTACAGCGTCACATACGCTACCATGTGCAACTCGCTCAGCAGTTCCTCAGTTGGCTCGAGAGCGACGACCGTTTTGAAGTTGTTGTGCCCGCTCCGTTGAATCTGGTTTGCTTCCGTTATCGCGGCAGCGATCAGCAGAATGAACGCCTGATGAATTCGTTGAACACTAGCGGCGATCTCTATCTCACTCACACCCGTCTGGCCAATCAATTTGTGTTGCGTTTCTGCGTAGGACAAACCAATACCGAAGCCAGACACGTCGAGCACGCCTGGCAGCGAATTCAACAGGAAGCTGCGAAGCTATAGTGACCCGGCGTTCTCCCTCTCTTTAACCTCCGCGCTTGGGCTAAACTACGGCCAGGGAGTTATTTGTGCAACCTAGGGTTGTTGCACTTACAGGTATGTTTAAGGGCGAAAGCTATCGCTTAACCAGCGACAAGCTGACGCTTGGCCGCGACACTTCCAACAGCGTGCAGATCGGCGATGCCACCGTCTCCAAGAAGCACTGCGTTATTGAATCCGTCAACGACAGCTTCGAGCTGATCGATCTCGACAGCCACAACGGTACCTTCGTCAACGGCATCCCGGTGAAGCGGCGTCCGCTGGCCCATGGAGACGTGATTCGTCTCGGCCACAGCGAACTGCTCTTCCTCACCGGCGACAGCGTCGGAGATGAAGCGGTCTCCGTGCAGTACAGCGATGACGTCACTCGCGACGCGCTGAAAACTGTGCAGATCACGCGTGGCCATCATACCTACCAGTCGGTCGATGTGGGCCGCATGGCGCGAGACCTCAACGCCCTCTTCAAGATCACGAGCACCATCAATTCCATTCGCGAGCCCGGCCCCTTGCAGCTCAAGCTGCTGGAGTTGATCTTCGAAGTTGTGCCCGCCGAAACCGGCGCCATTCTGCTGATGAGCCAGGTGGATGAAGAGCCCCGGGCCGCGCAGATTTACCACCGCCATCCCGGTGCCGCCCCGCTGACCATTCGCAAGAGCGTCATCCATCGCGCGCTGTGGGAGCGCGCCTCCGTCTTCACCGAATCTTCTTCCGATCTCGCCGCCGCCGAAAACATCATGTGTGTGCCGCTCATCGGAGTGCAGAACACCATCGGCGTCATCTACCTCGCCTCCACCGGGCTCAAAGCGCAATTCGCCGAGGAACATGTTCAGTTCCTGAACTCTGCTGCCGGCATCGCCGCCGTCACCCTGGAGAATGTGCTCAGCCTGGAATCGTTGAAGGCAGAAAATCGCCGCCTGCGCGAAGTGCTGGAGCCCTCCGACACCATCATTGGCGAAAGCAAATCCATGCGCCGCCTTGGCGCTTTCATAGAAAAAGTCGCCAAAGGAGACTCGACCGTGCTGCTGCGCGGTGAGAGCGGCACCGGCAAGGAACTGGTTGCGCGCGCCATTCACCTCCGCAGCACCCGTTCTGAAAAGCCATTCATCGCGATCAACTGCGCTGCCATTCCTGAGACCCTGCTGGAGAGCGAACTCTTTGGCAGCGAAAAAGGCGCCTTCACCGGCGCCGTCTTTAAGAAAGGCAAGCTTGAGGCGGCCGAAGACGGCACTGTCTTTCTCGACGAAATTGGGGAGCTGGCCCCCCTGCTTCAGGCCAAGCTGCTGCGCGTCTTGCAGGAGCGCGAATTCGATCGCCTCGGAGGCACGCGGCCCATCAAGTTCCAGGCGCGCATTCTTGCCGCCACCAATAAGAATCTTGAGCAAGGCATCAAGGCGGGCGAGTTCCGCCAGGACCTCTTCTATCGCCTCAACGTCGTGTCAACCACCCTGCCGCCCTTGCGCGACCATCGCGAAGACATTCCCCTCCTCGCCATTTACTTCGCCACCAAGTATGCCGAGAAGTCCGATCGCCCCTTCAAAGGAATCTCCAGCGAAGCCCGTGCCATCCTCATGAGCTACGACTGGCCCGGCAACATCCGCGAGTTGGAAAACGCCATCGAGCACGCCATCGTCATGGGCAACGTTGACGAGATACTCCCCGAAGATTTGCCGGAGACGCTGCTGGAAAAAGGCTCGGTGCAGATTAGCTCGGGCAAGTATCACCTCGAGATCAACGAGTTGAAGAAGCGCCTGATCATCGAGGCCGTCACCCAGGCCAAGGGAAGCTACATCGACGCCGCCAAACTACTGGGCGTCCATCCCAATTACCTGCACCGCCTCATCCGCAATCTCGAAATCAAAGACCTGCTGCGCGCCGTCGAGAACGACAACTAGACGCTGCAAGCGCCACGCGTTAGCGCCGGGGTTCACTGCAAGCGCACGCGCTCGGCCGTGTCTCTTGGTGGAAGCACCACGCTTTAGCGTGGTGAAACAAGCGGCTTATGAAGGATGGGGCTTCAGCCCCGGCCCGAACGAACTCCGCGCCGCCACATCCCGCGTCAGGGCCGCCCTCTGAACAGGAACCAATCGCCCGCCCCAGCCGTCTTACTGCTTCTGCTGGAACGGTACCCACGCTCCCACATCGGCGATATCGACGCGTAAGCTGCACTCCTGCGGCCCGGTGTGCTCGAAGGTTACATTGAACTTCAACTCCGGCGAGGTAAGCGTCCCGGTCTGCATGGGAGCGCGCACCAGGTCCATCGACTGGTCGTAGACAGCCGCAGGGTTGGTGTTCTTCGAAACCACCAGCGTCCATTCCTTCTTATTCGGGATGAGGTACAAGGTGTACGCGCCCACCGGAACGTTCGTGCCGTCAATCGTCAAAGCCGCGTTGGTGAACAGCGTGAGCGGCTGCTGGCCCGGCTCCCAGACTTTCCCGTAGGGTACCTGCCGTCCCAGAAAGTTGTCTTTGTCTTTCTTGGGAATGGTCAACGGTTGATACTGCACCGCCAGCTGTTGCGCGTCGCTGAAGTCGCAGGTCGCCGTTGCCGAAGCGGGATCGGCGGGCGCGGGATTCTGCCCCAAGGCGAAGCAGGAGCCCAGAAAACATACCATTGCCAAGACGAGGGCGTGGCGCATTGCGTTACCTCCCTAAATAACTTCACCAGCTATTCGTGGGGACGTACTCGGCGCGTCCATCGTTATCTTAATACCGAGGTGCCATAAAACGTAGCTAGAAATAGCCAATTGAGGCCCTAAAGTTACGATAAGGGGTACTGGTCGGCCTTAGTATCCGAAAGACACTCTCTCCTTCCGCGTGGCTTCTACGTCACCATCGGCCGCACTGCGCTGAAATTTCCTGTACTACTTTTGCTCGAACGCTACCCAGGCGCGCGTATCGGAAATGTCGACCCGCATGGTGCACTCCTTGGGCCCGGTATGCGCAAAGTAAACGCTGAACGTCGGCTCCGCAGCCGGTAGCTGCCCAATCTCCATCGGAGCGCGCACCAGGTCCTTCGACCGATCATAAGCAGCCGACAAATCCGTATTCTTCGACACCACCAGCGTCCATTCTTTCTTCTCCGGAACGAAATACATGGTGTATGCCCCAACCGGAATGTTGCTCCCGGCGATCGTCACCGGCGAGTTGGTGAACAACGTGAGCGGCTTCTTCGCCGGCTCCCACACCTTCCCGTAAGCTACCTGGTGTCCCAGGAAATCTTTGTCATTCTTCCCTAAATTCAGTTTCTGATATTGCACCGCCAGTTGCTGCTCGTCGCTGAAGTTGCAGGTCGCGGTCGCCGGACCAGGATTGGTCGACGTCGAATTCTGTCCCACCGCGAAACCCGGCCCGATAATAAACGTCATTGCCAGAACAAGGGCGCATCGCATCGCCTAACCTCCCACGCTGAAGATTCAACTATCAGTTGGGATGTCGTATGCGGGTTCTCGGGATGACCATCTTCCTTCTTACTCTCGCGAGTTCCTGGCCAGCCTTTGATACCGTAGAACCATGACATTTTCCGACAATTTCGGTTTTCGCCCTAAAACGCTGGGATTGATAATTGTCGGACTTATCCTCGCCTATCTCGGATACACCAGTATTCGCAATCTCCGCATCGATGCGCTGGGACGCGCGGCCATGGCGGATAACAGTCCCTCGCTGGTCAACAAGCTGGCCAGCTACGGAGGAGAACGCTCCGCCGACTTGCTGCTAATCATCGCCGGCGGCCCCGCGCCACTGCCCAACCGCGTTGCCGCCATCCACGCACTGGTCGACCGTAGAGACGCCGCTCTCGTCTCCCGCGTCTCCGCCCTGCTGGTTCCGCCCGAGCCTCTTGAAATTCGCCAGGCCATTGCCCACGCCCTCTTCGCCACCGGCTGTTCCCCCGAATGCATCAAGAACGTTCTCTATTACGAAGAACGCATGTCTGAAGGCGCCCGCCCTTCTGAAGCGGTACAGGCCGACCCGCCGCACTCCCTGTCAAAGTCGGAACAAGAATTGGTAGGCCTGCTCGACGAAGTCCTCCGAAAAAATAAGGCCGCCCTCGGAATCGTGCTCGGCCAGGTCTACGGCCTCAACACCTACTTCCCTGCCTCGTTCGCCATGCAAACCGTGGAGCGGCTCGAGGTAAAAGACGCCTGCCCTGCGCTCATCCACACCCTGCTCAGCCAGAACCAGGAAGTGCGCAACTCCCCCGAGTATCAGGAAGTCGCCCAGGCAGTGAAAATCCTGCAATGCGTCAACACTGCACCCGCACCTTCACAATGATTTGAGGGTGGAAGCACCACGCCCTCGCATCGTCTTTCGGTGGAAGCACCACGCTTTAGCGTGGGTCTTTCGGTGGGAGCACCACGCCCTCGCATCGTCTTTCGGTGGAAGCACCACGCTTTAGCGTGGGTCTTTCGGTGGGAGCACCACGCTTTAGCGTGGTGAACCGTGCTCCCCGAATCAACGGGCTTCAGCCCCGGCCGGATCCAACTCCGCGCCGCGCCCCTTCGCGTCAAATCAATGACGGCTTTTGGAATCGACGTGAGGACTGGACTCTGCCACTGTTGGTGAAACAACCACCCATCTGAGCCCCTCGCGGGCGACCCGCACGATAGCCCAGCACGCAGTCCGCCGAAGGCGGGCGGAGTGCTGGGTTATGCACGAATAAACGACCCAAATCCCCGGGGACGACACCCCCGCCAAAATCCTTCCCAATAGTGAGCTTTGTCACAGACCCCATGTTCGTCGTTCGCGACAATCAATAACAAGGAAGCCCATGAAACTCAAAATCTTTATTCTTATGCTGGCGTTTGCGTTGCCTTCTTTTGCGCAAACCGCCGCCCCCGCTGCCCCAGACGCGAAATCATGCGCCTGCTGCAATCACGATCAGGCCGGCGCCGCCGGTAAGTCCGCCATGAAATGTCCCATGATGTCTGGTGACAAGGCCGGCATGAAGTGCCCCATGATGGCGAAAGATGCCAAGCCGGCTGACGGAAAGATGTGCTGCTCGTCTAACAAATGCAAGATGCACGACAAAAACAAGGGCAGCTGCTGCGGCAACATGGACACGCAGAAGCAGCCCGGTGTGTAATATCGCTTTCGGAGTACACTAGCAACCATGTTTTCGCCCCGCATATCCTGGCTTCGCGCTGCCATCATTCTGATGGTCGCGCTGGTGGTGTCTTCCGACGCCGCTTTGGCCAGCTTCGTGTGTCCGCACATGTCGGGCTGCGAACATGGAATGCCCGCCGCAGCTCACCAGCATCCCGGCGCCGTCCAGGCCAGTGCCGCACCCATGCCGTGCTGTCCGGTCAAGCCTGAAGTTTCAATGGAGTGCGACGCCAGTGCGATGGAGTGTTGTGCCTGGCATCATCGCGACTCCGATGTCACCGCGATCCTCTTCGCCTCCGACCAGCCCCATCCCAAGCAGCTGGTTGCTCTGCTTCCGGCAGCCGCTCCCGTCGCGCCCTCGCTGATCGCGCGCGACCACATTCCCGGCTTGGCCGACGACGTGGCTTATGTCAAGCCTGTCACCCAGAAGAAAACCGACCTCAGGATTTAGAGCGCAGCCCTGCCCACGTACTGCAGCGAGTTATTACCGCTGCGCGCGCAGGCTCGCGGAGTCACATCTCCGCACCAACCAATCTTGAGGAATTGAAAATGAAATCGAAATTGCAAGCCGCATTCTGCATGGTCGCCCTCGCGCTGACCGTTGCCGCCTCCACCTTTACCTTTGCCGCCACCCAGAGCCAGAGCGTCTGCTCCTCCTGCGCCCAGTGCGCCGGAGCCGCCGACTGTTGTGCCGCAGCCCAGAGCTGCTGCAACGATTGCCAGTCCTGCTGCGATGGCGCCGGCTGCTGCTAGTACCAGCCACCGCTAACCAAAGCTGAACCGCCCCGGATCCGCAAGGGTCCGGGGCTTTTGCACTTCACGGTTTTGAAGGGCGCAGTCTTCACAGTTTGAGGGGCGCAGCTTTAGCTGCACTTCACGGTTTTGAAGGGGCGCAGCTTTAGTTGCACTTCACGGTTTTGAAGGGGCGCAGCTTTAGTTGCACTTCACGGTTTTGAAGGGGCGCAGCTTTAGCTGCGCCGAACAGATCTTCTATTCCGATCTCGCGAGCGGGCTTCAGCCCGCGAGCGATACCTGAAACTGACCCGCTTAAATAATTCGAAGCGAGCTATTTGCCTCTATTTCAGCTCTCGCCACGCAATTCCCGAGCTGCTTCTCCATCCCACGCCGACACGCATCCTTTCCTCGGCCCCTTGCTTCTTATGTCTGTTCGCAACGCCGCCACCGTCAATTACACCCGCAAGGGCAAGGGAGACTCCCCGTTATGAAGAAGTTGTTAATCGCAGCCACCGCCTTGTTGTTCACCGTCTCGATCTCGGCCTGGGCTCAGTCCGGCAGTCAGTCTGGTACCGGCCAGTCAGGTGGAAATGGGGCTAGCCCACAAACCAACATGGGCAGCGGTTCCACCAGCGGCCAGTCCACCACGGGCAGCGGCTCCAACGCCGACCAGACCACCATGAGTGGCCAGTCGAGCAACTCTGGTCAAACCGACCAGAACGGCCAGACTACGACCAAGAAGAAGCATCATCACAAGAGCAGCAGCACCAGCCGTGATGGCGGCAGCAACCAGGTAGACAGCAACGGCAACGGCTCGACTTCGAATCCGCAAGGCGCACCTACAAACCCGCACTTGTAATCGCGGATTGCAGAGTTAACCCGGCAGCCAGTCACAACCGGCCGCTTCCATAAACAGAAAAGCGATGTTTGATCACCAGCATCGCTTTTCTCATTTATCGGCTTTTATTGTTCTGGTTTTTACGGCCCAGCGTTCACCGGGCTGGTAAAACTTTCATTCGGTAGCGAGTTTCAGGTTGGTGTGAAACCAGAATAGCCCCCGGATTTCGCACTTCTTGCAACAAAATGCCCGGCCGTCTTGCGCCCGGCTCGTTCCCTTCAAGAACTGGGAGTTACACCACAGACATATCGCTGTGGAAGTGGCCGCATTGTTGTTCTGTTGCATTGTTTCTCCCGTTGGACAGCGAGGATAGGCCAACTTGCCGCGGAACACAATCGCCAAAACCCGGGGTCGCGAAATGGTTATTGCGACTCCCGCTACACCAGCGCGACTTGTCTTTTGTATCAACGCGAGAACTGGACTCTGCCACTGTCGCTGGACCAACCAGCCATCTGAGCCCGTCGCGGGCGACCAACATGACAGCCCAGCACGTAGCCGAAGGCGGGCGGAGTGCTGGGTCGGGCGTAGATAAAGGACTCGAGTCCCTCGGGGACGACACAACAGGGTGTCGGTCGCCCAATCTTCACCGATTTCGTCGCACCCACGACGCGTTTGCGCTCTCTTTCGGTGGGAGCACCACGCTTTAGCGTGGTGAACCAGGCTCCTCGAATCAACGGGCTTTAGCCCCGGATGCAACTACGCGCCGCGACATTTTGCATCAGAACACGACCTTGGTCCTGCCGTTGAATATTAATGAGGGGCTTCACTATCAGCGCGAGAACTAGACTCTGCCACTGTCGCTGGACCACCCAGCCATCTGAGCCCGTCGCGGGCGACCAGCATGACAGCCCAGCACGCAGTCCGCCGAAGGCGGGCGGAGTGCTGGGTTGCGCGCAGGTAAAAGGCCTGAAGTCCCTCGGGGACGATGCAAGAGGCCTCGCGCCGGCCAATCCTTCAGTGGTTTCCTGCCACAACCACCACGCTTTGATGCGGTTTTCCCCGCAACCACGACGCTTCAACGCTCTCTTTCGGTGGGAGCACCACGCTTGAGCGTGGTGAACCAAGCTCCCTCGGAACAACGGGCTTTAGCCCCGGCCCCATGCGGAACGCCTACACTTTTTCCGCCCGCAACAAATCCTCAATCGTCTCCCGCCGCCGGATCAGCCGCGCTCGCTTGCCTTCCACCATCACCTCGGCTGCGCGTCCACGCGTGTTGTAATTCGACGCCAGTGCCATTCCGTACGCGCCTGCATCGAGCACCGCCAACAACTCCCCTTCTTCCACCTCGGGCAGCTCGCGCTGCCGCGCGAAAAAATCGGAGCTTTCGCAGATAGGTCCTACTACGTCAGCCGTAACCATCTCATTATTTTGCGGAGCTACCACCGGCACAATTTCGTGATAGGCATCATAGAGTGCCGGACGCAACAAATCATTCATCGCGGCGTCGGTAATTAAGAATAATCTCCGATAGTTATTTTTTTTGTAAACAACCTTAGTGACCAGTATTCCCGCCGGGCCAACGATAGACCGACCCGGTTCCAGCAGCAGATGAATACCAAGACCGACAATAGGTTCGCTGATCTCCGCAGCATAGGCTTTTGCCTGCTTGCCAAAGTCAGTATCCTCCTGCGACCTATACTTAATCCCCAGCCCACCACCGGCATCCACGTACCGAATCTCGTGCCCATCCGTCCGCAGCGCCGTCACCAGTTCAGCCACCTTCTCCATGCTCTCGCGAAACGGCGACAGCTCGGTAATCTGCGATCCGATATGCGCGCTCACCCCGCCGGCCTTCAAATACTTGCCTGCCGAACCCAGCCGGTATAAGTCGCGCGCCTCGCCCAGCGGCACTCCAAACTTATGTTCGTGCAGCCCGGTCGAAATGTACGGATGCGTCTGCGCATCCACGTCAGGATTGACTCGCACCGCAAACGACGCAGGCTTGCGCAGATGGGCCGCCCGCGCCGCCAGCAACTTCAACTCGCTGGCGCTCTCCACGTTGAACAGCAAAATCCCCGAGCCCAGCGCCAGATCAATCTCATCTGCCTGCTTGCCCACTCCCGAAAACACAACTTTCTTCGCTGCCTTCCGATCGGCCGCCAGCACCCGTTGCAGCTCGCCGCCGGAAACCACGTCGAAACCCGCGCCCAGCCCGGCCAGCAGCTTCAGCACCGCCAGGTTCGAATTCGCCTTCACCGAATAGCAAATAGTGTGTTCCTGCCCGCTGAAGGCCCGGTCGAACGCTTCATAGCGCTGGCGAATCGACTCGCGCGAATAGACGTACAGCGGTGTCCCGAATTTCTTCGCCAGCGCAGCCACTCTTACGCCTTCTGCAAACAACTCAGGGCGGCGCAGCAATCCCGATTGGTAGCTGAATCCAGGAGAACGTTCAGGCAGGCGGCGGGCTTTCACTTGGCAGGCGACTCTTTGACTTTCAGCACCACGATGGTTTGATCGTCGAATGGATCGACGCCTTCGGCGTGGCGGCTTACCGCACTAAACAACTTGTCGACTAATTCTTCGGCGCTAAGCTTGTAGTTCTGGTCCGCAACTCTCTCCAGCCGCTCGCGGCCAAACATTTCACCCTTCGAGCTGGTCGCATCCAGAATGCCGTCGCTGAAGAAAATGAAGGCATCGCCCGGCTCCGCCTGCAACGTCGTGGCATCATACTCCGCCTGCGGAAACAATCCCATCGGCAGCCCAACCACGTTCACCAGCGAGCAATGGCCGCCGCGACAATGGATTGGCCGCGGCAACCCTGAGTTGGTAATCTCCAGCGTGCGCTGTTGATCGTCCCAGATGGCGTAGATCATCGACACATACTGTCCATCGATCGGCCGCTCCGCCAACGACAAATTCACCGCTTCCAGCATGCCGGCGGCATTCGGCTCTTCCACCGCATTCGACCGCAGGATGCCCGAAACCAGCGCGGCATAGATGGCAGCCGGAGCGCCTTTACCGCTCACATCGCCCACCGCGATGGCCGACATGCTGTGCCCGGTGTACTTCAGGAAATCGTACAAATCGCCGCCAATCTGGCGCGCCGGAGCGAAGCGGGTTGCCACCTCCGCATTCTTGAATATCGGCAGCTTGGGCGGCAGCAGTCGGAATTGCAGCTCCCGCGCCAGCGACAGGTCCTGCTCCAGCCGTTTTTCCTGGCGGGCAATACGTTCATACAGCGTCGCATTCTCGATGGCGATCGCGATCTGTGCTGCCAGCGTGGTCAGTGTGCGCACGTGATCTTCGTTGAAATAATTGCGCCGGGTGTGCTCGATGTCGAGCACGCCAATGACCTTGTCCTTGTAGATCAGCGGAATCGCCAGCTCCGAGCGGGTCTCGGGATTGGCCTCGATATAGCGCTTGTCTTTGCTGACGTCGGGCGCCAGCACCGCCTGCCCGCGCTGCGCTGCAACCCCCACCAGGCCGCGGCCCAGCGGGATTTCGTGCTTAAGTTGCACACTTTCTTTAAACCGCAACGAAAAGCGGTGGGTCAGCACCTTTCCCGAAGCATCCAGCAGCAGCACGGAAAACATCTGGTAGTCGATGATGCGGGTCACCAGGTCGGCCACCCGCTTCAACAACTGATCCACGTTCAGAATCGACGTCAGCTCGCGGCTGATTTCGGTCAGCAGCGTGAGCTGGCGCGCCTGCCGCGACACCTTGGTATACAACCGCGCATTTTCAATACCGATAGCGATACGCGATCCGAATAGCGTCAGCAGCCGCACATGCTCTTCATTGAAGGCGCCGGGCTGGGCGGCCTCCACATCGAGCACGCCGATGACTTTGTTTTTCGCGATCAGCGGCACCGCCAGCTCCGAGCGCACGCCGGGAGCGGAGTTGATGAAGTTCTCCTCCGAGCGCACATCGTTCACCAGCACCGGCTCACGCAGTTCGACGGCTTTGCCTGTAACCCCGTGCCCGACTTTGATATGAATGCGCTCCGCAACGTCCGGCGGATGCCCCACCTGGAAGCGGATGCGCAGCTCCTGCGTTCTCTCGTTCAGCAGCAGGATGGCAAACACTTCGTAATCCATCACGCGCTTCAGCATCTCCGCCACGCGCTGCAGCAGGGTGTTGAGATCGAGCGTGGTATTCACCGCATCGGCAACTTCCAGCAGGTAGTTGTCGAGGCTGTTCGAAACCAGCGGATTGGGAACGGCGGAACTCATGAACGTCTGTCCATGATAGCAGTGGGAAGAAGGTCAATCAGCCACCAGCTCCCAGCTGCCAGCCATCAGCTAAAGCGATTGCTACGAACGTATGCGCCCCGTCTAGTTTGTTTCGCGATTGTGCGAGCAAGATAGAGTCCGCCTTAGCTCGCGGCTGGCGGCTTCTCCCCGTCGTACAATTCTCTTTCGTCATTACGCATCTCATTCCCGAGGACGCAATGAATCTCGCAGGCAACAAGATTACCTGGCTGGGTCACGCCAGCTTCCGCATTGAAACCGCCGAGGGCATGACGGTTTATGTCGATCCGTGGGTGATGAACAATCCCATGTGTCCCGACAGCGAAAAAAAAGTGAAGAAGGCCGACGCGCTCATCTGCACCCACGGCCATGGCGACCACATCGGCGACGCCGTCGCCATCGTGAAACAGCATCAGCCCAAGATCGTCGGCATCTTCGAGCTGTGCCTCTGGTTACAGAAAAAAGGCGCGAAGAATATTTCTCCCATGAACAAGGGCGGCACCCAGACCGTCGCCGGCATTAAGGCGACCATGGTTCAGGCCGTGCACTCCTGCGGAATTCAGGATGATGACGGCAGCATCGTCTACGGAGGAGAGGCTTGCGGGTATGTGCTCGAACTGCCCGGCGGAGTGAAGCTTTATCACGCGGGCGATACCGCCGTCTTCGGCGACATGGCGATTATTCGCGATCTTTATGCGCCTGAGATCGCAATGCTGCCAATCGGCGATCACTTCACCATGGATCCACGCGAAGCCGCTTACGCCTGTGGATTATTGAAACCGAAATTCGTCATCCCCATGCACTTCGGGACCTTCCCGCCGCTGGTGGGACGGCCGTCGAAATTGCGCGAACTGCTGGGCGCCAGCGGGCCAGAGGTCGTCGAGATGACGCCGGGACAGACACTGCAATGATGCAACCGATAGCTATTACCGATCCCCGTGTCGAGAATTATCTCTACACCGTGCTGCCGGCGCGCGACGCCGTCTTGCAGGAAATCGAGCGTCAGGCCGCAGAACGCGATATTCCAATCGTTGGCCCCGCCGTAGCGCGCCTGTTGTTTCAATACGCCCGGCTCATCAATGCGCGAAACGTTTTCGAAATGGGCTCGGCCGTTGGATATTCCACCCTGTGGTGGGCGATGGCGGTGGGCGAGGGCGGCAAGGTGCACTACACCGACGGCAGCGAAAAGAACGCCAAAGAGGCGCGCGGATATTTTCAGCAGGCGGGTCTTGCAGACCGCATCGATGTACATATCGGCGACGCGCTCGATTTTCTTGCCGGCCGCAAGGAACAGTTTGACATCGTATTCTGCGATGTCGATAAGCATGACTACCCTCGGGCCGCGCAGATCGCTTCCACGCACGTGCGCAAAGGCGGCCTGTTCATTGCCGACAACACGCTGTGGAAGGGCAAGATGGCGTACATCGCGGGCAATCCTGACCTGAAGCGCGACCCAGCTGACGCATCGAACAATGCGATCGCCGAGCTGAACCGAATGCTGTACGAATCACCCGACTGGTACACGACCATCATTCCCCTGCGCGACGGTGTAACCGTGGCTCTGCGGCTCTAAAGGTCCGAAAAATCCGATGTTCGCCGCCAGACTCCGCAGCGACAGGTAACGAGCTGGGAGCTGGCGGCTGGCAGCTATGAGCTCTTGTTTTCTGACGCCTGACCCCTGATACCTGACGCCCGCGTTTATTCCGTGCCCACTTATTACAACTGGCTTACAATCGTGAGCGTCTAAGTTGCTGACGATGGAAACCTACAGCTTCATTTTGCCCGCTTACAACGAAAGTGAGCGGCTCACCAGCTCCCTGCCGAAAGTTCTGGAATACGTACGTCAGCGGCAGCTCGATGCCGAGATCATCGTGGTCAACGACGGCTCGAAAGACGATACGGCCGACATTGTGCGCAGGTTTGCCGCCGCCGACCCTTGTATCCGGCTGCTGGAAAATCCCGGCAATCGCGGCAAAGGCTACAGCGTCCGCAACGGCATGTTGCATGCCCGCGGCGATGTGCTGCTGTTCAGCGACACCGATCTTTCTTCGCCCATCTACGAGGCCGACAAATTGATAGCCGCCATTAACCATGGCGCCGATGTCGCCATCGGATCGCGCTGGTTGCAGCGCGAGTTACAAACCGAGCGCCAGCCTCTGCTGCGCCAGCTCTACGGCCGACTGTTCAACCTGGGGCTGCGCATCGTGCTCGGTCTCAACTTCAAAGACACGCAATGCGGATTTAAGGCGTTTACCCGCCAAGCGGCGCACGTCATCTTTCCCCGTCAGCACGTGGAGCGCTGGGGCTTTGACCCGGAAATCCTGTTTCTCGCCAGGAAATTCAAGCTGAAGACAGTCGAGGTTCCGGTGGAGTGGGCCCACGATCACCGTTCCAAAATCAGCCCGCTGCGCGATGGCCTGCGGATGGGCAGCGAGGTGCTGCAGGTACGCTGGAACGAAATGCGCGGCAAATACGAGCAGCCCTCCTTCGGGGTCGAGGAGCTTCCGGCAGCGGAACCTGCGGCCGCGCGCCTGGCACGCTAGTCGTCGTAAATACCCAAAAGTTCCTTTTTCTGCATCGACTCTCGATTTTGGACATGCGTGCTACTATTTCCCCCCTGTTTGTGAGTTTCTTTGTGACTTTGCGAAGCGACGGCGCATCTTTGTGAAGGCGTCTCAAAAGGGCGCAGGGTCGGCAGCAATTCTGAACTTTCCGAAAGTTGAGGACGCATGCACGTAACCAGCTCAATTCATGAAGGGGCGACGTCTCCGGCGCGCGAGCCCAGCCTGAGCGAACGCTATTGCGATGTGAGGCAGACCTCGATGCGACTCAGCTCTCCGCTGAGCATCGAGGACCACGCATTGCAGTCAATGCCCGACACCAGTCCGGCAAAGTGGCATTTGGCGCACACCACCTGGTTTTTCGAAACTTTTCTTCTCTCCCCCAGCCTTCCCGGTTACCGGCCCGCCAATCCAGAGTTCCGCAATTTCTTTAATTCGTATTACGAGGCGATAGGCGACCGTCCGTTGCGCGCATTGCGGCATACGCTTTCACGGCCGTCCCTGGCCCAGGTCCACTCGTATCGCAACGCAGTGGACGACGCAATGCTCGAGTTACTCAGCTCCGATCGGGCGGCCGAAGTTCGCGAGTTAGTCTGGCTTGGCATCAATCATGAGCAGCAACACCAGGAGCTTCTGGTTACAGACGTGAAGCATGGACTATGGACAAATCCGCTGCGGCCGGCTTATCGCGAGGGTCGAACCCAGGTTAGCCCAAAAGATGGGCGAACCTGGGGCACCGGCGACGTCTGGAGTGGCAGAAGTTTGACGGCGGGATGCATAGTATCGGGTCTGACAATGTGGGATTCTCGTTTGACAACGAAGGCCCACGCCACCAGGTGTATCTCACGCCGTTCAGGCTGGCATCGCGGCTGGTCACCAATCGCGAATATCTCGAGTTCATGGAAGCCGGCAGCTATCGCAAGGCCGAACTGTGGTTATCCGAAGGATGGGACGCGGTGCGCGCAAATCAATGGAACGCGCCGCTGTACTGGGAAAAACGTGACGGCGAGTGGCTGCAGTACACCATGGAAGGATTGCAGCCGGTCGAACTCGATGCTCCGGTTTGTCACGTAAGCTACTTCGAGGCCGATGCGTTTGCGCACTGGGCAGGAGCGCGACTGGCCACCGAGTTCGAGTGGGAAGCCGCCGCTGCGGGACGCGAGATCGCAGGCAATCTGCTGGACTCGAATACCTTGCGGCCGGTTCCTGCTGAATCGGCGGATGGTTTGACCCAGATGTTCGGCGATGTGTGGGAGTGGACGGGCAGCGCGTATCTCGGCTATCCCGGATTCAGGCCGGCGGCAGGCGCCGTGGGCGAATACAACGGCAAGTTTATGTGCAATCAGATGGTGTTGCGAGGCGGTTCCTGCGCCACGCCGGGTTCGCATATTCGGGCCAGCTACCGAAACTTTTTTCCGCCCCACGTGCGCTGGCAATTTATGGGGATAAGGTTGGCCAATGGCAACTAGCAAGCAACTGCAATATGTCGTCGATGGGGCAATGGCCCGCGAAGTTCGCGACGGCTTGAGCGCAATTCCTAAGCGGCTGCCCTGCAAATTTCTGTACGACGATGTGGGATCGGCGCTGTTCGAGCAGATAACCGAGCTGCCCGAGTATTACCTGACGCGGACGGAACGTGCCATCTTCGAGGACCACGCAGCCGAGATGCTGGAAGCCGCCGGACCTTCGCTCACGCTGGTCGAGCTGGGGGCCGGAACGGCCAATAAGACGCGAATCCTGATCGAGGAACTCCTACAACGTCAGACACGGGCCTTGTTTTATCCCATCGACGTTTCGCCGGCGGCGCTGAACGAGGCGGTAACCCAAATGGCGGCGCAGTTTCCGCAGTTGCGGGTAAACCCTGTGGTCGCCGATTACAGTGGAGGCGTCCCGGCGTTGTCGCGTATCAGCGGGCGCAAGCTGGTGCTGTTCATCGGGTCGAGTATCGGCAATTACGATCCACCGGAGGCGATTGCCATGCTCCGCCGCATCCGCCGGTCGATGCGAACCGGCGACGCGCTGCTGCTGGGAACCGACCTGGCCAAGAGCGCGAAGATTTTGGTTCCGGCTTACGACGATGCCCAGGGAGTGACGGCCGAATTCAACAAAAACATGTTAGCGCGCCTAAATCGCGAGCTCGACGCCGACTTTGATCTCGATAAATTTCGCCACCTCGCGATTTGGAACAAGCGCTGCTCGCGGATGGAAATCTATCTGGAAAGCACGACGGCACAGTCGGTCTTCCTCCCGGCAATCGATATGGATGTACATTTTGCGGCGGGCGAACGCATCCATACCGAGAACAGCTACAAGTACACCGACGAGATGGTGAATACCATCTTGAGCGAGTCGGGTTTCAAGCTGGAGCGGACGTGGTCCGATCCGAAACGATGGTTCGGGGTGCATCTGGCGCGGGTGTAACCTGCCGTGCCTACGGCACTCCGGATTCTCTTGGACGGAGCTACCCCGCCCCGAGGGGCGGGGCTCCCACCTTTCGCGGCCTTTGGCCGCTGCTGATTGCTGGGAGTAGCCCAGCAACCTGACTCCGCCAACAAGAAAAGTCCGCAGGGCGAAACATCGGTGATGAAGCTGCGAGGCGCGTGGGGACGGCACAACTGCAGATCTCTCGCCCGCCACGGCGGGCTCGGGATGACACAACGCAAAAGGCGCTTGCGGCGCGGCTGAAGCCGTGCCCTGATACAAAACTAACGCGACTTCATGCGAAATCTGCTATGGGCCTGTCGGCGGCACAGTTGAATCTGACTTTTCCATCCACCCTTGGAATTCGGCTAACGCTCGTTCGCATACCATGGCGTGGCGCTGCTTCTTATCGCGAATGCGGCGGCGGGTCGCTTCGTCGAGCGGAAGCAGCAAATCGAAGGTGATATTTGCGGGCTGGAAATTCTTCGGATCGGCGTGACAGATGTAGTTAATCAGCGCGCCGAAGGCTGTGGCGCGTGGGGGCGGAAGCGGCTCGACATCATTGGCCAATGCTGCGGCGGCCATTCCCGCCAGCAACCCAGTTGCAATTGACTCGACGTAGCCCTCAACTCCCGAAATCTGGCCGGCAAAAACCACGTTGGGGTGCTGCTTCATCTGCAAGCTCTCGCCGAGGAGCGTGGGTCCGTTGATGTATGTATTGCGATGAATCTGGCCGTAGCGCAGGAACTTCGCATTCTCTAATCCGGGGATCATGCGTAAGATGCGAGCCTGTTCGCCAAACTTCAGGTGATTCTGAAAGCCAACCAGGTTGTAGGAGTCGGCGCGCAGATTTTCCTGACGGAGCTGTACCACAGCGTAAGGCATGTGTCCGGTCTTGGGATCGCGCAGGCCAACCGGCTTCATCGGTCCAAAGCGTAAGCGTATCGCGGCCGCGGCGGGCGATCTCCTCAATCGGCAGGCAGCCCTCGAAGTAATTCAAGTTTTCCCATTCCTTGGCATCGACCGACTGCGCCTCGATGAGCGCATCGATAAACCGGTCGTACTCGTCCCTGGTCATGGGGCAGTTGATGTAATCGGCGGTGCCCTTGTCGTAGCGCGCAGCCATGTAGACGCGCGACATATCGATGGAATCGGCCTCGACGATGGGACTGATGGAGTCGTAGAAGTAAAGCTGCTCGCCACCACCCAGGCGCAGAATCTCGCGGGAGAGCGCGTCGGAGGTAAGCGGGCCAGTGGCCACGATAGTGATGGCGTCGTTTTCGTGAATCTGGGTGACTTCTTCGCGGACGACGTTAATCAGAGGTTCGCTGTCAATGGCTTTCGTAACTGATTGAGAAAACTGCTCGCGATCAACCGCCAGTGCGTGTCCGGCGGGGACGGCGGTATGTTGCGCGATCTGCATCAGCAGCGAGCCGGCACGACGCATTTCTTCTTTCAGCAGCCAGGGCGCCGTGTTTTCCGAATCAGACTTCAGCGAGTTGGAGCAAACCAGCTCGGCGAAGTTTGCTGTTTGATGCGCCGGGGTCGAGCGCACCGGCCGCATCTCGTACAAATCGACATGCAAGCCGCGGCGGGCGCATTGCCAGGCAGCTTCCGATCCGGCGAGACCGGCTCCGATAATGCGAATAGGTTTAGACATGAGGAAACTTCGAGTTTAAACGGAATTACGAGAGCGCGTAGTCGCAGCATTCAAAGCCGCGTCAGCAGCGACGTCGCCGCAAAATGAAAAGGCCCATCCGGACAACAGCAGCCCGAATGGGCACCCGCCGCGGCCAGTCAGTAGATCATTGCCGCACGGGCGGTAGCTTGGTCTGGTCTCCGGTGTTAATGCAGGTGGGATGCCCGAAACCTCCGGCGCTGTTCCCGGTTCCACCGTTGGGATTCGGGGTGATGTCGTAGATGATGTTGTCAGGCCGCTGCGAATCGCCCGAGACTCCGCCTACGCCCAGCAGGTGATCGAGGTGGAGATTGTTGCGCGTGCGCCATGCGATATCGTGATCGGCGCAGGAGGTGTCTCCGCTCACACCGACGGCGCCGATAATCACGTGGCCCGGTCCATAGAGAGCGAGCCCGCCGCCGAAAACATTCACGCCGCCGATCTTGTGTCCGACCATGGGATCGTTGTCGGTACCGTAGGCGGATGACGGCTGATCATAGGCCACATCGGTATCGACAGGATTGCTGTGCTGCAATCCGTAGAGACTGCCTCCGGGCTGCACGGCAGAGTAGAGGTTCGCGGTGGAAAGCGAGAGGCCGTTAGGCTGGCCTGAACCGCTACTGTAGGAGCTGGCGTCGAGACTAAAAGCGTTGGCAGTGTTCGCCTTTTGGGCCGAGATGGCGCGGCTACCCGGCCATTGCGCTCCGCGATTCACGCCCGAAAACGCTACGGCACAGACATTGCCATCGCGATCGACGATGGTGCCCCACATCTGATTGTTGAGGCCGCTGGTTTCGGTTGCCGTGGCTGCTTTGAGCGCGGCTTGCAACGCGCCATGGTCCGGCAGGTTGCTGCATCCGTTGTTGTCGTTATTGTTGTGGTCGGCAACGGCAGGAATGCACATGCCGACAGCCAGGAACAGCGGTAAGGTGTTTCGAAACCCTTTGATAATAGACTTCATCGTATCTCTCTCCTCGTAGTTTGGGTTCGGCCGGGCGGGGGGAGAACACTCTACACCGTTTTGAAGAGGAACGAGAACGCCACCTTTGTGGAGGGACGCAATCCCCCATGGCGCCCGGCCGGCTTAGATCACGACCGAGGACACGGAGTTCACAGATGAACAACAACTGCAAGGCCGGAAGAATTTAGGTGGTAGCGACAGCGTTGGCTCCCACCCTTTCGCCAAATGCAGGCGAAAGAATGGGGCACCCGCATCCGCGCAGATTACTACCCGAGCTAAATGCTATTCAGCAAGAGCGATGACGTCGATTTCGACCAGCACGTCGCGGGGCAGGCCGGCGGCGGCGACGGTGGAGCGGGCGGGCGGGGCGTCGGCGAAGTAGCGGGCGTAGACCTGGTTCATGGCGCCGAAGTTGTCCATGTACTTGAGGAAGACGGTGGTTTTGACGACCTGGGCCAGCGAGCTTCCGGCGGCGGCGAGGATGGCGGAGAGGTTCTGGAGCACGCGATCGGTCTGGGCGGCGACGTCGCCGTCGATGAGCTGCTGAGTAGCGGGGTCGAGGGCGATCTGGCCAGAGATGAAGACGAAACCGTTGGCCTTGATAGCCTGCGAGTAAGGGCCGATGGCCTTGGGAGCATTATCGGTTGCAACGACTTGGCGCATGTGGGGGTGCCTCCTGGGAGTGGCTCTTGGCGATTGGCTTTCGGCCTGAAGAGCTGAATCAATTTCACCACAGAGACACAGGGGCACGGAGAAAATTTGTAGAATTAGGAATGGAAGCTCCGCGGAGCTATGTCCGCGATTTGCCATTCCCGAATTGGGAATGGCCTAGCAGTGCGGCTACTGACCGAAAGCCAGCAATGTAGTTTTTACCTGTCAACTAGGAGAAACGCAACACTTCTGTGTAAGCTATAGTAGTTAATGGAAATATAAACTTCGCAATTAGTAAAGATTTCCGGCTCGTTCTGCTATAGTGAAAATAGAGTTGCAAATCGGGAGAGCGGATACGACAGCCTCCCGTTAACGAACCCGGCGAAAGCTGGGTTTTCGCATTTATAGACGTGTTTGGACGCCCGGCCTAGCGCCGGGCATTTTTGTTGGTGGGAATGTCAGACGGCAGGGAGTAGACATGGCGACGAGCAGAATGGCAGGGGATAAGGATGCGGTGAGAGAGCCGCAAGCGAGCAGGGAGACTGAAAACTCCATGACAACAGGGGCTGTCACCGCGGGACCGGAAGGACAGAAAGCCAAGAAGGCTGGAAAGCGGCCGACGCGGATAAAACCGCGGTATACAAAGTTCGCGCGGCTGGAGAATCGGCAAAAGGCGATTGAGCAGAACCGGCGAGCGGTGTACGCGCACCTGGACGAGATTACGCGGGAGAACATCAAGCTGGCCAAGAAAGGCAACTCTGCAATAGCGAAATTTCTGTTCGAGTTTGCGGGAATCAACCAGGTGCCGGCGATGGTGAAGGCGTCCTCGAAGAGCAAGAAGGCGGTCACGGTTGGGGAAGAGAAAGGGGACGACGACCCGACAAAGGCGGTGCTGTCGTTCTATAAGAAGCTGGGCATTGAGCCTCCGAAGCTGAAGCCGCCGAAAGCGGTGGAAGCGGAAGGCGATGAGCAGCCAGCGGCGAGCTGATGTTTGTCATCACGAGGCCGCTTCGGGCGAGAAGGTGGTCCGCGGGTGAGTTAATCACGCAGACTGGCGCAGGGAAGAGAGCAGACCCTTGCTTCGCTGGTGATGACAAATCGCGAAGAGTGATTCTGCTTGCAACAGTGAATTGGAAATCGCCGCAGGTGCAAGCGACAGCAGGTCCATCGTCCGCCACGGCGGACTCAGGACGGCAAACAGGAAAGAGGTCTGGCTGACAAGGATATCGGATGCCCATAAGTCTGTTTCATGTCGGCACTGAAGTTCGGCGAGCTAGAGGGTCGCTCCGCAAAGCGCGCACGGTAGAATCGAAGAGTAAGGCCGAACGGGGCCGAGGAGCGACGCGCCGAATGGACATGACCTGGGTCACCGATCGCATTGCGGTTGGGGGCGGCATCTGGCATGAAGAAAAGATGATCGAAGTGGTTCGCGCCGGGGTTACGCATATCGTGGACATGCAGATTGAGTTCGACGATACGAAGCTAGCTGAGCCGTATGGGGTGAAGGTGCTATGGAACCCGACGGACGACGACTACCAGCCGAAGCCGGGGGCGCTGCTGCGGCGAGGGGTTGATTTTTCTCTGGAGGCGCTGGAAGACCCGGAGGCCAAGGTGTTCATCCATTGCGCGGCGGGGGTGCATCGCGCGCCAATGATGACGCTGGCGGTGCTATGCGCCATGGGATGGCCACTGCAAGACGCAATTGAAATTATTGAAACGCAGCGACCGGTGGCCGACTTCGCGCAGGTGTATGTTGAGAGCGTAGAAGATTTTATGAAGAGTTATAAGGGGACGAGTCGCTGAGCGGCTGGCGCTTATCAATTATCAATTATCACTTGGCAGGCAGCACAGGCATTGTGGTTCATTGCTGTTCTGAAGTCTTGAACCACGGGGCACAGGTTTAGCTTTTGACGGTTTAACTATCACCGTCGCAAGAATGGCGAGCCGGAGTCCATCAGGGACTAAAGCCCCACATTTCCTGGCTCTGTGCGGCACGGCTGAAGCCGTGCCCTTTCAAAACGGATTTATGAGATAGCGTCTAATTGAAATAGCCAATTGCTAAAGACGAGGCAAACATTATGCGTACCATCAGCCGCCCAGTTGGGCGGTTTTTTGTTGTCCTGATTGTGTGGCTCGCGTGGGTAACACCGCGAGCGGTGGCGGCAGACGGAGCCGGACTGAGACCTCCGATGGCTCCGTCTGCCGAAGAAAGGCAGCTGTCAGCTATCAGCCCTCAGCTTTCAGCTGCAAACTACGCGCTGCGCTCTGTACTACGGAAACCGCTGCACGCGTACTTCGACAACGGCATGAAGCTGACGCAGATTACCGACACGGTGTATCGCGCTGACGGGTCGAAGGCGCAAGGCGAACTGGTAATTTCGTGGCCGGCATTTACCACTGCCACCCAGAATGCGGTAGCCGCAGGGTCACTAACGGTGAAGCTGGGAGCAGATGGGTGGTTCGATGCAAGCCTGGCTCCGACGACGGGAAGTACTCCCACAGGCGTGTACTACAGAGTGGTATATCAAATTGGCGACGCCGCAGCGGCCGCAAATAAAGAAGAATACTGGGCGGTGCCGGCGACGGACAACACGACGATATCGGCGGTACGGGCCAAGCTGGTACCAACGTCGCAGGCAGCACAGTTTTTGACGCGCGATGTGGCGGACTCGGTTTACGTTCACGCCAACGACGACCAGAGCATTGGGGGAGTAAAGACATTCGTCAAGGCTCCTGCGGTACCCGATCCGCAGAATGCCGCAGATGCGATGAACAAGCAATATGCGGATGCCGGGTACATTCATGCGAACGACGATCAGACCATAGGCGGGGTAAAAACGTTTGTAAAGTCGCCAGCGGTGCCTGATCCGACCCATGCAACCGACGCAGCCAACAAGGAATATGTCGACGCGAATGCCGGGGGCGGCGGCAACCTTGATTCGCCGCCTCCAATCGGCAAGGTCAGACCCAACCTCATTATGGGCTCATCGATGACGGCTTCGGCCAGTTTGGGCGGAGACACCAATTTCAACGCCATACAGAACTGGGTACAGGCCACCGGCGAGGTGGACTGGGACCTGATGAAAAAAGACGGAAGCCTGAATTTCAGCGTGATGAAGTATATGCCGTGGTTTCAGTTTCCCTATCAGAATCCGGGATGGCTCGACGTCACGGTGCCGATGACTGCGTTCGCCTATGTGGGCGGGCAGGTGGTGCTGGGGAGGTACAACAGCTTTCAACTGGTGGATCCTAATGCAGCGACATGCAGCGTGACGCATTCCGGGGGCACGGGTTCAGGAGCGAACTACAACCTTTACTTCGCCGACAGCAACAGTGCTCTGTCGCTGGCGTCGCCGACGTGCAGAGATCCGCAGGGATTTAGCTACGCGGAACTGGCCGCGGGCGGGGGCACGAAGAAAAATACGGTCACGTATCAACAGCCGGGCGGCTATTCCAACATGCTGCCGGCGCGCGACAACAATCCCAATATCGTGGTCAACGATCCGGGACACGGGGTTGCGGGCGTACTGTCGACACTGACTGCGTGCCTGCCGAAGAGTTCGTGTACCTGGGTGGACGACGGATCGTGGGGCAACATCTCTCTCGCCTCGCTGGCAGGTGTGTTTTATCAGCCGAACCGCAACACCACGAACAGCATGATCCTGGGCGGAAGGCTTTGGCTGCAAGGGGCGATGAACGTCTCGGGCGGAGTGGGGTACAAAGGCAAGATCGTGGGCGCGCCGCTGGATGATCCGCCGGCACCGACGGTGGCCGCCAGGAAGACCGGAAGCACGGCCTACACCTATCGGGTTGTTTTCCATGATTACGCGGGAGGGACGTCGAATGTTTCTCCGCCAGCCATGATCAGCAACGGTGCAGTTCCGCCGCAGAACGACATCTCCTTCGATTGCTTTCCGAACTGGGTTTCGGCTGACATTCTCAGCGGCGACACGACGCACGCGCTGGCTACAGGATTGCCGTGTGAAGGCGTGAACTATCCCACCGGCCTGCCGGTTCCATATGTCTTTAGCGATACAGGTCAGCCGCTAACGGGGTATGGGCCACCGGCGCGCAACGATACCGCCGACTATCACACGACGGGCAATATCATTGCCGACTCGGTGATTAAAGGAGATACGGTACAGGGGGCGAGCAATGTAGGAGGTCCCATTGTATTTGGGTACGACAATGTGGGAGGTCATGGGTATGTGAGCGCGGTCTCGGGCGACGCCGGACATGCAGGTTACCTGGGGTGGTACGGGCCTAATGGCGCGCGTACGTTTTATCTGGGTTACGATTCCGGAAACACACTTTCGCTTAACGCCGATAACGGCGGGTCGTTTAACGTTGCCGCTTCGTTAACCGCCAACAGCGTCTCCGTGGTGGGAGAGCTGACGGCGCGCGACATTCCCGGGCACGAATATTTCGTGAGCAAATATGGCGGCTTCCAAGCGGCGATCAATGCAGCCTATGGGTCGGGCACGGTTGCAGGCGCGGTGATTGACGATCGCACGGCCGCTTATAGCGGACCGGGATTCTACATTCCGGATTCGGTGACGGTGCGGCTGGCGCCGGTGCCATATTCATTCACCTCGCCGGTGACGCATAACAACGGCAACAACAATGTTACGGCGGCGATTGTGGTTGAGCAGGGCGCACATCTGGCAGGCGGTGGGACATCCTCGAACCATGGGACAACGATTAGCGTGGGGAGTGGATTTGGGAGCGACATTATTGCGACCACCAGCGTGGGCACGGGGACGGGAGCGGGCGTCCAGTGGTGGCATTGGGGCTCGATCGAGAATCTGAACATCGACGGGGCAAATCAAGCCGCAGGCGAGTGCGTGCACGTGGAGAACATGGGCGAGACCTCGAAGGTGCGCGATCTGCTGGTGAAGAACTGCTTCGGCAACAACATTGAGTTCGTTGGAGCAGCTGCCACACAGTCAGACATCGGCAACCTAACCAGCAACCGCTCGCGAAATGGCAGCGGAGTGCGCTTCACGAACCTGGCGGGCGTAGGGAAAATCAACGGGCTGAGCGGCGACTGCAATGCCGGGCCGCTGGTATCAGTGCAAGAGAACGCAGCCGGGACACTGGTCATCGAGGGCCTGAAGTCGGAGGCGGAGTCGACGATCTGCTCCAATGGAAGCGCACACGACCCGGTGGTGCTGCTGGACACCCTGCCCGGCCTGAACACGCATGTGCACATCACCGGCGGATATGCCTTTGGAACCGCGCAGAATGCGGTTGCGAAGGTGGTTGGCACGGGTGGCGGCGTCCTGGAGATGGAGGGCTTTTACGTCACCGGGTACACCAATCTGTTGAATGACACGGTGCGCGGCGTGGTCGTGCCCGCGACCAGCATGAACTCGAAGCAACCGTTTTATTACGAGCCGAATGGGATCGTATTCGCGAACCAGGCATTCACACTGACGCCGGGAACGGGGGTCATGGGCGGGCTCTACGTCGCTGACTCCGATTTTCTATGCGACGACCGGCAATGCAACGATGGTTGCATCGACTGGGCAATGGCGATGGGCAGAGCATCATGACAGGCGGCGTGGAGATGGCGGGACAGAACCGCACGATGTATGGCGCGACGCCCGGAGGTAATGGCGCGAGCCGGCTATCGCTTCACCGGCAGCGGCTACGATACCACAAAGTGGGACATGGTTCCGGCATGGAACGCGGGCGATACGACGGAGAAGAACCTGGGCAATTTGCTAACGGTATGTCAGAAGAGCGGGCGGTGAGTTGCCGGTGGAACCATGTGTACGGGATCAATGTCGATGCGATGGTTTTTACGCTAGGAACGTATACGGTTGCGGCTCTTCCCGGCTCCTACAGTGTGGGATCGCTGGCATGGGTGAGCGACGGAACTTCACCAGGTAGTTGCAGCGCCGGCGGCGGTTTGAACCGAGTGCTGTGCTATTACACGGGCAGCGCCTGGACGGCGGTGACGGCGGGAGGGACTCAGGTCCAGTCCGACTGGAGCGAAGCGAATAGCGGGCAGACGGATTACATCAAGAACAAACCAACGATTCCGGCGCAAGGCATGCACCTGGTGGCGGGGACGATGGTAGGTCCGCAAAGTGGAGTGGTCGGAAATGGAGCGGATCAGAGTGTGTTCAGCGTGAGCATTCCGGCGGGGACCGTGTCGGCAGGCACCGGTTTTAAGTGTAGTGCGCGGTTCAGCAAGCTTTCGACGAGCAACAGCATCACCTTCAAGTGGGTGCTGGGTTCGACTACGCTGGCGACGCAGGCGGTGATTTCGGGAAGCACGAATTGGATGGGCGAGGTCGAGGTGTTTACGCCTGCTTCCCTGTCGAGCGAGGTCGCGAATGTTGGAGCGCTACTGGCGGGTACGACTATTCAGTCTGGCCCGCAGGTGGGTCTGACAGCATCGGAGAACCTGGCGAATGCTTCTACGTTAAAGCTTACGTTCAATGCGGCTAGCTCCGAAACAGTTACGCCGAAGATGTTCTATTGCACGACGGTGGAGTGAACAGTAATTAGCAATTAGTAATTAGCTCATAGCCAGCAGGAGGATCTGCAACAAGAACACTAAATAGTGCGAACAGGGTGAGGAGCGCGGTCTCAATGCCGACCCTCGTATGCCACAGTGGGGCATAACGGGCAGACAGACGGCGCAAACAGGCTGGCGATTGCGTTTATCGCCGGCCTTTTTATTTTCCAGGGGGTGAGAGACGTGGGGACCAGCAGCATTCTTGATATCGACGAGGCAGACAAGCAGGCACTCAGAGCAGCGCTGGAAGAACACAAGGAGACATTCGAACGAACGAAAGAACTGGGGGAGGATCCCAGCGAGGGCTTTACGTGGCTAGTGGAAGCTGGCCGGACGTTGGAGCGTGAATTGGGGGAGCAAGACAGAGTTGTAGACCTGGGGAAAGAACATGGTGAAGTTGACACCGTTCGCGAGTTGCTTATGGCGCGAAACCTACGCGTTCGGGACAAACGCGGCAAGTTGCGGCCGCTGTTCCTGAACCGCACGCAAAAGGAGTATGCGAACCGCTGCAGCAAACGCAACATCGTTTTGAAGGCGCGGCAACTGGGTGTCACGACCTATGTGGCAGCGCGATTTTTTATTCACACCGTGACCACATCCGGGGACGCTCAGTGTGCAGGTGGCGCACGATCAGCAGTCCGCAGAGGAAATTTTTCGTATCGTGCACCGGTTCGTGGAGAACCTGCCCGCACCGTTGCGCCAGGGCGCGCTACGCACATCGCGCGCCAACGTTCGGCAGATCGTTTTCCCATGCCTGGATTCTGAGTATCGGGTGGAGACGGCTGCCGACCCGAACGCAGGACGCGGGCTGACCATCCAGAATTTGCATTGCTCGGAGGTGGCCCGCTGGCCGCGAGACGCGGCGGGTACGCTGGCGTCGTTGCGAGCTGCGGTGCCTCCGGATGGCGAGATCGTTTTGGAGTCGACGCCGAATGGCGCTTGCGGGTGCTTCTATGACGAGTGGCTGCGGGCGGAGCAGACCGGCTACACGCGACACTTCTTCCCGTGGTGGTGGGAGCCGAGCTATCGCCGGCGGGTGAAGATCTTCGACTTCACCGAGGCGGAGCGCGAGCTGATGGAGAAGTACGAGCTCGACGCAGGGCAGATCGCCTTCCGCCGCGAGATGCGCGCGAATTTTGGTGCGCGGATGGCGGAAGAGTATGCCGAGGACGCCGAGAGCTGCTTCATGGCGTCGGGTGATTGCGTGTTCGATGTTGACGTGATCGACCAGCGCTATGCGCGAGCCGCGCAACGTTATTGACCAGAGGGACAGGGCCACCATGCTGGTGTTTTTCCCGCCGATTACCGGGGATAACGGGGCAGAGCCGAAGGAGTACATCATCGGCGTGGATCCGGCGGGCGGGGGCAGCGATGGCGATTATGCGAGCGCGCAAGTGATTGATCGCGGCAGCGGAATGCAGTGTGCCGAGTTGCAAGGGCATTTTGCTCCGGCGGACCTGGCGGCTCGGGTAGCGTTGATTGCGCGCGAATACAACAACGCGCTGGTTGCCGTGGAGCGCAACAATCACGGGCACGCGGTGCTGGCATCGCTGCAGCTGCATGAAGGTCAAAACAACGTGTACTACCAGGGAAACAACGCGGGGTGGTTGACGTCGGCGGCTAGCCGTCCACGCATGTTGGAGACGTTTGCGGCGACGCTCAGCAATGCGCCGTTCCTGTTCAGCAGCACGCGGTTGCTGGAGGAGTGCCGGACGTTTGTCAGGCATCCGGATGGAAGGGCGTCGGCAGCCAGCGGCACGCATGACGACCTAGTGATGGCGATGGCGGTAGCGCTGGCGGTACGGGCAGAGATAGCTCCGGCGGCGCGAAGAGGGTCGAGCGTCAGCATGGGATCGCTGGGGTGAGAAGCAATTAGTAACTAGTAATTAGTCAAAGGCGAAGAAAGAAAGACCGAAAGTCTTAGGGCCGCGAGCGGCATCTTGGCTGAGGGTGGTGGCTCGGAGCTTGCATTCCTCATATCACAAAGGTCTGTGACGGCTGCCAACGATTGCGGCGCACCGAAATAGATAGCATCGAGTTTCGGAAGCTCGCAACGGTCGTGGAGTCCCACTCAAGCCAAAAGATGGCTTGAATGGGGCACTCGACGAACCTGGGACACGGGTGGTAATCCGGTGCACTGGCGACGCGGAGGCGATGGCCGTGATGTACGGCTGCGATGGCCGTTGCGGGCGAATTCCGAAGAACGAGAGCCGGGCCCAGCAGGGGCTGTCTCGTCGGAGTGAATTCGCCCTGTCGTCTGATAGCAGTCCCACTCAAGTCAAATGATGGCTTGGGTGGGGCACCCGATCCGAATAAAGCACGCAGCCGGTTTGCGTTAAGGAGAGGAATTGGCAGTACAGGCTGTACAACATGTTCGACGCATGCGCGGCGGCGCGCAAAGCCATATGATGCGCTGCGACGACGGTCATTATTACGTTGTGAAGTTCCAGAATAATCCGCAGCACACGCGGGTGCTGGCCAACGACTGGCTGGGCACGCGGCTGGGGAGGCTGATCGGATTGCCGATGCCGGATGTCTCGGTGGTGGATGTCGATCCGTGGCTGGTGGAGCATACGCCGGAGTTGCGAATCGAACTCTGCGGCCAAAAGATGCTGTTTACGCCGGGGCTGTCGTTTGGTTCGCAGTATGTCATCTCACCGATGGAAGGTCAGGTGTACGACTACCTGCCGGAGACGATGACCGGGACGGTGCGTAACCTGCGGGACTTCGCGGGGGTGCTGGCGCTGGATAAGTGGACGTGCAACGCTAATGGGCGGCAGGCGGCGTTCTGGAAGAAGGCGCGGGAGCGGAAGTTCACGGCGTCGTTCATCGACCAGGGATATTGCTTCAATGCCGGGGAGTGGAACTTTCCGGACTCTCCGCTGCGAGGGGTGTTTGGACGCAACGATGTGTACGCGTGTATCACAGGGTGGGACAGCTTCGAGCCGTGGCTGGGCAAGATCGAAAGCTTCCCTGAAAGTTCCCTGTGGCCGCTGGCAGAGGAGATTCCTCCGGAGTGGTACGGCTCGGATGTGGACGCGATACAACGACTCTTCAGCAAGCTGCTAGAGCGGCGGGGGCGGGTGCGGGAGCTGATTCTGTCGTTCAAGAATTCGAGTAGGAATCCGTTCCCGAATTGGAGGAATGGTGTAATTAGAGCAAACCACAGAGAGTAGAGGAACGGAGAAGAGAAGAATTGAACCACCGAGGACACGGAGATCACAGAGTAAGAATAGATTTGGCATTCTGACACCTTATACCAAATGAAGTACCCGGATGGGCAGTTGAGAGCTGACGACTGATCGCTGATGGCTAATCATCGACAATGCGAATTCTTGTTCTGCGCTATGTGCCGGACGTGGTGAAGGGCGAGTTCGTCAATATCGGGGTGGTGTTGCTGGAGAGCGGCGAAGGCTCATTTACAGATTTGCGGCTGACGCGGGACTGGCGAAGGGCGCGGTGCCTCGATCCTGAGATCGATGTTGGGCTGCTCGAAGCGATGGAGCAGGATTTGCGTGGCAAGCTTCAGTCTGGCGTGCCGGAGATCATCAATTACAAAGGACCTATGTCTCGGCGCGAATGGCTGCTCGATCAGATTGAGACCGCCTGGGCGGGAACGCTGCAGATGGCTCCGGTGATGGGAGTGCTGACCGAGTCGCCCGAGGCGGAGATCGGTCTGCTGGCGAAAGCGTATCTGGAATCGGGGACGCGCAGTAAGCAGGAGCGTGCGGCGCGTGGCCGGACAGCAATTTATCACGCTATGCGCGGAGCGTTCGAAGAGGCGGAAGTTTGGGGGCAGATGCAGAAGGACATTGCAGCAGCGGACTTCACCCGGCCGGGTGATCCGTTCAAGATTGATTGCGGATATGAACCGAACGGGGTGCTGCATATGTTCCAGGCGTTGTCGCTGGCAGAGCAGGTCGGCTCGGCGCAGGTGAATTCGGCGAAGGCGCTGGCGTTCAGCTACGCGGCGATGAAAGAGGGGCTGATTCAGAAGCGGCATCTGGAGAGCGACCTGACAGCTGTCGTAGAAGACGGATTGGATGTGAACGATGCGGCCATTGGGTTTGCGCTGTGGACGCTGGCGGGGAGCGACATTCAGGTCGCAAGAATTGCGGAGCTGCCGGCGATTGCGGAGCGGGTGAGGGTGGAGATGGGGCTGTGATGCACTGGTCCGACAAAGTCGCGTTCGCGAGTATTGGATGCCTAGCGTTAGCGTTGCCAGTCTGCGTTGTATGGGGTTGGATTTGGTGGGGCAGAAATGTGCAGCAATCATCTGGCTGGAGAGGAGCGCTGAGCAAAGCAGGAGTGGTTTACAGCACGCTGATACTCGGAATGGATGTGGCGTTCGTCGCTATGGCTCCGAGAAATTCGCCAGTGAGCGCCGAGTTTCCCTATACGCATCATTGGGCGCCTATTATCTTTCGGTCCAGTGTGGTGACACTCTTGCCAGCAGTATTCTGTCGCGGCCAAATGCGAGCGGTGAATATCACTTCTGCGTTGGCTGGATGCGCATGGTCGATGATGTTCTTTACCTGGCTGTAACGTTCGAGGCTTTACCGGCGGTTGCGGACCGGGCAAGAACGGCAATGAGGTTGTAACTGGAAGCCAATTACTGAGGGATGTGAAAAGCAGGTCCTTCGGCGGCTGAAGCCGCCTCAGGATGACAATGTCTGCGGAAAGGCCTTCATGGCGCGCCTGAAGGCGCGCCCCTTCAAACACTGGCCGGGCCATAGAGCACCGGCTTAGAACTTCTAGTAGCAGACGGCGCTCCCTCGGGAGCGCTTTTCTATTTAGAGCAAAACCTATGAACATACGAAACAGTTTTCGCGGCGCGCTGCGCCGCCTGGGAGAGGTACGTCTCATGAGTCCCACAATGTGGCAGGGGCTAAAGCCCCTTTCGAATTTGGTGAGCGGGAACGCGGCGCTGAAGCGCCGCACTACCCGAGCAGAGGCGGCGATCGGCACGGCTGAAGCCATGCCCTTTCAAAGCAAGAACCAGCGAGGAAGCGGCGCGGTTCAAAGCGCCGAAGGCCTTCAGGCCTCAGCCGAATCCGCGCGACGGACGGTGCCGCTGCCTTCCATATTGACTCCGGGGGCACCCACGCTATTGCGTGCCGGGGTCATGCCCAAACCTTCGCCGGGAAACCTGCGGCGGTTTGCCGAAACACCGATCGCACGCAAGGCGATCAACACCATTAAGGACCGCATCGCCGGCATGCATTGGCGCATTCAGCCACGGCACGGCAAAGTGCTGGAGGAGTTGCCGACCGCAGCCGAGCGGATCGCGATCCTGGCGGAGACGTTCGAGCAGCCGAATCCGGAAGATTCGTTCCGCTCGCTGATCGAGCAGGTGCTGGAAGACGTGCTGGTGGGTGGTTACGGGGCAATCGAGCTTGATCTGACGGGAGAGGCGGCGCGACCTCTGACACTGTGGCCAGTGGATGGCGCGAGCATCCGGATTCGAACGGATTGGGACGGCAACCCGGCGTCACCACGCTATGTGCAGTCGACAGGAAAGTTCTTTGCGGACGACGAGATCACGTTGGCGGATGAAGAGCTGTCGTATATCCGTCTGAATCCGCGGACCCACACGCCGTTCGGCCTGGGCAAGCTCGAGGTGGCATTCGAGACAATCCACGAGTTTCTCAGCGCGCATCGCTATGCGGCGCGCATGGCCAGCAACACGGTGGTGCAGTACGCGCTTTGGGTGCAGAACTTGAGTCCGCAGCACCATGAGCGGCTGATTCGATGGTGGCAGGACGAGATTGAAGGCACGGGCAAGGTGCCGATCCTTTCAGTGGATAGCAAGCCAGAGGTGCTGCGCTTTGCGGGCGGTACGGATGCCGACCTGAGACTGGAATGGCAAGAGTTCCTGATTCGCATGATTGCGGATGCATTTGATCTGCCGCCGATGGTGCTGGGGCTGGAACGCGATGTGAACCGGAATACAGCTACCACACAGTATGACGACGCGTTTCGCACGGCCGTAGTGCCAGTGGCGCGATTGCTGGCCGAGCATCTGACGCGAGATGTGATTGCCAAACGGCTGGGGTGGAGCGATCTGGAATTTGTGTTCACTGACGTGGATGCTCCGAACGAGCTGGAGCAGGCGCAGATACAGCAGACGCTGATTGGTTGCGGAGTGTTGACAGTGAACGAGGTGCGCCGCATGAGAGGGCTGGCTCCGCTGGCGCAGAAGAGCAATGGGGTGAGTGACACGCCGGAGCTGATTTAGTTGTCGGTTGTCAGTTGCCGGTTATCAGAAGGAAGTTGGAACTGGGCGGCTGCCAGCAATGTGAGTTAGGGGGCTCAGCGGTGTTGTGCGTTAGAGAAGAGCGAGTCGCAGCCACCGGGTTCCCACCCTTTCGTCAAAACCAGGCGAAAGGATGGGGCACCCGTATTGGGAACTAGCCACGAGCTAAACGCGAAGAGCAGATCCCTCGCTTCGCTCGTGATGACAAGGGATAAGGAGGTCAGAGGTGAAATTGCAATTGGAAGCTATGGCGCTGGCGATGCCGGAGGTGGCGGAGCATCCGAACCGGCTACCGTTTCGCGGAGTGTTGACGCTGGTGGGAGTGCCATCGCAACACTCGCCGTCGGGAGCGCGGGGGCATCGCGTAACTCTGAGCTATAAAGCGACCGAAACCGCGCTGGCTTCGTTGCTGGGCATGGCGCTCGATTACTCCCCAGCCATGGACGGACATGATGCGAGGCGAAAGATCGGGATAATCACGGACGCCGAGATTCACTCCATCGCGAAGAATCAAGCGACTGGGCAGCTCAGTGTCGCGGGATTCCTCTATGCGCGGGATTTTCCCGAGGTGATGCAGGAGATACGAGCCGGCAAAGGAGTACTGGGCATGTCGTATGAGATCGCGAATGCCTGGGTACCCGACGTCGAAGCATCGGTCTGGACGATCACCAAGTTCACATTCACGGGAGCGGCGGTACTGCGGAGGGACAAGGCGGCATATCCCGAGACGTGGCTGCTGATCGACGATGCAGCGAAGAGGCCGGATGGCCCTCGCCTAGCGGCGAATGCCGGCTGAACAAGACAACTTAGATAACTCTGACATTGTGGGAGATAGATATGGATCCAGAAACGAACGCAGGCGCTCCTGACACCGGGACAGGACAGGAGCCAACTACAACCGACCGACTGGCGCAGGCAACACAGTCGCTTGCCGAGGCGTTGGTGAACATCAACGCGCAGTTTGAGTCGCTGCACGCAAAGATTGATCGCATCGTAGCGGCGATTGACGAGGGGGACCCCACTCTTCAGCCTGGCGGCAAGGTAGCCGAACTGGAGAAGGCCAATCACGATCTACAAGCGCAGGCGGCTCGCGCGCGGCGCAAAACGCTTTCACCACTGGTAACCACACTGCTGGCGAAAGAAGGCGTGGAAGGCGACGCGCTGATCGAGCAGCCGTTGATGGAGAAAGCGCTCGCGGGATTGAGCATCGAGCAGCGCATCGCGGTGAAGGCCGAACTGGCGCGGGCGGGAGTGTTGAGCTAGTGGGCAGTAAAAGCAGCCGGTTGCCAGTGGCGGAGCAGAGGTCCCAGTTGCGATAGGGGTCCTTCGACTCGTCGCTTCGCTCCTCGCTCAGGATGACAAAGTAAATTTTTCGCAGTCGCAAATTCATTCAACAGGTGGCGGCCTTTGCGGGCCGCCATTTCCTTTCGAAAGGACAATATGAGAGCACAATTCGTCAATTTGCAGTCAGCAGCCGATTTCATGGGACCGGGCGCGATCGAGATTGATCGCTACGCGACCGAAATCACAGACATTTGCAAACGCCGCGGCGTCTTTGGGCAGCGCATCAAGCAGGTACCGGCGACTGGCCATCCGTCGCGCTTCTTCGAGGAGACGGAGATCCCTTCGCCCGATGCGGCGCATGGATTCGTGGATCCACGCAACATCGTGCCAACGCTGGTGACTCCCACACGGTCGGAGCGCAGCGTTCCGCTGAAGTGCCTGGTGTCGCAGATCAACTACAACCTGTTCGATATCGAGGTTGGCACGCAGCAGAGCCAGTTCGCGTATCTGCAGGCGAAGGACCTGGCGGACTCCGTCGAGGGTCTGATGCGCACGCACGATGTCAACTTGTGGCAGGGTAACGACACATCGTTATCGACTCCCACCACGCCGCAGTACTACGGAGTGATGAGCCAGATCAACGATGGCGGCAACGTGGCAACTATTCATACCAGTGACCCGATCGTGGACACCTTGAAGTCAACGATTGCGCAGATGGTGGCCAACTCGAATTACGAGGTGCGGCCGACCGCAATTTACTCCAACCCGGTGCTGCTCGACTTGATCGACCGCGAGTTGAAAGCCCAGTTTAACGTGGTGCTGTCGACCACGGAAGTCGCGGGTGGAGTGCGAGTGAAGACACTCTCGACGCAGGCGGGCGAACTGCCGCTGATTCCGGACTGGTCAATTCCCTACAGCGGGACTCCGGGCAGCGGGACAGCGGTACTGCCAGCGTTCATCGTGAGCGAAGACATGGTGGAGTACCACTGGCTTACCGATCCGAAGCCGCGCGTCTTCCAGTTGGGCACGCCCAGTTCCCTGGCGTCGCAGATGGTGGTGGTGAAGTTTGGCGGCGTCGTAGTGAAGGGCGCCAGCTACGCGCACTACAAGGTGGTCGTCAACCGTTAGGGCGACGAGGCGCTGCGCTGCTGAACCAGGTTGCTCATGATCCCTGTATCGCGGCAGCGCGGACTACGACCTAGTGCGAAGGGGCGGCGAACTCCGCCCCTACTTTGTTTTGAGTTATGCGAGGAATAAAGCGTCATGAACTACTTGGATCCTGCGGAATACGAAAACTACGGTCTGGAGGTGTCGACTCCCACATCGTGGGTGGGGGCGGCCTCATCGCTAATCGACGCCTATTGCCGGCGTGCAACTCTGGGCATTTCAACGTTTACGGAGCGCATCCGGCTGGTACCGGGACGGAACTGCGTCCGTCTGACGTACCTGCCGCTGGCCAGCGACGGACAAGACCAGTCGCCGCTGATCTCGGCGCGGGGGCGTTATGCTCCTCCACGACGGGGAGAGGATACCTCATTGTGGGACATCGTTAACGATGTCTCGCTGGTATTTGGACTACCCGGGACGTGGATTGATATTGATGTAACCAGCGTGGACTACTTCAGCGATACAGGAGAGGTTTCGTGGCTACCCAATCCACTGGGACTGGCATTCCAGGAACTGGAGATTACTTACACGGCCGGGTTCGCGACTATCCCCGACACGGTGAAGTTCGCATGCGCACAGGTTGTACGAAACGCGCAGGCTACCCCAGCGCTCAACGTTCATACCAGCACGCTCAGCAATATGCATCTGGAGTACTTCGCCGACACACTGCTGGACCAGACGGTGAAGAGTTACCTGACGCCGTATCTGGCGCAGAGGGCGGCCTGAGATGGAGAATCCACACTTTTCTTCGCCGCAGATCGATGGGCAGCAGCATATGGCTCAGCGCATGGCGGACTGCCTGATGCGTTCACTGGGTGCTACAGAGGTATCGCTACGCATTGCAGAGCCGAGCGCAGGAGATACGAACGCGCAGCTCGGGATAACGACTCCCACAGTGGAGGACGTTCCTCTGTCGCCAGCGGTGGTGCTGACGGTTTCAGCTACGCACGAACCGAGAGTGCGCTACGAAGTCAGGCTTGGTCAGAGCTCGGTGCAGCAAGCGGTGAGCATGTACCAGGTCGAAGACGTGGCGGACTGGCTGCTAACAGCGGTGGCGCTGGTTTACGGGGACAAGGTGCTACACATTGACAGCGTGCTGGTTGACCAGTACGCGGGAGCGGATTGTCTGTACCGCATTTTTGCTTCGGAGTAGGCCATGCAAGCAACCAAAGATACGTTTTACGTCGCGCTACGCGATCGTCTGGTGCAGGTCGATCCAAACCTGACCACGGTGATTGACGGTGCGAAACGGCCGGCCATCGTGGTGGCGGAGAACGAACCGCCCAGTGCGTGTTCGCGGCAGGATGAGACGTTTCACCTAGATTGGGGCGGGGCGCGTCCGGTGCAGCCAGCGACTAGCACCCTGATGGCGATGGACTGCACGGTCTCCTACACCTGTGTGGGGGAGTCCGACAGTGGGGGAGTTGGCCGTGGACGCGGGCTTGGGGCGCTGGATGCCGATCTGTTGGCCATCTGCGCGCCGGGTCAGGCACATAAGAATGACTACTCCAGCGGCTCTGCCGTCGATCTTGGGTCTTACATTTTCTGGCGGGCTCCCCAGTTGGAGCCGTTGAAGGTGGAAGCAAAACAGGTGGGACATCAGGCACAGGTGACGGTGTTCTTCTATCCGGAGGTGAACCAGCGATGAGCGTGAACATGTTCGCTAAGCGTTCGCAGATGACGCCGCTCAGCCAGGGAGTACGGGCCTATGTAGCGCCGGTCGATCGGACTAACGGTATTTGCGTGGCGTTCGATCCGGCGGCACAGGGGCAGTTCGATCTGGATAATCCGCCTAACCCGTTTTTTGACCTTGGCTGGGCGCAGAACTTCACCCGCAAGTCGACGACAAAGTACGAAACACTGCGGAACGCTCCGCGGGGCACGGCCAGCACGCAGTACCGGTCGGAACCCGAGGCGCTGGTGGAGTTCGACTTGCAATCGTGGGGCAAGCTGCAAATGGCGCTGGCCGGGGGCACCCAAGAGATGAACGTGCTGGCAACGCCACGCACCAGTCTGCCGCAAGGTTCGGGCGGAGTAGCGATCCCCGCTTCTTATGTGCGGGCCGGGTCAAGCGACTACACGGTCGTCCTGGACGCGGGGGAGATGAGCAAATATCAGGTCGGGGATATCGTGGGGGTCGACTTTGACTACGGGGGAGCTACGGGATATGTCGGCAGTGGAGCTCCGGCGGCTTATCTAACAAGCGCTCTCGATCCGGTGGTGCACAAAGACTATACGCGACGAGTGACATTCAATTTGTCGCGTGTGGAAAGCATTGCGTCGAACCAGCTCGGGCTATCGCAGCGACTGATCGCCAGCGCACAAACCGGGATGGGAGTGCAGAAGATTGTTGCCTTTGTGGATCGCGAGGGAGGCAGTTTCTTTCAGGAGTGGTCTGGGCTGTTTGTCATACCGAGTGAGAGCGGCGGCAGAATCTGCGTTTACTATCCGCGGCTGCAGCCCTGCCAAAGTAACGGCGAGCAGCCCCGCGAATGGACGGCTTCGTTTTTCAACACCATGTCGCACGTGAGTTTGCGCGCGATGCCGACGACGGACTCGAATGATGGCGAGACGGTGCTGTGTTATCGCAGTTACTTCCCCAGCGAGTACGCGGCGGCATATTGAGGTTGGGTGCAGGGGCTCGTGAGAGGGACCCGGTTCGCCGCTGAAGCGTGGTGCTTCCACCTCAGCACGAAGATCGTGCCCTAATGCGAAGCTGGCTGGGCCATGCCCTTCACCCAGCCGACTCTTTTTCCTGCTGCACAAGATAGTCGAACAAGGCCTGCAAGGCCGGCTGGCTATCGGTGATGGAGTCCTGAATGGCGTCAAGGTCGGCCTTGATCTCCATGAGCAGTTGAGCGAAGGAGCGGCGGTGCTGGGGTGCGAGCTCGTTGAAGAGCGGCAACGACTGCTGTTCGAGGGTGCGGCAACGGGCTGCGATTTCTGCGATGTGATGCACGAAATCGCGGGCGCGCGGGTCGTCCCCAAAGCCCAGCGCCTGAAGCTTCTCGGCGAGGCGCATCTGCAGTTCGATCACGTACTCGGTTTCAGCGTCGCTCATGAGCGTGGGAGTGGCGCATCCAGTGAGATGCAATTTCTATGAAACTTACTATCGACAATAACGATAATCGAGGGCCCCAGGACTATACACCGTTCCTGGATGCGACGGCTCTGCCCAAAATCACGCGCAAGCTGAATCGTGCGTGGCAGATGACGGCAGGGCTGGCGGCAGCCAGTTCGAGCTTTGTGATACCGGCGAGTGGCGGGCGTATCGTATTGCAGCGAGATGACGGCTCCAAGCTGTTCACCGGCTACCTGACTGCGAGTTCCGCAGCAACAACCGCTGGGGTACGGGCAAAAGGGAAGGGCATGGCGGTATCTGCTGGTGGCGCAAGACGATTCCTGGCTGCTGGACCGGAATGTTCTGACCATTCGCCCTCCGTTTGCCTGGCGTAGTGCGGGAGACGCACTGCGCACCATCACCAATGATGTGCTTCCCGGCGTGCTGGACACCTCAGGCGTACAGGATTTCGCCAATGTTTATCAGTACGCAACCAATGCGCAGAAGAGTTGGAGTGAACATGCGCGCGAGTTGGCCGCCATGGTCGGCGGCAGCTACACAGTGCAGGACAGCAAGCTGACGCTGCAACCGCTGGACAGCAGAGCATCAGCCTCAATGAGAGCGATTCGCGGTTCATGGCAGACGGGTTTTCGGTCGCCGCACCTGATCTGCTGCGCAACGACGTAACCATTTTGGGTGAATTAGAGCCCGAGATGTATCTCCGGAATTACTTCCTGGGAGATGGACTGACACTGAATTTCGGGCTGTCGGATTATCCTTACGGCGCAACCACGAACACGTTGCTCCAGGAAAATTACCTAGGTCCCAAGCTTGCTCCCACATTGTGGGGGCTGACGGATCCGAATCATACCGTCTCGGTGCAGTTGGGCACTCTGCACCTGAATGGCCCGGTGACGCTGACATTTGTAGAGCAGCTCGAATTAGCCGGAGGGCTGCGACTGCAACACGGACAGATATCGTTCAATGCAGCATCGCAGGCCACGATCGGTGGAATTTACAACGGCGCAGTTGAGGATGCGAACTGCGTTGCGGGTTTCCGGATTACGCCGAATGGAAGTAATTGCAACCTTCAAGCATTGCTTAACGGCACGCCGGTGGGCGGGGTTCTTGCGACAACGCCAGGGCATCTTTACTCGTTCGCGACCGAAGTATTAGCCAACGAAGCTCACCGTAAGCACCAGAGCTACTATTCGTCGGCTCACGGTCCGAACAATCAACGCGGCGGAGATTCGGTAGGGGCGGCCGTACGTTTTGTGCTCTCGGTGCATGATGTAGATCCCAATAACCCCGGGACGCTGGCGGCTCCAGCCACGGTGCTTTATGACGATGTGCAGTGGGCGACTCCATCGTTTGCCACTTACGCGGTCGTGGATGGCGGCGGAGCGCACTTCGACCTGTCGTTCACGCGAGTCACCGAGACCGCAGCGGCGGAGGTTCGCAGCATGAAGCCGGGCGCCGCTTTCCGTACCCGGCTCACAGGCGCGCTGGCGGACGGGGGAGAGTGCTATGTAACGTCGTCGGGAAATTTGCACTTTTATCCGCCATATCCGCCCGATCCAGACGAACAGATCATTGTGAGCTACCGCAGCGGCGGGCGAGCAATGGCGCGAGTGCAGGACACGAGCAGCATCAATGCCCATCACAAAGGTACGGACAATGGGCAACGAAGCTGCATCAAGCGGCTGAAGCTGCCGGCTGCGCCAAGCTCGATAGATTGTGAAGATGCAGCTCTGGCAGTTCTCGATGACAGCACGCAGAGCGCGGTGCAGGGGGCATATGAAGTGTTGAGCGATCTGCTACCCGCAGATGATGTTATGCCGGGGATGCTGGTGAAGGTAACGGCGCCCTCGTGGCAAGCGCAATGCAACGCCTGGATCCAGGAGGTCGAGGTGCAGGTGCTGGATGTCGATGCCGAGCGATCGCACTATGCCATGCAGTTCGTGAACTACGCGGCAGCGATAATGACGATGGAGTTCGACTCCGCGCTGCTGTCGGAGCCGCTGACGACGGTGTTCACGGTAACCGGGCCGTCGTCGTCTCTCTACTTGCCGTCGCTGACTGCGGCACAGGTGACTGACATCATCGCAACCGAAATCACACTGGATGCCGGTACAGCGCCGCCGCCTGGTGGAGGCATCGAGGTGCGCCGCTCGGATGGAGGCTGGGGAGCAGGCAGCAACGGCAATCTGGCGGGACGCTTTTCATCGCAGAGCTTCACGCTGCCGCGGCTATCGCGTATCCAGGACTACTACCTGCGCCAGTACGACGGCTCGAATCCACCGAAATATTCGCGGTATTCGATGCTGCTGCACATTGACTATCCGTACGAATGAGATTCAGTGGCAATTTTCATTTCTATATAAGGAGCAATCAAAATGAACTTTCTCGCGAAACTTCTGCAAGGCATCTCGCTTGCACCCACCGTCGTACATGGGGTGGAGGGCCTGCTTGGCGCCAAGAGTGGAGCCGACAAGAAGAACGCAGCATTGAACTTTGTGCAGTCAGCAATGTCGGTGACCGACGCCGTTGCCGATAAGCAAATTGTCGATCCGACGAAGTTTTCAGACGGGCTGGGCAAGGTAATCGACGGTGTCGTTGCCTGCCTGAATGCTTCGGTCTGGGCAAACAAAACCAACTAGCAGAGTAGCGGCGCTAGCCTGGCGCCGCGGACTCCTTGTTTAAGCCCCGAGCGGCATCCGATAATCAGGCATCTAATTTTTTTGTATGAACAGACTCCGTGCATTGACGATCATCGCACTCGGGATGAGCCTGACTGCCTGGGGGCAGAGCTCTAATCCTGCAACTTCCTCCAGCGCCTCCGCCACGCAGGTGCAAAAGCAAAGCAATGCCGCAAGTGCGACGCAGGACAACAGCGCGATTAGCGGCGATCAGGTCACCAAGCCGGCAGGGGCCAAGAGTTCGACAGTGATCGGATGCCTGGGCGGGCCTGATTCCGAAGGGCACTTTGTATTGAAAAGCATGCAGCACCGGTCGGGAGTGGAGGTGTTGGGCCCGAACGATCTGGAAAAGGCTGCGGGCCAAAAAGTGAAACTTACCGGAGAGTGGGTGCCGGCCGCCGAGTCTCAGCAATCCGCCACCAGTTCGCAAGACGCCGCGAGTGATAACAATCGCCGCTTCCAGGCCACAAGCTTCGAAGTGCTGGCCGACAAGTGCTCTTCGCCTGCCGGGACCACTCCTATCAGCAAGAAAAGGCAGAAGCAAAAGGCAGCCGCGGGCGATCAAAACTATCCTCAGTGATGGGGGTTCCACTGATTATCGTCTGCCGTCAAAATGGGAAAGGGGGCGGTCCGGGCGAGCAACAGAGCTGAATTGCCGGGCATCCTTACTTACATTTCCGACTAGAATGAGTCTAATGAGGCATATGAAATATCTTGTGTTCGCCCTGACGATGATGGCCGCATTGGCCGAGACGGCAGCGGCGGCCCCCCTGAGCAGCAATGCGCGCACGGTGATTCCATCTGCGATTCAACAGATTATCTCGGTGGACTACCGTGAGCTGCGGAATTCTCCCAGCGCGCAGGCCCTGAAAGACCGAGTGATGCCGGATACGCTGAAGCAGTTCGAACAGGCGTTGCGGGCGACCGGGATCGATCCCGACAAGGATGCCGAGCAGCTGACCTTTATCAGCTATCGCGGCCAGAAGAATTCGCTTTACAGCATCGGGATCGCGCAGGGTCCGTTCAAGCAAAAAGAATTTTTGCAGAAGGCGCGACTAAGGAAGATCAAGCCACAAAAATATCTGCTCACTTCCATCTATCCAATGGGCTCGGGCATGAGCATGGCGTTCCTGGATCCTTCCACGATTGTGTTTGGCGACATTTCGGCGCTGAAGGGAGCGATTGACGTTCGCGATAACGGGGCCGACTCCATCGAAAAAAACGCAACGATCAACGACCTGGTCACGAACGTAGACTCGGCGGCAATCTGGAGCACGCTGGACCAGATGGGCACGCAATACATGATGAAGTCGGCGCTGGGACAGGCATCTTCGCTGGCGGACTACGACGTGATCAAGAAGCGGCTGCTCGCTTCCGATTACATGATGAACTTCGCGAACGGGGTCACATTCGACCTGAACGTGAAGACCTCGGATAGTATGACTGCCGCGAGCCTGGCTTCGTTGGTGAAAGCCGGCGTGCTGTATCGCAAGATGTCGGGAAGCGACTCGGAAAAAGTTGCACTCGAGAATGCTACTGTGAACAGCAGCAATGACGTGCTGCAAATGCACTTCAAGACCGATGACCAGCGCTTCCAGGCACTGTTGAAATCGGACCTGTTTGCTGCCGTTTCGCGCTGACGAAATATCTTTGCCCGAATTTCCTGAGGCTCGGCGGTATTCGCCGGGCCTGATTTTTTGGCGAACGTTGACCGGGAACGAACGCGGGTAGCGAGACGGCGGTCAGCGGAGAGTCCGACACCGCGGTGCCCCCCAGGCGGTGGGCTGGGGGGACTTGGGCTGGGCGCTAACGAGGCTAATAACGGGCTGGTTGTGACGATCGGGTAACCATAGCAGTGAGCTGAATCTCCTGCATGGTGCTTCAGTTTGGGAGCCACCGCAAGCGCCACAATACGCCAGAATTACCACGCCGAGCACGTAAACCCAGGAGGGCGCCGTTCTTAGCGCTGGCCTGCCTTCAGCTTATTTCGCAGCACATCGAAGAAGGTCCTGCGTACGCGCATCAGTTGGACGTTATGGCTGGCACGGCTGCAGATGATGCGGTCGCCCTGCAGTACAGGCATACCGACCTGACCGTCGATCGACAAGAAGGCCTCTTCGTGACCACTTTGCAGCAGCAGTTCAACCTGCGCTTTATCGGGCACAACCAGCGGCCGATGGGTGAGTGAGTGCGGACATACCGGGGTGACCACGAAAGCCGCGACTGACGGCATCAAGATTGGGCCGCCGGCGGCCAAGGAGTATGCGGTTGAGCCAGTTGGTGTGGCAATGATGACGCCGTCGGCCTTGTAGCTGAAGACATACGTGCCGTCGATTAGCAGGTCGAAATCGACAAGACGTGAAATCGCGCTCTTGTTTACGACAACGTCATTCAGAGCAAAGTGCTTCGCAATGCACTCTTCCGAGCGAATGACCTGACACTGTAAGACCGAGCGTTCTTCGACGGGGCAGTGTCCATGGTTGACGGCCTCAAGCGTGGCATACATCTCGGACAACGGTACTTCGGTGAGAAAGCCCAGAGAGCCGAGGTTCACGGCAAGGATGGGAACGCTGGCGTGGGCGACAGAGCGCGCCGCGGACAGAAGCGTACCGTCACCGCCGAGCACCAGCACGAAATCAGGATGCTTGTCGCCGACTTCGGTGCGGGGCACAACCTCTGCGCCGTCGGTTACGTAGCTGGCGGTCTCCTTATCGAGGTACAGATGGTAGCCGTGTCGGCGAAACCAGGCGAGGAGATCGGGCAAGATGCTGGCCAGCTCCGGCTTCGACGGCTTGGAGATGATTGCGGCAGATTTCATGTGCGAAGCAATCAGTGTACAGCAGCAGTTTTGGGCGGCAGCACGAACACAGCATGCAAGAGGAATTCGCGATTCCCTTCTCCACCTAAGATAGGCGAGTCGATGGAGTCGATCTCCGCCCCGCCAAGCTCTTCTACCGCCGCAGCCACTTTGCGCACGGCTTGCAGGTGGGCTGCGGCATCGCGAACGATTCCGCCTTTGCCGACCTGTTCGCGACCAGCTTCAAACTGGGGCTTCACCAGGGTGATGAGATCAAACTGTGTCGCGCCTGACGCGGCAACACATTCGATGACCGCCGGCAAAACCAGCGTTGCGGAAATAAACGAGACGTCCATGACGATGAGTTCGATAGAAATACGGGGTGTGTCGCCAGGCCAGAGTTGTGCGGGCGTGAGATAGCGAGCGTTGGTTTTCTCCAGCAGCCGAACGCGGGGATGCGATCGCAGCTTCAGATCGAGTTGTCCGTAGCCGGTGTCGACTGCAATGACCTGGTGCGCACCGTTTTGCAGCAGGCAATCTGTAAACCCCCCGGTGGAAGCGCCCACATCCATGCAGACGAGGTTTCGCACCTCGATGTGCCAATGCGCGAGAGCGGCCGCCAACTTCAGCCCACCGCGGCTCACATAGAGAAGCTCATCGCCCAAAAGGCGTATGACGGCGTCGCCAGCGATCGAAGCCCCCGCTTTATCGACCTTCTGTTCATCGACCAGCACGCGACCCGCGAGAATCAGCGCCTGGCCCCGCTCCCGCGAAGGAACCAGTCCACGCTCCACCAGCAGCCGATCGAGTCGCATCTTCACGGCGCCAGCGTACCATGACACGCCTTCAGCATAGCGCGACGCCATCTGCACATGAGGTGAGTCATTCTGCTACGGCAGCAGAGGAAATGCGCTCTTCGCGCGCGAAAGACATCCTTTTCCACAACCTATTCACATTAACGTTGGAAAAACCTGCTGTCAGACAGAATGCATCGAGATAGAATTGCCGCGGCGTACTCTGCCTGGTAAAGCTCATCGCCACTTCACGTTCTTCCCTTACAATACGGAAACGATCTTACGACTAGCATGGCAACTACCTTCAGCAATCTCGATAATTCAGTTACGACACCCCGTTCGCTCGCGGAACCCGATTCCCCACGGCCCACTCCAGGCCCCGAGGTGACGGCCTCGCCTTCCGATCCGAACATGCTGCGCAGGCTGTATTCGGCAATGTTGCGTTGCTACATGGTGGAGGAACGGGCGGAGCAACTGGCACGATCAAACAAGTTAAAGTCAGCAATGGTTCTGCATCGCGGGTTGGAGGCGACGGTTATCGGAAGCCTCATGGAGCTGCGCGCTGGAGACGCGATTTCGTCTGAACCAAGCTTTGCCGCGCGAATGTTCGCGGGCCAGCCTCTGGGGCTGTACTTCGCGGAACTCCATGGTGTGCGCACGGAATACATGGCCTTCGCTCCAGAGGCTTCTCACAGCGCGATTCACCTTCTTCCTCCGGGACCGACGGTCGCAGCGCAGATGAGTGTCGCGGCCGGCTATGCGCTGGCGCAGAAGAGATCACAGCGTCGAAACGTGGTTGTGGTGCTGTTGCCGGAATCGATCGACGCCCTGGGATATTGGCATGAGGCCGCCGATCTGGCAGTAGGCGAGCGCCTGCCGGTGATCTTCGTCGCACCCAGCGGCACGCCGTCGTCCAGCATGGGGAACAGCATTGCACGGCAGCGTTCTGAGGCGTACGGGATGCCTGGAATTGCGGTCGACGGTGGCGATGTTGTAGCAATGTGGCGGGTCGCACAGGAATCGATTCACCGCGCGCGGGCGGGCGCAGGGCCAACTCTCATCGATAGCCATGTTCCGGCACCACAACCGCAGGGCGGCGATCCGCTCAACCGAATGCAGCACTACCTGGACAAGCGCAAGTTATGGAAGCAGGCTTGGAAGGACGAGTTGGTACGGAAGTTCGCCGCTGAAATCGACGAGGCCCAGGAGTTCTTTCCCCAGACCTCGGGAACGCAATGAGTGGACTAGATGCCGACCGCTTCGTAGCCGCCCGCGTCGTTTAAAGAGCGCGTGAACTTTCGCGACTCGTAGGGACTGCGGTAGGTCGAGCGCCTCTGGCGGCGCAACGCAAAGCCTCCCCACACTCCCAGTCCGAGCACCAGGGCGGCCGCGATAACTCCGGCTGCGGTTTTGCCAGGATTGTCGACGATCGGTCCGGCAAGACGACTGCTCATAAGCACAACCCGCCCCGGCAGTCCCATCTCTCGGCGAAAATTGGCGATGCTGCGCTTGCCGCCACGCTCCAGTGCGCGATGCGCGCTCCACAGTATCTGCGGCGAAGGCAATGAGAGATCTTCGCCGTCGCACACGATGGCGTGATCCTTCCCTTCTTCCTGCTGCACCTCCAGCAGCTCGTCGAGCGCCGCATGAATGACGGAAGCGCGAGTACCCAATGAGCGAAATGCGATGCGCCCAGCCTTGTCGATGATGAACGTTGGGTTCGGCAGCTTGCCGTACTTGCGATGAATGTTGCCGCTGAGCTCGTCCACAATGACAGGAATATCAACGCCTTCCTGCTCGCGAAGCAGCTCGGCAGCGTTGACCTTGTCCGCGTAGGAGCTGTGTGCCCCCAGTTGGTCGCCTGGGTGCGCCTCGCGCGTGTACACGAAGAAGAATTCCACGTTAGGATCGCGGTCAGCGTACAAGTCGTTGAGGCCGGGCAGCGATCCCGCCGTCTGAGGACAGGTTGCCGAGCCGAAGGTCAGGACGACGTTCTTGCGCCCGCGGAAGTCCTTCAGGTGAACGGTGTCGCCTTGCAAGGTGCGGCCCACGAAGTCGGGAGCGCGGTCGCCCGGACGAGGTGTTCCGCCAAGTTGGCTTGTCGCTAAATCGCGCAGGAGCCGATTGCGTTGGAAATTTTCGTAGTTGTATTTGGTGCCGAACATAGATACCCCAGAATTCAACTCTTTATATTATTACGCCGCTTAACCGCTGAAGGGGGCCGAACGTTCGCCCACCCAATACGATGCTCAGTCCCGCAGGTCTGTTTGCTCTGTTGCAATCGCGTGACAATTGGGGGGCGATGCTTGCCGCCGGGTAAGCGCCCCCGTAGAATCGAATATCCGTAACGGAGGCGAGGGAAAGATGGCACCTCTGAATGTTGGTGATGACGCACCTGATTTTGATTTGCCGGCCGTGGTCGGCAACATTCGGCAGCGGGTAAAGCTGAGTGATTATCGCGGCAAGAACGTAATCCTGGTTTTTTATCCCGCTGACTGGACGCCCGTCTGTACTGCGGAATTGCCGGCATTTAACGCCGAACTGGAGAAGTTTGCGGGCTACAACGCAGACGTTATCGGGATCAGCGTCGATTCGATTCCCAGCCACACCGCCTGGCAAAAGAAAGAAATCGGCATGTTAGATATTCCCCTGGCTAGCGACTTCTTCCCTCACGGCGAAGTCGTGGCCAAGTACGGAATTTTGAGGGAGGGCGATCCCCTGCCGGGTGTCAGCGAGCGCGCCATCTACGTGGTGGATAAGCAGGGGAAGATCGCGTTCACGAAGATTTATCCGCTGAATCGCGCCCCCGAACCAGACGAGATCATCGACGTGCTGAAAAAGCTGTAAGCACATTCTGCGAATGCAGTTCTGCGTAGCGGTTTCGGAGCAAAAGGTAAAAGCCCCATCCAAGACGGGGCTTCTTCAGGCTAAGAGCTGAAAGTCGGTTTTCGTCAGCGCCTCACGTCATCTCGGACGCGGGCCACCGTGGAAACCACCACCGCCTCCGTGGAACCCGCCGCCCATCACGCCGAAGTGCCCGCCGGAAGTATGCGGGTGAAAGCCAACGGAAGGCCGCGGTCCGACAATCGTGGGTCGCGCAACTGGCCGGTGGCCGACGCCATACCCCCCATAGTAGGGATAGCGGCCCCACCGATACGGGCGATATCCCCCGTAATAGATGGGCGCGTACGACACGAATCCAGGCGAGTAGAAGCCCCAGCCGAACGGACTGTACAGAACGCCATTGCCGGGAATCCAGGTGTAAGACGTGAAGAACGGATCCCAATACCAGCCCGGTCCGTACCAACCGGGTCCGCCGGCATAGTACGTGCGGGCAGCGTCAACGTTGGCTTCCGCCAGATACTCGGAGCGCAAATTGCTGAAGCGATACAGATCGCTCCGTTCGAACGAGTTCTTGTCGAACTTGTGTGACTTCAGCTTGGCGGTCTCCCTCAGCTCGACTTCGTGGCCGCCTTTGACCTTTACCTGTTGATCTCCATCCTGCACCAGCGCCTCGCCCTTGAATACACGCACTGCGCCGCTGTCGGCGTCGAACCCGTACAGGCCGTCTTTCAACAGTTGCGTCGTCGCACCATCGCTGGCAATGCGCAGCAGATTGTCTTTGTGAATCTCAGCTACCTCTACCATCGCCTGACCTTTGTCAATGCGAGCTTCTGTGTTGGTCAGGCTCGACGAGACAAGCTGCGCCGTGCCGTTGTCTCCCAGGCGCAGGAAGACGCCAGGGGTAAGCAGGATTTCTGCCTTACCGCTCTGGGTATCGAGTGTCTCTCCCGGTTGAAGTTCGACCGAGCCGATTTGTTTGGCATTCAGTGTTTCGTTGCCAACATTGGCCTGTCCCTCGACGTAGTTCAGAGTTCCAGGCAGCGCTGCATTCGCGGCCCGGGCGGGCACGCTCAACATTGCTGCCAGGACCAACCCACCGAGGGCCTTCCACCATGACAGCTTCATATTTTTCTCTTGACCTCTATGTAATTAGATGGGATTAGGGGCGTTTTCGACGCTACTCGCGAGGTTGCGCATACCGAGCTAACAGGCTTAGTTGCAGAGGGTTGCAACTCAGGAGAGCAGGTTAACCATTCTTTACCGGCTATTCCGAGGCGAGGCCTCTCCGCACGACCCGCTCGATGGATTCCCGAAGCTGCAGCGAGGCAAGCTCGTCTTCTCGCACCCACCTCACCTCGCTGACGTCGCTGCCGGCGCAGGCTTCACCGCCTATGAGGCGGCAGAGGTAATCAATCAGAACGTAATGGTATTGGGTTCGACCCTGCGGATCGTTGAAGATGCTGTCAAACACTTCCAGCACCGGGCCAGGCTCGACCTGCAAGCCAGTCTCCTCCAACACCTCGCGCCGCACGCCGTCGTGCAGCTTCTCGCCCAGTTCCAGGACGCCTCCGGGAACCGACCATTCACCTTTCAGCGGTTCGGTCGCGCGCCGGACCAGCAGAGCACGCCGCTGGCTCACAATGACGGCACCCACTCCGATAATTGGGCGCTCGGGATAGTCGCGTTTCATGGGAATAGCATCACTGGTTGAAGAAGTCGCTGGGGCTGTACCCGGAAATTCGCCACCCTTTCGGGGTCTGCGTAAGTTGCAGCCGCATCTGTGTGCTGCGTCGGACGGGAACCTGGCCATCCTCAACAGGAGTGCCATCCAGATCCACTTCGCAAGTCATGGAGGCATGGGCATTTTCCGAACTCGCCTGCAGGATTTTGTAACGGAATTGAACAGCCGTGTAGGCGTCGAGCAGGGCCCTCATCCGATCCTGGAGCTGCGGGAAGTTCTGGCTCGACTGTGGGTCGAAAACGGACAGCACCTGCTTCAGGTCGCGGCTCTCCATGCCTGCCTGCAAGGGTTCCAGAACATCCTGCGCTACCGCCTCCTGAAGGTCCAGTTGCTGTTGCTGGCCAACCTGGGCCGGAGCCTGCGCCGCTTCGTCCGCAGGGGCTGGGTTTGGCTGCTGTGCCCGGCCCGGGACCGCTGCCATCAGAACCCCAAGGAACGTCGCCTTTGCCAAACGCCCAATGGATTTAGCCACAATTCTCCCCAGGGTGCATAATACTGATTTGCGCTGCTGCTCGCGTAGCACAATGGTGTGAATTGGATCCGGAAAAGCGGTCCAGGACGGGTAAGTGTCCGGGACCGGTCCACAGTGAGACTGGCCGAAGGGGTTTCAGGATGGCCTGGGGCCACAGAACTTTCGGCAACCAACAGGGTTACAAGCGATGTGGGCAGCATCGCGCTAAATCGTGTAGTTCTAGGGGCGAGGCCGCCGCAGGTTGGCACTCCGGTGCCAGTCGACGCGGCTCAGGGACGATTGAGCGATCCAGGCATGCTTCAGGTGCTGAGTGACGCGGAGGTCATGCTGCGCGTGGCCGCCGGCGACGACTCTGCGTTCGATTATCTGGTCGACAAATATCGCCGGCCGATGATCAGCTTCATGTATCGCATGACGCGGAACCAATCGGTTGCGGAAGAACTCGCACAGGAAGTTTTTCTCCGGGTGTATCGCTCGCGGCAAACCTATGCAGCCAGCGCCAAGTTCACTACCTGGTTGTATCGCATCGCGACTAACCTGGCAGTGAATCACGCGCGCGATAACAAGTACGAGCGCCCGGAGAACACAGTCTGTATCGATGAGCCCGACACCGAAACCGGCATGACGGTGGACGTGCCCGATCTGGGCCTTAACGCAGAACAGGCAATCCTGCGACGCGAGCGGCTGGATGCAATACGTAAGCACGTCGAGGCCCTGCCCGAGCGTCAGCGCCTGGCCGTGATCATGCATAAGTATCAGGGTTTGGATTATAAGCAGATCGCCGCCGTTCTTAAGCTGAGCGAGTCGGCAACCAAATCGTTATTGTTTCGCGCGTATGAAACCTTGCGCGAAACCTTGAAGTCGTTCCTATAGCGGATAGAAACGATGCAGGAAGTGGCGTATGAATTGTGAAAAACTTCGTCCGGAATTGATGGAAGCGGTGCTGAGCGGGCCGGAAAAGATGAGCCTTGGGCTGCGCGAGCACTTGCATGGTTGTACTGCTTGCACCGAAGAACTGGCCTCGTTCGGCCAGACCATGGCCTTGCTCGATGAGTGGCAGTCGCCGGAGCCGTCGCCCTACTTCTCTTCCCGTCTGCGCGCCCGCGTGCGGGATGCAGAGGCGCAGCGGCAGTTCGCCTGGTTCGCTTGGATTCGCCGTCCCATGGTGGCAACCGCCGCGGTCGCACTCATCGCGCTTGGTGCCGGCTTGCTGGAAACTGGCCACTTCAACGTCGGACGGGTAACCGTAGCCGGCAATGATGGTGTGGTGCGAACTTCGGCCACCACCACCGCCGTGGGCGACCTGCAATATTTGGATGGCCATGCCGATTTGTTTACGGAATTCGATGCTCTTGACGGACAATCGCAGACGGAGTAAAGGAATAGAGTCGTGGGTGCTTTCAGGATCATTCTGGTCTGCCTGATGATTTCATCGGGAACGCTGTCTTGCCTCGCCTATTCGGGCTGGCAGCAGCACCGGAGCGATTCTCCCTCATCCGGCCCCCCCAATGTCCAGGCCGGAGGCCAGTTCCACCTGAACGGCCCGGGACCGCATCGCGGCGATTGGCTCCGCCAGAATTGGAATAAGCCGGTGCCGCAGCAGGAGCAGCAGCTTCGGCAAGACCCCCGCTTCCGCAGTCTCTCCCCCGATCAGCAACAAAAGCTCATTGACCGGCTACATCGGTTCGACAACCTGTCGCCCAACGAAAAAGCCAAGGTCCTGAATCGCATGGAGGCGTTTGAGCACCTGACTCCGGCGCAGCAGCAGCAGGCCCAAGGACTTTTCCAGCGCTACAAAGCGATGCCGGCGGACCGCCAGGGTAAGGTGAATCAGGCTTATCGTCAATTGCGAGACTTGCCGGCCGACCAGCGGAATCAGATCCTCAACTCGAATGAATATCGCAATAATTTCAGTGAGGACGAGCTCAATCTGCTGCGGGGAATGACCGACCTGACTGCGCAGAACCATTGAGTCCCGCTGAGTAACCCCGCCTTTAGATTCGCTTCATCATTTACCATTCATTCCTGATGCACGCCGTCTTCGTCGTACCGCGCTTTTATCCCTATCGCGGCGGCTACGAAAACTCGATGCTCTCCATTGCGCGCTGCTTGGTTGCGCGCGGCCATCGTGTCACCGTTTTCACCACCACGGCGCAAGACCTGGAATCACTGTGGCTGCCCGGTTTTAAGACCTTCCCTGCGGGCGAGTCGACGGTTCGATGGCATTCAGATTCGGCGATTTACGGTGTCCTACGCTAAGTGGTCTCGGCGCGCGACCCGCCTCTTAGGATTAGTTCCGCATTGGCGATGGAAGGCGCAGTTCTGGCGCCCCGGGTTTCACGTCCCCGGATTGCGCGACGCGTTGCACAGCATCGATGCTGACGTATTCCACGTCGGCCCCCTGCCCTACAACAACCTGATCTACGCCGGAATCGAAGCCGCGGAACACGATCGGGTTCCCCTTATCGCTACTCCGTGTACCCATCTCGGGGAAGAGGCCAACACAGACGTAGCGAAGCACTACGTCCAGCCCTACCAGATCGAGTTGCTGCAACATTGCCAACGGGTGCTGTGTATGACTGCGGCTGAACAATCAAAGTTGATTGAACTGGGAGTTGCGCCGGAGAAGCTCGCCATCTACGGGCTCGGCTTTGATATGCGGCTTTCCACCGGCGGCGACGGGGCTCGCATTCGCACTCAGCACGGCATCACCGCACCGATCGTCCTTCACCTGGGCATGAAGGCGTACGAAAAGGGCTCCATCACGCTCATAGAGGCGATGAAGCAGCTTTGGAACTCGGGCTCTGAGGCGTCACTGGTGATGGCCGGACCGAGCCTGAAAGCCTTTGATGAGTACGTCGCTCAGAACGCCTCGAACTTGCCTCGCTTCGTGAACCTGCCGCCGTTTGCCGACGAACAAAAGCGGGACCTGCTTGCCGCTGCCGACGTGGTTGCGCAGCCGTCGCGCGTCGAATCGTTAGGCTTGGTACTGCTCGAAGCCTGGGCGAATGCCAAGCCGGTGATCGCTGCTGATATTGCCGTGTCGCGTGAGCTGGTAACCAGCTGTGACGGGGGCGTTCTGGTTCCCTTTGGTGAAGCCGCTGTGTTAGCGCAGCAGATCGCCCGCCTGCTGAACAACGACCAGTTGCGACGCAGCATGGGCCAGCGTGGACAAGCTTTCGCGCAGACTTACGATGGCGACCAGCTCTGGCCGGGGTACGCCGAAGAGTTCGAGCGCTTAGCGCTCAGGTAACTATTCCAACTCTTCCGGCTGAATACCGATGTTCTTCTCGCCGGCAGCCTTGCGCTCCCAGTAGTTCTTCAGCCACGCTTCCCAGCTCTTGCCCGCTGCCATGTCCCGTCCGCTGAACGCGAGAGCGGCGATCTCAGAGTATGGGATTGAGGTCTTCTGGTGCGAATCTTTGGGAATGATACGCACGAAGGAATCGGCCAGCGTCTGCCCATTGCGGCGATCGAAGATGTAGCCTTCGACCTTCGATCCGTCCTTGCGCGTGATGGTCACGTCGCCGCGATAATCGAACGCCTTCTCCAGCGCGCCGCGAATGTCCTCTTCCGACGCAAGCTCGGGAATCCAGCCTTCGATCTGCTCGCGCTCGTCTCCGGGGACGACGCCTTCGTTATGGGTGTGCTGCGGTTCGGACATAAACACGCTCTTCGCTATTCGTCTTTCGCCAAACAATTAACCACAGAGGCACCGAGGTCGCAAGATATTGAAGACTCTGTGTAGATGCTCCAAGATAATGTCACCCCCTAACTGCAACGAGACTTTGTCACCCTGTAAGGGATGGTGACAATGACTCAGAAAGAGTTTCAACGGGTGAAAGTGATTGAGAATGCAGCCGGCGGGAGGCTGAGCGTACGCGAAGCCTCCCGTCTGCTGCAACTGAGTGAGCGCCAAGTGCAGCGCCTTAAACGCCGCTATCAGCCGGATGACATCAGCTGGGTCCAGCACGGCAATCACGGTCGCACCATGCCCTGGGCCGTTTCTCTTCCCCAGAAGCAGTTGATCTTGCGCCTGGCCCGCGGCAAGTATCAGGGCTTCAACGATTCCCATCTCGCCGAAAAACTTCGTGCCGAGGAGAACCTCGCCGTCAGCCGCGAGACCGTGCGCCGGCATCTTGCGGGCCGCAAAACTGCCGTCTCCGCAGAAACGTCTGGCCCGCTAAGTATCGCTCCCGCCAGGCCGCCACGCCTGCGCTTCGGCATGATGGCCCTCACCGATGCCAGCCGCCATCGCTGGCTCGAAGACCGCGGACCCAGCTCACCTTGATCGGCTTTCAGGATGACGCTACCAGCCACATCCTGGCGGCTCACTTTCAACTCGAAGCCGAAAACACTCTTGGTTATCTCCGCGCCTTGCAAGCCATGATTACCACTTACGGCATCCCGCTCAGCCTCTACCGCGACCGCCACAGCATCTTCCAGCGTAACGATTCCCACTGGACCATCGCCGAACAGCTCGCGGGAAAACAATCGCCGACCCAACTGGGACACGCCCTCGAAGCCCTCGGTATCGAGCAGATCCCCGCCTACTCTCCCCAAGCCAAAGGCCGTATCGAGCGCGCTTGGCGCACCTTTCAGGACCGACTGGTCAGCGAACTCCGTCTCGCCCGGGCCGCCACTCTGGAACAAGCCAATCACGTGCTCGCCCTTTTCTGTGCCGACTATAACCAGCGTTTTGGCCGTCACCCCTCCCAGGCGGTTTGCGAGTTTCGCCGCTTACCCCGCCGCTTCGATCTCCCCCGCTGCCTGGCCCTGCGCTATGAACGTGTGGTCGCCGCCGACCATACCGTTACCTTAGGCACCCACTCCATCCTCCTGCCGCCCTTGCCCGGAGCTCACGGCTATGCGGGAGAAACCGTCGAACTCTCTCATCAACTCGACGGTACCCTGCGCGTCTATCGCGGTGACCGTCTGCTCTACGCCCAGCCTCTGCCTCTGGCTGAAGCCGCCGATCGCCCTGCGCCCCGCACCACTGCGCAGAAAAGAAAAACCCCGATGCCCCGCATCTACAACCTCTCCGGCCGCCCCGCTTTGGCAGCCGTTACTTAAATCACAAGGGCTGACAGACTCTCGTCGCACTTAATACGACACTTTCTCGTTGCAACTACAGATATTGAAGACTCTGTGTCCCTGCGTCTCTGTGGTGAAAGCGCACTACGATGCTATGTCGCCGATCTGTACCAGCGGATTCACCGCATGCACTGGCCGGAACTCGTCCTGGAGCATCTCGGCGGCTTCCCGGTCCTGGTACTTGCTGGAGAAGGTCGCGCGAACTGTGCCGATGAAACCCTTCCACGATCCGAAGGTGTCGTTTACCGCGGAAGCTTCATATCCGCTATGCACCATGCAGTTCGCACATTTCGGATTTCCCGACTCATATCCGTACTTGCCCCACTCGGTGGCCTGCATCAGCTCTTCGAAGGTATCGGCATAGCCGTCCTGTAACAGGTAGCAGGGTTTCTGCCAGCCGAACAGGTTGAACGTCGGCATGCCCCACGGCGTACACGGATATTCGCGCTTGCCCATCAGGAACTCAAGGAACAGCGGCGACTGGTTGAATACCCAGTTCTTCTTGCGGTTCGACAGCATGGCGCGAAAGAGCCGACGCGTACGGTCGCGTCCCAGGAAGTGCCCCTGGTCGGGAGCCTTCTCGTACGAGTAACCGGGCGAAAGCATCATGCCTTCGACGCCCATGTCCATCATCTCGTCAAAGAAGGCGCGCACACTGTTGGGATCGGCGCCATCGAAGAGCGTAGTGTTGGTGGTCACGCGGAAGCCACGCTGCACCGCTTCACGCATGCCTTCCAGCGCCTTGTCGTAGCCGCCCTCAAGGCAGACGGAAAAATCGTGGTGCTCGCGCTGGCCGTCAACGTGGACCGAAAATGTCAGGTACTTGCTGGGCTTGAACAGGTCGATCTTCTGCTTCAGCATCAGAGCGTTGGTGCACAGGTAGATGTACTTCTTGCGGGCCACCAGGCCTTCGACAATCTTGTCGATCTCAGGATGCAGCAGCGGCTCGCCACCGGGAATCGATACCATCGGTGCGCCGCATTCGTCCACCGCGCGCAGGCACTCGTCCACCGAGAGGTGCTGCTTTAGGACGTGGCCCGGGTATTGGATCTTGCCGCATCCAGCGCAAGCCAGGTTACAGCGGAACAGCGGCTCCAGCATCAGCACCAGCGGATAGCGTTTGCGCCCCTGGACACGCTGCTTCAGGACATACGAAGCAACCGTCCACATTTGCGAGATTGGTACACCCATGCGTTGCGACTCCTGGTTCGCGCAAACCGTGCCCGTCTAAAACGGGACGAAAACAAGAACGCGAACTCCTATTCGTATTTTCTCGCAACTGAGAGCGGCGGTCAATGCCCGTTTGCAGGCGGGTGTATGCAATCGCTGCGATCATCGTCGGCGCGGCGGCCTTGTAGCAATTGAAGTGACCCGAACTCATCAAAAATAAGCAGTTTCTGACAAAGAATGCATTGCCTTAAACATCAACTCAGGCCAGAATGTTTGCCTCGACATTTTCTGTCCTGCCTACTATCAGTGGGGCTGGTGCTGCACTGTCGAGCGGCCCCTGTGCGTAATCAAGTGCGTTTTCAGTTGAGAATTCAGGAGGAAACAATGAAGAAGGCGATTTTCTGCCTTGTGCTATGCCTGGTTGCCCTGCCGGTCTTGGCCGACACCATCATCATCGGCAACCCGCCCGATCCGGGCTCAGGAAACTCGTTTCCCTTCGGCAGCGCTTACAACGCCGAATATCAGCAGGTGTATTCCAACTCAAATTTCAGCGGTGGTCCAATTTCGATCACTGACATCTACCTGTACAACACCCAGTACAACAGCGGTGCGACCTCTACACCGTCTGGCACCTACACGGTCAACTTGTCCTCCACCACGGCGGGCGTAGGCTCTCTCTCTGGTTCGTTCTCTTCCAATGAAGGTGCTGACCAGATACAGGTGTTCAACGGCAGCATCGCCCAGGCTTGGAGCTATGGCGACACGCTGGACATTCACCTGAGCACCGCCTTCACCTATGACCCGAGTTCTGGCAAGAACCTGCTGATGGACGTCGTTGGTAACGGCATCAGCACTCCCGGCAACATCTACTACGATGTGAACAGCAATGCGGGCTTCCAGCGCGTGTACTGCTCCGGCGGCGTCGACTGCGGCGGTTTCGGCACTGTCGATTCTCCCGGATACGGCCTGGTCACCGGCTTCGGCTACAGCGCTGTTCCTGAACCCGGCACGCTGCTCATGATGGGCACCGGCCTGGTCGGAGTGGTTGGCGCAATCCGCCGCCGCATCCTGTAATCGATTTTCAACCTGATTGCTGAGGCACGGTCTTCGGACCGTGCCTTTTTTGTCAACGATCGGCAAGGACTCCTCACTACAGCGACACCGAGTCACAGAGCAAGACTAGAAGACAAAAAAACCTGTGTCTCCGTACCTCTCTGGTGCTCTTTCCTATAACCCAAATAATTCGCGTAGCCGTTTGGTTTGTGCGCGACTGACGGGTATCTCAGCCTGCTTCTTGTCGTCCATGCGGATCTGGTACGAGCTCTTGAACCAGGGAACGACTTCCTTAATGCGGTTGATGTTCACCAGGTAGGACCGGTGGGCGCGCCAGAACATGTTGGGATCAAGCGAATCAAGCAGCTCTTCCAGTGTGCGGCAGTTGGACTGACCTTCCATCTGAGCCGCCACGACGGTGATGATGCCGTCCTGAATCGAGGCGTAGCAGATGTCTTTCTGATCGACCAGGAACAGCCGGCCCGCAGCTTTCAGCAGCACCTTGGCGGTCTGCGTCCGATGCTGCTGCTGCTCCAGCAGCTTTACGATGGTGCCAATCTGTTCTGTCGCCGGAGAGCTTTCCAACTTCTTCCGCGCCTTGTCCACCGCCTGTGCGACGCGCTTTTTGTCGAAGGGCTTTAGCAGGTAGTCGACTGCGTTCACCTCAAATGCGCGCACGGCGTACTGATCGTAAGCTGTGGCAAAGACGATTTGCGGCAGTGGCACTTTCTTGTCGAGCAGCTTCTTGATAACTCCGAAGCCGTCGAGCCCGGGCATTTGCACGTCTAGGAAGACCAGGTCGGGCGCCAAGTCCTGGATCAGCTTAACCGCATCAACCCCATTCTTGCCCTGTGCGATGACATCGACATCGGCTTCCTTGAGCAGGTAGGCGAGTTCCTCCCTCGACAGCTGCTCGTCATCAACTATCAGTGCAGAAATGGCCATTCCAGCTCCGTTCAGAATTCCTGACCGAGTATAACTCTCAGATGATGGAACCACGGCAGGAGGACGCGACCCCGTCCGGCGATAGGGATTGACACGGCTGCCGTTCCCGGTAGAAGCTCATTTTTTCTATCTTCTAGGAGTTTTCATGCGCATCGCTGTACTGTTTTTGTCGATAGCAGCACTCTGCTGTGCCATCCCGCTCACACGCGCAATTCCAGACGCCACAACAAGCCGATCAGGCGACCCCGGTCGATATACCGAACAAAGCGCCGGACATGGTCTGCTTTGGCGAAGGTCCCAACTGGAGCGTGCAGTTGCAGCAGGGCCGCGCCCGCCGACTCGGCATCAACCAGCCTGACTCCTTCTATAACGGCAAGTTTGTCTGGGTGCCCAACGAGAACCTTTGGAACTGGACCGGCGACAACACCAACGGTCAGGGCGATCACCTTGTCGTGACTATCAACAAGAAAGCCTGCGTCGACAACCAGCGCAAGCAGCAGTTCCCTTACAGCGCGCAAACTATGCTTCCGACCGGCGACATCGTCTTCGGTTGCTGCCGCAAGCTGAAGCCGGGCGAAGCTGCAGTTGGTCCCGGTGGCATGACGCCCAACCAACAGTAGGAGGATTTAGCCACTGGTTTACCCTGATGAACAAAAGATCAGAAGCTTCCCTGACCTTTGTCTGATCGGTGTGCATCCGTGAAAATCTGTGGCTGATTTTTTCGGTTCTCGCGGAGTGCGGCCGCCCCGTCATGGCGCCGCCGCTGTCGTACACTTGATTGCACATGGTCGTTCTCTACGGGATTCATTCGGTTAGCGAAGCGCTGAAATCGGGCGCCCGCAGCTTCGAGTACGTTGGCATCGCGCGCGAGCGGCACGATGAACGGGTGCAGCGCCTGATCGATGATTGCCGCGCCAGCGGCGTCCAGGTACGCTTCCTGCCGCGCGAGCAGCTTGATCGCCTGGCCAACACCAACACCCATCAGGGCGTAATTGCGGTCACCACGGGCAAGCAGTACGCCGATGTCGACACCCTGCTCGAACAGCATCGCGGCGAACACAGCTTCATCGTCGTGCTCGACAGCGTTGAAGATCCTCATAACCTGGGAGCGCTGATTCGCACCGCCGATGGCGCGGGCGCCGACGGCGTCATCATTCCCGAGCGCCGCGCCGCCGGACTTACCGGTACAGCGGTCAAAGCGTCCGCGGGCGCCTCTGAGCACATCCCCATTGCTCGCGTTACCAACATCTCGCGCACCCTGGAAGAGCTGAAAGATCGCAACGTGTGGGTAGTTGGGCTGGACGAGCGTGGCACCCAGAGCTACGACGAGGTCGATTACAAGATGAACTGCGCTGTCGTGCTGGGCGCGGAAGGCAAAGGCCTGCACGAGCACGTTCGCCAGCGCTGCGACTTCCTGGTTTCAATCCCAATGCTCGGCGAAGTCCCGTCGCTCAACGTCTCCGTCGCCGGCGGAGTGGTGATGTACGAAGTGGCCCGCCAGCGTAGGGCCGCGCAAGCCGCTGCCGCGAAGTCGGTCGAGAAAGTCGCCAAGAGCAAAGCTCGCAAATGAAACGAAGCCTTCTGCTCGTCCTGCTGTTGCTGGCGGGCGTCTGCAATCTGTACTCGCTCGATCGCAACGCCTTCACTGTCACCAGCTACCGTCTGAACGTTCAGGTGGATCGCGCATCCAACGTCTTTGCGGTCACCTATGGCCGCCTGGTTCTGCGCAACGATTCGAAGCTTCCCCAGAAAAACGTGTCGCTGCAGATTTCTTCGTCCTTGCAATGGAGCGACATCGGCACCGACGACGATCCGCTAGATTGCAACTGCTTTGCCCAACCCAAGCGTAAGCTGCAGTGGCTGGGCGAAACCGTACACCTCTGACATCGACCATACCGGCGCGCTTCTCCGAAGCCATCGTCACGCTTGGAGAAACCGATCCCGCCCGGTGGCAGCGTCGCGATTGACGTTCAGTATGGCGGCAAGATCACGCCCGATTCGACTCGTCTCACGCGCATGGGATTGCCGGACGATCTGGCGCTGCGCAGCGACTGGGACCAGATCAGCGAACCGTTCACCGCAGTGCGAGGACTGGGTTACGTCGTGTGGTATCCCGTCTCGATCGATGCTGTGAGTATGAGCGACGGCAATGCCGTTTCCGATGCCATTGCTTTATGGAAGGAACGCCATCGCAACAGCGCGTTCTTCGCTTACCTGGGAGTCACCGCTCCGCCCAAGCCTCCACTGCCCTGCATCGCTTCAAACGCCGCAAGCGCCAAGGGATACTGGACGGTTGGTGGTGGAGCCAACGATCCCAATGCCCCGCCTTCAAGCGACGCTCCGCAAGCAGCAGCAACTGCGCGGCATCACCATAGAAACTCCGCGGACTACAAAACGTAACGCCTGCATTCACCATGTATTCGACTTGCGATGAACTTGCGCGACCTGCTGCCGACATCGCCTTCACGCCCGATCACTCCCTCGTCGCCAAGGACTACGCCGCGCGCTGCCGAGGCGAACGCATCGTTGCTCGATAGCTGGCTACCGCAGGCGGAAAACGGCGCTATCCGAATAATCGAACTGACAGATGCGGATGCCAACCCCTATCAGGATGGAGCGACGCTCTTCACGCCGCTGGTTTCAGCTACCCAACCGAACTTACAGCTTCTCTTTTTGCCCACGCAAGCCGCTGCACGCTTTGCCACTTCCGCGCCCCTGGATGCAAAACGGACTGGGCCTGTTCCTGCAAGCCATCTTCAATCGCGAGCGCGGCGGCCGTGAAGCAGCGTTGAAGTTCCTCGATCAGTACGAGGCTCCGTTGGCTAAGGCTGAAGAGATAGCGCATCAAGGCGATCCGGCGAGCAAGAAGCCAACGTCACGAAGCGACTCCGACAATACGCTGCTGAATACCACCGACGAACTTTACTTGCGGGTCAAGGCTGGCTTCGTCTTCTGGATGCTCCACGACATGCTGGGCGACACCGCGCTGCAACACGCGCTTGCCGCTTATCGCGCTGCGGCTGACCGCGAACCCACATATTTTCAGAAGTTGCTTGAAGTACAGACCAGGCACGACTTGGAATGGTTTTTTGACGACTGGGTATATCGCGATCGCGGTCTGCCCGACTTCCATATCGCGACCGCCTACTCACGCAAGCTGCTCAGCAGCAGCGGCGAAGGCAATCAATATCAAGTCACCGTGACCATCGAGAACTCAGGTAGCGCAGGCGCCGAAGTCCCGGTGAGAGTGGAGACGGCGAAAGGTGAGCGGGTAGTCCGCACCCTGGTGCGCGCTCACGACAAAGCTTACGCTCGCGTGGAAGTGCCAGAACCGCCCACACGGGTGGTGGTGAATGACGGAAGTGTGCCGGAGGGCAAGACCAGCAACAATGTCTTTGTCTTCGAAAACAAGCCGCAATTGTAAAGAACCTTTCAACCACAGAGGTCACGGAGAATACCAAGGAACGCAGATATTGCAAGTCGTTCATGAAAACGTTTTGATTCTCCGTGTCCTCAGTGGCCTCAGTGGTAAAGCTTTCTTGTCGGATTAGCGGAAGCGAGGTCCACTTGGCTTATATCCAGTTCTTAGGCGCAGCAGGCGTAGTCACCGGATCGAAACACCTCATCAATACCGGCAGCAATGACGGCACGCAAGGCATTCAGGTGCTTGTCGATTGCGGCCTCTTCCAGGGCCAGAAGGAATGGCGCGAGCGCAATTGGGCTGACCTGCCCATACCCGCGCGTGAGATCGACGCCGTCATCTTGACGCACGCTCACCTCGACCACTCGGGCTGGATTCCTCGCCTGGTGAAGCAGGGCTTTCACGGCCCCATCTACGCCACGCCTTCAACCATCGACCTCTGCAGCATTCTGCTGCCTGACTCCGGGCACCTGCAGGAAGAGGACGCGGAGTTCGCCAACAAGCATCATTACTCGAAGCACAACCCTGCACTGCCGCTGTACACCATGGAGGAAGCGCAGCAGTGCATGACGCTGTTCCGTCCTGTGCAATTCGGCGAGCTGAAGCAACTGAGCAGCGAGCTTTCGTTCCGCTTCGTGCGCGCCGCCCACATACTCGGCTCGGGTATGGCTGAGATAACTCTGACCATCGACGGGTCCCGGAAGCAGCTTCTGTTCACCGGAGACATCGGTCGCGTGCGCAATCACGACATCGCTCCAGGACGCGTGGTCCATTCCGGCCCCACTGAGGGCGAGAGCTGCGATCTGCTGGTGATGGAGAGCACCTACGGCAACCGGACGCATCCCCATGACGATCCCCGCCCTGAACTGGCGGCGCTCATTCGCACGACCATCCAGCGCGGCGGCAGCGTGGTTGTGCCGGCGTTTGCAGTAGAGCGCACCCAGAAATTTCTTTTCCTCTTGAAGGAGTTGATGGAGAGCGGCCAGATCCCGCGGGTACCGGTACATACCGACAGCCCGATGGCCATCAAGGCAGTGCAGGTCTTCCTGAAACACGAGGAAGAATTCAGCGAAGAAACCAAGGCGGAGATCAAGAAGTATGGCTCGCCGCTCCACTGGCCCAACTTCTACTTCGACACCACGCAGGACGACTCGAAGAAGATCAACGAATCGAAATACCCCACCATCATCGTGTCGGCCAGCGGCATGGTTGCCGGAGGCCGAGTGCTGCATCACCTGGTGCAGCGCCTGCCTGATCCGCGAAACCTGGTGTTGTTCATCGGATTCCAGGCGCCCGGCACCCGCGGTTACAGCATCAAGAACGGCGATCCGGAAGTGAAAATGCTCGGCCAGGTGGTGCCGGTTCGCGCCCAGGTCGCCGCGTTAGAGGAGTTCAGCGACCACGCCGATACCCCCGAATTGCTGGAGTGGCTCGGCACTTTTCAACATCCACCGAAGCAGACGTTCTTAGTGCATGGCGAGCCCTCCGCCTCGGCACAACTGCGCGACACCATGATCAAAGACCTGCACTGGAATGTGCAGGTCGCCGCCTACAAGCAGAAGGTGCCGTTGGAGTAGCTACAGTGATTTCGTTCAACTGGGTGGAGTACGCCTTCACACGCTGCTGAGACAGTCTGCAGCGCGCCGTTTTGAAGGGGCGCAGCTTTAGCTGCGCCATGATAGTCCTGTGTTTTTGTCATCAGCTGCGCCACAAAGTCCTGTGTTTTTGTCATCCCGAACCTCTTTAGAGGTGAGGGATCTGCTGTTTTATTCCACTGCGGCGAGTTTTTCGCAGCTGTTCAGGCGTACCGTCGCATGCCCTCCCCGAGTGTCATCCCGAGCGACGACGCCGAGCTTGCGAGGCCGAGGAGTCGAGGGACCTGCAGTTTGCCTGCGCGACCACGAATGCCGGCTGAGCAACGACAGTGGATCCCTCATTCTCAAGGGGACTCGGGATGACGAATCGTAAACAGCCTCGTCTGGAAGCGCCTTGTTCCCGTTTCGGGAAATTTCTACAACCTTCGTAACCTCTGTCCGACAAATTTCCCGTTCCACTCACTTCAGCAACTCGTAGACTATTTCCCAGAGGCGCCAAGTGTGCCTGGGCAATGACCTTCGCTAAGTTCTTTGAAATCTATTAAGTAGGTGTAAGCCCCTGCGGCTCAATCATTTGCATGCGAAAACAGCGCTAAGTGACTGAAAACAAGGCATCGCACACACGAATTTTTCGTGATGTGTGTCACAAAACAACATCCAGCACGTGGGAGAACAAGCGCGGTTAGTACTGCCCGTATCTCCCTCTCACCGACTCGAACAGCTTCGCCGAGTCGTACCCGACGCCGTCTTTGAAGACGATCTCCACCTTCTCCACGTCTTCAATCTTGCTCGCTGGATTGCCATTGATCACCACTAAGTCAGCGTTCTTCCCGGCGGCGATCGACCCAATCTCATTCTGCTTGCCCATGTAGGTCGCGCCATTCAGGGTTGCGATCCTGATTGCCTCGACCGGACTGAATCCAGCCTCAACTAGCAACTCGATCTCTCTCTGATCTCCAAAGCCAGGCAGCGTTCCGCCGTTGCCAGTCGGATCGGGCCCTGCCAGCAATAGCCCGCCCGCCTGAGCGAACTCATATTCCAGCTTCATATCGCGCTGAAACATCTCGGCAAAATCCCATGAGGTCTTGTCGCCCGATAATTGCGAGCGTAGAGAAACGCCGTTCGTGCCTCGGGAGTCATCGCCGCCAGTACGTCGGGCCGCAGCGGAGGACGCCCAGCCACCGAGTGCTCGAAGACCGGCAACGTTGACGTAACCGCGACATGGTTCTTCACCAGCAGTGCGATCAGCTCTTTTGCTTCAGGCGAATCAGGCGCCATTTTCTCCAGCGTTGGGCCGCCCCCCGTCTTCGGACACTTGTCGGGCTGCTTGTCTGGATCAAGCTGCGTGTTGACGAAGAAGCCGTGCTCCAGGTCGTCGATGCCCGCAGCTACTGCCTCGGGATACGTCACCGAACAAAGATGTCCCGTGACCTTGATGCCCCGCTTGTGCGCCTCTTCAATCGCCGCCTTCAGCTCATCGCGCGTGATATCCATATACGCCTTGAACGAGGTGACGCCTTGATCAGCCCAGTAGTTCACCATCCTTCTCGCATCGTCCGGACCCGTGAGTTGATGCATTTGCATGAACAGGTAATTGTTCGGACCTTCCAAATAGGGCCCCGTTACGTCGATGTGCGGCCCCGGTACGAGACCTGTATCGATCATCTTCTTGAGATTGAGGTCGGCATAGGTCTCCACGCTACCGGTCGTGCGCATGGTGGTGACGCCCGCGGCAAGGTAGAGCCGCGGGGACGAGAAGGTCATCTGCGGTAGCACCAGCGGAGCTTCCCACGCCCCGGTCGCATCCAGGTCAGGACGTGCGATGTGATACAGGTGATTGTGCATGCCAACGATGCCGGGCATCACCGTATATCCGCGCAGGTCGAGGGCGACTACTCCGTCGGTCTTCGGTACGTCTGCCCCCGGCACCACCGCAGAGATTTTGCCCGCCTCGATCACGATGTTCTGGTCTTCAACAGCGGGGCTCCCGGTTCCGTCAATCACCCGTACGTGCGCGAGTATCACGCGCGGAGAGTTCACGCGGACATACTTCTGGGTCAGCGGCGAGAGTAATGGCGCATTTTGCGCAGCGAGCGAAACGAAGCAAAGGGAAATCACCAGGACGTTGAGGCAGACACTCTTGCATGTGCGAGACATGCGCGCCATTGTAACGCTTCACGCCGGCAATCCTACTAACCCCCGTGAACCGGGAGATTGGTTACAATCAGGACAGGGTGGCCGCCGACCAACGTCCGCAGGAATTTCAGTTTGACCTCTCAGGAGGCCATCTCGCGCTCGACTTCGCCAATAGCATCAGCCGCCGCGATTCTCCCGAAAAAGCGAACGAACACCTGAAGAGCTATCACGACCTGATCGCGTTCGCGCGGCAGAGCAAAGTCATAACGCCTGAAGAGTCTGAGATTCTTCGCCACAAAGCACAGTCGCAACCCCGTCACGCCGCACACGTTCTGGGGGTGGCTCTCGCGCTTCGTGAAGCGATATTCTCCGCATTCCTTGCCCTGGCGCACGGGAAGCAGCCGTCATCACACGACATTGCCCTAGTCGAAAAGGCAGCGACTGACGCCTTGCAGCATCGCCACCTCCTTCGGGTCAACGGCAAATACGAATGGCGTTGGAATGCTGAGCCGATGCTGGAGAGAATTCTCTGGCCGATTGCCGAGTCGGCCGCGGAACTGTTGACCTCCGCCGATCTCGCCAAAGTCCGCGAATGCGAGGGCTCGGATTGCTACTGGCTGTTTCTCGACAACAGCCGTAATCGCAGTCGCCGCTGGTGCACCATGAGTTCCTGCGGCAACCGGGAGAAGGCACGGCGGCACTACAGAAGGCAGCGAGAAGTCTAAGGCACTGCTTACGCGAACGCGCTCTCTTCGTAGGTACCGTACACCTCACGCAGCGCATCGCAAATCTCGCCCACGGTGGCGTAGGCCTTCACCGCATCGATGATGAATGGCATGGTGTTTACCGGCGAAATCTGGCCGTTCTCGGCCGCCTTCGGCTCTTGTGCTGCAGCTTTCTTCAGCGCCTCGAGACAGCGGCGGACTTCGTCATTCGAGCGGCGAGCACGTAGCGCATTCAGCTTCGCGGTTTGGTGCCGCGCTACCTCTTCGCCAATATACAAAATGTGCGGCGAGTCTTCTTCGACGACAAACTCATTGGCCCCGACCGTGATCTTTTCTTTGGCTTCTGTCGCGCGCTGAAATTGGTAGCTGGCCTCGGCGATCTCCTTCTGCGGATAGCCCTTCTCAATCGCCTTCACCATGCCCCCCATGGCATCGAGCTTCTCGAAGTAGTCGAACGCCCCCTTCTCCATGTCGAGCGTCATCTTCTCGACGAAGTACGAACCGCCTAGCGGATCGATGGTCTGCGCCACGCCTGATTCGTAGGCGATGATCTGCTGTGTGCGCAGCGCGATGCGAACTGCTTCCTCGGTCGGCAGTGCCAGCGCCTCGTCATAACTGTCGGTGTGCAGCGACTGCGTTCCACCCAGCACCGCCGCCAGCGCCTGAATGGCCACGCGCGCGATGTTGTTCATCGGCTGTTGCGCCGTCAGCGACACGCCGGCCGTCTGGGTGTGAAAGCGCATCAGCCAGGTGCGCTCGTTCTTCGCGCCCCAGCGCTCGGTCATCAGGCGATACCAGATCTTGCGAGCGGCGCGATATTTACCAATCTCTTCGAAGAAATCGTTATGCGCGTTAAAGAAGAAGCTCAGGCGCGGCCCGAATTCATCGAGATCGAGTCCGCGGCGCAGCGCCCACTCCACGTATTCCACGCCGTCGTACACCGTGAATGCCAGCTCCTGCAGCGCGGTCGAGCCCGCCTCGCGAATGTGGTAGCCGCTGATAGAAATGGTGTTGAACTTGGGCGTGAACTTCGAGCCGAACTCAAAGGTATCGATCACCAGTCGCATCGAAGGCGCGGGAGGATAAATGTATTCCTTCTGCGCAATGTATTCCTTCAGGATGTCGTTCTGGATTGTGCCGGAAACTTTCTTCCAGTCGGCACCCTGCTTCTCCGCCACGGCAAGGTACATGGCCCACATCACCGACGCCGGAGAGTTAATGGTCATCGAAACCGTGGTCTTCTCCAGGTCGATGCCGTTGAACAAGATTTCCATGTCTTCGAGCGAATCGATGGCCACACCGCATTTGCCGACCTCGCCTTCGCTCATCATGTGATCGCTGTCGTATCCCATTAGCGTCGGCAGATCGAACGCGACCGAGAGTCCCTGCCCACCATGCGCCAGCAGGTACTTATAGCGCTCGTTAGTCTCCTCGGGCGAAGCGAAGCCCGAGAACTGGCGCATGGTCCACATCTTGCCGCGATAGCCTGAAGCATGAATGCCGCGCGTGTACGGTGGCTGGCCAGGATAGTTCAGATACTGGTCGTAGCTCCAGTCTTCGGGGAGATCGTCCGGTGTGTACAGCCGGCGGATCGGCATTCCTGAAATAGTGGTATAGCGGGCATTGCCATGCTCGTCGAGGTTGATGCCCGTGGGCTCGCCAATGGACTTCTCCGGAGCCTTTGCCAGCGTCGAGGCCAGCGTCTTCTCGGCCCACTGCTTCTCCGCTTCCGATGGATGGCGGCCGTTCGCAAACACATCGGCGATCGGCGATTCAGCTACACTTTTCCCACTATTTTTCAGGTCAGACATGAACTCTCCAAACGGAAGGCAAACCTTGCAGTTTAGTAGATGCCAGAGGACCGGGCAAGGAGGCGGGGGAGGCATGTAGATGCTCCAAGATAATGTCACCCCCTAACTGCAACGAGACTTTGTCACCCTGTAAGGGATGGTGACAATGACTCAGAAAGAGTTTCAACGGGTGAAAGTGATTGAGAATGCAGCCGGCGGGAGGCTGAGCGTACGCGAAGCCTCCCGTCTGCTGCAACTGAGTGAGCGCCAAGTGCAGCGCCTTAAACGCCGCTATCAGCCGGATGACATCAGCTGGGTCCAGCACGGCAATCACGGTCGCACCATGCCCTGGGCCGTTTCTCTTCCCCAGAAGCAGTTGATCTTGCGCCTGGCCCGCGGCAAGTATCAGGGCTTCAACGATTCCCATCTCGCCGAAAAACTTCGTGCCGAGGAGAACCTCGCCGTCAGCCGCGAGACCGTGCGCCGCATCTTGCGGGCCGCAAAACTGCCGTCTCCGCAGAAACGTCGGCCCGCTAAGTATCGCTCCCGCCGGCCGCCACGCCTGCGCTTCGGCATGATGGCCCTCACCGATGCCAGCCGCCATCGCTGGCTCGAAGACCGCGGACCCCAGCTCACCTTGATCGGCTTTCAGGATGACGCTACCAGCCACATCCTGGCGGCTCACTTTCAACTCGAAGCCGAAAACACTCTTGGTTATCTCCGCGCCTTGCAAGCCATGATTACCACTTACGGCATCCCGCTCAGCCTCTACCGCGACCGCCACAGCATCTTCCAGCGTAACGATTCCCACTGGACCATCGCCGAACAGCTCGCGGGAAAACAATCGCCGACCCAACTGGGACACGCCCTCGAAGCCCTCGGTATCGAGCAGATCCCCGCCTACTCTCCCCAAGCCAAAGGCCGTATCGAGCGCGCTTGGCGCACCTTTCAGGACCGACTGGTCAGCGAACTCCGTCTCGCCCGGGCCGCCACTCTGGAACAAGCCAATCACGTGCTCGCCCTTTTCTGTGCCGACTATAACCAGCGTTTTGGCCGTCACCCCTCCCAGGCGGTTTGCGAGTTTCGCCGCTTACCCCGCCGCTTCGATCTCCCCCGCTGCCTGGCCCTGCGCTATGAACGTGTGGTCGCCGCCGACCATACCGTTACCTTAGGCACCCACTCCATCCTCCTGCCGCCCTTGCCCGGAGCTCACGGCTATGCGGGAGAAACCGTCGAACTCTCTCATCAACTCGACGGTACCCTGCGCGTCTATCGCGGTGACCGTCTGCTCTACGCCCAGCCTCTGCCTCTGGCTGAAGCCGCCGATCGCCCTGCGCCCCGCACCACTGCGCAGAAAAGAAAAACCCCGATGCCCCGCATCTACAACCTCTCCGGCCGCCCCGCTTTGGCAGCCGTTACTTAAATCACAAGGGCTGACAGACTCTCGTCGCACTTAATACGACACTTTCTCGTTGCAACTACAGGAGGCGGGGGAGGCACAGCTCGATGTCCAGCCTGGAGCATCCACCGGGGAAGATCCAGCGCGATTCGCCGAATTGTCAGCAAGTCTGTTTCGCAGGTCATTTTCGCGCGTTAGAATGGTCGCTTTACCGCTGTAACAATTCACCGGGGACTTTAGGGGGAAATATGCATTACGGTCGTTTGTTGACCCGCATCTTCGTTCTGTTTGCGATTTTGTTAACTGTTTCATGCCTGGCACTCGCCGGAGTCTACAACGGCGTGGTGGTTTACGGCGACAGCTTGTCAGATAACGGAAATCTCTACGGAGCGATCGGCTATCCGCCGCCGCCTTACTGGAACGGCCGCTTCTCCAACGGTCCGGTGGCGGTCGAACAGCTGGCCAGCACACTAGGCGTCGGGCTTACCGATTGGGCCTGGGGCGGTGCCACCGCGGGAATCGGAAATGTGGCCGATGGAGGAACCGAACAAAATCTCGGCATCTTCAATTTGCCCGGTATGACGACTTCTTACGCGCTGACGGCCGGCAGCATTTCGCCGGACATGGCAGCTCACTCGCTGTTCATGGTGTGGGGAGGCGCGAACGACTTCACCAGCAACGGTCTTACCATGCAAACCGCCGACGCTGCTGTCGGCTACATAATGGGGGTTGTGGACGGGCTTCAGGCAATCGGAGTGCAGCATATTTTCGTACCGGGAATGCCTGATCTAGGTAAGACCCCTAGCTACATCAATCAAGGCTTGGGAGCTTTGGGCTCGCAGATCTCCGCTTATTTCAATTCAGAGCTGGTCAATGCGTTGCAGGGCAAGAATGTAGCGTACTTCGACACCTACGCGTTCATGGATAACGTGATCGCAAATCCTGCGAAGTACGGCTTCACTAATGTGACCGATCCCTGCTTCGACGGCGTGAACGTCTGCTCGAATCCAAACCAATATCTGTTCTGGGACGCCTTCCATCCCACTACCTATGCGGACAGTATTCTGGCGGAAAACTTCTACAACGTTGTGACCCCCGAGCCCGCAACGCTCATCATGCTGGGAACGGGAGTGATTGGCGTATTCACCTTTGCGCGCAGGAGACTGTCGTAACCACGGCCATGGTTGAACACGAGAGGCCGCTCACGGGAGCGGCCTTTTGCTGCTTCCTTCACTGGCGGTGGTGTTCACCGGTTCGTAATCGCATGTACCGACTGACTAGAATGTGTAAGGAGACCGCAGACCCCAGGTATGACGCTCATTCGCACGGCATTTTTGTCAATACTTGTTTCATTCCTTTGGTTGTCCATAGCCTGTTCCAACACTACTGCCGTAGCTAATAGTACGGCTCAGTCATCCGCGAACCTTCCACCCATCGATCCGGCGACCACCGCGACTATCAGCGGGACCGCAACCTTTGCGGGCACGCCTCCACCGCCCGAGAAGATCGATATGTCGTCCGATCCCGCCTGCAAAGGTGACAATTCCTGGCAGCCTGTCATTGTCGACAGCGGACGCCTCGCCAACGTGCTGGTGTACGTGAAAGATGGACTGGGCGAGCGCAAGTTCGCTCCCCCAGCCACGCCGGTCAAGATCGAGCAGAAAGGCTGTACCTATCGCCCGCATGTCGCGGCCGCCATGGCCGGCCAACCCGTGGAGTTCGTGGACAACGACCTGACCATGCACAACATCCACCCCATACCTAAAAACAACAGGGAATGGAACCAGGCCGAGCAGCCCGGCGGAAAACCCATCATCCAGACCTTCGCCAATCCGGAGGTGATGGTTCCCATCAAGTGCAATCAACATCCATGGATGAGGATGTACCTGAACGTCATGGCCAACCCGTTTTACGCCGTGACCGGGCCCGACGGCAGCTTCGAGCTCAAGGGATTACCGCCTGGGACGTACACCATCGCCGCCGTTCAAGAAAAGCTGGGCGAGAAGACACAGACCATCACTGTCGGACCTAAACAAGAGAAGCAGGGCGTGACGTTCGGCTTCTAGTACCCCATTGCGCTCCCCGCATTCCTGCCGTCGCTGGCGCCCAAGCGCTCGCCCGTCTTCGGATTAACCGCGATACATTCCGCATCACCCCAAAACGATTTCTCGAACTTGATCTTGTGCCCCATACCCTGAAGGATGCCAACGGTATCGGGCGAGAAGCCAATGTGCTCCATCAGGATTTCGTCAGGCAGCCACTGATTGTGAAAGCGTGGCGCGTTGACCGCCCCCTGAATGTTCAGCCCGTAATCGACAACTCCCATAAGAATATTGGCCACCGTGGTGGTAATTGTCGGGCCGCCCGGAGAGCCCAGTACCAGAAAAAGCTTCCCGTCTTTTAGCACGATGGTCGGGGTCATCGCCGACAGGGGCCGCTTGCCCGGGCCGATCGCATTCGCTGGGCCTTGAATCAGGCCATACATATTCGGTGATCCCGGCTTCGACGAGAAATCGTCCATCTCGTTGTTCATCAGGAAACCGAGGCCTTCGGCCGTGACCTTCGAACCAAAGCTGCCGTTGAGCGTTGTGGTCACCGCCACCGCGTTGCCTTCAGCATCGACCACCGAATAGTGCGTGGTGTTCTCCGGCTCGTCTGGCACCCTGGGCTGAGGATGGGTCCTGGCGTACTGATCGAGTTGGGTGAATACCGATGGCCGTTTCAAATCTCCGGCAGGCGTAGCGCGGCGAATCACGATCGTCTCGCGCCAGGCATTGGCGTAGCGCTTATCGATGAGTTGCGAAACCGGAATTTTCGAAAAGTCCGGATCGCCCATGAATTCGGCGCGATCGAAGTAAGCGCGCTCAAAAGCTTCTGCTGTAAGGTGAATGCTCTCAGCGGAGCGGTTCCCTTCTTTCGCCAAGTCATAACCCTCAAGGATGTTGAGACTCTCGACCAGCGCCGCCCCGCCCGCAGATGGCGGGGGCGCGCTGAAGATCTCGTACCCACGATAGGTGCCGCGAATTGCCTGCCGCTCTTTGACCTCGTAAGAATCCAGGTCTTCGGCGGTGATCAGGCCTCCCCCCTTCTGCATCGCCGCAGCCAGTTCGCGCGCCAGCGAACCGTGATAGAAATCATCCGGGTTTGCTGCAATTCGTTCGAGTGTCTTCGCCAGCTCCGGCTGTTTGAACACCTCGCCCAGTTGATAGTAGTCGCCATCCCGCTGAAAGATGCGGCGCGACTCCGCAAACTTGGCCAGCCCTTTGTTGTGCAACACCATTGCATCGTTGTAGTCGAGAGTGAACCCGTCACGCGCCAGCCGAATCGCTGGCTGCATCACCTGCGCCAACGTCAGTTTGCCCCAGTGCTTCTGGGCGTAGACCATGCCTCCCACCGATCCCGGGACGCCGATCGCCTTGTATCCCAGCGTGCTCATTTCCTTGATGACTTCGCCGTTTTTGTCGAGATACATGTCGGCAGTCGCTTTGGCCGGAGCCTTCTCTCGGTAGTCTACAAAGTGGACGTCGCCTCCCGCGCCTCGAAACAACATGAATCCGCCGCCGCCGATATTGCCTGCATCGGGATAAACAACGGCCAGCGCGAACCCCACGGCCACCGCGGCGTCGACTGCGTTTCCGCCCGCCTTCATGATTTCAACACCCGCCTGCGACGCCTCACGATGCACACTTGCCACCATCGCTTTGGGCGCATGCGTAGGCTCGACCATGTTGCCGGCCAGTGCGCTGAGGGAGGTAAGGTTTAGAAACAGAGTAAGAATGAAAGCTGCGAGCGGCTGGCGAAGATGTAGGTGTTTCATGCGGGTTGCAGGCAGTTGCACACTGCTGACTCCGAGGCTAATCTCCCGTCCAAAACCCGTCAAATCCGCCCCTTTGCTTCATCGCAAACACTGCTTTACCATGAGCGCAATGGCTTCCCGCTTCCCCAATGACATCGTCAACGCCTTCTGTATCGACTTGGAGGAGTGGTTCCACGTATGCGAGGTGAGCACGCCGTACGACGATCCCAAGACCTGGGAAACAGCGCAGACCTGCATTGTGAAAGATACGGAAGTCATTCTGCGCCTGCTGGATGAAGCCAAGACCAGGGCCACATTCCTCGCAGTGGGATGGCTGGCCGAGCACCGTCGCGACCTCATCAAGCGCATCAGCGATGCCGGACACGAGATCGGCTGCCATACCCATTTTCATCGGCTGGTCTATGAACTGACCCCAGAAGAGTACGAGGCCGATCTCACCCGCGCACTGGGCGCCCTACGTGAAGTCAGCGGCCAGGCAGTCGGCGTGTTTCGCGCACCAGGATTCTCCATCAAGCCGTCCTGCTTCTGGGCTTACCCCATCATGCGCCGCCACGGCGTGACGGTGGATGTGTCCATCGTCCCTGCGCCTCGCGCTCATGGCGGCATCGACGCCTTCGCACGCGACCCTTTCATCCTGCACACCAGCGAAGGCACGATGAAGGTCTTCCCCATGTCGATCATGACTGCACTCGGGCAGCGCGTTCAGTTCTCTGGTGGAGGGTACCTTCGCCTCTTCAGCATGCCCATCGTGCACTACGGGTTCCGCCAAAACCATCGCGCCGGACGCCCCGTGATGACCTACATCCATCCCCGCGAGGTCAACCCGCAACAGCCGCGATTGCAGCTTCCTCGGATGAAAAGCTTCAAGTATTACGTGAATATGGATTCCACCGAAGACAAGCTGCGCGCCATGCTGAAGAGCTATCGCTTCGGCACCGTGGCCGACGCACTGGCAAAGGTCAGCCATTACGACCAGTATGAGATGGTGGACGGCGATATCGTGCCGGCTCGGGCACGCCTATCGCATGACGCGGCGAACTTGGCGCACGGCGCTGACTGACCGCGAATCCGTGGCTCCCCTGTGGTACATTCAACTTGAAATGTCCTGGGGCGTCATTGCATTCATAGCGAGCGCGGCCTTTGTTTTCTATGTCATGGCCGGATATCCACTGCTTGTGGCACTGCTGGCGTTGTTCCCCGCCCCTGAAGTGCAAATCCGCAAAAATGTTCGAAGCGTCAGCGTCCTGATCCCGGTCCATAACGGCGAGCGCTGGATCCGTCGCAAGCTGCAATCCCTGTTCGCGATGGATTACCCCAAGGAGCTGCTGGAGATCATCATCATCTCTGACGGCTCAACCGACGGAACCGATGCCATCGTGTCCGAATATGCCACCCGTGGGGTGGTGCTGCTCTCGGTGCCCAAGGGCGGCAAACCTGCGGCACTTAACGCCGGCATGGCGCGCGCGACCGGCGACGTCATCTTCTTTACCGATGTGCGCCAGGACGTCGACCCCATCTGCCTGCGCTGCCTGGTGGAATGCCTCGAAGATCCCAAGGTCGGCGCCGTCTCAGGTCAGCACGTGATTTTGGATGGCGAAACCAACGAGGAAGCCAGCGTCGGCCTGTACTGGCGCTTCGAGTGGTGGGTACGCGGCAAGCTGAACCGCGCCACCTCGATGCTTGTGGTCACTGGCTGCGTCTATGCCATGCGCCGCAGTATGGTGAAACCCATCCCGACCGACTTGCTGATCGACGATTGCTATCTCCCAGTAGGAGCGCTGCTCAACGGCTATCGCATTTTCTGGGACGAGCGCGCCAAGGTTTACGACTTACCTACTGCGCTGGATGCCGAGTTCAGCCGCAAAGCCCGCAGCCTCGCCGGCTTGATTCAGCTTGTCGGCTACTATCCGCGCCTGCTGTTCCCGGTGTACAAGCAGTGGGGACACTTCCTTTCCTACAAGCTTTCGCGGCTGCTGCTGCCCTATGCGCTGATCGCGGTTCTGCTCAGCAGCTTTGTCCTGCCGCGTCCCTGGAACTACTTCGCGTTGGTTCCGCAGCTTCTGTTCTATGCACTGGCTGCGCTTGATCCCCTCGTGCCAGAGAAGTTTCCGCTGAAGCGCGCTTCGGCTCTGGCGCGAACGTTTGTCGTGCTGATGCTGGCCACTATTGCGGCCGCACGCATCTTCTTCGTCCCTGCGGCCGAGATTTGGAAGCCTACAACCAAGGTTCGCCCAGCTGTCTCTTCTCCAAGGAAAATGTCCGCTTGATCAAATACGTCTTCATTCAGGACGAGCCTTACTTCTTACCCAAGGTGCTCGACAAGTACCTGCGCGAATTTCACGACTCAACCGCAGGGATCAACATTCAGTCGGTCGCGCAAGGCAAGCGCACCGTTCTCGAGACGGCGCGGGATCTCTACAAGCTGTACGGATTCCGGTACTTCCAGTGGAAGCTGCGGCAGGTGGCCAGCTACAAAATTAAGGCCAAGCTCTTCAACGACATCTTGGGCTCAACCCGCACCTGCTACTCGGTGAAGGCTGTCGCACGCAAATATGGGGTGCATGTGACCGAACAGGTCAATGTCAATACCGAGGAGTTTCGCAAGCATCTGCGCGATGCCGGAGTGGAGTTCATCGTGTCCATCTCAGGCACGCAGATGTACCGCAAAGACCTGCTCGCGCAAACGCCGAAAGGCATCGTCAACTGCCACGGCGCGCTGCTGCCCAGGTACCGCGGCCTGATGCCCAGCTTCTGGACATTGGCCAACGGCGAAACCGAGGGTGGGGTCAGCGTTCATTTTGTCGACGCCAAACTCGACAACGGGCCCATCCTGGTGCAGAAGAAGTACCGCATCAACCCGCAGGACACGCTGGAAGACATCATGGCGCGCTCGAAAGACTTGGCCGCCGAGGCGATTGTCGAAGCTGTTCGGTTAGTAGAAGCGGGCAATTACGAAGTCATCCCCAACGACGCGTCGCAGGCTACGCACTTCAGCCTGCCCACGAAAGACGACTTCAAGAAGTTCGTCGCGCAGGGCAGAAGGTTGCGCTAGTCTTTCCTCTCCGTCCATTCCTTGTTGAGCTTCTTGTCGGCGGCGAGCTTGTTCTGTTCCTCAAGCGTCTCGCGAGTGCTTTGCGCGTTGTCGTTGACGGCTTCCTTGGCGCTGGCCAGGACAAACGAATACTGCTGTAGCTCTTCTGGCGGAGACTGCTCCTTCAACTGGCGCAGCTGTAGCTGCCATTCGCTGTCAGCTTCGATGAGCAACTTCAGTCCCTTGCGCATGTCGGTGTTGTGCGCGCCGTACACGTCGATGTTGTCATCGATCTCATCCAGCAACGCAAGAACGTCCTGCAGCAAATCATGTATCTTCCCCGGGCGGTCCGGCGGAATCTTGCTGGCCGTGCGCAACTCTTCAATGCTCTTCATGCGCGTGCGGGCAAAGCCAATCATGAGTTCCAGCCGCTTGTTGGGGAAGTCAGCCGTCTCGCGCATCTGGTCTACTTCCTGCTCAGTCAGCGGATCGCGATTCTTCACTTGCGCACCGGCGACCAAGGTAAGGCTCGCGAGAACGACCCCACCCAGCAAAATCCGCTGCAGCATGCTCATGACTTGCCTTTCGGTTCGGATTGCGGTCCGAACATCGCCGTCAGCAGCCCTGCTCGCTGTTGCTCGATCTCATCGGCAGCCTTGAGCACCGGAGGGCGGTCATCCAGGTTCAAGCTTTCAGCGATGTCCTTCATGCGCTTTTCCAGTTTGCGCAACTCGATTTCGGTCTGCTTCAGCCGCTTGCCTGAGAGCTTTGCCGCTGTTGTCCCCTTGCGCACGTAGTCCATAACGCTACCGACCGCCGCCTGTGCCTGGTCCACATCGCCCCGGGTAAACAAATCGTTGGCATGCTCCAGTTCGGCCTGGGCATACTCGACGCACAACTTGGCTTCCTCGCCTCCATGAGCATTGTCGGCGCGCGTCTTCAGGTCAGCTAAATTTTCTATCTTCGCCAGCCCTAAGCTGCAAAGCAGCAGCGCCAGCACCGGAATTTGCCACCATATGCGCATATCACTTCGGAGGCTCGTACTTCTTCGCATTGCCAGGGTCAAGCGCGATCAAGCGGTGGCGGGCCTGCCATTCCATGTCGGGCTGCTGTCCCGCATCAACCTGAAGGAATCGCTGATACCCCTGCACCGCCTGCTTTGTCGCATTCAGATTGTCATACGAAGTTGCGCGAAGGAAATAGGTCGCAGGAGTCTCCGGCAACAGCTTGGCACGCGCATCGAGCGCACGAATCGTAAGCTGATAACTCTTGTTCTCCGCAGCCACCACGGCCAGGTTGCCATAGCCTTCGCCCAGATCGGGTTTGAGCTTCACCGCCATCAGCAGCTCCTGCTGGGCCTCAGGATACTTCTTTTCCTGCATCAGCGCCGAACCGAGGGCAAAGTGGGCTTCCGCGTTCTGCGGCATTTTTTGAACCACACTACGGAACAGTGGCTCCGCCTCAGCGTACTTTCCGGCCTTCACATACATCGTGCCCAGCTCAAGCGCGGCGTGCGGATCGTCGGGGATTTTTCCTTCCCCCGATCCCAATTCCTTGGCCGCTTCCTCGTTCTTGCCTTGAGCCGCCAGAATGCGTCCCAATTGAGTACGCACTGTTTGATTCTGCGGATCGCCGGCCAGCAGCTTGCGCAGCATGGTCTCCGCTTGCGCATACTTCTGCTGTTTCGTGTACACCACTGAGAGCGCGACCACCGGTTCGATCGATTTGGGATCGAGCGCCGCCGCCGTCTCATACTCCTTGGCGGCTTTGTCGAGCTGGTTCTGCTTCTCCAGCAACTGTCCCGCGGCAAAGTGAACTTCAAAATTGTTGGGCTGAAGCTTCTCCGCCTCAGTAAACGCGGCCAGCGCCTGTTGCGGATCGGTATCTTGCAAAACAATGCCCAGCGACTGCCACGCCCGCGCCAGTCCTTCGTCAACGTGTGCCGTCGGCTTCAGTTGCGTGGCGGCCTTCAGATACTTTGCAGCGTCAGGGTTGTTGCCCTGCCGGGCCAGAAGAATGCCCAGGTTGAGATTCGACTCGAATACGTCAGGCTTGGCGGCGATGGACTTGCGATAGGCGTCGATCGCTTTATCAAGCTGGTTGGTCGCTTTGTATACATAGCCGAGATCGAACCATGCAAGATAGTCGTCAGGATCGGCAGCGACGGCCTTTTCAAGCAATGACTGCGCCGTTGCGTAGTCGCCTTTCTGAATCGCCGCTTCACCCTGCTCGACTTCAGGAGAACTCTCGGTTGTGGTTTCCTCTACGGTGTGGTGGCGGACCGTGGGTTTGCTCGCTTGGGCGGTTGCCGCCACAGGCGATAGCACGAGCCCTAGCAAAAAAAGCTTGAACCACGGCGAACATGGAAGGAACAGGGATTGTGAACCTCTTCCTCCGTGACCTCTGTGTTCTCCGTGGTGAAGCTTCTTCTTACGCTGCATCATCGTTCTGCGAGTTCCCGTCGCGCAATAAGATGCGCGAGAGCCATTGCCCGGTATAGGAGTCGGGCACCGCGGCAATCTTCTCCGGCGGACCGACCGCCACCACCTGTCCCCCGCGCTCGCCGCCCTCCGGACCAAGATCGATAATCCAGTCCGCCGTCTTTATGACGTCCAGATTATGTTCGATCACCACAATAGAGCCGCCCGCCTCGATCAATCGCCGAAACGCCGCCAGCAGCTTGCTGACATCGTCAAAGTGCAGTCCGGTCGTCGGCTCGTCAAAAATGTAGAGCATGCGCGGAAGCCGCCGATCCCGCTCCTTGCGAGACTGTCCCAGGTCCTTCAGCCTGGGCTGAAGATGTGCCGCCAGTTTCATTCGCTGGGCTTCGCCTCCCGACAGCGTCGTCGCCGATTGTCCCAACCGCAGATATCCCAGCCCAACCTCCTCCAAAACCCGCAGCTTCTCCACAATCTTCGGTACGCCAGAGAAAAAGTGCAGCGCCTCCTTCAATGTCAGATCCAGCACGTCGTGGATGTTCTTGCCGTGATAACGAACTTCCAGTACCTCGGGCTTGTAGCGCTGCCCCTTGCACTCCTCGCAGATGAGTTCCACGTCGGCAAGGAACTGCATTTCCACCGTGACCGTCCCGTCGCCTTGGCAGGTTTCGCAGCGTCCTCCAGGAATGTTGAAGGAATAGTGCCCGGCCGTGTAGCCGCGCTTCTGGCTCTCGGCCAAACTCGCGAATAGCTCCCGAATCGCATCGAAGGCCTTGATGTATGTCACCGGATTCGATCGCGGCGTACGCCCAATCGGCGACTGATCGACCAGCACGACCTCGTCGATCCACTCCTCGCCTTCAACCCCGATCAACCTCCGCTTTCGGACCGCCCGTGACTTGCCCTTTGGCGGCTGTCAACGCGTTGTACAGCACGTCGTGTACGAGTGTCGATTTGCCGGAACCCGATACCCCCGTAATCGCCACCAGCATCCCGAGCGGAATCGCGACGTCCACCTTCTTCAAATTGTGCGCTCGTGCGCCGAAAAGCTGGATTTTCCTGCCACTGCCGTTACGATGCGTGTGTGGCGCCTGGATGCGCAATTCCCCCGCGAGATAGCGCCCAGTGAGCGACGCCGATCGTGCAGAATTTCGTCATAAGTACCCGCAGCAATCAACCGTCCGCCGTTCTCTCCTGCTCCCGGGCCCAGATCGAGCAGATGATCGGCCGAGCGCATGATCTCCGCATCGTGCTCCACCACCAGAATGGTGTTCCCCAGGTTTCGCAAGTCATGGAGAATCTTGATCAGCCTCTCGGTATCGCGGCTGTGCAATCCAATCGAGGGCTCATCCAGCACATACAGAGTTCCCACCAGCCGCGAACCAAGTGACGTGGCCAGTTGAATGCGCTGCGCCTCTCCGCCCGACAAGGTGGAAGCCAGCCGGTCAAGCGTAAGGTATTCCAGCCCGACATCATTCAGGAAGCGCAGCCGGTCGCGAATCTCCTTGAGCAGCATGTCGGCGATGTCCGCCTCTTCGCGCGTCAGTTGCACCTCAGCGAAGAAGCGTGTCGCCTGCTCGACCGTCATGGCCGAGACCTGGCAAATGTCCTTGCCGGCGATCTTTACCTGCCGCGCCTCGGTGCGCAGGCGAAGCCCGCTACAATCGGAACACACTGCATATCCGCGATAACGGCTGATAAAGACGCGTACGTGCAGCTTGTACTTCTTGCGTTCCAGATGCTCGAAGAAGCCGCGCACGCCCCAGAACTTCTCATCGCCTTGTACTACCCAGCTCTGCTGCTCAGCAGTAAGGTCGGCCCAGGGTACGTCCAGCGGTATGCCTGCCGTGCGCGCGTAACGCCTCATTTCAGTCGCCAGCGGTTTGTACTTCGGCTTGGTCCAGGGCTCGATCGCGCCTTGTGCCAAGGTGAGGCTCTTGTTCGGGATCACCAGGTTCAGGTCGAAGTCGATGGTATTGCCGAAGCCCTGGCATTTGGGACACGCGCCATAAGGATTGTTAAACGAGAACAGGCGCGGCTCCGGCTCGTCGTACTTGATCCCGCAGGTCTTGCACTCAAAGCGCTGCGAGAAGCGCAGACGCTCTGCTGTCTCGCCATCGCGCGGAGCAGTCTCGAATATGACCTCGCCGGCTTCGCGGTATCCCTGCTCAACCGCATCGACAATTCGCGCGCGAACCTCCGGCGACACCGCAATGCGATCGATGAGCAGGTACACCGGCTCTTCGAAGTTCACATCCAGCAGCGACTCCGGCGTCGAGAACTCGAAAACCTGTCCGTTCTGATACAAGCGATTGAAGCCTCGCTTCCGCAGCTCGAACAACCGCTCCTTCAGCAGCGCATCTTCCGCCGACTTGGCGGTTTTCTTCTTCGATTTGGCCGGACGGCGGCCTTTCACCTTTTCCGGCTCACTCGGCTTAGGCGGAGGTTGCAACGGAAACAGCACCTGTACCCGCGTCCCCTCGCCCAACGCGAGTACGCGGTCGGCCACCTCATCAACAGTGTCTTTCTTAACTTCCTGCCCGCAGTTGATGCAAAACGTCCGTCCCACGCGGGCATAGAGCAGGCGCAGGTAATCGTAAATTTCGGTGGCAGTGGCAACGGTCGAGCGCGGGTTGCGCGTGGTGTTTTTCTGCTTGATGGCGACCGCCGGAGCGATGCCGTCGATCACGTCGACATCAGGCTTCTCAATGCGCTCCAGAAATTGCCGCGCATACGCCGACAGCGACTCGACATAGCGGCGCTGCCCCTCGGCATAGATAGTGTCGAAGGCGAGCGACGACTTCCCCGATCCCGATACCCCGGTCACCACCGTGAGCTGGTTGTGCGGGATATCGAAATCGATGTTCTTCAGGTTGTGGACGCGCGCGCCCCGTACAACAATACTGTCGTTTGACATTGGCTAAGATATTCAGCGCGCCCAAGGTGCACACGTGCGCACCGTTACAGATTGGCCCAAAAGCGACTGCTGAAACCTCTAATTATAAATGGTGTGAGCCACTGGAAAAGCGAGGGTTGGAGATTGCAAATCTGAGCGATTCTCTTGGCACAGCTGAAGCGGTGCCCCTTCAAACCGCCTATCGCGCGAAGTAAAGCAGTCCAAACACGTACAACCACAACAGTGCCATGAAGTGCCAATACCACGCGGTCACGTCGATCACGATCCGACGCGATTCTGGCGGACGCCGCAGCCAAGTCGTAGCACCCGCATATAGCAGGGCCAGGATGCCTCCCATCAGGTGAACCGCGTGTACTCCGGTCAGGACAAAGAAGAATCCGCTGCTGATACTGCTGCTCAGATGCGAATTGGTGGCCGCTATCCGTTGCCAGGCGTAATACTGACCGCCAAGGAAACCCAGGCCCAGCAGGACCGTCAGATAAACCCAGGGCAAAGAAGCCCGGGTGCTTACGCGAATTCCCGGCATATCGGCGATGGGAGCAAGTGCAACATCGGCCTGCGCATGACGTCGAGCAAATTCAAGCGTAACCCCACTCAGAAGCAACACCAACGTGTTCAGCACCAACACCTTCACCGGCAGCGTGATCGGCACCCAATTGCTGATGTAGTCGTTGCGCGCCGGGTCCCACACGGCGCCGGCCTTGCGCACCACGTAGGCCGTGGTGAACGAGACGAACAGCATGACCACCGAGGTCAGACCCAAGACCACTCCCATGCGATACCGCCGCAGGCGTTCGCGGTAAGGGACATCGTCTCCACCGCCCCGGCCGCCCGAACCACCCCCGCCGCCCGGCCAGAAATCGACCGGTGGACGCCCGCCTCCACCATTGGAGGCTTTCAGATCGCGAATGGCACTTCTCGGGCTCAAGAGTTCAGCCTCTGGTTCAGTCTCTGTAAGGTTGGATGCGGCGATTCAGCGGGCTTCATCCCGGGTTCCCGGGGGCCCTCAATTTCCCCACATCACATCTCTTGACACATATCATGCCTTCGAAGTGGCTAGAACTCAACCCTTGTTTCGAGACGCCTCCTGTGCAGAAGCAGCCGGACTGGAAACACGACCAGGTTGCCGATTTGCCGGCCTGGAGGTTCGGCCGCTACTCTCAGTCTGATGCTGAAACGTGGACTAATTGCCGCTGGGTTGCTGCTGGCCTTGCTCTATCTTGGGGACTACGGCTGGCTGGCCTTCCGCGCTCACACCAATCGAAACGCCTTCGGCAGCGTTACGTTGGATATCTACTACACCGTCAAGTTGAAGAGCGGCAAAACCGAATTCGACTACGCAGGCCCGCAAACCGTGGAGTGCGTCCATTCTCTTCTGCCCCACATGGGCGACAAGCCCTGCTGGTACGCAAGCCGCAAAAAAGAGCAGCAAATCGACATCGACTCCGGCGACCCCAACAACCAGCACATCTTCTGAGCAGCCGCGGATCGTCAGTACTTCAATCCCAGCGCTTTCGTCGTGAACTCCACCAGAGGCGCCATCTTGCGGCATTCAGACGCAAATTCGCGCAGAAACTTGCCGCCACAAATCTGCTTCTCGTCCAACTCCACAGAAGCGATGAAACTCTTCATCTTGAGGTCTTCGATGAAGGGGTGCTCAGGATCAAACCCCCGCGGCGGCCTCTTCAGCTTGTCACCCTCCAGCGACAGCTTGCCGCGCATTCGCTTCCACGCTTCAGGTTGATTCACGATGGCAGTGCGAATCTGCGTCAGCGCCCGGTTATCGGGATGCCAGATCCCCGCAGCAACAAAGCATCGGCCTGGCTCCAAGTGCAGGTAAAACACCGGAGCGTGAGCGTCTTTTCCCTTGGAGTGCGAAAAATGCAGGCCAACGTGTGTCTTGAACGGCTTCTTGTCATGCGAGAAGCGGGTGTCGCGATAGATACGAAATAATGACCCGCCTGAAGGCCGCGCATCCGCCAAAAAGTGCTGGCTGAGCTCCTGCAAGTGGGGAGCGAAGGCGTCGATGAACGCGAGCGCCGGGACCACCACGCACTCCTGGTACCGGGCTTTATTTTTGGCAAACCATTCACGATCGTTGTTGCGCTTCAGCTGCTTCAGAAAAACAAAGATGTCCGGCGTAAAGAAAGCGGTATAAGGCACAGGATTGACCTCGGAAATCCCAAGAGTAAATCAACGCCTGGCAAGAAATCATTGAACCACGGATTGCTACGGACGAACACGGATCAAATGAAATCCATCCCATCCGTGAGAATCCGCGCCCATTCGGGGTTTGTGCTTTTTCTTACTGCCGCGGGACGCTCGACGAGGGACTTTGCGGATTCGGCGCCGTAGTCGGAACCACCGGTGCCGGAGACGGTGGCAACTGCCCGCGAATGGCTCCATCCAGGTCAATTCCCGCGTCTTCCATCAGCGTGCCCAGCGCGCGCTGCAGCGCCACCTTCGACTTGACGTAGGTACTGCGCGCCACCACTTCCGTCGAACGCGCCTGGGCCAGCGTGCTCTCGTCCTGCACGATGAAGAAATTGGTCGACGCCCCCACCGAGTACTTCTCCTTCTCCGCCTGCAGCAGCTGCTCCTGGTAAACCCGGCTGCGCACTGCCGCGCTGTAGGCGGTACGCGCCACATCCACGGCGATGGCAGCATTTTCGATCTCGTCGCGGATTTGGTTTTGAAGTTGCTGTACCCGCACTTGCATCTGCCGCAGCTGCATCTCATCGCGCGCAGCGTCGGCTCGGGCAATGCGGTTACGGAACGGCAGGCTGAGCTGGACGCCGGCTTCGTAGACGCTGGCCTGGCTCACTCCGGTCGTGGTCGGCGGCAACGGTACGCCGCCAATCGGGGTAAACCCGGTGTACCCAATTGCACCGTGCGATTGCACCGCCCCGATAGCATCGATCTCCGGTCGCACGTTGTTGCGCGACGCTTTGACCGTGATCTCGCCATTCTCAACCTGGATTCCGGCCTGCGCCAGGTCAGCACGGTTGGCCAGTCCCTGCTCGATAAGCTGCGGCGTATTGAATGTCTCAGGATGCTCCGGCACAACAATCGTGTCGGTGGGCAAAATCCGCACGGCTTGCAGATCCGCATCGGCACTGCCGGTGCGCGAAACCATGCTTTTAACCACTGCTTCCTGCTGTCGCACCAGGCCTTGCGACCGCGTCAAATCGAGCTCTGCGGAGGCGAGCAGCGCTTCCACCCGCGTTAACTCCAGCGGAGCCAGCGTCCCCACTTCAACCTGCGCCTTATCGTCGCTGTAAAGCTGCTGGGCGGCGGCCAGCGTTTCCTTCCTTACGCCCACATCTTCGTTCAAGCTCACCAGGTCGTAGTAAAGGCGGCTGACACCGTAGATCAGGTCGATCAACTGCTGCCGAAAGACAAGCCGCGACACCCTCTGATTGTTCTCTGAAATCTTGATGTAGCGACGGTTCACGTTGAATCCCGCTCCCCGCAGCAGCGGCTGGGTCGCCTGAAAAATCAAGTTGGGATGGCGCAACGGATCGGCATACGAAAGCCCAGATAGGTTGATGTCGTTTGTGTCCGACACCCCGGCCTGCGCCTGCAAGCCGGTAGAGAATCCCTGGTACAGAAAGAGGTTCGTTAGCGTGTTGTCGGTAGTGGTAAGCGGATTGTCCAGACCGCCCATCGTTCCATCCGCTGGAACACGCCGCACCCACGCCGCTGTTCCTACCAGCGTGGGATCGTACCCCGGGATCGCCGGCCCTGCGCTGAAAGGAATGCTTCCCTGCACCGAGAGGTTGGTCTGCGCCTCGCTGAGCTGGTTAACGTCGAAAACGTTGCTCACGGTCGATGCTGTCGGGGTCACTGCTCCGGTTGCGGCTGCCTGGTTCAGCAAGGTTCCGCCCGGCCCCCCAATGCCGACGGGTGTCTGTTGAACTGTGAGTGGAAGTCCACGGGTTACTCCGCCACCTTTCGACCGCAGCACATCCGTACCAGCAATGGACAGCTGATACCGCTGCACCTCGACGTCGAGGTTGTTCTCGACCGCCAGCTCAATCATGTCGTGCAGCGACAAATACAGCGTGCCATTCACGATTAGCTGTCGCAGTCTCTCGCTGTTCCGCAGGCTCAAGGGCTCAACGTTGTGCGCACTCCAGGTATGCCACAACTCCGGCTCTCCCAGACCCTGCGCGTTCTCCGCGCTGGGAAGCGTCTTGGTCTGCTCCGTTTTCTGCAGATTTACCGAGAGGTCCTGGGGCGAATTTCCCGACGCGGCTATGGATGACTGCGACGCCGCAGAAGTATTCGCTGTGCTCCCCACCTGGGCAGCAACACGAAACGAAAATAGCAGCACGGCGGCAAGCGCGGCCGTCGTGCATCGCGAAGTAAATTTCATTGGTTTTGTCGAATGCCCATCGCAGTTCCGCAAAATGGATTACTGTGGCTGCGTACTAGCACCGTTGGAACCTTTCGCATTCGGATTGCTGCCGCTCTTCTGCCCTTGCCCCGGCATGTTATAGGTCCCATAATCGGGCTGCGCATGCGTGACCGGCCCTGGCCCTTGCAATTCTCCCGGCGCGGCCGGCTCGGGACCTTTGCTCAACGGCACGTTCTTTTCAGGATTAAGTGGCTGGACGTTCTGGGCACCATTGCGCGGCTGGTTGCCGGCGTTCCCCTGCTGGCCTTGTCCGCCGGCGTTTTGTCCCGCCTGCGGCGCCTGCTTCAACTCATGCGGCTTCACCTTGGCCCCATCCTGCGCCGCGTCCGTAGGATTAACCACAACCAAGTCACCCGCATTTACACCACTGAGAACTTCTGTCTGTGCGCCATAGTCGCGGCCAATGCTTATCTTGCGAATGTGAACTACCCCATCCTGCACCACCGCAATGGTGAGGCCGTTCGCACGGGCAATAACTGCGTCGGACGGCACAATGATCGGAGGCTCGGCCCGCAGATTCACGAACACCGCCCGGGTAAACATCCCTGGAAGCAGCGCGCCTTTCGGGTTGGGCACCTGCACTTCTGTGAGCAACGTGCGGGTTGACGGATCCACCGCATTCGCGGTGCGGGTAACTTTTCCTTCGAACGGCGTTGGGCTCACGGAATCGAAGTAGCAGTTCACCGTCTCGCCCACCGCGACATAAGGTGCATAGACCTCAGGAACGGTAACAAACAAACGTACGCGGTCGATGTTGGCGACCCGAAACATTTCGCCACCCTGGGAGGATCCGGTCGTGGGCAATGCGGCGCCAGTTGCTCCCGACCCTAGCCCTCCGCCGCTCACGGAAATTAGAGAACCAACATCGATATTGCGGGCCGTCACAACGCCAGTAAAAGGCGCGGCCACCCGTTCATAACTCTGCAGGTGCAGAAGACGATCGAGATTGGCCTTGTTCGCCAAGATGGTATTCTGCGCGGCCTTAACGTTCGCCTGCGCCACCTGGTAGTTCGCGTATTGCGTATCGCCTTCCTGCTTCGACAGGACTCCGCGTTGCACCAGCACATTCCATCGGTCCCAGGTAACCTTGGCGAGGTTCAACTGGGCCTCGGTTTGCCCCAGTACAGATTGGCTTTGCAACAGCGTTCCACGTGCCTGGTCCACCTGCTGATCCAGATCGGGAGCGTCAATCACGGCCATCAGTTGACCGGCGTGCACCCGGTCGCCGATATCGACATACCGTTTGGCCACGTATCCGCTGGCTCTCGCGTAGATGGGAGCTTCCACCAGTCCAGTGGTAGTTCCCGGAAGCTCCAGGTCAGATTGCCCGCTGGCGCGGTGCGCAGCCACTACATCCACTTCGGGTAAAGCTGTCGCTTCCTTCTGTGCCAGGCCCCGCGTAATGTGCTCATCCCGCAGCCGAGGCAAGAAACCAATCACAAAGATTATGCCAAAGACGACAAGGAGGATGAGCCCCAGCAGTGCCACTTTTCGTGGGGAAAGCTGCACGTGGGCGGGCTCACGGGAACCGCGCTCCGCCTCCTGGGCTTCGGTCGTGGTCGCAGCTTTCTCGTCGACCACGACTCCGCCGCTGTCATAGCGTTCGCGCCGACGCAGTTCCTCGCGTTTCTCCGCGTCTTTCAATTCCTGCTCTTCAGTCTCTCTCACGCCGGCTGCGCCCCTTCTTCAGGAAGTTCTTCTTCGTATTCAAGCTGAATTTCCTCGTCGTAGTTCACCGGCGGCTTCTTTCGGAAGATCGTGTAGAAGATGGGCACGATGAATAGCGTTCCAAAGGTCGCGAACAGCAATCCGCCGATCACCGCCCTGCCCAGAGGTGCGTTCTGCTCGCCACCCTCGCCCAGCGCGAGCGACATGGGCAACATTCCGATAATCATGGCCAGCGCGGTCATGCATACCGGGCGCAGCCTGGTGTAGCCAGCCGAGAGTGCCGCCTCAAAGGGACCCATGCCGGTACCGCGTTCATCATTGGCAAATGTCACCACCAGGATGCTGTTTGCCGTCGCCACTCCAATCGCCATGATGATACCCATCAGCGATGGCACATTAAAAGTTGTCCGCGTGATGTACAGCATCCACAAAATGCCGCTGAATCCCAGGGGCAACGCCATCAGGATGATGAACGGGTCGAGCCACGACTGGAAATTCACCACCATCAGGAGATAGACAAAGATAACCGCGAACGCGATTCCAATTCCCAGCCGCAAAAATGAGTTTTGCATGGTCGTGACCTGGCCTCGCATGATCGACCATGAGCCCTTCGGCAAGTCCTTGCTTTCCTCGTCGATCACCTTCTGAATGGCGCGGGCCACGCTGCCCAGATCGCGCAGGTCGGTGTCGCAGAAGATGTCATACACCGGCTGCACATTGTAGTGGTCCACCACTGCGGTTGACACTCCGCGGCTCACCGTAGCCATGCTCGACAGCAGTTGTGTGTTGCCGTTGCCCGAAGCCGAAGTCACCGGGGTGCGCTGCATCGCGTCAATCGAGTCGATCCGGTACTGCGGCGTCTGCACTGCGACGCTGTAGTTGACACCGTTTTGCAGATTCAGCCACTGGTTGGGCGCAGTCTGGTAGCTTCCGCTCAACGAGATCAACATGCTGCTGGCGACGTCGCGCTGCGTCAGTCCGAACTGCTGCGCCTTATCGCGATCGACATCTACCTTTAGCGTCGGATAGGCAATTTGCTCCTGAATGCGGGCGTCTACCACGCCAGGAATGGTCTGGATTCGCTTCAGTATCTTTTGGGTAACTTTGTAATTGTTCACTGCGTCACGGCCAACCACCTGCACGTCGATAGGCGCTGGCAGGCCGAAATTCAGGATCTGGTTGGTCATGTTCGCCGCGGCGAAGAAGAATGTCTCCTGCGGAAATTTTTCGCTGAGCACTGCACGCAATTTGCGCATGTACGCCTGCGTGCTGCCGTGTCCCTCTTTCAACGCGATCAGGATGTCGCCATCACTCGGTCCAACCGTGGAAGCATCGCTGAAGGCTAGGCTGATACCGCTGTTGGGAAGCCCGATGTTATCGAGAATCAGGTTTACTTCACCCGCCGGCAGCGTGCGCCGAATCTCATCTTCCACCTGGGCGAAGAGTTGCTCTGTTTCCTCAATGCGCGTGCCTTGAGGAGCGCGGACATGCAGCCTCATTTGACCCGAGTCGACGTAGGGGAAGAAATCCTCACCAATAAAGAACACCAGGAATCCCGAGCAAACCACCATCAGCAAAAACAGAACCATGACGTACTTGCGATGGTGCAGGGACCATTCCAGCACCTCGCGATAGCGCTCGCGAAATCGCTCAAAGTGGTGGTTGAATCGGAAGTGCACGCGCCACACCCAGTTCAGCCCTTCCAGTTGTGCAGCGTGACCACCCTCGCCCGCGGCATAAATGGGCACTTCAGGCCCGAGCATGTAATGCACCATGGTCGGTACCAGCGTTCGCGAAAGAAAGTACGACGCCAACATGGCAAACACCACGGCCATCGCCAACGGCACAAATAGGTACTTGGCAGCGCCGGTCAGCAGCACCACGGGCACGAACACGATGCAGATCGACAACGTGGAAACCAACGTAGGCAAAGCAATCTGCGAGGCGCCATCCAGGATGGCCCGCGTCAGCGGCTTCTTCATGCCCATGTTGCGATGAACGTTCTCCAACTCCACGGTGGCGTCATCCACCAGGATTCCTACCGCCAGCGCCATTCCGCCCAAGGTCATCACATTAATGCTGTGCCCCAGAGAGGTCAGAATGATCTGCGAAGTGAGAATCGCCAGTGGGATCGAGGTACACACGATCAGTGTGCTTCGCCAGCTTCCCAGGAAGAGCAGGATCATCAACCCCGTCAGGAAGGCAGCAATCACCGCCTCCCGCAGCACGCCGTAAATCGAAGCCCGTACGAAGATCGACTGATCGAACAGCGGCGTAACCCTGAAGTTCGGCGGCAACCCCGCCAACACTCGCGGTAACGCCGCCTTTATCTGGGCTACGATGTCTAGGGTCGAGGCCTGGCCATTTTTCAAAACCGTCAACATTGCAGAGCGCGAGCCGTTGTTGCGCACAATGTTGGTCTGCGGGGTGTAGCCGTCCCGCACTTGCCCGATGTCCTTCAGCGTAACTACAGCCCCATTTGCCGCTCGGATCGGCAAATCGTTCATCGCCGCGACCGTCGTCGGACTGCTATTCATGGCAACCTGGTACTCTCGGTCGCCAATCTTCGCTGTACCGGTGGGCAAAGTCAGGTTCTGCTGATTCAGCGCGGCGGAAACATCCTGCGGCGAGAGATGCCGCGCGTACAACTGGTTGGGGTCGAGATCCACCATGATCTGCCGCTGCTTGCCGCCAAAGGGCAGCGGGATGGAAGCGCCCTGCACCGTGGCTAGCTGGGTGCGAACAAAGTTAAGCCCTAGATCATAAAGTTGCTGCTCGCTCAATCCCTGCCCTGATAATCCAAGCTGCAGGATGGGCACCGACGAAGCATCGTATTTCAGCAAAAGCGGCGGCGTGGTTCCCGGCGGCAGCACTCGCAGCAAGGTCTGACAAATAGCGCTGATCTGCGCCAGCGCCATCTCCGGTTTCACGTTGGGCTGGAAGTACACCTTGATGATCGCCACCCCGTTGTAGGACTGCGACTCCATGTGCTCAATGTCATTGACCGTGGTGGTCATGGCGCGCTCGGTGATGGTCACCATGCGCTTCTCCATGTCCTCCGGAGCCAGTCCGTTGTACGACCAAATGACGCTAATAACCGGAATGTCGATGTTGGGGAAAATGTCTTTGGGGGTGGTGATGACAGCGGCCACGCCGAGAATGGCAATCAGCACCGACACCACCACGAAGGTATACGGGCGGCGTAGCGCTAAACGTACAATCCACATGAATCCTTAACCTTCAGTCCCACTGCTCAGCGGCGTTACAGGAACAATAAATGAGGCGTTCCCCTAGTTCCAGTGTTTGGGGGTCTCGCAACAATTCTTAACTTGGAGCAAACAATCGAGCTACCCTTTCGATCGGGTGCTAAGGCATAGATACTCATCGTCATTCCCAAGGTTCAAGCCGGCGAAAGTTTTGCAGTAAATTCGGCAACCCGCTATCCGTTTACAATCGCCCGCGTCCTATACCGTCGAACCATTCACCCGTGAAGCGCCATCCAACCAGAGTTGCGCCACCTCAACCAGTTTTTTTAGGTATGATCCCGTGAATCCAGTACAGCAGGAAACCGACAGCCAAACCAAATTGTCATCCGACGTGAGCTCCGCCACCTCCAACGCCACCTGGTACAAAGACGCCGTCATCTACGAGGTTCACGTCCGCGCTTTTTTTGACAGCGTGACCGATGGCATGGGCGACTTCGGCGGCCTCTATCAGAAGCTGGACTATCTGCAAGACCTGGGCGTCACCGCGATATGGCTTTTGCCTTTCTGTCCTTCGCCCTGGCGCGATGACGGTTACGACATCTCCGACTACACCGATGTCCACCCTGCCTACGGCACGCTGAAAGACTTTCAGAAATTCCTGCGCGAAGCTCACCGCCGCGGACTGAAGGTAATCACCGAGCTGGTACTCAACCACTCCTCTGATCAGCATGTCTGGTTTCAGCGCTCCCGGCGCGCCGCCCCGGGCTCTCGCTGGCGCAATTTCTACGTGTGGAGCGACACACCGGAAAAATATAAAGACGCCCGCATCATCTTCAAGGACTTCGAAAACTCCAACTGGACTTGGGACCCGGTCGCCAAGGCGTATTACTGGCATCGCTTCTATTCGCACCAGCCCGATCTCAATTGGGACAATCCCGACGTGAAAGACGCCATGTTCGCCGCCATGGATTTCTGGCTCGACATGGGCGTCGACGGTCTGCGTCTCGACGCCGTGCCCTACCTGTACGAACGGGAAGGCACAAACTGCGAAAACCTGCCGGAAACCCATCAGGCTTTGCGCGAGTTGCGCAAGCACGTTGACGAAAAGTACCGCGACCGCATGCTGCTGGCTGAGGCTAATCAATGGCCGGAAGATGCCGTCGCCTACTTCGGCAACGGCGATGAATGTCACATGGCATTCCACTTCCCGGTGATGCCGCGACTCTTCATGTCATTGCGCATGGAAGACCGCTATCCCGTCACTGACATCCTGAAGATCACGCCTCCTATCCCGGAGAATTGCCAGTGGGCCATGTTCCTGCGCAATCATGACGAGCTCACCCTCGAGATGGTCACCGATGAAGAGCGTGACTATATGTACCGCAGCTACGGACGGGATCGCGAAATGCGCATCAATCTGGGCATCCGCCGCCGCTTGGCCCCTCTGCTCGAGAACGATCGCCGCCGCATCGAACTCATGAACGCCCTGCTGTTCGCTCTTCCCGGGACTCCCGTCATCTACTACGGCGACGAAATCGGCATGGGCGACAACATTTTTCTGGGCGATCGCAACGGGGTCCGCACTCCCATGCAATGGAGCGCCGATCGCAATGCCGGCTTCTCTCGCGCTAATCCGCAGCGGCTGTATCTTCCGGTGAACATCGATCCTGAATATCACTATGAAGCTGTCAACGTTGAAACTCAGCAGAACAATTCGCACTCCTTGCTCTGGTTTACCAAGCGCCTGATCTTGCAACGCAAGCAATTTCGCGTCTTCGGGCGCGGCTCGCTGCAGTTCCTATATCCCAGCAATCGCAAGGTGCTGGCGTTCATTCGACAACTTGGCGATGAGCGGGTGCTGGTCGTCGCCAACCTCTCGCGCTTTGCGCAGTGCTGCGAACTCGATTTGTCGCAGTTCAATGGCAGCGTACCAGTGGAAGTATTCGGCCATAGCCGCTTCCCCAACATTACCGAGCAGCCCTACCTCCTATCGCTCGGCCCCCACGCGTTTTACTGGTTCCATCTGCAGCCGCGCGAAGCAGCTGAATCGCTGAACGTCGACACTACCTCGCAAGCGCCGCTAACCCTGCCCGTCGAGTCTCTGCAGGAGGTCTTCTCTGAAGCGACCTTGCAAATCGTGAAGCGGGTGGCTCCACGCATGCTGCCAATGCGAGCCTGGTTCCTGGGCAAAGGGCGCACTATCACCGCTATCAATGTGCATGACATTGTGACCCTGCCGGAGACGACAAGCCACCTGCTCTTTCTCGACGTCGATTACGCCGACGCCGAGACCGAAACCTACCTTGTGCCGTTGAGCGTCGCGACCGGCGAGAAGGCTGAAAAGATTCTCCGCGAACGGCCCGAATCGATGTTGGCGCACCTGCAGGGCGTCCCAGAGCATCCGGAGGCGTTGCTGTTTGGCGCAATTGCCGATCGCGACTTCGGCGACGCCCTCTTGCGGGCCATCGTTCGCCGTAAGCGTATCAAGGGCGCCGGAGGCGAGATTGTAGGCTCACACACACGCCACTTCCGCAAGGCGTGGGTCTCGGTTCACTCCAATCTTGAGCCCTGCCCGGTAGCTACAGAACAGCCCTACACCGAGATCGATTACGGCAACGACTTCCTGCTGAAGATCTATCGCAAGCTGGAAGAAGGCATGAACCCGGGCTGCGAGATTCCCGAGTTCCTTACCGAACAAACAAATTTTCAAGCGACGCCCCTCGCTCTCGGCTCCCTTGAATTTCGCTGGACCGATGCCGACAGCGACACACATAGCGCTACCATCGGATTTCTCAGCAGCTTCGTCCGCAACGGAACCCGCGGCTGGGACTACGTCCTTGATCATCTTGGGCTTTACTTCGAGCACGCCTTGGCTGTTCCCCAGGAGGATCCTCGGCTTCGCGAATTGGCAGTTCCCGATCCTTTGGCAGAAAATTATCCGCCGGTCCCGCCAATCATGACCACGCTGCTCGGCAGTTTTGTTGATGTCATCAAGTCGCTTGGTAAACGCACTGCTGAGATGCACGCCGCCCTTGCCAGCCGGCCTGACCTGCCCGCCTTCTCTCCTGAGCCCTTCACCGAGTTCTACCGGCACGGTGTCTATCACGGCATTTTGGGCCAACTGAATCGCACCCTTGACGCGCTCCGTTCGCGTGTGGCTTCCCTTGAAGGTACGGCGAAGCAGGAGGCGGAGCTCATTCTGACCAGGGAAACCGAGATTCGCAAACAGCTCCTGCAGCTGCGAGATCAGCGCGTCGGCGGCGTCCGCATCCGGCAGCATGGGGATTTTCAGCTGTCCAATCTCATCTACTCGGGTAATGACTGGGTGATTACCAATTTCGAGGGAGACGCCTACCGCTCCATCAGCGAACGTCGCATCAAGCGCTCTGCTCTGCGCGACGTAGCATGCATGCTGCGCTCTCTGCATTATGTCTCTCACGCCGCCTTGTTTGGCGACGTCCCGGGAATTATTCCCAGCCGCGAAGGCCATCCTGCCATCGAAAAGTGGGCCCACACTTGGTACCGCTGGATGAGCTGTATTTTCCTGAAGGAATATTTGGCTGCCGCCGCGGGGTCCGATTTCCTTCCGTCGCGTCCCACCGAGATTCGCACCTTGCTCGGCTCCTATTTGCTGGAACGTTCTCTGCTGGAGATTGAGCACGAGCTTCAGCATCGCCCACAATGGGTCCGAATCCCGCTACACGGAATTCTGGAGCATTTGAACCCTGAATCGACGCTTGACTGAAGTGCTCGCCTTTCCTGCCGATAAGAGACCAGAAGGAGCGGGCATGTTCGCAGACTGGAATGATTCGTACACCGTGAAAGTGCAGCAACTAGATGACGAGCACAAGCAGTTGTTCTCCATCATTAACCAGCTGCATGAAGGCATGAAAGCGGGCCGGGGGAAAGATGTCATGCAAAGCGTCCTCGATCAGTTATTGCACTACACCGAGCAGCACTTCGCGGACGAAGAGGTACTAATGAAAATGGTTGGATATTCCTGGCTGCAGGCTCACATTGCCCTGCATCGGCGGTTCGTAAAGCAGATCAAGAGCTTCTGCGAGGATCATCATTCGGGCGCCGCATCAATCTCCATCGCCATGCTCGAATTCCTGAGGAACTGGCTCGCAGACCACATCATGGGCACCGACCACCAGTACATGGGAACCTTCAGCGCAGCCGGTATTCGCTAAGCACTAAACATTCGGCCGCGCCACAGCTTTCCCACGCATGACGGCGGTCTATCAGAACCTGAAATTCTTCAAGTTATTCCCTCCTCCTCGCAGGCTTGCGCTAATCTGAGCCATAGCGGCTGCCGCCCGCAGGAGATCCATGGACCACCGCAGGCTCGGAAACTCGGAACTGGAAGTCTCGGAAATTGGTCTCGGGTGCAACAACTTTGGTTACGTCAAAGCACTCGACGTGAACGAAACGCGCCGCATCGTTCATCGCGCCTTCGACTGCGGAATCAACTTCCTTGACACCTCCGACAGCTATGGTCACTCCGAAGAGTTCCTCGGACAAATCCTCGGCAGCCACCGTCCTCACATCGTTCTAGCCACCAAGTTCGGATCGCAGCTAGATACCGAGGCCACGAAAAAAGGCGCGTCGCGGCGATACGTCTTCTCCGCCGTCGAGGCCAGCCTTTCGCGCCTGAAGACGGATTGGATCGACCTATATCAGCTGCATCGTCCCGACCCTGATACCTCGATCGAAGAAACCCTGGGTGCTCTGAGCGCGTTGCAGCAGCAGGGCAAGGTCCGCTACATCGGATGCTCGAATTTCTCGGCCGAGCAACTGGTCGAAGCCCACGACGCGGCACAGCGTCTGGGACTTGAGCGGTTTGTCACCAGCCAGGATGAATACAGCCTGCTGGCTCGCGACCTTGATACCGACTTGCTCCCTGCGATCGAGAAATTCGGTATGAGTGAGTTGCCGTACTTCCCTCTTGCCAGCGGATTACTCACCGGGAAATACCAACGGCAACAGGAACACCCAACCGGCACCCGACTGGCTGAAAAGCCCGCCCTGGCCGAGCGCTACGCCACTCCTGAAAATTGGGACGTGGTCGAGAAGCTCTCTGCCTTCGCAAGTCGGCACGGTCATACTCTGCTCGAGCTTGCCTTCTCCTGGCTGCTCTCTCATCAGGTCGTAGGAAGCGTCATCGCAGGAGCAACCAAGCCCGAGCAAGTGGAAAGTAATTCCAAGGCCGCCAACTGGAAGCTCACCGCAGAAGAACTGGTCGAGATCGACGCCATCACCAGTCCGGACAAGCAATAAAAAAGCCGGAGCAGTTGCCCCGGCTCATCAGACAAAAAGCAGGTTAGACGTTGAACTTCCGGCGAAGGCCAGCTGCCGCAGCCACAATGCCGCTGCCCAGCATGACCAGCGTGCCCGGCTCAGGAACTGCGCCGTCAATCTGGAAGCCCGAAACGGTGCCGGTGTAGAGGTTCCACGGGCCGTCGATGCTGCCAGTCTGGTCGAAAGCGAGGTTGCCGACCTGGTCCTGATAGGCATACATCCAGGCCTGCTCGGTGTTCGGATCGGTTTCCCAAGCCGTCAGCCAATACTGCGTGCCGGCAGTAATCTGCCCGCAACCGCTGCAGTTGAACGTAACCAATCCGCCGCCGCCGCTGAACGGCTGGATGGTGCCCTGCTGCGTCAGTGTGGCCAGAGTGGCGCCTGGCATTCCACCAGCATCGCTCTGAAGATACAGGTTGATCGGGCTGTTGCTGCCGGCATAATTGCCAAGAGCCAGCACAGCGTCGGCCAAGTTCTCGGTCGCGTTCGGCGTAAAGTTCATCGAGAGAACCTGGTTGTAGTAGTTGGAGCCGTCAACGAAATAGCCGCTGGCGGTGTCATACTGTCCACCCGGACCAAGCGTCGTGTACAGCACATCAGTTGCACCGGCGGTGGCGCAGAACAGCAGGGTCAGCGCCGCAACAACAGACAAAAGAGTAAGCTTCCGCTTCACGGTTTCCTCCTTCAAGTACTCACAAATCGCTGCGCACTTCAGCGTGACCGGAAGTTTATATCCGGAATATCTGCTTGGCAACCACTTTCTCCCCAATTTGAGCTTAAATATACGACCACAGGTCAACAAAACTCGCGACTTGCCAAGCCTTCTCCGACCGTCACCCTGGAAATGCTTCCCTCAGAAACTGTTTTGCCACCTCGCTAGCGTCCTGTCGGCGACCGTCAACATCGTAGTTCATCTTCCGCATCGCATCGGCACTGATCTTTCCCGCAAGTTGTGAAAACGCTGGCTGCGCTGGCGGGAAACGTCGGAGAAGATCAGGCCTCGCCACCGGAACCGCGTCATAGGGCGGGAAGTAATGCTTGTCGTCCTCTAGAACGACCAGTCCCAGCGCTTCGATCAGCCCATCTGTATTGTTCCCTGCGATGATGTCCACGCTTTTATGCTCCAGGGCGTTGTAAAGCAGCCCCAGGTCCATCACCACAGGAGCCTTCCCAAACTTCAGCCCATAAGTACGCGCCAGCCCCTGCAACCCGTCAGCCCGCTCCAGGAACTCATATCCCACCCCTAACACCATTCCCGGCGCGTAACGGCTAAGCTCCGAGAGTTTGCTGATACCCATTCTTTTCGCATCATCCCCACGGACCACCATGGCGAAACTATTGTTGAAACCCAGGGGCTGCATGACCTCCAAATCGAAGCGCTGTTTGTATCCTGCCGTCATCTGCTCCAGAACCTGCGAGCGGTCGTTCGAGAACTTCTCTTTCAACACCGCGGCTACCGCCGTACCCGTGTACTCCACATAAGTATCGATACGCCCCGCCAGCATTGCCTGTTGGCAGATGTAAGTTCCCCCCAGGTAGAACCTGCCGTCCGTGGGAGCCGCGCAGACCTTGCCTAAGTACTGGGCCAATATTTCACCCAGGATCAGTTGTTCGGTGAAGTTCTTTGACCCGACGACAATCTCATCCCGCCTTCGAGCGCAGCCGCTGGCAATCAGCGCCAGACTGCCCGCTACAAACAGACGGCGATCCATGATCAGTTGCTCCGCCGCGCCAGCAGCTTCTCAACCCTGCCAAGACAAAGGTCGGCGACCAATGCCATCGCCGCTGCCGGAAGGGCTCCGGCCAGAATGACACCGTTGTCGACCATGGCAATCCCGCGGAAGATGAACTCGCCTAAGCCACCGGCTCCGATCGCCGCCGCGATGGTCGCAACCCCTATAGTGATGACAACTGCCGTGCGAATGCCCGCCAGGATTACTGGTGACGCTAGCGGTAATTCCACCATCGTCAGCAACTGCCGCGAAGTCAGTCCCATCGCCTGCGCCGCCTCGCGCACTGGGGCGCTCACCCCGGTGATACCGACAAACGTGTTCCGTACGATTGGCAGCAGCGCGTAGAGAGCCAGCGCCACAATCGCCAATCGGTCGGCCCGTGCTCCCAACCACGGCAGCGGCAGCAGCAGTCCAAACAGCGCCAGGCTGGGAATCGTTTGAATGACATTGGTGCTTCCCAGCACAAACGCCTTCATCCTGGGCTTGCGGGTGAGCAGTATCCCCAGCGGCACCCCAATCGCAACCGCGATCAGCGTGGAGATACTCACCAGCCACAGGTGTTCGCCCGTGAGCGTCAGCACTTCCCGTGGATGAGTAAGAATAAAGTTCATCGACGTTGAAGGGGCGCAGCTTTAGCTGCGCCGAACAAATCCTTTTTTCACCTCGCGAGCGGACTTCAGTCCGCAAGCGACCTTGGAAAGCAAGGCTTAATCCCGCAGCCGCTTCTGCCCTGCCTCGACCACCTGCCTGTAAGCCTTCGCCAACTCGTCTTCTGACCGCCAGAACTCGTCTGCCGTATATACCCCTCGCAGATGTCCCGAATCCATCAGCCCAATTCGGTCACCCAGCATCAAGGCCTCACCAACATCGTGCGTCACGAACACCACCGTCTTATTCAACCGCTGCCGCAGCTTCTGGAATTCCATCTGCACTTCCGCCCGCGTGATGGGATCCAGCGCGCCAAACGGTTCATCCATCAGCAGAATCGGAGGCTCCGCCGCCAGGGCTCGCGCCAGCCCGACCCGCTGCCGCTGCCCGCCCGAAAGTTCATTGGGATACCGCTCTCCGAACTCCCCTACCGGCAAACCCACCAGTGCGAGGACCTCCTCAACCCGAGCATCAACCCGCGCCCGCTCCCACCCTTCCAGCTTCGGAATCAACCCGACGTTTTCTCGAACGCTATAGTGCGGGAACAGGCCGACATCCTGAATGGCGTACCCGATCGATCGCCGCAGCCGGATCACGTCCCATTTCCCCACCGCCTTGCCATCCACCAGAATCTCGCCCGCCGTAGGCTCGATCAGCCGGTTAATCATCTTCAGGCATGTCGTTTTGCCTGAACCACTGCGCCCCAGTAGCATCAGCGTCTCGCCGGGTTGCACCCTGAGGTCAATTCCATCCAGCAGCAGACGGTCGGCCGCGATCCGATAACCGACATTTCGAAATTCGATTGAGATGGTTGGCGGCTGCGTCATGGCTCGTAGCTAACGGTGGTCAATCAGCCTATCAGAAGCAATGGCAATGATTCCTTGCCAGTCCTCGTCCCACCATTGTCACCGCCTTTACAGTCCTGTTAAGAACCCAAGCAAGCGGAAAGCCATGAGCCATGAGCCAAGAACTAATGGCTGTTCTTAGCGGGTATACTCAAAGACATTCTCATGGCCAGCAAACTGGAAGAAATCATCGGCCAAACTCGCGCGCGTTTGTCGGGAACTAGGTCCGCGTCCGACCTGCGCGCCCTTGAGATGCGTGCCGCTGCTCACCAGCCACGCGGCTTTAGGAAGCGGCTCAGACGGGCCGCCACCTCTAGCCCGGCGATCATCGCCGAGTTGAAGAAAGCTTCTCCGTCCAAAGGACTGATACGGCCGGATTTCCCGGTAGCCGACCTTGCCCGGGAACTGGAGCAGGCCGGTGCCTTCGCGCTGTCGGTGCTGACCGACGAGCCATACTTCCAGGGCTCGCTTCGCAATCTCGAGATCGCTTCGCAGGCGACATCGCTTCCCTGCTTGCGCAAAGACTTCATCATCGACGAGTTTCAGCTGCTGGAAGCGCGCGCCCATTGCGCAGACGCGGTGCTGCTGATCGTTGCGGCCCTGCCCCAAAACGATCTGACGGATCTGGCACGTCGTGCCTCGGCCCTTGACCTTGACGTGTTGTGCGAAGTCCATGACCAGGACGAATTGCACCGCGCCCTTGATGCCGGATGCACCACCATCGGCGTGAACAATCGCAACCTGCATACCTTCCGCGTCGACCTGAACACCTCGTTAGAGTTGGCAGAACGAATGACCGGAGACGTTCTCAAGGTTGCCGAGAGCGGCATCGAAACCGGCGACGATATCTGCCGGCTGCGTGCCGCCGGATTTGAGGCTTTCCTCATCGGTGAAACCCTGATGCGCGCCCCACGACCGGGCCAGGCCCTTGCAAATCTGCTGGCTCGAGCGGCGGCCACCGTATGACTTGGATCAAGATTTGCGGCACGACGAATCTGGCCGATGCCCACCTCGCTGTCAACGCCGGAGCCGATGCGCTGGGATTCATCTTTGCGCCAAGTCCACGACAGATTCAGCAGGACACGGCCGCCGAAATCATCGCCGCCCTTCCGTCCTGCATCGAGAAGATTGGCGTGACCGTCAACCAGCACCCCGAAGCCGTCGCCAAGTTGGCTCAAAACGTCGGCTTAACCGGGATACAGTTGCAAGGCGATGAGCCCGGCGACCAACTTCGCGCCTACCGGGCCGCGCTCGGCGAACGAAAGATCATCAAGACACTGCAGGCGCGGCAGCTGCTTGCCGCCGGAAAAGACTACCTGCATCAGTATCTGCACGAATCTGAGTTCTTCGATGCTCTGCTGATTGACTCCGGCGTTCCCGGACGACATGGAGGCACAGGCGTTCCCTTCGACTGGAATGCGATTGCACCTCTCATGGCCTATATCAAGAGTTACAGTCCCGTCATCATCGCCGGCGGCCTCACTCCCGCGAATGTGTCTGAGGCAATACGTCTCTTCGAACCTTGGGGTGTCGATGTTGTCTCCGGTGTAGAAGGCGCACCCGGTCACAAGGACGCAGCCAAGGTGAGGGCGTTCGTGGATACTGTCCGCACCGCCTCGGTTTCGCAAATGGCAGAGCACCATTGAACGACAGAAATTAATCTGCGCTGAATAAATTTCATGGACCCTGTATCACATAACGAACCTCACGTGCCCGCCCTCACCGCTTCCAAGCCACGCCGCCCTCGCTCCGTTCCGGGCCGCTTTGGCTCTTACGGTGGACGCTTTGTGCCTGAGACGCTCATGTCGGCGCTTCAGGAATTGGAAACCGCTTACGACCAGGCGCGTCGCGATAAAGCCTTTCGCAAGGAATACCACCGTCTGCTTGAGGAGTATGCTGGCCGGCCCACGCCATTGTTTCGGGCCGACCGCCTCACTCACCAGCTGGGTGGCCCCAGAATCTATCTGAAGCGCGAAGACCTGCTCCACACTGGAGCCCACAAAATCAACAACTGCATTGGACAGGCACTGCTGGCGCGCCGCATGGGCAAGCACCGCATCATTGCCGAAACCGGCGCCGGTCAGCACGGAGTCGCCACTGCCACAGTGTGTGCTCTCTTCGGCATGGAATGTGTGGTCTACATGGGCGCCGAAGACATGCGTCGGCAGGAGTTGAACGTCTTCCGCATGCGCCTTCTCGGTGCTGAAGTCCGCTCGGTCGAGTCCGGCTCCCGTACTTTGAAAGATGCCATCAACGAGGCCATGCGCGACTGGGTCACCAACGTTCGCAGCACGCACTACCTGCTGGGCAGCGTGCTGGGCGCTCATCCTTATCCCACCATGGTTCGCGACTTTCATCGCGTCATCAGTCAGGAAGCGCGGAAGCAGATCCTGGTCGCCGAGGGCCGGCTCCCCAATGCCATCATCGCTTGCGTCGGCGGAGGCTCCAACGCAATCGGCGCTTTTTATGAGTTCATCAAGGATCGCAACGTACAGTTGATAGGTGTCGAGGCCGGAGGCCGCGGCCGCACCCTCGGCGACCACGCTGCCCGCTTCGAAGGCGGGGGCCCCGGCGTATTACAGGGAACCTATTCCTGGGTGTTGCAGGACCAGGCCGGACAGATCGCGCTCACACACTCGGTTTCGGCGGGACTGGATTATCCCGCTATCGGGCCCGAGCACGCTTGGCTGCACGATCAGGGCCGCGCGGAATATGTATCTGCTACAGACCAGGAAGCGCTCGACGCTCTGAAACTTCTGGCGCGAACCGAAGGCATCATCGCCGCACTGGAGTCGGCCCACGCCGTCGCTGAACTAGTGAAGCGAGCCCCGCAAATGTCCAAAGACGACATCGTCATCGTGAACATCTCCGGCCGCGGCGATAAAGACATTGGAATATTGCGTGAAAATTTGGCGTTTTGAAACAAGTTGTCGATATCGCAAGTCGCGAAAAGATTGCTAACGAGCGCCTTTGCTGATTGCTGACAACCGACAACTGACCACCGACAACTTCTTCATATGCCCATAACGTTCAAACACAAACCCGGCCTCGTCGCCTACATCACATGCGGCGATCCTTCGCTTGAGGTGTCGCGCGACGTCGCCCTCGCTGCCATCGCCGCTGGGGCCGAAGTTGTCGAGTTGGGAGTCCCTTTCAGCGATCCCGTCGCCGATGGCCCGGTAATTCAACGAGCTAGCGAGCGCGCGATTCGCCAGGGCACGAACCTCGACAGCGTCTTGCAGGTGGCTCGCGAAATTCGCGAGCAGTCGAATGCCGGCATCATCCTTTTTTCTTACATGAATCCCATTCTTCAGTTTGGGATTGACCGCTTCTGTGCCTCGGTTGCCGCCGCTGGAGCAGACGGCGCGCTGGTCACCGATCTTCCCATCGAGGAAGCGGGCGATTATTTGCAAGCGATGAAAAACCGCCGGCTGGCGCCTGTCTTCCTCGCCGCGCCCACCAGCACCGACGAGCGGCTGCGTGCCATCGCCCGCCATTCTCGCGGCTTCATCTACGCCATCTCGCGCACCGGCATCACCGGCACAAGGCAAGAAGTCGCCGGCGACGCGCGCGAACTTGTAACTCGCCTTCGCAAATTCACTCACCTGCCCATTGCGGTCGGGTTTGGCATCTCCAATCCCGAGCAGTTCTCAGAAGTGGGAACGTTTGCCGACGCCGTCGTCATTGGAAGCGCTATCGTACAAAGGGTTGAAGAGAATCCCGGACGCGAGGCTGACGCAGTTTCGGAATTCCTCTCCTCCGTCACCGGCGCAAAGCGCCAAACAGGAGTGTCAGGCTAACGGTTCACCATGTTCAGAGCGGCATCGGCCAGGGCAAAGCACTTATGGATATCGCGGATTGGCGTAGCCAAATCGATGAGTTAGATCAGCAACTGGTTAAGCTGATTAATAAGCGTGCGGAATGCGCCCTCGCCATCGGGCGGCTTAAGAGCAACTCAGACATGCCGGTCTACGAGCCGGGCCGTGAACGCATCATCTTCGACAACATCGCGCGCAACAACGCCGGCCCGCTCTCAACCATCCAAATGCGCCAGATTTTCGAGAGACTCGTCGACGTGATGCGCCAGATTCAACGTGAAGAGATGATTGCCGAGACGCAGCAAGCGGCTAACGCTTCGAGCGAACGCGAGCCGAGAGATTAACGAGAAACTACCAGCTACGGCTGGTCTCAGGTTTGAGCTGTCAGGTCTCATGAAAGGCCAGGAATCTCCGGTCGTCTTTTCTTAAACCTGACGCCTGATACCTGAGACCCGCTGATAACTGACAGCTATAACCCAGGAGCCCCTTACCACTCATGATTGTCGCGATGCTCGAAACCGCCAGCGAAGACCAGATCCAAGACGTCACCGACCACCTGATGCAAATGGGCTTCGCGGTGCACCGTACCACCGGAGCCCGCCAGTCCGTGCTGGCTGCCGTCGGCAAACGCATCGACTTCGACACCCGCGACCTTGAGGTGCTGCCCGGCGTCGAGAAGGTGCACCGCATCAGCGCTCCCTACAAGCTCGTCGGCAGGCAGTTCCGCGGACACGACACTGTAGTCACGCTCGCGAATGGCACCGAGGTCGGCGGCAAAGAAGTTGTCGTCATGGCCGGCCCTTGTTCGGTCGAATCACGCCAGCAGATATTCCTGTCCGCCGAACAGGTTTCCAGGGCTGGAGCCAAAGTGCTGCGCGGCGGAGCCTTCAAACCCCGCAGCTCGCCCTACTCCTTTCAGGGCATGGGACTCGATGGACTGCAGCTGCTGCGCGAAGCCGCAGATGCCCACGCTCTCATGGTGATCAGCGAAGTCATGGAGATTTCGCAGATCGAACCCATGTTGCCTTTCGTCGACATCTTCCAGGTTGGCGCGCGCAACATGCAGAACTTCAACCTGCTACGCGAGCTAGGCAAGATCCGCAAGCCCGTTCTGATGAAGCGTGGCATCGCAGCCACCATCGAGGAAATGCTGCTCTCCGCCGAATACATCATGTCGGGCGGCAACTACGACGTAATTTTTTGCGAGCGCGGCATTCGCACCTTTGAGACTTACACTCGCAACACGCTCGACATCTCAGCCATTCCCATCGTTCACAAGCTGTCGCACTTGCCCATCACCTCCGACCCGTCGCACGGAACCGGGCTGCGCGATAAGGTCGCGCCCATGGCGTGTGCCTCCGTAGCGGCGGGCGCCGATGCCCTGCTCATCGAGGTACACCCCGATCCGGATCACGCTCTGTCCGATGGCGCTCAGTCGATGTTCCCCCAGCAGTTCGCCGACTTGATGCAGCAGTTGCGCATGATCGCACCGGCGGTCGGAAGAACGATTGGGTGAAGGTGTGCCCATCCATCAAATCACGATCGTCGGCACCGGCCTGATCGGCGGCTCACTTGGTCTGGCACTCCGCGCGCACGGATTCACCGGCAAAATCGTTGGCTGCGATAAGCCCCCGGTGTTGGAACAGGCACAGAGCCGCGGCGCCATCAATTGCGGCGAAGCCGACCTGATGCGCGCCATTGCAGCCAGTGACGTCGTCTTCTTCGCGACGCCCGTCGGCTGCATCCTCTCGCAATTTGAAACCATCGCGCCTCTGGTCCCGCCGAACACCCTCATCACCGACGCTGGCAGCACCAAGCAGCAATTCGTCGAACGCGCCCGTATGATCTTCGGAACCGCAGCCCACCCCCGCGTGCTCCCCGGTCACCCCATGGCAGGCAAGGAACACGGCGGGATCGAAAACGCCGACGCCGAGCTTTTCCGCAATGCGGCGTGGCTTGTCACGCCGATCGATCCCAACGCTCCTTACACCGATCTGCAGCAGGAGTGGCTCGATCTGATCGCGCGTATCGGCGCTCGCACCATCCCCATCGACGCGGAACGGCACGACAAACTTTGCGCCTGGGTGAGTCATCTGCCGCAAATGATCTCGACCGCATTCGCGACCGTTCTACGCGACGAGTTCGGAGATGACGAGGCCGTCGTCCAGGTCGGCGGTCGCGCCCTCCGTGAGATGACGCGCATCGCGCACAGCCCTTATTCCATGTGGCGTGATATCGCGCTCACCAACAGCGCCAACATCGAAGAGGCCATTCTCCGCTTCGAGCAGCAGTTAACCCACTTGCGCGAAAACCTTCGCGGACCAGCCCTGCGCGAGCTCTTCGAGAGCGCAAATAAATTCGGACGGCAATAGAAAACCTCTCCTTGCGCCCTGCCCTTTGATTTACGTACTCATGACTGCGGCATTGGCGGCGGACCCGACTGGCGCCTTGCGCCGGAGGACGGCAGCCGAAATGAGAGTAATGATGAGGCCGACGGGCAGGGGCTCCATGAAGGTGTAGGCCATGTTGACGAAGGGATTCTGGTAGAGCTGCTGGGAGTGCTGGATGTCAGCGACCTGCGCCGCGGCGGTAGCAGGGTCAAGCCCGGAGGACTGGACCTTGTGAATCTGCGCTGCGAAGTAGCTGTCCATGAAATGCGGCATGAATTTGAAATAAAGGACCTCCCACATAGCGACGTAACAGACGGTAGTGATGAGTGCGATCTGGATGCCGCACGCGAAAGCGCGCCCGAAGGAGATTTTGCCGCCGAGGACGTTGTCACGGTAGCTGCGGATGCCGAAGTAGATCAGCAGGAACGATGCCACCATGATGGTGTAACCCAGGACCATGCTGTGGCCGGAGCCAATCTTATCGGCGAGCAGCAGCGAACCGCCCATCAGGACGGAGATGATGACGCCGGCGATAAGGCCGAAGGTGAGGACTGTTTTCTTCATGTGAGGCTCCTTTGCACGTGAGAATGGAGTCACAATGCAGTGCAATCGCGCCGCATGTCGTCATCCTTTCGGATGATTTTGCAGAAATTGAGCTGAATTCGTACTTTCGGGTGATGTGGTCACGGCAGAAGACCTAGTTCTTTGCCGCGCTGCACGGCTTGGGTCCGGCGGACGGCCCCAAGTTTGTCGAAGGCGCGGGAACAATGAGTCTTGACGGTGTTTTCGGAAACGAAAAGCTGGCTGGCGATCTCGCGATTGCTGAATCCGCGGGCGATGAGGTTAAGGATTTCGAGCTCGCGTGCCGTGATGCCGAGGCTCTGCTGCTGAGTCGTATTCGGCGCGAACGGCTCGAGGGCAGGGGCTTCCGCTGGAACAAGCACTTCCCTCACCACCACCGTTTCGCGAATGATTTCCCGCCGGCGCGTGATCCGCAGACCCAGCCAGATGCCGAAGCTCGCAAACAGGATGGCGACGAGCGCGCCGTAGAGCTCGACCGAGTGCTCGATGATGAGGAAGCGATACTCGGTATATTGCAGGCTGGCAATGAGGAGGCCTCCGACCAAGCCAAAAATGAGGACATGGCGCTTCATGATGGGGCTGTGAAAAAGTATATCCTCGCCTGTCCCCGACGCCCTCACTCCGCTGCCAACAAATGCTCTGTGCCAAGTGCCTGCTCAGATGCAGCCGCCATACTGGTCCTTAGCGCCTCCCCGCCGGCGCCATCTCGCTCTCCGCGTACAACGTTTCGATCTCCGCCCGGTAAAGCTCTTCCACCTTTCGGCGCCGCAGTTTCATGCTCGGCGTCAGCGTACCGTCAGCCACGCTCAGCTCGTTAGGCACGAGCAATACCTTCTTCAGCTTTTCAAACTGCGCCAGATTTGAATTGAGCTCGTCCACAATCTCCTGATACAGGGCGCGCACCTTCTCTGCCCTAATCAGCTCTTCGCGCGAAATCGTATGCAGGCCGTGCCCTCGTGCCCAGTCTTCCAGCACCGTAAAGTTCGGAACGATCAGCACCGCCGGGAAGCGCCTGCGATCGCCCAGCAACGCCACCTCCCCGACAAACATATTCACCTTCAGCGCGCTCTCGATCGGTTGCGGCGCAATGAACTTCCCGCCCGAGGTCTTGATCAGGTCTTTCTTGCGATCGACTATCGACAGAAATCCTTCTTCATCCATCGCGGCGATGTCGCCCGTCTTGAACCAGCCGCCATCTTCAAACGCTGCCGCCGTTTCCTCCGGCATCTCCCAGTAGCCCGCAAAGATCGAAGGGCCGCGCACCAGCAATTCGCCATCGTTGGCCACGCGAAGCTCAAGGTTCTTGAGCGGCCGCCCGACGGTGCCCATCTTGTGGCTGCCGGGAACGTTAATGGCAATCACCGGCGAGGTTTCAGTAAGCCCATAGCCTTCGTAAATCACAATGCCGATATCAGCGAACCACGACGCCAACTCGATCCCCAGCGGCGCGCCGCCGGAAAGAAACAGGCGCACCCGCCCCCCCATCTTCGCAATCAGCTTGGAAAACACCAGGCGATCCGCCACCTTCCACTCCATCGACGTTGGCCGGTGGCCCGCCAGCACCGTATCGCGATGCTTGCGCCCCACGCCGATACACCAGTGAAGAATCTTGCTCTTTACTCCCTTAGCTTTTAGCTGCACCTGGTTGCACAGCTTCTCGTAAACCCGGGGCACCGCAACAAATATTGTTGGCTTGGTTTCGAGCATGACTTCCGGCAGCTCGTCGATGACCGGGCAATAAGCAATCGTCACTCCGCGATAGAAGAGCAAATAATCCAGGTGGCGCGCGGTAATGTGCGACAACGGCAAAAACGAGATGCACACGTCATCCGGACCAACATCTACCAGGTGGCGCGTCTCACTCAGATTGGAAGCTATATTTCCGTGCGTCAACACCACGCCCTTCGGAGTGCCCGTAGTGCCGGAGGTGTAGATCAGCGTGGCTACGTCATTCGCCTGCACGGTGCCCGCGATGCTTTCCAACTCCGCATCGGGACCAGGCTTGGCATCGTAAAGCATCTCTGCCATCGGAATGACGTTATGCAGCCCGTTGCCGTCATCCATGATGATGAGACGCTCCAACTGGGTAAGCGGGGTAATGGCGACAATCTTGTCGTATTGCTTGCGCGTAGAAACAAACAGCACGCGCGCATGTGAATGTTGCAAGATGTGCAGGCACTGCTCCGGCGTCTGGGTTGCGTAGATGGGGACGTCCACCGCTCCCAGCAGCATGGTGGCAAAGTCGGCAATCGCCCATTCCGGACGGTTCTCGCTGAAGATGGCGACCCGATCCCCTTTGCCAATTCCCCAGTCCCTCATGTGCCGCGCCACCGCGAACACACGCGCTTGTAGCTGCTCCGCTGTAATCGGCTCCCATGCTCCCGTTTGCCGGGTTAGGGCTACTGGGTTTTTGCCACGCTCCACAACTTTGAAAAAAACATCATTCAATGTGTCGAGGGTCATTGCTGGCCTCGCTCTCCCCCGCCCGAAGATCGCGCCATCTGCGCGCGATTCTCTGACGACTGCATGCCGTTCAACAAAATATCCACCACCGAATCCGCCGCGTCCGCGAGCGGAAATTCATGTTCGCTCAAAACCCACGATGTCACCATTTCATCCAGCGCCCCAAAGAAACAGTTGGCGGCAATTTTGTCCGGCATCTCCTTCCGGAACACTCCCCTTTCCTGTCCCTGCTGAATGGCCGCACGCACCAGGCCGAAGTACTCGACCAAATGTTGATGCGAAAATTCCGAAAGCCGCGTGCTCTGCCGCAATTCCATCTGGAACACGATAGCGGCGTTGCGGTTTCCGCCCAGCGCCTCCAGATGCAGCCGCGCCAACCTGCGCAGCCGCGCCACCGGATCGGCAACTTTCTCCAGCTCCGTCCGCGCGTTGTTCATGAACGTCTCAAACGCGGTGGTGATAGCTGTTGCCAGTATCTCGTCCTTGTTCTTGAAGTAGAGATATACGGTACCGTCCGCCACGTTGGCACGATCCGCGATGTCAGAGATGCGCGACACGAAGAAGCCTTTCTCCGCAAACACGGCGAGCGCGGCCTCCAGAATCCGGTCGTACTTCTCGGGATTCCGCGCCAGGGGTGCAGTCAGATCAGTCGATGTAGCGTCGCGCTTAGGCAACTCGTGGCCTCGCTCAGGCTCCAGCGCAAGCTCAGGATGGGCAATCACTTACGCTGAATTCTCCGCCGAATGAATACTCATTCACTGTAGAACCAGATCGGGAAATTCGCAATGAAATCGGCGCAGTTTTACACATCTGTCCCGTTTTGCAACACGACCTGACCGCTCTCTGGAAGGGCGCGCCGCAAGAACTGAATTTGCCAACGGCTTCGGCCGCAAAAGTGTCCCGCTTGGGTCGCGAACGTCCCTCCTGTGTCACAATGACAAACACCACGGGTAGAGGAGAACCTATGAAACAGGCATTCCTGGCGGCGCTGCTGGCGGTCAACTTGGTACCTGCCCTGCACGCTGCCGATCAACCGGCGCCCCCGCAGCCGACCGTCAAAGTCGGCGATGTCGCGCCCGACTTCACCCTCACCGACCAAAACAACAACAAGGTCTCGTTACACGAATTCAAGGGCAAAAAGAGTGTCGCCCTCGCCTTCTACGTTTTTGCTTTCACCGGTGGTTGAAGCAAGGAAATGCAGGCTTTCCAGCAAAATCTCTCAAAGCTGGAAGCCGCCGACACCCAGGTCCTGGGTGTAAGTATGGATTCTCCTTTCTCCAACAAGGCGTGGGCACAACAAATTGGCGTTACCTTTCCGCTGCTAAGCGACTGGGGCGGCGACGTAACCAAGGAATACGGACTGTATAACCCAAAATACAAGGCAGCGCGGCGCGCCACATTTGTCATCGACAAAGATGGCAAAGTCGCTGACATCAAGCTCGACCAGGAAGCCATCGATCCAACCAAGACCGTCGAGGCCTGCCAGGCGCGAAAGCTGAACCGCTAACCATTGCAACCCTGGGCGCGAGGAGACTTCATGTTCTTGTTTCGACGGTTGGGCCTCGCGCTCATCCTTTTCCTATTTCTCACTGTTTGCGTGCTGTCCGCCTTCTGCGCTGACGAGGGAGATTTCGCGTGCGTCGGTGCCAAGATTTATCCTTCGCCCACTGAGCCTCCCATCGATAACGCAACCTTGCTGGTCCATGAGGGGAAAATCGTTGCCGTCGATCCCGGCTACAAGCTCAAGAACAAGTTCCCTCACTCCGCTGTGACACTTGACTGCAAAGGCAAAGTCATCGTCGCGGGCTTCTGGAACAGCCATGTGCACTTCACCAACGGGTGGGACGACGTGCCCAACACTTCCGCCGCTGCTCTGACCTCGCACCTGCAGCAGATGCTGACTCGCTGGGGATTTACCACTGTCTGGGATTTGGGATCAACTCCATCCAATACGCTCGCTCTTCGGCAGCGCATTGAGTCGGGCGAGATTGCGGGTCCGCAGATTCTCATGGCCGGAGACATCTTCCCCAAAGGCGGTCATCCTGTGTATCTTCCGGCGGAGATGAAGCTGCCGGAAGCGGCGACTCCGCAACAGGCTACCGAAATGGCCAAGCAATATCTCGAGATGGGTCTGGATGGCATTAAGCTCTTCACCGGCGCTTTCATGGGCGATAAGCCGGTCATCAACATGCCTACAGACATCGTGAAGGCCGCAGTTGAGGTTGCTCACGCGGAGGCGAAGCCGGTGTTTGCGCACCCGCAAAACCACGTCGGTGCCGACAACGCTTTGGCTGGAGGCGTCGACATCCTCGCTCACACGCTTCCGATCGAGGGCAGCTTCACGCCCGAAGAACTTGCCCAGATGAAAGCGCAGCACACTGCTTTGATTCCCACCTTCACGCTTTGGACAACCGTGACGTCGAATCAGCGGGTGATTGACCAGATCGAGGCTGCAACGGTTGCGCAAACCAAGGCATTTCTCTCCCAGGGTGGAACCATCCTCTTCGGCACCGATGTTGGATTCATCTCGATCTATGACACGACTAAAGAGTTCGAGTTCATGGGACGAGCGATGGGCTGGCGCGACATCCTGGCATCGCTCACCACCAATCCCAGTGAATACTTCAAGGCCGCAAGCAAAGGGCGAGTCGAGAAGGACATGGACGCTGACCTAGTCATACTCGACGCTGATCCCGCTGACGATGTCCGGAACTTCGCCAAAGTGGCTTACACCATCCGCAACGGTCGCGTGATCTATCAGCATTAGTATTCTGACAACGTGAGCTCGCAGCCCAATCCATCTGCCAAGCGCAGGCGTCAGAAGGTTACTCGCTGGACCATGCTTCGATGGTTTGTCATCGGGCTGTTGTCTCTCTGGTCGTTGGCTGCGCTGTTGCTGGTTGCTGCGCGTTGGATCGATCCACCAACAACTGCAGTGCAGATGCAGCGGCGATGGCAAGCCTTGCTTCACGGCAAGCCATACCAGAAGCGCTTTGACTTCGTCCCGCTGAGCCAGATTTCGCCCGATCTGCAACACGCAGTTGTCGCCGCTGAAGACGCGCGTTTCTATCAGCATCACGGATTCGATTGGCACGAGATGCAAATCGCGGCGCAACAGGATGTGGAAGGCGAGCGCACGCGCGGAGCTTCGACGCTCACGCAGCAACTGGTTAAAAACTTATTTTTTGGGATCGATCATTCGATCCTGCGCAAAGTCGCCGAAGCGACTCTGGTTCCGGTCGCCGAGCTGGTGCTCAGCAAGCGGCGCATTCTGGAGCTCTATCTCAACCTGGTCGAATGGGGACCAGGAATTTACGGCGTCGAAGCGGCGAGTCGTTTTTACTTCCACACTTCAGCTCGCAATATCGGACGCCAGGAAGCGACACAGCTTGCCGCGGTTCTTCCCGCTCCGCTCAAGCGGCGTCCCGAGCGCATGACCCGCTATCCTGCGATCATCCAGGGCCGGATGCGGCAGATGGGCTGGTGATCGTCACTTCCTACTCCGACTTCAGCGAAGCCATATCCATCGAGATCGAAGCCAGCTTCAGGCGCGTTTGAGCATACGGCTTATCCAGACCAGGATCACGGCGCCGACAAAAGCGACGATGATGGAGCCGATCATTCCTCCGCCGGGCCAGATGCCCAGCATGCCAAAGAGCCAGCCACCCAGAATGCCGCCCACCAGTCCGAGAATGATGTCGACCAGGATGCCGTAGCCGCCACCCTTCATCACCAGGCCGGCCAGCCAGCCTGCCACCAGTCCCACCAGAAGCCAAACCAGAATTCCTGTCATGTTTCCTCCGTCGAATAAGTTCGGGGCCGGAACATCCGAGGGTCCAGGATATTCCTGCGAACTATACCCTGTGAGGGACGGCGAAGCAATGTCGTGTCGGGTTCACCGAACTCCTAGGCATTGCGGTCTGCCATCGACGCGAATTCTTGCTGCTGCTGCCGCACGCTAGCTACCGGCTTGCGCACGGGCATAAGAATGTTCTGGCTGATGGCGGAACGTTGCGGTACGACCTTGTTGCGGACGTCATTGGCATCGATATCGTGGTCCATGCGGTACTCAAAGATGGCGCATTGCGCCTGCAGATACTGCTCCTCCGTAAGCTTCATCGGCATGTCGAAATCTTCGTCCCGAATCTTGAGCGCCCGACGGCGGCGGGGGGCGCGTGCCGACTCGCTGCTGCCGTCTTCGAGCGTGGAGGCTGCGTCGCCCGACTGCGCCTCCGACGTAGCGGCAGCCGCGATGTTCTCATCTTCCGATTCGTCCGGATCCTCGACCCGCAAGCTGACGGTCTCGGCCATGTCGAGCTCGAAGTCGTGCTCAAAGCTGTCATAACGATTGCAGATGGCGTTGTCGGAGTCGGCCTCGGCTTCTTTCTGCATGTTGCGCAAGTTTGCGCTGGCGGTCTGCAACGAATACAGCACCAGGCCGGCGGTCTTGCGGTCGAGCGTGCCTTTCAGCAGCGCATCGGTCACCTGCACCAGCGCGAGTTGGATGGACGCAGCATCTTCCAGCAGTGGCAGCTCGATAGGCGGAGCCTGCAAGCCGTGGTCGAAATAGCGCTTGAGGCGCAGGCGGCGTCCGATGTCAATGATGTGGAAGAAACAGTAATTGCGGCCGCGCAGGGCAGGCGATCCGCAGAAATGGCCGTTGGTTTTAACGTGTTCACAGTGGCGGGTCATTGGGTAGTCTCCTTGGCTGTCAGCTATCAGCCGTCAGCTCTCAGTAAATTCGTTGGGCGCGTCCTTGGGTTTGTCATCACGAGGCCATCTTTTGGCCGAGGGATCTGTTCTGGTCGCCTTTGGCTCTTGGCCTTGGCTGGAAGCTGATGGCTGACAAGTGACGGCTGGGGGTACCCCCCTCCCCCTGGTAGCGCGTAAAATCTTGATTCCATTGGGCTGGCGAAAAACTTTCCTTGTAAAATCTTGAGTGCGTGGGAGTTGCAGGCAAAATATTGAAAAGGCGGCAGTTGCGTGCGGCTTTTGGCCTTTGGCTCTTGGCTTTTGGCCAGAAGCTGGCGACTTGCAGCTCTTGCCCTGGTTCTTGGCTGACCGCTGGAGGCTGGTAGCTGGTGGCTTTCTTCTGGCTGAGGGCTGGCGGTTTTCTGGCGGCTGGAGGCGCTTTCTGGAGTCTGACACCTGACGCCTGATACCTGTCCGCACCGACACTACCCCTATCCCCAATACTTGTTGTGAGTTTATGAAATCGCGCAACCGATTACGGTGAGCGCGGGCACGGTGATGTGTGACGAAGGGAAATCAGAAGTGGTGTGAGTTCAGCAACTTAGAAATTGGGGTGTGGGGAAAATAGTTTGGGCGGTTATACGACACGTTCGTGCCTATTCGAAAAACGGGGAACTGCTTTTCGCCTTGGCTGCTTCACTTTCCGCCGAGAACTGACAGTTTCGGGGCCCGGGTGCCCGGTTCAAGCAAAGCTTGAGCGGGTCTTTTGACTCGAATACCTGGATAAATCTTCTTCTTACTGGAAGGTTGGGAAATCCCCTTATATTCGAGGTTGAGGAAGCTGGAGTATGTAGGCCTAGGTCCAACGGTTGAATAGGCCCGCTCAAGCTACGCTTGAACGGGCCACCCGAAGGCTATCTGTGTTCGTAAAATCTTGCCAGTGCCACCCGCCTTTGATGTAACCTGTTCATTCACGCTCACAGAGCCACCCGAGGTGCGCTGCAGATGCTCTCGCTGCTGTGTGTCGTTCTGATCACTGTCGGCTTGTTGCTTCTTTACAGGTTAAAGAAAAGTCACACTGGTCCTGTTGTTCTATCTCCTCTTGTTCCGGTTGCTGTTCGTGGCTCGAACCCCAGAAGTGAGCGTCTCATCTGAGGCTGCATCTGTACGCTCAATCGTGCAGCAGGCAATGCAGCAGCATGAAGCCATCGAATGCTGCATTCGGAACTCAGCAAGCACCGTGCTGATTCCGCTCAATAAAAGGCGACCTTCTGACCGTGCGCTCTATGGATACAGGGAAAAAGCGAACGGTCAGCATCAGTGCCCATTAGTTACTTTGGAGCTTCACCTTACAGCCACCGAGTGATGCTCGCGAAACTCTGCGGCTGGCGACCAAGCACGACCTGCCAATTGATGTCAGCTATTTTGACGATTCAGCCAAGGAGCGCAGTAAGGAGTCCGTCAAGATTACGGAGATAGCGGAAGATCACATTTCAATCAGGACCGGAGCCGACCAAGCAGAAAAAATTCAAACCAAGTGGATCACTGCGTTGTCGTTTGTCGATTTCGATGGTTCTCTCGCACCCCTCCTCCGCGTTGATTGAGGATTTAGCAGGAAGCAGTAGTTCGTTCATCAGAACTCAATCGCTACAGTTATTGCCGAAGCTGGCGGAAGAACAAGCTGTCTCACTCTTGGAGGAAGTTAGGCGAGGATTGTGACGCGAGTGTGCGAGCGGCTGTTGCAAACGAAACCCGCAGCCTCACCGAGCGCACTAGAAAGACGCTGGCAAAGGCAACGGAATACTCCTTTGTAAACCAGTTTCAGAATCCGCGGATACTCGCATTGCTTACAGGGCTGACTAACGACGAGGACCTCAAGGTGCGTTTGTCAGCCGCGTATGCTCTGGGGGATCATCCGAACGTACAAGCTAGAGCTGCCCTCGAATCTCTGCTGACCGATGCCGACGCGTCGGTCAATCATGCGGCTGAGCACGCTCTAGAGAGAATCGCCGATCAGGAGCGGAAGCGGCAGACATACGAGCAGGCGGGCCAGAGCCAACGGGACGCGAAATCGAACAAAATAGTCGGTCAGGAGGAGCATGGAAAAACTCGTTCACAAGCATAATGGTGTTGGCCAACTCGAAGTCGATGGGACGGAGTCCCGCTCGATTGTTACCTACGCGATTAACGAATATGTAGATGTGATTAGCGCCGCATCGTTCGATGATCCAAGTGCAACGATTGAAGGTCCTGGCTCGTTCAAAGGCATTATTAACACTCGGGACGGCTCTCGGCTGCCGTTCGAACCCCACCCCCTAACGCTTCACCTGGGTGATGGAAGAAGACTCAACGTAGTCCTAAGCAACGTGACCGGAGCGTGAGCAATTGTTCAAGGTACCGGCGGATTCTTCTGATCGCTCAGTACGGACGGGTGGTCCGACGGGTGACCCACAATTACCTTCCGTCGGCAATTGTGGGATGGCGCATTGTCGTAAGGGGAGAAGATGAAGCGGCTCTTTGTCGCTCTGCTACTTTGCACGGCCGGGCTCGCGCAAGTGAAAGTACCTTTATCCGGCCCCTATTCTACCGACGACGTAGTCGCCATGCTTCGATCGCCTGGTGCTAAGTGGACCGGCGAACGGTTTGTCCCCTTCCTGTTAGGTGATGATTCAACGGAGTTCAAGCGTTTAGCTGCCGGCACGCCGATGGTGATCTACGGAAAATTTGTACATCAGGCAAAATGTAATGTTCCCGAAAGTTGTCCTTCATCGGTTTCCCTCATGCTCGGTACCTTCGAACCAGGGATGGTATTCTTCGCTTTGCCCGTTGACGACGGCACAGCTTCGAGGAGCTACAACCAATGTTTAAGCGAGACTGGACAATCGAATCGGTGACCATTCGTGGAGAGTTGGCCAAACTGCTGGGTAGTTCCAATCAGACCGTGTTGATTAGCCCCTGCCAAGTGGAAATTGTTCACCGATTGGCATGGTGCGGTAGTTTATCGGAGACACAAGAAGTAACGCCGACTAAATCACACTGATCTGTGACAAACTCGCTTGGTTGTCATCACTAAGTTTCGTAAAATAGAAACCTTGAGGACGAGGGAGATTTGTCTCTCGCCCACTCGCGCCCACTGATCGGGAGGCGTGACGCGCAGCAATCGTCATAACGCCTGTTGGCCGTTGTTAACCACTTCTGAAACACTCCCACCCTTCCATCCTCGAAAAAACGCCTCTAACTCCTTATTCTGCAAGATTTTGCCTCTAAGTCTCACGCGCTCAAGATTTTGCGGAGCTTTCTTCAAAACAGCTCAATCGTTTCAAGATTTTAGAGGTCTGCCAGGGGGAGGGGGTACCTCCCTGGTTGCACTAATCCCTGTGCAATCGGCCAAGACCGGAAATCGTCGCAGAAGATTACCCTTCAATACACATCCGCCTCTCGGGAGGGCCACAACCTTCTCAGCCCCCGCTAAATTGCCCGGCTTTGTATCAGGGCCTGGCTTCAGCCGGGCCGATCGCCTACTGCGAGGAAACCTGGGCTTCAGCCCCTGTCCGCTCCCGCAGGGGCTGAAGCCCACCACAACACCCCCATTTTCGGCACGGCTGAAGCCGTGCCCTGATACAAAGCGACGTAATACACAGCAGAGGACTATTGAGCTCCAATCCTCCGTGCCCTCGGTGTCCTCGGTGGTGAAGGTTCTTCTCCGGCCGGTCCAACTGCAATTCCCCACCCCGCCAAAGGAAGGCGGAATGGGGCACCCCGAGTTCCGGGCCAAGTGCCGAAAGCCAAAAACCAATTCCCCACCCCGGCAAAGGAAGCCGGAATGGGGCACCCCGAGCTCCGAGCCAAGTGCCAAAAGCCAAAAACCAATTCCCCACCCCGCCAAATGAAGGCGGAATGGGGCACCCCGAGCTCCGAGCCAAGTGCCGAAAGCTAAGAGCCAAATCCCCACTCCGGCAAAGGAAGCCGGAATGGGGCACCCCGAGCTCCGAGCCAAGTGCCAAAAGCCAAAAACCAAATCCCCACCCCGCCAAATGAAGGCGGAATGGGGCACCCGTGCACCTGTGCCGAGCTCCGGGCCAAGTGCCAAAAGCCAAGAGCCAATGGCCGAATGCGATACGATGGAGATTCACACTTAAGACTGATTTTGCGGAGGCATTTTTATGGCTACTTTAGAGCAGAAGGCGCCCAGCGCGGCGAAGGGGGCGAAGGCTCCGGTGTACAAGAACTTTATTGGCGGCGAGTGGGTGGAGAGCCACACGGGCGAGACCTTTGACAACCTGAATCCGGCGGACACGCGCGAGGTGGTGGGCGTGTTTCAGCATTCGGACAAGCGCGACGTGAATGATGCCATCGAGGCGGCCAAGCAGGCTTATAAGAAGTGGCGGCTGGTTCCGGCGCCGCGGCGGGCGGAGATGCTGTTCAAGGCGTCGGAGATCCTGATGGCGCGCAAGGAAGAGTATGCGCAGCTGATGACGCGCGAGATGGGCAAGGTGATTAAAGAAACGCGCGGCGATGTGCAGGAAGCCATCGATTGCGGCTACTACACGGCGGGAGAAGGACGGCGGCTGTTTGGGCCGACGGTTCCGTCGGAGCTGCCGAATAAGTTTGCCATGGCGGTGCGGCAGCCGCTGGGGGTGTGCGCGATGATTACGCCGTGGAACTTCCCGATGGCGATTCCGTCGTGGAAGCTGTTTCCGGCGCTGGTGTCGGGGAATACGGCGGTGATCAAGCCGGCGCAGGACACTCCGCTGTCGACGATAAATTTTGTGCAGGCGCTGAGCGATGCGGGGATTCCGGCGGGCGTGGTGAACGTGGTGACGGGATTTGGCGGCGAAGTAGGGACGCCGATGGTGGAGCATCCGGAGGTGAGGGCGGTGTCGCTGACGGGATCGACGGCGGTGGGACGGATCGTGGGTCAGGAAGCGGCGAAGACGTTTAAGCATTGCTCGCTGGAGCTGGGCGGGAAGAATCCGATGATCGTGCTGGATGATGCGAACCTTGAGCTGGCGCTGGAAGGCGCGTTGTGGGGAGCGTTTGGGACGACCGGGCAGCGCTGCACCGCGACTAGCAGGATCATCGTGCAGAAGGGTGTGTACCGGAAGTTTGTCGACGGGCTGGTGGAGCGCGCCAAGAAGTTGAAGATTGGCAATGGGCTGGACGAGAGCGTGGATATGGGTCCGGCGGTGAACAAGAATCAGATGGAGACGGACCTGAAGTACATCAAGATTGGTCAGGACGAAGGCGCGAAGATGCTATGTGGCGGCAATCGGCTGGAAGGCGGAGCGTGGGAGCATGGATGGTTTGTGGCTCCGACGGTGTTTGCCGATGTCGATCGCAAGATGCGGATTGCGCAGGAAGAAATCTTTGGGCCGGTGGTGTCGATCATTCCGTGCGACGGGCTGGAGAACGCGATCGATATCGCGAATGACATTGAGTATGGGCTGTCGTCGTCGATCTATACCAAGGACGTGAACAAGGCGTTCACCGCGATGCGCGATTTATATGCGGGGATCACGTACATTAACGCTCCCACGATTGGCGCGGAAGTGCATTTGCCGTTTGGCGGAACGAAGGCCACGGGGAATGGGCACCGCGAAGGTGGCATTGGGGCGATCGACTTTTATACGGAGTGGAAGTCGGTGTACATCGATTATTCGGATACGCTGCAGCGGGCGCAGATCGATCGTCCGGAGTAAGGGGAAGACGCTGTTCGCTTAGTAGCGCCGGCGCGAACTCGTTGTCCCGCCGAGCAGTGAGCCGAGAACGCCACGAACAATTTCGCGGCCGACGGAGCTGCCAATGGTGCGGGCTGCGCTCTTGGCCATCGCGGTGGCGAGTGAGTCTCCACGACGCGGGGCGCTGCTGCTGTTTCCGCCGAGGCCGAGTGAGTCGAGCGAAGGCAAGCTCGCATACCAGGGTTGCGACTGCGCTTGCGGACTGGACGGCGCTGGGGCCTGCTCGGCGCGGCCTTTCAGCAGCTCGTAAGCCGATTCGCGATCTACCACGTTGTCGTATATCCCCGCGACGATGGAAGTCGCCATAAGCTGCTTGCGCTGCTCAGGCGTGACGGGGCCGATCTGTCCGTGCGGCGGATAGACAAAGGCGCGCTCGACGATTCCGGGAGTTCCCTTCTCGTCGAGGAATGACACCAACGCTTCGCCGACTTCGAGTTCGGTGATGGTCTTCTCCACATCGAGCTTGGGATTAGTGCGGAAGGTCTGCGCCGCGGCCTTCACCGCTTTCTGGTCCTTGGGCGTGAAGGCGCGTAAGGCGTGTTGCACGCGATTGCCGAGCTGGCCGAGCACGTCGTCGGGAATGTCGGTTGGATTCTGGGTGACGAAGTAAACGCCAACGCCCTTGGAGCGGATCAGCCGCACGATCTGCTTCACCTTATCGGAGACGATTGGCGGCAAATCGGCGAAGAGCAAGTGCGCCTCGTCGAAGAAGAACACGAGCTTCGGTTTGTCAGGGTCGCCAACTTCGGGCAGCTTCTCGAACAGCTCGCTCATGAGCCAGAGCAGCAACGTGGCATAGACGCGCGGCGAGCCGATGAGTTTGTCGGCGGCGAGGATGTTGACCACGCCGCGACCGTTGCTGTCGGTCTGCATCAGGTCTTCGAGGTTGAGCGCGGGCTCGCCGAAGAACTTGTCGCCGCCCTTGCTGCTCCAAGGTGACCAGCCCGCGCTGGATCGCGCCGATACTTGCGGCCGAGATGTTGCCGTATTGCGTCTGGAAGGTCTTCGCCTGGTCGCCGACGTGCTGGAGCATCGCCTGCATGTCCTTCATGTCGAGCAGCAGAAGTTGGTTCTCGTCGGCGATCTTGAAGACCAGCGACAGGACTCCGCTTTGGGTGTCGTTCAGGTTCAGCAGCCGGCTGAACAGCAGCGGACCCATTTCGGAGACGGTGGTGCGCACGGGATGTCCCTGTTCGCCGAAGACGTCCCAGAAGGTGACGGGACTGGCTTCGAACTTGAAGCCGTCGATCTTGAGCTGCTTCACGCGCTCGGCGACCTTGGGATTGTCTTTGCCAGGCTGGCTGATTCCGGAGAGGTCGCCCTTAATGTCGGCGGCGAAGACCGGCACGCCGATGCGGCTGAAGGCTTCGGCCATAACCTGCAAGGTGACGGTCTTGCCGGTGCCGGTGGCTCCGGCAACCAGGCCGTGGCGATTGGCCAGGCTGGGAAGAAGTTCGAGATCGTCGCCCGCTGCGGTCTGGGCAATGATTAGAGGTTCAGCCATTTCTACGGTCTCCGGAAGGCGCGCGAAATACCGGCAAACGCCGGGATGCCCATTCTATTACTTACTAGAAGCCATCTCATAAAAGGCGAAATGGAATCCCTCAGGGGCTAAAGCCCCGCATGTGTTAGCTCTGTACGGCACGGCTGAAGCCATGCCCTTTCAAAACCGGTTTGTGAGATAGCTCCTAGTGATGCCGTCGGAAATTGGCATGATTCACAAACAAGAACGTGCAAAGCTCGCGCCTTGTGTCATGATGTGATCATGGGAAACAAGAACGCTCCGAAACGCGAGAAGAAGAAACCGGCCAAAACGAAGTCCAAACCCATACTCGGTCGCCGCGACGATTTCGCCGCTCGGATTGCGCCTGAAGCGCCGGGGAAGGTCTAAACTCTGACTACGAGGCCCCGGCGAGCGGCAGAAGCAGATGCCTATTGCTTCACCGCATTGCGCAACAGGCTGTATTTCCCGTAGAATCATGTATTCGGCTCACGTCGAGATTCTCACCTTAAGGAATACACCAAAGTATGGCGAACCATTTTTCGGCGCTGAAGCGCACCCGTCAAACGGAAAAGAAGACGGCGGCAAACCGCGCCAACAAGTCGCGCATGCGTAGCGCGTTGCGCTCGCTGCGGGAAGCGATTGTGAAGGGCGACAAAGAAGCCGCCAAGCAGGCCTACAACACCACCGCATCCATTGTGGACAAGGGCGTACAGAAGGGGGTTCTGCACAAGAACACCGCCAGCCGCTACAAGTCCCGGCTGAACGCGCGCCTGAAGACCGCCGGCGCCAGCAAGTAGAAGCAGGCTTTGAAGCGAAGCGGGCTGCGTGCCCGCTTTTCGTGTGTCTGCACGAGATACGGCCGAGTACCTCAGGGGCTAAAGCCCCTGGGATATATGGCACGACGGGACGCTGGCCTGAAGGCTAGCTCTACCTGATTCAAACCGCGGGGACGCTGGCCTGAAGGCCAGTTCTACCTGATTCCAACCGCTGGACGCTGGTTCGAGGACTAGTTCTACCATTTCGGCGCGCCTAGTGAGCTTTGTCACAGGTTCGCTTCTACCGTTGCGATATTATTGTCAGTTCCTCAAATACTTAATCCTGCTGTCGTGGACAGATCAGCCGAGCTGCGAGCAGGAGGCAAAGGTGGTTCGCTATGAAGGGTGACAAGAGCGTTATCGCGTTCCTGAATGAAGTTCTGAAGGCGGAGTTGACTGCCATCAACCAGTACTTTCTGCACTCCGAGATGTGCGAGAACTGGGGCTACGAGCGCATGGCCAAGCTGATCAAGAAGGAATCGATCGAAGAGATGGTACATGCAGAGAAGCTGATGGAGCGCATCCTGTACCTCGACGGCGCACCCAACATGACCGACTACTTCAAGATCAACATCGGTAATACGCTGGAGCAGCAGCTGAAGAACGATCTTGAGCTGGAGTACACGGCGGTGAAGCGGCTGAACGACGGCATCCAGCTTTGCCTGAAGATGAACGATGGCGGATCGCGCGAGCTGGCGGAAAAGATACTGAGCGACGAAGAGCACCACATCGACTGGCTGGAGGCGCAGCTGCACGCGATCAGCGAGATGGGGATCCAGAATTACCTGGCGCAGCAGTTGAAGAAGGACGAGGACTAGAAGAGCCGCTATTCGCCATTCGCTTTTCGCTGTTCGCCGGATTGGCGATTATCGTCTTTGCGAAGAGCAAACGGTGGGTGCGGAAGAGCGCGTCTTTTGTGGGTTACAATGAAACAGCGCTGACGTTCAGGACCTTGCGCAGCACGCTTCCCGAACGGAGAGATGGCCGAGTGGCTGAAGGCGCACGCTTGGAAAGCGTGTATACGGGAAACTGTATCCAGGGTTCGAATCCCTGTCTCTCCGCCAGATTCATATTTTTCTTGCATTTAGGCGGTATCCATACTATAGTCCATACCATTGCAAGCGACTGAAGCCCTTCAGGAGCATGGTGTGGGTTCCCCTTCCGTAAAAATCCCAAGTGTCAATCTCACAAAGTACGTAAACCTAGGCAACGAACAGTGGCGGTTCTGCCCCGTGGTGGTAAGCGGCAACGGACGAGTACGCCAAGATCAGGTCGTCGTGAATGGGCAGCCGGAGACGCACAAGGAAGGTGCCTATTACATCGAGTGGTATGAGGATGGAAAGCGCAGACGCCAGTCGGTCGGCAAGATCGCTCCCGAGGCACAGTTCGCGCAGCAGCGTCAAGCTCAGGTGCTTGCTGCGAAGGCGCATGGGATCGTAGTCGTACAAGAGAAGAACTCCGGCAAGGTAACTTTGGGCGATGCCTGTGAAGAGTTTTTGGAGGAAACGAGACAGCAGCGCAAGCCCAAGACCTATCAGCAATACCGAGTCGCATTGGAGTATTTTCAGGAGTCCAGTGGCAAGAACAAGCGTTTGGGTGACATCGACCGCAAAGACCTGCTTGCTTTCATTCAGTACCTGCGCCAGCAAAAGCGGCTCAGCGACCGAACGGTATGGACAAAGCTAAACGTGCCCATACAGATGCTGAAGGGCCACGGGATCGCCAATCTAATGAGGAAGTCTGATTGGCCTCGTTATGTTCAAACCGAGCCGGATGTTTACTCCCTTGAAGAAATCGAGACATTCCTTGCGGCTTGTGACCCTTATCGAAGGACCCTGTTCGAGTTTCTTTGGATGACCGGGTTCCGCGAGCAAGAAGCCAAGTACGTCATGTGGCGAGATGTAGACTTCAAGCAACAGATCGTCAGGGTGACAGCAAAGCGTGACAGAGGATTCGTTCCCAAGACTTGGGAAGAGCGAGAAGTCCCGATTCCAGACAGCCTAGTGGGATCGTTGACCAGCCACAGGCAGAGGCTCAATCCAGCATTTCAGTTCATTTTCCCAACATCAACAGGACAGGTGAACCATCACTTCTTGGAGATTTGCAAGAGCCTTGCTCTCGAAGCTGGGCTGAACTGCGGGAACTGCGACAACGGTCAAAGCGTCTGCTCCGAGTCCCCGACCTGTGATAACTGGTTCTTACACAAATTCCGTGCGACTTTCGCAACGATGCACTTGCAAGCAGGAGTCGATCTCAGAACGGTACAGGACTGGATGGGTCACAAAGACCTGGCAAGCACGATGAGATACTTAAAGCCAGCACGAGGCAACAGCGCACGGCAGAAGGTGAACCACACATTTGGGCGAGTCGCCCCGGTCGTCTGAAGATGTTTGTATCAAGGAGGGCATACCGCCGTGACGCAACCCCAAGGTGGCAGTCGCGCAGCAATGCACCTTCAATCGGGCGACTGCCGTCCTACGCGGCGAGCTGTGGGTTGGACATTCGATTCCCCACCCACTGAGCCAAGACCTTCGGATCAAAGAGTACACGGTCTCCTATGCGGAGGTGCGGGATTCGATTGGTTTTCACAAGTCGATAGATGGTCATTCTGCTTACGCGAAGAATCCGAGCAAGCTCTGCTACCGTCAATGCGTTCTTTTCGTTGCGAATGATTTCGACTAATCCAGATGTGGGCTGCGACTGCAAAGAACAATGTCTCCCTTCCTGTCCAAGTTGAATGTTTTTGGTGTCCACATGCTGCAACTACTTCGAGTGCTAACAGGCTTGCGGCTGCTCAAAGTCGGTTTGACAAATGAGTGGTACGCATGAGGCCAGTTGCTCCATGATCCCCTGCCGGTAGTTAGTAAGCAGGTCGCTCTTCCAAGATTCGACCGGGGCACTCGGCAGGTAAGGCATCACCGCTTTGACGATCTTGCTCGCGTTGCCATGCGAGGCAGCATTGAGCATTTGCCTAGTCGCCTTCCAACCGTAAATCTGAACGCAGTGGTAAAACCCGATTGCTTCGAGTGACTGCACGGCATGTCCACGATGTATCACTGGGACAGTTTCTGTATTGGATCGACCTCTGAGCGTGGCAAATGGGTCTTGGGAAACCCCGTTCCGCATTAGTCCGCCTAGCGTCGCGATCTCATCAGGTATCGCTGCTTGGCTGAGTTGCCGCTCTACGCGGGTTTTGAGACGTTCTGGGTCGAACCCGTAACAGTCTCGAAAAGTCGGAGCAGCGATTCCCCGAGGGGCTTCTGCCGCTTCCCGCTTGTACTTGACTACTAACTGGCTGCTCTTGTCGTAGATTCGGAAGCAATCGGGAGCCTTCCCAAGATGCAGTGTTTGAACGGAGTTGGAGAAGTTCCACTTGAACGGCTCCGAGAGGGTGACTTGGCGCACACCGTACTCAGCGACAGTTCGCTTTGCCAGCGCAGTGACGTTCGCCCGAAACCACTCGACGGGAACGTCATAAGTATCTGCGAAGAGGTCAACCCTCATGATTTCGAGCGGCTCGGCGTCTACATTGAATAACTGCTGGATGTCCGCAACGATCTCGTGTGCATATGTGCAACCCGCCTGGACGATCTCTAGCTTCGAGTGGCGGTCTGCGCCGTAGCGGTAACGCTCATGGAGAAGCGCACTTATGCTGTACGGCCTGAGATCGTACACCTGTGAATAGCGCGTACTAGGACGGCCCCAAGGCCGCTCATCTCTTAGCAGACGCTTCAGCCAGTCTGTCATTTGGGCATGGCCGGGGATGCGAACGTCGAGTTTGTCGATACCACCAGAGAACATAGAAGTCCTGTACCTCGTCAAAAAGGCATGGCTTTGGTGCTATTAGTCCTGACCGTGCGATTGCGGTGCTAGAAGAAAGCGAGTGCCGACTTGGGAAGTCGTGATCGGACGTGGGATGGGTCAGGAGACGGATGTTCCAGATAGCGCCCAACGGTACGTCGTACTAGTTTCCGGTTTCCGGTGTGTTCCTTCAGGTTCATTGTTCGATCCGAGGACAATATTACGGCAGGACAGTACCGATGTCAAGGTAAAACGTTGAAAACACAATACTTGCACACATTTTTCAGTTGTGCAGGGATTTCCCGTTTTTCGACAAAGTGTCCAGCGGACATCCGAACGGCTACCTATCGGACAGGGGAGGAACGTCCTGATACGTCCGTTCCTGCGCCGAACTGTTAGGCTGCTCCTTCGTCAGAACCGCATGAACACTGATCTCATGCGCGGCGTCAATAAATGGCTGCAAAAGCGCCTGTCCCGTGGACATAGGAACTCCGTTCGCTCTGAGAACGTAAACTATTTATAATCAGTCGGTTAATAGAGGGCGATTCCCCTGCCCAGTACATTCCGAGCCGACTCTCTGGGAGGGTTGACCTAGCAAATCTGGACCTTGCGGCGGTCTGGTATAAGCAGGGAAGGGAAAGTGAGGTCAACAGTGGCTGTAGCATTGCACAAGCAACCGGGACGGAGCGTGAGTGTAATCGCCTTCCATGAGAAGGCCGGTTGTAGTCAAGTAGGATCTTCACTCATTCCTATTCCCCAGAAAGGTTTTTCTCCGCCGAGTTGCCACTGTTGCCACCCTTCCATCCGCACTCTTGATTGAGCCTTCTTTTAGCTCGGTGCAAGTTGGGTGTTCTCATTTCAGCCGGTGCTGCCACCTGTTAGGCGACCTGTCTTCCATCGTCAAAGGATGGAAGTGGGCCAGGCGATTAACGCAGTCACCGGAACTCGGCTTTGGGCACTTGTTGTACTTTCGTCAACCTAAGCTGCTGCCGGCATCGTTCGCTTGTTGTTGCGCAGCGGTTCGTACACTTCTCCACTCACCCACAACCGATGCAGCAACACCGCCAGCTTGCGCGCGGTTGCAACGATGGCTCGTTTCTTGCCATTCTTTCCTCCGCGTTCCGCCAGCTTTAGACCCCAGCGTCGTAAATCACTGTCAGCTCCAAACGGTCCCAGGATGTGGTGCGCTCCCTGCACTAGCAAAGTACGCAGGTAGGAATCGCCTTCTTTGCTGATGTGCATCTGCGGCTGGCTCTGCCCGGAGTTTCTGCGCCCCGGTTGCAGACCGATGTAGCAGCCCGCGTCGCGACTCTTGCGGAAACGGTGCGGATCCTCCAGCGTCAACACGTAGGTCAGCGCGATCAGCGTACCCACGCCCTTCACCTGCTTCAGCAGCGCGGTTTGTGGATAGCTTCGCTGCGCAATGGCTTCGATCTGCTGGTTGTACTCGGTTATGCGTTCGCTCAATGACTCCAGCGCCTGCAGTAGCGGCCCCAGAGCAGCCTGCAGTTCCGGGCTGAGAGTCTGCACTTTTTCCATACCCAGGTTGCGCGGGTTACAGCCGAGAATGCGCTCCCCATACGACTTGGTCAGTCCGCGCGCGGCATTCACCAGCGCGGTGCGTGCCCGCACCAGGCTGGCTCGCGCTCGTATCACCGTTAGCTCGGCCTGGGCCTGGGCACTACGATGCTTCACCGGAGATAACAGCTGCGGATCGATTCGCGCCAACCGTGCCAAGGTCCGCGCATCCAGCCGATCGTCTTTGCGCCGGCTCTCTCCGATCAGGCGCACGTTACGAGCGTGTGCCACGATCACCTCATGACCCAGTTCCTCCAGCAACCGACTCACCCACGGCGAATGCGTGCCCGTCTCCAGGGCCACCCGGCTGCGCGGCATGCTGGCGAAACCTTCTCTCATCCCCTTCGCCGTCGTGCTCAGCTTCTGCTCGCTCATCACTTCGCCCGCTTCGTCCAGCACGCAATACCAGCTCGATCGATCTCCCAGGTCCAAACCAATGGTTAGCTTCTGGCTGAAATTCTTCTTGCTCGCTGCCGCCGCAGTGCTACTCTTTTTCATTGCCGGTCTCCTTTATCTGTTTGCGCTTCGAGCGCGTCGATAACTTGGGAGCCTATAGCATCCCGCCGGGAGACCGGCCTTCTCATTCCATCTGTTTACGCCAGTTCTGCGAAACCTACATAATTGCTGCCATGAGACGCACTTTGCTGGTGCTGTTTGTCTTCCTCGTGCTGGTTCCGTCGGTCTGTGAAGCTGGGGCAGAGACTAGTCCTGCGGCGACCGAAACTCCGGTATTGAAATCAGGCGCGTTGCCGCTGTATCCCGAATTGGCGAGGCAAGCTCGCATCCAAGGAACTGTGCGCCTCGAAGTTACGACCGATGGCGTCAACGTGAAGCACGTCGTTGCATCAGGAGCGCACAAACTCCTTATGAATGCCGCCGAAGCCTACGTCAAGACATGGAAGTTCTACAAACATCCGCCCCAGACATTCACCGTGATTTTCGACTACAAGTTGGAAAAGCAGGAGGTCTCCGGTTTCGTAAATCCGACCGAGGTGCTTGAACTTCCGAACCGTATTGAGATTCGCACGAAGATGTTAGCAATAGAGACGATTACACATTGAAGCGATAACTGGCGTAACATCGCCATAGCACTCATTGACGTTCGTGGGACAATGAGCTTATCGCCTGTTCTCAATAGTTACGCCAACGACAAGTGACACCCTGCCAATGACCGAGAAGTTCAAAGCATTCTTGAAGGTTGTAGGGCACACGATACTGTCCTTTGTCGCTGCATTGATGGGCGGTTTCACCTTCTATGCCTTTTTCCGGCCAATCGTCGGGCGAGAACGCTACGGGCAAGCAGCACAGAGCCCGGTGATGGTTGTGCTGCTGCTAGTTGTCGTAGGTCTTTGGGGACTGCTGCTCTATGCGAGGTGGCACGACCGCAGCGCATTCTTTGCTTGGGTGCTCCCAGCCCTTTGGGTATGCCATGTGATTCTCAGCCGAGGAGTACGCAGCATAGAAGGCAAGTGGGCCGACACCCTGTTCTTCGTTGAAATCGGCGCTGCGTATTCGCTTGGGGCTGTCATAGCTTCGTGGGTTTTAGGCTCCCGGTCGAGGTCGTTGGCGTAATATCGCCCTTACACTCACGATCCGATCTGCTTTGGGGATTTCCCTGCACACGCTTACTCATTCGCAAAAAATCGTGAGGGCACCCGCGCCGGGGTTCACAATCGAGAGGTGACCACACCATGGTATGCATATATGCACCCAGCCGAAGAATCCAGCGGTTGCATGGCGCTCAGGGTCTGCTATAAGTCCGGTAGTCGAAGGATCACAGGAACGGCCCCAAGGACTGGGGGAAAAGCCACCCATACCATCCATACCGATTCTTCTCGAAACAGGGGCACTGGCTGAGACTGCTGTGACAGATGTTGTCAGTGTCAACGAGGCGCTCAACACCCAGATCATTGGCTGCGAGCGTAAGCCCTTCCGCAGGAGCAAGTTGCAGGGATTAATGCCAAGAGAATCCCTGTCTCTCCGCCATTCAAAACCGACAAGTTATGTAGGTCATGCGCACCCGGCGGCGCTTCGAGTGAAACATCTGCCGTCCCCCCGGGCCTCAGGCACATTCACGAAACTCACCCAGCGTTGAAACGCTGGGCTTAGATATGCTGTCCCCTGCGGGGACGGGCGTGATCAGCACCCAAATTTTCCAAATGAAGGGAATAGTGGGCCGCCCTGGCGCGAGTCAAGTCGTCAACGGTGCTCGATTCCCACTCCAGCCAAAGGAGGGATCGAGTGGGGCGGCCGGCAGTTATGCCGTCCCGGGGGGACTCAAGATCCTTTATTCCACGCTTTCCCCGCGATGAATCGCGGGGCTTTCACCTATCGACGCAAGCGGCTGATGTGTTGTTTGTCCATCACGTTGCTACCCACTCAAATCAACCAAGGATGAAGTATGCAGCCGCGCAACGCGCGTGCTGTGATTGTGTTCTTATGAGCTGGCAAAAGAGAATCAACCTATGACGCTAAGGGTACTTTTATTCGCCGCGCTCCTGACCGTTGCAGCCTCATTGTCAGCCCAGCCGCAGAGTTGCCAATGGAGCCTCGGCATCAACGGCCAGATGTGCGGATTCCGGCCATTCTCTCCTGACTCGCGGTGGAACACGCGCGCCGACAATGCGCCGACGGATCGAGACAGTGCGAAGATCCTGAAATCGATCGGTAAAGCAGGGTTGTTCATCGATAACGAGGTTCCATACATCGTGGTGGACACCACTTCTCAGCCCATGGTGCCGGTGACTCTGACCACGGGCGGCGCTCCGAGAGGTTCCCAGATTTGTCACGGTCGCGTGTGCCAGGCGCCCTTTCCATTGAATGTCGGCTGGACGCAGAAAGGCCAAAATCCTGGCGCGGAAGACTATCACGGAATTGTTGTGGATCGCGCGCAGGGAGTCAGCTGGGAGGCAGAGGGCTTGAACTTCGTGAACGGACATTGGGAAGCGCAGATTGTTACCAGGTGGGACCTGCATGGCGGAGACAAGCAGGCGCCATGGCTGGTGCCGAGCGCAAACGCCGCGGGGACTTCATGGATGGCGTTATTGCTCACTTACGACGAAGCCGCTGCCGACGAGGTGAACCACGCTTTGGGATTCACTCTCGCGCCCAAACATTTTCCTGACCTGAGGAATGTGTGGTTCACGCCTCCGGCCACGATGCCGATTGCGTCGAATGGAACATCTGACCCGCTGGCAGTGGGCATGGGAACGCGCTTTGTGCTGCGCGCCGACTTTGACGAAACAGGCTATCCGCCGATGGCGCGGAGCATCATCCACGCCCTGAAGAAGTACGGCATGATTCTGATGGACCGCGGCGCTGATATGTATGTCGCAGCCACGGGGGATTCCCGTTGGCCATCGGACCAGTTGAGGACACTACGGAAGATTATGCCAACGGACTTCCGGGTGATTAAGACCCAGCCGCGCTATACCTATCACTTGTATCCCAGGGATTGATGGGGACGGTTTCATCGTGCACCACAGGTTTCGACCGAGAAAGAAGACCCATGGATCCCACTCAATCCAACGGATGGATTGAGTGGGGCACCCGAAGTTCGAGAGAGCTAGCCAATCATTTTGCGTTGGTCGGCGATGCGACGCTCGCGCTCGTTGGCGAAGCGCTGGACGCCGGCGAAGATCGATTCGGTATCGAGATGGGCTTCGGCGATGACATCTGGTTCGAGGCCGCCGGTCCGCCAGGCGTTGTCGAAGTCGGAGGTGAGCGAGTACTCATCGGTGAGTGGGCCGAGGTTGCGCAGCGGCCACATGCGGCGGGTGCCGGTGGAGACCACCATCGAGGTCGTAACGAGCCTCGGGCGGCAGCACGGAATCCTGATAGGCCTGCGGCTGGCGGTCGAAGAGGTCCTCGCTGATGGCCGCGATCACCTTCACGTTGATGCCGGCAGCTTCGAGCTTGGGCAGCACCTTGACGAGATTCACGGTGGAACTGGATCCCTGCGCGATGACGTAACCGTGACGCGGCTTGCCGGGCGTGAAATCGCGGATGACGTAGAGGCCCTTGGCGGCAGCACGCAGATCGGTGTCGGCAAACTTGCTACGGTCGGCAACCGGGAAGTCGGGGCGTGCCACTTCGAGGGTGATGATGCCGACGTGTGGATCGCGAGCCGCGATTTCAGCGGCCGCGAAATAACCGGGGGCGACGTCGTTGTAATCCCAGAAGCTCAGATTGATGACATGGCCGCGCGGGAAGAGCTTCCACACCTGCGGCGCGAAGATGCCGAAGTGGGTGCGTCCGTCGGCGGCGGTTTCAGGGCCGGAGTGCGCGGTGAGAATGTGCAGCACGCCGACGCGGAACGGGCTGTCCTGGTTCTGCTGACTCCAGACGCGCGCGGGAGTGTACATGAGCGGGGTGAAGGCGCCGTAGGTGCCGCTCAGCGCCCACACGCCGGCGAACTTCTTAGGATCGAGCGAAGCGCTCTGGCTCACCAGCCCGATGGCGGTGGAAACATTGCCGGCTTCCTGGATAGGCGCTTTCAAGCGCGTGCCGAGGGGATTGTCGACCGGGTTGTAGTGTCCCCACAGACGCGCCGTGCTCCACATTGATGGACTCGGAAAGGTCGGCGGCGACAGTGAAGAAGCGGCCGTCGGTGACGTAGTTCATCCACTTGATGATCTCGGAGATGCCACGCCGCGCGCCGGCGGTTTCGCCCGGCTTCTTGAATAGCGCGATGCTGACTTCCTTCTCTACTCCGGAAACGGGATTACGAATCGCGACCTTCTGCGGTTCTTCCGGCAAGCTTCGCGACGCGCAGGCGATCGTCAAGGAAGGGATCGCTGGCGACGGAGATGCGCAGCTTCACGTCATCGCGCACGGTATCGCCGATTTCGACCAGCCGATCGGCGAGGCGGTCGCCGAATCCGTTGCGGTCGAGCAGCGACATGACGACATCGATGTTGGTCTTGAACTGGAGCAAGCGCTCGCGATTGTCGTTGACGGCACCTTTGCGAATGCCTTCGAACTCCACGCCGTACTGCTTCTCGAAGGTCTGCGCGAGCGCGATGAAGTACTCGGAGTTCATCTTGAGCGCGTAGGGATGGCTGGGGTAACTGACCAACTGGTCGCCGTTGTAGCCGGGAATCTTTCCCTCGACCGCGGTGGGCCACCAACCTTTGATGGTTTTGCCGATTGCCGCGATAGGACGGCGGTCGTGCGGGTCGACGGCGTCCATGGCCCGCAGGGCGGCGACCACTTCGCCGTAATCGTTACCGTTGCCCAGGGTGAAGACGTGCCAGCCATAGGAAGTCCACTGACCGACGAGGTCGTAGACGTCACAGAACCGGGACGAGATGACGCCGCCGATTTTGCCGCCGATCAGGCAGTCGTCGATGCCGGCATTGTTGTCGGAGATCATCACGCGCAAGCGTTTGCCTACTTGCAGCGCGAGGGCCTGGGTCTTGAGTTCCTGCGCGTGGCCTTCGGTGAGCGCGAACTCGCCTTCGAGGGCGATGATTTTTGGCGACTCGGGAGCGCCCGCTATATCCCAGAAGGCGGCCTTGCCGGCGGCTGCTGCGATGCCGACGCCGGAGGGTCCACCGTTCACGTCATTGGTGAGGTCGGTGCTTTCGGCGTGTCCGGAGAGGGCGCGAATGCCGCGGTCCTTGGCTTGCGCAAAGAGCGGATGATCTTCTAAACCGGCATCGCGCAGCAGCGTCTTCATGGCGCCGGCGCTGCGCCGGAAGCCGAGGGCGTCGATGGGCAGCATGGCGACGTGGGGATCGACGTGATAGCGCGGATCGCCGGTCTGCTGATACTTGCGATAGAGCGCCTGGCCCATGATCATCCACAGGGCGTAGCAGGTGGGGACGGAGTGGCCGGCCGCCATCATGAACTTGTCGGAGTAAGGATGCTTGGGGCGGCGGTAGTCGTAACGGAGTCCACCGTTTTCAGGACCGGCGAGATGCGCTGCGACATTGTAGGGCGTGTAGGCGAGGGGTCCGCCGAGATGGCCGGTCTGCGCATAATTGCCGAGCAGCACCAGGGTCATGCACGTCATGTATCCCACGTCGTCGAGAAGCGGATCGTAGGTCAAAGGTTTTTGCTGGGTGGAAGCAGGGATTTCTTGCACGGACGATGTCATAGAGGTTCTCAAGAGAGCTCTACCATAATATCAATGACGACGGGGAATGGCGCTCAGGGGCTAAGCCCCGCCATGTTATCTGCCGAGTGGACGCTGGCGTGAAGGCCAGCTTTACCCGTGTTGCTTCAGGCCATTGCCCATGGGCAGTTCGCGGGCGGGGTCGGTGATAGCTCCGATCTTAACGGCGTAGGTAGAACGCTCGGCGATATCGACGTCGGTAATAAGGTGAAGGTCGACGAAGCGGTCGCAGCGATAGCCGGTGCGAATGAAGTTGATCTCCGCGAGACAGCGGCTCCAGCCTTCCAGCCAGAGGGTCAGGTCTTTGCGCTGTTCTTCGGTTCCGGCGAAGTGAATAAGCAAATCGATATCGCTTTGCGGACCGGCAGTGGCATTCTTAGTGCTGCCGATGACGTAGAAGGCGCTCACCCCAAACTTCACGGGATCCAGTTGCTCGGCAATGCGCTGGGCCATGCGATAGCGCCAGCGTGAATGCTCCTCACTGGCGCGGCCGCCGCTGGGCACTTCGGTCTGCACCCGTTCCGTCTCTTTCTGGGGCGGAGCCAGAAAAGCGACTGCCTCCTCGAGATCGGCGTTCATGAGGATGCGCAGAACCTGCCCCTTCGTTTCCTTCTCTACATCGATCACGCGCAAGGTATGGGAGAGGCGGGAGAACTCGGGCAAAAGTTCGTCCAACACGCTAGCGGAATTACGCAGGAAGCCTTCCTTGAAGGCAATGCCGGCATCATCAGGATAAAGAGGAAGGTAGCGGATGGAAGCCTCGACCAAGTCCTGGAAGAAGTGAGTACCGAATGACAGGTCGGGCAGGTAGTTGCCCTTCTGGCGGGCGACCTCGATGAGCATGGCGCTGTTGTTGATGTCGGAATAAGTAACGGGTACGCCGAGTTTGATATCGCCGCGGCTGCCCCAGCGTCCGGGGCCGATGAGGATGAACTGGCGCTTGGGGAGGAGTTTGTTGAGGCGGCCGACCGCGCGTCCAACATCGCGCATGGCGGCCTCGTCCGGCAGTAGCCCATAGGCATCGGGATCGACATAAACGATGTGGGTGATTTCCGGCACCTTGCCGTTCGACACGTAACGCTTGGCGGAAAAAATCAGGCGGTCTGCGGGGATGTCGGGCGGGATGGCGACGGGAACCGCGTCTCCGCTGTAGCTCTGGGGGCGGCACTGCAAAAGGTAAAAATCGTTGCCGTCGTAGGCGAACTCGATGTCCGCCGGACAGCCGAGCTTGGCCTGCAACAAGGCAAGCAGTTCGCGCACGTAGCTGACGAAGGGAGTCTTGCGGATGAGCCCCTCGAAGGTGAAGACGGCATCGGTCTTCGACAGGTCGGGCATGAGTCCGACGGGCTGCTCGACGCGGTCGTGGTCCACTAGTGAGACCAGTTGCCGTATCTGCGGGTAGCGGGCGCCGCAAGTGCGAAGGATCTCCTGCGCGTTAACGGTTTCGAAGGAGTTGGTCTCAAGGTTGATAACGTCCATGCTGCGAGGCGAATACTTGAGAATCTCTTCGACTGTGACATTGGCTCGCAGGGTGGGCTGGCCGGGAGCAATCAGGACGGGATAGTCATCGACCACGCGATCGACGGCACGGGTGCCGAGGCCGGGCACTAAGCGGATGAGGCCATCGCTCCGGCTGATGCGCGCCGACCAGCGGAATTCGTTGTTGCTGAACGCGACGCCCGAGCAGGCGGGGAAAAAGTATTTACCTACCTCCTGCCCCACGACTTCTTGCAGGAGGATGCCCATCTCTTCGTGGACGTCGAGCAATCCACGCTCGGCGCGGTATTCGGTGGGATCGGGTCCGAAGATGGAGGCATAGACCTCGGCAACGGCGTCCATCAGGGCAGCAAGACGCTCTTCCTTGGTGCCGCGATTGCCCAGAAAGAGGCTCTTGTATTTGCCGGAGAAGGCGGAGCCGGCACGGTCTTCGAGCAGGCTGGAGCTGCGCACGATGATGGGCCGGTCGCCAAAATCGTCGAGTGCCAGGGACAAGCCCTTGGCCAGCTCGGAGGGGAACGACGAACTCTTGAACAGTGCGACCAGGTGGGGATATTCCTGCCGTACCTGCTCGATTTCCTGGTACTTCCAGTTGAGAACGTCTTCCAATTCGTTGTGATGAACGAAATGGAGAATCCAGTCGGAGGTAATAAACCAGGTCTTGGGCAACTTGATTTGCCGCAACAGACTTTCGGAAGGCGCATGCTTGTCGATGATCTTCTTGGCCAGGAATAGTCCGGCGCTCTTGCCGCCAAGTTTTCCGTGACAACGCGGGGGGAAGATGATCCTCCCCAGCAGGTCGTAAAAGTCGTTGATGTGGACAACGTTTTTGGCGACGTTGATGAAGTCGAGGCTCTCGGAGAAAAATCGGCGGATGAGCGAGACGCGCAAACCTTTCTGTATGGAGAGCGACAGGTCAGCTTCGTCGATATCGGTATGGCGAAAGCGCTCGATGGCTTCGATGATTTCGCCAAGCGGGGTGTCGAGCTGTTCCAGGGCGCGGACCAGGAAGCTGGATTTTTCCTCCTTGATCCAGGTGGTCACGCATTCCAGTATCTCGGCATCTCCCAGGCGGTCATTAGCAATGCGAAACGCCTCGCGGGTGAGGTCCTTAAAGGCAAGCGAACCGTCGTGCGGGATGGGACGATTTTCTCCGCCCGAGTCCCCGGCTCCGATGGCCCGGGCGATGCCGCTGCGCTGCAGTAGCTGCTTAGCTTCGGGAACACCATTCCATGCAAGATGATTGACCAGCTTGCGCGAGATTCTCTGCAACAGGACGGGATCGGTGTCGCGCAGAAATTCAAGAACGATGGGCCACTCGCCCCGGGGCGGCACCTGGCCGTCAGCGGCGGCGGAAAGATTGGCGAACGCCGTCTTGAGCCGGCGCTGCATGATGTTTCCGGCGATGCGGTCGGCGATGGTGTTGATGAGCTGACGCTCTTCCTTGAGGAAAACGCCTTCGTCGGAGCGCGGCATTTGCTGGCGGTAAGAGACTTCCAGGGTCCCTACCTTTTCGCCATGCACAACAATGGGAGCGCTCTGTACCCATTCGGTCAGTTGAAAGTTGGCCGACTCAGTGGCGCGGTCTTCCAGCACGATGCGGGCCTGACAATCATGCGGATACTGCCAGCCATGCGGAAGTATCTCCACAATGCCGCGAAGAATAGCTTCCAGCGACAGATCGGAGCGGTTCAGCAGCTCATCAACGCGGTAGAGGCAGTTCAGCTCTTTTGCGCGCTCCTGCAACTCATGCAGGATGGAAGCTACGCGGATATCCTCACGGTTCATCGGTTGTCCTTGATCACTGGTTGGCTGCCGTGCGCATGACCACACCACGCGCCGCACGACCGTCAACTTTTACTAATAGCGGATTGGCGAGCCTAACATGACGAACCAGTTCCGTCTCGGCTGACGATGGCCTGGTGGTTCAGCCAATCCCAATCAATGGAGAACGGCCCATCGTGCCGCAACATGAAATAGCTGGCGCGAAAGCTGGAGAGATTGTGGAAGAAATGCGAACCCTGACTGAGTTCCACGTTCATTTCGGGGAGCGTTGTCTCCACAATAGTCTTGGCTCCCGAAATCTGGCTCCAATCCACGGGAATGCCAAGCGTTGGTTGCGAGCTGCCCCAACGGCCAAATCCAATCAGCAGGTAGGGCCGGTGCCCCTCCACCAGAGCACGATTGATGGCGCCCACTTCGCTGGCAATTTCCGCCGTCTTCATGCAGGAAAAATTCTCTGGGCGAACGAACACGATGTCCTGAATGTCAGGTTCAATACCGTTGCCCATCACCATGTCGGAAGCGAGGATTGCGTCTGGACTCGCAAGATCCTGGGCTGTGACTTCAACCGTTTCATTCGACACCACCATGGGCCGAACCTGAAGGAAGCCCAGGCGAAGATTCGCGGGCTCGCCGGGAGGCTGATCGATGGTGACGGCGAATTCGATTTCGACCTTGGCGTTGAGGTGTTTCTCGGCAGCCTCGAGTAGGCGTTGGATGACGGCGTTCAGCGGCGCCTGTTCGAGGACCAGCAGCGGCGCGAAGTCGAGAATGCGGGCTCCTCTCGAGCCGGTGCCGGGGATGACGCGCTCGCGCGCCGGATCAAAGGTTGAAGCGACAAAGCGCAGGGTGTCGTCGGCCTCGGCGTCTTTCAGGTCCGCGTATTCCATGTATTCCACTTCGCTGACCGGATCGAACGCCGGCGGCTTGCCCATGTTCACCGCCCAAAACTTGGTCTGGGTTCCGCGAAGCAGTTCGGTGACCGACTCGAAGGGCGGAGGCTTCCTGGGATAGGCGGGGGAGTAGGTCCAGGAGACGCCGCCATCCACGATGGTCTTGCCCAACCCTAGTGCAAGGTTGACCACGCCATCTTCCGGGCGAGCCGGAGGCGTGGAATAGAAGTTGTAGGAGCGTCCCACTCCTGACAGGTTGGGATAAAACCTGTCGCCGTGGCGCAGACCCACGACCTCTTGAATGATGACTGCCATCTTTTCTTCTTTGGGGTCGTGGCCGGTGGTCTTGATGTAATCGCGCGCCTCGCGGAAGTAGGTCGATGCGTACACGAACTTGATGGCTTCGGTCAGGCGGCGAAAGCGGGTGTCGGCGTCGAGCTGGTTGTTCGGGATCATCTTGGTGGCGTAGACGCCGGCGAAGGGACGATCCAGTGCATCTTCTAGCAGACTTGACGAGCGGATGGCGAGCGGAGTTTTTACTTCCAGGCTGAGGGCGCGAAGATCGCCCAGCAACTCAACGGGTAGGTCGGCCTGTTGGAACGCCATACCAATGCGATCGTCCGACAGCTCGTCGACCGCGAGCTCATCCAGATGGTTGCGCTCAATGAATTCCTGAAAGCAGTCGGTGGCGACCACTGCCATGGTGGGGACGTTTACTTCAAAGCCGGGAAATTGGCTGGCCTCGATCTCCTGTGCCAGCAGGTCTTTGATGAAGACGAGGTTGCCGGCTTTGCCGCCGAGCGAGCCGGTTCCGATGCGGGTAAAGCAAAAGGTGCCGTCCCAGAAGTTACGGTCGAAGACGGGAAGATCGGGAACAACGAGCTTGGTTTCCACCATGGCTCACTCCCATGAACGCGCAGCCTTTGGGGGCTGCGCGTCATTGATTCGGCCTCACTGCAACGGTGTGCTTCTATACCCAGCCACGCTCGTGGCAGGCTTTGGCAACCCGGCCAATCGCGATGGCGTAAGCCGCATCGCGCATGTACAGGTTCTCGCGCCGCGCCAGCTCGGATACAGCGTAATACGCCGCCGTCATCTTCAGGTCGAGTTTGCCGAGCACTTCATCCTTTTCCCAGAAGTAGTTCATGTTGCTCTGCACCTGCTCGAAGTAGCTGCAGGTAACTCCGCCGGCATTGGCCAGGAAGTCAGGAATCAGCAGGATGCCGCGTTTACGAATCTCGGCGTCGGCATCAGGAGTGGTAGGGCCGTTGGCACCCTCGGCAATGATCCGGACTTTCTTGCTGATCTTGCCGACAGTAGCAGGGGTGAGCTGGTTCTCGATGGCCGCCGGGATGAGGATATCCACGTCCTGCTCGATCCAGGCGTCGCCCGGCAGAAGTTCGTACCCCAGCGTCTGTGCCTTGGCTTTGTCGATACCGCCGAAGCGGTCGGTGATGGAAAGCAGCTGCGCCAGATCAACGCCCGCGAGTTTGCGGTAAGTGTAGGAGGTCTGATCGGCCTGGTCCCAGCACGACACCGCGACGACACGACCGCCGAGGCGGGTATAGAGCTCGATGGCATACTGCGCAACATTGCCAAAGCCCTGCACGCTGGCGGTGGTGCTCTCAGGCTTGATGCCCAGCTCTTTCAGCGCTTCGCGAAGGGTGAAGACCAAGCCGTAGCCGGTGGCTTCGGTTCGACCCTGGGAGCCGCCCATGTCGACCGGCTTGCCGGTGATTAGGCCAGGGTAGTGCCCTCCGTGGATGTGTTCAAATTCGTCCAGGATCCAAAGCATGTGTTGTGCGTTGGTCATCACATCGGGGGCGGGAACGTCTGTGACGGGGCCTACGTTCCTGGCTACTTGTCGGACCCAGCCGCGGCAAATCTGCTCCTGCTCGTGAGCGCTGAGATTGTGGGGATCGCAAATGACTCCGCCTTTTGCACCGCCCAGCGGAATGTCAACCACCGCGCACTTCCAGGTCATCCACATGGCCAGTGCGCGAACGGTGTCGACTGTCTCCTGCGGGTGGAAGCGGATACCGCCCTTGCCGGGGCCGCGAGAGTCATTATGCTGAATGCGGAAGCCGCGGAATATCTTGGTGCTGCCGTCGTCCATGCGCACGGGAATCGCAAAGTGGAATTCCCGCAGCGGGTAACGCAACAGCTCGCGGGTTGCGGGATCGAGTCCCAGATACTCAGCTACTTTGTCGAACTGCGCCTGGGCAATCTGGAACGAGTTGAATGCCTTGGATTTCTGCGGCTCTGTCCGGGATTCGACTGCTTCGTTGCGAGCCGGTTTGGGCTCACTTACTAATGTCTGCGCCATCGTCCATCTCCGTATTACTTGAGCAAATGTATAACCAGTAATCCTCGCTGATTGTCAGCCTTACGACAGTGAGCGACCGCACAATCGCCTGTGAGCATCAGCCAAGTCAGCGTACACCTCAGATTGCGCCATGAACAGTAGCTTCAGCAGGTTAGGAGAGGTGCCGGGGGCCGGATCTGCGGCCGCGCATCGCGACTGCAGGGGCTTCCCAACTTGGGAGCAGGGGGGGCGGCAATCCTTAGCGTGCGGATTGCCGGTTTTTATTCACGATTCCAGCCAGTATCAGCAGGAACGCGAAGCACCGGACGAGGTAGATGCCAGGCCAACCCTCGTTGGGGTGAGGCAAAAACAGGAACGCGGTGCGGTTGAGGCCTTCCACGATGAAGGCAAGGGCAAAGAGCAGAAACAAGGTATCGCGGGTTTCCCTCCAGAACTTCAGGAAGAAAACACCGGCGGTCAGCGAAGAGGTGGCAATGACTCCCAGAAGAAAGCCTTCGATCATTTGTCGCCCTCCCATATCAATCCGTACAACAGGATCACCATCCCGATGGCGGCTGCGATCAATCTCCAGCGATAAAGATCGACGTCAGGGAAAACAATGAGGTCGAGGAAGACGATCAGATTGGAAAGCGCCAGGAAGTAGAAACAGATGGCGCTCCACAGCAGGAGGCGCTTGCCCACGTTGCTGTAGGCGCGGGTCAGGAGCACACCGCAGGTGAGCGTCACCAGGAAGCCGAAGATGTAGACGGCAGGTCCCATGTCAATCGCGATCCTTCTTGAAGCGGAACGCGCGGGCGAACTCACGGAGCGATGCCGCAGGTTTGGAATGGATCATGTTGGAGATACGGACGATTTCGCGTCGATAGATCTGGTCCAGCAGCTTAACCAACGGATCCCGGTCGGTGGAACGGTACGAAAAATGGTGGTCATCGGTGAAGTTTACGAGGCCCCGCCGCTCCAGGTCTGCAAGAACGCTTTGCGCAGCGTCGGGGGAAAGGTATAAAGCGCGAGCCATAGCGTCGAGGGCCCACTCCTGCGGCCGGTTATTCCATAAAAGCAAAAGAGCTTCCAGGTGTGGGACGGCCTCGATCTCATTGAGAATGAATTCGTCGACGGCTTTTCGGGTCGGATTCTCGCCCATCACGGGTAGCCGAAAGCGTTCAGTGCGACGGCCTCTCCCTGCGATAGCGGAAAGCCTTACGCACGTGATACCAATCGATTGGACTCGCCCGGTTTCGGAGGTGTGGCCTCGGCGCCAAGAGGGGCATCGGATCGAGTTGCAGCCATCTTATAGTAAGGTCCTTAGACCCTTGCAACCCTTGCCAAGCAGTTGCGAAACTCTTTCCCGGATATAGCCAAATTTAGGCAGACATTGGACATCTTGCAAGCAGGCAAACACTTCTTTGGTTCGACTGCGAATTTCGAGCCAACCCGAAAAGCTGCTGCTGCATCAGAAATGCATCTTGAACTACGGGTTGGCGCCGGTGCGAACCCAATTTATGCGAGTGGTATCCGGCGAATCTCTTGACCCGGCGATGGCCAAGCGCTTGACCGTCGCTGGATTCAGTGTCCCGGAGGCGGTGATGTGCAGTCCGAAAGGGCTGGGCTCAGCTCGTAGTCAGGATGCAGTACCTGGTCTGTCGCCCCTTATGCCCTGCGCACACTTCGCCGATCAGCCGCGAGCCGCAACCAACCTCTGTGCCAACCTGTCTCCGGAGCCCTGAATTATGAAACGCACCAGCCCAACCAATCCAGCCGGATCTGCCGCGACCACCAGTCTGCAAGACACTCCTACGCCAAGCAACGGCCGTGGCACCGATGTGCCAGAGCCAACGGCAGCGGACTTAAGCGCCATCCTGGCCAGCTTGCAGCAGATGCAGCAGGGCGACTTTTCGGCCCGGCTGCCGGGATCATGGACGGGCTTGCCGGGAAAAATCGCCGACACCTTCAACGACATTGTCGCCGCGAATGAACAGATGGCGCGGGAGTTGAAACGAGTTGGCCAGGCCGTGGGGAAGGAAGGCCGCACCCGGGAGCGTATCCACTTCCGCACCCGTAACGGAGCCTGGGGAGAGATGGAGGTTTCGGTCAATACCCTTGTCGATGATCTGCTTCGTCCGACGACGGAGGTGACGGGCGCGATCGCTGCCGTGGCACAGGGAAACCTGAACCAGACGGTGCGACTCGATGTTGACGGGAGGCCCCTGGAGGGCGAATTCCTGCGCTCGGCGAACATCGTCAACACCATGATTCAGCAGTTGAGCGTGTTCACGTCGGAGGTGACGCGCGTGGCCCGCGAAGTGGGCACCGACGGCAAGCTGGGTGGACAGGCAGTAGTGCCGGGCGTGGCCGGTACATGGAAGGACCTCACCGATTCGGTGAACTCCATGGCCAGCAACCTGACCAGCCAGGTGCGCAATATCGCGGAGGTGGCGACGGCGGTGGCCAGCGGCGATCTTTCGCGCAAGATCACGGTGGACGTGCGCGGCGAAATTCTTCAGCTCAAAGAAGCTATTAATACGATGGTCGATCAGCTGCGTTCGTTCGCTTCGGAAGTGACGCGCGTGGCTCGCGAGGTGGGAACCGACGGCAAGCTGGGTGGTCAGGCAGTGGTGCCTGGTGTGGCAGGTACCTGGAAGGATCTTAACCGACTCCGTCAATGCCATGGCGGGAAACCTCACTGCCCAGGTGCGCAACATCGCAGAAGTAACCACAGCCGTGGCCCGCGGCGATTTGTCCCGCAAGATTACGGTCGATGTGAAGGGCGAAATTCTGGAGCTGAAAGAAACCATCAATACCATGGTGGATCAGCTCAACGCGTTTGCCGGAGAAGTAACCCGCGTGGCCCGAGAGGTGGGAACGGAAGGCAAGCTCGGCGGCCAGGCCAATGTGCCCGGAGTGGCGGGAACATGGAAGGACCTTACCGACAACGTGAACTTCATGGCCAGCAACTTGACTGGCCAGGTGCGAAACATCGCTGAAGTCGCAACCGCCATCGCCAATGGCGATTTGTCGCGCAAGATCACTGTGGACGTGCGCGGCGAAATTCTGCAGCTCAAAGAGACCCTGAACACCATGGTGGACCAGCTCAACCGCTTCGCCGGCGAAGTGACGCGTGTGGCCCGCGAGGTGGGCACCGAAGGCAAGCTGGGCGGCCAGGCCAACGTGCCGGGAGTAGCCGGCACATGGAAGGATCTGACGGACAACGTCAACTCCATGGCGGGAAACCTGACGGCACAGGTGCGCAACATCGCCGAAGTGACGACGGCTGTGGCGAGAGGCGACTTGTCGCGCAAGATTACGGTCGACGTGAAGGGCGAAATTCTGGAGCTGAAGAACACCATCAACACCATGGTCGATCAGCTCAACGCGTTCGCCAGCGAGGTGACCCGTGTGGCCCGCGAGGTGGGAACCGAAGGCAAGCTGGCAGGACAGGCGCAGGTGCCAGGTGTGGCCGGCACCTGGAAAGATTTGACCGACAACGTGAACTTCATGGCCGGTAACTTGACGGCGCAGGTGCGAAACATCGCTGAGGTGGCAACGGCCGTGGCCCGTGGCGATTTGTCGCGCAAGATCACGGTCGACGTGAAGGGCGAGATTCTGGAACTCAAGGACACCATCAACACCATGGTGGACCAGCTTCGCGCCTTCGCCTCGGAGGTGACGCGCGTAGCCCGCGAGGTGGGAACCGACGGCAAACTCGGCGGTCAGGCGGTCGTGCCCGGCATTGCAGGCACGTGGAAGGATCTCACCGATTCCGTCAACTCGATGGCGAGCAACCTGACCAACCAGGTGCGCAACATCGCTGAAGTGTCGACGGCAATCGCCACCGGCGATTTGTCGAAGAAGATCACGGTCAACGTCAGCGGCGAAATCCTGTTGCTGAAAGAGACCATCAACACGATGGTCGACCAGCTCAATGCGTTCGCGGGAGAAGTGACCCGCGTGGCCCGCGAGGTGGGTTCGGAAGGCCGGCTCGGCGGACAGGCCAATGTACCCGGCGTGGCCGGTACCTGGAAGGATCTCACCGATTCCGTGAACTCGATGGCCGGCAACCTGACGGCACAGGTGCGCAATATCGCGGAAGTTACGACCGCCGTGGCCAGCGGCGACTTATCGCGCAAGATCACGGTCGATGTGAAGGGCGAAATTCTGGAGCTGAAGAACACCATCAACACCATGGTGGATCAGCTCAACGCGTTTGCCGGAGAAGTCACCCGCGTGGCCCGCGAGGTGGGTACCGACGGCAAGCTGGGAGGCCAGGCCGCGGTGCCCGGTGTGGCCGGCACGTGGAAGGACCTTACCGACAACGTGAACTTCATGGCCAGCAACCTAACGGGCCAGGTGCGCAACATCGCGGAGGTCGCGACCGCCATCGCGAATGGCGATTTGTCGAAGAAGATCACGGTGGACGTTCGCGGCGAAATCCTGCAGCTGAAAGAAACCCTGAACACGATGGTGGAGCAGCTCCGCTCTTTTGCTGCCGAGGTGACGCGCGTGGCTCGCGAGGTGGGAACCGACGGTCGCCTGGGTGGCCAGGCCAACGTGCCCGGTGTCGCCGGAACCTGGAAGGATTTGACCGACTCGGTGAACGCGATGGCCGGCAACCTGACGGCACAAGTCCGAAACATCGCCGAGGTGACGACCGCCGTGGCTCGTGGCGATTTGTCGCGCAAGATCACGGTCGACGTGAAGGGCGAAATTCTTGAGCTGAAGAACACCATCAACACCATGGTCGACCAGCTCAACGCGTTCGCGGCCGAGGTGACGCGCGTTGCTCGCGAGGTGGGAACCGACGGAAAACTCGGCGGTCAGGCACAGGTGCCCGGTGTCGCGGGAACCTGGAAGGACCTTACCGACAACGTGAACGTCATGGCCGCCAACCTCACCGAGCAGGTGCGCGGCATCGTGAAGGTCGTGACCGCCGTTGCCAACGGCGTTCTGACGCAGAAGCTCACGGTGAACGCGAAGGGCGAGGTCGCCGCCTTGGCCGACACGATCAACAACATGACCAACACGCTTGCCACCTTCGCCGACCAGGTGACGACGGTGGCGCGCGAAGTCGGCGTCGAAGGCCGGCTGGGCGGTCAGGCCAACGTGCCTGGCGCCGCCGGAACGTGGAAAGATCTGGTTGACAACGTAAACCTGCTGGCCGACAACCTGACCAACCAGGTACGCGCCATCGCAGAGGTCGCGACCGCCGTAACCAAGGGCGACCTGACGCGTTCCATTCAGGTCGAGGCGCGAGGCGAAGTTGCCGAGCTCAAAGACAACATCAACACCATGATCAACAACCTGCGCTTGACGACGGAGCGCAACACCGAGCAGGACTGGCTCAAGACCAACCTTGCCCGGTTCACCGGCATGTTGCAAGGTCAGCGCGAACTGACGACGGTGGGACGCATGCTGCTCTCCGAACTGGCGCCTCTGGTCAACGCACAGCAAGGGCTGATCTATCAGACAGACGCAGAGGGATCGGATGCCATGGTTCTGCTGTCCGCCTTCGCCAACACTCCGGATGGCCATCTGGAGCGCATAAAGGTCGGCGAAGGGTTGGTGGGACAATGCGCGGCCGAGAAGCGGCGGCTGTTCATCACCGATCTGCCGCCGGACAACACGATACCGATCCGGTCAGGACTGTTCGAAGCGGTGCCGCGCAACGTGATTGTGTTGCCAGTACTGTTCGAAGACCAGGTCAAGGCCGTAATTGAACTTGCGACCTTGAGCGGGTTTACGGCTTCGCACTTGGCATTCCTGGAGCAGTTGACTTCCAGCATCGGCATCGTGCTGAACAGCATTGAAGCCACGATGCAGACCGAGGCGCTGCTCAAACAGTCGCAGCAGCTGGCAACTGAGCTTCAGTCGCAGCAGAAAGAGTTGCAGCAGACGAACGAGCAATTGGCGCAAAAGGCGCAGCAGCTCGCGGAACAAAACGTCGAAGTCGAACGCAAGAACCAGGAAATCGAACAGGCACGCCGCGCGTTGGAAGAAAAAGCCAAGGAGCTAGCGCTCACCTCCAAGTACAAGTCCGAGTTCCTGGCCAACATGTCGCACGAGTTGCGGACGCCGCTCAACTCCATCCTGGTGCTGGGGCAGCAGCTGGCTGACAACCCCGACAGCAATCTCAGCGCCAAGCAGGTTGAATTTGCTCGCACCATTCACGGCGCCGGAACCGACTTGCTGAACCTCATCAGCGACATTCTTGATCTGTCGAAGATCGAGTCGGGCACGGTGTCGGTCGAAGCGGAGGAGGTCTTCTTCACCGGCGTGCTGGAGATGATCGCCAGGCCGTTCCGGCACGAAGCGGAGAACAGGAAGCTGGCCTTCGAGGTCCACACCGATCCGCACCTGGGGCGCAGCATGGTCACGGACTCCAAGCGCGTGCAGCAGGTGCTGAAGAACCTGCTCTCGAACGCGTTCAAGTTCACCGAACAAGGTGGCGTGCGGCTGTCGGTGTTTGCGGCTGACAACGGCTGGAGCCAGGACCATCCGGTACTCAGCAACGCCGCCTCGGTGATCGCGTTTGAAGTGTCTGACACCGGAATCGGAATACCGCAGGAGAAACAGAGGATCATCTTCGAGGCCTTCCAGCAGGCCGATGCCGGAACCAGCCGTAAGTACGGCGGAACCGGGCTTGGGGCTGGCCATCAGCCGTGAACTGGCCAGCTCTGCTGGGCGGAGAAATCCAGTTGCGCAGCACGCCGGGTAAAGGCAGCACCTTCACCCTTTATCTGCCGCAGACCTACGTGGGCGCGGCTGGCGCTCCCTTCGCACGCCGAGAGAGCGGGAGCGGCGAGCTTCGGCTGCCCGCCAGCTAGCGGCAGCAGCGGTCGTAGAACGGCCGACGGAGCACATCCCGGACGATCGCGACGACCTTCTGCCCGGAGACGCCGTGCTGCTGATTGTCGAAGACGATCCGCATTACGCGCGAATTCTGTGCGAGGTGGCGCGCGACAAGGGATTCAAGGTGCTGGTCGCCACGCGCGGAGCCGAAGCCCTGGCGCTGACGCGCGAATATCATCCAACGGCAGTGTCGCTGGATGTTTTCCTGCCCGACATGCTGGGATGGACTGTGCTGAATCACCTGAAGCAGGATTCCAGCACGCGGCACATCCCGGTGCAGATGCTCACCATGGACGAAGACCGTCACCACGGGCTTTCCCGCGGCGCGTTCTCGTTCGTGACCAAGCCGACTACCGGCGAAGGTCTGGATGCAGTGCTGGTGAAGATCAAGGAGTATTCGGCTCCCCGGCGTAAGCGGCTGCTGATCGTGGAGGACAATCCCGCCGAGCAGCTCAGCGTGAAAGAACTTCTGGGCTATGAAGACATCGACGTGACGGTGGCCTCGACCGGCGCGGACGCGCTGGATATGATCCGCACCGACACTTTCGACTGCGCCGTACTCGATTTGCGCTTGCCGGACATGACTGGCTTCGAAGTCCTGACGCAGCTCAGGGACGATCCGTCGTTGAACGATTTGCCGGTTGTCGTATTTACTGGAAAACAATTGTCGCCGGAGGAGGATGCGCAGCTGCACACGCTGGCCAGATCGGTGGTGGTGAAAGACGTGGAATCACCGGAGCGCCTGCTGGATGAGACTGCCCTGTTCCTGCATCGCGTGGTGACCGATCTTCCGCCGGAGAAGCAGCGCATGCTCGACCGCCTGCATCGTTCGGATGAGGCGTTGGTTGGCAAAAGCGTCCTGGTGGTGGATGACGATGTGCGCAACATCTTCGCGCTGAGCAGCGTTCTGGAACGCCGCGGCATGAATGTTCTAACCGCCAGCACCGGACGCGAAGCGATTGCCATCCTTGAGTCCACTCCCGACGTTGCGATTGTCCTGATGGACATCATGATGCCGGAGATGGATGGTTACGAGACGATGCAGGTCATTCGCCAGAATCCGGCTTTTCGGCGGCTGCCTATCATTGCGCTCACGGCAAAGGCAATGAAGGGCGACCGCGAGAAGTGCCTGGAGGCGGGGGCGTCGGAATATCTGGCCAAGCCCGTCAACACGGATCAATTATTGTCGGCGCTTCGCATGTGGCTGCACCGGTGAGGAGGACATCTCATGGCTGCACCCGGCTGGAAAGCATTAACTATGACTAGCGAAGAACGTCTAAAGCCGATGATGGAAGATCACGAGAAGGTGAACATTCTCATGGTCGACGATCAGCCCGCCAAGCTGCTGAGCTATGAAGTCATACTCGAGGAGCTGGGGGAAAACCTGATCAAGGCCACCTCGGCGAACGAGGCGCTGGAACATCTTGCTGAAGAAAGACATCGCCATCGTGCTGACCGATGTCAGCATGCCCGATATCGATGGCTTCGATCTTGCCGAGATGATCCGCCAGCATCCGCGCTTTCAGAAGACGGCAATCATCTTCATCTCCGGGGTGCACCTGAGCGACGTGGATCGCGTAAAGGGCTACCGGCAGGGCGCCGTGGACTACATCACGGTGCCGGTGATTCCCGAGCTATTGCGCGCCAAGGTCAGCATCTTCGCCGAGCTTCATCGCAAACGCCGGCAACTGGAGTTGCTGAATCAGCAACTGGAGCACCGCGTCGCCGAGCGTACGCGCGAACTGAAGCAACGGGCCGACCTTCTCGACCTGGCAACCGAAGCCATCATGGTGCGCGACCCGCAGGGCATCATTCAGTTCTGGAACTCTGGCGCCGAAGAACTCTACGGATGGGCGCGTGAAGAGGTGGTGGGCAAGAACGTGAATGATGTCATCGCCATAAAACCTCACAACGCAGACGGGGGTTTGCAGCAAAACCTGTTCGACTTTGGCAGGTGGGAGGGCAATCTTGTCCACTCCACGCGTGCCGGCCGAGAAATTGTGGTCGCCAGCCGCCAGGCGCTGAAGACCAATGGCGACGGGAGTGTCGGCGCCGTTCTGGAGATCAATCGCGACATCACGGCGACACTGCAAACCGAAGAAGCCTTACGCCGCGCGGAACGGCTCGCCGCCATGGGACGGGTCGCCGGCATCATCGCGCACGAAATTAATAACCCGCTGGAAGCCATCATCAACGCCTTCTATCTGCTTCGCGACCATCCCTCGCTCGACGAGCAGGCGAAGCGTTACGCGCAACTGGGTGAGGAAGAGCTGCTGCGGGTCGCGCACATCGTCCGGCAGACGCTTGGGTTCTACCGTGAGTCGCAGCACCCTGTCGCCATTTCCATTCCCGAGATTCTGGACAACGTACTCGAATTGCAATCGCGGCATTTCCATCTCAACCGAATACAAGTGGAGAAACTTTACGAGACCGAAGCCAGCCTGTTCGGCTTCCCGATGGAACTCAAGCAGGTCTTCCTGAACCTGATCGCCAATGCGGTGCAGGCGATGCCCGAGGGCGGCCGCTTGCGATTGCGGGTGTGCGACCATGTCGATCGTCGCAGCCAGGCATCGGGGATTTGCGTGTACGTCGTCGACACCGGCTCCGGCATTGATGCGCAACATGCCAAGCAGCTGTTCGAACCCTTCTTCAGCACCAAGGCAGCCAAGGGCACGGGGCTGGGTCTGTGGATCAGCAAAGGAATCGTTCAAAAATACGAAGGCAGCATCCATTTCCGCAGTGTGCGCCGGGTGAGCGGCGCGGCTACGTGTTTCCGCGTGTTCCTGCCGGGCCAGGTGTCAGCCAAGGCCTTGAGGGCCAGGGCCGTTGCCTCGGAGGCGAGCCGGGCCAATGGAGATTCCCGTGCCTCTTGAAAAAGCGGTGATCCTCTGCGTTGACGATGAACAAATACCTTTGAGCCTGCGCAAGGCGGTGCTGGAGAAGCTGGGCTACTCCGTGCTCACCGCCAACTCCGGCGCTGAAGCCCTGGAGCAACTGCAGACGCAGCATGTGGACCTGGTTTTGACCGACATGCTGATGCCAGGGTTAAGCGGCACCGAACTGGCGCGCGAGATCAAGCAGCGACTGCCCAATCTCCCCATCATCCTGTTTTCCGGTGTCAATGAAATCCCTGAGGGTGTCGGCTATGCCGATGTCTTCCTCAGCAAAGTCGAAGGCCCAGCCCGCATGTCAGAGAAGATCGCCGAAGTACTGGGTCAATCGCGGTAGTAGCCGTCCTGCTCATCAGCATGCCAACCAGCCTCGGAGAGCGCGTTCAGTTTCCCAGCGCGTTCAGCAGTTGCTGGGCCTGCCCATTCGCCGGATCCAACTGTTGCGCGGTACTGGCATCCTGGGCGGCTGCCGCTCTCTGTCCCTGTTCGTACTCAATCCCGGCGCGCGTGGACCACGCCAGCGAGAACCGCGGGGAGTCGGCAATCGCCATGTTCGCGAAGGCGAGGGCGTCCTCCGGTTCTTTCGACCGCTCGAGTTGTTCGGCCAGATTCACGAATCGGAAAGCGGCTTCAGAAACGCCTTGCGCTCGCAATTCCTCTGGAAAATTCGGATAGATCAGGATTGCCCGCTCCAGTAGAGGCTGGGCTAGATCCGGGCGGCCGCGGGTGATGTACTCGCCGCCCACCGCGTCCAGCATTTTTGCGTCTTGAGGAACGACCTTCAGCGCGGACGAAAAAAGGGTGGAGTTGTCGTACCAGTCCTGATTGCGGGCGATGGTTCTCATCGAGAACAGCGTCACTACAAGCGCCATCACCGCCCAACCCGCCTGCGGCCATTTCCGATTCACCTGGAGCCACAGCAGTGCAAGCACAAGACAGAAGCCGACTGAAGGCAAATAGGCCAGCCGTTCTCCCATGATGGTTCCTGCCGGGAGCAGAATATTTGCGGTGGTGGCGAAGCCTGAAAAGTAGATGGCACCCGCCAGAAACCACTCTTTGCCCGGGAGACGAGCCGAGCGAATCCAAAGCGCCACCAGCAGTGCCGCAGCAATTGCCGCCGGCCAGGTGTGCCTACATGTGGCATACAGGGGAATGGCAGCATAGGAATAGTCGCAGGAGAGCGAAAGCGGCGCGACCTGCAATCCAACGTACTTCCAGGCAATCCGGAGCGCATTGAGTATTCGCAGCTTCGCCGGGAGCCATGCCAATGGATTGATCAGAAAAAGTATCAGGCCTTCCTTAAGCCGCCCGCCTTGAACCGCCCATAGGACTACCACATACAACCCTGCTATAGCGGCAATCGCTATATAGCGACTGGCAGGCTTCCATTTGCCCCGCACGTATTCGCCGATCAAGATCAGGGGAACGAGAGCGATCCCCGACTCCTTGGAAAACATTGCCAGCGCAAAGCTAATGGCCGCTGCAGCCGGCCGGTCTTGGATGTGCAAAATCCAGGCCAGTAACAGGAACATCGCGGCCAACAGCTCAGAGCGGCCAATGATCGACGACACGGGCTCGGTGTGGATTGGGTGGACGGCAAACAGCAATGCTGTTATCCAGGCGATGGTGGTTCCCTCTTGCAGCCGGGCGAGCAGCTGCTTCAACAGTTTGTAGAGCAGCAGCGTCACCAGCGCGTGCAAGAACAGATTGAGCAGGTGATAACCAAAGGCGTGGTCACGCCCGAGCGCCCAATTCAGCTCGTAAGAGGCAAACGTTACTGGACGAAAGAACCGTAGCCTGGGATCAGGATTGACCGGTTGAAACAGTTCGCGGACCGACAGGCTGGTTACGGTCTGATTCTGCAGGATGTAAGAGTAATCGTCGAAAGCGAAATCGTTGAGTAGACTATTGGCATAAACCAGTGTCACCAGCACCAACAAGACCGTGATGCGCGATCGCTCAGTCATGGAGTGGTTATCTCGGGAGGGTCGACATCAGACGCTTAGCGCACCGGCCAGTTTCTGCAACGCGCCGCCCTGCCCTCATTGATCAGAACCAGCCCCGCTTGTCTTTATGCAGGAAAGGGTCGCCCAAGAGTGATTGAGCGACCCAAATAAGCATATGAACAGTCGACGAAAGGCTAATCGCCGGGAGCTGGAGCGATAGCCCCCACGATGCCGCGGTGGCGAGCTATCTCACCGCAAGCTAGTGCGCAAAAGCGGCCACTGCTGCGGCCTCGTCGTCCTTCACGTCAAACACGGTGTACAGCTTTGTAATCTGAAGCAGGTCGTGGACTTTCTTGGTCAGGTTCAGGAGCTTGAGATCCCCGCTCTGACGCTGCACGGAGGTGAAGGCGCTGACCAGCTCGCCGATGCCCGAGCTGTCGATATAGCTGACATCGCCCAGATTCAGCAGGATCTTCTTGTGCCCTTTGCCGAGCAAATCCTTAATGGTGTCGCGCAGCACTACGCTGCCTTCGCCCAGGGTGATACGCCCGCTCAAGTCCACGATGGTGATTCCATCTACTTGCCGGGTGCTCGCTTTCATGCTCACGTCAAGGCCTCCTTGCGCGCCGGGTCACTGCCCTGGAACACGCTTAATCAAAGTAATTTCGGTGCCGGGCTCAAGCCTGCGGAATTTGACATCGTCCATGAATGCCCGCATCAGGAAGATTCCGCGCCCGGATTGCTTCATCAGGTTTTCCGGCGCCAGCGGATCGGGAACCTCTTCCGGGTCCATGCCCGCGCCTTCGTCCTTTATTGTGATAACAAGGTTGCCGCCCGCCCGTTCAAAACTCAATTTGACGCGTTTGTCAGCACTGTAGCCATTGCCATGCATCACGGCGTTGATCATGGCCTCACGCACCGCCATCGAAATACCGCCGCGCACATCCTCGTCAAAGCCAGCCTGGGAGGCGACCTTGTCGGCCATCTCCTCGGCCTTGTTCACGCTGTCCAGCGTGGAGTCCATGGTATGCGATACGGGTAGCTGCACGGTCATTTAGTACACGATCCCGCTTCGTCGCTGAGCGCTTGGTAGCTGCCCAGCGAATTCAGCAAGATTCTGAAGTTTGCCTTGCCGGATACATACTTGTCAACGCGGGAGTTCCACGATGTAGATGCTCCAAGATAATGTCACCCCCTAACTGCAACGAGACTTTGTCACCCTGTAAGGGATGGTGACAATGACTCAGAAAGAGTTTCAACGGGTGAAAGTGATTGAGAATGCAGCCGGCGGGAGGCTGAGCGTACGCGAAGCCTCCCGTCTGCTGCAACTGAGTGAGCGCCAAGTGCAGCGCCTTAAACGCCGCTATCAGCCGGATGACATCAGCTGGGTCCAGCACGGCAATCACGGTCGCACCATGCCCTGGGCCGTTTCTCTTCCCCAGAAGCAGTTGATCTTGCGCCTGGCCCGCGGCAAGTATCAGGGCTTCAACGATTCCCATCTCGCCGAAAAACTTCGTGCCGAGGAGAACCTCGCCGTCAGCCGCGAGACCGTGCGCCGCATCTTGCGGGCCGCAAAACTGCCGTCTCCGCAGAAACGTCGGCCCGCTAAGTATCGCTCCCGCCGGCCGCCACGCCTGCGCTTCGGCATGATGGCCCTCACCGATGCCAGCCGCCATCGCTGGCTCGAAGACCGCGGACCCCAGCTCACCTTGATCGGCTTTCAGGATGACGCTACCAGCCACATCCTGGCGGCTCACTTTCAACTCGAAGCCGAAAACACTCTTGGTTATCTCCGCGCCTTGCAAGCCATGATTACCACTTACGGCATCCCGCTCAGCCTCTACCGCGACCGCCACAGCATCTTCCAGCGTAACGATTCCCACTGGACCATCGCCGAACAGCTCGCGGGAAAACAATCGCCGACCCAACTGGGACATGCCCTCGAAGCCCTCGGTATCGAGCAGATCCCCGCCTACTCTCCCCAAGCCAAAGGCCGTATCGAGCGCGCTTGGCGCACCTTTCAGGACCGACTGGTCAGCGAACTCCGTCTCGCCCGGGCCGCCACTCTGGAACAAGCCAATCACGTGCTCGCCCTTTTCTGTGCCGACTATAACCAGCGTTTTGGCCGTCACCCCTCCCAAGCGGTTTGCGAGTTTCGCCGCTTACCCCGCCGCTTCGATCTCCCCCGCTGCCTGGCCCTGCGCTATGAACGTGTGGTCGCCGCCGACCATACCGTTACCTTAGGCACCCACTCCATCCTCCTGCCGCCCTTGCCCGGAGCTCACGGCTATGCGGGAGAAACCGTCGAACTCTCTCATCAACTCGACGGTACCCTGCGCGTCTATCGCGGTGACCGTCTGCTCTACGCCCAGCCTCTGCCTCTGGCTGAAGCCGCCGATCGCCCTGCGCCCCGCACCACTGCGCAGAAAAGAAAAACCCCGATGCCCCGCATCTACAACCTCTCCGGCCGCCCCGCTTTGGCAGCCGTTACTTAAATCACAAGGGCTGACAGAATCTCGTCGCACTTAATACGACACTTTCTCGTTGCAACTACACGCGGGAGTTCCACGACCGCCGCGAGGACTGATGTTTTCGCAGTGTCTATCTGAGATTTGCTTTTATGAGGCTAAACTTTCTTCTCTACCGTTAAGGAGTACGCGGCCGGTTGCTAGGCAATGCCGGTTCGGAGTAAAATTCGAACGAACGTTCGAATGAATCAAACTCATGGCAGCCACCCTGGTTCAATCGCATCCACCATCGCCCGCCGACACTCGGTTTGACCGCCGACACTCGGAGATTCTCGACTTCGCCACCGAAGTCTTTGCCGAGAAAGGCTACGAAGGCGCGTCGATGCGTGACCTGTCGCGCCTGAGCGGTATCTCGCTGGCCGGTCTCTATTACTACTTCGACTCCAAAGAGAAGCTGCTCTACTCCATCCAGAGGCACACCTTCACTACCATCCTCGATCGCCTGCAGGAGCGCCTTAGCGGCGAGCGTGATCCTGAGCGGCGCCTGCGCATCTTTATACACAATCATGTGGAATACGCCCTCGCCCGGCATAATGCAATGAAAGTTCTCTCCCACGAAGATGATGTGCTGAAGAACGGTCCCGGGACTGAACTGGCTGGCATCAAACGAAGCTATTACCGCATCTGCGTGGGCTTGGTTGATGACATCGTTCGCCTGCGGAGCCGTTCGCTTGCCAAACAGCCGCGGGTTAATACTCGAACTGCCGTGATGTCGCTTTTTGGCGCCATGAACTGGCTCTACACCTGGCACAATCCCAACTCCGATCCCGGCGCCGATACCATTGCCCGGCAGATCAGCGATCTTTTTCTACAAGGTGTTCTCGGGGGTGCTAAACCGGCTCGAGCGGGAAAACGAAAGGCTTTGACGCACGGCGCTGCCCGGTCGGGACGCGATTTCAGCAGGGGTGCCCATGAGTAACACTGTTGCAAGTGCGGTTGATTCCCCCACGCTGATTGAATATCGGGTCGAGGCGGGAGTGGCAGTGATCGAGTTGAACGATCCGCCTGCGAACACCTACAGCTATGCCATGAACCGGCAACTGGATGACGCCATTCTTCAGGCACGCATGGACGACAATGTTCACGTCATCGTCCTTACCGGGGCGGGCGACAAGTTTTTCTGTGCTGGCGCCAACATACAGATGCTCACCGAGGTAGATCCCACATTCAAGTACTACTTCTGCCTGCACGCTAATGAGACACTGTTGCGACTGGAAAATACTCCCAAGCTGGTCATCGCGGCTATCAACGGTCATTGCGTGGGCGGAGGACTGGAAGTCGCACTGGCCGCCGACCTTCGCATCGCTCGTAAGGGAGCGGGCAAGATGGGATTGCCGGAAGTGAATCTCGGCGTTTTGCCAGGTACCGGCGGCACCCAGCGGCTCTCGCGCGTGTTAGGTAAAATCGAAAGCCATCGAGCTTATGGCCGAAGGCAATACGTTTGCTTTCGAACGCGGCCTCGAGCTGGGACTACTCAATCAGATATTCGATGGCGGCGATTTCATGGCCCAGTTAATGGACTATGCGCGGCAGTTTTGTCCGCCGCACAAGGCCGCGAAGGCGGTTGGCCGCATGAAGCGTTCGGTGCAGAGCGGATGGGAGGTGAGCCTCGAGGCCGGGTTGGCTTTGGAGCGCGAAAACCAGCAACTGCTGTTCGAAAGCGAAGACGCCAAAGAGGGGCTCGCAGCCTACCTGGAGAAGCGTCCGCCGGTGTTCAAAGCAAAGTAAATGCCGGAAAACTCCAAACCCGCTTTCACTCGCATCAGCGCTGAGCTGCGTCCGCCGGTGGCGCGCGTCACCTTGCAGAATCCGCCGCTTAACGTGATCGATGTGCGCATGATGGAAGAGCTGCGCGCTGCTCTGGAACAGATCGAAGCGCGTCCGGAGATCAGCGCCATCGTGTTCGCAGGTTCGGAACGCGCCTTCTCCAGCGGCGTGGAGATTGCCGAACACACAGCCGACAAAATTCGAAATACCCTTGCCGCGTTTCATAGCGTTATACGGTCTGTCGTGGCCAGCAAGAAGTTAACGGTCGCATGCGTGCGTCGGCATTGCCTCGGCGGAGGGGCTGAGCTCGCACTCATGTGCGATGTTATCTTCGCTTCGCCGCATTCCGTGTGGGGATTCCCCGAGATCAAGCTGGCGTGTTATCCGCCTGTCGCCAGCGTCGCTCTATCCGCCATTGTGGGACAGAAGCTGGCGGCGGAAATGGTCCTGACTGGCCGGACTTTGAGTGGACAGGAGGCGCTGGCCGCGGGCATGGTGAACGGCGTTGCCGACGATCCCGAGACGCTGGTCGAAGACTGTATGCAGCGCGTCGCGCAGCTCAGCCCGGCGGCACTGGCAGTCGCCAAAAAGGCGTTCTACGCCTGGGACGCGATTCACTTCGACAAGGGTCTGGCGCGGGCCGAGCAGCTTTATTTCGACGAACTAATGAAGACGGCCGACGCCCACGAAGGCATCGCCGCCCATATGGAGCGCCGCCGGCCGAACTGGACTGGCAAGTAAATGAGCATGGATTACGAAATCGCAGACACCGAGCTGAAAACGCTGCTCGACAGCGGAGCCGATGTCACGCTGTTGGACGTGCGTGAGCCGTGGGAGTACGAGGCGGCTCGAATCGCGGGAAGCAAGCACATCCCCATGGGCGAGGTTCCGGCACGCTTTAACCAGGAGCTCGATCCCGACTCCCACATTGTGGTAGTTTGCCATCACGGCGTGCGTTCCATGAACGTAACGGCATGGCTCCGTCAACAAGGTTTCGAAAATGTGCAATCGCTGCGCGGGGGCATCGACCGCTGGGCAAGAGACATTGATCCGACCGTACCGCTTTATTGAAGGCTAATATGAAAAAGCAATTGATCGAACTTCGGGTGAACGGCCGCAAGTACGAATTGGCTATCGAACCCAACCAGCTGCTGCTCGATGTGCTGCGCCAGGAACTGGATCTTACCGGCTCCAAGCGCGGCTGCGACGACTCCTCGTGCGGGGCCTGTACGGTCCAGGTAGACGGCACTCCGATGCTGGCCTGCACCATGCTCGCGGCCAGTTACGAGGGACACGAGATCACAACCGTTGAGGGCTTCGCCAATGAAGCCGGGCTCGCCGCGTTGCAAAAGGCTTACGGCGACTTCGGCGGAGCGCAGTGCGGATACTGTACGCCCGGCTTCATGATGACCATCAAGTGGCTGCTGGCCAACAATCCCGATCCCAGCGAACAGGAAATTCGTGATGCCCTGAGCAGCAATCTGTGCCGCTGCACCGGCTACACGCAGATGTACCAGGCCATTCGCGCCGCGCTCGAGGCGGAGCAAAAGAGCGGAAAAGAACAGTTAGCCGTTAGCACTTAGCATTTGGCTAACCATCAACCGCCTCATTCGCTGTCGTGGTGAAGATTCTCTAACCAAGTGCTAAAGGCCAAGTGCTAGTTGCTAATTGCTGAGTACCTCTTATGTCTGACTTTTCCATCATCGGTAAATCCATTGCAATGGTCGACGCCGCCGGCAAAACTACCGGCGCCGGCAAATATACGGACGATCTCAGCCTGCCCGGCATGCTGGTCGGCAAAATTCTCCACTCCCCTTATCCGCACGCTCTGATCAAGCACATCGATACATCTCGTGCGCGCGCGCTCGAAGGAGTGGTCGCCGTGGTCACTGGCGCCGACGCACCCAACCAGTACGGCATTCTGCCCGTTGGCCATGATGAAACGGCGCTGGCGGTCGACAAGGTTCGCTACATTGGCGATAACGTCGCCTGTGTCGCGGCCATCAGCGAAGACATTGCCGAGCAGGCGCTTGAACTGATCGACGTGGAGTATGAGGCGCTGCCGGCATACTTCGATCCCGAGCACTCGATGAAGGCCGAGAGCGATCTCATACATCCGCAGCGTCCGCACAACATCGAGAAGGATTACCACCACGTTTTTGGCGATCCCGACGCCGGCTTCGCCGAGGCCGACTACGTACACGAGGCGCGTTACATCGCCAACGAAGTGACCCACGCAGCGATGGAGCCCCACTCGACGCTCGCCAGCTTCGAGCTCGATCCCCATACCGGACAGCTCGGACGTCTGACAGTGTGGTCCTCCACCCAGGTGCCTTATTACCTGCAGCACAAGCTGTCGCTGGTGCTGGAACTGCCGATGTCGCAGATTCGCGTGATCAAGCCGCTGGTGGGCGGCGGATTTGGCGGAAAGAGCGAAATCATCCCGCTGGAGATCATCGCGGCGGTTACAGCGCGCGCGGCGAGGGCGCCGGTAAAGATCACTTACACGCGCGAAGAAGTTTTCTGGGCCCATCGCGGGCGGCCGCGCACCATCGTCGATCTCAAGACCGGGGTGAAGAACGATGGACGCGTAACGTCGGTCGCGTGCAAAGTGATTCAGGATGGCGGCGCTTACTGCTCTTACGGTGTGGTAACGATTCTTTATTCCGGGGCGCTGCTGGGCGCGCTCTACGATATTCCGAACATTCGCTATGACGGCTACCGCGTGCTGACCAACAAACCGGCGTGCGGCGCGATGCGCGGACACGGCACGGTCAACGTGCGCTTCGCCTTCGAGTCGCAGATGGATGAGATTGCTGTCGAAATCGGGCTCGATCCGGCAGAGGTGCGGCGGATAAACCTGTTGAAGCCGCCGACGGTCACAGTCAATGGACTGCGCGTTCTGAGCTATGGTTTGCCTGAGTGCATCGACCAGGTGGTGACCCGCTCAGGCTGGGAAGAGCGCCGCCACCAGATGCCGCGCGGGCGCGGGCTGGGGGTTGCGTGTAGCCATTACGTGAGCGGCGCGGCAAACAGCATTATCCGTTCCGATATGCCGCACTCGACGGTGAACATCAAGATCGATCGTGACGGCGGCGTAGTGGTTTATACCGGCGCATCGGAAATTGGGCAGGGCTCCGACACGATGACGGCTCAGGTGGTTGCCGAAGTTCTGGGATGCGGGCTTGCTCGGGTGCGGGTGATCGCCGCAGACACCGACCTGACGCCAATCGATCTAGGCTCGTACTCGAGCCGGGTTACGTTCATGGCCGGCAATGCAGCGCTGCGAGCCGCGCAAGACGTAAAGAAGAACATCGTAAGCGCGGCGGCAAAGCGGATGGGCTGCTCGCCCGAGGAAGTCATGCTGCGAGACGATCATGTCTGGCGCGTGGGTACCACAGAGTCAGACAATGATCCCACAGCGTCAGAGTTGCTGGAGCAGATTGACGCGCCGCGGGGCCGGGTTGACGGCCAGATTCTGCGCGGCTCGGTGCTACAGACCCGCAAAGAAGAAGGCCCCAAGCAGCATATGAGCTTCGAAGAAGCCGTGGTTTCCGCCATTGACTTCCACGGAGCGCTTACCGGTACAGGTTCGTACGCGCCCTCCATGGAAGCCCGCGGCGGCAAGCACAAGGGCGGAGGGGTTGGTCCATCGCCGGCCTACTCCTACTCGGCGCAGGTCGCCGAAGTCAGCGTCGATGAAGAGACCGGAGAAGTCACGGTGCACAAAGTCTGGGCGGCACACGACTGCGGACGCGCGCTGAATCCGGTTGCCGTGGAGGGCCAGGTGGTCGGCTCCGTCTGGATGGGCCTGGGACAAGCCATGCAGGAGGAAATGGTCTGGAAAGACGGCCTGATGATGAACCCGGGGCTGCTGGAATATCGTCAGCCCGTCGTCGGTTGAATCGCCGGAAATCGAGACCATCATCGTCGAGAGCATCGATCCCGAAGGACCGTTCGGAGCCAAAGAGGCGGGCGAAGGCTCGCTTGCCGCTACCATCCCGGCTATCTCCAACGCTATCTACCACGCTGTGGGAGTACGGCTGCGGGAAGCGCCTTTCACCCCTGAGCGGGTTCTGGCCGCGCTGCGCGCCAAGCGAGGCGATAAGAAGATTGAAATGACAGAGTCGGTAGATCCCACATCTCCAACCACCTTCCGCGAACACGGCGGTTCGCTCTGGTTTAACGGCAAGGGACCAATGCGACATCCCCTCGACCCGGCAAGACATAAGGCATCCGCCAACGTGGGAGGCCAGAAATGAGCTTGCCCAGCTTCCAACTTCTGCGTCCCCGGACCCTCGACGAAACCATAGGCTTCCTGGCCAAGTACCCGGGCGACATCAAGATCGTGGCCGGAGGCACCGATCTGCTGCCATCGATGAAGCAGAAGCTCTTTACGCCGCCGTACCTGCTGGACCTGCGGAGCGTGTCTGAGCTGAACGGCATCCGTACAAGCGCGGAAGGCGTTACCATCGGCGCGCTTACCCCGCTCAGTGTCATCGAGCACTCGCCGTTGATCGGGCGCGATTATTCCGTGCTCTATGAAGCGGCGAAGACGGTTGCTTCTCCGGTGATCCGTAACATGGCGACGCTGGGCGGCAATATCTGCCTCGACACGCGCTGCCTGTGGTACAACCAGTCGCTGCTGTGGCGCAAGAGCTGCGGCTTCTGCCTGAAGAAAGACGGCGATCTTTGCCACGTTGCTCCCGGCGGCAAATTCTGCTGGGCGACGTTCTCCGGCGACACTCCTCCGGCCCTGCTGTGTCTTGACGCAGAGCTTGAGATTGCCGGCCCTCACGGCACGCGGCGAGTCACCCTGCGCGACTTCTACGTGAACGACGGCATCGTGCATTTGAGGCTGGCATCCGACGAGATCGTCACCCGCGTCTTCCTTCCCGCGTCTGCGGCAGGATGGAGTGGCAGCTATCAGAAGCTGCGTGTTCGCGGCAGTATTGATTATCCTTTGGCGGGGGTTGCGGTGGCGCTTCGTATCGAGCCTCGCAGCAGACGCATTGAGGATGCACGGGTAGCCATTACCGCGGTTAATCCCGCGCCGCATCTGGTTACAGATGCTGACGCGCAGTTGATTGGCGCGGTGGCTGACGAATCGATAGCCGAGCGCATCGGCGAGATGGCGGCGAGAACTGCCAAGCCGCTGACCACGTCGGCGCTGACGCCCGAATATCGGCGGGAGATGGTGCGAGTCTTCGCGAAACGGGCCGTGTTGGCGGCGGCAAACTAGTTTTCAGCTCTCAGCTATCAGTTAGACTGTTGCACTCAACACGTTTTGCCGACCACCGGCAACTGGCAACTGGCAACTTGCACATGATCACCGACTGCCACATCCATATTCAGCCGCTCGACGAATTCAAGCCCGAAGCGCTGGCACTGATGAAGAAGACGCGCAAGGACTTCGCCCAGATCGAGGAGTACTGTCGCTCGCCGAAAGCGTTTCTCGCCTATATGGATCGCATTGGGGTGGACCGGGCGGTGCTCATCAACTATGTCGCACCGGAAGTGATTGGCTTCACGGCGGCGGTCAATGAGTGGATCGCCAACTACGTTAAGGCCGATCCGAAGCGACTCCTACCTTGTGGGAGTGTGCATCCACGGCACACGCGCAACGTGCTGGCCGACATGGAGCAGATCGTCCGCCTGGGCATTCGGCTGATCAAGATTCATCCGCCGCATCAACTGCTCTATCCCAACGATTACGTGAACGGCGTCAAGGAGCTGGAGATCATCTACCGCGCCGCCGAGGCGAACGGCATCCCCATCATGGTGCATACCGGGACCTCGATCTTCCCCGGCGCCCGCAATAAATATGGCGATCCGATCTATGTTGACGATGTGGCGGTTGATTTCCCGAAGCTGAAAATCCTGCTGGCGCATGGCGGCCGGCCGCTGTGGATGGACACCGCGTTCTTCCTGGTGCGCCGGCATCAGAACGTGTACCTCGATATCAGCGGCATCCCGCCCAAGTCGCTGCTCAGCTACTTCCCGCGCCTGGAAGAGATCGCGCACAAGACGCTGTTCGGCACCGACTGGCCGGGGCCGGGCGTGCCTGAAGTGGAGAAAGCTTTGGCGCAATTCCGGTCTCTGACATTGTCAGATGCGACACGTGAGCAGATCCTGAGCAAAACCGCGCTCGAAATCTGGCCGGCGTAGGCTAGCCGCCGGTCCCGGTCGGCAGCATCGGTTCCCCACCCTGCTCCTCCAGTCGAACAGCGGCGCGGATGGCGCGCCAAAGCTCATCCTGTCCGATGCGGGCCTTGGCCGAAAACGGCACAATCTGATCCAGGCCGATCTGCAGCTCTTCGCTTAACTTCTTGAGCGAAGTGCGAAGCTGGTTGTTAGAGATGCGGTCTGCCTTGGTGGCAACGATCAGGAAGCGACGATCGGCATGGCGCAGCCATTCCAGCAGCTGTATGTCGATTTGTTGCGGCGGAATCGTAACATCGACCAGTGACAGGCAGAGCGCCAGCGAGGGACGCTTCTCAAGATATGGGTTGATGAACTCGCCCCATTTGGCGGTAATGTCCTTGGGAACGCGCGCGTATCCGTAGCCCGGCAGGTCGGCGAACATAAACTCCGCCTTGGGTTTGCCGTGGCGTCTCACTTCAAAAAAGTTGATGGTTTGCGTGCGACCCGGTGTATTACTGGTTTTGGCGATTTTGTTGGCGACCAGCGAATTTATCAAGCTGGACTTGCCGACATTCGAGCGGCCCAGGAAGGCGATCTCGGGCGCGCCCGGCGGGGGAAACTGCCTTGGGTCGGCAGCGGAGATTACAAAGCGCGTCAGTACCTTCATGCTCCAACTATGGAGGGAACTGATAGAAATCGCAAGTTACGAAATGTTGACGTTGGCGCTCGCTGAAAAAGGACACAGCCGAAGCCGTGCCCTTTCAGAGATCTACCAATCCCGCCTACTGGTGCGCGGTGGGAGACTGTTCCTGCGCTGGAGGCAGGGGGCCGATGCCGGGCGCCTCGTCGGCGACCTCGGGCAGAGGACGCTCCAGCGCGAACGCCAGCACTTCATCCATGGTGTTCACGAAACGCAGCTTCATGGCGCTGCGCAGATTCTCCGGAACCTCGGCGAGGTCCTTCTCGTTGTCCGCGGGAAGGATGACTTCCATGATGCCTGCGCGATGCGCCGCCAGGAGCTTCTCTTTCAATCCGCCGATGGGCAGCACCTTGCCGCGGAGCGTGATCTCGCCGGTCATGGCGATGTCGCGCCGAACCGGGATGCGGCTGAGCGCGCTGGAAATTGCCGTCGCGATGGTAATGCCTGCCGAAGGACCATCCTTGGGGATGGCGCCCTCGGGAACGTGCACGTGGATGTCGAGGTTGCGATAGAAGTCGCGCGGCAGTCCCAAGCGATGGGCACGGGAACGCACATACGACATGGCAGCCTGGGCCGATTCCTGCATCACGTCGCCCAGTTTGCCGGTTAGCGTCAGCTTGCCTTTGCCGTCGACCGTAGCAACTTCTGTAACCAGGATCGAACCGCCGACTTCGGTCCATGCCAGCCCGGTGACCAGACCAATTTCGCTGCGCTCGTTGGCCATCATATCGCGGTACTTGGTGACGCCAAGGAACTCGTTAACGTTATCCGCGGTAAGCGCGATCTTGTACTTCTCGCCTTCTTTTACTACCTTGCGCGCAACCTTGCGGCCGATGTTGCCAATCTCGCGTTCCAGATTGCGCACTCCAGCCTCGCGCGTGTAGTTGCGAATGATGACCTGCAAGGCCTCGTCGGTGAAGTTGATGTTGTCTTCGGTCAGGCCGGTCTGCTGGCGCTGCTTGCGAACCAGGTATTGCTTGGCGATTTCCACCTTCTCGGGCTCGGTGTAGCCGTGCAGGCGCAGCACTTCCATGCGATCTTGAAGCGCAGCAGGAATGGTGTGCAGCACGTTCGCGGTGGCGATGAAAAAGACCTGCGACAAGTCATACTCCACGTCGAGGTAGTGGTCGACAAACATGAAATTCTGTTCGGGATCGAGCACCTCCAACAGCGCCGCCGACGGGTCGCCGCGGAAGTCCATCGACATCTTGTCGACTTCATCCAGCATGAACACCGGGTTCTTGGTGCCGGCCTTCTTCATCATCTGGATGATCTGGCCCGGCAAGGCTCCGATGTAGGTGCGACGATGGCCGCGAACCTCGGCTTCATCGCGCACGCCGCCCAGCGACATGCGAACAAACTTGCGCCCGGTCGCCTTGGCAATACTCATGCCCAGAGAGGTTTTGCCCACACCCGGAGGTCCGACGAAACAGAGGATCGAGCCCCTGGGGTTCTTCACCAGCTGGCGCACGGCGAGAAACTCGAGGATGCGTTCCTTGATCTTCTCCAGCCCGTAATGATCTTCGTTGAGCACCTTCTCGGCGACATCAATGTTACGAATCTCTTTCGAGCGCTTCTTCCAGGGAACCGCCAGCAGCCAGTCGAGATAGTTGCGCGAAACCGTAGATTCGGCTGACATGGGCGGCATGGCTTCCAGTTTCTTCAGCTCCTGGAGCGCCTTCTCGTGAACTTCGCGCGGCATTCCAGCGGCATCGACCTTCTTTTTCAACTCGTCGAATTCGCTCTTCTCGCCGCGCCCCAGTTCTTTCTGGATAGCCTTGATTTTCTCGTTGAGGTAATACTCTTTCTGCGCCCGCTCCATCTGGCGCTTTACACGCGACTGTATGGTGCGATCCATGTTCAGCTTTTCGATCTCCACGTCGAGCACGTCGGCAATGCGATTCAACCGTTCGGCAGGATCGAAGATCTCCAGCAGTTCCTGCTTCTCCTCGATCGAGAGCTGCAGGTTTGCCGCGATGGTGTCGGTCAGCTTCGCCGGATCGTCATTCTTAACCGCAGCGATCATGGTTTCGTAATTCAGAGACTGGCAAAGCTTCACGTATTGCTCGAACAGGCCGGTGACGCGCTGCATGGCAGCTTCCACCTGGGGCGTCATCTCGGCACCGTACTTGGCGGTACGGACGGTCGCCTCGAAGTAACCGTCGGTGTCGACAACCTGGAGGATTTTGCCGCGCTCCAGGCCTTCGACCAATACCTTGATGTTGCCGTCGGGCAGCTTAAGGCTTTGCACGATGTTGACGATGGTACCGACCTGGTAGATCTCGTTGGCCTTGGGCTCGTCGATGCTGGCGTCGTGCTGGGTGGCGAGGAATATCTTCTTATCGCTGGCGAGCGCTTCTTCCAAGGCGCGAACGCTCGATTCCCGGCCCACGACAAACGGCGTCATCATGTGCGGAAAGATGACAACGTCGCGGATGGGCATCATGGGAAGCTTTTTAGTTTCGAATTTCTCGCGCTGACTCACTAGGAACCGCCTTTTTGTGGTTGCGAGCGCCCAAGGCGCTCGGGGAAGAAATGTCGTAGCATCTGCTACTTAGCATCGCGCAGGCCTGCCATGGAGACCGCTCCTGTAGGCAAGAATATCATGCAGCTGAGGCTGAGAAACCGCTTCTTGCGTACTCCGGCGCGCAATGCTCTTCGGCATCAATAACTTTGGGAATACCGGTCCAAAATTGGACTTTCCCGGCGCAAGTGACCGTGTCTATCTATAGATGCAGAGCTCATGCTTCGGATGCGCCGACAAGGATCAACCTCTTTCACCACGAAGTCCGCGAAGATTTGTTGGATCTTGACCTTTCTGCATCTGGGCTCTCAGGCGACTCGGTGGTAAAAAGTTGTTGTAAGGGAATATGTAAGCGTCCACGTTCACCTGCACTTATGACCGTCGAAGTTTTCTCCGATCTTTCCGACCTTGAAGCCCCGGTGCGCGGGACGCTACACCGTGCTGCCGCTGGACGCGGGGACTTCCTGGTCCTGACCCATGGCGCCGGCGGGAACTCCAACGCTGCCTTGCTAATAGCACTGGCCGACGCATTCGCCCAGGGCGGATTATCGGTCCTGCGCTGCGACCTGCCATATCGCCAACGCAAGCCAAGCGGCCCGCCTTCGCCGTCTGACGCGAAGCGCGACCAGCAGGGACTCCAGCGCGCCGTAGCGTTGATGAGGGAACAGTTCGCCGGGCAGGCATTTCTGGGTGGCTCTTCCTACGGAGGGCGGCAGGCGAGCCTGCTTGTGGCCTCGCAGCCAAAGCTGGTTGACGGATTACTGCTGCTTTCTTATCCGCTACATCCGCCGGGCAGGCCCACGCAGTTGCGCACGCAACACTTTCCTGACCTGCAGACGCCTACGCTCTTCGTGAGCGGTACCCGGGACACCTTCGGGACGATCGGTGAATTGCAATCGGCAATAAAGCTAATCCCCGCCAGAACCGAACTGGTGGAGGTGGAAGGCGCGGCCCACGGGCTCAGCGAAAAAAAGCGACAGCATATAGTAGTAACAGCAGTAACCGACCACTTTATCGAGTTTTTTGGCAGATGATGCAGGACCAACCCTCGGCTACTCTGGGATAGCTCGACCCGGAGTCGCAACACCCTGCTCTGTAACTTCGTAAGTCTTCAAAATCCAACAGCGCGGGAAAGCAGCCTACGATCATCATGAGCAAGGAAACGAAGGACGACAAAGCGAAGAAGAACAAGACAACGCCGACACCGGTATCGTCGTTTGAACCAGAGCCTGCGGTAGCAAAGGTTGCAGGCGCTTATTCCGACGGAAAACCGCTCGACAAAATCACTTACCTGGAAGCGAAGCTTATCCTGAAGCCGGACCGCTTCACTTCGGTGCAGAGCTTTCGCGAGTTCGGCAAGATCGTGAAGGCGACGGCGAAGCAAGTGGGGGTGGGGTTCATTCCTGATCCTGGCACCGATCTTCGCCCCGAAATCCGCGAGATCATCTTCATGGATACTCCGGATTTTCGCTTGTACAACAACGCATTTATTCTGCGCCGCCGTACTTGCTTCGTAGATGGATTCCCCGTGGGCGATCCGGAAATCGTTTTTAAGTATCGGCATCCCGACGCGAAGATGGCTGCGAAGGTGGATGTGCGGCCGAATATCGCGGGTGAATATCGAATCAAGTTCAAGGCCGAAGCCCTGCCCCCCAAGAATGAAGTGGGAGGCTATCGCATCCTTTACTCGCACAACTGCCAATTCGGTATCAGCCAGGCCCACGAGCCGGACAAGACCTCCATGGCCACGCTGGCGAGGGTGCTACCAGCGTTGGCATCGCTGAAGAAGTCCGACGAGGAGCATGTCACGCTGGTGAACGAGGGCATCGTCGAGGAGGTATTGCTTCCGCTGGGCCAGCTGGATTTCTGTAAAGGGCAGGTCGCGAAGTGCGACGTCGCTCTGTGGCGTACGCGCGGCGAGCACAACCCGCTGGTGGGAGAGTTCGCCTTCCAGATCAAATTCTCCGACAAAGGAGATGTGGCGGAGAAATCCCGAAAGCTCGCCGAACAGTTCTACATAAGCCTGCAATACGCCGTACAAAGCTGGCTGACGCTCGGTGTAACCAAGACCGCGATGGTGTATCGCCTCAAGGGCAACGAGCCCCAGAACCATGAGTAGCCCAGCCGCAGCAGTGCCGCTGCCGAACATCAGCCCAACTCCACCGGTGATCAGTGCCTCTGTCTGGGATGTCTTCCTCGAATTCCTCCTCATCGGCGCGACCAGCTTCGGTGGCGTTGTACCTTACCTTCGCAACAACCTGGTCGTAAAACGAAAATGGCTCGATGACAGAGAGTTCGTGGAGATGCTTTCCATCAGCCAGTCTTTGCCTGGGCTGAATGCCACGAACATGGCCGTGCAAGTCGGCGAAAAGTTACAGGGATTCGCCGGGTCAATCGTTGCCGTCATCGGCATCTGCTTGCCCGGCGGCGTCCTGATGTACTTTGTCGGCATCTTCTATCGCATACACGGTGACCACCCATGGTCTACTGCGGCGTTGAAGGGCGTAACCGCTGCCGCAGTCGGCCTCATTTTGTGGACTGTACTGGACCTCAGCAAGAAAGCTTTAACCCACAGTTGGGACCTGATTTTCGTAGTCGCGACGGCGCTGGCAGTCGAGGGTTTCCACTGGTCGGTACCGCGCGCCCTGCTGACCATGGGAGCGATCGCTATCCTCTTTCATGCCCCGCGCAAGGCGAAGAAAAGCGAGAGCAAGCCATGAACCAATTACCTGCGCTGATTCGCGTCTTCAGTTATCTGTCGTTGCTGACGGTGGGTGGGGGCATGGCCGCGTTTCCGGCGATGAAACACCACACCGTCGACATGTACCATTGGCTGACCTTCACCCAACTCATCCATCTCTACAGCATGGGGCAGATGGCGCCCGGTCCCAACATGATGATGATCGTGTCGATCGGGCAATGGGCCGGCGGTCTTCCCGGAGCATTGGTTACGGTTATCGCCTTCTTCGGTCCAACCGCGCTGCTGGCCTTCGTTATCACCAAAGCCTGGAGACGCGCGGGAAATTGGCCGTGGCGAACTTCCATTGAGCAGGGACTGGCTCCGGTATCGATCGGCCTGCTGCTGGCCGGTTGCTTCAGCATGGCCAAGGGAGCGATCACCGGGTTAGAAACCTCAGCCATTGCGGTTGCGACTTTGCTGATCCTGGTGCGCTACAAAATCAATCCGGCGTTGCTGGTGATTGGCGGCGCGGTGGTCGGCCTGCTCATCTACTTGCCCAAGTGAGCTGCCATCCGCTGTAAAGCGTCTTGAACTCCCTGCGCCCAGGTCTTATGATGCGCCTTCGGTTTTATGCCGCGGCAAACATGAGCAGTATATGTTGCCGGGTCTTCACTCTCGGAGGTGCATCGTGCTTGATCGTCGGCAGTTTCTCTCTCGCAGTGCCGGGCTGGCCGCCACCGTCGCTTTCGCTGAACCCCTGTTAGCTCAGCTGGCGAATTATCCCGCTTCCCTGCCCGACCGCAGCCTGTACTCCAAGAACGAAGACGCCTACTGGGCGGAGTTGCGCAAGCAGTACCTGATTCCGGCGGACGAGATATACCTCAACAACGGAACCGTGGGCTCCAGCCCCGCTCCTGTATTACGCGCCGTCTTCGACCAATACAGCAAGGAAGAGGAGATGGACCAGTCCGATCCTGAAGACTACCCGATCTGGGGCTACGGTCCTTGGAACGAATACCGCGATCCGCTCGCTGCCTTCATCGGATGCAACCGCGACGAGCTTGCGCTGGTGCGCAATGCCACCGAGGGAAACAGCTACATCGCTAACGGCGTCGACATGAAAGCCGGCGACGAAGTGTTGATGACCGATCAGGAGCATCCCGGCGGTCTGCAACCCTGGAACCTGAAGGCGAAACGCTACGGCATCGTGGTAAAGCAAGTCACGCTTCCCAAGCCGCCGAAATCTCCCGACGACGTACTCACCTTGTTTAACGACGCGATCACTCCGCGCACACGCGTGATTTTCTTCAGCCATATCACCACAGTCACCGGAGTGGTTCTGCCGGCCAAGCAGCTTTGCGCCCTGGCGCGCTCCAAGGGCATCCTCTGCGCGGTTGACGGCGCGCACGTGCCCGGCATGATGCGCCTGAACGTACACGACATTGGCGCCGATATGTATTCCGCCAGTCCGCACAAATGGTTGCAGGCGCCTAAGGGCACCGGCTTCCTTTATGTGCGCGATGAGGTGATCGACCGTATCTGGAACACCCTGGCCACTGAGGGCTGGGACGAGCCCAAGCTGCGCGCCGAGCGCTTCCAGCGCTTTGGCTCCTCCAATGTGCCGACGCTTGCCGGACTTCGCGCTTCCATTGAAATGGCCAATGAGATTGGGATGGATCGCATCGAAGCACGCCAGCGGCAGCTCGCAAACTACATGCTCGCCGAGATGACCAAACGCGGCGCCGAATCCTGGACCTCGCCTGACGCAAACATGCGCTGCGCCATTGTGACGGTCAACGTCCCGCCGATTCAGCGCATGAAGCTGGAGGACTGGATGTGGAAGACGCAAAAGATTCGCATTCGCGGCGGCGAGCCGTCGAAGCTGAGACTCTCGACTCCCTATTACCTTCAGAAGAAGGACATCGATCGCTACCTGGCAGCCTTTGACGAATACAAGCGCAGCAATGCGTCTTAGTTCGTTTAGGGGACGATCTGCATCGAAAGTTGTATACCGCGTGTTAATAGATCGCAAAGATTAGCAATACTTCGCCTCGGGGCGGTATCCTAATCGAGCGGTTTCCCAGCACGCACTTTCATGGCATCGGACCAAACCCTTCAAAGACCTGCTGTAAAAGTCTTCGTCGCCACTACGGTGATGTTGACGTTCATCTCCTTCTGGCGTGCAGCTGCCATTGTTCTGTCGGATCTCGCATCCTCGGCTTACTACGTTGGCGGCGACGCCGAAAAGGTCATTGGTAAGAGCGCCCCCTGGTTTGTTCTGGCGGTGATGCTGTTCAGCTACGCGGTGCGCGCGCTCTATATCGAGTCCAGCGCGATGTTCGTGCGCGGCGGCGTGTATCGCGTGGTGAAGAGCGCCCTGGGCGGCACTCTCGCCAAGTTGTCGGTCTCGGCGTTGTTGTTCGATTACATTCTGACCGGCCCGATCAGCGCGGTGTCGGCCGGCCAATACCTGGCAGGCCTGATCACCGATACCATGGGGCACATGGGTCACCCTGTGCACTGGACCGACCCGCAGATCAACCACTTCTCCGCCCTGTTTGCCGCGCTAGTAACGATGTACTTCTGGTGGCAGAACACTAAGGGCATTCACGAGTCGAGCCAGCGCGCGATACAGATCATGCGCATAACCACCGTGATGGTGATCGTGCTGATCATCTGGTGCCTGATCACTATCTTCAAGACTGGCGCGCAACTTCCGCCTCTTCCGGCAGCGGTTGCTATTCCCAAAACCCGTGAGTCGCTGGGATGGCTGCTGGGCACCTGGGCGGCTAAGCTTCCGCTGGTGCTACTGATGGTGGGGTTCGGACACTCGGTGCTGGCCATGAGCGGCGAGGAGTCGCTGGCGCAGGTCAACCGCGAAATCGAACATCCCAAGCTGAAGAACCTCGAAAAGACCGGGCTGGTGATCTTCATCTATAGCCTGCTGTTCACCTCGCTGGTCTCGTTCTTCGCGGTGATGATCATCCCCGACAAGATCCGGCCCGACTACTACGCCAACCTGATTAGCGGCCTGGCCATGAACGTGGTGGGACCTTACACGCTGAAATTGTTCTTCCAGGCGTTCGTTGTGGTGGTCGGCGCGCTGATTCTTTCCGGCGCCGTTAACACCGCGATCGTGGGCGCCAACGGTGTGCTGAACCGACTGGTGGAAGACGGCGTCCTTACCTCGTGGTTCAAGAAGCCGCAGAAGAAATTTGGCACCTCCTACCGTGTTCTGAACCTGATTGCCGGGTTGCAGCTGCTGACGGTACTGGCCAGCGGTGGCGATGTTTACTTGTTGGCGTCGCTGTACGCTTTCGGCGTGATCTGGAGCTTTTCGTTCATGTCGCTGGCGGTGCTGGTGCTCCGTTATAAGTTGCCGGAGAAGCGGGAGTGGAAGGTCCCCGGCAACTTCAAAATCGGCGGCGTAGAAATCCCGGTGGGGGTTGCGCTGATCTCGATCGTGCTGTTCGCAACCGCGCTGGTGAACTTCTTCACCAAAGAATTGGCAACCATCGCCGGCGTGAGCTTTAGCGCGGCATTCTTCCTCGTCTTTACCATCACCGAGCGTGCCAACGCCAAAGAGCATTCCAAGGGTCAATCGGAACTTGAGCAGTTCCGGGTGGCTCCGCAAGAGGAGCTGACGGCCGAAGCGGTCGACGTTCGCCCGGGCAGCATACTGGTCGCCGTACGTGATTCGAAGAATCTCTCGTACCTCAGGGACGTGCTATCCCAGACCGACACTACTCAGCGCGACGTCGTGGTGATGACGGCGCGCGTCTATCACCGCGAGCACTCTTTCAGCGGCAACGAGCGGGTCGACAGCGCCGACGTGTTTGAACAGTACGAGCGCGAGTTGTTTACCGGGGTAGTAAACCTGGCGGAAAAGCAGGGCAAACACGTGTCGCTGGTGGTTACGCCAACCAATGACGTGTTCGAAGGAATCGTGGCCACCGCCGCCCGCCTGGGCTCAACTCGCGTGGTCTGCGGCTTGTCGAACAAGCTGACGCCGGAAGAGCAAGGCAAGCTGACCGGAGATGCCTGGGAGCGGCTGCCGGATCCCAAGCCGCGCATGCGGCTGGAGGTTTTCGCGCCCGATGGCCGCAAGTGGGAGTACATCCTCGGGCCGCATACTCCACGCATGCGGCCGCAGGACCTGAAGATGATGCACGACATCTGGCTGCACGTTACGCGCGAGCGCGACTTCAGCCAGCTGCACCACTACCACGTAATAGCGGTGGCCTTGCGTGAGTTGAATGACCGTCTACGCGGTCCAGATAGAGAACAGGCCCTGGAAGACCTCAAGGACGAAGTCGACCGCGACGACTTCACGTAGGCATTGGAAGTGTCATCCTGAGCCGCTTCCGCGAGCTCAGGATGACAGCAGTTGGCGCGATTCGCAGCCTATTGCTTCTTTCCGGTGCGCGTATCCACTTCGCGCAGGCGGGCAGCCTTGCCACGCAGGGCGCGCAAGTAATAGAGCTTGGCGCGGCGGACGTGCGCGGAACGGAGCACGTCAATCTTCTCGATGACCTTGGAATTCAGGGGGAAGATACGCTCCACACCCTGGCCAAAGCTCATCTTGCGGACCATAAAGCTCGGCTGGTTGCCGGCGCTCTTGGCGATGACCAGTCCTTCAAAGGCCTGCAGGCGTTCTTTATCGCCTTCCTTGATCTTCACTTGCACACGAACGGTATCGCCCGGCTTGAACTGGGGCAAATCGGTGCGCCGCGTCTTGGCAATCAAACGGTCAATAATCGGTGAACTAGACATTTTCTTTTTCCTTCTCTGTTTACACGCCTTGCGGCGACTAAATCTCTGGTTCGCGGGTTGACACTCCGCGTTTTGCAATCTCGGCTAACAGCTTTCGATCTTCCTTGCTCAACTCCGCTCCTTGCAGCAAATCGGGGCGCGTGCGCATTGTCTTTTCCAGCGCCTGGCGCCGCCGCCAACGCCGTATCTCGTCATGGTTCCCATTGACGAGCACCTCTGGAACCTTCATCCCGGCAAAATCCGCCGGCCGCGTGTAATGCGGATAATCCAGCAACCCACCCGACCCACAGGTTGAACTCGGCGGATCACCCGCCACCGCCGCCTGTGTCTCGATAGTCCCGGCCGTAAACGACTCCTGCTGCGACGAAGCCGCATTGCCCAGCGCGCCGGGAATCAGCCGCGTCATGGCGTCTACGATCAATGCCGCGCCAAGCTCGCCTCCGCTCAGCACAAAGTCGCCGACGGAGATCTCGCAGTCCGCGAGATGTTCGCTTACGCGCTCATCCACGCCTTCGTAACGGCCACAGATAAGCACTACGCGTTCGCGGCTCATCAAGCGCTGCGCCACCTTCTGGGTGAACAATTCGCCTTGCGGCGAAAGCAGGATCACAGTCTCTTTCGCGCCGTCGCTGAGCCGCTCATCTCGCGACGAAACCGCCAGCGATTCGAGGCACTCGAAGATGGGCTCCGGTTTCAGCACCATTCCTTCGCCACCGCCGAATGGCCGGTCATCGACCGTGCGATGGCGATCGTGCGTGAATGCCCGCAGATCGTGTACGCCAATTTCAATGAGCCCGGCATCACGCGCCTTGCGCACGATGCCGTAATCCAGTGGCCCGCGAAAGAAGTCCGGAAAAATCGTGACTATCTCGAACTTCATCGTGGGTAGAGCGGCGCTTCAGCGCCGCGTCAAGCCTCGCAAAAATCTATTGTTTGGGTCCATTGCTCGAAGCAATGAACCCAAACAAATCCGTAGCCACTACCACCGATACGCGGCGCTAAAGCGCCGCACTACCAAAAACCCGCCGCAAACCCTACTTACGCTTCTTGCGCTCGCCTGCGGCCCGGGCCTCATCGGCTTCCGACTTCTGGCGCCGCTTCTCGTCCGCGTTCAGCGGAGACTGCAACTCCAGCAACCCTTCGGGCAGCTTCATCTGTATCCGTCCGCACGCCAAATCGGCGGACTGCAAGAACTCTTCCGCGTACGGCACCAGGTACTCCTGGCCTTGCGGGTTACGAACCACCAGCAGCGGAGCCGTTCCGCCACTCAAATCCACATCGGCGATCTCGCCCAGCAACGTATTGTCAGGCTCGGCGTCGACCCAAACCTCGCAGCCGATCAATTCACTGACATACGCTGCGCCTTCTTCCAACTGGACGCGTTGCTCACGGGGAATCTGCACTTCCCATCCCGCCAGCTGCTCGGCATCGCTGATCGAATCGACCCCGGCAAACTTCAGGACGATTCCGCCCTTATGGAACCAATGCTCTTCGAGCTGCAACTCGCGCCGCTCGCCATTCGCCGCCACCCCTGACAGTTCGCGCCGCTCTTCGAAGCGCTCAGGAAAGTCGGTATGCAGGTCGGCCAGCACTTCGCCGCGGCGACCTTGCGGCCCCAGCACGCGCGCGATAGTGATGAACTCGCCGGCTATTCGACGATCTCCAATTCGTAGCGCTTGTGCGTACGCAACGCGGCGGCGTTCATGATGGTGCGCAGGTTCCGCGCTATGCGACCCTGTCGCCCAATCAGGCGGCCTACCTCGTCTTCCGCCACTTCCACTTCGATCACCTTGTGGCCGGGCTCGTCGAATTCCTCGACGAAGACCTCGTCGGGCTTCTCGACCAACGACTTGGCGAGAAGTTCCATCAGGGCCACGACATTCACCGCGGAAGCATTAGCCATTGCGAACTCCTGGTTGCTGCTCGTTCGGTTACGTCCGATAACGCTAAACCTTGAAAAAAAAACATTTTGCGAATCTTTATTTTCAACAGTTTAGCCTAGATTTCTATCCTAAAATCTTGATTCCGCAAGACTTACAGGTAAAATCTAGATATCGAACGACTTAGCTCGCCGAAAATCTAGGCTACAGCCGGCGAAGTCGGCTCGCTGGCCGCAGCGCTCGACGGAGTAATGGGCTCGGACGAAGCCGCCGGAGTGACCGGAGCCTTGGCCACGAGCTTGCGCACTCGGTCCGACAACTGCGCGCCCTTCGACACCCAGTGGTCCACGCGATCGCGTTTCAGCACGATGGTGGCGGGTTCGGTGCGCGGGTTATAGGTCCCGACGACCTCAACCGAGCGGCCATCGCGGGCGCGATCCTTTTCGATAACGACAATACGGTAGTGGGGCTGCTTGCGCGCGCCACGGCGCGACAGACGAATCATCAGCACAGAGGTTGTTCCTTTCCTGCTTATCAGGTAACGGGCGACTCATGGGACGACCGTACAGCTTGAACCAAATTGGCGGATGCTCCAGCGAACCAGGGTTCGCTCCACATCCCAACCCGCGCCTGGATTGGCACAGATCAGACCTCCGCTGTTAGAGGCGAAGAATTATTATGGCTGAAGCGGCGGTGGATTTAGCAAATCAGAGTGGAACTGGTTATGTCTCAGCTATTCTTCGGGTTCTTCCGCCGCAATGCCGATCCCGTTTTGTCGATTAAGGAAGTCGTGGGGCTGGCAGATGTGGCCCTTGTTCCGATAAAGCGCAGACCTGACGAGAAGACTGAATTATGACAATGGCTCTCCCATTCAAGATATTGGTTCTCGTGTGGTTCTTTGGGTGGGGATTCCTGATACTTCGGTTTCCCGCCCAATGCTTTCGCTTGCTCTCGTGGGGGCGTGTCCCAACACCAAGACAATTAAAGAGAGAAAAAATCGTCGGGTATATGGGCATCGCGTTCGGAACACTCTTCCTTGTCGAGCTTGCTTTTCGGATTATTCGATAATTCTCAAGCAAACCATTCGGAAGTATTGCCATGCCCAAACTTCTTTGTATCACCGCTCATCCTGACGACGAAGCTGGCGGCTTCGGCGGGACGCTGGCTTTGTACACCGAGCGCGGAGTCGAAATCAGCGCCATCTCAGGGCTGATAGGTTTGTATCAGGGCACGACCTTTAGTCGTGCCGAGAGCATTCTTTATCGGAGTGTCATCCTGAGGCCGCGCGACGACCGAAGGATCTGCAGTTTGCTCCCTTGGGCGAACAGATTCGCCTCTTGAAACAACTGCAGGTCCCTCGCGGCTAAAGCCGCTCGGGATGACAAACATGAAAGCTTAGCGGCACGGCTGAAGCCGTGCCCTGATACAAGGCTATTCTGATACAACGCCATTTATGAGAATCGCTTTATTTGGGGAATGCGCACGCAGATGTTGAAGCTTCTTTGCATCACCGCTCACCCCGACGACGAAGCAGGCGGCTTCGGCGGGACGCTTGCTTTGTACACCGAGCGCGGAGTCGAAATCAGTGCCATCTCAGGGCTGATAGGTCTGTATCAGGGCGCGACCTTTAGTCGTGCCGAGAGCATTCTTTATCGGAGTGTCATCCTGAGGCCGCGCAGCGACCGAAGGATCTGCAGTTTGCTTCCTGCGGCGAACAGATTCGCCTCTTGAAACAACTGCAGGTCCCTCGTCGGACTAAAGTCCTCCTCGGGATGACAATTCAAAACTACAGCAACTTGCGGCACGGCTGAAGCCGTGCCCTGATACAAGGCTATTCTGATACAACGCCATTTATGAGGATCGCTTTATTTGGGGAATGCGCACGCAGATGTTGAAGCTTCTTTGCATCACCGCTCACCCCGACGACGAAGCAGGCGGCTTCGGCGGGACGCTTGCTTTGTACACCGAGCGCGGAGTCGAAATCAGCGCCATCTCAGGGCTGATAGGTTTGTATCAGGGCACGACCTTTAGTCGTGCCGAAAGCATTCTTTATCGGAGTGTCATCCTGAGGCCGCGCAGCGACCGAAGGATCTGCAGTTTGCTTCCCTTGGCGAACAGATTCGCCTTCTGAAATAACTGCAGATCCCTCGTCGGGCTAACAGATTCGTCCTTGAATCTGCAGATCCCCGTCGCCCTCCTCGGGATGACAACTCAAAACTAGAGCAACTTGCGGCACGGCTGAAGCCGTGCCCTGATACAAAACACACATCCGAGAGTTTAGTGGGCAGGCTCTGAGCCATGGCCTAATACAAAGCCGGCGATACGAGAGTTTGTCGGCAGGCTCTGAACCGTGTCCTGATACAAGGCTATTCTGATACAACGCCATTATGAGAATCGCTTTGGTTGGGGAGTGCGTACGCAGATGTTGAAGCTTCTTTGCATCACTGCTCATCCTGACGACGAAGCTGGAGGCTTCGGCGGGACGCTTGCGCTTTACGCTGAACGCGGAGTCGAGATCAGCCTCATCTGTCTTACAGCGGGTACAGCGGCGCGCAATCGAGGCGGGGCCAAGACCGACGCCGAACTAGCGGAGATGCGCACCCGCGAACTCGGAGACTCATGCCGCCTGCTCGGGGTAAAGCATTGGGAAATCCTTGGTTACCAGGACGCGCACCTTGCCGAAGCTGACTTGCCCGAAGTTATCGGCCAACTGGTGAAGCGCATTCGTCAGATTCGTCCTCAGGTGGTCGTCACCTACGGTCCCGACGGCGGCTTCACCGGACATCCTGATCACGCCATGGCCGGGGTGTTCGCGACCATGGCATTTCAATGGGCTGGACGAACCGACCGTTATCCCGAGTTCGGCACGCCTTACGCTTCGCAGAAGCTGTATTACGTCACCAGTGAATACAAACTGGCTGAGCGGCAGGCTATCGCGCCGCCGGTAATTACTGCCAGCATTGACATTGGTCCTGAGCGCTTCGAGAAGAGGATTCAGGCTTTCATGCAGCACAAGACGCAAGAGCCGCTGTTTGGGCTGCTGCGCAGGAATCTCGACCGGCCTCCGTTCGTGGAGGTGTATCACCTGGCGTGTACGCGCGAGCCGCAGCGTGGGAAGTTTGAGACGGACCTGATGGACGGGGTGGTGGAAGAATAAGTTCGTCGGGACCTTCCATTCGAAGAGAGGTCTGTGGGACGGCGGACAAAAAGCAGGTCCTTCGTCCGCCGCGGCGGACTCCGGATGACAAAACCAAAGGGAAAGCAGTATCGGCACGACCAAGGTCGTGCCCTGACGCAGGTTCGCCCTCGCCCTGGCTCCCAACTCCGCTTTGCCCAGCATGGTGGTGCTGCGCGCGAACTGCAGATCCCTCCCGCCGCGGCGGGCTCGGGATGACAACCGTGAAGCTTGGACGCTGGCCTGAAGGCCAGCTCTACCCCTCCACACGAATACCCTCTATTTGCGGGTGCGTTTCGTCTTGGCCTTGGCAGGCGCGGTTTCGGGAGTGGCAGGCGACCCGGTGGCCACAGGGGCGGTTTCGGGAGCGGCAGGCGACCCGGCAGCCGCAGGCGCGCCCTCGAGCTGGGACTTGGCATCGCCCAGAAGTTTATTGAACGCCGCTTCTTTCGTGAGCTCTTTCTTGGGGTTTTGGTTGTGACGGTAGGGATGTTCGGTGTGACAGCTGCGGCAGGTCACCTTCTGCACTTCTTCGCCGACCATGGCAGCGATGGAATGGTCGGTGCTTCGTTTACAGCGGGTACAGTAATCGTCGATATAGTCGCCCAGGCGCACGGTTCCTCCCGCGGGAAGCAGGCAGTTTAGCACGGCCCGCGTTACTTGTTCTGCGATTCCAGGAAGCTCACAATTTGCCAGCGCTGTTGCTTGGGCAGGTTCGACCACGATGGCATGCCGTTATTGAGGTTGCCGTTGGTGATGAACCAGAACAGTTCGCCCGGCTTGGCGGACTTCACGCTGCTGCTCTGAAGCGCAGGCGCAGGGCCCATGCCTTGCAGATTGTTGCCGTGGCATTGAGCGCAGTTCTGGGCGTAGAGCTTCTTGCCGCCGGCAGCGGCATTGGTGTTACCGGCATAAGGGTTGGTCAGTGCGGCGGCTGAGGCGGGCGCGTTCCGGAAGCCCGTGCTCTGCCCCGCGAGGATCAGCGGGAGACACAAAAGACCAGCACCTGAAAGCTAGAGCACAACATCGCGCGGGGGATTCGCGGAAATCGCTTCAATTCGTTTCTCCGTCGGTGAAATAGGTTTGCGGGGGAACCAACAGCCTATCTATAGGATTAACCGAAATGGGGGAAAGGCTCAAGGGGGCGATGGCCAGTGGATCAGTGTGAATATGGATGCGTGCCTTTCGCGCGCCGGCGAATCGGCGCGCCCAGATCCCTCGATCACAAAAGAGGCTCCTCGGGATGACGATCAAACTAGCCCACTCGGAGATTGCTTCACCGCTCCACCACCCGCTCGAGATCGTCGAAGAACGCCGGGTACGAAATCGCCACACATTCGGGATTGTGAATGACGGTGTCGCCTTGGGCGCGCAGGGCTGCGATAGCGAAGGCCATCGCGATGCGGTGATCGTGGTAGCTCTCAATTTCAGCGCCGTGCAACTGCTGGTTGCCAGGGATGCGCCAGCCGTCGTCTGTCTGCTCCACCTGCGCTCCCATGGCTTGCAGGTTGCGTGTCACGGCGGTGAGCCGGTCTGACTCTTTCACCCGCAGCTCTGCCGCATCGCGCACCTCGATTCCACCCGCCGTGTAGGGCGCAATCGCCGCCAGCACCGGCAGCTCATCGATGAGCAATGCGGTCTGGGCTCCGGCGATCACCACGTGATGGCCTTGACCGGGAACAAGCGCGATGGTGCCTACCAGCTCTCCGTGCTGCTCTTCGACGCGCAACATGGAAACGCGGCATCCCATCGCCGTGAGCACATCGAGCAGAGCGGAACGGGTGGGATTCAGCAGCACTCCATCGAGCACCAGGTTCGAATCGGGAAAGATGGCAGCCGCACATAGAAAGAACGCGGCCGATGAGCTATCGCCGGGCACATAGGCATCCAGCGGTTTGAGAGTTTGTCCACCACGAATGCTGACGGCGTTGCGCGAGCGCTCCAGTTCGACACCGAAAGCGCGCAGCGCGAGCTCTCCATGATCGCGAGTGGGGTGCGCCTCTTCGACCGCGGTTGTGCCATCCGCGAGCAGGCCGGCAAACAGCACGCTGGTCTTCACTTGCGCGCTGGCCACGGGCGGCCGATAGGTGATCCCACGCAGACGCGTTCCACTAATGCGCAGCGGGGCGTGGCCATCGACGGAATCTATCTGCGCCCCCATCTGCGAGAGTGGCTCGATGATTCGCTTCATCGGACGCTTTGATAGCGACGCGTCGCCGATGAGCTCACTGCTGAAGGACTGGGCCGCGAGGATTCCTGACAGCATACGCATGGTGGAGCCGGAGTTGCCGCAGTCCAAGGCTTGCGAAGGCGGCTTGAGCTGCGGGCCCAGACCTTCGATGGCCACGCTGCCGTCTTCGCCACGCTCGACAGCGCAGCCCAAACGTCGCACGCATTCCACGGTGCTGGCACAGTCGGCGCCGGGGGCGAAGTTCTCAAAGCGCGACCGTCCGGGCGCGAGTGCCGCCAGCATGGCGTAGCGGTGAGAGATGGATTTATCTCCCGGCATGCGCAGGCTTCCCAGGACATTGCGTGCACTGTGCACTATGACTGTTGCATTCGCCATCAAAACCGCCTGTTCTACACCGCTTGACACGAGCTACGATTTATGAATTGTAGGGGTCGCGCAGACAACTCCCATCCAGAACTTACATCTGATGAAACAAGCGTCAGCGTTGAAGTCACTGCGCTGCTGAAACACCGAAGGACCTGCCCGCAGGAGCGGCCCCCGGGAACAGCTCCAAGATCGAACCAGGTGGTTGAAATGCCTCTCCGGGTCCTGTCCCTTCCTCTATGCTTTGCCATCTCTCTCAGCGTTAGTGCTGCGGCTCAGTTTGGGCCTTCAACTTCCGGGATGCGCGACGTACCCGGCATGGCTTCGGAGCGAGGATCCACGTTGGTCAAAGGCACCTGCTACGACGTGGACGGCACGCCGCTGGGTGGGGTCACGGTGGAACTCCGCGATTCGGCCACCCATGCCGTGCTTACTTCAACTACGACGCGATCCAGTGGCTCCTTCGAACTGTATAACATTCCGGCGGGAAGCTACGAGGTGGTGGCACAGACGCAAAGCGGCGAAGCGCGGGAGTTCATTCCCACGGGCCACATGATTGCCCAAGTGGAGCTTCGCCTGACTCGGCGCTCGGCAAGTGACGGCAGCGGATCCACCATTTCGGTGGTGCGTCTGAGGGTTCCAGACAAAGCGCGCGACCGCTACAACAAAGCGGTGCAGGCTTTTACGCGCGGCAAACTTGATCAGGCAGAGAAAGCGATCGGTCAGTCGCTCGCCATCGATGCGGAAAACCCCGAGGCGCTGACCCTGCGCGGAATGATTGGGTTGCGCAATGGAAACGCCGTCGCGGCGCTGGGAGATTTTCAACGGTCGATCGATATTGATCCCAGTTATGAACCGGCGTACACCGCGATGAGTTCGGTGTTGAACAGCCAGGGAAGATATGACGAGGCCGCCCGCACCACCGAACGCGCGGTCGCGATCAATCCAAATGCGTGGCAAGGATATTTCGAGATGGCCAAGGCGATGCTGGGGAAAGGCCTGTACCAGAAGGCGCTGGAGATCGCCAACAAGGCGGAGGCACTCGCTCCCACGGGTGTTGCCGGGGTTCATCTGTTGAAGGCCTACGCCTTGCTGCCGCTGAAACTCTACAAAGATGCCGGAAATGAGTTGCAGGCGTTTCTAAAGCATGCTCCCAAGAATCAGGACATGTCAGGAGTGAAGATGTTGCTGGCGAAGGTGCAAGCAGCCGAAGAGGCTGCGACAACGAGCACGGAAGCGGTGCCGGCATTCGCGGTGGTGAATCACTGATGGTGTAGCGGAGGCGTCGATCAGGAGGCTGCGCCGACGCGCTCCCGGGCTTCGCTAAGAAGTGATGGGCGGGACTTCGCGAAGCCGCACCGACATCTCAAAATGCGGCGTCTTGGCGCCTCGTCCCCAACGACTCACATCCCAGTGGGCGCGCAGAAAGCGCACATCGGCACGCTCTGACAGATCGACCAGCAGCGGATACTCCCCGGGGTAGAACTTCTGCTGCAGGACGGCAAGCGGTTTCGCGTCCCAGGTAGTTCCGTCGGCGGAAGCAAGAACTCCCAGCTCAATCGACTCCTGTTCAACGACCGACGTGATGGCAAGAGTTACCAGGAACACACGATGTTCGGCGGCGGCGATTTCGACCGGAGCGCTGTCTCCGTTGCTGGTGATCACGCTGGATTGGGGAAGGAGGAAGGCATCAATCATGACGTTTGTATTTTAGCGAAACCAACAGTGAGTGCCTCGTGACTTGGGTCACAATCGCACATGACCGAGCTTTCACTTGTACGTTGACCAGGGGCGGAGCACCGGCATAAGATTCCGCAGCCGAAGCGCGCACCTCTCAGGGTTCTCCATGGGTTCCGGCGGCAAGTGGAGCATGACCGAAGACAACGGCTGGATGGAGGGCGGCTTCTTCCTGGTCTCCCACTCCCATTTCTCGGGCGGGGGCACAGCAACCAACCTGAAATAGAGGAGTGTTTAGTGTTTCGGGCCGCCAGGAATCGTGTCTGGCGGCTTCGTGCTGTGAGCTAATTTCCTCTGCTGTCGCTGCCCACCCGACTCGCAAACTACCGTAATAAGAGCGAGGCATATTCCTCGGGCTGCTCCAGGGCGGCGTAGTGTCCAGCTTGGGAAATGTGCAGAGTGCTGCCCGCAATGCCATCACGCATAAGTTCTGCAGCGTTGAATGGCGGAATATCTTCCTCTCCCGCGATCACCAGGGTTGGGAACATGAATCGTGCTCAGGGTGCCGGTTGAGTCCGGGCGGGCGGCCATGCCGCGTTGAATGCTGGCGATGTCTTCGGGAGACATGGCTTGCATCATGCGGCGCGCAGCTTCGATGACTTGTGGCCGTTCGGACCAGGTGGTCGAGCCCAGCAGCTTTCCCAACATGTCTTCGACAAATGCCGAGGTGCCGTCGCGCAGCACTTGATCGGCGATGCGCAATCGGTTGGCGCGCCCCTCGTCATCGTCAGCACCGGCTCGGGTGTTGGACAGCACCAGCCCGGCGAAGCGCTCCGGGTGCTGGCGCCAGAATTCGAAGAGCACATATCCGCCGATGGAGACGCCGACGAAGATGGCTTGGGAGATTTGTTCGGTGTCGCATAAGCGGAGCAGGTCGTTGGCGTGCTTCTCGATGCTCGCCACACCGTCGCCCAGATCGGAATGGCCGTGTCCGCGCAGGTCAGGCGCGAGGACGCGGTAGTGCTGGCTCAGCGAAGGGAGAAGCTGGTCCCAGAAATGATGATTCAGCGGAAAGGGATGCAGCAGGACAAGATCAGGCCCGGCGCCAGAGACTTCGTAGTTGAGAACAGCGTCGTCGCTTCTGAGGGTGGGCATGATGGAGATGCTTTTTAGTAGGTGATCAGCTCGGCGAACCGCACGGGTCGCTCGCGGACTAAAGTCCGCTCGCGAGGTGGAGACCAAAAGACTCTTCGGCGTAGCCAAAGCTACGCCCCTTCAAAACCGTAATACGACCGGATTTTCAGCAGCGTGTGAAGGCGTTCTCCACCCGACGTGACGGCTTTGACGCTGGCCTGAAGGCCAGCTCTACCACTCTCTACCCCAGCCTTTAAACAATCACGGATGCTGATACGGCTGCACGTTTGCCGGGGGCGCTGAGACAACAACGGTCGAGCCCTCGGGAATCACAATCCACGCGACGATATAGGCCAGCAATCCGGTGCCGGCGCAGAAAAGAATCAGCAGCCAAACCACGCGAACCACGGTGACGTCGAGATCGAAGTACTCGGCAAACGCCGCGCAGACACCCGCGATTTTGCGATCGGGGCTGCCCTTTGGAGGGCGCAGCAGCCGCGTGCGTCCGGCGATGGGTCCTACACGCTGCCCGCAGTAGGCGCATATGTTGGCGTCGTCCTGAATTACCTTTCCGCAATAGTTGCAGTACATATTCTCCTCCCCACTAGAGATACGAATGGCGCCGCAAAAGGTTCCCGGTGACGGAGCGTGCGGCCTCTAGTATTCAAGGCCTGAAGGCCAGCAGCTCTCGATGCGGTAGCGGCACGTCTGAAGCCGTACCCTGATACAAGGCTCACAACATCCGCGTATGTACACGCCGGAATGCGCGCGCCGCCCAGGCTGAGTTCCTTAGCGCTCGACTGCCATGGCGACAGCGTTGCCGCCGCCGAGGCAGAGTGCCGCGATTCCCTTGTGTACGTCGCGACGCTGCATCTCGTAGAGCAAGGTCACCAGGATGCGCGAACCGCTGGAGCCGATCGCGTGACCTAGAGCAACTGCTCCGCCATTGACGTTGACTTTGTTCAGGTCGATCCCGAGTTCACGCGTGACGCCGATCGCCGCGACCGAGAATGCCTCGTTGATCTCGTACAGATCGACGTCCTTGTCTGTCCAGTCAGTCTTCTTCCAAATCTGCCGAATAGCATCCACCGGCGCCATCATCACCCATGCCGGATCCAATCCGCTGACCGCCTGGGCCACGATGCGCGCCATGGGCTTCAACCCGAGTTCCTTCGCCTTGGCTGCCGACATGACGACTACGGCCGAGGCTCCATCGTTCACGCCCGGAGCATTGCCCGCCGTCACCGTGCCATCTTTCTTGAAGGCCGGCTTCAACCCGCGCAGCGCCTCAATCGTCGAATCCTCGCGCGGAGACTCGTCCTGGGTAAAGAGAACCGGAGGCGCACCTTTTTTCTTAGAGGGCAGCTCGACGGGAACAATCTGATCTTTGAAGCGGCATTCTTTCATCGCCGACACAGCTTTGCGATGGGAGTTCAGCGCGTACTCGTCCTGCTCCTCGCGGGTGATGTTGTATTTCTGAGCGACGTTCTCGCCAGTATTGCCCATGTGATAGTCGTTGTAGGCGTCCCACAGGCCGTCGTGCACCATGGAGTCGACGATCTTGCCATCGCCCAGGCGGTATCCCTTGCGGGCGTTGGGCAGCAGGTAGGGAGCGTTGGTCATACTCTCCATGCCGCCGGCGACAACGATCTGTGAGTTGCCGGTCTGGATCGCCTGCTGTGCCAGCGCGACTGACTTCAATCCCGAACCGCATACCTTGTTAATAGTTGTGGCCGAGACGGCAGAGGATAATCCAGCGCCCAGCGCAGCCTGGCGTGCGGGGTTCTGTCCTATTCCGGCCTGCACCACGTTACCCAGGATGCATTCGTCGACGGTGTTGGGATCGATGCCGGCGCGTTTTACCGCCTCGCGCACCGCGATGGCGCCAAGCTGAGGCGCGGTTAAGTCAGACAACGATCCCTGGAACTTACCCACCGCGGTACGCACGGCGGAAACGATGACCACATCTTCTAAAGAAGCCATAAGTAACAAGACCTTTCAGGAGGAATAGGAAACTCAACATTATAAGATGGGGGCGCGGTGAGCCTCGACCCACAAATTCCGCAGCCGGCGGCACCTGAAGAAACGATTGCGTTCCGGCCCGGCGAGCGCCGCCTGCTGGCGCCGGTGTGGCATACGGTGATGCTGGTGGCAGTGCTGCTGGCGGTATCGGTCAGCGGCGCCGGTCCTCATCACCTGCTGGAGCGCAGCGGCAGCAAGTTGCCGCAATACATCTGGGGCATGGCGTGGGAATGGATCCTGGCCGGTTTCGTGTGGCTGGGAATTCGCAAGCGCTACCGTCTGCGAGACATCATCGGCGGACGCTGGGCCAGCTTCGACGATTTTTTTGGCGACCTTCTGATTGCCGCTCTGTTCTGGGCGTTCGCGGCGATGGTGCTAGCCACCTGCGGCAAGCTGATGCACCTGGATGCGGCGGGAAAGATCGACACCATGCGCCGCCAACTCGGATTCCTCACTCCAAACACGCGGCTGGAACTCGGCTTCTGGTTTCTGCTGAGCTCGACGGCGGGGTTCTGCGAAGAGCTGATCTTCCGCGGATACCTGCAACTGCAATTCGCGGCGATGACGCGCTCGATGCTCGCCGGTACGTTGCTTTCTGCCGTTGTCTTCGGTGCTTCGCATGGCTACGAAGGCGGCGCGCGCATGTTGCTGATCGGAATTTTTGGGTTGCTCTTTGGGCTACTCGCCTGGTGGCGCAAAAGCCTCCGTCCGGGAATGATGGCGCATGCGTGGCACGATGCGCTGAGCGGCGTGATTTTGCGGATGCTGAAATAGCCAGTGTTTATGCGGGTCGAACGCGTATACGTTTTTCGTTCCCCAAAACATAGTTGCGATTTTGTGCAACTGGAAAATCAGTGGCGGCGCTGACGCCTCTTGGCGCTTACAAGGTACACACAAAAACGCGCGTTTTTTGCTTGACTATTCTTTTCCATGACTCTATACAAAGAACAAATTGCGATGATGTGATGTCGCAAACTTCCATGAGAATGGAAAAGGGAGAATAGAAAATGGCAACTAAGAAGAAGGCTGCAAAGAAGGCGACCAAGAAGGCCGCGAAGAAAAAGCACTAAGCTTTGCAATGACCAACCAAGGGGACGCGCAAGCGTCCCCTTCGCTTTTGGTGGAAGCCGCTCGTCGCGGTTGGCCGATCCTCAAAAGCTCACCCCTTCACCAGGCGCTCCATCTCATCCTCGTCAATGACGCTGACCTTCAGCTCGCGCGCTTTATCGAGCTTGGAACCTGCGTCCTCGCCCGCCACTACGTAATCCGTCTTCTTACTCACCGAGCCGGATACGCGCCCGCCGGCATCTTCGATCAGCTGCTTGGCTTCGTCGCGGGTGTGCCGGGCCATGGTTCCTGTAAGCACAAAGGTTTTGCCTACCAGCGCGGTGCCGCGCTCTTTCTTCTTGCCGGCGAAGGTCAGTCCTGCTGCGCGCAGTCGTTCCACCAGGGCGACGTTCTTGGGCTCGTCGAAGAATTCCCGCACCGCTGCTGATACCCGCGGCCCGATTTCGTTCACCTCTTGCAGGTCTTCCTCGCTGGCGCTCATGAAAGCGTCCATCGATCCGAAGTGCTCGGCCAGGAACTGCGCGGTGCGCTCACCGACAAATCGAATGCCCAGGCCGTAGATAACTTTTTCCAGCGGCAGCTTCTTCGACTGCTCGATCTCGCGCAGGACGTTCTGTGCCGACTTCTTGCCCATGCGCTCCAGCTCGAGCAGGTTGGCTTCGGTCAGCGCATAGATGTCGGCAACCGTCTTAACCAGTCCTTTGTCGACGAGCTGATTCACCAGCGCATCGCCCATGCCCTCGATGTTCATCACCCCGCGCGAGGCGAAGTGCCGGATGCTCTCACGCAACTTGGCGGGGCAGTTAGCATTCACGCAGCGATGGTCGGCCTCGCCCTCGGCACGCACCACGTGGCCGCCACATTCCGGACAGCGCTCCGGCATATGAAACTCGCGCGTGTCTTTTCGCTTGCTCAGGTCAACTTTGACGACCTTGGGGATCACGTCTCCCCCGCGCTCGACCACTACCCAGTCGCCGATGCGTACGCCGAGGCGGTCGATCTCGTCCATGTTGTGCAGCGTGGCACGGCTCACGGTGGTGCCTCCGATGGGCACTGGCTTGAGCGCCGCCACTGGTGTCAGCTTCCCGGTCCGGCCAACCTGTACCAGGATGTCTTCGATCTGCGTCTCTCCCGAGCGTGCAGCATACTTGTAGGCAATCGCCCAGCGCGGGGCCTTCCCGGTATACCCGAGCTCCTGCTGCAATCCGATGCGGTCAACCTTTACCACAATGCCGTCAGTCTCGTAGGGAAGGCTGTCGCGCTTCCCTTCCCACTGGGTGATGAACTCCCACACTTCATCAATGCTGTGCACCAGGCGATGATTGGGATTTACCTTGAACCCGGCAGTTTGCAGTGCCTTCAGCGCCTCGGAGTGGCGCTCGAAAATAGTTTTGCCATCGGCGAGCAGACCGTAAGCAAAGAAGTCGAGACGCCGGCTGGCGGTAATTTTTGGATCGAGCTGCCGCACCGTGCCCGCGGTCGCATTGCGGGGATTGGCAAACTTCGGCAACCCCTTCTGCTCTTGTTCGTCGTTCATGCGCTCGAACGACGTCGTAGGCATCAGCAGTTCGCCGCGCACCTCGAAGTTGTCGGGCAGGCCAGCTTGCTTGAGCTTCTGCTTGGCGACGTTCAAGGGAATGCTGCGAATGGTGCGCACGTTAGAGGTCACATCCTCGCCGGTGGTGCCGTCACCGCGCGTGATGCCCAAGGACAGCGCCGCTGCCTCGAAGCGGAGGGCCATCGACATGCCGTCGAGCTTCAGCTCGCAAACGTAATCCACCTTGGTTGTGCCGGTAAGTTCGTGGACCCGGCGTTCCCAGTCGCGGAGCTCAGCCTCACTCGTCGTCTTGGCCAGCGAGAGCATGGGCGTGGAGTGGGGCACGCTGGCGAACTGGTTGCTCGGCTTGCCGCCAACCCGCTGCGTGGGCGAGTCTGGAGTGATCAACTCAGGATGCTCGGCCTCCAGCGCGATCAGCTCATCCATCAGTCGATCGAACTCGGCATCGCTGATCTCCGGATCGTCCAATACGTAGTAACGGTGTTCGTGGTGGCGGATTTTGTCGCGCAGCGTTTCGAGTTTTCGCGCTAGCTCTTTTGTACCGGCGGGCATCCTGCAATTATAGGGAGCACCACGGCCATCACCGCAAAAGCCGGTCGCGTCCCGTAGAATCAAGAATTCCGGTCTAGAGCATCTTGAAAGCACTCATAGCCAAGTGGATTCATTACATCGCAGCCGTCCTGGGGCCGCTGGGAGTGTGGGGCGTCATGGGCTTCGCCTTCATCGACGCGGCCATGTTCGGCATGCCGATTGACGCCGTCGTTTGCGGATACGCTTACGCCAGGCCCAACCGCCTGCTGCTTTACGCGCTGGGAGCCGCCGTCGGCTCGGCCCTGGGTAGCCTGGTGGTCTACGCCATCGGATACAAGGGTGGCGAGGTGATGCTCAAGAAGCGCATGGGCGAAGCTCGCTTCAATCGCATTACCGCGTCGTTTGAAAAACGCGAGTTTCTGTTGCTGACGGTGATCTCCATGTTGCCGCCGCCGACTCCGTTCAAGTTGTTCGTTCTGGCTGCGGGCATGGTCGAGATGCGGCCGTGGCGTTTTCTGTCGGCCATCGTCATCGGGCGCTTTGCGCGCTTCACCATCGAAAGCATCCTGGTGGTACGCTATGGCCCGCACGTGATCGCGCTGCTGGCCGAACTACTGCGCCATCACCTGACTGCCGCCATCGCCGCGATTGTTACCTTGGCTTTGCTCGCCTGGTGGTTTTCGCGATTTCGCAAAGCCAGGCCGCAATCGCTACCCAGTACGGAACTGAGCGAATAATTCTGTTAGCAACTCCGCTGAAATGGCGGGACAATGAATTGTGGTTTATCGCAGGGACGAGACCGTCCTTGCACGAGCGAGGCCAGTCATGGACCGCATTCAAACCAACCTGCAAAATGGTGTATTCCATCTCATCCTGAATCGTCCGGAAAAGAAGAACGCTCTTACCTCGGCCATGTATGAGGCGCTGGTAGTGGCCGTGCAGCGCGCCGAGTCGGACGACTCCGTGCGGGTTATGGTTCTCCGCGGGAATGGAGATGCCTTCACCGCCGGCAACGATATCGAAGACTTCGTGCAGAAGCCGTGGCAGGGGCAATCGGTCCCCCCGGCGGAGCAGTTCATTCGCGCCATTGCGTTTGCGCGCAAGCCGGTGATCGCTGCCGCGCATGGCCTGGCGGTGGGCATCGGCACCACCATCCTGCTACATTGCGATTTGGTGTACGCGGCAGACGAAACCCGGTTCATGATGCCGTTTGTGAACCTGGGGATCCTGCCCGAGGCCGGATCGACCTTGCTTCTGCCCAGCTTGATTGGCCATCAGCGCGCGGCGGAACTGTTGCTCCTGGCGGAACCTTTCTCGGCACAGCGGGCCTGCGAGTTGGGTCTCGTCAACCGGGTTGTTCCCGGCGACCAACTGGCATTGGTAGTGCAGGCCGCAGCCAAGATGCTGGCAGAGAAGCCGGCCAGCGCCATCTGCATGGCCAAACAGATGATGAAGCAACACTTGCGTGCCGACCTGGAGCGGGTGATCCGCGAAGAGGTTCTGGCTATCGCCGAGCAGTTGGAGTCGCCGGAGACGGAGGAAGCCTTAACGGCATTTCTGCAGAAACGCCAACCTGATTTTTCCCGTTTTCGATGATGTTTGGGGAAATTTAGGGTAACTTTAGTTAATTACCTGCTTGACTGAAAACAGAATCATGGGTAACGTTCTGTTCACGCGAGCGAGCGCCCAAAAACCTGTGACCCAATCCTTTGTAGCGGCTGACGTTTACGACCGTCTGCAACGAGCTATGGCCTCGGACCCAGATGGCTTTTGCGAACTTTACCGTGATTACCTCACGGACGCCCGTCAAACCATGAGCTTTCTTGGCTTTGCCTGCGAGAAGCGGGATGGCGAACAGCTGCGCTTCAAAGCTCATTATTTAAAGAGCAGCAGCCTGATCCTAGGCATAGGTCCGGTGGCCAGAATTTGCGCCGAATTGCAAGACGCCGGACGCGCCTCGGACTTCACCGTGGAGCGGCGGAAGTTGCAGGAACTTGATGCTCTCCTTACTCTGGTGCAGGAGGAGTTGGAGAAAAAGCTGGGGCCAAGGGTGGTCCCGGCCGTAGCCTAAACCACTGGCCCCATGGCAGATAACAATCCAATACGACTTTTAATTGCCGACGACCATCCGGTAGTGCGCGTCGGGCTCCGTAACATGCTGCTTGCCGACGATCACTTTCAGGTGCTCGCCGAGGCCCGCGATGGCGCCGAAGCCCTCGCCCTGGTGAAAAAATTACAGCCTGAAGTGTTGTTGTTGGATTTGGCCATGCCTAACATGCCCGGCATGGAGGCGTTACGCGAACTGACCACGCATGAGACGCAGACCCGCACCATCGTGCTGACTGCCAAGATTGAAAAGCAGCAGATTCTTGAGGCGCTGCAACTCGGGGCTCGGGGAGTATTACTGAAGGATGCCGCGGTCGAGCACCTTGCAGCTTGTATCCGTGCCGTCATGCAGGGCCAGTACTGGCTCGATGGTCGCCCGGTACAAAACCTGGTGCAGGTGTTGCGCGAGCTGACCGCGCAAACGGCGCCACCTCCGCGCAAGACTTACGGCCTTACCAGCCGCGAACTGGAAGTGGTCACGCTTATCACCGAGGGATGTACCAACAAAGATATCGCCACCCAGTTCGGCATCAGCGAAGAAACCGTCAAGCGCCATCTCACCAACATCTTTAACAAGCTAGGCGTCGGCAATCGTCTGGAGTTGGCGCTGTTCGCTCTCAATCACCATCTGCTGCCTCCGGCTCCCGCGGCGTAAGCGCAGTTACGGGTAGTGAAAGGCTTTCAGGCCCGCGGAACGCCGTCGCTGCGCGATCGGTTCGTCCCCATTCCTTCACTGCGTTTACACCATCCGCTGTGTTACCCTTCGCAACGAACGTCTGTTTTCATATCGTTCTAACGAGGTGGCGAATGAGCCAGCACCAGCATCACAGCATGGATTACATCGAATTTCCTGCAACCAACGTGGCAGCGACCAAGAGCTTTTATCATGACGCCTTCGGCTGGGACTTCAAGGACTGGGGGCCGGATTACATCAGCTTCCACGATGGCCACATCGCGGGCGGATTCACGACTGAAGCGAGCGTCGCCAGCGGCAGTAAGACCACGGGAGTTCTGGTGATCCTCTATAGCAAGAACTTGGAAGACACTTACAGCAAGGTCAAGGGCGCGGGGGGACGGATCGTGCGTGAGACCTTCGAGTTCCCCGGCGGACGGCGCTTCCATTTCGCCGATCCCAACGGCAACGAACTCGGCGTCTGGAGCGAATAACTCTCACCTGTTCTTTTTGGAGCCGCAATGGCCAGTGGCCGCATAAACTCCTACGTCCTCAGGGGCACCATCGTGGGTGCTCTGGGTGGACTGTTGTTCGGTTTCGATACCGCTGTCATCGCCGGAACGGAACAGCAGCTCACGCAGGTCTTCGGGCTCAATGACCGGCAGCTTGGGGTTACGGTCTCGATCGCGCTTGTCGGCACCGTGATTGGAGCCATCTTCTCCGGCGAACTGGGTGACAAGATGGGCGGACGCGAAGCGTTGCGCATTCTCGCCGCCTGCTATGTCGTCTCCGCCTTCGGATGCGCCTTTGCCTGGAGCTGGCCGGCGCTGCTGGCCTTCCGCTTTATTGGCGGCCTGGCGATTGGCGGCTCGTCGGTGCTGGGCCCGGTGTACATCGCCGAGATCGCTCCCGCACGCTGGCGCGGACTGCTGGTAGGAACCTTCCAGATCAACATCGTCATCGGCATATTGGTTGCGTATCTGTCGAACTATGTAGTGTCACTGTTCGGTTTGGGCTTGAACGAGTGGCGCTGGCAGCTTGGGATTGCCGCGGTTCCGGCCGTGCTGTTCTTCGTCATGCTGTTCACCATTCCGCGCAGCGCGCGCTGGCTGGTGCTGAAGCATCGTATTCCCGAAGGCCGCGAGGTCATCGCATTGCTTGGCTCCGACAGCCCTGACGCCGAGCTCAAAGAGATCGTCGACTCGATTCACGTGGAAGGCATGTCGCACTCCGAGCCGCTGTTCCAGCGCAAGTATTTGAAGCCCATGTTTCTGGCGGTGACGGTGGCGGGCTTCAGTCAGCTCGCCGGTATCAACGCGGTCCTGTACTACTCGAACTACATCTTCGAAAATGCAGGCTTCAGCAAGAGTTCGGGGCTTTTGCAGTCGGTGGCGCTGGGCGCGACCAACCTGGTCTTCACCCTGGTAGCCATGAGCCTGATCGACAAGGTTGGCCGCAAGACGCTGTTGCTCATTGGCAGCATTGGCATGGCCATCTGCCTGGGCGGCGTCGGCATGGTGTTCTACAGCGGGCAGCACCAGAACCTGCTGATCATCTTCCTGGTGGCTTACATCGCGTGTTTCGCGATCTCGATTGGCGCCGTGATCTGGGTGTATATCAGCGAGGTGTTTCCCAATCGCGTGCGCTCGAAGGGACAGAGCCTGGGCAGCTCGGCGCATTGGATCATGAACGCCATTATCTCCGGCATCTTTCCCGTGATGGCAGCGCGTTCGCGTTCGCTTCCGTTTGTCTTCTTCTCCGTCATGATGGTGGTTTTCTTCTTCATCGTGCTGTTTACCTATGTCGAAACCAAGGGCGTCACGCTGGAGGAGATGCAGCACAAGCTGGGGATTGAGTACTGATGCGGCATTTGTACCTCAGTCGTACAATTCTTGATTTGTCAGCTGAGCGAGGCGAAGGATCCTTCGTTAGTCGATGGAACAAATTCAGATCCCTCACGGCTAAAGCCGTTCGGGATGACACTTCAAAGTGAACGGCCTGCGGCACGGCTGAAGCCGGGCCCTGATACGAAACGCATTCGGTGGCAAGCCATTGGTGCTGCCTGATGACAAGCTCCTACGTTCGGGATGACGATCTTCGGAAGATCATGAATAAATATCAGCGTCTTTTTCTGCTCTCGGTTCTACCCTTTTTCGCTCTTTGCTCCTTTGCCCAGTCCCAACCCGCTCCCCCCAACCCCTACGCCGCAACGCTTGATCGCCTGAACCAGATCACCGCGATCCCGCTGAGCGCATGGACGCAGGTTCCGGGAGACATGGCGCATGGCGAGATTCCGCCCAACATGGCGATGACCATGAACGCCTCCGCGCTCAACCTGGGCAGCGACTTCACGCCACCGGTGTGGCTGTATCGCGAGATCGAAGTTCCCAAGGAAATTCGCGGTTACGAGGTGCGCGGCTCGACGCTGAAGCTGGATATCAACGTGGGCGGCAACGAAGGCCTGATGATTACGACCTTCGCCAATGGCAACATGATCGCCCGCACCGACGAAGACGGGCAGGTGCCGATCACGATCACCAACAATGCCAAGCCTGGCGATAAGATCGTCATTGCCCTGCGGGTGCTGCCGTCGGCGGGAGTCGGATGCTGCGGCGGTCCGCTACAAGCCAAGCTTGAGCATGCGCAACTGCTCTTCACTCCGCCGGTGAACCGTCCTGATCCGGCGGTGCTGCGGCTTGAGCTTTTGTCGGCGCAACTTCTGGTTGCTGCTTATCCGGATGGCAAGGCCGAACGTGAGCAGATACTTGATGCCGCGGTGACGGCCATCAATATCAGCGCACTGGACGCCTCCGATCAGGAGGCGTTCGACCGCTCCCTGCGTTCGGCGCAGATCAGGCTCGACGCGCTGCGTCCGTACATGAAGCAGTTCAGCATCAGCGCCATCGGCAACAGCCATATCGACATGGCATGGCTCTGGCCGTGGACTGAAACGGTCGAAGTGGTGCGAAACACCTTTGGCACCGCGCTCGACCTGATGAATGAGTATCCCGACTTCAAGTTCACCGCCTCCACCGCGCAGGCTTACACCTGGATCGAAGAGAAGTATCCCGCGATGTTCAAGCAGATCCAGCAGCGCGTGAAAGAGGGCCGCTGGGAGGTCATCGGCGGCATGTGGGTCGAGCCCGACCTCAACATGCCTGACGGCGAATCGCTGGTGCGGCAGATTCTGTACGGCAAAAACTATTTCAAGGCCAAGTTCAACGTCGACGTGAAGATCGGCTGGAACCCCGATAGCTTCGGCTACAACTGGCAGTTGCCGCAGATTTACCGGCGCTCGGGCATCGACTACTTTGTCACACAGAAGCTGCTGTGGGCGCACGAGTTCACTACGTTTCCCTATCGGCTCTTTTACTGGGAATCGCCTGACGGCAGCAAGATCATGACGTACTTCCCCAGCGAATACGCCAACCCGATCGATCCGCTGAAGATGGCGCGCGACTCGTCGGTGTACGGGCCTGCGATGTACAAGTACAACGGTGGGACGGACTCGGCCCCTCAGGGCGCGCTCGACATGATGTACCTGTACGGCGTGGGCGATCACGGCGGCGGGCCGACACGGGTTGATCTCGACACCGCGCTGCGCTGGCAGAAATCCGACGTTGTCTATCCCAAGCTTCAGTTTTCGACCGCGACCGACTTCTTCGCCGACCTGAAGCAGCACCAGAGCGAGCTGAAGCTGCCGACGTGGGATGGCGAACTCTACTTCCAGTATCACCGCGGCGTGCAAACCACGCAGTCGGAAACTAAGAAGGGCAACCGCAAGAACGAAGTGCTGATCCTCAACGCGGAGAAGCTGGCGTCGATCGACTCACTCTTCGGCGATGTGTATCCGCAGGCAGGCTTCGACACGTCGTGGCAGAAGATTTTGTTCAACCAGTTCCACGACATTCTTCCCGGCTCGGGCATTGGCATCAACTACGTCGATGCCGCGCGCAAGTACGCCGAGACCTCGCGCTTCAGCAACGACACGATTCACGCGGCGCTGAGCGACATGGCTTCGCGTGTGAAGTCGGACGGCGTCAGCGTGCTGGTGTTCAATCCGCTGTCTTGGCCGAGGACGGAGGAGGTGGAAGTCGAGGCGCAGATGCCCGGAGCATTCAAAGGTATCGAGGCAAAAAACGTGAAAGGCGAATCGGTCCGGATCGCTGATCGTCGATGACGATAGTTCGAATCCATCGCAAATTCGACTGCGGATGCTGGTGACGGACGTTCCGGCGATCGGGTACAAGCTGTCGGCTCACACTCAGCTCCGAGCGTGGCGAACGCGAAGGCGAGGCAAGAGCAATCCGCTCGCCGCCACAGGGACATCGCTGGAGAACGAGTTCCTCCGGCTCACCGTTGATCCCGCGACCGGCTGCATCACCAGCCTTTTCGACAAGCGCAACAACACGGAAACGCTTGCGCCTGCTGTTCAAGGCGTTGGCGCACCTGCCACATTGTCAGATGGCAAGCCTTGCGGCAACCTGCTGCAAGCTTTTGTCGATAAACCGAAGAAGTGGGACGCATGGAACGTTGACGCCGATTTCATCGAGCATCACACCGACCTTCTGCAAGCGGAAGAGGTGAAGCTCGTCGAGAACTCGCCTTTGCGCGCCGTCATCCGCGTGCGCCACAAGTGGCAGAACTCCGAGTTCACGCAGGACATCACGATGTATCCCGGCGTGCCGCGCGTTGACGTACACATGCAAGCCGACTGGCACGAGAAGCACATCCTGCTGAAGGTCGCGTTCCCGTTGAACGTGAAGAGCGACAAGGCGACCTTTGAGATTCCGTACGGCACGGTCGAGCGGCCGACGACGCGCAACACGCCTGCCGAGAAGTCGCAGTTCGAAGTGCCGGCGCTACGCTGGGGAGACATCTCCGACGCGACGCATGGCTTCTCGTTGCTGAACGACAGCAAGTACGGATACGACGCCAAGGACAACGTGCTTCGCCTGTCGCTGCTGCGTGCGCCGGAGTGGCCGGATCCGAACGCCGACCAGGGACATCACGAGTTCACCTACTCGCTGTATCCCCACGCGGGCACGTGGCGCGAAGCCATGACGGTTCGCCAGGGATACGATCTGAACTATCCGCTGCTGGCCGTCACCACCACGCAACATCCGGGAACGCTTCCGGCGGCGCAATCGTTCTTCAGCACCAAGGAAGACAACGTCGTCATCACCGCAGTGAAACAGGCTGCGGATGGAAGCGGGACCATCGTGCGCTTCTACGAATGGGCAGGCAAGAAGGGCGATGTTCACCTGACGCTGCCGCAAGCGGCGAAAGCAGCGTGGCAGACGAACCTGATGGAGCAACCGGAGGGCGCGCTTGCGCTGGCAAACGGCGGTAGCGAGGTAACGGTGCCGACCGGAGCTTATGAGATCAAGACGGTGAAGGTCGCGTTCAAGTAGCGCTGCGTCCGGGTTCGCAGGCTTTGTATCAGGGCCGGGCTCAAGCCGGGTCGAAAAGCCCAATTCTAGTGTGATTACGAGCGGCTATTTTGCCGCGAGGAATCTGCTCTCATACGCGCTGCGAACGGTTGGCCATGCCAAACGCCTACCGCCGCCGGCAAGAATAGATCCCTCGCTTCGCTCGTGATGACAATGCTTATAAGGCGCTATCATGTGGCCCGACTTGAAGAGGCTGCGGAAAAACTCTTCGCAATGGGAAATAACAGCAGATCCTCACCTCTAAAGAGGTTCGGGATGACAACAACACAGGGTGTTTATGGCGCAGCTGAAGCTGCGCCCCTTCAAAACGACGCCCGGCAGAGTTTTTCAGCAGCCCGTTGAAGTCGGGCCCTGATACAAACCAATTCGTCGGCTACTTCCAACGCGGGCTGAAGCTTCAACACCTTTGTGTTCCGCCAACGCTGGCCTAAAGGCTAGCTCTACCCGTTCAACCTTACTTCTTCCCCTCTGACGGTGGATAGTTCTTGAACAGCTTGGCGATCGCCTTATCCAGGTTCTTAATGTTCTTGTTGGAATTGTCGTGGATGGTGTCGGTCACCGATCCGCGCCACTCCAACTCATGGGTCTTGGCGTTGGCCATCTCAACCACCAGCGTGCCTTCCTTGGTGATGAACGTGGAGTAGGTCACAGTCTGCGGGCCGCCCCACCACATGCCCCATCCCCAGGTCGGGCCAAAGTTGTAGCCCGATCCCACTACCTGTTTTGAGTCGTGGATGTGGCTGGTATAGACCACCCAAAGGTCGGGCTCCGCGCCGGGCTGCGCCTGTTGCAATCCCTTCGCCTGCAGCTGCTGATTGACGCTGTCGACGATGCGCTGGTCCCAAAGGCCATGGGCCGGCTGCGGGCTCGGCTGCCAGGAATAGGTGTGGAACTGTGAGAAGTTGGTGCTGCGGTCCCAATCGACATTCGTCTTCTGAGCCAGGGCCGAGGCGGAAATGAGCGCACAGAATGCGAGTGCGAGGAACAGCCGGTTCGTTTTCAAGTGAAACTCCTTTGGGTGTCCGAGGACGTGAGCTGACTTGCGGGTTGCTGAATCATACCGTCACCGGCGGTGGAATGGGAAGCCATCGACATTCCCGCCTGCATCCCTCAGTCATGTGCAAGAGTCTTACTTTCGGCGGGCGCGTTCGCCAGGTATTCCTGCACCACTTCAAGGAACTTCGCCAGCCAAGCCGGATGCGCCGGCCACGCCGGAGCCGTCACCAGGAATCCATCGACGACTGCACCACTCGCGGCGACCTCAATGTACTTGCCGCCCGCCAGCTCCACCTCAGGAGCGCAGGCCGGATAGCAGGTCAGCACTTTGTCGCGCACGGTATCGGCGGCGGTCAGCAGCTGTGCTCCATGGCACAAAGCGCCCAGCGGCTTCTGGGCCTGATCGAAATGCTGCACCATCTTGATCACGCGCATGTCGAGGCGCAGATATTCGGGCGAGCGCCCGCCGGGAAGAATCAGCCCGTCGTATTCGGCGACATTGACCGCATCGAAGGTGAAATTCAGCGCGAAGTTATGGCCGGGCTTCTCGCTGTAGGTCTGGTCGCCTTCGAAATCGTGAATCGAAGTGCGCACCGTGTCGCCCGCCTTCTTGCCCGGACAAACGGCATGAACCACGTGTCCCACAGCTTGCAGCGCCTGAAACGGCACCATGGCTTCGTAGTCCTCGACGTAATCTCCGACGATCATCAGCAGCTTGGCTTGGTTCATGGTCAGCTCCTTATAGGCTGACAGTCTAGCAAGCAACGCGCACGGCGTTTGTGAGCAGAATCACAGGTGGGTGGCAGGTTGGCAGCCAGCGGCTTTTGGCTTCGGCGGCTACAGGTGAGACTTGCTCAACAGGGCTGCGGCGGCATCGAGTAAGGCGTCCGGCGATTCGCCCTTCGACAGGAAGCCGTCCGCAAACTCAAGGCCGGCGGGCTTGTCGGCCGCTGCCGAGAAGATGAGGATGGGGACTTCGGGCTTCAGCTGCTTCATCTGCTTTGCGATCTCAGTTCCGGTTATCACGCTCAGATAATGGTCCGCGATGACCAACTCAACCGGATGCAACTTGAAAAGCTCCAGGCCCTCTTCGGCCGACTTGGCAGTCAGCACGCTGTAGCCGGCGCCGTCGAGCAAAAGCTTTCTCACTCGAAGAGCGATTTCGGCGTCGTCAATACACAAAATGAGGGGCAGGGTCTCTCGATTCACGGACGCCTCCGGTATCAAAGTAGCGATGGCTTGTGGCTGTGGGGTGAGTCTAGTACGGTTTGGGTTGCAGGTCAAAGAGAGAGCAAGCAATTAGCAAAGCACCCCCAAGGGCTCAGTAGTAGGTGTTGTCTGCTTTAGACAGGAAGGGATTGGTTGGTAAGGGGCTGAGGATGAGAGGCTGGGCAGAATTCCCGTTCTCGAACGCTGATACCAAAGCGGCACTAAGCAGTAAAGATTGTGAGAAAACGCACTGACCCGCCGACCCGACAAACGAGAGACTGGTTGGTTCGGGAGCCTTGTAGTTGTTCACGCTGCTTGCCTGGGGCGAAGTTTCAGCGGGAATCTTGGTGCCGTACCTCGGAGCCGGAAATCTTATGCGCTGCGTAATTGGCCTGATCCTCTTCTCTGCTACATCCGCCGTTTTGTCACCCTGCCAGACGCTCACCACCCTCTACAACTTCGGTTCTCAAGTTGGCTTTACTGACGGCGTCGACCCTGGGTCCATCCTCATTCAAGGCACTGACGGGAACCTCTACGGCACAACCATCAATGGCGGAGATCCGGGAGGAGGGACCATCTTCAGGATGACGCTGGCCGGGGTCCGCAGCCAGGTGGCCAGCTTTTGTCCTGCGAACTGTCCTCAGGGCACACTTCCGTATGCCGGGCTGCTGCAGGGCAGTGACGGAAATCTTTATGGAGGAAATGCTTCCGGCGGGGGCAACAACTACGGCGCCCTCTACCAGGCCACTCTCAATGGCACATTGAGTACGCTGTACAACTTCAATGGCGCGGATGGCGGTAATCCTTACGCAGCTCTGGTGCAAGGTACGGATGGCAACTTCTACGGGACGGCGCTGCAGGGAGCTTACGGTGCCGGCACCGTGTTCAAGATAACTCCCGGCGGCGATCTGACGACGCTGCACAATTTCAATACAACAGACGGTAGCTATCCTTACTCGGCGCTTCTGCTGGCCAGGGACGGAAATTTCTACGGCACCACGTCGATGGGAGGAGCCAACGGTGATGGCACAGTTTTTGTGATCACCCCCCAGGGAGCGTTGACCACGCTACACAACTTCACCCGCACGGATGGTGCTTCTGCCAGCGCCGCGCTTGTGCAATCCATCGACGGGAACTTTTACGGCACTACTGGCGCCGGTGGAGCGAACGATGCCGGTACCATTTTCAAAATGGCCTCAGACGGCACGTTGACCACTCTTTACAGCTTCTGCTCCAAGCCAAACTGCGCTGACGGAGGCGCCCCCGGAGGCGCCCTGACCCAGGCTGGCGACGGAAATTTCTATGGCACTACCAGCGGCGGCGGAGCGGGCTACGGCACAATTTTCAGAATTGATCTCCAAGGCACGCTCACCACGCTGTACACCTTCCACGACTTCGATGGTTCTTTTCCGGTTTCAACTCTTTTGCAAGCGACGGATGGGAACCTCTACGGAACTACGCTGACCGGCGGAACTTACAGCGGCGGCACAGTCTTCCGCTTGAACTTCGCCCCCGTGTTGTCGGTCAAAAAGTCTGGACTCGGAACCGTCAGCAGCGTTGACGGGCACATCTACTGCGGCACCACCTGTTCCTCAAGCTATTCCAATGGAGTGCAGGTTACGCTGAGTGCCGTTCCGGCTCCGGGTTACACCTTCACCGGGTGGACGGGGTGCGACAACGTCAACGGCAGCTACTGTTCGGTGACCATGGCAAGTGCGAAGGAGGTAGCCGCCACATTCGACGTTTGCAGCGACACCCTGGTGTCAGTCTCGTTCAAGCCGGCCTACGTGAAGGGCGGGCAATTGTCGGCGGGGACACTCACGCTGTTCGAGCCTGCGCCCCCAGGCGGTCTAGGAGTTGCTCTCAGTAGCACCAATTCCGGCGTGGCGCATCCGCCGGCATTCGTCATGGTGCCCGGAGGCAAGAGCTCAGTGCAGTTTGCGGTGCGTACGTTCCCGGTAAAAAGCAGTACGCCCGTGACCATCACGGCCACGACGAGTACGTCGTGGGTGAACGGACAATTGACGGTGGGCACGACGGCGCTTACATTGGCGGCGAAGTGAGGAAATAACGATTAGTAATTGGTAGTTAGTGATCAGCGACAGCAGAAGGCCTTACGACTAAACCCACGCGCCAGATGCTAAGTGCTAAGTGCCAAGTTCTAAGTGCTAAGTGTCAGGTGCTCAGAGGCCAGTTCTAGCTTCTCTTCTCCGGGGCGCGCGTAGATTCATACGCCGCGACCAGACGGGCGACCACCACGGCCAGATAAAAGACGCCGACGATGCTCTCAAAGGCGGCAATCATGCGGACGTAGGGATTGATGGCCACAATGTGTCCATAGCCCACCGTGCTGATGGTGACCATGCTGAAGTACAACAGCGTGCTGATCTGGTGCGGGGGAATGACTTCGTTAAATGGTTGCGCGACGAAGCGATTGAAAATCCAGTACACCTGGGCAAACATGGTGGCAATCAGCAGGTAGGCGATGAAGGACTCGGCGATGGCGGTCCCGGGAGAAACTTGTTTTCGCCGCTCACTGATGCCCCAGAGCAGGGCGCAGGAAAGCGCAAGACCCATCACCGGGGCCAGCCGGGTATAGAAATATTTCTCGTCGCCGAAGGCTTCCAGCAGGCGAGCGATGGCCCATAGCGCGGCCAACGGCAGCACCACTCGCCGCACCATTCCCTTGCCCGCCATGTAGCGTGCGGCCACAATCACCACCAGCCACATGCCCGCGGCAAGCACCCCTCCCAGGTGGGGATGGTAGTCTGCCGCCGGAGAGATGAGCATTTCAGCGACAAGAATCCCGGCCAGCAGGTGCGAACGATAGGTGTCGAGGAATCGGCTGAGACCGGACATGGCGATCAGTAATTAGTAATGAGTGATTCGCGAAAAGCCAAGAGGCAAGTTAAGCGCCTTCGGGGAGCCATCGGATCCATCCGGGGGTAAAGCTCTTCTTCCCGAATCGAGCTTTAGCCCTGGCCGGCAGCCCCCACGGCCCGTATTGGGATTGATGATGCGGAAAACAGCCAGATGCCTCCTCCGGCGCTGGAAAAAGGGATTAAGCTTGCATCCGCCAGGTGCGTGACAACCTCACGCAAGGAAGGAGGACTCGTGCGTCGCAAGCCTATGTTTTCCGCCCTTCTTGCATTCATGCTGATGGCGTTTGCCGCCCACGCTGCGGGTGACGTCCTGTACAGCACTCTGGGCCCGAGCGGGCAGTACGACTCCGCCAACGGGTGGTACGTCGACGGCGCAAACTACGACAACCAGGCGCTGGCGATGCCATTCACTCCTGACGAAAGTAATGTCGTGTATGGGGCCAGGCTGGCGTTAGGCAACTACGCAGGTGGTAATAGTCCCATCAATCTCTATATCTACGACGACAACTACGGCATTCCCGGCGGCACTCAACTGGGCATTCTGCAACAACAGGGCACGATTCTTCCCTTCAGCCAGGGTGGCGGTTTAGTTTGGTTCCGTTGCGTTGCGTGCCCCGAAGTAACGGTTGGAACGCAATACTGGCTGGTGGCCGTAGAGACAGACCCGAACACCGAGCAGGCGTGGTTCTGGGCCTACCACGACCAGTTTGGCTCGTTCGCGTTCAATCAGTTTGGTAGCGAGACAGGACCGTGGAACCCCATCACCGATTTCGTGACCGGCTTCGACATTGAGACCTTCGTTCCCGAGCCCGGTACATTCGCGATGATGGGAACGGGAGTTCTGGTCGCGGGCGGCACTCTACGGCGAAAGCTCAGGTTCTAATCCGTGGGTCGCGGTCGTAGCGCAGGTCTGTACGCGTGGGACCAATCACGCGACGGCAGCTTCCGAGTGCGAGTCGGCGCGATGCATCAGGCAGAGTAATTCGCGAACGGAGCAGAACTCAAAGACGCGATCTAACCTTGTCACTCGCAACACGCGTTCGACCTGATCGACAGTATTCATCAGCCTGAAGCTGATTCCTTGCGCGCGGGCCCACTCTCTCAGTCGCAGCAATACACCCACGCCCCAGGCGTCAATGCGATCAACCTCCGCCAAATTCAGGACGATCATTCCGGCGTCAGACTGCTCGAGCACCACATCGCGCAGATGCGAGCAGCCTTCGCCTCTCACCAGTCGTCCGGCGAGATGAATCACCGTAGCATTGCCCAGTCTCTGGACCGTCGCCTGTAAACTCGTCTGCGAAATTGCGGTTGGCATGGTATACCTCCCCACATAGAGATCTACGGTTTCGGCGGCTGGCCGGTTCCGCATCCCGTGTCAATTACAAGACGCATGAGAGAGGCTCCATCCGACAAATTTTTCGTGGTGTCACCTCTTTTGGCACTCACCGCGCCAGAGTGCCAGTTGACACGCCCCGCATTGGGTACCTAGAATAAAGAAGCAGTATTACGTCTGCATAATCTCTGTAAGATACTGTTAGACAATGATTTAATTGCAATTCATGGACACACCAGGCAATATCGGACGACGTGAGCGCGAGATCCTTACCGCCATCGTGGAGACCTATATCTCCACCGGAGAGCCGGTGGGGTCGCGCACACTGGCTCGCACCAATCGCGAGAGCCTGAGCGCGGCGTCCATCCGTAACGTCATGGCCGACCTGTCGGATGCCGGATTCCTGGAGCAGCCGCACACCTCGGCAGGACGGGTGCCGACGACCCAAGGCTACCGGTTTTATGTAAAGCAGCTCACGGGAGAGGCCCGGCTTTCACCCAGCGACGAAAATCTGATTCAGGGCACGCTACAGGGTAGTGGCGATGTCCAGGAATTTCTGGAGCGCAGTTCGCACGTGTTGTCGCTGATCTCGCACGGCGTAGGCGTGACCGTCTCGGCCAATGCCACGCAGCGCAATGCGCTGGAGCATGTTTACTTTCAGCGCCTGGGCGACAAGAAGATTCTCGCCGTAGTCGTTACCAGCGGAGGCCTGGTGCGCGATCGCGTGCTGCGTCCGGAACTCGAACTTACGCTGGAAGATTTGGAAGCCGCTGCCAACTACATCAACCAGAACTTCCGCGGCTGGGAGATGGAAGCAGTGCGCAACGAACTGGCCCGGCGGGTCCAGCAGGAGCGCAACGAATACGACCGGCTGATGCTCTCGGTTGAGCAGCTTCAGACCGCGCTCAATGCGGGGGGCTCGTTGCAGAGCGTATACGTGGAGGGCGCCTCTAACCTGGTGGTCACCGAGCAGGACCAGGAGCGCTTGCGGCAACTCCTGGCCACGCTGGAAGAAAAGCAGCGCATCGTCGACCTGCTCTCCGCCTATCTCGACGTGAAACAGGAGGCGGTGCGCGTGATCGTGGGTCTGGAAGAGGCCCTGCCGCATCTAAGTAATTTCGTGCTGATTGGTACTCCGGCGCGTGTCGGCGACGAAGTAATGGGTTCGCTGGCGGTCATTGGCCCGACTCGCATGGACTACGAGCACACCATCACTGCGGTGTCATATATCGCGCGACTGTTCGATCATTTGTGGAACGAGTCTGACGTAGCAGAGGATTCATGGCAGATAAGAAACAAAGCAACTCCGCTGAGCTGGAACTCGATCACGAATTGCCGCCGGCTGAGGATGGCGATTCGCCGTCGGCGTCTCAGCCAAACAGCGGTGCAGCTTCGGAGACGGAATCCGAGCTGGAGAAAATCAAGGCGGAACGCGCGGCTTATCTCGACCGCGCGGCGCGTATCCAGGCGGAGTTTGAGAACTTTCGCAAGCGCCAGGCGCGCGAGCAGCAGGACTTCAAAGAGTACGCCGTGGCTGACGCCATCAAGTCGCTGCTGCCCATTCTCGACAGCCTCGATCGTGCGTCCAAGACCAAGGCCGTCTCGCTGGAAGATCTTCGCTCCGGCATTGAGCTCATCGACAAGCAGTTTCACGATGCGCTGGCAAAGCTCGGGGTAGAACCGCTGGACGCGGAAGGCCAGGCATTCGATCCCAACTTCCATCAGGCAGTGCAGATGGTCGACACTGACGATGTAAAAGATAATCACGTCATCGACGAGTTGCAGCGAGGATATAAGTTGAAGGAGCGGCTGCTGCGTCCGGCGATGGTACGGGTGGCGAGAAATAGCGGTCGATGATCTTTATCACCACGGGGGCACGGAGTTCACGGAGGGAATCAAAACAAGAATCCCTGACGATTGTCTGCGTGTCCTCGGTGTCTCCGTGGTGAACGGTTTTTTACAGATTAGGTTAAGAATTGGCTACTAATACGAAACGCGATTTCTACGAAGTACTGGGCGTCTCGCGCACCGCGACCGAACAGGAACTCAAGAGCTCCTATCGCAAGCTCGCGCTGCAATTTCATCCCGATCGCAATCCGGGCAATCCTGAAGCGGAAGAGAAGTTCAAGGAGTGCAGCGAGGCCTACACCGTGCTCGCCGACACCGAAAAGCGCGCCCGCTACGATCGCTTTGGACATGCCGGGGTGGCCGGCAACGGTCCCAGTGGGGGCGGCTTTCGACTCCACCGTCGTCGATTTCCAGGACATCTTTAGCGACCTGTTCGGATTTAGTGACATGTTCGGCCAGGGATCGCGTAGCCGCTCGCGCGCGCAGCGTGGCGGCGACATGCGCGAAGACATCAAACTGGAATTTGAAGAAGCCGTCTTCGGCGTGACCAGGCAGGTGAAGATCCGGCGGCTGGAAACTTGCGAAGAGTGCCGGGGAAACGGCTCGGCTCCCGGCAAGCCTCCCATTACTTGCACCACGTGCGGCGGACGCGGACAGGTTCGGTATCAGCAAGGCTTTTTCGCCGTGGCGCGCTCCTGCAGCACTTGCGGCGGTATGGGAAAGCTGATTGTCGAGGCCTGTAAGAAGTGCAAGGGACAGGGCCGCGTGAAGCGTGAGCGCACGGTCACGGTGAAAGTTCCTGCGGGAGTTGAGGAAGGCGCACGCATTCTCTACTCGGGCGAGGGCGAAGCAGGAATTTACGACGGGCCTCCCGGCGATCTGTACGTAGTGCTGCACGTGAAGGAGCATTCGTTCTTCCAGCGCGAAGGCAGCGACTTACACTGCGTCATTCCGATTTCGTTTACCCAGGCGGCACTGGGAACCGAGATCCAGGTGCCGACGCTGGAAGGCCAGCAGAAAATGCAGGTTTCCGAGGGAACCCAGACCGGCACGGTCCTGCGGCTGCGCAATAAGGGCGTCCCGGTACTGAATGGCCATGGCCGCGGAGATTTGTACGTCGAGCTCAAGGTGCAAACACCTGCGAAACTGAGCAAACGTCAGCGTGAACTGCTCTCCGAGTTAGAGAACGAAGGCGCCGTGGAGAACAAGCCGATGGACCGCGGGCTGATCGACAAAGTGAAAGATATGTTCGCGTAGAAGAGCGGCTTTTGGCTCTTCGCTTTTCGCCGGAAAGTGGAGTCGCTCTTGCCTTCAGTTACTCTAGGCGACCGAAGCTGATGGAAGTGTTCTGGCCAAGAGCTGAGAGCCAAAAGCTAACAGCGAATAGCGGCTTCCCCGTGGACCATAACCTCCGCATTTACGCCTGGTTTTTGCTGTTGGTAACAGTATTGCCGGCAGCGGCGAGACTGCTGCGGCCGCGCGAGTTGGCAAAGATTCTCCTCCTCCGCTACAAAGACCCTGGACGGAGGAAGCGCGCCCGCTTCGGCGGTTATTTCTTTCTCGCTGTCTCGCTCGGGGCCATGCCGTTCGCTATTCGAGCTCCGCGGCCCGAAGCGACATGGCTTATCATCGCGCTGCTGGTAGGCATGGTTTCGTCATTTGAGTTCGTACTCGATAGCCGCTTCATTGAGGAAGACCGGTTGACGCGCCAAAACCGCTACTTCGGCGGGGTCTATGCTTCGATTGCGATTGCCAATCTTCTGTTACTGACCGCACGATGACACGCCGCCGCTGGATCGCCGACCAACACTCTTCGCAGAGCGCTGTCTTGACGGGCGCCAATGCTGCGCATCTGGCGCGAACCTTGCGCGCACGCGTGGGCCAGGAGTTCGATGTCGCCTGCGGAGAGCGTGTGTATCGTGCCACCGTGTCTTCGGTTGCCGACGACCGGGTCGAATTCGTTCTGGGAGATGAAGTACGGGTGGGCAGCGAAGTCGCTCCTGTAACGCTTCTCCTGGCGGTGTTCAAGTTCGATCGCATGGAGTGGGCGATTGAAAAATGCACCGAGCTGAACGTCAGCAGCATTGTTCCGGTGATGGCACGACGCACCGAGAAGCATTTAGCGCAGGCGGCAGAGAAGCGGGTGGAGCGCTGGCGCCGCATCGCCCATGAAGCTGCACAACAGTCGCGTCGCTTGTCGGCTCCGGAGATTGCCTCGCCCCAGAAATTGGCCGACGCTTTGCTGTTCGAAGCTGAAAGCAAGATCGTGCTGGCCGAGAACGAGCGGGGTACGACATTGAGCGAAGTCCTTCGCTCGCGTGAAGAGTCTCGTTCGCTGGCGCTGGCCGTAGGTCCTGAAGGTGGCTGGAGTGATGACGAGTTGCAAGCCTTCGCTCAAGCAGGATGGATCGCAGCGTCGCTAGGAAAAACTATCCTGCGTGCCGAAACCGCGGCTATTGCGGCGCTGGCCATCGCGCGCGCGGAGATGATGTGACGCTTAGTACAGCCGGAAGTTCACTTCGACGTTGATCTGCACCGGGACGGCCTGACCATTGAGTTTGGCGGGCTCGAACTTCCACTGGCGAACCGCTTCGATGGCTTTCTCGTCGAGTCCCATGCCCAGCGAGCGCTGGATGCGAATCTGCTGCGCACGCCCATCGGCGCCGACCACCATCCACAGAACGACGGTGCCCTGATACTTTGCCTTGCGCGCTTCTTCCGAGTATTCGGGATCAGGAGCGTATACCGCTTTGGGAGCGCTCACGCCTCCGCCGACACGATAAGCTCCGCCACCATATCCGCCGCCGTGTCCGGGGCCAACACCGGGACCGGCGCCAGAACCAACGCCGCCTCCGCTACCGCTGCCGATACCACCGCCATAGCCGGTTCCGTTGGAAGCCGGCCCAATCACCTTGGAAAGCGGATCGCCCAGTGCACCAACCGTGGGCAGCTTGATCTCCGGCGGAACCACCACGCTCGGCGTGGCGGTCAGCTTGGGATCGTCATTGCGAATGACGATAGCCGGGGGAACGATCTGGTCCTTCGAAAGCTTGGGCAGCGCACCCTTGGGCGCGGCCAACTTATCGCGGTCGCCACCGCCTCCGCCTCCACCGGCGCGGGTCTTTGAAATCTGCATCGGCAGGTAAGGACTGATGTCGGTGACCAGCTCCGACGACCTGCTGCTTGATCTCGTCCTGGTGGCTTACCACCCAGTGGGTGGAGTAGATAAGTGCCGCCACAGCAACTACATGCAGGATGAATGAGTAGAGAAAGGTGTCTTTGCGGGTAGCGTACAGTCCCTGCCCTTCACCAAACAGCGTAGGCAACACGTCGTGTTGCTGCGGCACAGGTTGGACGACTGTCTCAGTCGGTTTGGGAACCGCAGGGGTGGACATTTCTCCTCACAAGTATAGACCGGAAGCAAACCGGGAAGTTGCACAAAAAGTGGTAGGGGAACCAGGCCGATTTACCACAGCGACAGGGAGACACAGAGCACGACAGGTACTATCTGTGACTTGGCTTTTTCCGCGTCTCTGTGTCTCTGTGGTGAACGGGGTTAAGTGATCACACGCAGTGCGCCTGGCTGCACGCCGATTTCCACCGGCGTGAGGCAGACTGGCTCGCCGTCGGCGAATACCTCGCATGGTGGATCGGTGATGATGCGTATCCGCGATGCGTTCATGTATTCGACCTCTTTCATCCCGATGTGGCGGCCGCGAAATACAACGTGAAACAGGCGCAGCAGCCGCAGCTTGCTCAGCCTCCTCACGAAACACACGTCGAGTTGGCCATCCTGCAAGTCGGCATCATGCGTGAGCCGCATCCCGTTTCCGTATTGCGGCCCGTTGCCGGCGGCGATCAACATGCCCGGTTCATCTGCAATGGTCTGCCACTGGCCCTCGATTTCGGCGGAAATGGTCATGCGCGGCGGAACAAATCCGCCGAGAGTCTGCAACAGCGCCACCACGTAACCGCCATGGGATCGCAGCCAGCGCGGCTGTTTGAGCGTACGGCGGTTGATGACGGCATCGAGGCCGGTGCCTGCAATGCAGGCGTACAAGATCGGGTGAGGGACTTGGGGCTCGGCTTCGGCCGCTCGGCGCAGTTGCGACTGCATGATTCGAGGTCCCATACGCGGCAGGTCGTTACGTGGACCGCTGGGAACGAAATGCAAAGTCTCGAGGGAATCGTCAGCCCAAGGTTCGCTTCTTTCTCGTCGGCGTCACCCGCGTCGGTTTGTAACGGCTCGATGGTGCCCAGATCGATGTCGCGCAAGTTGTCCCGCATGTACAGAACCTTCGCCAGGCGGCCAGCGATCGCTCAACCGTTGGAATCCCACCGACTGTGCGAAGTCGTTGGCGCTGCCCATGGGCACGATGAGGGTTGGGATCTTGCTCTGCGCCAGCACCGACAGATGACGATGCAGACTGCCATCGCCACCAAGCACCAGCGCCGCACCGGCCTCGTCGCCGGGATCGAGGTCATTGCCGCAAAAGATGTTCACGCCCGGCATTTCGAAGGCGCGAATATCCCGCTCCGTAGCAACTGGTCCGAGAAGGGCAACAACTCTCACGGCGCAAGCGTCGCACAGTCGGAGGAAAAAGTCAGCCCGGACAACGGAACTGAGTGCCGCCCTTGACAGCCGCCCGCCAATCCCTGTAATTTGACACAACAATGTTTCACGCTACCTACAGCGCGACCACTTTCAGCAATATGGCTATGGCCATGTGCATGTGTCGTCGTATGCCTGTGGGTTGCGTGAAGGAGCGGTCTTAGAAATTTAAACAGCCGCTAAGTTCTCGAAGCCCACGGTCAAGCGATCGTGGGCTTTTGCTTTTGTCAAAAGTTTGTCGGTCGCGAATCCGGGGGCAAGCAAATTTCATCAGGAGATGCACCATGAGCCAGTCCGACGCGAAACCAAATTTTCACTTTGCCACCCTCGCCATCCACGGCGGCCAAGCGGCGGACCCCACCACCAAGTCGCGGGCCGTGCCGATCTACCAGACCACGTCGTACGTCTTCAACGACGCCGACCATGCCGCCCGGCTCTTCGCCTTGCAGGAGTTCGGCAACATCTACACCCGCATCATGAATCCGACGATGGACGTGTTCGAGAAGCGGATCGCGGCGCTGGAAGGCGGCGCGGCCGGTCTGGCGCTGGCCTCGGGCCAGGCGGCGGAGACGCTGTCATCATCACCCTGGCCTCGGCCGGCGACGAGATCGTCTCGACCACCTCGCTCTACGGCGGCACCTACAACCTGTTCCATTACACGCTGCCCAAGCTCGGCATCACGGTGAAGTTCGTCGACGCCGACGACTTCGCACGGCTTGCGCGCGGCGATCGGGCCGAAGACCAAGGCGCTCTACACCGAGACGCTGGGCAATCCCAAGCTGGACATCGTCGACATCGAGGAACTGGCCCGCATCGCGCACGACAACGGGCTGCCGCTCATCATCGACAACACCACGCCCACCCCGGCCTTGTGCCGGCCGATCGAGTGGGGAGCCGACATCGTCATCAACTCGGCGACCAAGTTCATCGGCGGGCACGGCACCTCGATCGGCGGAATCATCGTCGACGCCGGCAAGTTCGACTGGACAGCCTCGGGGCGCTTCAAGGATTTCGTCGAGCCTGATCCGTCGTACCACGGCGTCCCCTACACCGACGCCTTCGGCCCGCTGGCGTTCATCATCAAGGCCCGCGTGCAGGGCCTGCGCGATACCGGAGCAGCACTGTCGCCGTTCAACGCCTTCCTGCTGCTGCAAGGGGCGGAGACGCTGCACCTGCGCATGGAGCGGCACTCGCAAAACGCGCTCAAGGTCGCCGAGTATCTTGCGGGGCATGCGGACGTGGAGTGGGTGAACTATCCCGGGCTGCCAACCAGCAAGTATTACCAGCGCGCCAAGAAGTATCTGCCCAGCGGAGCAGTTCGCTGGTGACGTTCGGCATCAAGGGCGGCTACGACGCCGGCAAGAAGTTCATCAACTCAGTAAAGCTGTTCAGCCTGCTGGCCAACCTCGGCGACGCCAAGTCGCTGGTAATCCACCCCAGCTCGACCACGCACCAGCAACTGGCCGAGTCGGAGCAGCGCGAAACCGGTGTTACCCCTGACCTGGTGCGGCTGTCGGTGGGCATTGAAGACGTGCGCGACATCATCGCTGACATCGAGCAGGCGATACAGGCCGCGACCAGCAAGTCGCCAACATGCAACGCAACTACCGCCGAGGCGAGGTGATAACCAGCTAATGGGGGCAGGTCTGCAACCAACGCGGGAAGGCGATTTTACCTTCGCCAGTGACGCGCCGTTCCGGCTGGAGTCGGGCGGCGCGTTGCAGCCGGTTACACTTCGCTACGCTGTCTACGGCCAGCTCAACGCCGCTCGCGACAACGCGGTGCTGGTGTGTCATGCGCTGTCGGGCTCGGCACGCGTCGCGGAGTGGTGGCCCGAGATGTTTAACTCTGCCCACTCAATCCAACCCCAGCATTGAATGGGGCACCCGCAGTTTTTGATCTTTCGCGCGATTGCATCATCTGCGCCAACATTCTGGGCTCATGTTACGGCTCGACCGGACCGACTTCCATCAACCCGGCCACAGGCGCTGCCTATGGGCCGGACTTCCCTGTCGTCCACATTCGCGACATCGTTAAGACCCAGGCACTTTTGCTCGACGCCTTGGGGGTTGAACACCTGCGCACCGTCATCGGCGCCTCGATTGGCGGAATGCAGGCGCTGCAATGGTCCATCGACTACCCCGACAGAGTAGGACATTGCATCGCCATCGGAACCGCTCCGCTCTCTGCGATGGGGCTGGCGCTGAACCATCTGCAACGCAAGGCGATCCTGCTCGATCCCGAGTTTAAAGACGGGCACTATCCTGACGGGACACAGCCTGAAAAAGGGCTGGCACTGGCGCGGGCCATCGCCATGTGCTCATACAAGTCAGCCGAATTATTCGGCGAGCGTTATGCCCGCAAAGCCAACCGCAATGGCGAAGATCCCGCTGCGCTCGCTGCACGAGCGTTTCGATGTTGCAGGATATCTTGACTATCAAGGCGAGAAATTTGTTCAGCGCTTCGATGCCAACTCGTACCTGGCGATCACCAAGCTGATGGACACCTTCGATCTGGCGCGCGGCTATGCCTCGGAGGAGGAGGCATTGCGCCGTATCCGGGCGCATGTGTCGCTGATTGGGATCTCGTCGGACTGGCTGTTTCCCCCGGAGGACGTGCGGTCCCTGGCGGAGCGAATCCAGGCGGCAGGTGTGGAGTGTGACTACACCGAGTTCGAATCAGCGCACGGGCACGATGGCTTCCTGGCGGAAATGGAAGCCATCGCCGGTGTGGTGAACGGCCGCGTCGATGCGCGGAAAGCTCAATTCCGGGAGCCCGAAGGGCGTGTGATGACAGCCCGGCATGGAGCGAAGCGGAGTGCTGGGTAACGTCTGATAGCGCCCGCGACAACACTTATTCTATGGAGCACTTATGACCGTCCTAACTGAACCCAAGTTGAACACCTTCCCCAGTCATCTGCTGCGCGATCGCGTGGCCATCGTTACCGGAGGCTCGCGCGGTATTGGCCGCGCCACGGTGCAGCGGCTGGCGGAAGCCGGCGCGCACGTTGTGGTCAACTATCTGACCCATAGCGAAGAAGCCAACGAAGCGGTGCGCGAGGTCGCCGAACAGGGCGGCCGTTCGCTCGCCATTCAGGCCGACGTCAGCAACAGCAACGAGGCCAGCGCTCTGATCGAGCAAACCCTCGAGCAGTTTGGCCGGCTCGACCTGCTGGTGGCAAATGCCGGCATCTGGGAAGGGGCCCCAGTGGAACACATGAGCGACGAGGTGTGGGACCGCGTCATCGACTGCAACCTGCGCGGCACCTGGACCGTCACCCGCGCGGCCGTGCCTGCCTTTAAGAGCAATGGCGGAGGCTCCATCGTCATCGTCAGCTCGACCGCTGGACAGCGCGGTGAAGCGGGTTACTCCAACTACGCCGCCTCCAAGGGCGGACAGATCAGTTTCGCAAAATCGCTGGCGACCGAACTGGCGCCCAAGATTCGCGTTAACGTCGTGGCGCCGGGATGGGTCGACACCGAGCTGAATCATGTTGTGTTCACCGCCGAAGAAAACGAAGAGAAGCGCAAGGCCATTGCTGCGATTCCGCTGAAGCGCCTGGCCACGGCGGAGGATGTTGCGAATGCGATCGTCTTCCTCGGCTCCGATTGGGCGCGCCACATCACCGGCGAAGTGTTGAACATCAATGGCGGCGCGGTGCTGTGCGGATAGGCGCTTTGAAAGGGCGCAGCTTTAGCTGCGCCGGACGTGCCGAGCAGATCTCCGGCTTTAGCCTCCGAGGGACCGTTCTCCGAAAATTACCGCAGAGGCTAAAGTGTCTCAGTCATGATTCTCTTTGGCACAGCTAAAGCTGTGCCCCTTCAAAAATGCCCATCGATCTGCGCTAAAGTTGTTTCATGCGCGAAATCTGGCGGCATCGCGGAATGCGGTTGGTGTTCTCTGCCAACCTCATCTCCATGATCGGAAGCGGCATGAACAGCGCCGCCGTGACCTGGTACATTCTGCAGGCCACCCACTCCGAGGTGTCGCTCGGCATCATGATCGCGCTCATGACGCTGCCCACTCTGGCGCTACTGCCGCTGACCGGCGTCATCATTGACCGCAACGATCGCCGCCATCTAATGATGGGCCTCGACGCGGCGCGCGGAGCGGTCATCCTCACCGTCGCTATCCTGGCACTCACCCATCGCGTCCACCTGTGGCAGGTCTATGCCATGACCATGGTGGTGTCCGTCGGCTTCTGGATGTTCTGGCCGACGCTCAATGCGCTGGTGCAGGAGCTTTCGCCCGAAGACAAGCTGCTCGATTCCAACTCGCTGATGCTGGCCGCGGTGCAAGGCGGCTGGATGATGGCCGGCGCAGTCGTGGGCTTCATGTACAACCACATCGGGCTGGGCGGAGTGCTGCTCATCGATACCTGCAGCTACCTCATCTCCATCGCCTGCGTTTTCGGAGTGCGCAAGGGACGTGTGGTAGTCACGCATCCTCAACCTGAGCAATCGGGCGAGCGTCCGACCAAGGCTGTCGCTAAATATTTTCACGAACTACGCGAAGGCTATCAATACGTCGCCAACCATCGCCCTGCCATGTTGCTGGGTATCGCGTGGGCGCTGTTTATTGCCGCCATGATGACGCAGGGCGTGCTGACCGCCCCGCTGAGCGATCGCATTCTGCACGCGGGGGCCGTCGGCTACGGCTGGCTCAATGGCGGATGGGCCATCGGTGCTCTGGTCAGCGTCGTCTATTCATCGCGCATCATCCGCCGCTATGGCGCACATCGGTCGGTGACCATCTTCATGTCGCTGATTGCGCTCTCCGAGCTGTTTCTTCCCTCGGTGCGCTGGCTCGCCGTCGGAGTGGCGGTGTTATTCATCATGGGATCAAGCCGCGGCGTGGGCGGCATCGCGATTTCGTCGGAGATGATGCAGATGGTGCCCAAGTACGTCATGGGCCGGGTGCAGAATACGTTCTTCTTTCTGGCCAGCGGACTACAGGTATTTACTTCGCTGGCAGCGGGTGAGGCGGCGCACCGCGAAGGGTTGCGCTATGCGTACTGGCTCGTCGCCTCAATGTATGTTGGTGCGGCGCTCGCTGCGTCGTGGCCGGTGCGGCGTCCAGCAGAAGCTGTCGAGCAGACGGCGGCGGACTAGATAGCGAGCCGGGCGCCATCAATTTCGTTTGTCATCACGAAGCGCCATCTGTTGGCGCGAGGGATCTGCTCTTGTTGTCTAGTGCAAGCCCCATCGCCTCAAGGGAGATACTCGACGCCGCTAGCGAGAACAGACCCCTCGCTTCGCCCGTGATGACAACTTCCAAATGGAACATCGATCCAACAAGAAAAAGGCCCGGACGAATCCGGGCCTGAATCCGTCGCGACTGCGATAACGTGTCGCGAACTTTTGAATCTTGAGGCTGGCTTACTACTCGACCGCTTTGGCGGTATCTTTGCCGGCAACCTTCACCGCATCGGCTGTCTTCTCGCCGGCCTTCTCGGTGTACTTTACGGTTACCTTGGAGCCTTCAGCGATGCCCGCGCCAGCGTCCTTGGTGCCCTTCCACGTCGTTTTGTCGGTGTACTTGACGGTGTGCTCGGTGCCATCCGCAGTCTTGACTACCATGGTCTTGGTGTCCTTATCGACATGCTTTACAACACCACTGACGAAATGAGCAACGTCCTGAGCGACCGCGACCTGGGTCAACCCGGCGACAGCCAATATCAGCAAACCTGCCAGCGCGAGCGCGGCCTTGGAACGAATCTTCATTGCGAAACTCTCCTTAGTTCGGCATCTACTCTGCCGGATGATATTAGGCTATCAGACAGCCGCCGGTTAAACCAAGCGAACCGCTCCTGCGGCCCGCTCGGAATCACAATCAAACAATAACAACTACCAGATTGTCAGCTTGGCATTATCCATCCACTCGTAATCGCCGGAGCCCTTGGAGTTTTCGTCCAGCTGCCATTGCACTCCCACGTTGTTTCCCCAGTTCAGATACTTAGCGTTGCCGGTGATGTTCACCGGAGTGCTCTTACCATCAACCACCAGGGTTACATAGGTGTACTGGTGGGTGCTGGCATTGGTGGTGGTGTAAAGCTGCATATGGTGCCAGGTATTGGGAGCTAAGCGTGGGCAGGGGATGGTGCTGTGGATCCAATGCCCTGTGCCTTCGTCCCAGGTGTCCCAAATCTGCGATGGGTAAACGCATTCGGTACCCATCATGTAGTTGTAACCGTCGATGAACTGGAACGAGTCGAACTCCAGCGCCTGGTTCGAGACGTTGTAATTCGATCCTACGTAGAAGTAGAAGTCCCACAGGAAATTGTGCTTGTCGCTGTTTGCGCCAAACTTCTGCCACCACAGCGCATTGGCCCAAACTCCCGAGTTGAAGAATTCCGCGCTGCTGCCGCTGAGGGCTGGGGACGACTGGTTCTGCGCCATCCAGTAGACGCCCTGACCGCTGCCGCCGGCACAGTCGGACGAATTGCACGATCCCCAGTTACCGTTCTGTTGAATTTTGTCGAACACAACGGCATTCTGCGGCGGCACCGGCAAGCCGTCGGATACAACCGTGATTGCGGCTATCGCGTAGCCGGCAATGGTGCCCGAGCCGTCCCATGCCTGAACCATGACCTGGTGGCTTCCCATCGTGGCGGGAACCCACACATCAATGCTTGGTGTGCCCGGTCCGATCCATACGTTATGTCCATCGATGTACGCCCCCCACCCCATGATGACGCCAAAGCTCTGGGCCGTCGCTACTAAATGTATGGGAGCTGAGGAAGAGCTATTCGCGGTCGGGTAGATGAGATTGACTTTAACATTAGCGAAAGAAAGTGAAGTAAGGGAGAGCAGGACTGCTAAGCAATAGAAACGTTTCATCCAGATGACTCCTTGGGGGGTAACCAGGACTCCGGAGGGTTTCGCAATTGCCGGCGAGCGGAGCGAAGCTGGTGTCTGGCGCAAGTATCGTTGCCGCTCGCAACCGGGCATATCGGGCATTTGTCGTAAGGTGAACGCAAATTGTTACGAAGCTATGACACTGGATTACTTAGGAATCACAATCGGGCAGACACCTTAGCTTAGTTACTGTGGCACTGTAACCCGGACTCCACAATGGCCGGAATACCACAGCACGAATCGGCTATGCAACGCTTCATCCAGCGAAAAGGGGCTCGAGGCGCATCTTAGTTACTTCAGGCCTCAAGCCGCGTTTGAGCAGTCTGATCGAAAACCTTAATCATGTCCTTCAGCAACTTGGAAATGGTCGAAGAAACGGCCTCGCTGGCGCAGTGTCTGGACGAGCTTTCAGCGGGGAAAGAACAGGCGCTGCCGCTCTCGACCTATCGTTTGCAGTTCAATCGCGATTTCCGGTTCGAAGATGCGCGGCGGCTTGTTCCCTATCTTCAGGATCTGGGAGTGACGCATTGCTATGCCTCGCCGATTCTGAAGGCGCGCAGCGGGAGCGCACATGGCTACGACATCGTCGATCATAACCAGATCAATCCTGAGATTGGCACGGAGGAGGAATTTCGAGCTCTGGCCTTAGAGCTGAAGGCGCGCGGCATGGGCTTGATCCTGGATACGGTACCCAATCACATGGGCATCGGTCCGGGAAGCAATCCCTGGTGGCAGGACGTTCTGGAGAACGGACGCGCCTCGGCCCACGCCGATTTCTTCGACATCGATTGGGATCCGTTGAAGGAAGAGTTGCGCAACAAAGTGCTGATCCCAATCCTGGGCAGCACCTACGGCGATGAGCTCGAGAGCGGTAACATCAAGCTGAATTTCGACGGCCGGTTCTCCATCTCCTACGCCGATAACGTAGTGATGGTGGACCCCCAAACGATCCCGATTATATTCGCGGGGATAAGCTCACCGGCCGGCAGCCCGCAGCAGGAACCGGCGCTGCGCGAGTTTCGCAGCCTGCTGGCGGATTTAGCGCAGCTTCCGCTAAACAGTTCCACCGATCCCGAACTGACCTCCCGGCGACAGCGTGATATTCCTCTGCTGTATGCGCGCCTGGCCAGGCTTGCGGAGGAGACGCCGGTGGCAGCTCTTATTGAGCAGGCAGCTGCGCCAGGTCAATGGCGTGCCAGGCGATGCCAGCCAGCTTCGACCGTCTGCACGCATTGCTGGAAGCGCAAGCCTATCGCCTTGCATTTTGGCGGGTTTCAGGCGAGGAAATCAATTACCGGCGCTTCTTCGACATCAACGACCTGGTCGGCTTGCGCATGGAAGATCGCCGGGTGTTTGCCGAAACCCATCGCCTGATCCGCAAACTGATGGCGGAAGGACTGGTCAATGGTTTACGCATCGATCATCCGGACGGCCTGCTGAACCCGGTGCAATATTTCGCGCGCTTGCAGATGCTGTACGCCGCAAGCCGCTGCTGTGGTCCGGAAGCGAGGGAGCCTGCGGGCGAAAACGGAATCGAAGCGGAAGTGCGGGCTATGTTCGTCCAGAACGGCGCGCCACAGCACTTCTCTGCCCCCATGTATCTCCTGGTCGAAAAAATACTGGAGCGGGGCGAACAATTGCCGCAGTGGCCGGTAGATGGCACCGTCGGCTACGACTTCACCAACCTGGTAAATGGCGTGATGATCGACACCCGCCGCGAACGCTATTTCACAAACCTGTACCAGCGCATTACCGGAACCGCCTTGAATCCCAACACCATCATGTATGAGAGCAAGAAGCTGGTCATGTTCAAGGCGCTCTCCAGCGAAGTCAACGTGCTGAGCCATCTGCTGGACCGCATCTCGATGCACGACCGCCGGGCCCGCGATTTCACTCGCAGCGTGCTACGCAATACGATTCGTGAGGCCATCGCCTGCTTCCCCGTCTACCGCACCTACATCGACGAGCGCGGCAACATATCCGGGCAGGATCAACTCTACATCGAGCAGGCCGTCGCCGAAGCCAAGCGTCGCAATCCCGATATCGCCCCGGCCTTCGACTTTCTGCAAAACATCCTGCTGCTCAAGGGAACGGACGAAGGTCCGACAGTTTATGGCTTTCGCAACCAACTGTATTTCACCCTCAAGTTCCAGCAGCTTACCGGACCGGTGATGGCCAAGGGATTGGAAGACACCACCTGCTACGCCTACAACCGGTTTGTATCGGTGAATGAAGTCGGAGGTTCGCCGGCGGAGTTTGGAATTTCGCTGCAGGAATTCCACCGCGGAAATCAGTTGCGTGCGCAACACTGGCCCCATTCGATGCTGGCCACCTCCACCCACGATACCAAGCGCAGCGAAGATGTTCGCGCCCGCCTCGACGTTCTCTCGGAGATGCCGCGGCACTGGTCGGCCACAGTCATGAAGTGGCGTCGCCTGAACCATGTGCACAAGGTCCAGATCTCCGATGGCCGGCTGGTGCCTGACAACAATGAGGAATACCTGCTGTATCAAACCGTTGTCGGCGCCCTGCCTATGCGACTGGAGAGTGAAGAGCAATGGCAGGAGTTCATTCGCCGCATCCAGCAATATATGGACAAAGCCGTACACGAAGCCAAGGTGAACCTGAGCTGGCTTAATCCCAATCCCGAATACGTTGACGCGCTGAAGACATTTGTAGAGCGCATCCTCCGTCTGCCCCGGCGCGGCAAGCCAAACCAGTTCTTCGACTCGCTACAGAAGTTCATGCCGCCGGTAAAGTATTTCGGGGCCGTCAATTCGCTGACCCAGACGCTGCTGAAACTTACCTGTCCCGGAGTGCCTGACGTCTATCAGGGGCAGGAGATGTTCGATTTCAGCCTGGTCGATCCCGACAACCGCAGGCCGGTGGACTTCAACCTGCGCCGGCAAGGCGCTGCACTCGCTGTAAGAAGAGGAGAGCGCCGGCGACAGCTTCTACAGCAGCTTGCTTCACAACTATGAGGACGGACGAATCAAGCTGTGGCTCACCGGGAAGTTGCTGAACCTCCGGCGCGAGCATCGGGCGCTCTTCAGCATGGGAGGCTATACTCCCCTGCTGGCGCGCGGCAGCAAAGACGACAACGTCATCGCCTTCGCCAGAAGCTATCACGGGGAGTTTGTTATCGTGGCGGCACCGCGCTTCACCTACACCCTGCTCCGTGGCTCGGAGGCTCCGCCCCTGGGACACGTATGGGGCGACACCAGCCTGCGTATCGATGTGAATTTTTCGAAGTTCATGGTTTGCGCAACTTATTTACCGGAGAAAGCGTACCCGTGAGGAACGGGACTACCCTGTTATGTAGCGATCTGTTCGCACATCTTCCGTTTGCGCTGCTCACTCGCTGACGCCTGCTGTTCAGTTTCAACGTCTTTCACTTCCGTCTCCCGCAGCACCGCCTCGCGATCGGTCAGCTCCACCAGTCGCGACAAGTTGGCCGCCAGTTCGGGAGTCAACGCGCCCTTGCGCAGGCGCCACGACCAGTTGCCCAGCGTCTTACTCGGAACGTTCATGCGAGCGTCGCTGTCCAGACCCAACACATCCTGCACCGGAACAATCGCCAGGTTGGCTACCGAGGTTAACGCGCCGCGCACAAACGACCACGCGATGTCTTCTTCGCGGGTGATGTTGAGGTAGCTCGCGGCTGAGATTCGCTCCTCTTCGGTGGCGCTGTTTTTCCACCAACCCAGCGTGGTGTCGTTGTCATGCGTACCGGTATAGACCACCGTGTTCGGCTCGAACGAATGCGGCAGGTAAATGTGCGCCCCGGGATCGTTAAACCCAAACTGCATCACCCTCATTCCAGGGATGTCGAGCTTCTTGCGCAACTCCGTTACTTCGGGCGTGATAAGCCCCAGGTCCTCGGCGATAAACGGCAGCTTGCCCAGCGCATTGCGAAGTGCGATAAAAAGATCCTGGTTCGGGCCTTTGACCCATTGGCCGTGGATCGCGGTCTCTTCGTCGGCGGGAATTTCCCAATACGCCTCGAAGCCGCGAAAGTGATCCAGGCGAACGATGTCGCAGGTCTCGACTGACCAGCGCAGGCGCTCGATCCACCAGTCGTATCCCCGAGCCTTGAGCTTGTCCCAATCGTAGAGTGGATTTCCCCAGCGCTGACCCGTCGCACTAAACGCGTCAGGAGGAACGCCCGAGACCACCAGCGGCGTCAAATCTTCATGCAGGCGAAATATGTCCGGATGCGTCCACACATCGGCGCTGTCGTAGCTGACAAAAATGGCGACGTCACCGACGATACGAATTCCGCGCTGGCCGCAATAGGTACGTAACTTGCACCACTGCTGATAAAACGCGAACTGCAGAAAGCGTTCACGATCGAGCTCTTGCGCCAACTCTCCACGAATTCGCTGCAGCCCGGCGGCCTCGCGCATCGCGAGTTCCTTGGGCCACGACTGCCAGCTTTGGTCCCCGTGGTGTTCGCGCAGCACGCTGAATAGGGCGTAGTCTTCCAGCCACGCTTCGTTTTCCTTGCAGAAAGCGTCGTAGGCGCGGCGAAGGTCATGGCCCGGCGTTGCAAAGAACTTGTCGGCGGCATCGCGCAGCAGCGGAAGCTTCTCCGCCCGCACCACTTCATAGTCCACCGGAGACTCGCCATCAGGCAGCGAATCCACCCGCTCGCGCTCCAGCAGACCCTGGTCGGCCAGTACTTCAGCGCTGATCAACAGTGTGTTGCCGGCGAAGGCAGAGGTGCAGGAGTAAGGCGAATTCCCGTATCCCACCGGCCCCAGCGGCAGCACCTGCCACAGCGTCTGCTTGGCAGTCGCCAGCCATTCGGCAAACTCATAGGCCGCAGGGCCGAAGTCGCCGATGCCTCCCCGCGAAGGCAGGGAACTCGGGTGCATCAGGATTCCGGAAGAGCGCTTGGAGATCATGCGTCCTGCTTAGAGATGAAAGCAGGCACGCCGGAGTGGTGTGCCTGTACGAAGAAAGCGTTTACGAATCTCGGGCCGGTGGGCCGCCGGCCCATTCTTGCGCTGCGCGGTTAGCTGCCTTTGACCAGCCGCTCCATTTCCTTCTTGTTGATTTTGACCTTGCCCTCTTTTTCCAGACGCTCGCGCAGGTTCTGAACGTACAGCCCTTCCAGTTCCTGCCGCTTTTGGGCCAGCAGAGTATCCCTGGCCGCGTCCCAGCTCTTTTTCAGCTCGTCGGGCGAGGGCTCCTGGCGGTCGGTGACCATGACCACAGCGCCGCTGCCCTGCAGCCCGATGGGCCCGCTGATCTCGCCCTGCTTCAGGCTGAAGATCTGTGCTGCCGCACCAGTGAGAGCGCCGATGTCAGGGACCTGCGAAGTGGGGCCAACCAGATCGCTGGTCTTGTACGTGGCGCCGATTTCCTGCGCCGCCTTCTTCAGGTCGTGCTCCGAGTGGGCGCGGTCAGCCAGTTCCTGGATCCTCTGCGCCAGCATCTGCTGCGCCCGCTGGGTCTTGAACTCGTCTTCCACCTTGGCCTTGATCTGATCGAAGGTTGGAGTCTGGGCAGGCTCGATATCCGCCACCTGGTACACCACGTATCCCTGCGGGATCGAAACCGTCGCTGGCGGATCCATCTTATTAACGCTGAAGATGGCGCTCATCAGGTCCTGTGAATTTCCCACTCCAGGCATGGAGTCAGTCTTGCTCAGGAAATCAGTGGTCGTCACCGACAGGCCCTTGTCCGCCGCAGCCTTGTCCATACCGTTGGTGCGAGCCAGGCTCTGGACCGTGTCTCCCAGCTTCTGCGCGGCAGCAGCGGCTTTCTGCTGCTTCAGGATGGGCTCAATGTCTCCCTTGACTTCATCCAGCGGCTTCATGCGCGCGGTCTGCTTGCCTTCCACGCGAATGATGTGGAAACCGTAGCTGGTGCGAATGATTCCCGTGGTCTGGCCGACTGGCGTGTTGAACGCCGCCTGCTCGAATTCGGGCACCGTGCGGCCCTTGGTGATGGGCGGCAAGAGTCCACCATTCTGCGCCGACCCCGGATCTTCCGAGTACTGCTTCGCCAGCGCCGCAAAGTCTCCACCGTTCTTCAGCTGTTTCTCAACGTCCTCAGCCTTCGCCTTCGCGGCATCGACGCCCTTCTGATCGACCTTGCCGTCCGCTCCCGGCACCGGTGTCTTGATCAGGATATGGCGAACCGTAACCGTTTCAGGAATGCGAAAGTCATCCTGATGCTGGCTGTAATACTGCTGCAAGTCGGCCTGCGAAATCTGGATGCTATCCGCCATCTTCGAGCGATCGATCAGGATGTAGCGCGACTTGCGCTTCTCCGGGATGGAGTTAGCGTATTCCTGCTTGTTCTGGTCATAGAACGACTTGAGCTCGGCATCGGTGGGATGCACCTGCTTCTTAACGTCGTCGAGGGTAAGCACGGCATAGTCGAACTTGACCTTGGTCTGGTCCTTCTCGACCTGGTCCTTGATCTCTTTCTCGCTGACGCTGGCAGGGGCCCCGACCGCGGCCAACAGCTTTTGCGAGGCGATCTGGGTTTTAATCTCCCTCTCAAACTGCGGCACGCTCAGCCCAAACTGGTTCTCGACGAACTGCTCATACGCCTGGTCGCCGATGAAGTTACCACCAGGAAAGAACATCTCGCCCAGCTGTCCCTGGTGCAGGTAGTTGCGAACCTCGTCGTTGGTCGCACCCAGGCCCATGCGATCAGCCTCGTATACCATTGCGCCCTGCGTGATCATGCTGTCGGCCGCACGCTGCATGAGGAACGGCATCAACGACTCGGGGATATTGCCGCGGAACTGCTGCCGCCCGATCGCACGGGCACGCTGCGCCACGTCCTGCATGCCGACGTTCTGGTCGCCCACAACCGCCAGTACGCCTTCCTGCGTCACACCGCCGGTGAGGTAGTCGCCAAAGCCGCCAGGGATGAGATACGCACTCATCGCCAGACAAATAAAGACCAGGATGCCGCCGAGAACATACTTCTTGAGCGGGCCTTCTTGCTGCAGAAACTTGATCATGCGGGTATTGAAACTCCAGGGCTGGATGTGCTGTAAAAGCTTTAATTTGTGATTATAAACCAGTGCAGGCGTGCAGCAGGTATTGGCTGCAGCACATGCCTCGGCCCACAAGCCTCAACCTGCCAAATACGCCGTCTGACGGCCAATTCTCACCGAACAAGGGTGCGAACTTCCCTTCCCCCTCATCCAATATGTTGTAATCGAAGAGCGAATATGGCGGAAGTGTCTCTCAAAACGCGGCGGCGGGTACTCAAATATAAGCGCCGGCTGCGCGAATACAAGCTGATAGCCAAGGGTGTGCTCTCGACCGACCATCCGGTGATGGCCCAGATCATCCCCATGCGGCGCTGCAATCTCGACTGCACCTACTGCAACGAGTACGACAAAACTTCGGACCCCGTGCCGCTGGAAGTGATGCTCCAGCGCATCGACGACCTGGCACGTCTGGGAACGTCGATTGTGACCATTAGCGGTGGCGAGCCGCTGCTGCATCCGCAACTCGACGACATCATTGCCCGCATGCGGCGCTACCCGATGATCGCCGGCATGATCACCAACGGATACCTGCTGACCGCCGAGCGCATCCAGCGCCTGAACCGCGCCGGACTCGATCATCTTCAGATCTCGATCGACAACGTTATGCCCGACGACATCTCGAAAAAGTCGCTGAAGGTGCTCGACAAGAAGCTGCAATTGCTGGCCGACCACGCCGAGTTCCACGTGAACATCAACTCGGTAGTGGGCGGAGGCATGCGCAATCCGCATGACGCGCTGGTAGTCGGACGCCGCGCCGTGCAGCTCGGATTCACCTCCACCATCGGAATTATTCACGACGGCGAAGGCCAGTTGCAGGCCTTGGGAGAGGAAGACCGCGAAGTCTTCACCAAGATGAAGAAGCTGACGAAAAAACATTATTCGCGCTTCAACTGGTTCCAGGACAACATTGCCGCCGGCAAGCCCAACGACTGGCGATGCCGCGCCGGCGCGCGCTACCTATATATATGTGAGGATGGGCTGGTGCATTACTGTTCGCAGCAGCGCGGCTTCCCCGGTACGCCCCTGTCGCAATACACCGTCAACGATATTCGCCGCGAGTTTCGCACCGAGAAAGGCTGCGCTCCGAATTGCACCATCTCGTGCGTTCACCAGGTGTCGTATATGGATTTCTGGCGCGCTCCGCAGCACGCCGCCTCTCCACAGCCACCGGCATCGCTCGGCGCCGGGCAGTTGGTGCAGATCGAGTAGGAGACGGTTGTCGGTTGTCGGCGAGTCCGTGTCGCCGATGTTATACTGATGTCGCCCTTCTGAAATTTTTCCTCACACATGGGCGCGTAGCTCAATTGGCAGAGCAACTGACTCTTAATCAGTAGGTTGAAGGTTCGATTCCTTCCGCGCTCACCATCTCCATTGTTTTCAGCGGCTTAGCCCTCTTCCTACTTCGAAGAGTTCGGGGCTTCGGAAGAACGGATCGATCGCAACCAACGCGGAGTAAGCGGATAACTCCGATTCCACGTGCAGACTTCCCGCCTGCCCTGGTAGTCAACCCGCCAGAGCCTCAATCGCCTGCACCGCTTCCGGAGCGAGTACCAGGTCGCGACTGGCGAGGTCCTGTCTCATGTGCTCGGCGTTAGAGGTGCCGGTCAGCGGCAGCATCCCGATGCTGCGAGCGAAGCTAAACACAACCTGGGCAGCCGTTACATTCGCCCGCGCTGCGAGCTCGATGAGCCGAGGATCGTGCAGCACCTCAACATTTGCTGTGAGCAGCGAGAATCCCTGATAGAAAATCTGGCGTTCCTTGCAAAACAGGCGCACCTCGCGGTCCCAGCCCATGCGTGCGAAGCAGCGGTTCTGCACAAACGTTGGCGCTTGGGTGTGGGCGGCTACCATCTGCTCGAGATGCCGGAGCGAAACGTTACTTACGCCGAGAAAGCGGACCCGGCCCGCGTCACGCTCGCTACACATTGCTTCCCAGACCTCACCGTCGGCGTTGCTCCAGCCGAAGCCCGACGAGGGCCCGTGCAGCACGTAGCTGTCGACATAGTCGGTTCCAAGATGCTCAAGTGAACTGGCCAGGGACTGCGCCACCTGAACGGAAAGGCGGGCGTAAGGATCATAGGGCAGCCGATGATCTTGTCCAGATTGAAACGTGAACTTCGTCTGCAGAAAAAGCTCGGGGCGCGTCACAACACCCGCTGCGTAGGCGGCTGCCAGTCCCTGCCCTACTCCGGCTTCGAAGTAATGGCGACGCTGGTTGGCGGTATCGATTCCCCGAAATCCCATTCGGAGCGCCAGTTCGGTGAGGTGCGGTGTGCGGTCTTCCTTCCAGGCAGTACCGTAGAGAAAATCGGGAACAGATCGTTGCTCATTTGGCATCGCGCTATTCTCACATGACCGGGCAACACCTTACGCGCGAACATGAAAGCACCGACGGTCCGTCACGCTAGCACGGGTCGCCGACTATACCACCGCGTGGGTTCGGAATGCCATGAGCGTTTCTCGTTCCCAAAAAACTGTTCGGGTTTCAAAAAACGGGCTCTTCGTTGTTCTTGTTTAATCGGACCTTCGTTGCACCTTCATCTTCCTGCCATGTTCCTGGGCTTTCATGTAAACATCCGCTGCGGTTCGCGCAGGCCGTTATGCGGTTGCGGCTGAGCTTCTGGATATCGTCCCGGAAAGTTGAAGTCCGCGAGAATCTTAACTGCCGGGCCAAATGTACAAGGACCACACATGAGGATTCTGGTCATCGAAGACGAAGCCAAGACCGCCAGGTTCTTGAAGAAAGGCCTTACTGAATCGGGCTTCGGCGTCGAAGTGTCGGGCGATGGCCTGGACGGACTGCACCTGGCGCTGGAAGGCGAATTCGATCTGCTGATTCTGGACGTAATGATTCCTTCCCTCGATGGCTGGCAGGTGCTTACGCGATTGCGGCAGTCCGGGGGCCGGACGCCGGTTCTCTTTCTCACCGCCCGCGATGCCGTCCACGAGCGTGTACGAGGCTTGGAGTTGGGTGCCGACGACTACCTTGTAAAACCGTTCGCCTTCTCCGAAGTATTGGCTCGGGTGCGATCGCTGCTGCGCCGGGCGCCACAACGGCCGCAAGAAACCATCCGCATGGCCGACCTCGAGATCGACCTGTTGCGCCAGCGCGTCACCCGCTCCGGACAGCGCCTGGAGCTGACCTTCAAGGAGTTCCTTCTGCTGTCGCTCTTGGCGCAACGTGCCGGCGAGGTACTGTCGCGAACCCTGATCGCCGAAGCGGTGTGGGATATGAATTTCGACAGCGATACTAACGTGGTCGACGTCAACGTGAGAAGACTGCGCAGCAAGGTTGACGATCCCTTTCCGCACAAATTGATCCATACCGTCCGGGGCGCAGGGTATGTCATGGAAGCTGACTGCTAGCATCACTCCGGTCTCGCGGCGGCTGTGGAAGACCCTGGCCTTTCGCCTCACCGCTGCCTACGCGCTTGCCGGCCTGTTCCTTGTGTTTCTGGCGACCGCCAGCCTTTATCTGCTCACCATCACCGAAATGGAGAGAAGTACCAGACTCTTTCTCGACGACAAGCTGCACGTGCTCGGCACCATGCTGCGCGAGCGTCCCAACGACTGGGACGCCTTGGAAGAGGAAATCCAACTGGAGTCAGCCGCACGGCGCTACGAACAGTTCTATATTCGCCTGCTCGACACACGAAACCAGCCGCTGCTCACTACCCCCGGCATGGCTGAGCAGTTAGACCTCGATCAACTCGCCGCTCAAACCAGCCTGCGACCCGGCCGCACGATTCGGATGAAGGGCAGACACGGCCGCGCCTTCCGCGTCGCCACTGCAACCGCGCCGGTCGGCTCGCCCCCGACTCACACCGACACCATTCAGATTGCCATTGACGTCTCGCAGCAGGAAGCATTCCTGCAGCGTTACCGGCTTTGGTTCTTTGGCATTCTGCTGGGCACCTTCACCGTCTTTCCCTTCGTCGGGTATCAGATTGCACGACGCGGTATTCGCCCGGTGGAAGACATGGCAGCAACCGCTCGTCGTATCAGTTCGACGAACCTGCGCGAGCGGATCCTCCCCGACGGCTATCCCTTCGAACTGGCATCGCTGGCAAGCACCTTCAACCAAATGCTGGACCGCCTGGAAGATTCCTTCGAACGGATCTCCCGGTTCTCTGCCGACATCGCACACGACTTGCGAACCCCCGTCAACAACATCCGCGGAGAAGCCGAAGTGGGTTTGGCGCGAGCGCGAACCATCACTGAATACCGCGACGTGCTTGAATCCTGTCTGGAAGAGGCCGTGCGCCTTTCGGACCTCGTTGGCAACCTGCTGTTTCTCGCCCGCGCTGAGAGCCCATTAGCTCACTTGCGCCGCGAGCCGGTGGACTTGGTTGAGTTGCTGGGCGGCTTGCGCGAGTATTACGAAGCTTCAGCCGGGGAGGCTGGTATCTCCCTCACCACTGCTGCTAGTCCGGCGCCCGTTATCGCCGAACTGGATCGCACCCTGCTGCAGCGTGCGGTGAGCAATCTGATCTCGAACGCGGTCGCGCACACGCCACCAGGGGGATCGGTGGTGCTGGCTGCTAAACCGGAGTCTTTCGCTGTTCGCATCGAGGTTACGGATACCGGCATCGGCATTCCAGCGGAAGCGCTTCCGAAGGTCTTCGACCGTTTCTTTCGGCTGGACACCTCACGCTCCCAGGCATCAGGCGGCACCGGCCTGGGATTGGCCATCGTTCAGAGCATCATGCTTCTTCACGGCGGCAAGGTTGAAATCGCCAGCCAACCGGGACACGGCACTCGGGTGACGCTCCGGCTACCGCTCGCCGGGCAGATGATGACGAAAGCATGACCTCATTCGTATTCGATCTGTCGTGCGAGCCGTCCACGGCGGGGCGATAGTGTCGAAAATTGCGTCGAATTTTCGCAGTTTCTGGTCCGAAGTGACCATAAATGCGCCTGTTTTGTCGATTTTTTAACCTATGTCTTAGTGGCGAGATTCGATTCCGCCCTTCGGACCTGCACTATAGTGCATGCGAATCCGATACGAAGACTTGAAAGTTTCGAGCTGTTTCGAGGCACTTTTTGCCGTTTTCGAGCAGTTTCAGGCTCGCGGCACCTGGTTTCAGCGACCAGGGGGCCGGTTATCGCCAGTTGCAGGCCCAATTTTCACATGACAAAACCGTAATGCCCGCGTCATCTGACTGTTCGGATTTCCTGCTTAGACTTGCCTCGTAGCTCGCCCTCACCTTTGTCACCGATCAACTGAAAAAACTTTGGCAGTTTCTTTCGGAGGAGACACCTTATTATGCAGAGGAATTCGTGTCGCAACAGTTCTCGAATGCTAAGAACCCTGCTCTCTGGCCTGCTATTGACGGGCCTGAGCGTCTCAGCGTTCGCCAGGTCCGATTACTATCCGACCTATCATCCCGGCCCGCTGGACCAGAACACATGGGTCCTCGGTGATGGGCAGATCGTCACCCCCGCCGGAACCCAGGTCAACCTCTTAGTTAAGGAAAGCACCGGCACCGGGGTTCGCGCCAAAGCCATCGCTCTCAACCCCAATCCACTCGCGAATGGCCACCGCACCGCCGCCGTCCTTACCTTGGGCAGCAATACGAATACCGGTGCTGTCGAAGTCCTCGACGTAACTGCGGGCACCGTTTTGCAGGCGTTCACCCCGAACGGCAGTAACAAGGGCAGCACTGCCGGCCTGGTCTATACCCAGGACGGCAAATACCTGCTGTTCAGCCAGGACAGCAGCTACGTTACCGTCGCCAGCGTCGGGCCGGACGGCCTGCTGACCTACAATACTCAGATCAAGCTTCCGGTTAACCTTTCGTTCATCACCTGTTTTGACAACAGCCCTCCGGGAACCACCGGCAGCGCCCCCATTCCCTGCGGCCAGACCGTATCTTCCGGTACTGCCTATCCGCTAGGCCTCGCGGTCACGGCGGATAGTAAGATTGCCTACTCCGTGCTTGACACCAACGATTCGCTGACCAAGATCGACCTGACCACAGTCCCCCCGACCCAGGTTGCAGAGATCCGCGTTGGTAACATCCCGAACAGTGTTCTCATCTCAACCGACGGCCGCACCGCCTACGTCTCGAACGAGGGTGGACGGGTCGCGACCATGGACGACTTCCAGCAGTACTCCAACGGTACGCCGATCGTTTCGGCGAATCCGACCGGCACTACCTCCACCGCCACCATCTCGGTGGTCGATCTGGCCTCGTTTACGGTCACCAACACCATCTCGTTGACCGGCACCCACCCCACCGGCATGGCCTTTTGGGGCCAGTATTTGTTGGTTACCGATACCTACACCGACAACATCTCGGTCATCGACACGACCACTAACAAAGAGGTGCGGAAGATCAACGTCGGGCTGCCCATCGGCGTGCCCACTGCGTTGGCCTCCAGCCCTCGGGCCTATGGCGCGGCACCGAACTCGATCGCAGTCGACAGCGTGAATAACGTTGCCTACGTCGCACTGTACAACGCCAACGCGGTCGCCGTGGTTGACCTTAGCGCCGGCAACAACGCCCCAGTCAAAGGCATGATTCCAGTCGGCTATGCGCCCAGCTCGGTTGTGTTGGACGCGGCGGATAAAACACTGATCATCGCCAATGACAAGGGCATCGGCACCACGAACACCAACCTGGGCACCAACTGCGCAACTTATTACAGCGTGTGCGGCTTCAACTCCCACCAGGACATGGGCACGGTCAGCATCGTTCCCGTTCCGGATAGTGCAACCCTTGCCGCGGACACCCAGCAGGTTTACCAGAACAACCACTGGGACCTGGCGCTGAATATCGCGTCGTCCACAGGCGGCAATCCAAATACCCCGCCAGTCGCGGTTCCAGCGAAGATCGGCGATCCCTCACTGATCAAGCACGTATTCGTGATCATCCGTGAAAACCGCACCTACGATCAGATCCTGGGCGACGTGGCTGCCGGCAATGGCGACCCCACGCTGGCGGTCTTCGGCGGCATCTACACACCGAACGCACACACATTGGTACAGCGCTTCCCGCTTCTGGACAACTTCTACGACCCGAGCCGCCAGTCGGCTGATGGCCACAACTGGATCGTGCAGGCCATGGCACCCTACTCCGACGACATCCAGTCGCCCGACTGGTTGCGTGACTATCCCTCCAACGGCGGCGAAGGGCTCGCCTACCAGGTAAAGGGCAATCTGTACAACACGGCGACCACGGCCGGCATTAAGCTGAAGAATTACGGCGAGTACATCGAATACAACCTGTTCAATCCGCCGGACATGAGTCACACCGAGCCGACCTGGTGTCAGTTCTACGACGACACCGTGAAGTATGAGAACAACCAGGAGGACCAGCTGTATTACTACAACACTGTATCCTCGTATTCCGCGCTCCCCGATGTACTGAATCACACGGTTCAGAACTACCCGCAGTTCGACACGGGCATTCCTGACCAGTTCCGCGTCGACATCTGGAAGCAGGACTTCGCCAACGACGTGGCTAACAATTCGGTACCCCAGTTGGAGTTCATGTGGATCAGCTCCGACCATACCGGCGGCCCGCCGAACGCGATGGCTATGCAGGCCGATAACGACCTGGCTCTCGGCCGCTTTGTCGACATCATCACCCACAGCTCGGTGTGGTCTACGTCGGCGATCTTCGTCGAAGAAGACGACGCGCAGAACGGCGTCGACCACGTCGACGGTCACCGCAGCCCGGGCTATATCATCAGCCCCTACGTCTTACAGAACGGCCCCACCGACCACACCTTCTACACCCAGGTCAACATGACGCGTACGATCGAGCAGATTCTCGGTTTGACGCCCATGAACCAGTTCGATCTGTGGGCCTCGCCGATGAGGCCGGTGTTCACCGACAATCCGCCCGCGGAGAACTTCCTGCCGTGGGACCACGTGCCCGCCGAATACTCGCTGACTTCGGGTACCTCCTGTAACGCTTCGGCGTCGCCTCAGAGAGCTGAGAAAACCAAGGAAAGCCCCAAGGTCGCGGCGATGAGGGCCGCGTGGCTCAAGAAGAAGGCGGAGATCTTCGCCGGCAATGAGCACAAGCCCGACGTTGAAGATCCGAACGTCGTCGCCCATTACAACTGGTATGAGGCCACCGGGTTTATCCGGCCCTTCCCCGGTGAGAAGACAGTTCGGCCTCCGAGTGACTTCAAAGACTCGGTTCGCGTCGCTGACAAGGACTGAGAAACACATTGCGATTGCAATGGCCCTCTCCCGGATCATCGGGAGAGGGTTTTTTCATGGCCTGCTTCCACCGCCTATGCGATTGCCTCGTTACCCCCGCTCGGCATACAGAGTTTAAGTCCTCTTCCGCTCGAAATCGCCAGGCCCCAACACCTATACGTCATAAAATGCCCTAAAAGTTGTAGCAGCTTTACACTAAATTTCTTTACACATTTACGGCACGGATAGTACCAAGGTACCTGCTTCATAGTTGCTCAACGCTGTGACCGTGATCAGGGCGGGCCATCGTTCTTCCCCCGATTCCCTCTCGAACCCGGAAATTCTCCTCGGAGACAAATGATGAATCTTTGCCTACTTCGTCGTCCAGGTGTGTTGTGTCTTTATATCCTGGCCACAATCCTCGCTCTCTCGCCGATTGCCTCTGCGCAGTCGAAAGAGAGCCGCATCGCAGAAAAACCGACACTGTTGGCCGACAAGATCAGCTACATGCCGGGCGAAACAATGGTTTTTAGCGGCAGCAGTTGGACGCCCGGAGAAGGCGTCACCATTGTGATCAAGGCCGACTCCGCCGGCATCATCGCCACCATACACGGCGCCGCGGACGACAAGGGCATTCTGAACATCTCCGCAACCATGCCGAAAGTGCAATTGGGCGGCGCGGGCAAGAACACCCCGATTCTTACGGCTACGGCGATTGGTTCCTCGGGCGAATCGATTTCGACCCAGTTCACCCCTGGTCACGCTCCCACCGACGCCGAGCGTCTGATCAGCGAGGAAGAATTCTGGTTCCATCGGCTGACCTATCCGACGGGCAAATACTCTCCCGCCTGGACGCGCAGAGCTGCCGAACAAGATCGCGCAATCCAGGCTGGTGTGCCGGCAGGACGCAAGGTTTCCAGCGAATCGCTGATGAAGCCGGGCAACGCCCTAAGCCTCAACCCGAACGCCTTCACTGCCCTGGGCCCAATGCCCGAGCACATGACGGGCTGTACCGGCTGCTATGACTACGGAGTCACCGAGGGACGCGTTAACGCCATCGTTACCGATCCGACGACGACCACGAACGGCAGTATTGTCGCCTATTTGGCCAGTGTCGGCGGCGGCGTGTGGAAGACCACCAACTGCTGCACCGCCAACACGACGTGGGCGGTCACGACCGACAGCCCGCTGCTGGCGACCACCAGCATCGACACGCTGGCCCTCGATCCTCAGGATCACAACACCATTTATGCCGGAACCGGCGACCTGAATTACGGCTCGTTCTCCATGGGCAGCCAAGGCATCTTCAAGTCCACCGACGCCGGCAGCACCTGGACAGTTCTGGGCGCCGATGTTTTCGGTCCCGACTACACACAGCCGGCAGGAAATTATCCGCAGTACGACGCGGTCGGCAAAGTTCGTGTCGATCCCAACAACAGCAACAACATCGTAGCTGGCACCAAGAAAGGCCTTTGGTTCTCTTATGACCAGGGCGCGACCTGGACCAATTGCCTTACGAACAGCTTTGTCAGTCAGCGTCAGGACATCACTGGTCTCGAACTGACTGACATGGGCGGCGGGGTAACGCGCGTTCTGGCAGCCGTGGGCACGCGTGGCTTCCCCACTTACGTGCAGTACGATCTGGGCTTGAACGGCGCGAACGGTATCTATAAGGGCACCGTGCCAGCCAGTGGCTGCCCCGCGGATTTCACGTCCATCGCAAGCAACGCCAACGGCTTTGTTTTTGGCACCCAGGTGAGTGGCAGCCCGTACCTTACGGGCGCACTGATGAATGCCGGCAGCGGTGTTGCCTGCAACTATCCCATCAGCGGCGGCAACCAGACCTATTGCGGTAATGGCGCCACCGGTGGAACGACGACGAATGGCGGCACGGTCAACAACCTCGGCCGTATCGACATTGCCGTAGCACCCAGTAATCCAAACGTCATATACGCCCAAGTGGGATCCATCAACTGGAACAGCGCCAGCGGATGCGGCACCACAAGCGGATGCCAACTCGGCGCGTGGGCCAGCACCGACGGCGGTGCGACCTGGTCATTCATGACAGGTTCGGCAGGCGGATCGCTAACCGCTTGCACAGGCTCAGCCGGCGGCGGCGACTATCCGCAGAACTGGTACGACCAGGGAATCGTGGTCGATCCCAATAACGCGGATCGCGCCTTCTTCGATACCTTCGACATCTGGCTGGTCAATCGTACTGGCACCTCTTGGTACGACACCACGTGCGGATACAACGGTACGAGCGTAAACAACCACGCAGTACACGTGGATCAGCACGCTCTAAATTTCGTGAACGGCTCGTCGGACATCCTGCTGGTGGGCAACGACGGTGGCACTCACTACACCCTAAACGCCAGCTCGGCAGTGATAGGTAGCACGCGGCCCACGTGGGTTAACAACGATGCGGGCATCAATGCTATCGAGTTCTACTCCGGCGACATCAGCGGCAACTTCGCTAACTCCGCGAATCCCTCTGCCGTCGGCGGTGCTCAGGACAACGGCCCCAGTTCGGCGATGTTCTCGGGATCGCCCACTCAGGCGGTGCAGTGGCAGATGGGTCTGGGAGGCGATGGCTTCTCCGGCTTGATCGATCCGATGGGCACGGGTTCGACCCAGGCCCAGGGAACCATCACATTGACAACAGGTGGGGCGCAGGCCGGTCAGCAATTCCAGATCGGTCCGCAAGTCTTCACCTTCGTCACCTCAGGTAGTTCCACTGGCCAGGTGGTGTTGAACTCAAGCACCACGACGGAAGGCAATAACATCGTCACCTCGATCACCCGCGACATACCGACGGTGGCCACAGCCGCACGCAGCGGAGCCACCGTAGTGGTAACCGCGGTTACCGGCGGCAGCAGCGGCAACTCAATCATCTTCACTAACATTAATGCTGCCAACTTCTCCATGAACGGAGGAGGTTTCCTCGGCGGCACCACGCAGGGCGACGACACCGGTAGCCTTCGCTACTGGGAAGGCAATAACAGCGGTGGCTTCAGCCGCTGTATCCACAACTGCACCCAGCCCGGCGCCACCTGGTCATCCTGGGGTGGTAGCTGGACGAGCGACACCCAGTCCTTCGTCCTGCCGGTTCACCTCTTCCACGGCGGCATAGCTGGGGGAGATGACTGCGCGGCTGCCGGCTCGACCTCTGGCTGCGGACACCTGCTTGCTGGCACCACCCGCGTTTGGGAAACGGTGACCGGCGCCTCGGCCTCCACTCACACGTGGTATGTCACCAATAACCCGATTACGACGAACCTGACGAAAGGTACACTGGGCAACCGGTCGTATATCAATCAGGTCAAGTACTCGCCTAAGTACCAGAGCGTGGCTATCGTTGGAACCAACGACGGCAACGTGCAGATCGGCTTTAACCTGGGCACCGGCACGCAAGCTCAAGCCACTTGGGTCAACGTGACCGGCGGCAATGCACTGCTGCCCAACCGGCCGATCATGGGCATCGCCCTGGATCCCAGCTCTGCGGCACCAGGCACTCCCACTGGATACGCTGCGGTCGGCGGTTTCAACGCCAATTCGCCAAGTACTCCGGGCCATGTCTTCCGCGTGGACTGCACCATGACCTCCACCCCATGCGACGGGTTTACCTGGACCGATAGGACCGGAAACCTGCCCGACATACCGGTCGATTCCATCATCGTCAACCCGAATTTCCCCAGCCAGGTTTTTGCTGGCAGCGACTTCGGGCTGTACTACACCGATGACATCACCGCCAATCCGCCGGTGTGGAACCGCTTCAACAACGGCCTGCCCAACGTCATGATTTGGGACATGTCGGTTGATCGTGGCGCCACCACTCTGGCACTGTGGACCCGCAGCCGCGGCGCTTATGCGTGGCCGCTGCCCACCGGGCCGGAAAATCCACTCCCCACCAGCGTGAACGCAGCTTCTGCCAGCGGTACCTACGGCGGAACCGTCTCGCTATCGGCCGTTCTGACCTCTGGAGGTAATCCGGTAAGCGGAAAGAACGTAACCTTCAGCCTGAATGGCAATCCGGTGGGTGGCGCAACCACCGATAACACCGGCACCGCGACTCTGCCAAATGCAAGTCTGTCAGGAATCAACGCGGGCAACTATCCCAGCGGAGTACTGGCCAGCTTTGCCGGCGACTCCACGTACGCGTCGTCCTCCGCCAACGGTAGCCTTACCGTCGGGCAGGCAACGCTGACGGTGACCGCTGACAACAAGACCATGCTCGATGGTGGATCGATCCCACCGTTCACGGCCAGTTACAACGGCTTCGTGAATGGCGATAACCAGGGAGTGTTGAGCGGCTCACCGAGCTTGACCACCACTTACACGGTCAACTCGCCTCCGGGCAACTACCCGATCAACGCTGCCCAGGGCACGTTGATGGCGGCCAACTACAGCTTCACCTTTGTCAACGGAACGCTGACTGTGACTCCTGTCACCGCCGTGATCACCACGCCGGTCAAGGGCTCGCAGTTCGGCAGCAACACCGTAACCATCGGCTGGAGCAAGCAGAGTCTGGCTACCAGCTATCGCTTGTACGTCGGCTCCACGCCCGGTGCCTACGACATCGCGGCCCTGCTGACGCCTAACCTGTCGCTGGTGGTTCCGAACATTCCGACCGATGGCCGCGCCATCTACGTCACCTTGTTCGGCAACGGTAGCGGGTCCTACGTTACACAGGACACCGCGACCTACACCGCAGCTAACATCGTGAAGGCCGTCATCACTGGCCCCACCAAGGGCTCGGTGCTGGTGGGCAACGCCACTACCTTTACCTGGTCGGCTGAAACCGGCGGCAATCCTCCGGCGAGCACCTACACCCTGTACGTGGGTTCGACACCGGGCGCCTATGACATCGCCGGGTTGCAAACCTCCAACCTGTCGGCGGTCGTGGGCAGCATGCCTATGGACGGCCGCACCGTCTACGTCACGCTGTACGGCAATGCCGGCGGCAGCAGGACGCAGCAGGACACTGCGACCTACACCGCTTCCAGCAAGTCCATCATCAATACTCCGGTGAAGGGCTCGCAACTGGGCAGCAGCAACGTAACCTTCGGCTGGTCCGCAGAAAACGGCGCCACCAGCTATCGCCTGTATGTAGGCTCGACGCCGGGCGCGTATGACATCGCCGCCCTGCTGACGCCTAACCTGTCATTGGCTGTGCCTAACATTCCGACCGACGGACGCGCTATTTACGTCACGCTGTTCGGCAATGCCGGTGGCAGCTATGTGACCCAGGACACCGCCACCTACACTGCAGCCAACATCGTGAAGGCCGTCATCACCGGCCCCACCAAGGGCTCGCAGCTAGGCAACTCCTCGGCCACCTTCACCTGGTCGGCTGAAACCGGTACCAATCCTCCGGCGAGCACCTACACGTTGTACGTAGGTTCCACGCCGGGCGCGTATGACATCGCTGCCTTGCAGACGCCGAATCTGTCGCTGACGGTGAGCAACATTCCCACCGATGGCCGCACGCTCTACGTCACGCTGTACGGCAATGGCGGTGGCATCAGAACGCAGCAGGATACGGCTACCTACACTGCGGCGAACATCGTGAAGGCTACGATCACCGGACCGACGAAGGGTTCAACCTTCACCGGCACGGCGGTGACCTTCACCTGGACACCGGAGACCGGCGGCAATCCTCCGGTCGGCCTCTATCGGTTGTATGTGGGCTCGACGCCGGGTGCGTATGACCTGGCGGCGGTACAGGTGCCGGGCACCTCGGTGTTGATTGGCAACCTGCCGATCGACTCGCGTCAGGTGTACGTCACGCTGTACGGCAACGCTGGTGGAAGCTACTCGGTGCAAGACACGGCTACCTACACCGCGTTCGGTCCCAGCAAGTAAGCGACAAACACAACTCCGGCTGGCCTCAACCCAGACCAGCCGGAATAAAACAATACGGCCGTCGCTAACCGCGACGGCCGTTTTGTTGTGGAGGCCAACCTAAATCCGCAAGTTTGCAGGTTCTGTTGGAAACGTCGTTTCCGTCATGCGCCATACAATAGTTATCTGACCGGGTTGCGATGCCCAGACATCGTTAAGCCATGAACCGGCGAAAAGCGTAAGAGAGCTTCGTGGTTGTGGCGCGGGTAATCTTGCGAGGAGGTGGGAAATGCGATTCGTGGCTGTAGTTCTAATCACCGCGTGTGTCGGTCTATCCTGCGCCGGCCAGATGAAGGCTCCGCGGCCGGCACAATCCAGCCCCGCTGCTCCGACCAAAGCGGTTCCGAACGGCGTGTGGGGCGGTGAGCACATTCGCATGGAAGTAAGCGACAGCGGCGCAGACATTGAATTCGATTGCGCCAGGGGAAGCATTTCGCAACGCTTGGAGCTGGACGAGAAGGGGCGCTTCAGGGTCGAGGGTATCTACAAGGCTGAGACCCCGGCGCCTGCCGCGGTTGATGGCGGGCTACCGGCTTCAGGGATCAAGGCGACCTATACCGGGACCCTCAACGGGTCGGGCTTGAGGCTCGAGGTTTTCATCGAGGGGCAGGACACGCCGCGAACTTTTGATCTGGAGCAAGGCGATCAGGGTCATCTGGCGAAGTGCGCTTAATCAGCAAAGAGAGATAGCCCATGCTGATCTCCGGCAGCACAAGATAGTCATCCACAAAGCCTGCTAAATTACCGCCCGTCCGAAACTTCCAGTGTGTCAGGGATGACACACTGTCCTTTCCCTGACACGCGGTGCTGACTTCGTTCCTCAACTAATTCCTTTCTTTTCAGCGACTCCTTTCTGGTGCAACTCGTGCACTTTGCTATGCCGTAAGGCAGCGAGGTCACGAGATGCGGATCACGATAAGCCAGCGGAACGAAGCAGAGGTTGCAAAGCTCGTATTCATGGTTTTCTTCCTTCTGAGTTTTCCGGCATACGCGCAGGTGACAGACAAGCGGCTCCTGCTGATTAGTATTCCCGACCGTCAGCTGGCTGTGCTGCAAGACGGACAGGTGAAGAAGGTATACGACGTCGCGATTGGCAAAGACAGCACCCCCAGCCCTGCCGGGTCGTTCCACATCGTGGTGCGGGTGGTGAACCCGACCTACTACCACGAAGGCAAAGTGATCGCGCCGGGACCGCAGAATCCGCTGGGCACACGGTGGATGGGACTTGGATTCAAGGGCTACGGAATCCACGGAACGAATGCGCCGAAGTCGATCGGTAAGGCCGCTTCGCATGGCTGCATTCGGATGGCGAAGGGCGATCTGGAAGAGCTCTTCGCGATGGTGAAGGTCGGCGACGAAGTGCAGATCCGCGGCGAGCGCGATGTCCAGACGGTCGCGATCTTCGGGTCGCAAGGCACGGGATCGCAAGGCGCAATGGCGGTGGTAATGGCTGGCAACGCAAGGGTAGTCGCCGCCGAAACGATGGGCCAGTAGTTGGCGGGAGGTGGGTTGTGCAGGGCGCAACGACGGCACTGACGGTAGTGGGAATTTTGATCTTCTCCTTCTCCTGCGCGGTGCTGCTGGAGGAGTTGTTACTCGGCGGATTGTTCCGGCTGTTCTTCGCTCCACGGCCGGGAGCCGGAGAGAAACGTGGTTCGGAGCGAGTGCGGTAAACGGAGGATTGTCATGTTGGTGTTCAAGTATTTGCTAGAGGTGGTTGCCGCAGTCCTGCTGGCCGGTGCGATCTTGCTGACCGGTTACGATCTGTGGCTCGCGTTCCAGTATCGTCACGCGCTGATGCAGGGGAAGGAGGACATTACTCCTCCGCAACCGGTGCGCTGGCGGATGACGCTGGTTCTGATTGCTTTGGCCTGGGTGCCGCTCCTGATCGCGTTGAGCATCGTGGTTGTGCCCAGCGGGATGGCGGGGGTGCGGGTCAGCGAAACCCGGGGCACGGAGGCGGGCACGCTGTATCCCGGAGTGCATTTCATCGTGCCGCTGAATGAACACGTGGAGCTATTTGATCTGCGAGACAAGCTGTTTACGACTGGATTGGTCGAAGACGGAAAGAAACTGGAGCCGGGGACGAAGCGCGACGTGTTGAGCGTTCAGTCCAAGGAAGGCCTGAGCATGGGCATGGCGATCACGGTGCGCTACCGACTCGACCCGAAACGCCTCGACTTCGTACAGGCCCACCTGCCACAACCGGTGGACACAGAGATCGTTCCTCCGATCGTGGCGAGCGCGTGGCGCGAACTTGCGCCGTCGTACACGGTGCGAGAGATATTCAGCTCGCGGCGCGAAGAGGTGCGGCAAAAGGCTGCCGAAACCATTACCAGGAAGCTGGGTACAGACGCTGTGCTGGTGCAGGAAGTCATGCTGCGCGACATTCAGCTTCCGCCGGAATATGCCAAGGGGCTGGAACAACTCCTGCTAAAGGAGCAACAGGACGACCAGTTGAATATCCAGACCGACATTCAGCAAAAGCAGGTGCGTATTTCTGAGCTGGAAGCCGAGGCCGAGAAGGTGCAGAAGGTGAAAGCTGCCGAGGGCGATGCCCAGTCGCGGGTGGTCGAGGCGAAGGGAGAATCGGATGCGATGCAGTACACGCTTCCGCTGAAGGAAAAGCAGATCGAGCAGTCGAAGCTTGAGGCTGAGGCACGTAAGGAATCGACCATCAAGAATGCGGAAGCTGCGGCGGAGGCCAAGGTCATCGACAGTAAGGCCGAGCTGCAACGGCGCAATCTGCTGGCCGATGCTGAGGCGAACCGCATTCGGGTAACGGCTGTGGCCGATGCGGAGCGCATGCGGAGTGAAGCGGCAGCGCTAAAACAGAACCCGCTGCTCATCAACAAGATCGTGGCTGAGAAACTGTCGGACAAGATCCAGGTGATGATGGTGCCTGCGGATGGAAAATACTTTTTCGCCAGCGATGTGTTTCGCGGCCTGGGCGGGAAAGCAGCGATTCCTGAGACTGACGAACCTGATTCAGGACCAGGGCAGTCGCACTAGGTTATGAACGGCCAGGCCTACAGCATGAAGCGGAGGCCTGGCCACTCTTACGATTGCGGAGGGCCGCGATGAGAGCAGCGGGATATAATTCGCCACAGCGGATGATCCGAACCAGTCGGGTGTTCTCACTGTTTTTTGCGCTGCTGTATGCCGCAGCGGCCTACGCCGCCAATAGCTGGGACGCGCCATCGTCGGAGATGGCAAAACAGATAGCCGCTATCACGGGACCGGGCACGGTTTCGCTGAAGATCAACAACCGCTCCTCGATTTCAACCGATGACCTCCCAGCAATCCGAAAAGCAGTGGACAGAGAGCTGCGCGCAGCAGGCGTGAGCGTACAGGTGAAGAACGCCAGTTCGGATGTTCGGTTAACGCTGTCGCAGAACGCGCAGGGCTATCTGTGGGTAGCGGAGGTGCAGGAAGGCTCGGAGGTAAAGGTGGCGATGGTTGCCGTGCCCGCGGCGGCGAACGCCTCGTCTGGAGCCTCGCCACAGATGTCGATACGGAGCAGTCTGCTTTACGGCCAAGCCGACCCTATGCTCGACATAGCGGTACTGGGCACGGGGAGCGAGCAGCGGTTGATCGTACTTGAGCCGGCGCATGTGAAGACATTTACCCCGGCTGGAAACACCTGGCAGTTGGCACAGACGTTCGATATTACGCATGAGAATCCGTTGCCACGCGATTTGCGAGGGCTGATCGCGCCAGCCAGCGATCACTTGTTTGATGCTTACCTGCCGGGCATGGTCTGCGCGGGCACAACTACGGCAGAAGCGAAATCCATCGCGGTGTCATGCAGCAACAGCGATGATCCCTGGCCGGTGGCATCGCAGAAAGCGTTTTACAACGCCAACCGAAATTACTTTACCGGAGTCCTGCTGCCGGGATTTGGGGTGAAGCTTCCGCCGTTTTATTCGGCCGCACAGCTGATAACCGCCATGAGCACTGCAACCCTGCTTGTTGATATCAGTGGACAGGTGCATCTTTTCGAACGTGGTTCACACAAGATGGTGGTGGGAGCGCGCGACTGGGGCAGCGACATAGCTGGTGTACGTTCGGATTGCGGATTGGGTGCGCAGGTATTGGCATCAGCCGCAGGTTCTGGCGTGGGCGATTCGATGCGTGCATATGAAATATCAGGACGGGAGGCCGCGCCGGCGAGCGCTCCGTTGAATTTTGCAGGGACGATTACCGCGTTGTGGCCTTCGTCGGATGGAAGCAGTGCAAGAGTAGTTGTTCGTTACCCACAAGGATCGCGATATGAGGCTTACAGTGTGGCGGTGGCTTGCAATCCTTAGCGTGATTGCGTTGGCCACGTCGGCGGCGGCGCGTACGCGTCCGCACTACGGCGGAACGGTGCGCGTAGAGAGCCGGGGCGACGCCCTCAAGCCGCCAGACGGGCCGGCGCGGAAACTGCTGTTCGACACGCTCACGCAGGTGAACGCCAACGGTGAAGTGGTTCCGGGGCTGGCGGTGCGTTGGGAGGCACAGAGTGGCAATCATCGCTGGCAGTTTTACCTGCGCAGCGCAGTGCGTTTCCATGATGGCTCACCGTTAACCGTGGACACTGTCGTGCAGTCGCTGTCGGCAGCCTGTACGAACTGTGGTTGGCGCGCGCGGGCGGCAGGCGATTCCGTCGTCATCACCAGCGAGTCGGCACTGCCGGGAATACCTGAGGAGTTAGCGCGCGGCGTCTACGCCATCACGCGGCACGATGGTGCGGGCGATCCCAACGGCACGGGTCCGTTTCGATTTTCTGCCGACTCCAACGGAATACTTTTTCTGGTGGCCAACGAGGACTACTGGGGTGGCCGGCCGTTTCCCGATGCCGTGGAGGTTTACAGCAATCGAAGCGTTCGCGAGCAGTGGCTCGACTTCGCAGCCGGCAGGGCGGACCTGGTAGAGGTTCCGGCTAACTTGCAGCGTCCGGCACAGGAGGACCATTTGCCTCTGCTGGTGGCAGCGCACCCCTCGGATCTGCTGCTGTTAGCCGTTTCAGACACGGCGCTGAAGGATGAACATCTGCGCGAATCGATTGCGTTGGCAGTTGACCGGGCAGCGCTCTCGAACGTCATCTTCCAAAAGCAGGGCGAGATCACGGCCAGCCTCTTGCCCGAGGCGCTAAGCGGCTATGGTTTTCTCTTCCCGTCCACGCCGGACGTAGCTCGAGCGCGTGAGCTTCGTGGGACGCAATCGGCACCGCTACGCCTGGCGGTGGATGGTTCCGAGGCGGTGATGCAGCTTACCGCCGAACGCCTGGCGCTAAATCTGCGCGACGCGGGATGGAACGTGCGGGTGGTGCCGCTGGCACAGAATCCAAATGCTGAGTTGACCTTGCGGCTCATACATGGAGACTCGGCAGATGCAGCTTCGCTGTTGCACGAGATGCTCACCCGATTCGGAGCTGGGCAAACGGAAGATGCAAAGGACCCAGCGAGTCTGTACCGCGCAGAGCGAGCCTTTCTGCAGGCGCACACCGTCATACCGCTGCTGTACCTGCCACGCGCTTATGGCGTAAGCAGTCGTGTGCACAGCCTGGAACTGGCGCCAGACGGCACACTGGATCTTGCGAATGCATGGCTCGAGGACACACGGTGAGCCTTCGGCAAAAACTATTGCTGGTGTTCTCGCTGACCGTAGTGCTGGCGGTGGCGGCGGTGGCATGGACCATTTCGCTGCGCACACGGCAGGCATTCGAAGCTGCGGACGCCCGTCGTACAGATGCCCTGCTGACCCAGTTCCGCCACGAATTCCAAAGGCATGCCAACGATATTTCGGCAAGGATTGAGCGGCTTGCCGAGAGCGATCGCGTCACACGACTGGCCTCTGATATCGCCCAGACGGGCGATTCGGCGCCATACCTGATGGAAGCTGCGGCGCTGGCCAAGGATTACGAGCTCGACTACCTCGAGATCATTGCGAGCGACGGGACAATCCTCTCTTCGGCACAGTGGCCGGCGCGCTTTGGGTATAAGGAGGAGATCGCGGCTTTCTCCGGCCAGCCGGCATTCTTGAAGCGCGAGGAATTAGCTGACAACGTGGCGGAGGTTGGTGTGTTTGCCTTGCGGCGGGTTCAGAATTCCGTGCCGCCGGTGTACGTACTGGGCGGCCGACGACTGGACCGGCGTCTGCTGGGTGATCTGTATGCTTCGCCGGAGACGCAGGTGCTGTTCTATCCAAGTCTGGCGAGCACGTTCGATCCACAAGGGCTCATTGGGGTGGATGGACCAGTCAAAGATGCACAACGCTATGAGTGGCTCATCGATCGGGCGCGTTCGTCGGGACAGGAGTCACACGCAATCCTCTATATATCGCGGCGGCGGCAGGACAGTGTGGATGCAACCGCAATGCCGTTGAAAGCGCCGGATGGTTCGGTGCTGGCCGTATTGGTAACGGTGAATTCCCGGCGGGCGTTCGTGGAGCTGCAGCAACATATCCGGGCGATCGCTTATGTTGTAGCGGGAATCGGCATTCTGCTGAGCATTGTGGCGAGCTTATGGATCACGTCGCGGCTAACTCGGCCCATCGAGCGACTCGCTACTGCTGCCTCCGAAGTGGCCGCGGGAAAGTGGGACACGCAGGTTGAGATTGATTCCCACGACGAAGTGGGCACTCTGGCAGACAGCTTCAACGAGATGACACGGCAGCTTTCGGAGCAACGCGAACGGCTGGTGCAGAGCGAACGAGTGGCGGCATGGCGCGAGCTCGCGCGACGCTTGGCCCACGAGTTGAAGAACCCGCTGTTTCCGCTGCAGTTGACCGTGGAGAACCTGGCGCGGGCGCGCAATCTGCCAACGGCGGAATTCGAGGAAGTATTCGACGAGAGCGTTCAAACGCTGTCTGGTGAAGTAGCGAACCTGAAGAATGTCGTCGCGCGTTTCAGCGACTTTTCCAAGATGCCTAAACCGCAGTTGCAAGACGTGAATGCGGGTGAGGCAATGCAGCGGGTGGCGACGTTATACACGCCGGTCCTCCAGCAGCACCAGCCGCCTATTACTTTGGAGTGGCGTCCGAATCCGGAGCCGGTGATGATCGCGGCCGACCCCGAGCTTCTGCATCGGGCGCTGTCGAACCTGGTGCTGAACTCCATGGACGCCATGCCGGATGGAGGGATGCTGCGTCTTGGCTTGCAGCGAAAAGAGGAGTTCGCAGAATTAACGGTGTCGGATTCCGGCACGGGAATGACAGCGGAAGAATGCGAGCGCCTGTTTACGCCCTACTACACTACGAAGCAGAATGGCACAGGGCTGGGACTTGCGATCGTGCAATCAGTGATCAGCGATCACCACGGGACAATCAGGGTACACAGTATGCCGGGAAGCGGCTCGACCTTTGTTATCGATCTGCCGACGATTCAGCGGGGGAAGGTGAGCAGCGTGTGAACAGCAAAGCCGACATCCTCATCGTGGACGACGAACCGAATACCCTGGCGTCGTTGTCGCGCGCCTTCCGCCTCGCCGGACACAACGCAACCGTTTGCGAGAATGCGGCGCGCGCACTCGAATTGGCGATGAGTCAGCCATTCGACTTGATCCTGTCGGACGTGGTCATGCCTGGGCGCGACGGCTTGATGCTGTTGGAAGATTTGCGCGCAAGCGGCGTCACCACTGCGGTGGTGATGATGTCAGGGCAGGCGCACATTGAGATGGCGGTACGTGCGACGCGGCTCGGCGCACTTGACTTCCTGGAGAAACCGATCTCGACCGACAAGCTTCTGCTGACAGTGGAGAACGCAATCAAGCTGCGCCGCCTGGAGTCTGAGAACCGCGAGCTGCGCGAGCGCGTTGGCAAACACAGGATCGTGTGGCAATGCGAAGGTATGCGTCGTCTCATGGCGCAATTGGAGCGAGTGGCCGCCAGCGAAACGCGAATCTGCATCTACGGCGAGACCGGGACGGGCAAGGAACTCGCCGCCCGTACCATCCACGAGAAAAGTTCGAGGGCCTCAGGGCCGTTCGTGACTCTGAATTGCGCCGCCGTTCCCGCGGAGCTCATCGAGTCGGAACTGTTCGGCCATGAGAAAGGTGCGTTCACCGGGGCACTGCAACGGCACATCGGGAAATTCGAGCAGGCTCATCGCGGGACGCTGTTCCTCGATGAAATTGGCGATATGCCACTGAACATGCAGGCCAAGCTATTGCGCGTCCTGGAAGAGAACGAAGTGGAGCGCATCGGATCAGGCAAGCCAATCTCCGTGGACGTGCGGGTGCTGGTCGCGACGCATCACGATCTCGCAGAATTGGTGCGCGCAGGCAAGTTTCGGGAAGACCTGTACCACCGAATCGTAGTCTTCCCGGTGACGATACCGCCGCTGCGTGAACGCACCGATGATATCGAGGCACTGGTTGGGCACTTTTCAGCGTTGGTCTGTGCTCAGAATGGATGGAAGCCAGTTACATTCACTGCCGAGGCGATCCGGACACTCCAGCGGTATCCGTGGCCGGGAAATATTCGCGAGTTGCGGAACACGGTTGAGCGGCTGCTGCTGTTCGCCACGTCTAACGTGGTTGACCTGACCACGGTGGAACTCGCGCTGCCGAGGAGCAAGTCGGCAACGCAGAACCCTGGCGGGCGATTGGCCAGCAAGCTATCGGAACAAATCGAGCAATTCGAGCGGGGTGCTATTCTCGCGGCGCTCGAGGAACAGAAGCACCACATCACTAACACGGCGAAGGCACTGGGTCTTGAGCGCAGCCACTTGTACAAGAAGTGTCAGCAGTTAGGCATTGACCTGCGAAAGCACTAGAGTCCCCGCCCACCAACGCTGGATTGTGATAACGGTAACGGGGAGTCCGGGCCAACTGCGGCGCGTACCGCAGGCTCGGGATGTGTCGGTAACACGTCCTCTTCTCGTCTTGTTAATCAAAATGAGGTTGAGGCGTAACAAGCACACCCATAGTTTTTAATCGGTTGCTCATTCGCAATTAATCTCTGCGCTCTATAAGAAATGCACCACGGGACCTAGAGTCGTTTGTGACCAGGCATGGAGACCGCTTCTTTCAATCTACCGGCAGCGCCGCTGGGTCCCTTCGAGCGACAGATACACCGCGCTATTCGCCAACGCGGTAACGCTACGGTTCGCGAGGTCCTGCAGGACAAGGACATCTGGCAGAGATACAACACCGTGCTGACGACCATGGACCGCTTGTTTCGCAAGGGCCTGCTTGGCCGAGCTCGCGAAGGCAAGGCATTTCGTTACTGGGTGCGGTGCAGTCTCGATGAAATCGATCGCGAAACGACGGTGAGCGGCCTTCGGCAACTGCTTCGCTCCGATGAAGCATCCCTGCACCTCTCTTACTTCGTAGAGGCAGTGGGAGCGGAGAGCGACAAGCTGCTCGATGAATTGCAGACACTCATCGAGCGTCAGCGCGCAGAACTCCAGCTCAAGAAGGACGATAGATAGTCGATGCTCGCGGCCCGGGACATCATTGTTTGTCTGGCATTCTTCGCGGTGATGTATGGGACGTTAGCGTCCCTGGTAGGAGCGGCGTGGTGGATAGGATGTCGGCTGTGGTCTGGAAAGACGGTGACTAATCCCAACCTGCTGTTCGGCCTCAGAATTCTTCCTTTCGCGCTTTCCGCGCTGGTTTCAATCTTCTTCACGTTTCCCTCTTTCTGGCTGATGGAACGCAGGTCGCTTGACGAAGAGGGGAGCACCTTTTTTCTTGCTGCCTGTGCGTTGATACTTTTGAGTGCTGGCTTCGTGCGCGCCGCTCGAGCGACGAGACTAACGAAATGCAGGACCGCGCAATGGTTGAGCAGGTCGGCCGAGAACAGCGACGCGGGCACCGTCCGGACGAATTCTGCGGCAGGCGCGCCGGCCTTGGTGCTGGCCGGAGTCTGGCATCCCAAAGTGATGGTCTCTGACATGGCCGCTGCGGTGCTTACGAAGAACGAATTGCGGGTGGCCATACGTCATGAAATGGCACACAAGCGCGCTTGGGACAACTTGAAGAAGCTGCTGTTGAACGCAGCGCCATGTCCGGGGATGGGCGGCATAGAGCGAGCATGGCGTGCGGCCGCCGAGCTGGCCGCTGATGATTCAGCCGTGGAAACCCGGCAGGATGCGCTCGATCTGGCGGCTGCTCTCATCAAACTATCCCGTTCCGCGAGGCAATGGAGGGAACCGCAAGTTGCAAGCTCGCTGGTATGTGGCTCATCCGCAGTCGCCACGCGGATACACCGCTTACTTCAGTGGCGCCCCACTTCACAGGGCCACAAGGCGTGGCCTTGGGCCGTGCTCGCCGGCCTCGTGCTCACCGCTATTGCGGCTAACTACGGCGCTGCTTTGGTGATGACGCACCAGCTCACGGAATTGCTCGTCCCCTGAGAGCGGTTGGGTCGCCCGAACATCAGCTCGTCCTGAAATAGAGACATGAAAAGACGGTTTGCGCTCAAGTGGCGTGGATCACCATGAGGCGTTGCGGCTTCAGTGCCGGCTCCTCCTATCGCCGGTAGGGGGCTTTTCATAACGCCGTCACCCCTGCGCGAAGCTCTCTTAACATACCCGCAGGTACTATCCAAGATGAAACGGCATCACAACGCTCCTGCGAACAGAGAAGGGAGCATTTGGGCAGTATCCTTTTCTCATTTTTTGGTTCCTTGCTGCAGTTCGGTTGTTCTGGTCTGCGTTCCCCAAGGCAGGCCGGGGCGCCACGCTGATGCCCGCGGCAAAGATTGCGAACTTTAGACATTCCTACATGCAGGCTTGATTTAGTGGTCAACTGCGGTCCGCAGCACTAAGATTCTTGATATTCCGGAAAGGCACTTATGACGGTGAGGGGGAAATTCCTGCTGGCTTGCTGTTCGGTTTGGTTCGCGTTGCTCTCTTCGAGTCCCGCGCATGCCCAGATCGATTATTCAGCACTTACAGGCACAGTGACGGATGGCGCCGGAAGTCCTGTTGCGGGGGTGAAGATCGTCGCGACTGAGGATGCTACAGGTCTTACACGCGCAGCGACGACTTCCGCGAACGGAGCCTATTACCTGCCTAAACTGCCGGTTGGAACCTATACCGTCAGGTTCGAGCATCAGGAGTTCCAGCCCGTGCAGTTCGCCAGCGTGATTCAGAAGCTGGGGGCCACTCGAACTCTAAACGTGACACTGAAAATATCGGGCCCCATTGAACAAGTGGACGTTTCGTCCACCCCGAGTTCGGTAGATCAGACCAACAACACGCTCAATACGGGCATTGCGCGCATACAGTCTCAAGAGCTTCCGTTGAACGGACAAAACTGGGCCACTCTGACTGCCCTGGTTCCAACCGCGATTGACACCGCGGGTGGCCCCGGCGCCGGCAACCAACGGTCGATTCGTTACGCCGGCAGGGGACGCGACGATAACAACTACACGTACGACGGGGTCGATGCCACGTACATCATCAATCAGTCGCAGCTCTATTACGTGCGCGCGGCGATTCCGCTCGACACCATCGAGGAGATCCGCGTCGATCCCATCCTATCGACGGCCCAGGCCGGCCAGTCGGGGGGAGGCCAGGTTGCCGCAGCCTCGGCTTCAGGCTCGAATCAATTCCATGGAGATGCTTACGACTTTTTGCGCAACAGCGCCTTTGATGCTACCGATCCCATCGACTCGTTAAATCCAGGACACCAGCCGCCTTTCCACTTGAATCAGTACGGCGGTTCGTTGGGCGGCCCCATCCTTCGTAACAAAGCATTTTTCTTTGTCGCCTACGAAGGCTACCAGCAGAATCTCGGGCAGACTCTGATCGGCTACGTCCCCAGCGCCGCGTATCGAGCCCAGGTATTGGCGAAGTCGCCGGCGCTTGCACCTGTCGTCGATGGATATCCTACAGGGCAGCACTCCACCACGAATCCAAATGTCGATCAGTACATAGGCCAGGGCAATCAAATCGGCACGGAAAACTCGGGGATGTTCCGCGTGGACTACAACTTCTCTGAGACGACCAATCTTTTCTGGCGGGCGAACATCGACCAAGCCGATTATCAAATCCCGTATTCTCCGAGCTCCGGGCAGTATCTTGACGAAACCCAGGAGCTATCGTCCGCTCCGGTTAACAGTGTGATCACGTTGACGCACGCTTTCTCGCCAACGATACTCACCGACTTTAAGTTCGGATACAACCGGGGCACCACCTACACCCATTACCTCAATCCGACTGGTCAGCTCTACGCGATCGCAATCGCGGGCCTCACTTCCCTGAACAATGGCCGCCTCAGCACCGGGGTGGGCAACGGGTTTTCCTGGCTCGGCGATATGACCGCCGTCAAGGGAAGAAATGTCATCAAGGCGGGCATCCAGGTCCGCCGCGTACAGATGAACCAGGGGGGCAGCGCTTACGGCACCATAACCTACAGTTCGCTCTCGAGCTTCACGGCCAATCAAGCCAGCAAGGCAAGTCTCACGGGCGAATATCCGGTCAACGGCCTGCGCAAGACGCAGTTCTTTGGTTACGTCCAGGACGAGTTCAAGTGGAAGCCGACGTTCACCGTTAACCTTGGCCTGCGTTACAACTACTTCGGAATTTTTCAGGAGGTACAGGGCCGGGGAAATCCCTTCGATTTCGCAACTTGTGGACCACAAGGTTATTGCGGGGTGGGCGCCAGTTTCGGTCCGCCTAACTATCTGGACTTCGATCCGCGCGTCTCATTTGCGTGGGCGCCAGCCAAGTATGAAGGCAGGACAGTCATTCGCGCCGGTTTTGGTATCTACCATGAAGACGGCCAGCTCGATGATCAGAATATTCCCGACAAGAACGAGGTGCTGAGTTACGCTCTGACGCCGAAGAATTGCCCGGGGCTGGCATATCCCATAGCTCTGGACCCGCAAGGCAGTCCGACGTGCCAGACCGGCACACAATCACCCAGCTCCGAACAGCGGAATCGTCCCGACTCGTACGTAACCCAGTGGGGCGCTTCGCTCGAGCAAGCGATGCCCTACAACTTCACATTCAACATGGCCTACGTGGGTAGCAAGGGCACCCATCTATTGCAGCTCGGCTATGTCAATGTCATCGACCCGCTCACCGGACAGCGTCCGTACCCGCAGTTTTCGCAGGTCTCGTGGCGCGGCAACATCGGCAACAGTTCCTACAACGGGCTGGCCCTCTCGCTGAAGCGCAACTTCGCTCGCGGGTTCCTGATTTCCGCCAATTACACCTGGTCCCACAGTATCGACGACGGATCCAATGGCAGCGGCGACGGCGACTCGCTTGCTCCACAGAATGTTTCCTGTTGGCCACGCGGAGCAGCAGCATGCGGTGAAAAGGCAAGCAGCGCCTTCGATGCGCGCAATGTGGTCAACCTTAACCTGATTTACGAACTTCCACTTGGCGCGGGCCAGTCGTATCTCGCGGGCAATGGGTTCGAGAGGGCCATCTTCAGTCACTGGCAAGTGAGTACGATCTTCATTGCTCGTGGCGGCTTCCCAGTTAACCTCACCACGAGCGCTACCGGTCCTGACGGCAACAGCAATAATCAGCGTCCCAACCTAGTTCCCTGGGCAGCCGCTGTACTTGGCAGGCGGGGCTCTCAACGCAGCTGCCTTTTGTGCGCCGGGCGCGAACGATCCGCTTTATCCAGGTGGGGTGTGTCCCACGGGATTCGGCGATGTCTCCCGCAACTACCTGCGAGGGCCCGGTGTGTGGCAGTCGGATTGGGGGCTCTCGAGGCGCTTCCCTCTCACTGAACAGGTACAACTGCAGTTGCGGGCTGAGGTGTTCAACATCTTCAACCGGGCGCAATTTGCCAATCCGAATGGACTCATTTCAGCCAGCGACTTCGGCAGGATTTACCTTCCTTTGAATACAACTCCGATAGGAATGGGCACACCGCGCCAGTTTCAATTTCTGTTCAAGGTGCAGTTCTGAAACTGTGCCCGCGTTCGAAGTTCAGGGATGGTTGGCAGTTCGCCGTCACTCTGTTGCATACATGCCGATGATCCGCTCGATGGCACGGCGACAAACGGCGCAGAATTTCTCGTAGCGGCTGAACATGGTGCAGTTCTCCTGGGGACGGTAGTATCCGTGGGCTTCATAGTTCGCGCCTTCAAAAGCGCCCACACGGTCGGAATACTTGTCGGACCCCAGCAGTTCGTCTTCGTGCTTCTTCTCTTTCTCAAAGAGAGCGTTCATCTCCGACTCAGGCCGGTTCTCAGCCCGGATCTTGCGCCTCTCCGCCTGGATGTCGTGTTCGTAGGCTTCGAATTCCGCCTTGCGCCACGGTGTGGGCAGCGGCGTTCCCGGCTGGACCAGGTCTCTCCACTTCAGCTTCGCCGGATCAAGCAGCGCCGTAGCGTTCGGCTCCCAAGGCTCAATACGCTGAGTTTGCGACTCATAGGCCACGTCGGAGGTGTAGTACTCGTCGGCCAGTCCGGCAAAGTGGTGACCGAACTCATGAACGAAGAGATACGGCGCCCATTGATTGTCGATGGCTGCGGTCGCGTAAAGGTTGAAGATACCGCCTCCGCCGTAGATGCTGGCATTCACCAATATTTCGATGAACTCGTATGGCGCATACGACGCCGCTTCACGCAGGGCGCGGTTGTTGGTGGTCATGAGGTAGCGTTCGCTGCCAAAGGTGTCGTACGAGGTGCCGATGGGCGAGTTGCGATAGACGCCGATGGAGGGACGCGAAACTCCCGACTCGGCCGCTGCCGGACAGAGTCCCCAGACGTTGAAGTCGTTGCGATGTTCCTTGAAGGGTGAGCGAGCGAAAAGGATTTCGACGGCTCGCCTGGCGTCCTTCTCAAACTTGCCGCGCTCGGCGGCGGTGTATCCATCACCCAGCATCAGCAGATTGACTTTGGTCTGCGGCTCGCCCGTCTTTTGCAGGGCCAGTAACGGTCCCGGCGATGGCGGCCTGGAGCGATCGATGAACTTGTCTTTGGGATCGACCGTGGTAGTCCAGACTTCGTGGAAGTCGACATCTTTGCCCTCGCGACGCTCTTTCAGCACAATCTTTACCGGCGCATCAGGTGCAGGAAAGCGCAGCGACTCGGAGAAAGTGCGGTTCACCTTCTTCGCCTCGTCGGTGTCGGACCATTCGCTGAAGATCGAACCGAATCCGCGCGAGTACAGCAGCTTGTCACTGGCCGCGTCGCGGACTTCGAAGAGGTAATTGCCAAGGTTGCTATCGTCGATGGTTTTCGCCATGTTGCCGGGCCACGGCAGCGGTTCGATCACGACGCGCTCGAAGCTGAAAGTCTCAGTGGTCGCGTTGCCGGTATGGTAGTAGTCCAGACGCATAGTGGCAGGCTGGGCCGCGTGCGCGGAAACGAACAGCGAAGGCACAAGTAAAAGAAGGGCAAACAGCAATCTTGGAATTTTCATGAGAGCTTCTCGAAGGATGGATTATAGTCTGGGGCCGCGGCAACCCCGAGGAACCGCGGCGACCAGAAAACCGTTACGTACTGCCACTTTTACTGCGCGACGACTACATTGCAAGCCGCTTTGGGCCGGCCTCGTAAAGCCGGAGTTACAGACTATGTCGGGCCAGAATGGGCTGTCTGTGAGCAGTATCACGGGAGGGCGGGTCACAGCGGGCAGGTCAGCCGTGGGGTATGTCACAAGAAGCCAGGTTGCGAAGGACTAATAACCGCGGTGCCTCTCGAACTCGGCTATATCCTGCTCGTGCCGCAGGGTCATCGCGATCTCATCCAGCCCGTTTAGCAGGCGATGCCTGCGGAAGTCCTCGACTTCGAAGCTTTGCGACAGGCCATAGTCATCGGTGATGATTTGCTGCTCCAGGTCAACGTTCAGATGATAGGGACAGCGCTCGTTGGCATTCTGAGCGATCGTCTTGACGACAGTTTCACTCAACTCAATCACCAGCACGCCATTGTTGCCTGCATTGTTGCGAAAGATATCGGCGTACGACGGAGCAAGGACGATCCGAAAACCGAACTCAGCCAGGGCCCACGCCGCATGCTCGCGCGAGGAACCGCACCCGAAGTTCTTGCCCGCTACCAGGATCGTCGCGCTGCGATACGACTCCTGGTTGAGGGGGAAATCAGCGCGCTCGCTGCCATCGGGATGAAAGCGCCAGTCGGAGAACAGGAACTCGCCGAAGCCGGTGCGCTCGATGCGCTTCAAGTGCTGCTTGGGGATGATCTGGTCGGTGTCGATGTTCTCCCGATAGAGAGGAGCGACGCTACCGCGATGTTTGCGAATGGGTTCCATCTTTATTTATAGCTCCAGCCGCGAACATCGACGAAGTGGCCCGCCACAGCGGACGCAGCGGCCGTGGCCGGACTGACCAGGTGTGTACGGCCGCCTCTTCCCTGCCGGCCTTCGAAGTTGCGGTTGCTGGTAGAAGCACAGCGTTGTTGCGGAGCGAGAGTGTCGGGGTTCATAGCCAGACACATGGAACAGCCGGGCTCGCGCCACTGCGCTCCCGCGTCTTTGAAGATGCGATCCAGACCTTCGCGCTCGGCCGCCTGCTTCACCGCTTCTGACCCAGGCACCACCAGCACTGTAGTGTCCGAACTGACTCGGTACCCCTTCAGCACAGCCGCCGCAGCCTGCAGGTCTTCCAGGCGGCCGTTGGTGCATGAGCCGATGAATACGTGGTCGACTGCGATATCCTCGATTCTCGTTCCCGCTCCCAGTCCCATGTACTCGAGAGCTGCAATCATCGCCTGCCGCTCTGACTCGTTGCGCGCATCGGCGGGACCGGGCACGGAGCCTGTCACTCCAACCGACATACCGGGATTCGTGCCCCAGGTGATCACTGGCTCGAGTCGCGACGCATCGATCGCCACTTCGCAATCGAATATCGCACCTGCATCGGTGGTGAGCGTTTGCCAGCTGGCCAGCGCCGTTGACCAGTCCGAAGCTTTCGGAGCGAACGGCCGGCCATCGAGATACGCGACCGTGGTCTCATCCGGAGCGACCAATCCGGCGCGCGCTCCACATTCGATGCTCATGTTGCAGAGCGTCATGCGCTCTTCCATGCTCAGAGCGCGAATAGCTTCCCCCGCATACTCGATGACGTAGCCGGTGCCACCGTCGGTTCCGAGGTCGGCGATGATTTGCAGAATGAGGTCCTTGGCGGACGTTCCCTTGGGCAGCGTGCCGGACGCGCTGACTCGCATGCTGCGCGGCTTGCGTTGTGAGACGCATTGGGTGGCCAGTACGTGCTCGACTTCGGAGGTTCCAATTCCGAAAGCCAGCGCGCCGAAAGCTCCGTGGGTGCTGGTATGACTGTCGCCGCATACGACGGTCATACCCGGTTGGGTCAATCCCAGTTCGGGGCCGATGACATGCACGATGCCCTGCCGGCCCGAGCCCACGTCAAACAGCGGAACGCTCGTTGCCTCGCAGTTCCGGCGCAGGGTCGCAATCTGTTGCGCCGCGACCTGGTCTTTGATGACGAGCCGCTCATCTGCGGTGGTCGGAATGTTGTGATCGATGGTGGCGAAGGTGAGATCGGGCCGGCGAATCTTTCGTCCTGCGAGTCGAAGACCTTCAAATGCCTGGGGGGACGTGACCTCATGCACCAGGTGCAGGTCGATATAGAGCAGCGTGGGTTGGCCGGGGGCCTCCCATACGACGTGGTTGTCCCACACCTTGTCGAATAGAGTCTTGGGATTCTGCTTTGACGCTTCAGACGGCATGGTATGCCATGTCTCTCTGCAGCAGGTCGCTCACACTCTGAACTACCGCCTGCCCAATTTCGTCCGTGGAAGATATCGCGCGCCCGTTGCGTCCAACCAGGTCTTTCGTCACCAGTCCGAGTTCCAGAACATCATCGATGGAAGCGGTCACCCTCCCTGCTTCTTCCGTCAGGCCGGCCGAATACTGCAAGAGCATGGCCGCAGTCTGGATAGCGCCCAGGGGATTGGCCAGGCCTCGTCCCGCGATGTCGGGCGCTGAGCCATGCACCGGCTCGTACAGTCCGACCTTGCCGCCGATGCTAGCTGAGGCCAACATGCCCAGCGATCCGCTGATCACTGCCGCCTCGTCGGAGAGGATGTCTCCAAACAGATTTTCGGTGAGCACAACGTCGTAGCGCGTGGGCGTAAGCATAAGTTGCATAGCGAAGGAATCCACGTATGCATGCTCGAGCTTGACGTCGGGATACATTTTCCCGATTTTCGTCACGGTGCGACGCCACAACTGCGACGTCTCCAGCACATTGGCCTTGTCTACCGAGATGACATGCTTTTTGCGGCGACGGGCCTCGCAAAAGGCAATGTGCGCGACACGTTCGATCTCGTCCACTCCGTAGCGCATGGTGTTGTACGCTGACTGGCCGTCTTCGCCAAGCGCGCGCGGTTGCCCAAAGTAAAGTCCTCCCAACAGCTCGCGCACAATGAGGATGTCAGCGCCGCGAATCACTTCCTCGCGCAACGGCGAGCAGTCAAGCAACGCGTCGTAGGCCTTTACCGGACGCAGATTCGCATACCCACCCAAGGCCTGGCGCAGTGCCAGTAATCCTACCTCAGGACGCGTCTCCCCCGTGTTGCCATCGAACTTTGGCGAGCCGACAGCGCCGAGCAGAACCGCATCGCTGTCGAGGCATGCCGACAACGTGCTCTCGGGCAACGGAGTGCCAAACTGATCCAGCGCGTCACCGCCGATGGAGTGGGTCGCAAATCGAAAGTCGTACCCGCAAACATCAGCCGTGGCTTTCAGCACAGCAACAGCATGCTTTGTCACCTCAGGGCCGATGCCGTCTCCCGGTAGTACCGTAATCTGCAGCTTCACTATGCTCTGGCCCCCTCGGCCATCGTAGTTCCTGGTGTTGTTGTTGCTCCCGAACGCTGAGCGAACAACATCGCCAGCAGGTCCTGTTCGTAAATGTGCTTCTTGCGGTCGGCAAGACGGGTGAAGTCATGGTAGATGGCGTTGATCTCCTCGCTGGAAAGCTCGAGGCCCATCTCCTTGAATTTGTAGGCCAGCGCGTGCCGCCCGGAATGTTTGCCGAGGACGATGCGCTCGGCCGGAATGCCGACCGTCTCTGGGGTCATGATTTCGTAGCACAGCGGATTATTCAGCACTCCGTGCTGGTGAATACCGGCTTCGTGCGCAAATGCGTTCCGGCCCACGATGGCCTTGTTGGGTTGCGTTTCGAAGCCGATGAGCTTCGAAAGCGTGCGGCTGCTGGAGTAGATCTCATCCAGCTTCAGGCCGGTCGTAATCGCGTACTTGTCGCGGCGTACATGCAACGCCATGGCAATTTCTTCCAGCGAGGCGTTGCCGGCACGCTCTCCGATGCCGTTAATGGTGCATTCAACCTGTCGCGCCCCTGCCTCAACTCCGGCCAGCGAGTTCGCCACGGCCAGGCCAAGATCATTGTGGCAATGGACGGAGAGCACAACGTTCTCTATTCCCCTCACCCGCTGCTGGATCGTGCTGATCAGGTTGAAGTACTCCGTCGGAGTGGTATATCCCACGGTGTCGGGAATGTTGAGGGTGGTCGCACCAGATTCCACCACGGCCTGCAACACCTCGCATAAGAAGCCAACGTCGGAACGCGTCGCGTCCTCGGGCGAAAATTCAACGTCGGAGCACAGGGAGCAAGCGTAGGCGACCATGAAAGAAGCTTGCCGCAGTGCTTCATCACGGCCAATCTTGAGCTTGAACGCCAAATGAATGTCGGAGGTGGCAAGGAAGGTGTGAATGCGTGGCCGTGAAGAACAACTGACAGCGCTCCATGCTGTCGTGATGTCTTTTTCGACACAGCGGGCCAGCCCCGCAATGATTGGTCCGTCGACTTCACCCGCGATACGACGCACGGCGTCGGCATCGCCCGCCGAAGCAATCGGGAACCCGGCCTCAACGATGTCGACCCCAAGCTCTTTTAGCTTGCGGGCGAGGATGAGCTTCTCCTCGGTGTTCATGCTGCAGCCCGGAGCCTGCTCACCGTCGCGAAGCGATGTATCGAAGATCAACACACGGTCTGGTGACATGCATTCCTCCTGCCGATATCAACCAGACTCACGCCTGCAATATAATTAGTCAATCTAATAAATATTGTAAATATATTAGATATTGTGATTTAATAAGCCTTACTGCTGAACCCAGAAGGAAACCGCCATGGAACTGTTTCAGCTCGAGACCTTCCTTGCCGTGGCGCACGAGAAGAGCTTTTCGCGCGCAGCGGCCCGCATGCACCGCACCCAATCGGCGGTCAGTCAAACTATCTCTAAGCTGGAGGAGCAACTGGGCGAGCGCCTGTTTGACCGGTCCTCGCGCGACGGTGCCCTCACCGACGCCGGCCAGCTTCTGGTTTCCTACGCCGAAGAACTTCTGAACGTGCGCTCAGAGGCACGGGACGCGCTGCGCGAGTTGCGCATGCTGCATCAGGGCAAACTGCTGATTGGGGCGAACGAATTCACCTCGCGCTACTTGCTGCCGGTCATCCATCTGTTTCATCGCACCCACCCGATGATCCGTATCCAGGTGGTGCGCATGTTGTCGCGGGAAATTCCCAGCAGTGTCCGCAATCATACCCTTGAGTTTGGGGTACTCTCGTTTCGTCCAGACGATGACTTGAACTCCATCGTCCTTTACCGTGACGAACTGGCGCTGGTCGTCTACCCTCGGCATCCACTGGCAGGCGCCAACAACGTGACCATCAAGGATCTCGGCGCCGAGTCGTTTGTCGCGCACAGCGTTCTTTCTCCCTACCGCGAGCGAGTGATCCAGGCCTTCCAGCGCCGGCGCACGACTCTTCACATGAATATCGAGTTACCCACCATCGAGGACATCAAGCAGTTTGTCAGGATGGAAATCGGCGTCGCCCTGGTGCCGTTGATCGCGGTTGAGCAGGACATTCAGCGTGGGGACCTGGTGCATGTGCCGGTCGCTGACCTGGCTTTCGAGCGCAAGATTCGCGTCGTCCATCGGCCCGGTAATGCACTTTCGCATGCAGGCAAGGCATTCTTAAAAACCTGCAAAGCTAAGGCGCAGGAGCCCGATTCGCGCTACATTGTCGAGCCGGAACGCTGAGCGGCTAGGGTGAGGTATCCTTTCATGAGTTGCGATGAAACTTATCTGTGTAGTCCTCTCCCTCTTCTGCGCGTTTGCTATGGCTTTGGCCTCCGATAACTCAACCGCTGCCTCTGCCAAGCCCACCACGATCGAAGGTGGAAACGGTGTAACCTTGCCGCCTCCGCCGCCGACCGAGGTCAAGCCGGTGACGGAAGACATCCACGGCACAACCATCACTGACCCATATCGCTGGCTTGAGGACGCGCAAAGTCCCGCCACGCGGGAGTGGATCGCTGCGCAAATGAAGTACACCGAAGACTACATGGCGCAGGTGAAGATCCGGCCTGAGATCGTCAAGCAGCTGAACCAGCTGATGCGGGTGGAAACCTACAGCATTCCGCAGGAAGCCGAGGGACGCTACTTTTTCACCAAGCGATTGCCGGAAGAGAACCAGGCGTCGATCTATGTCCGCAAAGGGCTCACCGGGAGTGACGAGCGACTCATCGACGCCACCAAGCTGAGCGCTGACCAGAACACGAATGTCAGCATTGCCGATGTTTCGAAAGACGGCTCCCTGCTGCTGTACGAGGTGCGCGAAGGTGGAGCGGACGAAGGAAGCATCCACATCCTCGACGTCAACTCTGGCAAAGAATACCCTGACGTGCTGCCGCGCGCGCGCTACCTGGGCATCAGCCTGACTCCCGACAAGAAGGGCATTTACTACTCGAAATTCGAAGGCAAGCTGACCGAGGTGTACCTGCACCGCATGGGAGCACCTGTCTCCGCCGACGAACCGATCTTTGGCAAGTCGTTTAACGGCGAAACCTTTGGTCCGATGCAATTGATCACCTGCAACGTCAGCGAGAACGGCCGCTACCTGATCATCGACGTCAATGATGGCGTCCCACCTAAGCGGGTTGATGTTTATGTGAAGGACCTACGCTCGGCCGACGCGCCCATTCGTCCGATCATTCACGGACTCGATTACCGCTTCGTGCCGGAGAACTACGATGACGACCTGTACGTCTTGACCGATTACCAGGCGGAGAACTATCGCATCGTAAGGTTCAAGTTGAGCGATCCGGCGCCCGAGCATTGGCAGACCGTGGTTAAGGAAGGCAAGGATCCCATCTCGCAGTTCTCCATTGTCGGCGGCAAGCTGTTCGTAACCGGCTTGCACGACGTTGTCAGTGAGACGCGCATCTTCGACCTGGACGGCAAGCAAGTAGGCCAGATCAAGTATCCGACGCTGGGCGCGGCATCGACTGTCTTCGGGAGGCAAGATTCGAAGGAGGGCTTCTACAACTTTCAGTCGTTCAACATCCCTCCTACGATTTATCGCTACAACGTAGATTCGAAGAAGACGGAAGTGTTCGCTGCGCCCAAGGTGCCGTTCAACTCCGACGAGTACGAGGTGAAGCAGGTGTTCTACACCTCGAAAGACGGCACGCGCGTGCCCATGTTCATTTCGTCGAAGAAAGGCCTCAAGCGCAACGGCTCGACTCCGACGCTCATGTTTGCCTATGGAGGATTTCTGGTTGACATGACACCGGCGTGGAATCCTGAGTTTGTCTGGTGGATGGAGCAGGGTGGATTCTATGCCCAGCCGAACCTGCGTGGCGGGGGCGAATATGGCGAGGCATGGCACAAGGCGGGAACCTTCGAGAAGAAGCAGAATGTATTTGACGACTTCTTTGCCGCAGCTAACTATCTCATCGACAACAAGTACACTTCGTCGGCGCATCTGGCGATTCGCGGGCGCTCGAACGGCGGCCTGCTGATGGGTGTTGCCATGACCCAGCATCCTGAGTTGTTCGGCGCCATCTGGTGCGGCTATCCGCTGCTCGACATGCTTCGCTACCAGAATTTCCTGGTGGGACGCTGGTGGACCTCGGAGTATGGTTCGGCGGAAAATCCGGAGCAGTTCCCTTACCTGCTGAAGTATTCGCCATACCACAATGTGAAACCAGGCACGAAGTATCCGGCCATCATGTTCAACACGGGCGATTCGGATACCCGTGTCGATCCGCTGCATGCGCGTAAGATGACGGCATTGATGCAGGCCAACACCGGCGGCGACCGTCCGATTCTGCTGCATTATCAACTCAAGGCTGGGCATAGTGCGGGAGTATCGATGACGCAACTGGTGAACGATACCGCCGACGAGCTGGCGTTCCTGTGGAATGAGGTGAGCGGGAAATAGGATTCAGCGAGGAGAACGTGAGGGTGACGCCAACATCATGAGTTCCAAAAAGGCAACTGCGAGGCAGGCGACGAAGAAGCACAGCACCGCGGCTGCTTCTCGTCGTAAAGCGGTTGTGAAAGCCGCTCCTGCATCCAAAGCAAAAGCTTCTGTCACCCTGCACGTGCTGGGCGGAGCCAGCTACCAGATCACGCCGGAGCCGGAAGATTTTCAGCGTACGGCGATGTACTGGGAATATGTGCTGCGCAACCGTATCCGCTGGGCGCAGGACCCGAGTACATCGCAAGCAGTCACTACTCGCGCCCTCGACGCGCTTAACAAACTGGGCATCGACGATGCCAAGCTGGCAGAAATTGCCAAGGCGGGCGTGGTGGAGATCGAAATCCCCTTTACCAGCGCTCACGAGGAAATCGGCTGGGAGCTGCGGGTCTTTCCCTGGGAGTTCATGCTGTTCACCGGAACAGCCAGCAAGCGAACGTCGTCGATCATCGTTATCCGCCACGTCTGCTGCAGCGATCGCCCTGACACCGGGACACGCGTTCCGAAGAAACTCATGGTGGTGGAGAGCGCCCCCGGCAAGTTCGCAGATATGTACTCGTTCAGCTCCGAGCGCAAGCTGGTGGAATCGAACCTGGGGCTGAGCACCGTGCTCTGCCCGCGCAACCCGACAGTCGACAAACTGAAGGAGATAGTGAGCAGCGGGCAGCCTGACATCGTCCACCTGGCTGGCATTGATTCTCATCAAGGAGAGCAGCTCCTACATCGTCAGGCTCCCACTACGTGGGATGGGTACCTGATGGCCGACGTTAATGGTAATCCTGCTTATGCCAGCGCAGAGCAGCTGGCCGAAGCCTTGCGTCCGGAGAAGGGTAACCCGCCGCTGCTGGTGTCTTGCAACTTCTGGAATTCGGCTTCGCGTGTGGCTGGACTGATCGCGGCCGAGAGCGCCAGCGCCGCCATCGGTTTCCAGGACGAGGTGGCTGACCAGGTGGCGGAAGGCTTTTTTTCGAAGCTTTACTTCAGCTACCGCGCCATGAATTGGGACCTGCTGCGCGCATTTCGGCTGGCAGTGCGCGACATGCACTTCGGCGGCGCGATCCCGGTATTGTGGAGCTCGCGCTCGTTGCTGCCGGCCCTGAAAGAGAAATCGCTGCAGTCGGACGACGATCAGCTGCGGGCCAAGCGGCAGGAATATCTGCGGAAGGAAGTCCCCGCCGATGCCGAGCCGTGGGAAGTGCTCGACGTAGTGATCAAGCTGAAGGACACGATCAACTACTCGCTCCTGCACAACGATCAAAGCCTGTTCGAGGAGTTCTCGCTGCGCAAGTTGCGAGATGGGATGGTGCGAGGCATTGGGATCGAATTAACGCTGTATGTCGGCGGAGGGCAGAGCTTCCCGTATCGCAGTTATATCGATATGACTGACTCGTATCTACCGTTGGCCGACCGGATACGCTTCCCGCTGACATCTTACCTAATGCGATCCCTGCGAGAGAGCGTAAAGAGCGTCATCTACATCGATATCACGTGGAACAACAAGATCGTCTATCGCGACACTTTGCCGGTAAAACTGCTGGCGATTGACGAGTGGGTCGATACGCCTGAGCTGGACGCTTATCTCCCATCCTTCGTGCTCTCACGCGACAACGCTGTGGCCAGGATCATCGACAATGCGCAACGCTATGTCCGGCTGTTCAATGAGGACAGCACTGCCGGCTTTGACGGTTATCAAGGGGTGGACAAGAAGGCGCAGGATCCATTTGCCACCGTGGATTTTCAGGTGAAAGCCATCTGGTCGGCGCTCAGCTTCGATATGGCGTTGGGCTACATCAATCCGCCTCCGACCTTCACTGAGTTGTCGCAGCGCCTGCGCACGCCCTCGGACGTGATCGACGGCAAACGCGGGACCTGCATCGACCTGGCGCTGCTACTGGCGGCCTGCCTAGAGTACATCGGCATCAACCCAGTGATCTTCCTGCTCAATGCGCATGCCTTTCCCGGCTACTGGCGCAATGACGAAGCGCGCGACGCTTTCTTGCGCATGAGCACCAAGAACCTTATGCCGCTTACCGAGAAAAAGGACTCTGCGCTCAGCGACACACAAGTCCGCACTCCGAACAAACCCTGGATGTTCACCAACTATGCCGAGGTAATGCAGCTGGTACAGGCGGGATCGATCGTTCCTCTGGAGTCTGTCTACCTGACGCAGCAGGTCGGCTTCACTGAAGCCATGAAGGGTGGCAAAGAAGACCTACGCCCCAAAGCGGAGTTCTGCTCCATGATCGATGTGCAACGCGCACGCACCGACAAGAATCCGGTCACCCCGCTGCCTATCCTTGACGATAGCAAGTAGCAGGATTTCCGAACGGCAGCGAAAATTCACGCAACGGTCGCAGGCGCTTAAATCGCTGCTCTCGTGACCGTTAAAGCTCACCGTCACCCCTCGACGTGATTGCTATCACTGCCTGGCTCGCCAGTTTGCGCGAGGGTAGTACGTGACGGGTGATGACAGTTCATCCAGCAAGCACGCCATTGCGAAGTCCCTACTCCATCCTCATCGCGGATGAACAGCCTCTCATGCTACGCACCCTGGGTCGCGCCCTGGATGGCGAAGGCTATGAGGTTTTGCTTGCCACTTCGGGAGAAGAAGCGCTCGCCTCGCTGACAGACAACAAGCCCGATCTGGCCGTGATCAGCGTGGTGCTGCCCGGCGCCAGCGGCATCGATGTTCTGCGCCAGGCAAAAGCCGTCCTGCCCTCGACGCTTTTCATAATGATGAGTGCGCAGCACTCGGTGGAAATTGCGGTTCAGGCGATGAAGCTCGGCGCGTACGACTACATCCTTAAGCCATTCGACACGGCAGACCTCCTGCACACCGTTGCGCGTGCTGCCGAAACTCTTGCGCTGCGGGTGCGCGTGCAGGATACCGTGGAGAGCGCGAAAGGACGGTACGATTTCGGCCGCGTCGTGACACAGAGTGCGGCCATGCAGGAAGTGCTGGAGATGGCTCGCCGTGCGGCCGAGAGTGACCATACGACGGTGCTCATCCAGGGAGAAAGCGGCACTGGCAAAGAAGTATTGGCCAAAGCCATTCACTACAGCAGCGCACGGGCCCAGCACCCGCTCATCAGTATTAATTGCGCTGCCCTGCCTGACACCTTGCTGGAGAGCGAGCTGTTTGGTTTTGAGCCGGGCGCCTTCACCGATGCGCGTCGCCGCAAGGAAGGACTGATCGAGAAGGCCTCACATGGAACCTTGTTTCTCGATGAAATCGGAAACACGTCGCCCAGCCTGCAGGCCAAGCTGCTGCGCGTACTGGAAGAAGGAAGCTTCCTTCGCCTGGGCGGAACAAAGGCCATCCAGGTGGACGTGCGTATTATGGCCGCCACCAACACAGTACTAAAGGATGCGGTCGCCAAAGGCGAGTTCCGCGAAGACCTTTATTACCGGTTGAATGTGCTGGGGCTATTTCTGCCTCCGCTGCGCGACCGCTGCGAAGATATTTTGCCGCTGGCGCTGGACATGATGGTCCGCTTCAACAAGGAGCTAAAAAAGAACCTTGTCGGGTTTACTCCGGCTGCCGCCGAGTTGCTGCAGAACTACTCCTGGCCGGGAAACATTCGCGAATTGCGCAACGTTGTAGAGAGGGCGATGATCCTCGCGTACGACGATGAGCTTGGCGCAGACACTATGCCGGAGGAAGTGCGTGACTTCCATGCTGAACCGGAGCCCGACGATGAATCCGCGTTTGATCCCTCGCCCACTGGCGATCAGTTTGTCACCCTGCGCAAACTGGAAGAGTTGTACATCCAGCAGGTGTTAAGCGCCGCGGGACATAACAAGACGCACGCCGCAAAGATTCTTGGCATCCATCCTACTTCCCTGCTCCGTCGTTTAAAGAAGGCCGGCCTCAACGATAAAGAATGCCTTGAGGAAGAGCCTGCCGTGCTGGTCCCATAAGCTGAAGCAAAAGAACTCACCAATGCACAATGCGCTACTGCATTTTGCAGTGCAGCTCTTGCAAAACGCAGTACTGCATAAAGTGAAAGCCTCCGCGGCATCCTCCTAACTTCAATCCCTTCAATCAGCAGCTCCGGCTGCGACGATTTGCCACACACGTGCAGTAGTTCATGTGTCGCAGGTGCGACGGCCTTTCAGCATCACCCCCGCGCAACCTGCTAGCGGCCGCAAGCCGCAAGGAGAAGACCATGTCAATCCTGTTTGTACTTCTCACCTTCCTGCTGATTCTCACGGTGATGTACTTCCGCAAACCTCAAACCGAAGACACGTTACAGGTAGCCCGTGGGCGGCAGATGTCCGCGCCCCAGATGATGCAGTTCAACGGAATGGAAATTCCCCAGGGTTACGCATTTCATCCCGGACATACTTGGCTTAACGATGAAGGCCACCAGAACGCGCGCGTGGGAATGGACGCGTTCGCGGCTAATCTTGTCGGGCAAGTCGATGCAGTCGAATTCGCCGAGTTGAACCGCTGGGTTCGTCAGGGACAGAAGTTGTGCACGCTCAAGCACGATGATCGCAAGGTAGATCTGCTCTCACCGGTGGAAGGTGTGCTGACCTCGGTCAACGAACAGTTGCTCAAAAACCCCGGCGTTGTGGTTAACGACCCCTACCACACCGGTTGGCTGTGCACCATCAAGGCGCCAGAGCTGGCCATCAACAGCAAGAACCTGTTGCAAGGTTCGCTGGTTCCTGCGTGGATGCAGAACAGCGTTGGTCGGGTGAGCGAGATGTTGGCGGGACTTTCGCCGATGCCGGCACTGGCCCAGGATGGCGGTCTTCCTGTCAAAGGGTTGCTGTTCGAAGTAAACCCTGAGGTACAGCAGGAACTGTCCAAAGAATTCTTCCTGACCTAGATTACCCCGGAGAAGAGCGAAAAGGGAGAGAGCCATGCCAACTCAGAAAGTAATGTTAATCGATATCAAGCGCTGCATCGGATGCATGAGTTGCGAAACCGCGTGCAAGCAGCTTCACGGATTCGGTACCGAGCCGGAACCCACTTTGTCAGAGACGGCATTCACGGTAGTCGAGAGTCGTGGCGACAAGTTTGTGCGCAAGCTGTGCATGCACTGCGAAGATCCGGCTTGTGCTTCGGCCTGCCCGGTAGGCGCAATCAGCAAGCTGCCGCTCGGCCCGGTAGTCTACAACGCCGACAAATGTATCGGATGCCGCTACTGCATGATCGCCTGTCCGTACTCGGTGCCTCGCTATCAGTGGAGCAAACTCGCGCCATTCGTTAAGAAGTGCGACCTCTGTGCGGAGCGAGTGAAGAACGGTGGAAAGCCGGCGTGTGTTGAGGCATGCCCTGCGGAGGCCAGCGTGTTCGGCGATCGCGATGCGCTGATAAACGAAGCCTGGACTCGTATTCGCGGTGATTCCTCGTACGTGCCTCACATCTACGGTGTGGAAGAGGCCGGAGGCAGTACGGTCCTGTTCATCTCTGATGTGCCCTTCGAGCGGCTTGGAATGAAACCTGCCCCCAGCGGCAACCAGCCTATGCCGACACTCACCGAAAGCGCGCTCGGCGACTCGCCCAAGGTAGTCATTATGGGCGGCACTATTCTCTCGGCCCTGTATTGGGTTACGCAGCGCCGCCGAGAAGTAGCGTTGGCGGAAGCCGGAGAGAAGTCGAACAGCAACCACAAAGAAGGAAGGAGCTAGCCATGCTTACCCGAATTAAGTCAGAAGTGACGTTGTGGCGTGTAATTCTGGCAATCATATTCGTCACTGGGATGTATGCAACGTATGTTCGCTTCTTCGAAGGCTTCCGGGCCAGTACCAACCTGAGCGACCAGATGCCCTGGGGCCTGTGGGTAGGACTGGGCACGCTTTGTGGTATCGGCCTCTCGGCTGCCGGCTTTGGTATCAGCGCCGCGGTTTACCTGCTGGGCATGGAGCGCTACCGCCCCATACTCCGCGCTTCCATTCTGATTTCGTTCCTCGGATACTTGACGGTGTGCGCGGGTTATTTATACGAGATCGGGCTGCCATGGCGATTCTGGCACCCGATCGTCATGTGGAATCATACTTCTGTACTGTTCGATGTCTGCGTCTGCATCATGACCTACACTACGGTTCTCACCTTTGAGTTCGCACCGGCGGTGATCGAGAAGCTGCCATGGAAGGGCTTCCGCGAAGTGGTACTCCGCTTTCATCATAAGATCCTCATCGGCGTGGTGCTGATGGGCGTGTTGCTGTCGTCCATGCACCAGTCGTTTCTCGGCGGGTTGTATCTCATTGCGCGCGGCAAGGTACATCCGCTGTGGTACTCGCCGTACATGCACGCGATGTTTTATCTCTCGGCAATTCCGGCCGGACTGGCGCTCACCGTCTTCGCTATTTATCTCTGTATGCGCTCGCTCAACGTGCGGGTTGAGTTCAGCATCCTCAACGATTGCGGTCGCGTAATCCAGTTGCTCCTAGTGGTGTTCGCGTTCTTCAAAGTGCTCGATCTGATATCGAACCAGGCGCTCGGCTACGCCTTCCAGCGAACTCCCGAGGCAGGATACTTCTGGCTGGAGATGCTGCTGTTCGTCATCATCCCGGTCACGTTGTTGAGCCGCGAGAGCGTGCGCTCCAATCCTGAAAAGCTGTACCTTACCTGCGCAGTGGTGATTGCCGGATTCATCGTGAACCGCCTCAACGTCTCCATCAACTCGTTGCAGTCAGCGATGAATGTGCATTACGTGCCTAAGTGGACAGAGCTGGCGTCGAGCGTGATGGTCATCGCAGCGGCCGTCGTGGTCTTCCGCTATGCCGTTATTTATCTCGACATTCTGCCCAAGATGAAACAGCCGACATTTACCCGCTGGCTGCATGGGGGTGCGCCGGCCAACGCTTAGCAAATGAAATTTGGGTTAAATCAGAATTCCCCACTCGGCTTCGCGCCGGGTGGGGATTTTTCATTGTTAAAGAAAAGCGAGCTAGCCGAGATGACCGCCCGCCGCTGCAATGAAAGCCAGCACCGGAGCGTTGAAGTGTTTGCCGGCCAACTCGTCGGGAGGAGGCGCCTGCTGCGGTGATTCCAGCGGAACCGGATCAATGAAATCCGGCCCTTTGGCTTGCAATGCAAGACGCCACTCTTTGCCAACCCACTCCGACGCCTTCGCGTGATGACACCAGAACAGATAGAAAACGTCGGCATCCGCAATGTGCTTCACCAGTTCCGACTCCCAGTTGTCGCCGGAGCGTAAGCTCATCACATCCACAAACACCTCTGCGCCCAGCTTCTCCATCCCCTGCACGCGCTCAAGCACCGCTTCCCTGTCTTCACTGGCATACGATGCAAAAGCTTTTCGGTGGGCCGTTGTGGTTGAAGGAATCTTTCCGGCGGCGCCTTTTGCGCCTCCCACCCGTACGACAAACGACATACGCGCAATTTCGCAATCATTCAGCCGGATCGACGCGCTGCCGATGTATGCTTTCTGCTCAATACCTGCCGGGACATCCACGATGAAAGTTGTCTTGCCGATTTCTCCCGTCCAGGTGATCCACTTGTAGTTGGCGGCACAGTTCAGCCCGGCGATGTCGAGCCGCACACTCAACCGAGTGCCGCGTTCCAAGGGATAAGGGCCCTCCGATTTCACCGCCATCTCAGCGAAGGGCAGTCGCAGCTCCGAGGCCGCCCGCGCCAGCACCGTGGCCCGCTGCTCTTCCACGTGGACCCAGAACAAGAGCTCGTAAACATCCCCAGCTGCCAGCATCGCAGGCCCGGTGAGAGTGAACTGCACATTGTCGCGTGTGAGTTGCGTGGGCGTGGGGGTGGATGCGGGCGATGGCGGGGGTGGCGCTGCTTCCGGTGCAGGCGGCGGATCTGCACCCGCAGAGTACGGCGCTTGTTCTGGCTCTTCCGCCGCTTCGGGGACCGCTGCTACTTCGAACTCCAGCGCTGGCGACCCTTCCGCCTCAGCGACGGAGGGTTCGGCGCTTGGTTCGCCTTCGACATCCACCTGCCTAAAAGGAAACGGCTCGATCCGCTCGTCGATCTTGCCTATGTCGAAAATGAGGATCTCGTTCTCCTGCGACTTCTCCTTTGCGGTGTCGGGAATGATGATTCCGCCCCTGGTGTTTTGTGATTCTTCAACCCGCTGCACCAGGATGCGGTCACGCAGGGGCCTCAGCTTCGTGCCCGACCTCTTTTGCTGTTGTTGCTGCTGTTGTTGTTGTTGTTGCTGCTGCTGCTGCTGCTGCTGCTGTTGTTGTTGTTGTTGCTGCTGCTGCTGCTGCTGCTGCTGCTGCTGCTGTTGCTGCTGTTGCTGCTGTTGCTGTTGCTGGACAGGGTAGGTATCCGAGTCGGGCGCCTCCGGTTCATTCAGGTTCGGAGCTGCGGGTGGCGCGGATGCGGTCGGTGCCGCCCCGATCTGTAGCCCTTCCCCTTCAGGCCACGACGATTGCTCGATTTCCCTTCGCAGGGCGTTGAATGCAGCGTAGTAATTGCTTCTGAAGTCAGGAGGAGCGGCCCGCTGCGGCTGCATGAAGTTGTCGAACCTGTTCTGAAGGCCCTGCTGCGGCTGCAATGTACCTTGGGAATCGAGGGCTTCGAAGACTCGCCACAGAACCGTTTGAATTCGTTTTCCGCGAGCTGACACCACTGAGAATTCGTACTGCACTTGTGGGGAGCGAAGCGCATCGGGAGAGGCAATGAGCAGGAGGGCTGAGGACTCCTCAAGTATTTCGCTCAGGTTCACTCCCGGCGCGAGGTCGAGTTGATCGATCCACACCTCTACCCCTACCGCTCGCAAATCTCTGGCGAGTTTGAGGGCGAACAGCGCATCTTCTGCGATTTCGCGGCAGTAGCTGATGAAGTACTGATGAAGTATGGGCATGCAGCAACCTCCTCATTCGCCGCTGGCAGGGGCGGCCAGCTCTGGAGTGTCGCTACATTCTAAGCCCGAACGCCAGAATTCCCCGCACGAAACCCTACTCTGCATCCACCTCTATGCTCTTGGCCTCGACGTCGAGCTTCGCAATACGGAAGCTGCGCACCTGTCCTGCGCGTAGCGGCTCTTGTTTGGCGGCGGCACTTGTCGCACCCGCGCCTTTCCATCGTGCCTGTAGCATGGCGCCGAGGGATGATAAATCGGCGTTGCCACCGGCCTGCTGATCCGACGTGGCAGCGGCACCCGCGCCCGTTTGCGCGCGGCACACCGCCTGGATCCCCTCGCCTAGTTCCACCCGCACCCGACCTTCGGTGTCGATGACACGTCCTGTCACCACATCGCCAGCCTTGTGTTCGGCGATGTACTCGTCGAGGCTGGTGGGAACCAGTTGTTTCATGCTGAGACGCATGAGGCGGCGCTCGCTATCGACCGAAAGCACCTGCGCGCGCACCACCTGGCCAACCTTGAGCACGTCCTGCGGATGGTTGATGCGCTTCTCGGCGCTGATCTCGCTGACGTGGATCATGCCTTCCACGCCTTCAGCCGCCTGCACGAATGCTCCAAATTTCGTGATGCTCGTGACCGGGCCGTCAATTACCGATCCCGCAGCGAAACGCTTGCCGATATCAGCCCACGGATCGCCTAGCGCCTGCTTCAGTCCCAGCGAGATACGCCGCTCAGTGGGATTGATCGACAGGATCACCGCCTCGACAGTATCGCCCGGCCTCACAATCTCGCTGGGCTTCTGTACGCGCTTGACCCACGACATTTCAGAGATGTGAACCAGTCCTTCTACTCCGGGCTCAAGCTCCACAAACGCGCCGAAATCCATAAGACGCGACACCGTGCCACGCACGCGCTCCCCGGTTTTGTATTTGTCTGCGGCGGAGTCCCAAGGCTCCGCTTGCAGTTGCTTCAGCCCTAGCGAGATGCGCTGCTTGTCACGATCGATCCGCAGCACGCGAGCCTCAATCTCCTGCCCCACCGAGAGCACGTCAGCGGGATTCTTGATGCGGCTTAGCGAAATGTCGCTCACATGCAGCAGGCCATCGATTCCGCCGATATCGACAAAGGCTCCGTAATCCATCAGGCTACGCACCGTGCCGTGTACGATGTCGCCTTCTTTCAGTTCTGAATAGCGGCTCTCCTTGCCGGCGCGCGCTTCTTCTTCCAGCACAGCGCGGCGGTCGACCACCACGTCTTCTTCCGTCGTGTCGAGCTTGGTGATGCGGCAGCGAATTTCCTGCCCCACCAGCTTTTCCATCTCGGCAGCTTCACGGGTACCGCTGCGCGACGCGGGCATGAACGCGCGCACGCCAACATCGACGCTGAGTCCGCCCTTTACCACAGCGGTGACGGTGCCGACGATGGTCGACTTCTGTTCGAAGGCGCGCTCCAGCGAAGTCCAGTCGGTCGGCTGAGCAACCTTGAAGCGCGATAGCTCGTAGTAGCCTTCTTCGTTGCGGCCCTTCACCGTGACCGAGAGCTTGTCGCCCGGTTTGGGAGCCGTCTGGCCAAATGTGTTTAGCGGCAGCACGCCTTCCGTCTTGTAGCCGATGTCGAAGAAAACGGAGTCGGGCGAGACTGAGATCACGGTCGCCTCGATTTGACGGGAACCGTCCGCAGCGCCGCGCTTGTGGCTTTGCTCATACTGCGAGAGCATATCGGCGAACGACTCTTCGCCTTCGTTGCTGTTTGGTTTTGGAGAAACTTCAGGATCAGACATGCGCAGGGATTGCCTCAGAATGTAGGTGGAGCGAAATTTCAGGATACCACTGCGCGGGCGTGTGAGTGACCGCCGTCACCGCGCTCACCTTGTGTGCCTGGCTACAATCGCCATGACCATCCTGATGCTCGCCATGCGCCAAACCATCTCGGCTTCTGTGTTACTTTTCATGACGATGTTTCTTCTTGCTTGCTCGCAGACCTTTAACTATGAGCGTGGCGCCAGCATGACTGGCGGCGATCCTCAAGCCGGCAAAGAGAAGATCGTCGTGCACGATTGTCATTCCTGCCACGAGATCCCCGGTATCCCGGTGAATCCTCAACGGCGCGGGCCATCATTGAAGCACTGGGCAAAGCAAAGCACCATCACTAAGAAGTGGCCGAATACGCCGGAGAATGTGGAGGATTTTCTTCAACATCCCGAGCGGATGCTACATGGAAATGGATTGAACAACGAGATGACAATGTCGAGGGTGAAGCCCGGTGACGCGAAGGATATCACCGCCTACCTGTTTTCCATCGACTAGCCGGATGTAGCCGATTGCTCGCGGCTCCACCACGGTTGTTGCGCGATGGCCTTCTTCCTTCTCCGAATAGGTACGCCGTGTTGCCCCAGAATTTCGCAGATCTGAGCGAGCGCTCGCGGTGTCGCCACCTCGACCTCGCCGCTCAGCTCTGTACCAACCTCGAAGTTACGGCCAACCACGCCAATCAAACGCAGGTCCTTGAAGTAGATGCCGGCGGTTTCCGCAGCGAAGAGAGTTTCGGCCAGACATGGCTGATGAGCGCTCAACCGCATTCCCGGAAGCTGTTGGCGAAGCTGCGACTCTTCAAAGGTAAGCACCTCGCCCGCTTCGCCCCCGCAAGAAAGAGCGTCGAGCAAGATCACGATTTCGCGTCCGCTCAAGTAATCCACGAAATCGAGTGTCGGCGTGCCCAGGTCGAGCAACTCAACCTCGGGACCGACTTCGTACTCCGACTGCAGGCGCACGATGGCCTGCGGACCGAAGCCGTCGTCTTGCAGCAGGATGTTTCCGATACCGGCAATCAGGACCGCGCGGCACCGTCTCGCCCGGGATCACAGTACCTTCACCTGCGCAATCGGTTTGCCCTCAGGATCGTGGGTATGGCACGCGCACGCCATGCAGGGGTCAAACGAGTGCACCGTGCGCAACACTTCGAGCGGCTTCTCCGGGTCGGCTACCGGATTTCCCAGCAGGGAGGCTTCATATGGGCCGGGGACACCGTTCCGATCGCGAGGGCTGGCATTCCACGTCGTGGGCACGACCGCCTGATAGTTGCTAAGCCGTCCGTTGCGGAGCACCACCCAGTGCGACAGCGTTCCGCGCGGCGCCTCGTGCGTGCCTACGCCTTCCACTTCGCCATCGGGGAACTTCGGCGGATTGTAGACTGCGGTGTCGCCGCTGCTGATGTTGGTGACCAGGTATTCCCAATGCTTCTGCGCCAGCTCTGACAACATGGCGCAGCGGATGGCGCGCGCCACATGGCGACCCATGGTCGATTGCAGATCGTTGACTGTGACCTTCCGCTTGCTGATGGTCGAGATCTTTTCCAGCGCAGCGTCGGTCCACTTCTTGGTCAGCGGATGTCCTTGCGAGTAGCCAACCAGAATCTGCGCCAGTGGCCCTACCTGCATGGGGCGGCCATCATAGCGTGGCGCTTTCACCCATGAGTACTTCCCATTTTCTTCGAACTCGGTGTAGTGCGGCTGCGTCTCGCCCTTCCAGGGATGCTGCGGCTCGTTGCCTTTGTACCAGGCGTGGGTCAGGTCTTCCGTCACCGCGTGACGAAACTCGGTGTCCGCCGCCGTGTACAGAGTCTTCGTGGAACCGATGTTGCCGTCGAGGATCACGCCTCCTGGCAGATCGAAGTTCGAGGCCTGCGCGTTGACCGGCAGATCGGGCACCGCGAGGTAGTTCTTTACGCCGCCACCATAGCTCAGCCACTCCGGGTAAAGCGCCGCGAATGTACAGGCATCGTTGAAGTACACCTGCTGCACGAAGGGGACCACATCATCCATAAGGAACTTCAGCTGATAAAGGCGGTCCATGTTCATCGCCGCCAGGCTGTCGAGATTGATGGCGTTTTGCACGCCTCCGACAGCTAGGTTCTGGATGTGCGGTGTCTTGCCTCCCAGCATGCCGACCACTTGCAACGCGTAGCGCTGATAGGTCAGGGCCTGCAGGTAGTGGGAGAAGGCGATCAGGTTCACGTCCGGTGGCAGCTTCATCGCCGGATGTCCCCAGTATCCGGTAGAGAACATGCCAAGCTGCCCGCTGCCGGCGAAGGCTTTCACCTTATCTTGCGCGGCCTTCATCTCTTTCGGCGAGTTTCCGGTCCACTCGGACAGGCTCTGTGCCAGCGATGCGGCCTTTACCGGGTCGGCGTGCGGAATGGTCATGATGTCGACCCAGTCCAGTGCCGACAGGTGATAAAAGTGCACGATGTGGTCATGCAACGCGTGATTGATCAGGATCAGGTTGCGGATGAACTGCGCATTGGGCGGAATCTGCAGGTGTAGTGCGTCCTCAACCGCACGCACACTCGCCATGGCGTGCACCGTGGTGCACACCCCGCAAAAACGCTGCGTGAACAGCCATGCTTCGCGAGGATCGCGTCCCAGCACGATGTTTTCAATCCCACGCCACATGGTGCAGCTTGCCCATGCTTTGGAGACACTATTGCCTTCCACCTCCACGTCGATGCGAAGGTGACCTTCAATCCGCGTAACTGGGTCTATGTTGATCCGCGTTGCCATGTCCACTCATTTGTATGTAAGGGTAGAAATTTCGGTAATAGCTTTCCAAGCCGTACCACTCGTTCATCGGCGCTGGAAGAATGGGGAGTTTTTTGACAGCAATCATGAAAAGACAAATACAGGCACAGACGAAACTCAGGGAGATGATGACTTCAATCACGCTTGGCGTGTAATAGGCAACGATGCCTACTCGCCACGGACGATACGCAAACGTCGTCGGATCGAAGCGATACAACATGCCGCCGACCACGACAAGGAAGCAGTTCCTGAACAGAGAATAGGAACGGTTGCGATATTTTGGCTGCCGCAGGTAATACGCAGGAACAAGAATGAGCAGCATCTCGGCCCAGAACAACAGGCTCAGCAACCCGGAGTTAAACATCATCAGGAATCGGCCACGCACCAGGATGTCGAGCAGCCGCAGCGCGATCCAGGGAAAGATCAGCAGGTTCATCAGGCTGACCAACTCATCCATGATTGACTGATCAATCGGGCGCTTCCACGTGAGGCAGCACAGCAAGACCGAACCGATGGTCGTGGCGGTTCCGATGAAAGCCGCCGCCCACACATACAACAGCGGAAGCAGCGGAGTTTGCCACAACGGATACACCTGGTTGCCGGTGAGGAGCATCAGCGCTCCCAGCGCGGACTGGTGCAGGATCGGCAGGGTGTAGGCCAGTGCCACCACGTAGGGATACGTTTTGCGAATGATCGGCACCAGCCATATCACCAGGCCGCGGGCCGGGGGGAAGAAGTAATACCATTGCTCGAAAATCGGCGGCGTGTTCTCCAGGAACAGCGGCAACAGGCAGTACAGCGGCATGCACCACAGCACCTCCCACATGGGAGAGATGGTGTTCCAGCGGAATACTGACAACAGGTTGTAAACGTTCCACGGCCGCGAAACATCGACCGCAATCGCCAGCAGCCCTGTGAAATACACCAGGAAGCTGATCAGCAGCGTCACCCGCATCACCGCGTGCAGCTTGCGCTTATGGAAGATCCAGGCAGCGATGCCGATGGGAAAGCTCCCCGAGCCAAGCGCGGTCAGGGTCATCACATTGAAGGTCTTCCAGATACCCCAGGGAAATCCGTCGCTCAGTCCGCTGGCGGCGCCAAGCCCTTCGACCTGCCGGTAGATGACGAGAAGGAAACCCGCCACCGCGATTCCCGCCAGGAATAGGAAGTTCTTGGTGAACACGGGCACGCCGAAGATCGGCACACCGCGCTGCCATCGGACGACTGTTAAATCGCTATGGGTTTGGCCTGTCATAACTGAGGGAACAACCCCGTCTTCTTGTGTTCTTCGTCCATTTCCGATTCGTGCTCGCGGAAGTTCTGGCGCAAATACGCGACCATTACGGCGTAGATACCAGCCGGTACCGCGAAGTACTTGAGTACGCGCTCCTGCCAGCGCAGCCAGTTGCTGGGGTGCTCGTCGGGACTAAGGTGCGGCAGGCCCAGCAGGTCGTAGTTCACCGCGGCCAGATACAGCACCTGCGTACCTCCCGCCTCTTTCTCGCCGTATACGCGGTCCTCGAAATACTTGCCGGGATGCTCCTGAACTCGGCGATGGGCTTCGCGCAACAACACGTCGCGCCGCCCGAAGATAACCGCCCTCGGAGGACACACATAGGTGCATGCCGGTTCCTTGCCGGCGGCCAGCCGCTCTTTGCAGAATTCGCACTTCACGATCTTGGCGTTGAAGGCATCCCAGTCGAATTTGGGGATCTGGTATGGACAAGCCATCTGGCAATAGCGGCAGCCGATGCACTTGTCTGCCGTCCACGAAACGACACCGTTGTCCTTGTTCTTCTCCAGCGCGTGAAAAGGGCAAGCCGCCACGCAAAACGGATCGACACAATGCATGCACTGCCGCTTCACAAAAGCAAACGTGCCGCTGCCATCCTTGGCCTTGTACAGCTTGATGATGTTCTTGGTGAACGAGTTCAGATCGTTGGGGGCCTGGTGCAGCGAATCGACGCGAGTATCCGGCTGCAGCCCGTTGGCGTCGGCACAAGCCACCACGCACGACTTGCAGCCGATGCACTTTGTCGAGTCGTACAGCATCGACACTGCGTCGCGCGGAGGTTCGGGAATATGCTCCTGTGCTGGGCTGAGGACCGCACCGCCCACGGCTACAGCCGCGCCGCCCATCGCTCCTATCTTGAACAGATCGCGCCGGGTCACCGACATGGCTTATGCTCCCGCACCTTTGCCTTTGCCCTTGTCCCCGCTGTCTCCGCTGGAAGCAGGAAGAAGTTCCTTGGGAGGCGTCATCGGCTGTTCGGCGGCCGATTCCTGGCTGCTCTTGAAACGTTGTGCTGCAGCCCAGGTTGCGCCAATGGCGGCTCCCGCAATCATTCCGGCAACGCCGGTGGCCAGGTTCGCCCGGCTTCCCTGCGCAAGATTCACTGGCGGATACGTGTCCGGCGGCGTGATGTTATGTACGGTCGCCTGCTGAAAGATCGGAATATTGAAAGCAATTCCCTTCTCCGTACAGCCTACGCAGGGAGCACCGATGCCGATCGGCCAGACGTCGGGAGTCTCGTTGAACATGCGAACCGAGCAGCCGGCGTGAGTGTCTGGACCTTTGCATCCCAGCTTGTACAGGCACCATCCGTGACGGTGGCCGTCATCGCCGAACTGCTGTGCGAAACGCCCGGAGTCAAAGTGCGCGCGTCGCGGGCACTGCGAGTGAATCACCCTGTCATACGCGAACTTGGGACGCAGATCGGAATCCATCTCCGGAGGAGCCCCGGTGCGCAGGATCTCGAGAATCGTACCGATGAGGTTGTAGGGATTGGGCGGGCACCCCGGCAGATTCACCGTCGGCACGCCGCGCAGCAAATCAGAGACGCCGACTGCACCCGTGGGATTGTCGCCTGCGGATGGGATTCCGCCCCACGACGCGCAGGATCCCATGGCAATGACCGCCTTCGCCTTGGAGCCGATCTCCTCCAGCATCTCCGTTGCCGGCTTGCCCGCCAGCTTCATGTAGATGCCTTGCTCTTTCGTCGGAATCGACCCTTCGACGACCAGGAAGAACTTGCCCGGGTTGTTGTCCACCGCCATGTGCAGGGCTTGCTCCGCCTGCTTGCCCGAACCGGGCATCAACGTCTCGTGGTAATCGAGCGAGATGATGTTGAAGATCAGATCGTCAATCCCCGGGCGCGAAGTGCGAAGCAGCGTCTCCGTGCACCCGGTGCAATCCTGGAAATGCAGCCACACCACCGAGGGCCGCCGCATTTGCATGATTTCCTGCGCAACCTCGCCGGCCCACGATTTGTTCGTCAGCGCTAGGCCGACTGGGGCTGCAATCATCAATTGCGTGCAAAATTTCAGAAAATCGCGGCGCTGAACGCCGGCAAGCTTCAATTGCTCGCCGATAGTCAGGGCTTGGTTCTGGCCATCTTTGGTGACCATCCGGTTGCGCCTCCGATTGGGCGCCGCGCACAGGCTAGGGATCTCCATCTGCGCGGAACGATTGGGTACGCTCCAATCTCGTATGCGCGTCGGACAAGCTCCTATGACGTAGAGCACGGCCTCGTGTGACCAAAGTCACGCGAGTGATGTTCGCTAGTTTTTTGTTGGGCTTCGCGGGATGCTGCGGCGGAGTGCTCCCACCCCAGTAATCAGCCAGGGTGGGCCTGCGAATAAGAGCTGCGGAACTGGATGCGCTACGCGGCTTTCTTGAATCTGGAGAAGTAGCTGCGCTGTGAGGGTTCTTTTTGGGGAGCTCTCTTGCTACTTCCTAAAACAGCAACCGTCGCTCCCAAGGCTGCGGCAGCAATCCATTTCCAGTTGGTTTCGGCGATAAGTTCCAGGCTGCGATCACGCGCGCGGTTATCGAAGCTTCCGTGCGCACCGTGATCGCCGGGTACGGGCTGCCAAAGATTATTAGGACGGTTCGGGTCTGCCGGGCCGTCGTACTGCTGCGCGTCATAGCCCGTGCGCGCCAGGTAATGATCTGCAAACGAAGGCGAAATCTTATTGCCTACGATCGCCTCCACCACGGACCATGCGGCGTAATACTCACGGCGTCCCGGATGGTGCGCAGCATAGTAAATGGCACGGGCTGCGACTTCGGGCTGATAGATGGGCGGCACCGGCTGCGCCTTGTGCGGCAGCCGGCTCTTTACCCAGCCAAACTGTGGTGTATTGAGCGCGGGCATCTGTACCATCGTCGTCTGCACGTTGCTGTGATCGTGCAACAGTTCGGTACGAAGCGATGCGAAAAAACCCAGAATGGCGTGCTTGGACGCGCAATAGGCAGCCTGTAACGGAATGCTGCGATACGCCAGTGCCGAACCGACATGGACAATCGTTCCCCGGTCGCGCGGCAACATGCGTTTTAACGCCGAGAGCGTGCCATACACGTATCCCAGGTACGTGACCTTGGTGACGCGCTCGAAGTCCGAGGCGGTCATCTCCTTGATCGGCGAGAACACTGAAGCCATCGCATCGTTTATCCAGATGTCGATGGGGCCCAGCTTCTCTTCTACCTGCTGCGCCGCGTTCTCCACCTGCTCAGCGTCAGCCACGTCGGTAGGCAGAACGAGCGCTCTACCACCCATAGACTCAACCTCGCGACGAGCTCCCTCTAGTCCGTCTTTGCCGCGCGCGATCAGGCCAATCCACGCGCCGCGCTTGGCGAACTCCCTCACTGTGGCACGTCCCACTCCGGCGGATGCGCCGGTTATCACCACTATTTCAGGTTTCGACTTTTTATTAACCATTGATCTCTGCTCTCCTACACCAACTCGCGAACCTTATCGGACGCCACGGTAAGCGCGATCTTGCTACGGTTAGGCTCACCGCGCGCCAGCGACTCCGCGAAATGGAGCGCCTGCTCCGCTTTGACTCGTCCCGGCAACGGCGGCTCGAACGGGTCAACCACTGCCTCAAGAATCGCCGGCCCCGGCGCGTTCAGGAACTGCTCAACCGTGGTCGCGCAGTTCTTCGGATCATCGACGCTGTAGCCCACTCCACCGCAAGCATGCGCGAAGGCGACAAAGTCGATAGGGCTTAAGTCGACACCGAACTCGGGATTGCCCGAGGAAGACCATCTGCTCCCACTTAATCTGCCCCAACGTGTTGTTCTTGATGATGACGATCTTGATCGGCAGCTTGTATTTCACCGCGGTGGCAAAATCGGCCATCAACATGGAAAATCCGCCGTCTCCGACGAACCCGATGCACTGCCGCTCCGGATAGGCAAGCTGCGCCGCTAGCGTGTAGGGCAAGCCCGGCGCCATGGTCGCAAGATTGCCCGAGAGGCTATGCATCTGGCCGCGCTTGACCGGGATCTCGCGCGCGAACCAGGTGGCAATCGTGCCGCTGTCGCAGCTTACAATTGCGTCGTTGCGCAACCGCTTGCCGAGCTCCCACGCGACCACCTGCGGCTTCATCGGCTTGTCCATGCGACCGGCACGTGTCTCGATGACTTGCCACCAGTCCTTCATGCCCGCTTGCGCCATCTCAAGAAAGCTGCGATCTTCCTTCTTCTTTAGCAGCGGGATGAGGTTCTCTAGCACGGTGTGGCTGTCACCCACTAATCCAACATCGACCGGATATCGCAGGCCAATCCGCATGGGGTCGATATCGATCTGGACGCCTTTGGCCTGGCCCGGTTCGGGAAGATATTCGAGATAGGGAAACGAAGTGCCGACCAATAACAGCGTGTCGCACTTCTCCATCACATCCTGAGACGGCGCAGTGCCGAGTAATCCAATGCCTCCGGTCGTATATGGGCTATCATCGGGAACGCTAGCTTTGCCCAGTAACGGTTTAACAATCGGTGCGGCAAGTATTTCCGCCATTTGCTCGAGCTGATCACCGCATCCCAACGCGCCGCGTCCGGCCAGAATCGCAACTTTCTTCCCGGCATTGAGAATGTCAGCTGCCTGCTGCAGGTAGGACTCATCAGGAATCTTGTAGCTGCGCGTGCGCACTGTGCTGGTGTGGTCCGGAACATTTCGTTTCGAGCGCTTGCCCTTCTTGAGTTCCTCGTCCTGAAAATCGACCGGAATCGAGATGTGCGCCACCCCGGCATAGGAGATCGCGGTGCGACACGCGAGATCGATCACGTTCTCGACGTGCGTTGGTCCCATGATGCGTTCGTTATAAACGCACACGTCCATGAAAAGCTTGTCCAAGGCGACGTCTTGTTGGGTGTGGGTTCCGATGAGGTCGTGAAACTGCAATCCTGTAATCGCGAGCACGGCCGCGCCATCCATCTTCGCGTCGTATAGGCCATTCAACAGGTGAATGCCGCCCGGGCCTGACGTGGCGAGGCAGACGCCAAGTTTGCCCGTGTATTTCGCGTAACCGCAAGCCATGAACGCTGCCGTCTCTTCGTGACGTACATGAATGAAGCGGATTTTGTCCTGCCGCGTGCGCAGCGCCTCCATGACGCCGTTGATACCATCTCCGGGCAGCCCGAAGACCATCTCGACACCCCACTCGATCAGCGATTCCACAAGTACGTCCGAAGCGTTCACGATGGTAATTCCTCTCGAAGGAAGTGATTTTTTGTATGAGTCCTTCTATCCGGATGGATGCCGGCTGTTGCGGTCCCGTTTGCTCAGAAGCGGGGTCTCTGAATTCTGAACCAGGCCAAACTGTTTACTGCGGATTCGTGAGCCTCGCAATAATGCGAAGTTGCCGAATGAAGGCGGCGCTGAGATAACCTCGCCTCTGCGCTGGTCATCACTTAAGGAGTGTGACCCCAAAAGCTCTGGCCAATACTCCACATCCAGCGAATGAGGATTTTGTAAGGAGCAGTCCTCACAAAATTCCACTCGAACGTCTAGCCGTCGCAACCTACAATGTGCCGACCGACTTTCCTGAGTCGGATGGAACGTTGCAATGGGACAGCACGACGCTGGTACTGGTGCATGCGACAGCCGGGAACAAGACCGGTTTGGGATACACATACGCGGATTCAGCCACAGCCACTCTGATTCACGAAAAGCTGGCGAAACTTATGGCGGGAATCGATGTCATGTCTCCTCCGGCGGCATATCGCTCAATGTGGCGAATGATTCGCAATCTTGGCCGGCCCGGAATCTGTTCCATGGCAATTTCGGCCGTCGATTGTGCCCTTTGGGACTTAAAAGCGAAGCTGCTGGATTTGCCGCTGGTCACGCTGCTGGGACAGGTTCACCAGGGTGCGCCGATCTACGGCAGTGGAGGTTTTACCTCGTACTCAGATCGGCAGCTTGCAGACCAACTCGCAGGTTGGGTGAGAGAAGGCATTCCGCGGGTGAAGATGAAGATTGGTCGCGACGCGGATCGAGATGTGCAGCGCGTCCGCATTGCGCGTGACGCCATCGGTCCTTCCGCCGAGCTGTTCGTCGATGCGAATGGCGCTTACAGCCGTAAGCAGGCTCTTGCGCAGGCGGAAGTCTTCGCCAAATATAACGTCGCGTGGTTCGAGGAGCCGGTATCGTCAGACGATCTGGAAGGTTTGCGACTGATTCGCGATCGCGCGCCCGCCGGCATGGACATAGCGGCTGGCGAGTACGGCTACGACATCTTCTACTTTCGCCGTATGCTGTCTGCGGGAGCCGTGGACGTACAACAGGCAGACATTACGCGCTGCGGCGGTGTAACCGCTCTTCTGCAGGTGGGTGCGTTATGCCAAGCGCACAACCTGCCGCTCTCCGGACACACTGCCCCGGCGCTCCACACTCACGCGGGTTGCTCAATACCTGTTTTTCGAAATCTTGAATATTTTCATGATCACGTTCGCATCGAACGCATGTTTTTCGACGGCTTCCCGGAAATTGTTGAGGGGGAACTCCGCCCCGACCTGTCACGGCCAGGGATCGGACTGGAGCTGAAGCGCGCCGACGCACAGAAATTCGCCGCCTGATTCGAGGAAGAGAAATGCCTGCCAATCCGTCTCCGCTGATCGCGCCGGAACAACTTACCAAACAAAAAGTCGAAACCCGACATCCCTACTGGACGACGGTTTCCGAAGTCGATGCTGCTGGCCTCGAAGCCGAGTTGCGCAGGCACATCAAAGGCGAGGTCCGCTTCGATGCCGGCAGCAAGGCAATGTACGCCGTTGACGCCTCCAATTACCGCCAGGTACCTATTGGAGTTGTGATTCCGAGGTCGAAGGAAGACGTCGTGCAGACGATCGCCGTTGCGCGCAGCTACGGAGTACCAGTGCTCTCCCGCGGAGGCGGCACCAGCCTCGCCGGCCAATGCTGCAATGTTGCCGTCGTTATTGATTGGTCCAAGTACATGCACCATGTACTTGAGCTCAATGTGGACGAGCGTTGGGCCCGTGTCCTTCCCGGAACCGTATGCGACGACCTGCGCAACCAGGCCATGCGCCAGAGCAACAAAAAGCTCGTCTGGGGACCGGACCCGGCGACCCACAACCACTGCTGTTTTGGCGGAATGATCGGCAACAATTCCTGCGGAGCTCACGCGCAAATGTCGGGCAAAACCGACAGCAACATCGAAGAGTTGGAAATCCTCCTCTACGACGGCACGCGCATGACAGTCGGTTGGATGCATGAGTCCGAATGGGAGCAGAAGATCCAACAGGGCGGACGCGTGGGTGACATTTATCGCAACCTGCGCTCCCTGCGAGACCATTACGCGGATCTAATTCGCAAGAACTACCCCCCCATTCCACGCCGCGTTTCCGGCTACAACCTCGATCAACTTATTCCTGGCGAAGACGGACGCTTCAACATTGCGCGCGCTCTCGTCGGCAGCGAAGGCACACTGGTCACGGTACTCGAAGCGAAGTGCCGGCTGATCGATGCCAAAGCCGAGCGCGTGATCCTGATGCTGGGCTATCCCGATGTCTACGAGGCCGCCGATCACGTTCTCGACCTGGATCAGTTCAACCCCACGGCGCTGGAAGGAATTGACGATCGGCTGCGCGACAACATGGAAAAGAAAGGCGGGCCCCATCGCAAGTACATCCGACTGTTGCCGGAAGGCAAGGGCTGGCTGCTTGCGGAATTCGGCGCCGATAGCCACGAGGAGGCACTCGACCTGGCGCATCGGGCGATGGAACTGCTGAAGAGCAAGCCCGGCACTCCCACTATGCAGCTCTACACCGACAAGACAGACATGGAGCATCTGTGGGCCGTGCGGGAGTCAGGACTGGGCGCCACCGCGTTCGTTCCCGGCGAGCCAAACACCTGGCCGGGCTGGGAAGACTCGGCAGTTCCACCGGCCAAGTTAGGTGCCTATCTACGCGACTTGCGCTCGCTCTACAACAAGTACGACTACAATCCTGCGCTTTACGGACACTTCGGACAGGCATGTGTCCACTGCCGAGTGGACTTCGATCTCACCAGTGAAGACGGCATCCGCAAATGGCGATCATTCATGGAAGAAGCGACCGACCTCTGCGTCAAATACGGCGGCAGCTTGAGCGGCGAGCACGGCGATGGACAGGCCCGCGGCGAGTTCCTCTACAAAATGTTTGGCGAGGAGTTGATACAGGCTTTTCGCGAGTTCAAGTCGATCTGGGACCCCGATTGGAAGATGAATCCAGGCAAGATTGTGGATCCTTACCGCATCGATCAGAACCTGCGATTAGGCACCAACTACCAGCCTTGGGAACCCGAAACTCATTTCAAATATCCGGAGGATGGCGGCAGCTTCTCGCATGCGATTCTGCGTTGTGTCGGGGTCGGCAAGTGCCGCCGCAAAGACGGGAAGAATGCCGAAGACAACACCATGTGTCCCAGCTTCATGGTGACGCACGAAGAGCGCCACACCACCCGTGGACGCACTCATACATTGTGGGAGATGCTGAATGGCGACGTCATCGCCAATGGCTGGCGCGATGAAAGCGTCAAAGAGGCGCTCGATCTCTGCCTTGCCTGCAAGGGTTGTAAAGGCGATTGCCCGGTCAATGTCGACATGGCGACCTACAAGGCGGAGTTCCTCTCTCATTACTGGGAAGGACGAGTCCGTCCACGGCACGCCTACGCCTTTGGCTTAATCGATCAGTGGGCCCGGCTGGCGTCCATCGCACCTGGATTCGTCAATCTGTTTACCCAATTGCCGGTGCTGCGTACACTCGCCAAGAAAGCGGCTGGAATGCCCGCGGGACGCGACATTCCGGCGTTCGCGCCTGAAACTTTTAAATCCTGGTTCAAGAAGCGCGCACCGCGGAACCAAGGCGGGCCGGCCGTGATTCTCTGGGGCGATACTTTTAACAACCATTTCTTCCCCGACACAGCCCAGGCCGCTGTCGAGGTGCTGGAGCACTTCGGATATCAGGTCAAGGTTCCCATGCAGCACTTATGCTGCGGACGCCCGCTCTATGACTACGGCTTCCTTGATCGTGCCAAGGCGTATCTCAACCAAGTTCTCGAGGCACTCGCCGACCAAATCGATGCCGGCATCCCGATGGTTGTGCTGGAGCCAAGTTGCTGCGCCGTCTTTCGCGATGAACTGAACGGCCTTCTGCCGGATTCGCCTCGGGCCCACCGGCTAATGGAGAACACCTTCACCCTGGCCGAGTTCCTGGAAAAAAAGGTGAAGAATTACGACCCGCCGAAACTCCAGCGCAAGGCCATCGTGCAGGCGCACTGTCATCACAAGGCGATCATGCGCCTATATGACGATGAGGCCGTGATGAAGAAGATGGGGCTCGACGCCGAAATGCTGAATACAGGCTGCTGCGGCATGGCCGGCTCATTCGGATTCGAGGAAGACAAGTACGACATCTCGCTCCAATGCGGTGAACGTGCGCTCTTCCCCGCCGTTCGCAAAACTCCGGTTTCAACGCTGGTGATGGCCGACGGCTTCAGTTGTCGCGAGCAGATACAGCAAGACACTCCGCGTCATGCGCTTCATCTGGCGGAAGTGATGCATTTAGCTCTGCGCGACGGCGATGGCGCCCGCCAAATGTATCCAGAAACGGAAATCGTCAACTAAACGAGAGGCAGGCCGGCGCCGCTCGATGACCCGTGCTCTGGTTGGCACTGCGCTCGTCGCGCTCGCCGGCAGTGCGTTTCTGTTCTTCCGGAAACGCTGATTCGACATAGCGGGATGCTGTCAGCACGAACCCGACATTCATCGGTCCACATATCGTTGTACGATGAAAATGTGCGGGTAGAGCTTGTTTCTGTCGACCACAACGCAGTACTCTGCGCGCTTCTCGCTGCTTCAGAGTTCCGCAATTCCATAGCATCTGACCTCACCTATACCGGAATTTTGCGGTGAGCATTTCGACCCGAGCCATCGAGCGTCCGGTCGCAACCAGCCTCCTGACGATTGCCCTGCTGCTGGCAGGGGTGCTGGCGTTCTTCAATTTGCCAGTCTCGCCGCTTCCCGAAGTCGATTTCCCAGTCATCTCGGTGAGCGCCTCCCTGCCCGGCGCCAGTCCAGAAACTATGGCTTCCGCCGTAGCCACGCCCCTGGAGCGCCAGTTCGGACGCATCGCTGGCGTTAACGAGATGACTTCGGTGAGCCAGCTCGGAAGCACCAACATCGTTCTGCAATTCGACCTGAATCGCAACATCGACGGAGCGGCTCGTGATGTCGAAGCAGCAATCAACGCTGCTCGCGCCTATCTGCCCTCCAACATGCCATCCAATCCCTGGTACCGCAAGGTGAACCCGGCCGATTCGCCGATTCTGATCCTGGCGCTAACTTCCGACGCGCTCACCCAGGACCAGATCTACGACTCCGCCGATTCTGTTATTTCGCAAAAGCTATCGCAGATTCCCGGAATCGGGCAGGTATTCATTGGAGGCTCGTCGCAACCGGCGGTGCGGATCGAAGCCAATCCCACGATTCTCAACAAACTCGGCCTTGGACTCGAGGCAATACGCAATGTTGTCGCCGTCGAGAACACCAACGTCCCCAAAGGCGAGTTACAGAACCACGACCGCCGCTGGATGATCACCGATAACGATCAGCTCAAGAAGGCGAAGGACTATCGCCCCCTGATCATCACCTATCACAATGGCAGCCCGGTGCGGCTCAGAGACATCGCCAGCGTCAGCGACTCCTACTCCGACCTGTACAACTACGGAAGCTTCAACGGCAAGCCCAGCGTGCTGGTGTTTATCTTCCGCCAGCCGGGGGCCAATATCATCGACACCGTCGATCGGGCCAAAGCCGCTCTACCGTATCTAAAGGCGTCTCTTCCGGCGGCCATCAATCTCGATATCGAACACGACCGCACCGTGACCGTACGCGCGTCGGTCATCGATGTTGAGATCACCCTCTGCATCTCGGTGTTGCTCGTAGTGCTGGTGGTGTTTGCGTTCCTGCGTGAAGTGCGAGCCACTCTGATACCCGGTATCGCCGTTCCGCTCTCTATCGCCGGGACCTTCGTAGTTCTCTACATTGGCGGCTACTCGCTCGACAATCTATCGCTCATGGCGCTGACCATCTCGACCGGCTTCGTGGTCGACGATGCCATCGTGGTGATTGAAAACGTCATGCGCCATGTGGAGTCGGGCATCGCTCCCTATGAGGCGGCGGTCCTGGGTTCGCGCGAGATCGGCTTCACTGTTGTTTCCATGAGCGTGTCGCTCATGGCGGTGTTCATCCCAATCTGGCTGATGAGCGGCATCGTGGGACGGCTATTTCGCGAGTTCGCCGTAACCATCAGCGCCGCCATCGCGGTTTCCCTGGTCGCTTCCCTCACCACTACCCCCATGCTCTGTGCCCGCTTCCTGAAACCGCATGCTCGTCAGCGGCACGGGGTCTGGTATCGCGTGAGCGAAAGCGCTTTTAACGGGATGGCGCACGGTTACCGGGTGTCACTCGCCTGGGTGCTGCGCCATCAGCGGTTCATTCTTGCGGTCACCTTCGTCACGTTGGCGGTGAACGTAGCCCTGTTTATCTACATCCCTAAGGGGTTCTTTCCGCAGCAGGACATCGGACGTCTTTCCGGCACCATCGTCGGAGACCAGGACGTATCCTTCGCTGCGATGAAAGAAAAAACCCAGGAACTGGCGCGCATCGTGCAAAACGATCCCAACGTCGAAATGGTGGCAGCCTACACCGGTGGCGGATCGCAGAATACAGGCCGCATGTACATCGGGCTCAAGCCGCTGAGCCAGCGTCACCTGACCGCCGATGAGGTCATCGATGTTCTGCGCGACAAGCTCTCCCACGTTGCGGGAGTCACCTTGTACATGACGGCTGCGCAGGACCTCCGCATCGGCGCTCGGCACTCCAACGCCCAATATCAGTACACGCTGACCGGACAGAACCTGCAGGAACTGTATTCCTGGGCGCCTCGCCTGCTGGATACACTTCGCACTGTGCCGCAACTGAGCGATGTGAACAGCGATCAGGAGATACACGGCCTGGAGGCAAACGTCACTATCGACCGTCCCACCGCCGCCCGCCTCGGCATCACTCCGTCGCAAATCGACAATGCTCTCTATGACGCCTTCGGCCAGCGCCAGATCTCCGTCATCTACCAGAAGCTGAACCAATATCACGTTGTGCTGGAAGTCGATCCCCGCTTCAAGACCAATCCCGACTCCCTGAAGAGCGTCTACGTGATGGCTAATGGCAACCAGGTTCCGCTCTCCGCCTTCGCTCACCTCGACTCCTTCAGCACGCCGCTGGCGGTCAACCATCAGGGACAGTTTCCAGCGGTCACGATCTCGTTCAATCTTGCCCCCGGTGTGTCACTGGGCGAAGCAACCCGTGTGCTCGAAGAAACCCAGAGGAATATGCGTCTGCCGGCGTCAATTCATGGCAGCTTTGCCGGCACGGCTGCGGCATTTAAGGACTCGTTGTCCAGCGAGCCTCTACTGATACTGGCTGCCCTGCTGGCGGTCTACATCGTTCTCGGCATCCTCTACGAAAGCTACATTCACCCCATCACTATCCTCTCCACTCTGCCCTCGGCGGGTACCGGCGCGTTATTGGCACTACTGCTTTTCGGAATGGACCTGGATGTAATGTCGCTAATCGGCATCATCCTGCTGATCGGCATCGTGAAAAAGAACGCCATCATGATGATCGACTTCGCCTTGGAACAAGAGCGGAACGGCAAAAGTTCCGAGGAGTCGATTCACGAGGCAGCGCTGCTCCGCTTCCGCCCCATCATGATGACGACCATGGCCGCATTGCTCGGAGCCGTGCCGCTCGCCTTCGGGCGAGGCATGGGTTCCGAACTCCGCCGGCCCCTGGGCGTTGCTATCGTTGGCGGCCTGATCGTAAGCCAGATGCTCACCCTGTACACCACGCCCGTGGTGTACCTCTATATGGATCGCCTACAGCTCTGGCTGATGGCCCACCTGCGGCGTAATCGCCGGCGCAGCCTCAGAGACGCCAAACAACCCGTCTTCACCGACTAAACGTTGGCACGTTAAATCTTGGGCAGTCCCGCTCGCGACTTTACTAACTCCTGATTTCGCACACCTGCCTGCCGATACACCGCCGGCAGAGCAAGTGCGCTATCGTGAGAACGGCCCATGAACAACCTCGCTGGCACCATCACTTCCACGCAGAACCATGCAGGGCTGCGCCTTCCTGCGGCCGTCCTGCTCGACAACGTGCGCAGCATGTACAACGTTGGCGCGTTCTTTCGTGCAGCGGACGGAGTAGGACTCGAGAAGCTGTGCCTCTGCGGCATCACCGCGCATCCGCCGAAAAATGCGATTTCCAAAACCGCCTTGGGAGCGGAAACCACCGTTCCTTGGGAACATGACTGGGACGCCATTCACATGGCAGAGAAACTGCGCCACAGCGGATTTGAAATCACCGCTATCGAGACCAGCCCGCAATCGATTGACTTGTTTGAGTGGCAACCCACGTTTCCGGTTTGCGTCGCCTTCGGTAACGAGGTGGAGGGACTGCGGCCGGAACTGCTGGAGATGGCCGCGACCCACGTGCGCATCCCTATGGTCGGTCAAAAGAAGTCGCTGAACGTCGCGACCGCGGGAGGAGTTGTGCTCTACGAACTGTTGCGCAAGTACCGTAGCGTGACTAATCTTGCGCGCTGAAACAATCCCCCAGTCGCAACCAAAGCGACTGAGGGAAATCATTCGAATGTAAGTCTACTTCTCTGTGATGTTCACGCTGGCGCTGGTCAGTTCCCAGTCCAATTTCAAGGTCGCCGCCTTCGGGCCGGTCTTGTCGAGCGAAATGGTGAACGTCTCCAGCCCTGACGGAAGCTGGCTGACCTTCATCGGGATGCGCGCCAGGTCCTGCGCCTGGTCGTACTTCGTGCCCCACTGGCCGGTCTGCTTGTTGACGATCAGTTCCCACGACTTCTCACCGGGCAGTGTGTACAGCGTGTAGTCGCCGGCGGGAACGGTAGTGCCGCCGATATCGAGTGCCGTATCCGTGGTAAGACTGGTCGCGGAATTAGCGCCAGTTCGCCACACCTTGCCATAGGGCACCAGTTCGCCAAAAATCTTGCGGCCTCGCATCGACGGCCGGCTGTACTTGATGGTGACGGTCTTGCCATCGTCGAACTTCACCGACGCCTCTCCCGGCGGGCTGAGCACTGGCTTCTGTTGAGCCAGCAGCGTTGCACTCGCAATCACAATCGTGACAACAACCGTTAACAGGGCGCGTACGACTTTCATAAATTCCTCCGGTGCAATTGGATGCAGCGAACTCACTCTATTATTCACACGCGAGCACACCATCACAATCCGGGGAAAATCCCGGGTTACAATGAAGATGAATTTGCGAGAGTGGCGGAATTAGCAGACGCACCAGACTTAGGATCTAAATACAACACTTTTTCCAAATCCGGCTCTCGCCGCGTTGCATAGCACAATCCATTCAATGCAAATAACTTGCCTATCGTTTATGGTGCTGTACACAGTTGCATACAGTCGTGCCCCGATGCAGAGAGTCCCTTCAAAAACCCCTTCAGGCTTTGTCTTCGGAAAATCTTCTTTTGGCATCCTTTTAAGTGCCTGCCATTCTCGGCGCTAAACACAATAGCTACACAGACTGGCTGTAGTCGTACGCCGACGCGGAGAATCCTTTCAAGGACTCCTTCCGGTCTTTGGCCACTTATACTCATATACCTATTCTCGTGACTAGACATTAAGGAAACACTGAACTCGTTCGACCTGTGGCTGGGGCCTGTGCAGTGACGTCGATGCGCCGCTGCAGCCGCGGAGTTCCAGAAGATTGCAGATCACCGTGTCCTCATGCAAATCTGCCCAACTGGCTCATCTCGGCCTTGCCCGAGCCTACGCTCTGCAAAAGATACCGGCAAGGCCAACGTGGCCTATCATGACTTCCTAACGCTCTGGAAAATGCCCACCCGACATTCCCATCTATAAGCAAGCTAAGGCCGAGTATGCAACTTTGAAGGAGTCGAACCGCGGTGGTCACCTCACCTCAGGGACACCGTGAAGCGCTAACTCCCCAGCAGTCTGGTTCTGGTCCATCACTGTATTCGGGAATCCTGCCGCGGCACATGTCGAAGACGGTTTGGAGGGAGCTTCAGGGCACCGGTCACTTCTCACCATAGCCGACTATCCGTTCAAGTGGCCTGCGTGACCGGCGTGTAGGGAGCCGCCCAAGTCGGCCAGCAGACTTCCCACAAGCAGACGTCCGGCCAATCCCGGGGTCTCGGGTGAAGAAGTCTGCGGCGCATTTAGGCGGACATGGCAACTCGTTAGACGAAAGGTTTCGAGTTGAAGCTACCAGGAGATGGCTGCGATCAGTTTTCACTGAGAAGGCTTCTCGGGAGTTGGCACTCACGATGTCTGTAGTCCGAGTTGGTCTCAGTCGTGGGATTACTTCAACCTCGCGTACTCCGCCTTGGCTTGCCTGTAGATAGGAATGTCGGGATCGGCATCTTTCCAAAGAGTGAGGAATACCTGATACGAGTTGCGCGCGGCGTCCTTGTCGCCCATCACGACCTGGGCGCGGGCAAATTGCAGATGCGCCAGCGGGCCACTCACTGAATTCGCAAGTAGCCCCGGATGATCCAGCATCTTGCGAAACTGAGACGCCGCCTCTTGTCCCCTTCCCGCCTGCAAGTACGCCTCACCCCGAACGTAGACCGAATCGAGCGCAAACGGCGACGAGAAGCCCAGTTCATACGGGACCGCACGCTCCAGGGCCGCGACAGCAAGATCTGGCCGGCCTTGTTGCATGTGAACCTCAGCCTCAATCGACGGCAAATCGCGGTCACGCAGCAACGTGTTCAGCGGGTATTTCTCCCGAAGTTGTTGCACCAGCCGCAGCGCACTAATTGTGTCTCCAGCCTTGGCAAAAGCCATCGCTGTCATGAGCCTCGCCTGCTGGCTTGAGTTGGGTGACATGGCTTCGTCTGCCAGCTTTCGCGCCCGGGCCGTATCGCCAACCCTGGCCGACCGCAAAGCCTCGATCGACTTCCAGTCGGCGACTCTCTCAAATGCTCCGGCCCTTACGGCCACCTCCACCGCCTTCCCCATCAACTCCCCGGCTTCGCGTACACGTCCGTAATAAGCTGCCGTTTCAGATTGTTCCTTCAGCATGAAGTCCCCAGTCTCTGGCTTGTTTTTTGCCCATTTGACCTCTTCGTCCATCACTTCGCGATCATCCCGCAAAAAACCAACAACATAACTTGCCACGTTAAACAACCATGACTGCAGATTTCTTGCCTTGGCGTAATCCAGAACGACTCTTGCGTCCTCCAGGCGATCCAACGCGACTAAGCACCTGGCAAGATTCGCATTGGAAGGTATGCTTTCAGGCTCGAGGTGGAGCGCATCACGCAGCTCAACAGCCGCTCTTTCATATTGTCCAAGAATGCTGAGTGTTAGCCCTTAGCATATTGCGCGGCCTGTAAGATCGGGGAAATTCCTGGATCGCCGCCTCCTCTGTCGACGCCGCCTTGGGGTACTCACCCGTTACTTCCACGTAGTAGTGAATTTCACTCGCGAGCCGATCGCGACGGCTGAGTCGTCGCTCGCGCAACAGGTAGGCTTTTGCAAGACTTTGATCTTTGCGATCCGACAGCCGAAGGCGGTTGTAGTTGATCCCAAGGTTAAGATAGCCCAGGGCAAACTCTGGATCCAGTTCGGTGGCGCGCTTGTAGTCAGGAATCCCGTCCGGCCCCCGGATTTTTCCCGCCAGCCCAGAAGGCTTGCAGGGCCTCGAGTGAAGCTGTCGTGGCCTCAACTAGCGGCTTGTTGAACTTCCGTAGCGATGCTGGCGGCTCTCCCAGCTTTTCTCGCAGGCTGTAGGCGGCATCACCCAACCTCGCTATGATGTGATTTTGCTCTCCGGCTTCCGATGAAACGCTCGACAATGCCCGATCGGTTCTGCAATCGATAACGCTAAGGTCGATGCGATACTGGTTCCCGGCGTCGGAAATCGAGCCCGTCACATACGCGGCACTTTTGCTGCGTAGGCAGACATCCCGAGCCACTGAGGGAGTTAGGTGCTCGTCGGGCGCTTTGTTCATCGCTGTCAGGATTTGTGAAATCTTCTCCCCGGAGAGTGGGTTGAGGAAAGGCGTTTGTCCCAATGCCACCTCAAGAGCATCTTTCAACGAGTTGTCCAATAAGTGGTCACTGGTGAGATTGACGAACTCCCCCACCACAATCGTGTCTTGGCCGGTGAGCTTGATGGTTGGATGCGCACGTCGGTAGAAGACTCCAGCGGCGACTGAGATCAGAACGGCGATTGTTGCCAGCGTGGCAATCCAGCCCTTGCGCCTGCTCTTGTGTTCGGCGTCCCCTGGCAATGAGGGCGAAGCAGGGGATTCGGCGCGCTGAAATCCGCTAAAGCGATGCGCAACTGTGCCACTGCTTGAAACCGCTGTTCCGGTCGCTTCTCCAAACATTTGTCGACAATAGCCGATAGCCCTGGCAACATTCTTGGCGCCAACGACAGCACCGGCTTGGGCTCGCGGTTCGCGATTGCCTCGTGGAGGACTGCTTCGGTTTCGCCGGTGAAAGCACGCTCGCCGGTGGCCATCTCGTAGAGAACGAGACCGAACGAGAAGATGTCGGTGCGCGGGTCGAGCGGCTCGCCGCGAATCTGTTCGGGCGACATGTAGCCCGCCGTGCCTAGCTTCCCTCCAGTGCGGGTTAGATTGGCTTCAGCCCGGTGGTCTGGCGCGTCCGCTAAATCGGGCTTCGGCCCCGGTTGGTGGTTTTGAAGGGGCAAGCGTTCAGGCGTGCCGTCAGCGCTGGCATCAAGTTGCGCGGGATCGCTTAACTGCAACACTTTTGCAACCCCGAAGTCTAGAATCTTGGCCACGTTCTTCTCGGTGATGAAGATGTTGGCCGGCTTTATGTCGCGATGAATAATGTTTTTCTCATGCGCGGCTTCCAGCCCGAACGCTATCTGGATGGCGATCTCCAGACCTCCCGGCTCGCTCAGGCGGAAGCAGCCGTCGGTAAGGTAATCGCGCAGAGTCTTGCCCTGCAACAATTCCATCGCGATAAAAGGATGGCCTTCGTGCTCGTCAAAGTCGTAAACCGTACAGATGTTGGCATGGTTCAGCGCCGAAACCGCATGCGCTTCGCGTTCGAAGCGGTCGCGCGCCTTGGGGTCGTCGCCCACCTCTTCCGGCAGGAACTTCAGTGCGACGGCGCGGCCCAGCTTCAGGTCTTCGGCGCGATAGACCAGACCCATACCTCCGCCGCCGATGACTTCCAGCACACGGTAGTGCGAGACGACTTTACCGGTTAGCCGACCGACTTCTAGGCTGGCTTTGCAAGAGCTTCGGAATCATCAACCGCAGGGCGCTTCTTCAAGCTCCGGGCAAGTCCCTCGACTTCAATGCCCTCCGCTTGGGATGACACGGCGTCGGACGAATCCTCCCCCGCAACCCATTCCACTGGAACCATCAAACGATATCCGCGCCGCGGGATGGTCTCGACATAGCGCTCCTCATCCGCGGAGTCGCCCAATGCCCTCCGTAGCTTCTTGATCGCCGCGTTGATGCTGTGATCGAACTCGACAATCGTGTCGTTCGGCCAGAGCCGCTTCTTGATTTCCTCGCGGGTGGCGATATCGCCATCGTGCTTCATGAGGAGTTGGAGAAGCTGGAAGACTTGAACTGGCAAAAGGATGGGCTCACCGTTGCCACGCAATTCTCCAGCACGGAGATCGAGTTCAAAGGGCCCGAACCTGGCACGGGGTGATTGTGTCTGCTCCATTGCTTTCAATTTGGGCGCAATAGTACTACCCGTCTGACTTGCGGCCAAACCTTTGTTTCGCTGTCCGCAACCGCCCTTCCGTCAATGGTTTGCACGGGCCTTTCCGAAATCAGAAAACAGTCACCTCGCGTGCATCGACTCAAACGCCTGGCTCTCGCACACTCGCCGCATTCCGGGTGCGTTCGCAATTGACGCAATTCCGCCCGGGTGAGGTGAATCGTGAAGAACATCAACTTGAATCTCGGGCTCCTGAGCCTCTTTGTTCTGCTCGCTATGACGGTGACCTTCACGCTGGCGCCGGCGTCACACGCGCAGACGTACAACGTCCTGCACAGCTTTACCGGGCAAACTGATGGCGCCGCTCCGATGGCGGGTGTGACCATCGATCCTTCGGGGAACGTGTACGGCACCACTTCGGCCGGCGGTGACGAGGGATTTGGAAACGTCTATCGGCTCGTGCCTTCGGGGTCCGCTTGGGCCTTCTATCTGCTCCATACGTTTCAGGGCTTTACACCGTGGAGCCAGGACGGAGGCTCTCCATACAGCAGACCAATGATTGGCCCGGATGGTGCCCTCTACGGCACCACCCGCATCGGTGGCGACGGAGACGGGTGCAGACAGGACCACGGCTGCGGCACCGTCTACCGTCTGCAACCCCAGTTCGGCGGCGGATGGAAGGAGACGGTGCTGTACCAGTTCGGCTATTACGATGGCGAAAATCCCTATTACGGCGATGTCGCGTTCGATCGGGCCGGCAACCTGTACGGCGCTACCCGAAATGGCGGCGCCAACTCTCAGGGTGCAGTTTTCAAGCTGACGCTTGGCAATGGAGGTCGGGCCGAAAGTGTAATCCACAGTTTTAGTGGCGCTGATGGAAGCGCGCCGCTCGGTGGCCCGGCCATCGACTCCGCCGGCAATCTTTACGGAACAACTTCGCTGGGCGGAACTGGGGGATATGGCGTCGTCTATCGCTTACAGCCTATGGGCTTGAGCTGGGCCGGGACCGTCCTTCACGGCTTTCAGGGTAGTGATGGAATCACTCCCGCCCCCGCAGTCGTGCTCGATCCATCCGGCAATGTCTATGGCGCTACTCAAGCCGGTGGGGGCACAGGAAATGGAGTCGTCTTCGAGTTGACTTCCGGAACCCAGGGGAGCTGGAGCCTGAGTACGCTGTTCGAGTTCAGAGGAGCCGGCTCTCAGGGTACATATCGCACCTTAACCAGGGACAGTGCGGGAAATCTCTACGGAACAACAGCTACGGAAGGCCTGTATCAACGCGGCTCCGTCTTCAGTCTGAGCCTTGTGAACGGCCAGTGGGTCTACACCACCTTGCACGACTTCACTGGCGGCGACGACGGCGCGAATCCCTACGGAACGCTATCCTTCGACCCGAACGGCAACATCTATGGCACGGCGGAGAGCGGTGGCCCATATGGCAACGGAGTGGTCTTCCAGATCACGCCGTAGCCGACGCGATGCTTTGACTTTGAGCGGAGATAGACCACTCGATCCTAAGTCCCCAACGAGCGCCATTTTTGCGCTTGTTGGGGAAGCCCGTACTCATTCGTGAGACCTCTTAGTCAACTTTTCTCTGGCGGAGTCGCGACTTCTGCTCTGAACGAATCTGGGTTTCTGACGGTACCTTCAAAATAGGTAGTCAAGACATCTGAGCGGCACTAGGCTCTTGGCCAGCCGCGATGGAGGCGGCTGGCATGAGCAGACACGGCAAGGGGAAAGCCCCAAAACCAAAGCGGCCCAAGACAAAACTTGGTCTTCCCGACCTCGACCACAGCAAGTCGGCAGTCCTGGACAGCCTTCGTTCACCCGAGTCAAAGCGTGGCTATCGACACGCCATCGACGAATTCATTCAGTGGTACTGCTCCGAGCCGCGACTGTCGTTCAACAAAACGGTGGTGACCCGCTACCGGATTTCACTCGAGAACCGGCAACTCGCGGCCGGAACGATCAACGGACGGCTTGCCGCAGTACGGCGGCTTGCGTATGAGGCCGCATACGCTGGACTGCCAGTCCGGAATTGGCCGCTGGGATACGACGTGTGAAAGGTGCGAAAAAGCTGGGCGTGAGGCTTGGGAACTGGCTCACGGCCGATGAAGCACGTCGCTTCTGGCAGTCGCCTACGCCGGACACGCTCAAAGGAACGCGGGATCGTGCGATCCTCGCCGTACTGTTGGGCTGCGGACTCCGCCGCCGCGAACTGGCTGATCTCGACTTCGCGCACTTGCAACAGCGCGAAGAACACTGGGCCATAGTTGATCTGGTTGGCAAAGGCGGCCACATTCGAACCGTGCCTGTGCCCGAGTGGGTCAAAGCCCATGATCTGAGGCGTTCATGCGCGAAGCTGTGCCATCGATCGGGTGGAGAGCTGGAACAGATTCAATTCCTTCTCGGTCACGTTTCCGTGCAGACAACTGAACGGTATCTCGGCTGCAAGCAGCGGATTCACGGAGCCGTGAACGACTGCATTGGTATCGAACCTTAGCCACAGCGCCCGCTCGAAAAGAGCCGGTTGCCGACTACGCGGACAAGTGAAACTTCCTTGCCGGGAAGATTAGGGAAGATTGCGGTGTCGCTACCTCTGCAAGAACATCTTTACGGCCATTCCGGCCAGGCACACGGCAAACACGCGGCGCAGTTGCAGGCTGGTCGCGAGCTGCGCCAGAGAGCCTCCAAAATAGCCGCCGATGAAGAAGCCGAGCGCAAGCAGGGCCGCCAGCCTGATCTCGACGTGGCCGGCGGTGTAGTACTTCCAGAAGGCCAGCGCGCCAATGGGCAGAAGCAAGGTAGCAACCGAGGTACCTTGAGCCGTCTTTTGATCCAAGCCATATCCGTACACCAGGATGGGAATCAGGAATATCGCGCCGCCTAGTCCAATCATCCCCGAAATCGTTCCAATCAGAACTCCCAATGCGAGCGAAACCAGCGTTATCACAGGCGCCTCCATTTTTTTCTTGACTCAGTCCGTACACGAGCATATAAGTCGTATCACGTACTAATACACCGTATAGCATGTTAATGCAACGGGAATGTGATGAGCATCGCGCCTATGGGGCGGGCGAGCGAAATGAAAGAGTGATGGAGTAATTCCCTTGGCAAAAAAACGGACTATCGAGTCGTATCTGCCGTTAACTCCGGCGTTGTTCCATGTCCTGTTGGCGCTCGCGGATGGCGAGAAGCACGGTTACGTCATCAGCAAAGAGATTGCGCGCCGGACTGACAACGAGGTCAGGCTGAGCACGGGCACGCTGTACGGGATCATAAGGCGACTTCTGGATGACGAGATGATCGAGGAATCCTCCGAGCGTCCGGATTTCAGCCTCGATGATCAGCGCCGCCGCTACTATCGTTTGACCAAGCTGGGCAAAGCCGTAGCTGAAGCGGAAGCCGAACGAATGGAACGGGTATTGGCTCTCGCGCGGCTGAAGCATGTCTTGGGCCCGCAGCAAGCCTGATGGAAACATGGCAACGAATCCTCAGACCGGCTGGCAGTTATCGGAGCGATTCTTCAACGCGCTCCTGCGCCTGTTTCCCGCCGAATTCCGCGAGCACTTCGCCGGCGAGATGCGGGCGGTCTTTCACGACCAGGAAGTTGATGCCCGGGTCGCGGGAGGCACAGCGTACTGGCATTTTTGCTGGGAGACGAGCCGCGGTCTGGTAGTCGCGGCTTTTCGCGAGCACCGGGAAATTCTCTTTCAGGATGTGGATTACGCTCTGCGCCTGATGCGGAAGGACCTGTCGTTCACGGCGGTGGTAATCGCGATTCTCGGCATGGCGATCGGGGCTAGCACAGCGGCATTCATGGCTGCACACGCTGTTCTGATTGAGCCTCTGCCGTTCACGGGCGGCAATCACCTGATTCACCTAGAACAACGCAGGCCCGCGATCGGCGTGGACAACATGCCTTTCTCAGTGAAGGAAATTGAGGACTACCGCTCCCAGAACCACACCCTGGATTCCGTCGTCGAGTTTCATGAGATGACCTTCAGCCTGTTGGGAGGCAATGAGCCGGAGCGCGTGGATACCGGCGTGGTCTCGGCCAACTTCTTTCGCGTGCTGGGAGTGTCGCCACTTTACGGACGAACTTTCATGGACGAAGACGATCGGCCCAATGCCCGCCCCGTACTTGTCCTGAGCTACCGGTTCTGGCAGAAGGCGTTTGCTGGTGATCCCAACGTAGTTGGCCGCAAGTATTCCATGAACGACAAGGAACACGTGGTGGTGGGCATTCTGCCTCCCATACCGCAGTTCCCGGCGGAAGTTGATGTCTACATGCCGACGGTGGCGTGTCCAACGCGCTCAGGCGAACATGCTCTCCATGAGCGCTCCTGGCACATGATGAATGTATTTGCGACGCTCAAACCCGGCGTAACCATGGCGGAGGCGCAAGCCGATCTGAATGGCATCGCCGAACGCTTGCAGAGCACCTATCCCGAAGAATATCCGCTGGCAAAGGGCTACGAAATCAGCTTGCAGCCGGTGCATGAGGAGTTGTCGCGAGGTATCCGGCCGGTATTGATTGTGCTCGCAGCAGCAACCGGGCTGCTGCTGTTGCTGGCATGTGCCAACGTGACGGGAATCATGCTGTCGCGCGTGTTGGCACGCAGTCGCGAGCTGACGGTTCGTAGCATCCTCGGCGCCAGTCGCAACCGTATTGTTCGCAGTCTGATCACCGAAGGCATGCTGCTCGCAATGCTCGCCGGCTTGGTGGGATGGGTGCTCGCATATTCGAGCCTGGGCTTGCTGGTGAGTTTTACCTCCAGGTTCACGAGCCTAGCCTCGCAACTCCAGTTCACACCGCAGGTCGGAGCTTTTTGTTTTCTGCTGTCCGTGGGTTGCGGAGTGGCAATTGGACTCTTGCCGGCACTGGGAGTGCGCTACACGCCACTGTTCACCATGGAAGCCGGTAATGCCAGCCTCCCTCCGGGTCGTCTCAATTCGAAGGGCCGCGGCGTACTCATCGCTGCGCAATTGGCGCTCTCTGTGATCTTGCTCGTAGGAGCGGGGCTTGCGCTGCGCACAGTAATGCAGTTGGAGCGAGTGGATGGAGGCTTCAGGCCGAGCGGTCTTCTGACGGCGCGAATCTACATCCTGAATGACAGATACCGGGAATTCTTCCGCCAGCTTCTGGAACGTACTCAAAAGCTTCCTGGGGTCGAGTCTGCGGGTCTGGCAAGCACAATCCCTCTGCACGCTATCAACGCAGACGGCCCCGAGCCCGTTGAAGTTCGCGACGCCGAAGCAGCCCCTGACGGGAAACCCAATCTCTCGATCATTCGAATCGTGACACCGGGCTACTTCCGCACGCTTGGCGCGAATATTAGGCAGGGCCGTGATTTTAACGGTCAAGATACCGATGCGGCTCCTGCAGTGATCGTCAACGAGCACATGGCCAGGCACTATTGGCCGCGAGGCGATGCCGTAGGAAAGCAGATCTCCGTCGCAACCGGGCAATGGCTTCCAATCGTCGGAGTGGTCAGTGATATAAGGCATGTCGCTCTCGACAAGGAGCCGGTCGATGAAGCGTATGGATCGTTCTGGGAGACGCGCCAAGGCGCCATGAGCCTTGTTGTCCGCAACTCGCAGCCGTCGCCGGAACTCTCACAGCAGATTGCCTGGATCGCGCATGACATCGATCCTACTGCCGTAGTTGCGGACGTGCAGCCGATGACACAACTGCGTAGCGACTGGCTCGAGCCACGGCGAACTACCGCGATGTTTTTGGGCGTCTTCGCGGTGGTTGCATTGTGCATTACGGCTTCGGGCATTAGCGGAATGATGGCGGTTGCGGTGGGAGAGCGAAAGCACGAGATTGGCGTTCGGCTGGCGCTGGGCGCTACTCCGAGCAACGTTATCCGCTCGATGATGAAACAGGTGCTTGCAGTTACGACCATTGGACTGGCAGCGGGATTTAGTGCCGCCTGGGCAATGTCGACGTTCATGTCGTCGGTCATTTCCGGCATTACCCCTCGCGACGGCATTACCTTCGCAGCTTCCGCAGCGCTGCTGCTTGCAGTAGCGATGGCTTCGGGATTTGTGCCGCTAAAACAAATCTCCAGACTTGATCCAGTCGTGTTGCTAAAAACTGAGTGACACCCATGACGGAGAAAGACGTAATGTTGAAAGATATAGCGCAAAGCGCGGCACTGGCAGTAGCAGGAATTGCCGTCCTAAGCTCGGGTCCCCCGCGCATCCGTGCGCAAGAGAGTGGTTGGCCGGCGGTGCAAACGCAGATGCTGGTTTCCACGTCATGGCTGGAACAGCATCTGAATGATCGCACCCTGGTTGTGCTCTATGTCGGACGCGATCGCTCGCAGTTTGAGTCCGGGCACATACCGGGTTCACGGTTTGTCCGCCTCGACGATCTGGTCGAGCAGCACAAAGGCTCCTTAAATGAATTGCCGCCAGTCGCGGATTTGCAGGCAACGTTCGAGAGCCTGGGAGTGGGAGAGGAGTCGCGCGTAGTGCTGACGGGCGATGCCCTGGGTGTTCTGGCGGCACGTGTCTACTTCACGCTCGCCTACCTGGGACACGGAGACAATGTGTCCCTTCTCGACGGAGGCACGGAAAGATGGATAGCCGAGTCGAGACCAACCTCGAGAGAGGAAGCACATCCCGCGCGCGCTCACTTTACGCCCCATGCGCGACCAGAGATCCTTGTCAGCACCGCACAAATGCATGACTTGAGTTCGCAGGTTAGCAAGGGCGCCACCAATTTCGTGCTCCTCGATGCGCGCCCGGCAGCGGAATACAACGGCGCTTTGAAGTCCGAAGCTGTTCCCAACGCAGGACACATAGCTGGCGCGCAGGGTTTGTATTGGAAAAGGCTGATTCGCTCCGACGCAGACCCGCGGTTGCTGCCAGTCGATGAACTCCGACAACAGTTTTTAAGTGCCGGCGTCACCCACGGCATGTCTGTCATCACGTATTGCCGAACGGGCATGCAGTCCTCCTTAGCCTACTTTGTTGCCAAGTACCTGGGATACGACGCGGCCATGTACGACGGCTCGGTCTATGAATGGGTGAACGCCGCCGGTAACAGCCTTGTGCGGTCGCCCGGCGTTGAGCGCACGAGCACAGCACAGGAATAACTCAGTGATTAGCAGCATTGCAGGAGGTGACAAATGAAAAGGAACGTTGTTCTCTCGATATTCGTGGCTTGTTTACTGGTGGGCCTTGGTGGCTTCGCCGCGAGCGGCACGCCGAGTGGTTCTGTCAGTGGCGCGGCGGCTCATCCGGAGCTGGTGGTGTCGACGCAGTGGTTGGCCGACCATCTCTCCGATCCGAATCTGGTGATCGTCTACATTGGCCACGACGAGGGGGACTATCGCTCGGCGCATATTCCGGGCTCGAGATACCTGGCCATGGATAAATTCGCCACCGACCACATGACGAAGCCGGGAACTGAACTACTACCGCCCGATCAACTCAAGAAAAACCTGGAGGCAATCGGCATAGGAGATGACTCGCGAGTAGTGTATTATGCGCCGGACTGGGACCCCATGGCGACTCGTCTCTTCTTCACCATGGACTACCTGGGGCATGGCAATCAGGCGGCGCTACTCGATGGCGGGCTCGATCAATGGGTCCGTGAGAAGCGACCGACCTCTACCGAAGTCAGTAGTGGTAAGCCGGCCAGTCTGACGATTCACCTCCATCCGGAGATCGTCGCCAAAATGGACTACATGAAGAAGCTGGTCGATGATCCCGAAGGAGGCATCGTGATCGTCGACTCGCGCCCGTCAAAGCGATATCGGAGTGGGCATCTGCGTGGTGCTGAATCGCTCTACTGGGAGAACGCACTGGTTAGCGAGAAAGAGCCGTTATTGAAATCGCCCGACCAGCTGCGACAGCTCTTTACTGCGGCTACTGTAACCGGCAACAAGAAGGTCGTCTCCTATTGTGAGGTCGGACTGCAAGCTTCCTATGTCTATATGTTGGCTCGCTATCTGGGATTCGAAGCCGCAATGTATGACGGCTCCTACAGCGAATGGAGCGATGCCAAACAACCCGTGATTCGAGGAGATTCTCCTCAGTAGATTCGGCGGCGGTTTATGTTTGCTTTGCGCTACAACGACTCTGTGCCGACCTCTTAGGAGTACTTGAGAGAAAGACGATGGGGTTGAGCGCTGTTGCAGCTTCGCGTACTCGGCCTTGGCCTGCAGTACCGGAAAACCGAGTAGCTCTGGGTGGTTTGCCAAAGCTGGAGCTGGTCCAGAAACCGCCCTTGTGAAATTAAACCAACTCGGCAATATTTACGAATGCTCTGTCATCGGGACGTATAACGGCCATTCCGCTCTTTTGATCTCAACAGTCCCGAGGGCAATGTGCACATTGAAGGATAGCCGACAACACGTCCAAGTGATTTCCCGGAAGTGGACTTGTGGACAATCTTCGGAACGGTGGACTTGCCGAGCGGCTGACGCCCAGGATTACTTGCGGCATGGCGATTGCGGAGAAGTTACGTTTCCCTCGCACTAACTATGCATTCCGCTGTTCCTATCCGCCCAGCGCGATGGCCGCACCGATAAGCGCCAAGCCAAGCAGCATTGCGCAGCACCCCGCAAGATAGCCATTGAAGCCCGTGCGTCTCCCCCACAGCAGCCCCGTGACGAACAGCAATGCGATTAATGTTCCATTCGAAACGCGAAGTGCGATGCGCGGTTCCGTAAAGAATAGAAACGGTATCACCGCGGGGATTACCGCCGCGACATCGATCATAAAGATGGCAATCATCCCATTGACATCATCCTTAGTAAGACCGGCGTCAGGCAATTGGACGCGCATTATTACAGGTAAAATTGCCTTACAAAAGCGTGCGCGCTCTTCTGCGCCTACTCCCGGTTCAAGCAGTGGGTTGAGTCGACCTCCAATTACCGAGAAAACCTCGCCTTCGTTTGGGGCACTCCGTAGGCTAGTAAGAAAGCGTAGCTGCAGCCGACGATCGGTTAGATTGCCCCACGCGAACAAGGCACCGTCGATGATTCCCCAGGCGGTATTACATCCCAGCACAGCGAGCAACAAGGTGCGCACTCCCTGCTTTTCCGAGGCCGCCGTAAACCCTGCGATGAGGGTGAACCCAAGCACCATGATCAAGCCAGCGATTGCTTCTTCCAATCGGTTCGCCAGGTCTAAGTAATTCCGTACAAGCTTTAACCATGTGTGATGAGAATGAACCACAATCCTCCCTCTCCGTCTCGACGCTTAAACAGATCGTCGACGGTGCGAGATCAAATGTGCCAACCGGACCGAAGCCCTAACTCAACCTAGATTCGAGTCTGAATGCGTAGGTGGAGGAGCAATGTTGAACGTCTGCCGGTACTGCTTGACGACGTCCTCCAACCGGTCGTAGTGGGCATCCGCACCAAGCAACTCCCACATCCGGTAGCGTGCTCTGGTATTGAGCTCATCCATGATTTCCGTAACGACCAGCCGTATTCCTCTCGCGTTTAACTTCGCGTACACGGACCGGATGGTCTCCGCCGCGGAATAGTCGACATCGTCCACCGCGGACGCATCGATGCAGAACCAGCGCAAAGGCGGCTCCACGGTGTTCGCGAGAAATGAGATCTCCTCCGCGAGCTGCTGGCAATTCGCGTAGTACATGCTGTGGGTGAATCGGTAGACCACCAGTCCCGGAACCGCCGAAACGGCCTTGGCCACAGGCACGGGCTGCCAACCGCCCGATTCGCTCGGCTGAAGCACCGCGTTTTTTGGTCGATACCCGAAGCGGGTGTGACCGATAAGCGACAACGCGATGGCCAGCAGTATCCCCTGTTCGACACCGACGATCACGACCGTCAAAGCGGTGATGAGTGCCAACCAGAACTCCGATCGCCGTTGATCGAAGACCCTCCGCATCCCAGCGACATCGATCAAGCCGACGCCAATCAAAAACACGATGGCCGACAAAGCCGCTTCTGGCAGGTAAGTCAGCGCTCCGGTGAGAAAGAGCAGGATCAGTGCCACCATCGCCACCATCACGAGCAGCGAGAGTTGGGTACGGCCGCCGGCTTCGTCGACGATTTGCGTTTTCGTTGGGCTGCCGTTGACGACGAAAGTACCAGAAAGTGCGGCGCCAATATTGGCAAGGGCCAGGCCGACCAGGTCGGTGTTTTCGCTGAAATTCTCGTCATAGCGCGTGGCGAAGGCGCGGGAGGTCGCCGCGCTCTGTGCCAGGATTACCACGAACATCGCGAAAGCCGTGGGAAGCAAGGCCGCCATGACCGTCCAGTTCCAGTCCACCCTGGGCAGGCCGAGATGGGGCAGACCACTCGGAACAGCCCCCACTATATGCACTTGCTTATCGAGTCCGAACGCCCACGTTATGACCCCGGCGCCGATCGCCGCGATAAGAGCTCCCGGAATCTTCTTCGAAACCTTCTTGAAGCCGACGATGACCAACAAGACGCACAGCGCCACTGTCAGTTCGTAGCGGCTGACCTGCCCGAGCTGTTGAAGGTCGTTCCAGAGCTTTCCCAAGGCGCCATGGCCGCCACCCTTCAATCCCAACATGCCGGCGATCTCCCCCAGTGCGACCTGAACACCGACCCCGGTCAGGAATCCGATCAACACGGTGCGCGAGAGGAAGTCCGCCAGAAATCCCAGGCGCATGAGGCGCGCCAGAATCAAGAAAGCCGCAGCCATCAGCGCTAGCACGCCGGCTAATGCCATGTACTGTTCCGAACCGATGGCTGCGATTCCCACCATGGCGCTGGCAAGGATCGCCGCCGTTGCTGAATCGGCTCCCACCACAAGGTGCCGCGAGGAGCCGAACAAAGCAAATAATGCCGTAGGGATGAGCATGGTGTAGAGACCCGTGATCAGCGGGGTGCCAGCGATCTTGGTGTAGCCCATTACTTCCGGAACGGCAATTGCGGCAAGCGTGATACCGGCAAGGATTTCGGCCGGGATCTGAGCGGTCGTGATCGGAATCACGCCCTGAAGGACCGGCAAGCGATGGCGGGCGGGATGATTGTGTGCTGATGTCATGGCAGTTCCCTTATTGAAGAGATTCGATTCCGCACCGAAGATGAGCGGCAGTACCTACCAACGTGACTCCCGGACGTCGATCCGACCTAGCCCTCCGGAGAGCCAATTTACGATGGACTGATTCCGCGAAGATTCACTCTGCTTCCTCGAATTCAGCCTTGACCTTTCCGGCGCGAATGGCGCGTTTGAATGCGGCGTGGTCCTTCTCATTCTGGTCGGCGTAAGCGACGGAGAACGCGACCAGCGACTCGTCGAACACGTCGCTCTTGCCCATGTAACCGCTCATCACCGCAGCGTCCCCGGAACGCGCGTGGGAGAGCGCCAATGAGTGGCCGCAACATTCGACGAAAATGATCATCCTTGACTTGTCGTACGTCTCGACGGGAAGCTTGATTTTTACGTCCCGCAGCTGGCGGACGTAGTAGTGGCGTCCTCCTATCCCACCCTCGGTCCAGCCGAGGAAGATGTCGCTGGCCGGCTGCATAAGCCGGTGACCGTTCACAACGCGTTCTCCGTGATTGCGATAGACGCTCTTCCCCGCGTAGTTCTCAAGGACTGAGGCGCGAGCCTCCTTGATCTGAAGAATGAGAGGATCTCCTTCCGCGTCCGTCAGCAAGAGCACCCAGCAAGAAGTGCCAACGCTACCGACGCCGACAACCTTGTGCGCGGCGTCCTTGATTTCGTAGCGATCCAGCAAGACGCGAGTGGCAGGTGCTAAGGACTGACGGAAGCGGGCGAAAACCTGCAAGATTTTCCGATGGATCTCTCCCGGGGACTGATCTTCCCCATGGAAAATCGTCGGAGGCTGGTCTTTAATGATCGGCGATCCGCCCGCATCGTCGATGAGCTTCGGGAAAAGGCCTTCTGAGGTGCTGCTCTCACGCGCTTCGGCAACTCTCTTTATAGCTTTGTGGCGAATCCCGGCATCTTTGACGGCGGAGATCAGCATGTCAAGCTCGACCTCGAGGTACCACAAATCCCGCACTTTCATCTTGCTGAACTCGGCCATGTGCGTGCGGTAGGACCGGACACAGGCTAGGACCGCATCCTTGGCGGCGGATTCGCAGAGCCCGTTGTCGCGACATGCGATCACGGTGCTCGCAGCCAGACGCTTGAGGTCCCACTCCCAGGGCGCAGGGAGGGTTTCGTCTAGGTCGTTGATGGCGAAGATGAGTCGCCTCTCCGGGGTGGCGAGACCCCGGAAGTTAACCAGGTGGGAGTCTCCGCCGCATTGCACGCTAACGCCGGTCGAAGGAGTGCCCGCCAGATCATCCGCCATGGCAAGTGCCGAGCCCCGGTAGAAAGTGAAGGGAGACTGCACCATGCGCCCATGGCGAAGGGGAATGAGATCGGGGAGTCGCCCCGCGTCGGCCTTCAGCACTACGCTGATCGGATCAGGCCGATTGTGCGGCGGTTTCCATTCAGCATGCAAATCGCGCGGACACTTGTCGCGCATTGCTTTGCCCATTGCCGCAAGTTCGGCTCGCGAGTGGTGTGTATGGACGGCCGGGATCGGAGGATTGACGGCTTGCCGGGGCTTTGACGTCGCAGGGATAATTGCCTGTTTCATCGATGGCTCCCTAAATGAGTCTCTAAAAACCAGTAAGGCCTCATCTATGAATAATGCATTGACGCAAATATGCAGTGATTAAGGTCACAAGACAAATAGATTGTGCCTCGTCAGGGACAATACGGAAGTTGCCTGACTACACGTGGCTGGGGTGAAGACCCGATGTCGAAACCGAAACGAACATAAACCCGAGCAGTATTCGCTTGTCCCATTTGGGCCGAAACCAGCTTCTGCGACATGTCTGCGCAGCTAGGTCCCCACACATGGACTAGAATCCGACTTCGGTACAATCTTCGGGGAGGCAGCCCCGCCGATCGGCTGTTGCTCAGGATCACCGAAGGGATGGGGATTTCGTGATTGTTATCTGAGGCATCGCTGGGATTTCCCAACACGACTTGTGTTCTCGGACATGAAAGACAACCTCCAAAAGCCGCTATTACCCTTACTGCAGGGGACAGCTTGCATCGTTATTATCCTGTGGGGCGTTAGGTTTCTGTCTGAACTCCTCGGGCCTTTGCTGCTCGGTCTATTGCTCGCCTATGCCGTGGCCCCATTTCCCAAGTGGCTCATGCACCGATTCAAGCTCTCGAAAGCACGGGCGACTGGGATCTCAGCCGTCGCGCTATCCATCACCGGACTGACAGTCGCGCTGGCCTTGGAATTTGGCGTTGCGCGACTAACCATGAGGCTTCCAATCTACGGGCAACGTCTAGCTGCTCTATACGAACAGGTAACGACCTTCTTGATTGCTCACGGCGTCGAGCCCACGAGCTTAGCCATCAAGAATGTGCTCACCCCCGAGCGACTTAGCGAAATCACGCTTTTTGTGCTTCCCACCGCCGGAGCGATTGTCGCTAAGGGCATACTGATTCTGCTGTTGGCATGCCTCTTGAGCATAGAGATGTTGCACGGTGCTGATGGGAAACGGGGTCCGATCGGTGAAGTTCTAATGAAGCACGGTTTTTACTCGAGAAAGTACGTTGCCGTCACTGCCAAGGCAGCCGGGATCAACGCCCTGATTAACTTGGTTTTTCTGCTCGCCATGGGTGTAGACGAAGCTGTTCTTTGGGTATTCCTGTATTTCTTCCTCGACTTTATTCCCACGCTGGGCTTCTCGATTGCACTTATCCCGCCGACTTTCATCACACTACTAATGTATGGCTGGAAGAGAGCACTTCTAGTCGGTTGCGGCTTAATTCTTACGAACCTAATCGTCGATAACGTAATCATGCCGATGTTCGCGAAACATGAATTGAGCATCTCTTTCCTCGAAATCACGCTGTCGTTAATCGGCTGGGGGTTCATCTTCGGCCTGCCAGGCGCGATCATGGCGATCCCACTGACCATGGCATTGAAAGAGCTCCTTGCGAAGAACTTGGGGCAGAGTGGGACGGCTAAAGAGGCATCCGGATGACTTGCCCGGATTACCGCGATTGCGCAGCACCATAGACAATAGCGAATGCTCTCAATAATCCTCAGCACGTGCGTTCTGGTGGTCCTCACAGTGGCCCTGCATGCCACGGGTATCGCGGTACTGCTGCGGCGCTTGACGAGTTTATATGCCCTGCCGCCAAACAACGTTTGGCCTGTCATCCGCAGGCTGCTCCACATCATCTGGTGGCTGCTCCTGCTCCATCTGGCGGAGATTTCGATCTGGGGTTGTTTCTACCTGTGGCGTGGCTGCCTGCCCAATGCTGAAACTGCGCTCTACTTTTCCGGTGTCACATACACGAGCCTAGGCTACGGCGATGTGGTGCTGGCGCAACCGTGGCGGCTGCTCACACCGCTAGAGGCCTTGGTTGGCGTCGTTATGTGCGGCTTGTCAACAGGTTACTTTTTCGTCGTCGTGAGCCGCATTCATCAGTGGCGGCCTCTCAACGCCGGCGATAGTCCCCGTCACAGAGAAAACCAACCTTAGCCGAGCAGGAGTTTACACGCTCGCAACGATTGTTAAGATCCTTCACACGTCAGCGCTACGATGAGCTCTTTGGTGGGCTGCAAGTGACTCCCGTTGCGAAAGGTGTCAAGGTCAGCTTTTTGGAGTGTTAACTTGGGGATTTGGGCGGATACTTGGAGGGATTCTCCTTAACTTGCTGCTGCATCAGGAAGTAAGAATATGGCTGTTGCTGCTATTTTCGTCTTACTTCTGTTTGGGTATGCCCTCTTATCGAAAAGGGCGTCGCGAACACCGACCACCGCTCCCATTCTTTTCACTGCTGCTGGAATGGTCTTGTCTTCGCACTGGATTCGGGTTGCCGCGGCTGGCATGACCCCCAATGTGTTCCTCCGACTTGCTGAATTAGGTTTGGTGCTGCTGCTGTTCACCGACGCCAGTCAAACCAATCTTTCAGTGTTGCGGAATATCGGAACGCTGCCCGGTCGCTTGCTAAGCACAGGAATGCTTCTGACCGTACTGCTGGGCGCCTTTGTTGCCCGACTGGTGTTTCCCGGCCTGTCAATTTGGGAAGCGGGCATTCTGTCCGCCATTCTTGCCCCAACCGACGCCGGACTCGGCCAAGTCGTCGTGACTAGCCCGCTTGTGCCCATGCCCGTTCGCCAGGCGCTCAACATTGAAGCTGGGCTGAATGACGGACTGTCGGTGCCGTTCCTGTTGTTCTTCATGGCACTTGCGGCGGCCAAGATTGAAGGTGGGGCGGCCAGCTTGCTGCAGTTCATGGGGGAGCAATTGGGTTTGGGAGTGGTTGTAGGGATCGCGGTCGGCCTGATCGGCGGCTGGTTGCTGCGCATCGCCACTCGTCGAGACTGGCTGGCCGAATCGTTTCAACAGATCGCCGTAGTTGCGTTGCCCCTGCTTTGCCTGTTGCTGGCGGAAATGGTGGGCGCCAGCATGTTTATTGCGTCGTTCGTCGCCGGCCTCGCCATACAGATACCGTTCAAAGAGGCCGGGAAGCACAGCGTCGAATTCGCTGAGGAGTGGGGACAGATGTTTAATCTAGCGGTGTTCTTTTTGTTCGGCATGGTCGTAGTAGCCAATTGGCCACAACTCACGCCAGCCAGTTGGGTCTATGCCGTCCTAAGTCTGACGGTAGTGCGGATGTTGCCTGTCGCAGTTGCGCTCATTGGGACCCACCTCAGCCGACCGTCCGTTATCTTTATGGGCTGGTTTGGCCCGCGTGGGCTTGCGTCGATTGTCCTGGGATTGGTGTACCTTGAGCAGGAACTTCATCTCCCCGGCGAGGCTGCAATTCGAGCTGCTGTGATGGCGACTGTAGTCCTGAGCATCTTTCTCCACGGGCTGAGCGCAATGCCGGGCATCAGCCTTTATGCCCGAAGAGTGGCCGCTCTCAATTCCTTCGCACCCGAGCGCCGGGAGCTCGGAACGTAGTGATCGGTGCCCTTTTGACATCGGCTGCGCTACCTTGAGGGCTGACGAGTATACCGATCGTACTTGGCCAGAAACCGGCATGTGGGAGATCACTCCTTTGAAGTAGGCCGGGCCTCCTGCAACCTTATTGGCGCCGCCACTTGGACGTGAAACGCTCAACCCGCACAGTTGAAGAACTCCTCCAGATCGCTGGCACAAGGATGAAACGCCGACTACATGTCCAAGTGACGCCCCCGAACGAGACTTCGGACTCGTGTCTGTGAGCTGTCGTGAGCCTGATCAGCATGACGGTTCCGAC
>CAWBUK010000003.1:425000-587993 GCA_963791965.1 uncultured Acidobacteriaceae bacterium | reverse complement strand
CCACCGTCACCTGGTCCGCGGCCAGGAATCGTTGTTATCCGAGTCCCGCCTATCGATAAGCCACACCGTCGGGTTCTGTTCCGCGCCGTACTCATCGATGTAGACGACGCTGCGGATGCCCCTGGTCAGGTACTCGTGGATCCGGTGGTTCTCGGCGAGGGCATCGCGAGAGGTGGCGGTCAGGACGTCGTCACGACTTCATCGATGGCCGAGGGCGGAAGCTTCGGATTGATCCGCGTGATCGGGTCCCGGAGACGGCCCGGGATGATCACTCGTCCCACGACTCCCGCTCGCCGGAGCCCTTGGCGATCTGCTTGCCGTTAACCGGGAACCAGCCAAGCTCCGCAAGGTGTTCCACGGCTACGTAGCTCCCAGTCCGCCTCCGACATCCCGCCTGCCATCACGTCACCTCCTCAGCAGCCTTCTCCGCGTCCCGCACGCGGATCTCCCCCGACATAAGCTTCGGAAGCAGCGTGTCCCGAAATTCTGCTAGGCTTCTCGTTCTAGTTCAGCCGCCAAGAGCCCGGTGCTCAGGACATATTCGAGCCTTTGAGCGTCATGAGTTCCGGGATTGATCTCACGACGGGAACATCCGACAAGGATCCATCGAAGTAGTGTCGGAGCTGAATGTGCCCCATAGTTTCCTGGCCTTGATGGGCTAAGGGACGCTTGAAGGCCCGCCTCTTCCCGCATACAAGCACGAAAATCGGCATCGGGAATCCTGCTATTCGGGACGGCCTTAAGATTGCTGGTCGCTGATGCATCAGGCGCAGCCTCGCGCAACCGCGTCTCATAGGAAAAGAGACGTCACCAGCTACCGGTTTCACGCGACGAGTCCACAGCTTAAAATCATGCTCGGCTAGGTGCGCGGAATCTTCAAGCACCAGCCGACCTTTTCTAAGGCTGCTAATGCTAAGGAACCACGGACCAGATTCAGTCTTCCTCGGCGTAGCATGTGGCCCATCGTAATACATCTGCGATTTCACCGATAGTTGTTGGCTTTACGCCAGAACGAATGGCTTGCGCGTACTTGAGCCTTAGCAGGCCGCGCGACACAGTCTAAATATCTTCATTGACAGCGATCTTATCGTCTAGTGCGCCTAGAACCTCACCTATAGCCTGCTGATATCGCAGATCCAGCAGAGTGAATTTCAAATTCCTGAATCTGTTTCGAACTTATATGAGGAACGGCAGTCCCAGTCTGCACCCCCAGTATGTACGCAGTGAATCTTGGGCTGCCAACTAGGTACGAAAGGTATCTCTGATCCAGTGCCGACGTTGCACGCAGGCGGGCAACTCGCTGAACGAGAAGACTCGGAATATCGTCGTCTCTGAGCTCAGCGCACTTAAGCCCCGCTTCGATCCACGGGCGATCCATGGCAAGGATCACGTCGCCCGCTCTTAGTTGGTAGTTTGCGTAAGTCCGGGCATCTCCGACAGGCCAGTATTTCGCATCTTCCCACCGGATCCTCCCCTGCGCAATATTATCGCCGCGGAGAAGCCTGATTCCGCTACTAGCATCCACATATCCAGAGCTCTTGAATGGGTTTCCCGTGACTATTTCCACATAGTCACCTAGCTTTACCAACTCAGGCATCGAGTCGCCCCAGCCGCTGGCGAACTATCTGCTCAAGGCGAGCGGACTCGTCGAAGTGAGCGAAGAGTTCTTTCGTCAGGCGGTCTATCTTTTCCGCGATGGGCTCACCGTCATCGTCGTCGGATTCAGCTGCGCCTACGTAGCGGCCCGGGGTGAGCATGTGGTCGTGCTTACGGATCTCATCGAGCTCGGCGGAGTAGCAGAAGCCGGGGATGTCCTCGTACTTCAGGCTAGCTTCGCGGGCCGAAGGAGTGCCCCGCCAGGCGTGGTAAGTGCCTGCGATCTTGGCGATGTCGTCCGTCGTCAGGATTCGCTCGGTGCGGTCGATCAGCGTCCCCATGTTGCGTGCGTCGATGAACAGGACCTCGCCGCGGCGGTCGTTCAGGTGCTTCGCGCCTTGCGGCGTTTTGTCGTTCGCGAAGAACCAGAGGCATGCGGGTATCGCGTTGTCCGGAACAACTGCGGCGGCAGCGCGATCATGCACGACACCAGGTCCGCTTCGACCAGTGCAGCACGGATCTCGCCTTCGCCGGACTGCTTGGATGACATCGATCCGTTGGCCAGGACCACGCCTGCCGAGCCGCGAGAACCGAGCTTGTAGACGATGTGCTGGAGCCAGGCGAAGTTCGCGTTCCCGGCGGGCGGGACGCCGTAGCGCCAGCGCGGATCGTCGGTGCGGCGGGCCCAGTCGGACATGTTGAACGGCGGGTTGGCGAGGATGAAGTCGGCCTTGATGTCGGGGTGCTTGTCGGCGTAGAAGGTGTCTTCCCAGCGACTGCTGAGGTCGCCGGAGATGCCGTGGATGGCGAGGTTCATCTTGGCCAGGCGCCAGGTCCGCTCGTTGGACTCCTGGCCGTAGACGGCGATGTCGTCGCGGCGGCCGCGGTGCGCGAGGACGAACTTCTCCGCCTGGACGAACATGCCGCCCGAGCCGCAGCACGGGTCGTAGACCCGGCCCGCGTACGGTTCCAGCACCTGCAACCAGCAACTGCACGACGCTGGATGGCGTGTAGAACTCGCCGCCGCGCTTGCCCTCGGCGCGGGCGAACTTCTCCAGGAAGTACTCGTAGACCTCGCCGAGCACGTCGCGGGCCTTCTTCTCGCCGTGGCCGGTGAACCGGGCGTCGCTGATCAGGTCGACCAGCTCGCCCAGACGGCGCTGGTCGACGTTGTCGCGGTTGAAGATCTTCGGCAGGACGCCGGTGAGCGACGCGTTCGTCTTCATGATCGCGTCCATCGCGTTGTCGATCAGCTCGCCGATGCCCGCGCTCTTGGCCTGCTCGGCCAGCCAGTCCCAGCGCGCTCCCTCGGGCACCCAGAAGACGCCCTCGCGCTTGTACTCGTCCACGTCGTCGAGGAACGGAGCCAGCCGCGACTCGGGGACCCCGTCCGCCAGGACGTCGGCGCGGATCTGCTCGCGCCGTTCCTCGAACGAGTCGGACACGTACTTGAGGAAGACCAGGCCGAGCACGAAGTCCTTGTACTGCGCGGCGTCCATGGAGCCGCGCAGCTTGTCGGCCGCCTTCCACAGCGTGTCGCGCAGGTCCGCCATCGATCGGCATGCCCGGCAGGGCCACCTGGTCGTTCTTCTTCCGAGCTGGCATCAAGCATCCTGTCCGTTACTTATCGTTACTAATTAGAGCCAGTGTTCCATCAATCAGGCCGCCCGTGGCGACATGACACAGTTCGTCGAGCATGTCGATCTCCCGCCGGGCGAGGGCGCGGCGGGCGTCGATCGAGGCGAGCAAGGCGTCCAGGTGCCGCACCTCGGCGACCGGCAGCAGGAGCACCCGCTGCTCCTTCAGGCTATTCGCCGTACGGACCGCGCCCGCGGGGCGACTGCCCGACCCGTCGGCGAACAGCAGCACCGCGAGCACCCGCGGGGTGAACTGCTCCGCCTCCGTCCCGGGGATCCGAAGGATGCGCACCGGGTACTCGGCGATCGCATAGCCCTCGTGATCGATCATGGCACCGGGCCGGGGATTCATAGTGACCAGCACGTCGCCGGGCTCGGTCAGCCGCGCGTTCGGGTAGCGGTTGGCGAACACCTCGAGATCGACCCGCCGCTCCCCCGGGCGCCGGAAGCCTAGTACCTCCTCGGCGCCGAGGACGACATGCTTACCGGAGCCGCCTACGTCCGCCGGGGCAAGCCGGGTGCCCTTCGGCATGACCAGGCGTCCCTGGCGCACCAGCGCCCCGATCGCCTCCGTCGCCGGCTGCCGGTCCGCGGCCGCGAGTGCTTCGGTTCCTACATGGCCGCGGTCGGCGGTGGCGGTCGCGCCGAAGCGATCCAGGTCTGCCCCGTACCGGGTGATCAGCGAGACGCGCTCATTAGCGTCCGCCTTCTGCTCCCGCTGGCCACCAAGACGCCGACCCGCCATGAGCGGCCTCGGCGGGTCGACCAGACTGCTGATCTCCACCTGGACACCGAATGCCCGGCGGTGCGCCGACGGCACGTACCCGTCGCGCCGCCAGGTGATGACGTCCTCGGCCAGGTCGCGGACGACGTCCGCGGTCAGCGGCCGGTCTGATACGTCGGCGAGCAGCACGCGCCCGCGCCACCTGGAGTGGCGGGCCTGCGTCAGCACCCACAGCGCGGTCTCGTATCCGGGCCGGAACGGCATGAGGCCGCCGGGCAGCCGGACGATGGCCTCCACCATGTCGCCCTTGAGCAGGTCCGCGCGGGCGCGGGCGGCGGCGGAGAAAGGCGGAAGGTCATCGGCGAGGGCTGCGGCAGGCCCGAGAACAACGGCGAAACGGCCTGCGGTCATACGCACCGCCACATCGCCGACGCTGTCCAGGACGGCAACCGCGTCGCGGTCTTCACCAGGCCGGTAGGGGATCTGCGTGACGACGACGTCGGGGTCCCCCGACTCGTCCGGCAGTTCCGCCCCGACGCGGATGTCCATGTCGGCAGCAGGGACGTCGTGTACGGTCAGCCGCCGCCGCACCAGCCGGGCCAGGACTGGGTCGGCCTCGGCTCCGGTGAACATCGGCGTGCAGTCGGGCCCGAGCACGTGCGCGACCGCCGCCAGCAGATCACCGGCGCCCGCGGCGGGATCGGTCACGATGAGCGAGTCGATCCGCCTGGCGAGTTCGCGGGCACCGGACAGCTCGGCGATCAGCCGGGCCAGGGCCGGGGACACCGCGCTGGCGGACAGCGCGCCCACCCGAAACCGGTTCCGGGCCGCCATGATCCGCTCGAACGCCTGACGGCAGCCCCAGGCCGCCTCGATGAGTTCGTCGACGAGCGCGGCCAGCCATCCCGCCGTAGGCGGAATGGCGTGGACCTCGGAGAGGAGCAGCAGATCGTTCGGGTCGATTGCTGACGCCTGCTCACGGAGTACGGCGAGGTCCTCGTCGGTGCCGTCCGCCAGCGGCTCGTTCTCGTCGGTGAGGTACCGCAGGCAGATCAGCGCGGTCACCGCCGCGACGAGGTCCGTGCCCGGGTACTGGTCCGCCAGCCCCGTGAGCGTGTACAGGCTGAGCTCGGGCTCGATCTGGTCACGGTCGGCGCGGCCCGTGCTGATCAGCCAGTCCGCCACCTGCCTCGGGTCGAACAGCGGCTGCGCCGCGTCCCCGCCGACCAGGGCCGGGAAGTCCCGGTGACGGCGCCGCCACGTGGTAACTACCGGGCGCTGCACCTTGGCGAGCTCGGCGATCTCGGTCATCGACATGAGCAGCGCAGGCACGGCCAGCAACTCGACTGCCATCGCACCTCCCGCTGTTTCGCACCGGCTTGCCACTGGCACAGTAGTGCGCTGATGATTCGACTAGCGACTGACTTACTGATAACCCTGGTTATCAGTAAGTCAAGTGGTGAAATCTAAACCTTCAGCTCTACGTTGTGACCGTGAATCGACCCAGGACGCGGCGCGCCACGCTGCACCGCCTCGTGCCGGAAGTACGCCCCGGCCACGAAGACATGTTTGACGCGTACACGGCGTACATCAGCGCCCGCCAGCTTGACGAGATGGGCGCCCAGCTTGAGTTCATCGACGTCGCCGGGGCCCCCGCCATATGGATCGGGGTCCAGGCCGACAACGACCTGGCCGGATGGTGCGCGGACGCGTCGATGACGACAGGCCTCGACCTGGCCTATACCGACTGCCGCTCGGCCGGCGTGCTCCTGCTGGGGGTCGACCAGGCCGCGTACGCGATGAGCTACGGCAACGGGCATCTCCTGGTGCCTGACGAGCTCAAGGACCAGCGCTTCGGGCTCCGGTTCCTGGTCCGCCGCCTGGACTCCGGCCAGGTCAACGACCTGGTGCGCCGCCGGCCCGACGCCCGCGGCCGCACCGACTCCACGCTGGTCCCCGCCGGGGCGCCCGTCTGGACCCTCGGGATCGCGGAGAACGTGGAGATCATCAGGCGGATCGGCGGCCGCGCCAAGGATCTCAAGGTCACCTTCTCCTCCCGGAACAACCGCCCGGTCAACGTGGAAGGCTCGGCCGGCCTGCGGATGCGGTTCGGCGTCGAGCCCTCCGCGCTCGTCGCGGACATCCGGGAGTGCGAGCGTGTCTGCGTCGAAGAGGAGCCCGACCAGGCGCTGGAGTTCGTCGAGTACGTCCATCCGGTCTCCGATGCCGGCACGAAGGACGAGCTCGACGCCGAGCTGGAGAGGCTGCTCGCCGGGAGCCCGGACGCCGCCGAGCACCTGGTCCCGGTCGTGCCGACGTCGGTGCTCGAGCACTTCGGCCAGGCGCACAGCTTCACGATCAGGATCGGAGGGGCGCGGCCCCCCGCGGTGCCGTCACTGGAACTCGACGGACTTCCTCCGCCGCACCCGGCCGCAGCGAGACGGCGAGCGGGTCACGGTGCTGCGCGGCGGGCACGTGACCCTGAATGCCGACGACGACGGGGACGAGATCCTGGCCCGCGCGAGAGCCGACAAGTGGCTCGAGGCCAGCGTGTCCATCGGATCGCGGCGGTTCTTCCTGATGGACGGCGACTGGTTCGAGATCGGCGCGGACTACGTGCGCGCCTCGCGAGAGGCGATCAGCAGGCTCTTTCCCGCCACGCCGAGTCTCGACCTCCCCCCGTGGTACCTGCCGAAGGGGCGCACCGAGTACGACTACAACTCATACGCCGCGGTCCGGCGGAAGGGATACCTGTGCCTGGACAGGAACGCATCGGTGCGTGACCCGCTGGGAGCGCGCAGCAGCCTGGAGATCTGCGACCTGCTCGGCCCGGGCAACGAGCTCATCCACGTCAAGCGCGCCAGGGGATCCGCCCCGCTGAGCCACCTGTTCTCCCAGGGCCTCGTCTCCGCCCAGAGCCTGGTCGCCGGGCCGCCCTCGGTCCGGGAACGCTTCATCGCCACGGTCGCCGCCCTGCCAGGCGGGCGCACCCTCCCGGCCGACTTCAAGCCGCAGAAGGTCGTCTACGCCATCCTGATGGAGAACGGCAGGCAGCTCACCCCCGACACGCTGTTCCCGTTCTCCCAGGCCACCCTCGCTCACGCCGCCAGGATCCTCGGCACCTACGGCATCGACGTCGAGGTCGCGGCCATCCCGGCCGCATGACCACGCAGGCGTCACGCCAAGCGGGGCTCGGGCACTAAGCGCTCGCGCAATAATTAATTCCCTTCATTCGGGCGTGTCGTGTCGCCGGGCGGGTCTGCTGGGATGGTGTAGTTCCAGTTGCCGTGGAACTGGTGGCGCTGGAGGTGCCGGGCCTCGAATGCCTTCATGTCCTTGTCCGGGATCCTGATGCCCTTGGGGTAGATGCTGGTGTCCAGGACGGCGGTGACCTTCAGGCCGGTCCTGGTGGTGACCGCGCTGATCGTCTCGATGATGACCTCGTGGGAGACCAGCGGCAGGCCCCGCCAGTTCATGGTGATCGCGGAGAACAGCCGGTGCTCTATTTTGTTCCACTTGCTGGTTCCCGGCGGCAGGTGCAGCACGGTGATGTCTAGGCCGGCCTTGGCGGCGAACGCGGCCAGCTCGGTCTTCCACAGCCGCAGCCGGGAGCCGTTGGACCCGCCGGAGTCAGCGGTAATCAGCAGGCGCCGGGCGCCGGGGTAGGCGGCCCGGCCGGGTCCGTTCCACCAGGAGCGGATCGAGGCGACGGCGAACGCGCCGGTGTCGTGATCGGTGCCCACGTTGACCCAGCCGGTGTTCGCGGTCAGGTCGTAGATCCCGTACGGGGTGACCTTGCCCAGCTCCTCGTCGGGGAAGTCGTGCACGCTGACCCGCTCGGGCTGCCCGGCCGGCGCCCATTCCGCCCCGCCGTTCTTGAAGTTCCCGACATTCTCCTTCTTCTTGGCGTCCACGCTGATCACCGGGCTGCCGTCGTCCTGGAACGCTGTGACCTGGGCGCTGATGTACCGGAACTGGGCGTCACGGTCGGGGTGCTGCTTCCCCTCCACCGTCTTGGCGTTGCCCTGCAGGCTGTACCCGGCCCCGGCCAGCAGGCTGGCCACGGTCCGCGCCGTCACCGCATGGCCCTGACCGGTTAGCTCGCCGGCCAGATGGGCGGTCGACTTCGTCGTCCAGCGCAGCGGTGACATCGGGTCGCCCCGCGTTGCCGGATCGACCAGCGCCTCCAGCGCGGGCACCAGCCCGGCGTCCAGCTCCGCCAGGCCAGGCCGCCCGCCGCCGGGACCGCGCACCCTCCCGCCGGGCTCCGCGCCGGACTCGATCTCGGCCGTGCCCCGGCGCACCGTCTTCACGTCCGCGCCGGTGGCGCGGGCAATCACGGCCACGCCGCCGCTGCCGAGCGCCTGAGCCTCCACGCCCAGCCACAGCCGCCGCTGGCGCTCATCGAGATAAGGACGGATCTTGACATACCGGGCGGCTATCTCCGCGTCAGTCAGCATCCATTCGACATACCACAAACGACCAGGGGATTATTCGGACAACTCCCTTCAGTTTCTGCGCGAGCGCTAAGTTCAGGCATGAGCTACGCCCTGGCCGCTGCTGAACAAATATGGCATAATTTTGTCCAGCAGATAGGAGGTGGCAGGATGTCCGTCACGAGTGAATACGACCGCGCCGAGCAGGTTGTCGCCGACGTCGTTCTGCTGCACGACATGGCCGCAGGCAGGCTGGACGACCAGCGAGTGAGGGACGCTGCCCGGGTCCTGCTGGAGCACCGGCGGCACGAGCTGCCCAGCGTGTCGGTCGCGGTGGCGGCCCGCCTGCTGGAGGTATCCCGCACGACCGTCGAGGCGTGGCGGCAGGCAGGCGTCCTGACCCCGGCCCCGGCACAGCGGCGGCGGCACGAGGTCACCATTGACAGCCTGGTCCGGGTGCAGGCACTGCTCGGGAAACTCCGGCAGCTCGGGAAAGACCGCGAGCTGCGGGACCACGTATGGTGGACCGCTCAGGACACCGCCGACTACGCCGACGGCCAGCTCGCCGAGGCGCTGCGCCAGCTGCGCGTAGGAGAACTCGGCGAGGAGTACGTGCCGTCGGATGGGGATCTGGAATGGGCACGCCGCGAGCTAGGCGATCCGGCCACAGAGGAGGCCCTCCTAACTGCGATATTCACTCAACATGTGCGACCTCACGTCGCACCCTCGGCTACTACGTGAGCTGAAGCCGATATCGGCGCAGCCTGGGGCCCATGGTGTGATGCCGGGGCTTCACCGATTCTCCAGCCCCATTGTTCTGGCCGGCGGGGCGGCACGCGTGATCGGGTCACTGAACCCGGCTCTGCTTACGCCGGATTTCATCCATCTGGCGTTGCAGCTCGCGCGGGTCCTGATCACCGATCCAGCCTTCGGTGAGCGTGTAGCGGGCCCAGTACTTCCTGCTGAAAATCCCCCACATGACGATGAAGTCGGGATTGCCCCGCCGCAACTCCTCGGCGATGCGCAACTGCTCTCCGCCGTCGGTCCGATCGCTGCTCACGGCCACCATCTCGTATGACGAGGCGCAAGCCGGCTGAACAGCCGTGAGCGCATTAGGCTCGGGCGCGAACTTCGAACCAGCACGTGGTCGACTCCGCCCCGTTCCGGCTGCAGCCCCACCTGGTGGCGTAAGCCTCGACAAGCTGGAGACCGTATCCATGTTCACCGCGGCCGCTGGCCGGGCGTAGCGACGGCATTATGTCCGAGCCATCGTCGGTGACTTTCGCAAACACAGCGGTCGGCGAGTGGGCAATCGCTATCGTGACCCGACCGTCCGCGTGAGCCGAACGGCTGTGCAGGACAGAATTGGTCACCAGCTCCGAAAGCAGCAGGACGACCGTATCCACACACGAATGCTGAGATCCGAGCAACCGGCGAGCGAAGGCCCGGGCTTCCGACACCTGCTCGGGGCGGCCTGGGGAGCACGTCCCCGGAGCGAAGGTGGTGATAATCGAAGGCGCGGGCCATTCGCCGATGGTGGAAGCACCTGACAAGACCCTGAAGGTGATTCGCGAATTTCTGTCGGCGGCTAGATAGGGACTAGGCAGGGCAATCGGAAGGCGGCTCCCAATCGCCGCTCACCCGCCGCGTTTGGCGGGCTCAGAGATGAATTACGCGACCGGCTGGTTAGTGCGGAACTGCTGTTCCAGACTTTCCATCTGGTCTTTCAGGTGGAGCTTCAGCTTCTTCAGGCGCACTTCCTCGACCTTCTCTTCTTCCGAAAGATACTTTTTCTGGATGAGTGAATCGAGCTGCTGCGCGTACTGCGAGTGTTCACTGGCCAGGCGGCGAAATTCATCGTTGCTGGCAAGAAGCTGTTCACGTACCTGTGCTGCCATTCAGCGGACCTCCGAAGGTTGCGAAGAAAACGCTAGCACACGGCCTTTGCTGCTTCAAGCGGATTTGTAATCTGCGCGTAACCTGCTGTTTTTACTGGTGTAACTTGCACCGAATTTGGTGCTCACCCGGCAGACGCTCTGCTTTCAGAATTGCTGAACCCGAGCCATGCGGTCGCCTACAATGAGCCTCATGCCCGATAAACCGAAACGCGCTCTCTTGGTTATCGATGTTCAGAACGAGTACTTCACCGGCAAACTGCCGGTAAGTTATCCCGCCGGCACCTTGAACAATGTTTTGTCGGCGATGGATGCTGCTCAGTTGCACAACGTGCCGGTGGTCGCCATCCAGCATGCTGCACCGCAATCCGACTCCTCCGTCTTCCGCAAAGGCAGCAAGGAATGGGAGTTGCATCCTGAAATCGCGGAGCGTGAGCATGATGTGCTGATCCACAAGTCGCTGCCCGGCAGTTTCACCGGAACCCAGCTCGAGTCGTGGTTGCGCGAGCGCGGCGTAGAGACGGTGGTCGTCTCCGGCTACATGACGCAAATGTGTTGCGACACTACGGCGCGGCAGGCCTTGCATCTGGGATTTAACGTCGAGTTTCTGTCCGATGCGACGGGAACGCTCGACATTCAGAACGAGGCGGGCAAGGTTTCCGCCGAAGAGCTGCACCGGGCCATCCTGGTGACCCAGCAGATGCGCTTCAGTGAGGTGATGCCGACCAGCGAGTGGATCAAACGGCTATAAACCTCGCGCTAATCAGGCAAAATCGTCACTATTGGCGCACAAAAGCGCGCGAAAGTCGCTGCTTTTACGTGAATTCTACCATTCCTCAGATTCATGGAAAACGCAACATCCATCACTTTAACTCATGGTTCCTATGCCGCAGCTTTCGCTTTTAGCGCAGATTCTTGATAGTTTTTGAGCAAATCCGCGCAATCGTCGTAGATTGCGACGTATCCTGCACCGCGCAATTGCTCGTCGGGGAACCCTCCGCTACGCACTCCGATGCTGCGGATTCCGATCTTGGCCGCCGCTTCCGCGTCATACGGCGAGTCGCCGACGACCATCGCTTCCGCCGCGCTCACTCCAGGTAGCTTCGCCAGAGCTGCCTGAAAAATATCAGGGTAAGGTTTGGAGCGTTGCGCATCATCCGACGATGTCTCCTTTTTGATCAAGTCGTCAATGTGCGCAACGCGCTTGTAGAACTCCAATTCATCACCTTTAGCTGATGACGCGAGTGCTACCTGCTTTCCATCATCCAGAATTCGCTGCACCAGTTCTCGCACGCGGGGAAGGGGCCGCACCAGGTGCATGTATTTCGACTTCCAGATTTGGGAACGTTCTTCCTCCAACTGCTTGCCGTATTGCTTCTGCTGTTCCGGCGTGAGAAATACAGGCAGAAGTTGATCGCCGCCTTTGCCGATCTGCTGACGCACGTCGTCGAATGCGACATGGTGCCCATATTTGCGCAATGCTTCCTGCCAGGCGCGCGCGTGCAAGTCGACCGAATCCACCAGCGTGCCGTCAATATCGAAGATGACTGCCTTGACCATGGTTGCTCCTTAGCGAAACTAAAAGAAAACACCGGCCTCAGCCGGTGTGAATTGGCAAATGCTCCCGCGGTTAAGCCGCTTTCTTCTTCGGCACCTTGGCTCCGGAGCGGCGAGCTTCCGACAAGCCGATCGCGATCGCCTGCTTCGGGTTCGTCACTTTTTTGCCGCTTCGTCCGCTCTTCAGTTTGCCGCGCTTGAACTCGTGCATCTCGCGCTCAACGCTCTTCTGCGCCTTCGGCCCATACTTTCGGCCCGACGATTTTTTCTTCGACGAGCTGCCGGAAGATTTCGAGCCCGATGTGCTGCGATGGGAGCGGCTGGAACTGCTCTTTTTCTTCGATGAAGTGGAGCTACGGTGGGAACGCGACGATTTGCTTCCGCTTTTCTTCGCCGCCGCACTCGATTTGCTGCGCGATGAACTTTTCTTTCGTGCTGTTGCCATGAGATCTAGCCTCCTTCGATATCAGACGCAAGAGGAGCTATCTGAGGTTGTGCGCAGGCTGGGAGCGGAGGGTTGTCTCTTACTTACTCACTGCACTTGTCATCCCGACTCTGCGGTTGTCTAATCATCATCTGCAAATCCAGAGGATGGAAGGAGCAATCATGCCGGCATCGAATGCGATCGAGCTTCCGCCACTGCCGTTAGCTCAATGGCAAGACACCCAGGCTACGCTGCACATGTGGATGCAGATCATCGGAAAAGTTCAGCTCGCGCTCACCCCGCTGGTCAACCACTGGTGGAATGTCTCATTCTTTCTTACCGCGCGGGGCCTGGAGACGCAGGCATTGCACTACGCGGGCGGCACGCTGGAGATCGTTTTCGACTTCCTCGATCACAAGCTGGTGATTGCGACCAGCCGAGGCGAGACCCGCGCGCTGCCTTTGCGTTCGCAAACCGTCGCCGACTTTTATCGCGAGGTGATGCAGGCGCTGCGCGATTTAGGCGTGGACGTAAAGATCTGGCCAGTGCCGGTAGAAATCGCCGATCCGATTGCCTTTGAGAAAGACATTGTGCATCATTCGTACGATCGCGACGCAGTGACAAAGTTCTGGCACATCTTCTCGTGGGCTGACGCTGTACTGAGGGAGTTTCGTGGGCAGTTCATCGGCAAGTCGAGCCCGGTACATTTCTTCTGGGGAAGTTTCGATCTCGCGGTGACGCGGTTCTCCGGACGCCGTGCTCCCGAGCGTCCCGGCGCCGACCCCATTACACGCGAAGCCTATTCGCACGAGGTCAGCAGCGCAGGATTGTGGCCCGGAGGCGGCACGATCGCGGGACCCGCGTTCTATTCTTACGCGGCGCCCGAGCCCGCAGCTTTCGCCGAGCAGCGCATACGTCCAGCGCAGGCGTTTTACGATCCAACCCTCAAGGAGTTTCTGCTTCTATACGACGATGTAAGACAGGCATCCTTCACCCCACGACGCGCTGATGGAGTTTCTGCAGAGCACTTACGATGCGGCTGCCAACCTTGGAAACTGGGACCGCAAAGCGCTGGAGCGCTAGCGCGACAGCTGGGGCAGCTCGGGTATGATGGTGCGATGTCAAACGGTCGCAGCGCCCTTGTCGATATAACTTTCACTCTCGTGCGTGTCATCATCGGGCTCCTCTTCGCTTGCCATGGAGCACAGAAGCTATTTGGCGTACTGGGAGGCACCTCGCAGCTCGGACATACCAAGATGATGATCGCCGGAATCGTCGAGTTCGGCGGCGGCTTGCTGATCGCCCTCGGATTATTCACCCGGATCGCAGCATTCATCGCCGCAGGCGAGATGGCCGTAGCTTACTTCACGGTGCACGCACCGCACAGCTTCTGGCCCATCATTAACAAGGGCGAACTGGCGGTGGCTTACTGCTTCTTCTTTCTATTCGTAGCTGCTCATGGCGCCGGGCCTTATAGCCTTGATCGACTTATGAGACGCAAAGTGTAGGCAACAGATCACATTGTTGCGGTCAACGGCGGAGTAGGTTTTGGTTACACCGGTTTGTATCCCCAGGACGCTGTGAATGTGATGGCGCTCGTCCAATAGCTCGGGTCGGTGTACAAGGTATCGAATGCGGACAGCATCTGCGGGCGAACGTATCCGGAGTCCAGCAGCTTGGGCCGCAGTTCCTGAAGCGTGTCCCGCCAATACAAGGACCACTTCGAACCGCCGGAATAGATGGCGGTGTCTCCTTCTGCGCCGACACGTCGCAATCCCACGCCAGCTAACATCGCAGGCATCTTTCGACCGATGAAATAGTCGATGCCCACCGATCTGGACCACTGGAGCCATCCTTGCCAGAACTCCCTAATCGTCTCGGGTTCGGTAGCGGTTGCCGGAAGGAAATCGGGCTCGATTGAAAGCAATACGCCTCCAGGCTTGAGTGCGGCAATCATCCGCTTCACAGCGTCCGTGGCAGAAGGCAAATGGTGCAGCAACGCGCGCGCCGTGACCAAGTCGTATTCGTTTTGTTCAAGCGAACCATCGAGTATGTTGATTTGGCGTACTTCCAGATCAGGAGCGTTCAACCCGTCCAAGTATCGGACGTCAATGTCGCTGGCCACCACGTGCCCGCCGGGAGCAACTCGAGCAGCCAACCATCGCGAGATCGAACCGTTGCCGCAGCCAACCTCCAGACATCGCCAACCGGAACGCAAACCAAGTTTTTCCAACCAGCTGCGATGCAGCGGATCCATCAGCTCCGACATCAGGTCCAGCCGTTGTCTCTCGCCCGGCAAACTATGGGGTAACTCGTAGCCGCTCATTATCTGCTAAACCCTCGCTCATCGGCTTAGCGTGCCGATACGTCACCGGAGTGCTGACACTAACGATCGAAACCTTCCCACGTGGTGAAGACTTGCGCGCCGAATGCGGAAGAGGCCATGGCTGTCACCTGCGGGCCCGGATCGCCATAAATCTCCATCCGGGTTGGCGTAGCAACCTGCGTCAACTGCGGTACGAACTGCTGCACCGCCGGACCGGCGAAGTGAGCCGTGATGGCGGCGACGTCGGTGTAACCTTCGACCAGGCGACAGCGCTTGCGGTCATCGCTCAAAAGAAAGTGATAGGCGATGGCGCCCGGCTCCTGCTCACTGACTGCGACCATCTTCTTTGCGATAGCTTCAAATTCGGTGAATTTACCTTGGTGAATGTCGATATCCACCAGCAGGCGAATGCGGCTCGTGCTCATGCGTGTCTCCGTAGATGGGTTGCAGGTGAACGAGCATCTTAGCGGAGCCAGCCGCGATACGCACTCTAAATTGAAAAGCTCATTCCGCTAGAATCATCACTCTTGGGTCGGCGGAATTGCGGGACTTACAGCTGCACCCTGGGGAGAACAACGTGACGGAATGGGACGCTTCGGATTACGCGCAAATTTCGGCGCTCCAGAAGGCAATGGCGGAAGAGGTGCTCGCCCTGCTCCAACTGAACGGCTCGGAGCGCGTGCTCGACGTAGGTTGCGGCGACGGAAAGGTCACGGCCGAGATTGCGAAACGCGTGCCGCAGGGCGCTGTGATCGGGGTTGACCCGTCAATCGAGATGATCAAGTTTGCCCAAAGCCACTGGGACACGAGCCGGGATTCCAACTTGCAGTTCCAAGTCGGCGACGCCAGGCGTCTGCCCTTCCGCGAGGAGTTCGACGTGGTGGTATCGTTCAACGCGCTGCACTGGATTCCGGAGCAGGAGCAGGCGCTGGTCTCCATTCGCGGAGCGATGAAAACGAACGCAACGGCACAACTTCGGCTGGTGCCGGCTGGGCCGAGAAAGAGCCTCGAGGATGTGCTTCGTGAGACATGGCAATCGCCACGGTGGGCGCCGCATTTCCAAGGATTCCGTCAACCCTATCTGCACCTTTCGCCAGAGCAGTACAAGGCGCTGGCGGAGCACACCGGTCTCAAGGTACAGAGTGAACATGTCGGCGACAAATCGTGGGACTTCGGCTCGCGGAGAGCGTTCTTAAAATTTGCAGAAGTGACCTTTGTCGAATGGACGCACATATTGAAGTCGGCCGAGGACAAGAAGGCTTTCACCAACGACGTTCTTGATCGCTACGCTCTGATTGCCGGCGACGAGAAGACCTTCAAGTTCTACCAAATGGATGTCCGACTCGCGCGGCGGTGAGTACGGGCTCCAGGTGGAACACAACACCGGCGGTGCAGTTCACACCCGGTTTAGAAGCGTTGAAATCAGCGCCGAAAATACTCTCTGTCTATTCCGGTGCAGGAACCTCCGCGGCGTAGCGGATCAGTTGCATCTCCTGCGGTGAGAAGTCGCTGTAACGTCCCGATGCAAGCTGTCGCTGGCGAGCGGCAGGGCGGCATGGCGCGCAAAGCCCGGATGACGTTCTGAACCGCAGGAGGCTGCTCGCTGATCTGCGAACCGGTGTGGCTTGGTGGCCCGTAGCTTATAGCAGCGTGCGACGGTGCACTCGTCCGGTAAGAAGCGTTCATCACGGTGACAGCGTTGGACCTCGGTGATGGCGCGCTCCGAAATTCAGGAGGATTGTATTGCGTGGGAGTTGGTTGCTCCGCAGGTGCAGCATTTACGTAGGCTGCGGGAGCGGGAGTTGGACCGCTAACCGGCGCGTAGCCTGGCGAGGGGTACGAGTAATACGGATAGCAGGGATAGTAAGCAGAGCACGGGGGCGCGTAACCATAATACGGATACGCTGAATACGGATAGGCTGGCGAGTAACCTCCCCATCCCGCATAGCCTCCCCAGCCAAAGCTGACTCCGATGCCGAAGCTCCATCCGCCCCAGCCCCACCCGGGATAGCCCCAGCCTCCACCGCCGTACCAGCCGCGCGCGGGATAATAGCCGCCGCCGTGCCAGCCGCCGTAATAGCCTCCGCCGTGGTACCCGTAACCGCCACCGTGATAGCCATTCCAGCCGCCACCATGGTAGCCGCCGCCACCCCAACCGCCGCCATGATATGCAACTGCTGCGGTGGGCCCGTGATATCCGCCACCGTGGTAGCCGCCACCACCGCCCCATCCGCCGTGATATCCGCCGCCACCACCACCACCGTGGAAACTTCCGCCTCCACCGTGGAATCCCACCGCCACCGCCGCCATGTGGACCGGCAAAGCAGTACGGCACTGCGACAAGCAGAAGAAGCAAAGTGATGGACGGGAGCAGGTGGAGAAGCGTGGGACGATTCATTAGATACTCCTTGGCCAGAAGGGTCGGGCAGGGGCACCGAACAAGCTCAGTATAGACCCGACGGCGTGGCGAGTGGAACGCAAACACCAGCTAGAATTCTGGCATGGTGATCAACAGCATCGAGCAGTTTCTGGAGTACTGGGAGCGAGTACGATTTCGCACCCGCAGGGTAGCCGTGTGCATTCCGCCGGACCAACTGGAGTGGACGTACGCCGCAGGCAAGTTCACGGTGGGCGACCTGGTGCGGCACATCGCCGCCACCGAGCGCTACATGTTCGTCGAGTGCGTGATGGGACGAGGGAGCCGCTATCCGGGCCATGGGCGCGAGTTGGCCGACGGCTACGATGCGGTGCTGGCCTATCTCGATCGGATGGATGCCGAATCGATCGAGCTGCTACGCTCTTTGACGCCGGAACGGTTGCAATCTAAATGCCCCACGCCCGGCGGCGGCGAGATCACCGTATGGAAATGGCTGCGTTCGATGGCGGAGCACGAGATCCATCATCGCGGGCAGCTCTATATTTATCTGTCGATGCTGGGAGTGCCCACGCCCCCGCTGTACGGCCTCACCGAGGAGCAGGTGCGGGAGCGCAGCCAAGGTCACGGCGCCGGATAAGCACCCAGTCCGATTCCCAACAACACGGACAACCTTGACATGGCATAGGCACGTACCGGGTCTTGGGTCTCGAGTAGACAAAATCCCAAGTTCGCTCAACCGACTGGCAAATCCTGGGCACCAGGCCACGAATTAGGGCGAGCAGTGAACTCGGGAGCGATTCCGCGACTCTCATGCAAGGTGAATCTCTTCGGCGCCGGCAGGCGGATCGCGCATCTCTGGAATCGGCTACGCGGAACTTATTGGTTCGTGCCCACCTTGTTCATTGGTGGATGTATGGGACTCGCATACACCATGCTCTCGCTCGACCGCATGCGTACGGCTGAAGACGTGGGGCATCTGGCATGGGTTTTCACCCGGGATCCGAGCGGGGCCCGCGGCTTGCTGTCGGTCATTTCCGAATCTGTGATCACCGTGGCTGGCGTTGTGTTCTCAGTAACCGTAGTAGCGCTGACCATGGCGTCGAATCAGTTCGGAACGCGCGTGCTGAAGAGTTTCTCGCGGGATACCGGCAATCAAATCGTCTTGGGAACTTTGTTAGGCACGTTTCTGTATGGAATCGTGGTGATGCGGCGGGTCGAGAGTTCGCACGGTTCCAGTTATGTGCCCAGCCTCTCCGTAGCCTTTGGAATTCTTCTCGCTGCGGTGTGCGTGGGGCTGCTGGTCTATTTTATTCATCATGTAATTATCAGTATCCAAGCGGAGAATGTGGTTGCATCGGTAGCGGACGATCTCTACGACACAATCGACGACCTTTTTCCAGAGGAGCTAAAGCAGCCCGCCGATGCTCACGCTGACGAGCTGTCGCAGCAGGAAACGGAGCTGCTCCAGCGGGACAGCCGGCAGCTCTGCGCAGAACGCGACGGTTTTGTGCGTTCGATAAACCAGCAGCGACTTAAGGAACTGGCGCAGAAAAATGCAGCAGTCATACGGCTGCGAGTGCGCCCGGGAGACTTCGTGGCTTCGGAAACCGTGCTGGCAGAGACCTGGGGCGAATCGCAAAACCAGGAAGACTTGCAGCGCTTACTGCGAAAATGTTTCGCGGTAGGAGAGCAGCGCACGTATGAAGAAGACGTGGGCTTCGGGCTGCAGCAGATCAGCCTGGTGGCGGTGCGCTCGCTCTCTCCAGCCATAAACGCAATCGGCACGGCACAGGATGCGATTGAACGTCTGGTTGCCTCGCTGGTGCGATTGGGAGGGCGCAAGGTGCCTTCGCGCTATGTGCGTGATGAAGCCGGCCGGTTGCTGGTGGTCACGGCGGGACTGGACTTCCCAAACCTGGCTGATAGCCTGCTCGATCCTATCCGCCATGCCGCTGCCACGAATCCCACCATCGTCAGCGACATGGTACGCCGGCTTAGCTGGGCAGCTTCGAACATCAAACAGCCTGAGCTAAGAAAAGCGATGCATGTTCATATCGATCGCTTTCTTGCGGCCGCAACTCTATTCCCGCAGGAGTTGGACCGCCGTCGCTTATACGAGATGTACGGTCATCTCGAAAACTAGCGACCAGCTGGAGCGATTCACAATAAATGTTTCCAGCAACTGTCCGGCTGGCGCGAACGCAAATGGCTCGAATTGGCAAAGCGGTCGAATTCGTACGGAAACTCGAACCGGTCCAATAACTCGAATTCCCCGCTAAGCGGATTTTGCAGTTCAGGCAGACGGAAAAGAGCTGCTTTTTTTGCGCATTCTGGCGTGCTTTCATCTGGTGAAGCAAGAGCAGCAGGGCTAAGGCCCGAATTGGTTGGGGAGCCCGTCGGCCCGTCTGAAGCCGGGCCCGTGATACAAAGCAAGCAAATACCCGCCTGCCAATGGGATAGGGCAGGCTTGTGTGCGGGACTCAATCGAGCGCTTGCCCCGGGACACCAGGCGGGTTGTTGCAACGACCTTACTTCGATTCCTTCAACTCCACGCCGAATTTCTTGGCGGCAGCTTCGATTCGTTTCCAGGCTTCGTGGCGATCCTCTTGACTTACGCCTTCCACCTGGTTGAAGCGCGCCGCAGCGTTGCGAACGTGTTCGGCGTTTTCCAGCGGCTCCTTGCGCTGCTTGGGAAAAGCGAATTGAGTATCGGGAATGCGGTCGCGCTCAGCTTGATCGAGTTTTGCCATGTCATTTACCTCTCGGGAAGATTGGATCTGCGGACGGGCCGAGCCCATCGCAGCTGAATAACTTGGATGCGCAGCTTGCGGATTGCGTGAGGTGGAGCACTGCTTATCTCGCCAAGCAAAGCGGCAGGGGCTAAAGCCAAGGTTCATTTGGGGAGCGTGGCGGCTCGGCTGAAGCCGGGCCATGATACGAAGCAAACCCCCACCCCGCGAAAGGATGGCGGAATGGGGCACCAGTGATCTTTCAAGACGTTGTCCATTCGATCGGAACCAGAGAAGCTGATTGTGCTGAGCAATCCAGTTTCAAAGGAAGGGGCGAATGGACATTCTCTTGACGTTTGTGTACTGCCCATCTCGACCGCCGAGCATAAGGCGTTTTCCTTGCGTCCCAAGCTAAAGGCGGGCGAGGGGGGCTTGAATCACGAGTCGTGGGTGAAGTGCGACCAGCCGACCACGGTAGAGAAACAATTGGCGATCTATCCTCCACTGGGGACGCTTACCGCGGCCTCCATGCAGAGAATCGAAACTGCTTTGAAGAGCGCGCTTGATCTGGAATAGACAAATCCCAGGTTAGCCCGACCGACGGGCGAACCTGGGGCACGCACGCGGCGGAAGCGTGGGGCTTCCACCAAGAACCACGGGGTGAGCTCGCGCCCACCCCGCTTTAACCTGCAACTAGTTTGGACTGGGGCTGAAGCCCCGGAGCGATTGTTTGCACTCCTCGGCACGGCTAAAGCCGTGCCCCTTCAAAGCCACCCGGCAGACGCGGGCCTGAAGGCCCGCTCTACCCGAATGTGCCTGACCGGCAACGCGGCGCTGAAGCGCCGCACTACCCGAACCAACTACACGAGGCCCTGGTCCAGCATGGCATTGGCGACTTTCAGGAAGCCGCCGATATTGGCGCCGTTCACCAGATTGCCCGGCGTGCCGTAGGTTTCGGCCGTCTCGTAGCAGTTCTTGTGGATGGCTTTCATGATGTCATGCAACCGCTTGTCGACTTCTTCGCGCGTCCAGCTGAGGCGGGCGCTGTTCTGCGCCATCTCAAGACCTGACGTCGCGACGCCGCCGGCGTTGGCAGCTTTGGCCGGTCCATAGAGGACTTTCGCCTCGAGGAACAGCTTGGTGGCGTCCAGCGTACTCGGCATGTTGGCGCCCTCGGCAACGACCTTGCAGCCGTTGTTGATGAGGTTCTGCGCGTCCTTGGCGTTGATTTCGTTCTGGGTGGCGCTAGGGAAGGCACAGTCGGCCTTGATGTTCCACAGCGGGTTGTAGCCCAGCTTCACATCGGTTGGCATGAAGACGGCCTTCTTGTACTGCTCGGTGTATTCGCGGATGCGGCCGCGCTTCACGTTCTTCAGTTCCATGACCCAGGCCAGCTTCTCGCGATCGATGCCGTCGGGATCGTATACCACACCGTCAGAGTCGCTGAAGGTTACGCGGCTTGGCGCCGAAGTCGAGCAGTTTCTCGACCGTGTACTGGGAGACGTTGCCGCTGCCGGAAACCAGGCAGAGCTTGCCTTCCAGCGAGTCTTTGCGGGTCTTCAGCATTTCGTCGGCAAAATAAACGCAGCCGTAGCCGGTAGCTTCCGGACGGATCAGCGAGCCGCCCCAGGCGAGGCCCTTGCCGGTGAGTACGCCGGTAAACTCGTTGCGCAGCCGCTTGTACTGGCCGAACATGAAGCCGATTTCGCGTCCGCCTACGCCGATATCGCCGGCCGGAACGTCGGTGTCGGGACCGATGTGACGGCAGAGCTCGGTCATGAAGCTCTGGCAGAAGCGCATGACTTCGTTGTCACTCTTGCCCTTGGGATCGAAGTCGGAGCCGCCCTTGCCGCCGCCCATGGCCAGGGTGGTCAGCGAGTTCTTGAAGACCTGTTCAAAGGCGAGGAATTTCAGGATGCCGAGATTGACGGAGGGATGGAAGCGCAGGCCGCCCTTGTAGGGACCAATGGCGCTGTTCATTTCAATGCGGAAGCCGCGGTTGACTTGAATGTTGCCCTGGTCATCGAACCACGGAACACGGAACATAAGGACGCGCTCGGGCTCCGTCACGCGCTCAAGGATGCGGGCGGAGATGTACTCGGGGTGCCGCTCCAGCACGAGGCGCAGGGACTCGAGAACTTCCTGCACGGCCTGGTGGAATTCGGGCTCGGCTGCGTTCTTCGCCTTCACCAGAGCCATAACATCGGTAATGTAATCGGTTGGCGTTTTAATCGCCGTGGTCATTACTGGCATATGAGAAGGTCCTCCTTAAGGAACCTTGGTTAGTACGAAGGCTGGGCCTATTGAGGCCACACCACAAGTGGCGTGGGGCCACTGAGTATTTCAGTCCCGCCCGGGGAGGTTTGCCGTGACCGCTATCACGCCAGAACGTGACTGGCTGGCCAAGAGCGTGTGCTAATGGCCGCCAAGCCCTCCGACAATACTCCCGAATTGGGTGGGCCGCAACAGCAAGCTTGGGCGAGAACGAGACTTTGTCACCCTGTAAGGGATGGTGACAATGACTCAGAAAGAGTTTCAACGGGTGAAAGTGATTGAGAATGCAGCCAGCGGAAGCTGAGCGTACGCGAAGCCTCCCTCTGCTGCAACTGAGTGAGCGCCAAGTGCAGCGCCTTAAACGCCGCTATCAGCCGGATGACATCAGCTGGGTCCAGCACGGCAATCACGGTCGCACCATGCCCTGGGCCGTTTCTCTTCCCCAGAAGCAGTTGATCTTGCGCCTGGCCCGCGGCAAGTATCAGGCTTCAACGATTCCCATCTCGCCGAAAAACTTCGTGCCGAGGAGAACCTCGCCGTCAGCCGCGAGACCGTGCGCCGCATCTTGCGGCCGCAAAACTGCCGTCTCCGCAGAAACGTCGGCCCGCTAAGTATCGCTCCCGCCGGCCGCCACGCCTGCGCTTCGGCATGATGGCCCTCACCGATGCCAGCCGCCATCGCTGGCTCGAAGACCGCACCCCAGCTCACCTTGATCGGCTTTCAGGATGACGCTACCAGCCACATCCTGGCGGCTCACTTTCAACTCAAGCCGAAAACACTCTTGGTTATCTCCGCGCCTTGCAAGCCATGATTACCACTTACGGCATCCCGCTCAGCCTCTACCGCGACCGCCACAGCATCTTCCAGCGTAACGATTCCCACTGGACCATCGCCGAACAGCTCGCGGGAAAACAATCGCCGACCCAACTCGGACACGCCCTCGAAGCCCTCGGTATCGAGCAGATCCCCGCCTACTCTCCCCAAGCCAAAGGCCGTATCGAGCGCGCTTGGCGCACCTTTCAGGACCGACTGGTCAGCGAACTCCGTCTCGCCCGGGCCGCCACTCTGGAACAAGCCAATCACGTGCTCGCCCTTTTCTGTGCCGACTATAACCAGCGTTTTGGCCGTCACCCCTCCCAGGCGGTTTGCGAGTTTCGCCGCTTACCCCGCCGCTTCGATCTCCCCCGCTGCCTGGCCCTGCGCTATGAACGTGTGGTCGCCGCCGACCATACCGTTACCTTAGGCACCCACTCCATCCTCCTGCCGCCCTTGCCCGGAGCTCACGGCTATGCGGGAGAAACCGTCGAACTCTCTCATCAACTCGACGGTACCCTGCGCGTCTATCGCGGTGACCGTCTGCTCTACGCCCAGCCTCTGCCTCTGGCTGAAGCCGCCGATCGCCCTGCGGCCCGCACCACTGCGCAGAAAAGAAAAACCCCGATGCCCCGCATCTACAACCTCTCCGGCCGCCCCTCTTTGGCAGCCGTTACTTAAATCACAAGGGCTGACAGACTCTCGTCGCACTTGATACGACACTTCTCGTTGCAGCTCACAGCAAGCTTGGGCGAGATTCGCTACTTTGCCTTGTTCATCCAGACTCTCCAGGTTAGCGGGCCAATGTCCTCGTTGGCGAGCGGTTGGCCGGCCAGCTTTAAAGTCAGTTTGATCTGGCCGTGGTGGTAGCCTTCGTGCCAGATCATGTGCTGGAGCAGCAGGATGGGATGGTCATAGTGGAGCTCCATCTGCCGGCCCGCTTCCACCCTTCCCTGCACCGCTTCACGCACGGCTTGCGCGCTCTGGTTCAGCATTTCGGCCATGCGATCGCGATCGGGCACCGAGACCCACTCGTCCGGCTCCGGACGGGCGAACTCGGCAGCGTCTTCCGAGACAAATACCAGCCGCACATAGTGGATATGAGAGAACAGCTCGCTGATCGAAGGGCTGCTCTCGGCTGGACGCAGCGCCAGCGCATCTTCCGGCAGGGCGCGCAGCAGGTTGGTGAGAATCGTGTTGTTGCGGTCCCAGGAATCGAGCAAGGCGGGCAGCAGGTTGTGAGAACCGGTTTCCGGCATTAGCACCCTTTCCGAAGGCGAGGGGAATTCCGGCGATTCTACATGAGGCGTTCGCATATGCAACTGGAAGGTTGCGTTTTGCTTCAGGCCATTTTATTATGCAACCTGGAGGTTGCACTTATATGGCAGATCTTATTGAGAAGCAGATTGAACTGAAAGCGCCGGTTTCGCGAGTGTGGCGGGCGATCACCGATTATCGCGAATTTGGCGAATGGTTTCGGGTAAAGCTGGAGGGCCCGTTCGTCGAAGGGCAGATGTCGCGCGGCAGGATAACGTGGCCCGGCTATGAGCACGTGGTATGGGAGGCGACGGTACAGAAGATGGAGCCGGAGAAACTTTTCTCCTTCACCTGGGGCCACATCAAGTCAATGGACAAGGAGACCTACGCGCCCGACCCGAACGCTCCGACTACCCTGGTGGAATTCAGGCTCGAGCCGAGGAAGGATGGAACGTTACTCACGCTTACCGAATCTGGCTTTGCCAAGTTGCCCGTCGACACGCGCGAGGAGTTTTTTCGTCGCAACGATGGCGGCTGGAGCCAGCAGATGAAGAACATTGAGAGCCATGTCGCGAAGTCGTGATAGTCCGGACAGGCGCAGGCGGATCGACCATGCGGCAGTGTTCGCGGCATTGGGCGATCAGACGCGACTGGCGCTGATTGCGAAGTTGGCTGGTGGCGAGCCTCGTTCGATCTCGCAGTTGACTGCAGGCTCGAAGCTGACACGGCAGGCGATCACGAAGCATCTTCGCGTCTTGGAGACGGCGGGAGTAGTCGCGGGCGCGCGCGAAGGCCGCGAGAGCTTGTTCGAGTTGGATCCGCGACCGATCGAGGGACTGAAAGCGTATCTCGAATCGGTTTCGGAGCAGTGGGATCAGGCGCTGGGACGGTTGAAGGCGTTCGTGGAGAGGTGATGGTTCGCATGTCGTCCCCGGGGGACTCGGGCTTTTCTCGCAACGCTACCCAGCACTCCGGCACGCCTGCGGCGGCCTGCGTGCTGGGCTGTCCTGTTGGTCGCCCTCCGGGCTTGGAGCATTGGCGAGGTGAGTCAATCCGTAGACGAAAAATGAAGTTCGTAATCGTCATGCGTTCTAAATGCAAATACGAACCCCACCCTGTCCGCAACTGCAGCGGACAGGATGGGGCACCCGATTCTTACTGACAACTGATCACTGACAACTGACAACTGGTTCTTATTTCCCACTCTGGAAGCGTTTGTTCACTTCCGGCCAGTTGACGACGCTCCACCACTCTTTCAGGTAATCGGCGCGGCGGTTCTGATACTTCAGGTAATAGGCGTGCTCCCACACGTCGTTGCCCATGATGGGATAAAAGCCACTGGGACATGGGATTGTCCTGGTTGGGCGTGCTCATAATCTGGAGCTTGCCGCCGGTATCGCGCACCAGCCAGGCCCAGCCGCTGCCAAACTGCTTGAGGCCGGCATCGCTGAACTTCTCTTTGAACGCGTTGAAGTCGCCGAAGGTGCTCTTGATGGCGTCGGCAATGGCTCCGTTGGGCTCGCCGCCGGCGTTGGGACCCATGATGGTCCAGAACATGGAGTGGTTCACGTGGCCGCCACCGTTGTTGCGCACGGCAGTGCGGATGGCTTCAGGCACGTTGTCTAAGCCCTTCAACAGCTCTTCCGCGGTGAGCTTCTGCAACTCAGGAGCTTTCTCCAGCGCGGCGTTGAGATTAGTGACGTAGGCCTGATGATGCTTGTCGTGATGCAGATGCATGGTCTGCTGGTCGATGTAGGGTTCGAGGGCCGAGTAGTCGTAGGGCAGGGGTGGAACTTCGAATGCCATTGATTCTTTCCTCCAGTGGCTGTGATGATTGAAAACGAGTGCCGGGTTCAAAAGGCCGTGCTGCGAGGCCGGGGAATCATTATAGGGGTTTGGGTGCGACGACGTCGCGCTCAGCAGATGGCATACGATTATGACGAACGCGGCGCTAAGCGCATTGCTCCTCGTCTTCTCTCAATGATTCAAGATCAGCGATGGCTTGCAGCATTGTGCTTTTTAATTTGAGGAGCGCAGAGTCGTCGGGGTGCGACTGTTGCTCAAGATGCTTGAGGGTTTCGCGAAGAATCTGGATGAGCTCGAATCTTTGGCGCATTATGGCGTACCACGCACTATGATGCCACGTGCCTGACGAGAGTTGCGGAACAAAGGATCGATGGCGGATTATTAACCTCGATTTGCGACACGCCGGCTACTCTGGTTTGACCCACTTAGCCGAGCGCCTCTTGCTTCACGAGTTATGGCATGTTCGTGTAAGCTTTCGTCCCTGGTGGGTGAGGTTTGATGGCAACTGTCGCTAAAGTTGATCTCTACAACAATGCGTACTCGCACTACGCTGACGGCGTGTACCGCCAAATCCGCCTGGAGACTTACGGTGAAGATTTCGGCCAGACGAGTTGGGCCACGACTGAGGAGTCGCAGGCCATCCCGGGCATGCTGCATCTCAAGTCAAAATCCCAGGTGCTCGAAATTGGTTGCGGTTCGGGACGTTACGCCCTATTTGTCGCCCAACGCATAGGCTGCCAGGTGCTGGGTCTGGATATCAATGCCGCTGGAATAACCAACTGCGAACAACTGGCAGAGAAACAGAATCTTTCGGCGCAGGTGCAGTTTGAATGTTGCGACGTCTCGAAAGGACTTCCCGCGGAAAGGGACTCCTTCGATGCAGTGTTCTCCACCGACGTGCTGTGTCACATCCCGAATCGCGCAGCGCTTCTGGGCGAAATCTATCGCGTGCTTAAGCCGGGCGGACGATTGCTGTTCAGTGACGCATTGATCATCGGCGGGCTGATCAGCCATGACGAGATCGCGGCCCGCAGCTCGATTGGGTACTACATCTTCAGTCCTCCGGGCGAGAACGAACGGCTCATACGTGAGGCTGGGTTTCGATTGCTGAAGGTTGAGGATACGACGAAGAACGCATGCGACATTGCGCAGCGCTGGCGAATGGCGCGCGGAAAAGAGAAAGAAGGACCTGATCGAAATCGAAGGGGAAACAAACTATGCCGGCTTACAGCGCTTTCTAGCTTGCGTGCACCTACTGACCAGCGAGCGGCGCCTGCTGCGGCGGCTGTATGTTGCGCGCAAGGCCGATGGAGCGGCGGAATAAAAATTCCAATGGCATAGACGCGGGCCTAAAGGCCCGCTCTACCCGAACGGTAAGTTCATCATGTACGCCTGAAGGCGTACTCCACCCAAAACCGTACTCCACCCAAACCGTACTCCAGTCAGAGATAGATCCAGCGGGCTACAGGTTCTTCTTCGTCCACTGGTCGACACGGTCGAGAGCCTGGTTGAGGTTCTCCATCGAGTTGGCGATGCTGAAGCGCAGGTATCCTTCGCCATTCGCGCCAAATGCTGTGCCCGACAACGCGGCTACGCCTGCCTGCTCGAGCAGCGCATCAGCCAGCTTCTTCGACGGCCAACCGGTCTGCTTGATGTTGGGGAAGGTGTAGAAGGCTCCATGCGGCTCGCGGCAAGAGAATCCCTTGATCTGGTTCAGTCCTTTCACCATCACGTCGCGGCGCTTCTTGAACTCTTCGTTAAAGCGCTCCGGTTCGCTCTGATCACCCTTGATGGCCTCGATGCCCGCACGCTGGGTAAACGTCGCGGTGCAGGAGTTCGAGTTGGTCATCAGGCGCGACATCTGGGCAGCCAGGTCGGGGCGCATCACGCCGTAGCCCATGCGCCATCCGGTCATGGCGTAGGTCTTGGAAAAGCCGTCGAGGATAATGGTGCGCTCTTTCATGCCGGGAACCGATGCGATGCTGAACTGCTCACCTTCGAACAGCAGGCGGCCGTAAATCTCATCGCTCATCACCATGATGTCGCGATCGCCAATCGCCGCTGCGATGTCTTTGATGTCCTGCGGCGTCATCACACCGCCGGTGGGATTGTGCGGCGAGTTGATGATGATGAGCTTAGTGCGATCGGTGATCAGGCCTTTCAGTTCGTTGACGTCGAGGCTGAAGTCTTTATCTTCGCGGATCGCGATCGGTACCGGCTTGCCGCCCAGGAAGTTAATCATCGACTCGTAGATGGGGAAGCCGGGGTTGGGATAGATCACCTCGTCGCCTTCATCGATGAGCGCGAGCATGGTGAAGAAGATGATCGGCTTGCCGCCGGGAACGACGACTACTTCCTCGGGCGTGACCTTGATGCCGCGCGACTTGGCGACGTCATCGGCAATGGCCTGCCGCAACTCGGGTAATCCCGCAGCGGGCCCGTAGTGGGTAAAGCCCTGTTGCAACGCTTCGACACCGGCGGCGACCACGTTGGCAGGTGTATCGAAGTCAGGCTCGCCGATTTCGAGATGAATGATGTTCTTGCCCTGAGCTTCGAGGGCGCGAGCGCGAACCAGGACTTCAAAAGCAGTTTCGGTGCCCAGACGGGACATCCGCTTCGCAAGACGCAATTCAGTTTGTGTGGCTGGCATAGGCGAACTCATGGATTAACTCCGGGGGACTGCAAAAATGCGCAACCGACTATTGTAGCGCCGGAGCCTTTCGAAACCGTGACGTTAAAGCCGGGCGGGTGTGAGCCCTAGTGTGTTCGATGCCTTGTCGGCCCGACTGAAAGCCGGGCCCTGATACAAAGCCTCTCAAAGCCCCTTCTACCGCTTAGTCGCCTGCGACCTTTACGTCCTCGGACCGCAGTTGTTGTACACGGCTATGGTGACGGCCGTATCCGAAGTAAATGAACATGCCGATCACCAACCAGATAAACAAGCGAAGCCAGGTATCGAACGGAAGGCTCGCCATGAGCGCGAACGAGATGACGATGCCGAGAATCGGCACCAGCGGCACCATGGGAGTCTTGAAAGGCCGGTGCAGATCAGGCCGGCGCCGGCGCAGCACCCAGACTCCGGCGCATACGATAACGAAGGCCAGCAGGGTACCGATGCTCACCAGTTCGCCCAGAATGCCGATGGGCACCAAGGCCGCGAAAATCGCTACGAAAATTCCAACGGTAATGGACGAAATCCAGGGAGTGCGGAACTTGGGGTGAACTGCGCCTGCCCATGCGGGTAACAACCCGTCGCGCGACATGGAGTAGAACACACGCGACTGTCCCAGCAACATCACCAGCATCACGCTGCCCAAACCTGCAATCGCTCCCAGTTTCACCAGGATCGAGCCCCAAACCACGCCTGTGGCGTCGATGCCAACCGCCACCGGATCGGCCACGTTCAACGCTGAGTAAGGAACGATTCCGGTCAGCAGGCCGGATACAAGGATGTAAAGGATGGTGCAGATGACGAGCGATCCCAGGATGCCGATGGGCATATCGCGCTGGGGATTCTTCGCCTCCTGAGCAGCGGTGGAGACGGCGTCAAAACCGATATAAGCGAAGAAAATCACGCCTGCGGCTCGGGCAATTCCGGACCAGCCGTATTCTCCAAATGAACCTTGATTGGGGGGAATGAACGGGTGCCAGTTGGCCACGGCGAGGGCGGGATGCTTGGCGACAAACACGCCGGCGATTGCGATAAAGATCAGCACGATGGTGACTTTGATAATCACAACCGCTGAATTGAAGTTTGCCGATTCCTGAATGCCGATAACCAGAATCGCCGTGATCACGAAAATCGCCAAGAAGGCGATAAGGTTAAAAACGCCGGTCACGTGCGGCAAGGTCGAAGGATCGATCCCATTCTGTTTCAGCAGGGGCGCCATGGTGGTCAGCAGTTCCCATCGGCCCTGGTACTGCACCATCACGTTCGGCACCCAGTGATTGCCAACGTGAGTGAAGGGCGTGGCACACAGTTGCGGAGGTATATGGATTCCGAAATCCTGCAACAGGCTGACGAAGTAGCCGCTCCAGCCGGAAGCTACGGTGGCAGCTCCAAAGGCGTATTCCAGCACCAGGTCCCAACCGATGATCCAGGCGAAAATCTCTCCCAGGGTGGCGTAGCCATAGGTATAGGCGGAGCCGGCGATGGGGATGAGCGAAGCAAACTCGGAATAGCACAGTCCGGCAAAAACACAGCCGGCACCGGCAAGGATGAAGGACAGTACGATAGCTGGACCGGCATACTGAGCCGCGGCTGAGCCGGTAAGGACGAAAATCCCCGCGCCGATAATGGCGCCGATGCCGAGCGTGATCAGGTTGACGGGACCCAGGGCCCGCTTCAAACTATGCTCGCCGGTATCGGACGCTTCCTCCATCAGCATGCCCAGCGGCTTGCACTTCAGGATATTCGCCATTCAGAGTGTCTCTCCTTGAGATCAAACCCTTGCAGTTGCTTCTTTGCCGCGCCTTGACCAGATGAAATACACGGGAATACCAAGTAGGACGATGATTAATCCGGGCCACGTGTACTGCGGCTTGTAGCGCAACAAGACTACATCAATGAACACGGCCATCAAAATGTAAACCGCGGGCAGCACCGGATAACCAATAGCGCGATAGGGCCGCGGCTCGTTGGGACGCTTCACCCGCAGAACAAACAGACCGGCGATGGTCAGGATGTAGAACACCAGTACAGCAAAAATAATGTAGTCGAGCAGTTGTCCATAGCTGCCCGAGATGCAAAGGATGCAAGTCCAGACGCACTGTATAGCCAGGGAATGCGCCGGGGTGCGGTACTTAGGATGAAGCTCGCCGGCGCGACGGAAGAACAGGCGATCGCGCGCCATGGCGTAATACACGCGCGCGCCCGCCAGAATCAAACCGTTGTCACAGCCAAAGCACGAGATGAGGATGGCGATGGCCATGATCTTTGCGCCTGCCATACCGAAGATCTGTTGCATGACCGCGGTGGCCACACGGTCTTCGGAAGCGTGCTGAATACCGCGGGCGACAATCGTTGCTCCGTCGGCGGCGCCGTGCAGCGGCAAAACGGTGAGGTAGACGACATTTGCCAGCACATAAAGAAGGATGACCGCTCCGGTACCCAGCGCGAGCGAGAGCGGTAGGGTACGTTGCGGATTCTTGACCTCGCCGGCGGTGAAGGTCACGTTGTTCCAGGCGTCGGAGGAAAACAGGGACCCTACCTGCGAGACTGCCAGGATCGACAAGACTCCGACCATCGCCATGGGGCCGCCGATACCGACCTGCACGGGATGGAGCACGCTCCATCCGGCATTGCGCCAGAAGTTGGCCCCGAAGTTGGCGGCGATAGCGTCGGCGTTGCGGCCGAGGAACAGGCCAAGCCCCACCAGTCCCAACAGCGCTGCGGTCTTGGCGAAGGTGAAGACGTTCTGCACCATCGCGCCGGTACGCACGCCAAAGATGTTCAGCACCGACAGGAAGATGACGACCAGGATGGCGGCGAGGTTCTGGGTGTTCAGGCCGACATCCATGTTGCCCAGAACCATGGGCCCGAAGGGGATCGGCGGCACCTTCCAGAGATGCAGAATCCAATGGGTCGAAGAGACTGAAGGAAAGAAGACGCCGAGGAACTTGCCGAAGGCGACGCCGACGGCGGCGATGGTTCCGGTCTGAATGACGAGGAAGAGCGTCCAGCCATAGAGGAAGCCCCAGAGCGGCCCGAGCGATTCGCGCAGGTAAACGTACTGCCCGCCGGCGCGAGGCATCATGGCGGCCAGTTCACCGTAGGCCAGGGCGCCGGTGATGGTCATGAATCCGGTCACCAGCCAAGCGCCGATCAGCAGCGCGGGCGAGTCGGTCAGGCGGGCAATGTCGGCGGAGACGATGAAGATGCCGGAGCCGATCATGGAGCCCATGACCAGGGTGGTCGCGCTGGTAAGCCCCAGACCTTTTACGAACTCGCTGTCGGTGGCGGGGGTGAGGGTTTTGGTTTGAGTGCTCAAGCAACCTCGGTGGTAGAGCGGACTGTCATCTGGCGTTAATCGGAAAGTCTACTACGGATTGAAACCAGAAATTCTTCTGCCGTCTGGCGGGGCAAGGTCATGAGGTCGGAAATTACAGCGACGCAATCGGCTCCGGCGTCGAGCACCGACAGGACATTCGCGCGGGTGATGCCGCCGATGGCGACCAGCGGCTTCTTGGTTGCGGCGCGGGCGGCGCGCAGGCCATCGAGTCCCACGACCGGGTCGGGATTCAACTTTGTGCTGGTTGCGAAGATCGGACCGTAGGCGATGTAGTCGGCAGGGCCGGCATCGGCCTGCATCAGCTGCTCGAGGTTGTGGGTCGAGAAGCCGACGATTTTGTTGGGACCGACCACGCGTCGCACGCCTTCGGGGGAGAGATCGTCCTGGCCAACGTGCACTCCGTCGAAGTCCTGCGGCGAGGCACAGGTCGGCGCGATCGTTCATGATGAGCTTAACTTTGCGATCGAGCGCGCGCCGCAGTTCGCGGGCATGACTCAGCATGGTTCGGGCGTCGCCATCTTTGTTGCGGTACTGGATGAGCTCGACCCCGCCGGCCGCCAGCTCGAGGGCATATTCAACAACTCCCGATGTGCTGCGGGATGGCTCAGGCAGAGACTTGACGTCGAGGATGGCGTACAGCCGGGGAAGTTTGCCGCTCAATCGGACACGTCGGAGCCTTACTTCGCCGCCTCTTGCTGCCGTGCGAAGAAGCGTTCCATGAACTTGGTGTCGATCTGGCCGGAACGAAATTCAGGGTCGGCCATGATCTTCTTGTGCAGCGGAATCGTGGTGTGGATTCCCTCGACCACGAACATGTCCAGCGCACGAGCCATGCGGGCGATGGCCTCTTCGCGGTCGCGGCCGCGCGCCACCAGCTTGGCAATCAGGGAATCGTAGTAAGGAGGAATAACGCCCTCGGCATAGGCTGCGGTGTCGACGCGAATACCCGTACCGCCCGGCAGATTGAAGACGTTGATCTTGCCCGCCGATGGGGTGAACTTCTCGGGATGCTCGGCATTGATGCGGCACTCGATGGCATGTCCGCGGAAATAAACATGGTGCAGGATGACGTCGTCGAGCTTCTCGCCGGCGGCGATGCGAATCTGCGACTTCACCAAGTCAACGTCGGTCGTCATCTCGGTCACAGGATGCTCGACCTGGATGCGGGTGTTCATCTCGATGAAGTAGAGCTCGCCATCTTCGTCCATCAGGAACTCGATGGTACCGGCGTTGACGTAGCCGATCTCCTTGAGCGACTTGACCAGGATTCCGCCGATACGGTCGCGCAGCTCCTGGGTGACGACGACGGAGGGCGCTTCTTCGACGAGCTTTTGATGGCGGCGCTGGATGCTGCACTCGCGCTCGCCGAGGCTCATCACATTGCCGTGCTCGTCGGCCAGCACCTGGAACTCGATGTGGCGCGGGCGCTCGATGAATTTCTCCATGTAGAGATCGCCGTTGCCGAAGGCTGCTGCGGCTTCGGATTGTGCGCCGTGATAGAGGTTGGGCAGCTCTTCGTCGGAGCGGATGATTCTCATGCCGCGTCCGCCGCCGCCCGCCGACGCTTTGACGATAACGGGATAGCCGATGGTGCGCGCCCACTCCGCGGCTTCGCCTGCGGAATCGATGATGCCGTCGGAGCCGGGCAGAATCGGCACGCCTACATTCTTCATGGCGGCGCGGGCTTTTTCCTTCTCGCCCATCATGCGGGTGACTTCCGGCGGAGGCCCAATAAACTTGATGCCGCACGCCTGCACGACTTCGGCAAAGTTGGCGTTCTCGCTCAGCAGTCCGTAGCCGGGATGGATGGCGTCGACGTTGGCGATCTCGGCGGCGCTGATGACGGCGGGAACGTTGAGGTAGCTGTCGCTCAAACGTGGCGGCCCAATGCAGATGGCTTCGTCGGCAAAACGCACATGCAGCGAGTTGCGATCGGCCTCGCTATAGATGGCGACGGCCTTGATGCCGAGTTCCTTGCAGGCGCAGATGACGCGCAGGGCAATTTCGCCGCGATTCGCAATGAGGATTTTCTTGAACATGAAATAAGCAACTAAACCATTGTCTCAACCGGCCAACCACTTGCCTGAGCGGACTGTAACCGATTCGCCAAATTGAGGCGAATCCAGAAAGGAATCTTTAGCTCACGCCCAAGTTCCATCCGCACTCCTTGAAACAAAAATTTCTTTCGCCGTGAGATCGATATCTCGTTCCAAGGGATTAGCAAGGGCGGCGTGAAAAAATGAAAGGGGGGCATGACTCCCAAATAGAGTCCGGTCGCTCCTGCGCCGATTTTCAAACAGTTGTTGAAGTTGGTCCAACGCATTTGCCCGCTCTGCCACTTCAGAATCTTGCCATCAAAGGGCCATTCCAACCGGTACCGCTGTGCTAGTGCTCTCCAGCTACTGATATAGCTAAGAAATGCCAGAACCAGCAGCCACAATGAGACAAAGTAAATCGGAAAGATGATCCAGAAGCCGTTGTGATTGGGATCAAGCACCCTCTAGCCCTCGAGGCTTATACCGCATCAGCTTTTGCGAATGCCGAACAACGGCATGCCGTACTCGACGGGTGAGCCGTTGCTGACGAACATCTTCACAATCTCACCCGAGGCGTCGGCCTCGATCTCGTTCATCAGCTTCATGGCTTCAATAATGCACATCACCTGGCCCTCTTTCACCGAATCGCCAACCGCAAAGAAGGGCGGCGCACCGGGTGAAGGCGCTTCGTAGAAGGTTCCAACCATGGGCGACTTCAGGATGTGCAGATTGGCATCGTCTGTCGGCGCTGCTGCGACTGGGGCTGCTGGCGCCGCCGGACTCGACCCCGTTGCGGCCGGCGCAGGAGATGCGGCAATGGTAGGCGCAGAGACAGGCGCAACCGGCATGGCATGCGCCATGACCGGCGCCGCAAGCATCGGCGCCGCACCCGCCCGCTTGACGTGGAGCTTCAGGTCGCCGCGTTCCATCTCGAACTCGGCAATATCCTTCTCCACCAAAAACTCGATTAGCTCTCGTAATTCTTTCTGATTCATCGCATTCCTTCTTTGAAGGGGGCACGGCCTTTACAGACTGCTGAAAAACGCGGCTTCCAGGTACCTCAGGGGCTAAAGCCCCGACGTATTTTCAACGACCTGTACGCTGACCTGAAGGTCAGCACTACCCAATTCTTAACGCTGCGACGACACGCCTAAAGGCGTGCCCTTTCAGAACAGGCTATCCCATTCTGAAAGCGCTTTCAGACTTCGATTAGTTCCTTGCTGACCGGGGTCAATACCTCGGCCCCGTTGGGGGTCACCACCACCATGTCTTCAATCCGGATGCCGCCCTTACCGGGCACATAAATACCGGGCTCAATCGTGATGACCATGCCCGGTTGCAATGTCTCCGGCTGGGCCTTGCCCAACCGCGGCGGCTCGTGAATCTCCAGGCCTACACCGTGACCCGTCGAATGAGTAAAGTACTGGTCCAGCTTGGCTTTACGCAATACCGACCGCGCCGCTTCGTCAATCTCACCGGCGGTTACGCCGGGCCGCACCGCAGCGACGCCAGCCAATTGCGCATCCAGCACAGCCTGATACCATCCGCGCTCCACCCGGCCGACCCGACCGACGTGCACGGTGCGCGTCATATCGGAACAATAACCGCGAAGTATAACACCCGAATCGATGACTACGAATCCGCGCTTAGGCACCGGAGCACTCGACGCCCGCCCATGAGGCAGAGCTCCGCGCTTGCCTGCTGCGACGATCGTGTCAAACGCCATGCCATCTGCACCCGCCTGGCGCGCAGCGTACTCCAGCTTGGCCGCAACCTCCAGTTCCGAAACGCCTGGCCGGAGCGACTCCAGCGCTTCGAGGTACACTTTTGCGCCGAGCTGCACCGCAGACCTGATCAGCTTCAGCTCTTCCGCATCTTTCACCATGCGCTGTCGCATAATCAGCCCCGATGTCGGCTTCCATCGAATGCGCTTGGGCGCGAGTGCACGCATTTGTTCGGCGGCTGTGACGGTCGTGAGATCGGCCTCGAAACCGATTGCGGCAGAGCGAAGCTTGCCCAGCATCGCGGCAGCGTCTTTGATCAACGCTGCCTTGGAGATGACGATGCGCGCCGCCTTCACCTCATCGCGCGCCTGCTCCGTATAGCGGCCATCGGTAAAAAATGTCTTGCGGCCATTGAGGAACAGCAGCAACCCGTTGCTGCCGGTATAGCCGCAGAGGTAGCGCAGGTTCGCAGGATGTGTGACCAAGAAGCCGTCGAGGCGTTCGCGAACCACGGTCTGCTGGAACTTCTTCTGGCGGGCTGAATAATCCATTTAATGAATTGTATTCGGCACAGAGTGCCCTTATCCTGCTGAAACACTGGTTTCCCACCGCTATGCAGACTTCGTCTCCACCTGCCTTCGATTCCGCGCGCGCCTGGATCGTGTCCTGCGCCGCCTTTGCGGCCAGCTTTGTTGCCTACGGATTCCTATACGCGTTTGGAATATTCCTGAGGCCGATCGGATCGGCACTGGGTGTCAGCCACGCGGTCATGGCGACGCTGTTCTCGTGCATGAGCCTGTCGGGCTACCTGCTTGGTCCGCTCACCGGAGACTGGGCTGATCATGTCGGGCCACGCAAGGTGATGATGGCCGGCGCGGTGGTTTTCACCGGCGGAGTGCTCACCACGGCGCACGCCCACAGCTTCGCCGTGGCCTTCCCTGCTCTCGGCATCGGAGTTGGAGCGGGTCTCGCCTCGGTGTACGTTCCTTCATTGGCGGCGGTTGGCGAATGGTTCAAGAAAGAGCGGGCGATGGCGCTCGGCATAGCCGTCAGCGGCATCGGCGTGGGCACCCTGGTGGCTGCTCCGCTGGGCGCCTGGCTGGTCCGCGAGCACGGTTGGCGCAACACGCTGACCATCGAGGGAATAGCCGGCGGCGGCCTGCTCTTTGTCAGTGCGCTCTTCATGTTCAAGCCGCCGGTGAAGGTGGAAAGCAAGAGGGGCGGCCGTGCGGTTTGGGCTAAGGTACGAAGCCGGCCGTTTCTGCTGGTATTTCTGTCCCGGCTGCTGAGCGGGATTCCCGTGTTCATCGCCATGGTCTACCTGCCGGCGTTGGCGACGAAGGAAGGCGTCGCCAGTGTTTCGGCCGCGGCGCTGGTTGGCTACATCGGAGCCGGCAGTCTGTTGTCGCGCATTGGTCTAAACGCAGCCGCGGAGAAGATCGGCGCCATCCTTCCATTTCAGTTCAGTTGCTTTCTGGTCGCGGTGGCGTGCGTCCTCTGGATGTTTGCCTTTTCGTATCCTGCGCTGGTTGTGTTCGTGGTGGTGATGGGCATCTCGTACGGCGGAGTGGCGTCGCTCACGCCGGCAGTCGCCATTCAACTCTTTGGCCTGGAAAACATCGGTGAACTGCTCGGCTTCCTGCTTCTGTCATACGGAGTAGCGGCAGCTGTAGGCCCGCCCATCGCAGGTTTATTGGTGGACCGCAGCGGGAACTATCGCGACGTCATCTGGCTGGCTTTGATTGCTTCCCTGGCGGGCGTGGTAGTGTCGGCGCTACTCCGGCGAGCCCAACCTGTGACCGAAGCCGAGACCAGCGAAGAAGCAGCCGCTTAATAGCGCCGACAACAGGTGTTCGCCCTTTAAATTTGCGTGATGACCAAGTCGCCTTGGGCAGTCTGTTTGTGGGCGCGCAGGATCGTCTTTTCAGTGAAGTGAGCAACGGCGTCGGCCCGCACCAGATAAATCCCCGGCCCAGGGGTCGCGCCGAAGGGGATTTCCTGTTGGGCCTGAGGCGGAATCGTGAAGTGCTGATATCCAAGTGTTGTGGCGCGTCCGATCTGATTCACCGCCACCACGATCACGGTCAGGTTTGCCGGCTGGTCGGTGTGGTTGGCTACGATGACGGAACCGGCAATCCAGGTGCCGCTGACCTTGGGCGGGCGCTTCCACTCCACCGTGAGCCCGGCAACGACGACCAGGGTGAAGTCGCGCTGGGTGTGACTGGGAGGAGCATCCACGTCTGACAACGTCAGGGTAAAGTGATACTCGCCCGGAGCGCTGGGTGTTCCCGTGATAAGGCCGTTGTGGTGATGCAAATGCAATCCCGGAGGCAGATGGTTGCCCTGCGCCAGTTGCCATGTATATGGATTGACGCCCCCGCTGGGCTCCAATGTCGCTTGATATGCAATGCCGGCTTCGCCATTGGGCAACGAGGCCGTCGCAATCGTAAGCGGATCGATCTGCCACGCCGCGAGCCGGGCGGAACTCAGCAGAAAAACGACGGCGAGCAGGGCGTAGGAGTGGACGCCAAGTGAGTGCGAGCGAAGCATTGTCCCGCCATTATCTATGACGAGCGGCGCTGTGCGTTAGTGTTTCGAACCGGTCGGGAGCGGGATTGCGAATGTTATAATGCAAGCTGCCACGGTGGGTGTAGTTCAGTGGTAGAACTCCGGACTGTGGCTCCGGCTGTCAAGGGTTCGAATCCCTTCACCCACCCCAATTTCCCGCCTTATCTTCCTACTAAACTGACTTCGCCGAGCGGAAGCGGAGCTACGTCAACCCAGCGTTCGCCGCTACCCTTCACGAAGGTTATGGAGTCAATGCGGATTTTGCGCCCGTCTTTAAATTGCTCCCATCGGCGTCGCGCGGCCGTAAGCACCTGCTCGGCTTCGGAGTAGGTGTCGGCCTTCACGATGGTCAGGTGCGGCATGTAGGGCCAGGGCTCGCAGTATTCCAGGCCATCGATATTGAACTGGTCGTGCAGCTCGCGCATGCGGTAAGCGCCATAGGCCACCCGCAGGAACACCGTTGGGGTAGCGGGAACAAAGGTTTCTACATCGCCGATGGTTATCTCGAAAGGCTGGGCGGCAGAGCAAATCTCCTGCAACACCTCGATGGCATGCTCTTCCGTCCCCATCAGTGGGCGGGGAGGCAGGATGGTGATGTGGGCATCGGCGTGAGTATGGGAGGAATGGAGCTCCCGCCGCAGCTCTTCTACGAATATGCCTACTGGGTTGCGTACGTACGCAACAGCCGCGTACTGAAGCCCGATCATGCGTGAGTGATTATAACCCGTGTTGGAGAGCGGTGAGTCACGGCGGCAGCGCAAGGGAGGGGCGGCCGATAAAGAGTGGCGAGTTCATTGTTATAATGAAGGCTCCCGTCGGGGCGTAGCGCAGCCTGGTAGCGCACCTGCCTTGGGCGCAGGGGGTCGGAGGTTCGAATCCTCTCGCCCCGACCAAACAATCTCTCTTCCAGCTACCTCGACCCTCTTTTTCTTTCTTTTTGTGGCTTTGCGGCGCTCCAAGCACGTCACGACCCCAAGTGATTGCCGTCACGGCGGGGCGGTCAATGCGCTGATACAACCGTTTCCATGACTACTGTGGGGACTTTGTGTCCAACTCTATTAGCACCCGTGAGTTTGAAAAACGCGCTAATCGAAGCCGGAAAAACTGAGCATATTCCGCCGAAGTCGGCTTTGTTCCGTGCCGGAGGCAGGGGCGCTGGCGTGTTTCTTGTCTGCTCGGGCGAGGTGCGCCTGGAAGTGCCTGGCGTGCCGCAACTCAACCGCACTTTCTCCACCGGTTCCGTACTCGGTCTGCCTTCCACGTTTTCGGAAAGACCTTACAGCCTGACCGCGGTTTCGGAGACCGAAAGCGAAGTTGTACACGTAAGCAAGAAGAAGTTCCTGGAGTTGATGAAGGCCGAGCCCGATCTCTGCCGTGACGCCACCGAAATTCTGAGTCGCGAGGTCACGTTCATCATGTCTGCCTTGCGCGGACAACGCTCGTCTGTTGCTTCCGAGACTGGGCCCGCCAGCGCTGCACACAGCGTCCGCCGGCGCGTCGCAAACGGATAGCCCAAATCCCAAGAGACGCTCCGGTTTGGGGGCGCGGCTGGTTTTACGAAACCCGCACATTACGGCAAGCTGGTTGAAGTGCCAAGATCGATTCCCGAGGTATGGCGCTCTTGCGATGCAAACGCCCACGCCATGCGCGGCGTGTTGTGCGCCAGACCGTAGCGTCCCTGGGCGTCAACTACGATAATGCCGCCATGTCCGTTGAGGCGCTTTTTCAGATAGGCCAGCGCACGCTCGGCGGCTTCCTGCGGTGGCAGACCTTCTTCCACGCGATCCGCCGTCCACTTGCTGAGTACGAGCTTCATCATCGGCTCGCCCCAACCGGTAGTTGAGACGGCAGCACTGCGAACATCGGCATAGCAGCCGCAACCGATCAGCGAAGAATCGCCCACCCGCCCGGGAGCCTTGTTGAGTGTGCCGCCGGTAGAAGTTCCGGCGGCGATGTCGCCAGTTGCGTCGACCGCAACCGCGCCCACGGTGTCGTGATACTGCGAGGCAGCGCCGAACTCCTCCGGCATCTTCAGATAACTCTGCTTCTTGGCTTCGCTCAGGCGCTGCACCTCGCGCTCGATGACAAGGTCTTCGTTGGCTATCAATTCCAAGCCATGCTCGTGCGCGAAGCGCTCGGCGCCGGTCCCGACGAAGTACACGTGCGGGCTCTCGGTGAGTATCTTCTTGGCTGCGCGAATAGGATTGCGAAGGTGCTCGACACATCCCACGCCGCCGGCACGAAGCGTCGCGCCGTCCATCAGGCAGGCATCGAGTTGCACACGGCCATCCCCGTTGAGAAAGGAGCCGCGACCGGCATCGAAGATTTCGTCATCTTCCATGATGACGACAGCTTCTTCGACCGCATCGAGACAAGTGCCGCCATCGCGCAGGACCTGCCAACCGGCATGCGCAGCGGCTTGCACCCCGCGCAGATGCGCTTCGACCGCGTCATCAGGAATGGCCCAGGCGCCGCCGTGGACCAGCATCATCGGTTTCACATTCAATCGGAACCTGCCGGATGAAGATGTTAGGGCAAACCCGAAAGAATATCAGAAGGCTCTTTCCGGCGTGATGAATGAGAATTTCAGTGCGGCTTCTCCGCCGAAGTCGCGATGCTGCTGTACTGCGGCCCAAGCGCGGCGATCGCCGCCCGCAACTCGTCGATATCTTCTGCGCGGCGGTAAAAGGCGACCCTGCCGTCGCTGGCGATGAATACTTGCTCCAGACGGCTCTCAATATCCAAGGTGAGCGAGTGATCAACTCTGATTCGCGGTAGAGTATGGCCATGGGCGACCTCGGACGGATGTTCATCTGGATTGGCGGGCTGCTGCTGGTAATCGGGGTGGTGCTGATTCTTGCCGGCAAGATGAACCTGCCCATCGGCCGCTTGCCGGGAGACTTTACCTGGCGCGGCAAACACACGACAGTGTACTTTCCGCTGATGACGTCGATAGTGTTAAGCGTGGTCCTGTCGCTGGTGCTTTATTTTGTAAACCGGATGGGAAGATGAGAAAACAGGCTTTCGGGCGCCACTTTCGAGCCATAACGCCGAGCTTCGAGTCCAGAAAACGCGGCTGGCTCTAACTTTCTGCTTGAAACTCGAAACCAGAAACTCGAAACTGATGAGAAGGTGTATTCATGAGACGCTGGTTGATTTCGTCTGTGTTGCTGGCTGGGATGGTGTTCGTCGGGTTCGCGCCGATCTACGCCCGTACGCAGAGCTCACATCCACAGAGCTCACATCCTGAGAGCGTCAACGGAAAGCAGCAAAAGCAAGCGCAAAAGGCCGCACAGAAAGCTTCCAAACAGCAGGCAAAAGCGCAGAAAAAGCAGATCAAGCAGCAACAGAAAGACGCCAAGAAGTGGAACAAGAACCGTCCCCATACCAGTACCACCGGGTAGTAGCTAGCTATTCCCGCACTTACGCCCAACCATCCTGAGAACGCGGCCAGCCTCGCCGATCAATTCCTCCAATAGCCACCCGACTCAATCCCCGGCGGAACAATCCCTTCCAAGCTCACGTATGAAACAGGTGTAAGCCGTACGCCTGTCCAGGCCCTGGCTGGGAGTTTTTATGTTCCTGCAAGATCTGCGCATTGCCATTCGCCGTTTAGCAAAAGCTCCCGGTTTCACGCTGGCTGCCGTATTGATGCTGACGCTGGGAATCGGCGCCACCACTGGCATCTTCTCCATCGTCGAGAGCGTGTTACTGCGTCCGTTGCCGTTCCCCGAGCCGCAAAACCTGGTGAAGCTGTCTGACACGCTCCAGGGCGCTGATATCGGCGGCAACAATGAAGTAGGGGTCACGCCGCAGGACATTCAGAACTACACGCGCGACACGCATGGCTTCGCAAGCCTGGGTGGCTACCGGCGCTCAGACTATGAATTATCTGGCGTGGGCGAGCCGGCGCAGATTAACGCTACCCGCATGACCGGCGGCGTCTTTCCGGCCCTGGAGGTCGCGCCGATGATGGGCCGCTTCTTTACTCAGCAGGAGGACGACCAGAAAGAACCAGTCGTGGTGCTCAGCTACGCGCTATGGCAAAAACGCTTCCATGGTGATCCTCAGATTTTGGGCAGCAAGATCCTTCTCGATCGCAAGCCTTATGTGGTGATCGGGGTGATGCCGCGCAACTTCGAGTTCCCCCTGGCGCCGGGCCTGCTCAATCACACAGAACTCTGGGTACCTATGAGCTTCACTGCCGACGAGTTGGGACCAAGCGGCGCAGCCTCGTGGAGCTATCAGATGGTAGGACGCCTTAAACCGGGCGTCACCGCGCGACAGGCCCAGGACGACGCCGAGCGTGTAGCCCAAGAGACCATGCGCAACTATCCGGCGTTCATGGCGAGCCTGCGCATCACCTCAGTGGTGCGCTCTCTGCATGAGGAGACGGTTGAGGAAGCACGTTCGTTGTTGCGCATTCTGTTCCTCGCTATTTCGGTCGTCATGCTGATCGCCTGCGCCAATCTGGCTGGACTTCTTCTGGTGCGCGCCATCCGCAGCCGACGCGAGATTGCGGTTCGGCTCGCCCTTGGAGCAGGCAAGAGTGCGCTATTGCGGCAGACCGTCCTTGAGAGCCTGGTGCTCAGCCTGACCGGAGGTGTGCTCGGACTGGCGCTTGCGGCACTTGGCTTATTCATCGGCAGGAACTTGCTGCCGGAAACTCTGCCCCGCATTGGCGAGATCGGCCTCGACTGGAAAGTTGTGGGCTTCGCGTTTCTGCTGGCGATGCTCACCGGCATCGTGTGCGGCCTGGCTCCAGCCTTCGCCGCCATTCGCACCAGCGTGAACGAGACGTTAAAGCAAGGTGGACGCACCGGCACGGCAGGAGGGCATCAGCGTTTGCGCTCGGCACTGGTCATCAGCGAAATCGCCATCGCTATGGTGCTGCTGGCAGCCTCCGGCCTGCTGCTGCGGAGCTTTGAAAAAATGCGAGAGGTGGACTTAGGCTTCCGTCCCGACCACACATTGACAGCCGCCTACTCTCTGCCGCGCCAACAGTACGACACGCAGGCCAAGATCGACGAATTCAATCGTGAACTGGTACATCGCCTGCAACAGCTTCCGGGAGTGCAGTCGGCCGGGCTGACATCGCTGTTGCCGGATGCGGGCTATGACAGCGCTGGCACTTTCATTGTGGATGGTTATGTTGCGCCGAAGGGCGAAGGCATGAATCTGGCGACGCCGATGGCAGTGGAAGGCAACTACTTTCAGGCGATGGGGATTCCGCTGCTCCAAGGCCGCTTCTTTACCGAAGCAGACACGGCAACCTCGCAGCTCGTCGTCGTGGTCAACCACAAGTTCGCGCAGCGCTACTGGCCCGGGGAAAGCCCTCTGGGCAAGCGCCTGCGCTTCGGCACCCAGGAGATGTCGACTCCGTGGCTTACGGTTGTCGGCGAGGTAGCCGACGTCAAAGAAGGCTCACCTGATGCGCCCGACAAACAGCAGTACTATCAACCCATCGTCCAAATCGAAGCTGCCGCCGGTTCGCTGGCTTCGCCAACGGATCTGAATGGCAACTCCGGCTTCATCGCTCTGCGTAGCGCAACCCCTCCTGAGCAGATGACCAACTTGTTGCAGGCGACGGCGCACTCCATCGATCCGCAACTGCCGCTTTCACAGGTGCAGACCATGGAGCATGCAGTATCAGATAGTGAAGCGCCACGTCGTTTCAACACGGCGCTGATCGCTTCTTTTGCCGGCGCAGCTCTGTTACTGGCAGCGCTGGGAATCTATAGCGTCATCGCGTTTTCGGCGGCGCTACGCGCCCAGGAGATGGCACTGCGAATCGCTCTCGGGTCACAACGCTCCGGCATTCTGAATCTGGTGTTTGGCTCAGCGTTAAAGCTCGCACTTGTTGGCTGTGCCATTGGGTTAGTGGGCACCCTGGCCGCGTCGCGCCTGCTGCATTCGTTTCTGTTCGGGGTAAGCGCGTTCGATCCTTTGACGCTCTCGGTCGCCGTGCTGGGAGTGCTGGCGCTGGCGATTGTGGCGTCGTGGCTGCCGGCGTATCGCGCGGCTTCGGTCGATCCGATAAAAGCGCTGCGCGCGGATTAAAAAAGTGATTGTTGCGGTGCGGCTATGCCTGCTACCGCAGCTTATTCCGCTTCCCCGAACACCTCGGCGGTGAAGGCCTGGATCTCGGCGCCATGCCGCCATGCATCCGGAGGTAGCCCGGCTTTGACACAGGTCTGCGACAGAAAGGTCTCGCGGTCCCAACCCCATTCCAACGGAACTTGCGGCAGCAGCAGCCCGCGACGCATCTCACCGCTGACAATGAGGCCATGCTTGCCCACCTCGATCTGCTCGGGGCGAATCGGCCGGGGAACCGACAACACGCTGATTTCTATTGTCAGATGCGGAGCCTCGTCCTTCGTCACCGGCGCAAATCGCGGATCGTCAAAGGCTGCCGCGCGCGCCGTCTCGGCGACCGTGCGGTAGAGCGGCCCGACGGGCAGGGCATATCCAATGCAGCCGCGCAGGTCCCCGAATAGGTGAAGAGTAGTGAACGCACCTCGCGGTTCTGCCAGGTGCTCGGTTGGGGCCGACATCTCGATGGGCTGTTTCGCCAGCGCGCTCTCGATCGAGCGATGGGCCAGATGCAAAAGGATGCGGCGCTCTTCCGGCGAATACTCAGGTCCCGAACTGTCAGACGGCGGGGACATCGTTGCGCTTCCTGCGCCGGCTCAGTACGAACGAGCGGCGGCGACGGCGCTTGACCGAACTGCGGTCGATCTTGCTCCAGAAGGCGATGAAGTAATCGGCTGCCGATACCAGCGACAAGCCCACCATGATCCAAATGAACGCAAGCGCGATGGGATGCACCGGCAGATTGAGGAAGTACCACGGTAGATGCGCCCAGTGATGATCAACGATTGCTGCCACCACCGAGATAATCTGTACCAGCATCTTCGCCTTACCCAGGTCGCTGGCCTGGATGGTGAACCCTTCCGATGCGGCGATCGAACGCAGACCGCTGACCAGGAACTCACGCCCGATGATGATGACCGCCATCCACGCAGGTACGATGCGGGGATTGAATTGCACCAGCGTGATAAAGGCTGCGGCAATCAGCAGCTTGTCGGCCACCGGATCGAGCAGCATGCCCATGGTCGTAACCTGCGCGCGCTTACGAGCCAGATAGCCGTCGATGGCATCGGTAATTGAGGCGGCAATGAAGATGAAGGACGCAATCAGCTCCCGGTCGCCATTGCCGGAGCTGAACCAACTGGTGGTCAGCACCCAGATCAGAACCGGGATGCAGGCAATACGGGTTAGCGTGATGTAGTTTGGAAGATTCACAAAACCAGAGTGGCAGGATGCCAGCTCGCGCCGCCGTTCCGATTATCGTTCAGCCACAAGAGGCAAAGCAACCTAGGAATGTAAGTCGGATGCACGCGCCGGAAAGACGGTTTTGCGCTAGGAAGCGCTGTCTTCGTGGTGCACCGCAATCTGGTCCAGCATGGCAGGAGCCTGGTAGCGCTCCCAGTAGCTGTATCCAACGGGCAGACCCTTTACCCAGTCGGAGCTGTTCATCAGCAGGCGCCTCGGTCGCTGCAGAGGATGACGGAAGGTGTCCACAGGATGTACCAGGCAGGCGATGACAATGCCCAGAAGCAGAAATGGACTAACGACGATTACCGTGAGAAGCCGGAGCATGTAGACCAGGCGAACCATTGCTCATCCTCAGGAACCTACGACCGCGCGAGAGCGCCTTTTCACCATTATGCTCCTGTTCCAATTGGGAATTCGTGCAGTACCTGAAAATTTATTTTGCCTAAAAAGAAAGCGGCCCTCCACCCGGAAGGCCGCACCTGGAACCTGTAACGAATCAGTAATCAGGCATAGAAGCCGCGTTGCTTGATCGTAAACGCCACCCTATCAATCGCCAGCATGTACGCCGCGATGCGGTTGTTTACATGGTGGGTCTCAGCGTAGCGAACCACATCTTCGAACGAGGAGACCATGATGTCCTTGAGCTGCTCGTTCACCACCGACTCCTTCCAGAAGTAGCCCTGGCGATCCTGTACCCATTCGAAGTACGAAGCCGTAACGCCGCCCGCGTTAGCCAGGATGTCAGGCATTACGAACACGTGCTTGTCAGCCAGGATGTCATCGGCCGCCGCCGTGGTTGGACCGTTGGCGCCTTCCACCAGCACCTTGGCCTTCACCTGATTGGCGTTGGCTGAGGTAATCACGTTTTCCGTGGCCGCAGGAATAAGGATGTCGCAGTCGGTGACCAGCAGTTCTTCGGTCTTGGCCTTCTCGGCACCCTTGAAGCCGTGGATGGTGCCTTCCTTCTGGCGATGCTCCGCCAGCGCAGGAATGTCGATGCCCTTGGAGTTGTATAGGCCGCCGTCCCACTCGCCGATGCCGACGACTTTGTATCCCGCCTGGTGCATCAGAATGGCCGCGTTGGAACCGACGTTGCCGAAGCCCTGAATAATGACCCGGGTCTTCTCCCGGTCCATCTTGAGGTGCTTGATCGATTCATCGCAAATAATCATCACCCCGCGTCCGGTCGCTTCCCGTCGCCCACGCGAACCGCCCATATTCAGTGGCTTGCCGGTTACAACGGCAGTCACCGTCTGGCGCATGTGCATGGAATAGGTGTCCATCATCCACGCCATTACCTGCTCGTTGGTGTTGACGTCGGGAGCGGGCACGTCTTTTTCCGGGCCGATGAACTCAAACAGCTCAGCGGTGTAGCGGCGGGTCATGCGTTCGATTTCGCCGCGCGACATGTTCTTGGGATCGCAAATGATCCCGCCCTTGGCGCCGCCGAAGGGAATGTTGACGACCGCGCACTTCCACGTCATCCAGCTCGCCAGTGCGCGCACCTCGTCCAGCGTGACATCCGGCGAGTAGCGGACGCCGCCTTTGGCAGGCCCGCGCGCGATCGAGTGCTGCACGCGATATCCGGTGAAGACCTCGATCCGGCCCGTGTCCATGGCGACCGGAATATGAACGATGATTTCGCGATTAGGCTGTTGCAGCACACGCCACAGGCCTTCGTCGAGCTTCAGTTTTTCGGCAGCTTGATTGAACCGGGCAGCTTGCTGCTCCCAGGGATTCTTTTCCTGTTCCAGCATTAATGAGGTATCCATACCATCTCCAGCGAAAATTACGCTTGCGAGCGCGCAGAATCGCGCAAGGCTCAGCGCGCGAAAACCACTGCTTCAGCGGGCAAACTTACAAAGTATATGCAGCCAGATGGACAAGGCGCAAGCTACTGCATGGTTGGTGACTGGGTACGGGCGAGCCTGCTTTGCTGATTTAGCAAAGCCAGCGAAGACGCGGATTCGCGCCGGGCCTCACCGGCTGGAAAACGCACTGCAAGCGAGCGTAGTGCTGGTGAATTCGAAGGGCCGGCTTTACAAGCTGCGGAAGACTTTGCAGGTCACGCTCTTGAAGGGGCGCAGCTTCAGCTGCGCCGTAGAAGCCATGTGTTTTTGTCATCCCGAACCTCTTTAGAGGTGAGGGATCTGCTGTTTTCCCACTGCGAAGGATTTTTCAGCAGCCTATTTAATCCGACCCGATTCTTCGGATTAGAATCCGTCGCTGGCCCTTTTTTCAGCGGAACTGGCGGTTCGCACGTTTCTTCTGTTGGACTGACTGGGATTCAACGAAAATTAGGGGATTCGAGCAGATTGCGGCTTGGCTGGGGATAGAACCTCACCCGTGGGCTGTGCGATACTAGTGGTGCCTCCGATGTAGCTACCCCAAGCCGGGATGGCGGAACTGGCAGACGCAGCGGACTCAAAATCCGCCGAGGTTTACCCCTCGTGGGGGTTCGACCCCCCCTCCCGGCACCACTTTTTGAACTGCGCTCGGCTCCAATTACCATCCAGACAATAGTGACCAGTCGTCTAAGTTGCTGATTCCCTTGCCATAAAGTGGGTCATTTTCTGGAAACACCTTGGCCGAAAATCCTGAAAAAAGTAGTCGCATTTAGTCCAACTATGTTTTAGTATTTCTGCGCACCTTCCCCAGGGCAGTAGAGCAGTAGAAGTGTCCCAACCAAGCAGTCTAGAAAGTGTTTCAACCAGCTGTAGAGAGAGTAGTAATCAGTTCCAAGCAGTAAGCTTAAGGAGGATGAATTGAAACTGCGTTTAGTAGTTGTTTCCCTTGCTGTAGCTCTGGTGCTCACCGTTCCCGCCTTCGCCGCCAATGTGCTGTTTGACGATGGTGCAACCGATGGCCAGGACAATGGCTTCTTCATTGATGGTCCGAACCCCGGCCCATACAGCCAGAACATTTCCGACGGATTCATTGCCACCGGCAGCGGCCAGGCAGGCTCCCTTGATTTCGGCATGTGGGTACCTAGCGGCACAACCCCCACGACCGTTACCTGGTGGCTCGGTACCTCCGCGTTTGACGGCTCTCTGGGCAGCGGAACTGTCAACAACCCCAGCTCTACCTTTGTCACCAGCAACGCTTATGGCTATGACGTGTACACCGTTCACCTCAGCGGCTTGGCTGGCAACATCACCGCTGGCCAGACCTACTGGCTCAGCCTGGGCAATGCCAATGACAGCGGCAATACCCAGTTCGACGCTTGGGATCTTCCCAATGCTAACGGCGGTCCTGCCACCTGCAACTTCGCAGTGGGCGGCTCAAACTTCGGCGATTGCGGATTGGGCGGCGAGTCCTTCACGCTCTATAGCACTCCCGAGCCGGGCACGTTGGTCATGCTGGGTGGCGGCATTATTGCTGCTGCCGGCGCATTCCGTCGCAAGATCGGCTTCTAGTTCGGAGCTTAGATCTCAACCAAAGCCGGAGCTTCCGCTCCGGCTTTACTTTTTGTTCTGCAAAACACCTCGCCGAAAAAGCGTGCGGAGCTTATAGTCTGCAAGCCAGCCATCTCATTTCTGCGGTAGCAGCTGCTGTAGGTTTGCCGCTAATGGATCGAAAACCAACCCTGATCCCATTGAGTTGCCGATATCGGCAAATCGGCTCGCTATACTATTCCCGTTTTGGAACTCGCCTACCACCTTCGTAACCTCGCATCCTGACTTTTCTCGTGACTTCGTAATTCAGCAACTTCTAAACTACTTGGGAGGACAACGAAGATCTGTGCCTCCGACCTGCCGTCCAGACGGCATGGGCCGTAAGCTCTTTAAAATCTGGAATTTGCCTGTAAGCCACATAGAATCAGTAATTTAGATGTGAAATGTGCGCTATATCGTTGAAAAACAAGGATTCACGTTTTACTTTTTTCGTGGGTTTTGCGCATTATCGGACGTGTTTGGCGGCAATCGCCGAGCAGCGAGCCCCTCACCTTTCCCGGCACTCGCTAATAACTGCCTGCAAGCTCAGAGCTAGATGGTAGAAGCCAGGGCCAAGGCAAGAGCCCAACTAACTCCTTTATTACCAAGATTTTGCCTGTAAGTCTAACGGGCTCAAGATTTTGCCGGGAAAAGTTTTCAGCGACCCAATGGAATCAAGAATTTACGCGAAGGTAGGGGGAGGGGGGTACCGCCAGTTGTAAGTGGTCAGCGGGTTCCGAGGCAGCTTGGCCAAGTCCCCAGCACCCAACACCTAACGGCTGCTTATGGCGCTGCGGAAGACGCCGCAGCGGGAGATGTCCCCGTAAAGCCGACCCTGCCCCGGCGGATGATCGCGGAAAAATCCGGGCTGTCGCCGGCCGCTTTAGCAACCGGGTTGATGTGGGCCTGCGCTTTCAGCTCGGGCAGCGACAGACCACCGGTGACCAGGCTGCCGTGCTCGTACATCATTTCGTCCATTTTGCCATTCAGCAGGATGCGGTAGTCCAAACGCATGTGGACGTGGCGAGCCTCGTCGGCCGAAACCGCGATGTTGGTGGTGCAGTTGTTGGTGATTGCGTTGTACCACTCGGGCTGGCGGTGCAGTTCGTTCGCGCGTTGCAGATAGTCGAGGAAAATCTTGCGCGCCATCTCCGGCTTTACCGTGGTGCGAAATATGTAGACCTCTTCGTCCTTGCGGTAGTTGGTGCGCAGGCGAATGACGTCGCGTTCGTCGCTGGCGATGTAAGTAAGAGCGTACTGGCGAAAGAATCCGCGAATGGCGGAATAGCTCTGGCCGACCACGTCGCGAGTCTCAATCGACATGGCGACATGTCCCTGGTCGCCGAAATCAAAGCTGCCGATGGGATGCGCGATCCACGGCGAGCCCCACCATGTAATAAAAATGTCGGCGCCGCTCAGGTTCGCCAGGTTGTAGCTGCGGGTCTCCCACTGGCAGGTGTAATCGGTTTCGGTGACGTAACTACAGTTTCGGAAGTTGTGAATCGTCACCTGGTCGCCGTTGATGTCGGCGTAAGCCGTCTGGGCGTTGTCGGGCTGCCAGTCAGCAGTGTTGGTCGGCTTAATGCGAAGCCACCACACCACCACGATGACGAACGCCACGAACGCAATCGCCAGTCCCGCGTGGCTGCGCCGCAACAACAACAATGCGCCGAAGATCACCACGAGATACACGATGGCGAGCACCGGTCGCAACGCGGGATACGGAGAGTCGAAGAAAAGGGCTGCGGCTGCCCAAGCCGTTACCAGAACCGCGATGATTGTTAAGCAGCACCAGCACGAGATTACGCAGCCATCGCACTCGATGAGTCCTTTCCTGGACGAATTCGATGCCGAGGCCGCGCTTGCCCTTGCCTCATTGTCCCACGACCTGCGCTCGCGTCAGTTCGCCGACGACTTTAGAACCTCCGCGCAACAAGTCTTCCGACTTCAAGCGGGCAAACAGGTCAAGCGTTCGCGCCACCAGCCCGGTCCATCCTGTCTGGTGACTGGCGCCCAGCCCAGCCCCGTTGTCGCCATGGAAGTACTCATAGAACAAGATGTAATCGCGCCAGTAGGGATCGTCCTGGAACTTAGTTGTCCCACCGTAAACTGGACGCTTTCCGTTTTCGTCGCGGACAAAGATGCGGGAAAGCCGGCGGCTGATCTCCTTGGACACTTCGAACAGCGTCATGTAGTTTCCGGAACCGGTCGGACATTCAACCTTGAAGTCGTCGCCATAGAACGCATACATGCTCAGCAATCCGCGAAGAATAAGTACGTTCACTGGCATCCAGATGGGCCCTCTCCAGTTGGAGTTACCACCGAACATGCCGGTATTCGACTCCGCGGGCAAGTATTGCACCTTATACTCCTGGCCGCCAAATTGAAATTCAAAGGGATGGTCGAGATGATGCTTCGAAAGCGAGCGGATGCCGTAGGGGCTGAGAAACTCGTTTTCGTCGAGCATGTACTTCAAAATGCGCTCCAGCTTCTGCTGGCTGCAGACCGAGGTCATCCTGCGATCGGCATAGCCTTGGAAGCCGCCCTCGAATACCGCAATCTGTTTGACCACCTGCGGATGCCGCTTGCGGAACAACTCGACCAATTCGAGAATTCTCGGATGACTGGCAATAGCGCCCGGTTCGAAGATGGTGGCGGCGCACAAGGGCAGCAGGCCGACCATGGAGCGGATCTTCAAACGCATGGCGTCGCCGTTGGGGAAGTGGAGCAGGTCGTAGAAGAAACCATCCTCGGAATCCCACATTTCGTCCTCGTTGGCGCCGACGCGATCCATGGCATACGTGATCCAGGCGAAATGCTCGAGGAAGCGGAAAGCAATTTCTTCGTACATCGAGTCGTAATCGGTCAGGATGAGCGCAATTTCCAGCATGCACTGGCAGTAGAACGCCATCCAAGCGGTGCCGTCAGCCTGATCGAGGTGCCCGCCGGTTGGCAGCGGCGAACTGCGGTCAAACACGCCGATATTGTCCAGCCCAAGAAATCCGCCCGCGAACACGTTGCGGCCCTCAGGATCTTTGCGGTTGACCCACCAGTTGAAGTTCAGCATGAGTCCTTGGAAGGAACGCTCAAGAAAGCGCAAATCAGCGCGGCCCAGCTCGGTCTCAACCCGGTAGAGAAACAACGTGGCCCAGGCGTGAACCGGGGGATTCACATCGCTGAAGTTCCATTCGTAGGCAGGGATTTGTCCATTTGGGTGGGCGTAAAGCGTTCGAAGCATCAGAAGCAGCTGGTCCTTCGCGAAGTCGAAATCGACAAGCGAAAGCGAAATGGTATGGAAGGCCAGGTCCCATGCAGCGTACCAGGGATACTCCCACTTGTCGGGCATGGAGATGACGTCGCTGTTGAGCATGTGGGACCATTCGGAGTTACGCGCCCCGCCTTTGCCTGTGCCCATCAACGGGTGAGAGTCATGCTCGGACAGCCAGCGATCGAGGTCAAAATAGTAATACTGTTTGGACCAGAGCATTCCAGCCAGCGCCTGGCGGTGGACCCGGCGCTCATCTTCGTTCAGGTTGGCCGGCGTGATGCGATGGTAGAAATCGTCTGCCTCCGCGAGGCGTCCCGCGAAGACTTTGTCGAACGTGGTAAAGGCGTCGACAGCCGGCTTTGCGCTGAGACGCAGACGCACGACCTTCGACTGCCCGGCGGGCACGTCAAGCACGTAATGCGCAGCGGCTTTGGTTCCAGACTTCGCCGGATTCACCGCGTCCGTCTTGCCGGCAATCACGTATTCGTGAAAAGCGTCCTTAACGAACGGAGTCGGATTGGGCTGCCCCCACAGGCGGGTGGCATTGGTTTCGTTCTCGGTAAACATCAATTCGCTGGCGCCATCGCACTGCAGCGTGTAATCACCGAATTCCGGATGAGATGCCTGTATGGCGTTATCGCCCATTTGGCGCATGACAGGCTTGGGTTCGCTCTCGTCGCACGCCCAAGTGTTGCGGTACCACAATGTGGGAAGCACGTGGATTTGCGCGTCTTCCGGACCGCGGTTAAAGACCGAGATTTTGATCAGCACATCTTCCGGATCACCCTTGGCGTATTCCACAAAAACATCGAAGTAACGATCGTCGTCGAAGATGGCGGTGTCGAGGAGTTCGTACTCCATCTCCTCGCGCGAGCGGCGTGCGTTCGTCTCCAGGAGATCGCGGTATGGATATTCCCGCTGCGGATACTTGTAGAGGTACTTCATGTAGGAATGCGTCGGCGTACTGTCGATATAGAAGTAGTATTCCTTTACATCCTCGCCGTGATTGCCTTCGCTATTCGTGAGCCCGAACAGCCGCTCTTTGAGAATCGGGTCGCGGCCGTTCCACAAAGCAAGCGCGAAGCAGAGACGCTGCTTGTCGTCGGAGAGGCCAGCCAATCCATCTTCTCCCCAGCGATAGGCGCGAGAGCGAGACTGGTCGTGCGAGAAGTAGTTCCAGGCGTTGCCATCCTTGCTGTAGTCCTCGCGAACGGTGCCCCACTGCCGTTCGCTCAGGTAGGGTCCCCACTTCTTCCATGGGATGCCATGCTCGCGAGCATCGTTCAGTCTCTTCTGCTCGGCAACCTGCACATAGTCGAATGGCGTATTTGGCTGATTCGATGCTGCCATAAAAGCTCTCCTTAGCGCCCCACTGCGGTAGATAGCAACGACTGCAAGAAGTGGCTGCCCCAAGGGGCGAGATCCACATAGAGTCCACGGGACTGAATGTCACTCCCGGACCGCTCGTAACTCACGTTAGTTATGTTGTCTTTGAGAATGAGGTTACGACCGTTCAGATCATTCCAACCCGGATGAATCATCGCTTGCGCCCTGCTGTCGCTGAGGTTCACAACAATGACGCAACGGTCCTCATTGTGTTCCCAAGTCCAGGCGACGACGTTCCGATAACTTGGATTGTCCGGCCAGCCACTACACTCGCACAGGCTCCAGTGGCCCTCGTGGAATACCGGACTGTTGATAGCCATCAACAGCTTGCGGTAGAACTCGTTCAGTTCGGTATCGACGGACTCCTCGGGACGACGGCCCAGAAAAACCGGCAAGCGAACCTTGCGGCCGTTAAGCTGTCCTTCATGGAACATTCTCGCGCCCGGCAAGGTCGATGTCACTATGGCCGCAGCACGTTCTTTCTCAGGACCAAAGGAAGCTGCCGCCCTAGGCTCATCATGGTTTTCCAGAAAGCGCAGCAGCTTCTGCTGGTAAGCGAGATCGGCGCAAAGATGGAGACGGACGCTCTCTGCGTCGTCGTGTTCGAGGCGGTCGTATAGCCGCTTGTCATAACAGAAGTCGAAACCATTCTGCTGAAGCTGCCACTCCATATCCCAGTAGGCTTCGGCAATGAACAGAAAGTTGGGACTGATCTTCGTGAGTGCCGAAATCACGTCATCCCAGTATTCGACGGCCGGCTTCTTTCCGGCGCGACTTCCCCAAGTTCGCTCAAATACCGAGTCCAACGAGAGCATTGCCATGTCGCAGCGCACTCCGTCGCACTGGTCGGCAATGTCGGCGAGGGTATCGACGACGGCTTCTCGCAATCCCAGTTGGAAGGCATTGAGTTGCAGCACGTCGGGCCATGCAGGAAAGTAAGGGTCTTTACCGCAGGCGAAGACTTTTCCTTCTATCTCGACAAAGAAGGCCGGATCGTTTCGCAGGTCGTCAGAACTTCCCTGAATGAAATATTCAGGATGCTGCTTCACCCAGGGATGGTCGGGAGCAACGTGATTGGGAACGAAATCGAGCACCAGACGCAAGCCGCGCTCCGCCAATTCGTCACGAGCGATCTGCAAACCCACTTGGCCGCCCAGGTGCCTGTCGACGACGTAGCGACGCACGCAGTATGGCGAGCCGACATTGTCTTCGGAGCAAAAGTCGGGAAGCGCCCTGCGAAAATCAGCCTGGAGATTCCGGTTCAGGTTGGCGATGGTGATACCGGCGGGACTTCGTTCCCAGACGCCCATCAGCCAAACTGCGTCGAAGCCAAGGGCGGCGATGGCGTCCCATTCGGCCGGAGGCACGGAACCAAGATCGATCGAGGAGCCAGTGTTGCTAGACAACTCGGCGAGCCATACCCAAGTGTTGATCTCGTACAATGTGGGATATGGCGGCCAGGCGGGCATGGTCTTGCTCCTTGCGGCTCAACTAAGGAGAGATTCCGCCCTACTAATGTAGTGCTTTTCGAGGCGGCGCACCAATCAGGAAGCCCTAATTCCAAAGTGCCAGGGGCCTGCGATCGTGAGATCCCCGGCAAGTCTACCGTCGGCGGCCACCACCCCCTCCCATTCTTGCACCGCCGCCCATCCTCGCACCGCCGTAGCCGCCCGAGTTGAAGGTTTGGCTCCTTTGTGCGCCTTGTGTGCGCATCTGTTGCTGACGTTGAAGATTGGCATCGGGTTTGGTGGCTGACTGCCATCCGCTGCCGCTATTGCTGGACCAATCGCCGGAATTGCGATTGTAGCGGTAGACGGTGCCATCTTTACCGGCATAGACGTTATTCTTGCCGGCTGCAACTCCTGCGTTGGTGTTGGTGTTATAAGCAAAACCGCCGCGACCCGCCGTGCCTTCGCCGCTGTAGATGTTGCCGGCATACCCAGCTCCGCCACCGGCAACGATGCCGGTGTTGGGATTGTAGGTGGCTGCGCCGCGATATCCAGCCGTGTTGCCGGTGTAAACGTTGGTGTTATAGCCACGTCCGGCTACGGTTGAACGGCCGGTTTGCGTGTTGTAGTAGGACCCACGAGTAGCGGCGCCATAGTTACCGGTGTAGGGATTGGCCCATGCAGCACCGGTGCGCGAGTAAGCGGTGTTCCCCCACATGCCGTAAACGTTGGCGACGGCTGCGCCACCCCACGCTCCCCATCCGTAGTAGGGATACCAGCCATATCCGTAATAACCCATCGGTCCCCACCACGGGTAGTACCAGGGGTAGTACGCGTAGCCATAACCAAAGCCGAAACTCCAGCCTGTGGTCGTGGTCCAAGTGAATCCAGCTCCCACGCCGTAGGTATACGGCCATCCGTACCACACTGTGGGACTGATGTAGGGCGGGTAATACCATCCGGTTCCGTAAACCACGGTCGTAGTATCGGACGAAACGACAGTCCCGTAATATCCGGGCGTGTAGCCGACGTAGACCACCTCAGGGGTTGAGCCGTATACCTTCACGTAAGTCACGTAGTAAATCGGTGAGCTGGGCGGGATCGAATAGATTTCCTGCGGCACCGTCTCGGTAATGCGCCATGGCCCCTGAGGGCTGGGTGCCTTGAACCACACGCCGGCTTCAACACAGTAGTAGTTGTTATCAGAAACCTTGATGACTGGAACCGATGTGTTCTTGGCGTAGGACATCGAGGTGCCTTCGATGGGAACGAAGGTGGCCTCGCCGTCGTACACCACCGTCAGCTTGGCTTGGGAGCGCGTGATGGTCGCGGTCTGCGGAATCGAGTTTGCGATCAGGCCTTCTGAAGCCTGCGGCGTTCCGGGCACGGATGCGAGAACGGTGGCCTTTGGACTGTCGACCGGGATCTTCGCGAAATCGGCGGGCATGTCAGTCTTGCTGACGAATGTCCATGGGCCCTCCAGGGACGCTCCCTTGAACCAGCGGCCGGAGATCAGGACGTAGTACTCGCCGCCAAGCCGGAAGATGTCACCATTCGTATTTTCGACGTACTCCAGACCGGTACCGGTGATGGGCTTGTAGATGGGCTCGCCTCGCGTCTCAACGAGTTCGGCCGGACCGAAGGCGATATAGACGGTGGGAATCTTTGCTTTCTTCCCCTCTTCTTTCAGTGAAGGCTGCTGCTGCGCAGGCTGCTGGGTTTGCGAACCGCTTCCGGGCTGCTGCTGAGGCGCTGGCGTCTGGAGAGTCTGCCCCCCGGTCTGAGCGACGACATATTCCTCGGCTTTCTTCATGTCGTCCGGCAGCTTCTTCGCGTAGGTCCATGGACCCTCAAGTGCTTTGGACTGGAGCCACCAGTCGGACACGCGGAGATAGTAGGTCTTCTTATCGTCTTCAAACAGCAGAACAGCGCGGGTATTAATGACGCGCTGGAGCTTGGTCCCCTGGATGTCCCGCAATTGCGCAGGCCCATCAATCAAAACCAGGAGCGACTCTGTGGTGGAGAAGATGATCTGGGGCGGATCGTTCTTGACCCCGACCCCTCGCACAACCTCACCATCAGCCTCGACCGCCGCTTCGAGCCGATCCAATGAAATGGTTTTTGTAGCAGTCGGGAGCTTCTGTTGCAGGAGCGCGGTGAGCACCGGTTCTTTATCGTGTGCAACAGGAAACTTCACCTTAGTGAGCTCCATGTTGTCGAGCGTCACCAGTCGATTAATCTTGTCGACTTCGGTACGAGCGTTGAACCAGATCACGCCGTAGGTGGGGTTCGTATTCTGGCCGGTCGTCACTTCAACCGCGGAGTAGAGGTAGACCCGGTTGCCCTCCCACTTATCCACCTGCGGTTGATAAATCATGAACTTGTTCGAACCGCTGGTGACGGTGCGCGGCCAGGAGCCCTCGGACGCCTTGGCCGACTGCGTTTTGGTCTTCTGCGCACTCGGGGCGTTAGAGAGCGTCTGAGCCACGCTGAAGGTTGCCGAGAATGTGCAGACGCAGAACGCTACAACTACAACTGCGCAGGATGGAGTCTCCACTCGTCGAAACATCGAAAGCCTTTCGATTTTGCGACCAGGATCCTTGCCCCGGCCTGGTACGTCATGCTTAGAAAATCCTGCCTACCTGGAAGAAGAACTTGGCATGTCCGTAATTGCCGACGGCGCCGCCTATTTCCACTGGACCAAAAATGGTGTTCACAATCAGGCCTCCGACCACATCACCTGGCAGATATGGCGGCTTAGGCCCGTTCGGAAGCTGGTACGTCTTTCCAACTTCGAATTCGCCGATGAAATCGATGGTGCTGCCCAGCAGCGGAGGCAGCTGTTTCAGCGTCCTGATATAGCCGGCCTGGAAGAGGAAGTATTGGTTGGTCAGCAGCTCGTTTTCTCCATACGCCGCCCAGCGGGTGGGTCCGCCCAAATTGAAGGCTGGAATTCCGGTCTTGTAGCCGTAGCTGGTTCCCCCGTATGCGTTCAGGAAGACGCTCGAAGGCTTGTTGATTTGGAAAAAGTTTTGAATACTCAGCTCGGAGAGCGGAAATCCCTTGGGAGCGTCTGGGTTCGCATTGTAGTACTTAGTAACGAACTTGACGCCCTCGCCCTTGCGCGGGACGACCGGCTCGTCGAGGGTGGTAAGAGCATACTGAAGGCGGATATCGCCGGTTCCACCATCGACGGTCGGGAAGACATTGCTATTGCCAATCTGAGGCGTAAGGCGCTCGTAGCCACCCTCATATCCGAGTCGCAATTCGCCGGTGCGTCCAAAGCCGTATCCGACGTCAAGGCCACCAAGGGCCTGGCGATCCCTGTAGATCGAGAGCAGCGTGTTTCCATCGTAGAGCGGATATTGATAACTATTAAGGTCGACTCTCGGAGCGATAAACCAGTTGCTGAGATCGCTGAAGGGCCGATAGTACTCGGCGAAGATCTGGTACTGCGTACCGACTGTCACATCGGCGCGTAACTCCCGGCGATAGCCGCCGAAGTTAAGGAACGTGGCCCTGGCGCCCATGCTGAAGAACACTTCGTTATAGTCGGATCCATTGATGACAATCAGCGGACGTACGATTGGTGGCGAGTAGGGCTTGGGTTGCGCCTCAATCTTTAAGCCTGTCTCACCATCCTTTTGTACAACCGAGTAGGTCAAGCTGGAGAATGCGCCCAAGCCGTTGAACTGCAGAAGCTGCTTGTCCAGAGCTGCGATGTCAATCGGCTTGCCGATGAAGGCGTTCATATCGCGAGCCATCGATTTGGCCACGTCCGGAGCCACGCCGGTGACCTGCACAAACTGCGGTGCCGCGGTCGCCTTAGCGCGACGTGCATCGCGCTCGGCGAGGTATTTCGCCCACGAAGCTTCGTCCACCGACAGTGGTGCAAGCTTGTCAGCATTGGCTGCCGCCGCATCGTATCCCGCCTTAATGATGGCGTCGGCATCGTTATAGCTCATCGCTGTGTACTTCAGCAGCGGTACCTTGATAACGATGTCGGCGGTCTTGAGCGCTTCCCGTTCGTTGTGAGCGATCATTACCGAGATCGCCTGACCCAGCACCCCGAAGCTGGAGAGCGTGGCGTCGGGCTTCAAGGGTTCGGTTTCGAGGTAACTTCCCACGATGATGTCGGCCCCCATCTCCTTGGCGACGCTGACGGGAAAGTTGTTCATCAACCCTCCGTCAACGTAGATGTGGCCGTCGTAGTGCACGGGAGTGAAAATGCCAGGCAAGGACATGGTGGAACGCAAAGCCAGTTCCAGTGGGCCACTGCGAAATATATGTTCGCGGCCCTCCACCAGGTCGGTGGCGACGCAGGCGAACGGAATAGGCATGTCGTTGAAGCTTTTCATCCCCGAATAGGGCAACGAGATGCGGTCGAGGATCAAATCCACCTGCTGGCCGGAATTGAATCCGGAGGGGAACTGCAATCCTTTGTGTAAGCCGAATTCGAGCGTACTGGGATAGTCACGGGCATCCTGTTTGCGGCGATATGATAGATCGCTAAATGGGGTCTGTCCGCTGATGACCTGATTCCAGTTGATGCCCTTGACTACGTCGCGAACCTCGGCGGCATTGCGGCCGGTAGCGTAGACGCCACCCACCAATCCTCCCATGCTGGTACCCGCGATATAGCTGACCGGGATGCGGTGCTCTTCCAAGTACTCGATGACTCCGATGTGCGCTAATCCGAGCGCACCGCCTCCCTCGAAGACCAAACCGAGTTTGGGCCGGTTCCCGGGGGTGGGGGCGTTCTGGGTGAGAGCTAAAGTAGATGCCAGGCAGATCAGGGAGAGAAACGCGAGGAGTCGCGGCAAACGGATCATGAACGCCAAACCTTTCTGCGGTTGCTGGTGCGAGCTAGCAACGTCGAACGGGAATGGCCATCGCTCGCCCCTTAAGTATGCCGGGACGGCGTTAGCAGCCGTCCCAGCTATTGCAAAAGTAAGTTTTAGTTTTTGGTTGAAGGCAACGGCAACTCGGTGCCGGCGATGCCCTTATTGAGCAGGGCACGGACAACTACGCGGCGGTTCTCCGCCTGTCCTTGCTCGGTTTTATCGCCCCCAACCTGGCGGCTTTCACCCATGGCGCCAGGGGCCAGCATGTTGGTCAAAGGTACGTGACCCTGTTGTAAGACGATGTTGGAGACGTTGTTGGCCCGGTCTTCGCTCAGCTTCTGGTTCAGCGCAGCACTGCCAACAGCCGAGGCATAGCCCTTGACCTGGATGTTGTAGCCGTTGTACTGCTTCGCTTTGGCGACGAGATCCAAGAGAGGCTGATTGTATTTCGGATCGACCTTCACCTGGTTGTTACCGAAGTACACAGTAACTTCATCGAGGATGTAATAGTCATCGAGCTGGCCAAAACGAGCGCTGTTAGCTGCGATCTGGGCCTTACTCGCGGCGATCTCCTGCTGCTGCTTGTCGAGGGCAGCCTGCTGCTCTTTCAAAGCGGCATTCTGCGCCTTCAGCTCAGACTCGTTGGCTGCAGCCTGCTGCTGTGTTTCGTGGACGCCCGCCTGAATTGCCTGGGCCTGCTCGAGGTCGTCACCCTTGAATAGAATATTGGTCGCGACAAGCTGGTTTTTCTCGTTGTAGTTGCCTTCCACCTTGATGGCCAAGCCGGGAATGAGTGCTGCCATGGACATGTCTTTGCGGCGAGCCTTGAGAGCGCCCTGCACCTGCTGCACCTGGGTTGAGTCGGTTAGCAAAACCACTAGTTTCGGCTGATCCGAGGTCTGCAAAATTACTTGCGGCCCGCTGCGGCCCTTGATAATGCCTTCCACCTTCACCTTGTCACCAGCAAAGGCAGCAGTGCTTATGCTTGCGAGGACAATCACTACCAACGCTGCCAACGCAGCTCTATATGTTTGGGACTTCGTCATACCTTCTTCTCCTTACTCAAAAATCGAGCTGATTGTGCAAATCGATCATGGGTCTATCTGTGTCTGGGCTGTCTTGATCGGAGCTGGGCGCGATTTTGCGTGTGGAGATGACCGCCAACTGCCGCTGAGCCGTGAACTCCATTTTTCGCAGTTACTTCGCTATCGTTACTCTCTACCGCTAACCATGCGCTAGTCACAGACTGATTCAGGCTGGGCACCCGCAGGCCTTGGGCTCTGTCTACAGACGAAGCTTGGGCCGCAGTCTTTCTACCGCTATACAGAATTATCCGCTGACGAACGCGCGGCTGCAATGTGAGTACTTGGTACGTTTCATCTTACACTCACAAGGTGACGATTTAACTGCCAATCGTAGCCGACCATAGCCTCAGATTTGCTCCCCATAAATTTACTAGAGCAGGCATTAATATTCGAAGGGTGCGATATCTGCGACTAAAGTGGGATACGGGTACCGCATCTCGACCGACGTGCATCGGGTTACTCTGTCCGAATTAGCCGACCCGATTCTCCAGACTGCCTGTTTAAATGGAAGCGATATGAAGATTGCTGCCACCGTAGTGTTCAGCCTGCTGTTCCTTACCACCCCTCTGCTTGCGCGCGAAAAATCGGATGTGCTGGTCATGAACAACGGCGACCGCCTCACCTGCGAGATCAAGGGACTCGACGCAGGTGTGCTCTACGTCAGTTTCGACTACATCAAAGGCACCACCGAGATCAATTGGCTCAAGGTAAACCACATCGAAAGCAAGCAGTTGTTCCTGGTAAAGACGGCTCAGGGCAGTTCCTACACGGGTACGCTTTCCACGGCAGAAACAGGGGAGGCGCGACCTATCTCCATTGAGGTCTCGAACGAGCAGAACCACACGACCGAGCTGCGGCGGAGGGATGTCGTACAGATCGACCAGACCGACAACAACTTCTGGCGCCGGTTCAACGGTGAAATTAACTCAGGCTTTATCTTCTCGAAAGCGAACGCCTCCACCCAGTACAGCTTGAGTTCGAACGTTTCTTATCCTCGCGAACGCTGGACCGCGGGCGGATCCTTCACTTCTTCGCTCACTGGAAACACTGGAGCTCCAACTTCTACTCGCAATGACGGATCGGTTTACTATCGGCATCTCATGCGCTGGAACAACTGGTTCTATACGGGCGTCGGCTCGCTGCTGCAAAGCACCGAGCAGGACATCCGGCTGCAGTCAAGCATTGGCGGGGGCGTTGGACGCTACGTGAAGAACACCAATCGTGCGCGCATAGCTGTATATGGCGGTCTGGCTTACCAGAACACGAAATATAACAACACAACGCCGGACCCATCACAGAACACCGTAGCCGGCCTGGTCGGCGCATCCGCAGAACTGTTTCGGTTCAACAAAACGAACTTGACGGCCACAACCACTGTCATTCCCGCCTTCAATCAGCCTGGTCGCGTTTTTACTACTCTTAATGCCACTTACTGGATGAAGTTTTGGAGTAACTTCACTTGGAATGTTTCGTTTTATGGAAACTGGGATAATCAGCCTCCGCCAACTTTCTCCGGAAGCGACTACGGCACAAGCACCGGCCTCGGATGGACTTTCGGCAATCAATAGCTCCTATGTCACCACAGGGCATCACAGGGGACGAAGGGAGACTCCTAGAATTCTCACCAGTCCGCCGTTTGGAACCGCATCGTCGATTCGCTATTCTTGATTGATGACGCTTTACCGCACCGACGACCTTCGCATCAAGTGGACGAGAGTCGTGCTGCCGCCGGTTTTTCTCGAAGAAGAGCTCCCCGTAACCAAGAAGGCGGCTGCCACAGTTCACGATGCACGCACCGCCATTTGCGAGATTCTCGCCGGGCGCGACCCACGCCTTCTAGTGGTGGTTGGGCCCTGTTCCATTCACGACGTCAAGGCGGCACGGGAATATGCCGGGCGGCTAAAACGAGTCGCTCCGGAGTTTGCACGCGAGTTGCTAGTCGTGATGCGGGTGTACTTCGAGAAGCCGCGCACCACCGTCGGCTGGAAGGGGCTCATCAACGATCCGCATCTCGACCAGTCCTACAAGATCAACGACGGCCTGCGCCTGGCGCGGCATCTCTTGCTCGATCTCGCTGAAATGGGAGTGCCTGCCGGGACCGAATTCCTCGATGTGATGACGCCGCAGTATCTCGCTCCGCTGGTGAGTTGGGGAGCCATTGGCGCTCGTACTACCGAGAGCCAGGTGCACCGCCAGCTGGTCTCGGGACTTTCCTGCCCGGTGGGGTTCAAAAATGCGACATCGGGCGACGTACAGATCGCCATTGAGGCGATATTGTCAGCGGCGCATCCGCATACGTTTCTGGGACACACCAAGAGCGGCCAGTCTGCAATCTTCGTTACTACGGGGAACCCTGATTGTCACGTGATCCTGCGCGGAGGGAGTAAATCGGTCAACTACGATGCCGGATCGATTGCCGTGGTTACGGAGCAGTTGCTGCAATCGGGTTTGCAGGCGCGAATCATGATCGATTGCAGCCACGCCAACAGCCATAAGGACTACAAACGGCAAAGTGCAGTCTGTCGCGACGTGGCAGGGCAGATTGCTCAAGGCAATCGTGACATTATCGGCTTGATGCTGGAAAGCAATCTGCTCGAAGGCGGGCAGAAGCTGGAGAATGGCAAACCGCTCACATATGGGCAAAGCATCACGGATGCGTGCATCGGGTGGGACGAGACATATGAGCTACTGAAGCAATTGGCGGCCTCGGTTCGCCAAAGGCCGCCAGCTTAACGTCTACAGGATGTAGCGCGACAGATCCTGGTCTTTCACGATGTCCGTCAGCGCGTTGCGCACGTAATCGCCGTCTACAACAACGTTCTTTTCCTGCAGGTCGGGGGCTTCGAAGCTGATGATATCGAGCACCCGCTCCATGATGGTATGCAGGCGCCGCGCGCCGATGTTCTCCGTGCCTTCGTTCACGCGGAAGGCAAAGTTCGCCACTTCCTGTAACGCTTCTTCCGTGAACTCCAGCTTCACGCCTTCGGTGTCGAGCAGCGCAATGTACTGCTTGGTAAGCGACGACTTGGGTTCGGTGAGAATCTTGATGAAGTCCTCGACGGTGAGCGACTGCAGCTCGACACGAATAGGAAAACGGCCCTGCAACTCAGGAATCAGGTCGCTGGGTTTGGAGACGTGAAAGCACCAGCGGCAATGAATAAGATGTGGTCGGTGCGTACCATGCCGTAGCGCGTATTGACGGTAGTCCCTTCCACAATAGGCAGAATGTCGCGCTGCACCCCTTCGCGCGATACATCAGGACCATGGCCGCCTTCGCGACCTGCAATCTTGTCGATCTCGTCGAGAAAGATGATGCCGCTGTTTTCGACGCGCTCAACGGCAATTCGCTGCACCTGGTCCATATCAACCAGCCGCTGCTCTTCTTCCTGAATGAGGTATTCAAAGGCCTCGCTGACCTTCATCTTCCGCTTTTTGGTGCGCTGCCCGAAGATGTTGGGCAGCATGTCTTTCATGTTGACGTCCATCTCTTCGACGCCCTGATTAGTGATGATCTCGAATGCAGGAAAGGACTTCTCGCGAACGTCAAGCTCCACCATGCGCTCGTCGAGTTTGCCTTCACGCAGTTGCTGGCGCAGCTTCTCACGCGTACGCGAGCCGGGCTCCCCAGCCAATAGTGGCTCGTTGCCGATATTGAATCCAATGGTGCCATCGGCGGCGGGCTGGCGCGGAGGAACCTGCGTCGGCATCGATGGCAGCAGCAGATCGAGCAAGCGCTCTTCGGCGTTCAATTCGGATTTGTCGGCGACGTCCTCTAGCTTTTCTTCACGAACCATGTCGATGGCGATCTCGATTAGGTCACGTACCATCGATTCCACATCGCGCCCGACGTAACCCACCTCGGTAAATTTCGAGGCTTCGACCTTGAGGAATGGGGAGTTCGCCAGCTTAGCCAATCGGCGTGCGATCTCGGTCTTGCCTACGCCCGTAGGTCCCATCATGATGATGTTTTTGGGGATGACCTCTTCCGCCAACTCGGGCGTCAGCTTCTGCCGCCGCATGCGATTGCGCAGTGCAATAGCAACGGCTCGTTTGGCCTGGTGCTGACCGACCACGTACTTGTCGAGTTCGCGCACGATCTCGCGCGGCGTCAGCTCATCAAGTGCGACATTCTCTTCATCAACGGTTGCGGGTAGATAGATAGCCAATTTCAATGCACCTCAAACCAGGTTGAAAGGTTTACAAACATGGACGTCCCGGGCGCTGGAAAGCTGCGCTTATTCGCTGTAGCGGGCGGTCGTGGTGTCGGTCTCCCAGATGGTGACGTCCTTCACGCGCACTCGTCCGCTGGTCACGCCACTCAAATGCGCGTTGGTTTGGTCGAAAAAGTACTTGGCAATGTTCTCGGCCGAGGGATTTATGACAGTGAACGGCTCCAACTCGTTCATCATCTGGTGGTCAAGATAATTCACGACCGGCCGAAGGACCTCTTTCAAGTCCTTGAAATCGAGCAGCAATCCGGCTTGATCGAGCTCTTCTCCGCTCAGAGTGACGCGCACACGATAGTTGTGGCCGTGCGGACGCTCGCACTTACCTTTGTAATTGCGCAGGTAATGTCCAGAAGAAAAAGTGTCTTCAACAGTGACTTCGTACATGCTCTCCGGGCAAGCGGCCGCAAATCGGCGGGGCAGGCCCATCTATTGATTTTAGCTTGTTTTGGAGCGCTACGTACGGTTGGGACGGCAAGCTTGACCAGCCTACGGGGCTGAAGACATGACGATCCTTCGTTCCTGCTCGCCCCGCCGCTCAATGGCGACCTCCACATCCCGCTCGCGCTCAAAGCGTGGAAATTTCTCGCCCCACTCCAGCAAGACGAGATTGCACGGCCCAGCGAAGAGCTCGTCGAGTCCCAACGTTAAAAGCTCGCGCGCGGTCTCGATCCGGTACAGATCGACGTGATACAGCGTGACCTCGGGGCCGCGGAATTCGTGGATCAGCGTAAACGTGGGGCTGGTAATATCGTCGCGCGATGCAGCCTGCAAACCTTCGGCGATGCCTTTGACCAGCGTGGTCTTACCGGCGCCCAAGTCGCCCCGTAAGATAACCATGCGCGCGTTTTTCAAGGTGGGGGCAAGTTCGCGGCCAAGTGCGATGGTATCTTCCACAGAGTGGGTAATGTATTCGCGGATGGTCATCCCCGGATGCGCACCACGCGCTCGCCAGCCCACTCGGTTGCGCGGCGAAACGCTTCAGGCAATGCGGTAAGCAGGTCGGTCGCTGTGAGCGAGTGCTCGCCCATCATCTCGGCTGCCACGTCGCCGGCCAGCCCATGCAGATAGACTGCCGCGATCACAGCCTTCGCTACATCGTCCGGCATTTGGCCGAGGATGCCTGCCGACATTCCTGTCAGGATGTCACCTGTACCGCCGGTTGCCATGCCAGGGTTGCCCGTGGGATTCACCCAGGCTTGCCCGTCGGGCATCGCGACGATGGTGTTGCTTCCTTTCAGCACCAGAACGAGATGATGTTCGCGCGCGAAGGAACGGGCCACGTTCAGGCGGTCGGCTTGAATCGCATTGATTGACAGTCCGGTCAGCCGCGACATCTCGCCAGGATGTGGAGTCAACAGCAGCGGTCGTTTGCTGCCATCGAGCAACTCGGTCTTGCCTTCAAATGCGTTCAGCCCGTCGGCGTCAATCACCATCGGACATCCAACTCGCTTCACCAGTTCATGCACGAACTCAAACGTCTCCGGCTCGCGGCCAATTCCGGGGCCCACGGCAACGACAGTCATCGTGCTCGCCAGCTGGAGAATCCGATCCAGAGCAGACGTGTCAATCCCACCGGACTTAGTTTCCGGCAGCGGCTCGGTCATCAATTCCGCTGCAAAGGAAGCAACACTCGGCAAAACGCTGCGCGGGACCGCAACCGTACTTAGCCCCGCGCCCGCGCGAAGCACAGCCATTCCCGCCATCGCGGCAGCTCCTGACTTTCCCAGCGAACCACCAACAATAAGCGCGTGGCCGTACATACCCTTGTTGGAGTCGAGAGGACGCGGCGCAAGCAGACGCGAAAAGTCGCGCGGGGTCGTCACTTCGAGATTCAGGGAGGAAATAATAGCCTCATCGGGGCTGCCGATTGGAACCACAACAACCGGCCCTCGCGTAAGCACGCCAAACACGTGTGCAGGTCGCGGTGCAGTAAATGTCACGATGGCATCAGCCCGCGCGATTCCCTCTCCGGCTTGCGGATGTGTCGAATCAGATTCCGCACCGGAAGGAATGTCGACCGCGACGATGGGCTTGCCACTGCTATTCATTGCTGTGATCGCCTCGGCGTAGACGCCTTTCACTGGAGGTTTAAATCCCGTGCCCAGGATGGCATCCACCAGCAGGTCGCAGCTGGCTAAAGCGTGCGAAAACTCTGCGGTTAGTCGCTCAGACGTCTCGAGCGAAACGGCACGCACATTCTGGAACATCGCAGCAGCATCGCCCTTCAGCTCGTCAGGGCAGGCAAGCAAAATCACCTCGACGACTCGTCCGGCATCATGCAGCTTACGGGCGATGACAAAGCCATCGCCGCCGTTATTACCTTTGCCACAGATGACGCTGATCCGTTCCGCATCGGGGAAACGGTCGAGGACGAAATTCGCTACGCCGGTGCCCGCATTTTCCATCAGCGTCAACGATGGCACGCCATACTGCTCCGTGGTTACGCGATCGATCTCCCGCATCTCGGCGGCAGTCGTAATCTTCATTGACGCTCCGAGGCCAGCCGCTCGAGCTGCCGCAGCCCATGTAAGTCGCCCATGGCAATCAGGTGATCGCCTGCGCGAATCACGGCATCCGGCGGCGGATTGAAGGACATTTCCGAGCCTTCACCCTTGATGGCAAGCACGACCACGCCCATTGTCTGACGAAGCCGGGAGGCCTCCAGGGTCTTGCCAACGATCGATGAGCCTGCCTCCACCAGAATCTCTTCGATCTCAAGCGGGCGTTGCCGGTTCATCGCCGTATCTAAAAAGTCAACGACGTGCGGGCGCATAAAAGTCTGCGCGATGCGATAACCGGCAAAAGTATAAGGCAGCACGACTGAATCGGCACCCGCAGTGAGCAGGTGCTTCTCGGCATCCTCCTCGCTGGCCCGGGCGATGATTTTCAGCTTGGGATTCATGCCCCGCGCCGTCAGGATGACATAGATATTAATAGCGTCGGTGGTGGTGGCAGCTACCAAGCCCTTGGCATGTTCGATGCGCACCTGCCGCAACACCTGCTCATGGGTGGCATCGCCTGCCAGGGAAAGCCAGCCCTCATCGCTGTAGCGCTGGAGCTTGGCTTCGTCGGTATCGACCATGACGAAGGGCACCGGCTTGCGTGCCAGTTCGCGAGCAGCACTTCGGCCAACGCGACCGGCACCGCAAACGATGTAGTGACCCGACAAACGGCTGATCTCGCGCTCCATGCGCCTCCTGCCGAGGACCGGCTCCAACTCAAATTCTAGCAATGCCTGCGCCGCCCCTCCGGTAAGGAGCAGCAGCAGCCCCACTCCGGCAATGATGATGAAGGTGTTGAACAGGCGCCCGACGTGCGAGAGCGGATGAAGCTCACCGTAGCCGATGGTCGTGATCGTGGTGAGGACCATGTAAAAGCCCTCAAACCATGTCCAACCTTCGATGAAATGGAACCCGGCGATGCCGATCAGCATGAGGACAATCAGGGCCACAGAAATAATACGCAGATTAGGGAGCGCTCTCACCAATGCCATTCTGCGGCCTGAATCGGCGCGGCGCAACGACGTTTTACGCGATGCTCAGGCGCTCGGAGGCGACTTCTTGCCGCGGCAGGGTGAAATAGAAGGTTGAACCGTGATTCAGTTCGCTCTCGGCTTTGATGGACCCGCCATGAGCGCGCACCACGTGCTTAACGATGGCTAAGCCCAATCCGGTGCCGCTGGTTTCGCGGGAGCGGGCTTTATCGACGCGGTAGAAGCGCTCGAAGAGCCTCGGCAGGTGCTCGCTGGGAATGCCTTCGCCGAAATCGCGCACAAAGAACTGTATCCCTTCGTCGGTCTCGCAGGCACCCACCATAATCTTCTTACCGGACTCGCCATACTTCAGCGCATTCTCGACTAAATTGGCGAACACCTGGTGAATGGCGTCGCGATCAACGAAGACCTTTGACGACGCTGTATCGATCAACGAAAGCTCCATACCCCGGCTCTCGCAGATCTCCCCGAAGGTCTGCTGCACGTCGTGGAGCAGGTCTTGTGGCGAGGTCATTTCGTAGATGAAGTTGCGCTCGCCCGACTCCACGCGCGCCAGCACCAGCAGGTCTTCGGTAAGCCGGGACATACGTGCCGCATTCTTGCGGATGATCTCAACGAAATCGCGCGCCTGCTCGCTGACGCCGTCGCTTTCCAATAACGTCTCGGAATAGCCCTGAATCGACGTCAGGGGGGTGCGCAGCTCGTGCGAGACGTTGGCGATGAAGTCGCGCCGCGTCTTTTCTACCCGCTCGATTTCGGTCTGGTCGTGCAGCACGGCAACAGCGCCTCCGCCGGGCATGGGGGCGGCGGTCAGATCGAATACACGGCCGGAGAAAATTTTCGCGGCGCGGGCCAGGGTGACATCCCGGGCGTCCAACGCATGTTGCACGGCGCGCAGGATTTCAGGATCGCGCGCCGACTGTACCAGCGGTTCGCCCAATCGAATGCCGCTAGGCAGCAGACGCTCCATTCTTTGGTTGGCCCATAGAACACGGCTATCGGCTGATACTGCGATCACCGGCTCCTGCATCGAGTTCAACAGTGTCTCGAGCGTCTGGCGGCTGTTCTCCAGGGCTCGGAAGCCTTCTTCCAGCTTGCGGGCCGTCTTGTCGAGGGCGGTCGCAACGTGCGCAACCTCATCGGTGGAGTTTTCCTGTATACGGGCCGATAGGTCGCCCGCTGCCACCCGCTCGGCAAACTCGGTAATTCGGCGCAGCCGTTTCCCCAACGATTGCGTCGCGAAAAAGGCGAACACCATGGCAATCAGGATAGCGACAGCAGAGCTCTTGATCAGCGCATTGCGCACCTGGCGATCCGCTTGTTGCAGCACGGTGAGGGGATACGCCATGCGTACCGCGCCTCCGGGAACCGGCGTGGCGACGTAAAGAAACGGTATACCCAGGGTATGGCTATTGCGAATATCGCTACCTAATTCGCCGTGTAATGCAGCTACGAACTCCGGGCGCGTAGCGTGGTTCTCCATGGCATCGGCATTGGCCTCGGAGTCGGCCAGCACGAGACCGGCATTGGTGATGACGGTAGCTCGGGCCCCCAGCAGAGACGCGGTCTCGGCCGTAACCTTGCGAATGGAATCGGGAGGAGTGCTTTTTATGCGGGAGGCGAAGAGCAGGGTCTTCTGTCGCAGCGAGGTCTCAATCTCGCTGCGCAACATATCAACCCAGGCTTTCTGAATCAGCACATTCATCGTCAGTGCACACACGGCGATGATCAACAATGCCGCGGCGAACAACTTGACGAAGATGCGACTCTTCACAGTTTCGGGACCTCGAAGCGATACCCGGCTCCGCGCACCGTCTTCAGGTAGCGGGGCTCATCGGGATTCGCTTCGATCTTCTCACGGATGCGGCGCACGTACACGTCCACCGAGCGCGGTGTGACGTAGTGCGTATCGCGCCATACGGCATCGAGCAGCTGATCGCGGGTAAACACACGTCCGGGATGACGGGCCAGGTACTCAAGAAGGCGAAACTCGGTAGCCGTCGTCTGCGTCAAAACGCCGCGAACCATCAGGGTCATGCCGCCGCTATCGATCTCAATTTCTCCAGCCTTGACGATGGCCGGCGCCAGGGGCCGCTCAAAGCGGCGCAGCACAGCGCGAATGCGGGCCACCAGTTCACGCGGGCTGAACGGCTTGGGAATGTAATCGTCCGCTCCCAGCTCCAGTCCTATGACTTTGTCGGATTCGCTGATGCGCGCCGTCAGGAAGATAACCGGCACCATGGCGATTGAACTGGTTTGCCGAATCCGGCGGCACAATTCCAGGCCGTCTCCGCCCGGAATCATGATGTCGAGCAGGAAGAGCGATGGCGGCTGCTTCTCCGCCTCGGCAACCACACCGGACGCGGAAGTGAAGGTGCGCACCGCATACCCTGCGCCCTCCAGATGGTGGCGTACCAGACGGGAAATATCGGTGTCGTCTTCCACCGCGAAGATGGTCTGCTTCACGGCTGAATTGTAGCTGACGGGGGAGCTCTCGTTTTCGTGTGTGATCATCTCGGAAATAGATTATGCAGAACTTGTTACAGCATGATGAAAGAAACGTTTACAACCTTAGCAATAGCGCATGCATCGCTTGTACGACCGCTGCCTCGCTCCCAGCAGGCACTTTTGGGGTGCTCTCATGCAGAAGGTTGTGCAGATCTGTGATCCACTTCCGCGCCGCTGCCGGCGTGCCTTCCTCAAGGCAGCTCGCTGTGTAGCCGATAGCTCTTTTGTGCACCGTTCCAGCCTGATAGCCGGCCTTTTACTCGCCACCAGCGGAGGTATGTTGGCTGGCGTGGGATATTGGGTGTCGGGTGGTCTCGACTACCTTTCCGCTGCGACCTATGAAGTACCCGCCGGGCTGGATTACGGAAAATCCACTCGCATGCCATCAGGATTGTCGGGGACTGGCACCACGTATCACATTCCCCCATCCTCAGGACCGAACGATGGCGCCTACACGATAACCAGGACTGTGCCCGAGGTTCGGCTGCAGTTCACTGTGGCCGATGAACACGGCCGACTGATTCCCGATCTGTCGCTCTCCGACCTGCGCATACTCGATGATCAGGTCCCGGTGAATCACATCAAGCAGTTTGAGAAGATGAGCGACCTACCATTACGTGTGGGACTGCTGCTGGACGTAAGCGACTCCATGAGGCGCGTCATGGAACGGGAGAAGTCGGTAGCGCTCGCCTTCCTCAACCGCGTGGTGCGACCGGGTACCGACCGTGCTTTCGTGATGGCCTTTGGCGACACGGTACAGATATTCCAGGATCCCACCAGCGAGGTCGGCGACCTGATCGGAGCTGTGAAGCAGGCCAAGGGGCCAGGCGATTCGACTGACTTCTTCGACGCGGTTTATTCCGGCTGTGTGAATGAGTGGAAATCCGCCGAAACTGTGCCCGTGCATCGGGTGATGATTGTGATCTCCGACGGCCAGGATACCGGCAGCCGTCACGTGCTCAATGACGTTATTGCCGCCGCACAACGCAGCGAGATTCAGGTTTACACCGTCAATCTGCATGTGCGAAAGCGCACTACCTACCCCGGCGACGGAGTGCTGCAAAAGCTGGCGGATGAAACCGGCGGAAGGTTCTTCATCGCGAACAATTCCCACGAGGCGGACGCCATCTTCAGCGAACTCGAGCAGGAGCTGCGCACACAATATTATGTGTCATTCCGTCCGCAAGGGGAGCTACCCGGCTACCACGCGCTGCAAGTTGAAGTGGACAATCCCAGGAAGCTAATGGTGCACGCGCGGCATGGGTATTACGCCCTCAATCAGTAGCGAAGGGTGTCAGGTATCAGTTTCTACACATAAGAGACAAAGAAAAGCCGCAGCTCATCACCGGGGCCTTTCCCTGATACGTGATACCCAATCATTGACAACTGACCACCGACAATGACAACTGGTTTGTCACCGTCCAGCGTATGTCGACCAGCCGCGCGACAGGTAATCCGTCATCGTCAGCGAGAACATGATGAACAGGAAGAACACCGACGCAATCACCGCAGCTATGGTTAGCTTGGGACTATAGCGCAGGTGCATGAAGAACAGGATCACCAACGTACCCTTAATTGTGGCAATGAGCAACGCAACCACGATGTTGAAGGGCCCAAGCTCAGCAAACGACGCTAGTACAGTCGTCAGCGTCAGTACCATCAGTGCGGCCCAAATGCCGATGTAGAGCGACGCTGGTACTACGTGTGTGTATTCGTCGTCGTGTTGTTGCGGATGCGCCATCGGTTCCTCGTTAGCTGTGCTTATGACTGATCAGGTACAAAAGCGGGAAGAGATAAATCCACACTAAATCGACAAAGTGCCAGTACAGTCCGACGTTCTCCACCGGACTGTAATAGACCGGGCTGAATGCACCCCGGGAACCCGCAATCACCAGCCAGGTCACCAGGCCAATGCCGATAATCATGTGCAACGCGTGCAGGCCGGTCATCGCCCAGTAAAGACCAAAGTAAATTTCCGTGTGCATCGGGTCGGTCGCCGGATGCGCTGGATCGCCCGTCTCAAAATGGAAGCTCGGTCCAGGAAATTCGTGGTTCGTCCAGTGCTCGTGATACTCGACCGCCTTGATACCCAGGAAGCCAAAACCAAACACAATCGTGATTAGCAGCAGGATAACCATCAGTTTTTTGTTACCCATTTGCGCCGCACGAACGCCCATGGCCATCGATAACGAACTGCAAATCAGCACCGCCGTGTTGGTAGCGCCGAGAAGGATGTTCATCTTCTGGCTGCCTTCCACGAATGCCGTGAAATACAAGTGGCGATACAGCAGATATGAGCAGAAGAGCCCGCCGAAAAACATGATTTCGGTCAGCAGGAACATCCACATCCCGAAGGTGGCAGTGTCGCGCTGCTGCACCATCGAGGCGAAGTGGTGCTGGAACGAACGCTCAGCGGACCGTATTTCGGAGCTAGTGGCCAACGGATATCTCCTCTTGCGGCTGATGCTCGTAGTCGTAAGCCTCCCATGTCACGACCGGGGTCTCGTCAAAGTTAAAGGTCGGTGGCGGCGACGGGGTCATCCATTCGAGGCCCACAGCGTTCCACGGGTTCGGGCCTGCATCCTTGCCGTAGCGAAGCGACCACAGGAAGTAAATCATCGGCAGGACGTAGCCGATGGCGAGCACCGATGCGCCTGCGGTCGAAAGAACGTTCAGCACCTGGAACTCGGGCGGATACGCGTGATAACGGCGCGGCATGCCCATGTAGCCCAGGATGAACTGGGGGAGGAACGTCAGGTTGAAGCCAACAAAAGTCAGCAGCGCCGCCAGCTTAGCGGGGGCTTCGGGATACATCTTGCCGGTAATTTTCGGCCACCAGAAGTGCAGACCTGCCAGGTAGGCGACCACCATGCCGCCCACCATAACGAAGTGGAAGTGAGCGACCACGAAGTACGTGTCGGTTACGTGGACGTCGATTCCCAGCGACGCCAGGAACACACCGGTGAGCCCCCCTATGGTGAACAGTCCGATGAAGGCCCACGCATAGAGCATCGGAGTGTCAAAGCGCACCGAGCCCTTGTACATGGTCGCAGTCCAGTTGAACACCTTCACCGCGGAAGGAATAGCGACGAAGTAGCTCAGCAGCGAGAACACTAGCGCCGAGTACATCGAGATGCCGGCAACGAACATGTGGTGCGCCCACACCAGGAAGCCGAGCACCGCGATCGCGATGGAGGCCAGGGCAACGAACTCGTATCCGAAAGCGCGCTTGCGCGAGAAGCAGGTGATGACCTCGCTGATGACGCCCATGCCCGGCAGAATCATGATGTAGACGGCCGGATGAGAATAGAACCAGAACAGGTGCTGGAAGAGCAGCGGATCGCCGCCCAACGCGGGGTTGAACACCCCGATATGGAAAAGTCGCTCAAACGCGACCAGCAACAGGGTGATGGCGATCACCGGCGTGCCCAGCACCATGATGAGGCTGGCAGCATAGTTCGACCAGCAGAACAACGGCAGGCGGCTCCACGTGAGACCAGGTGCACGCATGCGATGGATGGTCACAATGAAATTAAGGCCCGTGAAGATGGACGAGAAGCCGACGACGAAGATTCCGACCGCAACCGTCACCACGTGCGTATTCGAATAGGCGGTACTGAACGGCGTGTAAAAGGTCCAGCCGGTATCGACGCCGCCGAACAGGAATCCCCACAACGCGAGGCAGGCCCCCACCATGTAGATGTACCAGCTCGCCAGGTTTAGCCTGGGGAAAGCCAAGTCCTTGGCGCCAATCATTAGTGGAATAACGAAGTTTCCGATGACCGCGGGCACCGAGGGAATCAGAAAGAAGAACACCATAGTGATGCCATGCATGGTGAACATCTTGTTGTAGGTGTCAGAGGTCAATAGGTCGCCCGCCGGGGTGAGCAGCTCCAGGCGGATCATCATGGCGAAGAATCCGCCGAGCCAGAACATGGCGGTGATCGACATCAAGTACAGCAGCGCAATGCGCTTGTGGTCTGTCGTCAACAGCCACGACTTGATGCCGTAGTTCGAATTCAGGTAATTCTCGCGCTCAACAACGGGTTGTACTGCGGTCGCCATTTCAGACCCTCTTGGTACCTTGCTACTCCCTGTTACCGGTTTCAGCCACTTGCTTGGTCGCTGTTCCGTTCGCCTGCGGTTGCGCTAACGACTTGATATAAGAAACCAGCTCGGCCAGCGTCTCTTCCGATACCTGCCCCTGATAGGTCGGCATAATGGGTTTGAACCCGGCCACGACCTTGACCGCTGGATTCAGGATCGACTCACGCAGATAGTTTTCGTCCGCCATGACGGTACGTCCGTCATCCAGCATTACCTGCTTGTTGTAAATTCCAGCCAGATTCGGGCCGCGTCCCTGGGTATCGGAACGATGACAGGTGCCGCATCCCATCTGCTCGAAAGCCTGTTGCCCGCTCACCGACAGCGCGCCTGCCGAGCCTCCAGAAACCATCCAGGCCTGGTAGGCAGAGGGATCCATTACCACGACTTCGCCAATCATCCCGGAGTGCTGTGTGCCGCAATATTCGGCGCAGAACAGGTGATAGGTGCCAAGCTTGGTGGGACGAAACCACGTCGTCGCATATCGGCCGGGGAGAACGTCTTGCTTAATGCGGAAGGCGGGAACAAAGAAGCTGTGAATTACGTCCTGCGAACTCATTATCATCTTCACGTCGCGGTTAATGGGAACGTGAAGGGTATTGATCTCGCGCTGGCCGGTATCGTGCTCGAACTTCCACATCCACTGCTTGCCGACCGCATAAATCTCCATTGCGCCTTTGGGCGGGCGGCCCTCCTGGAAATAGATCAGCGAGCCCCAGGCGAAAAAGATCATGCAGATGCCCAGCGGGATCAGCGTCCAGGTCAGCTCCAGCGGAAGCGATCCTTCGATGTGCGTGGGGTGCGGATTATTCTCGCGCCGGTACTTGATGGCAAACACGAAGATGGTGACGAAGATCAGCACCGTGAAAAATGCCGATACTGCGACCAGAAAGAAATAGAGTCCGTCTACCTGCCCTGCCAGGGCCGAGGCGCGTTCCGGAAACAATGGGAAGTTCTTCCACATAATCGATCAGGCCTGTTCTGTTCCCTTATGTGAGCGGTTTTTGTCCAGACGAATCATCGCGAACACAAAGCCACCCAGAACCAGCAGAGTCGCCGCTCCCGCGATGCTCAAAACTCTGCTGATGATTGCGCCGTAGCGTCCGGTGTTCGGATCGTAACGGCAGCAGTAAATCTCGACCGCGTCCACCAAGTTTCCAATCTTGTTGCGCGAAGCTTCAATCACGCCCAGCCGTATGTCGCGGGGAGAGTACTCCACCCCGTAGTAATACTGGGCAATCTTGCCGTGCGGCGTCACGATGATGAGAGCGGTGGAATGAATGTACTGACCGGTCTTGGGATCGCGGCGATAACGGAAACCTACCGCCCGGGTCAGTTTGTCGATCTCAGCCTTCTGGCCGGTCAGGAAGTGCCATGCTTCGCCTGACGTCTTGGGATCCAGGTGCTCGTTCAATCGGTCGACATAGATCTTCTTCTTCGCTGCGGCATCCTGCGGAGTGTCCTCCGGATTGAAGCTCACTGTCACCGCTTCGTATTCCTTGCCCGGAGTAAACTTCAGAACCGCCAGTGCGCTCGCCTCGCCCGCCAACGCTTCACCGCACAGCATGGGACAGGAGTAATACACCAAATTCAGGAGCACCGGTTTGCCCGATCCGAAATATTCTCCCAACTGAACCGTCTTGCCGGTTTCGTCCTTAAACGTGAGATCCAGCGGTAGCTGCTGGTCCAGCTTCTGGGTGATGCCTACACCTGCTAGCTCCTCCGGTTTGACCTGAGAAGCCGGCTGGCTCGTGTCACGCATAAACGTCGACGGCGGCTGCGCGAACGCTACCAGGCTCGCCAGCAGAACGCTTGCCAGCATCGTCGATTTGAATCCGTTACCTGCCACCATTCCAACTACCAACTTCCTTATGTTGTGCCGCCCCCAAAGGGACTGCGATCTTGATTTCCCATTCCCGCGCTGAAGGCGAGGCTTCACTTACTGCTGAGGGCCCGCCGTCTTTGCTGGCTTCTCTGTTTTTGTCATTGCCGGGCTCGGTGTTGCCGCGCTACCGGCGCCCATCGTCGCATTGAAATCCCGCGGAGGCGTACTCGGCCTCACCGGCAGGCCACGCTCGACGATCAGCGCCATGGCCTGGCTAATCGGGATGTGAACCGCGCCTGTACTGTCTTCGAAGGGCTGCTTGGCGAAGAGAATCTCGTGCTCCCGCTGCAAGAACTTGTCCATGTCGTCGACGTCATTGGTCTGCAATCGCGGCTCCGGGAAGACCCCGGTATCGGTCTGACGGTTGTTCTGCAGTGACGCACCCGGTTGATTCTCGGGAACAGCCTTCTGCACCTGCACCAGCGGGCTGGGATTTCCCTGCGCGAACAATGTGCTATGCGACAGGAAGTGGAACATTCCCCAGATGACCAGCTCGATAAAGATTCCCGCCACCAGCAGACCCGCAAGGAAGAGAAGGATCCCGCGCGCACTCAGGTCGGTGCGGTCGTAATCGACTGCCGGATTGCGCAACAGATCGCCGTCGCTCGGATTAGTGCTCATGTTTTTGATGTAAGAACAGTTGCGTCTGCGGGTCGTATGCCGGTAGCAACGGCTGCTGCCGCAGGTTATAGAAAAAGTACGTCAGCCAAATTCCACCGATACCGATCGGCGCGACGACGTACCAAATACTGAATAACGAAACATCCTTGAAGTTCGGGATCACGTACCAATAGATGTCGACCAGACGCATGAACATCAGCAACAAGGCCAGCGGCACCAATCGCCGTCCAGCGCGCTTCAGGTCGCGCGACAGCAACATCGCGAACGGCAGCGCGAAATGGAACAGCACAATTGCCAGAATGATGTAGCCCCAGTAGCCGCGAATGCGCTGCAGATACCAGCTGATTTCGTCCGGCAGGTTACCCGACCAGATGATGAGCCACTGCGAGAACGAAAAGTATGCAAAGAGCATGACAAACGCCAGCGTCAGCTTGCCGATGTCATGGAACTGCATGGGCTTCACGATCTCCGCATAGGGCTCATAGCGCGTCACCGTGGTGAGCATGATGATCGAGAAGCACAAGGCCGAAAGTCCTTGCCCGACGAGGAAGATCAACCCGTAGATCGTGGATCCCCAATGAGGATCGAGCGACATTACCCAATCCACCGCGGCAAAGGACACGGTCAGCGACAGCAGCACACAACCAGCTCCGCTCAGCGCTTCCAATCGCGGATAAATCTTCCACGGACTATCGAGGCGGTGGCCCCAACTGGTAAGTGCCTTGGTCAACAGAAACCAGATCACGAAATACAAGATGTACCGGAAAATCCAGCTCGGCGTATTCAGATACCAGTGGTTTTCCTTCGCCGGCTCCAACATCCAGCCATAAAGATGGGTGCGGAAGAAGAGGATGGGCAGAAACATTAATCCCATCAGCGGCAGAACCTTGGCTCCGGCTTCGAGGAAGCGCCGAATCACCAGCCCCCAAAGTCCGCCCGACAGATACTGCACCATCAGGAGGCCAAGGCAGCCGAGACTGAGACCGGTCCAGAACATGTAAGCGATCAGGTATCCGCGCAGAAATGTATTGAGCTGGAGGAAGCCTCCGATAACGCAGCCGATAACGCCCAGCACACCCACAATGAGCGCGCGACGCTGCCAGGCTGCGGCATCAGCCGGAACGGCGAAGTTCATCTGTTCAACCTGTAAACTCTGTCGGCTCATCGAGACTCCCGCCCTGCAGGCGACACTGCCGCTGCTCCCGGGCTGGCACTGGCCGAAGGCAGGTTGGTGGTCGGGTTGTGTGTGTCATACGGCGGCATGATCTGAACTCCCTGCGGCGGCTGCGAAGCGATCTGCTCGCCGGCAGGCACATCCGCCTTGGTGGCTCCCTGGCTCAGTTGCAGGGCCCGGATGTAAGCCGCAATCGCCCAGCGATCGCGCGGCGGCACTTGCGCCGCATAGTCGGGCATCCTGCCGTAACCGTTGGTAATCACGTCGAAGAAGTAGCCGATCGGAGCTTTCCGCAGGCGCTCAATATGATAGGACGGTGGCCGCTGATATCCGCGCTGCACGATCATTCCGTTGCCGTCGCCTACTTCGGAGTGGCAGGGCGAGCAGTAGATGTTGAAGCGCTGCTGTCCGCGCGCCAGCACTTCGGCCGTCACCGGGAATGGCATGAAGTCGCCATCGGTGCTGCCGATCTTGCCGGTCTGAAAATAGCTGTCGTTATCCAGTTCACCGCGCGCTACCGTTCCCGCAATGATCGGACGCGCCGCTCGCCTATCCGAAAAGAAGTTGCTCTGGGCCAGAGGACGGTAATACGGCTGCACCTGCATGTCGAGGCGGCATCCGGCCAGCGACAGCACAGCCGCACAGGCCAGCAGCCCGAAACTGATTGCGCGCCCCCTGGCGCGAGAATTGATTTGCCGGTTAATGCGGCACCTCCGAAATCGACAGAGGCTTAAGTGTCATCAAGAACTGCTGTGTGTTGACCAGATCAAACTTGGGATCGGCCGCCTCAATGCAAACAAAGAATCGATCGCGCGTCACCGCCCCGAATCGAGTCGACATTGAACAGCGGATGATAGGGCATCGGCAGTCCGTTCAGTGCGAACATCCCGAACACTCCGGCCAATCCGCCAAACAACACCGTCAACTCGAAAGTGGGAACGATAAACGCCGGCCAGGAATTCCAGGGTCGCCCGCCAATGTTCAGCGGGTAGTCGATCACGTTGATCCAGTACTGCAAAGCGAACGCCGACAAGCCGCCCAGGATCGCCCCCAGCAGCACGATCATCGGCACCCGCGTCTTGTGGAAACCGATCGCTTCAGCCGCCTCTTCCACCGGGTAAGGACTATAAGCGTCCATCTTGCGATAACCGGCGTCGTGCGCCGCTTTCGCCGCAATGACGAAATCGGTTGGCGTTTCAAACTCCGCCAGCAAGCCGTAGAGTGCAGGAGCTGTGGCGTGGCTCATTTACTGACCTCCGCCGATTCGGCCACCGCCGCCTGCGGCAGCAGCATGCGCATTTCAAAGATCGAGATCGCCGGCATGATGCGAATGAACAGATACATGGCAAGGGCGAAGAAGCCGCACGTCCCAAAGAACGTCATGTAGTCCCAGCGCGTCGCCACGTAATGTCCCCACGACGACGGCAGGAAGTCGCGGCTCAAGCTGGTGATGACAATCACGAAGCGCTCCAGCCACATGCCGATCAGGATGTCGAGCGAGATCAAAAACAGCGCCGTAATGTTGGAACGCACCTTGGGAAACCACAGCAACTGCGGGAGCAGGATGTTGCAGAGGATCAGCAGCCAGTAGAACAGGGCGTACGGCCCAGCCCAGCGGTTCTGCAACATGAACTTCTCGTACGTCGAGCCACTGTAGAGGCCAATGAAAGTCTCGAAGAAGTATCCATACGCCACGATCAACCCGGTCGCAAGCATGACCTTCGCTGCGTTCTGCAGGTGACGCATGGTGATGAAATCTTCCAGATGATAGTAGTGACGAATCGGGATCGCCAGCACCAGCACCATGGCAAATCCGGAGTAAATTGCGCCCGCCACGAAATAGGGCGGGAAGATCGTCGTATGCCATCCGGGAACGATAGCGATCGCGAAATCGAAGCTGACGACCGTGTGAACCGAGAGCACCAGCGGCGTGGCCAGTCCGGCCAGGATCAGGTACACCGCTTCGTAGCGCTTCCAGTGGCGGGCCGAGCCGCGCCAACCCAGCGACAGGATTCCATAAATGCGCTTCGCCCATGGCGACTCTGCCTTCTCCCGCATGGTGGCAAAGTCAGGAACCAGTCCCACGAACCAGAACACAGCAGAAATCGTCGCGTAGGTGGAGACCGCGAATACGTCCCACACCAGCGGACTGCGGAACTGCGGCCATACGCCCATGCTGTTGGGATACGGGAACAACCAGTAGGCCAGCCACGGGCGGCCCAGGTGCAGCACCGGGAACATGCCGGCGCAAGCCACCGCAAAAAGCGTCATCGCTTCCGCGAATCGGTTGATCGAATTGCGCCAGCTCTGTTTGAGCAGCAGCAAAATGGCGGAGATCAGGGTTCCGGCGTGGCCAATACCGATCCACCACACGAAGTTGACAATGGCGAATCCCCACGCGACTGGGGATCTGAATGCCCCAGATGCCGACGCCGCGGATAAACAGCCAGGTGACGGCCATCAGCAGCATCATGGTCAAGAAGCCCGCGACCGCAACTCCAGCCATCCAGCCATAGCCGATCGGCCGCTTCAGCACGGCATCCGTAATCGTGTCGGTGACTGTGTCGAAGGTTTGCCCCGGCCCTATGACCGGCGGCTCATTCGGCCACGGTTCAAGCAATGCGGTTTTCTCTTCCGGTCCCTGCTGCATTAACTGCGCTCCGACTGCTCAAGTTCAGGATTCGGGTTGCGTACCACCGCAAGGTATGTGGTGCGAGGACGCGTATTCAGATCTTCCAGCAGCCCATAGTTAAGCTGGTGCGCCTTCAACTTCGAAACACGCGAGTTCGGATCACTCAAATCGCCGAAGACGATGGCATCTGCCGGGCAAGCCTGCTGACAGGCGGTTATCACTTCGCCATCCTTGATCGGACGGTTTTCCTTTTCCGCCGCGTAGCGCCCGTGACTAATGCGCTGGATGCAGTACGTGCACTTCTCCATTACGCCGCGGCTGCGCACGCTGACCTCAGGATTACGCATCAGCTTGTACTGCTCGGTATCCCAGTCCTGCCACAGCAGGAAGTTGAAGCGCCTCACCTTATACGGACAATTGTTCGAGCAGTAGCGGGTGCCGACACAGCGGTTGTAGATCATGTCGTTCAGACCTTCCGTGCTGTGCACCGTCGCGCCCACCGGACAAACCACTTCGCAGGGCGCATTTTCGCACTGCATGCACGGCACCGGCTGGAAGAACGTCTTCGGGTTTTCCGTGCCGCCTTCGTAGTACGCATCGACACGCAGCCAATGCATGATGCGGCCGCGCTTCACCTGCTCCTTGCCGACCACCGGAATGTTGTTCTCCGCCTGGCAAGCCACCACGCAGGTCTTGCAGCCCACGCAGGAGTTCTGGTCGATTGCCATGCCCCAGCGAGCTTCCGTGTACTTGTAATTCGGGTACATCGTGAGCTCGGGCGGTATCGGCTTTTCGCTCTCATCTTCGTGAGCGAAATTCGGGTTTCTGAGGAAGTCTTCCAGCGTTGCCGCACGCACAACATGGCGAGACTTCAGGTCCTCCGTACCCCCTGGTAACCCCGCCGGCAAATCCGAGTAGTCGATGTACTGAAAGCCCTGCGGATTGGCGAACTCATACTGCTCGCCCGTCTTCTTGATCTTGCCGGCAGTCATGTACATGCCGTTACTGAAACGAAGCTCGTAGGCATTGAAGCCGACGCCGTCGCCAACTCGTCCGGCCTTCGTACGTCCATATCCCAGCGAAACCGTAATGCAGTTATCAGGATGGCCCGGGGTCCGCCAGATAGCGCCCTTCAACTTGCTACCCTGGACCTCGATCTCGATCACGTCCTGGGTTTCAAGTTTCAGCTTCTCCGCCGTGGCGACGCTCATCAGTACCGCGTTGTCCCAGCACACTTGCGTCGGCGGCTTCGGCGTCTCCTGCAACCAGGAATTGTTGGAGAAGCTTCCGTCGTACACCATCGGATCGCGACGGAAGATCACTTCGATTGCGTCGCCCCCTAGCGAAATCGGGCTGCCGCTGGCCGCCTCAGCCTTGGCGGAAACATTCTTGGCTGCAGCAGCAGTGTTGGGGATGAAACCGTTGTACAGCGCCTTGCGCCACTCTTCTTCGAAATTGCCGCCGTTCATCTGGCCGCGCCAATATCGTTGCACGATATCGAAACCGCTATCCGACGGCTGTCCGGCAATCAGGTTGATGAACTCGTACTCGCTGCGCCCGTCATACAGCGGCGAAATCAGCGGCTGGATCAGGCTTGCCGTTCCATCGATGGCGCGCGCATCGCCCCATTGCTCCAGGTAGTGCGTTGCATTGATGTGCCAATGACAGAGCTGGGTGGTCTCATCCTTGTAGAGGCTGTGCGCCACCCGCAGCGGAACCTTGTTCATCGCCTCGGCGAAGTGCAGGTCCTGAGGAGCGTCATACACCGGGTTGGTGCCCATGATCATCAGCAAATCGACATTGCCGGCGTTCATATCGCTGACCAGCTGCTTTAGGTCGGCTAGTTGGTTCGACGGCTTGGCTTCGATGGGATCGCTATAAATAACAGTGTTTCCCGCCGCTCCCAGTGCCTGGTTCATCGCGTGAGCCAGTGCATGCACCGCCGGCGGCTGGTTCTCACCCGGAATGACAACCGCAGCGCCACGATGGGCTTGCAGGTCTTTCACCACGTTGTCTACGAACTGCTTCTGTGCGCCCGCTGCTGCCTGGCCGGCCCCCATCGACATGCCGATTCCGGCAGCGATAGCCCGCGCGATCTGTTCCACCTCCGAGGCGCGCACCGGCAGAGTGTTGTCGGCCTTGCCGCTGGTGTTCGTCGGCGTGCTATGCACCGAGTAGAAGCGCGACATCTTCTCTTTCAGATCAGGATTGCGCCGCGAGGCAAACTGTCGTGCATAAAGCAGGAATCCGGGATAGCCGCTGGAGAGGAAGTCGCCATCCAGCGCAAGAATCACGTCGGCCTTATCGAGCTGATAGCGCGCATCTACATATTGCCCGAACGCCATCTGTGCGCCGGCGCGGATGTTGTCGCGTCCCAGCGGTTCGTACTGGATCCACTTCGCCTGCGGATACGCCTTCATCACGTCATTCATCTGCGAGGCGAAGGTGGGCGACGAAACGGTACGGGTCAAGATGCGCAAGCCGCTGCCCTGCAAAGCTCGCTGCGAAGCCAATGGCCCGCGGATCGCCTGGGCATACGCGTCCCAACTACGGATATCGCCTTCGTAGGTGATGTTCTGCGACCGGTCGGGATCGTACATGTCGAGGATCGACGCCTGCATAAAGACGTCAGTGCCGCCCTTCGACGCGGGATGTTCCGGATTTCCTTCGATCTTAGTCGGCCGACCTTCGTGGCTCTCCACCAGTACCGGCAGGCCGTACCCCGAAAACGGCATGGTGCTGGCAAAGAAGAGGGGCTTGCCGAGCACCAACTGGTGCGGCTGACGCACATAGGGAACGATGGGTTCCAGCGGCTGCTTTACGCAGGCTGAGAGCCCGGCCAGCGCCATGGAGGCGCTCATCAGCTTCAGGAAGTCGCGACGCGAGGCTCCCTCCGGCCAGACCGAAGCCTGCCGGGGAAATTCGCGGTGCATCATCTCGAAGAAGCCTTCCGTCTGAGCCAGCTCTTCCAGGCTGCGCCAGTACTGCGGACCGCTCTTGGCGCGCCCCAGCTTCTCTTTAACTTCCGCCAGCTCCAGCTTGCCGGGACATACCGCTTCGGACTTTTGGTTCTCTTTTTCCATTCTTGGGCTGCTTACTTCAAACTCGAAACTCGAAACCTAAAACTCGGAACTCTCCGTTACCGGTGACACGTGTTGCAACTGGTAATGTCTTCTACCGTGCGTACGTGGTACTGCTGCTTGAGCACCTTACCCAGGGCCAGCTGATCGGTGTACACGCTGCCGTCAGCCAGCTTCACCGGATTGTTAGAGCTCGGCTGCTCGTAATTCATATTGAAAATTTCGTTTTTCGGCCGCAAAAATTTCTCCGGCTCGCGATGGCAGCTCAGGCACCACTCCATACGCATCGACGATTCCTGGTACATCAGCGGCATCTTGTTTACCGGGCCATGGCAGCTAAAGCAGCCAACGCCCTTGGCTACGTGCATGCTGTGATTGAAGTACACGTAGTCGGGAAGGTAGTTCACCTTCACCCACTCAATCGATTTGCCGGTGCGATAACTCTCGCGCACCGGCTCCAGCATGGGAGCGTTCGTCCAGATCTGCTGGTGGCAGTTCATGCACGTCTTGGTCGGCGGAATGCCCGCGTAGCTCGAAACCTCGACCGAAGTGTGGCAATAGCGGCAGTCAATACCCAGGCCCGCGTTGTGGTGCTGATGGCTGAAGGGCACCGGCTGCACCTGTTCGATTCCCTGCCAGGTGACCCAGGGCGAACGCTGGACCTCCCAAGCCACGAAACCAAGCGCCGAGACAATCACCACTACGGCGATAATCGACACCCTCGCAAGCGTATTCGCACTACGATGAAAGATTTGTGCCATGTACAGCTTTCCAGTTTGTGGATCCGGAGCCGCAACCCGATTCGGCTCGTTACTCGTGCAGCGCGCTGAAGTGTTTCAGCAGAGTGTGACGCACGTCACCCAAGCGTGTGATTATAACAACCCAAGCTGACGGTTATGCAACTGCTTAGCGCGTTTTGATTGTCACGAACAAAATATTTTTGGGGCCTTGCCCTTGATTCGTTGCGAATCACAACAAATCAGCACGAAACAGCCGCCCAAAAACCATGCTGAGATGCACGAGAGCGCGTTGGAGTATTCCCGCTGCTTGGGATATGAGACCGTTCAACTCGGCTGCGGAATCGTGGTGGACCGATACCGGCAGTTTGCGGACCATCACCAATCGGTAGGGGACGATGATGGAAACTTTAAAAAAAGGCCGCACGTTAGCATGTGCGGCCTCTCACGTTCACCTTGCTTCGAACTTACCCACCCGAGGTAAAGAGCATAAAGGTGATTGGGAGCTGCAAGAGTCCAGTCTCGCGATCCGTGCCCGGAATCGACGCGGCTCCTGCCGCCCACACGTTGCCTTCGCCACGCCGTGCGAATACTCCGTTCAATTGCTGGGCTGTGGCCTTGCCTGGGCTGGAGAGAATACTCCATGCCGTGCCATTGAAATGCAGCAGCAACCTTATCTGCTGGCCACCGGTCGTAGAGTTGGAAAAGAATCCAACCGCATATAAGTCGCTTCCGCTGACCGCCGTGACTCCACGAAGGGTGTTGAGCGACCCCGCTGTGTTGCTCACGTTAGGTGATGCCACGACCTTCCAGCTAGTCCCATCCCAATGCTGCACCATGGTCAGCTCGGTCTGATTGGCCGATGTGAAGCCCACCGCGGTCACGTCGTTCGGCGCCACGGCTACCACAGAAGTCAGAACGTTCTGGACTTGATTGCCTCCATGCACCGGGTTCGGAGTGGGCACTACCGACCATGTGCTGCCGTCGAAGTGCAACGCCAGGGTCCTAACCTCAATGCCCGGCGCAACTTGGTCCCCAACCGCCCAGATGTCGGTTGACGAGTTCGCCGTCACGCTGGTCAAAACGTTCCCGGTGGAATTCGCATTTGGGCTCGAGACCACCGACCACGCCACACCATCCCAATGCTCGATCAGCGTCAGCACCGCGCCGTTGGATGCCGGTTTGTAGCCGACCGCATAAACATCATTGGCAGCCAGGGCTACGACGGAATTGAACGCCGCATTATCGTTGGTGTTCAGCTTGGGGGTGGGCACAACGCTCCATTGCACACCATTCCAGTGCAGAGCCATCGGCTTGAGCAAAAAAGAAGAGCAGCCGAAGAAGTATCCCACTGCCCAAACGTCGTTGGTGGATACAGCTGCGACGGCCGTCAGTACATTGCCTGTATTGAGGTTGGTGCATGTCAGGACACTGCCAATCCCAGGATTCGGGCTGGCCATCGTTGTCCAGGCGGTTCCGTTCCAGTGTTGGATCAGGGTACGCGAGTCATTCAGATTGTTATCGTTCTGATAGCCGACCGCCCAGGCATCACTAGCCGAGGTCGCAGCAACCGCATTGAGAGTGTTGCCCCGGGGATTGGGATTAGGCGTGTCCTGAATAGAGAAGTCTGAGGTTTGCGCCACAGCTGTAACTGCGAGAACGGTGGCAACTAGGAAAAACCAGGCAGCGCGAGGGGGAGCAAGAGTTCGCACCAAGCGGGTAAATGTTTTCATGGGTACTCCATTGAACAGGATGAATTGTGGCCGATGCAGATACGCTACGGGAGGTGCAATTGGCGCATGTCACCGCCGCGTAAAAGCATCGTCAAGAGTCGTCAGCAATTCATCAGTGGAAAGATTAAGAAAGGGGTTGGCGATCCTTCGCCGTTACTCAACTATTGCTGTCTTCCAAAATCACCTGCGCCATGGCGAGCTCGGCGGTGTGAGTCAGCGAGAGATGAGCTCTTCTCGCGCCCAATTTGTCGAAAAACTCAGCAGCTTTCCCGCTAAACACCACGGTCGGCCGCCCTCCTGGAGCCCGTCTCACTTCAATATCCTGCCAGGTGACGCCATGTCGCCATCCCGTGCCGATGGCCTTCATCCCTGCCTCTTTAGCGGCAAAGCGCGCGGCGTACCGTTCGGCCTTGTTAGCCTTCGACTCGCAATAACGAACCTCGTCGGGGGTGAACACCCTTTCCGTAAAACGCCGGCCAAAGCGCTTGAGCGACGCCGCAATGCGGGCCACTTCGGCAATATCGACTCCAGTTCCGACAATCATCATTCCTATTATTGACCATGCAATGCCGCTGGTCGTTATTCGCTTTTTCGACCTTCGCTTTTCTCCTGGGGCCCTCCCCAAATCATTCACAGAAAAGACATTTGCGAACAGAGAAAAATTGCAGTGATTCTCATGCCCGCCTGCGCGAGGGTACACTTTTCGTTTATGGCGAGAAGCGGAAGCAGCAAGAGCGCTCCGCGAAAGTGGCACCACTAACCACCTTACCACTACAGCCACAACATCTTATCGGCCTTCTACTCGCCACAGAGCGGCGAAAAATGCTTTGGATTTCCAAGTTTCATTGCTATGATGAACCTGCTCGATTGATCGCAGTTGTTACGCAGCAGTACCTGCCTTGCAGCTTCCCTGCCTGCTTCACATACCGATCCAATTGCAGCTACACCAATTTGAAGGAATAGCATCACCATGGAACAAGGAACAGTTAAGTGGTTCAATGACGCGAAGGGCTACGGCTTTATCAGCCGCCAGAATGGCGAGGACGTTTTCGTCCATTACTCGGCAATCCAGGCGGGCGGCTTCCGCTCCCTCCAGGAAGGCCAGGCCGTTCAGTTCAGCGTGGTCAAAGGACCCAAGGGTTGGCAGGCTGAGAACGTTCAGGCTGTGTAATCGAGCGTAAGTTCGAAGAAGGCGACCGGAATATTGGTCGCCTTTTTTTTGCCCGCAACTGGCTGAACCCTAGGGTTCCAGCGCCTTACCTGTCACCACCCCCGTCATCTTCAACTGCTCCATTTTGCTGTTGAAGGCCGGCACCTCCGACTGCTGAAACTGGTTGAACGCCTGGATCGCTGTCTTGTATTCAGGCTCCAGCATCTGCCGCTGCTCCTGCATGGCAGCCGTCGGCGGATCATCGGAGCCCTGCAGGATACCGCTAAGAGCGAACAGGTGCTCGCGGATTTTTCCCCGCATCCGCAAAATCGACTCGCCTGCCGGAGGATCGCTGGTGATCTGTCCTTTTACTTGTTTGATCTGCTGCCTGAAGTTCGCAATTGCGGACTTCACCGCTGTTTCGTCCTGACCGTTCTTGGCCGCGGTTTCCAAAGCATTCACCTGCGCCGTCATCGCGTCCAGCCGGTTCAGGGCAACGTCCAGTTGCGAGACCTGGTGCAGGATGCCCTGCGTGAACTGGTAATTCGCTTCCAGATCGGCCTGCGTAGCCTTCGACGCCGGATCGTTCACCACCTTGAACTGCTCCTTGGCTGTCAGCCCTCCGACCATCATCGTCGCCGTGTATTCGCCTGGTGGAAGCAACGCCCCCGACTGTGGGCCTTTGAGGTGTCCCTTGGCACTCTCCCAGCGTACCGGGCCATCCGCACGCAGGTCCCAATACATCCGCTGTAGCCCCGGTTCGGTTGGCACCCACGGGACTTCCTTCGGCTGTTCCGGTTCCGCCTCTGCCTTGGCCGGCGTTACCTGCTGCTGTGTCTGGCTGGAAGGCGCTGGGTGCTCCGCCACCGCTTCGCTGCGCTGCGGTTGCGCCTTTTCCATGGACGTCTGAGTTTCGGCACTCTCTTCCTCGTCAGGAGGCTTCTCTCCCGGCTCCAGGGTGTGCTTGCCTTTCATAGTGCGTACCACGTGCCCTCGCGAGTCGGTGATCACCATCTGCCCGGGCTCGTTCAGCTTATGCGCCAGAAAATAGCTGATCTGCGCTCCGTAGGACGGATTTTTGCCGTAAAACGCGCCGTCGCCTAACTCTTCGACCTGCGACCACGGCCAGAAGCGGAAAGCGGCCGGGACCGGAAACAGGTGGAAAGTTCCCTCTCCCCTGGCAGCCGACTGCTGGAATGGCGTGAGGTCGTCGAGTATCCACACCCCACGTCCATGCGTCCCAACTACCAGATCGTTCTCTTTCGCCTGATACGCCAGGTCGTACACCGGAGCATTCGGCAGCCCCAGCCCAAACAGATACCAATGCGCACCGTCATCCCAACTCACATACAGCCCGTTTTCCAGCCCGGCATAGTACATGTGGGAATTGCGACGGTCGCGGTAAGCCACGTGGGCATACACCTGCGGGAGATCTCCCGCGATGGAGTGCCAGGTCGCTCCCCAGTCGGTCGTCTGGTAGACGTACGGCTTGAAGTCCCCGTTGTAGTGGCGATCGACGGCAATCACCGCTTCCCCATCATTGCCCGGCGACAGATCGATGGATTCCACTCTCCCCCAGGGCTGCAGACCGGGAATGTGCGGCGTTACGTCAGTCCAACTGCCGCCGCCGTCGCGGGTGTACTGCACCTGGCCGTCGTCGGTGCCGACCCACAGCACCTTCGCATCCTGGGTCGAAGGCGTGATGCGAATGATGGCGTCATAAATCTCGGCGCCCGAATTGTCCTTGATTACCGGTCCGCCCGATGATTGCTGCTTGCTCTTGTCATTGCGCGTCAGGTCAGGACTGATCGGTTTCCAGGTGCGCCCGCGGTCCTCGCTCTTGAAGAGCACGTTGCCACCCGCATATATCGTCTTCGGGTCTTGCGGCGATACCGCGAATCCGGCGTTCCACGCGAACCGATACTTCTCCTCCGCTACTCCTCCGCCCACCACGTCGCGTGGATACGGCTCGATGTCATGCACCTGCTCGGCCGCGCGATCAAACACCATCAACGCCTGGTTTTGTGTGCTGTTGTAGATGAGATTCGGATCGTCGGCCGCCTCGATCGCGTACATCCCGTCCCCGCCATTCAGATCGAACCAGTCGCGGTCCAGAATTCCCGAGCGGTCTTTACTGCGCGAAGGGCCGCACCACGCGCTGTTGTCCTGCAGTCCGCCGCAAACCATGTACGGCAACCGGTCATCGGCACTTACGTGATAAAACTGCGCAATCGCCACGTTGTGAATGAAGTCCCAATGCTCCCCGTTATCCCGCGAGAGAGCGATACCTCCGTCATTGCCTTCGATCATTCGCCCGGTGCCATCAGGATCGATCCAGATGGCGTGATGATCGCCATGGATGTGCCGCGCGATGCGTTTAAAATGATGGCCGCCGTCCTTCGACTCCATCAGTTCATTGGATAGCGCAAAAATGTGCTCCGGGTTTCGCGGGTCCACGGCCAGGCTCGAGAAATAAAACGGCCGGACGTTCACCTCCTGGTCGTTACTGACCATCTCCCAGTGCTCGCCGCCATCATCGGACCGCCACAGCACTCCCTCGTTTGATCCGATAGTGGCATAAACCGTCTCGGGCGAGCTGGGGGCTACCGCCAGTCCAATGCGCCCGACCGGGCCGCTGGGCAGTCCGTGCCCGCTCAGCCGCTTCCAGGTTTGGCCCTGGTCGGTCGACTTGTAAATGGCATCCTCGGGCCCGCCGTCGGAATAGCTCCAGGGCGTACGCCGGTAGCGATACGCCGCCGCGTACATCACCTGCGGGTTCTGCGCAGTCACCGCCAGATCGGCGATGCCCACGCTCGGCCCCAGGTACAGAACTTTCTTCCACGTGGCCCCGCCGTCGGTAGTGCGAAACACCCCGCGCTCTTCATTGTCGGCCCACGGATTGCCCATCACCGCCACCACAACGGTGTCGGGATGATGAGGATCGATGGCAATGCGGGAGATCTGGAAGCTGTTATCGAGCCCCATGTGCTTCCAGTGGTCTCCGCCGTCGGTCGACTTGTAAACTCCGTTGCCGAACGACACTTGATTGCGCACATTGGATTCACCGGTGCCCGCCCACAAAAGTTCCGGGTTCTGCGGATCGACCGCCAGGACTCCGATCGATGCCACGCTCTCGTGTTGGAAAAGCGCCTTCCAGGTGATCCCTCCATCCCGGGTGCGAAACACTCCACCGGCCGCGCTCCCGACGTAGTAAAGGTCGGGATTCTTGGGAACGCCTGCAACCGCCGGCACACGTCCACCCGAGATCGCCGGCCCGATTTCGCGAAAGCCCACACTCTTGCGGACCAGCATCGGCAACCGCGTGCGCCCCTGCTCGTCGGCCTTTTGCGGACCCGCTTCGGCAGAGACGGGCTCTTGTGTTTCCTGCAGGCTCGAGGCTTGGGAAGAGCCCGGTTCACCCGCCGCCTGGTACTCCCTTGCAGCGGGACCATTTGGGCTAGGCGGCAATGCTGACGCTGGTTTTGCGGTGCAGAAAATGCTCAGAATAAACAAGAAAGCAGCAGCGATAAATACTTGAACTCTGGCAGACGAAGCCACGGATCCCTCCTTCGAGTTGGAAAAACTCTCAGGTTAGCACGTGCAACGACACCGGTAGTTATGGCCGCTAACTTAGCCTTCGCATTTCGACAAGAATAGGCAGATAGAGCTCTCGAATTGAACGGTCAGTTCATGCTTTTGGCAACTGTGTCGTCACCCTGCCTTGCTTGCTGTCGAGATGCCTAATTTGTTTTAGCTGCATCCAGCAGATTCGCTGCCTTTGACGAACCCTGCAAAGCACCGCGCCTGCCAGGTGAGCTGACAAGCTCTGCCGTAAATTCCTTGACCGCCTGCTCCGGGTGCTGCTGCGCCAGTAGCAGGTCGCCTAGCTGCTCGCGGGCGGGGATGATCGGCCCTGGAGTAACCGGAGGCTTCTCCATGGAATCCTCATCGTCCGCGGCTTCCCGCAAAAGTCTCACGGCCTCTTCTTGCTTGCCTTGTGCCTGCGCCGTCCATGCCATGACTTCACGCTTCATGATTCCGACTTGGGCCGCCCAGTACTCATTGCCCGATTCGCGAAGCTGATCGTGCAGGCGCTGCAACTCTTCAACTGTGGGCGCTGCTTCCGCCGGGTGGCCGCTCCTCGCCAGCCCCAGCCCTCGCGCCCAAACCGCAATGGCGATCACATGCGGCGGAGCCGGTGGCGCAGGTGGAGTGACTTGCGCCGCTTCCTCCCACTGTCCCCGTTCGACCACGTAGCGAATCGGCATAGCAGTTGCGGCATATCCGACCTTGAACGAAGCAACGTTCAGCTCCGGCATGGTCTTGAGTTGCGCAATCACCCTGGCCGCATCGCCATCGCATCCGCTTTGCAAGTACGCATAGACCAGGTAGTCCATTGCATGCAATTGCTCGCCAATGTCCCCCGCCTTGCGCGCCGCATCGGCAGCCGCCAGGTTGGAAGCGATGGAGTCGTCCCAAAGTCCCAGCCGGGTGAAGATGTGGCTTGGCATGTGCAGCGCATGCGGAGCCGAAGGTGCAATCTTTGCGTAAGCCCGCGCGGCAGGCAGCCCTTTCTGTGCAAGCTCTGCGTTGTCGTAGGCGTGAATCAAATAGTGCGGTATCCCTGGGTGATCAGGGTTCGCGGCGTAGAGCGGCTCGAGCATGTTCGCCGCTTTCTTCTGCCGTGCATGGTTCTTGTCCGTAGGAGGCGCGTTGGCCAGCAGCGCCAGCGCATAAAAGACCTGCACCTCGACGTCTTTGTTCTGCGCCGCCAACTCCGCCATGGCCTGCTCGTAGTTCAGCGCTCTTGTTGCATACGGAACCGTGCTCGCGTCTTGATATACCGCACCTGCCGCACGGATGAATCCTCGCTCACGCTCAGTCCCAGCTCCGAGTCGCTGGGCAATTTCAATCTCCTGCGGACCCTTTGCGTCAGCCGCTATCGGAGGCTCCCACAGTTGGTGGTAATACGTCATCGCGATGCCCCAATGCGCCATTGCACACTGAGTATCGCGATCGGCGACGTCCTGAAACGCTTCCCGGGCGGCACTATAAGCGAATGAGTGAAGCAGGGCGACAGCGCGATTAAATTCAGGCTGAACGGCGGTCTTGCAGGAAATGGGGAAGGACACCTGCCCCAGCTTTTCCGGCGCTGGATGTTCGTGCGTCCCCTGCCCGATGGTTTGGGAACCCGAGAGCAACGCAATTGCGATCAACAATCGCGATCCGAAGAGCACGTTCATGCCTCCTGGTGCGCGCATATGCCAGGCGCCAAGTTTATCGCGACCACCATCTGCCGTGGTAATTGGAACAGAGGCTATAATTGCGCCGGACAATGCCGCTTACCCCAGGCACAAAACTTGGTCCTTACGAAATCCTCTCGCTCCCTTGGCGCGGGCGGCATGGGAGAGGTCTATCGTGCGCGCGATACCCGCCTCGGCCGCGATGTGGCCATCAAGGTCTTGCCCGCTTCCTTTGCTGCTGATCCGGAACGCCTTCGCCGCTTCGAGCAGGAAGCTAGGGCTGTCGCTGCTCTGAATCATCCCAACATCCTGGCCATCTTCGATATCGGTCAACACGGCGAGACGCAATACCTGATTTCGGAGTTACTGGAAGGCGAGACTCTGCGCGATGTTCTTCGTCGCGGCGTGCCGTCACATCGCAAAGCGATTGACTACGCTATTCAGATCGCGCACGGACTTGGGCGCAGCCCACGAGAAAGACATCGCGCATCGCGACCTCAAACCTGACAATATTTTCATCACTCGCGACGGCCGGGTGAAGATTCTCGACTTCGGCCTGGCGAAAACCGTGAAGCCGTCAGTGGCAGGCTCGCAGACCAGCCTTGCCACCATGACCTCCGCCGCGCCAGCAACTGACGTCGGCACCGTGGTGGGCACCGCCGGATACATGTCGCCCGAGCAGGTGCGCGGCAGCGAAATCGACTGCCGCACCGACATCTTCAGCTTCGGCGCTGTCTTGTACGAAATGCTTTGCGGCCAGCGCGCCTTCCAGCGCGAGACTACCGCAGAAACCATGACTGCGATCCTGAAAGAAGAGCCGCCGGAACTGATGGAATCCGGCCGCCAGATTCCACCTGCTCTCGATCGCATTGTTCGTCACTGCCTGGAGAAGTCGCCCACGCAACGTTTTCAATCAGCGCGCGACCTGGCTTTCGATCTCGACTCTCTTTCCACTCTGACCGGCTCGGGAAGCGTCTCGACTGCAACCGTGAAGCAGCGCCGCCACTGGGGATACCTGGCAGCGATTGCGGCTCTAATCCTGCTGGCAGGGGCCATCGGCTGGAAATCGTCTTCAGTCCTGCGGCCGGCGCCCAATGTCGACTTCCACCAACTCACCTATCGGCGCGGCACTTTGAACGGCGACGCCCGCTTCACCCCGAACGGCAAGAACGTCATCTACACCGCCGCCTGGGATGGACCGCAGCCGGAAATCTACACCGTCGCTGCCGACGGCATCAGCGGACACGCACTGGGCATTCGCAACGCCCGGCTGCTGGCAGTCTCCAGTCGCGGTGAGATTGCAGTAGCGCTGACTCCGATACAACTCACAACCTTGCTGTACCCAGGGAATCTGGCGCGAAGCACCGAAGGCGCTGGCGCTCCCAAGGCAGAAATCGAAAACGTGCAGTCGGCGGACTACACGCCGGACGGCAAAGCCCTGGCGATCGTGCGTTGGGTGCCGGAAAACCAGATGTGCCAACTGGAATATCCGATTGGGAAAGTTCTGCATCGCGACCGGCTGATCGATAACTTGCGTTTCTCTCCCGACGGCCGATATCTGGCCTTCATCACTCACGGGAACAACAGCGACGACCGGGGAAACGTCATGATCCTGCGTAGCACCGGAGAGAAAGTCGCCGAGAGCCCGCTCTACGAAAGCTCCGAGGGTCTTGCCTGGACCCGCTCTGGCAAAGAAGTGTGGACTACTTCGCCGTTGGAGTCGGGCCAGATTCACGCGCTGGATCTGTCGGGCAAAACGCGTACTCCGCTGTCGGTGCCCGGGCGCCTGCATCTCCAGGACATTGCCGCAGACGGCGAACTCCTGGTCGACCAGGGATTAGTTCGCCGCGGCATGATTGTTTCCAGCAACCATGGAGAAACCCTCCGCGATCTCTCCTGGCTTGATTTCGGTTATCTGCGGGACTTGAGCAAGGACGGTAAGACCATCCTCTTCGAAGAAGAAGGCAGCACGGCCAGGAACTACACCATCTTCATTCGCGACGTCGATGGCTCGCCGGCAATTCCAATTGGCGAGGGTTATGGGATGGCGCTTTCTCCCGACAAGCAATGGGCAATGGGCGAGAAACTGGTGGAGCCCACACACGAGATCTGGCTGTTCCCGGTTGGTCCTGGCGAGCCCCGGCTTATCAGCCCGCCCAACCTTGAGCCCCTGATCGCGGGAAGTTTTCTATCCGATGGCGAGCGTGTGGTGTATGCCGCTCGCGAGAAGGACCATCGTGGTCGCACCTGGATTCAGGACCTGAACGGCGGCGCTCCACGACCCATCACCCCCGAAGGCGTAGTGGGGTGGATGGTTTCGCCGGATGAGAAATGGCTGCTGGTGAATGGCAGGAGACAAGCAGCTGCGGGACTGCAGGGACCAGTGCTCGTCCCGGTTGCCGGTGGCGAGATGAAGCCCATCGCGGGTCTTACCCCGAAAGACTTCGTGCTGGGCTGGACCGACGCTGGCGAACTCTATGTGGGAGTCGTGAACCCGAGCCAGGTATCGTTTCACATCGACAGACTGAACCCATTGACCGGCGCACGCCACCCCTTCCGCGATCTCTTCGGAATCCCTTTCTCGGGCATTAATCCTGACCCGCCAATCTTCACCGCTGACGGAGCGGCCTTTGGCTTCGACTATCGTTTGCGGCTCTCAGATCTCTACGTTGTGAGCGGCGTGCACTGAGGGCACAAGCAGAAGCTCTTCGTAATGCGAACCTTGCACCTTGTCGCTAACCGCGTCCACGGTTGGACAGAAGCCCTGTTGACCGGACGGAGACGGGCGAGGTACACGCTGCTAAGCCTCGTCTTCTCAGCAGCTCACGGCTGACACGCGTGGCAGATGACGTGCTCCAATCGCTGGGAGCTAGCATTTGTGGAGATGTCTCATGTGGAGTTTGCGGCAGGACCTGCATTTCGCGCTGCGCCAAATGCGCAAGAGTCCAGGATTCACCCTGATTGCAGTTTTGACGCTCGCTTTGGGGATCGGCGCCAACACGGCGATTTTCCTGGTGCTGCATGGTACGCTTCGCCTGCCCTTTCCCCACGCCGATCAGCTGGTCACCGTGCGCAATACCTATCCCGGCTCGGAAGACACTCCCGGCTCGCTGCCCGATTTTCAGGATTGGCGCAGTCAGGCGAAATCGTTCTCCAACCTTGTCGCTATGTTCCCCAGCCATCTCACCTACCTTGGCAAGCATGAGCCGGTTCGCATCGCTGCCGCTTATGCCTCCGAGGGTTTCCTGCCGACCTTTGGACTCTCTCCCATGTTGGGTCGCGGCTTTCTCGCCGGCGAACATCAGAAGGGCGCCGCCCCGGTCTATGTGCTGAGTGAAGAATTTTGGAAGGACGAGTTCGGCGCCAATCCTGCTGTCTTGGGCACCACCATCACCCTGAATGGCCGTGCCGGCACCGTGGTGGGCGTGGTACCTCGCATGGTTCCCAGCTTTCACTTCGAGCCTCAGGTCTGGATGCCGCTCGAAGCCGCACCACCCTATGACGGACACGGCACCAATTACCTCACCATCGTGGGACGCCTCAAGGACGGCGTGAGCCCTGCCTCTGCCCGCAGTGAACTGGTCGTTATTCAGGCCCAAATCGACAAGCAGTTTCCCGCCAATGCTCATGGCATCAGCGTGCGACCGCTGGCACAAACCATGTTTGGCGATGTTCGCTCCGTTACCCTGGTTCTGTTGGCAGCAGTGGGATTCATTCTGCTGATCGCCTGCCTCAATCTCGCCAATATGCTGATGGCGCGCGCCACCGATCGCCTGCGCGAGTTCGCCATCCGCAACGCTCTCGGCGCCTCGATGCGCCGGCTGTTGCAACAGACCATCACTGAGAGTCTGCTACTCGCCTTGCTGGGAGGCGCGTTAGGCCTGGTCTGCGCGATCACGATCACACGCCTGCCTCTTGCCGTGTGGCCGAAGTTCTTGCTGCGCCCCGATCAGGTCACACTGGATTCGACCGTCATTCTGTTTACGGTTGCACTTGCGCTCGTCACCGGACTTTTCTTCGGAATCATCCCTGCGCTTTACGTGCTGCGCGAAAACTTCTTCGCCGCCACCCGCGAAGGCCGCAGCCTCACCGAATCTCGCGAGCAAGGTATCACCCGTTCGGTGCTGATGGTTTCCGAGATCGCGCTGGCAACTCTACTGGTAGCTGGCGCCCTGAGCATGGCTCGTTACTTTACCCAGCTCATGCATACCGATCCGGGCATCAATCCCGATCACGTGCTCAGCATGAACGTCTCGCTCTCCCCCACGCGTTACGCAACCGAGGACCAGCAGCGGCTGTTCTTTCAGCAACTGGAAGACCGGCTGCGCACACTGCCCGGCGTCACCGCGGTCGCGAGTTCCTCCGCGGCTCCGTTCAGCGGCGAAGGCCAGACCAGCGACTTCGAATACCAGGACCAGCCGGCAAACTCTTCGCGGCAATTGCCCTTCGCCGCCAATTACTTTGTCACTGCCGATTATTTCGCAACTCTGCAAACTCCTATCCTGCAGGGACGCGCTTTCAACCAGCATGACGCCGCCGGAGCGCCCAAGGTCGCGATCATCAATCGCACTATGGCGGAAACCCTGTGGCCGGGCCAGAGCGCCATCGGAAAGTGGATTAAATCGATCGACGGCAGCTCCCATCAGGTCATCGGCGTCGCGGGAGACGTTCGCGCCTCAGGGGTCTCGCAGCCCGTGGGCTTTCAGCTGTATCTCAGCGCGCTACAGTATCCCTCGCGCGACATGACGCTGCTGCTGCGCACAAATACCGAGCCTCTCTCCGTGGCTGAGCTCGCCAAGCAATCTGTCTACGCAATCGATCCTCAACAGGCAGTGTCGAATGTGGCCTCGGCCGATCAACTCGCCTCTGATTCGGTCGCCGCGCAGCGCGTTTCCACGGCATTATCAGGAAGCCTGGGCGGCCTCGCACTACTGCTGGCCAGCATTGGCGTATACGGAGTGATGGCCTACTCGGTCAGCCGCCGTGAGCGGGAGTTCGGCATCCGCATGGCGATGGGCGCGCGGCCGCTCGACATCTTGTCGCTGCTGCTGCGGCGCTCCGGTCTGCTGGTCCTGTTTGGCGTCGTGGCCGGGGTGGCGCTCACCATTCCGCTCGGTCACTGGCTGAGCGCCTTGCTGGCTGGCTCGCACAACTTTGGCGGACTGACCATCGCAGCATCGGGAATCCTGTTGGCCGCAGTCGCCATGTTTGCAACTTATCTGCCGGGCCGCCGCGCCGCATCTATCCAACCGATAACCGCGCTGCGCACGGAATAGACGAATATGTCCTAGCGGGTTTGAAAGCGCTCGGTTTTGAAGGGGGGCAGCTTTAGCTCTGCCGATGCCGTACGGTTTGGAAGGGGCACAAATTCAGCTGTGCCGGTCGGCTCGGTTTTGAAGGGGCGCAGCTTCAGCTGCGCCGATACCGCTACTGAATTTTTCCTTGCGAGCCGACGAAGTCGGCGAGCCTACACCCCCGCCGCCGCCACCCCTTCGTAATACCTCGTCGTCCGCGGCAGCTTCTGTAGATATCCCAGCACAAAGAACAACGCCGTCGCCATCACACACACTGCTAACCGCACCTGCGCCAGCGGCAGCGCCTCCAGATGCATGAACTTACCCGTCCGCCATGCTGCCCAGTTGATGACCTGCGTCGGCACCACCGTCCAAATGGCAACGTAAAACCACGCTCGCTCCACCCCTTCACCAATCGTGCTGCGCTTGGCTCGCGGAATCCAGTCCAGCCACGCCGCCAGAACCACTGCCAGCGCCAGTGGGTAATACCCCCAGCGATACAACGGGTGCAGCATCCATTGCCCGTTGACGGCCGCGATGATCAACCCTATGAGGTTCAGCGCGTACGGAACCAGCAGGTCGATCCATGCCGACGTGTAGCAGACCACGCGATACGGCAAATTCGGCTGATGCACGCCGTAGTATTGAATGTACGGACGCTGCTCGCATCCCGGAATGCGTCCCACGTATCCCCGCCAAAACACCACTGCCGCCACAATCGCAAGCCATATCCAGTGGCGCACGTCAGGTCCATGCGTATAAAGGTCGTAGGTCAGCGGGTATCCGGGCAGCACCCAAAACACCCAGATCCAGATAGGAGTATGCAGAACACGGTAGTAATTCTTGTTCTTTTCGCGAAAGACGGCCTGTTTCATGCGTCTTTTGAGAATAGCGGAGAACCCCCGCTCTTCGCCATTGGCTGTTAGCTGTTGTCTTTTGGCTCTCGGCCAGAACCTCTCCAGAAGCCTTCTGGCCAAGAGCTAAGAGCCAAAGGCCAAGAGCTGTCTTCCTCACAGCAACACCCCTCCGTCATACACCAGCTTGCCATCCACCAGCCGCGCTTCCGCCATCATCTTGTGTTCGCGCAACGGACGCTTCTCGTCATCGATGTGCAGTACCGTATGCCCATGCGCGGCCAGGTAATCGCTGATCAGCATTCGATGGCACTGGAAATACATTCGCTCAGCGCACATATACGCCGTTTTCTCCCGCTCAGCGAGCTGCAACAGCCGCTCGATGCCTTCGGCGAACTCATCGGTCATCATGTAGTCCGCGTAATTGCGAAACGAGTCATTGCGTAGCGCCAGATTCGGCGAGTCCTGGCGGATTTTTTTTCTTCGCCCACCCAGCTCTTTCATCCATACGTAGCGGATCCCGTGTTTGGGTAACTCCAACTCCAGCGGCTCCCGGTTGAAGTGCGGCAACCTCCGCGACATTGGGAATGACCGCACATCCACCAGCGTGGCGATTCCGTGACCCTTCAGGGCCTGCACCAGCTCGTCGAAAGTCCGAGTTGAGTGTCCGATGGTGTAGACGAATGCCACTTTTGTTTTCTATCAGACTCATGCGGGACTCGCCTTCGGAGACTTACGACCTTTCCCGAAATAGATGACCGTTGGATACATTGCCTTGAACAGCTACTTTTTCGTGTAACTTCCCCTTTAGCCAGAGCTATACTGTCGGCCACATCCGTTTGACCCCTCACTTTGCTCCTTTGAGATCTTCTTGAGCGATCACAAAGTTATCAACCTGTGCGGATAATGTGCTTTTCGCATTCGACACTATGCTTCACGATTGCCGAAAGCTGCGGCATTTCTTGGTAATTGTGGTTCGTTGGGCCATTTCCGCGCTATAGTTTTTGGGCGTGTTACTGTCGCAGATGAATGACTCGGTGTGCGCCGTGCCTTCATTCGGTGTGCTTCAACACTGTGCGATGCGACAGCTTTGCTTACCACTCTACCGTTGCGTGCGGTACAAACGAGTGCTTTCAGGAGGAACGTAAATGAAGAAGTCCCTGTTCTTGGCCGCAATCTTGCTCGTTGCAATGAGCGGCTTCGCCGATACCACCATCAACAACTTCACCGGATACAACGATTATTGGCACCCTTACGGTGATAACAGCACTTCCACACAGACCTATGGCGAGGTGTTCTCGCTTCCCAACAGCACTGACACCAATCTCAGCAGCTTCTCGTTCTATGTCGGCGACCCCATCGACAGCGGAAACATCATCACGGGCGCCTATATCGCCACTTGGACGGGCAGCCAGGCCGGTACGCTGCTGTACTCCAGCGCGCAGTATAACTATGCCAACAACGGAAATGCGGAGCTCACCTTCGATACCAGACGGCCTCGCGCTCCAAACCGGCCAGCAGTATGTGATGTTCCTGAGCACCTCGAACTACCACGGCCAGTCCGCTGGTTCGACCTACATCTCCACCGGCAACACTGACCCCAACCTGCATGGGTTTGTGTATTACAACAATGGCGGCGACTTCAATTCCCTCTTCAACAGCAGCTGGCAGGGCATTGGCCTCCAGCCCGACTGGGCCGTGAACCTAGCCTTCACCCCCACTCCGGAACCTGGCTCACTGCTGATGCTCGGCACCGGCCTTCTGGGCGGCCTCGGCGTCCTGCGCCGCAAGCTGTTCTAAACTGTCCATCTGATTCGCACCAACGCCGGAGCTCAACGCTCCGGCGTTTTTGTTTGACTCAGGCCATTCCCTCCAGCGCCGCCCCGACCACCGCTTCTTCTTTCGTCGTGACCGTCCGCAAATCAATCAACACCCGCCCATCTTCCACTCGCGCAATAATCGGCGTCGTCCACTGCCGCAGCCTCTCGCAAATTGCATCCGGGCTCATTCCCGCGCTCGACACGGCCAGGACGTGTGTCGCCAGCGTCGACCCCGGAGCCGCGCCTCCGCCCAGCACCGAACGCGATTCCATCACCTCGATATGCAATTGCGGGCAGGTGATATGCAGCTTGCGCATCAGGTGTTCGGCACGGCTCCGCAGCTCTTCTGCGCTCACCCGCATCATGCGCAGCACCGGAATCGAATCGTAATCCTCGCGCAGGTACGCCAGCAGCGTGGCTTCCAGTGCGGCATAAAACATCTTGTCGACCCTCACCGCGCGAAATAGCGGGTTCGACCGGATCTTCGCCACGAGCTCGCGCCCGCCGCTGATAAGCCCCGCCTGCGGGCCGCCCAGCAGCTTGTCGCCGCTATACGTGATGACATCAACCCCGGCACGGACGCTGGCCAGGATTGTCGGCTCGCCATGTACACCCACCTCGCGCAGGTCGAACAGATCGCCGCTGCCCAAATCTTCCATCACCGGAATATTGTGTTTGCGTCCCAGCGCCACCAGCTCTTCCAGCCCAGGCTGCTCGGCAAACCCAACAATCTGAAAGTTCGAGCGATGCACCCGCAGCAGCAACTTCGTCTTATCGGTGATTGCCACTTCGTAGTCCGCAATGCGCGTGCGATTGGTCGTGCCCACTTCGCGCAGTACCGCGCCAGACTTCGCCATCACATCAGGAATACGAAACGATCCGCCAATCTCCACCAGCTCGCCGCGCGAGACGATCACCTCGCCACCCTCCGCCAGCGCATTCAGCGACAGCAGCACCGCCGCCGCGTTGTTGTTGACCACGATGGTCGACACCTCGCGCTCCGGCGTGTGCAGCAGTCGCGAAAACAGGCGATTGATATGCGAGTCACGTTTGCCGCGTTCCCCACTCACAAGATCAAATTCGAGGTTGGAATACCCCTGCGCGATGTCGGCCACATGGCGCAGCGCTTCTGCGCTCAGCGGCGCGCGTCCCAGGTTGGTGTGCAGGATGACGCCCGTCGCATTGATCACCGGACGCAGCGAATACCCCAGCGACTCGCCAAGATGACTCTCCACCAGCGACGGCATCGCCTCGATTGCCGCCGCCGTCCCTCGCTCATCCAGACGATCGCTTGCTATCGCCTGTCGAACTTGGTCGAGAACAACTCTGGTGGCCTCGGCAACCGCCGCGTGGCCATAGCGGGCAAGCGCAGCCTGCAATGTAGGACGATGGAGCGCTTCGTCCACCGAAGGCAGCAGGCGATAGAGTTCAGATTTTTCCGTGGGGCTCACCTTGGCTAGTTTGCGGATTCACAAGCAACTATGCAAGCCAAGACGTTTTTTGAAGGGGCGCAGCTTCAGCTGCGTCGTAGAAGTCCTGCGTTTTCCCTTCCGAGCGGCTTCAGCCCAACCCGGTGCCCCATTCCGCCATCTTCTGGCGGGGTGGGGCCTTTGACATTCTTCTCAACTGACAACGTACGCCGCCATGCCAAGCAGGTATTGGGTGAGGATCGCCTGTGTTGGTTCGTACATGGGGTGGTGGAGCGATTGGAGTTGCGGCGATTCCTGGTGGCTTATAGCGAAGAGGGTGGCGTGCTGTATCACCCGTCGCTGATCCTGAAGGTATGGCTATATGCGTATTTGCTGGGGGTGACCAGTTCTCGGCGGCTGGAGCAACGGATTCGGGAAGACCTGGCGTTTCGCTATTTGGCGGGAGGGCTGCAGCCGGATTACTGGGCGTTGAATGCGTTTCGTCGCCGGCATGGGCATGCCATCAACGACGTCTTTGTGCAGGTGCTGGAAATGGCGCAAGGCTTGGGCTTAGCCCGGGTAGGCACGGTGGCGATCGATTCCACGTGGGTGAAGGCAAATGCGTCCGCCGACCGGGTGGAGAAGGTAGAGCAGGCGCGCCAAGAGCGCGCGGGGAAGCGGCGTGGTGTAAGACGCTGGCAGAAGGCGTGTGATGCCGACGATCCCAATGAAGGTGCGGGTATGTCTGTGGGCGCGCTAGCGGAGAAGCTGAAAGAGATGTCGCCGGAGAGCGAACTGGAGCCATTACCGAAGTTGGCAAAGCGTTCGTTGACCGATGCTGACAGTCGATTTTTGCGGGAGCGCGGGGACGTTTCGTGCTGGGCTATACGGGCGAGATCGCGGTCAGCGAGGACCACTTCATCGTGAGTGCGCGGGTGACGCAGAACGTGCAGGATGCGGTTGCGCTAGTGCCCATGGTCGACGAGGTGGAGCGATGCTGCGGGCAACGGCCAGAGCGGGTGCTGGCGGACAGCGGGTTTTACTCCAACCAGAACGTGGCGGAGTTGAGTGGAGGCGGTATCGATGTATACAGCCCGGATCCAAACCTGGCACGCGAGTTGAATGGCGGCCTGCCGGCGATGACGATCGGACGCATGCAACCGAGCGATCCGCACCTGTTGGCTATGCGACAGAAGTTGCGAAGCGAGGTGGGCCGACATCGTTACCAGCAGCGCAAGAGCTTAGTCGAACCGGTTTTCGGAGTACTGAAAGAACAACGCGCGATGCGGCAGTTTCGATTGCGGGGCCTTGACCGAGTTGCAACCGAATGGATGCTAGCGGCTCTCGCCTACAACCTGGGACGGCTGTACGCCCCCCTGAGTACAACGCGCAGGTCAAAATCTAGATCTGCTTAAATCGACCAGCGCAGTCGGTAGTCACACAGACTCTGCCGCCCTGGGCTACAGATTGTTCCGCTCTAGAGCCTAGGTCCGACATGCAAGCGGGCCCGTACGCCATCCCGCGAATCAGGCCCAACTGTTCGCCAATCAATTATTAACTGCCGTAAGGCTGTGCTCTGACGCGGAGTGACTTTCGGAGAGAGTCCCTAGAAGAGAGTCTCCTGGCCCAACGCAGGCTGCCCGGGCCGCTTGATGCCGAAGTGCTGATACGCCAAATGAGTTGCGACACGGCCTCGCGGGGTGCGGTCCAGAAAACCGATCTGGATGAGAAAGGGCTCGTAGATTTCTTCGATGGCATCCGCTTCTTCCGCCAGCGATGCCGCCAACGTGTTCAGCCCGACAGGTCCGCCCTGATACTTCTCGATGATGGTCAGCAGCAATCTGCGGTCGATCTCGTCGAAACCATAGCGATCGACCTCAAGCATCTCCAGGGCTACCTTGGCGGTAGATTTATCGATTTTGCCGGTGCCGCGCACCTGGGCGTAGTCACGCACCCGGCGCAGCAGACGGTTCGCAATGCGCGGTGTGCCACGGCAACGGGCGGCGATCTCCACGGCAGCATCGTCGTCAATCTCGACCCCGAGAATTTCGGCCGAGCGTTGAAGAATGATCTTGAGATCGGCATGAGTGTAAAAGTCCAGCCGCAGGACAATGCCGAAACGCGAGCGCAACGGCGCTGACAGCAGTCCGGCGCGGGTGGTGGCTCCAATGAACGTAAACGGCCTGACCTCGATAGTGTGGGTGCGGGCCGCCGGGCCCTGTCCGATGATGATGTCGAGCTTGTAATCCTCCAAGGCGGAATACAGCAACTCTTCGAGCGCGGGCTGGAGGCGATGCACCTCGTCGATGAAGAGCACTTGTTTGTCGCGAACGTTGGTCAGGATGGCGGTCAGGTCGCCTTTGATTTGCAGGGTAGGACCTGAGGTCTGCTGGAATGTCGCGCCCAGTTCGTTGGCGATGATGTTGGCCAAGGTCGTCTTGCCCAGTCCGGGGGGCCCATAGAGCAACACGTGATCCAGCGCTTCGCCCCGCGATATGGCCGCCTGAATTGCCACTTCCAGGTTGTCTTTTACTTTGCTCTGGCCGATAAATTCGCGCAGGCGTTGTGGCCGTAGCTTCAGCTCAAATGACGCATCGTCGTCGACGGGCGCGGCGGAAACGATGCGCTCGCGATCGAAATCCTGTTTCTCGTGGGAAGTAGGCACGCTGGGGCGATGGTAAAGGGAAACGGAAGGGGAATCAACGAGCGCGACGGCTGGGTATCTTGAGTTCCACGCCACCCAAGGGTGCAAACCTTTCGCGAACGGTTTCTGCCAGGTTCTTTTGAGGCACCGATTGAGGTTTGGCTCGTCGCGCGAGATAGTGCTGGTCAAGCGCCTGTCGCACTAGAGTTTTGATCACCGCCTGCCGGCTGATGTTGAGGTCGGCCGCCGCCTGGTCCAATTCCTCCAACATAGAAGCAGTAAGGTCGAGATTCACCCGCTGGATGGGGCGAACCATCGGTCCCGTTCCGGTGAAAAACCGAGAGACGCTCTTGCCTTGATCCGCGAGGCGCGCGATTTGTTCAGCGGAAATCGCCTTCTCAGGCTTAGCAGTTTTCTTCATAAACTCTGCCTTCCTCTTTGGTCGACTTTCAAAGCGTCACCAGGTGAAAAATCTCCCCGTCGTCGTCCTCTCGAACTTCGAAAATCACGGAGTAGAGTTTGTCGCCCACCCAGCCGATGGCTCGATATTGCTCCGGCAGGTCAGAACGCTGGTCCAGCCAATATGGCCTGGTGAACAACTCTTGTACTTCCTCGAAGCCAATGCCTCGCCGGGGATTCGACCTCAACCTCCTGCTCTTACGAAGATCGAAGTCGAAGCGCATTGGTATAACGGTTATACCATTTCACATCATTGGCTGATTTTCATGTTCTGAGACTCAGCGTTGATCCACATCGCCAGCCACGAAAAAAAGCATCGAACATCCGCCCTGCGACTCTGATGTTCTAATACGTCGTCACGGGTGCCGGGTAGGCGCCCACCCAAACTTGAGCACAACGGAGGAGCACCATGATCCTAGGCATGTCTCTTTCCACGTACACCCTGATTCACGTCATCCTCAGCCTGGCGGGGATTGGTTCCGGGTTCATCGTCATGTACGGCCTGCTGAACAGCAAGCGGCTCGACGGCTGGACCGCGATTTTTCTCACCACCACCGTCCTTACCAGCGTCACCGGATTCTTCTTCCCCTTCGAAGGCTTCAAACCCTCTTACGTTCTTGCCGGCCTTTCGCTGATCGTGCTGGCGGTTGCGATATGGGCGCGCTACAGCCGCCGTCTGCAAGGCGGGGCACGCCGCACATATATTCTCACTGCGGCGCTGGCCCTCTACCTCAATTGCTTTGTCGGCGTCGTCCAGGCATTTGCCAAGGTTCCGGCATTGCATGTCCTGGCCCCAACGCAGAAAGAACCGCCCTTCCTGGTTGCGCAACTGGTTGTCCTTGGGATCTTCATCTGGCTCACGATTCTTGCAGCCAAACGCTTTCGCCTCGAGTCGCCTATGCTTCGCCGAACGGCGGATGCGGGGCGCTGATACTCGACGACGCCTCAGCGTGACCGAACTCGATATCAACAGCAGACGCTCCCGGGGAGGGTCTGCATTCCTATAAGGAGAAACTTGCATGCCCACCATCACTCTTAAAGACGGAACCGAGATCTACTACAAAGACTGGGGCACCGGCCAGCCCATCGTCTTCAGCCATGGCTGGCCGCTGACGGCCGACGACTGGGATTCACAAATGATGTTCTTCGGCCAGCGCGGCTTTCGTGTTATTGCCCACGATCGTCGCGGGCATGGCCGTTCCACGCAGACCTGGGGCGGCAACGACATGGACACCTATGCTGACGATCTAGCGGCGCTCACCGATAAACTCGACCTGAAGAATGCAATCCATATAGGCCATTCAACCGGCGGCGGAGAGGTGGCGCGCTACATTGGGCGGCATGGCTCGAAGCGGGTTGCCATGGCTGTGCTGATCAGCGCGGTACCACCGCTGATGCTGAAGACGGAAAAGAATCCCGGGGGATTACCCGTCGAGGTATTCGACGATCTGCGGGCGCAATATATGAAGAACCGGCCGCAGTTCTATAGGGACATCACGCTGCCCTTTTATGGCTACAACCGGCCCGGCGCCGAGATATCGGAAGGCATCCGGGATAAGTGGTGGTTACAGGGAATGATGGGCAGTATGGTTGCCGGGTATGAATGTATCAAGGCCTTCTCTGAGACCGACTTCACCGAGGACCTCAAGAAGTTCGACGTCCCCACTCTCATCCTGCATGGCGAAGATGATCAGATTGTGCCGATCGGTGCGGCGGCTTTGATGTCGGCCAAAATTGTGAAGGGGGCCAAACTCAAGGTGTACCCCGGCTATCCCCATGGCATGCCCACAACGCATGCCGACCAGATCAACGCCGACCTGCTCGCCTTTATCAAGGGCGAAGCAATCGGTACGGCGGCCTGAGTCAGTAAAGGTGTCATCAATGGGTTGGAGCGATGCCGCAGCTTCTCGACTGCGGCATTCGTTTTTCGGGAATTTCCCTCGCCGTTAGAAAGAGAAATGGGTGCTATTGCCTCGGTGCGCCGTTAAACTACTCTCGTCTCCATGAAAAATCTCGGCATACTTCTCTCCGGACGCGGCTCCAACTTCGAAGCGATTGCGGACAACGTAGCGTCCGGGAAACTCGACGCCAACATTGCCGTCGTAATTTCTAACAAGGCGGGTGCGGCGGGCATCGAGTCGGCGCGACGGCGCGGGTTCAACGCACTCGTGATTCCTTCCAAAGGCCAAGTCCGCGAAGAACATGACCGCGAAGTGGTATCGGCCCTGCGCGAAAACAAAGTTGATCTGGTTTGCCTGGCCGGATACATGCGGCTGCTGTCGCCGTGGTTCGTGCAGCAGTTTCCCAATCGCATCCTTAATATCCACCCTTCGCTGCTGCCAGCTTTTCCGGGGCTGGACGCCCAGAAGCAGGCTTTGGACTACGGAGTGAAAGTCTCGGGCTGCACCGTGCACTTCGTGGACGAGAACCTGGATCACGGGGCGATTATTTTGCAAAAGGCGGTGCCGGTGCTGGCCGAAGATGACGATCACACCCTGGCGGCAAGGATTCTGGAGCAGGAGCACATCGCCTACAGCGAGGCGATAGGGATAGTGCTGGAGGGAAGATACGAGGTTCGAGGTCGCAAAGTGGTCATGTTAAATGACCATAGTCATATGTGAGGTGACCATGAGCAAAGTGACCGTGAAGAAAAAGCCGATCACTCGGGTCCGGGCTGTCGAGCGCACGATTGCCGCCGGGGAGTTTAAAGCCAAGTGTCTGCGGATCATGGACGAGGTAAATGAAACCGGAATGTCCTTGGTAGTAACCAAGCGCGGGCAACCGGTGGTCAAGCTCGTACCAATTGCAAACGGCAAGGATAAACCCAAGAAGAAGGACGACTTCTTCGGCCGACTAAAGGGAATTATCGAAATCGTTGGTGATCCCGACGATTTGATCCGGCCAGCTTATGCGCTCGAAGAATACGACATGTTCAAATGATCGTCCTCGACACACACGTTCTTGTGTGGCTGCGACGAGAGCCTCGGAAACTTTCCACTGCGGCTGCTTCGGCTATTCGCCGGGCTAGCGTTACAAATGCTCTGGCTGTTTCGGCCATAACGGTTGTTGAGCTAGAGGGTCTCCTTAACAGTGGACGCCTGAGAGGGCCAGCAAGCATTCCAGCCACACTCAGCCAGCTTGTGGAAGATGTGGAAGTTCTTCCTGTGACGCTGGCCATAGCAATACAGTCCGCCGCCTTGCCATCCGACTTCCCACTGGATCCAATTGATCGAATTATTGCCGCGACTGCTCAGGTACAAGGTGTGCCCCTGATCACTGCCGACCAACGGCTCCTTGGTTGCGCTTCGATCAAGACAATCTGGTGAGATCACGACCGCGCTACATCTCGTAATGCAGCAGCGAGTGCACGTCGTAACCCTTCAGCTTGTCCCGTCCTTTTAGCCCGTCCAGCTCAACCACAAACGCCAGGCCGCAAATGTCGCCGCCCAGTTCCTTCACCATGTCGACGGCAGCTTTTGCAGTTCCGCCCGTCGCCAGCAGGTCGTCGCAGATCAGAACGCGTTGTCCCTTTTGGATGGCGTCTTCGTGGATCTCCAGCGTGTCGGAGCCGTACTCCAGGTCGTACTTCCATTGCAGAACTTTGGCGGGCAGCTTCTTGGGTTTGCGAACCGGGACGAAGCCGGCGTTCAGGCGATAGGCCAGAGCCGGCCCGAAGATGAAGCCGCGCGCTTCGATGCCCAATATGAGGTCGATGTCTTTGTTGATGTAGTAGTCGGTGAGCGCGTCGATGAGGCGAGCGAATCCCTGGCGGTCCTTCAACAGAGTTGTGATGTCGTAGAAGAGAATGCCCGGCTTGGGGAAGTCGGGAACCTCGCGGATGAGCTTCTTCAGGTCGGCGCAACTCTGAGTCGCGGGACTGGCCATGATTACCACCCTCCTTCTTGAATGCGAAACGACTGCGCTTCCAGGTACGGGGCGCTGGATTCCTGAACCATATCAACTCGGGCCGCGCGTGGGCCTTCGCGAAGCTTTGCCCGTAGCGCGCGCTGCTGTTCCGGGGTTCCGGTCGCCATTACTTCAACACTGCCGTCTTCGCAGTTGCGAACCCATCCCTTCATACCGAGCTGGGCTGCTTCACGCTCCACAAACCAGCGGAAGCCGACGCCCTGTACGCGTCCAGTTACGAGGTAACGGCGAGTTTCGAGATCAGGCATGAGACGCAATTAGCAATTAGCAATTAGCAATTAGCAGGCAATCAGAAATGATCCGTGTTCCGCTACCATTTCAAATTTTACCTTCCCGACTTATCTGAGCTCGAAGAAGAAGAAGGGCCGCCGCTGCTGCCGCTAACTATTTGTTCCACCTGTTGCGCAATGGAGTCTACCAGTTTGGCTTCGTTCATTAATACCTGCCCGGCGATGGTGGCGCCTTGCTCAGCATCACTCCACTTGTCTTCCTCCAGCGCCTCACGTACTGCCGGAATGGTCTTCACGCCATACCCCGTGTACGCGCCTGGAGCGTAAATCTGGTGCTTGAACCAGGGCCGCTCCTTCAAACCTTCCGTTGTGGTAAAGGTGCGCTCGGTTTGCAGCAATTGGGCATTGATCTCCTTCAACGCCGGTGATTGCCACGCAGCAGAATCGTTGGCGAGTTTGCCGATTGCCTTGCTATACCGCTGCGCAGCTTTCGAGTAAGCGTCCGCTCCATTCTCCAGCGGAGCGAAGTTGATGTAGGGCGGAACCGGCTTGATCGAAGGAGGCACGTATTGCTTTTGCGGATCGGCGGTTGCCGTGAATACTCCTTCTTCGATCTGGCGATTGCGCTCCTTCACCTCATCCTGCTTCTTCTTGAGCTCGGTCTTAAGCTCGCCGACATAGCGCTTCACCGTGTCCGCCGAACCCGACGGATCATACGGCAGAAGATCAGCATCGGCGATGCGCATCACCGTGGTGCCGCCCATTTGCGCCAGTGCCTTCTCATACAGGAAGTTGGGATCGCCAAAATGGGTGTACCAGTAGAAGTCGTCGTAGATGGAGTGATAGACGCCTCCGCCGGCCTCGCCGCCGAAGCCAATATTGACTGCGGCGATCCCGGCGTGATCGAGGAATGGGGCGTAATCGGAGCCATCGCCCAGAGCTCCAATGCGAAGATCGGCACGGTCTCGTAGCTCCTGCCGCTCCTCGGGGGTAGCGGCGCGGGCGATGCGGCGCATCTGCGCTCGCTTCCACACCGACATGTTTTTCTCGGGATCCTGGACTTCCTTCTCTAGATCGTTAACCACTTTTTCCAGCGTGTGCGAGCCCGAGGCGGAGAGATATCCGCGGGAACTGGAGTCGGAGTTGATGTAGACCACAGCATGTTGCTTCAGCTCGGCATCATGCTCTTCCACCCACTCGGTCGAGCCCAGCAGGCCAGGTTCCTCGCCATCCCAGGCGCAGTAGATGATGGTCCGCTTGGGCTTCCAGCCCTGCTTCATCAACTCGCCCAAGGTGCGGGCCTCTTCCAGTACGACCACCTGCCCTGATATCGGATCATCGGCTCCATTAACCCAGGCATCGTGATGATTGCCGCGAATGATCCATTGCTCGGGAGTTTCGCTGCCGGGAATCTTTGCGATTACGTCGTAGATGGTCTTGATGTCCCAGTTCGACTTCATCACCAGGTGCACCCTGGCCGGCCCCGGACCAACGTGATAGGTGAGTGGCAGCGCGCCGCGCCAGCCCTCGGGCGCGACTGGCCCCGCGAGCGCTGCGAGCAGCGGCTGCGCGTCACCGTACGAGATGGGGAGCACCGGTATTGCCGTGATGGTCTTGGCCTCGGTAACGGAGAGCCGCTTGGCATCTTTGGTGGCGCCTACTCCCGGCGTCAGTGGGTCACCGGGATATTCCGTGTCCATTACACTGCCGCGCTGCACGCCATCGGATGGGCGATAGGGACCGGTCGGAAAATATTGTCCTTCGAAGTAGCCGTCGTCACGAGGATCGGAATAGATGATGCAGCCGATCGCGCCGTGCTCGGCAGCGACCTTGGGCTTGATGCCGCGCCACGCCGCACCATAACGCGCAATCACGATAGCGCCCTTTACCGAAATTCCGAGGCGATCAAGCTCTTCGTAATCCTCGCGTACACCATAGTTGACGTACACCAGAGGGGCGGTGACGTCGCCATCGTGGGAGTACGCGTTATAGGTGGGCAACTGCTCCGAAATCTGCTGCGAAGTGGGATCGACCGACAGAGCCCCTTCCTGCAGCTTGGCAACATACTTCGTCGGCGCGATCAGCTCAAGGTGACGCTCCTTGGGCGTGGGGAAGAGCACATCAAAGGTCTCGATATGCGCGTCGAAACCATACTGCTTATACTGCGCCAAGATCCATTCTGCGTTGTCTTTGTCGTAGGGCGAGCCGACATTGTGCGGACGGGCGCTGAGGCGCTGCATAGAGCTGCGCATCACTGCCGGATCAGGCAGGTTGCGGAATTTGTTCTCCCAGTCGCGCTCAGTCGCAGCATGGGCTGCAGAGTATCCATACAGACTTTCGGTTGAGCTGGCGGGAGCGGCAGCGGCAAGCGGTTGCACGGCGATAATGGCCGCAAGACAAAGGGCGGATATGCGCGAGATCACGGTAGCCTCGGAGGACGCTCCAAAGTTGGAACGAAGTTGAGGATTATAGAACAGCCGTGAACAGTATCAGCTTTTCACCATCACTCTGACCGCGCAGCCGTCCTCATTGTTATCCAGAACCAGCTTCCAATCGCGGGATTCGTTCCGCGGCAGGTTAGCCTCGGGCTGCAAGGTGCATTGAACCAGCACCGCGGGTGCAGAGGCCGGAACATACAAGCTCAGCACGCCATTGTCGTAGGTCACCTCGGCGCGGCGTTCGTGGCCGAGAACATAGCGTTGCCGGAGCGACAACAGGTTGCCGTACCAGTCGAGCATCTCGCGATTCTGGTCGGCGTTGGCCCAAGATAGTTTCGAGCGTTCAAAGGTCTGCGGATCTTCCGGATCGGGAACTTCGCTGAAATCGAAGTCTTTGAACTCGCTGCGGCGTCCTTGGCTGACGGCCTTCTTCAACTCGGGATCCTGGAAATCGGCGAAGAACTGGAAGGGAGCGGACTCGTCGTACTCCTGTCCCATGAACAGCAGCGGAGTATGCGGCGCGAGCAACAGCAGGGCCGCGGCCATCTTGCGTGCGCCGCGCGGAGCCAGCACCGTCAGGCGCTCTCCCGTGGCACGGTTGCCAACCTGATCATGGTTCTGAATGCAGATGACATTCGCCGGCAGCGGCACGTCTTGCGCAGGTGTGCCGCGGGATTTATTCCAGAAGGCGAAATGCTCCCCCTGGAAGACATAGCCATCGCGCAGGGCTTTCGCGATGAGTTCCGGGTTACCGAAATCCTGGTAATAGCCGGTGCGCTCATCGGTGAGCAACGCATGCAGCGCGTGATGGAAGTCGTCGCTCCAGACGGCGTTCAGTCCGTAGCCCCGGGGCGCAGGCTCGATGTAGCGGGAATCGTTCTCATCGGTCTCGGCAATGACGACGACGTTTCGCTTCAGCTCCGCCGCCAGCGCCTGCACGTTCTGTTGAATTTCAGCGAGAATGTGCTTCGGAGAATCGTCTTTGATGGTTTGCACGGCGTCGAGCCGCAAACCGTCGAGGTGGTACTCGCGAATCCAATACACGGCGTTTCCGACGACGTAGCGCCGCACCTGCTTGCCACCTTCATCGTCGTAGTTGATGGCGTCTCCCCATGGCGTCTTGTGATGCGCGGTGAAGTACGGGCCGAACAGGCGGAGGTAATTGCCCTCGGGCCCGAGGTGATTGTAGACCGCGTCGAGAATGACAGCCAGCCCAAGCTCATGCGCGGCGTCGACGAAGCGGCGGAACGCCGCAGGACCACCATAGTTCGCCTGAACGGCGTACGGAGACACGCAGTCATAGCCCCAGTTGCGGGTGCCCGGTGCAGCGGCGACCGGCATCACTTCAATGACGGTGACACCCAGGTCCTTCAGGTATGGCAGCTTCTCTGCGGCTGCGGCAAATGTGCCTTCGGGCGTAAACGTCCCGAGGTGCAGCTCGTAGATGACGTAGTCCTCAAGCGGCAAACCGTGCCAGCCTTCATCGGACCAGGCGTACAACGTGGGATCGACAATCTCGGTGGGCCCATGCACGCCTTCGGGAAGAAAGCGGGAAAGAGGGTCGGGGAGAGGCTGGCTGCCATCGACTATGTAGGCGTAGCGATCGGCGACGCGTGCCTCAGCGATGGCAACGAAGTCTTCGCCATCGCGGTGCATTGGAATATCCTGCGGCGGCTGGCCGACGCGCATCAGGCGCAATGTGATCTGCTGGGGAGTCGGCGCCCATACCCGGAAATCGACTTCCCTGCCGCGCACGGTCGCGCCGTAAGAGATGGTCTGTGTGGCTGTCGTCACGTTCATCAGACGATGTAGTTACCCGATAAGATGCATAGCCGATACGAACAAAGGCCTCACCACGGAGAACACGGAGGACGCGGAGAAGAAAGAACAAGGATTTGGAATTCTCCGTGTCCTCCGTGACCTCAGTGGTGATAAGTCTTCGGCTACAATTCTCGGCAATGCGCGCACTCATTCTCGCCTCCGCCTCGCCTCGCCGCTCCGAACTGCTGCGCAATGCGGGCATCCCGTTTGAAGTCGATCCGGCAGACATTCACGAAGAGCCACTCGCCGGCGAGGCACCGATCGACTATGCGCAACGGCTGGCCCGCGATAAGGCAAAGACCGTGCTTGCGCGACATCCTGACGCGCTGGTCCTGGGATCTGATACGGTCGTTGTGGTCGACGAACATCTGCTGGAAAAGCCGGTGAACCCGGAGGACGCCGCGCGCATGTTGCAACTGCTGTCGAGCCGTACGCACCAGGTCATTACCGGAGTCTGCCTGCTGAGCGCCGATTTCCAACGCACAGAAGCCGAGGTTACACAGGTCTCATTCGTCGGAATGTCAGAGCCGGAAATTGCGGAATACGTCGCAAGTGGCGAGCCCATGGACAAGGCCGGCGCCTACGGAATCCAGGGCATGGCTTCGCGCTGGGTGGAGCGACTCGAAGGCGACTACTTCAACGTCGTGGGACTTCCAGTGGCGCGGGTTTATCGGATGCTGAGGGACGCGGGGGCGGCTGCAGGGTTCGTGTAGTGCCTTTGGGCATGTCTTGGGCGCGCATGCAAACCGCAGGTCCCTCTACGGCTGGCGCCGTCTCGGGATGACACCGTGTAGAGGAAGGCGTGGACGGCAACAGGCGAGAGCCGGATGTTTCCGCGTTGGCGCTAGATGTTTAACCAGGGCGAGGTTTGGGTCAGGACACAAACTGCAGGTCCCTCTACGGCTGGCGCCGTCTCGGCATGACACCGTGCAGAGGAGGGCGTGACGGCAACAAGCGAGAGCCGGATGTTTCTGCGTTGGCGCTAGATGTTTAACCAGGGCGAGGTTTGGGTCAGGACACAAACTGCAGGCCCCTCGACGGCAACGCGCTAAGCCTGCTTTTTTTCTTCCGTGGTCGGGGGAGGAGCGGTGGTCGCGCTGTGGTCGTTCATGGACGACTTGAAGTTGCGGATACCTTCGCCCAGTCCTTTGCCCAACTCGCCCAGCTTCTTGGGGCCAAAGATAAGCAAGGCTATGAACACGATAATCGCCAGCTCTGGCAGACCGATCTTTCCACCAAACATACAAACCTCCCGGTAAAAGCCCGGTTTCGTTGCGGTCAGGCAAGATGCGGCGGGCTAAATCGAATTCTAGGCTTTTGCCATGCCAGCGTCAAAATATCTAAATGCTGGGTAGTGGGTCGGTCGGAATAAGGATGTGGGCCTTTCGCGCGCCAGCGCGAATCGGCCCACCCAGATCCCTCGGTTCGCAAAAGAGGCTCACTCGGGATGACACTCAGACTGACGCGATAAGCCCTGCGAGCAGCGCCGCGCGGCGCGGCATTTCGGCTGCTACTACCGATTCGCGAGGCGAGTGTGCGCCATCGCCAACCGCTCCCAGTCCGTCCAGCGTAGGAATACCCATTCCGGCGGTGAAGTTCCCATCGGATCCGCCGCCGACTGCGATCTCGGTAACTGAGAATCCCAGCTCCTTCGCGACCTTCTGGGCCTGGTGGAAGAGGGCTACGACGGCCGGTGAGCGCTCCATCGGCGGACGATTGATGCCACCCTCGACCTGTAGCTTGCACTTCTTGTTGGCGGCGCGAAGGGAGCGAACTTTGCGCATCATCAGGTCGCCATCCAGCTTGTTGGCGATGCGCAGGTCGAATTCCGCCTCAGCCTCGGAGGGAACCACATTGGTGCGTGTGCCGCCGCGAATGATGCCGGGGTTCAGAGTGATGCCGCGCTCCAGGTTGGTCATCGCGGCAACCGCCTGCACCTGGTGCGACAACTCGAGGATTGCGTTGTGGCCCTTCTCGAAATCGAGTCCGGCGTGCGAGGCTACTCCGCTGACGCGAATAGTGAAGTTGCCGACGCCTTTGCGAGCGGTCTTCAGCGCGCCGCCGTGACCTGCGGGTTCGCATACCAGAACAGCCTCGCAGCGGCCCGCAATCTTCTCGGTGATGGCTCGGGATGTCTCGCTACCCTCTTCCTCGTCCGACACAAGTAGAACTGTGACTGGGCGGGGCAGCGGTCCTTGCGCCTGCAGAGCGCGAATGGCATACATGACCTGGACGATGCCGCCCTTCATGTCGAAGATGCCGGGACCGTAAAGCAGCCCTTTGCTCTCGCGCCAGGGCATGGTGGCCAAGGTCCCGGTGGCATACACGGTGTCGTAGTGGCCAAGCAGCAGGATGGGCTTGCGATCCTTCGCACCGGCGAACTCCACCTGAAGGTGGTCGCCCGCTTTCTTCTGGCGGTGGATTTTCACGCGGGCACCGAGCTGGCGAAACTTTTCGGCCAACGCGGCGCAGAGTTGGTCGCAGGCAGCTTTGTCGTGGGTTGGCGATTCCATGAGCACTAACTCTTTGAGCTCGGCGACCATTTCGGATTTGTGAGGCGCCAGCCAATCGCGAAGCTGCGAAAGCTGCGCCGGAGTTGCCGAGGCCTTGGCGCCTTTGAGGGAGGTCATTTTAGAAGCAGTCTTCATCTTTGTACCGAGTTCCATCGGGCCCGGCGTAACAACCCGAAATGTATAATCTAACGTTTTCAGCGCAATCTATGAGTGAACAAGCCAACGCGCCTGCGGCCGACAAGACGACGCTCGACCTTCAGGATATCCTGAAGATCCTCCCGCATCGTTATCCGTTCCTGCTGATCGACCGTATCACTGAACTGGTCCGCACCAAGCGCATCGTGGCGCTGAAGAATGTCACCATCAACGAGCCGTTCTTCGCCGGACACTTTCCCACCTTCCCGATCATGCCGGGCGTGCTCGTAGTGGAAGCGATGGCGCAAGCCGGAGGCGTGCTGCTGCTGACCGAGTTCCCCGATCGCGAACAAAAGCTGCTGCTGTTTACCGGTATCGAAAAGGCGAAATTCCGGCGTCCGGTGGTACCCGGCGATCAGCTTCGCATCGATGTGGACGTACTGGTTTGGCGCGGAAGTGCCGGGCGCATGCAGGGCAAAGCCTACGTTGGCGACAAGCTGGCATGCGAGGCCATCATCACCTGTCGTCTGTTGGATCGCGAGCGGAAAAAGCCTGAACGCAGCGGCAACGCCAGAGCCAGCCGTGGAGCCGGCATAGCTTCGATGAGCATCCACCCGACGGCCGTCGTCGATCCCACAGCAAAGATTCCTGGCTCGTGCTCGATTGGACCCTACTGCGTCATCGGCGCCGGGGTCGAGCTGGGAGAGAATTGTGAGCTCGCTGCGCACGTGGTTCTCAGCGGGCCGTCGAAGTTCGGAGCCGACAACAAGATCTTTTCTTTCGCCGCGCTGGGTGGCGAACCGCAGGACATCACCTACAAAAACGAGCCGACGCGTCTGGAGGTTGGCGACCGCAACCAGATTCGCGAGTACGTCACGATTACTCGCGGCACCAAGAAGGGCGGCGGCGTTACCCGCGTGGGCAGCGATACGCTCATCATGGCCTACGCCCACATCGGGCACGACTGCACCATCGGCGATCACGCGATGCTGGTGAATGCGGCCACGCTGGCGGGACACGTAACGGTTGAGGAATGGGCCGTGGTAGGCGCGCTTTGCCCGGTGCATCAGTTTGTGCGCATCGGAGCGCATTCCTACGTCGGTGGCGGCACCACCATCACCCAGGACGTGCTTCCCTACTCCATGACCAGCGCTGAGCGCGACACCCACGCCTACATGCTGAACAAAGTGGGATTACAGCGGCGGGGCTTCTCGCGCGAGCGCATCGCGAACCTGCATCACGCGTTCAAAGTGCTGCTCGCGTCCAAGCTGAACACCTCGCAAGCGCTGGAGAAATTGCGCGGCGAAGGCGACGATCCCGATGTCGCTAGCCTGGTCGCCTTCATTGAAGCGTCGCATCGCGGAATCATCAAATAACTATTCAGTGGCTGGTTTGAAGAGGGATGCATGCCTTTCGCGCGCCGGCGCGAATCGGCACGCCTAGATCCCTCGCTTTGCAAAAGAGGCTTGCTCGGGATGACACTCAAACTGACCCTCTACGCGGCTAGTGAAAGATCGATGCGAAAAACGCACCGATTTTGCTGAACATGCCGCCCTTATCTTCGGCGGAATTGGCAGCTACAGTCTGCTTCTTCGGCTCGGCCTTCTTCTTGCCGGGCGGCAACACCGTCGGTTGCAGCGAGACCAGGTGCGTGTGCTCAAGCTTGAGGTGAGAAACCAGGGCCGTCATGTCGGGCGGCACATCGGTGCCGTGAAAGACAAACGGAGCGTCCATCGCCAAGTGAGCGTCAGACAGCACCGGAGCTGATTCGTCGAGGGCGGCCGCGAGCGCGGCTCCACTGGTGGGCGGCAGCTTGGCGGGAATGGCTGGCGTCGGAGGAGCTTTCGCAACTTGCACGGGCGCCGGAGCCGGACAGCCGCAGCTCTGGTGCGCGCGAGTAGCTCCTTGAATGCGGCCTCCCCTGAACACAACGGCCTCGTCCTGCTTCACCTGATAGCTTTCGTCGCCCATGGCTTCCGCTACGATCATCGCCGAGCTATTCGAGGGAAGCGACTGGACGCAAGTGTCGCCGTTTGCCGTGATACCCAGGGCAATGTGAATGGTGCCCGGGCCGGGCAGCAGCAGCCGAAAGTCGGGAGTCAGCAGGCTGTCGGAGGCGGAGCCGAGAGGATAATCCAGCTCGAGGTTTCCGGAGTTGACGCTGAACAACAGCTGGCGTCCGTTCTGGGACGATGAGACGGAGAGGCTGGTTCCGGGACAGACCAGGACGCTGCCTCCACGCTCAAGTTTCAAGGTGGCGGTCTGGGCGCCGGCGGCAATTTGCGATCCGCTGAGGACACTGGTTCCGGATCCGGCCAGGATTACAGCACCCCTGACGCTGGCGTCGGTGGCGTAGAGCTCTCCGATGGCCTGCTGGGCCGGCAGCGGCAGCCGAGTGGTCAGGAGCAACAAAAGCCCAGGAGCGAGAAGACGAGGTATGCGTGCGACGTGAACTGGGGGCACAACATTCTGACGATAACACCGGGAGCGGTCAGCTACCAGCAGACAGGTATCAGCTCTCAGCTAATTACCTTGGGTGTACCGTCATTTGAACCCTTGGCAGATGCGATTTAATCTCTGACATAGCAGATGGCAATCAGAGCCGCCAACGGACGCCCGTATCCCAGGATGGTTTTGGGTGAGACCATTAGTGTCGCCGTCGAGACCTTCCGGGCGCAGAAGACGCGCTTCGTGCTGACGGCGCTTGGCATGGTCATCGGAACGGCATCCCTCATCCTGGTGGTCACCATCGGCCTCACCGGCAAGGAATACATCCTGCGCGAGATTCAGGCTATTGGCGCCAACATGATGGTCGCTTACTACCAGGGCGGCAGCAACTACGGCAGCTCATCCAGCGACTATCTCACGCTTGAGGATATGGATGCGGTACGGCGACAGGTACCGGGCATCACCTCGTCGTCTCCCATGCTTGAGCTGCACGACCGCATCGCGATACCTGGAGGTAAAGAGCGCGATGTGCTGATCTTGGGCGTGTCGTCGCAATACCAGTGGGTACGAAACCTGGAAATTGTAGCCGGGCGCTTTTTCGACCCGAACGACGTCAGGGCGCGCAGCAAAGTGGCAGTGCTGACTCTGAATCTTGCCATACGGCTTTATGGCAATCCCGATGCCGCGGTGGGGCAGGAGATGAGGCTGGAGGGACTTCCGTTCGTTATCGTAGGAGTTTTCAAAGAGAGGGTCGACACGTTTGGGCAGTCAGAAATTTCTGAAGAGACGATCCTGATTCCGCACACCGTGGCGCGTTTCTTCACCACTACCGACGAGGTGAAGCAACTGTTTTTCTCGGTGGCCGATTCGCGCGAGGTTCCGCGCGCGACGGAGCAGATACTGGCGACGCTTAAGTCGCGGCATCGTCCGGAGTCGGTGTACAAGGTCGACAACCTGACTCAGCTATTGAGCGTCGCCGGCAAGACCGCCAACGCGCTGACCACGGTTCTGCTGCTCATCTCGGTGCTGACTTTGCTGGTAAGCGGGGTGGGAATCATGAACATCATGCTGGCCACCGTGACCTCGCGAATCCGGGAGATCGGGGTGCGCAAAGCGGTGGGAGCCACGAGTCATGAGATACGAGCCCAATTCCTCGCTGAGGCCATGATGATTTCGCTGGCGGGAGGAACCGTAGGGATCGTGCTCGGTCTGGCGCTCCCGTTCTCGTTACGCTTCTTGACCGATTACCGCATGCCGGTTTCAGGATGGTCAGTGATTATCGCCGTTCTGGTGTCGTCGATCGTAGGGGTGCTGTTTGGAACTGTGCCGGCAGCGCGCGCGGCGCGACTCGATCCGGTGGAGAGCTTGCGGTACGAGTAGCTCCGCCCAGGTTAGCCCAAGTGACGGGCGAACCTGGGGCACTCAGCGGTCAGAGAACCAGGCTCTTCAGGTAGTTTCGGAAATCTTCGCCCAGGTCGTCGCGCTTCAAGCCAAACTCCACGGTCGCCTTCAGCATGCCGAGCTTGTCTCCGGTGTCATGACGCGTGCCCTCGAAGGTGTAGCCGTAAACCTTCTCGTGGTTCAGCAGCGCTTTGATACCGTCGGTAAGTTGCAGTTCGCCGCCTTTGCCGGGCTCGGTCGCCCCAAGCATGTCGAAGATCCTGGGGGTGAGGACGTAACGCCCAATGATGGCAAGATTTGACGGCGCATCTTCCAGCTTGGGCTTCTCGACCATGTTCTTCACTTGGTAGAGACGGCCATCGTGTTTGCCGGTCGGTGTCGCATCGAGCACACCATAAGCGGAAATGGCCGCGCCCGCGACCTCCTGCGTCGCGAGGATCGACGAACCGGTCTCGTTGTAAACGTCGATCATCTGCTTGAGACATGGCACCCTGGCGTCGATGACGTCATCGGGAAGAATCACACCAAACGGCTCGTCGCCCACCAATTCGCGTGCCATGAGCACGGCATGGCCAAGTCCCATCGCCTTCTTCTGCCGGACAAAGGCGATATTGATCATGCCGGAGATCTTGCGCACCTGATCGAGAAGCTCTGCCTTATTGCGCTGCTCCAGTTCGTTTTCCAGTTCATAGCTGATATCGAAGTGGTCCTCGATGGCGCTTTTGCCGCGCCCGGTGATGACGATGATCTGGTCGCAGCCCGCAGCCAGCGCCTCTTCCACGCCGTACTGAATGATGGGCTTATCCACCAGCGGCAGCATCTCTTTCGGCACAGCTTTGGTAGCGGGAAGAAAACGCGTTCCCAGGCCGGCAGCCGGAAAAACAGCTTTGCGAACTTTCTTGGGCATGATGGCTCTTTCGAACAGGCGGCTAATTTTTGGCGAGTTAAGAGAGCATCTCGCAGCAATAAGAATACAGATTCGTGGTGAGATGTTGCCGGGGGAATGAAGCTATCAGCTCTCAGCCGTCAGCCATCAGCTAAAACAAGGCCGACCGGTGCTTCTTCCCAAGTCTTAGCTTTGGCTGATAGCTGACGGCTGACAGCTTCTCACGATTCCTTCACCATCTTGTTGACGGGCGTGCCCTCGCGCGCGATGAACGGTAGGTCCTTCTTTTGCTCGATCTCCAAGGGCAAGCGCCAATCGCGGGCGGAAACGTGCCCGGCATGCACCCAGGCGATGCGGGTGAGCATGGATCCCGTGATGCTCGAAATCGCAGCCGCTTTCCTGAGCTTTCTCGAGCGCCGTGCTCCCGCGAGGGCCGCCGCAATGCGCAACGCCAGCGGCACCGGGCCGCTGAGTACGCCTCCCAGCCTGGTGATGAATCCGCTGGTGCCGCGCTTCAGAGGTTCGACGGCGGGCTTCTTCGAAATCTCAATGTTCACGCCTTCGAGCGTTTCAATCACCGCAGCGCCGATACCGAGGGTATTTAGCGCAGTGTTTTCATGACCCATCAGCTCGAGAATGCCTACGGCGGAGTTCAGTCCTGACATTCCAAAGTGAATGGGCAGGCTGCCAACATGTTCGTTCCACACCGGAATAGCGGTCGCGCCGATCAGCACTCCGGTGTAATTGGAGAAAGGCAGGCCCGCGGCAGCGGAAAACACCTCAGCAAGATTTCCCAGCATGCGTACCGGCAATCCGAAGCGCTCAGCCGCAATTTGGGCAAAGGCCGCAGCTCCCGAGAAGCTGCCAAAGGCTGCCAGTGTCCAGGCACCCACCGACATGGGACTCTGCGGCTTGAAAACTCTCAGCATTGCGAGAAAGCGCGCGGGACGTCCGAGATCGGATATCAGCAATGCGCTGGAAACGACTGCCCCTCCGGCAGCCACCAGCCGGCAGTCGCGTGCGAGCTTCTCATCGCGCCCAATCCATTTCGCCATCAACCCCAAAACGGCAGCCGAACCTGCGGCACCTCCGACGAAGAAGTAGGGAGGAATCTCCCAACTCCACTGCGGCTCTTTCAGCAAGGGAATGCCGTAGTATCCGGTCTTCGGCGAAGCCATGGGGAAAGGCGCACCGGCGATAGGCAAGGTAGTCGCGTCGACGTAGCCCTTGCGCTCGGCCTCGCGGCGAATCTCATGCAGCCGATTCTCGCGGGCCCAATCCGTGTGCTCTGGCGTGGGACGATCTTGCGGATTGCTGCTCATCGCTTCGCACTCCCCAGGAAGGCGAACAAGCTGCCCGCCAGCAATAAACCAGCGGCGACGGCGGAACTTGTCCACCCCGCCTTGTTGTAAATCGTCGGGACCTCGGGATGGGGCGGCAAGTTGTATTGCCGTGGATCACCGCGCACCAGGAACATCGCGTGGATGCCCTCCACGCTGGTATTAGTCGGATCGTAAACACAGGCGTCATCCATGCCGCGGGCCTGCAGCTCTTCCACCCGTTCCTGCGACACGATTCGCATCTCTTCGATGGGGCCGAACTTAATCGATTCCGTTGGACATGCGGTGGAACAGGCGGGATGCAAACCGACTTTCTGCCGGTCATAGCAGAAGGTGCACTTGAAGGCGCGTCCATCTTCCTTGTTTCGCTGCACCACTCCGAAAGGGCAGGCTACGACGCAGTAGGAGCAACCGTTGCAGATGTCCGGCTGAACGAAGACTCCGCCGAACTCGGTGCGCACGATTGCGCCGGTGGGACAAGCCTCAAGGCAACCGGCTTTTTCGCAATGCTTGCATACGTCGGACGAAAACACCCACGAAGCGAGATCGGCATTATTGCCACCCAGGCCGGGCTCGGGAGCGTGCTCGACAAACTTCACGTGCCGCCAGGTCGAATGACCCACCGCGCCTGTGTTGTCGTAGGAATTGCCGGTCCAGTTGAAGCCGTCAGCGGAGAGGCCGTTCCATTCCTTGCAGGCGACCTCGCAGGCCTTGCAGCCGATGCACAGAGTGGCGTCAGTGAAGAATGCAGTTGTGGTGCTCATGCCGGCTGCTCCATGTGTTCCTTCCATTGCGCCAGGGCCGCAGGACCGTGCTCGCGCTTACCGGGCTCGATATCGCAGACCAGCGCCTTGGTTTCCATGATGCGCACGTTGGGCTCCTCAGAAATTACCAGCAGGTCGTTGGCGACGTCGCCTTTCACCAGCCCGTTGTAGCCCCAGTGATACGGCAGCCCGACCTGATGAACGGTGCGGCCGTCCACCCACAGGGGACGCATGCGCGGCGTCACCATGCACACGGGCTTGCACCAATCCGCGAGGCGTCATGATGGTGGCCCAATCTCCGTGTTGCAGTCCGCGGTCGGCCGCGAGTTCAGGTGAGACCTCGCAGAAGAGCTCGGGCTGAAGTTCGGCCAGATGAGAAAGCTGGCGTGACATTCCTCCTGCGGTGTGATGCTCGGTGAGGCGATAGGTGGTGAGCACGAATGGAAAGCGCTCGTCGCCCCGGTAGGCGTAGGTGTTGTCGGGACGAATCTTCTTGTTGGTTGGCGGATTGGTGGCGTGCTCAGGATACAGAGCATTGCCGAACGGCGATTCCAGCGGCTCAAAGTGCGTCGGCAGCGGACCGTCCTTCAGCCCGCTGGTCACGAACAGCCAGCCTACACCGTCGGGATGCAGAATGAACGGCTTGTCACCCGCTATGGCATCCATACCCTTGGCGCCATCCGGCGGCTGGTAATCGGGCCGCTTCTTCTTGTCGAAATCGGGGGTGTCATGTCCCGTCCACTCCTGTTGTTGTTCGTCCCACCACACGAGCTTCTTGCGTTCGCTCCAGGGCTTGCCATCGGGACGGGCCGAGGCGCGGTTATACAGAATTCGTACATCGTTGGGCCAGGCAAATCCCCAGCCGTGGCCGAGATAATCGACGGACTCGCGCTTGTTGGCCAGGTTCTCGTGCTCGCTGGGATGGATGCCGCAGTAGATCCAGCAGCCGCAGGCGGTGCTGCCGTCGTCTTTTAACTCCTTGTAGCTCGCGAGCTGTCTCCCGGTTGCGAACTGGCGGCCGTTGATCTCTTTCAGCACCTCGCTCACATTGGGCTCAGCATCGACGCCGTGAGTGCCGTAAGGCCACTGCAACGCAATCATGGCGGCGTTGCGCGGGCTCGGATTGGCCGCGGCTTTGGCTTTCAATCGGCGAGCCAGATGATGGATGAACCAGCTCTCACTGCGAGCATCGCCGGGCGGATGTACGGCCTGAAGCCGATATTGCACCAAGCGCTGGGTGTTGGTCTGGGAGCCTTCTTTCTCCGCGGAACCGGCAGCGGGAAAGAGAAACACTTCGGTAGCGATGTCCTTGGGATCGAGTTCGCCGCGCTCCACTTCCGGCGAGTTGTACCACCAGGATGCGCTCTCGGTTTCGACCATGTCGCGCACCACCAGCCACTTCAGCTTGGCCAATGCGGAGCGCTGAAGCCGCGCATTGGGTGCGCCCACAGCCGGATTCTGGCCCATGATGAAGAGGCCATCCATCTTGCCGTCGGCCATGTCGAGCCAGTAGCCGAAGTGTGAGTGATCTCCTGTAACACGTGGGAGATAATCGAATCCCCAGTTGTTCTCGTTGGTGGCGTTCTCTCCGTACCAGGACTTCATCAGGCTGACGAAGTACTTGGGGAAGTTGTTCCAAAGCCCAGCGTCGGCGGTGTGCTTTTTAAAGTAGTTGCCGAGGTCTTCGCCCACCCCTTCCTTAAAAGGCATAGGCAGGTACCCGGGGAGGATGTCATACAAGGTGGGAATATCGGTGGAGCCCTGGATGGAAGCGTGTCCGCGCAGGGCGAGGATTCCGCCGCCCGGGCGACCGATATTGCCTAACAGCAGCTGGAGGATGGCGGCGGCGCGGATAATCTGCACTCCCTTGGAATGCTGCGTCCAGCCCACGGCGTAGCACATGGCAGCTGTCTTCTCGGGCCCCGAGGCGTTGCAGAGCGCCTCCGCAACTTTCAAGAAAAGCTTTTGGGGAACTCCGGCGTGGCGCTCAACCATCTCGGGGGTGTAGCGGGAGAAATGTTTCTTGAGAAGCTGAAAGACGCAATGCGGGTCTTGCAACGAGGGATCAGACTTGTACTCTGAGACCTTGCCTGCCTCGCCGCCACGATCTTTGCCGTGACCGCCACCCGCCTTGCGATGGCCGGCTTCCTCGACCTCCTGCACACTGAGTTTCGTTCGCTTCTCTCCCTGGTAGAGCCAGGTTTCGGGCGAATACTTCTTCTCCTCCGCGTCCCAGCCCGAGAACAGCCCCCCCAAGTCTTCCGTGTCCTGATAGTCCTCGTTCACCAACATGGCGGCGTTGGTGTAGTGCAGCACGTAATCGTGAAACCACTTGTCGTTCTCGATGACGTAGTTGATCAATGCACCGAGGAAGAGAATGTCGGTTCCGGCGCGCAGCGGAACCCAGATATCGGCCATCGCCGAGGTACGGGTAAAACGGGGATCGATGTGAATAATGGTCGCGCCTCGCTCGCGCGCCTCCATTACCCACTGAAAGCCGACGGGATGGTTCTCCGCCATGGTCGATCCCATGATGAGAATGGCGTCTGCGTTGGCCAGGTCCTGCTGTGCGGTAGTCGCGCCGCCACGTCCGAAGGAGGTGCCCAGACCGGGCACCGTGGAGCTGTGTCATATACGGGCCTGGTTGCTGACGCAAACCATGCCCAGGCCTCCGGTGAAGAGTTTCTTAATGAGATAGTTTTCTTCGTTGTCGAGCGTCGCGCCGCCCAGGTGAGCGACGGCCGTGGTATGCATGATCGAATCTTCGCCGTCTTTTTCCACGAAGGTTCGCTCGCGGCTCTCCCATAACAGCTCGGCAACGCGGTCCATCGCGGTCTCGAGGTCCATCTCTTCCCACTCGGCGGAGAAGGGCCGGCGGTGCTTGACCGTCATCAGCCGGTTGGCGTGGGTATGCAGCTCGTAGGTGTCGGCGCCTTTGGGGCAAAGATGTCCGCGCGAGATGGGAGATGCTGGATCGCCTTCTATGGAGACCAGCTGGCCATCTTTGTGGAAGATCATCTGCCCACAACCCACCCCACAATACGGGCACATGGCGCGAGTGAATTCCGCGTCCTGGTTTTTGGGCAACAGGTTCCTGGTGCGCTCGCTCATGGCCTCGACGCCTGTACCGTCGGCGCCGGTTCTGAGCTGACGCAGGAGCGGCCAGCGTTCGAGTAATCCCCTTACCATCTCACCCCCGATCTTTGAATGACAGACAGGATAAATGCAGCGCGAGCTCCGCGCCCATTCCGTTGTGAGCCACCGCGCTGAACAAAGGTTGCACCCAGCCGCCGTGGCGCTGCTGCGACTCACGCTTCATTCAAAAAACCTGCTCAGGAACGTGGCACGTGGCCAAATCCGGCGCTGCTTAGCATTGGTGCGCACAGTCCCTCAGCGACAGGCGTCACACATTTGGGTGATGTATTCCCAGAATGATTCGTTGATACCGCACACTTTGCGGTGATAGCGTAGAAATTTGGGGTCGCCAATCTTGGCCTCCTACCCGCATTACCCGCATTTCTGGAGGTATCTGTGTCTTCATCCTTTAACGGAATTCCCCTACCCTCAAACGGAAGCAAAATCACCTATGAGGGCGGAAAGCTCGTCATCCCCGACAACCCCATCATTCCCTTCATCGAAGGGGACGGAACCGGTCGCGACATCTGGAAGGCATCGGTGCGAGTTTTCGACGCCGCTGTCGAGCAGGCCTACGAAGGCAAGCGCAAGGTCGCCTGGTATGAGGTTTTCGCCGGTGAGAAGGCCATGGACCGCTTCAAGACCTGGCTGCCGGACGATTCGGTAGACGCCTTCCGTGAGTTGCGCGTCGGCATCAAGGGACCGCTGACGACTCCGGTCGGCGGAGGCATTCGCTCGCTCAACGTCGCGTTGCGCCAGCTTCTGGATCTTTACGCCTGCGTGCGTCCGGTGAAGTATTACCAGGGCATCCCTTCGCCAGTGAAGCATCCGGAGCGCATGAACATCGTGATCTTCCGCGAGAACACGGAAGACGTTTACGCCGGGATCGAGTGGAAAGAGGGCACGCCTGAGGCGAAAAAGCTGATCGACTTCCTGAACAACGAAATGTTGGCTGGGACCAAGAAGCGGGTGCGCGAGGACTCAGGCGTGGGCATCAAGCCGATTTCCATCACCGGAACCAAGCGTCTGGTGCGCATGGCGATTGAGTATGCGCTCAAAAACCATCGCAAGTCCGTCACCCTGGTACACAAGGGCAACATTCAGAAGTTCACCGAAGGCGCGTTCCGCGAGTGGGGTTATGAGATCGCGACCCAGGAATTTCGCGACCAGGTTGTCACCGAACGCGAGAGCTGGATCATCGATAACCTCGACCGGCGTCCCGGACTTTCCGTCGAAGAGAACGCCCGCCTGGTGGAGCCCGGGTTGGAGTTCGCTCCCAAGGAATTTCGCGAAGAGTTGCACAGGGAAGTGAAAGGCGTGATCGATAGCATCTACGCTACGCACGGAAACGGCGCGTGGAAGTGGAAGCTGATGATCAACGACCGCATCGCCGACAGCATCTTTCAGCAGATCGTCACCCGGCCCGATGAGTATGCGGTACTGGCGACCCCCAACCTCAACGGCGACTACATCTCCGACGCGGCGGCAGCGCAGGTCGGCGGCCTGGGAATCGCTCCCGGCGCCAACATTGGCGACCAGCACGCAATCTTCGAAGCTACCCACGGGACGGCTCCCAAGTATGCGGATAAGGACGTGATCAATCCCGGCTCGGTTATGCTGTCAGGCGTGATGATGTTCGACTTCATGGGATGGAAAGAGGCGGCGCGGCTGGTTGAAGAATCGATGGAGCGAACCATCCTGGAGAAGAAAGTCACGTACGACTTCGAGCGCATGCTGGAGGGCGCGACCAAGGTAAAGACCAGCGAATTCGCGACCCACATCATCCACAACATGCACACAGGAAACGGACTGCCCGACCTGGCGGCACACGCGGAACATCACTAGAGATAAGCGGTACGAGCTGAGTTGTGCAATTCATACGCCGCCCAAGCGGCAGACGGAGCAGGACATCATGCGTAAGAAAGTCACCGTTGTAGGTTCGGGAAACGTTGGAGCGACAGCCGCACATTGGATGGCCTCCAAGGAGCATTGCGACGTCGTACTGATCGACATCATTGAAGGCGTCCCGCAGGGCAAGGCTCTCGACCTGCTGCAGGCGATGCCGATCGAGAAGCGGGACTCGTTCGTTATCGGAACGAACGACTATGCCGATACCGCTAACTCTGACATTGTGGTAATCACGGCCGGAATCCCCCGCAAGCCGGGGATGAGCCGTGACGATCTGCTGAACACCAATTACAAAATCATGAGCGATGTGGTGGGCAAGGTGGTGCAGTACTCCCCGAACGCCATCCTCATCATCGTCTCTAACCCGCTGGATGCCATGGCCCAGGCTGCGTACAAGCTGAGCGGCTTCTCGCGCAATCGTGTTATCGGCATGGCCGGCATTCTGGACTCGGCTCGCTTCCGCGCCTTTATCGCGATGGAATTGAACGTGTCGGTCGAGAACGTGACGGCGTTCGTGCTGGGCGGACACGGCGACACCATGGTTCCGCTGCCGCGCTATTCAACGGTGGCCGGCATTCCCATCACCGAACTCATGGACAAGGCCACGATCGACCGGCTGGTACAGCGCACGCGTGACGGCGGAGCAGAAATTGTGAAGCACCTGAAGACCGGCAGCGCCTACTACGCTCCGTCCGCCGCAGCTACCGAAATGGTAGAAGCTATCCTCAAGGACAAGAAGAAAATCGTGCCCTGCGCGGCGTATTTGGAAGGCGAGTACGGCATCAACGGACTGTTTGTGGGAGTTCCGTGCAAGTTGGGTGCTGGCGGCATCGAGCAGATCATCGAAATCAAGCTCACACCGGAAGAGCAGGCGGGCCTGCAGAAGAGCGCCGACTCGGTTAAAGAACTGGTCAGTGTCATCCACGTTTAGTTCGATCCGGGGCACTTGGCTTCGGGTGCCCCTGAATTTCGATTCGCGCAAGCCCTCCCTAACTCCCTAGTTCCTCACGTAAACTTTGTATTCTGCTTTGGGGAGCATACCCATGGGCCTGACTCTTATCCCAGGAACATTGTCTGTCGCGTCAGCTTATCCGGATCCGCCGTTTGAACTTGCCGATGGCTCGGAAAGCGGCTTCGATATCGATCTGATACGGGCCATCTGCAATCACCTGGGATTGACCCTACACCGCGAACGATATCTCGCCGACAACTTCGACGGCATCTTCGATGGGTTGGAGAAAGCGGCTTATGATGCGGTAATCTCGGGAACCACCATCACTCCGGACCGCTCTGCGATTGTGCGTTTTTCGCAGCCCTACCTTGAATTCAACCAGGGAGTTGCGATTAATCGGCCACTGACTCCGAAGGTGTCTTCTGCGGCCGACCTGCACGGGCTCACCGCCGGCATACAGTCAGGGAACACTTCCGATTTCGTCGCCAAACGCTGGTTGGCTGATGGCGTCATCGCGCACATTCAGTACTATCCCTACGATGGAATTCAATCAGCGCTGGCCGACCTGAACGCCGGAAAAATCGGGTTGGTCATCAAGCTGTTCCCGGTGATCTCATGGCTGGTGAAAGACCATCCTAACCTTGAGGTCGCTATGCAGGTGCCAACGCATGAAGAGCTGGGCATCGCTTTCGCCCGGAATAATTCTGTCCTATGCGGCGCTGTCAACAGTGCTCTGGACGCTCTGCACAGCAATGGCGAGTTCGACAAGCTGCGGGCACATTGGTTCGGGCAGGCAGCCTAGTCCCAGGAGGCGACACTTTGTTGCACGCATTCAAGCTCTACACCGGTGCGGACAACGCCTCGCACATTTTGGAAGGCGCGGTGACGGAGAACCAGCCGACCGATGTGGTTTCGATTCACTTCAAAGAGTCTCCGCCGCAATCGGCCTTCGATTGGCATGAAGCGCCTTGCCGCCAGTACGTCATTACGCTCGCCGGAACTCTGGAATTTACTACCCGGGATAACGAGAAATTCATTCTGCGCCCTGGAGATGTGCTGCTCGCTGATGACACGGCCGGCACTGGTCACAAGTGGCGGCTCATCGACAACCAGCCTTGGCGGCGCGCCTACGTTGTGCTGAAGCAAGGCACTAAAGATGCTTTCGTCCCTAAAGCGTAACCGAGTCTCGTCTGCTCGCGATATCATCAACACCATCGCATGAATCAGAGTTCTGCAGGAGTTTCGCCGCAACCGGCACCACGCAGTGCAAAGCGGCTGGTGCTGACCTGGGGCGCGCTGGTGTTGGCCGCTGCCGAGAGCGCCTGCCTTGCAATGGTAGGACTCAGCGGCGTACGAGTAGCGATAGGGCTGACCTCCTTGATCGCGGTAGCGGGGCCGGCTAAGGGCTTTCATCGCGACGCCATCCGCATTCCGCTTCTCGCCATCGGAACCATCGGCGCGCTGCTGAGCCTGCTGCTGCTGTGGAACGAACGCCGGCTGCGCAGTAACCCCTCGGCTGCATGGCGTATTCAGCCTTACACCAAGTCGGAGAGGCGGCAGCGGTTGCTTCAGTTCTGGCTCGCTGTTATTACGTTATTGCTGGTCACCGGAGAAACCATCACGCACGCCTGGTTCCATCACGGATAAAGATCAACAGTTCCCGAAGCGGCGGAAGCCGACAAAACTTTCGAGCTATCGGCGCGTCTGAAAGCGCGCCTCTTCAATAAGCGAGTGATGTAGCCCTGCCTGCCACCGTTCTTCTTCGGCACGGCTCAAGCGGAGGAAACGGTAAAAACCCGCGCCACCACTCGGCTGAACGCCGGGACGTGCAAAGCGGCCATGCCTGAGCATGTCCCCGGACCTTTGCTTCGATGGGAAGATGGCGCGAGATGGATGCACGCTACTGCGCTTGCAGTGAAAGGCTGGGGTTCTTCTCGGCAGTGATCGTAACTCTCTCACCCTTCGCCAGATAAGGCGCCAGCACGGCGGGATCTCCCCATTCGAGGTTCCAGCCGTTCAGGATGGCAACTGCGGTGTAGCGTCCGGGAATGACCTGCCGCAGCGTGAATGTGCCATCGCTATCGCTTTCGTCGCGCCGGTATTGTTGCTTGTCGCCAAGCCCGTCTTCAGGAACAAGAAGCACCATCGCACCGGCTATCGGCTTGTCATCCTGCATTACGACGCCGGGCAGGTTAGCGGAGACTCGCGTTGCGGTGCCGGCCAGCTTCGCCGAAGCGCCCGCGCCTATGGTGATTCGCGAGCCATGCACTTTGGCGTTCTCTGCAACGATGCGGGTAAGAATCCAATCGGAGGCGCCATAGAGCACGGCCTCATAGGTACCGGGGCGCAATTCGTTCTCTTCCAGCCCGAAGAGTCCCTTGTCAGATAGCCTTCGCGTCCAGCTATCGCCGGTTTCCAGGTTGCGCAATTCGATGTACACCGCCTCGCTCGCAGGCGCAGGAGCGCCTTCGAAGGTTACCAGGCCTGTAACCGTGGCCATCCCCGGCGAATCGCTGCCAGAAATCTCCATGTCGCCATACAAATCGATATCGCGATACCATCCGCTCTTGCCCGACTTGTTGTTCTCGCCTCCCTGAATCTCAAGCGTGTAATGGCCGGGAGCCAGTCCGCCGAACTCGAATGTCCCGAGCCCAACACTCCAGCCCTGGCTCGAAAAAACCGGGATCAGCAATCCATCAAAGACGCGCTGGGTAATGGCGGGCGCAGGGCCTCGTCGTGGCTGGTCGTAGCGGATCTTCAAGTGTGCTGCCGGCACAGCGCGCATCACCACGTCGGCGGTGAACCGCTCGCCCGGCCGCAATGCGATGGCACTCGCCTGGGCTGAGTCGTCGGCATCAGGATAGAAGGTCAGCGGATAAGCAACGTCGAGTTGCGCCGCCTCCTGTTGCACCCGCGCCGCTATCTCGGGGTCCGCTAAGCCTTGCGCACCGTGCCTGCCTTGCGGATCGGCTTGCGCATACCATGGCCGGCCCGACAGTGCGACGTAGTAGGTTCCCGGCCCGAGATGAGGGAAGTGATAAAAGCCCTGGTCATTGGTACCGTCGTTCGCCACCAGGGCGGGGCGACGCAGGCCGTCGACTTCATTCACTCTGAACAACTGAGCAGTCGCGTGACGTACCGGCTCGTTTTGTTCGTCGAGCACCTGGCCGCGAATGGAAGCGTCGGGCTGCATGCGAAAGACGATGTTCGTCGCATCCAGTTTGGGACCAACTGCAATGCCGGTGAAATAGTTATCGTGCTGATTCAGTCCCTGTGCGCGATACCCTGGCCCGGTTCCGCTAAGGATGTATTTGCCTGGCGGCACCGCCGGGAAAGCGAATTGTCCCTGGTTGCCTGCGTGCACCGTTTGTCCCGCTCCACCTTTGTCCGAAGTAAGCGTGATGTCGAAACCCGGCAGAGGCTGGCCGGTCAGCGAGTCCAGCACGACCCCCGAAACCGCATAAGTCTGAGTCACCGCTGCCGCCACTCCAGCCGACACGGCGAGCCACGTGGAGAGGGCAACAATCGCGATCGCGCGGCGCATGCTCATTGCGAACCGGCCCCCGTCTGGATCAGTTGCACGGTCGCCTTTGCCGTCTGCCCGGCGCTGATGGTTACGGGAGTTGCCTGCGAGCCGTAGGAACCCAGAACTTCCGGGTTGGAATACTCTACTCCTTCAGGGTTGTCGAAGGCATACAAGAGATAGTCGCCCGGCGCGATGCTGTCGGCATGTATCTGCGGAGGATTGGCAGGGTCGTTGCTGTAGAAATGCAGTGGATGAGGGCAGCTCCGTCCTCGAAGCGGAACCAGTAGGGCCATTCCCGAGCCTGATGATTTGGCCCCCTCCACCGTCGCGTTCAGCGTTCCACCGTCGTTGCGCAGCGTGAGTTCCAGGGTGCAGGAGGTTCCTGCGGTGATAACCAGTTCCTCCGTAAGCAGGTTGGTGTTGCCGCATTGCGCCGACTCCACGTACCACCCGCCGTAGGGAAAGAATTCCGCCGTGTAGCGTCCGGGCTCAATCGAGCGCAGGCTAAGGGTGCGATCGCCCTGCTTGCCTTCATTCATGGAATAAGCGTCAGCCACTCCGGGTTCGGTGGAAACCAGATGCACAGACACCGGCGGCTGATCGTCCCCGCCGCGGCCTCCGGCGAACGCCCGCGACCTCAAGGACTGACCCGAGTTCTGCGCACGGTCGTCCATGCGCGCATGGATAGGAATAGACACGGCCGGCTGCAATGCCAGCTGGAGCTGCGTCAGGTCACGTTCCACGGCAAAGCGAACGTCCGAGCGAAGCTGCTGCTCCCCGGCTTGCAAATACGCTTTCAGCCGGTAATTCCCCGCCGGCAGATGAGTTTCAAACTGTCCAGTCGCGGCGTTGAATCGAACTCCGGCCCCCACGTAATCTCCCGACGAATTCTGTACCTGCAAAGTGACGCCCTGAGCCGGCATAAAGCCCCCGACCACGCCCGACACGGTGTATACGGGCGCTGGATTCAGCACCATGTCGGCCTGCACCTTTTGTCCGGACGCGACGAGTATGGGCGCCGCCGAGGCTAAGTCCGGAGCCTGCGGGTAATACATGCCCGGCCATCCGGTACGCGGCGCGCCAGGTTCGTTGAACAACGTCTCGCGATGCGATATGTCGGGGCCGGCAGAAACGTAGTAAGTGCCTGGTCGCAGGTTGGCGAAACGGTAGGTGCCGTCGTCATCCGTGGTGGCAGAGCTTCGCGACTCCATACGCCACACGCCGTTGCGCAAAACCCGCTGCACTAAACGCACCCCCAGCGATTCGATGGGCAAGCCATTGGATTGGGTCAGCCGTCCATAGATAACGTTTTCCGCCGCCAGCTTGATAAGAACGCTATCGCTGTTGGCCCCGACCTCCACACTTTGAATGGAACGTGAGCCACCCTGCTCCTGTGGACCGAAAAAACCCGGCTTCTGCGCCTGCACGGGAAACCGCCCTGCCGGAACTCCTTCGATGGTGAAAGAGCCGCTACCATCGGTGAAGACGTAGCGTGGCGGAGAGCCCATCAACGTAACCATGGCTCGCGGAATAGGCTCGCCGGTGCCCTCATTCACTACGGTCCCACTGACGTTGAACTTCTGATTGGTGCTGGAGGCGGCGATGCCGGAGCCATCGTCCTGAGCGACGGCGAAGCATGACAGCAACAACAGCGTGAACGCGAAGTACACGCGCCGCCATTGCCGCAACGGCTGCGACCGTAAACGGCTCGCGGAGGAATGGTCAGAACTGAAGTGAAGGGGAAGCATCAACCGCAATCGACGTGGTCGCGTAGGCAACCGCTGCTCCATCTTACGGCAGAAGAGCAAGTCGCAGAATTAGACGTCCCCGAGGGCGAACCGTTTAGCGCTTGGCCGAGGCCCGCTTCTGCGACCGCGCAATAAAAATCTCCTGGCTATTGAAGGCGTTCTTCTTATCGGCGTTCGCGTCACGTATGTACTTACCGTCAGGGAGCATGTGCCGCGCCTTCGCCTGCTCCTTGAGATACGTCCCGAGTATTGAATCGCGCACCGTCTTGATGAGGTTCGGATCGCTCACCGGGAATATGACCTCTACCCGGCTGTTCAGGTTGCGCGGCATAAGGTCGGCGCTCCCGAGGTAAACTTCGTCTTCGCCGCCGTTGTAGAAGTAGTAGATCCGGCTGTGTTCCAGGAAACGCCCAACAATGCTGGTTACCGTGATGTTGTCGCTTACTCCCGCAACGCCGGGCCGCAGGCAGCAAATACCGCGTACCAGCAGCTGCACTTTCACTCCTGCCTGTGACGCACGATAAAGTGCGCGGATCATTTCCTTGTCGACCAGCGCGTTCATCTTCAGGATCAGGTGACCGCCGCGGCCATTCTTCTGGTGCTCAATTTCGCGGTTGATGAGCTCAACAAAGCGCTCTCGCAGAGACACCGGAGCCACCAGCAGCTTGCGGTATTTTGATTTCGCCGAGTAGCCGGTAAGGAAATTGAACAGGTCGGTGCAGTCGGCGCCGATTTCGTTGTCGCAGGTGAACATGCCGACGTCGGTATAGAGCTGCGCCGTTACTGAGTTGTAGTTGCCGGTCGAGAGATGCGCATAGCGGCGAATGACATCGCCTTCTCGCCGCACCACCAGTAACGCCTTGCAGTGCACCTTCAGACCCATGAGCCCGTACACGACGTGGACGCCATATTCTTCCAGCTTGCGCGCCCACCCGATGTTGCTCTCTTCGTCGAAGCGCGCTTTCAACTCCAGCAGCACGGCGATTTGCTTACCGTTTTCCGCTGCCTCGAGCAAAGCATCGACCACCGGAGCATTCCGGCCTACGCGATAGAGCGTGATCTTGATAGCCAGCACGTTGGGGTCTTTGGCTGCCTTCTGAAGCAGCGTAACCACCGGCTGAAACGACTCGAAGGGGTGCTGCATCAGGATATCGCCACGGCGAATCGCGGTAAAGATGTCGTCATCCTCGTCCTTGGTCAAAGCCGGCGGCATTGCCGGAACAAAGGGAGTGAACTTCAAGTCGGGACGGTCCAGTCGGGCCAACTGCCGCACCCGTACCAGCGATAACGGCCCTGAAATCTTGTAGACGTCCTCGGACTCGAGTTCCATGTTGGTCGCCAGGATGTCCAGCACCGACGCAGGCATGGCTTCCGTGATCTCGACGCGTACGGCATCCGCGAAGCGGCGCTGCCACACGCCTTCTTCTACGACCTCCAGCAGATCGCCAGCTTCCAGGTCCTGGATGGCAACGTCGGCATCGCGCGTGACATGGAACGGATGCGCCTCAAGAATTTCCATCCCCGGAAACAGCGCGGGCAAATTCGCGACCACCACTTGTTCAATCCAGACGAAGCCCTGCTCCTTGCCCGTGGTCCGCGTCTTGGATTTCATCTTCACACTGGCGGCCAGTGGCACCAGCGCGGGCAGGGTGTCAGGAATTTTCACGCGCGCAAAGTGTTCGATCCCTTTGGGGTCGCGCAACACCACCGCCAGATTAAGACTCAGATTCGAGATATGCGGAAACGGCCGGCCGGGGTCGAATGCCAGCGGCGTTAAGGTCGGGAAGATGGTGTCCTGGAAATAGGAGTTGACCGTGCCAAGTTGCTCGTCGCTCAGCTCTGAGTAATCGTAGATACGGATTCCTGCATCGGCCAACGCTGGAACCAGCTCGCGCCGCCACGTATCATAAGACGCGCGATACAGCCGAATTACCGAGGCGCGAATGGCGCGCATTTGCTCGCTGGGAGTCATGCCGTCGGGCCCGGCTTCCACCACGCCCTTTTCAACCTGCCGCTTCAGGCCTGCAACCCGGACCATGAAGAACTCGTCGATGTTCGAGCCCACGAACGACAGGAACATCAGCCGGTCGAGCAAGGGGTTGGAGGGATCTTGCGCCTCCTCCAGAACCCGCCGCTGAAAATCGATGAGACTCAACTCGCGGTTGATGTACAGTTCTGGATCCTTGAGATTATGCGGCTCGCTTGGGGCTATTTCACCGCTGCCGTTGCTTGGAGGGAGCAGGGCCGGCTTACGCCGGGACTTCGCAGGTACGCTTTTTGCTGTGCTTGCCATCGTTTTGTGGGAGGAACTGGTGATTCCATTATTTTAGTGCGAGTGGCGGAGCATTGCTCACAAATTCCTCGGAATTTAATAGGTTTCGGATTTATCCCGACCATTACCACAATGTGGGAGTAAGCCACCAATTCTTGCATCTCGTCGTGCGTCGGTGGCTTGTCCATCTGCTGCCTCGCAATCTCCGGTTGTGCTCGACTCCCACGTGATTCCCACAATGTGGGATTTGTTCTCTCTCGGCCACGAAGCGCATTGACGAGGGCACACCGCAGCCAGTCTCGTATAATCCGAACAAATCCAGCTGGATTTCGCTCACTATGCTTACGCCCGACTACAAGACGTTCCTGCAACTGAGCCGCGACGCGACTCTGATTCCGGTGGCTAAGACCCTGGGCGCCGACATGTTGACTCCGGTCGGAGCTTTCCTGAGCGTGGCCGCGAAGCAGAAATATGCCTTCCTGCTGGAGTCGGTCGAGGGGGGCGAGAAAATCGGGCGCTATACCTTCTTGGGCGCGCAGCCACGAATGGTGATCACCGCGCGGGGCGAGCAGATCGAGATCGTGCGCGGGAAGACGACAGAAAGACGCACCGGAAGCGTAGTCGATGTGCTGCGCACGGCTTTGCAGCAGCATCGGCCGGCTGCGGTTCCCGGGATGCCACCGTTTACTTCGGGCGGGGTGGGATATTTCGCCTACGACATGGTGCGCCGGTTTGAGCGGCTGCCCTCTACGGCGAAGAACGACCTAAAGCTGCCCGATTGCGTATTCACCTTCTACGATCGGCTCTTGGCGTTCGATCACCTGAAGCACCAGTTACATATCATCGCGGCAGCCGACGTGAAATCTGAATCGCCGCGCAAAGCCTACGACCGTGCCCTCGCCGACATTGATGCGCTGGAGCGCAAGCTGGTCAGCGGCATTCACCGGCAGACGCTGGGCTGGTCGTCGGATGGGAAGAAGGCGAAAATCAAGGTACATGCCGGCACCTCGCGCGAGGAGTTCATCGCCAACGTAAAACGCGCGAAGGAGTACATTGCCGCCGGCGACGTTTTTCAGGTGGTGCTGTCGGTGCGGTTGGATTTCAAAGCGCCGTCGGACCCGTTCCAGATTTATCGCGCACTGCGCACAGTGAATCCGTCGCCATACATGTTCTTCCTGAAACTCGACGACCTGAATGTGGTTGGTGCTTCCCCAGAGATGCTGGTGCGCATCACCGGACGCCAGCTCGAATACCGGCCGATCGCCGGCACCCGCCGCCGCGGGGCCGATGGAAGCGATGACGAGAGGCTGATTGAAGAGCTGAAGAATGACGAAAAAGAACGCGCCGAGCACGTCATGCTGGTTGACCTCGGCCGCAACGATCTGGGCCGCGTGAGCGATTACGGCAGTGTGAAAGTGCGCGACCTGATGTATGTCGAGAAGTACTCGCACGTAATGCATCTTGTCTCCGCACTGGAGGGAACCCTGCGCAAGGGACTCGATCCGTTGGACGCTCTGGCCGCTTGCTTCCCGGCCGGAACGCTGAGCGGCGCTCCTAAGGTGCGTGCAATGGAGATCATCGAAGAACTTGAACCGGTGCGTCGCGGCGTTTATGGCGGATCAATTCTGTATGCGGATCAGGCGGGCAATCTGGATTCGTGCATCGCGATTCGAACCATGGTTGTTCACAAAAGCCGCGCTTACGTGCAGGCTGGAGCAGGCATCGTGGCTGATTCTGATCCCGCAAGCGAATACCAGGAGTGCATGAATAAGGCGAGTGCGCTGCTGCGGGCGGCGGAGAAGGTCAGTGGCTAAAGTCTTCGTCCTCGACAACTACGATTCCTTCACTTACAACCTGGTTCAGTACATCGGTGAGCTGGGAAACGAGGTCGTGGTGCGCCGCAACGATCAAATCACGATCGAAGAAATTGCCGAGATGGCACCTGATCGCATCGTGGTTTCCCCTGGTCCCTGCACACCGCACGAGGCGGGCATCAGCATTGAGTTGATTCGCTATTTTGCCGGCAAGGTGCCGGTGCTTGGTGTGTGCCTGGGACACCAGGCCATTGGCGAAGCCTTCGGTGGCAAGGTTGTTCGTGCGCATAACTTGATGCACGGCAAAACCAGCCAGGTGCAGCATGATGGCAAGGGAGTCTTTCGCGGCATCGCTTCGCCTCTCACCGCCACTCGCTACCACTCTCTCATCGTCGAAGAGAAGAGCCTGCCGAAGGACCTGGTAATATCCGCGAGCTGCACCGACCGGGATGGCACGCGCGTCATCATGGGCTTGCGTCATCGGGAGGTGGCCGTCGAGGGAGTGCAATTCCATCCCGAGAGCGTGCTTACCGAACATGGCAAGCAGATGGTTAGAAATTTCGTAGAAGAATAGCGGCGCTTCGTCTCAGGGTATGACTTATGCCTGGGCAAGTTCGCTTTCCTCCCTGGTTTGTCGAATTGAACGCTTGTAACCTGACGCTTGAAACCTGAAACTGTTCCCGTGGCGGAATCGGGTATCACCGTCGAAACCAATAGCGCAGAGCGGGCCTACAGCTTCGCCCAGCGTCTCTCGTTAACGCTTGCCTCGTACTTCGTGCCCGCGCTGATCGCGCTCATTGGCTGTACCCTGCGCGTCCGCTTCAATTGGGAAGAAGGCTCCATCGGCAGCCTCGACAACGTTCATCCCGGCATTTATCCCTTTTGGCATCGCTGCGTCTTCGCATCGGCATGGATCTTCCGTAAGCGTAAGCTGGCGGTGATGACCAGTCGCTCGCTCGATGGCGAGTACATCGCGCGCGTGATTGACCGTCTCGGCTTCGTGCCGATTCGCGGCTCCAGTTCCCGTGGTGGTCAGCGCGCGTTGCTTGAGATGCAGACTTATGTCGACTCAGGCATGGGAGCGGCGTTTACCATCGATGGCCCGCGCGGGCCGCGATATGTCGCCAAGCGTGGACCGGTTTATCTGGCAAAAGCCACGGGCGTGGCGATCACGCCTTTCTATGTCGCGGTCGAGAAGAAGTGGACCTTCAACTCCTGGGACCGCTTCGTGCTTCCCGTTCCGTTCTCGCGGGCCCTTGTGCAGGTCGCGCCCAAAATCTACGTTCCTCGTGACGCCGATGAAGCGATGCTTGATGCCCAGTACAACGAGATGCAGTCGGCTCTGGAACGCATCACGGAAATCGCAGAAGCGCAGGTCGCGCGCTAAACTGTTCACCACCGAGGTCACGGAGGCCACCGAAAAAAGTACTTCATCTCTGTTTTTTCTCGGTGCCCTCCGTGGTGAATATCTTTGGCTCTTCCCACCCCGCGATTGACAGCCGCCCCTCCCCCCGTTACAGTCAGTTTTCATCCTGAGCAAATTTTCGTTTCAGGCGGATCTTTACAAATCTTTAGTTCGCGCGTTCCGTCCGCTCGGGTGGAACTGGGAAGGCGGGTGCAAATCCCGCGCTGCCGCGCAACTGTAAGCGAGCTTGTGACGAAAGGCCACTGTGAAAACGGGAAGGCCTTCGTCGTTGTAACTCTCGCAAGCCAGGAGACCGGTGCGAACTGCCGACTAAACCCCTTTCGCGTGCAAAGGAGGAAGCCTTGATTCGCGTTGTTCTCTCTTGTCTTTTCTTATGTGCCGTAACACAGGCCGCCGACCTCAAAGTCATCGTTCATAGTCCGTCCGGCGACCGCGTCTCCGGTGTGCAGGTCAGCCTGTTTCGCGCCTCCGACAGCGCCGGCGTGGCGGTACAAGCCACTGCTGGCGATGGCAGCGTGGGCTTTCAGCGCCTTGCCGACGGTGACTATCGCGCCATCATCCTCGCTCCCGGCTTCGCTGAGCAGTCGGTCACGGTTTCACTTCCCGGCACCAATACGCTCGACGTGCAGCTCAAGTTGGCGACTACGCCACAAACGGTAGTCGTTTCGGCGACAGCGACTCCAGCCACGGTCGAACAGTCGGCGACCTCGGTCGACTTCCTCAGCAGCGATCAACTCACGCTGCTCAATCCTGTATCGGCGGCAGACGCGCTCAGCTACATGCCCGGAGCCATCGTCAGCGACGCCGGCCAACGTGGGGGTCTATCCTCGCTCTTCGTACGAGGCGGCGAATCGAACTACAACAAAGTGATCATCGACGGCGTTCCCGTCAACGAGCCAGGAGGCATCTTCGATTTCGGTGCCGTTCCCATGGATAACGTCGAGCGCGTTGAAATGGTTCGCGGCCCCGAGAGCACGATCTACGGCTCCGACGCGATGACCAGCACGGTGCAAATGTGGACATCTACCGGAACCACGCGTACTCCGCAGATCCAGTTCGGCGCGGACGGCGGCAACTTTTCAACTGCCAGTGGCTATGCGTCGCTCGCAGGCGCACACGGCATCTTCGACTACAACGTCTTCGGCGACGAGTTCACCACCCAGGGACAGGGCCTCAACGATGCCTACTCCAACGCGCTACAAGGCGGCAACGTGGGCGTTCGCCTGTCTGACAATGTGGGATTTCGCTTTCGCCTCCGTCATTCCAACAGCTTCACCGGAGTGCCCTCAGACTGGTGGTTCAACGGGAACCCCGTTTTGCCGCCTGATTCAGACCAGTCGGCGCACCAAAACAACTTTCTTGCCAGTGCCGCTCTGACCATCACCGGGCCGGGTTCATGGCAGCACCAGATTACCGGCTTCGAGTACAACCATCTGCGGACCAACACCGACACTATCGACGATCCCGGGCGCCCGTACGATTCGCCGTACTACAACGATGCCCGCTACAACCGCGCTGGATTTTCCTATCAGGGAACCTGGTCGCCGCGCAGTTGGGCCCTGACCACCATCGGCGACACCTTCGAAGACGAGAACGGAAACATTCTCAGCACCACGCCGCCGCCCGACGAGACTTACAGCTTCACTCACGGCCTGCGCATCAATAATTACCTCTTCGCGCAGGAAAATATCCTTTGGAAACGCCTAACTGCGGTCGCCGGACTTGCGTGGGTTCACAACGCCAGCTTCGGCAATCGCGCCGTTCCGCGTATCTCAGGATCAGTGCAAGTGTGGAATGGCAATCACATCCTCAGCGGCACGCGGCTCCGGGCTGCTTTCGCCGAAGGCATCAAAGAGCCCAGCTTCGAGCAGTCATTTGGCAGCGGCGGGACTTTCCCAACATTGCCCAATCCCAACCTCAAGCCGGAACAAAACTACGCCATCGAAGCGGGATTCGACCAATCTCTATTCGGCGACAAGCTCGCGTTGACCGCCATCTACTTCCACAACTCTTTCCGTAACCAGATCGAGTATCAGTTCAACAGCATCGACTTCACCAGCCAGTACGTGAACATCAACCGTTCGTTTGCGCAGGGAGCTGAAGTTGAGTTGCGCGGGCAGATCATCAACCACCTGCTGCTGACCGCCGCTTACACCTACACCTCCACGCAGATTACGGAGGCTCCCCCATGCGACCCGTTGAATGGCTGCGATCCGCTCATCTACGGCGTAGGTGCACCATTGCTGCGACGTCCCAAACAGGCTGGGACCGTTCTACTCACCTATACCAAGACGAAGTGGGGAGCCAGCGCAGGCGTCGTCGCCGTCGGCCGGCGCCCGGATTCCGACTTCCTGTTCGGCTACATCCCGCCCATCTACTACGCTGCGGGATATGCGCGAGTCGACCTGGGCGGCTGGTATAACTTTGCACGACACATCACTGCGTACGCTAATCTCAACAATGCTTTCGACAATCACTACAACGAGGTGCTGGGATATCCCGCGCTGGGCATCAACGTGCGCGCGGGCATGCGGTTCACATTCGGAGGAGAGTGAAAGACAGTTGTCAGTAGCCCGGCTGTCGGTCGGCAGAAAGATATTAGAAGTTAGAAGATTGATACGTGAGCGTCGAGCCGCCACCCACCGGCCACTATTCTTTACCCGCTCCTACGTGGTTGTGGTACTTCAGCCGGATCTCGTGCAGTTTGTCGAGGTGCTTGCCGCTGAGGGGCTGCTGGCGGCCCAGCATGTGTGTAACCAGTGCGATCTTGGCGTAATGTTCGACGGTTTCCATATTCATGAACGCCGTGACCAGGTCTTGCCCGTATGTCACCACACCATGGTTGGCCATGAGGATGGCCTGATGATCGGGAATGAGCGGCGCCAGCGCTTCTGCGAGTTCAGCGGTCCCCGGAGTGCCGTAGCTGGCCAGCGGCACTGAGCCGAGCGTCACCACGATCTCCGAACACAGCGCTGCATCGAGAGGGATCCCCGCTGCGGCATAGCCCGTTGCAGTCGGAGGATGCGCATGCACAACCGCGTTCACATCGGGGCGGAGGCCATAGATGAACAGGTGCATCGCGATCTCGCTGGAGACTTCCCGCCGCCCGCTGAGCTTGCATCCCTGCTGGTCGACGATCACCAGGTCGTCGGGCGCCATCATGCCCTTGCTCATGAGCGTGGGCGTGCACAGGATATTTCCATGCTCCATGCGCACCGAGAGATTGCCATCGGTTGCCGCCACCAGTCCATTCTGGTGCAGCATTTTGCCGAAGCGCACAATCTCTTCGCGATGTTGGTCTATGGTCTTCACGCGGGGGTTCGTGGGCCGCCCACATCAGCGCTGCGACCCAATCTGCTTATCGTATCGCATCCGCCAGCCAGGACAAAGTAGCTCCCAGCGGCACCTGCCGCACGCGGTCGGGCATAATCGCAGTGTGCTGGTTTCCGACTTCGACTATCACCTTCCCGACGCTTTGATTGCCAGGCAGCCGTTGGCCGATCGCGCCGATGCCCGCATGCTGCATTGGAATCGCCAGGGGCGGGCGGCCTTGTAGACGGCAGCTTCCGCGACTTCCCCGAACTTCTGCGTCCCGATGATCTCCTGGTGCTGAATAACAGCCGAGTGCTGCCGGCCCGCCTGTTCGGGCATCGCAGCGGCGCGCGCGCACAGCGTGTCTCCGCGGGCAATCCAGCAGCAAACCAGTTCTTGCAGGGCAAGGTTGAGGTGCTGCTCACCAGGCAGCTCTCTGCGGCGCCGCAGGAGTGGGAGGCGCTGGTACATCCCGGCCGCAAGCTCCAGATCGGCGAGCGTGTGTTCTTCGGCGGCGGCGCCAGCCATGATTCGCACGAACTGGCAGCCGAGATTGTCGGCCGTGGCAGCTTCGGCGAGCGGCACCTGCGCTTCGATCCGGTTGATGATTTCTTCGGCGTGCTCAACCGCATCGGGCACATACCTCTTCCGCCGTATATCGATCGACCCGATACCTCCGCGGATCGCGAGCAGTATCAGACGGTGTATGCCAAGCCTCTCGGATCGGTCGCTGCCCCGACCGCGGGACTGCACTTCACCCCGGAGACTCTGGAGCACATACGCGCGCGTGGAATTGAAATCGCGGAGATCACGCTGCACGTGGGCCTTGGGACGTTTCAGCCCGTCCGCGAGGAAGTCGTCGAAGCCAACCAGCTGCACCGCGAGTGGTACGAGATTTCCCCGGACGCCGCAGCGAAGATCCAAAGTGCGCGCGAGGCCGGGCGTCGCATCGTCGCCGTGGGAACCACCAGCGTTCGCACCCTGGAGTACGCAGCCAACCAGGACTCTAACGGTAAGCTGACGGCGCAGAGTGGCGAGGCCGATATCTTTATCTATCCGGGATTCGAGTTCCGCGTGGTCGGAGCCATGCTCACCAATTTCCACCTGCCGAAGTCAACGCTCATCATGCTAGTCTCTGCCTTCGCGGGCCGCGAGTGCACTCTACAAGCCTACGAACATGCCGTGCGCGAGCACTATAGGTTTTATTCCTATGGTGACTGCATGTTTATAGAGTGAGGCTCAGCTAGCGGGAACGTCGAATAATCTCCTACGCCTACAATATTCGCGCCTCCTCATTCGTCTACAACACCAGATGAAGCAAGCGGCGAGCCTGGAGCTTATGAACGACCGGGACCAGCGCATCACCGACGTGGTCAAGCGCGAGCAGTCGCGCCTCGGCAACTTCATTCGCCGTCGTGTGTCCGATCCGCGTGATGCGGAAGACATTCTCCAGGACGTCTTCTTCGCGCTGGTCGAGGCGAACCGCTTGCTCATGCCCATCGAGCACGTGACCGGATGGCTGTTCACTGCGGCGCGGAATCGCATCAGTGATTTCTTCCGCAAGAAGAAGCCTGAGCGATTCAGCGACTTGAGCGCGGCTGACGACGAAGGCGAGTCGCGTCCGTTCGAGGACTTGCTGCCTTCCGCTGACGCTGGACCCGAAGAGCTGTATGCGCGCAACGCAATGCTCGACGAACTGGAAGAGGCGCTCGATGAGTTGCCCAGCAGAACAGCGCGAGGTATTCGTTGCACACGAGTTCGAAGGGCGCAGCTTCAAGGAGATATCGGCTGAAACCGGCGTGAGCGTGAACACGCTGCTGGCGCGCAAACGTTACGCAGTTCTGCATTTGCGCAAACGATTACAAGACATCTACGACGAATTTATGTCTGAGTGAGGAACGACCATGAGAAGCAATCGAAAGAAAATGTTGTTGATTGCTCCACTGGCAATCCTGGGCATTGCGCTGTTCCTGTTCCTCGGCGGCGAAGTAGTGAAGCTGCTGTGGAACTGGCTGCTGCCTCCGCTGTTCGGCTGGAAGATGATCACCTTCTGGCAAGCCTTCGGACTGCTGGCACTGTGCCGCATTCTGTTTGGCCACCACGGCTGGCGTGGCCGGTCCAGGTTCAGCCGCGATACGATCCGCGAACGCATGAGCGATCGCTGGAAGGACATGACGCCCGAGCAGCGCGAGCGTATGCAGAACCGCTGGAAGATGGCCTGCGGCTGGGAGCCTCCCGAGGAAACGCACGGCACCCCAAGCCAGTCATGAACGTCAGCTCCGAGATGCGAGCGGCGAGTTCGAGGATCCCCATTCGGGCCGGTATTGCCGGGATGGGGATTTCGGCTCCTCCGAGGTTTCTTTCGCCGGGAAGTGTTGCTGGAGTAGTTATCACTGGCAGCTAACAACCGACCACTGACAACTGACGGTACCCCCCTCCCCCTGGGTATGGCTAAAATCTTGATTCTATTCAGCGAGCCAAAAACTTTCCTGCCAAAATCTTGATTGCGTGAGAGTTATACGTAAAATCTTCCGGAATAAAGACTTATCTCGAATTATTGCACTGAAATATGTGCATTCCCCGAAAGTCTACTAACCAATGTGATAACTGTCCCATGGCACGGACGAGCACTCTCCGAACGACGCACTTCGGTCCATGAGCCAAGAGCCAAAGGCCAAAAGCCCGAGTCCCATTGACCTGTCAGAGAACCTCTCGCGCCGCCCCGGATGGTCCGAAGCGCAGCGGAGACACGAATTCTGTGTCCTCAAGCGCACCGTAGCAGGCGGCAATCGGTTGCGCAAGTTACGAAAGTACAGGTACTAGTTTGTTACGGGGAATTGCCGGCTGTGACTCGGGCGGCTTCTGGCGTTGACGAGCGTTGCTAATGCGTATATTGTTGCCGCCCCAAGTCGCATTGCGGTGGGATATCCCACGCGGGCCAACAGCAAGAGGCCCGGAGGAAGAGGTCAAGATGAAGGTTCCGGCCAAAGCGTCGCTCGCAGTCGTAGGGTTGCTGATCGCGGTCAGCCTGAGCAGCTTCGCGCAACCGCCCGCCTGTCTCGACGGCACGCCACACAAAAAGATACTTGTGCCGTCGACAAAGGAGTTCAGCTCCAGGTGCTGGACTGGGGCGGCGCCGGCAAGCCGCGCACCATGGTGCTGCTCACCGGATTGGGCGACAATGCGCACGTCTTCGATCAGTTTGCCTTCCAGTTTGTTGACGACTTTCATGTCATCGGAATCACCCGCCGGGGCTATCCTCCGTCCAGCGTGCCGGCGCCGGCAGCCACTGCGACGGCGACAGGCTATGACGTCGCTACCCGGGCGCACGACGACATTGCCGTACTCGACTCGTTAGGTATCAGCAAGGCGGTCTTCGTCGGGCATTCGGTTGCCGCTTCTGAATTGAGTGCGATCGGGCTGAAGTACAAGAATCGCGTTGAAAAACTCGTTTACCTCGACGCTTTTGACTTGTCCAAACGCTTCCAGCTTCCTGAGGTACCGACTGCGCCCTACACCGACGCGGACAATCGCTCGCTGGAGATTTTCCTGGCAGCCTCCGAGCGCATGGAAGACATTCTGCGGCCCGCGCAGTCGGTCTGCCTCGCCGTGAAGTTTGACAGCAAAGGAGCAATTACGGACAGCACGACGCCAGCCTCGGTGGGGCAGGCGATCTTGAAGGGTGTGCAGGGGCCGGCGAATCCACCAACCGATTGGGCGCAGGTAGAAGCGCCGCGGCTCGGCATCTTCAACCAGCCCTCGGTCCAGGCCAGGATGCCTTTCTACTGGTATTTGAGCGACGAAGACAAAAAGAAATTCGATACGAATTGGCCGGGCATCGTGAAGTGGTTCACAGAACGAATTGACGAATTTGCCGCCGAACATCCAGGCACGCCCAAGCCTGTGGTCTATCGCCTACCCGACGCTCCACACTATTTTTATATTAACGATCAGGCGATGGTGGTTCTGGCCATGCGGGAGTTTCTGCTGGGCAAGTAGGCATCTCGTGCAACATGATAATCCTGATTTGGATTTCCGCCCGGGTTCTTCCTGAATCCCTCATACTGCTTCCCACGCTGCGCCCGATCCGATTAGCCGGTGCCCCAAGTTCGCCCATCAGTTGGGCTAACCTGGGCATCACTGCACTCGACGCCAGAAATGTAGTAGGTTGGCACCATGCCACGCGATCTGCGGCGATATCACGAATCTGGTCAGTCGCACTTCGTCACCTTTAGCTGCTATCATCGCCAGCCGAATTTCAATCGAGCAGAAATCTACGACCTATTTCCCGAATGCCTGGAGCGCATGCGCCAACGCTTCGACATGTGCGTGTAATGGATACGTGGTCATGCCCGAACACGTACATCTGTTGCTGAGTGAGCCTGAGAAGGGATCGTTAGCTGACGCCATGCATTATCTGAAGTTGTTGTTCGCGAAACGATTGCAGCATCGACGCCGGACCCAGGTTAGGCCAACCGATGGCCGAACCTGGGGCACAGACACCCTTCCGCACCCGGGGCACCTAACGTCAGGTTCTTTCTGGGAAAAGCGGTATTACGATCGAAACGTGCGAAACGGGCGAGAGTTTACGATCAAGTTGCGATATTTGCATCGTAATCCTGTCACGCGAGGGCTGGTAAAAGAAGCCGCGCAGTGGAAGTGGAGCAGCTTCCGCCATTACGCTCTTCGAGAAGTAGGAGTGGTCGAGATTGAGTCAGAATGGACGGCACGAGATCGCGAACTGAAGGCGTCAGGATTGCCGCCTCGAATCTTCCTTTGCCCAAGTTAGCTCGGCCCGAGGTAGCTTAGCCCAGGTTAGGCCAACCGATGGCCGAACCTGGGGCACCGCGCTCCACCCGAGTTGAGAATTGCTCCCGCCGCGTTCCGTCCGCGCCAGGCTGCAGCTGATTTGTGGCTTCTCTTCGCCGCGGCTGATTTCCCTGCCGCATGCAGTTATTTCCTGTAGCGTCCGCTTTGCTCTGCAGATTGTCGTCAGCGTAAAACGGAACTCCTGCTGTTTGAGTCTTGTCTTATCAGGAAAACATCTTTGAACGTGTGTCAATACATAACGGCAGCGAGTAAAGCTGCCGTCAAAGGAGAATCCTCAATGCTCACGAAATTTCTTGGTCTGGTGCTGATGGCGCTGACTGCAGCGGGTATCGCAAGCGCCCAGGAGAAGAACATCGTGGAGACGGCGGTTGCCGCCGGATCGTTCAACACGCTGGTGAAGGCGGTGCAGGCGGCTGACCTGACCTCGACGCTGGAAGGGCCGGGACCGTTCACGGTGTTCGCGCCCACGGACCAGGCGTTCGCCAAGCTGCCGGCGGCAACGCTGCAGTCGCTGCTCAAGCCGGAGAACAAAGACAAGCTGCGCGCGATTCTGACCTACCACGTGGTGGCCGGAGAGCTGGATGCCGCGCAGGTCGCGAAGCTCAAGTCGGTAAAAACGGTGGAGGGCGCGGAGCTGAAGATCGTGGTGAAGAACGGCTCCGTCATGGTGGACAACGCCAAGGTGGTGAAAGCCGACATCCACGCCTCGAACGGCATTATTCACGTGATCGATGCCGTGATGCTGCCGCCCAACCAATAGCGACCGGGCAAACCATAACCACCTTAACAAAAGGAGAAGCCGCAATGAAGACAATCGATGTCGTCGCCGCCGTCCTGCTCGTGGTGGGCGGATTGAACTGGGGGCTGGTCGGCCTGATGAACTTTGACCTGGTAGCTACGTTGTTCGGCACCATGAGCGTGCTGAGCCGCGTGGTGTATTGCCTGGTGGGATTGGCCGCCGTGTACCAGGGGGTCAGTTGGAAAGCGATCCAGAGGCGTTGGGTCGCGACGCCTGCGTTTGCCCGCAACTAATCCAAACGCAGGAACGGTCCTGGATGGGGGGGCACTCCTCATCCAGGACATGCACATAGTACGAGGAGAGACAGCCATGCTGGTTCTGGTTACGGGAGCGACGGGGTACATTGGGCGGCAACTTGTAGAGCGCCTGCTGGCGGCGGGACACCAGGTGCGGTGCCTGGTGCGAAATCCAGGTCGCGCGGGCAGTCTTCCTGCGGCCGCAGAAGTTGTACAGGGCGATGTGCTGCGCCGCGGGACCCTGGCGGCGGCGCTCCGCGGAGTGGAGAGCGCGTACTACCTGGTGCACTCCATGGCCGACGGCGAGAGCGGTTTCGCGCAGCGCGACCGTACTGCCGCCCACAACTTCGCTGCCGAAGCGCAATCCGCCGGGGTGCGCCGCGTCATCTACCTGGGAGGGCTAGGCTCGGGATCGATGTCGGAGCATCTCAAGAGCCGCCAGGATACCGGCAACACCTTGCGCGCGTTCGGACCGCCGGTGGTAGAGTTTCGCGCTGGAATCATCGTGGGAGCGGGGAGCGCCTCGTTCGAGATCATTCGCAGCCTGGCCGAAAAGCTTCCGCTGATGGTGTGTCCGCGCTGGGTAACGACGCGGGTTCAGCCGATCGCTGTCTCCGACGTCATCGAGTACCTGGTTGCGGCAAGTAAGACGAAGCATGCCGCCGGCGGGATTGTGGAGATTGGCGGCAGCACCATCGAAACCTATCAAAGCATGATCCAGGAATACGCGCGCATGCGCGGACTGCATCGCTGGTTGATTCGCGTGCCGGTGCTGACGCCGCGCCTGTCTTCGTACTGGCTCGACTTCGTGACCACCGTGCCTCCGGCGCTTACCCGTCCGCTGATCGAAGGTTTGCGCACCGAAGTTGTATGTCAAGGACGCGAGGCGGAAACATTGTTCCCACAGATACGGCCGGCGAGTTATCGGCAGGCGCTACACGCGGCGATGGATCGGCGGGATCCCGGAATGCCGCTGCTGGAGGCCGAGCGCTGGACGATTCCCAACCGTGACGGACTGGTTTGCGATTGCCGCCAGGCGGAGGTGGCAGCTCCGCTGGAAACTGTGCGCGACGTCGTACACTCACTCGGCGGAGGCATGGGCTGGCTCTATGCCGACTGGTTATGGCGGTTGCGTGGATGGCTGGATCGGCGCCTGGGAGGAGTCGGGATGCGTCGCGATCGCGTTCGCGTGATTCCTTTGCGGCAGGGCGATGGGCTCGATTTCTGGCGAGTGCAGGAGGCCACCGATAGCCGCTTGCTGCTGCGGGCGGAGATGAAGGTGCCGGGCAAGGCGTGGCTACAGTTCCGTTTTGCCGCTACCGCGAATGGACACACGCGACTGGGCAGTATCGCCAGCTTCGAGCCGAAAGGTCTGTTTGGCCGGCTGTATTGGTGGGCGCTCTACCCACTGCATCGGGTGATCTTTCGCGGATTGCTGGGTGAGATCAAGAAAGTTGCCGAGAGTCGCGTATCCAGCAGTCGGCCCGACGGCAAACCGCTCGCTTCGTTGTCCTTGCAGAGAGAGTTGAACTAAGGAGCTGGTTGCCGGGTCGGGAAAAATACTTGCTTGGATATCACGCCTGGGTGGGCTAGAATCTCCGCCACCATTCAGCAAGTGTGAAACATTATTCCCCGGGGAGACCTGATTGAAAACACGACGGCAGTTTCTTGCCGATTCCTCTAGGGCGTTGGTTGGCGTGGGTGCCGTTTCCTTCTCGCTGGGAGAGACAGCATGGGCGCGGGAACTCGGTCTCTCTGCGGCAGTTCATTCGCCGCGCGCGTCGAGCAAGGCGACAGATACCGAGACATTTCCTCCGCTGAACTTCATCACCTCCGACCCGGCTTACAGCGAGTATCGGCCGGCGATCGACGGCGCTGCAAAAGCCGGGTGAAGCGGGGCCGCGCGGTATCGCGTGGATCGACCTTTCGCAATACTATAGTGCGCCGCGGCGGTACGAATGCGTAACCCTGGAAGGTATTGCGAATCAAAGCCAATCCTGCCGTGGGGGATCGAGCATCGCTTTTCCATTGCCTAAAATAGCGGCTAAAAGATATAACGAGACGACTCTGGAAGGGCGCGGAATTCGCCGGTGACGCTAGTCGCGCGAGTGAAATGGCGTGCCGGCAGAGCAATCGGAGATCGAATTCGAGGAGACCACAATGAGGAAGAATGCACTCGTCCTATTAGCGATCGTGCTGCTGCTGGGCAGCATAGCGGTGTCAGCTCAGCAGCCCGCAGCACAGGCGAGCCAGGGCGCCGCTGCCCAGCAACCCAACACCGTTACCGACAAAGACATCGAGATGCTGCGCCAGGACATTCGCGATCAGCGCAAGCAGATCGTGGCGCTGAACCTGCCGCTCACCGCCGACGAAGCGACCAAGTTCTGGCCCGTGTTTGATCAGTACCGCAAGGCCGCCGTCACACCCAACGACGAGCGCTGGGCGGTGATCAAGGAATACGCGGCGAACTACAACACCATGACCGATGCGCAGGCGCAGAGCCTGATGAAGCGGGCGAACACCGTGGATGAGCAGCTGCTGGCGCTGCGCATGCGGTATGTTCCGATCTTCGAGAAGGTCATCTCACCGAAGAAGACGGCACTGTTTTACCAGATCGATCGCCGCGTCGACCTGCTGATCAATCTGCAACTGTCGTCGATGATTCCGATGGTGAACCCGTCGGCGAAATAATGGGAAGATGCTTGCTCCTGTGCGCGGCGCTGGTTGGGTTCACGCTGGCGCACGCACAGGATGCTACTACCGATAAAACCTCCACTTCGCGGACGGATGCATTGTCCTGGGCGTATGCGCTCGATTCTCCTTCGGGGAATGAGTCGCAACCTCCCGACAACAAGCCGCAACATGTGCCGGGCAGCACAGCGGCTTTCACTCCGTCGCAAATCGCCGACCTGTTTCGCGTGCCTGACTGGTTTCCCGAAGATCCCACCATGCTGCCCCCCAGTTGCGTCGTGCTTCTGTCAGAGAACAAGGCGAATTCTGCAGGGTCAGCTGCTGCCACTGCCGATTCCGCAGATAGTTGCAACCCGGCGAGTACATGAGGCCATTTGGAATGCGGACGCATGTCCAGTTAGTGCGATGAGTCACCGCATTTGTGGCCGTGTCGGACAATCCGTGAGCAACCTCCAATGCTGTTTGGAGCACTTACCGGAGTAGCGTCCTCTGCCGGCTGTTCTGGATCACACAAAAAGGATTGCAATCGTCGTTCATGACTCTGCTGATAGCATTCGCCTGTTCGTTGTTCCTTGCGGTGTTGCTGTCCGGCTGGGCACGAAAGACGATTCTTTCAAGTGCCGTGCTGTTCCTGGGAGCAGGATTGCTTGTGGGCAGCGGGGTTCTTCCCGGTACGGCAATACCGAAAATCGACTCGCTCAAACTCATAGCCGAGGTGGCATTATTTTCGACCTTATTTTGCTGACGGGATCCGCACCGGCGGGTTTTCCACCATCCGCCAGGAATGGCATCTCGCGGGCCGGGCTCTTCTGGTTGGAATGCCCCTGACCATACTCCTGATTGCTCTGGTGGGTCGGTACGCGGCGGGAATGAGTTGGATTTCCGCCCTGCTGCTTGGCGCAGTACTGAGCCCCACGGACCCGGTTTTTGTCGCCGCTATTTTTCGGGTGGAAGAGGTCCCGCAAAGAATCCGGCGCGCTTTGAACGTCGAGAGTGGCATGAACGACGGCTTAGCACTCACGGCCGTTGTGGTCCTGCTCAGCGCAGCCACAGCGAAGCACGACAATATCGTGTCAGTGATCTGGCAACTGGCTTTGGGCGTTCTCATCGGCATAGCGGTACCTTGGCTTGGCATCAGAATCGAAGAGACCAGATTCTTTGAAGCTGTCGGAGTGTTTCAGCCTCTGCTCGGGTTTTCGCTCGCCGTACTGGTGTATGCGATTTGCGTCGCAACTGGAGGCAATGAATTTCTGGCGGCATTCTCAGCCGGAGTGGCCATGGCGAGCGTAAGCCGTAAGGCGAGCGAGAGCCTTTCATCCCTTCGGCGAGGTGCTGTCGGAGTTGTTGAAGTTAGCTGCTCTGCTTATCTTCGGTGCCATCATCGCAAAGCGACTGGCGATACCTTTGTCATGGCACGAGTATCTGTTCATCCTGCTCGCGGTATTCGCGGTTCGTCCGTTCGCCATCGCTCTGGCTTGGGTTGGAACGAACGTCAGCACCAAAGAACTGCTGACATTTGGCTGGTTCGGCCCGAAGGGATTTGCCTCTGTGGTGTATGGCATTCTCATCCTGCAGGCTGGACTGGATAACGCAGCTCACCTTGGTGGGAGTCGCCGTGATTGGGTCAATCGTCGTATTTTCCTCCACCGACATCTTTGTTGGCCGCATCTTTCGCAAGGCGGCGGTCCAGACACGAGACGAATCAATGACGTCAAACGCGCTGCATGAGGTTCGCACCGGTCTGCTGAGTTTGCACGATTTGCCCGCCGGTGACTGGGTCTTCTAGCATGTTGTGCAAACCGAACCGGAAGCCGCCTGGAACCTGAAGGCTTCAGTGGCGTTTCTAATTGCGAGCCTTGGCTACGGCGGCGAGGTTCTTCTGCATGGTGCCAGGCGCTTGCGTCCAGCTTTTGAGCCCTTAGTCAGTCGGTCTAGGCTGATCATCCATTCGGGCAGGTTCATTTTCTTGCGAAACTCAGCAACATACGGCTGGATCTTAGCGTACTGGAAATACATCTCCTGGCAGGTGTCATAGACCAGCTTCTCGCTGAGCGCCCCATGATGGACGAAGGCCGCGACCATGTCCCAATAGCCGTATACCTGCAGAACGAATCCACCATGCTTGCCGCCACCGGTAACGATCGCGACCAGCTCGTCGGCTGAGCGCGGCAGGAACTCTCCGCCAATATAGGAGCGGGCCTCGCGCATGACGGTCTCGCGTCGCAGCTCATACAATTTCAGGATCAGGTCGGCTTGCTGGATAGCAATTGGTGAGGGCGGCTTTGCTTTTGGCAGGCATGGGGTGTGGAGTTCGCTCCTTGTGTAGTCAGTTAGCTCAATGAAAACATAAAGAGAATCCTACGATTTGCCCGTGACTCTACTGCGGCTCGATCGCCATCTCTTTTCCCAGGCGAGCTTGCGCTGCCTGGAATTCAGAAAATGCTCTTTCCAGATGCTCAGCCAGGCTCGCCAGCCTTCGCGGATCGAGCGGGATTTCCTGTAATCGCTGCGACAAGGCATCACCGTCTTTGCTGATGCTGTGGGCCGCCTTGATCAGCTTCTTCATCCGCGGCTTCTCCTCCACTTCCTGTTGCTGCGAGAGCGAGCGCCGGAAAGACCGGTAATCGGTGAGCGCCTGGTCGACGGAATCTTCCAGCGTGGTGGCCCTGTGGGTCAGCTCGATCGAGTCGTTGGAACTCGCGGCCTGATGCTTGCAGGTCGGATGCCTGCTGGCGTGCGAGTCTCGTACTGCTGAGCATGGTTCGAAATTTCGCAGCCTGGTATTCGGTCGCCTGCACCTCAACTGCATGCTCGAGCTTTTGCACGTCGGGATCTACCGTAGGTGCCGGCGCCGCTGCAGGCGGAGTGGACACTCCGTGCCGCTGCCCATGAGAAGCAACGAACGGCGACAACAGGAACACCATGGTAAGAACAATGGCGCGGCCGTGCATGAGCTATAGGTGAAGTATACGGTCAGCGTACTCGAACAGGAGTGCTCGGCTTGCAGGGGCTTGGGCATGGAGAATCCGATCGAACATGAACGGCGACTCTGGAATCACCCGGCATGAAACATCTTTGAGTGCGCGACGGCAATTTCACGACAAAGATTGGCCCAATCTCCTCTGCTCTTCGCCTCAGCCGGGAAATGCATTGCGAAACGGGCCTGCCACTTATTCGCCGTCTCCCTATTAGTTCTACTAGTTACTCGGCAACCGGTTCGCCGCCCATAATTGTTGAGTATTTTCAGGCATGGTGATGCGTTTGTACCGATCGATGGGTCCGCCCATGCCCTCGATTCTGGCTGCCGGCGACGGCACGCGGAAATCGCCGATCATTTCTGGTGGTGCGGTAGTTCAACATGAATGAGGCGGCTAGTAACGTCGCCTCTTACTGCTCACAATTTTTTGTTTCGTATATCACTGCGTTCGCCCCGGATGGAGGGCAGAATCGAAACCAGAACCCTGTTTCGAAATAGGAGAATCATGAAATCCAAGTGGCTCGTAGCACTGTTTGCGTTTGTGTTGACGGTTCCGCTCGTTTTCCTGCAGGGTGTTCGAACTCCGATACCCAACCTGCAGGTCAGAAGGCACCAGGCATTGAGCAGGCCGTAGCCAATGCCACTGACGTTTACATCTATGGCTACTCGCTGGTCACGATGGACATGACTCGGCGACAGATGACCAACGTAGCCACACCTGATGCCGGCCATGCTCCGATGGGTCAGCTGGTGAGGATGCGCACCTATCCTGCGGTTGACTACCACGCTGTCACCGCACCAAATGCCGACACGCTCTACACCACTGCGTGGCTTGACGTCTCCCAGGAGCCCTGGATCTTCAGTGTTCCTGACATGGGCGACCGCTACTACCTTTTGCCCATGCTTAGCGGCTGGACGGATGTCTTCCAGGTTCCCGGCAAACGCACCACCGGCGGCAAAGCCCAGAAGTACGCCATCACCGGCCCCGGCTGGACCGGCACACTGCCGGAAGGCGTGACGGAATACAAGTCTCCGACTGGACTGGTCTGGATCCTTGGCCGCATTTACTGTACGGGCACGCCCGAGGATTACGCCGAAGTTCACGCCCTGCAGGACAAATTCTCGCTGGTCCCGCTCAGCTCTTATGGCAAGCCCTATACGCCGCTGCCGAGCCGTTGATGCCACCTTCGATATGAAGACCGGCGTTCGCGACCAGGTGGATGCACTGAGCGTCAACGACTACTTCAATTATCTGGCGCGACTGCTGAAGACAAATCCGCCCGGCCGCCGAGATGCGCCGATGGTTGAGAAGATGAAGGCCATCGGCCTGGAACCGGGCAAGGATTTCGATCCCAGCAAGCTGGGCGGATTCGACAAGGAAGTGATCAAGACCGTGCCCAAGCTCGCGCAGGTCAAGATCATGGAGTACTTCAAGAAGGCCGCTCAGCCGGTGAATGGCTGGATGTACCTCACCAACGATATCGGAGTGTACGGCACCAACTATATCCAGCGCGCCTTGGTAACCGCCATCGGTCTGGGAGCGAACCGTCCGCAGGACGCCATCTATCCGACCTCGCAGAAAGACGCGGACGGCCACGAGTACGATGGCGCTTCGAAGAAGTATGTCCTGCACTTCAACAAAGGCGAAATGCCGCCGGTCAATGGCTTCTGGTCCATCACCATGTACGACAAGGATTACTTCTTTGTGCCGAACCCGCTCAATCGCTATACCTTGAGCGCCCGTAACAAGTTCGTCACCAATCCTGACGGCTCAGTTGACCTGTACCTTCAGGCTGACTCACCGGGTAAAGCCAAAGAAGCCAACTGGCTGCCCGCTCCGAAGGCGCAATTTATTCCTATGATGCGGCTGTACTGGCCGAAGGAAACGCCGCCCTCGATCATCGACGGCACCTGGAAGCCCGCGGGCCATCACTGAGCCAAGTAGTTGAACGAAAAGGGCAGCCCTCCATGGGCTGCCCTATGTTTCGTGGCGGATGGCCGACCCAACGGCTTTGTCTGCGCGCCGAGGCGTGCCGACAGGGCTCCTCGACTGGTAGCTGCGCACCTCGCTCGCGCGGCGATCTGGGCCCCCGACGAGTCCTCCTCCGGCTCGAGTGGGTGAGCGAACCTGCTTCCCGAACACGCTTTCGCGTACAGTACAATCGGCCTGAGTAACGCCCCTCCACCGGCAGAAGAGGCGTGTCGCATCAGCGAAGGAAGGCTCAAGAAATGCGCGTATTCGTGGGAGGATCGCTGAAAGAGATTCCGCGTGAGGAAGGCTTATGCCATGAATTCGCGGCCGCGCTGGGAACCGAGATCGTCCGTCAGGGCCACGTCTTGCTGAATGGTTGCCGTAGCTCACTGGACGAAATAGTTGCGGGAGCAGCCCATGACTGCCTGGTCGCCAACGGCAAAGATCCGAATTCGCTTATCGTCGCCTACTGCGCGAAGGACTGGGTGCCGGCGCACGGCTACGGCAGAATTCGGCAGTCGGCGCTTTCCGACTGGCAAATGAATCACCGCGAGCTGCGTATTCCAGAACAGATCGATCTGGCGGATGTAACCATCTTTGTTGCCGGGCACGATGGGACATTCTGGGCCAAGAACTGGGCGTTTTACGCACGCAAGCCGATCCTGGGAGTGCCTCGTTTCGGTGGCGCCGGTGAAGCGATCTACGAGCAGGAGTTGGAACGCCTGCGGCAGGAAGCTCCGGAGACATCTGAGGACTACGAAAATCTCAACCAGCTCTCGAGCGACATTGCGCGCTACGCCAAGGAAACCGTCGCCCTGGCCGAGCGGATGGTGTCGCCACGAACCGTTTTCTCCATCATGTCGTTCAAGAAAGAGTTCCTCGACGTCTACAACTCTTTTAGAGAGGTGTGCAAGGAATTCGATTTTGACGCAATGCGTACCGATGAGTCTGGTTCGCTGGATAGGATTGTGCCGCGGGTGGAGAAAGGCATCAAGGAATCGGCCTTCGTCATCGCGGATGTAACCGAGTTGAGCCCGAATGTGTTCTACGAGCTGGGATATGCCAGAGGGCAGGGTAAGAACGTGATCCTATGCGCCCGCAGAGGAACAGCCCGCGCCTTCGATGTGGCAGACATTCCAACCATCGAATGGGAAAACCAGCAAGAGCTGAAAGATGGTCTGCGAAAGTGCATCGGCAACATCAAGCGAAAGTATGGACGGACCTAGGAAGAGGGGCTCAACGGCGTTCACGTAAAAGCGTCATCTATGTCCAGCCCTTCAGCGCGTGTCAGCGTGCCGCTTGATGCTACTGCAAAGTTGGGACAACGTGATCGCGGTCAGCGAGAGGTCTTGTTATCCAAAAGGAAACGGCGACGACCTACTCTCCCACACACTTTCGCGGGCAGTACAATCAGCCCGGTCGACTATTCCTTCCTGTTTGGGGCTACCCGAAGCGCCGCAACGTCGGCGACATCCTGCGGCCTGCCGGCTGACAACTTATTGGTAATCAGGTCATCCCGGGAAATGACGAAGGCGTTCAACCCCGTCTGCTCGTCGATGGTGGCTTCGACTTTATTGGTCCAAGCTTGCTCGAAATCAATTCCATCGGTTCCCGGCAGAATGTCCACCGCAAAGGGCGCCCGTCCCATCCGGAAAAACTTGCCTTTTACCGCGAAGTCTGCCGCCGACAGTCCCATCGCGATCGGGCTCTTTCACGCCGTAGAGGGCCGCGGTTAACTCCGACACCATGCGCAGGCGCTCATAGTCAGGCAGCTGCTGCCACTCGCGCAGCTCCGCCGCCTTCATTTCCTCGAAGCTCGCGAATACGGTGATGGTCTTATCCACGGCACTCCTTTTCTAACACGGGTGGTCTGGAAAGGGAACTCGCGCCAATGAGAAATGCCATCTGAAGTGCTCTTCATGGCCGTTGTTTATGTCGAGGCGTTATGGCGGCGTCTGATCCGGCAGCCAAAATCCCGGGCCGTTATGGCGAGGGAGATGAAAACAGGTACTTCGTTGCACTCACGATGACAGATCATTGACGCATACAAAAGGAAACGGCCATCTGAATTGCTCCAGATGGCCGTTATTTATGTCGGCGACGACCTACTCTCCCACACACTTTCGCGTGCAGTACAATCGGCCCTGCGTGGCTTGACTTCCGTGTTCGGTATGGGAACGGGTATTTCCCACGCGGTAAAATCACCGGCGTCTTTGACGTGGGTCGCCGTAGCGACCGCTCGGTTCCAGGCGTGGGTTGCACGCAGAACCTGTTACGTCGAGCTTGAAAGAACTCTAGCACTTGGCCGTTAGCACTTGGCGTTTAGCCTTTAGCTATCGGCGCTTAACTTTTGGCCAACTGCAAAAGGCCAATTGCTAAGTGCTCGCCCCTATGGGGCGGAGACTTCTCACAACTGAACAGCATTGGGATAAATGAATTAAAAGCGAGTGTCGGGCCTTCAGAAGAGGTCATTCTCGAGACGACATTCTTCTGAAGCCCAGTGGCGCGATCCGGCAGGTTCGCCGGGCTATTTTCTCCGTGCCGATTTCTGCAAGGAGTTATAGCTATGCGCCGAGTAAATTTTATGGTCAAGCCGAACGGGCGATTAGTACTGGTAAGCTACACGCATTGCTGCGCTTCTACATCCAGCCTATCAAACACGTAGTCTTCGTGTGCCCTTCTTCACCCTTTTGGGTTGGGAGATCTCATCTTGAGGAGTGCTTCACGCTTATATGCATTCAGCGTTTATCACAACCGAACTTCGCTACCCAGCCGTGCCATTGGCATGACAGCTGGAACACAAGAGGTTCGTCCATCCCGGTCCTCTCGTACTAAGGACAGGCCCTCTCAAATCTCCTACGCCCACATCAGATAGGGACCGAACTGTCTCGCGACGTTCTGAACCCAGCTCACGTACCGCTTTAATAGGCGAACAGCCTAACCCTTGGAACCTTCTACAGCTCCAGGATGCGATGAGCCGACATCGAGGTGCCAAACCGCTGCGTCGATATGAACTCTTGGCAGCGATCAGCCTGTTATCCCCGGCGTACCTTTTATCCGTTGAGCGATGGCCCTTCCATACAGAACCACCGGATCACTAAGGCCTGCTTTCGCACCTGCTCGTCTTGTAGGACTCGCAGTCAACCACACTTATGCCTTTGCACTCGACGGCTGATTTCCAAACAGCCTGAGTGTAGCTTCGCGCGCCTCCGTTACAGTTTAGGAGGCGACCGCCCCAGTCAAACTACCCGCCTCACTATGTCCCTTTCCCGGATTACGGGAATAGGTTAGAACCACAGAATTCGCAGGGTGGTATCTCACCGTTGGCTCCCCCAAGCCCAAGAGCCTGAGATCAAAGCCTCCCACCTATCCTGCGCAGCAAATGCCATAGTTCATAGTGAAGGTATAGTAAAGGTGCACGGGGTCTTTCCGTCTAGATGCGGGAAACCGGCATCTTCACCGGTACTACAAGTTCGCCGAGTCGCTCGTTAAGACAGTCGCACGATCGTTACGCCATTCGTGCAGGTCGGAACTTACCCGACAAGGAATTTCGCTACCTTAGGACCGTTATAGTTACGGCCGCCGTTCACCGGGGCTTCAGTTCGAAGCTTCACCTTGCGGTTGACCTCTCCCTTTAACCTTCCGGCACCGGGCAGGCGTCAGCCCCTATACGTCGTTTTCGACTTTGCAGAGACCTGTGTTTTTGTTAAACAGTCGCCGTGCGCGTTTCACTGCGGCCCCCTCACGCTTTTGACACGTTACCGGGGCACCCCTTCTCCCGAAGTTACGGGGTTAATTTGCCGAGTTCCTGAACGAGCGTTCTCTCGAGCGCCTTTGGATATTCTCCTCGTCTACCTGTGTCGGTTTGTGGTACGGTTCCCTCGAATTCTCCTTAGAGGTTTTTCTTGGCAGCGTGAACTCAGTGCGTTTCGACCATACGGTCTACTCCTTTGCGTCTCACCGTTAATGTCTCTCCGGATTTACCTGGAAAAACCGGCTTACACGCATCGAACCTGATAGCCATAACAGGCTGCACTTATCCTTCTGCGTCACCCCATCGTGATAACGAACTCAAGAGAGTTCCGGAATATTAACCGGATGTCCATCGACTACGCCTTTCGGCCTCGCCTTAGGGACCGACTAACCCTGAGCGGATTAACCTTCCTCAGGAAACCTTAGACTTTCGGCGCGGAGGGTTCTCACCTCCGTTATCGCTACTTATGCCGGCAGGGTCTCTTCTCAGCCGTCGACGAGTCCTCTCGGTCTCGCTTCAAGCTGCTGAGAATGCTCTCCTACCACGCACGCCTTGCGGCGCGCATTCGCTGCTTCGGTGTTCAGCTTGAGCCCCGTTGAATTATCGGCACCGGACCGCTTGACCAGTGAGCTATTACGCTTTCTTTAAAGGATGGCTGCTTCTAAGCCAACCTCCTGGCTGTCTGGGCGTTCCGACATCCTTTCCCACTTAGCTGAAACTTGGGGACCTTAGCAGGCGATCTGGGCTGTTTCCCTCTCGACAACGAAGCTTAGCCCCCGCTGTCTGACTCCCGTACTAGTTGTCCACGGCATTCGAAGTTTGGTTGGATTCAGTAAGCTGGAAAGCCCCCTAGTCCATTCAGATCTCTACCACCGCTGCAAATCATACGAGGCTAGCCCTAAAGCTATTTCGGAGAGAACGAGCTATCACGGAATTTGATTAGCCTTTCACCCCTACCCTCAGCTCATCCGAGCTTTTTTCAACAAACACCGGTTCGGTCCTCCAGTGGGTGTTACCCCACTTTCAACCTGGCCAAGGGTAGATCATCCCGCTTCACGTCTATTCCTGCCAACTGAACGCCCTATTAGGACTCGCTTTCGCTACGGCTCGCTTACGCTTAACCTTGCTGACAAGAATAACTAGCCGGCTCATTATGCAATAGGCACGCGGTCAGGCATTCCCTTGCGGGCATAGCCCTCCCACTGCTTGTAGGCACACGGTTTCAGGTACTATTTCACTCCCCTCGCTGGGGTTCTTTTCACCTTTCCCTCACGGTACTGGTTCACTATCGGTCAGAAGCTAGTATTTAGCCTTACGGAATGGTCTCCGTAGATTCAGACAGGGTTTCACGTGCCCCGCCCTACTCAGGTATCCGCTTCGAGTCCAGATCGTTTTCGCCTACGTGGCTATCACACCCTATGGCTTCCCTTTCCAGGGAACTTCGGCTAACGACTGGATTGGTAACTCTACTGTTGCGGACCCTACAACCCCTGTATCACCCGAAGGTGAGACAGGTTTGGGCTGTTCCGATTTCGCTCGCCACTACTTTCGGAATCACTGTTGTTTTCTTTTCCTCTAGGTACTGAGATGGTTCACTTCCCTAGGTTCGCTCGTACGTCACTATGTATTCATGACGCCGTTGTATGGTTTTGCCATACAGGGTTTCCCCATTCGGA
>CAWBUK010000003.1:0-420000 GCA_963791965.1 uncultured Acidobacteriaceae bacterium | reverse complement strand
CGAAACACCTGGTACATCTCGGGTGCCTTGTCGATCGGCACACGATGGCTGATGACGAAACTGGGATCAATTTCATCGTTCTGGATGCGATCGAGCAGCGGCTTCATATAGCGCATCATGTGCGTCTGTCCGGTCTTCATGGTGAGCGCCTTGTTCATGAACGCTCCCATGGGAACGGTGTCGGCGAATCCTCCATAAACACCCGGCACTGAGACGGTGCCTCCCTTGCGGCAGGCCAGAATCGCCTCGCGCAACGCAATGGGCCTTTCGGTCTCGATCATGAGAGCCTGCTTGGCGCGGTCGACGTAGTACAGGGCCGAATCGGAATGGGCTTCCATCCCCACAGCGTCCATCACGGAGTCAGGGCCAATGCCCGCTGTCATGTCCTTCAGGGTTTCAAGCACCGAGTCCACCTGCTCGTAGTTGATTGTCTCGGCGCCTCCGTCTCGCGCCATCTGTAAGCGGTATTCGAAACGGTCGATGGCAATCACGCGCTCAGCTCCCAGCATGAAGCAGCTTCGAATCGCAAACTGCGCCACCGGACCTGCTCCCCAGATCGCGACCGTATCGCCAGGCTTGATGTTGCAGTTCTCCGCGCCCATGTAGCCGGTGGGGAAAATGTCAGTCAGAAACAGCAGTTTGTCATCCGGGATTCCGTCGGGTACCTTCATCGGTCCGACATCGGCAAAAGGAACGCGCGCGTACTGCGCCTGGCCGCCGGCGTAGCCGCCTGTCATGTGGGAGTAGCCGAACAGACCGGACGGAGACGAGCCCATCAGCTTCTCGGCCACCCAGTAGTTCGGATTCGAGTTGTCGCAGCACGACCACAGCTGCTGCTCGCAGAAGAAACATTTACCGCAGGCGATAGTGAAAGGCACGACCACCCGGTCACCGACCTTCAGTTTTTCGCGGTTTATACCCGACCCAACCTCGACCACTTCGCCCATGAATTCGTGGCCGACGATGTCGCCCTGCTCCATGGTCGGAATGAAACCGCCGTACAGATGCAGGTCTGAACCACAGATGGCGGTGCGGGTAATGCGGACGATGGCGTCGCGTGGGTTCAGTATTTGCGGATCAGGAACGTTCTCAACGCTCATCTTCTCTTTGCCCATCCAACAAACTGCCTTCATGAGACCCTCCTGAATGCTTCTACGTTGCCGGCAGACTGCGCCTGACGCCGCATCGGGCGATTGGGATTGGCAGCCTTGGCCGCCATGCCCACCGTCGAGCGCGGGCCATGCGACTGGCCATAGGTGGTCGGGATTTCTCCCGTTTCCAACAGCGCCTTGAAGCGCCGCATGTCTTGCCGGATGAAAAAGTTTGCCTGCCTGCCGAGGAAGCCCGAGGCGGCATTGCGCAGGGCGCGGTTGGCGAGCCCATACTGCATGCTCGAGGTGACGACAGTTCCACGGTTGCCGGGCGCCTGGCTGAATTCAACCCGGCCCTGCACGTTGAGATCAGATCCTGGTAGCGAGCGCCAGGCGATGAACTCTCCCGGCCGTTCGTCCGTAATCTCTGACGTCCACTGAAGTTTCACTCCCATGGGACCGGTTGCGGTCCACCTTGAGCGGCGGTCGTCGAGCTTCTCTACCGACTCGATGAAATTCATGTAGCGCGGCGCCTGCTCCACGTCGCGCCATTGGCGGAAAGCCTCTTGCGCAGAGGCATTCACCAGAATGCTGCTGCCTAGTTCAGGGCGGCGCTGCGACTGCTGTGTCCCGTTGCCGCTGCGCAGGCCGGTGTAAGCCAGCGCTCCTCCGGCGGCAGCCATCGCCCATCCGGTTGCGGAACGGCGGGTCAGGCCCATGACCGCGAGTGCGCCTCCGCCAGCCAGGGCGCCCCAGCGCTGCCAGGCTTGCTTGGAATTTTGGGTGTCGCCAGCATGTTCCCAGCGACCTTGTTGGGTTGAATACATAGGTTGGCTCCCGATTGTTTTCTTGCGGTTATTGAGTGGTAGCTTCAGAGCGGTTTGTTTGTTAGCGATAGTGATGGGATTGCTGGGCGGGGCGGGGTGATGTCCCCGGCGCGAAAAAATCGAGAGCCTCGGAAAAGAGAGAAGCGGCTGCGCGCCCCGACAATGTTGCTGTCGTCTTTTGCGGCGGATGTGTCCGGAACGAGCGCGAATTTCCTGTTATCGATAATTAAGGTGGGACTAAGGCTGGTTCGCAGCGTAAAGTCAGTCGAATTGGAGCCGTGCATGAACAGCGTTCAAATCGACCAGAAGACATATGAAATGCCCCCGCGCGAGGGGATGAGCATCGCATATTTTCTTACCGTCACCGATATCGAGCGTTCGGCTCGTTACTACGAAAAAGTCTTTGACGCCCGCATTCTCACCTTGGGCGACGGCAACGCGCCTGCCTACCTTCTGCTCGCCAACATCTGGATGATTCTGAACGTTGGAGGCGGCCCCACTCCGGATAAGCCGACGGTAACGCTCAGCGTTCCTGACCCGAATCACATCAACAGCTTTATGAATTTCCGGGTAGCGGACATTCAAGCGTGCTACGCACTATGGAAAAGCCGGGGAGCCGAGTTCATCACCGAGCCGATACCCAAGTACGGCGAGATACGCTGCTACATCCGCGACCCTGACGGATACATCATTGAGGTTGGGCAGAGCACCACCCTCACGTACGGTTAAGCCGATGCGGCCTGCGGACGCCTTCGGTTGAATCGTTTTTTGTTCTTCTGAATCAAACCGTTTCCGTAGGTGCGCTTGTGCTTTCGGAGGGCGCGTTGCCCAGAGGGCCTGAATTCCGATAGAATCAGGGTTTGCAACAAGCGAGTTAGGGAGCATCATGAAAGCAGCCACTCATCCGGCTTACAACGAAGTACGCGTGCACTGCGCATGCGGCAACAAATTTATGACCCGGTCTACCAACAAGAGCGACATCAGCGTGGAAATCTGCTCGGCCTGTCACCCCTTCTTCACCGGCAAGCAGAAGCTGATGGACACCGCCGGCCGCGTGGAACGCTTCCGCCGCAAGTACGCCAAGAGCGACGCCGGCAAGGCCGAAGCAGCCAAAGCTGCCGAAGCGGCCAAGACCGCCGAAGCCGCGACCAAGTAACGGTCACTCACCGGAATCTCACTCAGCCTCCGCCACGGCGGAGGCTTTGCTTTGTTCGGGTGTCAGGTATCGGCTGGAAGATCGGCCGAGGAACCGAGCATCGTGGAGCTTCAGCATTACTGACGCCTGAGACCTGATACCTGAAACCTAACTGGCAGCCACTGTAGTACACGAACTCGCCGCGAGCGTGTACCATCTACCCGTCATGTCAGAGCTGCCAATTCTGCACGCCACCAAGCCGCATACCAAAGAAGAGCTGGCGCTCATTGCGCTGCGTGTGACGCCGTACCATGAGGGATATCAGCTCTATACCTTGCTTGCCGTCGGCGGCGACAACGAGCGTCCTCTCGCCGCCAATGGAAGCATCCTGTTCTTCACCGACCCAAAGACAGCAGCCAAGGCACTCGAGCTGGACGCCTCCATGTCGGGCTTGGGTGAGCCCCCCACGCACCTGGAAGTGGTCTGCGATTTGGCTGAGGCTCTATACCTGGTGAACTCGCAGGATACCGACCCGCATGGCACGCTGCTCGATTGCCTGCTGATCCTCGACGACCTGGTTCGCGCCTCTCGCCTGCACATGCCCGAGCGCTACCAGGCGCTGCTCACTGAGCTGACCGCTCGTTTAACCGAAGGCAAACGGCTGAAGGACATCTTCAGCAACGCATCACTGCGCAATCATGTGGAAGACGCGCTGCTGTGGTGCGTGGGCGCAGTGACGGTGAAGGCGCGAATTGTAGGTTAGCTGCCGTTATTCCGGATCGAAATAATCAATCGAAACCGGGTTCTCGAACAACGAGTAATCGCGCGTAACCACCGTGATGCCGCTCTCGGTGACGTGATACTTCTGGCGGTCGGCTTCGGTATCGAATCCTATGACCGTGCCTTCCGGAATATCCACATCGCGATCGATGATGGCGCGGCGGATCTTGCAGCGTCGCCCGACGTTGACGTGCGAGAACAGAATGCTGGAATCCACTTCGCAGTAAGAATTCACCCGCACATCCGGCGACAGGACCGACTTGCTCACCGAACCGCCCGAGATAATGCAGCCTCCGGAGACCACCGAATCGTGCGCCTGCCCGGTACGTCCCGGGTCGTCGAACACAAATTTTGCCGGCGGATACTGCCGCTGGTGCGTACGAATCGGCCACGCGGCGTCATACAGGTTGAATACCGGAGCCACCGAAACCAGGTCCAGGTTGGCTTCGTAATACGCTTCCAGCGTCCCCACATCCCGCCAATACAGCGCTTCCTTCTTGTTCTCGTCAATGAAGTTGAACGAGTACACCTTGTACTCATCCACCATTTTCGGCAGAATGTTGTGCCCAAAGTCGTGGCGCGAGGTCTCATCCTCGGCATCTTTCAGCAACGCCGGAATCAGCACGTCGGTGTTGAACAGGTAAATACCCATCGACGCTGACACCATACTGGGGTTATACGGGGAGCGCAGTTCTGTCTGCTCAGGTTTTTCCTGAAAACCGACGACACGTCCACTGCGGTCGATCTCGACCACTCCAAAATGTCTGGTTTCCGCAGGATCGATCAGGATCGTAGCCAGGGTCACGTCCGCGCCGGAATCGCTATGCTGGCGGGCCATCAGGTCGTAATTCATCTTGTAGATGTGATCGCCCGACAGAATCAGCACGTACTTCGGCTGCTCCGACCCAATGGAATAAATGTTCTGATACACGGCGTCCGCCGTGCCCATGTACCAGTTCTCGCTCACCCTCTTCATGGGCGGCAGAATCTCGATGAACTCGCCAAGCTCGCGCCCATAGAGGCTGCCCCAGCCTTCACGAATATGCCGGTTGAGTGACAACGCCTTGTATTGCGTGAGGATGTAGACCTTGCGCAGGTCAGAGTTCACGCAATTGGAAAGCGTAATGTCGATGATGCGATAGTTGCCGCCGAAAGTTACGGCAGGTTTGGCACGGTCACGGGTGAGGGGATATAGGCGCTCTCCAGCGCCGCCGGCCAGCAGGACTCCCAGAGTTTCTCTCATTGATTAGTCCGAGCTAACGCCTTAAGGATTTAACGGCACATTGTAGACCGAATCATGCCGCGACAGAAATGGTTCCGCAAACCGGGAGATCTGGCAAGCGCAGGAAGTAAATGCTGCCGTCGCCGAAACTTATGTGTCGTTGTCCACGCTGATGCGCAGAGACTTCAGAAACTTCGCATCCTGGCCGGTAAGTTCGAAATCGGGTGGTGACTTGCGATTGACCAGCGAAGGCTCCTCTTCTTCATCCATGTCGCGCTGGTTAAAGCCGATGGTCGCTTCCAGAACCAGAAACACGTCATAACCCCCGGCCTTAATGCGTGAGATCACCTCAGCAATCTCATCCGAATCGGAGATTGACTGATTGATGGCCTCCCCCAGTTCTTTCATCATGTATTTGAGTTTAGCGTCCACATTGCACCTGAACCCGCCTCCTTCGGCGCTTACCACTGCCGAGGCTGCAGTCCCTTGTTTCGATGCTCAAGCCCGGAGGAAGTTGTGCCTTGATTGCACACTTATCCCTACAGCGGGGATTCTGCCTTCCACTGCTAGAATACGCATAACGCAGATCCCCGTGCAAAGCGAGAAAAATCCAGCGGCAACACGTGACTTTGGTACCCGTAGCCGGGCCCTGCTGCGCGTTGCCGGACGGAAAACCGGAGAGAATCGCTGGTTGCGCGCCTTCTACCGTGCCGGCGACGTCACCGTGCGCCACACCGGCCGCGTGGCCCGCGTTCTATGGCTCGAAGTCACCGGTTTCATGTTTCTCAGCCTGGCGGTAGTTGGAGCAGCAGCCGGATTTCGCGAGTATCGCCATTACGCTCGCGGCCAGGCCGGTCCGGGCAAGATGGTCGTCGCTGCCGTCTTCACGGTGATGTTTCTATATTTCGGAATCAATTCGTTTTGGCGCTCGCGCCGGCCGCGAAAATAGCGGAATCATCATGAAAATCGTGAGATTTCTGATTGGCGGAATGCTGGGATTGTTCGTCGGGGCAATCTTCGGCTTTGTGGCCGTGGCATGGTGGACGAGTCGAAGCTTCCCAGTTCGAGTAGCGGGGCAAGGTGTTGGATGGGACCCGATTTCGCTGCTCCGTGACCCCAGTCTTCTGTCCGTCGTAATGCTCTGTGCAGTAGGTTTCGCATACCTTGTCGGATACCTGTTCAGCCGCATCGGAACGCGACAGTCGCACGCCTCTAACGTGTGACCTGCCTCACACCCCCCTCGCCACAAAACGCGCCATAATACTCTGTTATTTGGTGGGGCATGCTCCACCCGCAATGAAAGGCTCCAATGCCTGAGACAAAATCGTCCACCAAAGCCAAGCCCGAACAAGCCCAGGAAACCTCGTCGCACATCACCGTCAATCCGCTCTACACGCCCGTCGATCTTGAGGGCATGGACTACGACCGCGATCTCAGCTACCCCGGACAGTTTCCCTACACCCGCGGCGTGCAGGCCACAATGTATCGCGGACGCCTGTGGACCATGCGGCAGTACGCCGGAATGGGAGACGCCGAAGAGTCGAACCGACGCTACAAGTACCTGCTAAGTAACGGAACCACCGGGCTGAGCGTGGCCTTCGATCTGCCAACCCAGATCGGCCTCGATTCCGACAACGCGCTGGCCATGGGCGAGGTCGGCAAGGTAGGCGTGGCGATCGATTCCATCGAAGACATGATGCGGCTGTTCGACGGAATCGACCTTGAGAAAATCTCCACCTCGATGACCATCAACGCCACAGCGTCGATTCTGCTGGCGCTCTACATCGTGGCTGCGCGGCGCACCGGCCGCGACGTGCGCAAGCTCTCAGGCACCATTCAGAACGATGTGTTGAAGGAATACATCGCCCGCGGCACCTACATCTATCCGCCGGCACAGGCGATGCGCATCATCACCGACATTTTTGCCTACACTAACCAGCACGTGCCCGAGTGGAACACCATCTCCATCTCCGGCTACCACATGCGCGAAGCCGGATCGACCGCCGTGCAGGAGGTCGCGTTCACCCTGGCCAACGGCATGACCTACGTGCAAGCCGCCATCGATGCCGGGCTCGACATCGACAAGTTTGCTCCGCGCCTTTCGTTCTTCTTCAACGCCCACAGCAACTTCTTCGAAGAGGTCGCGAAGTTTCGCGCTGCCCGCCGCATGTGGGCCCGCATCATGCGCGATCACTTCAAAGCAAAAAATCCCAAGTCGCAGATGCTGCGCTTCCACACCCAGACCGCGGGTTCTACGCTGACGGCGCAACAGCCGGAGTGCAACATCGTCCGCACCGCTCTGCAGGCCATGGCCGCCGTGCTGGGAGGAACCCAGTCGCTGCACACCAACTCCTTCGACGAAGCGCTGGCGCTGCCCACCGAGCAGTCGGCGCGTATCGCCCTGCGCACCCAGCAGATCATTGCGTATGAATCCGGCGCGCCACAAGCCATCGATCCGCTGGCCGGCTCGTACTATGTCGAGTCGTTGACCAACCAGATCGAGACCAACGCGCGGGTCTATCTCGACAAGATCGACGCCATGGGCGGAATGTTGAAAGCGATCGAGCGCGGCTTCGTGCAGCAGGAAATCCAGAACGCCGCATATGAATATCAGCGCAAGGTCGACCACAAAGAGGCGATCGTCGTCGGCGTGAACTCCTTCCACCTGGACGAGGAGAAATCCGTCCCATTGCAACACATCGACGAATCCCTCGAGCGCAAGCAGGTGGAGCGACTGCAAGCCCTGCGCGCGAAACGCGACCCGGCGAAGTGGGCGGCAGTGGTGAAGGCAGTAGAAGACGCTGCTCGCGGCACGGCGAACCTGATGCCGGTAATCGTCGAAGCCGTCGAAGCCAATGCCACCGTCGGCGAAATCTCCGACGCCATGCGCCACGTTTACGGCGAGTACCACGAGACGGTGGTGATCTAAGGGCCGCTTTTCGCCATTCGCCATAGAGCCGTAGCCCTGAGCGGACAAAGACCCTGCTTTTCAGCCGGTCAGGCGTGTGATGACAGCCCAGCGGGAAGTGCAGCGGAATGCTGGGTACGCTGCTGTTTTAGACCTCTGAGCAGGGCACTAGACTTTTTAACGACCCGCATTCCCCACCGCTGAACCGAAGACGCAAGCGATCTCCGTGGATCGCATGGGCGTCAAGTAGCGCCACGCAGGAATTCACTCTCTACCACGTCCTGCCTTGCTGACAAAAACTCGAATTTATTTTTACGACATATCGAACGCTCAAAGGCTAAGTCCCTAGCCTGCAACTAGTTTGCTTCCCATCCCCGCTTTCTCAGTTGCGAAGTTCATGGAACCTTCACAATCCGCAATTCTGAATCAAACAGGCTGTCTTGTTGTGCATCGTGGGTTGTCGCTTAGATCAGAAGCTTCGGCACAGATACCGGTTTCAGATATTTCTGGCCAGAAAGTCCCATCTCGAATGCGCTCACACCATAGTTGCCAGTTGCTCGCCGTTGCTGCCGGGATACTTTTTCTCACCGGCTGCGGATCACCCTCCGACCCGCAACCTTCGTTTTCCGCAAACCTGCAGGCGACGCAGCATCCGCTGGTGGCAAAGTACGGTGTCACTGTCTCAACCGCGGCACAAGTCACGGTCGAATTTGGCACAACTACCGCTTATGGCCGCAGCACGGCGAGCCAGTCGGTAAATGCCGGCAACCAGGCTTCAATTCTCGTCGCGGGAATGCGTCCTGCCACTGCCTACCACATGCGCGCGCGCATTGACTTCGCCTCCGGCGCCACCATGTACGATTCCGATCACATCTTTACGACCAAAGCGCTGCCCAACGCTACATTTCCTCAGGTGACGGTGACCCAGACCTCGGGGTTCTCAGCCCAAGGAGTCGAAGTAACCTCCTCTACCGGCCCGCAGGCTACAGCCGCCGTCTTCGATAACGATGGCTCGTTGATTTGGTATTACTACGACCCCAAGATGCCGCCTTTGACCTTTCCGCTGAAATTCCTGCCCAATGGCGAATTTATTGCGCAGTATTACCAGAACCTGCGGGAAGTGGACTTGTCAGGAAAGATCATTCGCGAAGAAACCATCGATCAGGTCAATTCCGCACTCAAGTCGGCCGGCTATTCCATCCACGCGGTCGAGTTCCATCACGATATGCTCTCGCTCGACAACGGCAACTGGATCCTGCTGGTTGACTTGCAGAAGGATTACCAGGATCTGCCGGGTTATCCTGGCACCACCCACGTCGTAGGCGACGCAATCATCGACTTGGATCCGAACAACAACGTGGTATGGGTATGGAATACCTTCGATCACCTCGATGTGAATCGCCACCCCTACAAATTTCCCGATTGGACCCACAGCAACGCCCTTGTATATACCCCCGACGGCAACTTGCTTCTCTCCATGCGGCACCAGAGCTGGATCATCAAGATCAATTACGCCAACGGCGCCGGCAACGGCGACATCCTGTGGCATCTGGGGCCGGAAGGGGACTTCAGCCTGGCCCAGAACGACGTGGCCCAGTGGTTCTACGACCAGCACGCACCCATCATTTTGCAGAGCCAGGGGACCAAGACCACGCTCGCACTATTCGACAACGGCAACACCCGGCCCGACGCTTCGGGACTGCCCTGCGAACCCAACAATGACTGTTACAGCCGCGGCTTGGTCTTGGATCTCGATGAGGACGCGATGACTGCCAGCGTCTCGTGGCAATACCAGCCGGGATGGTATTCAATGTGGGGAGGAAACATCGAGCGGCTGCCCAATGGCGACACCGAAATAGACTTCACCAATCCCGATGGAGGACCGTCGCGGGTACTGGAAACCGACAGCAGCGCAATGCCAAAGCTCGAATGGCAAATGAACTCCTCAAGCGCCGAGTTCTACCGCGCCTACCGCATCCCCAGCCTCTATCCCGGAGTGCAATGGTAGAAGGCGCAATTAATCCAGCCTCGCGCGAGTCTCGCGCTGCCCGTCCTCTCCGCGATCGTGTACCATAGCGCCTGATTTCAAGCCACAAGCGGTATTGCGCCGTGCGTCTTTGCGGATGGAGGCTTCTCATGAGGAAGCGGATCTGGCCTCTGTTGATAGCAGTGTTCGCCGTTTCTCTGGCCGTCGTGACGAGTGCTGCGAGCGGCACCTTTGAAGACGGCCACAAATTAGCTGCGTTCCTCGACACCCTCGACGTGGAGAACCACTGGCCGGCGGGCGTACACGTGAACTGGCAAACGGGAATACCGGACGGCAGACCCGAGAATACTGAAGGCAGGCACACGCATTGCAGCGCCTTTGTCGCCTCGGCTGCGAAACAGCTGGGCGTCTACATTCTTCGCCCGCCTGAACACAACCAGGTGCTGCTGGCCAACGCGCAATACGAGTGGCTGCGTGACAAGGGCGCGGAATTCGGCTGGACCGCGATAGAAAATGGGTACGAGGCGCAGCGCAAGGCGAATCGTGGCTACCTTGTAGTTGCGACGTACATGAGCCACAACGCCGAGAAGCCCGGCCACATTGCTATCGTTCGTCCCAGCGGCAAAACCAAGGAACAGATTCTGAGTGAAGGCCCGGAAGTCATTCAGGCCGGTTCGACCAACTATCGCAGCACCAGCCTCCGCATAGGTTTCGCCGGCCACCCTGCGGCATGGGAAAAGAACGAGGTGCGATACTACGCCCACGACCTGCCCTGACGATTGGCGTCTTGCCTGGGCGTGATGCTTTTTGTGGCCTGCTGATTTCCTCGCTCCTATAATCCAGCTTTGGCGCAACCCTCCAAGGCCGGCTCGATAATCCTGTTCCTGTTCGGGCTGCCGTTCTTTGCGTTTGGCGCATATGCCAGCTTCGCCTTCTTCACTTCAGCTCCCTCTGTACACAACAACTCAGCTCCCATAGCCGCAACGATTTTCGCTTCAGTCTTCGCCATCATCGGCGCCGGGATCATGTTTGGCGCGGTATACGGATACGTGCGCCTGAAGCATGACGCTGACGTTAAGCAAGCGAATCCGGGCTGTCCCTGGTTGTGGCGTGAAGACTGGGCCGCAGGCCGCGCCATCAGCCGGAACCGCAATACCGTCTATGGCTGGTGGGTCGGCGCCATCCTGCTCAGCATGATTTGTGTGCCTATCGCGGCGACCAATCTGCCGCCTCTGCTGCGCAGCGCCGATCCCAAAGCGTTTTGGATAGTTGGGATGTGCCTGCTACCGGCAGCCCTGTTCGCAGGAGCGCTGCGCGCCACTCTGCGGCGCACGCGTTACGGCAACACATATTTTGAATTCGCCTCGTCACCGTTTTCTCCGGGCAGGCGACTCAGCGGCCAGATTCATTTGCATCTGACACCCAAGCTGAACAAGGCATCGACTTGCGGCTTTCCTGCATTCGCCGCATCGTCACCGGTTCCGGCAAGCAGAAAAGCGTAAGCGAGGTGCCGCTGTGGCAGCAGGAAAATAATGTGCCGCAGCAGTTCTTGATGGTCAGTTCGCTGGGCACCTCGATTCCGGTTGAGTTCAATATTCCGGAAAACGTTTATGTGACCAACCACGATGTGCCCGAAGATCAGGTGCTCTGGGTGCTTCATGCGAAAGCCGATGTACCGGGCGTGGACTACTCCGACGACTTCGAGGTTCCGGTGTTCCGCGCAGAAGCGGCGGCAGCCTGGGCAGGCGCAAGCGCGGAGAGAATTCGATCGATCGCCGGAATTTCGGCCGGCCTTCGCGGCGGAGTCGCCCCTTTCGGACGCGCAGGATTTGCCGGTGCCAGCGCCGGTACATCCGAAAGTAGTCGTCTCGACGACTCTGGACGGTGCGACCGAGTTCTACTTCCCAGCCTTTCGCAACCCGGCGCAGACCATCATGCTGCTGCTATTTACGGCGGTGTGGTCAGTTATTGTGTACACGCTTTTCCATTCCAGGGCCCCCTGGTTTCTTGCGTGGATTTTCGGGCTCCTTGATCTGTTGCTGCTCTATGGATGCGCGCAAGGATTGTTTGGCACCGCTCGCATTGTGGTCGGCGGCGGCAAATTGATTTCGCAGCGAGGGATCCTGGGCAGCGGAACTGCCCGCGAGATTTCATTCAGCGACATTGCATCGCTTCAGGCTGCGACATCAGCGCAGAATTCGAAAGCCTTCTACCTTATTCGCGTGAAAACCAGGAGTGGCAGCGCTGTCACGCTGGTCGACGGTATAACCAACCGCGGTGAAGCCCGCTGGGTGGTGCAACAAATCGAAAAGCTCGCCGGGCTGAAGGTTGACACCCAGGTTGTGCTGGAAAGCTTTGGGCGCGACATCGGTCCTCCGCCGCAATGAGCCGTCGCTTCTTTTCAGTCCACTACTATTCGTTGATTTCGACTATCTTCCGGCACAGCTCGCTGAGCTTCTTTTGCTCCTTCGGCGAAAGCATTGCGAGCGACTGTGTGATTGCCTCGGCATGAGAAGGAAATAATTCAGCAATCAGCTTCTTGCCCTTGGGCGTCAGCGACAGGATGTAGACCCGCGCATCCTCCGAACTGCACTTGCGGCTCACCAGCCCTTGTTTCTCCAGATTGCCCGCAACCATGGTTAGATTGCCGCCGGTGGTTAGGATTTTCTTCGCCACCTCAGACAGCGACAGCGGTCCCAGGTGGTAGAGCGCTTCGAGTACGGCGAACTGGCTCAGGGTAAGGCCGGTGGGTTCGAGTTGGCGCGACGCCGAGGTGCGCAGGCTGTTGGCCGCGCGCATCAGCCGTCCGTAGGTGAGCAACGCAAGCCGCTGCCGCGATGAGTCCTGAACCATGCCCGGATAATACTACGACGTTGAAGGAAACTACTTCAGGCCTGCGTTCTCCGCTGCCAGCTTCGCTGTCGCGCTCCAGTCCAGATCTTCCATCCCGCGGGCAATTGCAGTCAGCATGTGGTCGCGAATCACGCTGGCCAACGGAAGCGGCATATCTACCGATTCCGCCGCCGCCAGCGCCAGCCGCGCGTCTTTCAATCCAAGCCGCAGTTTGAATCCCGCCGGCGAATAGCGCTCATCGGCAATGATGCTGCCGTAGGTTTTGAAGATGGGCGCCGAGAACAGAGAGCCGGTCAGGAAATCGACATACTCGTGCGGATCGATACCGTACTTGCGCGTCAGCGCAATCGCTTCACCAAGTCCCTCCACGATGGTGCTGATCATGAAATTGCCGCTAAGCTTCACGACATTCGCCATTTCCGGCTTGTCGCCCATCACAAATAATCGTTGGCCGATCGTCTCCAGCACTGGCCGGCAGCGCTCGATAACTTCGGCCTTTCCCGCGGCAACCACGAAAAGTTTTCCAGCCTCGGCCGCTTCGGGCCTGCCGAATACGGGCGCCGCAATGTACTCCTGCCCGCGTTGAGCATGTTCGTTCGCCAGCCGCTGCGATAAGGCAACGCTGATAGTGCTCGACGAGATATGGACTGCGCCTTTCGGCAGCGCGTCAATAAATCCTTCGGGACCGAAGGCAGTCGATTCCACGGCGCGATCGTCGGCGAGCATAGTAATAGCGATCTCAGCGTTGCGTGCGGCCTCCCTCGGCGACGACGCAGCTTTTGCGCCATGCGACACAACTTCCTTCGCCTTCGACGCGGTGCGGTTCCACACCGTCAATTCGTGGCCGGCCTTCGCCAGATGCCGCGCCATGTGAATTCCCATGTTGCCGAGTCCCAGAAATGCGATTTTCATTTCGTCCTCACTATGAATTAAGCAGCAGCTTATGGATGCGCCGGAATGCGCTGCCGCACCAGGAGCCCGGATGCCCAAATCCGGCCTAGGAGATTCGAAACAGGCCAGCAACCCGCAAGCAAACGCGCGAATCTGTCGCTAAGTGCTACGAAAACACCCTTTTCTGAGTGATATCTTCCATGACTTAAAGTTATGGATTATCGGAAATGCATTCCTTGGAGTCATGGTTCTTACTCAATTTAGTGCCGCGCAAACCGCGATTTCATGGTCAAACGACCCCAAAGTCGAGTCCCGCATCGAGCAATTGCTTCAGCAGATGACGCTGGAGGAGAAAGCCGGGCAGATGACGCAGTTTTCCATCGGAACGCCCACTGGCCCGGGCACCGGCCGCAGCGACTACAAGCAGATGGTGGCCAACGGGCAGGTCGGTTCCATCCTGAATATGACCGGCGCGGCGCAGACCAATGCGATGCAGCGGATCGCGGTTGAGCAATCGCGCCTGCACATCCCGCTCATTTTCGGACTCGACATTATTCACGGATATCGCACCGCGTTTCCGATTCCGCTGGGACTGGCGGCTTCGTGGAATCCGGAGTTGATCGAGCGCGTCGCCCGTGTCGCAGCACAGGAGGGAACTCGCGCGGGAATTCGCTGGACATTTTCGCCCATGGTCGATATTGCGCGCGATGCGCGTTGGGGCCGCATCGCTGAAGGCGCCGGCGAAGATCCGTACCTCGGATCGGCGATCGCCGCAGCTTACGTGCGCGGTTATCAAGGCGCGAATCTGAGCAACCCCGATTCAATCGCCGCCTGTGCGAAACATTTCGCGGGATACGGCGCAGTGGAGGGCGGACGCGACTACAACACAGCGGAGATTCCTGACCGGCTGCTGCGCCAGGTGTATCTGCCTCCATTCGAAGCAGCGGCGAAGGCCGGAGCAGCGACGTTCATGAGCGCGTTCCAGGCGCTGAACGAAGTTCCGTCCACTGAAAATGCGTTCACTTTGAAAACCGTCCTACGCGATGAATGGAAGTTTCGTGGACTGGTGGTCAGCGATTACGGTGCGGTGGCCGAGCTTATTCCGCAGGGCGTGGCACTCGATGGGGCAACCGCCGCTCGCAAAGCCGCGATTGCCGGGGTTGATATGGACATGGAGAGCAATCTCTATCGGACAGAGCTGCCAGCATTGGTGCGCTCGGGCGCGGTGCCGCAATCGGTGCTGGACGAGGCTGTGCGCCGCATTCTTCGTGTGAAGTTTGCGCTTGGGTTGTTCGAGCATCCGTACACACAAGAGAACGACGATGATGCGAAGCCGATTCCGCCAGCGAGTCTTGAACTCGCGCGAACAGCAGCGGAGCAGTCGTTTGTGCTGCTGAAGAATGCACCTGTGAATGGCAAACCGCTGTTGCCGCTGAACGCGAGCGCGAAAACCATCGCACTTATTGGACCGCTGGCCGATGATGGCGGACAGATGGTCGGCTCGTGGGGCGGCAAGAGCACAGCGAAGGACGTGACAACCTTGCGGGCCGCACTCGATGCTCGATTGCCATCGAGCGGCGGTCGTGTGCTTTACGCGAGGGGAACTGATCTGTTGGGCAACTCGGAGGCCGGATTCGCCGAAGCGGTGAACGCCGCGAAGCAAGCCGACGTCGTCGTCATGGCGCTGGGAGAAGACGCAACCTGGATGACCGGCGAAGCGGCATCGCGCGCGCATCTCGACCTGCCCGGGCGCCAACAGCAGTTGCTCGAAGCAGTGGCGGCAACGGGGAAGCCGATCGTGTTGCTGGTCTTCAGCGGCCGCCCGCTGGTGCTTAACTGGGCGGCGCAAAACGTTGCGGCCATCATGGAAGCATGGTTCCCCGGCGTCGAAGCTGGGCCCGCCCTGGTGCGCACGTTGTTCGGCGAGGTTTCGCCGAGCGGCAAGCTGACCACCAGTTTCCCACGCGCAGTAGGACAGGAGCCGCTCTACTACAACGCTCTTAACACCGGACGTCCAGCCGGCAAGATCGATTTGACGCACGCTCCGACCAGCAACGAGGAGAAGTACGTCTCGCGCTATGTCGATGAGCCAAACTCGGCGTTGTTTCCCTTTGGATTCGGATTGTCGTACACCACATTCGAATACTCGCCGACAACGATTAGCGTAAGCACCGCGTCCGCAGCAGCTTTGAATGCGGGCTCGCTGTCGATTCGCGTTTCCGCAGAAATAAAAAATACAGGAACCAGGCCAGCCGACGAAATCGTGCAGCTCTATATCCGACAACGTGGGACAAGCGTGGCGCGGCCGGTTCGTGAGTTGAAAGGCTTTCGCCGCATCACTCTCGAGTCCGGCAAATCTCAGCGCGTCGAATTCACGCTGGGCCGCGATGAACTCAGGTTCTGGAATATCGACATAAAAAATGTAGTCGAGCCAGCACAGGTCACGGTATGGATCGCACCAGATTCCGCCAGCGGCACTTCCGCTGAGTTAATGATTCACTGAGCCCGGAGTTCAAATACTGCCACGCTATGTCAGAAACCACGAAGCCTCTTACGTGAACCCCGAAACACAAGTGCATAGTTTCCAAATATTCATCGCCGTTTGATTTTGGATATACCGATGCAACGGCACAATGTTTCCATTGCAAGGGCCGTAGTGGGTGAGGTGTAGCTTCCAGAAGGCACGCGGAGAGCGCTGTCTGGCTCACGGTGCAAGGCCAACTCCGACGAAGTTACAACGGTGCTGACTTGAACCAGACGAAGATTCACCGACAGACAGGCGAGCTCCGGCCTCTACCGGGATTTCGCACGGCGTTTTCGCTGCATAGCCACACCCAGCACTCCAAAGAGAATCTGGCGTTCCTGCCGCAGTACATCGACTACCACAGCATCCCCATCGTGGGACCGTTATTCCACAAGGAGATGCTGAAGTATCAGTCGGAGCACGCGGGCAAGAGGATCGACTTCAGCCGCGCCTACTGGACGCCTCCCATGTCACCCGAAATGGTGCTGGAATCGGAGACGCGGCAGATCGAGGACAAGCTGGGACTGCAAGCCTTCGTCTCCATCACCGACCATGACACTATCGCCGGGCCGCTGCAATTGCAGGCAAAGGCTGACGGCAAAGTGATTCCGATCTCGGTGGAGTGGAGCATTCCGTTTCGGGGAAATTGCTTTCATGTCGGCGTGCACCATCTCAATCCAGCTCGCGCAGTCGAGATTATGGACGAGTTGGCACGCTTCACCACCGAGCCGCAGGAAGAGCGGTTGTGCGATCTGTTTGCCGCGCTCGACAGTGATCCCGACACGCTGATCATCCTCAATCATCCCTGCTGCAACTTTGTGAAAGTAGGGGCCACGCGGCACTGGAGCACGCTGCAGGAGTTTCTGGAGCTGTGCCGGCCGTGGATCCATGCGATCGAAATCAATGGCATGCGCCCCTGGAACGAGAACGAGAAGGTTCGTCCGTTGGCTGAAGAGTGGAGCCTGCCGATTATCTCGGGTGGCGACCGCCACGGCTGCGCGCCGAACACCATGCTGAACCTGAGCGGGGCGGCAACGTGGGGCGAGTTCGTTGACGATGTTCGCAATGGGCGTCCGCTGACCGTGCTGCTGCTGCCGGCGTACGAAGAGCCGTTGAGTTTCCGCGAGCTGGCGACGGCGCGCGATGTGTTGCGGCGCTACCCCCACCACCCTTATGGACGGCGCCGCTTCACGGATCGTATTTGGGCCGAGGTCGAGGGGTATAGCTGGCATCCCGTCTCGTTCTATCTCGACGGTGGAAAGGGAACACCAGTATGGTTGCCTCCACTGGTGTGGACCGTGCTGTTTATGGCGTGTGATCCTATGCGTTCGATCTTGCGAAAGCTATTCAGGTGCCGTGGGGAGTACGACCGGCACACTCGCCAATTGCGGCCGGATTTCGCTAGCCTGGCAACAAGCTTGAATGGGGAATAGATCGGCAGAAGCCGCGGCGGTGTGGCGGGCCTGCTCCTTGCCTGACGAGCGTCGTTCTTGCTGTGCGAGCAAACTGCAGGTCCCTCAACGGCTGAGACGGTTGCGGGATGACACACAAAAAGAAAGAGGAAGCTGATCGCACGCGCAAACAGGTGCCAAAGAAGTCCTTCAAATGCCTCAGGGGCTAAAGCCCACAGGTGTTTTCACCGGCATAGACGCTGACCTGAAGGCCAGCTCTACCCACTCTGCGCTACACTTTCGGCAGTAAGTAATCGAGTTGACGCTTGAAGCAGAACGCCACTGTCTCCGTCAGTTTCGACCGTCCTTTGCGGATCGCGTTTTTCAGCGAGACATTTCTGCCCAAGATCGATGGAGTCGTCACCCGCCTGTGCCAGACGGTTAAGCACCTGGTGCGGTTGGGCCACGAGGTGCTGGTGGTCGCTCCCGACGGCGGACTCACCGAATACGAAGGCGCGCGGGTGCACGGGGTCCGCGGATTTTCGTTTCCGCTTTATCCCGACATCAAGGTAGCTGTCCCGCGTCCGTCGATCGGAAAGGCGCTGGACGATTTCAGGCCAGACCTGATTCACGGCATTCATCCCGTGGTGCTGGGCTCGTCGGCATTTCACTACAGCAAGCGTCAGGCTGTGCCGCTGGTGGTCTCGTATCACGCGCAGTTGGACAAGTATCTGCACTACTACGGATTTGGGAAGTTGGAACCGCTTTTCTGGAAGGGCACCCGCTCAGCCTACAACCTGTCGGACCTGGCGCTTGCTACCTCGCAGGCGATGGTTGATCTGCTGCGACGGCAGGGATTAAAACGCGTAGAACTTTGGCAGAAGGGCGTGGATACCGAGATGTTCAGCCCCGACAAAGCGTCGCGCGAAATGCGGGAGCGACTCACGCAAGGTCATCCCCACGACAGGTTGATGGTCTATATTGGGCGGCTCTCGGCGGAAAAAAACATCGAGGCTTGCCGGCCGGTGCTGCAAGCGATTCCCGGATTGCGATTGGCATTGATCGGCGATGGTCCGCATCGCGACAAGCTGAAAGAATATTTCGCAGGGACGCCGACGTACTTCCCGGGATTTTTCAAAGGCAACGATCTGGCCGCAGCGTATGCCTCGGCCGACGTCTTCTTTATGGCTTCGCGTACCGAGACGCTGGGGCTGGTGGTGCTGGAAGCGATGGCTGCGGGCTGCGCGGTGGTAGCTGCTAATGAAGGAGGCATTCCCGACATTGTGCGCGACGGCGTGACTGGGCACCTCTTCAAGCACGACGATCTGGAGACAGCAATCGCCGCGGTGCGAAAGCTGATTACCGATGACACGCACCGCGAGCACATAGAACGCGAAGCTCGCCTCGATGTTGAAAAATGGAGCTGGGCCGCGGCGACGCGGCAGTTGGAAGGCTTATATCGCGACGTATTTGTCAGGGAGCGGGAGTTGCAGCAGCGGATTTCCGAGTACAGCCGCAAGCAGGTGTCGGAAAAGCAAATCTGCGGAGCGCTCGACATCTCGAAGTGGACGCTGCGGCGGCAGACACGCAGACGTGCAGCGCGAGAGTTAAGTAGGCAGAGCGCGTAGCACGTTACGCGACGAGAACGATCGAGTTATAGCTGCTGATTGACATAAATTGCCATATAATGAAGGCATGGCAATGACATCCCTGAATATTTCCCTTCCTGAAGCGTTGAAAGACTACGTCGAGGGTCAGGTCGCTTCTGGCGACTGGAGCACGCCCAGCGAATACATCAGGGCACTGATCCGGCAAGATAAGGAACGGCGCCTGGCCGATCTCGAGCAGAAGCTTCTGACCGCGAGGAAAGCTCCAAAGATCAAATTACCGCTGAGTGAGATCCGAAAAAAGGGTTTGCTCGCCGCTCTACGCGAGAGGACACGCCAAGCGTGAAAGCTCCGACTGTCGAGCTCAGCACGTTGGCAATCAGCGACATTCTGGAGCAAGCCGATTGGTATGAACTTGAATCCGGCGAAGGATTGGCAAAACGATGGCAGAGGGCAGTGACCTCGACCTTGTTGCGCATTCATAAGGCGCCGAACTCTGGCACGCCCTGCCGCTTCAGGGCGACCCAACTACGGGGGATACGAAGGGTTCTTATTGCGGGATTCCCGAGGCACCTTGTCTTTTATCAATTCGAGAAGGGCGCTGTGCTGATCCTGCGAGTCGTTCATGGAGCACGCGACCTCGAAAGCCTATTTTCCGAATAAGACCAGCCGCCAGTCTGCACGGAATCTCCGGACCATTCTTTTGAAGTCGAGCGCGAGGGCTGAACTCAGTCGATCTTCAGAATCTTCAATGCCGTTTTTTGCGCCAGGTTCTCCTTCTTGCCCTTCGACGGCGCCAGCAGCGAGCTGAGCACGCGGATCGGGACGGGCAGCTTCCGTTGATTGCCGTCGGCATCTCGCGTGGGGAAGAATTCCTCCAAGGCCTGTCGCGGATTTTCGCGCACGCGATCAATCAACGCCACGCGCTGAATACAGAAGATGGTGCAGTAGGGCGCGCAATCTTTCTTCGCTTTCCGCTCGCGTTCGATGTCTTCGCGGGTGTAGGCCTCCAGCGGAATCGCCGGGTATCCGCGCTGGGCCATGCAGTAGTGCACCAGTCCGTCTTCGCAGATGTAGAGGTGGCGGCCGCCGGCTCCGCAGTGCCACTCGTTGGGCAAGCCGCGGATCAGGTTCTCGCGCCAGGGATTGTGCCAGGCCGCAGAGAATCCCCTGCCCTTCGACAGCGCGTCGATGCGGGTAAGAACGTCACGTTGTTGCGGGTTCAGCGGCTTGAGTTGCCCAGCCGAGTCGTGAACGATGCCCGCGGTGCTGACCAGTCCCAACTCGGTCGCGCGCTTGGCGATGGTGAAGGCTTCTTCCGGACGTTCGGTGCAAGCTCCCAGCACGGAGTGGATGCTGACACGAAATTCGGCGTGCTCGGCCAGCCACTGCAGGCGCTTGTCAAGCACCTTCAAGCTCTTCTTCGATACATCGTCGGGCTTCACGTTGTCGACGCTGATCTGCATGTGATCGACGCCGGCCGCATTCAGCCGCTGGATGCGCTCGACGTTGAGCAGGTACCCGTTTGTCACCAGGATGGCAATGATGCCGTGGCGGCGAATGCGCGCGATCACCCGGTCGAGATCGGGATGAAGCAGGGGCTCGCCTCCAGTCATGGTAATGACCGTCGTGCCGAGCGCGGCGAGTTTATCGATGCGCTTGAAAAGTTGCTCGGTGGGCACCGGCTTGGAGAAGTCGTCGAACTCGTTGCAATAGGTGCAGGCCAGGTTGCAGCGGCGGGTCACCACCATGTGAGCCAGGACGGGATGCCCTTGCGAACGCAGCGCGAGGGCGACCATGCGGGTTTCGCGATAGAGGCGGTTCCAGCGTTTCGCCGCGCGACGAATGGTAGCTGTCATCGTCAGAGTCCCTGGATGTTGGCGAAGCTTTTGCTTGCCATCTGGTTGGGCCAAGTATAGTTCAACCACAAGACGCTCAGGTTACAGATTCGAGAGCGCAAAGTCGCGGATGCCAATGTTGCAAAACTGTGTGAGCACTGAGAACGGGTTCAGGGTTGTTGGCTTAGCTATGATTTAACAAAGTCTCTGAAGTAAACGTCGATATACTGCAAACACATGACTCCTAATGCCGACGCCGGTAACGGAAGCCCGCGCACTACTGTCGGCAAAGCTCTGCTCCAGGTCCTGAGTAACCCGTTTTACTACTTCATTCAGCGATGGAACTGGAAGTCGGCGCTGTTCGGCGCGTTCAATCGCGGAACCATCTTTCTGGTCGCAACCATGACGCGCGGGCGGGTGGAGATGTCGGTCGCGGTGATGGTCGAAATTTTGTTCACTTGCGCAACTGCCGGTATCTACGCCGCGTTTACACAAGCGATGCGTTTTGCGGAACCGGAGTGGCTCGCTGCCAGCATCGTGGCGCTGGCGATTCCAGGTGCGCTGTACGGAGCCGACTACTTTGCACACGTCTGGACCGGCATGCACAATGTTCGTCCTGCGGTCGGCTTTGCCACGGGGCTCTCGGTGGTATCAACGCTGTTCAACCTGTTCATCATGCGGCGAGGTGCGATGGTGGTAGGAGAAGGAAGCCAGCCGCTGTGGCGGGACCTGATTCGTATTCCGGGATTGCTTGTGCAATTTCTTGTAGCTGGACCGGTTTGGCTTTGGAACCTGATCGCGGGCCGGCGAGCACAACCGCGGATTGAAACCGTCATCGTACTCTTTTTCGCACTGCTTGCTTTGCCGCCGATAGCTCACGCGCAAGCAGCGAGTCCACTCACTACCGACCAGGTGGTGAGCCAGCTGGTCCAGCACAACCAAAAGCGCGCTGCTCTCTTGACGCACTACCAAGGCTGCCGGCTGTACTCGGTCGTGTACGTCGGGTTCCCTTCGGACAGGTCCGCCGCAATGGTGGTTGACATGGCCTACGATGCTCCGGCGCAAAAGCAGTTTCGGGTGGTGAAAGAGCAGGGGTCGAAGCTACTGCTTGATCACGTACTGCGCGAACTGCTGCAAAACGAGAAAGAGGCGCTGAACCAGGCCAACCTTGGGCGCACCGATCTCACGCCCACCAACTATGACTTCCAACTGGTGGGGAGCGACACCATCGCCGGGCAACCGCAGTACGTGCTTGCGGTAACGCCGCGCTTCAAGAGCAAATATCTTTACACCGGAAAAATATGGGTGGACGCCAAGGAATTCGCGGTTTCCCGGGTCGAGGCCCGGCCGGCAAAGAACATCTCGATCTGGATTAGCGACACTGAAATTGAGCACGTATACAAGAAGGTTGGGAGTTTCTGGCTGCCGGCGCACAATACCAGCATTACGAAGGTGCGGTTCGGGGGCACCGCCACGCTGAAGATCGATTATCGTGACTACCGCATCGGTGAGCCGCAAGCGGGGATGAGTTCGGAGGTCTGCTCCGCAGAGGCGCCCCAGGGTCAGCTGTCGGAAAAACGCTGAATACGAATTGCGATGCAAGAGCCATGCTTGCGCGTAGCAAATCGATGATCAACACGATTCCGCCATGGCTAAGGGCGGCCTCCCAGCCTCAAAGATAGCCTCAGTTCACGACCGCTGAAGCGCAGTGCTTCCGCCACGTGTGGCCTCGCAGCAGAGCAGAAATGGTGATACGATGCGCCCTACCGAGGGACGATCGCCATGTATCACTATGACCCTGTAACGGCGTTGGAAGAGTTGAACGAAGAGGCCGTGTTGCCCAATCCGGTCAAGCTGCGCGACATGATGTTGCGCGCGCATCTCGATGTCGATCATTCGCTGGAATACAACCGGCTTTTCGTTGAGTATCAAAAGCAATTTGGCGAGTTGCAACGCGTCGGCAAGCAGTTGCTGGAGGGATTGGTCGCAACGAGCAGCTAGCTCCGAGCAATTAGCAACTTTTGACTGCCGACCGCTCGGTGCTCGCAGCTCGCAGCTAAGATTAGGAGCCTCCATGAAACACACTCTGCTTTGTGCTCTCCTCGTAGCCATCACAATCTCCGCCTTCGCCGCCGATGGTAAGCCGGTCACCTACAAGAGCGGTGATGAAACGGTCAACGGCATCCTCTATACGCCGCAGGGCAAGGGACCGTTTCCCGCGCTGGTCGTGATTCACGAGTATTGGGGACTGAACGACTGGGTGAAGGAACAGGCTTCGAAGCTGGCGGACCAAGGTTATGTCACGCTCGCCATCGATCTTTATCGCGGCAAAGTCGCGGCTACGTCCGACGAAGCGCACGAACTCATGCGCGGCGTGCCGAATGATCGCGCCAACCGGGACTTGCTGGCTGCAAGTTCGTTTCTCAGCTCGCAGAAGAACGTTAATCCCGCCAAGGTCGGCGCTATCGGATGGTGCATGGGCGGCGGGTATGCGCTCGATCTCGCTATTGCCGATCCGAAGTTGAAGGCTGCGGTTATAAATTACGGGCACCTCGCCTCCGACAAGGCGACGCTGCAAAAGATCAACGCTGCCATTCTCGGCATCTTCGGCGGGCAGGACCGCGGAATCCCGGTTGACGCTGTCAAGAAGTTCGAGGCTGACCTGAAGGCATTAGGCAAGCCGGTGGAGATCAAAATATTTCCTGACGCCGGGCACGCTTTTGAGAATCCAAACAACCAGCAAGGCTACCGGGCGGACGATGCCAAGCAGGCTTGGGAACTTACGACCAGCTTTCTGGCGAAGTATCTGAAGTAGCCTTAGGGAGCAGTCTCAGATGTTGCGACTCCGGATCGAAAAGCGATGGCTGTGGCTGCTGCTTGCGCTCCTTATGCTTCCCTTACTCTGGGTGTTGCAGGTCGAGCTGGCGTACGAGAAAAACATGCGCCACGGGATCCCTGCGGATTTCCGGGAATACGAGCCTAACGACGTTGTGATGTGGAAAGTGTAAGAAAGAGCGATTCCTGCTAGCCATTACCCTGCCGCAAGCGCCGCCTCGCTCGCTCCGCCAGGCAGTCCGATCTTCGAGGGCAAGAAGATCGACACAGTTGCGCCCGGTTTTCCATCTTCATTGCCAGTGATGGCGATTATGCCGCCATGGCGCTGCACGATGCTGCGGCTCACCCACAATCCTAAGCCAGTGCCGTTCTCGCCCTTGCTGGTAACGAAGGCGCTGAACAATTTCGAGCGGAAATTGTCAGGAATGCCAACCCCGTCATCGACGATTTTGATGAGTACGCCGCCACCGCCGTCCCTGGTGAGTTGGTTCGGGTAGAGATGCTGGATGGTCCCACCTTCGCTGGTGGCCTCGACCGCGTTGCGCAGGAGGTTGGTGAAGACCTGGCGCAGCTCCGAGGGATAGGCTTCCACCGTGTCATGGAACTGATATGCCAACTGAATTTTGCGGCTGCCATGCACCATGGTTCGCTCAATCAGCGCAACTGAGTCGTCCAGCAACTTCGAGGGGCTCACCCGCAAGGCGGCACGCGAGTCGCGATTCAGGTTCAGCAGGTTGCGGCTGATCTCCGCCACCCTGGTAACTTCGGCTTGCGCTATGTCGAGTAATTCCTGCGCCTCCTGCTGGCCGCCAATTTTCTGCTTCAGCAGGTATAGCGCGTTGCCCACGGTATCCAAGGGATTGTGAATCTCGTGTGCGATGGTGGCCGACAGCTTTCCGGCGAGCGCCAGCCGCTCGTTGGTGCGCAAAGCCTCTTCCATCTGCTTCTGCCACGACACATCGAAAAAGGTGGAAATCGCGCCGCGCACCTTACCGTCGGCGGCAAACAAGGGCGTGGCGTTTCCCCAGATCCAGACGCGCCGTCCGTCCGGCAGCAACACTTGCAACTCGGCGTTCTCGACGGGGCGTCCCGTGGCCGCGGCGCGCTGCATGGGCAATTCCTCGGGCCGCAATTCCCGGCCATCGGAATCGAAATGTTGAATCGTGATGCTCTCGGAATCGGGCGCACTAGCCGACACATTCTGGCCGGGCGCGACTCCATAGACTTGAGATCCCATACCATTGGCGGTCATCCTCCGGCACTCCGGGTCGTGCGAGATGAAGACCAATGCCGGCATGCGCTCGAAAACGGCGGTAAGCTCTTCGGTGCGTTCGCGCAACGCCTGCTCGGCCTCGCGCAACTTGGTGGAATCGAAGTAATAGCAGATGACTCCAGCCTGACCGTCGGGAAGCGTGATGCGATGCAACTCCCACTCGTAAGCCTCCACCAGCGGGACGTCATGCCGGGGACGTACAAAGTCACGGGAATAGAATGGCTCGCTGGTTTCCAGCGTGTGCCGGAAGTGAGAGAGGATTTCGTCCGCCACCGGCTCCGGCCACGCAATCCGTAACACCTCGCCGAAGTCGCGCCCAATCACGGGCCGGGCGTTGCGAAAGGTGCCATTCTGTGAGCTGGCATTCATGCTGGCAACACGCAGCTGCGAATCCACGACGTAGATACCGTAGGGCGCACGCTCAATCAGTTCAGAGAAGGTCTCGCGGCCCTGGCGGAGTGCCACCTCCGCTTGCCTGCGGCTGGTGACATCGCTGGCGGTGCCGAACCACTCCACGATTTCGCCTTTAGCGCCAAACAGCGGAACTGCCCGGGAATGGGTCCAACCCAGGCTGCCATCGGCGCGCGTGTCCCGATGTTCCAGCTCAAACGCGCTCTTCATGGCAATGGCACGCTCGATCGCGCTCAGCACCTGCGCTCGGTCCTCAGGATGGATGTACTTCTCCATCCAGTCCCGCTCCGGCTGGCTGGTATCCGCAGCAAACTCACCCTGCAGGTAACGCATTTCTTTCCAGTCCGGGCTGGTGCTGTACACAACATCCGAGCTGGCCGAGATAAACGCGCGCAGTCGCGCCTCACTATCGATCAGGTCATGACCTCTGCGCCTCACCGCTTCGCCGGTCGCAATAATGGCGGCGCAAATCAACAAATAGAAGAGCAACAAAATGCCCGCGCCCGGATCGCGGGTCGAGAGCATGTGGCGGGGCAGAGCAAAGAAATAAACCGCCCCCAGCAGGCCGAGAACGGTGGCAAGTATGGCGGGGCCCACGCCCACGAAAACCACCAGGAACACCACAACTGGGACCACAATCGCTGCCGGTATTCTGTTTCCGAGCAGGGGATCGAGCAGCCAGCGAACGTCAAGTGATATCGCGGTTAACGCAAAAGCCAGTACATATTTGGCCAGCGGCGGCCAGTGGGACAGGTCAAAATCGAAATGAGATCGACGCCGGGGAGTCGAAGCGCGGGAAGCCATGGGTCCCTCTGTCATCGGCGTTCAGGCTGCCGGGCCTGGGCTGAAGCCGGCGGAACGGTTTTGCAGCAATTCAGCCACTGCAGTCAGCAAGGTAGGGGGGGATTGACCTTTAATCACGTATCGGTCCACGTGAGCAATGGTTTCTGATGGCAAATCGACATAGGCGGAAAGCATGAGAATCGGCACGGACGGCTTGATCTTCTTCATCGTCTCCGCTACCGCGCCCCCATCCGCCCCGGGCATCATGTAATCGAGGAGCACGAGATCGACTTTTTCAGCCGACAAAATCGCAACCCCCTCTTCGCCGCTTTCCGCAGTGAGCACCGCGTAGCCTTGGGACTCGAGCAGCAACCTGCGCATGAGCAAGCCGCTGCGCTCATCGTCCACGCACAATATCACCGAGCCGCGGTCTTGCCTGGTCATGTGGCGCCCTAACCCTAGCGCTGAATGCGTTATCGATTCGAAGGATCGACACCTTTTGCGCTGCGGAGCCGTTGCCCTTTGTCTCTGCTGAAGCCACCGGCGAATGGGCCCCAGCTTGGCAGCGCACAATTTCAGGATAGGATTTGCGAATTTTATAGCAGAGTGTCCACGCGCGGTTAGCGATATTTCACGCCGATGTCCCCAGGTTCGGCCATCTTTCGCTTAACTTGGGGCGCCATCTATGCCCTATCAACTGACCACTGCCTTTACACCCGCTCCAGCACCATGGCGATTCCCTGGCCGACGCCGATGCACATGGTGCACAGCGCGTAGCGGCCTTTGGTTCGCTCAAGCTGGCGGACGGCGGTGGTTACCAGCCTTGCTCCGCTGGCTCCGAGCGGATGGCCCAAGGCGATGGCGCCGCCATTCGGATTGACCTGAGGCGCGTCATCCTTAATCCACAGCTGCCGCAACACGGCGAGCGCCTGCGCGGCAAAGGCCTCGTTGAGTTCGATTACATCCATGTCGTCGATGGTAAGCCCGGCCTGGGCCAGAACTTTCCCAGTCGCAGGAACCGGCCCCATCCCCATCACCCGCGGCGCGACGCCCGCCACCGCTGATGCAACGACCCGCGCCTTCGGCGTCAGTCCAAAACGCTTTACGGCGTCTTCGGAAGCCACGATCAACGCCGCCGCTCCGTCGTTGACGCCCGAAGCATTGCCGGCGGTGACCGTGCCGTTGGCTCTCGCGTAAGGCTTTAACCGGGCAAGGGCTTGGATAGTGGTGTCTGGACGGGGATGCTCATCCTTATCGACGATGATGGGCGAACCCTTACGTTGCGGAATACAAACCGGCACGATCTCTTCGGCCAGCACGCCAGCTTGCATGGCTGCGGCTGCGCGCTGCTGACTGCGCAGGGCAAATGCGTCCTGGTCTTCGCGCGAGATTTGGAACTCCTCGGCCACGTTCTCCGCCGTTTCGGCCATGGAATCGATTCCGTACATATCCTTCATCCTGGGATTGACGAAGCGCCACCCCAGTGTGGTGTCTTCGACTTTGAGATCGCGGGAGAACGGCGACTCCGACTTGGCCATCACAAAGGGCGCACGCGACATGCTCTCCACACCACCGGCAATGATCAGCGAGTTCTCGCCGCTCTTGATCGCCCGCGCTGCTATGGCGATTGCGTCCAGACTCGACCCGCAGAGACGGTTCACCGTCGAGCCTGGAACCTCTTGCGGCAGGCCGGCCAGCAGCAGCGCCATACGCGCGACATTGCGGTTGTCTTCTCCTGCCTGGTTGGCACAGCCGAGGATCACGTCATCGACAGCGGCGGGATCGAGGGTCGGATTGCGCTCGAGCAGGGCCTTGATGGGAATCGCCGCCAGGTCGTCGGTACGCACCGGCGAGAGTGCTCCGCCATAGCGGCCAAAAGGGGTACGAATAGGGTCGCAGATAAAGGCTTCAGTCATAGGGTGCAGCCCCGCCAGGGACGCGGGCGCTCAGGTCATGATAACGGGAGTTCCGGCGCGTGAAAAACAGGCGTCTACGAAGACCTCACGTCAACAGGAACTTACGAATTTCCGCTGACTCTGTTTCGTCGAATCCTCGCGTCCAGTTTTTGGCAAGTCATCGGGTGAGCAGGTCGATGGCGTAGCCCAAGAACATCCAGAAGGGCAGCATCAGAGCGACGGAGAAGAGCATGCCTTCGGCGAACTTCAGGTCGTCAACGCAAGGTGTGAACGGATCGCAGGCGGCGGCTTCTCGCGACGCCTGTAGCGCCCGGCTAAATTCCCCTAATCGTTCGAAACCCTGCATTGCCGGAAGTTGACCTAATGTTCTGAAGGCGGGTGCCGGATACGGGTTGGCTAGGTGCTACGGTTTCGAAAACTGCCGAAACGTGTCACCCCGCTGGGTGAGAGGCGTCACATCCCGAAGTAACCTGGGTCTGTTACCTCTAAGACTCGGGCCGTACCTAGCCTCTCCATGCTCTACAAGACACTCAGCGCAGCGGTCTACGGCATCGATGCCAACCTCATACAGGTTGAAGTCGATGTCGGGATCGTCAAGACCGATCAGGAAGGCAAGTTCTCTACCGTCGGTCTGCCGGATGCCGCGGTGCGCGAAAGCCGCGAGCGGGTGCGCGCCGCGCTGAAGAACTCGGGCTACGACATTCCGCCCACCATCACCACCATCAACCTGGCTCCGGCCGACATCCGCAAGGAAGGCTCGGGCTTCGACCTGCCGATGGCGCTGGGCATTCTGGGAGCCTACGGGGGCATCAACAACAAGCCACCCGAGGACGCGCTGTTTGTGGGCGAACTCTCGCTGGATGGCGGTCTGCGGGGTATCCGGGGCGCGCTGCCTATCGCCGTGCTGGCCCGGGCTAACAAGATCCGCAAGCTCATCCTGCCGGAGGTGAACGCGCGCGAAGCAGCGGTAGTCGAGGGGGTAGACGTTTATCCCGTGCGCTCGCTGATGGACGTGGTGCAGTTCCTGAACACAGGCAATGGCATTCAGCCGATGAAGGTCGACACCCAGGCGCTGCTGGAAGTCTCGCAGCAGTTCGGGGTGGACTTCAAAGACGTGCGCGGGCAGCAAACTGCGAAGCGCGCTATCGAGGTTGCCGCCGCGGGCGGACACAACCTGCTGATGATTGGCCCGCCGGGCTCGGGCAAAACCATGCTGGCCAAACGCATGCCGACCGTGCTGCCACCGCTGACCTTCGAGGAGGCGCTGGAGACGACCAAGATCCATAGCGTGGCCGGCGTTCTCGACTCGTCCAGCGGGCTGGTTGGAACGCGGCCGTTCCGCTCGCCCCACCACACTATTTCCGACGCGGGCCTGATCGGCGGAGGCATGATTCCGCGGCCCGGCGAAGTCTCGCTGGCGCACAACGGCGTGCTGTTTCTGGATGAGCTGCCCGAGTTCCCGCGCAATGTGCTGGAGGTGATGCGGCAGCCGCTGGAAGACGGCACCGTCACCATTGCTCGCGCCGCAATGTCGTTGAGCTTCCCGGCGCGCTTCATGCTGGTGGCGGCGATGAATCCTTGTCCTTGCGGTTACTTTAATGACCGCACGCGCGAGTGCCACTGCTCGCCCATGATGATCCAACGCTATGTGGCGAAAATCTCAGGCCCGCTGCTGGACCGCATCGACATCCACATCGATGTGCCGGCGGTGAACTATCGCGAGTTGCGGAGCAGGATGGTTCCCGAGAGCTCTGCCGACATAGCACAACGCGTGATGATCGCCCGCGAGCGGCAGCTCAACCGCTTTGCCGTTGGCAAGGAGCGCATCTACTCCAACGCCCAGATGGGCTCGCGGGAGATACGCAAGTATTGCGAGCTGGGTACCGAAGCCGAGCACCTGCTGGAACGCGCCATGGTGAAACAGGGATTAAGTGCCCGCGCCCACGACCGCATCCTGAAGGTGTCGCGAACGATTGCCGATCTAGCAGGAGCGGAGGAGATTGAGTCCGGACACATCGCCGAGGCGATCCAGTACAGGACACTGGATCGGACATTCTGGGCGTAGGGAACACGGTAGACTCAAGCGGATATGACCCCAAGACAACGCATTCGATATGGCACGTTTCGGCCAGCAACTTACAGAAATTCCTAGGGTTACATTTGGACGGTACCTTTCGCACGCTTTGGCGTCTAAGGCATCAGCTTGGTGGTTGGTTACCAATGTTCGGCCAGTTGGAGACGATTTTTCTTGACTAGGGCTCCCGGTCCCGGCTAACTTAACGCTTCTGAGTTCGCCGTTGTCCTGTAGCTCCAGTCCAGGCGTCCTGCCCTAATCGGCCACACACTGAACGCCATCACCGGTAATCAGGAAGGCAATATCTGAGTGCAGTGCTGTTTTGCGCTGTTTTTCAGGTGGTCAAGAACTCTTAAAGTCCTGACCGGCAAGGGCCGGTGGAAACGCTGCTTTTGTATTTTGCGGAAACATGAACCGTTCACGCGGGATTTGCATCCAAAAACGTGGCTCCTTATCGAGCGCGCCTCGCGAGACGTTCTAACCGCCAAGGTTTACGACGCCGGGAGCTGAAAGATATACCCCGATAAACTCGGCCGGGCTCCCTGGTTTATTTTCATACGCAATTAGGAGAAGAAAGAATGCGGTCCGATCTCGTATTCGAGGCAGTTCATACGCTGCGCAACCGTTACATGCTGTGCCAGTTGGCTTCCAAGGCGACGCGGAAGTTTCATCGTCCCAATACCCGTATCCAGGATACGACCAATCAGGTGCTGCACCGCATCGCTGATGCTGAGCGGCAGAACATTATCGTAGAACCGGAGACAGCTTCCGAGGCCCAGCGGCGCGCTGCATAAGCGCGTCGCGCTTCGGCGCGCCTTCCTCTGCCGCCGATCCTTCCGGCCCGCCCTTCCGCCATATCCCTTCGTAGGTGAACATGACAATCTCTGAACTCAAAGAAAAGAACATAACCGAGCTTACTAAGATCGCGCGCCAGCTTGATCTGCCCGGTGCCAGCGGCCTGCGGAAGCAGGACCTTATCTTCAAAATCCTCCAGGCGCAAAGCGAAAAAGAAGGACACATCTTCGCCGAAGGCGTGCTGGAAATCCTGCCCGATGGCTACGGATTCCTGCGCTCCCCGGATTACAACTATCTGCCGGGCCCCGACGACATTTACGTTTCGCCGTCGCAAATCCGCAAGTTCGACCTGAAGACAGGCGACACCATCAGCGGACAGGTGCGGCCTCCCCACGAGGGCGAAAAGTATTTCGCGCTGGTGAAGATCGAAGCGGTTAACTTCGAATCTCCCGAAGAAGCGCGCAACAAGATTCTGTTCGACAACCTGACTCCGCTGTATCCGCAGGAGCGGATCAAGCTGGAGACGGTGAAGGAGAACATCAGCGCTCGCGTCATGGATCTGCTTACCCCGGTGGGTAAGGGGCAGCGCGGACTGATCGTCGCTCCGCCGCGTACCGGCAAGACCATGCTGCTGCAGAACCTGGCGAATTCGATCACCACCAATCATCCGGAGATCGTGCTGATCGTGCTGCTCATCGATGAGCGCCCGGAAGAAGTCACCGACATGCAGCGCTCGGTAAAGGGCGAGGTCATCTCGTCCACGTTCGATGAACCCGCAGCCCGCCACGTGCAAGTTGCCGAGATGGTGATCGAGAAGGCGAAGCGCCTGGTCGAGCACAAGCGCGACGTCGTCATCCTGCTGGATTCGATTACGCGTCTGGCTCGCGCCTACAACACCATCGTTCCGCCCTCAGGCAAAGTGCTCTCGGGCGGTGTGGATTCGAATGCGTTGCAGCGGCCGAAGCGTTTCTTCGGAGCAGCCCGCAACATCGAAGAAGGCGGCTCGCTCACCATCATTGCTACCGCGCTTATCGAAACCGGATCGCGCATGGACGACGTCATCTTCGAAGAGTTCAAGGGCACCGGCAACATGGAAATCATCCTCGACCGTAAGCTGGTCGATAAGCGTACCTTCCCGGCCATCGACATTCAGCGCTCGGGCACGCGTAAGGAAGAGTTGCTCATCCCCAAGGACGACCTGGCGCGCATCTGGGTGCTGCGCAAGGTGCTCAACCCCTTGTCGCCGGTCGAAGCCATGGAATTGCTGATCGATAGGCTAAACAAGGCCGTGGGCAACGCCGAGTTCCTGGCCAAGATGAACGCGTTGTAAGAGAGCCGTCAGCTACCACTACGAGCTACCAGCTAAGACCGCCGACAGGGCACGGCTTTAGCTGTGCCAAGGAGCATCCCTTTTTGAGTTGTCATTCCTCGCCCGCCGCGGCGGGCGAGGAATCTGCTCTCGGTTGCAGTGACGGGAATCTTCAACTGAGAGAGCGTAGGCACTGCGAACGAGAACAGATCCCTCGCTCCGCTCGTGATGACAATTCAGAAACGACATTTGATCAGAGGTGATCAGCGCGGAAGCTACGGCTTCCGCGTTTCTGTCTCACTTCTCACCCACATATCGAAATCCTGAGCTACTCATCTAATCCAGCTTATAATCCGATTTCGAAATCATGGGACTGATACCTGGAGAAAAAGTTGGGCCGTACGAAGTCGTCTCGCAGCTTGGCGAGGGCGGCATGGGCGAGGTGTATCGCGCCAACGACAGCCGCTTGCATCGCGCTGTCGCGCTGAAGGTAATCGGGCTCTCGGGCTCGGATGGGGATCGCCTTCGCCGCTTTGAGCAGGAGGCCCGCAGCATCGCCGCGCTAAACCATCCCAACATCATCGCCATCTACGACGTGGGAACCCATCACGAAGTGCCCTTCCTGGTCACAGAGCTTCTCGAAGGCGAGACGCTGCGTGAGCGGCTGAACCGCGGTCCCATACCGGTGCGCAAAGCGATTGACATCGCCACCCAGATTGCGCAGGCACTGTCGGCGGCACACGAACGCGGCATCGTGCATCGCGACCTCAAGCCGGAGAACGTCTTCCTCACCAAAGACGGCCACACCAAGCTGCTGGATTTCGGGCTGGCCAAGGAAGGGGCGGCTGCGCGCCGGCACTGGCATGACTGTCACCAGCGCGCAGACCACGCCGGGAACCGTGATGGGCACGGTGGGCTACATGTCGCCGGAGCAGGTTCGGGGGCTGCCCGCCGACCATCGCTCTGACGTCTTCAGCTTTGGCACGGTGCTGTACGAAATGCTGGCGGGCAAGCGTGCGTTCACCGGAGGTTCGTCGGTGGAAACCATGCACGCCATTCTGAATGCCGACCCTCCGGAGATCGACATCACGACGGCACGTATTCCTCCCGGGCTGGAGAAGATTGTTCGCCACTGCATGGAGAAGAATCCGGCAGACCGTTTTCAGTCGGCGCGCGATCTTACCTTCGCGCTGGCGGCCCTGTCAGGCTCAGAAACGTCTCTCGTGTTTCCGTCGCAAAAGCCGCAGCCCGATCGCAAGCTGCGTTACTGGCTGCTTGGCGCTGCAGTTGTTCTGTTTGCACTGCTGGCTGGGTTTGCATTTCTGTATCCGCCTGCGAACAACAAGGCAGAGCGCATGGAGTTTGCGGTGCCCACGCAAGGAGAGGTGAGCCAGCAGGCGATCTCTGCGGATGGAACGATGCTGGCTTATATATCGCCAGGCGACACCGGTGAATATGCCATCTACGTGCAACGCGTCGGCTCATTACAGGCGGCGAAACTCGCGGGCACGGAAGGAGCTTCCTTCCCATTCTTCTCTCCCGACGATAGCTACATCGCGTTCTTCTCCGGCGGCCGGCTTAAGAAGGTGCCGGTGAGCGGCGGAACTCCGGTTGTTCTCACCACCGTTCTCAGTCCTCGCGGGGGAAGTTGGGGACGCAGGAATGTGATTATCTACACGCCCGACGCCAGCGGGGTGATGTGGCGCGTCGATGCCGATGGCTCGAATGCACGTCCGGTGACCGACAAAGTCTTCCAGCCTGGCGACGACTCGCATCGGTGGCCTGTCTTCCTTCCGGATGGAAATCACTTTCTGTTTTGGTCGGGTAACTTCGACGAACGCAAGAAGGAGGCGACCACGGGCATTTACCTGAGCGATCTGGAAGGCAAGGAGAAGAAACAGATTGTCGCATGCCGCTCGAGCGCCGGATACGCTGGTGACAACCTCTTTTATGTGGACGACAAAGGCTCGCTAGTAGCAGTTGGTTACAAACCCGGGAGCAGCAGTGTCACCGGCAAGCCGCGAGTTATAGCGGAGCAGGTGGGGGTAAACCCTTCGACGTACTGGTCTGCATTCAGCGTCGCGGAAAACGCAACCTTGATTTACCACATGGGGGTGGGCGCTCCACTTTCTCAACTTACGTGGGTGAATCGCAGCGGCAAGGAGCTGGGAAAGATTGGCGAGCCGGGAATCATCGCGAACCCGGCAATCTCGCCCGATCAGACGCGCGTAGCTTTCGATCTGGCGAACCGGCGTGAGAAGAACATCGACGTCTGGACCTACAACCTTCAGAACAACACATCGGCGCGCTTTACCTTCGATCCGTCGGAAGAAACCACCGGGGTCTGGTCGCGGGATGGAAAAACGATTGCGTTTCGCGGCATCGGCAGCTCACAGCTGCTGCGGTTAAAGGCATCGAGTGGACTTGAAGCAGACAAGGGCGTGGCCAATCTTCCGAGTGAGGGCAGTGATTTCATGCCCAACTCGTGGAGTATCGACGACCGCTCACTTCTGACGACAGTGGAATTCAAGAAAGGGGGCGCTTCGCTGATCCTGGTTTCGCTGCCCGACGGCAAGATGACGACCTTTCTTGAAGGCGGCGCCAAACGGAATGGGCAGATTTCTCCCGACGGCAAGTGGGTCGCTTATGAGTCGAATGAGACAGGCGACTGGGAAGTCTTCATCACGACCTATCCGGTTGCGGGAGGCAAGCTGCAGGTTACCAGGGCCGGGGGCAGGCAGCCTCGCTGGCGCGGCGACGGCAAAGAAATTTTCTATGTCGATCCGCGCGGGATGTTGACCGCAGTTCCGGTGACCACCGAGCCCGGCCTTTCAACCGGTGCGCCGATTGAGTTATTTGCAGCCAACCTGCGCCCTTATATCTCCTCCACCGATTTGTTTATGTATGACGTCACGCGCGACGGTGCGCGATTCATTGTCGACCGTTACTATCGTCCGCCGACAATTGCGCCGCTCAACATCGTTCTGAACTCGCTGGCCAGCCGGTGAGTCTTGCTCAGTCGACACTGATCTGAAGTACCGCCTGTTTGCGTTTTCGGAAGCTGGCGAAGAAGTCGCCGAGACGCTTCATCCATCCATATCGCTGACGAAGCAGGTTTTGTCCCTTGTCCGCCTCGACGCCATCAACCAAGCGAGCCTGGCCATCGACCCACGCTCCTCGTAGATTGCCGCGGATGTTGCAGGGCGCGACTCGGACGTGAGGATTGTTGCGAATACGCTTAACTTTCCCGGCGTCGGGGGCGGAGTAGACGTAGAAAACGTCGGGGGCCGCGGGATCAGCCGCGAACCATACCGGCGTGCGCACGCCGACCCCGGTCTTGCGAAAGGTTTCAAGGCTGATGTATTTGGCGGCGACGAATTGAGAAATGGCGTCGGACATAGGGTTGCTTCTAATCGTAGATTCAATACGGCACTCGCGCGACGCAGCCATCTATAATAATTGAGTTAGCTGCTGGGCCGGACGGTCGCTGCCGGTCTGCGAACGACAGCTTCGGCTGGGCTGCGCAGGCAGGGAGAGGAAAGTCCGAACTCCACAGAGCGGTGTGCCGGATAACGTCCGGGCAGCGGCCTTTAAGGGCCGTGGACGGAAAGCGCCACAGAGAATATACCGCCCCGAGCAATCGGGGTAAGGGTGAAAAGGTGCGGTAAGAGCGCACCGCGCCTCCGGTAACGGGGGTGGCAGGGCAAACCCCACACGGAGCAAGACCAAATAGGGGAGGAGCGTCTTTCGGGGCGCGCGTGCCGGCTCGGTGCGCCACAACTTCCGGGTAGGTCGCTGGAGCGGCACAGTAATGTGTCGCCTAGAGGAATGACCGTCTCCTGCTCGCAAGGGCGGGAACAGAATTCGGCTTACAGGCCCAGCAGCTAAGAAATTCCGCCGTTGGCACTTGGCCTTTGGCTTTTGGCTTCACCCGAGGTCAGTTGGCGCGGCTACAAACGGGCAACTCCGCCTAAGAGCGTAAATTCAGCTTAATGCCATTCGATCTACAGCCCACATTGAGAGGCGCGCTGGTTGAGCTCAGGCCTCTGCGCGCCGAGGATTTCGACGCCCTCTATGCGGTGGCTTCGGACCCGCTGATTTGGGAGCAGCATCCGTCAAGCGATCGTTACAAGGAAGAGGTCTTCAGGACATTCTTCGGCGACGCGCTCGAATCCGGCGGAGCATTGATCGCTACTGACGTCGCTACCGGCCAAGTGATTGGCTCTTCACGATTTCATGGCTACGATTCGGCGAAGAGCGAAATTGAAATTGGGTGGACCTTTCTAGCGAGATCGCATTGGGGAGGCGCCCACAACGGCGAGATGAAGCGGCTGATGCTCGAGCACGCATTTCAATTCGTGGACTCGGTAGTTTTCGTCATCGGGCCGCAGAACTTTCGCTCGCGCAGGGCGGTAGAGAAGATCGGTGGAACTCTGGTCGACTCCAGACCTGATCCACGCGGCGGCATTAATGTTGTGTACGGGATTACCGCCTCGAATTTTGCAAGACGCTAAACCTCTATTGCGGTGTGATCTTCCATACCACACCGAAGCCGAACTTACCGCCTCCGCTGGTGGTGCCGTATAGATTCCCTTTGGCGTCGAGGGTGACTTCGCTCATCGGATAAGCTCCATCTTGCCCGCTATTGCAAAAGAGACCGTCCGCAAAATCGTGCAAGTCCTTGTAGATCCATCCATGGTCGGAAGGAGTGAGCTCGAAAACTGCACCGCAGCCCGTACCGCTACCGAAGGTCGTGCCGTAGAGATTGCCCGCCTTGTCCATCGTCAGACCGGCGAACGGGCCAGGCCGCGTCTGGAGCATCGACTGGTTGGAGAAGCTCCAGCCGTTGCCCGACGGCGTCAGCTTAAAGAATGTGCTACAGCACCCAACGTCGAGGTTGGTCGTCGTCGAATAGAAGTTACCGGCGGAGTCGAATACTGGCGAACCCCAGGGCTGCGTTCCACCTGCATCGTCTTCGAACGAGTGCAGCGTAGTCTCGGTCCAAGTATTGCCCGAGGGCGTGAGTTGAAATACCGCACCGCAACCTTCGGGAGGTATGCAGTTCAAGTCTCCGCCGTAGAGCGTCACCCCGTAGAGCGTTCCGTCTGGCCGGAGGGTGAGTCCGCTGGGACCGAGGCCGTCGCTGTTACCAGTGAACTTGTAAACAGGGGTCTCGCTCCATGCATCGCCGGAGCGGGTCAGCTTGTACACGTAGCCGCAATCACCGAAGTTGCAAACTCCAGCGTTTTGCAAGCCGCCGTTAAACCGCGCCCCGTAAATGTTCCCCGCGGGATCAAAGACCAGGTCGGCACTCGGTCCAAAGAACGTGATCCTGATGCCGTCGGGAAATTGATAGATCGGACTCTGCTTCCATACAAGATGTATCTGGGGACACGCCACCGTAATGCAGAGGCGTGTCGGCGTCAGCTTGTAGACATTACCAAATCCGAAAGCACCTCCTCCGTTGGTGTGTCCGTAGAGGCTGCCATCGTGACCGAAGACCGGACGACCATCGCCGTGGGCACCGTCGCTGCCGCCGGTAAACGTGTAGAGCGTGAGCAGCGCACCGTTAGGAAGGACCTGGAACACGGTGCCACATCCCGTGTTGCCTTGGCCGGTGCAATTCACACCGGTGTTGCCACCCTGGTCGGTAGTTCCGTAGAGATTGCCGGCTGCGTCGATAGTCAGCCCTCCTCGCGGATATCCGCCATCGGAGCCGCCAGTGAAATCATGCAGGATGGTGTATTGAGCAGAGGCGGTCTGCGATGCTCCAAGAAAAATGGTCAGGGCGAAAAGACACAGCAATGGCTTCAGTCGCATAAAGTCTTGCTCCTGGAAATCGACGGCTGGGATGCTTTAGGAGCGAACTATACAGTTTGGAACGCTATGAGATGTAGTGGAAAGTTGTAAAAAAAATGTCACTTGGACGAAGGCGAGCGAGGAGATATGTTTCGGGCAGCTACGCGGTGATCAGCTGGCGCAAGTACCTCACCTTTTTGCGAACATATCTGGCATAGATGACATTCAGCTTCCAGCAAGGCGGGCCTAGGAAAATTCCGCCGCGAACGATCTGCCGATAGAAGAACGTCCAGGCTGGCTTGACGATTTCGGCCACGCGACTGGCTTGCCACCAGCTATAGCCGGTTTCAAAAAAGTGTTGCGCGCTGAGCTTCGCATAGTGATCCATGGTGTTGGCGAATTGCGCGACATCGCAGTACGCGTAGTGCAGCATGTCGTGCTTGAGCTGCCGTACGCTTCCTTCAACTTTAATCGACTCATGCACGATGCGGGGCTGAAAGCGTCCTTGGCCTTTGCGAATGAGGCGCAGCTGCGCGTCGGGATAGAATCCGCCACCGCGCACCGGCGTATCTCCGATGTACAGCACGCGGGGAATGCGGAAGCCTGCGACGTCGTCAGGGATACTGCCTCGCATCAATTTACGAATCTCTGATACGAGCTGCGGCGTCAGTACCTCATCCGCGTCGAGGCTGAGAATCCACTCGCCTGTCGCAAGATCGATGGCCTTGTTCTTCTGCTCGGCATAGCCCAGCCAGTCCTGGTGAAAAAAGCGAACGCCGAATCTCTTGGCGATATCGGGGGTACGATCGCGCGAGCCGCTGTCGAGGAAGACGACTTCGTCCGCAATTTCCTGGACGGCAGTTAGGACCCGCGCGATGGTGCGCTCCTCATCGCGAGCAACGATAGTGACGGAGAGCGGCGGGCCACCAGTTTTGGTTGTGGTCGAGATTGAAGAAGCGCCGGCGGATTGGGCCGCGTCGGGAGCCATGCTTAGGTTGTCCGGCCGACCAGACTCTTCATAAACGAGCTGATCTCGTGGCGGAAGCGCTCTTTGCGGCGGTAGCTGTCGCTCTTCACCCAGTTCATTTGCAGGCTCAGGCGCTTGCCTTCAAAGGGCGGGAAGCCATGCCAGGAATGATCGCAGCGCTTGAAGATGATCATGCTGCCGATGGTCGGCGAGACTTCGGCCACATAGTCATCAACGTTCTTCGAACGCAACAGGCGCAGGCGGCCTCCGTTCTCATTCCACTCGGGATTGAGATAGAGCAGCACGGTGATGAGCTTGTCTTTCGAGTCGGTGTGCAGTTGCCCGTCGGACGGCGTCGGACCAGCCACGCACAGTAATCATCGTGGGATAAGAGTCGAGATCGAGGTTGAACTTCGCTGCTACGGCGGAAGCGAATTCCGGACCAAGCAATTCGTCGGTCAGTTGCTTGAACGCCGGGCCGTAGCTCAGTCGCGACAGAGGGTGGCTACCTTTCTTGTCGATCTGGGGAAAGTCCGCCACGATGCCGGCCTTGCAACCGTCGGTTAGGACATCGTCGACCAGCAGGTATTCAAAGGGTTCGCGGTGCGGTTCAGCGGCAGCGACTTTGGCGAGATTCAACATGACTGCGTTGCGGCTATTGTAGCGAGACCAGCCGTCCGGCGGAAACCGTATCCGATCCCTTGTAGGTGAAGGGGATTTCGGCCTGTTGAAGTCCTTCCAGCAGCGCCCGGAAAACCTGGCCAGGAGTGATCCGCTTCAAGCACTCAGTGGTTCCTAAAGGACAGACCCGTTTGTGACAGGGCTGGCACGGTAACTCGCCCTCGGTGGAGAACAGCTTGATATGCGGGCTGCCGATGGGAGGCGTGCGGCGATAGCCGGTGGGTCCGTAGATACCGATGAGCACCGGCACGCGCATCGCGCCAGCGACGTGCAGCGGAGCGCTGTCAGAGCCAACCGCCACCTGCACTCGCTCATAGAGGGCGTACATCTCCGCAATTGGGAGCTTGCCGAACAAATTGCAAACCCTGCCCTTCAGCTGCGTGGGGGAAAATTCGCGCAGAACCTGTTCGCCAACCTTGGCGTCAGCCGCTGAGCCCTGCACGATGAGGTTGAGGTCGGTTTCATGCAGGATCTGTCGCAGCAGCGCGCTCCAGTGCTCCACCGGCCACATCTTGCTCACCCACTGTGTGGCGGGCGCGATGGCAACGATGGGCGCGTTGGTCGAGAACGCTCCCGTGAGCAGCTCAGCGACGTGCCCCCGCGCGGCATCAGTTACACGAGGCGGCTCAATGGTCTGGCGTACCTGGTCGGCTCCGATGCTGCGCGCCAGCTCGGCCATGTGCTGAAGGTGCGACACCGCGGGATCGAAGTACTCGTCGCGCTGCAAGTAGCGCTCGGTATAGAACATGCTGCTGAATTCGCGGCCATGACGGTATCCGATGCGGCGCTTGATTCCGGCGAGATAGGGAACCAGCGCTGTTTTAAGCAGTCCCTGGACATCGACTGCGACATCGTATCCGACCAAGCGTATCTCGCCGATGAAGGCCTGAAATTCGCCGTAGGTGTGCGCCCACTTTGTGGGATGGAGCAGCGCACGCGACCAGCTGCGGCGTGAGCAGCGATGGATGTAATCGAGGGCGGGATGGCCTTCGATGGCAGGCGCAAGCCCGGTATCGATGGCCCAACCGATTTTGGCTTCCGGGAAGCCGTCACGCAGCATGGTGAGGATGGGCAAGGTCTGAATCACGTCGCCCAGGGCGCTAAAGCGCACCAGCAGAATCTTGGATGGCTTCTTCGTATGCAGCGTCTATGCCGTCCCCGCAGAAAATTCAAAGGCCTCTTTAATGATAGCCCTAATCAAGCCTGGCTCCTACCGCAGGGCGGCGAACGGACAGACTGAGGCACGTCACATTAGAGGCCAGAGCAGCTCCGGGCGCGGCGAACCGAAGCTACGTTGTTTTTCCTTTGAACATGCGGTAGATCAGCAACAGCAAAATCGCGCCGAAAAAAGACGCAATCCAGCCGGCGGTCTGACCTCCCTGGTAGTGGCCTACCGATGTCAGGATCCAGGTCGCGATTACAGAGCCAGCCATACCGAGGAGCATGGTGATCCAGAATCCGCCGGGATCTTTCCCGGGCATAAAAAATTTCGCCAGTGCACCGATGATCAGACCAAAGACGGCGAACCGTAGAAGGCCAAAGAGCCCCATGGCAATCAGATAATGCGTCATAGCAGTCTCCTCCACTGCAAAACGCTGTGCACCATTCGTCCGGCGCATCAGAAAGAAGTCGTGTGAGGAGAGTCTACATTCCGTGCTGCTTCAGCAGAAGACACCAAGGTGCCCGTGAAGTGGCACGCACGTCGGAGCGCTAACGAATTGAATAGACGAGAAGAAAACAGAAAACTTCTATCGCGGAACCCACACACCGGCCTCTACCACGGTATTGCCGGAGCGGTGCGGCCGGTTATGGCGCGGCGGAGGAGCGAGCTTTGCATTCTCGCTCGCTGCGTGAACTTCCAAGTCTTTCGACGTCAAAGTATGGGTGCCGAGAATCCTTAGGTCGGCGGTGGCTCGGGTAGCGAGAGGAAGCCAGACTCCGTCGGCACGGCCGTAATCGATAACGACCTTCAGGTCTTTGATCCACCAGGAAGGACTCTTCGCGGGCTCGCCTTCAGCCCTCACTACCAGGAAGCTCTCCGCGTCAACCCACGCTTTGCCGCGCAACAACTCGACTGCGTCGTGCTTAGGCTTCAACTGCAAAACGTAAGTCGGCCTTCCCTTGACCCTCTCCTGACCGAGCAGGGCGAAGTCATAGTTGGCGGTACAGAAATCGGAGTTTACCGATCCCTTCGCCATGTTGGCTTCGTGCTCAAGCACGCGGCGGACAACTTTTGTTCCGCGCTCGTTGCCCTCGGCTTTGCGGATCGAAAATTCCTTGCGCGAAGGTGGAACGTAATCTACTTCCGCCAAAACCTCAGAGGTTGGAATGTTCGGGTCAGCGCCAGACAACCGATATTGCCGAAGCAGGCTATAGCTGGGCCGATTCTGTTCCGCACTCTCAGCGGCATGCATCCGGCTCACAATTTCAGGAAGACTCAGCGACATTGCGGTCTGTGCTGCCGCAGGTAACGTTAATAACGCCACCAAACTGAGCACAATTAATTTCCCGCAATCTATCCGCATGACTCCCCCGAATCTCGGCCAGTTCCAACGTATACAGGGTTAGAAGCGGAACAAGTTCGAGACGATGCCCTAAAGCCGCCATCCGATTCATGACAGGAATCCTGCTGGATTGTGGGAGGATCGCTGCTGCTCGCAGAAACTGCAGCTATGCGTTAGCTTGTGCAACCTCGTGATAGACGCGCAGCATCCGGCTGACGCTCTCGTCCCAGGAGAACTTCTGCGCCTGCTCGGCACCACGGCTTTTCAGCTTCTCACGTAGATTTTGATCGAGCAGCACGCGATAGAGAGCGCGCTGGATGTCGAACACATTTTCCGGGTTCACCATGACGGCGGCATTACCGACGACTTCTGGAATCGAAGACGTATTGCTCGTGACCACGGGCGTGCCGTGGGCCATGGCTTCGAGAGGCGGCAATCCGAAGCCCTCATACAACGATGGGAAGACGAAGATCTTGGCCTGGTCGTAGAAGATGCGCAACACCTCGATGGGCACGAATCCCAGGAAGCGAACGTCATTCTGCATGTGGCTCTTGATAACGGTGCGCCGCAGATCGGGATGGCGGGAAACTTCGTCTCCGATAATGATCAGACGAAGATCGGATAGGCGGCCCTCCTGCAACAATTGGTTCTTCAGAAGTGAAAAGGCCTCGATGATGCGCACTACGTTCTTGTGCGGGCTGATGCGACCGGCATAAAGCAGAAAGGGATAGTTCACCTGGTAGCGCTGGGCGATGAACTCGCGATCGGCATCGGTGGCGTGTCCCTGCTTGAAGCGTTCGTCGATCGCGTTGTAAATGACCTCAATCTTCTCGCTGGGAACTTTGAAATAGCTCTCGGTGTCTTTCTTCGAGAAGTGGCTAACCGCAAATATTCTTGCGGCATTCAGCAACACTCGCTTGGTGAGGACGAAGTGCACAGTACGTTTCAGATCGGAGCTGGTGCTATGGCGGTACATGTGGTCGAGCAGGTCGTGCACGGTGACCACGTAAGGACAGGGTATTCCCTGCGGTTTCCAGAAGAGATGTGGGACATGCAGTAGATCGCAGCCGTTGATTTTCAGAATGCGATGCAGCTCAAGGTAGCTGGCGAGCGAGAACTCGTTGGGATGAGTAGGGATAGTGGTGAAATTCGACGGCAGGTCTTCAATGCCGCTGAGCTTTCCGGGAATTCCCAGCAGGAAGTATTCGTTCTCGTGGTCCAGTCGCGCCAGCGTGCGGATGGCGTTGCGGGTATAGGTCCCGAGGCCAAACTCGCTGATGCGGCGGATATCGATGGCGATGCGCACAGCCCAGTGTAAACCGGAGCGTGATCCAAGCACTCTAGCCTTTGCCGCGAAACAGAAAGATGAGCTCGATGATCAGGATGATGATAACCATCAACTCCAGCACGAAGCTGCGGCTCTGCTGGAATTCGTCGATAAGGAAGCGATAAAGGTTCTCGGCTGTCTTCAACTTCTCGTTAACCAGGTTCTTGTATTCCGGTACGCCGACTTTGCTGGCCGCCAATCGGTAAAGCCGCGCCGCGAACATGTCGCTGACGAACTTGATTGCGGTGTCGGCGCGCTCGACCAGTTCGGTCACTTCCACGGTCACGCTGTTCAGCCGGGAGGCCTCGCGTCCCATGCGCCAGCGGGCGATGAAATTGGCGCGCCGCTTCAGCGAGGCGTAGACGCTGGCCAGTTCGCGATCGAGCAGCTCATCATAATGGCGAAATTCCAGCAATTGAGAGTTGGCGTACTCCAGAATCTGAATGGAAGCGTCTGCTCCCGAGGGAGTGTCATAGACGAGGGCAGCATTCCACCCCACGACCACCAGGTCATTGGGATAGTAAGACAGGCTGGCCTGTAGAGTCTCGGCGCGCTCACTGCGCGCCAGCTCCGTTCTCTCACCACGCAAGATGCGCGCAATCTGGTCGCCGCGCTGGGCCAACAAGTCGGAGCCGGTGGGGCCGCCTTCGATCTCGTCCAAGACAAAAACGTAATAGTCTTCGCTGATCCACTGCTCATAGGGACGCACGATGACGGAAGCAATGCGCCCGAGGCGCTCGCGTACGATTTCCTGCGCCTGGCGCTCGAGCTCCGCACTAGGTACGAAGCGGGCAGCCAGCTCCACCAGCGAATCCCAATCGCCTGCGAAAGGAAGCTCAAAGCCGACGCTCACCACGCCATAGTCGTAATACTTGACCTCTGCGTTGACAGCCTCGCCAGAGGCGAGCGTGACCGCGGCGGTCCTTCCAATCACGGGAGGCTTTTCAAAGCGAACGTATTCTGGGGTGGCGTGCTTGAAACTGGGCTCGACCCGACGCGCTCCCAACATGGCGCGCAGCTCTTCCAGGCGAATCTCTTCGCAGACATCATGCAACAACATCGCCCTGATGGAGCCTTTGAGCATGACGAGCCTCTATCAACCGTACGCGCTGTAAAGATAGTAAGGAAGGGAAATTGCGGCGACGGGTTCGGCTTGTCGCCGCACGATAAATCAGGCGTTGGCCTTCAGCCGGTCGGCGTATTTCTTGCGAATTTTCTGCGCCTTGGGAGCGACGACGAACATGCAGTACGGTTGCGTCGGATTGTTCTCCAGGTAGTTCTGGTGATAGCCCTCGGCAACGTAGAACGCCGTAGCCGGCTCGACGGTGGTAACAATGGGATCGGCATACACCTTGTCGCCCGTAAGTTCAGCAATGACTTTTTCCGCCACTTCTTTCTGGTGCTCGCTGGTGTAGAAGATTACCGAGCGATACTGCTCACCCACATCGTTGCCCTGACGGTTCAAAGTGGTTGGATCATGCGCGGTGAAGAAAATTTCCAGCAAGTCATGATAGGTAAGTTTTTCGCGATCGAAGACAATTTCGGCCACTTCGACGTGGCCGCTATTGCCACTGCAAACCTGCTGATAGGTCGGGTTCGCGGCGCGTCCGCCCATGTAGCCGGAGCGCACCGACTCCACCCCTTCAATCTGTTTGAGGGCAGCTTCGACGCACCAGAAGCATCCGCCGCCCAGTATTGCTGTCTCGTTTTGCATGGTCATATGGATGCACTCGCTTCAGATTGTATTCAGAGACAAGGAAGCCATAGGCGATAATTAGCGCCAGAGATGCCGAACGATCATAGCAACGGGCGGTTACGGTTTGGAGTCAAGTTTTGGGGGACAGCATTCCTGCTGGCGGCCTTGGTAACCGGCGCCGCTGCCCAGAACCCGCTAACCCAGCTGGTCACGGGAAAACCCAAGCCGTCCCATGCTACAACGGTGCCGGCAACACCCGCTGTGCCCGCTCCGCCTGCGCAACCGGCGGCAGAGCCCGCTTCGCCTCAGGTCATCCCGCTGCCGGAAGTGGCAATGCAGCTGGAACAGTTGACGCAGACGCTGATCAGCATCTCTGCCAGTCTTCCTGCTGACGATCAACTCCAAGCGTTAAGTAGCGCCATCAGCGAGTATGGATCCACGATCGAGGCCAAGCGGAAGGAAGCCGAAGCCCTGCTCGCCACCTCGCCTGCCGCACTGGAGTTACGAGAACAGGAGACCTATTGGCGGGCGTTTCAAACCTCGAGCACGGTGTGGCGCAAACAGTTGCTGGGTTGGGCCAACGCGGAACAGGCCGCTATCAACCAACTGAACCAGCTCGAGCCGAAGTGGTCAGCCACACTGGAGGCTTACCACTCTGATCATGAGTTGGAAACGCTGATCGTACTAATTCGGGGAAACCTCGAGAGCTTGCGCAAACTGCGCGCCAAAGCCAACCAGCAGCTTCAGTCCACGGTGAATTTGCAACTTGCTCTCGGAGCCCAGGAGCAGGCAGCGGGCGACGTCCTGGGGAAACTTGCCTCAGCCCAGCAGGTTTTGGCGGAACGGCTGTTCGAGCGCGATAGTCTTCCATTTTGGCAACTGGGAGCGCGACGGCAACAGGGCGAGAACAAAGTTCTCTACACTTCGGCCCGCACCCGCTGGCTTTCCATCGCTGCCTTCATTCATGACCGCGGCGGAGCGGTCGTGTTCCTGTGCCTTTTTTCCATCGCCTCGCTACTGTTGGCCTACCGCGTTCGTCGTGCCGTCGTTGATCGCCATCTCGATCAGGTTCTCCCCAGCGACGTTTCTTTGCTCATCCATCGCTGGGTGGCCTTGGGACTATTGGCACCGCTGTTGACGTCTTACGTTTTCGCACCTTCGGCGCCTTTTGCACTGATTGGACTGACGGTCCTGTTCTCGTTCTTTCCCATCCTGCGATTGCTGGCGCCGCTGGTGCGTCCGTCGTATCGGCGGGCACTCCTTTGGCTGGCGGGGTATTACGCCGCGCTGATTTTAGTTGGCTGGCTGTCGCTGCCTGCAGTGCTGAAGAGGGAGCTTGGGTTCCTGATTGCCTTGACAGTCTTTGTCGGCTTGGCCTATCTGTTGCGCCCCTCCGCCCGGAGTGCTGAACTAAAGCACCATTCTGTGCTACTCCTGGGAGCGCGACTGGCCACTCTGGGTTTGGGAATCTCGCTGAGTGCCAATCTGCTGGGTTACGTGCGGTTGGCACAGTACGTAGGCGTAGCGTGCTTGTACAGCTCGTTCGTCGCCATCAGCATGTATACCGGGACGCGGGTGTACACGACCTTGCTGATGGCGGTACTGGAGCTTCCACAGGCTGAGCGGTTGGCGCTGGCCAGAATCCACCGCGATGGGTTGCGCCGCTGGGGACCACGCATTTTAGCGACGATCGCTGTCCTGGTATGGCTCTCTACTACGCTCGACCTGTTTCAGGTAAGAGACGTGGTGGGGGGCGCCATCAAAGCGACACTCTCGTTCCACCTCGCCGGCAGCGCCAGTGAGACCACGCTGGGCAGCGTGCTGGGATTCTTCCTGATGCTGGCGATAGGCTACATGATTGCCAGCGCAATCAGGTTTCTGCTGCGGGAAGAGTTGCTCAACCGTTTACATCTGGCGCGCGGCTTACCCGACTTAATTGCGTCGACGATCTACTACGTTCTGCTGCTGTTCGTCTTCCTGATCGCGGTCAATGCGGGCGGAGTGGAGCTGAACAAGTTCACCTTGCTGACCGGCGCCCTTGGTGTGGGCTTCGGCTTCGGCATGCAGAACATCATCAACAACTTCGTTTCCGGCCTGATTCTGCAATTTGAACGTCCGATTCACATCAACGACGTGCTGGAAGTGGAAGGTTACACCGGCAGGGTGACGCGCATCGGCGTGCGCTCCAGCACGTTGCAGACGCCGCAGGGGGCGGAGGTCATCATTCCCAATGGGAATTTCATCTCCGGCAAAGTGGTGAACTGGACACTGTCTGAGTCGATGCGTCGCGCCGAGCTGCAGGTGGGTGTTGCTTATGGCACCGATCCCAAGATGGTGCTGAAGATGCTGCTGGATTCGGCCAACAAGCACGAGAGCGTGCTCACCACGCCTCAACCTATGGCGTACTTCACCGGGTTCGGCGACAGCGCGTTGAATTTCGAGCTGCATTTCTGGGTGATGCAAGACAGCAACTGGATCCGCGTGCGAAGCGAGATCGCGATGGCGGTGATGAAGCGCTTGGATGAGGCCGGGATTGAGATCCCGTTTCCGCAGCGCGATTTACATTTACGGAGCATCCCGGAGGGAGTCGGCGCCGCGGCGGTTGCCGATTCGTTGCTTGGGAAAGGTGAGCGGCAGGCGTCGCCGGCGAAGAAGAAAACTGTGGCGGCAGAGGGGGACTGAACAAAATCGACGGACGGGAAGGCTTCACAAGCCAACATTGACCAGCCGTAGCTCTATTCTCCTACCAGAAACTTGTACTGCGCAGCGTTTAACGGAACGACCGATAGCCGTCCCTGGCGAACCAGCGGCGAGTCCGCGAACAGCTTGTGCGCTTTGATCTCGGCCAGTGACACCGGCCTGGGCAGCAGTTTGACGGCCTTGATCTTCACCTGCGGATTGGCTGGTTCAGGGATATCCACGGAGACGACCGTCGCTGTGCCTACGGCAGACTTCTGGTTTCCCGTTTCGTAGATCACAAGGCGGTCGTGGGGCTTCATCTCGCGCAGATGCTTGACCGCCACCGGATTCGACACCCCATCCCACACTGTCGTACCTTCCTGTTGCAGATGGGCGAAGGAGTACACGGTCGGTTCGGTCTTCAGTAAGTAGTCAGACAAGCGGCTCCTCCTTGGTATCACGTATCAGATGTCAGGTTCACGGTGTCAGTAAAAAAGCTGCGAGCATCCCTCACTCTATGTCTGATAACTGAGACCAGACACCTCTATCTCGGCTGCGGCGTACCCGGCAGATTGCCGCTAGTCACCTTCATATTGGAATCGGCAACATTGCCGTTGGGGTGCATGGTGCAGTGATAGTTGATGCTGCCCCACTGATTGTTTTTCGTCTGCACGCGGGCGTTGCCATCAACCATGACAAATGATCCGCCCTTGTTTAGGCTCGGCTGTCCGTTGAAGTTCACACTGCCGTTGTAGCGCGAAGACACCTGGTTTCGGATGGCGCGCTGGCAATTCGGCACGAGGTTAGTGCTCCAGTTTCCGTTGTTGCCGCCTCCACCGTTCCAGCCGCCGCCGTTGCCGGAACCGCTGCCGCCATTCCACATGATGTCGCCGGTATAGCCTTGCATACCGCCGCGATTGTCTTCGATGCGGACGACTGCGGTGCCATTGTTGGAATTGGGATCACGTGTCAGTGTCTGGCGGCCGCGTCCGTCGATCCCCTTGAAGCGGAAGTTGTTGGGTCGCATGGGCAGTGGCTGGTTGCACCTGAGGCGAACCCACTGCGCGGGACCGCCGCTGAGGGGCCGCACCCGGCCCTGATCGCCACGGATTTCCACCTCGGCCGTTCCGCCGGTGCGGATTTCGAAGGTACACTTCCCGCTGCCATTGCCGTCGGTGATCTGGGCCCTAATGGTTCCCTGGGCGAAAACTGTCGCCGGCAACATGACCAGCGCAGCAACGCTCAACAGCCCGAGATAAAACTTGCATGATTTCATAGAACGTTTCCCTGGATCAAAACTTTTGGCACATCAATATAGCAACCGGGCCGGGTGCGGCCCAAACGGAAAAACTCAAAGTTCTGACTGAGGGTTTTGGCGATTGCTCGAGCTCCCCGTTGGCGCAGGGTGGCAGGGATAAGCAGAGAAGGGGCGGCTCAGGTATAATCAGGAGGTAAATTTCAAGAGATTTTGGGGCTGCTTGTTGACCGTTCCACGGCCAAGGGCCGTTCGGGACTGTTCCCGCCAGAACTCGTTATTCGGAGCCCTATTCAATGGCACAAGTTTGTGAAGTTTGCGGCAAGAAGCCGCTTGCCGGAAATAAAGTCAGCCACGCGCACAATATCACCAAGCGGCGCTGGAACGTCAATCTACGCCCGGTGCATGCCAAAACTGCGCAGGGCAATAAGCGTATGCGCGTCTGCACCAGCTGTCTGCGCAGCGGCAAAGTAGTCAAGGCGTAAGAACCTCTCTTCTTCCCAGCATTTAAGTGGCGTCTGCGGCTCCGCATGTTGAATTCTGCGAGCGTGGGCGCCATTTCTTATCTTTGTAGTTGTCATTTTCTTGCAACATTATCCAGTTCTTGTTGACACGTGGTTGCGAAACTTATTACCGTAGCGTCCCCTGCTTAAATCTTGGAGGTGAGAATGAGTACGCTCTATGCCGGTGTCTGGCGTCATGGCTCCGACCCCTACTATCTGTGGGGTGGAGTTGACTGGAACAGCTTCAACACCAAGTGGCAGCAACTTAGCCAGCAAAACCTTCGGTTAATCGACTTGAAGGTCTACCCTGGCAACGGCCCTACCAAGTTCTCCGGGGTATGGCGGGCAGGGAATGACGGCCACTACCTGTGGGTGGGCGTGGATTGGAACAGCTTCAACGCCAAGTGGCAGGAGCTGTCGGCCAAAAACCTTCGCCTGGTCGATCTGGAAATCTACCTGGAGGGCGGCCAAACCAAGTATGCCGGCGTATGGCGGGCCGGCAGCGATGCCCATTACCTGTGGGCGGGAGTTGACTGGAATAGCTTCAACGCCAAGTGGGCGGAACTCGCGGCCAAGAATCTCCGGCTGACCAACATCCAGGTGTACCGCGATGGGGGAGTTCTAAAATATGCCGGCGTATGGCGGGCCGGCAGCGATGCTCATTACCTCTGGGTGGGCGTGGATTGGAACAGCTTCAACGCTAAGTGGCAGGAGTTGAGCGCGCAAAATCTGCGGCTGGTCGACATCGATATCTACGAGGATGGCGGCCAGATGAAATATGCGGGAGTATGGCGCGCCGGCAGCGATGCTCACTATCTCTGGGTGGGCGTCGACTGGGAGAACTTCACCGCCAAGTGGTACGAACTCGGCCAGAAAGATCTGCGGCTGACCAACCTGGAAGTCTATTCCGGTGCCTGCAGCGACAGCTGCCTTAACCAGGTGCTGATGCGCGATGATCCGTCAACGCCCTACGTTGATACCTACAACTACGGCATCACGGCTACGGCTACCCATTGCAAGGGGCCGGGGGCGTGTCCTGCGCCGAAGGCTGGCGACATGGTTTATTACCGCTGGCCTTGCATCACCTTCGACGGCAGTGCTCATTATGCGAGGCTCTCGGCGGTTACCTACACCGCCGATCCGATATTCAAACTGCCTTTCAACGACACTGCGGTCAAGCAGCGGGGACCTTGGCTGTACAGCCCGGGAAGCTGGCATCACGCCATCGACTTCAGCCGCGACGATACAAAATCGTTTCCCGTCCGGGCGGCAGCCGCCGGGAAGGTGGTTCATATCGGGTGGGACTCATGGTCGGGCAATACGATGGTCATCAGCCATGATGCGGGCGGAGTTACCGACGCGTTTCGCACTATCTACATGCACCTGCGCAACGGGCCGACTAACGATGCGGATAACGCATGGAATATCACGGTGCCCACGTTGGGTGATCCGATTCTCACGCAGTACAAGGCCTATCTGAAGAACACTGGGTGCCCGCAAGGTGGCCCGTATCATCCCAATGCGGACTACTGGGGAACCGACGCCGACAAGATCGACATGAGCCTGCTGGGTAAGCACGTCAACCAGGGGGACGTGGTCGCTCACTCCGGCTGTACCGGACCGGGAGGCTGCGGCTGCACCAAAGGCGACGATCCCGCGTGGATCTGGGGAGGCGGGGTCAACACGCACCTGCACATCTTTTTTGCCCGCCGTGATACCACGGATAATGAGTGGTACTTCATCGATCCCTATGGAATTTATTCGTCAGGAGGCTGCTATCCGGCATTCAATCAGGCGATCGACTCATCTTGCGCACGCTACCCGGTGATGTGGGTGGGAAAGAAAGCGCAGTATCCGTAGAGGGGTCGCGCTGTCTAAACCAACGCGGTGGGGCGAAAGCTTCACCGCATTTTTTGGTTTCACTTGAATCTAAATTCCTGGTACTCCACAGCGCGGTGTTCAGATTAGAATGGCGAAGCGTAATTCGACCTTAGACATGATCTCGCGCCGAACATTTATGACGATTGCAGGTGGCACGTTGCTGGCCTCGCGATCCCTCTGGGCTGCTACCGAGGTTCCGATGATACTCGACCACATTCTTCTGGGCTGCAGCGATCTCGATCAGGGGATCGCGTTCGTCCAGCAGCATACCGGCGTGCGGCCAGCGATTGGTGGGGTGCATCCTGGGCGAGGCACGCGCAACGCGCTATTGTCTCTCGGCGATATGCGTTACCTGGAGGTGATCGCTCCGGACCCGGCGCAGGCCGGGCAAAAGATCTCGCGCGAGTCGATGGTGAATGAGCTGAAGTCGCTCAAGACGCCACAAATCTTCGAGTGGGCGGTACACACCACGAACATCGACGGCGTCGCCAAACATTGGGATAGCGAAGGCATTGCGTTCGACGGTCCCACTCCCGGCTCGCGCAAACGACCAGATGGACGCGTTCTGAACTGGCAGACGCTCAACCTGCAGGACAACCGGAATGGCCTGCTTCCGTTCTTCATTCAGTGGGGAGCGGATACGGTTCATCCCTCGGTCGATGCGCCCCAAGGCTGTCGGCTGAAGAACTTCTTTCTCGCAGGCCCCGACCTCGGCGAACTGGCCGGCATGTGCCATCGCCTTGGGATCCAGGTAGAACTGCAGCAGGCGGACGAGTCTAAAGTTCTGGCGCAAATCACCGGCCCACGCGGCCCTCTAAACCTAAGTTCGTAGGCTCTTTGAGTTGTCGGATCCAAGGACCGCCTGCTGGTTGAACTGATCGTCCGTCAGCTGAGGGTGGCTGGGCTCGCAAGCGTCTCCGCTGGAGGCGATGCGGTCGTCATCGTTCCGTTCAGAGCCTGCTCAAAGAAGCAATCGACCGCATCGAGGATCTCAGTTTCCGTCTTCGCTTCGTACACCGACTTGCGAAGCTGTGCGCCGTGAGCAACGCCATGCGTGAACCACGACGCGAACTGCTTCATCTTGCCGGCGGCTCCGGGCATGCGCTCCTCGACCAGCATCGCGAAATAGGTGCGGATCATCTGGTAGCGATCGGCCTCGGTGGGCAGATCGTAGCGGCCGGTCATCGTGTACTGCTCGATCTGGCGAAAGATCCACGGATTCGAAGCAGCGGTGCGGCCGATCATCACGGCGTCGCATCCGGTTTGCGCGACCATAGCAGCGGCATCCTCGGGCGAACGGACGTCGCCGTTGCCAATCACGGGAATCGACGCAGCGTCTTTCAACGCGGCGATCCACTCCCAGCGCGCCTGGCCACTATAGCCCTGTTCGCGGGTGCGAGCGTGAAGCGCGACCGCCGCCAGTCCACATTCCTGGGCCATCTTTGCAAGCTGCACATGGACGATTTCCTTGTCACTCCACCCGGCGCGAAACTTTACCGTGAACGGAACCTTTATTGCCGCGCGCACTGACTCGAAAATCGTCTTGATCAAGGGCAGATCGCGCAGCAGGCCCGAACCTCCGTTGCATTTCACCACTTTCTTTGCCGGGCAGCCCAGGTTTAGGTCAACCAGATCGAAGCCGAGGTCTTCGACCACGCGTGCCGCGTCGGCCAAGGTAACCGGATCGCTACCAAACAACTGCGCCGAGATGGGATGCTCGTTGCCATAGAAGGTCAGGTATTGCTTGGCTTTCTTATCTTTGTGGCGAACAATGCCGTCGGCCGAAGTGAACTCGGTCATCATCAGGCCGCAGCCGCCAAGGTTACGGATAAAGCGACGGAAGACCGTGTCTGTCACCCCTGCCATCGGAGCCAGCACAGTAGCCGGACGGATTTCGACTCCACCGAGAGAGACGCTGGCAGGCACACAAGCCCCTGCCGGTGCGACCCGTTCGGCGGGATTGTCGAAAAACTTATGCATCATAAGATTTTAACCGGATTTGCCCCTGGAACGGCGGCCTGAGCTTGGCAGCGGTTTGCGGCCGGTGTCGTGTCGAATTCCAGTTCGGAACGGCGAGCGAGGGCAAGCCCAGATGGGATTTGACGCTATTGACCCGCAGTCCATACCATTTCTGGCAAGGCGTAATATCAAGAACGGATGATTGATACCACCATCTCGCACTACCGCATTGTGCAGTTGCTGGGCGGTGGAGGTATGGGCCTGGTTTACAAGGCTGAGGACCTTGAACTGGGACGCTTTGTTGCGCTCAAATTTCTTCCCGATGAACTGCTCCAGGAGTCGCGTTCGCTGGAGCGGTTTCGTCTCGAGGCACGCGCGGCCTCGGCCCTGAATCATCCCAACATCTGCACCATCTACGAGATCGGCGAAGACAACGGCCGCCCTTTTATTGCGATGGAGTTCCTGGAGGGGGTGAGCCTGAACCACTTCATCAAGGCCCAGCCACTCCACGTGGAACGCATCATTGCGATCGCATTGGATGTTACCGAGGGTCTGGATGCGGCGCATGGCGAGGGCATTATCCATCGTGATATTAAGCCGGCCAACATCTTCGTCACCAAGCGTGGACTGGCGAAGATTCTCGACTTTGGGCTGGCGAAAGTCATGCCCAAGCATCCTCTATTTGCGCAAAACGCGACGATTGGCTCCGGTGAGGCCATCAACCGGCTCACCGATCCGGGTCGGTTGCTGGGCACTGTCGCGTATATGTCGCCCGAGCAGGCACGCGGCTACGAACTCGACTCCCGTACTGATTTGTTTTCGTTTGGAGTCGTACTCTACGAAATGTCGACAGGAGTGCTGCCCTTCAGGGGCTCGTCGGCCGACGTCTTCGATTCTCTCTTCCGTCGCACTCCGGTACCGGCGCTGCGTCTGAATCCCGACTTGCCGGTTGCGCTGGAAGACATCATCAACAAGTGTCTCGAGAAAGACGCTGAGCTGCGCTATCAGCACGCTGCCGATTTACGCAGCGATCTCAGGCGTTTGAAGCGCAATACCGAGTCACAGCAGTCCATGGTTCTTCCTCCCGAGGCGGAGGAAGCCGAGCGCGCCAGCGAAGAGCGGGCATTGCGGTACTCGCTGCCTTCGGATCGGACGATCACCATCGCGCGAACCAAGCCGCCGCGCAAACTGCCATGGAGGCTGGTGAGCGCGCTGTTGGCCGTGCTGATCGTGATCGGAGCGGGAACCTGGTACTGGATCGCCCATCGCACACCGCACTTTCAAGGCAAGGACACCGTGGTGCTTGCCGATTTCACCAATACCACAGGCGACAGCGTCTTCGATTCGACTTTGAAGCAAGCCCTGGCCATCCAGCTCGAGCAGTCGCCGTATCTCAATGTGCTGTCGGAACAGAGAGTGCGCTCGACGCTCAACCTGATGGATCGGCCTGCCGATACGCGTATGACCAATGAAGTGGCGCGCGAGGTCTGCATGCGCACCAACAGCAAAGCCCTGATGACCGGGTCGATCGACAGCGTGGGCTCCCACTATCTGATCGGGCTTCGCGCCGTCGACTGCCAGACCGGCGACACCCTCGCAAGCGCCAAGTCCGAAGCGCCTAACCAGGATGCTGTTCTCAAAAAGCTGGGCGACGCGGGAGACGAAGTGCGCGAGAAGTTGGGCGAATCCCTTGTATCGGTGCAGGGACACAGCAAGCCGCTGGACCAGGCCACCACGACGTCGCTCGAAGCTCTCCAGGCATTCACGGAAGGCCGCCATATGCAGTGGAGTAAGGGGGACGCGGCTTCGATACCGTTTCATAAACGTGCCATCGAATTGGACCCTAACTTCGCCCGCGCTTACTCTTCCCTGGGCATGGCCTATTACAACCTTGGCAAGGCAACTCCGTCGATCGAGTACTTTACCAAGGCTTACGAGCTGCGCGATCGGGTCAGCGAGCGTGAGCGCTTCTACATCGAAGCCAGCTATTACAGCTTCGCGACCGGTGAACTGCCCAAGGCGGATGAGGTTTACCGGCAGTGGATTGCCTCGTATCCCGACGATTTCATGCCCTACGCCAACCTGCCTATCAACCAGGTCTCGTTAGCTGAATACGAGAAGATACTCGAGATTGCCCGGCAGGCTGCGCGCCTGGCTCCCGACTCGGCGACCGGTCCCCAGCAGATTCTGGCAGCTTATGTTTCGCTCGGCCGGCTAGACGAAGCCAAAGCTATCTGGGAACAGACCATTGCGAAGTTTTCAGAGGTTGAGTTCCTGCATGAAGAGCGTTACCAGATCGCCTTCTTACAGCACGATGAGGCCGCCATGCAGCAGCAGGTGGACTGGGCGAAAGGCAGACGCGCGCCTTTAATGATGATGGCGGCGCAGTACAGCACCACAGCCTATCTGGGACAACTTGAGGCCGGACGCCGGTTGCTCGCCACGGCGGAGCAGCAAGCGCTCGCGGTCGACAACGATGACCAGGGCGCACTGATGAAGGCGGTGTTCTCGCTGTACGAAGCGGAACTCGGCAACCTTGAAGCGGCACAGTTTCAGGCGACTCAGGCTTCGCACATGAGCGAGGCCAGCGATCCTTCCGTGGTTACAGCGCTGGTCCTTGCCCGCTCGGGCGACATCGCCGGGGCACAGCGGATTATGGACAGGCTGAACCAGCGCTTCCCAGTGGCCACCATCACTCAGGGCTACTGGCTGCCCACAATTCGGGCCGCCATCGCACTGCAACACAAAAATCCGCAACAGGCGATTGCCGATCTCGAAGCGGCAAGGGAGTATGAACTGGGAAATCAGGGCTTCCTTTACCTGATGCCGATTTACATTCGCGGCATTGCTTACTTGCAAGCACACCAGGGAGAACAGGCGGCCGCGGAGTTCAGTAAGTTCCAGAAGTACCCCGGGATCGCAAGGAACACGCCGCTGGTTTCACTCGCAATTCTGCAGAGGGCTCGCGCCGAGGCCATGAACGGCGACACCAAGGCCGCCCGCAAGAGCTACCAGGACTTCCTGGCGTTGTGGAACAATGCCGATCCGGATGTCCCGGTTCTGAAAGCAGCGCGCGCCGAATACTCCAAGCTGCAGTAAAGTTGCGGATAAAAGGTTGTTCATCAGGATTCTCGCGGGCAACGCCGCGCCGAGTTCAAACAGCACAGGCACGAAGAGTCACACGCCTCGTAACGTTTTGGGCGGGCACTCTCACTCCGCACGGTAAATGGCGAATTGATATGTCTTCTGCACTTCGCGGAGCCAAGAGCGAGATTTGAATATATTTTCATGAACCAGGTTGTGGTAGATGACGTAGACCTCTCGCGGATGGGACTCCACGTTCGCTCGCAGACTGTCCAAGACTGTTCGCAGCACATAATCTGGAAACGGATTGAAAAGGTAAAGCACCAGCGGCTCTCGCGGGAACGGGAACTCCCTTGCGTCGTAGGAACACGCTTCGATGTTGAAGCATTTCTGCTGCTCGGAGTGATAGGTGGCGATATTTTGCTGAGCGATGCGATGCAGCTCGTCGAGCAGCTCGACTCCGATGATTCGCCGAAAAGGATAGTCCGACGCCATCAATAGCGTGCGCCCTTTTCCGGAACCCAGATCGATAAACGTGAAACCTTCCGGTGAAACCGGAAGCGCCCGCAGAATGTCGTGGAACAGCTCAGGTTCCGACGCCTGGTATTGCGCTCCGGAGACGAGCTCCCGCAGGCGAGTGCGGAACGACACGGTTGCCCAGGTGGTGTCGACGTTGTGGTCGAAATCGTAATCGGTATCGCCGTAGCGGGAGCGGCGGCGTTGCGGCGTAAGGTCGCGCACGAACTCAAACGCCGCGACGCCGTAATACCCCACGGCACCCAGAAAACCACGATGGCGCACGACATCGGCGATCCAGCCGAGAGGGTGGTTGCGAAAGCGGGAGGGTTGGTCTGGGTGGCGCATGGCGACGCGGCGGCCGGTCGCACCGGCGCGCCGCATCCTTCCAGCTTAATTCAAGTCGAACAGAAGAAACTCAGCCTGGCCGTCGGACGCGTTCGCTATACGCAGCCGCGATTCATCGCTGACCGCAATCCCATCCCCTTGGGCGAGCCTGGTCCCGTTCACTTCGAGTTCGCCGCCGATCAGTTGTAACCAAGCGTGCCGGCCGGGTGCCAGCTCGTGCTCCAGCGACTTGCCGGGGTCGAGCAAAGAGGCGAAGACACTCGCATCCTGATTGATCTTCGTCGAGTCATCCCGGCCATCGTGAGATGCGATTACGCGTAGCCGATTGACCTTCTCCTCGCGTGCGAAGGTGCGATCCTCGTAGCTGGCCGGCAGTCCTTTAGCCTCAGGCATGATCCAGATCTGAAGCAGGTGTACCGCAGCGTCGGAGTTGTTGTACTCGCTGTGCACCACACCAGTTCCAGCCGACATGCGTTGCACGTCGTTGGACTTAATGGTGGCTTCGCGTCCGGTGCTGTCGCGATGGCTCAATTCACCGTCAACGATGTAGGTGATGATCTCCATGTCCTGATGGGGATGCGAGCCAAAGCCCTGTCGGGCGGCGATCCAGTCTTCATTGATCACGCGCAGGTCGCGAAAACCCATGTGCTTGCGATCGAAATAGTTGGCAAACGAAAAGCTATAGCGGGTATCGAGCCAACCGTAGTTGCCGTGGCCGCGTTCGGCTGAGGGCCGTAAGGTAATCATCTCTTCCTCCTCCAGTCAAAGCTATAGATGCTTTAACGTTGAAGGAAGTTTCAGGGAAGGTTATGTGCGCTGCGGTGCGGTCTCCAGCTGCTGGAGCAGATCATCGATCCTGGCTTCCAGAATATGGCGGATGGAGAGTACCCCCAGCACCCTGCCCCGCTCATCCGCCACAGGCATGTGCCGGTAATGTCTCTCAAGCATGACGCGGAGCGCCTCGGCCGGAGTGGTCTCCTCGGTTGCCATTTCAACCATGGGACTCATCAGCTCGCGAACCGGGGTCTGCTTTGGATCGCGGCCACTCAAAGCGAACTTTTCAAGCACGTCGCGTTCGGTAAACATGCCGGCGATAATGCCTTCGTCGTCCACAACGGCAACCGCCCCCACCTCGTTGTCAATCATCAGCTGAACCGCTTCAGCCACATTGGCCAGCACCGGCACCGTTGCCACCTGCCGCCCACACAAATCCAGTAAGCTCATGTCGCTGTATTCCTTATACAAAGGATGAAGTGCGACTCTATGGCGCGACATGCCCCTGAGTCAAGCGGGAGGCGCTGTTGCTGCGTGTGGCTCTGGGACCGGCTGCGCCCACCTCACGGCCTGGGGCGGTAATAGAACGTTTTCTGAAACGGTACACGCTCGTAGGTGTCGTCCAGATTGAGGGTCGTTTCCGCGGCCCCCAGGAATAGAATCCCGCCGGGACGAAGCACCTGCCGGATTCGCGCCAGTATCTGGCGCCGTACATCCAGCGCAAAGTAAATCATCACGTTGCGCAGGAAGACCACGTCAAATGGGCCAAGGTGAGGTAAGGACGAAGAAAGATTTACATACCGGAAACGCGCCATATCGCGGACCACGTGTTTAAGCTGCCAGTCACGGCCAGCCTGCTGAAAATATTTGGCGAGCAAGATCGCAGGCAATCCGCGATTTACCTCCAACTGAGAATAGGTACCCGCCTCCGCCCGCGCCAGTATAGCCTCAGAAATATCACTACCCAAGAGCGTCATGTTCCAGTTGAGCAGACTGGGAAAATTCTCCCGGATGAGCATGGCTACGCTGTAGATCTCCTGGCCGCTGGAACAGGCGGCGCTCCAGATAGAGAGTGACTTCGTACTATCCGCGCGGCTTATGATCTGCGGCAAAATCACCGTCTTCAGCGCCTCAAAGGGGTACAGGTCGCGGAAGAACCAGCTTTCATTGTTGGTCATTGCGTCGAGCACTTTTCGACGCAGCGGCCCAAAGCGATCATCGCGCAGGCGAAAGGCTAGTTCATCGATGTCGCGAACGCCCTCGGAATACAGCAGCGGCCCGAGCCGGCTTTCCACGAGATAGCCCTTGGTGTCGTCCAGGACAATTGCGGAGTGGTCGCGCACCATTTGAGCAAGATAAGCGAAAGTTGCTGGGGAAAAGCTCATATCGTCCCTGCCATTGCGATTACACGAGGTTGAGTTCGCTGAACTTCCCTGACGATTTCTGGTCCGATGACGCCCACAGGAAGCACCCGTTCGGCGAGGCCGCGTTGCACAACGAAACCAGGCATACCCCAGACTACCGAGGTGGCCGCATCTTGCGCCCAAACACGGCCTCCCATAGCGCGCACGGCTTCGGCGCCACGCAGTCCGTCCTGGCCCATTCCCGTCATCACCACCGCCAGCACTCCTTGACGAAAAATCTGCGCAACCGCACGGAACAGAACATCGACAGAAGGGCGGCAGGAATTCTCCGGCGGAGTCTGCATCAACTGCAGGCTGCCAGTCGAGCGCAGGCCGGTAACGACCATGTGATAGTCGCCGGGTGCGATCCAAACTTCCCCCGGCAGCAGCCGTGCGCCGGCTACCGCCTCGCGCACCGGAAGAGCGCACACTAATGCAAGCCGCTCGGCTAGAAATCGTGTGAACGTAGCCGGCATGTGCTGAACAATCACGACCGGCACAGGAAAATCGCGCGGAAGAGCGGCGAGCACTTCGGCCAGCGCGTTGGGGCCTCCGGTTGAAGTACCGATGGCCAGCAGTTCGACCGGGCCCCCGCGCGGCGCGACAGGTATGGCTGCTGCAGGCTGCACCGGGACCACGTTAGCTCTGCGGCAAAACGACTTGATGCGTGGAATCAGCTGCTGCTTGATGGCCGCGATTGCCTGAGCCGGATCACCCACCGTGGTGGGCTTGGTCACATAGTCGGTTGCGCCCAGCGAGAGAGCGTCGAGAGTCGCCACCGCACCGCGCTCGGTCAAGGTGCTGAACATGATCACCGGCAACCGCGGATAACGCTTGCGGATCTCAGCCAACGCAGCGAGGCCATCCATCTCAGGCATCTCGATATCCAGCGTCACCAGGTCGGGCACATTCTGATCCAGCAGGGCTAGCGCGATTTTCCCGTTGGCGGCGACGCCGGCAATGCGCAACTCAGGGTCTTCTGACAACGCCAACCGCAGTAGCCGGCGTACAGCAGCCGAATCATCGACAATCACGATGTCGATCGGCCTCATACGGCAACCGGGAATCCGAGCAGGGCGAGCTTGTCGAGGATGATCTCCGGCGTGAATGGCTTCATCACGTATTCATTGGCGCCGGTTTCGAGCGCTTCCTGCACTTCCTGCAAAGCGCTCTCAGAGGTAACCATCATCACGCAAGGACTGCCCACACCCGGCTCACTGCGAATGTGTTGCAACAGTTCGAGTCCGCTCATCACCGGCATGTTCCAGTCGAGAAGCACCAGATCGACCGGCTGCTCGCGAACCCGTTCCAGGCCCTCACGGCCGTTCTTGGCTTGAACAATTTCGAAGCCACATGGCTCGAGGATCTTCCTTAAATACAAGCGGACTGCGGTTGAGTCGTCTACTACCAGTGCGCGCATGTGTCGCCCTCAGTGCGAAGCTACATATCACTGTTGAGACTATCGACTGGACAGCGGAAGGGCTTGAATGGATGTGGCAGCGCGAGTAGTACCACGGAGGGAGAGGCCGCCGAGGTGAAGAAAATACCGCCGACACCGCTGCATCGGAGAGTTCAATGAGAACGAAACGTGGCGGGAGGTAAGAGCCCGCCTGGGGATCAGGCGGCGTTGTTGTTCCGGTAAGGGTCTCCTACAAAGACAAACGGATATTTCCTGAGCGCGTCAAAATTTTTGGCTTCGGCTTCTTCCTCGACCTGGGACATCAACCGCGCTACTTCATCCTTGGGCATGCCTTTGGTTGCCTGCCAGAACTTGTGCGGGAAAAACCATATACGTTCGCGACGGCTCACTTCAGGTGTGCTATTACTGCCACTATCGAGCTGCATTTTGCTCCTCCCACATTGTGGGACTTGTTGTTCTTGTAGGCTGACTAACGACGACGCACTGGAATGAGAACTCAAAACCTAATGTCAATATTATGAACCTTGCCGCGGCCGAAGTAAACGGTCAACCGCCGACTCGCCTTCCGAGGCTCCATCTAATTGATGCATGAGACTGCAAAGTGTTGCAGTTTGTATGTCGCACAAACCATTAAACAAAAAGTTTGCGAGTTCCGGGCCCCACCTAATCAACTGTAGGACGAGCTCGGTGGTGGCCCACCATCCAGCTAGATTTCCACAGCCTGGGCCACGCCAAAGCTGAGACGCCAGCCCGCAAGAGGGAGAAAACAATGTCCCACTTTGTGGGATAGCGAATGGAAAGGAAGTTTCGCGAAATTAAGCGGCGGAGAACTGCACTAAGTCAGTGTATCAATTTAGAAAATTCTTGAGACTGCGCGCATCGTAGTCGTTATGCACCTGATTTGATAGTCGACGATACGCTGGGCGTCTGCTGCCGTCGCAATAACCAGTGCATCCACCGATCCAGTCCCTCGCCCGTGGTGCTGGACACATCGATGATTTCGATTTGAGGATTCACCCGGCGGGCGTTCTCGCGAGCGAGTTCGGCGCTGAACGGAACGTAGGGCAGCAGGTCGGTCTTGGTCAGCAGCATGAGAGCTGACTTGGCAAAAATCGATGGGTACTTGAGCGGCTTATCTTCGCCCTCGGTTGTGCTCAACAAAACAATCTTGCACTCCTCGCCGAGATCGTAGCTAGAGGGACACACCAGGTTGCCCACGTTCTCGACAATCAAGAAATCCAGGTCTTCGAGCTTCCAGCCTTCGAGATGTTTGCCAACCATTTTGGCATCGAGATGACAGGTACCGCCGGTGATGATCTGCTTTACGGGAAAACCAAAGCGAGCGAGCCGTTTGGCATCGTTCTCGGTCTGCAAGTCACCGGTGAGCACGGCAACGCGGGTACCGGGCGCGAGGCGCTCGAGGGTGCGCTCCAGCAATAATGTCTTTCCAGAACCGGGTGCGCTGATGAGGTTGACGCAACAGACCCCGTTTGCACGGTAGCGCTCCCTCAGTTGCTCGGCCAGCAGTTGATTTTCGTTGAGAACCTTCTTCTCGATTTCCACCCTGCTCATTCATCCACTTCCATGAAAGCGATTTCCAACTGATCGCCGCTGACACATTGTGTCATGAACTCCCCGCAACGCGGACAATGGGGATCATAGTCGGTCATGCGAAACTCGTGTCCGCAAGAGCAGCGTTGGATTCGAGGGATCGATTCGATCTCAAGCGTCAGCGGTTCGAAGCTTGTATCCTTCACCAGGCATTCGAAGCCAAACTGCAGCGCGTCGGGATCCACGCCCGCCAATTCCCCGACCCTTATTGCCACCTTGCTGATATGCCGCGCCAGAGTGGCGCTGGGCTTCGGCCTGAACACTGTCGAGAATGGAGGCGGCGATTCCCAGTTCGTGCATGTACTGCAAGCATATCGCGGCACCCCGCCGGGCGACGAATGGATCGGGCTAAGCCTATGAAACTGCGCTGCTTAGTCATTTAATGGAACATTTTTGTCGCAATTTCGTCTATTGCAGCAGGGGTAAGTGTATTTCTGTCTGCGGGAACCGTGTAGCCGGCCCGGAAAGCTAACATGGCAAAACGGTGGGGTCGCATATGGGCGGTAGGGTTCGTGCTTTGGACTCTGCTGGCTTTTCTGAGTGCTGCCGGGGCGCGCGTGTACACCGCGTCGACGGACAAGCCTATCTCATGGGAGCAGTTGCTCGCCTGGAGCCTGCTGGTTTCTACAGTGTGGTCGTTACTCACCCCTCCGGTTTACGAACTGGGGCGCCGCTTCACCTTTGACCGTAATCGTTGGAAGAAATCGCTGCCCATCCATCTGGTCGCCGGCATCGTCATCACATTTCTCAGTGCCGCCATCGTCGTCGAGTTGGATCCGATGGTGACCTGGACGAAGGACGACCCACACGTGCCTATCCGGGCGCACATGCTTTCTCGCGTGCTGATGGACCTGCAGCGTTACTGGTACATCGTACTGATCACACAAGCGATCGCCTATTACGGGAAGTATCGCGAGCGCGAGCTGCTGTCGTCGCAACTGGAGGCGCAACTCGCGAATGCGCAGCTCGATGTTCTGAAGAGCCAGCTTGAGCCGCACTTTCTGTTTAATACTTTGAACTCCATTGCCGCCCTGGCGCGTAATGACGGCGCGGCCGCAGAGCACATGACGCTGCAGCTGGCGGACTTGCTGCGCGCCTCTCTGGATGCCGCCGGCGTACATGAAGTCACGCTGCAAGAAGAGCTGCTCTTCCTGCAGAAGTACGTCGACATCCAGCAGATACGCTTCCAGGACCGCCTGCAGGTGGAAACCGATGTCGATCCTGTAGTGCTTTTGGCGCTGGTACCCAATCTGCTTTTGCAGCCGCTGGTGGAGAACGCAATTCGCCACGGCATCGCCCCGCGCCGCGATCCCGGACTGATTCGCCTTTCCGTGTGGCGCGATCCGGACGACCTGTGGATTGAGGTACGCGACAACGGTGTGGGGCTTCCTCGCACCCGCGGGAACACCGCTATCGAAGGAGTTGGCCTGCGCAACACGCGCGCCCGGCTCACCCAGCTTTATAACGAGGATCACATGCTGGTGCTGGACGATGCGCCGGGCGGAGGATGTTGTACGCGCATCCGACTACCCTATCGCGAGCACCCGCGACCGGAGGTAATCGCAAATGCCGATTCGAGTTTTGTTGAGCGATGACGAGGCACTGGCGCGCGAGCGTCTGCGCGGGCTGTTGCAGGAAGAAGAGGACCTGGAGATTGTGGCCGAGTGTGGAGACGGCAGGAGCGCAATCGCCACCATCGAGCGCGAGCGCCCGGACCTGGTGTTCCTCGATATTCAGATGCCGGAGGTTGACGGTTTTGGCGTCGTGCAACAGCTGCGCGATGCCATGCCGCTGGCTATCTTCGTCACCGCCTACGATCGCTATGCGATGAAGGCTTTCGAGGTGCACGCTCTCGACTATCTGCTCAAGCCGGTCGGCAAGGAGCGCCTGAAGGCGGCGGTGGAGAGGGCGCGCCGTCAATTAGAGCGCCCCCCAGACGGCACCTTTCAACGCCGCGTTCTGGAGTTACTGGGTGATATGGATGCGCGCAGCCAGACGCCCGAGCGCATCGTGGTCAAATCCGACGGCGAGATCGTGTGCCTTAAACCAAATGAAATCGACTGGGCTGAGTCGGCGGGCAATTACGTTTGCCTGCATGTAGGCGCCGCGACCCACATCCTGCGCGAGACGATCACCGCTCTTGAATCGAGGCTGGGAGCTCGGCAATTCATGCGGGTGCATCGCTCGACGCTGGTCAATGTCGATCGCATCAAGACACTGAAGCCGTCGCTATATGGGGACTATTCCATCCTGCTGCGCGATGGAACCAAGCTCACGCTCAGTCGCGGCTTCCGCGAGAATGTGCTCAAGCGGCTGGGAACAGCCTAGCTGTCCGCACTTCCGTCTCGAACCCTGGGCGGCCCGCCTTGGCCTTCCTCGGTTTTTGTCTAAATTACGGCAAGCTGACTAAATCCTGCGCTGCAACTCTGCTTTGATGCGGCAGCGTTGGATGATATTCTTAATCCCCCAATCGGATTGACCTGGGAATGAAAGGGTACACACCTATGCTACGCACCAAATTGGCGGTACGTTGTCTGCTGTTGTTACTAGTTCTGTCGGTCGTGAGCGCTCCGTTGTGGGCTGCCAGCAAATCGAACGACGAAGAAACCCTGCGCAATGCAGCCACAGTCCTGCAGGCCATGCTTTCCAGCAAGAGCGTTCCTGATAGCGTGCTGGCGAAAGCTGATTGCATCATCATTCTTCCCAACGTGAAGAAGTTCGCTGTCGGTATCGGCGGAACGGGTGGACGTGGCCCGATGTCGTGCCGCGAGAAATCCGGAAAGTGGTCGCCGCCGGCAATGTACTCCATTGGCGGTGCTAGTGCCGGTTTTCAGGTCGGCGGCAAGTCTAGCGATGTCGTGATTGCCGTCATGACGCACTCTGCAATGGACAAGGTGCTGAACAGCAAAGTGAAGGTGGGCAGCGATGTGAGTGCGGCAGCGGGCCCCGGCGCCCAAGCTGGCACCATGAACAGTTCGGCCGACATGCTGACCTATACTCGCTCCTCCGGACTCTTCGCAGGCGCTTCCATTGACGGCGCTTCGCTGGAACCCGACTCCGAAGCCAACAAACGGCTCTACGGTAAGGAGGTCAGCGCCAAGGATGTCGTATCAGGCGATGTGAAAGCTACTTCCGCCGGAGCGTCGTTGGTTTCCTTGCTCGACGGCAAGGCCGGCAAGTAGGCTAAAGCTCTGGCACACCGAGACGTTCTGTCTCGGCTCTCCAGAATTCACGTTGGAGGGTTACGCCCTCGATAGGTACGAACCCTCCGACGTATCCACACGGATTACTTCGCCCTCATTGATAAAGGGTGGGACCTGCACCACCAGGCCCGTTTCCGTAGTGGCCGGTTTCGTGACGCTACTGGCAGTGGCCGACTTCAAACCCGGTTCGGTCTGAACTATCTTGAGTTCCACCGTCTGCGGTAACTCGACGCCAACCGGCTTTCCATCGAAGAATTCGACGCTGATCTGCAAGTTGGCAGTCAGGTAATCGACGGCATCGCCTAACGTGCTCTTGTCAAGGTACAGCTGCTCGTAGTTCTCCATATTCATGAAGACATAGCTGTCTCCGTCTTGGTAGAGAAACTCCATCTTGACTTCGTCGACCGTAATCTTCTCAATGGGATCGCCCGAGCGGTAGCGATGTTCGAACATGGCGCCCGTCCGCAGATTGCGCAGCTTGGCCTGAATAAAGGCGCGAAGATTGCCCGGCGTGCGGTGCTCGACGCTGAAAACGGAATGCAGATCGTTATTGTGTTTAATCACCATTCCGGGACGCAATTGTGTCGCGGGTATAGCCATCGATGACTCCTTAAATGTAGAGGGAGATCCGCACGGAACTGCGAGGCAGCTCGAGGGGCAAAACATAATTTTACATGGCCGGTGCGCCCTTTGGAAATGCGAGCTGCTCCGGCCCCCGGCATCGTCTCTTGGGATGGACACATCGAATCCAAATGGAGCTATGATTCTAAGAGCCCAATCGCAGAAATCTACGTGAGAGGAGATAACAATGAGCGATCAAATGAGCGATTTTGCCATCTACGATGAACCGCGTTCGCCGGAGCGCAGCGGGGTAACGCTTGGGCTGGCCTTGCTGTGTCTGGGCGTGGCTGCGGGAGCGATAACGGCGTTGCTGATGGCGCCCCAGAGCGGCAAGCAATTGCGACGGCAGCTTCGCCGTAAGTACAAGGATGCGCGCGATGTGATCGACGACTGGAGCGATCAGGCCGGCGACTGGGTAGAACGTGGCTCGGATTGGGCTGAGAAAGCGTCCGACTGGGCCGACCAGGCGAAAAAACGGGCGCAGCCAATCTCAAAGGCGTTTCGCCGCTAGTCTCGCAAAAAAATAAACGCGACAGGTGATGGAACCCTGTCGCGTATTTTTTCATGCCCTCTTGACCGCCAGAGGGCCAGCAGGAGGAGACGAGCCACCGTGTCGTTGCTCACTTCGGAACCGCACTAAATCAAAATGATATTAAATACCGTTCAATGCCTGGTCAATTACACGTAAGTGCCCGATAGTAATAATTTCCAAAGCGTTTCATTCAAGTAGACAGAGCAAGTAGACAGGAGCTTTCATGGTGCCATCAGCCGACTTCAGGCTCCAACCATCCTAGCCTGTCCCCTCCTGCGCGGCGGCAATAAAAAGGGCGAAGGGCCTTGAGCACTTCGCCTTTTCCTGATGCTTGTTACCGAAACAGCGGACTACAGCAGGCGACGGCGAACAACGCCGGCGGCCGCAACCAGGCCGGAGCCCAGCATGATCAGGCTGGACGGCTCAGGAACGGTGGTTCCCACTACGCCGCTGGAGAAGGTGTTGAACACGCCTTCGTTGTTGGCATTGGTAAAGCTCGCGCCAAAGAAACCGCTGTCCCAATACTGCTGGCCGCTAACCTGCGAACCAAAGCTGTTGGTTCCATCGGTGTTGCTGTTATAGGAGCGGTTCGCGTTGTTGGGATCATTCGGAACAACCGCCATCCAGTACTGGGTGCCGGCTGTCAGGTTGAGGTTCAAGCCATCGACTTCATTGCGGTATTCGTTGAAGCCGAAATCGCTGCGGCCGGTCGCGGTGTTGGTGACGGCGCCGGTGCCCGAGGCAACCAGCGTGCCGCCGTTGCCTTCCGAGACGCCCGTGCGGACTTCCCAGTAACCGGTGGCGGGATTCAGGCCGCTCAGGTTGTTGGTGAACAGGCCGGTAACGGTGGAGTCAGAGCTAAGCGTGAAATTCTGGAAAGTGGCCGCGCCGTAGGGGCTGCCGCCGACGATGGCATCGGTTTCGTTACCCAAACCGTTCTGGTTGGGATCACTCAAGTTGAGATCGCCACCATAAAACAAGCAGTTGCTACCGCACTGAGCGGCCGCATATGCAGTGAGAAACAGGGCGAACAGGGACAGCAGAACAAACTTCTTCATTCGGTTTCCTCCTTGGAAATCGGCAACTGCTTCGCAGGACGGAAGCAGTCATCCTGAACAAACACAAATTCCCGGCATCCGCCGGGAAGTGAAGAGTATCCAACCGCCTCTCCGGGCGTCAATAGCCCAATAGTGGCGTAGTTGGTTCCTAAACCTGTGTGTCAGGCTGTAATTTACCAACTAGTTATGGCTGGCGCCTGTAACTAATTGTTTTTCCAAGGAGAAGGACGAAGTGCCATAGGCACCTCGTCCTTTGTTAAATTAGCGGCCCAAGCGACGACGGACAACGCCGGCAGCGGCAACCAGGCCGGAACCCAGCATGATCAAGCTGGACGGCTCGGGGGTGTACACAGCCTGCGAGAAAGCGCTGAATACGCCTTCGTTGTTCGCATTGGTGAAGTTCGCGCCGAAGAACGCGCTGTTGAAGTACTGGTTGTTGGCAGTGTAGGAACCGATGCCGTTCGTGCCATCGGTGTTGCTGTTGTAGGAGCGGTTCGCGTTGTTCGGATCATTCGGAACGACGGACATCCAGTAGGTGCCGGCGCCGAGGTTAACGCTCAGGCCGCCCACGTAGTTGGTGTACTCGTTGAAGCCGAAATCGCTGCGGCCGGTCGCCTGGTTCGTGGTGGCGCCGGTTCCGGAAGCGACCAACGTGCCGCCGTTGCCTTCAGAAACGCCAGAGCGGATTTCCCAATAGGCAGTCTGCGGATTCAGGCCGCTGAGGTTGTTGGTGGCCAAGCCGGTGACTGTGCCGCCAGCCCAGTTGAAGTTCTGGTAGGTGGCTGCGCCGTAGGGGCTGCCGCCGACGATGGCGTCATTTTCGTTCGCCAGGCCGTTCTGGTTCGGATCATTCAGGTTCAGATCGCCAGAGTAAAAGGAGCATGTGCCGCTTTCGATCGGGCAGCTGGCGAAGGCGAAGGCGCCAAACACCAGAGCGAACAGGGACAGCAGAGCAATTTTCTTCAAGTTGGTTTCCTCCTAGATTTTCGGTACCGAAGCTCCCTCGCACGCAAGCAAGAAAGCTTTTCTAGATTTACGACACTACTTTCCCCAACGCACTCGGGGACGCCAGAGTAGCAATCTATCCGGAATGCAGTCAATAGCACAATAGTGCCGCTACGCCATTCTTTTTTTACGATATTGGGCACATTGCAGATCTCTTGAACTAGAAAAGCTGTTGAATTCAATCACCTTAGAGTAAGAAGCACGGCCTCCGACGATAGGAACGAAGTGACTGTTGCGCTTCGCAGCTATCAATCCCGCTCAAAAATTTACCGGACAGAGAAAGACGTCGACTCCAAGTATCACTAAACCTGTTGTCGGCTCTCTTCAAGCAGCACTACTTTCACGTCCATTTTGCGTTTTCCGCGGAAAACCGTGACTGTAACGCTGTCGCCGGCGTGATGCTTGTCCATCATGTTGGCAAGATCCTGTTGATCGCTGATCGGTTCCCCATCAATGGCGACGATGAGATCGCCGCCTATCACAATCTGCCGGTTGCCGACGTAGGCGCGTTCATTCCCCGCGCGCAAACCAGCTCGTTCCGCAGCCCCGCCGGGCTGTACCTTCATGATCAAAACACCACCGTCGGCGGGCAAGCCCATCTCCTCTGCCAACTCCGGTCCAATTGCCAGCGGAAGAATGCCCAGCGTCGGCCGCCGCACGCGCCCGTACGTCACCAGGTCGTTGATTGCAGCCTTGGCTGTGTTGATGGGAATTGCAAAGCCAATACCCGCGCTCTGATTTGAGCCGCCGGTCGCGATCATGCTGTTGATGCCGATAACTTCTGCACGCGAATTCAGCAGCGGTCCACCGGAATTGCCGGGATTGATAGCAGCGTCGGTCTGGATCGCCTCGTCAATGTATGCGCCTTCCGGATTGCGGATGGGGCGCAGCGAGCTAATGATGCCGCGCGTCATGGTTCCGCTCAGACCGAACGGATTACCAATGGCGTACACCTTCTGGCCCACCACCAGGTTCTTGGAATCGCCGAGTGTGGCAGGCACCAGGTTTGGCGCCTTGATCTGAATCACGGCCAAATCGTGCAATCGATCGCGCCCTATGATCTCCGCCGAATACTTCTTCTTGTTGTGCAGTGTGACCTCAACCTGCCGCGCCCCTTCAATGACGTGGTAGTTGGTAAGGATGTGGCCATCCTTATCGATGATGAATCCGGAACCCTGGCCTTGCTGCGGAACCGGTCCCCAGAAAAAGTCCATGCTTACGGCAGTCGATGTGATGTTCACCACCGACGAGATGCCCTTCTTATAGACATCGATGTTGACTTGCTCTTCGGCGTCGAAGGTTGGCGGGCTCGCCGCCTCAGTCAGCTCAACCTTCGTGGGCTTCGCCACCCAGTCGGGAAGAGCGGTCGAGTTGTGATGGTGGGTGGTGTAGAAATAGAACCCCGCTGCCAGCAACAGTCCGAAAAAGAGGGGACGAGCAATTTTCATAGGACGATTTCGAGTGACCTTTTGAATATGTATGTTGGACGAAAATCCCGCTTAAAGTGTAGCGGATTACGCTACGGGATTGCCCGTCGCCGTTTCATTCTGAGCGGAGCGATCCGCCGAAGGCGTAAAGGAAGTCGAATCCCAAGCCAACACCACCGACGATCAATGGTCGGGGAACAGTCGACTGCAGGGTTGCTGCTCCTTTTGGGTGCCCTCCGTCCTTAACGAACCACCCCCCGTCTTCACCACCGACCAAAATTGATGGAAATACCACTGGTGTCAAGGTCTAAGCTCTTGGAGGCCGGAGCGAGACTCGAACTCGCGTTTTCGGATTTGCAGTCCGACGCCTTGCCGTCTTGGCTATCCGGCCTTCCTGGAGATGGGGTCGGGGAACCAGTCGATCACGGTGCGTTTTGCGTGCTCTACCACTGAGCGACATGTCGGTCACACAATGGCAGGAATCGAACCTGCGCGCCCGCAACTATTGAAGTAGCCCTGATCTTCACCACCTACCGAAATTATGGTTCTTACCCTTCGCTGACTACTCTGTGCTGACCACTTCTGTTTCAGCGACAGCTTCTTCTTCCGCATCGCTTACCAACCGGAAGCCGGCAGGCTTCGCCGAGGTCAGCGGCTGGATATCGATGGCCAAATCCTCCATCTGCTTCCAGTCCGGACGATTGCGATCGCGATAGTTGGAGCACTCCCGAACCTTGAAGGGAATGCGAATGAGTGGCGAGCTGAAGTCGCAAAATATCAGCTCCTCGCTCTCGCGGAATCCACGAATAATGTGGCCACTGAAGCAAGTAGCGCACTTCGATCCCGCTTCAATCGCGGTGCCGTCCTTAATATGGACGCGCATACACTTACTCTTTCTAAGCGGCCTTGTGCCGCAGATTAGGTCCCGGCCGAGCCATCCAGCCCGGCCAAGAAGTTACGTCTTTAGTCGCGCTCAATCCGGATTGCTACCGCCGGAAAGGCTTCCTCGTGATTCAATCCTTCAACCGGCGCGAAGCCAACCACGCGCGTCAAAGGCACAATGCAGTTGCTGCGATAGCCGGTACATTCGCAGACTTCGAAATTGATCACACGCAAGTCACTGGTGTAGTTGCAATAGATCAATTCCTTGCCGTTGCCACCCCTCACGCGATACACGTTGACACACGTCGTGCACAACGTCTCCGGCTTTGCCGAGATCGAGACGCTTCCCTTGCCGGCCTTGACCAGCTTGTGCGCAACAAACAACGCAATCATCAGGATGACAATGGTTAGCAACATTTCAAACCTACTCAAATCAAAAGCTCGCCGGGGAATCTTCGGGTACAGTTCAGGACAGCCATCTACAGGAATCTGGTACTTCGAGCCTGCGACTCCATCCCTGTAGCTACTTTTCCTGGCGGAGTTTCCACTCCGCTTCGGCCTTGTCATGGTGGAGAAGTAACTGTTTCCTTTCACCACCGGCGAATGAGTTGAAGCTATAGGTCAGGGAACAAGCGGACACGGAGCCGGATTTGAACCGGCAACGCCGGACACAAGGTTCCGTCTTCTACCTGGTTGAAGTATCCGTGGCCTTCACCACCGACCGAAGTTAAAGCTGGGAGAGCAACCGACGATGCGGCATGGGTCGATACGGTCGAAGTAGCCGCGGTCTACACTACCCAGCGTTCTTAAGCTTGTTTATGAATGCGTCGGATACTTGCCAGTGGGTTAATTACTTGGCTTCAGGTAAAGTCGGGTTTCTTTGCTTCCGACGATAAACGCCCATTGACAACCGACTAGGTCTGCCGGCAGCCATCCACGCATCGAGTTTTGCGTAATTGTTGACATGGGCGTTTCTCCAACGCGTTTACTAAAATCTCATAGGTTGAAGGACAATTGCAAGGGCAAATCAGAGAAATATTCGAGATTTTTTAGGCTGGATCGGTCAGTGCGAAAGCACACCGATAATTCGCCTTGTGGTAACTAACGCAAATTACTGTTCTGACAGTTCTCCGCCATGACCCGCCTCTGGCCCAAAGGCTTCAGCAAGCACGCATGGGCCAGCGTCTCACCAGGATCCGTGCTCATCCGTGTAAATCTCTGGCTTCGCTGTTTTTATGCGAATGACGCAACTGGTGGACCCTCGCGCCGCGCCTCCATTCCTATCGCTGTCGTATACTTCTCCACTTGGCACGAGGCTGTAATTCACCCAGTTTTCATTTTCGACAAAGGATGTTTGCCTTCAATGTTTTGCCTTCCGACGATGCGCCCAAAACTCTCCGCTCTCGTAGTTCTGGTTTTCGCGGCTGTTCTTCCAGCACTCTCGCAAGCTCCCATCAATACCAGCGCACTGGGCGCCATGCGGTGGCGCGAGATCGGTCCCCTGCGCGCCGGTCGCACTCGCGCCGCAGTGGGCGTTCCCTCGCAGCCCAACGTCTTCTATATCGGCGCGGTGAATGGCGGCGTCTGGAAGACCACCGATTTCGGACGCACCTGGAATCCCATATTCGACGACCAGCCTACCGGTTCCATCGGCTACATCGTGGTGGCGCCGTCTAATCCCAACATCATCTACGTCGGCAGCGGAGAAGGATTGCACCGGCCCGACTTGTCCGTTGGCGATGGTATCTACAAATCCACCGACGCCGGCAAGACCTGGACTCACCTCGGCCTGCGCGACGGCCAGCAGATTTCACAGATGGCGGTCGATCCTCGCGATCCCAACAAGTTGTTTGTCGCGGTCGCCGGCCATCCTTATGGCCCGAACAAAGAGCGCGGCATCTATCGCTCCACGAATGGCGGCCAGACCTTCCAGGCAGTGCTTCAGAAGGACGAGAACATCGGAGCCGCGGGCGTGGCGATCGATCCCACCGACTCCAATACCGTCTATGCCACATTGTGGGAGGCGCGTGAAGGTCCATGGGAGAATGGCGAATGGAACGGCACCAACGGCGGCATCTATAAGTCGACCGATGGCGGCCAAAGCTGGCAGCAGCTCGCCGGTGGTCTGCCTGCCGGCATCGTTGAGGCATACGTGAGTGTCTCAGCCAGCAATCCGCGCAGATTGTTCGCGTCTATCGCAACCGGAGAGAAGGTAGACCTCTATCGCTCTGATGATGCCGGAGCAACCTGGTTCATTGCGACCAACGATCCTCGTCCGCGCGGTCGCATCGGCGGCGGCGACCTCTGCGTGCCGATCATCGATCCCAAAAATCCCGACGTGATGTACGTGACCTCGACCGTTACCTGGAAATCGGTCGACGGCGGCAAGACCTGGACCGGTTTTCGCGGAGCTCCCGGCGGCGACGATTATCAGAACATCTGGATCAACCCCAACGATCCCAATGTGATTTTGATCGCTAGCGACCAGGGCGCCATCATCACGGTGAATGGCGGCGAGTCGTGGAGTTCCTGGTACAACCAGCCCACTGCGCAGATGTATCACGTCTCCGCCGACAATGCATTTCCTTACCGGGTATGCGGCGGCCAGCAGGAGAGCGGCTCTGCCTGCGTTCGCAGCCGCGGCAACGACGGCGAGATCACCATGCGCGAGTGGCATCCGGTCGCTGTCGAAGAATACGGTTACGTCGCGCCCGATCCGCTCGACCCCGACATCGTGTACGGCGGCAAGGTGACACGCTACAACCGTCATACGACGACTGCGCAGAATGTGGCGCCCGTCTTGGGGAGACCGCCGGATTATCGCGTGGTGCGCACCGAGCCCGTGCTGTTTTCGCCGCTCGATCCACACCTGATGTTCTTCGCCGCCAACACCCTATGGACCACGCGCGACGGCGGCCAGACCTGGAAGCAGATCAGCCCCGACCTGACCCGCAAGACTTGGGAGATTCCTGCATCAGTCGGAATCTTCAAGTCCGAGAAATCCGCACAACCCACGCAGCGCGGCGTTATCTATGCCGTCGCTCCGTCATTCAAAGACGCCAACACCATATGGGCGGGTACCGACGATGGGCTGATCTGGATCACCACCGACGGCGGCGCACATTGGAACAATGTCACGCCTCCTGAGCTGATTGCATGGCAGAAGGTTTCGGTCATCGAAGCCAGCCATCATGATCCGCAGACCGCGTACGCCGCCATCAATACGCTGCGGCTCGACGACCTGCATCCGTACATTTACCGCACGCGCGACGGCGGTAAGACCTGGACGAAAATCACCAGCGGTATTCCTGACAACGAGAACGTCAACGCTGTGCGCGAGGATACCCATCGACAGGGCCTGCTGTTCGCCGGAACCGAACGCGCAGTCTACGTCTCATTCGACGACGGCGATCACTGGCAGACTTTACGGCTGAACATGCCCGCGACTTCTGTCCGCGATCTGGCGATCAAGGACGATGATCTTCTCGCAGGCACGCACGGCCGCGGATTCTGGATTCTCGACGACATCACGCCGCTGCGCCAGTTGGACGCCAAGGTCGCATCAGCCGACGCGCATCTTTTTGAGCCGCAAACCGCGATGCGCATTCGCTGGAACACTAATAGCGACACGCCGCTGCCGCCCGATGTTGCGTCCGCTCCGAATCCACCCGACGGCGCCGTCATCGATTACTACCTCAAAGCCGACGCCTCCGCGCCGGTGACGCTGGAAATTCTGGACGGCTCCGGCAAAGCTATTCGCCGCTATGCCAGCAACGATCCCGTTCCCTCGCCTGATCCCGAGTTGTCGATCCCGTCCTACTGGGTCCGTCCGCCGCAGGTGCTATCGAACAAAGCCGGCTTCCACCGCTTCTTGTGGGATGTCCATCTGCAACCGGTGCCCGGCATCAAGCCGGAGTATCCCATCGCCGCGGTTTACAAAAACACAGCTCCGGTGCCGACATCGCCCTGGGCAATGCCCGGCAAATACACGGTCGTGCTCACCGTCGATGGCAAGCGCTACTCGCGCGATCTGACGCTCGTGATGGATCCTCGCGTGAAAACGTCGACCGCGGACTTGCAGAAACAGTTCGACCTATCCAACCAGATCTATCAGGACATGTTGAAGGTGCAGCCGTCGGTCGATGAAGCGGCCAAGCTGAGCGAGCAACTGAAGGCACAAGCGGAAACCGCAAAGGGAACGGCTCAAGCCGCAAAGGTTGAAGCCCTCAGCCAAAAGCTGAATGCGCTGCTTGGAAATGGAGGGCGTTTCCGTCGCGGCGGGCAAACCGAAACCCTCAACGGCGTCCAGGGATCGCTGTTCATGTTGCTCTACACCCTGCAGGAGGTCGATGCCGCGCCCACGCCAGTTCAGATGAATGCGGCTCCGGCGCTGGAAAAATCAACCGCCAACGTTGTGCAGCGCTGGAAGGAGATCCAGGCCAACGAAGTTCCTCAGTTGAAGTCGCAACTTGGAATTCGCGAGTTCCCGCCGGTTTCGCCGGAAAGATCATTAAGCAGCGGCATAACGGTCAACCGCGACGAGGAGTAGTTAGAAAGAACACGTTCTCAACCCTGAGCCAGGACGCCGCATTTAATGTCCGCTCAAACGGCCGCGTTCTCGCTCAGCGTGATGCAACGAATCATCGCGCCAGCAACTCGCTTGCAATTTCCTTCCATTCGTCCTCGAACGATCCTTCGCATGTTTTCCGGCCCGCTTGCCGATACCAGTACCCGGCATTAGTCATGTCGCCTTCTTTGCGATGCAGATAAGCGTGTACCCACGCAGGATCGGCGCGCTCGCTCTGCTGTGCGCATTCGTGCGCCTTTGCCCAATCTCCTTTGGCGTCCCACCACAATCCTGCCAACGCAAGCGACAACTCTGGCGGCGGCTCATTCGCTGCGATTGAATTGTGAAACTCATCGAACTTCATTGCAGCAGCTTAGCTGCAAGTGAACGCTAGGGGAAGCGCCCCGACCACCGTACAACGCTGGGCAGGTTTTCTCATTCCAACTAGCGCGTACGCACGCAAAGAAAAATAAATTTCCAGGATTAGGCAACTCAGGATGGGCGGTACTCTGCTGAAGTCTTTTTTCTTGCTTCGCCGCCTCGTCGCCTGTCTGCTGCTCGCCTTTCTCGTGCCGAGCCTCTCGGCCCAGGTCCTCAACGATCAGCAGTTGCTTGGCTCGTACATCGGCCAAAAGGTCGCCAGCGTCGAAGTTGCCGGGCAGCCTGACCAGACCTACGCCAAGTTGCAGAACCTGATCTCGGTCAAGCCAGGGCAGCCCCTGCGCAAAGCTGACATTGATGCCACCGTCGCCAGCCTCGAGCAGAAGGCGCACATCTCCAACGTGACTTTGCAGGTTGAGCCTGAGGCCGAGGGCGTACAGGTCACCTTCGTTCTGCACCCCGCAATTTATGTCGGGATGTATGAATTTCCCGGAGCGACCGGACGCTACTCCTACTCTCGGCTGCTTCAGATCGCGCAATACCCGACCCAGGCGCCGTACTCCAACAACGACGTTCGTCATGCCGAGGACGCGCTCACGCGATTCTTCCAGCAGGACGGCTACTTTGAATCGGAGGTCCACGCCGAAACTGTTATCGACCACACACACGACCTTGTGAATGTATTGTTCAACACCACCCTGGGCCGCCGTGCCAAGGTTGGGCAGATCGAACTTCAAGGCGCCAGTGCGGACGAGACTGCGTACCTTCGCGGCAAGCTGCACTCCTTTATGGCGCGATTGAAGGCTAGTTATCTCAAGCCCGGCATGACCTTCTCGCACTACCGCCTGACCAACGCAACGCGCTATATGGAGTCGGCACTCACCAAGCAGGATTACGCCACAGGCACAGTAAATTTGGTGTCGGCTAACTACGATCCTTCCACCAACCGCGCCGATGTGACCTTTCACGTTGCGACCGGACCGGTGGTGAAGGTGCAGACCACTGGCGCCAAGCTCAGTAAGGGCAAGCTCCGTGACCTGGTACCGGTCTATGCCGCGAACTCCGCCGATACCGATTTGGTCAACGAAGGCGGACGCAGCATCCAGCTTTATTTCCAGAACAAAGGCTTCTTTGACGTTCAGGTCGCCACCAATATTCAGGACACACCCAGCGGCAAGCTAATTACCTACGGCATCACCAAGGGCCAGAAACACAAGGTCAAGGAAATAACCTTCACCGGAAACAAACATTACAGCGACAAGGATCTTCAGTCGCACGTGCCGGTGGAAGAAGCGCACTTTTTCTCGCACGGCAAATACACCGACAAGCTGGTGCGCACCGGCATGAAGAACCTCGAGAACCTATATCAGGCGGCGGGATATTCCGATGTGAAAGTCGTACCCGATATCAAACGCGAGGGCGGCAATATCGAAGTGACTTACAACATTACCGAAGGCCAGCGTGATGTCGTGCATGATCTGCACATAGAGGGCAACCAGACGCTGGGCGAGTCCCAGTTCGCTCCCGCCGGACTGCGTCTCGGTCCGGGCAAGCCGTACTCGCAACAGTTGGTGGATGAAGATCGAAACCACATCATCGCCCGCTACCTGGCGCTGGGATATTTAAGTCCCAGCTTCCACGCCACGGCCTCGGTGCTGAAAGGGCAGCCCCACGAACTGTCGGTGGTCTATCAAATTACCGAAGGGCCGCAGGTGAAGGTGGCCCAGATCATCACCGTCGGACGCAAGCACACGCGGCCGGAGCTGATTGATCGCCAGCTTCCGTTCAGCTCGGGCGATCCCCTGAGCGAGAACGAAATGATGAAGAGCGAGGCTCAGCTCTACAACCTGGACACCTTCGACTGGGCGGAGGTCGATCCCAAAACTCCAGTCACCGATGCCACCACGCACGACGATGTAGTGGTCAAAGTGCATGAGCGAAAACGAAACTCCATCCAGTATGGCGTCGGCTTTGAGGTGATTAATCGCGGCGGTGCTGTCCCCAGTGGGACCGTACTGGTACCCGGCATTCCGCCGGTCGGCTTGCCCAACAATTTCAAAACCAGCCAGCAAACTTTCTGGGGGCCACGCGGCCTCTTTGAATACACGCGGCGCAACGTTCGTGGACGCGGCGAGAGCTATACCTTTACCGGTTATGCCGCCACGCTTGATCAGCGCGCCGGATTCTCTTACACCGACCCGTATTTTCGCGGCACCAAATGGAAGGGCAGCGCGCTGGCTTCCATCGAGCACAATGCGGAGAACCCGATCTTCACCGCCCGCCTGGCCAATATCGGATATCAGCTTGAAAGGGCGTTGAACGCGAAGAAGACCACCAACATTTTCTTGCGCTACAACTTCCAAATCAACCGCATCAGCAACCTGCTTATCCCTGAACTGGTGCCGGCAAATCAGCTCAACGTCAGGCTGTCCACACTGTCAGCGAGCTATATTCACGACACTCGCGACAACGTGTTGGACGCGCATCGCGGCTGGTATACAACCGCGGAGTTCGATGTCAATCCCTCGTGGCTGGGTTCGAACTTCAGCTTTGCCAAGTTCCTGGGACAAATCGCGCATTACAAAAATATCGGCCATGGCATCATCTGGGCCAACAGTCTTCGCGTTGGCTTGGAACAGGCCTACGCCGGCAGCGAGGTGCCGGTCAGTCAGAAATTCTTTACCGGCGGCGCCAGCACCCTGCGCGGCTTCCCGCTGAACGGTGCCGGTCCGCAGGAGACGATACCTGCCTGCGGGATCCCCACCGATCCCTCGACTTGCGTCAAGATCACCGTCCCGCAAGGCGGTAACGAACTGCTCATCCTGAATTCGGAGCTGCGCTTCCCGCTTGATCCCATCAAGAAGGGCCTGGGAATCGTTGCCTTCTACGACGGCGGCAACGTGTTTCCCTCCATCGGCTTCCATAACTTCACCTCGCTTTATACCAACTCCGTCGGCCTTGGTTTGCGCTACGCCACCCCGATTGGCCCAGTGCGCATCGATCTCGGTCACAACTTGAACCCGGTGCCCGGAATCCAATCAACCCAGTACTTCATTACCATCGGCCAGGCTTTCTAATCCATGGCATCGCGCGATTACAACTTGTTTCCGCAGGAGCCGCCTCGCGACTCGCAACCGCCGATTCCGATTCGGCCAGCGCAGCGGCATCGGGGCTGGCGTATTTTCGGCTGGATCGCCGCCGCGCTTGTTCTGCTGCTGGTTGTCGTAGTCGTTGCCGCATCCATCGTTGTGCGTACCGCGTGGTTCCACGACTACGTACTGCGAACCGTCGATACCAAGGCCAGCGCCGCTTTGAACACTCCGGTGCATTTGCAGAATTTCGCGCTGCATCTTTCGAGTCTCTCGCTGGATTTATACGGTCTCAGCGTTGAAGGCCAGGGTCCGGGGGCCAACCAGCCGCTGCTGCAGGCAGATCACGGCTATCTCGATGTGAATGTCACTTCCATCTTTCATCGGGAGTGGTACGTCGAGGATATTCGGGTCGATCATCCCGTCGTGAAGCTGATCGTAGACAAGAACGGCAACACCAATCTTCCTAACCTGCCGCAAAGCAATAGCAGCTCGAACACCAACGTCTTCGATCTTGGTATTCGCCACCTGCTGCTCGATCGCGGCGAGGTTTACGTCAATGACCAGAAGATGCCGTTGTATGCCGACCTGCATGATTTCCGCCTGAAGTCGACCTTTGACGCAACCGGCAGCGGCCGTTATTACGGTAATCTCGGTTATCGGGACGGACACCTCACGTATGGCGCCTACGCGCCCATTACCCATGATCTACAGGCGCAGTTCGATGCCCGGCCTGGTGGCATGACGCTGAAAAATGTGACCCTCACCACGCCCCCGATGGTTGCGAAGCTGAACGCCACTATCCAGAACTACAGCAATCCCACGGCGCACGCGGACTATTCCATCACGCTGATTGGCGGCGAACTGCGACGCCTGATGAACAATCCAGCGCTGCCCACCGGCGAAATCCTGATCAACGGCACTGCTGACTACGCCAGTCAGCCCAACCAAGCTCTGCTCGACTCCGTCGCACTGAATGGCGAAATTAGCAGCAAGGAACTGCTGGTGCGCACCCCGCAACTCAATACCACGGTCCGCAATCTTGGTGCTCACTACCAGGTCGCCAATGGGAACGCGGAGGTGCAGAACCTGCATGCCAACCTGCTCGGCGGAGCAATCACGGGACACGCCACAGTGCAGGACCTCACCGGCAAGGCTGCGGGGCATGCCACGCTCGATCTGCACAGCATCTCGCTGGCTGAGGCCAAATCGCTGGCCAACGCCGCTTCGGTGCAACAGGTTTCATTGCGCGGCGCCGTAAATGGAAAGGTAGACGTTACCTGGCAAGGGACTATGCAGGATCTGGTCGCCCGGGCCGATGCGACGGTAAATTCCACGGTAGCGCCCATCCAGAGCGGTACTCCATCGCAGAGCATTCCGCTCAATGGAGCGATCCACGCGATCTACAACGGCACCAATGGCACCGTCGCGCTCAACAACAGCTACATTCGTACACCTGAGACCACACTGAACCTGAACGGAACCCTCAGCAATCATTCCGCCTTGAAAGTTAATTTGCAGGCGAACAATCTCGCGGAACTGGAGAACATTGCCAACGTCTTCCAGACGCCCAAGCCCGGCCAGCCCGCTCCAAGTCCGCTCGGGCTCAGCGGAAAGCTTTCGTTTAACGGCACCGTGAGCCACTCCATTGCAGCCCCTGAGTTGCAAGGCCGCTTGAACGGGACCAACGTGCAGATACACGGCGCCAGCTTCAAGCTGTTGCAGGCCGATGTCGATGCCAGCCCCTCCAATGTGACAATCACCCACGGCGTGCTCCAGCCCAGCCCGCAAGGGCAGTTGAATTTCGACCTTCAGGCAAGTTTGAAGAATTGGTCACTGACGCCCAGCAGCCCGCTTCAGGCGCGGGTGAATGCCCGCAACGTTTCCATCGCTCCGCTGGTCCGCGCCGCCGACGTTACCACTCCTGTCTCCGGCACTCTCAACGCCGATATCAATGTGCACGGCTCAGAGCAGAATCCCATCGGACGCGGCAACATCGCTCTGACCAATGCCAACATCGACGGGCAGCCGATTCAGGCACTGAACGTAGATTTTCAGGGTACCGGCGATGTGGTCAATTCCAACTTGCTGGTGCGCACCGCGGCCGGCAACGCAAGCGGCAAGCTCACCTACTACCCGAAGACAGAAGGCTACGAAGCCGCTCTGCATGCCACCGGTATTCAACTCGCCAAGCTTCAAGCCGTTAGCGAACGCGACATGGGCATTGCCGGGACGCTCAACCTCACCGCCAGCGGACGCGGCACGCTGAAGGATCCTGGCGGCCAGCTATCGTTGACTATCCCTCAGCTCACGGTGAAAGACCAGAAGATCAGCGACGTGAACCTGCAAGCCAATGTCGCGAACCACGAGGCGACCTTCAACTTTGGCTCGCAAGTGGTGAATACGCCGCTTACTGCCGATGGCAAGATCGCACTCACCGGCGACTATTACGCGCAGGCACGTCTGGATACTCCCGTCATCGCCCTACAGCCGCTGCTAGCCGTGTATGCGCCCGATCAGGCATCGCAGGTCAGCGGTCAGACGCAGATTCACGCCACCCTTAGCGGCCCGCTGAAGCAGCCGAAGCAGCTTGACGCCCACGTCAATATCCCGACTTTGCAAGTGAAGTACGGGCAGGTTGAAATCGCCGCGGTGAAGCCTATTCTCGCCGACTACGTCAACGGCACGTTGACCGTGCAGCCCAACGAGATCAAAGGCACCGACACCGATTTGCGCTTTGAGGGTCGCATCCCGATCACCACTGACGCGGCGGCACAGATTACTCTGCTCGGCAACATCGACCTCGCGCTGGTGCATGTAGTCAGTCCCGATACCTCCGCCGCCGGCCAGCTCCAGTTCGACGTGAACGCCGCCGGTCGCAAGGCCAATCAGGACGTCGAAGGCCAGATTCGCATCGTGAACGCCAGCTTCTCCACCGCTGATGCCCCGGTCGGACTCTCCGAGGGCAACGGCGTTTTGACCCTGCGCGGATCCCGGCTCGACGTAACCCGGTTTACCGGCAAGGTTGGCGGTGGAACCGTAACCGCCTCCGGTGGCGTCATCTATCGTCCGTCGCTACAGTTTGACCTGGCGCTCAAGGGCAGCGATATTCGCATGCTCTATCCCGAAGGGCTACGCACCGACCTCGGCATGCGGCTCGCAATGACGGGGACCCCCAAGTCATCGCTGCTCAGTGGGCAGGTGGATATTGATCGGCTTAGCTTTACCCCAGACTTTGACCTTACTTCGTTTGCCGGACAATTCGGCGGCGAGTCCACTCCGCCGTCGCGCGGGGGATTTACCGACAACCTGAAGCTCAACATTGCGCTGCGCACCACTAACGGCATAAACGCCTATAGCCGCACCGTAAGCCTGCAGGGCGACGCCAACCTGCGTGTTATCGGCACGGCGGCCGACCCCGTCATTGTGGGACGCACCAACCTGACCGGCGGCGAGGTCTTCCTCTTGGGTAACCGCTACGAGGTTCAGGGGGGAACCATCGCGTTCGTGAACACCACGCAGACTGAGCCCGTACTGAATTTGCAGGTGAACACCACCATTCAGCAGTACAACATTGCCATGCGCTTCCAGGGGCCTCTCGATCGCCTGCACACCAACTACACTTCAGATCCGGCGCTGCCGCCCGCCGACATCATCAACCTCATCGCCTTCGGCAAGACTCAGGAGGCGCAAGCCGCCCAGGCCCAGCCCGGCAACCTTGGCGCCGAGTCGGTGCTGGCCTCAGGTGTCACCAGCCAGGTCACCGGCCGCCTGGAGAAGGTCGCTGGCATCTCGCACTTGTCGGTCGACCCGGTGCTCGCGCAAAACGGCACTCAGAACCCAGGCGCGGTTGTCACCATTCAGCAGCGCGTCACCAGCAAACTGTATGTGACGTTCTCGACCAACGTCACTCAGACCCAGGCGCAACAGGTATTGGTGCAGTACCGCATCAATCGCAAGTGGTCGGTCAGCGGCGATCGTGACCAAACCGGCGGCTTCGGTTTCGACGCGCGCTTCCATAAGGATTTCTAACGGCTGGCAAAGGGTCGCAGCAGCTTCTCTTGGCTGTCATCCCGAGTCCGCCGCGGCGGGAGGGACCTGCAGTTTTGTCCGTGCCACCGAACACCTGTCCCTTCATAAGACTCTGCTCTCTTGCTCGCTGGGGTATCCTAGTTTCTTCTCACCCCGATGAACCTCTCCCACGCTGGCCTTCTCTTTTTCGCTGCGGTCGTCGCCGGAGCCATCAACTCCGTCGCCGGCGGCGGTAGCTTCATTTCCTTTCCCGCTCTGCTCTTCATCGGCATCCCGCCGGTCAACGCCAACGCAACTAACACGGTCGCACTCTGGCCGGGACAGGTAGCCAGCATCGGGGCTTATCGCGGGGAATTGCGCAAGCTACCTTGGCGCAGCGTCACCCCCCTGCTGATAACCGGCATCCTGGGCGGCATCCTCGGCGCCTGGGTCCTGCTCCGCACTTCGCAGAAGACTTTCATGAACCTGGTCCCGTGGCTGATGCTGATCGCGACCCTGATCTTCATGTTCAGCGGAAAAATCACGCAGTGGGTTCGAAGGCGTGCAGCCGAGCAGCACACCACCGAGTTTGCTACCGGCCGTGGCATCTTCATTCAAATCTTCATCGCGTTCTACATCGGCTATTTCGGCGCTGGCGCCGGCATTCTGATCCTCGCCATGCTGGCCTTGCTCGGCATGGACCAGATCCACACCATGAATGCTCTGAAGGCACTGCTCACGACCGTCTCCAACGGAGTGGCGATGCTGGTCTTCGTGCTCTCGCACGCAGTCTATTGGCCTGAGACCATCCTGATGATCATCGGATCGATACTGGGTGGCTACTTCGGGGCTCACTTCGCGCAGAAGACGAAACCGGAAAACGTGCGGCGCATCGTGATCGCCATCGGCTTTGTGCTGGCAGCCTACTATTTCGCAAAACAGATTAGAGGGTAGAGCCGGCTTTCAGGCCAGCGCCAGTAGCGGTTGGGTAGAGCTGGCCTTCAGGCCAGCGTCAATGCCGTTGAAAAGGTAGAGCGGCGCTTCAGCGCCGCGTCCCGCCCTTGAAATAGTCGGGGCTTTAGCCCCTGGGGTACTTCACTTCTCATCAGCCTCGCTTGGCCGATGCCACCTTGTCCGCTCTGAATGAGAATACGTCGCCAACCGCTCGCCTCAGGCCGTCTTTACCTCGTCTTTGTGAAACCGCAGCTTCATCACCAGCAGCGGAAATGCCAGTACGAATGTAAGCAGATTTGCCAAGATCAGCGGCAACGAGCGAATCCAGAATCCGTACACCACCCACAGCAACAGACCAGCGTTCAACGCCACCAACATCGTCCGTGAAAGATCGCGGACCGAGCGAGTGCGAAACGAGTGCAACGCCTGGGGCAGGTAGGCCAGCGTAGTCAACGTACCCGCAGCAAAGCCAATAGCAGCAGCAACGCTCATAGCCTTAGCCTAGCATTCGGATGTAAACACCACGTTGGGTAGCGCATCGCTTTCTTGGGGTGGAAACACCAGGCTTCAGCGTGGTGAGGGAATCGCCTCTGTAAGCCTCGCCTTAGCCGCGGCGCGACCGGTTCAGCACCCATATCCCGCCATTGAGATAGGACGCATACGTCACCCACAGCAGATAGGGCGCCAGCAGATATGCCGAGACAGCACTCAGCCGATAGAAGATAAAGATGTTGAAAAGGATCGCCAGCCACAGTATGACAACTTCAGCAAATGCCGGCCCCGGCCGCCGCGCACCGAAAAAAATTCCTGACCAGGCAAAATTCAGTGCGAGCTGCGCGCAAAAGATCAGTAGCGCGGGACGCGCGCCCCATCCGTAGTCCCGCCACACCAGCCACGCCGAAATCGCCATCAGCACATACAGCGTGGTCCAGACTGGCCCAAACACCCAGCTCGGAGGCGTGCCCGGAGGCTTCCGCAACGTCGGATACCAATCGCGAACGCTCTTCGCCGTCGGGACCGCCCCCAATCCGCCGACGCCTAGGCACACGGCGAAAAACACGATCAGCATCAGCCATTGATTAGTCGTGGGCATGGAGAACCGAGCAGGTAGCAAGCATTTCTATTTGTCATCACGAGCGAAGCGAGGGACCTGTCCTCCCCCATCCAACCAGTGATCGTTCATCTTGTTCGATTGCTAGTTGCTGACTTTCAAAACTATTTTCCCGTAATTCGCGCGCTGCAACATCAACCGATGCGCCTCGCCCGCTTGTTCGAGCGGAAGCACATGCCCCACCTCTGGATGCAGCGCTCCGCTGTCGATCCACGGCTGCATCGTCCGCAACGCACCGCGAATCAACTCATGATCGCGCGCCAGGTACGTCAACCACAGTCCATGCGCGCTGAGCCCTTTCGCCATCATCGCCCCGACATCGAACTTCTGCCGCTCGCCGGTCGCAGTCCCATAAATAATCACGCGCCCAAACGGACGGCAGCAACGCAGGCTCTTCGCCGTGTGCTCGCCGCCCAGCATCTCGAACACGGCATCAACGCCTTTGCCGTCGGTGAGCTCCCGCACCCGCTGCTCGTAATCGACCTGTTTGTAGTTGATACCGTGTTGCAGCCCCAGCTCTTGCACCCGCGCCAACTTCTCGTCCGACGACGACGTGCCGTACATCTCCAGCCCCAGCTGCTTTCCGATTTCGACTGCCGCCGTGCCCACGCCTCCCGCCACCGCATGGATCAGCACTCGAGCCTTGTATCCCGGCTCACGACGCACCGGCTCCTTCGCATCCGGCGTCAAACCGGCCTTCCAGTAAGCCAGGTAAGCAGTTAGAAACGTCACCGGAAACGCCGCGGATTCCACCGACGTCCACTGCGCCGGTTGCGGCCAGATCATGTCTTTCGCAACCGCAATCTTCTCCGCCGCCGCGCCGAATTGCGTGTAGCCCATCACCCGCTGGCCGGTGTCTTCCACCACGCCTGCGAATTCGCGTCCCGTAATCCAGGGCGGCTCCGGAGTTCCGGGATACGATCCCCTTGTCGCATGGGTATCGGCGAAGTTGATGCCAACCGCTTCCACGCGCACCAGCACTTCGCCCGCTTTCGCTTGCGGTTCCGGTACGTCACGCATTTCAAGAACTTCGGGCCCGCCAACGCGGGTGACGACCATAGCTTTCATGGCAGAAGTGTACGACAAGAAAGCCGCAGCGGGTTGGCTGCGGCCGGGTCTAACAATTCGAGACAACTTAGCAGATCAGTTTGCGTCGCAGCATGCCGATCACTCCCACCACTCCGCTGCCCAGCAACACCAGCGAGCCAGGTTCGGGAGTGGAACCAAGAACGTCGAATGCATCCAGCGGACTAATCCCCCTGCTGTTCCAGGTGGCTCCGCCGTCGATGCTATACAACGTCGTCCCGGTCTGATTTTGGTTGTTCAGGTTCCAGGCATTCCAACTGGTATCGTTCAGGGCCACAGGACCCAGAATCATGAAATACGACTGGCCGCCGGTGAGGGACACTCCCGAGATGCCAGAGACCGTGACCAGACCGTCGTTATTGGTGCAGGTTGGCGGACACTGTCCGAAATTCGTGTTCGTGATCAGGTTAGTCCAAGAGGCGCCGGCCACCTGGCTGCCGGGAAGACCGCCAACGTCAGTCCAGATGCTGGCGGAGAAGGTGTGAAGCGATCCAACATACCCCACCCCCAGATCAATCTGGGAAACAGCAAAACTACCGCTTCCGCTTACAGTGAAGGCGCTAGCCCCCATATCGCTGTAGCCTCCGGGGAAACCACTGCCGGTTATCGTAGCTCCATTGCAGCAGTCGTATGGGTTTCCCGGAGGTCCCAAATCGGAAAACAACATACTGTCTGCCATTGCCGGCAGCGTGCTCAAGCAAAAGGCAATTGCAAGAAAGCAGATCGCACGTCTACCCTTCTTGTTTTCACGGCCTTGACTTTGCATTTTCGTAACCTCTCCTCCTGTTTTTGCATCACTCGGATATACAGACATGCTCAACGCCGGCACTTAAAAACCCTGCTTCTGTAAGTGTTGCGGCGTCAGGCACGCTGCGCCTTGTACGCGAGGTCCGAATAGGGGCGCCGAATCGCCTCACCCGCTATTGCACGGCATTCTAGCTCACATTGTTCAGAGTTCCGAAATTATCTTTGGCAAAAAGGCTCGAAGGAACGCACTTAGTGCGAGGACAGCGGATCGTTCTCCAGGAGAGGCGACTCGAGCTTTGTGCGAGTTATTTCGCAAGCCGAAGTTATCAATCAAGTCTCAGATATCACCCACTACTCTGCTCCGGCATGAATGCGGGGCTACCACTCGGGAGCACAGGTAATATCTTAAAGAGCCGCAATCATATGAGAGCCCAGCCCAGAATCACTTCGCAGAAAAAATCCGCCGGCAAGAACCGCCAGGGTGCCGACGTTCGCCTCGACATTTTGCGCGCTCGCATCCTTGCCGATCTTCCTTGGCTGGCCCACGGCTTCAGCACGCGCGCGGGTGGGGTCTCGAAAGCCTACGGCGGGAAGACTCTGAATCTCGGCTTGACTCCCGAGGATGACAAGAAGTCCGTGCTTCGCAACCGTGAGCTGTTTGCTCAGGCCCTGGGAGCCATGAATCCGACCGGCGCGTCCTGGCCGCTGGTGCAGCTCAAGCAGATTCATTCCGGATCTGGTGCATCGCATCGACCAACTCCCGGATTCTCCGCTCACCGGCGACGGAATCATCACCGCTACCCCCGGTCTGCTGCTCGCCATCAAGACCGCGGATTGCACGCCGGTTCTTGTCGTCGACACCAAACGTAAGGTCGTGGGCGCCTTCCATGCCGGATGGCGAGGAACCGTGGCGCGCGTCCTCGAGAAAGGCGTCGGAGAAATGCGCCGCCACTTCGGCTGCAAACCAGGCGATCTTCGCGCTGCCATCGGGCCCTGCATTCGCCGTTGCTGCTATACCGTCGGCGAAGAGGTGGTCGCCGAATTCGAGTCCCAGTTCACCTACTCCCGCGAGCTTTTTCACGAAGAATTCAACTACGAATCGCTGCATGTCCGATATCCCATGCTTTTTCTCAACCAACGTGCGCCCGGACACGGCGATCCCGCATCTGAAATTCATCTCGACTTAGTCGAGGCCAATCGGCGTCAGCTCGACGCCGCCGGTCTTAAAAACAAGCAGATCGAAATTGTTGAGGGCTGCACCGCCTGCGATACCAGGCGTTTCTTTTCGCATCGCGCGGAGTTCGGCAAAACCGGCCGCATGATGGCCGCCATCGGGATTCTTAATAAATGAAAACCCACTTCACCACAGAGGCACCGAGTCACGGAACAAGATAGGCCGTGAGGGCGTTGCTTGACCGCCATGCTATCGGCGCTCATGACCATGATTTTCTTCCTCTGTGTCCCTGTGCCTCTGTGGTGAAATTCGAGGTCCTCAGGTTGGGGTAAGAACTTATGACAGAACGCAAAATGAACGAATACGTCACCCTGGGCCGCAGCGGCCTTATCGTCACTCCCTTTTGTCTCGGAACCATGACCTTCGGCAACGACCGCTGGGGATCGCCCGACGAAGAGGCCCATCGCATCTTCCATCGCTATATCGAAGAAGGCGGAAACTTCCTCGACTGCGCCGACGGCTACGCCGAGGGCAAGAGCGAAGAGGTGCTGGGCCGCTTCATCGCCGAATCCAAGCTGCGCGACCAAGTCGTGTTGGCCACCAAGTTCACCTTCGCCGCTCAGGAAGGCAATCCCAACTCCGGTGGCAACGGCCGCAAAAACGCCTACCGCGCACTGGATGGCTCGCTGCGTCGCCTCGCCACCGACTACGTCGATCTCTACTGGATGCACGTGTGGGACATGGTCACTCCGGTGGAGGAAGTCGTCGAAACCCTCAGCACGCTGGTGCGCGAAGGCAAGATTCGTTACTACGGCTTCTCCGATGTGCCGGCTTGGTATGTCGCCCGCGCCGTGACCCTGGCGCAGGAACGCGGCCTGGTACCGCCCATCGCGCTGCAACTCGAATACTCGTTAGTGGAGCGCAACATCGAGCGTGAGCACGTGCCCGCGGCGCAGGAGCTTAACCTCGGCGTTTGTCCCTGGAGCCCTTTGGCCAGCGGATTCCTCTCCGGCAAATACACGCGCGAAGGCGCTTCCAGCAGCAAAGGCAGCCGCCTCGATGTGCTGAAAGCATCGAACAATCCTGTCTTCAACAAATTCACCGAGCAAAACTGGAACGTGTTGGACGCCTTACAAGAGGTGGCAAAACAACTGGGGCGTTCGCCGGCCCAAGTCGCGCTGAACTGGGTCGCGACGCAACCGGGCGTCACCTCGACAATTATCGGCGCCACCAAAGTTAAGCAACTCGAAGACAATCTCGCAGCGCTCAGCTTCGAGATTCCACCCGAGTTGCGCCAGAAGCTGGACGACGCCGGCGCCCTGGAAGAGATTCACCCTTATATGTTCTTCGGCGAGGTCCTGCAGAGCCGTGTGCGCGGCGGAGTGAAGGTGACTAAGTCGAGCAAGTAGCGCGATTTGCTAATCGGCGGGATCACGAACCTTCGGGTGCCCCACTCAATCCTTCTTTCCTGTTCGCGCAGTGCCGGACAGGGTGAGGGTTCAAATTCGTTATCACCCCGGAACCTTCGCAATTTGCCCACGCTGCCGACCTGCCGACGCGCCAAGCCCGAAGGGCGACCAACATGACAGCCCAGCACGCAGCCCGCCACGGCGGGCGGAGTGCTGGGTGTGGGTGGTAAAAAGCTCCTGAGTCGCGTAGCGACGGCACGGTTCTGTCGCAGCCCCGGCTGGGGCTCCGGAATCGGGCCGATGACAAACCTTGTCTCTTAACTTCGATCTCGATTTTCTCGCGCGAAGTAGTCGTCCACAGTTTCGGCATCCCGTTCTTTGCCGGTGGAACGGGATTGAGCAAACAAGGGAGAACTCCTCACACGTGTGTCGGGGGCTATTCTGCAATAACGCCTGTGATTTCCGTACGGCCAACGGTGTGACATCACGAACTTCGCAACCCTCCACGACCGCAGCCCGCGCACGTCTCCACGCAATTGCTAGTCCTCAACCACAACTTCTGCGGCACCCACCGCCACTTCCGCCCCCGCACAGTTTCCGAGGCGCAGACTCCGCAGAGCCATGCCCAAGAGGCGTAGGTCATCCGATTCGCCCAGTTCCGCTGGACTAGCCGGATTCAGCAGCTCAAACTGAACCGTCAGAGCCCCTTGGCCGGCTAACGCGGAAGCCGGCACGACAACTGTCCTGGTCTCAAATTGATCTGAGTCGAAGGTCCACAGACCCAGCGTCTGCCCGTGGCACTCCACCCTCACAGATTGTGTCGGATGCGCTGCACAGATATAGGCCCGGGCCTCAGCCACCAGAAGCAATGACCCGGGCGGCTTCTCCCGCAGATAGAACTGAAGTGCCGCAGAACGGCCCTCCGTCCAGGTTCCCCAGGGTTCGGCCACACTCCAGCCCGACAACTTGTAGCGGTCTCCCGTTTCGCCGGTCTCAAATCGGATCGGCTTATTGGTTTCACAGTAGGGAAATGCCATGGATGCGATGCCGGCTCGTTCTGCGCACAGCGTCTGCATTGCGGTCCCAAAGCCTTGCTCATTCGCCGGCAGCCGCGCCAGATCGTGTCCTTCATACAGGTAGTAGTGTGAGAGATGGCACTCCGGACGCAGTGCCTGGTAATTTCGGCACTTCTCTTCCCGTTCTTCGGAGCTCGTGGATAGCACATCGTGCTCGATCCAGCGGTCGCCCGGCGTCAGGCAGTTTCCTGCGACCTCCATCGGCTGATGGATCTGCCGCGGCCAGCGAATGCTCGCGGGAGCGTTGCGAAACAATCTCATCTGCACGTCAGGGAACCACGGCGGGGCAGCGATGAAATTCCGGCCGCCGTCCACAATCCATCGCCTGAAGATGTTGAGATGAGTTAAATCGTTGAGCGCTACCAGCGACTCGAATTCCTGACGCGACCAGTTGCCGCCGAGCCGTTCGTCATCGTCCAGCCGCAAAACGAAGTCGCCGGAGCACAGCGCCGCCATCTGCGGAAGCGCGGATTCCAGGTAGCCGTCGGTAGTGACAAAATGTATCTGGTCAGCCAGGGCGCGAGCGATTTCATAAGTATTGTCCGTGGTGGTTCGGTCGATGCAAACCACAAGCTCGTCAACAAAGCCGCTCGTTACGATTGACTGCAGGCAACGGCCAATTCGTTTCTCGCCGTTCTTTGTCAACACCACACCACTTACGCGGATAGAACTCTGTTTGCTGCGGGCCGGTTGGCTTACACCTACTCCGCCGTCGTCTTCACTTGTTGCGTCACTCGCTGCGAGCGTCTGCGGCACAGGAACTGGCCGCGCCGGATACTTCTTCAGCGTTCCCCAGGTTGCGTTCCAGCCCAGGCGACTGCGGCCAGTCGCTATCTCCCGTCCGGCTGGAAAACGATCGTGTAATTGGGCATAAAGCGAACCGGCCGGAGCTGGGGTGAACTTATCAATCGCCGCCCGACGCCACATCTCATTCCAAAGATGAATCGCGTACGCGTCTTCAGGTGGCTCGTACCCCACGTCATGGCTGAGGGCGCGTTCCCACTCCCACCAGGCCAGTGGGCAAAACGCTTGCGGGGATTGCACGAACTGATTGAGCTTATGGCGACGGATGCTCTCTGCCATGAGGTTTGGACCGCACTGCCCCCAAGCGAGCTTGCTGACGTCGAAGGCCTCGCATTGCCGCCACAAGTCCGCCATCAGATCGCAGCCAGCGGGTACCTTGGTAGCTCCAACATTCGCTTTCGTGCCGCCTTCCAGAACATCCTCGCTGGAGAACACGTAGTTTGAAGCGAAATCAAACGGACGCAGGCAGATCGTATCCAGATCGACCCACCATCCGCCCTTTTCAAGCAGCAGCCGATAGCGGAAGAAGTTCGCAAATCCGGCGTAGCTGGGATATTCACGATACAGAAACTGCGAAGCGCGCGGCAAAACATGCTCGGCGTTCCTGATGCGTGTTCCGCAGGGGACGCCTTCGATCTGTTCATACACGTAGAGCTGAACTTCGTGTCCGTTTGCCAGGAAGGAACGAATGGACAATTGCTCAAGCGGGGAGAGACAGCGGCCAATCCAGAGACACTGAATGATGTTTGACATCCGAAAAACTTGATCGTAGCAGCAGCTCTGGTCAGGGCAAAGGTAAAACCGGAGTCCAAGAAAAAGCCCGGACCGTTTTGGCCCAGGCTTCTTTGTTGCTCACGTCACTGTTCGTCCAGGTTCTGACCTTCAGCTTGTTCGCTCAACCAGGCAGCGGAATTTGTCACCGTTTCGCTGCCCCATGAGATTTGTCACCCGTTACATGACCAGAGCGATGTTCTCGACTTCGCGCTGGAAAGCTTCCAGAGTGTTGCCCAACATTCCTACTTTGCTCACCGCAGCTCGCGCGTCCTCGGCGGAAACGCCATAACCGCGTCCCATCAAGAACAGCTGCAGCAGTTCGGCGCAGTCCTTCGAGTCGAACCCGTGAAGCAGTTCGCTCCGCAGCGCCGTTAGTTCGGGCACGGAAAACTTCTCTGCCATCATCGACTCACCTCCGACCCTTTACGGGTCTTATTTCTTTGTTAGACGGATGACCTGTGAAGAAAGTTGCAGCAATCTCGTTGCCGAACCCACTCCCCCTCATCCGGCTCTTGCTATTTCTTGCGTCGTTATAACCCACACGTACGGCGTAAGTTGTAAGCCGACGGGCAATCGTCTGTCATTTTCTTGTCAACCGTTGCCGTTGCTGAATACGGAAATCCGAGCCACTCACTGATCCAGACTCCAGCAAAACGGAGAATTACCCGCCGCCGCCGTGAGAGTGCGCACTCTCGCCAACCACCTGAGTGATTTGCCGCCAGCATCGCCCCATTCGCGATTTTCTCTGCCCGAAACGCTGATGAGATGATTGTTGCTCGGTATAGTACCTGTTAAACCTGAGCGCCAATCCATGCAGTCATTGATCTCCAGCCCTAGCACGGACGAGCGGCCACCCGGCATTGCCGCCATTTGCGGCTTGCTGGCGCTAGTGGCCGTCGCGGCTTTCGCCTTCGCGGCGTTGCTCGCGGTGCACGCGGTCCCGCTGTCCTACGGTTCGGCTCTGCTGCAAGGCGGCATGGAGCAAGCCGGCCCCGTTGCCTTCCTGATTTTCGGGCTCATCACCTTTGGGTTAGCGTTCGCCATGTGGAGCCGGCGTGGCTGGGCGCGGCGACTCACTGTTTTGTTGGCTGCCGTCGGAGTCGCCTTCGCGGTACCCGCGATTTCCAGCGCCGTGGCCGACGGCCGCCCTTTCGCCATCGCCCGGGAAGGCTTGCAAATCATGGTGCGCGTAGCGGTTATCTACTACCTCAGCCAGGAGCCGGTGCGCGATTGGTTTGCCGCTCGCCGCCCATGATTCCCCTCCGCTACTTGTCTCGCATCCGATCAGGTCGTAGATTCTTAGACATCGAAGCGCTAACCTGCAGTCGGGAAGCGATAGGAGGAGACATGTTCAAAGGATTCCGGGATTTTGTTCTGCGTGGAAATGTCGTCGATCTGGCGGTGGGCGTGGTTATCGGCGCAGCCTTTGGCGCGGTGGTCACCGCCTTTATCAAAGATCTGCTCACCCCGCTTATTGCAGCGATAGCCGGCAAGCCCGACTTCTCCGCGTATTCTGCGCAGCTGAACGGCGCCAAGTTCCTTTATGGAGACTTTTTCAACGCGCTCATCTCGTTTCTGCTCGTCGCGGCTGCTGTGTATTACTTTGTCGTGCTGCCGGTGAACAAATTGATGGCGCGATTCCACAAAGAAGTGCCGCCGGACAAGATGCAGTGCCCGCAATGCCTGAGCGACATTCCGGTTGGCGCGCATAAGTGCGCGTTCTGTACGGCCGCGCTCTAAAAAATACGTATTTTGGGGCCAGAAAGAGCCGAAAACGTATAGATAGCAGGGGCAGATTGCACTTTCGATCCATGACTTAAAGTTATGGATAGTTGATTATCCATGACTTTAAGTTGTGCAAGTTTGAGGATTTTGGGGCTGAAAACCGCAAACTTCTGCTCGAATTGTTAAACTCTGTCCAGAAGTGGCGCTGAAACCCCATGAATATCTCTGAAGCCGTGCGTATCGCTCTGCTTTCCCTATGGGCGAACAAGCTGCGCTCTTTCCTCACCTTGCTGGGCATCGTCATCGGCGTGGCGGCGGTGATCGCGGTGGTGACCTTCGAGAGCGGCATCAACGGCTACGTGGCAGAGAAGATCTTCAACCTGGGAGCTGACGTTTTCATCGTCAGCAAGATGGGCAACGTTCCCACTGACCCGGACGCGTTCATCGAAGGCAACAGACGCAAAGACGTGACAATGGAGCACTTCCAAGCTATCGCGGAAGGCTGCTCCGCCTGCACGCTGGTCGGAGCCTCGGTGCGCAACTTCACCGGGAAAGTGGTGTACGGCACGCAGAGCAGCAAAGACACCACGGTGCGCGGCTGGACGCCGGGCATGACCCGCATCTACGACCTGGACCTGGACCTCGGCCGCACCATCAACCAGGCTGACATGGATAACACCGCGCCGGTGGTGGTCATCGGTTCCGATATTCGTGACAACCTGCTGGCCGGCGTCGATCCCATTGGCAAGGAACTCCGCGTGGACGGCCACCTCTATCGCGTCATCGGCGTGGGCACCAAGCGCGGCACCACGCTGGGGCAAAGCGCCGACAACTGGGTGATGATGCCGATCACGACCTGGTTCAAAGCTTACGGTTCGCACAACTCGCTGAATATCTGGGCGAAAACCGACGGGGTGGGCCTGCCCATGGAACAGGCCATCGACCAGGCACGCGTGATCATGCGGTCGCGGCGGCACGACCCGATCGGCGGAAAAGACAGCTTCTCCATCGAGACCAACGATAGCTTCATGGCGATATGGTCGAACCTGAGCGGAACCTTCTTCATCGTGATGCTGGTGATCGCGTCGATATCGCTGGTAGTCGGCGGCATCGTCATCATGAACATCATGCTGGTGTCGGTAACCGAGCGCACGCGCGAGATTGGTATCCGCAAAGCCATGGGGGCGAAGCGTCGTGACGTGATGCTGCAGTTCCTGATCGAATCAGCCACCATGGCCCTCATCGGGGGATTGATTGGGGTCGCCGGCGGCATCAGCATAGCCAAGGGCGTGACGGCGGCGATCGGAATGCCTTCGGCGATCCAGCTTTGGGCGGTCGCAGCCGGACTGTTCGTGGCCGCAGGGGTAGGGATTTTCTTCGGCGTGTATCCCGCTCGGAAAGCGGCGATGCTGGACCCGATTGTGGCGTTGAGGTTTGAATTGTAAGAAAGGGAGCCATTGGCATTTAGCGCTTGGCAACTAGAAGCCATGTCATGAAGGACGAGGCGGAATCCCTCAGGGGCTAAAGCTCACATTTTTTGGCTCTGTACGGCACGGCTGAGGAGGCTGCTGAAAAAGTCAAAAGCACGGGTAGCTCGCGGACTAAAGTCCGCTCGCGAGATCGGAAACAAAGCACTTGTTCGGCGCAGCTAAAGCTGCGCCCCTTCAAGACTGCATTGCAACCGACTTTTTCAGCAGACTCCGAAGCCGTGCCCTTTCAAAACCGATTACGAGATAGCTTCTAATTACTTCTTTTATGAAAAGCAAAGATTACGGCGAGATACTCCGCATGGCGTGGGCTACGCTCACCGCCAACAAGATGCGTTCGGGGCTGACCATTCTGGGTGTCGTCATCGGCATCATGATGGTGATCGTCATCTCGTCGGTGGTGCGCGGGTTGAACGCAAATGTCCAGGGAATGGTCGAGGACATGGGGTCCAACATCATCTTTGCCTATCACATGGAGCCGTTCGTATTTGGGCGTCCCACCACCGAGATGCTTACCCGAAAAGAGCTCACCATGGACGACGCCATGGCAATGAAAGAGCTGCCGCACGTGCAGGACGTGACCGCCGCCATCCGCCTGCAGCTTCCGCAGTTCGGCACCGGCTCGTACGCAGTGAAATATGAGGGGCACAAGACCAAGAACACGCTGCTGGAAGGCGACACGCCCGGTGCCGCCCGAGTCTATGACATCAAGCTCGATGGCGGCCGCTTCTACACCGAAACCGAGGACGAGCACCGCAGTCCCGTGATTCTTCTCGGCTACGATACGGCGCAGCAGTTGTTCGGCAGTGCGGACGCTGTCGGAAAAGAGATCAATATCGAGGGCGAGCTGTTTACGGTGATTGGCGTGGCGTCGAAGAAGAAATCCGCCTTCGGCAACGGAGCCAACCCGGAAGACAACATCGTTTACTTTCCGCTGGCGACGTTTCGCAAATTGCATCCTGAACTGAAGGACTACTGGATCGGAGTAAAGGCGACGTCGCACGATGACATACCCAAGGCGATGGACGAGATGCGGGCTCTGCTGCGACGGCGGCGGCACGTGGCTCCCAGTGCGGCCGACAACTTCTCGGTCTTCAGCCAGGATTCGCTCAGCGACGTCTGGAACCAGCTCACCGGCGGCATCTTCATCTTCATGTTTGCGGTATCGAGCGTAGCGCTGATTGTGGGCGGAGTGGGAGTGATGAACATCATGCTGGTGTCAGTCACCGAGCGCACGCGCGAGATCGGGGTTCGCAAGGCGGTGGGCGCGCGTAAACGCGACATCCTGATGCAGTTCACGCTCGAAGCCATTACGCTGACCGGCGCGGGAGGTATCCTGGGCATCGTCATCGGCGGCCTGCTGACCGCGCTGGTGCCGCTGGTCTTTCCCTCGCTGCCGGCCACTATGTCGGTGCAGTGGGTGGCGGCCGCGACCATCGTCTCGGGCATGATCGGCCTGGTGTTTGGAATCTATCCGGCGTGGAAGGCGGCGAACCTCGATCCCATTGAGGCGCTGAGGTACGAGTAGGCGGCAACGAGCCATCAGCTGTCAGCTATCAGCCGTCAGCTGAGAAAGATCGAAAGATACCAAACTACAAAGCCGGAGCGTGCGCTCCGGCTTTGTAGTTTCGAAGATACCCCGTTGGTAATCGGTGCATTGTTAATGAAGCTTGCGACGTAGAACGCCGGCCAGGCCTAACAGGCCAGAGCCAAAGAGCATGATGCCGCTGGGCTCGGGGGTTCCAGTACTGCCGCTTATACTGAAGGCTTCCGAAGGGATCATGCCATCCCACCCTAGCTGATACGCCTGCGACGGACAATTCGTACCACCGCAACCCACGCCGCTGTTTTGGTCCCAGAAAACCGGATCGTGGGTGGGAACCATCGCGTTTTGCAGGTTGAACCAATATGTGGTGCTGCCAGCCGTAGAAGCGTTCAGTCCCGTAACCGTGATCAGATCGACGACGTAGCCTTCCGAGTTGACGAAGAGAGGTTGGTCCGTCAGCTTACCGCCGGCGCCGCCCATGGTCGTGGCGGTTCCCGAGCCGATCGTCGTTCCCCCGTTCACTCCGGTGGTTATGGACCAGTCCACCGAAGTCAAGCTGTCACCCAGGTACTCCCAGGCGCCAAAGGTGAAACCTGTCGTGGGACCACCGGAGTAGAAAGAATCACTCACGACATATCCGTTGTTAATGGTCCATGCGTAGGTCATGCCATTGATTGGACCGTTGTCATACGACCATTGCGCCGCCGCCGCCGGCAGCCTGGTCAGCGCAATGCAGAGAAACGTCAAGCAAGCGCGGTGCAGTTTCATAAGCGAAATCTCCTTCCAGTTGAGTTGAAAACAAAGCTGTTGCGGGCTGTCAGACAATCGGCACTTCAGACGGGCTGTTTGTGGAACACCTGCGCGCCGGGACGCAGCCGACCGGTCTCAATCTTGTCGAACTGCCGCGTCATGACCAGATTGAGCGAGGTGTGCGGAGGCTCGCCACAGTCAGGATTGTTCTGCAAACCTTCATACGTCTTGGAGATGACTAGTGACGTCAGGGGCTGGTACGGCCGGAAGATCACGTAGTCACGCAACACCAGGCCGTTGCAGTCGGGACGGCCGGTGACCAGGATCTGCACCCAATCTGCAATCTGCTTCAGGACCGGAATCAACACATCCTGGAAGCCGGCATCGATCAGGTTTCCCAGCGCGGAAGAGAAGGCTTCGAATATGCTGTCGCTGCCTGCCAACTGAGTGATGATGTCAGGCACGCCGTCCGTCTCCACGCCGAGCACAATTTGGGCTGCCTTGAGGTAGAGCGGGACGACCACATCGGCCACTTGCTGGGTGAATTGGGCCGCAGCCGCGGCTTGGTCATCGAACGAGTACGAACTCAGATTGATGATCGAATAGTTCGCGATGACCGTGTCCTGATTCTTGCAGGGAACACTAAAGCCCCAGGGAAGCGCCACGTCGCCGTCCCCAAAGATGTTTACCTGGCTCTGCCCAGTAAACTTCGGATTACATAGTGGCACCGTTTCATTCAGGGCCAGGGTGTCGTTCACGGTGACCACCAGGTTGATCCAATCGTTGTCGGCGTGGCTGGCATCGCTCTTGTGATTCAGAATCTTGGTTTGATCCACGGTCAAGGTGCAGGTCCCCATGTTGGTTCTCCTTTGGTTGAACTTCATTCGGTGTTCTCCGAACTTGAGCTGCATTGTTGCGCCCGTGGGACTCGGAAGTCTTAAAGAAGTCCTGAGATTTTCTGACTGAAATTTGAACGCTGGTACGGCGACTCTAGAGGACGGCCAGTATCTGCTGCTAGAATTACGCACACGTTAGCCACGGTAGGTATGTCCAGCCCGCCCCAGATCGCCTACAAATTCGGGAGTTTCCTGCTCCTGCCCGTAGACAAGCAATTGCTCCGCAACGATGTGCCTGTGCCACTTGCGCCCAAGGCATTCGACACCTTGTGTCTGCTCGTCGAGAGCCAGGGTCGGCTAGTGGGGAAGAACGAGTTTCTGGAGGCGGTCTGGCAGGGCAGCTTCGTTGAGGAGGTCGTGCTGGCGCACGCGATCAGCCAGTTGCGAAAGGCATTGCAGAGTGAGGCCGAGGACCCTGAATTTATCGAGACGGTTCCCAAACGCGGCTATCGTTTCCGGGCTCGAGTGGAGGTCATTCCTGCCGAAGCGGGTGAAGCTCCATCTCCAGTCAGGCTGGCGGTGCTGCCATTCGAGAACCTGAGCGCCGATCCCGAGCGCGAATACCTTGCCAACGGTCTGACTGAGGAAGCTATCGCCGCACTGGGGCAGGTCGATCCGGAACGCTTGAGCGTGATCGGCCGAACTACCGCGATGGCTTACAAAGGGACCTCAAAGTCGCTGGCCGAAATCGGGAGGGAACTGGGAGCAACCTTTCTGATGGAGGGCTCCATTCGTGCGGACGGCTCGCGCTTGCGCATGACGTTCAGGTTAGTTCGAGCGCGCGATCAGATTCAGATCTGGTCGGAATCGTATGACAGCGAACTGGCCAATGTCATTGAGGTTCAGCGCGAGTTGAGTGTCATGATTGCACAACAGATCCATTTGCGGCTGTCGCCAGAACGCCTTCAAGGACTGGCACGCCGTCAGACACAACACGGAGAGGCTTACGACCTCTATCTGCGCGGCCGTTACTTTTGGAATCAGCTTTCGCCCCTGACTACGCGGCGGGCCCTACAGTTCTACACACGGGCTACCGACCTCGATCCGCACTACGGACTCGCATGGAGTGGCCTGGCTGACGCCTACGCGGCGAGCCCCATCAACGGCGATGCCAATCCGTTGGAGGTAGGACCGCGCGCCCGAGATACGGCGGCGCGCGCAATCAATGTGGCTCCGTATCTCGCCGAGGCTCAGGCGTCGATGGGATTTATGAAGTTCTGGCTGGATTGGGACCGGCCGGCAGCAGATAGAGCATTTCGCAGAGCCATCGCACTGGATCCAAACTACTCGCTGGCCCACCGCATGCTTGGAATCGTTTTGTCTCACTTAGGCCGGCATCGCGAGGCACTAGACGCTGCTCGTCGAGCTCGCGAACTGGACCCGCTCGACTTCACCCACCAGGCGCTTTCGGCGCAAATCTCCTTCAACGCCCGCGACTTCCACGCGGCGGTTGAGTTTGGCCGCCGCGCCACCGTGCTCGATCCCGAATTTTGGGTTAGCTACATCCAGCTTGCGCAAGCATATGAGCAGTTAGGCGAGAGTGATGCGGCATTCGAAGCATCGCAAAAAGCAGGTCAATTCAGCAGCGGCAACAGCAAGTCGCTTGCGATGCGCGGCTACCTGTTCGCCAAGTTGGGGCGGACCGGAGAGGCGCGAGAAGTGCTCAACACTCTGGAAGCGGTTGCGCGGGAGAGGTATGTGCCGCCTTATGCCACGGCGCTGGTGCACGCCGGTCTGGGAGAAGCAGATGCCGCGTTCGAGTGTCTCGAGCGCGCCTTGACCGCGCGCGATGTGCACTTGGTGTTTCTGTTGGTCGATCCAAAATGGGATTCGTTCCGTGCGGATTCGCGGTTCCAGGGGCTTCTGGAACGAGCATTCTCTGGCCCGCCAGCAGGCGATGCTTCGCTAACTCAGGAAGCGGGCCGCTAGCGGAGCTTTGGGTCGCCGGGCACAGCGGGGCACACCCAGTCACTTGCGCCTGTGCTTCCAATCACAGCGCCGCTCATCCACGGGTGGAATACTATTGCGGTAGTAACTGGAGGCAATTCCGCAATGACAAAGTTTTCCCCCTGGATGTTCATCGCCCTGTTGTTCAGCCTGGTCGCGTTCTCCGCATTCGCCAGCGCGCAGGCCGCTGACGAAAAGGCTCCGGCTGGAGCCAAGACCGTGACTGGCTGTCTTCAAAAGGGCGTTGAGCCCACCGGCGGGTTCTATCTCCTCACCGGCAATGGGCGGCACCTGGAGCTGTACGACAACGGCGCGGCTGCGCTTGCTGAACACGTCGGCCAGCAGGTAAGCGTAACCGGCACGGTCCCGAAGCGCTCGGCAGAGCAGGAGAAGGTGAGCCAGCCCTACGAGAAGCAGGAAACCGGTGCGAACAAGCACAGTGATTTTCAGGTCACGAGCCTGAAGATGGTTAATCAGACCTGCCAGAAATAGACAAAAGGCCCACTCGTTCAATCCGGACGCAGGGGGCCTTTGTGTGTTTGCCTCTAGCTGAAAATCAATTGCCGGTATTCGGGGTGCTTGCGCTTGTGTTCGTACCTGCGCTTGTGTTCGTACTTGAGCTTGTGTTCGTACTTGCGCTTGCGTTCGTACCGGCGCTTGCGCTTGCGTTCGCTGCCGCGGCGAACGTCACGGTTCCGTCCTGAGCCATCTTGCGCAGAAGCACCGCCGCACCACACTGCTTAGATACTGCCGAAGGATCGAACCCGTGATCGCTGGTGAATTTGCCGGCGGTGTAGTGGTTCGAGTAGCTCCAGAGATAGGGCGAGTTGATGGCCGGAGTTACCCGGTGATAGCCATAGCCGTTGTAGCCTTCGAGGCGGTAGAGCAGGACGGGCAGGCTCCAGTCAGCCAGATTGGCCAGGCCCTGGAAGCGCAACGCGTCGGTAGCGCTCTGTTCCCAGGTAAAGGGCGGAGCTCCCATGGTTGGACGCCCGGCGGGAACATGCACGGTGCGGGCGGTGAGCGGGTCTCCGTTGTGAAGGTGACTCTTGAAATTGAGCGAAGTTTCCATGGCGTGAACCAGCGCCACGAAATACCAGGGAATACCCAACGGAGCGGCCACAGACTGGTAACGGGCCTGACTGGGCATGATGCGGGCGATCACCGGATTCACGTCATTGATGTGCACGTCACTGATGATGCACGTATCGAAGAGACTCTGATATTGCTGGCGCAGACTGTCGGTTAATGGAAAGCTCATGCTCACCTCGGTTACTGAAACTTTATTCCTATCGAAAACCGGCGGCAATGGTTCATTGAGGTAATCGGAACAGGCGTTCGCCACACCCGGCTCGCCGGTATTAAGCTTTGAGAAAAGGGACGGAGGCGCTCATGGAACAGACCTTGGAGCTGACAATCGCACTGCTGGCTCGCACCCCTGCAACGCTAAACGCTATGCTCCGGGACTTGCCGGACGAGTGGACACGTTGCCGCGAAGGCGAGAAGACGTTCGATGCGTTCGAAGTAGTCGGGCACCTCGCGCATGGCGAACGCTCCGACTGGATGCCGCGGGTGAAGATGATTCTTGAACACGGCGAGGGGCGAGCATTCGTTCCGTTCGATCGCTTTGCGCAGGACCGGGAGAGTGCTGGAAAGTCACTGCCGCAATTGCTGGATGAGTTCACGGAGCTACGAGCGCAAAACTTAGACGAACTGCGTGAGCTCGGGATTACCGATCAGCAGATGGAGTTGCGCGGCAAGCATCCGCGGCTCGGCGCGGTGACGCTGGGGAACTTGCTGGCGACCTGGGCAGCGCATGACATGACGCATCTGCATCAGCTGTCGCGCATCATGGCGCATCAGTACCGGGATGCTGTTGGGCCTTGGACTGTGTTTCTAGGGGTGCTGCAGTGCAATGGGCACAGCGCTGGGTGAGTGGGAGACTGACCGCGGTTTGCGCGGATGAACGCGAATTGGATTGGAGATTGAAAAGCGACAATGAATCGCTCTTCTGATGTGAGGAGAGGCTTTCCCTCAGCGGCTGAAGCCGGAGCTTCGTACTGTCGCATTCGGCGCGCCTGAAGGCGCACCCCTTCAAAACGGCCGCTCCAGCGCGACTGCGTGTTAATCCGTGGTTCGAATCTTCTTATTAGTTTCGCCGACCGCCATGGCCGGCTGAATCTCGTCCACTCCAACAACGTTGGTTGGATATTTGCCGGTATAGCACGCAGTGCAGTAGGTGACATCCGGGCCCTCGCCTGCGGCCTGGCGTAAGCCTTCGAGCGAGAGATAAGCCAGGGAGTCGGCGCCGATGTACTCGCGAATCTCGTCGACGGACTTGTTGGCAGCGATGAGCTGGTTCTTCGAGGGAGTGTCCACACCGTAGTAACAGGACGAGATCGTCGGTGGGCACGAGATGCGCATGTGAACTTCCTTTGCGCCGGCATCGCGCACCATGCGAACGATCTTGCGGCTGGTAGTTCCGCGCACGATGGAGTCGTCGATCAGAACCACGCGCTTGCCGGCGAGAACGTGGCGCACCGGGTTCAGCTTCAGGCGCACGCCAAAGTCGCGCACACGCTGTTCGGGCTCGATGAAGGTGCGCCCAACATAGTGATTGCGGATCAAACCGAATTGCAACGGGATGCCGCTCTCGTGCGAGAAGCCCATTGCCGCCGTCACTCCGGAGTCGGGTACGGGAACAACGATGTCAGCATCGACCGGAGCCTCGCACGCCAGTTGCCGCCCCATGCCCTCTCGCGTTTGTTGCACCGCCTTGCCAAACACCAGGCTGTCGGGACGGGAGAAATAAACGTGCTCAAAGATGCAGCTTGAGGTCTGCTGCTGCGCCGCGTAGAAGCGCGAATGCACGCCTTCGGGGCCAACGATAATCAGCTCGCCCGGTTTTACGTCGCGTTCGTAAACCGCGCCGATCAGGTCGAAGGCACAGGTTTCGGAGGCGAAAACGACGGCGCGATGACCGGACTGTGCCGGGATGCGACCCATCACCAGGGGACGGAAGCCACGCGGATCGCGCGCCGCGAAGATGCGATCAGGCGTGATCATCACCAGCGAGAACGCGCCTTCCAGGCGACGCAGCGAGTCAGCCATAGCGGCGGGAAGCGTCTCTTCTTTGGAACGGGCGATCAGGTGTACGACGACTTCGGTATCGCTGGTGGTCTGAAAGATGGAGCCTTGCGCTTCAAGGCTGGCGCGGATTTCCAAAGCGTTGGTGATGTTGCCATTGTGCGCCAGGGCGAGGCGTCCCTTGCTGCACTCCACACGGATGGGTTGCGCGTTGAGCAAGGCCGAGTCGCCGGTGGTGGAGTAGCGCGTATGGCCGATCGCCAAGGAGCCCGGAAGACTGGACAGGACGTCTGCCGTAAAGATATCGGAGACCAGTCCCATGGCCTTGTGCAACTGGAGCCGCTCGCCATTGGAAGCTGCGATGCCTGCGGATTCCTGACCGCGATGCTGTAACGCATACAGGCTGAGATAGGCGAGCTTGGAGGCCTCAGGATGGCCGTAGATGGCGGCTACGCCACACTCTTCGCGAAGTTTGTCAGATTCGATCAGCATCGCTCACCTGCCAGGAAATCTCTATCACCACAGAGACACAGAGGCTCAGAGAAATCAGTTCGAGCACAGAAGACATGAGTTTGTTTCTCTCGGTGTCTCTGTGGTTCAATTCTTGTCGCTAGACCTTGCTCAGCTCCGCTGCAATACGTCCGGAACCAAGCGCTCTTCGGTATCCGTGTGCAACGCCTGCTCCAGTGCGCCGGACCAAACGTCATTCAAGTCGGAGACGGCGGCGGACACGGCTACTTGGCCGTCCACCCTGATCTCCAGATTGCCAGGAGCCGTCTGTCCGATGTTTTCTGCTGAGAGGGCGTATTTTACCGCTACATCTTTGATTCGTTCCACACTATTCGGGTCGCAAGAAACCAGAATCCGGCTGGCGTCCTCGCCAAACAGGACAAACTCGGGAACCAGCCCATCGGAAGTAAGGTCAACCGCCGCGCCAATACCCCGCTCGAAGCCGCACTCCGCAAGCGCGACCGCAATGCCGCCTTCGGAGGAGTCCTTGGCCGATTCGACCAGCCCGGCGTCGATCATCTCGATGATCGCCTTCTGCAAGGCGGCTTCGCGCTCGATCTCCAGGGCTGGAGGGAAGCCCCAAAGCTCGCCCAGAACCTCCTTGGCGTACTCCGATGAGCCAAACTCGGCTTCGACGTCGAAGGTGTCGCCCGGCTCGGCAGCGCGCAGCAGGACCAGCGCACGGCCAGCGGCCTTGAAGTGCGGGCCGACGGCTTTGTGTACGTCTTCCAGAATGCCGACGATGCCGATGACCGGCGTGGGATAAATGCCCTCGCCCAGGGTCTCGTTGTAGAAGCTGACATTGCCGCCGGTAATGGGGGTTTCCAGCTCTTCGCAGGCTTTGGTTATCCCGTCGATGGTCTGTGAGAACTGCCACATGATGTGCGGCTTCTCGGGGTTGCCGAAGTTCAGGCAGTTGGTGGCCGCAATCGGAGTCGCGCCGGTACAGGCGACATTGCGCGCGGATTCGGCCACGGCATGCATCGCTCCGAGCTTAGGGTCGAGGTAGCACCAGCGGCTGTTGCCGTCGAGAGCCATAGCTAGTCCGCGATTCGTGCCTTTGACGCGAATTACGCCGGCCTCCGAGCCCGGGCCCTCAACTGTGTTGGTCTGCACCATGGAGTCGTACTGCTGGTAGACCCAGTGCTTGGAGCAGATGTTCGAGCTGGCAAGTAATTGCTTGAGGTCGGCGGTAAGGTCGCTCTTTTGCCCGAGGTGGATGCTCTCCGGAACCTCGCGTGGAACGGGCGGCTCCCAGCGATGCAGAGGCCGATGGTACAAGGGAGCTTCGTCGGTGAGCGCCTGATTGGGGATTTCGGCGACGATTTTGCCGTGCTCGCGTACCCGCATCATCGACTCGTTGATGACGTGGCCGATGGTGACGGCGTCGAGCCCCCACTTCTCGAAGACGCGGAAGACTTCGTCCTCGCGGCCCTTTTCGGCGACGAGCAACATGCGCTCCTGCGACTCGCTCAGCATGATCTCGTAAGGAGTCATGCCGGTGTCACGCTGCGGCACCAGATCGAGTTCGATCTCCAAGCCAACCGCCACCGCGCGCGCCCATCTCGCAGGTGGAACAGGTCAGCCCGGCAGCGCCCATGTCCTGGATGCCGACGATCGCGCCGGTTTGCATGGCTTCCAGGCAAGCCTCAAGCAGCAGCTTTTCCAGGAACGGGTCGCCGACCTGCACGTTCGGACGCTTAGCTTCTGACTCTTCGCTGAATTCCTCGCTCGCCATGGTTGCGCCGTGGATACCGTCGCGGCCGGTCTTCGAGCCCACGTAAATCACCGGATTGCCTTCACCCGCGGCCTTGGCGTAGAAGATCTGGTCGCGGCGAACCAATCCGAGGGCGAACGCGTTGACCAGCGGGTTACCCGAATAGCAGGGCTCAAACTTTGTTTCGCCGCCGAGGTTGGGCACGCCAAAGCAGTTGCCGTAGGAAGCGACACCGCTCACCACGCCTTCCATCACGGAATGATTCTTGTGCAGCGTGGCGCGGTCGATGCCGTTCTGAGGCGTGATGGGGCCAAAGCGCAACGAGTCCATGACGGCGACTGGCCGTGCGCCCATGGTGAAGATGTCGCGCAGAATGCCGCCAACTCCGGTGGTAGCGCCTTGAAATGGCTCGATAAACGAGGGGTGGTTGTGCGACTCGATCTTGAAGGCGCATGCCCAGCCGTCGCCGATGTCGATAATGCCGGCGTTCTCGCCGGGCCCTTGCACTACAAGGCGGCTGCGCGTTGGCAGGCGCTTGAGATGCACGCGGGAGGACTTGTACGAGCAGTGCTCGCTCCACATCACGCTGAAGATGCCAAGCTCGGTGAGGGTCGGCGTGCGGCCCAGCGACTTCAGGATTTTGTCGTATTCCTCGGGCGTGATGCCGTGGTCGCGCAGGATTTCAGGAGTGATGGTGGATTCGTTGACGACGGTCGATGAGCTGTCTGCTGGATTCATGAGCTTTGGCTGGAAACTCTATTTTCTCACGCCATTCTCGACCGCGACAGGCGAAACACCGAGTAAACGCGCCGCCTACTCTTCCGCCGCTTCCCACTGGTAGCCGCAGGCCAAGCATTTCCAGCGGTGCAGTAGCTCACCCTGGTGAAACTCAGGCATGGGGATAGCCGCCGACCAGAGGGCGATCTGCCGCGGGCCATCGGCGCCGACTTCGCGAATCTCCAGCGACTCACACTCCGGGCAGCAGGCGATGGTATCTGTCTCGCTCTCTTCGTCGCTCTCCGAACCTTCGGGAATGAAGTCGTCGAGCACTTCCAGCGCGCGCACCACCTGGCTGTCAGGAACCTGCAGGCGAATGCCGCCTAAAGCAATCGCCATATGGAGGTTGACCATGTTCTCATCCCGCACGTGGGCCGAAATCCCGGCGGAATTCAGCTTTCCCTGGGCAAGCTTGGCTTCTCCCATGCTGTGGAAGTTAGCGATTGTGATGAGTTCGTCGGCCATGCGGGTGAGAAGAGTAGGTATAGCTTACCGCGTCCGTCAATGGGTTGTGGATGAACCCGGATCTGACTCCCTTAGAGCTTCGACCAGAGACAACTTCGACCAGCGTGGCACCCTATGAACAGCGGAGTTCGGTGCGGCGCTAAAGCGCAGATATGAACCGGCTGCCGTCGGCGCGGCTGAAGCCGCGCCCCTTCAAAACGGAAAAGAACGAGCCGTAGGATCTGCGCTTGCCAGGGACGAGACGTATTAGACGGTCAGCACCCTACTCACTGCGACTTAGCTCGCCGAGATGGGCGCGCTCGCTGTGCGCGGCGATGGCTTCCACGATTTGCGTGGCAATCGCCAGCGCATCGCGGCCGGCTTGGAGAGTCACCTCCGGCTGTGAACGTCGACGCACGGCATTGAGGAAGCTGGCGATCTCGGCCTTGAGCGGCTCCTGCTGCTCAAGTTTCGGCTTGAAAGGAACAATCCCGGGAAGTGCGCTCGCCACTACGCTCGCGGGATTGAAGGGATCCATCCCCATCGTATCGGGAGCCTCGTCTTCCATGGTGAGAACCAGCACGTCTTGCCGCGAATAGTCGAGCGAAATGTATTGCTGGGGCTGGAAGAAACGCAACTTGCGCACGCGCTCGGTACTGACCCGGCTGGCGGTGAAGTTGGCAACACAACCGGACTCGAATTCCATCCGGACGTTGGCGATATCAACTTTCTTCGACAGGATCGGCAGGCCGACGGCGCGGATTTCCTTCACTTTGGACTTCGCAAATGCCAGGACAATGTCAATGTCGTGGATCATCAGGTCGAGCACCACGTCCACGTCCAGCGACCGCGGTGTGAACACGCTCAGACGGTGTACCTCGAAAAACATTGGCTTGGTCAACAGCGGGAAGATGGCGCGTACCGCAGGATTGAAGCGCTCCAGATGGCCGACTTGCGCAATGCGTCGCGTAGGCCTCAGCCACGGTTATCAGCTCGTCAGCCTCGGCGATGTTGGCGGCCAGCGGCTTCTCGATGAGTACGTCGACGCCAGACTGCATCAGCTCGCGAGCGATTTCCAGATGCAGGACGGTGGGAACGGCGACAGACACGGCATCGACACCTTGCGCGATAAGCTCGGCGGCGGAGAGGAATGCGCGGGTTTTGAATTCAGCCGCGAGAGCCTGCGCGCGCGCGAAGTCGGCATCGGCGATGCCGGCAAATTCGACTCTTTGCGAAGCGTCGGCCGCGAGGTCGCGATAGACGCGGGCATGGTTGCGTCCGAAGGCGCCGGCGCCGACCACGCCTACGCGCAATGTGCCGTTCTGATCAGGCATACAGGGATTGTCGCGCATGGCGGAGCGAGTCGCAAAATCCGTTCCGCTGGAAATGTCTCATTTGAAGGGGCGCGGCTTCAGCCATGCCAATGGATGCCAAGTAACCGGTTTTAGCCGCTGAGGCAATCTTGATCCCCTACGGTACCAGCATTCCCGCAGCGGCTAAAGCCATCGAGTTGAGCGCGGGCTAACGGCACGGCTGAAGCCGTGCCCCTTCAAAGTCACATGTCATGATGCGGGATGTGGCTGACCACCGTCTCGGCGACGATACAGATGCCGGCTTCGTCCGCTGCGGCGATTACTGCGGGCTTATCGAATATGAGGCAGCGTCCTGCGTCCAGCGCCAAGCAGGTTGCGCCCGCATGCTTCATAGTTTCGATTGTCTGCAAGCCAACGACCGGCACATCGAAGCGCATGTCCTGATTTGGCTTGGCGACCTTTACGACGGTCAGCGCCCGGCTTAACGTCGAAGCTTCTTTGCCCAGCGATGGCGAGCGCACGATTTCGCCTGCGCGCAGGATGGCCGCGTCGGTGCCCTCCATGGCTTCGACGGCGACGCAGGCTGCTTCGGCGATGACTACGGTCTGTCCGATATCGAAGCGTGATAGATGATGTGCGACCGCCCGACCGTAGGTGATGTTGGTCTGTTCGGTGTCGTCCGGACCACGGCGGGTCATGACGCCTTCGGTGGCAAGCATAGGCTCGAGCAGTGAGGTGGAGCTCATCAGCGTGATGCCTTCGTCGCCGAGCACCTTGGCGACGGCGCCGATCAGCGAATCGGTGTTGCGGGTGGCCAGTGACATTAACAACTGTGCCAGCCGCCAGTCGGGCTTGATGCTGCTGAAGATGCGCTTGTGCTTGACCTGGCCGGCCATGATGGCGCGCGAAACGCCTTCACTCTTGAAGGTCTCGATAAGCTTTGACAACTCTCCCAGCGAGAGCCAGTGCACGGCAGCCGCGCCATGTTGGTCGATGTCGGGCGAAGTCTCTTCTTTAATAGCGGCGACCACGACCTGCATGCCTTGCGAGCGCGCCGCATCCAGGACCAGGAAAGGGAATTTGCCGTTGCCGGCAATGAGGCCGATACGCTGTGCATTTGTTTCCAAGGTTTTGAGTTTACACTGCACACATGAAGAAGCTCCGGGTAGGAGTCCTGTTTGGCGGGCGCAGCGGCGAGCACGAGGTGTCGCTGCTGTCAGCGGCATCGGTGCTGAAGGCAATCGACAAGAAGAAATACGATGTGGTGCCGATCGGCATCACCAAAGAGGGCCGATGGCTGACGCCATCGCACGCTGAACGGCTGCTCAAGGGCGACAAGGCGGCGAGTCCTGAGCCGCGTCATCTGCGCGCCGGCGATCCGGAAGCGACTTACGGCGCCGCGATTTTGGCCAAGGGTGAAGCGGTGATCGTGCCTCCGATGCCGGGCGCGAACCATTCCGCCCTTATGCCATTGGAGACCAGCGCTCACGAGATGCACGCGGCCGCCAGTCCCATCGACGTCGACGTCATCTTTCCCGTGCTGCACGGCACTTTCGGCGAAGACGGCACCATCCAGGGGCTGCTCGAGCTGGCCGATATCCCGTATGTCGGCGCGGGAGTTCTGGGCTCTGCGGCGGGCATGGACAAGGATGTAATGAAGAAGCTGTTTCGCGACGCGGGCCTGCCCATCGTGAAGCATGTGACGGTGCTGCGAAGCGCATGGCGCAAAGATCCAAAGAAAGTCCGCAAGCAGATTGAGAGCAGCTTGAAGTATCCGGTATTCGTTAAGCCGGCGAATCTGGGTTCGTCGGTGGGCATCAGCAAGGTGCATAACACGAGCGAGTTGCCGGCCGCGATGGAGGAAGCGGCGCGTTTCGATCGCAAGATCGTTATCGAGCAGGGGGTCGGAGGAACCAAGGCAAAGGCGCGCGAGATCGAGTGCTCGGTGCTGGGCAACGATGAGCCAATTGCGTCGATTGCGGGCGAGATCGTTCCCGTCAAAGAGTTTTACGACTACGACGCCAAGTACTTGGCCGAAGGCTCTGAGCTGGTGATTCCTGCCAAGCTGCCGAAGACGAAGCAGAAAGAAGTGCAGCGGCTGGCGGTGCAGGCATTCCAGGCTGTCGATTGCGCCGGCCTGGCGCGGGTTGACTTCCTGATGGACCCGCGCACCAGGCAAGATGTTCGTCAACGAAATCAATACCATGCCGGGTTTCACTTCCATCAGCATGTATCCCAAGCTATGGGCGGCGTCGGGGATCGACTATCCCGAACTGATTGACCGCCTGCTTCAACTGGGCTTAGAGCGTTACCAGGAGAAGAAACAGAACCGCTACGCCAGGTAAGTACGCCGAAGGTTGGCAGCGGCTTTCGCCACAGGATTGGTCAGGAGTGAATCGATGCCGCAAGCAACGAAGGTTCAGGCTCAGCCGCTCATCGCCGTGCGCAATGTAAGGGCCAGCAGCCGCTGGTATCAACAACTGCTCGGGCTCGATGCACTGCAGGAGCACATCCATCGCGACGTTTACGACCGGATGTTTTGCGAGGGGCATATGGTTCTTCAACTTCATGCCTGGGACGAGCATGATCATCCGAACCTGGATAATCCGGATGCTGCTTCGGTTGGACTCGGCGTCTTAATGTGGTTTGAGGTGGACGACTTCAATCGAGCGGTCGAGCAGGCTCGTGCCCTTGGCGCTGAGGTCCTGCAGGAACCCGCAGTCAACCAGAATTCCGGGCAGCCCGAAATCTGGCTTCACGATCCCGACGGATACGTTGTGGTAGTGGCGGGGCACGAAGGCGAGAGTAGCGGTTGAGCGGGCAGTGCCCGATCAGAAGGAATAGAAAGTGAAAATCAAATTGGTTTTCAATGACTTGCGGCGGCTCGCTGCGCCTTGCTAACGGTTTTTTGCGAGGCCCGTCTATTTATTGCAAGCAGGGAGCGTTGCTTAAACGGGGCGCGTGAGTGGTTCCTTCCGCTGGAATACCGCGCCCCGGGCACCGCAACTCATTGTCTCCTCCTTTCGCACATTGGGCCTCTCTTCGTTGAAGGGCGAAGAGAGGCTTATTTTTTGCTTGTGCGATCTGGCGTTAAATTGCGCTTCAGCGCCGCGTGCATTTACGCCGATCTGAAGGTCGGCTCTACCTTATTGCGCCAGCAGTTCGTAGTCGAAGTCGTAGAAGTGTTTGCCGCCTGACTCAATTCTGATGTTCAGCTTGCCTGTGATCCCAGTGAGTTCGCCGGTGCCGGAGTCAGGCACCACCATTATGGTTAACTCGGGAACGCCACGGTTCATCACCCCGGTGTGGTGTAGCGCGAAGCTGCCGCTGCGACCGTGCAGTGTGCCGGTAATGCGCTCGACCGCGACGTAAGCTCCTGAGCCTTGCACACTGCTGCTCATGGCGGTGAGCATCTCGCCCACGCTGGTCGCCTCCAACTCGCCGTGAAACTGCTTGTCGAGCGACATGCGTCCCAGTCCGGAGTCCGACCCGGCCTGGGCCAATGGCTGCGCTGCGAGCTTGACTTCGAATGGGCCGGTTGCGTGTTGAGACATGGCTCTCCTATTGCGCTTTCTGCGCCCGCTGGCGTTCCTCTGGCGTCATTTGCGCCCAGAGCTGTTCTTTGAACTGACGTGGCCAAGCCGCGGCGGGATTCGCCGTCAGCGCCTCGCCCATATATTGATACGCCCGGACGCGATTGCGGGGAACACAGGTTGCGGTAGCATACAGCGTCCCCAGGCGGCTGAGGGCGGCGGCATTCTCTTTGGCGGCTGCGGATCGCAGCAGGACCAACGCCTGCTCGCAGCTCTGCGGAACCCCATCGCCCTTGATGTACAGATTCGCCAGTTTGACCGGCGCCTCGGGATTTCCCTTGGCCACAGCCTTCCACAACCAGGCGGAAGCTGCTGCGGCGTCACTGGCGCTGGCCGCCTTCGCGAGTTCCTCCGCGCCGGGGGAAGTGGCTTTTGCCGGCTTCTCCGCTTCAGCGCTCGGAGTCTCTGCTTTAGCGGAGCTGGTTGCAGGTTTGGCGTTCGCCGATTGTGTCGTCTCCGGCGGCTTCGCCACATTGGCAGCACCGCTCGGCGCTGTCGGTGACTGCTGCGCTTTGGGAGTTGGAATTGCCGTCGCGGGATTCGAAGCCGCGCCGGGATTCGCCTGCTTTGCCGACTCTGTCTCGCGATTGGACGAGGGCGATGGAGTGGCCGTTTGCGGCTTCGGTTGCGGAGCAACACTCATCTGCGGCCCTGAGCCTTGCGGCGACGAACTCGGAGTGGGCTCGGCGGTCGCGGACGTCGCTTGCGAGGGAGCAGGCGGCGTTATTACGGCACCTTTCTGTCCCTTCAGGCGGTCGAGTTGCATCTTCATGATGCCGATCGGACCGTTGCTGCTTTGGTTCTTCTCCGCTCGCCATTCAAGAAATCCCAAAACGGCGAATATGCCGAGAACGATTATCGCCGACCACACGCGCCAGTGACTTTGCCGTTCTGCGCTATCGTCGGCAACGTAAGCCATTGAGGCCGGCGTATCGCTCAAGCCGAGGAAGGATGGGCCCCCAATGCGCGTCGGAGTACTTGTCGGCACCTCTTCTTTTGTCGGCTCCGAGAGATCCAGAAAACGAGACCGCTCTGCATCCTGATCTTTCATGCCCTTGGTGGCAAAGGGCGGCGGCTCAATTGCGATAAGCGGCGGTTGTTCAACGATTGTCTCTGCGGGAGGCGCAGCGTCCCTTTCTACCAACCGCGGCCGCAACGGCTCCGCATTCGGCACTGGGTCGGCTACTGAGACGGATGGGGCGTCAACATTCGGCAGCGGCTCGGCCTCCGAAACCGATGGCTCGTCCGAGAGGCTGACCGGAGCTTGCGGCTCGTACGTTGCGGCTTCGTCGAGCTCCGGCTTGGCGCCGGTCATGGTGACTTCTTCTTCCTCGGGCGGAGGTGCGTAGCGGAAGCCAGCAATGAATTGTTCGAGTGACTCTGCCTGCTCCGCCTGCGAGAAGTAATTGGGCCCGGTGGGTACAGAATGCTGTGTCTCTGTTCCCAGTGGCTCGGTTGCGGTACTCGAGCTCGAAAGGTTCGTCGATGGTGGCGCGACGGATTGGGAAGCTTCAACCGGACGCCGGGTAAGATCTGCTGTGCTCTGGGCGCCGGGCGCAAGGATGGGACGCTGCGGCAGTGGTGTGCCGCACATTCCGCAGAAGTGATGTCCGGTGGGATTTTCAAATCCGCAGTTGGAGCAGAGCACACGGCCTCCTTCGCCAAAGCTATCGTAAATTATGAACGTTTTGATTAGGAATGGATGAGGGCTGTCGGGCAGAGGTGGCCATTACCAGCCGAATCCCAAGCTGTTCTTCAACTCGCATTGCTTGTGCCTCGACCGCCCCAAAAGCCATCAGCTCAGCTTTAAAACCTGCTGGTAAACCCGGCTTTGCTTCGCTCCGATGTAAAGCCAACCTCTCTTTATACCGATGTATCTACTCGAGTAAGTTTATGCATTTTCCTATACACCGTCCCGGGGAACAGGTTCCGAAGTCAGGGATCTACAAGGTCAGCCACTACGGCCATCATCACGATCACGAAGTAACGTGCGTCTCGGGAGAAGAGTTCCCGAGATGTCATCACTGCGGAGACCAGGTTCGCTTCAGTTTGCTGGTCGCAGCGCATGATATTCGGCGTCATATGCACTTCTTTGCCGATGAGCACACAATGCGGCACGCGACGCCCGTGGCTACGAGGCCATCCGCCTGAGATCGTGCACGGTGCTGGCAATGTCGCCCTCCTGAAAGAGACGAATGCCTGCTACACCGGAAGACCCAGCGCGAATGCAGGCTGCGGCGTTATCTAGATTCACTCCGCCCAACGCGAGTACGGGGAACGAGCTTTGCGGGGCGGCTTCTGTGTTATCGGGCGGCTGCGCTCCGCGACAGGCCACAGCCAGCAGTTCGAGACCCACTCCCTGCAACTCCGTGCCCGGTTTTTCGAACACCGGCGCTAGTACCGCGAAGTCTGCTCCATGGGCCTCGGCATAACGCACGTCGTCGACGGAATGAGCTGAGACGCCAATTATCGGAGGCTGGTCAGCACTGCGCATCCAGATGGAGCGAACTTCGGAGGCGGCAAGACTGTTTCCCGGAAGATGTACGCCGTCGGCGCCGCAAGCCAATGCAACATCGGTGCGCTGGTTAATCAGCAGGCGCGTCTTCGATGAATTCGCACGTACAACAGCCACCACATCGCGCCCGAAGCGCTCCAGTTCGCGGGGGTGCAGGTCTTTCTCGCGCAGCTGGATGTAATCGACACCGGCAGCCGCAGCTTCTGCAATTCGCTCCAGCAGCGCCTTGCGCCGGTCGGCTTCGTCTCCGGCAAACGCCCGCCGACCAGTGATGTAGTAGAGAAGCATCCCACTGCGATTCTACCCAGCGCAGCGGTTCTGGCTCTAGTGGGTTCCGTGCTCCGCGTGTTGCGCCTGCGGAGAGGCAGTCTGGATGCTTTCTGCGGCTGACGCCACCACTTCGTAGGGCCGCATCATTTCGTTGTCTTCGTGTTCCAGCAAATGGCAGTGCCAGACGTAGCGTCCGGTGTAGCCTTCGAACGGAATGATGATGCGCGTAATCGCTCGCGGTTCGGCGCGAACCGTGTCCTTCCAGCCTGCCTCGCTGGGATCGGGCGGCATGGCCTCGCCGAAGGTCTGTAGATTCCTGGTGTCGGTATCGCTGGGATAGCCGGGGATGTATTGCTTGCGATCGAGAATCTGGAATCTCACCAGGTGGATGTGGATGGGATGCGTGTCGTCGGTTGGATTAACGAACGACCAGATTTCGGTGGTATTGATGACCGGCTTCTCGGTAATCGGTTGATGCCAGTAAGTGCCGTTCAGAAGCATGATCATCGACTCGCCCACCGGGTTCTCGTATTCATTCAGCGTCAGCATGCGGGTCCTCACCGCATCGGATTCCTTCAGCTTCGGCACTGGACGCAATGTTGCCGGCAACGAACTGGGATCGCTCACCTTATTGGGTGAAACCCGGAATTGAATGATGCTGAAGCTGTCGCTCTTGAAGATGAGCTTTTCGCCTTTGTGATCGCTGAAATCGATGACTACATCGGCGCGTTCGGCGGGAGACAGCACAAGTTTCTTCAGCGGTAGAGGCGCGGGCAGCAGGCCCTGATCGGTACCGATCTGGTTGAACGGTACGTCATCGCCAAACGAGAAGCGATAGGTTCGGCTGTTCGAGCCGTTGAGTATGCGGAAGCGATATTTTCGCGGTTCTACGTCGCAATATGGAAACAGCTTGCCGTTGGCGAGGATGGACTCGCCATAGGCCTCGGGTACCCAGGGCGCGTCGGCATTGCCTGAGATGGGATACAAGAGCTGGTGGTCGAGTGTGAAGTCGCGATCAAAGATCACCAGCGGGATTTCATACTTCCCACTGGGCAGGTTCAGCGCGTCTTCAACCTTGTCTCTGACAATGTAAGATCCCAGCAATCCGGCGTAGATGTTCAGCCGGTTAATCCCCATGGCATGGTCGTGATACCAGAGCATGGCCGGGTCCTGCTGGTTCGGGTAGTAGTAGAGGTTTGATTTGCCCGGCACCACCCAGTCCTCGGGGTAGCCGTCCTGCTCGGGCCGGACCTTCGCGCCATGAACATGTACCACTGTGCGCACCTGCGGCTTGTCGGCCTCAGCTCCGTGGAGATTGTGATCGATGGGCAGGAAGTGCTGCTGGGGAAGCTCGTTCGCCCAATCGACAAACAGCGGCTCTCCACTGCGAGCTTCGATGGTCGCCCCTGGCACCGACGAGGCGCTGGTCCACCAGCTGGTCGGCTTCATGTCGCGATGCACCTTGCTCTCCGTCTGCCGCAAGGCCATGCGGTAGTAGGGCACCAGGAGGCGCGCGTCCTCAGGACTGGGGCGCTTTCCCTGCGCCTGCGCCACAGGAGGAATGGGCAGCGGATCGACGAACTTTTCCAGCTTGCTGGTATTAAACGCGACCTGTTGCCTGGCAATCGGGTGGTGCCGCATGGCGGGCGGCAGTTGTCCGTTGAAATAGGCCCCGGCGGCAAACAAGGTGGACTGCTTGAGGAAGTTACGTCGAGTAATCACAGAGTCAACAAGTTTATCAATTTAGTTTGAATGTCAGATGAATGAGAAAGGCACGCGCGGAGTTTTTGTCCGCACGTGCCCGGAGAGTTCGCAGGGCAATTGCCCGCGAAGGAGACTTAGTAGATGCAACCCTTCTGCGTTACCTCGCCGGTGTTGTCGTCCAGAAGCAAGGTGCGGTTACAGGTGCTGGGCTGCACGAAGCTAAACAGCGACGTGATGGGGTTGGCGATGGTGTCGAACGAACCCTGACCGATACGTAGTCCGTTGAGCCAGTTGTCTTCCACGAAGCGGATGATCGGAGCTCTGGTCGGTCATGGTGTGGTCAACGTAGTTGGCCTTGGTGTAGGGCGAAACCACCAGCAGCGGCTGACGCGGTCCGTACCCGCAGCGGCCCTGCGCATTGGGAGCGGCGATGCCGGAAAGAATAGGAGCGCCAGCGCCGCACTGCCCCGGACCAGTAAGGGCGTCGATCGAAGCCTGCGAGCTGTTCACGATTTGGCCGAGCTGGTGATCGTACCAACCATCGGAGTCGTCGTAGAGCATCACGACCGCCGTGGTCTTCCAGTCCGGGCGCTGCATCAGGAAGTTGATGGTGTCGACGATGAAGGTTTGTTCGTCGAGCGGATCGGAATAACCGGCGTGGCCGTCCTGATAGCCGGGAGCTTTCAGGAAGCTGACCGCCGGAAAGTTGCCGGCGTTGAGCGCGTCGAAGAAGTCATGGCTATCGTACTGGTGGTTGGCCGCGTCACCGTTCTGTCCGATCATCTGGACCGAGGTGGGGCGGGTGTGCTGCGCGTTGGCCGTCGAAGCATAGTACTGGAACGGCTGGTGGTGCGGAATGTAGTCCGCTTTCTTCACGTTCGTCACGGTCGAAGTGTGGCTGCGCTTGCAGCCGGTGCTGCTGTCGGGATTGACGATGGTCAGGTCGAAGCCGCCTTCGAAGAAGCCCCAGGAAATGTTGGCAGCGCTAAGCAGGTCGCCGATGTTCTTGCCGCCCATCTGGAACTCAGAGCCGGCGGAGCAGACGTCGCCGATTGGATCGGCATCACCGTAGTCGGTAAAGCCGCCGTGCCCGTCGGCGATCACCGGCGGGTTACCCATCACTTGAGTGACACCGTTGGTCTGGCCCGCGATGAGGTTCAGGGCCCCAGGGGTTGAAGGTCCGAAATTCGTGCCATACGAGTTGTCGCTCATCGCGAAGTTCTGAGCGTAGTTCCACAGCGCGGTAACAGTGTTGCCGTCGTAATAGCCCATGGTCAGCGCGTTGGTCAGCACCTGCTGCGGCGGGGCCGACGGCGGCGGGCCGGCAACGCCGGTGTAGAGCGGGAACAGGTCCATCACGCCGCCGTCAAACGCCTGCTGCTCGGGGGTGTAGTTGTGGTCCTGGTCGTTGGTCGCGGCCTGCGAGCGGTCAAGGCGGAACGGATTGCTGGCGCCCGCACCGTTGGCCGCATTCAGATTCGGATTCGCGTTCAGCAGGGTATAACCGTAGCCGTTAATCGATGGGCGTGCCGGTGAAGGCGTGAACTGCGGCTCGCCCGAAGGGTTGGTGGCGTAAGGATAGGTTCCGAAGTAGTGATCGAAGGAGACGTTCTCCTGGAAGATCACCACCAGATGTTCAATGGGCGTAGCTGTCGCAGGCTTGCGAACTGCTACTTTCGGCGCTGGGGCGGCATTGGCCACCTCCGGCGTCATCAGCGGTCCGAAGGTCATGGCCGCCATCAAGGCAGAAGCTAGGTACTGACGCATACTCCTCCTCATCCCTTTTCCGTTTGGGAAAAATACGACTAGGCCTTGATATCTGGGGGACATAAACCGGGAATGTCGCGCTCTTGAAAATCTGGTTACTGAGACTCTGAGTTACAAATATTTACAGGTGTTTTGGGTAGGAATCGCTGTTATGCGATAAACACTCTCATTCGCCCTCTCCGATTTGTGCAGCCCCGACTCGCAGCGTTATACTGCGTAGCCCATCATGAAGGTCTACGTAATCATCCCCGCTGCCGGTCTGGGAACGCGTATGTCGGCTCCCGCGAGCGGACTCAAATCCAGGAGCAAGCAGTTCTTTGAGCTGCAAGGCACCCCTATTCTCGTCCACACTTTGCGCAAGTTCGACGAATGTGACCGGGTGAGCGAAATTGTGGTGGCGCTTCGTGGCCATGAGAAGGCCGGATTCGAGGCGTCGATTGCCCGCGAACACTTTCGCAAACCGATTCGCGTGGTCGAGGGCGGGGAGCATCGCCAAGACTCGGTCGCCAACGCGCTACGTTCGCTCAACGCTGCCGACGACGACATCGTGCTCGTCCACGATGCGGTCCGGCCCTTTGTCGATCAGGAAACGATCCTTGGGGTTATTGCAGGCGTAGAAAAGTATGGCGCTGCCATCGCCGGCATTCCTGCCATCGATACCGTGAAGCAGGTTGACCGCACAGCAGACGGAGCCGTGGTGGTAGCGACCGTTCCGCGCGAAAAGATGGTTCTGGCGCAAACGCCCCAAGGCTTTCGATTTGCTCTCATTGATAAGGCGTTTGCCGAAGCCACCACCGATGGCTTTGTAGGAACCGACGAGGCTTCGCTGATTGAACGCAGCGGGGGAACGGTTCATGTCGTGATGGGTTCGGCCCGGAACATTAAGATCACGACACCCGCCGATCTCGACCTTGCCGAGCTGTATATCTCGCAGGATGAGCGTCGCAAGGTGGGCCTGTCAGGATAATTTGCCAGAACAGCAAATCCGCCAGAGCCCCAGAGTCTCGCGAAGCAGTTTGAACTGGATCGCGATTCCCTTGGGACTCTGAGCGATGCAATCGAGTTACACGCCGCTGGTGCCTGGCGTGCTGCTGTCAGTACCGGTGGCGCGCATTCCCTCGTTGATGCCCGAGCGCACCTGGCCCATGGCGCGTTCCGCGGTTCCACGGATTGACTCCACGCCGCGGTTGACCTTGTCCCGTCCCTGTTCATAGGTGTCGCGCGCCGAACTTGCCAGATCGGTGGCACGGTCAGCAAGGTTGTTGCGGGTTTCTTCGCCACTCATCGGCGCGAACAGAATACCCAGGCCAATCCCCATGCCTAAACCAAATAGAAAACCTTTCATTCCTTCCTCCTAACATCTGCGCTGAAATAATCGTCGAGCTATTCCAATCAAGAGAGATGCAGTTATCAGGCGTAGGTTTGCCGTTGGCTGTTCGGTTTGGAGCGAGGGGATCTCTCGAAACCAAGGTAAGCAGCAGCGGTAGGGAAGACCGAGCACAATGAGCAGCGCACACCCCGGGGCGTGTTTCATCGCGCAAAGAAAAACCGCTCACCTAAGCGAGCGGTATGCCGATAACCCGGAAAATCTTACCGTTGCGGGGCGGGAGGTGCTGCTGGTGCCAGACCAAGCGCCTGCAGCTTCTGCGTGGCGACCTGCCCGATAGGAGTTGTGGGACTCTCCTTTTGCAGTTCCTCGTAAAGCTTGCGCGCGTCCTGCGGCTGATTGTTGGCCACGTAGAGATCAGCCAGCTCAAATTGCGGCGTCCATTTGCCAACTGAATTGGCAGGATGATCAATCAACTGCTTGTAGAGATCAATCGCCTTCGGGGTCTGGTTGTTGTCAGCGTACATGCCGGCCAAGGCTAGCTTCGCCAGTCCGGCCATGTTCTTGTCCCAACCAGACGCCACCTCGCTCAGCTGTTTCTCGGCACCGGCGGTATCGCCCATGTCGCGCAGCGTGATGCCCTCGAAATAGCGCGCAATGCGGCCAGATTCGGTAAACGAATACTTCTGGGCAATCTGGGCGAACTCCGCGTTGGCTGCCTTGCCACGTTCAGCGGCTGAGGCGAAGCTATTCTCGCCAGGGATCGGCTGCTGCCCAGCCGGACGAATTGGCGCATTGTATTTATCAATGGCCGCTCCGAGCATGCCGCGGGCCTGCTGATTGCGGTAGCTGACGTAGCTCCAGCCGCCGATGATGGCCGCCAGAATGACCACAACGACGACTCCCGCCGTGATCAGGGTTGACTGATTGTCAGACGCCCAGCTTAGGGTTTCGACGGTGGTTGCTCGGAATTCATCCGTCTTGAGTTGATGTCGAGTGGAACTGCGCACGAATTGTCCTTAGGTAGAATTGCCGAAAGGTAGGCGAATCAAAAGTTTATCAGCGGCTACTTGGGGGGTCAAACCCGACGACTTCGGGCCCCGGTGGAAATTGAAGAACTTGCGGCCCTTCCGAGCGCATCTGGAGCAGATGCTGGAGTCTTGAAACCCAGGAACACGACCTCCGCCTCGACGCCATAAATCACACAACAAAAAAGGGCGGCACGAGGCCGCCCTGCACCTTGATGCTCAGGACTTACTGCTTCTTGGTGGGCTTTGCAGCAGTCTTTCCCTTTCCGTAGGAGGTTTCCACCGACGCTCCAATGCTGGTCAACATCTGCTTGGCAGCCTCGGCATTCGGACCATCGGGCTTCAGTTCGAGGTACTTCTGGAACGCCTCGGCTGTTCCCGGAGGTGCGACGAACTTGCCATCTTTGCCGGTCGTGGCCTTGCCCACCATGTTCACGCCCTTCCAGTAGTAGGCTTCGGCCTTGGTCGGATCCAGTGCGATGACCTTATTGAAGGCGGCGATTGCGTCGTCGACTTTTCCGGTATTGGTGAATACCGCACCTTCGTTGAAGATATAGGTCGCGGCATGAGCGGGCTCCGCCTGGGCAGCGGCGTTGTAGTTCTCGACCGCCTTGTCATTCTGACCGGTCTTGGCGTAAGCATTCGCCAAACCGCTCAGGTAGCCACCGTCCTTCGGCTTGAGCGCGATAGCTTTGTTATAGGCTTCGATTGCGTCGGGATACTTCTTGGCGCTTATATAAGCGTCGCCCAGATAACCCCATATCAGGTCCTGCTCGGGATTCTTTTCGGCCGCAGGCTGGAGCAGGGCAATCGCCTGGTCGTAGTTATTCGCCTTCATCAGGTCCCGTACCTGCGCCAGCATTGCGTTCAGACCCCGGATGTTCTCGTTGGCAGCTTTGGCTTGCTGATACTTCTTGACCTGCTCCTCGTCAATTCCCATCTTGGCTCGGTCGGCTTTGACGTCGAAGTCGATCTTGGTTTCTTTTCCAGACTCGATCGGAACCTTGCCACGACCGTCAATCTTCTCGCCGTTCTTGATGAGGAAGATGTTGTAGCTGCCGACCGGTACCGCCGCGGAAAACTCTCCTTTGGCGTTGAGCTCCAACGTCATTGGCTTACCTTTGTCGGCGGCAGGCTCCAGTTGCAGAGTGCCCTCCGTCATCGGTTTCCCGCTCTCATCCTTGGTGGTCCCTTTTAAAGTGCCTGTCTGCGCCAACATTGGTATGGCACATACGCCGACTGCCAGCGCCAGCAGGATTGCGAGACGTATGAATCTCTTCATGTTTATCTCCCGGGTGAGCGACACCGTACTGCCCGCGTGGGCGACGACTGCCTTCACCGCATATTTGACTTTAATTGCATTTCTATTCCGGGACCGCTGTCGACGACAGGTATGCGATCGGGTCGTGAGCGCCCGCCGCTGCGAAAGCCCGCAGGCGAAGCACACAACTTTCACAAATGCCGCACGCCTGGTCTACCCGGCTGTAGCATGACCACGTTAAATCGAAGGGAGCGCCTAATTCAAGGCCACGCGTCACAATCTCCGACTTTCGCAACCCTATCAGCGGCGTCTCGATTCGAATGTTCCCGTCCTTGGTGCCAGTACGAATGGCCTCATTAAACGCCTGATAGAACTCCGGCCGGCAGTCCGGATAGCCTGAGCTATCCTGCTGAACCGCCCCGATATAGATGCGCCGCGCGCCTAATACTTCTGCCCAACTGGTGGCTGCCGAAAGAAAATGTGCATTGCGGAAGGGGACATAGGTGACTGGGATTTCGGCCCCAATTTCGGGCCCGGCCTCAGGTACGTCGAGCCTCTCGTCGGTTAGGGCAGACCCGCCAATCGCACGGAAAAACGGCGTCCGAAACATGAGGCGGGTTTGGATAGCCAGCCGGTCGCAAATTGCGCGGAACGCCTGCTGCTCTCGTTCTTCCGTCCGCTGACCATAGCTGATGTGCAGGGCCGCGGTGTTCTCGGGGCCGTGCTCGCGAACCGCCAGCGCCGCGCAAACCGTCGAGTCCATCCCACCGCTGAGCACGACGACTGCATCCGCTTTGTTTTCCGTCTGTCATCCGAGCGTGTGAGCCGAGGAACGTCTAAACGCCCTTTAGCGAAGGCTCCCAAATGAACTTGTGAATCTGAAATCCCAGGCGCACATTCAGGTTGTCCGCCAGGATCCATTCCGCGAGATTTCGGGGATCGACCAGGCAATGCTCTACGCCTCGGCTGCCGGTGGCGTTCTTACGGAACGTCGGAGAAAAGATTACCGAAGCGCGAAGACTCGAAGCGACTTCACGCACAAAGTCACGCGCAAATTCGTAGTCCCGCCGGCTGGCGATAACGAACTTCAGCTCATCGCGGCCGTTCAGTGCCTTCAGATTTTCGGGCAGGAATGTCCCACCTTCGCCCGAGTCGGGACACTTCACATCAGCAATCTTCACCACCGCGGCCGGCACGCTCCCGAGCGGGCGCTCGCCACTGGTTTCCAGCAGAACCGTATAGCCGGAGGCCAGCAGACTCGCCATCAAGGGCACCACTTCGCGCTCCTGCAGCATGGGCTCGCCACCGGTAATTTCCACCAGGCCCTGGTTGGGCAGCAGGCGGTGCACCTCGGCTTCAATCTGCTCCTGTGTCATGCGCGAGCCGCCCTTGAAGGTGTACTCACTGTCGCACCACACGCAGCGCAAGTTGCATCCCGCAAGCCGCACGAAAACGCATGGCAGCCCAGAGTACGATGACTCTCCTTGCAGCGATTTGTATATCTCGATGATCTGCATGGCGGGTGGGGTACGCCTTTCAGGCGTACACAAACGACTGTCTCTTTAATCCGCGCGGCTCAGCCGCTGCGGCGTTTCCTCACAACTCTTCTATCGTGATGTGATCGTTGGTATAGATGCAGATTTTGCCGGCGATCTTCATCGCTTCTTCTGCAATCGCGCGTGCGGGCAATTGCGTGTGTTCCATCAGCGCCGTCGCGGCCGCAGTAGCATACGGACCTCCGCTGCCGATCGCTGCAATGCCCGAGTCAGGCTCAATTACATCGCCCTGCCCGCTGATGAGGAAGGTCTGCTCCTGGTCGGCCACCAGCAGCAGTGCTTCCAGTTGGCGCAGCATCTTGTCGGTGCGCCAGTCTTTGCCCAGTTCCACGGCCGCGCGGCCCAAATTGCCGTGATATTGCTCGAGCTTCGACTCGAATCGCGAAAATAGCGAAAACGCGTCGGCGGTCGAGCCGGCGAAGCCTGCGAGTATCTTGTCCTGGTAGAGCCGCCGAATCTTGCGGGCAGTGTGTTTGATGACACCTTCGCCGAGGGTTACCTGGCCGTCTCCGGCCATCACCACTTTATTGTCGCGGCGAACACAAAGAACTGTAGTGGAGCGGATCAAACGCTTACGTTGCATTGATATACAGATTATATCAGCGTAAATAGCGGGTTTGGCGCAGCTCAGCTCGCCCGCTTCTCGTGCGCGATTTCGCCAACCACTGCCTTGGTAACACGCACATAGTCAGCGGGAGAAAGAAAAATCTGTGTGCCTCGAACCCCCGCCGATATCGAGATCACATCCCATAGCTCGATCGTCTCGTCGGCGAAGACGGGGTAATCTTTCTTCGCGCCAAGCACCGTCACGCCGCCGCGGATATAACCTGTCAGCGGCTGCACTTCTTTTAGCGAAACCAGCTCAACCTTGCGGTCGCCACCGAGCGCTGCGAGCCTCTTGTAATCGAGCTCGTAGTTGCCCGGAACCACTGCGAAGCATGGGCCATTGCGATCGCCACGCGCCAGCAGCGTCTTGAAAACCTGTTCCGGGGGCAATCCGACCTTAGCCGCCACCGTCTCTGCCGCAAGGTCCTCGGGATCGACCTCGTACTCGCGTAGCTCATACGCGATTCCAAGCGAGTCGAGCAGGCGTGCGGCATTGGTCTTCATAAACGGCAGTGCATCAGGTTACTTTTCGAACAGCATTACCTGGACGTACGGAAAGTCTTGCGTATCGACCAGCTTGCATTGCTTCTCTAACGCCGATTCGAAAGCCGTGAACTTCGGGTTATTTGGCGGCATCGGCGTTGTCACCAGCCAGATCCTATCGCGTCCCTGTGTGAAATCCGGCACGCGCGCGGCAGCGGGCACTCCCATGAAGTCTCGCCAACCCACTCCAGAATTGTTTCCCGGCCATAGAGTATCGGGCTTGACTGCGGCCTTGCTGTGCGCAGCGTAATAGTCGTATGGAAATCTTGTGGACAGCGTGTAGAACACCACGCCATCGTGCGGCTGCGCGTGGTCCAGGATGTAAGCCGTGGCCGATCGCACATCGTTGCGGCCAATATCGAAGTCGGCCTTATAGTAGCCGCGCAAGCCGGCAATGCTCGAACCTGCAACTGCGATTGCCAGAACTCCCACCAATAGCTGTGAGCGCCCTGCGGCTATGGTTATGCCTGCAGCCGTGAGCATCAACCATGCCGGCAGAGAAATCATCAGATACCGTGGAGCAAACACCGGCCGCGCGATAGAAACCAGCAGCACGATCAATAGCGGCACGAAGAACCAGCACGCAAGTACGACGTAGGCTGGACTATCGGAGCGCCTGCTCCTGATAGAAATGCTGCCAGCTAGCAAGGCCAGCATCACAAATGCGGAGTAAATAATCACCTGCAGTGTGTCCGCATTGCCCGATAGCTTCTTCAGCAACCCTATAACGTCGCCCAATCCCGGACGGGGAATCCATGCGATCGGGCCGGCTCCAGTCGTAGCTATGAATATCCAGATCGGCGCCGTCCACAGCGCCACCAGCCGGGCGGCCCGTCGAAATTGCGCACGCGTTTCCAGTCCCGATGTGACTACGCCCGTCCGCACTATGATTCGCAACGCTAACCAATGAGCAACCACGACGAGCACTGCGAAGAAGTGGGCGTAGACTGCCAGCGAACTCGCAACGATGTACCAGTTCCAATCTCGCCGCTGCCCGCTCTCGATCGCAGATAGATAAAAGTAGCTGGCGATAATCAGCAGCAGCACCAGCAGGCTATAGCTTCGAGCCTCCTGCGCGTAACGGACTTGAAAGGCGTTGACGCTCAGCAGCAGAGCGCTTACCAGTCCAAAGCTGGTGCCAAGCATTTTGCGCCCAAGAAAAAATATGGCTGGAATAGCAGCGACGGCAAAGACCACCGACAGACCGCGGATCCAGGTTACGGAATCCCCCAGGTGCAGCCATCCGCGAAGCAGCAGGTAGTAAAGCATCATGTTCATTTCCCGCCGCCACAGGATGCGGAGGAAGTTGAACCAGTCGAGCCGCGACATCGTGATGCTCGAGCCCTCGTCGAGCCAGAAACTCTTCGCCGTAATGGCATGGAGTTGCAGCGCCGCTCCGAGAGCAGTGATAGCGGCCAAAGCCAACCACACGCCAACTCTGTTTAGAAATCCCGCACGACCGGCCTGAAGCTGCCGAGTGTCGTCGCGAGTTGGAGAAGTGCTTGCTGACATTCGAGGCGGGGCTTTCAAAGTTCTAAGTAGGCACTCGCAGCAACATATATCCGGCCGCCAGCCCAAATATCACGTCAGGCGACCATGCCGCGAGCATCGCCGGTAGTTGATTGGCATTCCCCATGGCTTCGAATAATCCGGCAGTGCCGATATAGACCACAGCGATACTGATCGCGATGGCAACGCCGGCCAGCGCGCCGCCGGTTCTTCCCGACACTGCGAAGGGAATCGCTAGTACCGCCATCACCAGCGTGATCAGCGGATAAGAAATCTTCTTCCCCAGCTGCACTCGCAGACGGACCGTATCAAAACCACTCTGCTGCAGATCGTCAATGTAGTTCCGAAGCTCGTTGTAATCCATCTCCGAAGATTGCCGCACTTCCTTCTTGAAGTAGCTGGGATCTTCATGCAGTTCGTTGAAGGTAGCTACCTCGAAGGTCTTGTAGTCCTGGATAGAAGCTCCCTTAAGACTTCGTACCCAGCCATTTTCGAAAACGAACTTCTTCAAACCTGGCTCCCAATGCGCCTGGGCGGCGGAGATTCGTCGGCTCAGCTGAAAACTCTTAGGATCAAATTCGAAAATAGAGATTCCCCGGAACGTATCAGTGTCGGCATCGAAGAACTGATAGTAATAAATCGCGTCGTTAGCTCCGACAATCCACTGCCGATTGGCCTGTAGATAGGTTTGCGCGGGCTTCCCTTTGATCTCGTTTCGCAGGATCTCTTGCCGCTTGTTGGTGTGGGGAATGTAGGCCTGATCGAAGATAAACAATCCCGTAGCAAAGATGCCGCTGAGCACAATCACCGGCAGCGTCGCGCGGTATAAGCTGATGCCGGTTGCCTTCATCGCGGTCAGCTCGCTCGACTTTTGCATCAGCCCAAAGGTGATGAGTACTGCCAGCATCACGGCGACCGGCGTCATCTGGTAAATCAGCGACGGGCTCAGGTTCAGCAGGTACGCCATCAAGAGCAGTACTGAAACCTTGTTGCGCACGATGTCGGTGAACAACTCAAAGAAGGTGAACACCAGCGCAAGTATCAGCAGGGTCGCCAGGATCATCGCCAGGTACATCACGAAGTCCCGCAGAATCATGTCATCCAGAATCAGCGGGAAGCGGGCGCTAAAACGTTTCTTGCCCTGCCGGCGATTTTCGAAGTCAACCTGCTGCAAGCTGGTTCGCATGGCTGCCCAAGGAATGCCACTTCCGCACCAGCCATGCCCACATCGCTGCAAAGTTTCCCACCTCGCCCGGCATGCGGTCCGATCTCCACAGCAGCACCAGACCACACAGGAAGAAGATCAGGTTTCCTCCCCACACTCCGAGCCACGGGGACACCCTGCCCTGGCGCGCCAACGACACGCCCAACAACGAAAACACGTAGTAGATGAACACCAGCGCGATGGTCAGGACGAATCCGGTGCTCTTGCCGCCTTTGCGCGCCGCAAGTCCCAAAGGAATGCCAACCATGGCCAGCACCAGGCACGCCGCCGGCAATCCAAAGCGCCGATGGAACTCGATCTCGTAGTAGCGCGCCTTCAGCTCGTCATACGAACGCTCTTTGATAGCCAGGTCGCGCGCGACAGGGGTACCGCTGACCACGATGTCGGCTGCCGCCCGGTGCGCAAGCCGCGAATTGATGAGTAACTCCCGCAGGCTAAGTTGCGCAACCGGCAGCAGGTCATAAGAATTACGTTCAGCCGAAGGAGGCACCTTGATCGGTATGTCGGTGCTCTCAAAAGTAGAGATCGAGTACTGGTCTTTGCCTTTTACCTCAAGCTGCTGCTGGCTGCCGTCCTCCAGGTGAAACCGCAGATTGTCGGGCGAGTCGTTCAGCATTACGCCGCGGTCGGCAACGGTTATCTTCGGCAAAGCCGGATCGGTGGTATCGGCCAGAAACACGCCACGCCACAGTGAGCGATTGCCTTCCGGGATGGCGTCTTGCACGTACAGAACGGTGTTCTTGAATTCTTCGTAGAACACACGCGGCTGAATTTCAAATGACGCTTGCGATGATTTCAGCTTGCTCTGCATGGCCGCGAGAGCAGCCGCTGATTTGGGAGCAACGTAGATGCTGTTCAGCATCGCGAGTCCCCAGACTCCGATCGCAAATACCGAAACCGCACGCAGGAACAGCCCCACCCCGAAGCCGCTGGCGCGCATTGCCGTTACCTCGCTGTCCGCCGCCAGCCGGCTCAGTCCAATCAGGATTCCGACCAGCACGCCCATGGGAAGAGTAACGGTGAAGGTCGTGGGCAGCGTCAGGAAGAAGATTTCAGCTACGCTGGGCAGCGGAGCGCTGTTGCGCACAATCAGCTCCAGCAAACGGCCCAGGTCCCGCATGAAGATGATGAAGGTGAACAGCACCAGCCCCAGAACGGCGTGCGAGGCGACTTCCTTCAATATGTAGCGGGTTAGAATGCGCACGAATAGCTAGTTTAAATGCAAAACAAAGCCGAGGCGAGTGGCGGGACTACGGTGAAGCCTCTCTGATGAGCTTGACGATTTGCACTCCAGTGAACTGCCGTTCCTCTTCGACCGTGTACCCGCCAATCTCGGGTCGAGCCTTCGAGTCTTTAGTGGTCGAAGCAGGTGACCATCCAGAGATGTTCCGGGGGATTCACCCGTAGCTGCTCTGAATAAGGCGGCAGGATGATCTTCACCGCAGGACGGTTCACTCCAGCCTGTTCAAGTGCGTACTTTAATGGCAGCTCGCAATACCGGTTTGGCAAAATTTCAGCATCGCCGGCGCCGACGTTCGTCGCTAGAAACTGAACCGCACTTCTCCAATCTTCCTGCCCCACCTCTGCGTAGTAAGCACGCAAGGGACCGACCGCGCTGACGACCATCGCCAGCACCAGTGCGTAACGAAGCCCCGCAAGACGAATTTCTGCAAGCCCCCCTCCTACCAGCAAAAGAGCTGCAGGCAGGCAGAAGATCAAGAAACGTGGAGCATAGATCGGCTTCCATATCGAGACCAGCAATGTCAAAAGGATCGGCAGAAATAGCCAGAGCAAAAGAACGAGCACAGACCAGGTCTCCATCGTCCAGTGTCCCTTACGACATCTGGCAATCCAGGCATTCGTCGCCAGCAAGAAGCCGATCGCCGCGATGCCGAACTTCAATCCGCTGCCCAGCAAGAAACGAAAGATGCCGTACACGTCCTTGCCATGGACGGGAGGAACCCAGCCAAGTTGCCCTTGGTTTCTGAATAGGACGAACCATAGCAGCGGCAGACCCAGAACAATCACGATGCTGACCCACAACCCCTGCCTCTTTACCAGTCGGCTACGGTCGCCCGGGACCACCACCAGCGCCATCACCTGTACCAGTACAGCCAGCGCTGCGAAAAAGTGCGCGTACAGCGCGAATGTCGTGGAAAGCACATAGCAAATACCCCAGAAGCGTCCGGGGTTCTTGAACGATTGGATTAAAGCCAGAAAGGAAACCGAAACCAGCAGCACAAAGAGGCTGTAACCGCGCGCTTCCTGCGCGTATCGAATGTCAAACGGATTTAGGGCAAGCAATAGAGCAGCGAAAATACCAGCCTGCCGCGAAAACACTTCCTTCCCAAGCCAGTAAACCACCGGAATTACGGCCACGCTCATCAACACTGATAGCAGTCTTACCCAGAACTCCCGCCCCCCGCTGATCACAACCCAGCCGCGAAGCAGCAAATAGTAAAGAGCCATATTCGCTTCGAAGGTAGTTACGATGTGCCAGAAATTGGCCCAGCTCTGCTTTGCGAGAAAGATGCTGACCGCTTCATCGGACCAGATGCTCTTTGCCCCAAGATCCATCAGCCTCAGACCAGCCGCCACAAGAGTTACAACTCCCAGTGCTACTGCCGGCGCTGAGCGCGCTTTCAGCATGGTTGCGATACGGGGCATTTTCACCGCACGGACACTCGAGCTCGTAGCGCGAGGGCACGCAGCCTTGGCGCTTTACCCGGGGAAGCAGTTTGATCAGGATGGAGACAACGGCTAAGAGTGCGCACGAGCGCCTAGTTTAAATGCAGAGCGACGCCGGGACGAGTTTCTCTCACGACATCGCTCGATGTGCAACCAGTTGTGTATTCCTAATCCCCGTGCGCTGCCTGTGCTACGGCATCTTCCTGGTACCACGGCGGCAGCAGCTTCACCAGCCCCCACAGGATCAATAACGGCAAGACGGACAGCGCGATGGCGGGAAGCAATCCTTCACGCGTCACAAATCCCATCTTGTAAGTCGTGTATCCCAGAAAGCTCTTCGAGAACAGCTGTCCCCCGATAACCACGTTCCAGCGCATGGCGAAGATCCCGATCAGGGTCAACACTCCCGCCAGGGAATAGACGAATTTGCGTATCCCTTCCGGCAATTTCGTCAGCTGTATTATGCCCAGCAATACCAGCGGAACAATCGTCCCAAAGCCTATCTGCAACAGAATCTGCGAAAAATAGAGCTTGCTGTGGACCATGAAATCGAGGCTGCGGAACGACTCATCGGCTTCGTAAATGCGATGAATCAAATCGACCATCTCCAGCGTGAAGTCGATCAGAAACGTGTAGAAGAGATACATCGCGATGCTGTCCACGCAGGGCATGTCAATCGGTTTGCCGCGCAGACGGCAGCTCAGCATGTAAACCAGCATCACCGCCGCAATGCCCGACACCATGGCCGAGAACAGAAACACCACTGGCATTAGCGGAGTCGACCACCAGGGATTCGCCTTGATGGATCCGAAAATGAATCCCACATATCCGTGCAGCAGGAACGCCGAGGGAATGCCGATGACCGTGATCACCCAGCCCACCTTGTGGTCAATCTGCAACGCCCGCTCGCTGATGTTGTACGAGCCCAGTGTCAGCGCCCGGTAGAGCCACTTCTTCAGGCCGGTACTCGACTGTGCCATCTCCACGATGTCGCGGCGATACTCCAGCCAAATCTCAATCACCAGCACACCCAGCAGGTACCACAGGTAAACGAAGCCGAACATGGCCATGGCCGAAGTGCGGTGAGGCGTCAGGTACATCTCGAACGAGCGCTCCGGCCGCCCCAGGTGTAACTGCAAAGGCATGGGCGCCACAATCAGGAACGCCAGCGCCGTCAGCAGCGCCAGCCGGTAAGTAGGCTTCACCGCCTGCACGTTAAATACGCGCTCCAGCGATGCCAGGATGAACGCGCCAGCCACCAGGCCCGTGATGTACGGATAGAGCACAATCAGCACACTCCACTGCAGCTCTATCTCGTTGGGGTACATGAATCCTTCTACCGGAACGTGCACGGGACTCTCCTATCGCACCGAGCCATCAAGGCCGAAGTAGTCGACCTTCGATTTTGTTGCCATGTATGGCTTCAACACCTGTACGCTGTGGGTCTTCAGGAACTCGTGAATCGGATCTTTCGGATTCTTGAAATCCACCAGCTGCCGGGCTCCTGTCGGACACACCTCGCAACAGGCTGTGGTCAGCCCCTTGGTGATGCGGTGGTAGCACAGGCTGCACTTCTCGGCCGTCTGCGTCGCCGGATTGATAAATCGGCAGCCATACGGACACGCCTGAATGCAATAGCGGCAGCCCAGACAATACTTCCCATCGACCAGCACTACGCCATCAGGCGTGTGGAAAGTCGCTCCCACTGGGCACACCTGCGTGCACGGCGAATCGGCGCAGTGGTTGCAAAGCTTGGGGACGAAGAAGTTCTTACCGCCCGTCTCCTTCAACTCGGGGAAACCGTTCTTGCCTCCATCAGGGGAGTCCACCGTCGGGTTCTCAACCGTCCAATCCTCGATGTGGTAGCGCTCCACCCAGGTGCGGAAGTAGCCATCAGGGACGTTGTTCTCGTTCTGGCAGCCGCGCACACAGCTTCCGCAGCCGATGCACTCTTCAACGTTGATCAGCATCCCGTACCAGTGCTCGTTGGGGTTGTAAGCCGCCGCCGCATCGAGCGTTCCCGCCAAGATCGAGTCCCATGCCGCCGCGGCCGCCGCCGTCAGGATGATGAAGTGCCGTCGTGTCATGTTCATTTCTTGACCTCCGCTGCTTCCGCCTCGATCACCGGAGTATGCGGCTTATGACAGGTGTCGCACGCCACCCCGCCCGAGTGGTCTTCCGGAACCACCTGCGGGAAATTCTTCGGCTTGGCCGCATTTGCCGTATGGCAGCGAGGGCAAAGTGAACTCGCCTCCAGTTTCGCCGGAACCACCGTGCCGGGATCCTCCACGTGCTTCTCTTGCGGCCCATGGCACGATTCGCAGTTCACGCCCTTGTGCATGCCCTTGCTCTTCACCTCCACAATGTCGCTGTGGCAGTCGGCGCAGGCCTGGTGACCGGCGTAGTGCAGGGGCTTGTCCATGGCTTCGGCTAAGGCTTGCTCGCGAAAGTGGCCATATTTGCCGAAGCCTTTCGGAACCAGCGCTGCCCTGACCACCAGAAAAATCAGGAATATCGCTGCGAACACCGCCGCCACTCGAAAAAGATGCCCGGCGTCCTTTAGATCTCTCATGATTGCGGAAATCTCCGTGTCCTGCGGTAATACAAAATGCGCGACCGCGGGCGCGGTGCGCTCAGTCACAAAGGCTTGTGACGCAGGAACCATCGGTCATCTTGTGCTGCTTAGGAAAGTGATACGGGAAGTGATGAAAGATTGGAAGTTTGCCCAGGCGACTGGCACGCTTAAGACTACTTCTTCGTCGACAACATCCCCAGGATCTCTTGCAGTCCCTGGCGGACCTTCTTCAGCTTCTCATTGCGCTTAGCGGGCGGGAACGGCAGGCCTGCCTGGAGTTTCGCAGGCTTGGCTTCGGCCTTCAGTTGAGCGCGGGCGCCGGCAATGGTGAAGCCTTCGTCGTAGAGCAGCGTCTTGATGCGCAGAACGTACTCCACATCTTTCTGCCGGTACATGCGCTGCCCGGTGCTGCCCTTGACCGGCTTGAGCTGGGGAAACTCAGTCTCCCAGAAGCGCAGCACGTACGCCGGCAGAGCACACAACTCCGCTACTTCGCCAATGCGAAAGTAGAGTTTGTCGGGGATGACCGGCGTTGATGAGCCGGCCTTCTTCGCAGATTTTTTGCCCGTGCCGCTTGTAGCCATGCTTCAGTGGCTTAAGCATACCCTTGTTCGCCAAGCCAGGAAAAGCGGATTGCGTGCCCCCGGTGAACTGTCTGGTTCTGGGTAACAGTGTGAGCTCCCGGACGCCGCGACGCCCGGGATCTCTGTGACCTGGCACTGAGCAACTTGGCTGCTGCTACGGATCAGGCGGCCTGCTCCCACCGGTCTCTGTGCTGCTTGCGTTGCCGCAGCCAGTAGGCTATGCCCATCCCGACGGGTACTGCGATGCCTGCCAACACGCCGGTCCGGTGCTTGCTTCCGCTGCCGGTGTCCGTCGTGCTATTGGCAATTTCGCTCCTCCAGCTTCCGGCACTCTGGCTCGCGTCAGTCCAGCCGCCATACACATCCTTGCCGCTCTTCATCGGCCGGAAAACACTGCCCGAGCTGCTCTTCGCGCTCTCTTTCTGCCCCATCTGGGCTTTCTGGGTCTGCTTCGCCATCTGCTTCTCGACCAGCTTAGGACTCAGCCGTTGAGCGATGCTGCTGAGCTTGCCCTCGGTACCGACCACCACTTCATCTTCAGGATTGTTCGCCATCTCGAAGATGGTCTCGATTACTTCCTTGGGGTCGTATACAGTTCCGATCGGCTTTACCGGCTTTCCAGTGTGGTTCGCCGCGTGTTCGAAAAACGGAGTGTCGAATGACACGGGCATGATGGTCGAGACCCGGATGTTCTCCTCGCCGTTCTGCGCCAGCTCCTCGCGCAGCGCCATGCCGAGTCCCCGGATCCCGAACTTCGACGCGGCATACGAACTCATATACGGCGGCGCCACCTTTCCCGCGAACGACGCCAGATTGATCAGCACGCCTTGTCCCTGTTCGCGAAACTGCTTCAGCGCTTCATACGAGCCGTAGATGGTCCCCAGCAAATTGGTGCGGATGACCTGCTCGTGCTCCTCCAATGGAGCTTCTTCGAAGCGGGCTACCGTCCCCACCCCGGCATTGTTGACCCATACGTCGATGCGGCCGAACTTGTCCAATGCCTGCTCCGCCAACTCCCGGACGTCAGCCGCTTTGCTCACATCGGCTTCTACCGCCAACGCTTCGACTCCCGATTTTCGACATTGCTTGGCCACGTCCTCCAACAACCCTTCGCGACGAGCAGCAATCACCACGTTGTCCCCTGCCTTGGCGAAACGCAGAGCTGCACCACGTCCAAAACCGCTGGACGCACCTGTAATTACGACTACACGATTACCTTTTCGCTTCATGAATTGACTCCTTCAGCAGGAGATGGACTCCGGAGCCAACGAGATGCCTGTGGCTGACTGCCCCAGCCGTGCTGCCGCCATCCAATCGTATGTAGCAAGACCTGGCCATGCCCGAGCCCTTCCACCTCAGCACCGGAGATCGCATCCTGGCGGCGTTGCTGTTGACCATCGTAGGCGGCTTCGTCGATGCCATCGGCTGGATCTCGCTCTTCCACGTCTTCACCGCCAACATGAGCGGCAATAGCATTCATATCGGCATGGCAGCCAGCCGCCTCGATCTCGCTACCGAACTCCGTTTTGGCTCTGCCGTAGTGGCCTATGTGACTGCGCTGATCCTCACCCGCATCGCCCTGGAAGGCGGTGCACGTTCCGGCTTCCGTCGCATTGCGTCGCTTACTTTCGCGCTGGAAGCATTGTTATTGCTGGCGTTCTTACATCTCGCCACCCCGTTGCACGACGGCCATATCGCCCAGCTCGACTCGCCCCTGCACCTCGCATCGGTCGGCATGCTTGCCTTCGCCATGGGAATGCAGACCGCAACCCTGACTCATCTTGGGCCACTGACGGTCTACACCACCTTCGTCACCGGCAGTCTCACCAAGTTTGCCGAATCCGTTACCCGGGTCTTCTTCTCCATGTACGACGCCGTCAGCGACGGCACGCCTTTGTCCCACTTTGTGGGAACTCTGCCGCACAACCAGGACGCTGTATCGGGAATTTTTCTGCTCGGAATCTGGCTATCCTACGTTGTGGGAGCAGCGCTGGGTGCCCTCACCAAGAGCCGCTGGGAACTGCGCGCGCTTTACCTGCCGGTGGGGGTTTTGGTGCTGTTGATCGTGTTTGACATTGCGCATCCGATTGCGGGCAGGGAAGAGCGTGAGCAGAATGTCGCCAGCCCGCAACCGGAAGTCTCAGCTTGATGCGTCTCTACGGCTGGGGAACTCAGGCCACCCGCTTGTTCGGTGATAGCCAATCCTGCTCTGGCTCGTCCTCGATCTCATCCAAGACCGCCCGCTGGCGCGGCTTCTCCACACCCATCAACGCCAGCGAGGCTCCGAGCAGAGCCATGTTCTTGCCGAAGTTGATCATCTCGTTCTGCCGTCGCTGCGGGTCGTCCTGCTTCCAGAAATCGTGCATCAGGGGAGTGACTCCCGCCAGGAAGCTCGCAATCGCCGCCGCTCCCCACTCTTTCTTGAGACCCAGCAGAACGCTGGTGCCTCCGAAAATCAGCGCTGCCCCGGTGGCCTTCACCGCCAGCTCCGGAGCAGGAACACCTTTGGCAGCCGTATACTGCGCCATCGCTTCAGATTCCTGGAAGTGGTGGATGCCAGCGTACAGAAAATATCCGCCAAAGATCATGCGGCCCAGCAGATAAGAAGCTTTCATCGGCAACTCGCAAGCGCAGAAGCGCTGCATGCTCTGATTCAGAGATCAAGGGCACGGTGGCCTGTAGATTGTTCGATTGTGTACCGCGTCGCGCTTATTGGCCAGGACTGGGATCGCCGTGAACTGGAGCGGGCTGCTCAACATCGATTCTGCTGCCGCTGCGGGGCGACTCCATAACGTAAAGCGCCTTACCCACCAACTCGCTACCTGCCACCATTCCCAACTCAGATTGGCGGCTGTCGACCGATATGTCCCGATTGTCCCCTAGAACGAAGTAGCTGTTTTCGGGAACCGGCAAAGCATCGAGATAGCGCCCATTGCTGCCGGCGTCGCCGCCGAGTAACACATACGGCTCCCGCATCGGCCGTCCGTTGATGGAAACCTCTCCCTCGCTGATCGAAACCGTCTCCCCCGGTAACCCGATCAGACGCTTTGCGTAGTAAGTACCGCCTCGCTTCAGGATCACCACATCTCCTCGCGCCGGCGCATGGACGCTGTAGGCTCCGAGGTCAACCACGATGTGGCTGTTCTGCTCAATGGTGGGCTGCATTCCGGTGCTCGGAATTTCAAAAAGTGTGAATCCCGTAGCGTGAACAATCACGCCCGCTTGCACGATCGCAAAAATCAATGAGGCGGCAAACAGAATCAGCAGCAACATCGAAGCGGATTTGCGCTCATCTACCCCCCGCCTGGCGAAAAATGCTTCGCAACTTGCCACCGTGTTATAGGCGAACAGGACGAACAGCAGCACCAGAAGCCCGAGATAAGTGGAAGCCGCTCTGCTTAGAAATGCGAACGCTCCTATGCCAAGAAACCCGGCGAAGTACAGCGCCCCGCTCACAATTCGCCCCTGCACAAGCTGGCCCAGTCCCGGTACCGCCGCGGAAAGAAGCGCCGTTGCCAGAGCATACGTGCTTCCGCCGGTTACGGGCTGTAGGTGCTCGCCAACTTCGCCTTGTGCCGACACTGCCATGTATTTTCGGCCAGTATTGTAAACTGAGAGTACTCCCAATTCCTCTCTCCGTCTGCCCCGTCGCACGCGGTTTCTAGCTGAAAGGACCTAAGTTTTGAGTACGAGCATCCGTAATATCGCCATCATCGCGCACGTCGACCACGGCAAAACCACGCTGGTCGACGCCATGCTTAACCAGAGCGGCACCTGGCGCACCAACGAGGCCCATGCCGAGCGCGTGATGGATTCCAACGAGCTCGAACGCGAGCGCGGCATCACCATCCTGGCCAAGAACACGGCAGTCGTCTACCATCCTGCCGGCGATCCCAACGAATTCGTCAAGATCAACATCGTCGATACCCCCGGCCATAGCGACTTTGGTGGAGAAGTCGAGCGCGCCCTGAAGATGGTCGACGGCGTGATGCTGCTGGTCGATGCCAGCGAAGGCCCGCTGCCTCAGACGCGTTACGTCCTGAGCAAAGCGCTGGAAGCCAAGCTGCCGCCAATCCTCGTCATCAACAAGATCGACCGCCCCGATGCCCGCACCCAGGAAGTGCTGAACGAGGTTTACGACCTGTTCATCGACCTCGATGCCGCCGAAGACCAGCTCGACTTTCCCGTGCTGTACACCAACGCGAAGACCGGCACCGCCACCACCAACCTCGATAATCCCGGCGAGGACTTACGACCACTCTTCGAAGCCATTGTCTCGACCATTCCCGAACCCAAGGGTGACGCCAACGGGCCGCTACAAATCCTCGTCGCCAATCTGGATTACAGCGACTATCTCGGACGCATTGCCATCGCGCGCGTCTTCAACGGCACCATGACAACTGGCGAAGAAGTTGCCATCGCCAAGCGCGACGGTTCGTTGCAGAAGACAAAGATCACCAAGCTGTTCTCCTTCTCCGGACTCAAGCGCACCGACATCACCGCTACTGAGATGGGCGACATCGTCGCCGTCGCCGGTGTAGAGGGCATCAACATTGGTGAGACCATCACCGATGTCGAAAATCCTGCCCCCCTGCCCGTCATCACCATCGACGAGCCCACCATCGCCATGCAGTTCATGGTGAACACCTCGCCCTTCGCCGGCAAAGAAGGCCAGTACGTCACCTCGCGCAATCTGCGCGACCGCCTGCAGAAAGAGCTGCTCACTAACGTCTCGCTGCGCGTGGAAGACGCCGACAGCACCGACTCGTTCCGCGTCATGGGACGCGGCGAGCTGCAGCTCGCCATCCTCATCGAGATGATGCGCCGTGAAGGTTACGAGCTCGCCGTCGGCAAACCCGAGATCGTCACCAAGCGGGTTGACGGCAAGCTGATGGAACCCATCGAACTGCTCACCATCGACGTCCCTGAAGCCTTCGTCGGCGTCGTCATCGAGAAGCTGGGCATGCGCAAGGCGCAGATGGAGAAGATGCACAACCACGGCTACGGTCGTGTGCGCATGGAATTCAAAGTCCCCAGCCGCGGCCTTATCGGTCTGCGCAGCGACTTGCTCACCGACACCCGCGGCACAATTGTGATGAACTCGCTCTTCGCCGGATACATCGAGTGGCAGGGCGATATCCCACATCGTCCGACCGGAGCCCTGGTCGCCGATCGTAACGGACTTACCACGGCCTATGCGTTATGGGGATTGCAGGAGCGGGGCGAGTTGTTCGTCGGCCCCGGCGTGGAAGTGTACGAAGGTATGGTCGTCGGCGAAAACTCGCGCGATAACGATCTCGTCGTAAACATCGTCCGCGAGAAGAAGCTGACCAACATGCGTTCCTCGACTGCCGACGAAGCCATTCGCCTGGTTCCGTTCAAAAACCTGAACCTCGAACAAGCGATTGAATTCATCGCCGACGATGAGCTTTGCGAGGTCACGCCCAAGACCCTGCGCCTGCGCAAGAAAATTCTGCAAGAGAACCGCCGCCCGCGCAAGAATGCGCAGCCCGCCGGAGTCGAAGCGTAAAGGGCGCGTCGGAACCGTTGTCTGTGAGGATTCGCGTCAAGGCACGACCTTGGTCGTGCCGAAGAACGCCTTCTTAAATTGTCATCCCGAGCGGGCGTCAGCCCGCGAGGGATCTGCAGTTTGTGCCCTGACCAAGAAATCGCGCCAAAGGCAATATGACAAGCCAGCGAGAAAATTCCGTTATTTCTTGGGCGGATATTTCGCAAACAGCTTCTCTACGGCCGTATTTACCTGTTCCACCAGCTTCATCTGCTGCTCGCTCAGTTTCTGGGTTGCGATACCGCGCCACACCAGCTTCTTTCGCTCCGCATCGATTAGGTCAACCACCAGTTGCCCATTGTGGACAACTGCTGTGTTTGTCGTTCCCGGTACCATGCCCCACATCAGGAAACTTTGATCGAAAGCCGGAATTCCCCAAGGGCCGTAGTAGAGGTCCGAATACGTCACTGCCATGTCGGTGCCGACAGCACCGTACATCGCAATGTAGAGGTCTGGATTCTCCGCCACTTCTTTCAGACCGTCCTTGCTTAACTCTTGGTTGACTGCGCCTTTAATGGCTGCCGCCAGAACCGGCCTGGCGGAAGCCTGCGGTGTCGGGTCCCAGGCGTAGGTCTTGAACTTCGCGAAGTCGATGTTCTTGTCGAACTCCACCTTGATCTTCTGTGCGTGTGCAACGCTGGCAACAGAAACAAGTAGAAGGGCGGCGATGCAAACTCGTTGCGACATGAGCTTCATGATGCTCTCTATGAATGGGAGTTGAAAGACAGAGCCATTACACCACAGTTTCGCGACCCACCCTTCATCGCTGCGTCGGCTAGAACTCCGTGAAGTCCCTCATCGAGCCGATGTTGTGAACCACTTTCCTTTGTAGGAAGTGCAGGTTCCAGCTCGCGAAGTGCGACTGCCTGTAAGGCACCGGCAGCCGCCGCATGGCAGAACCTGTTGTGTAAAAGTCACGCCTGATCTTGGTGATGCGCCGCACCAACTCATCGGGAGAAAAGCGCAGCGGCTTGAAGTGGCACGACAGCCCAGGCCAGCGCTCCATATTTTCTTCGTCAATCAGGCGGCCTTCGTCCTTGAATTGCTGGTGAAGACGCGTGCCTCGCAACGGCACCAGGATGTTGAAATACGCCGTCTCCACCTTCAGCTCATGGAGAAGCTGCAACGTCGCGTCAAATACCGTCTCATCGTCGGCATCGGAGCCAAACACGAAATTCAGCGAGTAACTGATGTTCCGCTTTTTCAGATTGTCGATTACGTGTGAGTACTCCGAAGACTTGTTGAAGCCCTTGGAAAACTTATTCAACGTGTTCTGATTGATGCTTTCCACCCCCATGTTCACGTGCAGCAGACCCGACCGCTCCGCCAGCTCCATAAATTTCTGGTCGAGACAATAGTGCGTAGAGAACAACGTTGACCACCGGATCTTCAGCGGGATCAGAGCTTCCATCAGCTCCATCGCCTTTTCCGGATTGCCGGCGAACTGGCTGGCCGCGAAGAAAATGTGCTTGCTCCCGCACTTCTTCACTTCTTCCACCACCTCTTGCGCAGGCCGGTAGCGATAGCCGTAGTCGCCGTTCAATCGCCGCTCGGCGCAGAAGTCGCAAACAAACGGACACCCTCGCGACTGCTGGATTACGTAAGGCCGGTAGAACACGTATTTGTTCGGATTGAGCAGCTCCCAGCGCGGTGTCGGCATCCCTTCCAGGCTGGCGCAAGTGTCTCGCCGGTAAAACTTCTTCAGCCTTCCGGCAGCGGCATCCTCCAGCATCTGCGGAAAGATTCCCTCTGCCTCACCAACGCACACGGCATCAGCGTGCTCCGCGACTTCAGAGGAATAAAACGTGGTGTGCGGCCCGCCCATGACGACCGGAATTCCCCGGCCCCTGAACTTCTCCGCGATCTCGTAGCCGCGCAGAGATGTAACCGTTCGGATAGGAATCGCGACCACGTCGTAGTCGGCGCTGAAGTCGATCTCCTCGGTCGCATCATCGACCAGCGTGATCTCCCAGTTTTGCGGAGCGAGCGCCGCCAGGTACGGCATGACCGCGCCCACCAGTTTTCTTTTTCTTAGTTTGTAGGGTTCGAGAGAATCTCGAAAGCGATAGCCCGTCGCCTGGGTGATAAGGAGTTTCGGCACCGTCAAAAGCCTCCTGTTGCACGGTTCGATCCTGCCGAACCCGCGCAATTGGGCGCCGTCACGAGTTTGGGAATTGCCGACCCACTGTGTCAGTCTGGGCCGGTCCATACAGATTTAGTGTTGTAGTGACTTCAGTTCAAATGATACCGAAACGCTGCTGACATTCCAATCAACAGCGGATCTTCGACTCACACACAGCCGCTCACCGCTGTCGCCTTCCTCCGCGCGAACCGTTGCTGCGTATCAAGTGTCCTTTGTGTAAGCGGAAGCGTTCCCCGCGCCACACCACCGTGTTGCCGAGATAGCTGGAGATCCACACCGCAAGAGCCATGCAGTCGCGCACCGGGATGAGCCAGAAGTCGAGCCCCACCTCTGAGTCCCGCAGGATCTTTAGACCAATCACGTTGGCAGCAACCGCCCGCGCCAGAACTGCAATGCCCAGCGCGGTCCACGTCCACCAGTCACGCGGCGCCGCCAGCACCGCCAGCATTCCCCACGGCAGAGCAAAAGTAGTGACCATCCCGAAGTATCCGCCCGGGCGCAGGCCTTTATTGGTCCGGGCCCAGCGCAGCTGATGCTGCCAGTACTCACGCCAGCTGTAGTCGGCGACTGCCGTCTCCACCACCGGCCTACCCAGTTCGACCCGATACCCGGCGGCCGCCGTCCGCGCCCCCAGCTCGTAATCATCCCCCAACACATCGACCAGCGATTCCAGCCCGCCAATTCTTGCCAGCACCGACTTGGTGGTGGCCATCGTCGCGCCCAGCGCAAACCGCACTCCGCCTTCAATCTCGCGCGCGACCAGCACCCCTCCCATGAAGTCCGTATCGACGCCCAGCGCTTCCAGCTTTGACCACAGCGTCCGTCCGTCAAGCGCTCGATACAGCGTTGTCACCATCCCCACGTTTGGTTTTGCAAACTCATGCATCACGCGACGAAGGAAGTCGGGCTCAACCAGGATGTCGCTGTCGTTGATCAGCACATGCTCATACTTGGCATCGGGCAGCATCTGTGCGAGCGTGCTGATCTTCCCGTTCGCGCCCAGCACCTCAGGACAATGCAGCACCCGCAGCTTGGCGTTGGGGAACTGCTTCTGCACCTCATTGACCAGCGACACCGCCGGATCCTCCAGATCGTTCACCCCAAACAGCACTTCGTACTCGGGATAATCCAGCAGGCAGTGCGAACGGAACGCCGCCCGCATATGCGGGTCAACTCCCTTCAGCGATTTCAGAATGCTTACCGGAGGGGCGTATGTGGGGCTTTCGCGCGGCTGCGCAAGAAACCGCAAGCCCGCCCAGATGCACATCGTGAAGTAGGCTGCTCCCGCGAGCGCCAGTAGCGAGAACGCTCCCGCCAACACCTCGAAACCGATTTGCATACGAGTCGCAGCTTAGCAGAACACCTCACTTCGCTATGCCTTGCTGTACAATTCCGCCCATCGACACGCCAATCCTGAAGCTTGCATGATTCGACGGTTGGCCCGGAGCAGCCGCATGTCGTCAAGCGAAACCACCGTGCCCAGAACCCGACGGCTTTGGATCTACGACCTCACGCCCACCGAACGTTCCACCCTCATCGCTACCTTCGGCGGCTGGGGTCTCGACGGCATGGACGTCATGATCTACAGCTTCGTCATCCCCACCCTCATCGCCGCGTGGCACATGAGCAAAGCGCAAGCCGGAATGCTAGGCACCGTCGCCCTGCTGGTCTCCGCGGTTGGCGGATGGCTAGCCGGGCTGCTGTCGGACCGTTACGGCCGGGCCCGCGTTCTACAGTTGACCATTCTGTGGTTCGCCGTGTTCACCTGCCTCAGCGGATTCACCAACTCCTTCTGGCAACTGCTGATCGTTCGCGGCTTGCAGGGCCTTGGCTTCGGCGGCGAGTGGGCCGTGGGCTCTGTGCTGATGGGCGAAGCCATCCGCGCCCAGTATCGCGGCAAAGCCGTCGGCACCGTGCAAGGCGGATGGGCCCTCGGATGGGGCGTCACCGCCGTCTGCTATACCGTACTGTTTTCCTTGCTGCCCGCCGGGATGGCTTGGCGCGTGATGTTCTGGATCGGCATCCTCCCAGCCCTGCTTGTCTTTTACATCCGGCGTAATGTCCCTGAGCCGGAAGTCTTCCGGCGCACCCTGGCGCGCGAGAACTCTCTCGGCGAAGGCAGCCACTTTCTCGAGATCTTCAGCCCGTCGCTGCTGCGAACTACTTTGCTCACCGCTCTACTCGCCGTCGGAGTCCAGGGCGGCTATTACGCCATCACTACCTGGCTCCCCACGTATTTAAAGACCACCCGCAAGCTCTCGGTGCTCAACACTGGCGCTTATCTGGGCGTGGTCATCGCCGGCTCGTTCGTCGGATACCTGATCAGCGCGTGGCTCTCGGATCGCATTGGCCGTAAGCGCACCCTGGTGCTCTACGCTGTGTGCTCGCTGCTCGCTATCGTTGGCTACACCTATCTGCCCATCAGCAACTCGGTCATGCTGGCGCTCGGGTTCCCCTTGGGATTCTTCGCCTCAGGAGCCTTCAGTCCCATCGGCGCCTTCTTCACCGAACTGTTTCCCAGCCGCGTTCGTGGCTCCGGCCAGGGGTTCTCCTACAATGTAGGACGCGGCATCGGGGCCCTCTTCCCCACCCTGGTCGGCATATTGAGCGCCCGCATGGGTCTGGGACATGCCATCTCGATTTTCGCGGTCGTGGCCTATCTCACCATGGTTATAGCTACTCTCTTGTTGCCCGAGACCCGAGGACGCGAGCTGCGTGCCTACGAGTAGCGCCTAGTGCGGCTGGCTCGAGCTCTGTGGATTTGAGTCGCTGTTATCGGTCCGCCGCGGAGCCTTGCCCGAATTCGTCGACGCGCTCTTCTGATTCGCCGACGGCGACCCTCCGGGCACCTGCTTCGACGGTTTGCTGCTCGAACTCCGGCTGCTCGTTTGTCCGCTAATCGGCCGGTTCGACGGATTGCCCAGTTGCTCATGACGGTCCTCGCCCCGGCTCACGTCATTGGGCTGCCCGGTTTCCGTTCCCATGCTTCCGCTGAGTTTCTGATTTTGCTCTGGATCGACACTTAGCGTGTTCACCGTACCGGAACTTTGTGCCTGCGCCAGCGCCACGCCGCATCCGAGCAGGACAGAAAACAATATCGCTGCCAGCTTCATTTCTCCTCCTCCATGAATCGCTTCAGCTGGTTAGAGGAGCCAGCCCGGCGCGCGAGTTTGCCACCGCCCCCAACTCAATGCCCTGCAAGAGCAGCTCTGCCCCGCATCCGCGCTTTGCATCTAACCCGCAGCACGGAGCACGAATGGCAACTACCACCGCAGAGCAGTCGGCACCTGAGCAGCCGCAGCAACAGCAAACCACCACCGACCAGTCTCTGCGCCGCACTGCGCGCGAGATCTTTCAGCACGTTGAAGATAACGCCCACGAGGAGCTTCGCCGCTCACCCCATGCTTTGGCCTTCTCCGGTTTTGCCGGTGGAGTTTCCATGGGTCTCACCGGTCTGGGAGTGGCTTCGGCAATGGCGGCGCTGCCCAATGTGGCCATCCGCGAGTTTCTCGCGTACCTGGTCTATCCCATTGGATTCGTCGCGGTAATCATCGGCCGCGCTCAACTTTTCACCGAGAACACGTTGTATCCCGTCGCTCTCGTGCTTAGTGAACGCCGCCACTTCCTCGACACCTTGCGCCTATGGTCGCTGGTCTTCACCTTCAACATCCTGGGCGCAATTGCTTTTGCCGCGCTGGCCATCCTCACCGATGCGTTGCCGCCAGACATTCACAACCAGCTTGTCCAACTCGGCATCGCCGGCGCGCAGGGCGGCTTAACCCACATCTTCTGGAGCGGTGTCATCGGCGGCTGGATCATCGCCCTCGTCGCCTGGGTGGTTACCGCCAGCCACTGGACCATCGGCCAGATCGCCGTCATCTGGCTGCTGACCTTTGTCGTCGGCATCGGACACTTCGCTCACTGCATCGCCAGCACCGGAGAAATCATGTCCGCGGTCTTCGCCGGCCAGGTCCCATTCCTCACTTACCTCCACTGGCTGGGAGCGGCAACCGCAGGAAACATTACCGGCGGCGTGCTCATCGTCACATTGTTGAACTTCGGCCAGGTCAAGGTCGGCGAGGATTAAGGAAGGAGTTTGCTCATGCGCATCAACACTAAGAAAGTGGTCGTCGGTTCGGCGGCCGCCATGGCAACCGCGGGAGCAGCCGCTGGCGTGGGACTGTTTCTCGGCGCACGCGCGCTTCGCCGTCGCTTACAACCTGACGTGAATTTTCGCGATGCAGTGGTCGCCATCACCGGAGGCTCACGCGGACTCGGCTTTGCCCTCGCCCTGGAGTTTGCCCAGCGCGGAGCTAGGCTGGCCATCTGCGCCCGCGACGAGGAGACGCTGCGTGAGGCCAAGCATCGCCTGCATGCCTATGGTGCGCAGGTCCTCGCGGTCCGCTGTGACATCGGAGTTCGTGATCAGGCCGAACAGTTCATCCGCAGTGTGCAAGAACGATTCGGCCGCATCGACGTTCTGGTCAACAATGCCGGCCAGATTGAAGTTGGTCCCCTTGAATCGCAGCGCGTCGAGGATTTTGAAGAAGCCATGCGCACCATGTATTGGGGAATGGTCTACACCAGCCTCGCCGCTTATCCCGCCATGGCTGCGCGAGCTGAGGGTCGCATCGTCAACATCACTTCCATTGGCGGAAAGATCGCCGTTCCCCATCTGCTCCCCTATTGCGGCGCGAAGTTTGCCGCCGTAGGTTTCAGCGAAGGCCTGCGTGCCGAGCTCGCTAAAGACAACTTGAAAGTCACCACCGTCGTTCCCGGTCTGCTGCGCACCGGCTCGCACATGAATGCCGTTTTCAAAGGCGATCACCGCAAGGAGTACAGCTGGTTCTCCCTGGGCGCCAGCCTGCCCTTGGTCTCGATGCATGCTCGCCGCGCCGCCCGCAAAATCGTCAATGCCGCCGCACGCGGTTCGGCCGAGCTCATCCTCACCCCGCAGGCCAAGCTGGCCGTCGCGGTACACGGACTTGCTCCCGGACTAGTGTCTGACATTGCGGGACTTGCTAATCGTGCCATGCCCGGCACCGGCAGCCGCCGTCCTCAGCGCTACACCGGCAAAGAGAGCAGCACGCCGCTGACGCGATCGTTCCTTACCCATGCTGGCCGCAATGCTGCTCGCGAATTTAACCAGCATCCTGAGAGCGGCCCGGTCGGCGGAGACAAGGACATCAGCTCACGTCCCCTGCGCCCTCGCGCCGCAGGACAAAATCCCGAACCTCTCGCAGCGGATTGATTGAATCACCAACCTGCGGGTGCCCCATCCTTTCCCGTCCTTTGGGAAAGGGCGGGTGCCAATGCTGTCCACACCTACCGGGAGTCCAAGCGGCACGCATTCAACAAAATCACCAAACCTGGGGGTGGCCCATCCTTTCTCGTCCTTTGGGAAAGGGTGGGAACCGATGCTGTCCACAGTTACGAAACTCTCGTGAAGCGAAATTGGTAGGACAGACCACGTACCAGCCGCTTCGCGGCGACAGGTGAGAGCCCCGCGATTCATCGCGGGGAAGGCGTGAGTGGGAATCGAGAGTCCGCTTCGCGGACGACAGATGTTTCATAACCCCCGGGTATCGCCACCGTCGCAAACTCTACTCAACCCCGCTGCATCCTAAGCCAAAGCACAACTCACGTTCTACCGATGAGGACGATACCTATGCGAACCGATTTCCCCGACACTCGTCACGACTTGCGCAGCGACGTCGACAGCCCCATCCCAGTTCCCCCGGGCGAGGATCTACCCTCACCGGTTAAGGAGCCTCCCGACAAACCCGTGCTCGAGCCCGATAAGCCCGTTCGCGAACCAGGACCGGACGAACCAACCCGTCTGTGAAGCAGCTAGCAATTCCATGTGATTGCAAAGGGGTCGATGGGATTCTCGCTCCCGGCCGCGACCTGCTCCTGCTGACACCGGGCGCGAGCCCGGGGTGAGTCTTTCAAAACGAAGGACACGCCTCTTAGCGGCTCGCCTCTAACGCCATCAGCCCACTAGTGCTGCTCGGCCGTCGCCGCAACCGGTTCAAACGCTGCCGGATTCATCTCCGTCCCGGCATCCGGCGCATGCGTCGCAATGTGCGGCGGCGCAGTCTGCGGATTTGTGCTGTTGGTCGGGCTCTCCGGATGTGGACTCGTCCCGCTCATATCATCCCCACTCGCACCGTTAGCCGGCGAGTTCGGACTGCTGCTTCCGCTCTGGTACCGCTCATGCGGTTCCGTCGACTTAGTTTCCGGCGTTTGCGTCCGGTTTGGAGTCGTTCCGCTTTTGTTGCCCTCGGGACTCGGCTCGGCGCTCGGCTCCGTACCCGGCGTACTCCCGGTCGTCCCCATCGTCGAAGACGGTGAGCCAGTGCTGTTCCCTGGCTGCTGATCGTCAATGGTGGTGCTGGGGAGTCGCGTTTCCGGCGTCGCTCCCGCATGATCGGGGTTCGCAATCGTATCCGGTGGTTGATGCGGCACCATCGGCGGCGTCGCCTGCGGAGCGCGCTGCGACTGGTCCGGCGTTGCATTTGGCTTCTGATTGTCTATCGCTGTCGTTGAGCTCTGGGCGACCATTACGCCGGTCGACAGGACGAAGGTGGCTGCGAGCAAAATGACTTTCTTCATAACCGAATCTCCTCGGTCCCTTTGCTTGCAGAGGTCGGGACGCATCCGGTTTAGAACCACTTGTCGCAAGTTTGGTTTTCTTTTCAGCATCACCATCTCCACTCGGGTCATCCAGCTCGCGAGCCGCGGAAGCGCCTGCACGCCTCCGCGGCTCCCTGCTTCAACCACCGCTGCAGACGCTCTCCTGTCGTGTGCTCGCCACCGCTCGTACCGATGCGCACGGCTTTTTCGGCGCATGCGCCAAGGCCGGCAGCTTGCGGCCTTTCATCTGCGCCTGTCGCCGGTCGGGTTGGTCTCGACGCAACACACCGTTATCCAAAAAGATCTGCGTAACCCGCGTCATCGCCTCGGCAAATCGCTGGCTGATGTACCCTGCACTCCAATGCAATATCTCCGCCGCTTCGTCCAGGTTCAGGTCGTACAAACCGACCAACGTGAGCACCTTCATCTCATCTTCGTCCAGCTTGCCCAGCGACTTCCGCACGTCATGCGCGAACAATGCTTTGTCTTCGAAGCTGGGGATCGCATGATGCGAGACTTTGGCACGAAAAAATTCCCGCCCCAGGATCGACGGGAGCCGCCCCAGCTCGCATGACATTTCAAAAAAGTTGCGAACAATGGCTAGCGCCTGTCCCCGATAGCACACCGTCTCCGGCTCGGGATCGAAGGCTACCGCCTGCTCCGGTGGCTTCTTACGCGTTCGCTTGCCGGCCGGCTGCGCGATTTCAGTTTCAGGAAGCATGAACTGCCTCCTCTGCCCGCAACCCATTGGCGAATGCGGGCACCCCGCGTTGTCCCGGCCGGTACACAATGCGCCGCAACTGTCCGCGGTCGGATGCGTCTGCCGCCGGCCCCGGCAGGAAGGCTCGCATCATCTGCTCGCAATCGCAGCAATACGGCAACCCTGTTTTGTTGCGGCGCAAGCCCAAGCCTCCGCAGCGTTCGCAATACTTCAATTCATAACTGCTGTATTCCATGGTGGCGATGTCCTTATAAATTGCAACGGGCCCCGTGACCTGTCCCATCACTGTCAGGGTTCAGGTGCACAGGGCCCGTTTCGGTTACGATGACCTGCTTTGGTTATTTAATTACGTGCGAAAGTGGCGCTTTCGCCGTCCTGCAGCGGTATTAATTGATTGCTCTCTGCATTCCCGCCGCCCGGCTGACTACGGTATCATCCGCTCTTCTTGTCGTCGGGTGAAGTATCCCTCTTCGTAGCCGGATTTCAGAATGCGTCCGTTCTGCACAACTATGCTCAGTCTCCCGGTGAAGTTCGTTCTGGCCAGAAGTTTTTCGAAGCAGGACGACAGCACCTCCGCCGCCCGCACCTTGCGGCGCAGTTCGGCGAATAGGCCATCTTCCCCCTGGGGATGATTGTTCTGCATTGTTCAATTTGTCCTTGCCCGGAATTCCCACACCTTCGGGCAAGTTGAATATCGCACCCCCGAAATGCCGGGTCAATGAGTTTTAGCTGTAGGAATATTACGAAAGTACAGGTATAGCTTTTAGCTAATTATGAAACTGAGATTCCAAACGCTACAGGATAGCCTGCGCGCTGGTATATGGGCGCGGCTCGATCGGGGTGAATTAACCGGAAAATCTCTGGCGCATAAAGCGGGGTTTCAACAGGCGCACCTTTCCAACTTCCTCAACGGCAAACGCGGCCTTAGCCTCGCGGCCATGGACCGCCTGCTCGATATCCTGCAACTCGATGTGCTGCACCTTGCCGGCGTAAACGATGCCGAGCGACATGCCGCCGATGGCCGACATTACTCCCATCAGACTGAAGCTGTCGCACTGGTCACCTTGGCCGCCGCTGCCCGCGCGGCTCGCTTCAGCGCCGACGATATTCAGGACGTCGTCGGCTTCCCCGCCGGTTTCCTGCGCCGGCTGAAACCCAAGACCATCGGCAACCGTCGTGACTGGACCCGTTTCGTCGTAGCCACTGTGGATGACGAGAGCGCCGCCGGCATGTGGCCACAATTGCGGCCCGGTGCCCAGGTCCTCATCGACCGCCACTACAACGCACCGCGCCTGGGTGACACCACCTCTCCCCATCTCTACGCCGTAATCACTGGCGCCCAGCGCAGCATCACCCGTGTCACCTTGACCAAGGGCCTCCTCATTCTGCGCACCCTCGACGAAACCGAAGGCCCCCCGAAGCGCCTGATCACCATACCGCACGGCCGCAGGGCCGGGGACTTCATCGTCGGCCGCATCCGCCACGTCGCTATGGAGGTGTGACGATGCGGCAGCTTCAGCTGCGCCGCAACCGGTGCCCCATTCCGGCGTCCTTTGCCGGGTGGGGATTTTCAGACTTCCCCGGGTCGGTTTCATACCCTTCCCGGCCGGCCTTCTTTGTTATGATTTTTCTAGCGGCGCCCCGCGCCCCATACGGAGATCAGCACTCATGGATGAACCCAACGTTAAAGGCGCCGCCGGCAGCAGGCGCGACGAAGACATCGCCCTAGACCTGATGAAATTCATTGCCGTTACCAGCGGCTACGGCAAAACCAGTTCTCCCGGCGCAGGGTTTCAAGGCAATACAGATTCGAAAGCCGAAGACTATGCCCGCCACCTGCTCGACCTCTACGGCCAATGCTTGGCGGCAGTGCAGCAGAAGTAGGGACAACTCGGCCGATCAGGCATAACTCGCTAAATCAAAACAGGCACGAACCTTGCGGCCCGTGCCCGAGTACTGCTGCTCTGTGTTCCCTTTCTAGTTCAGTACATGGATATTCTTCTTCGCGCACATATCCTTCAGCACCTTCGGCCAGACGGTGACGCTGACTTCGCCAAGATGTGCCTTGCGCAGCAGTGTCATCAGCGTGCGTGACTGTCCAATGCCGCCGCCAACGCTCAGCGGAATCTCGTGATTCATGATGGCCTGGTGATACGGATACTTCAGGAAGTCGAGCTGGTGCGTCAGCTCAAGCTGCTTCTTCAGTGATTCTGTATTTACCCGGATCCCCATTGACGACAGCTCATGCCGCCGCTTGGTCACCGAGTTCCACACCAGGATGTCGCCGTTGAGCCCGTGCAGCAGGTGCCCGTTCTTGGTGATGGTCGGCGTGACCCAGTCGTCATAGTCGGCCGCCCGCAGCTCATGCGGATAGCCATCCTTCAGCATCCAGCCAATGCCGATGATGAAGATCGCCGGATACTTCTGCAAAATCGCCGTCTCCCGCTGTTTACGCGGCAGCTCGGGGAACATGTCGAGAATTTCTTCCGCGTGCAGGAAGGTGAGCTGCTCCGGCAGATTGGGATACCGCGGGTCCTTCAGCTGGGGAAACATTTCCTGCGCGTAACGCTCGGCCCCGACCATCACGTTCCAGATCTTCTCGACGATCGCCTTCAGGAAGTCGAGGTTACGCTGCTCCGGCGTGATCACCCGCTCCCAGTCCCACTGGTCGACGTAAGCGCTGTGATCGTGGTCGAGGAAGTAGTCTTTGCGGACGGCGCGCATGTCGGTACACAGGCCCTCGCCCGGCTGCATGCCAAACTGCTTCAGCGCCATCCTCTTCCACTTGGTGGCGGCCTGCACCACCTGCGCGTTGATGGGGTGCTTATCGTAATCGTTGGAGATGTGGAACTGGATAGGCGTGCGTGAGCCGTCACGGTCGAGCAGATCGTTGACACCGCTCTCTTCATCCACGATCAGCGGCACTTCGACCATCATCAGGTTGAGCTCTTTGCAGAGGTTGTCTTCGATGTAGCGCTTCACCTCGAAGATCGCGCGCTGCGTTTCTTTGGGCGACAGCAGCGAGCTGTAGTCCTCCGGCAGAACCTTTTCGAGTACCTGATAATCCCCAATGCCGGGGCCTGCGAGGTCCGCTTTTTTGTCAGCCATGCTGTTCTCCTTACTTACGTTTCGTATGTTTGCGTGCGACGTGCGCGTCGGGCCGGAAGTACCCTCCACCTGGAAGCACTGGGCTTCAGCCGCCTTTCTCGCCGTCGCCACCTATCACACCACTCGGCCACCGCCAGCGCTGTAACGCCCGTCACGTCGGGATGTGAAGTACGGGCAGGAATACTGTGAACCAACCGCCGGCTTATGTTGGTGCAGCGGCGCGCGGGAATCTTTCTCCCATAGCGTTTGGGCATAACGGAACTCCGATGGCATCGGAGGCAACATTCTTCAGGTTTCTGAAACGGAGGTTCGCGGTGACAATTCTTTAATTTGCCATCGCAAGGTCATTGGCGGGAAGATAGTCTTACCCGCGAGTCGAGGAGAGACACTCATGCACCGTGAGCTGAAGACTGTGACGAATACCGACGGTATTCCTGTCCTGGAGATCGTCATTGAAGGCGACAGCATCACCATATACGAAGCCGACAACATGGACCGCGAGATCCGCTTCCCCGTCACCCTGCTGCCGAATCTCGCCCAATACCTGGCCGCCTTCAAGAACGGCATCGGGAAGTAAGCCTCAGGTGTAACTGCCGGTTCCGCTCGCCACCACAAAAAAAGCGGGACCGCCGTCGGCCCCGCTCGAATAACTCCATCTGTCCTGTCTTACTGCGTCACCGTCTTCACCGCATCTCCGACCTTGAAGCCTGAACCCGAAACCGGCGAGCCGACGGCGGAAATGTCGTCCACATCGGTCAGGGTGATCACGCCAACCTGTGAGGTCATGCGCCGAATCACAGCACCCGTCGTGGGATCTTTGATCTCCCGGGTAATACGCTCGACCGTCAACTGGTCGCCCTTCTTCAAGCCGGCTTTGGCGCCGACATTCAGAATTACCTGGCCACCATCGACAGCAGCCACCAAACCCTCGACCGAAATGGTGCGCGCTTCGAGCTTGCCGTTATCGGCGATAAGCTCAGTGCTCATCTGCTTGACGGCGGCATTCACCGCCTCGCCGAGAATGGTCTGCTGGAAGTCGCTGCTACCGAAGTCAACCGCGCCGCCGCCCCATCCGTGCCAGTTGCTGCCGCCGCCCAACAGCGACGTGCTCTCGCGCGACGACTCGCCCTTTCCTTCCGCCACCGCCATGATCTCGGCGGTATCGATGTTGATGATGCGCGAGTCGACAGCAACAATCGCCTTGGTCTTTTTGTGCCCAAAGCCGCCGACACCGTATCCCCCCAGCCGCCGCCGCCACCGCCGATGTTGGTGTTCTTGGTGTCATTGCCAAACTGGGTGACGCTGCCCACGATAATCGCGTCCACCCCCAGCAACTTGCCCAGCTTGGCCGCCGAGGTTGGGTTCGCGCGGTCGCTATTAGAGAAGTTCTGCTCGGCCAGGATCTTGTCCATGGCTTTGCGGTCGATGACCGAATACGTGCCGTCCTGCACCAGGTATTTCACGGTAAGGTCAGAAATGCCTTTGCCTACATCGACGTTGCTGCCAAAGGCAGCCGCTGAATACGATTGCACCGTCGCGTAGTCGAAATCGAATACGGCGACGCGCTTCTTGCGTCCTGGGTGCGCCGCAGCCGGCGGAGCCGTGGCCGAGGCAACCGGCGCGGTTGCGGTTTGAGTCTGAGCGAAAGTGGGAGCGCACAGTATTGCCAATACGAGAGCGCAAATAGTCCTGTTCAAAGAAGTGGCCTCCGTTGCAACGGGATCAAAAAGGAAACGTCTGGAATTCGGAGTAGATGTTACACCGAAATGACGTTGGTTGTAGCCCGAAAAATCACCACCAAGCGGCCATGCCTCCCGAATTTGAACATAACAAAAGGCGCGGATCGCGCCGCGCCTGATGGTCAAAACCGGTATTTCTGCCTACTGTGCCGTCGAGCCTCCGGGCAAAGCGGCCTGGGTAAGACCCAGCTCGTGCGGCGACGCAATCACCGCGGTATCGGGATTCAGCAGGTTCTTGTGGTCCGGCCCCAGGCCAAGTTTGATCAGCGCCCGTGAATCCGGAGTCACTTTCGACTGCCAGCCGTTCGCCTCTTGGAAGCGCATCATGGCGTCCTTGCTCTGCGCGTCCCACACCCCGCTGGGATCGCCGCTCAGGTAGTGCTCACGAATCAGAGCTGACTGGATTTCCCGGGTGCGCTCCTCGCCGATCGTGCGCTGCCCATGTGAATGTGCCGTCGCCGTTTTCTTGCTGGGGTGCTTGCTACTTTTTGCCGATGTCGTATGAGTGCTGGCGTGATGGCTGGTGGTGTGTGCGCTCGCGGTGGCTTTGCTGCTGGTTTTGCTTGCGGTGGTGGCTGTGGCCGCGCCCGCTAGCGATGTAAGAATTAGGAATATCGCTGTAACACTAAATTTATAAAGACTCATTCGCGACCCATCCTAAAAATTATATGAATGCTGTACGAAGGCGTCATTGTAAATACCTCGCGAATCTCTTGGGAAGCCTAAACTGAAATCTTCTTCCCAAAATAGAACAGCGGCTCAGCCCATCATAGCTCTCTTCGATGCGCTGAGCCGCGGCTTAGGTTTCCAGAGTGTTAACTAACTAAGTCCTTTCAGAGTAGATGGTTACGGCAGCGTACCCCCCATAAATACCGTTCCACCCTGCGGCCCTGACCCGCGCGGACGCACCAGGAAGACCACATCCTGCCCGCTCTTCAGTTGTCCCTGAATACGGCGGAAGTCGTCTTCGTTGTTCACCGGCTGTTTGTTAATCTCCATGATCACGTCGCCGCGACCCAGCCCTACGCTGTCGCCAAAACCGTCTGGCTTGACCTGCTGCACCAGCACGCCCTTGGTGTTCGGCAACCGAAGCTGCTCAGCCATGTCAGGAGTAATGTTACGGACGTCCATTCCGAACTTGCTCTCCTGCGGCTGCGCTGGTTCCTCACCGCCTTCGTTCTCGCCCAGGCGAGTGGCGAAAAGTTTGGAGCGATCGGCAATGGTCACATTCGTTGTCTCCGCCTTGCCGTTGCGAACGTAGCCCAGCTTGGCCGTAGCTCCCGGCTTCAACGCCGAGATCTCCGACACCAGCTCGTCACCGCTCTTGACTTCCTTGCCGTTGACCGTCGTGATGGTGTCGCCCACCTTCAACCCGGCCTTCTCTGCCGGGCCGCCGGGAGTAACGTCAGCCACGGTCACGCCGCTGCTCACGCCGTAAACCCGGGCCACCGCTGGATTCGGTACGGCGTTGAACTGTACCCCGATGGATCCGCGCGATACTTTGTGCTCCGGCCCGATGAGCTGGTTGTAAACCGAAACCACGGTATTCGACGGCATGGCAAAGCCCACACCCTGGTATCCGCCGCCGCTGGTGTAGATCGCGGTATTGATGCCGATCACCTCGCCGGCCATATTGACCAGCGGGCCCCCGGAGTTGCCTGGGTTAATCGCTGCGTCGGTCTGGATGAACGACTGGAACTGCCGCTGCGGAACGATATTGCGGCCGCGCGCGGAAACGATACCGGCGGTCACCGTCTCTTCCAATCCAAACGGACTGCCGATCGCCAGCACCCAGTCGCCGACCTGCATGCTGTCGGAATTACCCATCTTGGCGAAAGGTAGAGTCTTGCCCTTGGTATCGATCTTGATCACCGCCAGGTCGGTTTCCTTGTCGGTGCCGATCACGGTCGCGTCGTAGGTAACGGTCTCAGGATCGTTCATCAACTTCACGCGGATGCGGTCCGCATTCTCGACCACGTGCGCGTTGGTGACGATAATGCCTTTGCCGTCCACGATGACGCCCGAACCCAGCGAACGCTCACGCAGGTCCTGTCCGCCACCTGGGCCGCCGGGCATCTGTCCGCCACCCTGTCCGCCTTGCCCGCCAAAGAAGCGGTCAAAGAAGTCCTGGAACGGATTGTCCTGGTCGGGGCCACCGCCGTTATCTTCGTTAGGATTGCTGGGGGTCGCTCGTCCGCCGCGCGAGTGCGGGTTCTTGATGGTCGACTCGGTGCGGATGTTGACCACAGCCGGCTCGAGCTGCCGCGAGATCTGTGAGAACACTGACGAAAGTTGTTGCGGTGAGGGAACACTCAACGGCGCAACATCGCCGGTCGACGCCTTCTCTTTGCCCTTGACCCCGGCTGATACCACCGTGCCAATCAGAATGCCCAGCGATAACGTCGCCAGGATTACCACGGTTGAGGCAAAACGATTAGCCTTCATCCGCTGCCACCAACCCGTTTCTTGCGAATCCATCTAGTGTCCTCCGGATCATCGAAGCCCAACAAAAATTATACCGTTCCACGGGAGTACCGGCTTTTTAGCATTCCAGCGCCGAAGCATAGTGGTTCCCGGGATTACAAGCTTCAGCCCATTAGACGCAACCCGAGCACGCCGGGTCACCAGAATCGGCAGTTGGCACTTGGCCTTGGGCATAGCCTAAGTGCGGGTGTCATCCCCGGCCCGCCTTGGCGGGCGAGGGATCCGCAGTTCGTCGACAGCTGCACCCTTCTGCGCAGTGTCATCCCGAGCCAAGGTCGCCGTATTCAGATTGCCGATCCAGAAAGAGCTATGCCCACAAGTACTTCGTTGGTACGATGCCACAGACATCACTCGCTCAGCGCACGACTTTGCGGTCTGGAAGGACTGAAGCAAGCTCCATGACGCCGGACCAAATCAGCAGCATACGTAAGAGCTTCCGGTTGATCGAAGGCAAGGAAGAGGTGGTTACCTTGCTGTTCTACAACCGCCTGTTCGCCCGCGATCCCACGATGCGAGAGATGTTCCCGGGCGACATAAAGCAGCAGGCTAAGAAGCTAGCCGACGTTCTGAAGCTCATTTATCTATCGTTCGAGCAGCTCGATAGTTTGCGCCCGATTCTGCGCGATTTAGGCTTCCGGCACCTGCGAGAGCACGGCGTTGTCGAGGCTCACTACCAGACCTTCTGCCAAACCCTCATTGACACCTTTCAGGAAACGGCTGGCACCCACTTCGATGACACGGCCAAACAGGCATGGACTTCGCTGCTGGCCCAAGTCAGTTCAGAAATGAAAAACGGAGCCCAGGAAACCGGCCGGCAGACAAGCGCTGCTCAATAGGTTATCCGGTGTCATCTCGAGCGAAGGGCATGGAGATCCCGGCGAGTGTCATCCCGAGCGAAGTCGAGGGATCTGCAGTTCGTCGGCAGCGCCATCCATTATCGGCGGGTGTCGTCCCGAGGTGAAGGTCGCCTTGGCGACCGCAGCCGAGGGATCTGCAGTTCGTCGTGCCCCGGCGCAAAACAATAGAACCCAGCGCTACAGAGTCCGTTACGAAACTCATGATTGAGCGATGACAGTGGGACAAACCACGAGTCCGTCCCGTAGGGGACAGCAGAAGATAGCCCAGCCATTTTATGGCTGGGTTGGCGTGGTTGAACGGTCCCGAGTCCGCTTCAGCGGACGACACATGTTTCGTGATCGGGTGTGGGACAGAGGCTGATGACTAATCCGGCCGCACCCATAGCCCGCCGGTGTCATCGCGACCGCCGAGACCCGCGTTTGCCACGTCTACCCGTGACGCCGCTCACCGACATCGCCATTTCAACCGGCTACTGTAAGGGATTCCCCGCGGGCCATGCGCCATGGGTTGACACAATCCGTGGCGTACGAAATAGTTCAGCTTCTCTCTCATCTGTTCTTTCTTAAGGAGGCCCATGCGCCGCGCCGTCCTCTTAGTAGTCCTCTGCGTCTTATTCGCGATCGCCTCTCCCGCCCAGACCTTCACCACCATGTACGACTTCCAGGGACTCACCGACAGTGGCTATCCGTGGGCATCGCTGGTGCAGGGCGTCGACGGCAGCTACTACGGCGAGGCCCAGGGCATCCCGCAGAACAACGATCTCGGCGGTGTCTTTAAGATCACCTCCTCCGGCACCTTCACCACCGTTCATCACTTCGAAGTCGGTAATCCGCAGGGCCCTGCCGGTCCCATTGGAGGAATGGTGCGAGCCTCAGATGGCAGCCTTTACGGCATCAGTGAAGGCGGGGGACCTTATATCGCCGGCACGGTTTTCAGGGTTGGAACCGACGACGCGGTGGCGACCATCTACAACTTCTGCTCACTCGGGGCGAACTGTCCGGACGGCGCAACTCCGTGGGCACCGCCGATTCAAGGTGCAGATGGGAACTTCTATGGCACAACCGCTGGTGGGGGAACCACCACTTGCCGTTATGGCTGCGGCACGGTTTATCGACTCACTCCCGGTGGCTCGCTAACCACGCTTTATTCATTTCATCAGACCGACGGCGCTAACCCTCATGCCCGTTTGTTGCTGGCCAATGACGGCAATTTCTACGGGACTACCTTCCACGGTGGAAGCATGCAAGGCCTCTGCGCCACTTACAGTGCTCCCGGCTGTGGAACGGTTTTCAGAATCACACCCAGCGGAGTGCTCACCACCTTGCACACGTTTTGCTTGCAGAGTGATTGTGCCGATAGTGGAACGCCGACGGGTGGCCTTATTCAAGGCAGCGATGGTTACCTGTACGGGATGACCGGGCCTGTGGCTCCCAACAACATTGCCACCATCTACCGGATGAGCCTTCAAGGCGACCTGACTACGCTTTACAAGTTTCCTAAGGGATGGTCCACCCTCGACCAGCTCCTGCAGGCGCCGGACGGGAACTTTTATGGCATGGTCTGCTGCGGGGGAACTCCCGGCTCGATCTTCAGCATGAAGCCAGACGGAACCGTAACCACGCTCCACACCTTCTGCCAGCAATACCCATGTCCCGGCGGACAGAACCCCGAGGGATCGCTCGTCTGGGCAGCGATGGGCTGTTCTACGGCACCACCGATCAGGGCGGCGACGCTAACGGATACGGCACCATCTTTAGTTTTGAAGTTGGCTTTGTTCCTCTGTCCGTCACCAAAACCGGCAGCGGCACCGTCCTGGGAGTGGACGGGCACATCAACTGCGGAAGTACCTGCTCGTATGCCTACACCAATGGCGCGCAAGTAAAACTTTCGTCGATTCCCGCCGCAGGCTTTACCTTCAGCGGATGGACAGGCTGCGACCAGGTGCAGGGCAGCTACTGCTTCGTCACTCTAAACGCCGCGCGCAATGTCATCGCAGCCTTCACCAGCTCGCAAGTGACGCTGACCTCTCTGGTGTTGAAGCCCTCGACAGTGAAAGGTGGCCAGCTTTCGGCGGGCACGGTTACCTTGAGTGCGCCCGCGCCCGACGGCGGCCTTGGCGTGAGCATCGCCAGCAGCACTCCGAACGCTGCGCATCCTCCTGCCTGGATTGTCGTTCCCGGCGGACGGACCACGGCCAGCTTCGCGGTGCAGACTTACCCGGTGAAGAAGAACACGACAGTGAACATCTCGGCTTCCACCGGAGGCTCACAGGTCAACGCGACGTTGACCGTCATCACCGGATACGGCTCGAATCAGGCGCGATAACAAAATAGCGGGTGCCCCATCCTTTCGCATCTTTTGCGAAAGGGTGGGAGGCCAAGAGCCCGGTGCCCCATTCAATCCTTCTTTTGGATTGAGTGGGATTCAGGAACCTTCTCGTACACCGTCTTCCCCCCAACCACCGTGCGCAGCACCTGTGTCTTGAGGATCTCCGGCGGCGCAACCTTGGTCAGGTCGCGATCGAGCACCACGAAGTCGGCCAGCATTCCCGGAGCCAGTGTGCCCTTGCTCTTCTCCATGAACTCGGCGTAGGCCGAGCCTGTTGTATAAGCCGCAAGCGCCTGCTCGATGGTCACCTTTTGCTCGGGGAAATATTCTTTCGTTCCCGCCTCGTTCTTGCGCGTCACCGCCGCATAGACTCCGCGAAACGGCGTGATCGGCTCAACCGGATAATCGGTGCCAAACGCCAGCCGCACTCCATTGTCGAGAAACTCCTTCCACGGATAGGAGGTCTTCGCCCGCTCCGGCCCGATGCGCGACTCAGCCCAATTCATGTCGGTCAGCAGATGGTTGGGCTGCACCGACGCGATCACACCCAGCTTGCGATACTGCGCAAACTGATCGGGCGCGATGACCTGGTCATGCTCAATGCGCAAGCCGCAGCTTGTCAGGATTCTTGCCCGGTAAGTCCTTCTCGCGCGCGTTACGCTCAGCTTCGGCGAAAGCATCCAGCGCCATCTGCGCCGCGCGATCGCCAATAGCGTGGAATCCCAACTGAAATCCCGCCGCCACCCGCGCCACCGCCATCTGGTTCAACTCCGGCTGCTTGTATTGCGGCAGCCCCGAGTTGCCAGGATCGTCAGAATACGGCGCCAGTAGCGCAGCCGTGCGCGAGCCCAACGATCCATCCATGAAACCTTTCAGCATTGTCGTATGCAGCATGGGATCGTTGGCGGCGTGATGCGCGCGATGCTTCTCCAGCAGCTCGACCGGATCGTTGAAGCGCAGCCACTCGCTGATACGCAGCGTCAGCTTGCCGTCGCGCTCCATCTCCTCGTAAACCAGGAACTGCTCCCAGTCCGAATTGTCCTGCGCCGAAGTGATGCCCGAACGCGCGGCATCGGCCAGCGCCAGTTCCGCGGCGCGTCGCCGCTGCGCCGGCGTAGGCGCAGGCACCTTGGAGAAGACCAGGCCTTGCGCCGACTCGCGAAGGATTCCCGTGGGCTGACCTTGCGCATCGTGATCGATCGCTCCGCCCTGCGGAGGCGCGGTTTGCGCGGTGATGCCCGCAGCCTGCAACGCCGCGGAGTTCGCGACCGCGATGTGTCCATCGACGCGAACGAAGATGGCCGGATGCCCATTTGTCACCGCGTCCATCGCCTGCCGCGTTGGCAGATTCTGCTCCGTCCACAACGTATGGTCCCAGCCATCGCCGATGATCCAGTCGCCGGGGGCCGCGATTTTGGCGCGTTCGGCGATGCGCTGCTGCATTTCCTGTAGCGACTTGGCGCCGACCAGGTTAACGTTCATCTGCTCGAAGCCCGCCGACTGCAAATGACAGTGCGCATCGTTAAATCCCGGCATGACAAAATGTCCGCCGAGATCGACGACCTGGGTGTGCGCGCCTTTCAGCTTGCGAATTTCGTCGTTCGTTCCTGTCGCAACTATGCGACCCTCGCGAACGGCGATGGCCTGGGCGCGGGCCGGCGTCGCCTGGGTATAGATATCGCCGTTGAGGAAGATCAAATCAGGGGCGATGGTCGAGGAAAAGGCCATGGATGTCATAAAAAACGCGGAAAAACACCAAAAAGTGACGAAATTTGCGATAGTTTTCATGCTGTTTTGAAGCCCTATTTATGCCCAGCTCGAGTCCGAGGCTGGGAGCAGAATGGTTTGAGCTGGACCGAAAGTGCCGCTGTTTGCTCGTCATTTCGAAAGCCGTTTCAGGTGCTTTTAAGGCGATTCAAGACGACTTTGTGTCTTTTTTCGCCAATCTAAGCCGGTTTTATGCCCGGCAATGCCTCTTCTACCCCACTCATGGTGAGCGCCAGCAGCAGAATCCGTTTCAGCCCCAGATCGCGTCCCGCCGGATCGTACCATTCGTTGAGGGTGTGCGCGCCGCCTCCGCTGCCGCCGGCTCCAATGGCGAGCGCCTCAAGTCCCAGCGACAACGGAATGTTCGCATCGGTCGAAGCCCGCTGAATTCGCGCTGAATTACCGATCTGCGCGTCGACCGCACGCACGGCCTCCAGCAGGCGCGAGTCGAGCGGCAAATCCGCGGCCGGACGGTTGCCGATTATCTTGATTTCGCTGCGCAGCGTCTCTTTACGATTGCGTCCGGGCGTCGCCACGACCAGCTGCTCCACCGCTTCGCGTAACGCGCGCTCGAGTTTATCGAGCTCCTCCACCGAGGCGGAGCGGGTATCGACGCGCATGGTCGCCGTCTGCGGAATCGAATTTACCGAGGTGCCGCCCTGGATGGTTCCGATGTTGTAGGTTGTCTTCGGCGACCCGGGCACAGGAGTGCGAGTGAAGCGGTCAATCACGCGGGCCAGCGCAACGATCGGATTGGCCACGCCAAAGTCGCTCCAGGAATGGCCGCCCAGTCCGGTGATGGTGATCTCGTAACGGCGGCTGCCCAAGCCTTCGGTGATTACGGTGTCGGTTCCGGCACCATCAATGGCGATCACGGCGCCAATCGATTCGAGCCAGCGGCGCTGCTGAAAAATGTGGCGCATGCCGCGCAGGTCGCCTTCGCCTTCTTCGCCGACGCTGCCTATAAAAAGGATGGGAGCGACATTCGCTATTGCCGCATCGCTCATTGCCCCGGCGATCGCCAGCAGCGCGACAATGCCGGAGGCGTTATCCGATATGCCGGGTCCGTACAGCTTGCCAGCCTCGCGGTGGACAGAGATTTCGGTGCCGGCGGGAAAGACGGTATCGATGTGTGCGGCCAAGGCAATGCAAGGCGCATCATTGGCTGCGTCGCGGGCGGCGCCGGGGCGAATGCCGAAGACGTTGCCCAACTCGTCCTGATGCACCTCGCTCAGGCCTAACTCTGCGAAGCGCTCGGTCAGCCAGTGCGCTGCGGGCGGCCTCTCCCCACGGCGGGGCCGGGATGGCTGTGACCTCCAACTGCCGGTCTTCGAGCTCGCGACTATGCGAACGAAACCAGGCGAAGGCCTCATGGACAGCTTTCATTTCGGCGAGACGCGCGATCAGCTGTTGCGCAGACGGTCGGGCTGCGGAGCGGCTGCTGGTGAGTCCTTCACGTAGGAAAGAACGGGTTGAGGGGCCGAGAGGCATGAATGGTAATGGTAATACGGCAGCGTGAAGACGTGCTTTGTCGGGTAGGCGAGGCGTAGAGGGGTGGTGTGAACAGCATCGACTCCCACCCTTTCCCAAACGATGGGAAAGGATGCGGCACCCACACCCGATTGACGTTCTCCGCACTCACCCCTCACCATAGAATCGCGGAGCCTGCGTTGCATCTCTCCTGGCAACTACGATTGCGAATTCGTTTCTTCCTCATCGCCGCCCTGTTGGGGTTGGTGGTGGGAGTGTTTGTGCTGTTCCCGCTGAACGAGTTCGTCTACTTCAAGGAGTACGGCAGCCCGGGTTTTTCCAGCGGGATCGGGCTTCGCCACGGCGCAGGTGTCGGCCGCTCTGCACGGCGGCAGGCCAAAGAAGACGGTGTTTTATGGACTGGCCGGGATGGTACTCAGCCTGTCGGCGGCCGTGGTATTTTCTTCGCTGATCGAGCGGCAACGGGAGATCGCCCGCTTGAGCAGCGCGCTGAACGGCGACTTGCGGGTGCTCATCGCGAAGGGTGAGAGCGCTGACCTGGAATTCAAATCCACCTTCCGCTGGGACCTGAAAGAGAGCAAGGTCAACCGCGCGTTAGAGAACGTCGTCCTGAAGACGCTCGCGGGATATATGAACGGCGGTGGCGGCACACTGTTGATCGGGGTGGCCGATGACGGGTCGATCGTGGGGCTGGAGAGCGATTACAAGACGCTGAAGAAGCAGGACCGCGACGGCTTCGAACAGGCGCTGATGACGGCGGTGGCCACGCAGCTCGGGGGCGATGCCTGCCATAGTGTGCAGGCGGTGTTCCAATCGCTTGAGCAGAAAGATGTGTGCCGGGTGATCACCGCGCCCGCGCATCGGCCGGTGTATCTGCGCGCAGGCGAGACGCCCAAGCTCTACGTGCGCACCGGCGTGAGCACCCGCGAGCTCAATGTTCAGGAGGCGGTGAACTACATGGACGCGCGCTGGAAACGATAATCCAGCAACTCGTCCCACACGCCCTCGCCGCCATAACAGGAACTCTCGATTCCGCTTGCATTCGTTTCCAGATGGTTCACAATTCGATTCCTCCGGCAATGCGGGACAGAGCCGGAACAAAGGAGTATGAATATGGCACCGATAGCTGTGGAACGAGTTGTGTTCATTCTGCTGGGTGGCGGAGACGCCGGCGTCTTCTGGATCGACGCTAATGGACACGTTCACATAGATCCGGGCAACAATCCCGAAACGCACCAGGCCATCGCGGACCTACAGGCAGCGGTTTCGCTTTCTAAAGTGCAAATGCACGGCGCCGCTGAGCTGGGACAAAAGCTGGCTACGCAGGGCATGAAACAACTTGCGCAAGGCGCCCGCGGAATGGCGGCATAGCCATCTGAACCAATCGGGGACCGCCCGCACGGTCCCCGCCTCTGCTCTCTGTGCTGCATACCTTGCTGCCTATACACTCTATCCATGCAAGACGGATACACCGACCTGCCGCCGGGCAAACTCGCAAATGTTGTCACCTACCTGGAGATGCGTGAGCCGCCTGCGTGGGCGAGTACCACATTGTCAGAGTTAGCGATCCGCCGCGAACCCAGGGCCGACCTGACTGGTACCGCCAGCTGTATCGCGAAGTCGGCACTCCCTGGCTGTGGTTTGGTCGCCTTCGCATGAGCGATGGTGAGTTGCGCGCGTTGCTGCACAACCCTGAGATCGACATTTATGTACTATCCCACAATGGGGTAGATGGCGGATTGCTGGAGTTTGATCGCCGGCGCATGCCCGATATCGAGATTTTGTATTTTGGCGTCGCAGCCTCGCTTTTCGGCACGGGGGCCGGGCGTGCGCTGCTGGAGCATTGTCTGGGGCTGGGTTGGGCGTGCCGTCCCAATCGTATCTGGCTGCACACCTGCACGCTCGATCATCCACGTGCGCTGGAGTTCTACCGCAAGGCTGGGTTTGTGCCCTACAAACGGGCCATCGAGATTGCCGACGATCCGCGGGTTACCGGTGAGCTGCCAAGAGATGCGGCGCCTGGCATACCAATCCTCTAGAAAATCTTTGAGGGCGTTTTGTGTCGCCGGCTGAGGCGGCTCGGAAATTTGAAAGGCGCCGCAACGCCGAGCTGAAGCTCGGCTCTACCTAGAGCAGCTAAAAGAGCCGTTCGACGTGCTGCTGGCCGATAACCTTGCCTGCGTGGTCGAACCAGATGACCTGATATTGCGGGCGAAAGATGGAGTAGTAGTAGCGGTAAACGTATTCGTCGGCACAGGTCTGCGGCGCCAGGGTCAACGAGCCACATTCGCCTTCGAGTGACGGATCGCCCAAGAGCTCACGTACGGTTTCGTTAGGGTCACCGAGATTGATCATGGCGGCATCGTGGTCGAGCTTCTGGTCGTGATGGTAGGCCCAGACGGCGGCGCCGAGGAGCGCGAGCGCGATAAAGAGAAAGAAGAGGCGGGTGATCATAGGAGAAGAATCTACCACCGTGGAGCCGGTCCGACCGGTATTCAAGGAAAAGAGGGTGGTTGCGCGAAGTGAGAACAGATCCCTCCCTTCGGTCGTGATGACAAACTGAAAACATGGATGGCAAAAGGAAAAAGCGATTCGTACGCCGCGACTTAGAGCGACTGCTGAACAAATGCGTCGGAGTCTCAGGGGCTAAAGCCCACCCGTATTTTCCACGGCGTGGACGCCGCCCTGAAGGCCGGCTCTACCCGAAAGTCGAGTCTTTCAGCAGGCTGTTAAGCCGCGCACCTTCCAATCGGAATCTGGTCCCGCTCAGACTACTCTTCCTCCACCAGCAGCTTGGCGCCGGGAGGCAGATAGGTCTTACGGCGAAACCAATCTTCCATTGAAGCGCGCAGGCGATTGAGCGGCACGCGGGTTCCGATCTCCAACTGGCCGTCACCGGTGGGGATGGTGTCGTCGAAGACCTGGTCGTTGGTGAAGTTGCGCATGCTGAAGCTGTCGAGCCACTTCTGCGGGCAGGGACGGCGCTCGCCATTCTCTTCGTATTGCACGCTGATCTTGCGCGAGAACATGATTCGATTTTCACACGAAGGCGGAGGACATCTCTACGCCGCGGCTGCAACCGGTGCTCGCCGGCGAACGATTTTTGAGTACACCAGCATGGAGAGTGGGCCAACGATCGCATAGCAGGCGATGGCCGGGAGGGCATTGCGGGCGTGAACGAAGTCTCCTGCCAGCAGCAGGGCCAGCCCGATGTGCCGGTTGGTATTGCATAAAGCAAGCGTCTGTCGGGTTTGCGGCTCGGCCTTTACCAGCAGGAGAATCCCTCCCATCGACGCCAGCGCCAGCGCGATGGCGGCAACCACCACCCACGGCGTAATGGCTGCCAGTTCCGAGCGCATCTTCCAGATCACGGCCGCGATCATGGTGAGCAGCAGTACGTTGCCGGTGATGGTGATCGCGGGTTGAATCTTTTTCGCAAGTCCGGACGCAAAGTACACCAGAGCTACGCCCAGCAGCAGCGGCGCGAATTGTTTCTCGGCGATCTGGGCAAACAGGAGCCGCGGCGGGATCCATACGTTTTTGTCATAGAGTTTCGCAACCGAATAAACGACTAGAGGGATCATCAGCGGCACCAGCATGGCTCCCCACACCTGGTAGCTGGCGGCCACGTGCATGTCGAAACCGCGCTTGGCGGCGACCCGCGAGGTGAGCGGCGCTCCCGGGACCACGCCCAGCAGAAACAGTCCGGTGGCTTCGCCGAAGTCCAGGGGAGTAAAGCGCAGCATCAACATGGCGACTGCCGGTGGGATGAGGAAGGTCGCAATGATAAGGCGCAACCAGGCGCCACGCCGCATCAGCATCCGCCAGTTACGCACCATCTCGGTGGGCCGCAAGCTCATGCCAATTGAGACCATGAGCAGAAAGACGGCGATGGGTAGGAGGGCCTTCATTAGAAGTTGTCAGTTGTCAGGGGCGGCGAGTAGCTACTGTAGAGTTGCTCTCCGCGCCCTGTACTCGACCGACAAACATCAGTAGGGTACAACCTGCGCGGTCAGCATGGAACCTCGCGTCTGCCTCAACTGACAACCGAATCACTGACAACTACAACTCACTCATCGCTGGGCGATTCGGCGAATCCCATTTCAGCCAAGTGCGACTCGGGGATGGCGACCGGAGCTTCACTGGCCTGGCCATTGTCGCGGAGCTCCGTTAATAGGGCGTCGACATTGTCGGAAGCCAGACCGGTACCCAGTCGCAGGAAATGGTCGAGCTCGACGGGGGCCATGACCTGCACCCACGAAGCCGGGCCGAGGTTGTAGTTCACCTGGTATTCCAGGGGCGTGTCACTGCGTCGAAAGATATGGAGTGTGCCTGCCATAGAACGTGAGATGACGAAAGCTAGGGTGCGGCGACAGAAATGTTGGGGAAGAGCCGCCAGCTGCCAGCTGTCAGCTACCAGCTAGAACTGAGGCTGTCAGCCGTCAGCCATCAGCTTTCAGCCAAAAAACCTCCCGGTCAGTACCCGGATCCATGTAGCTAGCACCGTAATCCAGAGCGTCCTGAGGTTGAAATGGTTCTAGCTGAGAGCTGACGGCTGAGAGCTGACAGCTCTGGCCTCACCGGCATATCGTGATTCACTATTCGACTGGCGAATTTCGGTGTACAGTTTCAGCCATCAGCGGAGGAACCAATGCCACACTGCACAAAATGCGGCACGGAAATACCGACGACCGCGCAGTTCTGCCAAGTTTGTGGACAGCCCCAGCCTGCAGCGTCAATCCCACCCAATCCCGGTCCAGTGCAGCCTTATCCGGTGGCTGGGACAAGTAGCGGATTGTCGGAAAATGCTGCGGCTTGTCTCAGTTACGCGCTCGGCTGGATCACGGGCATTATTTTTTATCTTATCGACCGGCGGCCTTACGTACGGTTTCACGCGGCCCAGTCCATCGTCACCTTCGGCGGCCTGCACCTGATACGCATAGTGCTGGGCATGGTCTTCGGAATCGGCTTCTTCTACGGAGGCTTTGGCGGCGGATGGGGGATTGGCATCCTGCTCATTGGATTGATCGGTCTGCTGTCGTTTGTGCTGTGGATTGTGCTGATGATCAAAGCGTTTCAGGGGGAGCGCTTCATGGTGCCGGTTGCGGGCGACATCGCGGTGAACCTGGCCAGGCAGTAAGGAAACCAAAAAGGCGAACCACAGAGGCACTGAGACACAGAGACTTTGAGATTTAAGAGCGTCGTCTGCTCTGTGACTCCGTGTCTCTGTGTTCATCTCTGGGTCTTAGTCGAGCAGCGCGCCCGGGGTTTTGCGCGCGATGTGCAGCAGCTTAAGCGTGGCCTGACGCGGCTCGCGAATCCCCTGCTCCCAACTCTCCACTGCATTGGAACTGACGTTGAGCAGACGCGCAAATAGCGCCTGGCTGGCGTTCATGCTCGCGCGCAAGGCACGGATTTCCGCCGGCTTCAGCGGCTTGGGAGGATCAGGCAGCGGAGCAGTTCGCAAATCGAAAGCGCCGGATTTCGCTGACGGCGTCTGCGGTTCTTCCTGCCGATGCTTCTTTTTATCCTTCTTCTTGTCTTTCTTTCCCATGCAATGTTCCTCGGCAGCACTTGTAAAATGTGGTGCTACATTGTAGGACAGCAACTGCGGCGTGGCTAGCCTCTGGAGAAAAATTCAGTGGATAACCGGCCGCGCCACCGGCTTACCCTTCTCGCCGATCTCCACCCGCGCCCACGGAACTTCATGATCGTGAGTAAACACGGTCACCCACTTTTCCGGAATTGCGCGCTGGTAAAAACGATGGCGATTATTGATCGAGTCCAGCGGGTAAAGATCGTATCCCATAACCCACGTCGGGTCGAGATGATGTGATGTGGGTATCAAGTCACTGATATAGCAGAGGGTTTGGTCGCCGGCACGGACGGTCACGGCTTGCAGATCGCGGGTGTGTCCGGGATAAAGTTCGACCGAGATGCCGGGAGTAATCTCGGCGTTCCCACGCAACAGCCGCATCTGGCCGCTTTTCACCAGCGGATCGTAATTGTCGGTCAGGTAGCTGACGCGGTCGCGCTCGTGCTGCTCGTGCGCGTGATCGAGTTCGCCCTGCTGCGCGTAATACGTCGCGTTAGGAAACGTGGGCTCTGGCTTACCGTCTTTGTAGTAGGTGTTCCATCCACAGTGGTCGAAGTGCAGATGGGTGTTGATGACGATGTCGATGTCGTCGGGCGATATACCGGCGCGCTTGAAGTTTTCCAGCAGCGCTGCCTGGTTGCGGTGAATCTCGCGCGATTTGTCGTTCAGCTTGGGTCCGATGCCGGTCTCGACCAGCACGGTGTTCTTGCCGTTGCGGATGAGCAGCGAGTTCAGGCCGAGCGTGAGCAGGTTGCGCTCGTCGGCTTTGATGCGCTTCTCCCAAAGCGATTTGGGCACGACGCCGAACATCGCTCCGCCATCGAGTACATAGGTGCCGTCGGAGAGAATGGTGAATTCCGTGTCGCCCAGCGTCAGTTGGTGCAAGGTAAAAGCTCCCGGGATGGTCAGCGAATTTTCCATCATACTAAGGCGGGCTGAAATCCGGCAGTGATTCTGAGGAGGAAATATGTACAGAGTGACGGTGGTTTTGTTGTGCGATGCTCATGACCATCGCGGCGGGGGCCCAGACGGGCGAACGCGCGCCTGAGCCAACTTCGCAACCGGCTGCGGCGCAGGAGACACCCGCTAAGCCTGTGGCGCCGGTTGATCCTGCACAGCAGATGCAGTTGGACCTCGACCGCATGGAGAGCCTGGTTAACAACATGTCGGCGCAGGTGAGCTTTATCCGCGATACCAACATGTCCATCTTGCTGAATACGAATGTTCAGCTGTGGAATGTGCTGATACGCGATCTGCGAATGCAGATGCAGGCGCAAAAGAAGGGCGCCACTTCCGAAAAGACCCCTTCGCCACCGAGGCACTGAGGGGGTGAGAACACGTCTAGGCTTACGTTTCCCAAGGATTCAGGACATCGACGCCGAGCATGGCAAAGTCCTTCACGTTGCGGGTGACCAGAGTAAGGTCGTGAACAAGGGCGGACGCAGCAAGGATGCCGTCGACCACTGCTAAGGGTCGGCCCTGTTGCTTCGAAACCGCCGCCAAGGATCCCCACTGTTCGGCAATAGCTTCTGTGACCGGCAAGATGCGACCGGCAAACCAGGACCGGACATCGATATCCAACCAGTGCTGCAACGCCGCACGTCGTGTACTCGGCGGCAGGGTGGCTATGCCCTTGCAGATTTCACCGATCGTCATGACGCTCAGGAACATGGTTTCTTTGTTCGAGCGCCGCAGGAAGCTCACCACTAGGGCGTCAGGATTTTCGCGGGTAAGTTCGGAGGGGACGTTGGTATCGACCAGGTACCGCTTCACAAATCCAGTTCCCGGCCTGGGTCGCGGTCGCGTTCGAAATCGATGTTCAGACCGCGAAGCGGGGCAAAGAGTTCAACCATGTCCTTGGCCGGTACTTCTGACTTTGCTGTGGGCGAAGCGGCGTGGGCTGCCTCTTCGAGCAAGCTTGCGGCATATGCGTCCACTTCTAATCCACGTGCGGCCGCCTGCCTTGCCAGTTCCCGCTGGAGTTCAGAGTTGATTTCGATGGTGATGGTCATCCCCACGCCTCGGAACTATTATGCCCCAAGCAAGGCTCAACCTTTGATAAAGCACCCCATCAGCCGGTCGAAATCCTCCAGGTTGGCATACTCGATTACAACCTTTCCCTTGCCGTGCTTGTCGTTGATGGTGACTGCCATGCCCAGGGCTGCACGTATCGCGCGCTCGGCTTCTTTGACGTTGGGATCGACTTCCCGGACCTTTTCGACCTTTTCCGGGGGGTGCATCAAGTTAGTAACGAGCTTCTCGGTTTGGCGAACAGAAAGCGAAAGTCCGGCTACACGCTGCGCCATGAGCTGGATAGTGTCGGGCGAATCCAGGCCCATAAGCGCCTTGGCATGACCAAAGCTGAGCTGTCCCGACTCGACGAGATTTTGGACGCCAGCCGGTAACTTCAACAATCGTAAGAAGTTAGCTATGGAAGACCGCTCTTTGCCGGTGCGCTGCGCGATCTGCTCCTGGGTAAGTCCAAACTCGCGTCCAAGGCGTTCGAAGGCGCGTGCCTGCTCCAGCGGGTTGAGGTCCTCGCGCTGGAGGTTCTCGATGATGGTCATCTCCATTGCCTGCTCGTTGGAGACGTGACGCACGATCGCCGGAACCGTGGCTTTGCCAGCGCGTTGCGAGGCCAGCCAGCGGCGCTCACCTGCGATCAGTTGAAAGCGACCATTCGCCTCGGGCCGCACCGTAATCGGCTGGACGACACCTGACACCTGGATAGAAGCGGCCAGTTCCGCCAAGGCGGCTTCATCCACGTGAGTCCGGGTCTGATAGGGATTGCGGTCGATCAGCTCGACAGGGAGATGCCGAATTGCCTCGCCTTGGGCATGAGCCGGGGCAGCGGCGGCGGCCGGAGCGGAATGAGTTGGCGGCTGGGTCGCGGTACGGGAGGGCAGCAGCGTCTCTAATCCGCGGCCGAGTAACTTTGCGTTTTTCAGTCATAGGAAGAATCCTGCACTCGCGATAGCTCATGACAGAAGACTTTTCGAGAGATATAGGCAATTGATGCATAGGTCGAGACCTATTCCCATGGCGTAGCACAGCATCAACATCTTCGTTGCTTCTTCGGAAACCATGCAAATTCTTTTCGTGATCACAACGACGGTCTGTTCTTATCAACGCCATGTGCTCTATACTCTGCCTGCCTGCGTCATCGGCTTACGACCGTGCTTTCGTAAGTTTGGCGAAAGGTGTTTCACCTTTGTCGTGCACTCGCCTAATCGGACTCATCGATTTTGCCATATGACGATATGCCTATCACAGCCATAAACTGGCTTGGGCTATGCTTGCTGCTGTCACGACGGGCACTCGATCGCATCAGGGTCAATTCCAGTCGCTCCATCCGGAATTCCGTGATCGTCTCTGACGGACGAAGAGTTTATGACCTCGCTCTCGCGACATGAAGCGGGACTTAAGAGATTGACCGCGTTTCGCGGCAGCCTGTCTAAACGCCCGCTTATGGAATTCTCCTCAGCTCCAGCTTCCGATTTCGGCCGCTTTCGCCTTCTTCACCCGCTTCATAATTTCCTTTGCCAGTTCAAGGTAGGCCTCTGCTCCACGGGAGCGCAGGTCGTACACCAAGGCTGGCTGGCCATAACTGGGGGCCTCTGCGAGGCGAACATTGCGCGGGATCGCGGTCTCGCACATGAGTTCGCCAAAGAAGCCGCGCAGCTCGTTCGCAACCGATTGCGCCAGGTTGGTGCGCTCGTCAAACATGGTCAAAACCACGCCTTCGACCGCCAGACTGCGATTCAGGTCGATACGAATGCGATCGATGGTATCGAGCAGCTCGGTCACGCCTTCCAAGGCGAAATACTCGGCCTGCATGGGTATCAGCACGGTGTCGGCTGCCACCAGCGCGTTCAGGGTAAGCAGATCGAGCGCAGGCGGGCAATCCAGCACGATGAACTGAAAGCGCGGGCGCAGGGGATCCAAGGCATGGCGCAGGCGGTATTCGCGATACTCGAGGGTGACCAGCTCGATATTGGCGCCAATCAGGTTCTTGCTTGATGGAAGCAGGCTGAGATTCGCCAGCTCTGTGGCCTTAATGGCTTCATCGGCAGTGACCTCGCCCATGACAACCTGATAGGAGCTCAGGCGTTCAGGGTCTCGCCCAAAGCCGACGCCACTGGAGGCGTTGGACTGGGGATCGCAGTCCACCAGCAGGGTCGAAGCTCCATGGTGGGCAAACGACGCCGCCAGGTTGATGGCGGTCGTAGTTTTGCCGACTCCGCCTTTCTGGTTGGTGACCGCTATGATTCTCGACACTGCCTGTAACGTACCCCGCATAGAAGATTAGAACCCGGCGAGGCGAGCACAGCAATGGGAGGAGAATCAGGAAAGGAACATTTCGGAGGAAAAGCTGTGTAATTCGGCGGCGAAAAGACGGAAGCGGCTGAATCGGTGGGGTCTTAGGGAGGTCACAGTTTGTGGGTAAAGAGGCAGAATTGAATGGTTCCACGTGGAACATTGGGGGAGCCGTCAGCTGTCAGCCATCAGCCGGCCGTCGGCAGCTTTGGCTCAGCAATGGAATTGAGCCGGAACGGGAGGGTGTTCCACGTGGAACATCGATGTTGGCCGCTGGACAGCCGATTGATTGCCACGTGGGAGCCGAACTGACAACTCATGGCTGGAATGTTTATACGACTGGAAAAGGGGCGGTATCAGACATAGCTCGCGGACTGCAGTCCGCTCGCGAGGTCAAAATCGAAGGGCTTTTCCGGCGCAGCTAAAGCTGCGCCCCTTTCAAAACCGCATGCAATCGGCTGTTCAAGCAGCCTGCCATAGGAGCCCGTGGTCCCCGCGCAAATGATTCAGCCCGCCTCCAAGGTAAGCGCTTCCAGGCAACGCGTCATCGCTGCATCGTTGGTGGAGATCCTCCACTTTCGGCGTCTTGCTACGGCGATAATGAGAATATCCACGGGACCGCACTGCAAGCCTTTGGCGCGGCATAAATTATAGAGCCGTGCCGCCTCCTCGTAATCCGCCCGGTCAATCGCTTCGTCGCGGAACGCCTCGAGCGCAACTTTGATTCGCTCGAATTGTGCAGTGTCTTTGATGCCTGACAGCAGTTCCTGGCGAATGGGACCGATCATGGCAACCAGACCACTCTGAATGGTTTCGGCCAGTCCATCTCGCAACCGTTCCTCAGCTTCGGTGAGCGGTGAACCCGAGCGACGCCGCAGGGCAAGCGACCAAACCGAGGTGTCAGCCAGCAGCATCACTTTTCGTTCTCGATCCGATCCAGTCGACGACTCTCTGAGGGGTCATAGGTCTCGTCGTAATCAATCGTCCCGAAGAGCTTGAGCACCTCAAGTTGCTTGCGGCGACGGATGTACTCGTCCAAGGCAGCGTTTACAGCATCCTTCTTGGTGGTATGGCCACCCACACGGCGCGCTTCCTCGATCAGCCGATCGTCCAAGGCAAGATTCGTCGGCATTCGACCCTCCGTACGTGTGCATCATAACACAATAGAATGTGTCTATTTTTGAAGGCTAAAGTGTGTCACATTACTTTAACGGCGTGTTGTTAGGATTTAAGACGACTTATGAGCCAGACTTGATTCGATTTCCCACAATGACCACTGAATCTGGTCGGTTAGGAATCTGTTTTTCCACATTTGCTTCGAAACCATCCAAGCCGACGAGCGCGCCTCTCCGGCCTGCTCCGGTGAGCAGGCACAGGCGGCCACTGGGGGCGACGAGGCTGGCGGCGGTTGGCAGAACCGATTCGAACTTCTCGACAGCCCGCAGCGTGACCACGTCGGCCTGCCTGCCCCAGTGCTCGGCGCGTCCGCTGTAGACGTCGATGTTCCCCAAGTGCAGGGCGCGGATGACTTCTTTCAGGAACGTCGCCTTCTTGTTCTGCGACTCGATCAGCGTGACCTGCAAGGCGGGAAAGGCAAGCTTGATGGGCAGACCGGGGAAGCCGGCTCCAGAGCCGAGATCAGCCAGGGTAGTATCCCCAGTTCCGTCATCCGCGTTCTCACTCAATCCGACTGCAGAATCGAGTGCGGCGCCCGCTGTCTCGTTGCCGAACAGCACTCCAGCGGCGAAGAGCGATTCGCCGAAGTGGCGGGTCACGATCTGCGCAGGATCACGGATTGCTGTGAGATTGGTCTTGGCATTCCAGCGCAGAAGCAGCTGGAGATATGCGCCAAGTTGGTCGTATATGCCCGGCGGTAGATCAAGTCCCACAATGTAGGAGGTAAGCAGCTCGGCGATGCGCGACGAATCCACAGGAAGATTCAATCACGAACGAGGGAAAATGGGGCACGAATTAGCGAACCCCTTTGAACATGGGAGGCGAAGACATGGTCGGCGGCTCCTGCGGCAAGCCGAATTGTTCCTGCCGGGGACTAGTGCTGGAATCGAGACAAACATATACCGTGAAACACAGTTTTCCCACTTAGGCCATACTTTTTGACTAATATTTCCAGCATATCGTAATAGTGTTTGAAGTGACTTTACACGCATCTTATCCCACCTCAGCTGAACTACACCGCGAATCTTCATCTCGCTACCAGCAATTTGATATCTGTATTGACAGTAATTCATCTTGACTATCATTAGTTGTGACTTCATCATGTCGTGCATGGACAAGGTCAATGCACAACTCACAGACGTCGTCATTCCAGTGTTGCTCCGTCATGCCCGAAACACGTACGGTTCAGCGATGCGTCGAGCTCTGGCTGAAGCGGGGTACGACGATATCCCGGGCAATGGCTTGTACGTGATCGGCGGACTGGCGCTGAATCGCGACGATGTACCGCTAGGCCAATTGATCCTGGAACTGCGTCTCTCGAAGCAGGCTGCGGGTCAGCTGGTGGATACGCTGGTCACGCGCGGCTACCTGGATCGATCGGCGGATAAGGAAGATCGGCGCAAGCTGACGGTGGGCCTCACCGAAAGAGGCCGGGCGGCGGCGGCGGTACAAGCGGCGGCTCGCGAGCAGGTCGATGCCGAGCTGCTGGCCCGAGTCGGACAAGATGATGTAGATGGAACCCGCAGGACCCTGGCGGCGCTGATCGAGATTGGCCGACGTCAAAAGGGCGACGGGAACGAGGAAAGCTGAAGTGAGGTTGGGGTCTGCTCTGGTGACGCTTACCCCGGCCCGAAGGCTGGGGCTTTCACCTGTCGCCTCCCCCACGGGAGGCTGTTGCTCGCTGCGGAGCGGCGAAGGGCGAAAGGCAAGCTCTTACCGCTTCAGCACCACCACTGCGAGCGGCGGCAGGTTGAGATGCAGAGAGTGCGGCTGGCCGTGGCACTCGATAGCTTCGGAGTGGACGCCACCGAAGTTGCCTTCGTCGGTGCCGCCGTAGACCCCTGCGTTGCTGTTCAACACCTCGCGCCAGTGTCCTTCCAGCGGAACGCCGACATGATATCCGCGGCGCGGAATGGGAGTGAAGTTGCACGCCACCAGGACGGGATGCTCGCGGTCCTTACCGTAGCGAATGTAGGTCAATACGCTATTCTGCGAGTCGTCGGCATCGATCCATTGGAAGCCATCGGGGCTGAAGTCCAGTTCGTACAGCGCAGGCTCGTTGCGGTAGTAGGCGTTCAGGTCGCTAACCCAGCGCTGCATTCCCTGGTGCGGCGCCCAGCGCAGCAGGTCCCACGCGACGCTGCCGTCGTGGTTCCACTCGCTGGACTGCGCGATCTCTCCGCCCATGAAGAGAAGCTTCTTGCCTGCCTGGGTGTACATATAGCCGAAGAGCAGGCGCAGGTTGGCGAAGCGCTGCCACTCGTCGCCCGCCATCTTGCCCAGCAGCGATCCCTTGCCATGCACCACCTCGTCGTGGGATAGAGGCAGCACGTAGTTCTCGGTAAACATGTAGAGGCCGCGGAAGGTCAGCTTGTTGTGGTGATACTTGCGATGGATGGGGTCTTTGGAGAAGTACTGCAAGCTGTCGTGCATCCAGCCCATGTCCCACTTCATGCCGAAACCCAGGCCACCAATGTAAGGAGGGCGTGACACCATGGGCCACGCGGTCGACTCTTCAGCGATGGTCTGAATCGCGGGAAACTCAGTGTACGCCGTCTGGTTCACCTGCTTGAGGAAAGCGACGGCTTCCAAGTTTTCGCGGCCACCAAACTGATTGGGAATCCACTCGCCTTGCTTGCGCGAATAGTCGAGGTACAGCATGGAAGCGATGGCGTCCATGCGCAGGCCGTCGATGTGATAGCGGTCGAGCCAGAACATGGCGTTGCTGACCAGGAAGGCGCGCACCTCATTGCGTCCGTAGTTAAAGATGGATGACTTCCAATCAGGATGAAACCCACGGCGCGGATCGGCATGCTCATACAGATGAGTGCCATCGAAATACGCCAGCCCGTGTTCATCGTTGGGGAAGTGCGAGGGCACCCAATCGAGAATGACGCCGATACCGTTCTGGTGCAGGTGATCGATCAGGTACATGAAATCCTGCGGGGTTCCGAAGCGGCTGCTGGGAGCAAAATACGCAGTGATTTGATATCCCCAGGAGCCGAAGAAAGGATGCTCCATGATGGGCATGAACTCGACGTGGGTGAAGCCCAGCCGCTTCACGTAGTCAGTCAGCTTGTGCGCCAGCTCGCGATAGGTGAGCGAACGGTTGCCCTCCTCGGGCACGCGCATCCACGAGCCGAGATGCACTTCGTAGACAGACATGGGAGCGTCGAAGGCGTTCTTCTGCTTTTGGGCGTCCATCCACTCCTGATCCTTCCACTCGTACCAGGTATTCCATACGATCGACGCGGTCCGGGGAGGCGTCTCGCTATAGAAGGCGAACGGGTCGGCCTTAGCGACGGAGTATCCGTGATAGCGGGAGCGGAGGAAGTACTTATAGACTGCGCCGTTGTCGAGCCCCGGGACAAAGCAATCCCACACTCCGGAGCTGCCTTTCGAACTCATGGGTGTAGTATCGGGATTCCAGCCATTGAAGTCGCCGATTACCGAGATGCGCATGGCATTGGGAGCCCACACTGCGAAATACACGCCCTTCTTACCGTTCATCTCGGTGACGTGCGCGCCAAACTTTTCGTACAGGCGCGTGTGGCTACCCTCGTTGAACAGGTGGAGGTCGTAGCTTGAGATCAGGCCCGATTCTTCAGCGGCGGGCTCAACCTTCTGCTCCGGCTCGGCAGCGGTGGAATCCAGCTTAGCGATAGCTTTCTTATCGAAGGTCGGCATCGATTCGAGTTCCCCTTGCTTGGATGCGGCCCTGGCAGTCGGAATCAGTGTAGAAGATGGATGAGCAGGAAGGAAATCGGAGATGCTTACCTTCTGCGGGTGGAAGAGCTGGGCGTTACGCCGGCGATTGTCGAGGCACAAATAAGAATGTTGCTTCAGCTTCGGCGGTGGCTAGAGCCACGTCGAGTATCCCGTGCTGCTCACCTGGCTAAAGCCGGGTGCTTCCACCGAACTTGGCGGACCCCCTAGCGCGCAGAGTTAACGGTTTTCAGATAGGCAACCACCGCTTCGGCATCAGCGCGATTCATGTGGAACTTAGGCATGGGGTCGCGCAGTTCCTTGCCGTCGGTCCAGACGGCCGTGGTCAAGAGGGTGATCATATTGGCTTCGCTGGTCGGCAGCGTGCCTCCGATGCGCGGCTCGTAGAGCGGCCAATTCGGCGTCGGGTTCGCAGGAAGATAGACGATGGGGCCACCCTGCAGCCACTCACTCTGATTGAGCTGCCCGTCGGAGGTGCGCGGGGTGTGGCAGGTGGGACACATCGCTACGCTGTTCACGATGTAAGCTCCGCGCGCGATGTCACCGCCGCCGGCGGGGGCGGTGCGCTTCGCCTCCTGCGCTTGCGGAGCGCGAACCATGAACACGGCGAGCACTACCAGCGAGCCAACCAGGGCAATCTTCAAACTGCGGCTTTTGTTGCGACTGCCAGACGACATGCGATCTCCTTGCGATTACTTTCGGGTTTCTCTGAGGCTTCTGCCCGTCGCAGGGCAAGCAGACGAGGAAAAAACAATATAGCACCGGCACGATGAACTGTGATTCGCCCGATTCATGCTCGTGGACGGAAGGCGATGAGGGGCAGTTGCCGCACCAGGCGTTGGCGGTCCTCGACCGTGCTGCGATAGGGCCAGCCTGCGACCCAACTCAGCCCGGCGCGAACCACGGGAGCGATCAAGCGGTTACGGTGCTCATAACCTTGTATGACACTCATCGCTTCCGGTTCGCTGAGGATGCGATGCGACGCCGCGAAGTGCTGCGAGCCGACGGTTACTTCCTCATCGGGCCGGGCCTCGATGTTGCGCAGCCAGTCTGCATCCCGGCCAAAAGCGCTTACCACCACCACCTCCGGCCGCGGCGCGCGATAGTCAACCACCTCGAGTACAGTTTGGCGTCGCAATCCGGTACGGCGTCCGGTATGGTCGAGCAGCAGCAGACGATGATCGAACAGCCAACCCAGGCGCCAGCGGTAGAGATACACCGGGGCACGAAATACGAAGCGCATCACGCCTGTTTTCTTCATCTTCATCGCAACCTGTCATACCGGGAAGCGGCCGGCCAACCGTCCTTATCAGTCTGACCCGCGTAGGCTGCGGATGGTTGGCCCCGCGAACTGCGAGCCGGCATGAACAAAGCTGGCTCGGCGTGCGTACAAGGCTGAGGGGGAGCTCTCAATGCGGAGAATTATCCTTGCGATTCTGCTCAGCCTGCCTCTGCTCGCCGGCTGTGCGTTGGCCGATGAGTGGAACCGCACCTACCAGGTAGGCGACAAGCCCAGCCTTCGAGTGGACACCAATGATGCCAGCGTCGAGGTCTCGCGCGGGCAGAGTCATGTGATGTCGGTCCGCGTTGTCACCGAGGCGATCAATATCGGCACTGGAGGCGTCAGCATTATCGACCGCCAGAACGGTGATTCACTCGACCTGCAGGTACATATGCCGCGCCAGTACGGCATCCACATTTCCTGGCACAGTCCGCGGGTCAGGGTCGAGGTACAGGTTCCGCAGGAAACCACGCTTGATCTGCATTCCGGCGACGGACATATCCGGGTTGACGGCACCTCCGCTCCGGCCAAGCTCGATTCCGGGGGCGGCCACATCGAGGTCCGCGACTTCACTGGCTCGCTGCGCGCCCATACCAATGACGGACATATGAGCATCGAGGGCGTGTTCACCGATGTCGAGTTGCGTACGGGCGACGGACACATCGATTTCACCGCACGTCCGGGGTCGAAAATGAACTCCGGCTGGCTCATTCGCACCAGTGATGGACGGATTGAGGCGCGTCTGCCTGGCGACTTGGCGGCCGATCTCAACGCGCATACTGGCGATGGCCACATTACGCTCGACTTTCCCGTTGCGGTGAGCGGATCGATCGAGCGCTCGAGAGTTCACGGCAAGCTGAACGACGGCGGTCCCGAGCTGGAGATCGCAACCCACGACGGCTCCATACGGATTGCCAAGTATTAGAGAGTTCAGATGGGCACCACTGGGGCGCGAACTGGCTTGGCAGAAATCTTCGGCCCAAAGCACAGATGAAGGAGATCCTCTTCGGAATCTCCTTCCCCTGAGTTCTTTCTGGGACGCTTGTTCCTACCGCACTACTACTGGTGTGGTTCCGGAGCAGTCGTGGTCGTCGTGGTCGAGCTCGGCGCCGGCTGAGTCGTAGTGGTCGTGGACTGGGTTTCCGTCTTCTTGTGATGATGCTTGGTTTTCGTGGTAGTGGTGGACTGAGTGGTCTGGCTGGCCGGCTGATCCTGGTTGGTCGTTGTGCTCGTGGTTTGTCCGCTCGACATTGCCGGTGAATCTGTCGTTGTGGTTGTGCTCTGGCTGCCAGCTGCCGGCTGCTGAGTGGTGGTTGTAGTGGTGGACTGGTCCTGTGCCATCACCGATACCGATAGCGCAACAGCAATCGTCATTACGAAAATCAGAGTACGCATTTGTAAAGCTCCTGTGATTGATCTCGACGAGCTGGCGCGCAGAGCTCGTGGCTCAGGTTAGGATGCGGATTTGAATAGCGAGGCTGGATCAGGTAACGTTTCCCACGAACCCGCGATGGCTGTGGCGCGAACACAAATTACCGATACAGGCGGGCAATCCGCGCTCCCGACCCAGAGGGTGAATCCGCAGCAGGAGAAACCATGGCGAGAGAGTCCTCCACGCACCCGTTTTCGTATGACAATCGCCCGCCCAGAATCGCATGCTTCAATTGCGCGAAGACTCCGATGGGCGTCGACTTCATCGCGCTCATCGCTGCCATGCAGAAATTCGTAGACCATCACTTGGCTCCGGTGTGGGGAACGCCCGCGAAACTGATGAAGTCCAGCGGCTTCCTGAAGGGCGCGTGGGCCATCGCGTTTCTCGACAGTGAAGACGATGGGTCGCTCGAGGGCTATCACGACCTAACGCCCGAGGGGCTGCCGATGTCGAAGGTGTTCGTTAAGAACATCCTTAAGCAAAAAGACCAGGTGAGCGTGGCAGCCTCGCACGAACTGGCGGAGATGCTGGTCGATCCCGCCGCCAACCTCTACTCTACCGGGCCTATGGCGAATCGCCTGTATGACTACGAAGTAGCCGATCCCGTAGAAGAGCTGTTCTTCAAGGTGGATGGCATAGCCATGACCAACTTCGTGTATCCCGCATACTTCGAGACTTTCCACAAGCGGGGCTCGACGCGTTTCGACCACATGGAGGCCTTGGATCTGCCTTTCGCGTTACACCTGGGCGGCTACCAGAGCTACTTCTCCGGGGGCAAAGAGCGGACAGCCTGGGGCTCGAAAGCCAAGGAGGTCCGATTCAAGAAAGAAGATCGGCGCGGCCATCGCAGCGAGTTCCGCCACAAGGTAAAAAGAAGACTGTCAAGCGCTTAGGTCTCACGGCGCAGGGTGCAATCCGCGATGTGCTGAGACGCGGAACCTCGACTGAATACAGGGCGGCGCACGGTAGACATATGCCGAGGAAAAGCATCTAAAGATGAAGACAAGGAGCGCATCATGAAACTGAACATCCGGGCCGCTGCCGCGACCAGCGCTCTGCTATGGGGCGGCGCGGTCCTGACCGTCGGTGTTGCTAACTTGATTCAGCCCAGTTACGGCGGAGCATTCCTTAGAATGGTCGCTTCCATTTATCCCGGATACCACCACCGTCGAACTCCGGCCCAGATTGCGATTGGGACCGGCTATGCCCTGGTAGACGGCGCAGTCGGAGGCGCAGTGTGCGCCTGGTTGTATAACCGATGTGTTCCCGAAACAGGCGACGCCGGCACACTAGGTTCAGGCGAAGCTTCGGGTTCGCGTTCCGGAGCTCTAACCTCGGTCGCCTAGCGTGAAGCCGGCGCGGCTTCGAATCGCCAGGCCCACGCCGGCAAGCGCCTATAATCGCGTCACCGCGGGAGATGGCATGCAGCTCACCAGCCGCCGAGAAGCTGTGATCGTGTTTACCGTCAGTGCTTTGCGCAGTCACCTGGAAAAGCTCAGCTCTGCTGCCTGCCGCTTCAGCATCCACAAGGTGCATTCCGATCGAGTCTCGGTTCGTGCCGACTACGTTCTCTCAGGCAAAGACAAGCGGTCATTCGTTGTGTTTCCTGCCTATCCCACTGGCTGGCCCGACGACGCCGTTTGCAACAACCTCAATGTCGTTCTTGACCCATTGCAGTTTGAGGATGCCGTCGAGCGCTCCGATCGCGAGATTTTTGAACCGCTGCTCGGACACGAAGTTCTGCATCATTACGAAAACATGCACCCGGCTCCCGGCGAACCCGTCTCGCGTTGCTGCTAGCGGGCGCCCACTCTTCCGACTCCCAGCGGCATGGATGGCCAGGCAGTGGCTATCAAACAGAATTGAACGGCTGGGAATGGCGATCAGCCTCAACAGTGTCATAATGCATTTGCCGGAATTTGCCCGGCCCGGTCCCTCGACTCTCTGGAAAAGGAAGGGGGCGACCCATCAACTCCAATCGCGCTCCTCTTATCGCTTGCGCTTGCCTGATTTTGGCGGCGAGCGCCAGTGCGGCTCCGTTGCCATGCGTCAATCACGGTACGGAACGATGGCCGGTGAAGATCACTCTGCCCACTGGGACCAAACACCAGACCATGACCATGGCTGATGCGCTCAAGCTGCAGCGGCTCCCGGATGTTAAGAAGAACGACGCGCGATATGCAACGACGCGCATTATGGACCAGCCGGTCAAAGAAGACACTCTGACGTCCATCTCGGGATGGCTTTACCTGGTCGCATTCGAATCCGATGACTGCGACTTTCATATTCAGATCAGTCCGCGGCCGCTGACCTCGTCCCAGAAGCCGACCAAGGATGACAACTCCATGATCGTGGAAGTCCCCTCGGGCCAGTATGCAACCACCATCGCCGGCCAAGTGGAAACCCTGCGCCAGTGGGTGATCGATAAGCTGCTGGCCAAGACGCCCCCGAAAATGGACAGCGTTCACGTGATGCAGCACCCGGTCTATGTGACGGTAACCGGCGCGTTGTTTTATGACGACGCCCACGTGTACATGGCCGACGGCGGCACCGGACGAGGCAAGAAGGGCTTGCAGTCGAAGACCCTATGGGAGCTGCACCCGGTGACGGCGATCGCCTTCGCTCCGCCGCCTAAGTCAAAATAACTGGCGCGGGTCACACCTGCTGACCTGTTGACCGGGGAGGTACACCCCCCTCCCCCTGTGTCTCGTAAAATCCTGATTCCATTGACCAACTTGGATCGATACCCTCGCAAAATCTTGAGCGCGTGAGACTTACAGGCAAAATCTTGATATCAAATAACTTAGCGGAACCCGACCCGCTGGGACACCACTCGGTGTCCTTGGGCAGAGTCTAAGAGTTGCTGAAGTGACCAGCAAAGGAAATCTGTTGGGGAGAGGTTACGAAGGTGGTGGACGAGTTCCATTTCGGGAAGGCTCAGCCGGGCCCTGATACAAGTCGGAAGAGTGTCGCCGGTTGAAACCGGGTCGGAGGTTCAACAAATGGGTCCGTTACCCTGTACTCCCGTACTGGGCTGGAATTGTTGGCAAAGGGGTTGGCGGAGGCATAGTTCCCACCGCGCCACCGGGTACGATTTTCGGAGACAGGATGGCATACCCCAGCCAGACGAATGTGGCCAAGAGATACGTCGCCGAATTAATGGCCGCCAGCGTCGACCGGTGAAGCACTGTCGGATGCGTCATCGCTCTGGTCACCAGAATGTGCATGGCGGAAAAAAATACAAAGCCTGCAACGATGCCGACGGCAAACTCGCGCTGCGATTTTCCGATGTACTTGAGAAAGACCAGGATCAACAATCCCGTCGCGCACACCACGACCCTGAGGTCGCCATCAACGGAAAGGATAAATGTGGTAATCGAGTCCACTTGAAACCGGTACGCAGCTGGGCCCCATAGCACGATCAACTCCTGGACGAAGATCAAGACTACGATCAGCCAGGCGACCGTCCAGCCGAGCTTGCGCAGCGCATCGACCCGAGGCGACGCCTGGCGCACTACTTCGTAGAAGATAGCGAAGGTCAGCACGATGGCTGCTGCCGTGGTGGTCCAATATCCGTAATAGTAGGCGTAAGGAAGGCGATCGTGCGCGAACATCAGAAAAACGTCTCCCCCGAGCTGGAGAATGATGTAAGCAGTGAAGCGGGGATATTGCCGATGCCATCCCCGTGCGAACAGGGCAACCAGGATGGCTGCCTCAAGAACCTGCGCCGCGAACCATAAGCCAGAGTTGAGAAAGGAGTACATAGAGTTGTGACCAAGAGAATAGTCCAACTCTTCGCGGTTGGCGAGAGTTTTGCGACAGGAACATTATCTTGCGCCTGGCCCGAGGCAAATATCACGGCTACAATAAAAACCATATCGACCGAAAAGCTTCGTGCCAAGGAGCACCTAACCGTCAGCCGCGTAACTGTGGGCCGCATCTTGCGGGCCGCAAAACTGTCCGTCTCCGCAGAAACGTCGGCCTCGCTCTATCGCTCCCGCCGGCCGCCACGCCTGCGCTTCGGCTTGATGGAACTCACCTATGCCATCCCCGTTCGACTGGCTCGAAGACCGCGGACCCCAGCTCACCCTCATCGCCTTTCATGGCGACGCCGTCGTAGATCATACTTCGCTGCGTACTCCCAACTCAAGCCTGAAGACACTCTTGGTTATCTCCGCGCCCTGCAAGCCATGATTACCACTTACGGCATCCCGCTCAGCCTCTACCGCGACCGCCACAGCATCTTCCAGCGTAACGATTCCCACTGTACCTTCGCCGAACAGCTCGCCTGAAAACTATCGACACCTCAACTGTGTTGCTGCCTCGATGTCCTCGGTATCGAGCAGATCCCCGCCTACTCTCCCTAGTCCAAAGGCCGTATCGAGCGCGCTTGGCGCACCTTTCTAAGTGCGGCACTTCATCGATCTCCGTCTAGCCCGGCGCCGTCAATCTGGAAAAGCCGACATATCCTGGGTGAGCTCACGGAGCAAAGGTGCTCCACACGACACTCGGAGGTATGGACATCATCGACTCCCACTTTATTGGTAATTCCAGCCGAGAAAGTCTGGAGAGCCCACCTGGTCACTGAGAAGGAAGTTGCAGTACGTGGACTTCTCTCTCGCGCCTGAGGGCTGTCCATTCTGATTCGATTTCGACCGGACCTACTTCGCCCAGGGCGTAATGCCGGAAGCTGCTCCAGGGCCAGTCCTCGGGCCGTGGCACCAGTCCACGCTTTACCGGATTGCGGTGCATGTACTTCAGCTTCTCCACCTTCTTGGCCTGACTCCAGACATTGAAATCATAGAAACGGGTTTGCCAGAACTGTAGGGTCTTGGGATGAGGAACCTGTGTTCCAGAACTCGTTGTCGTGAGTTTGTGTGACCCATTCTTTCCCATCTTTTGGGAAAGGGTGGGGTGAGGAGGTCCGGGTGACCGAATCATTTTCGTGAGATCGGGTGGCCCATCCTTTCCCGTCGTTTGGGGAAGGGTGGGGTACGGAATCTTCAACCCTTGATGACTCACGCGTTGTTTCAACACCTGCATCACCGTACCCGGATCGCCGGTTTCCGGTTCACTGATCAAAAGGTGGAAGTGCTCCGGCATGATGACGTAGCCACAGACATAGAATTCGTATTTCTGCCGAGTGTCTTCGAGCACCGAGAGGAACGTCTGCCTGATGCGGTCGTGATTGAGCAGCGGCATGCGCCGGTAACAACTGCAGGTGATGAAGTGCAGCCGCTCTGTGCCATAACGGCGCTCCAGATGGGAGGGCATGTTCAGGTCGAGTGTACGAACCGAAAAGAATTCAATTCGGTGATGTACGACACGGACCTATGTGTTTTCTGGGTGGCCCATCCTTTCCCATCGTTTGGGAAAGGGTGGGGTGATGAACGTTGATTCGACGGCTCGTTGTCCTGAGTTCGGGTGCCCCATCCTTTTTCCATCCGTTGGAAAAAGGGTGGGGTGAAAGAGATCGTGTGAGAACTCTTTTCCGTGAGTCACGGGTCGGGTCGTTCAGGTCACGTAACCGGACTGGTGAACGGTATTGACTCCCACCCTTTCCCAAACGATGGGAAAGGATGGGGCACCCACTTTATTGGTTAGTCGAGGACGGAAAAGGGTGGGCCACCCGCCCGCTCCAGATGGGAAGGCATGTTCAGGTCGAGTGTACGAACCGAAAAGAATTCAATTCGGTGATGTACGACACGGACCTATGTGTTTTCTGGGTAGCCCATCCTTTCCCATCGTTTGGGAAAGGGTGGGGTGATGAACGTTGATTCGACGGCTCGTTGTCCGGAGTTCGGGTGCCCCATCCTTTTTCCATCCGTTGGAAAAAGGGTGGGGTGAAAGAGTTCCTGTGAGAACTCACTTCCGTGAGTCACGGGTCTGGGTCGTTCAGGTCACGTAACCGGACTGGTGAACGGTATTGACTCCCACCCTTTCCCAAACGATGGGAAAGGATGGGGCACCCACTTTATTGGTTAGTTGAGGATGGAAAAGGGTGGGCCACCCGCCCGTGTTGCCCATTAACGCTGAAGAGGCCTTGGCGTTTTGGGTTACTGTTCTGCAGCGCTTAGCCGCGGAATCCGAATTCGGAACCAACTCGGACCCGATTGAAGAGGCGCCAGCTTTGATGGCGCTCAGAAATCGCAAACGGTTCGCAAGAGTCGACCTTCTAAAGGACAACCCGCAGAACATGATGAATGGGACTTGGACACAGTTCGAATTGCGCGCAGAGCTCGAATCGCGAGAACAAGAGGTTTAACTTGTTCAATCACAACCTTTGGTTATACCGAGCATTTGTCGCTCGCCTTGCGAGCAAGGGCGGGCAGTTGCATCTCACGTTGAACGAAGCATTGACATGGTGGATTGCAGCACTTCAGTTTATAGCCCTTGATACGTCCGCAAGCAAAGGCGACGCCTCTCGGCAGATTCCTAAGCTCATGGTGCTCGGAATGGATAGAGACCACAAGCTCTTCACCGAAGTCGATATTATCGAGGACGACCCGGAAAATGTCCTAGATGGAACGTGGTGGCCGATAGAGCTCTGGAACGATTGAGCTGCTGAACTGGTGACGTGACGGAATTCTTAACCAGACTGAATAAGCCGATATTGCCCCGCTGATACAAATTCAATGAAACCGAGGTCCCTTAGGACTTGCAGCTGCTGCCGTATCTTCGGTTGGATGTTGTGGTTCTCCGGATGAAGAGCGGTTAGATAGTCCTCTCGGGCATACACGTCCTTGAGGGAAAAGCGCTCGCGGTCTAATTCGCGCACCATCCTCAGAACATCCAGGGTCCAGCCACGCTGTCCGGCTCTAATATTCGCGAGCGGCAAGCTTCTTTGGTATTCCGCGCGAGTACGGCTTGGCGGGACAACCTGTCGCTTGGAGATGATAGCGATTCTCGCGTCCGAAGGTATATTGCTCAGAACTATGTTGCAGCCTATCCAGCCCTCACGGCACGTGCCTTTCCGCAATGGTGGGCGCTCCTGCAGACAGGACTCAGTTAGCGCAAATTTGGGGACGAAACATAGATTTGGGATAGTTGCATCCACAAGGCTGTATTGAAGCAACAAAAGGTGCGGAGTCGAGCCAGCTCTTATGGCCTTCACCATCGCGTTATGTGCACCGTCCACTACTCGTGACCCAAATGCGTGATTACAGCTTTTTAGCTGGTAGGGCTCTTCACAACGAGGACACAAGAAGTCGATTGCCTGACTACCTGTAGGAGTTGCTTCAAGTCTTGGTGAAGTGCAGGCAACGCAGTACATGTTCCTTGCTGCCCAGCTCTCGGTAACGACACGAGCCCTTTGTGCACCGCTGCGGTACCTCTCCGCCAAGCCGAAATCCAGATTGGTTTCCATTTCGTCCAACCAAATTTCAACGCGCGGCGACGATGTGTCAACAAGAAAGGACACGGATTACTCCGTGTCCTTTCTTCGAGGCCTCACCTTTTCACGCGGCGCTTAAGCGCCGCACTACCCGAATCGCACTACCTAACTACGAACATCCGCTGGTCGAGCCGCAGCTCATACAGCGGTAACAGGTTCCATTTCTCGTCATGATTGCGCCGCAGGTGGAGCAGGTTGGGGCGTCGCCCATGTCGATGAGTTCTTTCAGGGCGTCGGCAGCGTGGACGTAGCCGCCGTTTGTGACAGAATGTAAAAGCAGATCCCTCGGCTTCGCCTCGTGATGACACACCAGAAGAAGGTGATGACGCACCGGAAGAGTGGGCATGATCTACGAAATCGCCAAAGGATTTCTGGCCCTCATGTCCGCCTTCGGGGGCGCCGACGGGCGGGGCTCCGAAGTATTTGGGGCGCAGGCCGTCGAAGAGTGCCTGCTGCTGTCCGGTGAGGAAGCGCAGCTGGAGCCAGCGGAAGATGTAATCCATGATCGACTTGGCGTAGCCGATGTCCTGGTTGCCGCTCCAGCCGCTGGGCTCGAAGCGGGTGTGGGCGAACTTCTCGCACAGCAGCTTGAGCGGCACGCCGTGCTGCAATCCGATGGAGACGGCGCAGGCGAAGCTGTCCATCAGGCCGCTGACGGTGGAGCCTTCCTTGGCCATGGTGATGAAGATCTCGCCGGGCATGCCGTCTTTGTAGAGGCCGACGGTGAGATAGCCTTCGTGGCCTCCGACGCTGAACTTGTGGGTGATGGAGAGGCGCTCCTCGGGCATGCGATGACGGTTGGCCTTGGGCGGCGCGGCCTGTTCGTCTAACGGTTCTTCTATAGGGGTCCTTCGACTCGCCTCGCTCGCTCAGGATGACAGACGAATTTTGTGCGTCGCCCTTTTGCGACTTGGCGGTGGCGGAGCCCATGGAGCTGAGCGGCTGCGCCTTCTTGGATCCGTCGCGATAGATGGCGACCGCCTTCAGGCCGAGCTTCCAGGCCTGGATGTAGGCTTCGGAAATTTCTTCGACCGTCGCGTTCTCGGGCATGTTGATGGTCTTGGAGATCGCTCCCGAGATGAACGGCTGGGTGGCGGCCATCATGCGCAGGTGTCCGGTGTAATGAATGGTGCGCGTGCCCTTCGACGGCTTGAAGGAGCAGTCGAAGACGGCGAGGTGCTCGTCTTTGATGGCGGGCGCGCCTTCGATGGTTCCGGTGGCGTCGATGTAGCTGACGATGGCGTTGGTCTGGTCGTTGGTGTATCCCAGCTTGAAGAGCGCGGCCGGGACGGTGTTGTTCACGATCTTGATCATGCCGCCGCCAACCAGCTTCTTGTATTTCACCAGCGCCAGGTCGGGCTCGATGCCGGTGGTGTCGCAGTCCATCATGAAGCCGATGGTGCCGGTGGGCGCGAGCACGGTGACCTGCGCGTTGCGGTATCCAAAGCGCTCGCCGTGCTTGAGGGCTTCGTCCCAGGTGGCCTTGCTGGCTTCGAGGAGCGACGCGGGAACGTTCGTCTTGTTGATGTTGTTGACCGAGGCGCGATGCATGCGGATGACGTCGAGGAAGGGCTCGCGGTTGACGTACCAGCCGGGACAGGCGGCGCCTGAGAACGTTTTCTGGGAGTAGGGGTCCTTCGACTCGTCGCTCTGCTCCTCGCTCAGGATGACAGCGGTAGTTTTCGTCGCGGGAGCCAGCGGCTGGCAGAGCTCGGCGATCTTCGACGACTGCAGGTACGCTTCGCCGCACATGATGGCGGTGACGCAGGCAGCGTAGTCGCGTCCGGCGTCGGAGTCGTAGGGCAGGCCCGCGGCCATGAGCAGCGCACCGAGGTTGGCGTAGCCGAGTCCCAGGGGACGATAGTCGTGCGAGTTGCGCGAGATAGCTTCAGTCGGGTAGCCGCTGTTGTCGACCAGGATCTCCTGCGCGGTGATGACGACGGCGCAGGCATGGCGATAGGCTTCTACGTCGAAGGTTCCGTTGGGCGCGAACTTGAGCAGGTTGAGTGACGCCAGATTGCAGGCCGAGTCGTCGAGGAACATGTACTCGCTGCACGGATTCGAGGCGTTGATGCGAGCGGTGTTCTTCGAAGTGTGCCAGCGATTGGTCGTGGTGTCGTACTGCATTCCGGGATCGCCGCAATGCCAGGTGGCGTCGGAAATCTTGCGCAGCAGGTCGCGCGCCTTGAAAGTCTGGATGGGGCGGCCGTCCTTCACGGACTTGGTGGAGAACTCGCCGTCGCGGACAACTTCGTACATGAAGTCGTCAGTCACGCGGACGGAGTTGTTGGCGTTCTGAAAGAAGATGGAGGAGTAAGCTTCAGAGTCGGGACCCGAGCCATCGTAGCCGTGCTCGATGAGCGCCCAGGCCTTGGCTTCTTCCTTCTGCTTGCACTCGATGAAGTCGATTACGTCGGGATGGTCAACGTTGAGGATGACCATCTTGGCGGCGCGACGGGTCTTGCCTCCGGACTTGATGACGCCGGCGAAAGCGTCGAAGCCCTTCATGAAGCTCAGCGGACCTGAGGCGGTGCCTCCGCCGGAGAGCGACTCGGTGGACGAGCGCAGCGGCGACAGGTTGGTGCCGGTGCCCGATCCCCACTTGAAGAGCATGCCTTCGGTCTTGGCCAGGGTGAGGATGGAGTCAAGCGAATCGTTGACCGAGTTGATGAAGCAGGCCGAGCACTGCGGCTTGGTGTAGCCGACGGCGCTGAATTCGACCTTCTGCTCGGCGGCGTTCCAGTGCCAGTTCTTGGCATCGGAGTTGGGCTCAATGCGATCGCAGCCCACGTTGAACCATACCGGCGAATTGAACGCTGCCTTCTGCTGCAACAGCAGATGAGCGAGCTCGTCGTGGAAGATGGCTGCGTCGTCGGGAGTGCGGAAGTATCCGCCGTTGACACCCCAGTCGCGAATGGTTTCGGCGACGCGGGAGACGAGCTGGCGCACTCCGGTCTCGCGCTCGGGCGTGTCGAGCGTGCCGTGCAGGTATTTCGAGGCGACAATGTTGGTCGCCGTCATCGACCAGTCCTTGGGAGTCTCGACGTCCTTCTGCTCGAAGATCACGCCACCCTTGGCGTCGGTGATCTGGGCGAGGCGGAGCTCCCACTCGAGCTCGTCATAGGGCGAGACGCCGGCGGTGGTGAAGAAACGTTTGAAGGTGAGGCCGGGCGCTTTCTTCGTGGATGCCGTGGTGGAAGCGCTCGTGGTTTTAGTGGTGGTGGTTACGTCGGCCATCGGAAACTCCTGATCGATATGATTGCGTGGGCCGAAGCCCGATTCATCTGTCGTCTATCACCCTGTCCTGAAGAACGGGGCTTTTCACCTGTCGTCCCTACGGGACTTATGACTTTTTTCCCGCAGCGTACGCGGGCCTAAAGGCCCGCACTACCCGAACGCTAGCGCCAGCCGTCGCGCAAAGCTGCGGGGGCTGCTCCGTTTAAGAAGGCAGCCCCCAGGCCGGTGCGTTGGGTCCGGTGTCACCGCGACCTCTGGACGAACACGTGCGGAATGCTCATCCAGTTCCGCGAGGCGCGAAATTCGCCTGCGGATTGCCGGACTTGTGGAGAAATGCCGCCGGGAGTCACCCCTGCTCCCGGCGACTAGTGGTTAGCTGACTTGGAAAGGAACACCGAAAGCCCATCCTTAATATCTATCTGGCTCTCGGCCCGCCGACCTGCCTGAGGCCGGCACCGTTACCGCTAACTCAACCCGTCTTGCTTTGGTCCCTTGGCCCTGGCCGTGCCCGGGAGGATTGCGGGCCCAACCAACCTAAGTCCCTGCTACACCAGCAATTTCCGGGAGGCATTCGCTCAGGAGGAGATGACTTTGCGAAGGCTCCGGAATACCCTGTGGAAGCGAACATTACTCCCGCATATTGTGGATGTCAAGAGGGTACTACCACATATTGTTATTTTACACCCGTTCGGGGCATCAGGACGGTTACCGTCCAGAAAGTTAATGCCATGTTTCGGCCTGCCGACTCTCGGACAATAGACCCGGACGGAGGCGGCTTCAACGCCCCTTTTCGGTGCATTGCTGTGGAAGACTGTGGATTCGGAGGAAAAGAGGGGAGGAACTGGGGGGGCCGAGGAAAGCGACCTCTGAAAGGCTCGAAAGTAACGTACTTGCGGCTGTGCAGGGGGGAGAGGATTGATGCCCGTCCAAACGGCGCGCCTGGACGGGCATCATCAGCTACAGCTACTTACCCAGTAAGGTTCTTGGGCTGCCAATTCCGGTGCACAGATCGTAGCCCCGGGCGGCGTAATTGCTGCCACACGTGCCGTCTGTCACATCGGTGAACATGCCGCCATAGGAGTAACCGTGGTACTCCGAGTAAAGCAACGAGTGCTCATAAAATGAGGAGCTTTCGTTTACGAAGTTTCCAGCGGAGTTTGTGATGCCAGCGAGAATCGGCGAGCACACGCTGGTTCCACCAACGATGTACCACTGGCCACCATACACAGGTCGGTGAAGTAGACGAGAACACCGCTTGCCGGATCAGAAACGCACGCCAGGTCTGGCGTCGCTCTGTTCTTCAGGCTACGGGCTAGAAATGCCTGGTAGGACGGGAGGGGTTCATAAGCGCTTTGTCCGCCCCCGTCTGGCTCCAGGCACCTTCCTTGACGAAGTTTCCGCGCCTTGTCGCGTAAATGGTAGTGCCACCCGCCGAAATTACGCTGGGTGCGGCGCTAGGATACGATACGCCGGGCCTGTCTCCAGCCGAGGCAAAATAGGTGACTGGCCCGCCGAAACTGAAAGCCACGGATTACCGAGCTCGGCCAGTGATCGATGCTATCCCAGTAAAAATGACTGTCGTATGCAGTCTCGCCTAAAATTCGGGAGCGCCCCAGCTATTCGAAACCTGGCCATAGCAAGATGAAGGCCAATAATAATAATTGGGACAAGACGCTTGGCGGCATTGTTGGCGACCATCTTTGCGGCAACATCTTCGGCAGCCATCAGTGCGCCGCCGGATGCATCGGTCGCTTCTACCAGAACGATGGTGGCATTGGGCGCCATGGCATAGGCCCATTCGACATCGAGCGTTTCTTCTTCAGCCCAACCGGTATCCTTACACGGAGTTCCTACCTGGATTTTCTTGAACTTCGGAAGAGCATAGCCCTGCGGCTGGTAAAACTGGGTATAGAAGGTATTCAAATCCGTGTCGATATTGGGAGCATCGCAAGCGTCGACCATTGCAATTACTCCGGAGCCGCCGGTGGGCATACCGTTGCGGCGTCAGGGCCGACTTCTGACAGCCAGCCGGATCGGGACCAAGAACGAGCTGATAAATGCATGCTATGGAGGCGGGAGTTTCGCCATTCGGCAACCCGCTCAGGTTCGGGCCCTTGCCTGGCAGGAACATCTTCGATGTTGGTATGCGCCCGAAATCCTTCTCCCGGCGGCACCAGGCTGCTGGGAGGGGTAACGATGGTACCGCGGCGGGGGAGGATAGATCGGGCGCCGATTGCGCGTTCAGGCTCATTCCCGATGTGAACAGTAAAAGAGCCGAGACGAACGGCAGAAGGAAGTTGTCTCTGACAGATAATTTCAGATTGGGGTTTCGCATAATGACCTCATTCGCATTTCTAATCTGTTGGCGATGGTGAGCTGGCCATCGCCGAGATTTTGCCTGCGGCTACTTCGCTCGCCGCGCGGAACAAGAGGGATAAAGTTCAGACCAGGAAGCGCTTGCGCAAAAGTCCTGCGATACCCAGTGCCGAGGAGCCCAGCATGACGAGAGTGCCCGGCTCGGGCGTAGGGGTGGCGACGTCGAAGAGGATGAAGTCCACCTGTTGCGCGTTCTGGCCAAGATCGCTGGCGGTGAGGGTCAACTGCATCCGGCTGACGTCCTTCAACCCATCGATCCAAAGCAGGCCGCCCTGGCCGCCGTTGTTGTCGGCGTGGGGGTCGTTAACAAAAAAGTCTTCGGAGACGCCATCAGCGTTCGGCTTCATCTGGGTGCTGCTGGTGGAGAAATAGCCGGAGGTGCCGGGAGCGGAGCTATCGAACTCCTTGATTACGTGCCAGCTATTTACGTTGATGGGATTGTTGTTGTTGTCCCACGCCGACAGGGTGTACTCGTAATAGTTGTGGATGTTGCCCAGGATCATCTGTCCGCCACTGCCCCAGTTGTAGTTATTAGAGAAGGTGAAGTTGGCGGAGCCGCCGAGGCCGGAGGTTCCGTTGATCTGGAATTCCTGGGCGAACATGTTCTGCTGCGTGATCTCGTAGGGAACACCGAATGGTCCAGGGTAGTTAGCGAAAGCGTGCTGGCTGGTCCCGGTGATGGTTCCCGCGGAGCTGGTGTTATCGAAGTGATAGATACCGTTGTTGAAACTGGCGGACCAATCGTGCCAGTCCATGGTGTCGGCGACGAGTGTAGAGGCGGTGAGAAGAGAAAGAGCTAAGAGTGCGGTAATAGTCAGTAGAGCTTTTTTCATGGCAGTTTCCTTTATGTAGTGTTTGGGCGATGGTTGAGCGGGCCATCGCCGGTTTCTTTTGCGGCAACTTCGCTCGCCGCCTGGTGCAGAGGCGTGCGTTACCCCAGCACCCGTTTCAGAGAAGGCGAGGCGCAGGAGGAAGCGCCTGAGCTGCTGTATCGAAAAACTCTTTCGCCGGCATGCTTCTCAATTTCGAGCCGGTCATGAACAGCGCGGGAGAGCGTGCGTAATACCAGAAGATTGGCCGCCACGTTAACGCGGGGAGGAATGGGGACGGTGTCAGCTTCGTCCGGGCTCGGAGCGATACACGCGGGCTGGTTTGCCGAGATGGTTAGCGTCCGTGCCAGAGTTATGAGAGTTATGAATAACCCCTGCGTCAGTTCAGTTTTCATGGTGGCCTCCTTCGTCGATATTCGAGAGCGCCTGAGGTAAATTGCTTTCGGTTTCTGCTCTCGTGAAGGCACAATGCACCGGTTCCGGAATGTGTTCAATACTTGCGGGGTGATATGAAAGTCAGTTGGAGGTGATAGCGCAAGCTATTGAAAACAGGCGCGATGATGCCGGAGGTCATCGTGAGGGTGAGGGGTTTTAGTGTCGCTGGAGATCCGCTCTTGTAAGGAGAAGTCCTGGATTTGGGAGAGAAAGGAGAACAGCAAGCCGCGGAATCGGGCGAATGGACGCGGATCGAAGGTGAGCCGCAGATTAGCTGGGACCTTGCGGAGTGGTTCAAGGGCCAGTGGCGGCGAGAGGCGCTGACGGGGAGGTCGCCGGATGCAACATTGGTGGCGACTCCGGCAACTTAGTGAGAGAGAACCTTATTAAAGGGGAGGTCCGTGAAGAAATCGAATCGCAAACACTCTCTTCTTGCGCTTGCCGGGTTTGGCGCCGCAGCCCTGGCTGCTGGATGGGTGGGCTCCCGATACAGTCCCAGGGACGCCCGTACACAGCTCTGGTATCAACGGCTGAAAAAGCCAAGTTTCAATCCGCCGCAATACGTGTTTCCGGTGGTGTGGACGGCGCTTTATGCGCTGATGGCTGTTTCCGGATGGCGGGTGTGGCGCACGGACGATTCGCGGGAGCGTTCGCGGGCTTTGTCTTTGTGGGCCAGCCAGTTGATGTCGAATGCAGCGTGGACCAAGTTGTTTTTCGGGGAGCACCGTCCGCTGCTGGCGCTGGGCGATGTGGTTGCGCTGGAAAGCCTGGTGGTGAGGTACATCGCGACAGCAAACAAGATCGACCGTCCGGCGGCGATGTGTTTCGTACCTTACGCGGGCTGGATAGGGTTTGCGACGATCCTGAACGCGGATATTGCTCGGCTCAATCCGGACGCGCGTGAGGGGTATCCTCGGGCAGCGTGAGCAGAGGCTGATCTCCCGGCGCTGCGTAGGGCCGAGTCGCATAGTTCGACAAAACTATCATCTTCTCTTGCTGTCACTGGCCGGGCAGAGAGAAGGCATACATGATGTCATTGCCGACATACAAGATGCCATTGACTATAGCTGGCGCGCTACTCACGCCGGCGTGTGCGTTATAGCTCCACAGGCGCGCGCCGGTGCTGGCGTTCAAGGCATAGTAATAGCCATCGGTACCTAAGAAATAAACCACTCCGTTGGCCACTGCGGGAGGCGCCTGGAACTGGTAAGTGCCGGTGTATTTCCAGACCAGCGCCCCGGTAGTGGCATTCAAAGCGTAGAAAGTGTGGTCGCAACATGTTGTGCCGACATAGACCACGCCGTCCGCGACGGCCGGCGACGAATCGACGTATCCTGCCGTCGCATATTTCCATAGCAAAGCCCCGGTCTGAGCATTCAGGGCGTAAAGATTGTTGTCTTCTGACCCGATGTACACCACGTTATTAACCACTGCCGGTGAAGAATTGACGGCCGCCCCGGTTGGATAGGTCCAAAGTATCGCCCCCGTGTTTGCATTCAGGGCATAGACGTTGTTGTCCTGGGTGCCGAGATAGAGGATTCCGTTGGCTAATGCCGGCGAAGACTGGATGCCATTCCCTACCACGGCCCCCCAGATAACATTGCCTGTGTTGGCATCAAAGGCATTGACGTGGCCGAAAAACTCGCCAACATAGACCACGCCGTTGGCTACGGTCGGCGAGGTCACGATCATGCCTGTTCCGTTCTGCCAAATTTGAGCACCGGTGCTTGCATTCAGGGCGTACACTGCTCCCCTCTTGGTGACGAAGTACACAATCCCCTTCGCCACTGCCGGCGCCGCAATCACCGCGTCGTTGGCGTGGAACCTCCAAAGCAGCGCACCCGTGTTCGCGTTCAACGCATACATGTACCCGTAGGTGTTATTGATGTCGCCCCCGCCGAGGCCGACATACACTACGCCATTTGCTACCACCGGCGAACTGTAATCTCCTTGGACAGTGTCGACCCAGGTCCAATCCCAGGTAAGATTCCCCACTGTGCCGCGGGTCAGAATATGTTCATAGGGGTTACATCCGCTGTGGGCCGCGTCGTAGTGAAATTGAGGCCAATTCACGAAGAGGGCCGCTGGCGGGGTGATGGTCGGACCACAAGGAATTTGGGCTGTGGCTTTCGGAACGCCGGCAAAGAAGGCGATCAGCAGGAGCAGGCTCGCGTACAAAAAAGTGTTGATCTTCATAATGTCCTCTCTATGAATGAAGGTTGAGCCTCGCTCACTGGCCCGGAAGATGGAAGGCGTAGAGGTTGTAGTCCCTCGATCCGACGTACACCATGCCGTTAGCCACCACCGGCGAAGTGATGAAGTCACCGAACCCGTTGTACAGCCACAGGATTTTGCCGGTCGCAGCATTCAGTCCATAGAGAAGGTGCCCATTCGCCGATACATACACCACACCATTCGCCACCGCTGCTGTGGCCAATACCCCAGTCGGATACTTCCAGAGGATTTGGTGCGTGTCGGCCTTGAGGGCATATAAATAGTTGTCGCCAGCGCCAACATACAGCACCCCATTAGCCGCTGCCAGTGGGTAGCCTCCGGTTCCAATTATGTACTTCCACAAGAGCTGCCCCGTATCAGCTGACAGCGCATACAAAGCGTCCGAGCCGAAGTACACCACGCCGTTGGACACCACAGCAGAGCCTGCACCTGCCGCAACCGGGTAAGTCCACAAAGTTGCTCCGGTGGTCGCATCCAGGGCAGACATGCCGGTTCCACTTTGCAGGTAGACAACGCCGTTGGACACCGCGACCGCGGCATCGTTGTTGTTGAACTTTCTCCACAGGAGCGCCCCCGTAGTGGCGTTCAGAACGTAAAACGAACCATCTGAGCTGGGGACACAGACAACTCCGCTGCCGACTGTCGGCGTGTAGACAAACTCTCCGGTTTGGAACTTCCAAACCAGCGCTCCGGTAGTGGCATTGACGGCATAGAGGTTTCCGCTGATGGCGCTTTCGCCAAAGTAAACCAAGCCATTCGCGACGGCCGGAGACGAGTCAACTGTTCCCTGCGTCGGATACTTCCACAGAAATGCTCCCGTGGCTGCGTTTACCGCGTAAAGATCCGAGTCATCAGACCCGAAGTACACCACGCCATTTGTCACAGCTGGCGCGGTGACGATCGAGAGTCCTGTCTTGTAGGTCCAGTTCAACGTGAGCTTCCCAACCGTGCTGGGGCTCAGAACCGATTCGTTAGGGTTACAACTGGTGTGGCCGGGATCATACCCGAATTGCAGCCAGTCCGCGTTCGACGTTAATTGTGGAGTGGTCGGGCCCGCGCACGGAGCCTGAGCCATAGCGAACGACGCCGTCAGCAGGACGGCGGCTACGCAGACAATACTCTTCATTTTCATGGCTAAACCTCTGCAAGATCACAGCTGGCTGGCTTGAGAATCGAGGCGTTTCGAAAGAACGAGACTATGCAGCAGTCGGGCGCTGTCAGCATCGAGAGCGAATTCTCTCTCAAGCTGCGGTTTAGCGTCAAATGAAAAGGCTGATTCGCCGGCCTCTCTTGAGCACGAATTCATCAAGGGCCGATCTGGATGATCCGCTGTAAGACGACTGCAACACTGCGCTGATCACGCTTTCGGCGGGGTGTGCTGGAAGGGGAGCTTGGTGTAGCGCGCCTTCTCGACCTCGATGATTATCGCGAGACGACCGGAGCTGCCACGCATGGGGAACGGCGCGCCGATGTATTTGTGCGAAATCTTGTCCATCCACTCGAGCTGCGAGTCGTCGCGAAACTCGATCACGCGTCCCCGAATCTGTACCTCTTCGTAAGGATTGTCAAACTCCACGACGGAGATGGAAAGGCGCGGATCGCGGCGCAGGTTGCGCGCTTTGAGGCTTTCCTCGCCGGTGCAGATCACGAGCTTGTCGCCCTCGAGGCCAATCCAGACGGGAGTAGTGTTGGGAGAACCGTCGGGCATCAAGGTTGAAAGATGAGCAAAGTTCGGGCGTGACAGCAGCGACTGGACTTCCGGCTGAAGGGGCATGGCGTTCTCCTGCCCATGATTCTATGCGGTACACGTCAACGCGAACGCGCTTGTAACGTTCAATTAACGATTGAACGGATATTCATTGATCCAGTGAAAGCCTCGACTGGTAAGAATGAACGTCCGCTGAGGTTCGCGCTGAAGTTTTGCCTGGATGTGTTGGCCGTTGAGCTGGCCATCCAGCACCATCCCATTGGCCCCTTGATCCTGAACTGCAAACTCGGCCTTCCAGTTTGCGACGCCGGGCCGGGTCAGCTCGAACAACTTCTTGGATTGGTCAAACTTGGCCATGAACTTGTCCTGAGGGGCGTCCATGTACTGCACGGTCAGACGCCCGCCATGGTCCACGATGAATCGCCGCCACCGTGCAGCGTTGTCCGGCGTTGCCGGCTGCTGCGTGCCATCGACCATATACTCCGCGACTGCCCAGGCACCGAAATAGGGTGGCTCAGCTGCCCATTGCTTTCTGTTTTGATACGACTCAACCAGGGAAAACGCTGCTCCAGCTATGCCTATCGTTAATACAAGCACCGTCAAACTTACATTCAACCAGCGACGCCGGAACAGGGGCGGGGCTGGGACAAGCGTGGTAGGACGATGGAAGACGAAGATGTCAGCCAATCGTCCGAGATCTGGGGCCACCAGAAAAATAGCCATCAGCAAAAGTTGGAATGAGTAGAGTTTGACGGGGACGTCATAACACATGTTCAGCATGAAGACGTTGGTCAGGACCGCGACACAAATCAACGCACCGAGGGTGGTGACAGCGGGGATGAAGAGCAAAATTCCGCCTAGCATTTCCGCCGCTCCACCAAAGCTCTCGTAGGCTTTAGAAGCTCCCATAAACGTCCATAAGAGTCGCATGGGCCCAGAGTCGCCATAGGGTTCAAGCAGCGAGGACAACCCTGGAGCCGGCATCTGCGAAGGTATAAGCTTCATACCGCCATAGGTCAGCATGGCCGCGCCCAGCATGAGCCTGACGCCCAGTCGCAGCCACTGATGCAGACGGGCATAGTTGGTGCGTTTTCGGTCGATTGCCGACCACAAAAGGGTGAGGAGTACGGAGGCCACGAGAACACAAACAAACTCAACGTAAGCGAATGTCGTGTCACCGCTGCCGGTGAACGGGTTTTGCGTTACCGTGCCAAGATGAAGAACGTGGCTGCCAACCCACGACACGATCGCCCCGTCCGGATAAGGAACGTTCAGCAGGAGGAAGAAGACGAAGCAGAAGCGGAAAGCCATTCGGGTGGCGAGAGACCAGCGCGGGCGGCTCTCCTTATCGATTGGCTCGACGGAGAGCGTTGAGGAAGTGGGAAGAATCGCCTCTGCTTCCTTTGCTACAGCCGCACTTGCGTTGCTATTGGCCATCTTCTCCGCTCCTGAGGTGGAGATGTGGGATGTAAGTCTATAACGATTTCGGGGTAGTCGATATGGAACTGAAGAGCAGCCCACCGCGAAGCTGCTCCTCAGTTGTGGGGACGAAGCGCCCAGGTCGTTAGCCGACCTTCTTCCTCCCCAACACCCCGGCGATAACCAAGGCCCCGGAACCGGGCAAAACAAAGCTGGACGGCTCAGGGGCATCGACTCCATCGATACCTGACTAGATAAGGCAGTGGCGTCGAACCACCCCGAGCATGCCGACTAAGCCCGAGCCCAGAAGAAGAAGTGTGCTCGGTTCGGGAACCGGTGAGGCCGCACCCACGCCGGAGAGTTCGACTTCCCACTCACCTTGTCCGACGTTGTTCTGCGTGAGGGTGCTGTACATGAATTTGTAGTAGCGGAATGAACCCGCCGAACTGAAGTCCCAGTAGGTTTCATAACCAAGGTTATTGCTCGAGACGGTGTTGTTTATCCACACGGGGGCCATACCGGACCAGGTATCGAGCACGAAGTGCTGATCGATTCCGTCAACATCAGCCGGACTCGCGGTTAGCGCATCTGAGAGCTGAGTGAAGTTGACATTGTCGTTGCTGCCCAAGATGCGGTACGGCTGGAAGGCGTCCCAGGCGTGCCCGAGGTGATCAATATTGTTGAAGACGATGATTTTCGATTGCGCATTGCCGACTCCGAAGTCGACAGTAACGCCGTTGGCGCCGCCAATAATGCGAAGGGGGTTACTGCCTTCTAACTCGGCCGAAGTCGGCGTATAAGGGCTGCCGCTGCCGGAAATGAACTGAGCGTAGGTGTTTACGGTGCTGGTGAAGTCATGAACGTTGGTGTCTTGGCTGTAGCTGATGGAAGCGTGGGCCAGAGGGGCCATGAGCAGCAAGAGAGTCGGAATCAGCAGGCACAAACTGCGCGCTGAGGCTGTTGCGTTCTTAACTTTACTGGAAGAGTGCAAGTGAAAGTTCATGATGACCTCATTATGTTTTGTTAGTTATTGGAGATGGTTGAGCTGGCCATCGCCGGTTATCCTGCGGCTACTTCGCTCGCCGCTGAGGTGCAGGGGCGTGCGTTACCGCTGCACCTCCGACAAGAAGGAGGAAGTGTACGAAGCTTGGTTAGGCTGGGAGCTGCTGTAGCGAAAAACCTGTTGGCTAAGGCGGGCTTCTTCAGCCTGTCGCCTGAGCATGCAGCGGCCAATCACCGGACAAAGAAGAAGGCCCGTCACCATGTCGGCGCGGGGATAAATGGGGACGCATGACGCCTCAGTAAACCGTTGCACCTTGGCGATGAGCGTCCAGATAAGAATGATGAATGCCCCGTGCGTGTCTCGCGTTTTCATGGTGACCTCCTTGTTCTCTTCCCGGGTCGAAGTTCTTTCCGGCTGTTGCGCGAACCGAAAAACCTGGCGTTCGAAGGTGGGCGCTCCTCCTGCAAGCCGTTATCCCACCCCCGAACGCTTGGGCCCACGGGAGCGACTGAGGCGACGCGTTGCTCAGTTCCGCTCTCGTGAGGCCACAATGCGCCCGTTCGGTTCGGCGATCAATACTCGCGAGGTGATATGGAGATAAGTTCGAGGTGATAGCGCAAGCTGTTGAATTGCCAACACTTGAGCGCGAAAGTCATCGCCGGAGCTGTCGTTCTGGAGGTGTCGTGGCGACCGGATAAGGCTGGCGGCCTATCTTTGAGATATCTGTTGGGAAGCGAGGGGGCGCCAAAATTGGGCAAGACCGCCCTGGCCAAAGCCCCTACCTTATATATAGGCGCCACACTTCGCGCCCGTGTCTGGCACCCGCTGATTAACCACCTGCCAAAAGTAACGATCGGCGCCTGCCCGATGGAACTCCCGTTTCTTCTAGAATCGACAGGTGCTGTCGCAAGCCATTGAGTTCGCGCCCGATCACGATGCCGAGCTGTTTGCCGCCGCTCCGGCCAGATCGGCGGTGTTCTTGTTGCGGGGAGAGGCGGGCAGCGAACCGTACGTCAGCAAGACTTCGAACCTTCGCCGCCGGTTACAGCGTCTGCTGGGCCCTGGGGAAGGGCGCAAACTAAACCTACGCGACCGCGTTCGCTCGGTTGAGTGGACTCCCACAGGGTCGGACTTCGAAGCTTCGCTGCTGTTGTACAAGGTTCTGCGCCGAGAGTTCCCGTCGAGTTATGAAAAGCGGCTGCGCCTGCGATTCGCTCCGCTGGTGAAGCTGATTCTGAATAATCCCTATCCGCGCGCCACGGTGACTACACGTATCTCCGGACTAAAGGGCAACTCGGCATATTACGGACCCTTCGTGTCGCGCGTAGCGGCAGAGAAATTTGCGAATGACTCGCTCGACCTGTTCAAGATGCGCCGCTGCGTCGACGACCTGCATCCCGACCCGGCGTTCCCCGGATGTATCTATTCCGAGATGAAGATGTGTCTGGCGCCCTGCTTCAAAGGCTGCACCGACGAAGAGTACGCGTCGGAGGTCGGGCGCGTGCAGCAGTACTTCGAAAGCCAAGGCCAGTCGCTGGTGCGCGAGATTGAACACATGCGTGATGAGGCGTCGGCCAATCTCGATTTTGAAGGCGCGGCGTCGCTGCACGCGCGACTGGAAAAGGTGAAGGCAGCAACGTCGCAGCTACCCGAGATCGTTCGCCGGCTGGATGAGCTGAACGGCGTGATGGTTCAGCCTTCGGCCCAGCCGGAGTCGGTTGCGCTGTTCAAGATCGACGCTGGGATGGTATGCGAACCTGTATCCCTCAATGTGGGAGCCCAGGCGGAAGCGGAACACTTGCGGGCGAAACCCCTCTCGATGGAGGCACGCATTCTGGAAGCATTGGCGCAGGCGGCACCGTGCAAGCCGCACAGCGCGTTGGAATGGATGGAGCACCTGGCGATTCTGAAGCGCTGGTACTACCGCACGTCGAAGACTGGCGAGCTGTTCCTTACCGACAGTGCCGGCGAACTGCCGATGCGCCGCGTCGTGCGCGGCGTGTCACGCGTGTTTAAGGGAGAAAAAGCCAGCGGTGATCTGAGCGAGACCGCCGGCGATTACTGGAGATTCCGCGCGGGCGAAGCGGGAGTCCGCTAAGAAACACAGATCGCGCGGAGGAACGCCGACCTGTTTTGAAAGGGCACGCCTTCAGCCGTGCCGCAACTGGAGAATGAACACTCGGCTTCAGCCGCTGAGGGCAGGACCGCCGCGCCTAAAGGCGACGCCCGTTGCACTTCTGTACGACACTGCTAAAGCCGTGCCCTTTCAAAGCTGAGGCCCCGAACCGTCCTACTCTCCCGCGACCGTCATACCGTCGATTCGCAATGTGGGACATGCGACTGCGCTGCGAAACTCCAGGTCGCTGCCGATCTCGCTGACGTTACACAGCATGTCTTTGAGATTGCCGGCGACGGTGATCTCTTCCACCGGGAATGTGAGCTCGCCATTTTCAATCCAGAGTCCGGTGGCGCCGCGCGAGAAATCTCCGGTGACAAGATTGACGCCGTGGCCAAGAAACTCTGTGACAAAGAGGCCTTCCTTAATCTCACCAATGATTTCCTGAAGGCTCTTCGGTCCGGGCTGCAAGAAGAAATTACCCGGACCGATACCGGGTGTGCCGGCCAGACCGCGCGAAGCATTCCCCGTCGTCTTCAGTCCCAGTTTTTTCGCGGTGTAGGTGTTGAGCAGATAAGACTTCAGCACGCCGTTCTCAATGACCGAGGTGCGGCGGCTAACAACGCCCTCGCTGTCGAAAGGACTGGTGCCGAACAAGCCGGGAATGGTTCCGTCATCGACGATATTGATGTTCGAACCGGCAATCTTCTCATTCAGCTTGCCGGTGAGGAACGACGCGCCGCGGTAGACCGAATCGCCGTTGATCGCCTCGAAGATATGCCCGAGCAGCGCGGCCGACACTGTGTTCTCAAAGACGATCGGAACTTTGGCAGTCTTGACTTTGCGCGCGCCCAAACGGCGCAAGGTACGCTTTGCCGCAATGGCACCCACGGCTTCGGGCGACGCCAATTTCTTTAGCGAATGCGAAACCGAGTACCAGTAGTCACGCTGCATGGCCGAGCCTTCCACCTGCGCGATCGGGATGGCGACGACCGAACAATACGACCGGCGATTGTCACCGACAAATCCCAGCGAGTTCGCCAGCACCTTGTATCCGCTAGAGGCGTCGAACGAGCCACCATCTGAGTTCACGATGCGCGGGTCCACGGACATGGCCGCTTTCTCAGCACGCCGCGCGTAGTCGATGCGATCGGCTGGCGAAAGTGAGTAGACGTCTTCGTGGTACAACCCCAGGTCACCGTCGAGTTTCCCCAGTTCGGCCGGATCGGGCAGCCCCGCCATAGGATCAGCGGTCGTGACTTTCGCCAGCGCAACGGCCGATTCCACCATGGTCTTTATGCCTTGCGGCGTGAGGTCGCTGGAGTAGGTGCTGGCTGAACTTTGGCCGACGAAGACGCGAACTCCTACAGCTTTCGATCCCGCCTCTTTCAGCGTCTCCACCTCACCCATGCGGACTGTGGTAGAGAACTCGTTCCCCTCGGTGGCGACGGCTTCCGCCGCGCTGGCGCCTTGTTGCATGGCCAGGCGGACGGCATCGGTCGCAACCTCTCGCAGGTCGAGCGGGGTTTGGGTCTTCGTATCAAGCGATGTCGTGCTGGTACTCATTTTTACTGGACCTTATTCAGTATGTGTTGCTGGATTATGTATGTGTTGCTGGTCTTACAACGTCTGACTCGTGCTCAGCTAAGCTTAGTCCTACTTTGTCAGGGTACGCAGGCTCATACTGCTCGATCCCGCCCTGTGGAAGGTTTGTGGAAATCGCTAAGTGGGACATTTCAAAAGCCACTAGTCCCACAGTAAGCCTCAACGAATCAACGACTCACACAATTATTGCGGAAGTGTGAACCTGATCACAATCTGTGGATTACTTCCAGGGACCTAAGGCCCCTCAGTTACCCGTCCCACCCACTGTCAGACGATCAATCTTCAACGTAGGAATACCTACTCCCACAGGGACGGACTGCCCATCTTTGCCGCAGGTGCCGACCCCCTCGTCCAGTTTTAGATCGTTACCGACCATCGAAACTCTAGTCAGTACATCCGGCCCATTGCCGATAAGGGTAGCGTTCTTGAGCGGCGCTGTGACCTTGCCATCTTCAATCAGGTAGGCTTCCGAAGCGGAAAACACGAACTTGCCGTTCGTAATATCCACCTGGCCGCCACCGAAGTTCACCGCGTACACGCCGTACTTCACGGAGCGAATGATGTCTTCGGGCGAGTCTTCGCCGGCGAGCATATAAGTGTTGGTCATGCGCGGCATGGGAATGTGCTGATAGCTCTCGCGACGACCGTTGCCCGTGTTCGGCAGGTTCATTAACCGCGAAGACAACTTGTCTGTCAGATAGCCTTTGAGGATCCCCTTCTCGATGAGGACAGTGCTGTCAGTGCGATTGCCTTCGTCATCGACGTTGAGCGATCCGCGCCGTCCCGGCATGGTGCCATTGTCGATCACCGTACATTTGTCGCTGGCGACGCGACGTCCCATCATGTCAGAGAAGGCAGATGTCTTCTTGCGATTGAAGTCGGCTTCGAGACCGTGGCCGATGGCCTCGTGCAGCAGGATTCCGGGCCATCCGGGACCGAGGACTACTTCCATCTCACCCGCCGGGGCATTGCGCGCGTCGAGTTGAACGATCGCTTCGCGGGCTGCTTCCGCCGCGAAATGTTCAGGCGTCTTCTCGGTTTGGAAAAACTCGATGCCGATGCGGCCACCACCGCCCGAAGTTCCGCGGGCGGAACCTTGATCGGTTTTAGCTATACAGAACACACTCATGCGCGCCATCGGTTGCGAGTCCTCGGCAAAGCTGCCGTCGGAACCGATAACCAGAATGCGGCGTAACTCGTCGGCGTAGCTCACGCGAACTTCGCGAATGCGAGGATCGTAACCGCGCGCGGCCTTGTCGGCGCGCTGCACCAGGTCGACCTTGGCCAAAACCTCGGCTTCAACCGAAGGTAAAGGTACGGGATACAAGTTGTGCGCAGGGGCGTCGGTCAATCCGACTACCGGCTGCTTCGCCGGGCCACTCGCGATCAGGGCCGCAGTTCGCGCGGCGTGCTGAATACGCTCTGAGGAAAGATCGTCGGTGTAGGCATATCCGGTGCGATCGCCGGAAAGAACGCGCACTCCGCAACCGACGGAGGTCCCCTGGCTCGCCGATTTCACCATGCTCTCGTCGAGTGAAACCGAAGTCGAGGTCTGATATTCGAAGTAGAGATCGGCGTAGTCGCCGCCGGCCGATAACGCCGCCGCAAGGTAGCGCTCCACGTCAGCTTGCGTCAAGCCGTAGCGATCGAAGAAGAACTTTTTATACATCGTCACACCTATTGGATGTCAGCCAGCGTACGAGGACGCTTAGCTCTACGAAGAAGAAGAAGCGAGCCGCGGATTTACGCGGATTAACACGGATTCGGAAAGCGAAGCAAAATCCGTGCAGATCCGTGAACATCGTGGTTAAAGCACCTGCCTTGAGCGCTTGCCGCGGCACCGGCACGGACCCGATGTTTGATTATCACACAGGCCTGTGCGGGGTATAGCAGCATGCGTGCACCCGGCTTGGCTAGGCTTGGGATGCGGACATGCTCAACTCCTCCCTCACCGCCGAGGCACTCGCTCGCGCCTTAGAAACGTTTCTGCTCGAAGCGCCGCATGCCGTGCTGATTGAAAACGGCGATGTGCTGTTTGATTTCAGTACTGCCCGGTATTCGGTGTCCGGCGAGGGCAAGTGCGTACTGCATGTTTGGTCGGAAGAGCGGAACATCGTGCGGCGCGTGCTCGACCTCGAAGCCAAGCCACGCATGCTGCGTTTGTCCGCGCTGCGCTTCGGACAATCGAAACCCGAGACCATTGAAATCGCGGCCGATGCAGGACAGCGCAGCGCCAGCGCACAGCGTGCCACTCGCGCCCAATATCAAAAGCTGCTGGTTCGTCTGCTGGAGCGCGAATACCCCGGCGCGAAGATCGAGTCCGTAAGTGCCAAAGCTGACCTGGAACATTCGTTCAGTCCCGTCTACACCCGAGCCGTCGTTCGTACCGGGCAATCTGCATTTGCAGTTCTGGGTGTAAATGGTGAAGAGAGCCAGGCCTCGGTCGATGCCGCGCTGACGTTCGGCATCCTCTGGCTGGACTATCACCGGCAGCGTGCCGAGCGGTACCACATTGAGGGACTCAGGCTTTTTGTGCCGCATGGACGAGGCGAGATCGTCAGCCAGCGCATGGCACATCTCGATCAGAGCGCCGTCAAGTGGCAGCTCTACCAGGTTGGGGAAGGGGTTGATACCTGCGAGGAAGTCGATTTTCGTGATCACGGGAACCTGGCCACACGCCTGGTTCGCGCCGTCGACCCGCACACAACACGCGAGCGCTTCGCCGCCTCGATTACGCACATTCGCGGGCTGGTGCCGTACTCGGACGTGAGCATCCAGTCGCCATCAGAAATCGTCTTCCGGCTGTATGGACTGGAGTTTGCGCGGGCTCGGCTGGCGCCAGTTGCGGGATCGTTTCGCAATACCGAAACCGTTGTTTTTGGAATGGGGCCGGCGGAGTACACACTCGACGACTCCAGCCAAGAGTTGTTTAACAAGTTGATTGAACGGCTCACTACCAGCCGCCATCCTGCCGGCGCTCACGGCGATCCTCTCTATCGTCTCTGTCCCGAGCGCTGGCTGGAGTCGCTCATCACGCGCGATGTGCGTTCGATTGATGAACGTCTGGATCCCAAACATGTGTACTCGCAGGTGCCTGCTTTTACCGCGTCTGACCGTGCCATGCTCGATGTCCTGAGCGTAACCATTGATGGCCGCCTCGCCATCCTTGAGTTGAAGGCCGATGATGACCTTCATCTTGCGATTCAAGGCCTGGATTACTGGGCCCGCGTGCGCTGGCACCAGCAGAATGGCGGCTTCGCGCGTAACGGCTATTTTGCCGGGTGCGAAGTGTCGGACGCACCGCCGCTCCTCTACCTGGTCACACCTGTGCTGCGCACACATCCGGCAACCAGCGTCCTGCTGAAATACCTGTCACCGCAGATCGAATGGCAGCTTGTACAGTTGGACGAGCACTGGCGGGCGGGGGTGCGGGTGGTGAACCGGAAAAGAGGAAAGAGCTTTCGAACCACGGATCATCGCGGATGAACACGGATTTCGGGAGTCGGCCCCAGTTCAAGCGGATGCTCCTTGATAACAGTTTCAAGATGATCCGTGACAATCCGTCTAAACCCGTGGCCCAGCTCTAGGGGTTGCTCACGCCGCGATTCGCGGCTCCGGCGATGTCTCGGTGCTGTGAAGGTTAGGTTCCATCGCACGAGTGTGTTGCCAGCGCACCCACAGGATGCGCAGCGTTGCCGCCACCGGTATAGAGAGGTATACGCCGATGACGCCGGCGATCTCGTTCCCCATCAGCACGGCGACGATTGCGGCCATGGGATGCAGTTCGACCTTGTTGCCCATCACGCGCGGCGAGATGACATAGTCCTGAACCAACCGCCACAAGCCTAAGAACACAGCGATCCAGAGCAAGTGAGGGAAGGCATCAAGAAATCCAACTCCAAGCACCAACGCGGCGGCGACCAGCGGACCTACCACGGGGATAAATTCCAGAAATCCGGCCGTGACTCCCAATGCCAATCCGTAAGGGAGATGCATCAGCCAAAAAAAGCTGGTTAAAACCAGGGTTGCCGCTCCGGCAAGAATCAGCTGCGCGCCGATGAACGAGGCGAGCATCTCATCGAGGTCCTGGATAACATCGCGCAGGAAACGTCGCTGCGCGCGGCGGTTCAGGGCGTGGATTGTGGCTTCCGATAGCTTGCGACCATCCTTGAGAAAGAATACGGCGAGGATGGGAATCAGCAGGAACCAGAGTGCGTGCTGAAGCGACCCGGCGATGTTGGCCCCGATCTGGCTGGTGAAATTCTCGATCGCGTCGCGATGACTGGCGATGAACTGCTCGATGTGGGCTTGCGTCTCGTAGCTCCAGCCGTGTCTACTGCCCAGTTGCCAGACGATCTTGCCGCTCGCCACCCGGTCCAGCAGGCTGGGCATGGACTGGATTAGCTGACGCATATCCTCGGCGATTCGCGCACCGGAGATGAACAACAATAGAGTGATAACGCCGCCACAGATGACGTAAGTCTCCAGAATCGCCAGCGGACGCGAATTGCGTCCCAGGGGAGAATGTTCAATGCGAAGTACGATGGGCTCAAGCAGGTAGGCAAAAAAGACGGAAAAGAGCACCAGCACGAGCGTGCTGCGCACCACGTAAACGAACCAGGCGGCGACAACGAAGACAAGAATCGTCGCCAGCGCGCGCGCTGTCCGGCTGTCGAAAATCGCCATGTGTTTTGTCGGATGTGAGCGAAAGGCTAGCGGTTGTAGGCGCCGTAGGCTCACGGATCCCTATAGAGTTTCGCGTATATAGGGTCTTTCGACTGGCCCTTCGCCTTTTGGCGAGTCGCTCCACTCAGGATGACAGTAGCTGATGAGTGCTACCGCCGACGGCTTACCGCCGGTGCCGGAGGCTTGCCGTTGTAGTCTTTGGGATAGACCACGACATACCTTTGCAGCGCTTCTCCTGCGCTTTCGGTGCGAAGGTCGGTAGCGCTGCGCAGCGCGAGATGCACCAGGCGGCGCTCGCGCGACGCCATGGGCGCGAAGGCGTAAGGGATGCCGGTGCGGCGAACCTGCTCGGCGGCAACTTCCGATGCCATGCGCAGTTCTTTCTTGCGAGCCGTGCGGAAATTCTGGCAATCGAACAGCACCAGGTCGTGCTCTTCGGTGGAAAGCCGCAGCATCTCGAGAGCGACCTGTTCGATGGCGCGCAGCAATTCGGCGCCACGCTCCAGCAGCAGCGAACTGTCAGCTCCGCTGAGGTCGACGAGGATAACGGGGTTCCCAGAATCATCAGGATCGACGGCCGGTGGATCGACCATGATCTTGTACTTCAGGCGAAAGTCGCCATGTTTGATGATTCCGTTCAGCAGTTCACTGATTTTTCGAGCCGCAGCGACCTTGTCCTGAATTGGCATATGTTCGCTCACTTAGCGCTCTTGCGGGCACGCTTCTCCGCCTCGGCGCGCATCTCTTTGCCCAGCCCGGTACGATTCATGACTGACTGCTGAATGATGGCGATTGCGTTGCCCATCGTCCAGTACAGACTCAAGCCCGAGGGCAGCGACCAACTGAAGAAGCCGAGCATGGCCGGCATCATCAGGGTCATCATCTTCTGCTGGGCAGGATCCATGCCTGCACTGGGGGTCAGCTTCTGCATCCAGAATGTGCTCACCACAATGAGCACCGGCAAAATGTACAGCTTGTCGGGCGACGATAAGTCGTGGATCCAAAGAAACTGGGCATGCCTGAGTTCAATAGCGTTCCCCAGCATGGAGTAAAACGCCCACAGGAAGGGCAACTGGATCAGCAGCGGTAAACAGCCGCCGGCCGGATTTACCCCTTCCTTCTTGTAAAGCTCAGAGATCTCGGCGTTCATCTCGGCGCGCTTGGGATCGCGCATCGGGATGTTCTTATACCTCGCCTGAATCGCCTTCATCTGCGGCTGCAGCTTTTGCATCTTCAGCGCCGACTTCTGGCTGGTGATGCGCAGCGGCAACAGCGCGATGTTAATGATGACGGTCAGAATGATGATCGACCATCCCCAGTTGTGGATCATGTGGTGGTAAGTCCACTTAAGCCACTGGAACAACGGACGGGCGAAGAAACTGAAATACCCGAAATCAACTACGTGCCGCAGGTCGGGGCCACCCGGCTTGCCGTCATCCAGGCGCGCCTGCACCGACTCCAGAACATCGACCGCCTTGGGACCGACGAACATCCGCTCGCTGGTGACGCCGGTGGGGTTGCCCACGGCTGCGCCCAGCACCTGGTAGGTGTCGACTTTCTCGGGATCGGGATGCTCCGGATCTTTCGGCACCTTGATCTGGTGATGCAGGCTCACCAGCGTCGCCGTGCGTGGCAAATCGGGCAGGAAGATCGCGGCGAAATACTGGTCCTGCACGCCCGCCCAGCTCAAAGGTCCGGGAACGGTGTTACCTCCGCTGACCTTCTTGGCTTCCAGTCGTGTCACTTTGCCTTCAGCCTCGTACTCCACGCGCGAAGAGGCGTAGGACGGGCCGGTCGCCTGGTCTCCAAATGCGGCGGGCCAGGTGGGAAGCGCCTCGACCGCCTTGCCGTTCTGAGTTACAGAGACTTCAACGTGCAAGACGTAGGTTTCGTCGAAAAGGAAGGTCTTGCGAACGGTTACTCCGCCGTCGGAGTATTCGTAGGTCAGCTCGCCAGGGGCAGCGATCGCCGTTTCGCCGTTGCCGACGTACAGGGCGGAATTGAGCTGGTCACGTAGCTTCTCGTCGTAAGTGTAGAGCGCCAACGGCAGCCCGTACTGCACGGCGGCCGAATTGACCAGGTCCAGCGGCTGGCCCTGCTCGTTCTTAAATTTCTTCAGCACCCACGACTTGGCTTGCGCGCCCTTGTTGGTGAAGACGATGCGATAGAAATCGTTCTCCACAACCGTTTCGACTTCGCCGGTAGCAGCTTTGCGCTCGCCCGATAAGGCGGGAGCTTCGGCTGGCTTCTGGGCGTCCGCTGCTTGCTCGGGCTGCGCCGCGGCGGCTGCACCAGCGGTGGAACTTTGCTCGGTGGCAGCAGGCGAGGAAGGATTAGGCGGTGGATTCTTCGCCTTGTTCTTGATGAGCAGGAATTGCCCGACCAGAATCAGGGCAAACGTGACCACCAGAACCAGCGTCATGCGGCTTTGTCCGCCGCCGCCGCCGGGCTCCTGTTGTGGGTTGTGATACTCGGGCAAGTTTGGTCCGTTCGTTAGTCGACTATTGAAATTTGTGTTTCGTTGTCATCCTGAGCGGAGCGATTCGCCGTAGGCGAACAGCGTAGTCGAAGGACCCCTATATGCCCGAAAATCTCTGCCGGCGATAGCGGTCCTTCGACTCGTCGTTACGCTCCTCGCTCAGGATGACAGCCAATACTTAGTCTCGGCTTACTCTCCCGGAACCGCTGCGGAACCGGGTCGTGCCCACCGCGACAAAACGGATGGCAGTGCAACAGCCGCCAGGCGGCCAGCAAACTGCCGCGCCCTGCGCCATGCCGCTCCACCGCCTCCATGGCGTACTCGGAGCAGGTGGGCACAAATCGGCAAGCGACCGGCAGCGCCGGAGAAATCCAGCGCTTGTAGGCAGACAACATCGCTAGCAAGGTTCGCTTCACGACTCCTGAGTCTTCGCCTCCCGCGCCCGCTGTACTGCCAGCTTCAGGCCGCGTCCGACCTCGGCGCGCAATTCGCCAATGGGCAACTGCAAAACCGACTTCCGGGGATTGAACACCACGTCGATCACGGCGTGTTCCTGTGGCCACGACAACCGGACCGCGTCGCGCATCCGGCGCTTGATTCGGTTCCGCTCGACGGCGTTCCCCAACACTTTTCCCACAGTGAGGCCCACTCGCAATGAGCCGGACTCATCCGTGCCACCGGTTCCCCGGCGAAGGAAAAATACAGTCATGTTCCCGGTAAACTGCCGGCGCCCTTGCTGATACACCTGCTGAAAGTCAGCATGCCGCAATAGGCGCTTCGTTTTCGGGAATTTACGGCCGGCCTCGGTCAATCGACGTCCACCGTCTGGGGCGTACCGGGAGGTCCCCAGCGTCTGTGACTCCTGATGTACGGTTCCAGCTATGGGGCTGTTCGCCGCCAGTTTAATCGCGGTAACCAGCTGTTACGGCAATGCGTTTGCGACCTTTAGCACGCCGGCGGGACAACACCGCTCGACCGCTCTTGGTCTTCATACGAGAACGAAATCCGTGCGTCTTTGAGCGGCGACGACGGTTGGGTTGGAATGTGCGCTTCGGCATTCGTTACTGCGCTCCTCACTAAGGGCAAATGTCTATGGGCAAACCCAAAGTATAACGGGCGGCGATGCCTGGTGGCAACCCGAGTGCATTCCGGTCGTTTCTCCGCTTCCGGCTTTCCGCTTTTCCCCGAGAGGGCCTGGCTGAGCGCCAACCGTTAGGAGCCGGATTGAGGCAAGGCGCGGGCGGCCCAGAATTCGTCTCCCATATCGTCCCCGAATACATCAGCGGAAAGCGCACGGCCACGTGCGAACGGCGAGAAACGCAGCCACTCTGGATTTTCTAAGTAACATCACGTGTGACTGCACATCGCGCGCGACACTCACAGCGTTGTGCAAAATAAATTTTTCGTGCAGTAACTTTCCCGAAATCAATCGTTCTCTCGCAGCACTGCATTCCTGCTGGTGCATACACCTATTGCGAGTTTTTTTTTCCGTGCTAGTATCCCTTGCAGCCACAGCAACCAAACAACACTCAACAGAGTGCACGCTGCACGCCCAGCAGCTTTTCTGGGTGGCTGGTCTTTTTATTTCCTGAGATGTGTAACGGTACTACACGCTGTGGCATCGTGTGTTAGGCCCCCCTGTGAACTTTATTTTGATCGGGTAGAGGCGCCATTCGCCTTTGGATTTTTGCTGCTATGGCTTCTATAGGAACCTTGTCCCCCAATCCGTGGGTGCGTGTGCTTGACGCACTGGAAAAAAAAGTAAACCGCAGCTCTTACGAAACCTGGCTCAAGCCGACGCGCTTCAGCCATTCGCAGGGCTCTGTTTTGTTCGTGCGTGTACCCAATCCCGACTTCTGCCATATCGGTGAGAAGTGGGGAGACCTGATCAGCGAAGCCATCGACGATCTCGGCCTGGAATACCAGGACGTCGAATTCGTCACCGATCAGGAGAAGCAGATCGCCGCACAGCAGAAGACGCGAGCCGAGAGCGATGCCGAAGAGGAAGCGCCGGAGGCTCCGACGCCCGGCGTGATCAAACAGCAGCGTTTTGACTGGGATGGAGCAGCACAGTTGAATCCCAAATATACGTTTGACGGTTTCGTTATCGGCGCCGGAAACCAGTTCGCCCACGCCGCCTCCCGCGCTGTCGCAGAACGTCCCTCGAAAGCGTACAACCCGCTGTTCCTGTACGGCGGGGTCGGGATGGGTAAGACCCACCTGATGCAGGCCATCGGCCACGAGGTCAAGAAACATCACCCCGACATGTCCATCTGCTATGTGTCGAGCGAGAAGTTCACCAACGAGATGATCAACGCGTTGCGGTACAACCGGATGACCAGTTTCCGTGAGAAGTACCGCAACATGGACGTCCTGCTGGTCGACGATATCCAGTTCCTGGTTCACAAGGAGCGCACTCAGGAAGAGTTCTTCCACACCTTCAACGCCCTGCACGAGAACCTGAAGCAGATCGTCATCGCCAGCGACCGGCCACCAAAGGAGTTGGCGGAAATCGAAGACCGGCTGCGTAGCCGCTTTGAGTGGGGTTTGATTGCCGACATCCAGCCACCCGATCTTGAAACCAAGGTGGCAATCCTTCAGAAGAAGGCGGAGTCGGAGCGGGTTCACCTTCCGACGGATGTTGCGCTTTACATCGCGTCGAACATCCGCAGCAACGTACGCGAGTTGGAGGGAGCCCTTATCCGTCTGACGGCCTATTTCTCGCTCACCGGCGGGGAGCTGAACCTGCAAACTGCGCAGGAGGTCCTGAAGAACGTCATCGACTCGCAAGCCAAAAAAATCACCATCGACTCGATTCAGAAGATCGTCTCGGAGCAGTTTGGGTTGCGGCCGGCCGAGATCAAGGCCAAGAACAACTCGCGCGCGATTGTGTATCCGCGGCAGATTGCCATGTACCTGGCCAAGCACCTGACTGACGCTTCGCTGCCCGAGATTGGGCGCCAGTTTGGCGGCAAGCACCACACCACGGTGCTGCACTCGGTTGAGAAAATCGATGAGGTGCGCAAGACCGACAAAGATTTAAACAGGCTGCTGAATAAATTCACTGAGAATCTGGGCGCATGAGACCGGGCTTCGGCCCGGTTTTTCAGTTTAGGACGGCTTTTTCCTTCGCCTCCTCTGTGGATGATCTGTGGATGACGCTGAACATCGTGGCAGGATTTATTCGGCGGCCCAGTTCAGCACAGAAGGACCCGGTTTCCCGAGCCGCTTCTCCGCTGGTCCGTAAGCGGGTTGGGCCTTGATTCATGCGGTTTCGGTGCAATTTTCCACTTTTTCAGAGGCCCTACGGTTACTACTGTTTTATTAGATTTTTATTTGGTATAAGGAAAGTCGTAGTCGCAGAGTTGAGCGTCGCTCGAGCCGCCTGAAATACCTGCCGTAATCAGCCGCTCACAAGCCGCGACTCGCCAAAGGTGAAAATGATGGCTGCCGAAGCTACGGGAGCGATGCAGGGAACGGCAATGGAAATCAGTGTTAGCAAGCTGGAACTGCTGAGAGAACTGACGGCCACCCAGGGCGTCGTCGAGCGCAAGACCACGATTCCGATCCTGTCGAACTTTCTGTTCGAAGCGGCCGACAACCGGCTGACCATCACAGCCACCGACCTCGACCTCAGCCTGCGCACCTCGTGTCCGGCCAAAGTCAAGAAGGAAGGCGCCTGCACCATCCCGGCGCGCAAGCTGTACGACTACGTCAAACTGCTGCCCGATGGCGACATCTCCATCAAGCTGCTGGAGAATCACTGGGTCAACATCCGCTCTGGCCGCTCCAACACCAAGATGGTCGGCATGGCGCGGGCAAATTTCCCCGGTTTGCCGGCCTTCCCGACGGCTGGCGTAGTGAAGGTTCCGGCGCAGACTTTGCGCAGCATGATCGGGCGCACCATCTTCGCGATTTCCAACGAAGAGTCACGTTACACGTTAAATGGCGGCCTGATGGTGTTGAAGCCGGAGTCGATTACGCTGGTAGCGACCGACGGCCATCGCCTGGCGCATATCGAGAAGACGGGTGAGCAGTTCGACGTAAGCGGCGAGAACAAGACGCTGATTCCCAAGAAGGCGATGAGCGAGCTGTATTCGTTGCTGTCGGCCAAGGTCGACGAAGTGGATTTCATCGACTTCGCCAAAGACGAATCGACGCTGTTCTTCCGTATCGGAGAGCGGCTGCTGACCTCACGCCAGTTGACCGGGCAGTTCCCCAATTACGAAGCCGTGCTGCCCAAGGAAAACACCAAGTCCATCGTGGTGCATGGGGCTGACTTGAGCACGGCCTTGCAGCGCGTGGCACAATTTGCCGACGAACGCTCGCGAGCCATTCGGATGAAGCTCGACAAGAACGAGATCAAGATTTCCTCGTCGTCCACCGACTCCGGCGAGTCGGAAGATTCCATCGAAACCGCTTACGCCGCCGACCCCATGACCATCGGCTTCAACTCCGAGTACCTGATCGACTTCCTGAAGGCCTCAAGCGCAGGCGATGTGCGGCTGGAGTTCAAGGACGCCCAGTCCGCCGGCCAGATGCGCCCTGACGACGGCGCCGACGACGGTTTCAAGTACCGCTACGTCGTGATGCCGATGCGGATTTGAGAACAGGCCGTCAGCTCTCAGCCGTCAGCTTTCAGCTATGAAAAAAGCCGGATTCACGTCCGGCTTTTTTGCGTTGTCGGCAGGTATTTAAGACTTGTCATCACGAGGTCGCCGCGGCGACCGAGGATCTGCTCTGTGCTAACGGCCCCCAGCTTTGTTCTAGCTGATAGCTGACGGCTGAGAGCTGACAGCTTGTTTACCCATTCGGTCTCACGAACTTCGTCTTGCTGTTGGTCTTCAGCTTAAAGGCATCGCCGTTGATCTTCTTGTTCAGCTGGATGTTGCTGTACGTTGCCAGGCGGTAGTCTCCCGAAGGTTCGTCGAACTTCTGCTGCACGCTGACGCCGCGCGCCGGGTCGATCCACAGTGTGATCAGCGCAAACATGTTGTGGACCTTCTGCGACTTGGGCGTCAGTTCCAGCTTGCCCGCGTTGACGCCCTGTGCCTGCTCCATGCCGGCATACTTCACGTCAAACTGCTTTTGCAGGTCATGCCCCGCGCCGCCGAAGCCCAGCACCAGGAAGGTCTCGAAGTCGCCCTTGTTCTTGCCTGCGTTGTACTCAGTGACCTGCTCTGCGGTCGGGACGTAGACGCTTAGCACGCCACCGCTGAAAACCACGTACTTCTTGTCGGGAGAGGTGATGTCGGCAGCCATCTGCACTTCGTCGCCCTGGCGTCGGAAGTACATGGTGCCCTTCTGGTTATCGTGCTCGTCGACGACCTTCTGGTACTGGTCCCACACAAAATCGGTTTGCGCGGTGTGGAAGTTGGCGGCTGCCTTGTCCATCGAATTCAGGATGGCATCAAGGCTTTGCGCGCTGGCGGCGGTGGCCAGCAAAAGGACAGCAACGACGAGGGAGAGCCTGGTTTTCATAACGTTGGTCTTTCGGTGAACACTCACAATGGCCTGATGTTGCTGCGAAATGTCAGCCGGCACTCAGCGATGCGCCCACACCTGGTAGGCGATGACCTTGTGCTTGTTATCACGCACGGCCTGGTAGTGATCGATGGTGATCTCACCGGAAATCGGTTCCAGCACGCGTAACAGCGATTCGCGAACCTGGCTGTCGGTGCCTTCGCTGACCGCGGCGGCGTCAACCTTGTACAGGAACCCATTGCCGTCGGGCCGGACAACGATCTCGGTTTGATGCGGGGCGCGGACCGTCGGTTTGTCGTTGAAATTGATAACCAGCGGCGCGAGGAAGATGAATGCCAGAATCAGCGTGACCATCACGTCGTAATGCACGCTGCCCCGCGGAGACGTCCACCAAAAATAACCGCCCAAGACTTGGCGAATCTTCTTCATCGCTGTGGGTAGTGTAGAGAAGTGGCGGGAAGGAGGCAATAAAGCCGCTATTGGCTCTTGGCCCTTGGCGTTTGGCCAAGCCCGCGCGCCTTAATCGGCTGACTCCAGACAGCACCCAAGGTCGGTGCCCTTCTGGCCAAAAGCTAAAAGCCCAGAGCTAAGAGCCAAGCGCCAGCTTCAGCCCCTCAGCTCCACCACCGTCGCCCCCGCGCCGCCTTCATTCTGTGGAGGCTCGGAGACGGTGGCCACGTGAGGATGCGTCTGCAAGAACTGACGGATCGCCTTGCGCAGGATTCCCATGCCGCTGCCGTGCACCACGCGCAAGCGAATGGCTCCCGCCAGGAAGGCGCGATCCACGAACTTCTCTACCAAGCGAGTCGCGTCATCCACGTTTTGTCCAATGACGTTAATTTCGGTGGGAACACTCTCGTCCTCGCGAGCCAGGGCCACGTTGATGCCGCGAGCCCGCGCGGCTGAAACCGGATCGCCGCCCACCCGCATCACCACGTCGGCAATATCGTCGCGCGCGACCTTCATCTTCATCGGCCCCACGGCGATTTCGAACGAGTCGTCATCGAAGTGCCGTAACACCTTGCCATCGCGGCCCAGAGACTTGAGCCGCACCATGTCGCCTACCGAAACCTGCTGTATCACGTGCGGCGCTGCCCGGTGGTCCCCCTGGTCGGAGCCGGTGCTGTGGGCGACCACCGTCGAGTCGAATTGCTCGCGGAATTCGCGCCGCATCTTGGCAATCCGCCGCTCCGCGTCTTTCGACAGCTTCAGCGCCTGGGCACGGTCTTGAACGGCGTTTACGGTTTCGCGAGCGCGGTATTCAAAGTCGCGCAGCACGCTCTCCAGCTTTTTCTCCAGCTCGCGAATCTTCTCCCGCTGCTCCTTCTTGCCTTCTGCGGCAAGATGATTGCGTTCGCGCGCCATTTCCTGCTCCTGATGCCGCAGCTGCACACGTTCGTTGTCGATCTCGCGCAGATCTGAGTGCAGACGGTCGAGGAAGCGCCCAACGTCCTGTGCCTGCGAGGTGAGCTTGGTTCGCGCGTCGGCCACGATCTCGGGGTTCAGGCCAATCCTCTGCGCGATGTTGATGCCGGCCGACGCGCCAGGCACGCCGATGTGCAGCTCGTACGTAGGAGCCAGCGTCTGCTCATCGAACCCTACTGCGGCATTCAAGACGCCTTGCGTATTGGCCGCATAAACCTTCAATGCCGTGTGGTGGGTCGAGACGATGCTCAGGCAGCCTCGCCGCCGGAAGTAGTCGGCAATGGCAACCGCCAGCGCCGCTCCCTCTTCAGGATCGGTGGCCGAGCCAAGCTCGTCCAGCAGCACCAGCGAATGCTCGGTTGCTTCCTGCGAAATGCGATTGATGTTGCTGACGTGCGCCGAAAAGGTCGACAGGTTCTGCTCGATCGATTGATAGTCGCCGATGTCAGCGAAGACGCCATCGAGGATTGGCATCTCGGCGCGCTCGGCTGGAATCGGTACACCGGACTGCGCCATCAGCGCCAGCAGACCAATGGTCTTCAGCGAAACCGTTTTACCTCCAGTGTTTGGCCCGCTGATGACGACCTGCCGGTGCTGTCCATCGATCTCGACCGTGACTGGAACGACTGCCCGTCCCTTCGGCTTCAGCGTCCGCTCCAGCAGCGGATGGCGAGCTTTGCGTACCACCAGCGAGTCGCCGGTCGGCTGTTTCCCTGGCGCGCTGGTCTCGCCGTCCCCCGCGAGGAATCGCACCGCGACGCAGTTGTAGTCTTGCGCGAACCGCGCTTTAGCGAACTGAAGCTCCAATTCGCCCAGGATGTCGACCGCGGCTGCGAGCGAATCGGCGTATTCGCCTATGTGGCCGGTCATCTCCAGCAGAATTCGATGGATCTCCGCCAGTTCATCTTCCAGCAGGCGCACCAACTCGTTGTTCTGTTCGATGGTCTCCAGCGGCTCCATGAACACGGTTTGCCCGCTGGAAGAGGCGCCATGGGCCACGCCCTGCACCCGCCGCCGCTGCTCGGTCTTCACCGGGATGACGAAGCGGTCCCCGCGAATAGTGATCAGTTCATCCTGTACCGCGCCGCCTTCGGAGAGCCGCCGCAGGTACGAGCGCAGAGATTCCTGAATGCTTCGCTTCTGCTTCTCGATTTCGCGGCGAATGCGGGCCAGCGCCGGAGACGCGCGGTCGTCCAGCGTGCCATCGGGCAAGATCTTGTTGCCGAAATACTTCAGTAGCGGAGCGAAATCGGATAGCTGCTGCGAAAGCAAGGTCACTTCCTGCCAGTTTTCCTGCACCTGCACCGTGGGATGCAAGGCGATCTCGCGCCACTCGGAAGCGCGATCGGCCAGCAGCAGGATGTCGCGAATCTCGCTCAGTTCCAGCACCGCTCCGCGGATGCGCGACTTGTCGATGAGCTGACCGGGGTCAAGCAGGCCGTGAAAGTCGAAGCTGGCGCCGCTGCGAAGGTATCCCCGTAATTCTTCGGTGAGCTGCTGTTGCTGCTCGATCCAGGCTCTATCCTGCGAGGGCGCCAAGGTCAGCACTCGCTCACGCCCCAGCGGAGACGCCGTATAAGCCGCAAGCAGCTGGCGAAAGTCGTTGAATTCCAGCACCTGTTGGCTGGTGTGCTCTAGCGGCGAAGGAGAAGACATGGTCAGGGTTATCGTAAATGAAACGAAGCTTCGCCGCAGCTACCAGCTCCCAGCCGCAAGCCAAACATTCGATCTGACGATGGCAGCCGTTCGCGAATCGTCGCTTTTGCTTTAGCTGGCAGCTGAGAGCTGGTGGCTGGCAGCTTTCTTTTGTAACCCGCCATTCATCCGCGCCCTCCCGCACTACCCACGAGGCTAGCCCTACAGATACACTGTTGCCCGAGCATCGCGAGCCGTATCAGGGGACTGCATGACGACGCATCAAGCATCAGACGCATTGGTTTTCTTCGGCGCCACCGGAGACCTTGCTTACAAAAAGATCTTTCCTTCGCTTTATGAGATGGTGAGGCGCAACGCTCTCGATGTACCCGTAATCGGCGTTGCGAAATCCGGCTGGACGCTGGAGCAGCTGCGCGAGCGCGCCAAAGACAGCATCGCCAAGTACGGCGGCGGCGGTTGAAGATGAAGCCTTCCAGCGGCTCTGCGAGCTGTTGCAGTACATCGATGGCGATTACAAGGACGAGAAAACCTATCAGCAGATACGCACTCAGCTAGGCGACGCTCAGCTTCCCACCCATTACCTGGCGATTCCGCCCAGCATGTTTTCGATTGTTGTACAGGGATTGGGGAAGTCGGGTGCGGCCAAAAATGCGCGCGTGATTCTGGAGAAGCCGTTTGGCCGTGACCTGCTGAGCGCCCGCAAGCTGAACGAAACCCTGCACCAGGTGTTTCCTGAAGAGAACATCTATCGCATCGACCATTACCTGGGCAAGGAAGCGGTGGAGAACCTGTTGATCTTCCGCTTCGCCAACAGCTTCCTCGAGCCCATCTGGAACCGCAATTACGTACACAGCGTGCAGATTACGATGGCCGAATCGTTTGGCGTCGAAGGCCGCGGCAAGTTTTACGAAGAGGCGGGCGCCATTCGCGACGTGGTGCAGAACCACATGCTGCAGGTGGTGGCGTTCCTCGCCATGGAACCGCCCACCAGCATGTATGTCGACTCGGTACGTGACGAGCAGGTGAAGGTCTTCCGCAGCATTCCGCCGCTCAGCCCAGCCAATATTATTCGCGGACAATTCCGCGGCTATCGTGACGAGCCGGGGGTGAATCCCCACTCCGACATCGAAACCTTTGCCGCGCTGCGGCTGGAGGTAGACTCCTGGCGCTGGTCAGGCGTGCCTTTCCTTATCCGCGCCGGTAAGCGGCTGCCCACGACGGCGACGGAGGTCTACATCAAGCTGCGCAAGCCTCCGCTGGCGAAGGGCGGCCCGGAAGGCCGCAACTATTTCCGCTTCCGCCTGGGCCCCGACATCGAGATCAACATTGGCAGCCGCGTGAAGCGCCCGGGCCCGCTGCATGGTGCCCATGCCGGTTGAGCTCTCGGCGGTGAAGTACAGCTCCACCGACGAAATGGAAGCCTACGAGCGCCTGCTGACCGACGCCATGAAAGGCGATCCTGAGCTGTTTGTCCGGCAGGACGCGGTCGAAGCAGCGTGGGCTATCGTCGATCCCATCCTGGGGGACTGCTGCCCGGTGGAAACGTATGAGCCGGGAACCTGGGGCCCGCCCGACGCCCGCGAACTGGCAGCCGATATTGGTGGCTGGCACGATCCGGAGTAGCGTTCTATTCCTCAAGTGGGGCGACGGATCAACAGGCGCAGTCTTAGAAATTTGGGCTTCGATTTAGCTTCCGGAAAGGCGGCGTACACCTGTCAATCACATCCCTAGATCGCCCGGGTAGATCGGTGAGCCCCCTGGATGCCACGATCATGCTTGCTAACGCGGTTGGGATCACAGTTTACCTCGTGCTTGCATCTCGCGGCTGGAGGATACCGCAGGAGCATGGGACGGTTCCTGTCACAGGAGAGCCCTTCGTCTGGGCTCTGGCGCTGCCGGTGCTTGGGGTCTTCTTTCTTGCCGATGTCGTTTGGGGCGTCATGATCTTACGACGCAAAGAACAGAAAGGAAGGTTATCGTGGGTTCTATTCGTGGTTGCGTGGTTAGTTGCAATCGGCGTAGATTTTTCCCATCACTAAGTCGAGTCGCCGGTTGCTAACGGTGCCTCAACCGGAGGCTGGGCCTTCGGGGACGGTCTTGACTAAAGTCTCACCCGCTTCCCCGACACATACAAATTTCCCGCCACGATGAACCGCAGCGGCTCGTCCACCGCCTTCTTGATGCCAATACGTGGAGTCGCCACTATCTTCTCCGGGCGATAACCGTCATCCGCGAAATACAAATCTGATCTGCGCGATGTGATGTCTTTCCCATTGTCGCGCTCTCGCGTGATGTCCATCGCTTCCGCCATTCGTCCCGGTCCGCTGGATATCAAACGTAACTGGGATGGACGCCAGAACGACTCTGGGTGCCCCATCCTGGCGCCCGGGGTTGGCGGCAGGGTGGGAATATCGAATCCTCTCGCCTCAGCCATTTCTACCAGACCCGCAACGGGCTCCATGGCGCGCAGCAGCACGCCCTCACCAACTCCTTCCGGCATGCACGAGACATTCAGGCAGTAGTGATTGCCGTAGATGAAATAGACGTAAGCGTAGCCCGGCGGCCCAAACAGCACCGCGTTGCGCGGAGTCATCCCCGAGTACCCGTGCGCCGCAGGATCAGTGGCGCCAAGATAGGCCTCGTCTTCCACGATGCGTCCCGCCAGCAGCTTGCGGCCTTCGCGTCGAATCAGCAATTTGCCCAGCAGCTCTCGCCCCACCGTCACCGGGTCGCGATTGTAAAACTCGCGCGGCAGAACGGCAGCGCTGCGCAAAGCCGTGCGTAACTCCTGAGACAGCTGGACCATCCTATAGAATCGAAGATTGCGCTTATGAACAAAATGATTTTAGCCAACCTGGTGCACCGGCCGATTCGCGCCATTATCAGCATCTTTGCGGTTGCAGTCGAGGTCACGCTGATTCTGCTGATTGTCGGCATCATGCTGGGCATGCTCAACGACAGCAGTAGCCGCCAGGCGGGCGTGGGTGCCGATGTCCTGGTGCAGCCGCCCGGCGCCTCGCTGTTCATGGGTATCAGCGGTGCTCCCGTGTCGCAAAAGGTGGCCGACAAAATTCGCCAGCTTCCCCACGTAACCGCGGTAGCTCCGGTGGTAGCGAAGCTTTCCACTGCCGGCAATGTTCAGGTCATCGACGGTATCGACCTGCAATCGTTTGAGGCCGTCGGAGGCCCGCTCACCTATCTTAGCGGAGGCCCGTTCCAAGGGCCGTACTCGATGATCATCGACGATCTGGAAGCCGGGTCGAAGCACCGCAAAGTGGGTGACAAAGTCGAAGTGCTGAATCACGAGTTCACCGTCACCGGCATCGTGGAACACGGGCGTGGCGCGCGCCAGTTCGTTCCCATGCAGACGCTGCAAGATATCGTCGGCGCCCAGGGCAAGGCGTCAATCTTTTACGTCAAGCTCGACAATCCCAACAACGCCGACGAAGTGGTGAAGGAAATCAAAGACATTCCCGGCATGGCGCAGTACGGGGTGCATTCGGTGAAGGAGTATCTAAGCCTGATGACTTCCAGCGGCGTTCCCGGCCTGAACACCGTCATCCGCGTTGTCATCGGGATCGCCATGATCATCGGCTTCATCGTCATTTTCCAGGCCATGTACGCCGCCGTGATGGAGCGGACGCGCGAGATCGGGATACTGAAGTCACTGGGCGCAGGCAAACTCTACATCGTCGGCGCAATCTTGCGGGAAACCCTGCTGATCGCGGTTGGCGGAGTGATCCTGGGTATCGCCATCAGCTTTGCGGCGAAGAGCGCATTGAAAGCGCACTTCCAAACGCTGCCGCTGATGATTACCAGCTCCTGGCTGATACGCGCGACGGTTATTGCAATTATTGGCTCGCTGCTGGGAGCGCTCTATCCCGCATTGAAGGCGGCACAGAAAGATCCGATCGACGCCCTGGCGTACGAGTAAGAAGAGCTGTCAGCCGCCAGCTATCAGCTAAAACGGAGCACCGGGTCTCGGTGAGAATGATGCCTAACCGAATGCTCTTTCTGAGACCTGAAGCCTGACACCTGATGCCCATCCTCAGAGCTGATGGCTGAAAGCTGGCAGCTACGCTATTAATCTTCGAATTATCCATGTTCTGAATGCCCTGCGGATTCTGCTGCTGCCCCTGGTTCTTTACCTTGTCCGAGTTCTTGATGAACAGCACCGCTTTCCAAATATCGTCGTCGGAGAGCTGGCCGTCCCAGCCGGGCATTCCCGTGAAACGGATGCCGTACTTCACCACATAGAAAAATTCGTTGTCGGGATCGTCGGGTGTGCGCGACATCAACTGCGGCACCGACGGATAGAAATTTTTCCGCATGGGCGAAATTGGCTGCTTCAGACTCCCATGGCAGAAGGCGCAGTTGTCGTCATACACCTTTTGCCCAGCCAGCAGGTTCGCCGTCGTCGGCTGGAACGGGTTGGGTTGATTGGGCGCGTGGGCCTCCACCCATTCGTCGACTGAGTGGTTGGCGGTCTTCCGTTCGAAGGTGCTCGGCGTAGGTCCCACCGCGCGGGTATCGAAGTGCCCGGTTGTGGCGTAGAAATAAGCGCCGCCGAATACCACCAGCAAAGTAATGATCACTCCCAGAATGAATCCCCGCATCTCTCTCCTTACCCTCTATACACGGCACAGCCGATTCAAATACCCTACATTGCGGGATAGAAAGTCCACAAGTTCCACGAAAACGGCAGACTTTCGAGCTTATTTGCAGCGAACCAGTCATTCCTTAAAGTCATGGATAATTCGGCATCCATGAATTTAAGTCATGCCAGAACATGGGCAGCAGCCCGATTTTCCGGCGATTTGCCATCGATTTATGCTGTTTTGGTGCTGAACCTGGCATTCCCCGACAGGTTGAGCGCCTAGTAGCTGAGTAGCCGCCTTGCTTCCCGTACCACATCCGCCACTTTAGGCAGGAACGCCTCTTCCAATGGCGGCGAAAACGGTACCGGCGAGTCGGCGGAGGCGATGCGTACGATCGGAGCGTCGAGCGCGTCGAAGCATTCTTCGTTAATAATCGCCGAAACTTCTCCTGCGATGCCGCCCGTCTTGGTGTCTTCGTGCAGCACAATCACGCGATTGGTTTTCTCGACCGTGCTGCGGATGGCGTCGCGGTCGAGCGGCAGCACAGTGCGAAGGTCAACCACCTCCAGCTCGATTCCTTCTTTGGCGAGGATGTCGGCGGCCTCGAGCGCAACGTAAACCATCGCTGCGTAGGTGATGACGCTCATGTCGCCGCCTTGGCGCACCACCCGCGCTTTGCCGATGGGAACCGTGTAGTCCTCGGACGGCAGCTCTTCCTTGATGCGCCGGTACAAAAACTTGTGCTCGAAGAACAGCACGGGATTGTTGTCGCGAATCGCCGACTTGATCAGTCCCTTGGCGTCGTAGGCGCTGGCGGGACAAATCACTTTCAGCCCTGGGGTATGCGCGAAGTAGGTCTCAGGATTTTGCGAATGAAACGGGCCGCCGTGAACTCCGCCGCCGGACGGACCGCGCAACACGACCGGCACCGGCGCGCCCCAGCGGAAGTGCGCCTTGGCCAGCAGGTTGTTGATCTGGTTGAAGGCGCAACTGATGAAGTCCATGAACTGGAACTCGGCGACGGGCCGCATTCCGGTGAGCGCTGCGCCGAAGGCGGCATTCACGATGGCCATTTCGGAGATCGGAGTATCGACGACGCGCTCGGGGCCGAAACGGTCGATCAGGCCCTCGGTGACTTTGAAGGCGCCGCCGTAAACGCCGATGTCTTCGCCGATACAGAACACGGCCGGGTCGCGCTCCATCTCTTCCCAGATTCCCTGGCGGATAGCTTCAAGATAAGTGACAGGTGGCATGGTTATTTATGCTGAAATTCGGGCTTGCTGAACCAATTGTAACTAACGTACCATTTGTACAAGATGTCGAAATACACCGCGAGTACAGCCAGAGCACAATTCGCTGATATTGTAAGCCGCGCCGAATACGCGGCGAGCGCACAATCGTTCATCGCAGAAGCAAGCCCGTGCGGCGATCATTCCCATCGAGGACCTCAAGCTGCTCGAACACATGGAAGATCTTGTCGATATCGAAGACGCTCGCAGGGCGCTAAAAGAAAAAGGTCGCATACCGTGGTCCCAAATTAAGAAGGGCATGAAAGCGTAATAGGTTTGCCCTATCAGATCGACTTCCGTCCTTCAGCGCTCAAAGCCTACAACAATCTGCCGCATCTGGAGCGAAGGCGGATTGAACGCGCGATCGATGCGCTGGCCAATCAACCTCGGCCCACAGGCGCAAAAAAGCTCGTCGCTGAACTCAACCTCTGGCGAATCCGCGTCGGCAGTTATCGCGTTATTTACCAGATTGAGGACGACCGATTACTCATCCTTGTGGTCAAGATCGGCCATCGCAAAGACGTTTACCGCTAGTTCATCTCACTTCAAATGCACCGCGGCTTCGTCTGCTTTTGCAGGAGACTGCACATCCCGCAATTTCGCCGTCACTGGCCCATACTTGGGACGAATGTGGTGGCAAGTATCGTCGCAATACACGCCCTGATGGGTCTTGTCGGTCTCCGGATCAGGCATGGGTGACGCAACCGCCGCATCGCGATCAGTCTCAAGCTCACGCTCCACGCCTGCAATCAGCTGGTCGTTCTCTGCCGCGCTCAGCCACTTCTTCTCGTTGACCAGATAGTTCTCCAACCGCGCAATCGGATCGCGTGCCTTCCAGTACTCAAACAGCTTTGCCGGAACGTACTGCGCTGCATCGTGGATGGCATGACCCTTCATGCGCATCATCTTGGCTTCGATCAGGGTCGGTCCTTCGCCGCGACGGGCGCGCTCGCAGGCTTCGTGAGTGGCGTCGTACACCTGGCAGGGATCCGTTCCATCGACGATCACGCCGGGAATGCCGTAGGCAATGGCACGTTCCGCCAGATCTTTTACGCAGAACTGCATGTCGCTGGGTGTGGAGTATCCCCACAGATTGTTCTCAACGACGAGCACCAGCCCGAGCTTCTGCACCGCAGCAAAATTCAGGCTCTCGTAGGTGACGCCGGTCGATTGGCCGCCGTCGCCGATGTAGGTAAGCCCAACCACGTTCTTGCCTTGCAACCGCGCGCCCAGACAAACGCCGGTCATTACGCCGATCAACTCGCCCAGCATGGAAATCGGCGCGCACACGTTACGCTGCTCAAAGTCGCCGAAATGCGATGACGCATCGCGGCCAAACGTGGGCGAATCGCCTTTCGCCATGTACTGCCGCATGATGTCACGCGCGCTGAAGCCGCGCACCAGCATTGCACCCTGGTTGCGGATCATCGGCCCGAGCCAATCATCCGGCCCGAGCGCAAAGGCGGAGGCGCACGAGCAACCTTCCTGCCCCAGCCCGAAGTACACGCCGCCGACCACCTTGCTCTGCTTGTAGAGGCTCTCCAGCGCCGATTCCATGCGGCGGTTCAGCAGCATCCAGCGATAGATGGCGATGGTCTGCTCGCGCGAGAGGTATTTCGACTCGCGAATCGGAGGTGCCGCAGCGCTCAGGTCGCCTTCCATGCGGTATTCGCAGTTCGTGCCTTCGCCGCTGAGATAAACGCGAAATTCAGGGCGCTCCAGGCGATAGTCGGGAATCTCGTAGGTTCGCAGCGAGGATACGGGCGGGGATCCATTCCCTGACGGGACAGCCGTTCTGGTTGGCTTGGGCGAGCCGTCGGCTTGCTCGATGGCTGCCGGAGTATTCGGAGTGCCTTTTGCTGGAGCTAGAGGAACCGCGGACGGCTTCTCGGTCCGAGCACTGGGCGGGGTGCTTTTCTTGTTCGCCATACGTCGCAGAGGCAACAATAACTGGACGCGACGGAAACAGGCAAGTTGGGCAACAGCAAGTCTTCACCACGGAGGGCACGGAGGACACGGAGGACACGGAGGTTTAGATACCTAAGATGCTGGGACACCGACCTTTCTCACTAGTCGGTAGTTTCGATAGGCCACGGAACAGAGTTGATCCCTTTGTCTTCATTCTGTGTTCTCCGTGCCTCCGTGGTGAATTCTTACGTCTTCTCTCCGCCGTCTGGACCGTAGAAGAACACCCAGGCGGCGAGGTCATCGCTGAAGTCCTTAAAGCGGTGCTCCACTCCGGCGGCTACGAAGAACACATCTCCCGGGCCGAAGGTGACGTCTTCGTCTTGAGCGTGGCGAAAGGTTCCGGTTCCGCTGGCGATGACGTAGATCTCGTCGCGTGCGTGCGGCGTCTGGGGATCGATGCCGCGCGGAGCGTACAGCTCGACGCTTAGGGTTCCGTGTTTAAACAAGTTCTATAAAGCGCTTACCCTCTGGCGTGGGCAGCTGCCTGAGAGCGTCTGCGACTTTAAAGTGGACCTGCATGTGGCGATCTCCCAGTCAGCTACGAATCGCTCACGACGGTTTCGGCAACCGCCGACTTAGGCTTCCATGCGCCGAGAATCATTCCCATTAAGGCGCAGCCGGCTACGGGAGCTCCGGCGGAGACAACAATGGCTGGCCACGGCTTCATTTCGAAGTGCATCTCGGTCAGCATGGCTAGGGCTGCAACCAGTCCCACCAGCAGTCCGATGCGAAAGCCGCGAATGAGACCCCAAACCCCGCCCAATGCAAGCACTCGGGCAATAATGAAAGCTAATATCAGGTTGCAGACCAGCGCGATCAGGTAGGGAATGAAGTTGGGATGCGCCTGGTAGTACGCCAACTCTTCCTGGCTCATGCGAAGGCCGGCCATCCATTGTGGCGAGAAGGCCTTGAACCATCCTGCCTGCAATAGCCAATACGCAGCTCCCGACACCCCTACCGCCGCCCAATTAACCCGCATCAAATGCCTCCGTTGGGTTTTGGGTGGACGATACCGCGTCTATGCCGATTGCGCAACGGGATTTAAGAATTCACCACGGAGGGCACGGAGGACACGGAGAAGAAAGAGAAAGATGGGCACTCTCGGTGGCCTCCGTGTCCTCGGTGGTGAAATCCAAGGCTATCTCGCCGATGCGCTGCACAAGGCGAGAACTTCCCCTGGCGACATTCCTTTTTCGCGCAGCGCTCGCAGGCTGAGCGCGTCGTGGCGCTTGGCCAGCCGAACTCCGGCTTCGTCCCGCACCAGATCGCAGTGATAGTAGGCGGGCACGCGATAGCCGAGCGCCCGAAGCAGTAGCAACTGGCGCGCCGTGGACTTCAGCAGATCGGCTCCACGCACCACTTCGGTTATCTGCATGGCCTGGTCGTCTACAACCACGGCGAGCTGATACGCCGGGACATCGTCGCGCCGCCACACTACGAAGTCGCCAAAGTCGGTTCCAGCAACATAGCTTTGCTTGCCCTGCCTTCCGTCGTCAAAGCAGACCGCCTCGCCGTCCGGCACCCGAAACCGCCAGTTCACGCCGGCTGGGGTTTCATAGTTGCGGGCCTCGCCGATTCGTTCGCGGCATCGGCCGGGATACATCGGCTCATCGTCCCCCTCGTTCGGAGCCGCTGCGGCCAGCGCGAGGTCTTTGCGCGAGCAGGTGCAGGGATAGATAAATCCGCCATCACGCAACTTGCGCCAAGCGTCGAGATAAAAGCTGCGACGCAGGCTCTGTTCGTAAGGCGCGAACGGCCCGCCGACGTCCGGTCCTTCTTGCCACGCGATGCCAAGCCACCGCAAATCTTCGAGCATCGCGGTGGCGAAATCAGCCTTCGAGCGCTGGGGGTCGAGGTCTTCGTTGCGAAACACAAGCGTCCCACCACTGGCCACGGAGCGCTGATAGGCGGTCCAGAAGGTGCAGGCATGGCCGACGTGAAGAAGTCCAGTGGGTGAGGGAGCTATGCGTCCGCGGTAGCGCATGGAAAGTAATCAGGTCTCAGATTACTCTCCTTGTGCTACCTTGTTCGCATCCTGCTTTGATGGAGTTTTTATGCGGAAGCTTGCCCGCTCGCTCGCAGTCCTTCTCTTTGTAAGTGCAGCAACCTTTAACGTGAATGCCGCCGAGCTGGCGGGGGTTACGCTGCCCGACACACAACAGGTCGCAGGCAAAACGCTGGTGCTCAATGGCATGGGAATTCGCTCCAAGTACATGGTCAAGGTGTACGTGGGCGGTCTCTACCTTGAGGAGAAGTCGACGGATGCCAATACCATCGTCAATTCCGACAATCCCAAGCGGATCGTGATGAAGTTCCTGCACGGCGCCAGCAAGAGCCAGATGACGGATGCCTTTGAGGAGGGCTTCAACAGCAACAGCCCTGATGCGGTGAAGACCCTGAAGGCCCAGATCGACCAGTTTCTTGGCGGGGTCGACGCGGTGAACTCAGGCGATGAGATGGTCGTGACCTATGTCCCTGGTACCGGGTCGAGCCTGGCCATCAACGGGCAGAACAAAGTGACGGTTGCCGGCCCCGGCTTTGCTACCGTGCTGTTCTCGGTATGGCTCGGGCCTAAGCCGCCGAACGCCGACTTGAAGAGAGGGTTGCTGGGGCCATAGACAGACAGGGCGCATGGGTCACACGCATGAAGCTCACGTCTTACCAAATGCTAAAATGTAAGACATGCGTGATCTGAGTGCTACGTTCACCTCAAAAGGCCAACTCGTCATCCCGGCGGAGCTGCGTCGTAAATACGGCATCACGACTGGAACCAAGGTCAAGTTCCTGGAAGACGATTTCGGACGTATCGTGATTCAGCCCCTGACCGAAGAGTACCTGGATGGTTTACAGGGCTGCCTGGCGGGAGGGCCTGATCTGGTCGCCGAACTGAAGCGCGACCGTCGGGCCGAAGGCAGGCGTGACAAGTGAGGACATACGTCCTTGACGCGAACGTGCTACTCGCATTTCTGGAGGGCAAATCGAGCGCCCCCAAGATCCGAACTCTCATTGATGAGGCGAAGCGGGAACGGGCGGTCCTATTCATGTCGGCCATCAACTACGGCGAAGTGTATGGAGTGCTGTTGCGGCTTTACGGGCGGGACAAGGCCCGGGCGACAATGAGCGCATTACACCCGGTCCCCATCACCGTCGTGGACGCGGATGTCCCTGGTGCTTGCCGAGCTTCGGAAGTCAAGGCGCAATACAAGTTCTACTATGCCGATGCCTTCGCCGCGGCGCTCGCTATCGAGAAGAAGGCAACACTGGTGACCAGCGACTCAGACTTCCGCCGCCTGGGTCACGGATTCCCAATTCTGTGGCTTAAGGCGTAGGCATTCACATCAGTGCGCAACGCAACAGGCCCGTGGAAATCGGATTACGATTAAGTATTCTTCTGTGAGCATAACCGCCGACATCGTTGTCGTAGGTCTGGGAGCAGTGGGCAGTGCGGCGCTCTATCAGGCGGCAAAGCTCGGCACACGCGCAGTGGGCATCGATCGCTTCCATCCGCCGCACGACCTCGGCTCTTCGCACGGTGAGACTCGCATCACACGGGAGGCCATCGGCGAAGGTCAGGATTATGTTCCGCTGGTTTTGCGCTCGCACCAGATTTGGGAAGAGCTCGAGGCTGCTTCGGGACGCACTCTTCTCACCCGCAATGGCGCCCTGATTTTGCAGTCATCCCACATTGTGGGAGACCACCACGGCTCTGCATCTTTCCTGGCTGACACCATCGCCGCCGCCGAAGCTTACGGGATCGCGCACCAAGTTCTGCGCACATCAGAAATCGAAACTCGGTTTCCACAGTTCCAGGCAGCGAACGATGAGGTCGCGTACTACGAACCCGGTGCGGGTTTCTTGCGTCCCGAGGCATGCGTCGAGACGCAGCTTGATCTGGCGAAAGACATGGGCGCCGAAATCCATACCGGCGAAGCCGTCCTGAAGGTTGAGCGCCTACGCTGATTCCGTGTTGGTCACCACCGACCGCCAGACCTACTCCGCAGCGAAGGCCATAGTCACGGCGGGCCCGTGGATCGGCAACCTGCTGCCGCAGTCCATCGCTCAGCACCTGGTGGTTTATCGGCAGGTGCTGACCTGGTTCGCGCTGGAGCGGCATCACGAACGTTACACGCCGCAGAATTTTCCGGTATTCATCTGGATCACCGGCAACCAGCCCTGCGATATGTTTTACGGTTTTCCGTCGCTCGAAGATAATCCGCAGGCGATCAAGACGGCGACTGAGCGCTACGACGTTGCCATCCATCCCGACCAGGTCGAACGTGCCGTTGCTGACGAGGAAGTCGATACGTTCTACCGCGGATACATTTCCACGCGTTTGCCCGATGTATCCCCGCGATGCGGGCGCAGCGCAACCTGCCTGTACACGGTCGCTCCCGGCGCGCGGTTTGTGATCGATCAGGCGGATGAAAGGGGACGCATTTTGTTTGCTTCGGCCTGCTCAGGTCACGGGTTCAAGCACTCCCCGGCGATAGGCGAAGCGCTCGTCAGAAAAGCCCTGGGCGCGGCGGAACTGGTTGATATTGCGCCGTTCCGGACGAACCGTCTTTTGGCCGGTGCCGACTCCGTATGACAGCTTAAAGAAGCTTTCTCCGCCACCTTCTATCCCCGGGGAACGCAACACGCCGTGCCCCAATCCGCATCTTCCCTATTGTTGGACCGGTTCGGGGCCAGGTTGTGCTCTCGACCGGATCCCAGATCTCAGTAAGGAGCTCTTAGAGTGAATAGCAAATCCGCGAAGCTGCTCGGCTTGTGTGCGACGGCGCTGTTGTTGGGTGTTGCCCAAGTGCCGGCCCAGGCGCAAACACAAATGATCGATGCTCGAATGTCGGGCAACGGCAATGGCAACGGCAACGGCAAGTGCACGTTTGAGGTCGTGGTACAAGGGCGGGCCGAGGTGCAGATTCGCGGCAGCCAGGGACGGCTGGTAACCGACGCGGGCGCTCCCGCTACGTGGAAACGGCTTGACTGCAATCAGCCGTTGCCTCCCAACCCAAGCAACTTCAAGTTTTCTGGCGTCGATGGCCACGGCAAGCAGAGCCTCGGCGCAAATCCTGACGCAAACAACGGTGTCGCCGTGATCCTGATCGACAACGGCAATCGCGGCAACAACGAAGGCTACACCGGAGACATTACCTGGTCAGGTGGCGGCAACTGGAACAACAACGGCAACCAGGGCTGGAACAACGGCAATGGCGGGTATCAAGGTCATCATGATGGCGATCGTGACAACGCGAATTGGGGCAACAACGGTAACGCCGGTTGGAACAACAATTCCGGTTGGGGTAACAGCAGCGGATGGAACGGCAACAACAATTCCGGTTGGAACAACAATGGCGGTAGGGGCAACGGCTCCGGCCAGCCGCAATACATCACCGCGAAGATGTCTGGCAACAGCGGCAGCGGCAAGTGCACCTTCGAAGTAGTGGTGCAGGGCCGGGCCGAGGTGCAGATCAGGGGCAACGAGGGTCGCCTCATCACCGAGAACGGCGCTCCCGCGAGTTGGCGACGGCTCGACTGTAACCAGCCGCTGCCTAACAATCCGGCGAACTTTCATTTCTCGGGCGTCGATGGGCACGGGCATCAGAGCCTGGTTTCCAACCCAAACTCTAATGGCGGAGTGGCGGTAATCCAGATTGATAACGGCAACCGCGGCAACAACGAGGGCTATACCGGCGACATCATGTGGCGGTAGAAGAACGCAGCGGACGTTTCAACGGGCCGGGGGCAGCTGCTTCCGGCCCAAATTTTTTGCGCGCGTGCGATATTAGATTGCGATGCGACTGCGGCTTGCCTTCTGCGCGCTAGTGCTGACTGTGACCATCCTTGGTGCCGGCTCATCGTGGGCGCAGCCTACCTTCCTGGGATTCGATCGCAACGACTATCCCGGCGACACGAACATGCAGTCGCTGAAGACGAAGTTTGCCTTCACCGGCTACTGGTTGAACATTCCGCCGGGCGCGAGCGGCAATACATGGACGGGCAAGCGGGCGGCTTTGCAGAAGATGGGCTACGGCTTCCTGCTTCTCTTCAATGGCCGCGAATACAAAGAGCTGAAGGCCGCAGGTAATGCAGCCCGAGTGGGGACTCGGGATGCCGAGACGGCTGCGAGAGTCGCACAGCGCGAGGGCTTTTCCAAACACGCGATTATCTTTCTCGACCAGGAGCAGGGCGGACGCATGCTGCCCGAACAGCGTGCCTACATCCATGCCTTCGTTGACGGAGTAGTGCGCGCGGGCTATCGCGCCGGGATCTATTGCTCGGGCATTCCGTATCGCGAATCCGGCAACGTAACTGTGATTACCGCTGACGACATCCGCGAACATGCTGCGGGGCGAGATCTCGCCTTTTTTATCAGCAACGACCATTGCGGTCCATCACCGGGCTGCGTCTTTCCCGCGAATCCGCCGCAGCCAAGCGACAGCGGTGTGAGCTTCGCTAATGTGTGGCAATACGCGCAATCGCCGCGACGTCCTGAGATGACAGCCGCGTGTCGCAGTACGTATGACGCCGATGGCAGTTGCTATCCTCCGGGTGCGCAGGCGGGCTCGGGACTCTACATCGATGTTGAGTCGGCCACGTCGGCCGACCCATCGGCGGGACGGACGCAATGAACCTAAACGACCATTGATGACGCTGGAAGAACAATTCGGTGTGACCGAGCAGGAGATAAGAGAAGCTGCTGCGCTGTTGCGCGACGGAAAACTGGTGGCCTTTCCTACCGAGACGGTCTATGGGCTCGGCGCCAACGCGCTGAATTTCGTAGCCGTTTCGCGAATCTTCGAGGCCAAAGGCAGGCCGCGAACCAGTCCGCTGATCGTGCATGTCAGCTCAATCGACATGGCTCGAGAGCTAGCCGCGGAGTGGCCCGAGGCTGCGCAGCGACTTGCAGAAAGCTTCTGGCCAGGGCCGCTTACGCTGGTGGTGAAAAAGCGCTCGGCCATCCCGGACATCGTCACCGCGGGCCTGCCGACGGTTGGATTGCGTATGCCCGCCCATCCCGTGGCGCTGGCGTTGTTGCGCGAGGCGGGTATTCCCATAGCAGCGCCGAGCGCAAATCGATTCACGCAACTTTCTCCTACGACAGCTGAGCACGTGCGACGCGGCTTGGGGCGGCGAGTCGCGTACGTGCTCGATGGCGGCCCCTGCCAGGTAGGCATCGAATCGACGGTGCTCTCAGTGGTGGAGCAGCCGTTCGTGCTGCTTCGTCCGGGAGACATCTCGCGCACCCAGATCGAGGAACTGGTCGGACCGGTGGTGCTCCATGGTGAGCCCACCGCCGCCGCGCACCCAGCACCGGGGATGCATCCGGTCCATTACAGCCCGAAGACGACGCTGCTGTTGGTGCCGGGAGGAGCTGTACCTGAAAACGGCAAAGGCGCGTACCTGCAGCTTCGCAAGGCACCGATACACGAAGCTCATGTTGTGCCCATGCCGAGCGACCCACGCGAATACGCTGCCCGTCTCTACGCCGTACTGCACGAGCTCGACGACGCCGGTTATGACTGGATTGCCGTCGAAGATCCTGAAGAATCCCCGGAGTGGGAAGGTGTGCTCGACCGCTTGCGGCGCGCGGCGGCCCGCTGAGGTTGCCGTATAGTTGTGCCGTGACCGAAGCTCCAAAACCTGACGCGCAGCAGTTCTACGATGGCGCCTTGCTGCGCATTCGGCGCTTCATGCTTGGCCTCTCCGGCCTTGGTGCGCTGCTGTGCAGCTGGTTCTTCGGATGGGCGGGCCTGCTCGGCTTCCTGATCGGCGCCGGTATCTCTTACATCAATCATCGCTGGCTTGAGGGCATGGTTGACGCACTGGGCGAGCGCATCACCACCGGCAACAGCAGCGAGCGCGGAGGCCTGCTGGTGCTGCGTGCCCTGCTGCGTTACGTATCAATCGCGGTGGCCGCCTATGCTATATTTAAGGTTTCAAGAGCAGGTCTGTTCGGCTTCTTAAGCGGAGTGTGCCTGCCGATTGCGGCAGTCGCCTGTGAGACGGGAGTTGAGCTATTCATGGGCCTGCGGCACGAGCTTTGATTTCCTGAAACATCTCTCTACGCCAAGCTAAGCAAGCGCCCCAGGAGCGTGGAGAGCCGAAAATAAGTCCTTCATAAAGCGATCGTACCAATGCCTGAGCAACTCTGGATTACAGCGTTCCTGAATAAGTACCTTGGCGGCGTAGCCAATGCCATTTTGAGCGCCGTACACGTGCCCAACCCGCATCCCCAGGCCCCGATCACCAACTACGTGTCCATGCAGCTGTTGGTTTTCGTGCTGCTGCTCCTGATCTTCGTCCTGGTGCGCATGCGCCTCTCGGTTGACGACCCCGGCGCCTTGCAGCACACCTTCGAGAGCATCGATTCGTTTGTCAGCACGCAGGCGCACGAAGTCATCGGGCACGGCTACGAAAAGTACACGGGATACCTTGCGACGCTGGGTATTTTCATTCTCTCGTGCAATCTGATCGGCCTGATACCGGGCTTCGAATCACCTACCGCCATACCCTCGGTTCCGTTGGGCTGCGCCGTCGTCACCTGGTTTTACTATCACTACCACGGTATCCGGCAGAACGGCTTTGGCTACATCAAGCACTTCCTGGGCCCGGTATGGTGGCTGGCGCCGCTGATGTTTGTCATCGAAGTGGCAAGCCACCTGGCGCGTATCCTGTCGCTCACAGTTCGTCTTTTTGCCAACATGTTCGCCGGCGACATGGTGACCCTGGTGTTCTTCTCGCTGATCCCCATTGGCATCCCGGTAATTTTCATGCTGTTGCACATCGGCGTATCGCTGATTCAGACGTACATTTTCGTGTTGCTGCCGACGGTGTACATCGGCGAGGCAGTCGCGCACGAACACTAAAGGCTTTCAGCCGTATCGGTATCAGGCGTCAGACTGGCGAGTTTATCGTATGGATCAGTTGAAGTCGCAGGTTTTAGACTGATCGCTGACAGCTGACAGCTAGATTCGCTGCAAGCGTGAGGGCGCCAGCACGGTGAGCGCCAACCACCCACTGGCAGCAGTTCATACAAGGAGAAAGTGAAATGCGGAAAGTAATGTTGGTGTTCTTCTCATTGCTGGCCATCTCGATGATGACCATGCCTGCTTATGCTCAAGGCGGAGCCGCTGCCGGCGGTACCAACTGGGTCGCAATCGCCTCGGGCTTTGGCATTGCTATCGCTTCCGGCCTGGCTGCCCTCGGCCAGGGCAAGGTCGGTGCGGCTGCCTGCGAAGGTATGGCGCGCAATCCTGCTGCCCGTCCTGGAATTCAGCTGGCGCTGATTCTTGGTCTGGCCTTCATCGAGTCGCTGGTGCTGTTCGCACTGGTTATCATCTTCGCCAAGGTCGTCTAAGAGCGTCAAAAAGCTTCTCACCTGGGCCCCGTCCGCGGATGGGGCTTTTCATTTCTGCCTATCCACGCCGGACAGCACATCGATAGGACGCCTAATCTGCAAGCTCGAAAGTGCTTGCCCGCGGTTGGGCTGCGTGTTTAGCTGAATGAGAGTTGGAATTAAATATTTTTGGAGGATGAATTGAGAAATACCCTATTTTCAATCGCGCTCATGGCGGCCTCGCTGATGGTGTTGCCGCAAGTTTCCCTCGCGCAGGCCGCAGCCGGTCAGTCGGCACAGTCGTCGCAGTCTGCAACCGACCAGGACATCCAGATGCTTCGCTCCGATCTGCGTGGCCAGAAGAAGCAGATTGTCGCCGAGAACCTGACTTTGACACCGGCACAAGCGGAGAAGTTCTGGCCCGTCTACGACCAGTACGCCGACGAGGTCTCGAAGCTGAATGACACGCGGCTGGCCCTGATCAAGCAGTATGCCGCCAGCTACGAAAACATGACCGACGCCCAGGCCAACAGCCTCATCAAGCAGGCTCTGGACTTGGACGGGTCGTACGTGAAGCTGCGCCAGGCCTGGGTACCCAAGTTTGAGAAAGTGATCTCTGCCAAGCAGACGGCCGCATTTTTCCAGATTGACCGTCGCCTCGGACTACTCATGGACCTGCAACTGGCCTCCAACATTCCGCTGGCCAAGCAGTAAGCCCTCAGAAAACTGAGCTTCGTAAAGGCCGATGCCGTCGCATCGGCTTTTTTACGTTTCAGGCGAAGCGCGTCGGGGAGAAGGGCGAGAGATCGAAATGGCTCGCTTTGCCAACGATGATTTGGGTCATCACCTCTGCGGTGATTGGCGCCAGCATGATTCCGTCGCGGTAATGTCCGGTAGCGGCGAAGTAGCCGGGCAGGGTCGTTGCTCCCAGCATGGGCAGCCCATCGGGGGAGGCCGGCCGCAGTCCCGCCCAGGCATCGTGAATCCGCATTTCAGCGATCTTCGGAACCACAGCTGCCGCCGACTTGTATAAGCGCTCAATGGTCTCGGCGTCGGTGCGTTTATCGAAGCCCGCGTCTTCCAATGTGGCTCCCAATAGAATCCGTCGATCGCTGCGCGGAATGATGTAGATTTCGGGTGTACGCACCACGTGCTGCACCGGTAGGCCGGGACTCGCGTCTTCAGGGCCAGGAACTACACAAACCATCTGGCCCTTGGCCGGACGGGTTGGCAATCCCAGTGGTTCTATCTGCGAAGCCCACGCGCCTGCACAATTCACCACCGTACCGGCCCTATAGCTGGAGTGACTGGTTCTCACCCCCGTCGCACGGCCGTCCTGCACTTCGACATGGGTGACAGCTGAGCCGGTTACAACGTCCACACCACGATGCCTGGCTGCTTTGAGCAGAGCGCTACACAGTGCGCGAGGATCGACGCTGCACTCGGGAAGGAAATAGCCCGGTTGCCGAAGCGCCATCCCCGGTTCCAACGCTCCGAGCTCGTTCGCTGCGATAGCGCGAACCCCTTCGCAAATCGGCGTCTCATTCTCCGAGCAAAACGCCAGTGTTCCTTGATCGCGTAAGTCCGGTGACTCTCCGGATTCTTCCTGCAACTCTCTAGCAAACTCGGGATACATCGCCGCACTGGCCAGCGCCAAGGTTTCAGCGCATGGGGCAGGTGCGGATCACAATGCGCGATCATGCCGCCTGCCGCGTAGGAAGCCTCGCGTCCCGGCTCGCCCTTATCGATGAGCAGGACGCGCAGGTTTTCCTGCTGCAAGCGCCGCGCCAGCGAGAGCCCAATCACTCCCGCGCCAACAATGATCGCGTCCCACGTCTGCATGCCTCGATTGTATGGGAGGCCGCGGCGCGGACGGGCCGCAGGCTGCACGCATTGCCGCACAAAGCTTAATCACAAACTGCTACATTGTTGTTCTTTGTGCTGCATTAACCCTCCCAAGGAGGACCACTTGGCGAAGAAATTTCGTGAATTGACGGAGCGGGAGATTCGTCGCGCTGGCGATCTCTCTAGAAGAAGAAGACGGCCGAATCTATGGCGACTTACGTCGATGGGCTGCGCGATGACCTATCCCGGCATCCGCCAAGCTCTTCGAGGAAATGCAGGCCGAGGAGATCGGGGCACCGCGCCAGCCTGATCGAGATCTATCGCCACGCTTCGGCGACCACATCCCCTTGATCCGCCGCCAGGACGTCAAGGGTTTCGTCCAGCGGCGCCCCATGTGGTTGGTTCGGCCCTTGGGCATCCACGCCGTCCGCAAACAGGTCGAGATCATGGAGCTAGAAACGCGACGTTTTACGAACGCGCCATGCAGCAGGTCACCGACGTCGGCATGCGCAAGCTGCTGGGCGACCTGGCCGATGCCGAACGCAAGCATTACGCGGCCGCCATGCGCTGGGAGAGAAGATCACCGACCGGCGAGGCTACCGAAGGAAGAAGACGCGACAACGCCGCTTGTTCCTGCTGCAGATCGTGCAGCCGGGTCTGGCGGGTCTGATGGACGGCTCGGTCTCGACGCTCGCGCCGGTGTTTGCCGCCGCGTTCGCCACCAAGAACAGTTGGGACGCATTTCTAGTGGGCCTGGCCGCCTCGGTGGGCGCCGGCATTTCCATGGGTTTCGCCGAGGCATTCTCCGACGACGGGTCCCTGACCGGTCGCGGCCATCCCTGGATCCGCGGCTTGGCAAGCGGCCTGATGACCGCCGCGGGTGGGATCGGCCATACGCTGCCGTTTCTCATCGCAGATTTTCGGGTTGCCTTTTCCGTGGCGCTGATCGTGGTGATCGTGGAACTGGCCGTGATCAGCTATATCCGCCACCGCTACATGGACACGCCAATTCTGTCGGCTGCATTTCAAGTCGTGCTGGGCGGCGCTTTAGTTTTCGCGACGGGGATTCTGATCGGCAGCTCTTGATCAACCGGAGGCGCCCTCGCTGTCAATCAGGCGCGATTCGCTCAAGTCCAGTTCTCGCTCCAGGCGGCGCAAGACGGTGTCGTTAATGCGTCCTTCGTTGCGCAGTTGAATCGCCGTCCCGCGTTCCACGCGCAAGGTCTCCAGCGATATTTCGACATATCGCGCGTAATTGCTGACATCGCCTGGGTCGGCACTCATGCCGATGCTCGACAGCCGCTGACGATAGTGATTGATCAGGTCTTCATAAACGTCGGTGGTGGTGTCGGTATCCCGAGCTCGGGCGCCTTCAAGATGCGAGACCGCAGCCTCGGTCACGATGCGCCGTGCTTCCAACTCTTCGCAGTCGGGCCCTGCGGCTCCGGCGAGACCCAGGAAACGGATCAGCGGCGGCAGCGTCAGGCCTTGCAGTACCAGGGTTACGAGGATTACGCAAAAGGTGAGGCAGATAATCATGTCCCGATGCGGAAAGGGCGAGCCATCGGCCAGGAACCTGGGAAGAGCCAGCGCTGCTGCAAGTGAAACCACGCCGCGCATGCCCGTCCAGCCCACCACAAATTTGTACCGGGCGCCCGGCGCAGCCTCGGGCTGATGAAGGAATCGCCGGCGAATCCAGTAGGAGAGGCCTGCACCAGGAAAGACCCACGCCAGCCGCAGCACGATAAGCATGAGACTGAAGACGGTGCCATAAACAACGATGGTCCGAACCCCGTAGCCACGAATCGACGCCCGCATAGACTGAAATTGCAGGCCAATCAGAACGAAAACCAGGCCATTCAGGATGAAGGTCAGTGACTCCCAGACCGACCAGGCACCGATGCGCACTGTAGGAGAGAAAAAACTGGCGCTGCGCCGCGATAGATATAAACCGCAGCTCACCACCGCCAGCACTCCCGAGGCGCGTACCGACTGCGCAGCCAGATAGGTCACAAAGGGAATCAGGATGCTGATGGAGATTTCAATGGGACCGTCGTCAATCCAGCGCTCGAAGTGAGCCACAATCCAACCCACCGCCAGTCCAATCGCGATGCCGCCGGCCGTGAGCCAGACAAACGTCATCAAGCCGCTGGACAAGGTCGGGATATGTTGATGAACCAGAATTCCGAGTGCGAATTCCAGGGCCAGCAGGCCGCTGGCGTCGTTGACCAGGCTTTCTCCTTCCAGAATGTCAACGATGCGGCCGGGAAGCCCGATTCGCTGTGCGATCGACGAGGCAGCGATCGCATCGGTCGGCGCAACAACGGCTCCCAGAACCAGGCCGACTCGCCAATCGACGCCGTAGAAAACGTGTGGCGCAGCCAAAGCCACGCCGATGACCGTGAAGGCCACCAGGCCGAAGGCCAGGAACGAGATGCTGACGATGTTGTAGCGAAAGTCGCGCCACGAGGTGGTCCAGGCGGACGAGTACAGCAGCGGAGGCAACACCACCAGAAAAATCAGGTCGGGACTCAGGGTGATGGCCGGAATTGCCGGGATGAAGCTTAGCCCCAGGCCGCCCAGCACCATGACGATCGGATACGCGATGCGCAGCTTGCGGGCCAGTATCCCGAAAGCCACGATGAAGAACAGCAGAAGCAAAAATACGAATTCGACTGTCTGGATTTGGCTCATCGCTCACCCGTGGTCAAAGCTGCGCGGAGTCAGTATTCTCAAGCATCGAGAATCGCCGTCCAGCGAAAGTGCGGTGATTGTAAATTGTTTTCCCAGGATTGCGACCGGGGTGCAGGTGCTGAAGTCGCCAGCCATGCCTGCGAACGCTAGTCGCAGATGATTCGTTTAGCGGAGACACTTCAAGTGTGGATTTTGGTTCGGCTGGCAGTGGGCGCCCTCCTGATTGCGTGGTTGTGCCGTCAGGTTCGCAAGCCCAGCGGCTGGCTGGGCAGGCGCGTCGTGGGGACGATGAATTTCAGCCACAGCGCCATGACCGACTGGGCCCTTCAACAGGTGCCGGTGCCGAACAATGCAGCGGTTCTTGATATCGGCTGTGGCGGCGGACGGACGGTGCAGAAACTCGCGGCCTTGGCGCCCCAGGGCAAGGTAATTGGATTGGACTATTCCCTGACCAGCGTCGAGGTTTCGCGCATCACGAATGCTGCGGAGATCGCCACCGGAAGAGTCGAGATTCAGCAGGGCTCAGTGGCCGCCCTGCCGTTCGCAGACGGTAGTTTCGACATGGTTACCGCGGTCGAGACGCACTACTACTGGCCCGAGCTGCCGGCCAACGTGCGGGAGGTCCTGCGTGTCCTCAAACCGGGCGGCAGGTTCGTACTGCTAGCCGAAGCCTACCGGGGCGGGCCATTCCGCCTGCTCTACGGAGTGGTTATGCCGCTTCTTCGAGCCGCCTACCTTAGCGACGAGGAGCACCGGGATCTGTTGAGAAACGCAGGCTTTACCGAGGTCGCCACTCAGCACAAGGCGCGAAAAACTGGATTTTAGCGACCGGTTGCAGAGCGCAATAGGCGAGCCTCTGCCCCAAATCCGGGCACACTGTGATACAGTGTGTGTAGACGCTTTTGGCTACGGCCGCTTGCAAGCGACATCCGATCCGCAATGATCTGGTTCCCGCCTTTCCTGCTTCCGTCTCGTTTAGCGCTGAACAACTAGAGCGGCCTCAGCTGTACCTTCGCGACTCGCCCGCTACCAACCTCCGACGCGTTCTTAACGCCCTCGGGGACTTGATAAGGCGGACTTCCTTCGCGAGACGCTGCTCCAAGAAAGAAGAATCGTTTGACACATTTCAAAGACCTGCCCCTGTCTGCTGAACTCCAGCAGAAGCTGGCACAACTGCAATTCACTACCCCGACGCCGGTGCAGGCGTCCGCGATACCTCCCGCCCTCGAAGGTAAAGACGTACTGGCCACGGCACAAACCGGCACCGGTAAGACGCTGGCATTCCTGGTCCCGACCATTGAGCGGCTGGCTCCTCAGCTTTCGAAAAAGCAGGTTGCTGCCCTGGTTCTGGTTCCCACCCGCGAGTTGGCGGTACAGGTGCACGAGCAGTACGAAAAACTACGCCCCCGCGGCGCTGCTCCGGCCGCGCTGGTCATTGGCGGCGTCGGCGAGCACCAGCAGATCCAGGCGGTGCGCAAGGGCGCGAGCCTGATTGTTGCCACCCCGGGACGGTTGGAAGACTACCTCCGCCGCAAGCTGATCAATCTCAGCAGCGTCAAGACATTGGTTCTCGACGAATCCGATCGCATGCTCGACATCGGCTTTCTGCCGGCCATTCGCCGCATCGTTGCGGCGCTTCCGCGCGAGCGTCAGACCCTGTGCTTCTCAGCCACGCTGAGCGCATCGGTGGTCAATCTGGTCGACGACTACATGAAACATCCGGTTCGTGTGGCGCTCGGTTCCACTTCCAAGCCCGCCGATACGGTTGAGTTGCAGGCTTTCGAAATGTCACAGGCCGAGAAGCCTGAGGCCTTGCGGCAGCTGCTGTATTCGGAGAAGGGCCAAACCCTGGTGTTTGCGCGTACCAAGCGCGGCACCGAGCGGCTGGCCAAGAGCCTGGTGCGCGACGGCTTCTCTGCTGCCATGATTCATGGCGATCGCACCCAGTCGCAACGCCAGAGCGCACTGAACGGATTCGTGGACGGCAAGTTCCAGGTGCTGGTGGCTACCGATGTTGCCTCGCGCGGCATCCACGTGGACAAAGTTGCGCACGTGGTGAATTACGATTTGCCACAGGTCGCGGAAGACTTTATCCATCGCGTCGGCCGGACCGGTCGTATGGGTACTGCCGGGCGTGCTTCCACCCTGGTCGCCGGCGCAGAGGTTGGCGAATTGCGCTCCATCGAGCGGGCGCTGAAGCTGAAGATCGTTCGCAAACAACTTAGCAGCCACGGACCAACCACCACCGCCGTAGCCCAGAACACGCTGTCGACGCGCACCCTCTCCCGCATGCCGGGTGAGATATTTAGCTGAGGCAGGTAAGCGTATAATAGAGCCATCTCGCACTATAGAGATGGCTCCTTCTGTCCTTCTCCTCGAAGCGGATGGAAGCCACTATTTTTCAGGCCTCTTACTAACACTCTCCTATAGCACCGAGAGTTTCTCCCGCACGCGGCAATTTGCCGCCCTACCGCACTACACGCGAGGTCAAGGTTCATGAATGTGGGAAGAGTGCCAGCCAACGGTTTATCGCATAAAACCAGTGTTCTGCTGATTGACAGAAACTCGGAACGACGCGCTCTGCGGACCAAAATCCTCATGCTGCGCGGAATTGACGTGGTGGGTGCGGCCGATGTGATCGAAGCTACGGCGATGTGGCAGCCCGACCGCTACGATCTCATCCTGGTCGACATTCGCGTGGACCACCGTTCCTGTATCGCTTGGCGCGATGAGATCAAAAGGCAAAAACCTAAGCAGATTGTTGCCTTCCTGGTGGGGAGACCGAATTACATAGCACTCAATCCCCTGGTCGGTTCCTACCTTGCGGAGGACCCCTCCGCCGAGTGGGGAGATGCCATGCGGCTCGCCATCAGCAACGGTTGTGCCACCTTGCCCCAGCGCAATGGATTGCTGGAAGCACGTTGGCGCATTGCCGCCGGGAAAAAATTAACCGGTGCTTCCTCCCCGACGCGGCAACTGCAGGACAGCCGGCCTGCCGTCCATGACGACACCACCTTTTCGGCCTTCACCGCCTCACCTGCGGACACCGACACGGTATCAGGTGCCGTCCAAATTGCGCTGGAACAGCTCGACCAAATGGGAGACCTAGATGAAAATTGAGGCGCCAAGTAACCCCGCCGGTATTGCGCTCGACCAGGTATTGGGAAGCGCAGTCGTAATGAACTGGAATGCTCTGGTCGCGGGCGCGCCCGAAGGCCTGGTTAAAGTCGAGTATCGCGTCGGAAGCGATGGCGCCCTGGAGGACCTGAGGTTGTGGGCCCAGACCCGCGAATATTGGACCCTCATTTGCGAATATTCCACCCGCCTCGGATGGTCCGATGGGCCGCGATTCCTCAACGGCTTTCACTCTCGGCCGCTCAGCCGGCTGTTGCAATCGATCATGGCCAACAAGGTTCTCTTTCAGCAGCAAAGCACGCCAAACACCAACGGCGTTATCGAGGTGCGCACACCGACCGAGGAAGATACTGTCTCTGCCACGCTGCGCGTGAATGAGATGTTTCCCTCCCACTCCTAGTCAAAATAGCGTAGTCCTTCGCGTCAAACAATGAATGCTCCTCTGCAAACTGCGGCGGGCTGCCGCGGAAGCTTGGCTAGCTCACCGTAGGAACGCGCCGGCACCGCGCCGATTTGAGCTCGTGGCCGTGATATTCTTATGTATACGGCTGCGTCCCTCCTGGTAGGCAATTTTCCCGCAGTTCCTGAATAAATAAATCATGATCTCAGTAAGTAACGTATCCATGCGCTATGGCGCCAAAGTTCTGTTCGACGAAGTGTCCACCGCGTTTACTCCTGGTAAGCGCTATGGACTTACAGGCCCAAATGGCGCCGGCAAGTCCACTTTCATGAACCTGCTGTCGGGTGAGTTGGCCCCGCAGAAGGGCACCGTGGTACGCCCGCGAAAGCTCGGCGTGTTACGCCAGGACCAGTTTGCCTTCGACGCTTATCGTGTGCTCGATACCGTCATCATGGGCAATCAGCGGCTTTGGAAGGCGCTGGAAGAGCGGGATCGCATCTACGAAAAACCCGAGATCACCAACGAAGATGGCATGCGGTTGGGCGAACTGGAGGGCATCGTCGGCGAGGAGGATGGCTACTCAGCCGAGGCCGACGCCGCAATACTGCTGCAAGGTCTCGACATCGCCGATGAAGTGCATGAGCGTCCGATGAGCGAATTGCAGGGCGGGCAAAAGGTCCGCGTGTTGTTGGCGCAGGCACTCTTTGGACATCCCCAGGCGCTGCTGCTCGACGAGCCAACCAACCATCTTGATCTGGATTCGATCCACTGGTTGCAAAGTTTTCTGCGCAGCTATGACGGAGTTGTGATCGTCATCTCGCACGACCGCCACTTCTTGAACAGCGTTTGCACCCACATTGCCGATATCGATTACGAAACTATCATCACCTACACCGGCGGCTACGATGAGATGGTGATGGCCAAGACGCAGGTTCGCTCACAGATCGAAGGCCAGAACGCCCAGCGCGAAAAGAAGATCGCTCAGTTGAACGACTTTATCGCCCGCTTCTCGGCCGGCACTCGCTCCAGCCAGGTGCAGTCGAGGCGCAAAGAAGTGGAGCGCCTTCAACTCACCGAACTTGCGAAGTCGAACATACAGCGCCCCTATCTGAAGTTCGAACAGAAGCGTCCCTCGGGCAAACACATCCTGGAGCTGGAAAAGATTCGTAAATCGTACGGAGACAGCGAGGTCATCCGTGGCTTCACTGCCAGCGTGACCCGTGGCGAGAAGATTGCATTGATGGGACGTAACGGCGCGGGAAAGACAACGCTACTGAACGCACTGCTGGCCAACTCGCCGACAGTTCCGGAAGCTGAATTGCGCCAGACCAGCGGATATGACGGCCCATTTCTGAGCGACGGAAAGGTCATCTGGGGACATGAAGCATCGGTCGGGTATTTCGCGCAGGACCACCGCGCGCTCATCGAAAAAGGAATGACCGCGTTCGAATGGCTGCATCGCTGGGACCCGGGTGCTGCCAACGAAGAGATTCGCGGCTTGCTGGGACAGATGCTGTTTGCGCGCGACGACGGCAACAAGCGCACTGATGTACTTTCCGGTGGCGAAGCGGCGCGCCTGCTGTTCTGCAAGCTCATGCTGCAAAAGCCCAACGTCCTGGTGCTCGATGAGCCTACCAACCACTTGGACCTGGAATCGATCAACGCGCTGAACATCGCGCTGCAAAAATATCCTGGGACAGTGTTGCTGGTCACGCACGATCACGATCTGATCGACGAAGTGGCGACTCGCATTTGGCACTTCGAGGGCGATCACCAGGTGACCGACTTCAAGGGCGCCTACGAGGAATACCAGGGAGCCCTGGTAGCGTAAAGTTGAGCCGTCATGCGGGCGTCAGAGCCCGCAGGCGAAATCCCGAAGCGCAGCGAGGGATCTTGGAGTAAGAACTGTTCGGGGAGTTCTTGGTGGGCGCTACAGGATTCGAACCTGTGACTTCCACCGTGTGAATCTGGCCTGAATATATTTTACAACAACTTACAAGACCGCGGGAACTGCCTAAGAACACGCTGGTCGCACAAAACAGCGCATTTTGTGGATCGGATTGTGGAACGTAATTTAGGCTCCGTAAGCGTGCAGGTCGTCACCTCGACGGGCACATTCACGTAACCCATTTGCTCCAGCAAGAGCCCTACACTCACACGTGTGAAAGCTGGATGATTACCCGGACCGATCATTATCTTCGCGATCGGCAACAATGCCGCCCTGTCGTTTTACCCAGAGGAGAAAATCCAAGATCAAATATCGCGACAGCATCGTTTTCTTCTGAGTGAAGCGGACTTTCGGCACGTCACTCGCTTTTAGCTCATGTACGATGCGAAACTCACTTTCCGACTTCCATTTTGGGTCCTTCGCCACGGGGGCAAGTTTATATATCCACTCATCCCACGCGGTGTAGAACTCCCGTGCCCAGAGATCAGATCTTTCTTCCGCTCCTCAGTGAGCCCCGAAAGAAATCCAGTGTCGCCACGACTAGCCGCTTGCATATCTCCTGCTGCTTTTCCCGGTCATACACCACCCTGTAGAGGATACTGTTGGGCTCCCTGTTAAGCCCTCGTGCTATGAACCCAATCGCGTACTTACCGGTTCCTTTCGCATATTTTGACCACTGGTTGATGTCATCCGGCTCTGCACTGAAGCAGGTGACGAAGAATTTGCTGATTCCCAGGGTCGGGTTATCAGGCTCCTGTTTCGTGAAGCCAAGAATGGCCGAGAGGAATGCCACTGCCTGCGGATCATCCACCCTTTCTTCTATGGCATCCCTTGTCGCCTTTTGAAAGAGATCTGTCGCGTATTCCGTCTCCTTCGAATCGTTTAATGCAGAGACCTGCGTCGCATAAAGCGTAGAAGTTTGTAGAATCCCAAGGAGTCCAGCCCCATCCGTGTAATGCCACATTATGTCTTCGAGACCAAAGTCGAACAGCCCGATTTCTATGGCGATTTTGTTAATGAATTGCCCGTAGCGCAAATTTTCTTCAGGAGTCACTGCATGTCATCGATTCTAAGGGAGTGCTGCAGGCCCGATAACGTTGTTCAAAAAGGAAAAGGAAGAGGCGCGAAGAAAAAGCGAACATTGCGCTATAATCCTTCGCCACAGAGATGGTGCAGTGATTTGTGAAACGGGCTTTTCGCAGATTCCCGTAAGCCCTTAGAAATGGTGGGCGCTACAGGATTCGAACCTGTGACTTCCACCGTGTGAAGATGGCACTCTACCGCTGAGTTAAGCGCCCACTGTGCGGTAGGTGTATTGTAGCAAAATCAGTTTGCCTCGCCTGCGGCTCCATCCCGCACCGGACCACACGGAACGAGGCGTTACTGATGGCTGACAGCTGATGTTTGAAAGCTGAAAACTGACGGCTCACATTCGAGCAGCGACTAAGCGCGCTCTCACATCACACATCGTTATGGCCCTCGAAGAATACAAACGCAAACGCGACTTCAAACAGACGCCGGAACCCGCCGGCAAAGTCGAGCGTGGCAAGGGACATCGCTTTGTCGTGCAGAAGCACAGCGCCACCCGTCTGCATTACGACTTTCGCCTGGAGATGGACGGCGTGCTGAAATCGTGGGCGGTGCCGAAAGGGCCGTCGCTCGATCCCGCAGACAAGCGTCTCGCCATGCAGGTGGAAGATCATCCTGTGTCGTACTTCGACTTCGAGGGCATCATTCCCGCGGGCAACTATGGCGCGGGCACGGTGATGGTCTGGGACGTGGGCACGTGGGAGCCCGAAGGCGATGCGCATGCCATGCTCGCCAAAGGCGACTTCAAGTTTCGCCTCGATGGCGACAAGCTGAAAGGCAGCTTCGCCCTGATCCACATCCGCTCGCGCAAGCCGGGCAACAAAGGCACGGAGTGGCTGCTGATCAAGCACCGCGACGCCTACGTGCAAGAACCCTACGACATCGACGAATACGACTACTCGGTGTTGACCCAACGCACGCTCGACCAGATTGCCGATGATGCCGGGGTGCGCGAGTGGAAGAGCAGCCGTCCGGCAGCGACGGGCGGGCGATCGGCGAAGAATGACTGGCTTGCAGACTCGATAGCGAAGGCCGACGCTGCCAAGCGCAAAACCGCAGCCAAGACAACCGCTAAGTCCGCGAAATCTGCTACCGCGAAGAAAACTGCTCCGGCCAAGTCCGCTAAGGCCAGGAAGACCTCCTCGACCACCAGCGCGGTAAAAAAAAAGTCATCACCGAAAAAACGTCTGAAGCGCTAAACCCTGCCCGGCAAACATCCCCACCCCGGCAAAAGAAGCCGGAATGGGGCACCCTCGGCCACAAAGAGCCGATGCCGCGCGTCATCCATCCCATGCTGGCCACGCTGGTCGATGAGCCGTTCGACAACGATGACTGGCTATTCGAGATCAAGTGGGACGGCTATCGCGCCATCGCTTTCATCGAAGGCGACACGTCTGCGGCTGGTGTCGCGTAACCAGAACGACCTGACCAAAGCCTATCCCGAGCTGCAGGAGATGCCGCAGCACGTCCGCGCCCGCACGGCGATCCTTGATGGCGAAATTGTCGCTCTCGACCAGCAAGGTCGTCCCTCCTTCGGCCTGATGCAGCAACGCACCGGAGTCGGCGAAGGTGGACGCCGCATCCGCCGCACGCGTGACGACATCCCAGTCGTCTACTACGTCTTTGACCTGCTCTACCTCGACGGCTACGACCTGATGCGCGTCGAACTGGAGAAGCGCAAAGAGCTGCTCGCTTCCATCCTTCGCGCCCAACGATGGCTTGCGATTTTCCGATCACTATTTCGGGCGCGGCATCGACCTCTTCCAGGCCGCAGCCGAGCGCGGACTTGAGGGAATCGTGGCCAAGCAGCGGCGAAGCTTTTACCTGCCCAAACGCACCCAGGAGTGGCTGAAGATCAAGATCACGCGCCGCCAGGAGTGCGTGATTGGCGGCTACACCGATCCGCGCGGCTCGCGCGAAAACTTCGGATCGCTAGTGCTCGGACTCTATGACGATCAGGGCCGCCTCATTCACGTCGGCCATGCCGGCAGCGGCTTCACCGAAAAGTCACACGCCGAGATGTGGCAGCGGCTGGACCAGCTCAAAGTCGCAAAAAGCCCGTTCTTCGGCAAAGTCGAGAGCACGCGCCCGGTTCACTTCGTTCGCCCGGAACTGGTCGCCGAGATCAAATTCACCGAGTGGACCCACGAGGGCGAGAGCGGCTCCGTCAAAATGCGCGCTCCGGTATTTCAGGGACTACGCTTCGACAAAAAGCCGAAAGAGTGCCGTTTTGAAATCGCGGCCACGACCGAGGATGAAGTCGAACAGGTAGAGAAGGGCTCCTGAAAAGTCCCAATCCGAAACATGTCCAAATCGGAGAAAAGTAAGGTTTTATTTAAGCCTTGAACGTTGCCCGCTTGGCCGGATTGAAGCATAATGTCCAGAGACTTCCTTCGGCCAGGCTTGCCGAGGCACAGGTGTGCGATGCCGAAGCAGTACGCTGGCTGATTGCTCCGCAGGAGTTTCCAGCCATATCGCCCTCCCGAAGCAGGTGTTAACCAGGACCCTATGTCGAACTTTTATCACGACAGCTCGTTTTCGCCGGCCGCTGAGGCCGTGCTCGATGAACCCGTAGTTGGTACCGCGCCTGCAAAAACCGTCACCCATGAAGCGCCTGGGGCGGTGCATAAAGCGGCGTCCAACTACGCGCTTTTCCATTACGCGCTGCTGGTCTATATCTATCTGTTCTGCACCCGGCTGCCCGAGTTGTTTCCGGCAATCCGTTTGGCGCTGGTGATGAGCGTCATCATGCTCGCTGGCTTACTCGCCACCGGCCGCGGCGGCATCATTTTCCAAACCAAGCTGGGCAGGCTTCTAACCGCGTTTGCTGTCTGGACAGCTCTCTGCGTACCCACCAGCGTTTGGATCGGCGGCAGCTTCGACGTGCTCAAGGGCGTCGTTCAGTCAGTGCTGTTCGTAGCCTGCGTGCTGGCGTTCGCTCGCACTGTGCCTGAAGTCCGAAACTGCATGTACTCCCTTGGCGCTGCTATGGGAACGGTGGCCGTGTTGTCGCTCACCATGTTCGGCAGCGCCGCCGCTGACGCGACCACCGGATTGGCCGCATTCGGCGTAGAAGCGCCCCCCACTCCGGGAGAAGCCGAGCAACGGCTGGGACTATTCCACTCCGCCACCTTGCAAGATCCCAACTTCATGTCTTTGTACCTGCTGGTGGGCTTACCCTTCTTGTGGTTAGGCGCGAAAAAGGGAGGCCCGGTCACCCGGGTGCTCTTCGTACTCTTCATGCCCGCGGTGTTGGTAGCGATCGGGCATTCAGCTTCGCGTATGGCGCTCGTCCTTTTCATCATCGGCTTGGTGATGTTCCTGAAAAGCGCCAACAACAAGGAACGCGTTTTCGTGCTGGCCAGCGTTATCGTTATGACGGCCGTCACCGTTCCTTTCCTGCCGGCATCGGTGACCAATCGTTTCATGACCCTGTTCCGCCCCCAGTCCGACACCTTCGAAAGCAAAGAGGCAGCCGACTCCGCAGCCACCAGACTTAAACTGTTGCAACGCAGTATTGAGATTACGGCGATGCACCCGCTGTTCGGTGTGGGGCCAGGCCAGTTCGCAGTCGCGGAAAATAATCTCGCGAAAGCAGAAGGCAAAGAGCGCGGTATCTGGTACTACACCCACAACGCCTATACCCAAACCTCCAGCGAAGCCGGAATCCCAGCTCTCATTCTGTACATCATGGCCATCGTCGCCTCCTATCGCGGACTGAAGGACATTCGCAAGCGCGGTCCCACGGAAGAAATCCGCGAGATGGCGAAAGCCATGCAGCTTTCCCTGTGGATGGTCATCCTGGGAGGCCTGTTCCTCACCACCGGTTTCGGCGGCGTACCCTTCGTCGTGATGGGGATGGCGGTGAGCTTCAAGCTATCTGTGGCTGACCAGATGAAAAAGTTGGCGCCGGCAACAGCCGAGGCCGCCTGAGAGCGACGGCGGGACGCGACTGCAAAATAATGGCAAGCATATCGGCTGACCTGGCCGCTGGTCTCCAGACTTGCGGATGAAAATTTCCTATCTTGTTTTATTCGCTATCGCGGCACTGGTTGTCGTCGTCGCCGTGGCGGTTGCACTCGCGAAGGAGTATGGCGCCTCCTTCCTGCGGGTAAACCATCCTGAACACGCCGACGTCATTCTTGTGCTCGGTGGTGGGATGGACGACTCGCGTTACTGGCGCGCTGTCGAACTGATGGACGACGGATACGCCGATAAGATGGTGCTCGACGCCGAAGCTGGCGGCGCGAAGTTTGGCAAGAGCAACGCCGACCTGGCTGCCGACTTTCTGAAGAGCCTCCACGCTGAGGACACTACGATTTGCCCGGTTTATGCCGATTCCACCTACGGCGAAACTCAGGACGTGGCCCGCTGCCTCGCCCCCATGAAGGTGTCTTCGGTTCTGATCGTCACCTCCGATTACCACACCCGGCGCGCCTTCTCCATCTTCAAAGCCCGCCTGCCGCAGTATCACTGGTCCATCGCCGACGCCTTCGCTCCCTACGAAGACAGCAGTCCCCGCCGAATGCCTAGCGATCAGTGGTGGAAACATCGCCGCTGGGCCAAAACCATTCTTGAGGAATGGCAAAAGCTCATCTGGTGGGAACTGGTTGAGCGCTGGAAGCCTCACCTGGTCGTGCAATCCTAGCCCGAAAGTTTCTAGACTTCTAAACGCTGCTTCCGGGGTGCCCCATTCCGCCACGTTTGGCGGGGTGGGGCTTTTGACGTTGTCTTTGCTGACGGCTGACACCTGATAGCTCGTTTCCGACAACTGGCCCCTGACAACTGCCTCCCCAAGTGATAGTCTGTTGCGCTCGCTCCATACATCGTTCGAACTCTCTCCCAAAGGGCAAAGCATGGAAAACGAAAAGAACGATTTCAATCGTCGCGATTTCATTCGCGGCGCAGTGGCTGGCGCCGTTGTAGCCGGGCTGCCGCTCAACCTTTTCTCCGCCGATAACCCCGATATGCAGGCCGTGCTCGCCGAGGTTCCCAAGCTGCACGATAAGTCTGTAAAACTCTTGCAGGAGTGGATCGCGCTGCCCTCAATCGCCGCCGAGAACCGCAATTTCCCGCAGGGGCCCGAACATATGGCCAAGCTGGCGAAAGATGCCGGATTCTCTAACGTCGAGATCATGCCCACCTCCGGCAAGCCCGGTGTATTCGGAATGCTGGATGCCGGCGCAGCGAAAAGCGTCGGCGTGTATTTCATGTACGACGTAAAGCAGTTTGATCCATCCGAGTGGTCCTCGCCTCCGCTGGAGGCCCGCATCGTCGACAAGGAAGGCTTTGGTAAAGTCTGCGTCGGCCGCGGAGCGGTGAATCAAAAGGGCCCTGAAACGGCTTTTCTGGGAGCGCTGCAAGCCTTCCAATCCGCCGGGAAAAAGCTGCCGGTGAATCTCGTCCTGGTCTGCGAAGGCGAGGAAGAGATCGGTTCGCCACACTTCGGAGAAGTCGTACGCGCACCCAAAGTCATGGCCGAGCTGAAGAAGTGCATGGGTGTCTTCATGCCTTCCGCCAGCCAGGACCGCGACGGCGGCGTACAGATTGATCTCGGCGCCAAGGGCGTAGTGGAACTGGAGCTTGTGTCGACAGGTGAGAAATGGGGACGCGGGCCGAAGGCCGATGTGCACTCCAGCCTTGAGGCCACGCTCGACAGTCCCACCTGGCACCTGGTGCAGGCGCTCAACACCCTGGTCGGGCCCGATGGACATCGGCCGGCCGTTACCGGATTCTTCGACAAGGTGAAGCCGCTTACTCCCGCGCAGTTGCAGATGATTAAGGATGTCGCGGCCAAGCGTAGCGAAGCCATGATGAAGCAACAGTTCGGCGTCAGCCACTGGTATGGCGACAAGTCGTTCTACGATGCGCTGGTGCAATTGGAGTCGCAGCCTACCATCAACATCGAAGGTCTGGTCGCCGGATACACCGGCCCCGGCGGCAAGACCGTGTTGCCGCATCGCGCCGTGGCCAAGATCGACATGCGCCTGGTGCCCGACATGACGGCGCAAGGCACGCTGCAACTGCTCAAGGATTATCTGGCGAAGAAAGGCTACGGCGACATCGAAGTCAACATGAGCGGCGGCTACGATCCCACGCAGACCAACCCAGACACCAAGCTCATCCAGTCGCAGGTGTCCACCTATCAGAAGCTGGGACAACAGCCGCTGATGTGGCCGCGTTCCGCGGGCTCCTGGCCGGGCTATATCTTCACCTCGGCCCCGCTCAGCTTGCCCGCCGGGCACTTCGGAATGGGACACGGCTCCGGCGCGCACGCGCCCAACGAGTATTACGTGATCGAGTCGTCCAACCCAAAGGTCGCCGGCATCGATGGCGCATCCTCCTCGTTCGTCGAATACCTCTACGCGCTGGCATAGGGGTAGTGAAGCTGAAAATCGGGGTGCCCCATTCCGCCATCCTTTGGCGGGGTGGGGCTTTTCGTTGCGAGCCAGAGTTCTGATTTAACCCACCAAAAATCCCCGGGAAGGGAATCCGAGGATCGAAGGTACGCGCGCCTGCCGTTCGCACGCACTACTCGCATCGTGTAATCTGTTGCGCGTATGTATCGTCGCACCCTTTGCACGATCGCTGCCTGCCGATTCTAATTTGGCTCGCGCTGGCCGGTCTCCTCAAGCTTCTGCTGTGCTCAAATACTTTGCCCTCCCATGTCCTCCCAACACTGCTTTCTCCGCACTGACAACTGGGGGCGATCGCGAGTACTGCGCCTGTGTCAGGGGTGGCTGTATATGATCTTTGTGGGTGTGGTGGCTCTGCGACATGGCAGTCTCGGCACCCGCGGTGGCTCAGCTAGGATGGGCACTGCTCGTGGAGTTTTGCGCCGTTCACCATGGCGTTGCCGTCCGTGGTGGAGTGTATTAGGTCTCTGTTACGCGAGCGGTTGGCACCAAGCATTGCCCTGTAATCCTGCGTACGCCGGATCTAATCCGTCTAGCACCCCTGATCGCCTGTCTGCGGTCCAGACCATTGTTCGAAACCTTATCCCAGGTTCCACGGTGGACTTTTCAGGTACTCCTCTGCATAAAATTGAGGGATTAAATCTCGAGTACCCGCCACAGGCAACGACTGTGAGGGTACAGGGTCAGGTCCAACTTACAGCAGTTGTCGATTCGCGGGCAAGGTAACGAACGTCTCGATCATTCGGTCATCCGATGCTGACAGGGAGCGCTCTAAACGACATCAAGAGTTGGCGGTTCGCGCCAGTCCGATTCCTCGACCATCCGGTCGAAGTGGAGTTGCAACTCTCGATTCAATATCAACTTCCGGAAAAATCCGGCGTCTCTAATTGATCAGGTGCCCCATTCCGCCATCCTTTGGCGGGGTGGGGCTTTTGACTTGCCCACCGCTGGCGGCAGCTGCCCCACGCAATCCGTCATTTAGATTGATCGGGATGGAAAACGGCTGACGTCTGACTGGTTCCTCCCCAAGCAACACCCGCCACCCGCACCCCATCTCACCAGCAGTTCACGATTACGTTCGACCGCGCGCACTTCCTCAACACAAATCTTTGGAGAATGCATGACCAGTCTGAAATATGGCGTGGGCGCCTGTGTGTTGCTGATTGTGGGACTACTAACCGGTTGTGGAGGCGCGGGCAATAGCGGCTCGAACGGCGGGGGAGGCAATGGCAACGGACGCGGTGGCTCAACTGGCGACATCACGTCAGTCAAGCACGTCATCATCTTCATGCAGGAGAACCGTTCCTTCGATCACTACTTTGGTCATCTCAACAGTTACCGGGCTACGCTGGGCCTCGCGACCGATGTGGATGGAACTCCCGCTAACGTCACCAATATCGGCTCTGACGGCACCACCAGCATTGCTCCCTTTCACCTGGCGACCGAGTGCATTGAAGATCTAAGTCCCTTCTGGAACGAGGACCATGTCGACTTCAATCTGCACAACCCGACTTCCGACGTGGCGAAGATGGATGGTTTTGCGCACACGGCAGGTAAGTTCGCGACCGACGAGAACAGCAAGGGCCATGGGCCGTACACGGACACTGTCGGATATCGCGGCATGGGCTATTACACGGCGGCCGATCTCCCGTATTACTACTTTATGGCGTCGCAGTTCGCAACCTCCGATCGCTGGTTCTCTCCCGTATTCTCGCGGACCCAGGCGAACCGGATGTACCTGCTGGCCGCCACATCACAGGGATACGTGTATCCACCCGACGGAAGTTTGACCGCCAAAACCATCTTCGAAGAGCTGGACGCGGCCGGCGTGTCGTGGAAGATTTATGAGACCGATCCGGGCGGCACTTATCTCACTTATTTTCCTGCGTACTACTCGCAGCACAAGGCGAACATCGTGCCAGCGTCACAGTTTGCTACCGATGCCGCAAATGACAAGCTTCCCTCCGTCGTTCTCATCGAGAGTGGATACAACTCAGGGCGCGATGAACACCCCAAAACGCGAATTCAGTATGGGGAGATCTATGCAGCTTCTTTGATCAGTGCTCTGATCAAGAGCCCATCCTGGAAGAGTTCGGTTTTCTTTGAGACGTGGGACGAAAACGGCGGCCTATATGATCACGTTCCGCCGCTCGACACAGTGAATCCGGATGGCATCAAGCCGCGCGATCTGCAGCCAACCGACTTTCCCGGCGACTTCACGCGAACCGGATTCCGTGTGCCGCTCATGGTGATCTCTCCCTTTGCCAAGAAGGGATACGTCTCGCACACCCCTACCGATTACACGGCGATGCTGAAATTTATCGAGACTCGCTGGAAACTTCCTGCGTTGACCAAGCGTGATGCTCAGCAAATCGATATGACGGAGTTCTTCGACTGGAGCGCGCCGAATGCGAATCCCCCGGCTGCACCCACCCCCGCCGAAACCTTGCGCTGCACCCCAGGCCAGCTGCAGTAGCTCTGGGCAAGTAGAAATCCGGGTGCCCCATTCCGCCATGCTTTGGCGGGGTGGGGCTTTTGAATTGTCGTTAACGACGCCTTCTTTCACTGACAAATGCTTCACGGGCCGGGGCTCTTTCTCATGCGAGAAGGAAACCTTTTAAAGCCCCACCCTGCCAAGGATTGAGGAATGGGCACCCCGGTCTAAGACCTCTCAAACAGGTCGGAGAGCCGAGTCGGATCAGCGGAGGGGTGCTCTCGTAAATACGCTGCCCACGGCGACTCGATCTCAACTACGCCCGGTTCGCGCGTGGCGTAATGCCGATAGCTACTCCAAGGCCAATCCTCGGCTGAATTAGCGATTCCTCGTTTAACCGGATTGCGGTGGATGTATTTCAACTTCTCCACGCTCTTTTCTGGACTGCACACGTTGAAGTCATAATAGCGAGTCTGCCAGAAACGACCGTGATGTCCGGCGAGCTTCTGCGCAACCGACTGCTTAAGCGACTGGACCGCGGTCGCGAGGGTTGAACGCTCCGGTTCTGTGAGCAGCAGGTGCACGTGTTCCGGCATCACCACGTAGCCTTTGACATAGAAGTGGTAGCTACGACGGGTTTGCTCCAGAGAATGCTCGAAAACAGATCTCGCGTGATTCGAATGTAGGAACGGTTGCCGGCGGTAGCAACTGAACGTGACAAAGTGAACCTGCTTTGATTGCTGTAGCCGGATCAAGCCCCAGGGCATGTCGGAAGAGTATCGACCGGTGGTGGATTGAATCTGTGACCGTTGACACCTCTTCCTGTGTTAAGCCCGGTGCCCCCTTCGGGCCGGGTTTGGCCTGGCTGGGATTTCTTACCTTGCAGTTGTTAGTAAAGGCGAGTCCAAAGCCCCACCCCGCCAAAGGAAGGCGGAATGGGGCACCCACTTCTGTTATCCACCCAACAAAAATCCCCACCCGGGCGAAACCAGCCCGAGTGGGGACACCTGGTTGTTCTTCAGTTCGTAAACCGTTTACCGCCGGCGAATGGCCTTCTTCGCCGCTTTCTTCTTGGCGGGAGCTTTCTTCGCCGCCTTCTTAGCAGGCTTCTTCGCTGCCGTTTTCTTGGCCGCCCTCTTTGCAGCTTTTTTAGCCGGCTTCTTTGCTGCCTTCTTCGGTGTAGCTTTCTTTGCTGCCTTTTTCGCTGCCTTCTTCGGCGCCGCTTTCTTCTTGGCTGGAGCTGCTTTCTTCTTCGCAGGCGCCGCCTTCTTCGCGGCTTTCTTCACTACTGCTTTCTTCTTGGCAGGAGCGGCCTTACTCGGAGCTTTCTTCGGCGGCGGAGGCGCCATCACCTCTTCGGCTTCCGGCTCAGTCTCTTCGTCCTCCTCCACGATGACCACCACGGATTCGGGTTCTTCCTCTTCTTCTTCCTCTTCGTACTCCTCGCCGTCTAGTGAATCACCGTAAGAACCTTCTCCGTAGTCGTCCATCTCGTCGTCACGACCATAGAGCGTTTCGTCGTAGAACGTCATGTATCCTCCTAACATTGCTGGCTCCGATCAACGGAGGCCGCTCGTAAACTCGGTTGCAAGCGACATCAAAACACTTGCGATTAGGGCAGGCGCGGGATTATAGCACGCGCATCTACAGCCCTGGTGAACACCTCAAACAGAACAGTACTGCAACGGGCTTGTTGTAACAGAAGAACCGCGGGAAGGAAAGTGCTGTATCGCAAAACCAGCCGCCTTTGTGGCGGCGCGTGTTACTTGCGGATGACCAAAAGCTCGCCGGCGCGGAGGTTGGCGGCCGCTTTGCCGTTGTCCCGGCGCAGGGCCGCGACCGTGGTGTTGTAGGAGGAGGCAATACTGCTCAGGGTCTCTCCCTTCTTCACCTTGTGATACTCGGCGCTGCTCGACCCCTTAGTGCCGCCCTTCTTGGCCTGGGATGAGCTCTTGGATTTCGTGCCCGAACCCTCATCGGAGGCCACCTCGCTCGTGTCTCCAGCGACGGGTTTGTAAATCACCAGGGTTTTGCCTGGCGTCAGGGCCGAGCCCCGCAAGTGGTTCCATTTCCTCAACTTCTCGACCGGCACATCAAAATCGTCGGCCACCGAGGCCAAGTCGTCGCCCTTGCGAACTTTGTAATGCGTGGGGTGTTTCGAATAGGCGGCTGTCGCGCCGCTGTCGCTCCGCCCGGCGGTCACCGGGATGATCAGCTTTGACCCAACCGCTATGTAATCCGGGGGGAGATTGTTGGCCTCGGTGATGGAAGCCGGGGTGGTGTGGTACTTGCGCGCGATCGAGGCCAGCGAATCGCCGGGCTCAACGTGGTAGTAGCGCCACAGCGTGCGCATGTCCTGCGGAATGGCTGCAATCGCCGTTTGATACTTGTCAGCCGTCCCCGCCGGCAGCCGAAGCGTGAAAGGCTCCCCTTTGGGCGTTGTCATCCTCAACAGGCTGGGATTCAGCTCCTGGAGGTAGTTGACAGACACGTCAACGCATTCCGCCACCAGGCGCAGGTCCACGGGATAGTCGATCGTGACCTTGTCCACCTGCGGCGCCGGGTCGAGCGTAACGTGCTCCAACCCGTACTGCGAGGGATTTTTGGCCATGATAGTCACAGCCAAAATAATGGGAACGTAGTTGCGGGTTTCCTGCGGCAACACACCGCGCCGGTAAAGCTCCCAATAGTCGGCATAACCGGTACGCTCGACCGCATGTTGAATCGTTCCGGGGCCGGAGTTATACGCCGCCATCGCCAGATACCAGTCGCCAAACTGGTTGTAGAGGTCTTTCAGATGTTCGGCCGCAGCGTGCGTCGACTTCGCCGGGTCCTGGCGCTCGTCCACCCACCAGTTGCGCTCCAGGCCGTACATCGAGGCGCGGCTGGCCATGAACTGCCACATGCCGCGCGCGCCCGCCCGTGACAGCGCCAGCGGCTGAAATCCCGACTCGGCTTGCGCCAGGTAGATCAAATCCTGCGGCACACCAACCTCTTTGAAAGTTGACGAAATCATCTCCCGGTAGCGCCCCGAGCGCGCCAGGGCCCGCTCCAGCGTGCCTTTACCTTTCGGGCTGGAGAAGTAGTTGATGAACATCGCCACTTCATCGTTCAGCACCAGCGGCAGGTCAGACTTCGTGGTCTTGATTTCGGTTTCAGCTTTGGCCTTGATGTTGGGGTCGACCGGAAAAGTGATGTCGTTGGCTTCGTCGATGGGTGCCGGCTCGGGCCGCGGTTCGCTGAAGCCGTCACCCTGCTTCAGGGCGACCAGCTCCAGATCATGAACCGATTCAACGACTTTGCTGAACTCCTGCTCCAGTCGCTCATCGCTGTGAATGTCGAGCTTGCTGGACACCAGAAGATTGAAAGCCTGGTCGAAATCGGCCTTGGCCGCCTCCAGATGGCCGGCGGCGTAGTTGGCTTGGCCTGATTTCAGCAGCTTTTCGGTCTGGGCAATGAGCGCATCGGCGGGATCGTTGGCGGGATTGGCTTTCGCAGGCTCCTGTATTTTGGCCGGTGTCTTTGCCGCCTGCGCAGACTGCTGCGTGACGGTAGGAGCATTGGCCTGCGCCGGCAAGGACGCCGGTTTTTTGGATGCGTCGGTCTCGCAGCCGACGGTGATGAGGAACGCCCCTAGAAGCAGCGTCAGGATCGTGGCGCGAGAGTTACTCATTAACAACCTATAGGCCCTCTGGACGATGAACGTTTCGATCCGTGCTGCGATGGTACTACGCTGCGAAAATGAGGGTCAAACTGCGCGACTTGTCGCATAGATTGGCCTTGAATCGCCTTAAATCGACCCGAAACGCACAAAAATGGACGTGCAATTCACCCCCAATTCGCCCCCAACGGTGAACAATGGCCCGCCGCCACGGGAAGCTCAAGAGACGAAAATCGCCCGGTTTGGGGAGGTTTTGGAGGTGCAGTTAAGCACGCTTTTGTGCGAAACCAGGAGTTTTATCGCAGTTTAGAGTCGTTTTAAGGGCCGCTTAGAAGGAAATCTAGGCTTTTGCAAGCGCCTGCTCCAAGTCGGCAATCAGGTTCTCGGCATCTTCGATTCCGACCGACAACCGAACCGTGTCCCACGAGACGCCGAGCAGACGCAACTGGCGGGGGCTGAGTCCGATGTGCGACGACAGCAGAGGATACGACACGGTCGATTCAACCCCGCCGAGGCTGGTCGCCAGATACCAGAGCTTCAGCCGATCGATAAAGCGGCCGGCAGCTTTTTCTCCGCCGCGAATGTCGAAAGAGACCATCATGCCGAAATCGCGCATCTGCCGTTGCGCCAGTTCGTGCGACGGCTGATCGGGAAGGCCAGGATAGTAGACGGCGCTGACTTTCTTGTTCTTGCGCAACGCTTCGGCGATTCGAGCGGCATTTTCGCAAGCGCGGCGCACTCGCACATCGAGTGTCTTCAGGCCGCGCAGCAGCAGATAAGCGCAGCCGGGATCGAGGCAACCGCCGGTCAGGATCATCATCTCGCGCGCGGCATCGATCCAGTGCTTCGAGCCGGCAAGCACGCCGGCGGTGACGTCGCTGTGGCCGCCAAGAAACTTGGTTGCGGAATGAACCACGATATCGGCGCCGAGCTCCAGCGGCTTCTGGAGCACAGGGGTGGCGAAGGTGTTGTCGGCAACAACGCAGATCTTGCGTTTGCGGGCCTTGGCGGCGATTTCAGGAAGATCAACGCAGCGCAGGGTGGGATTGGTCGGCGTCTCAAGAAACAGCATTCGCGTCTTGCGGGTGAAGTAGCGCTCGATTTTCTTCAGATCGTTGAATGGAACAAAGACGACCTTGATGCCGCAGCGTGACAGTACCTGCTGAAACATCTTCAGGGTTCCACCATAGATATCGAGCATGCTGACCAGCTCGTCACCGGCCTGGCAGGTGACGAGAGCGGCGACCAGTTCGGCTGACATTCCGCTGGAGGTGAGCAGCGCGGCCTCGGCTGCTTCGAGGGCGGCCAGCTTCTCCTCGGCAGCAGTGATAGTGGGATTGCCGTATCGCGAATAGAGATAGATGTCGCGATCGCCGCGCGCGTAGCGTCGCAGATCCTCCAGTCCCGGCACAACAAAGACCGAGGTCTGATGGATTGGTGTGGTGAGAGGAGCAGCCTGGCCGTGGCGATCTTCGCCGGAATGCACCGCGCGAGTGGCATCCCTAAGCTTGGTAGCGCGTTTCATGGAGCCTCGATTCTAATGTAGGCGAAAGAAGCAGCGGAGTACCAGCCGGGAGCAAACTGCAAGCGAAGGTTGAGCCATCTCATTGATATTCGCGCCTCGTCTGCAACTCACCTCTGAAACTTTGGAGTCTCATGCCTGTTCGGACCGAAGAGAAGATTGCTGCGTCAGCACCTGACAAGCGTGAACCGGAGGGGCGTGACGAGCGTAGCCCGCAAATACCCCGCCGAGCACTCTGGATCGGTGTTGGCGTGGCGACTCTGGTTGCGGTGGTCGCGGGAGTCGCGTTCATACTGGCACCCAACTGGCCGTTCACGCGCGAGGCGCTCATTCGTTCCCTGGAGCAGGACTCGCAAGGGAAGGTGGAAATCGGTTCGGTTCGCGAAATGTATTTCCCACATCCCGGCTGTGTAGCCGAGAACGTGGTTATACGCCGCGATGCCTCGTCTCCCCGGCTGACCATACACCGGGTGACCATCCTGGGCAGCTACCTGGGAATGCTGCATCGCTATATTCCGCGCGTCGTCGCGGAGGGCGCCGTTCTGTCTGTCCCGCCCGGCCAATTCGAAGAGCTTTTTGCCTCGCGCACCGAGCAGCAGCCCACGAACACGAGCGTGGGCGAGATCGACGCTGATGACGCACAGATTGTGGTGGCGACCGATGACAAGGACCATCCCCTGGACTTTGCCTTTCACAAGTTGAAGCTGAAGGGCATTGCAAAGGACTCGGCTGTCGATTTCGTGGCCGCGCTGCAAACGCCGGAGCCCACCGGAGACTTGCAGCTGCAGGGGCAGATTGGTCCGTTCCAAAGAGATCAAGCCGGAAGCACTCCTCTGTCGGGCACCTATTCGTACAAGAATGCGAAGCTTGAAGAGTTCATCGGCGTAGGCGGAGTGCTGTCGTCCGAAGGCAAGTTCAACGGACAGCTACAAGCAATCAATGTTGATGGCACCACCGACACTCCCGATTTCCAGCTTGATGTCGGCATACATCCGGTGGAGCTGAAAACCAAATTTCATGCCATTGTGGACGGTACGAACGGGGACCTGCGGCTCGATCCGATTGAGTCCTCGTGGGGAAAAACTACGGTCGTATGGCGGGGCACAATCCAGGGTCAAAGCGAAGCAAAGAAGCTCAAAACGGTCGCACTCGACATGACGTGTAGCTCGGGACGGGTGCAAGACCTGCTGCAATTGTTTGTGCATGACGAGCAGTCTCCGATGTCCGGGGCCATCACCTTTCATGGACACACGACTATCTTGCCGGGGCCCGAGCCGTTCTTGCATAAGCTCAGGCTGGAAGCGGAATTCGCAATCGAAGGCGGACGATATACCAATCCCCACACCCAGCAGGAGGTCGATATCCTGAGCGCGCGAGCCAGAGGGCAGGCCGACAAGATTGAGGACGACCAGGACAGGGACAAAAGCCATGGCACGAATACGGTGGGCCGCGACCTGCAACCGGTGGTCTCCAGTTTCAAAGGGAAGGCGACGTTGCGGAATGGGATAGCGAACTTCTCAGACCTGGCTTTCGCGGTTCCGGGAGCGACGGCGCAGCTCAACGGGAGCTACGGTCTGCTGAGCCGGAAGATCGATGCGCAAGGCACAGCCCACATGGAAACCAAGTTGTCGGGAGCTACGACGGGCGTGAAATCGTTTGTGCTTAAGGTGGCCGGAGCGCTAAAGCCGCACCACGGAGAGAAGGGATCGACAGTTATGGTTCACGTTACAGGTACCTATGGCCACCCTTCATTTAGCGTACAGCCTATGAAGGGTGGCACATAGATCAGGAGGAGGAGGAGTTACTGCTTTTGTGCGTGTGACTTGCTGCTTGCTTTGGCGCGGTTACGCCGCCGCTCGGCCCTGTCGTAGGCAGAGCGCTTTAGTTGCGCGATCTCGTACGATTGCCGTTCCGCCAGCTCGTTGATCAGTTGGAGGACTGTCTTCTGTGGGGCAACACCAATCTGTACAAGTTCCATAATGGAAACGACTTTATCGCCGGGCTGGAAAAGAGGCTATCCCTCGCAAGTCGCAAGCCGCTACAACTTTGGCCCAGTGAACCGATTCAGAGTTGGGCGTAGTTTGCCCATGGCTGGAACGTTTTGCGGGAGCTTTAAGGGGTGGATCACTCACCTAAACGATGGAGTGAGTGTAGAACCCCGGGCAGTGTAGATGACCGAGTCCACTCTCTCAATGCAAGGGAAGTGTCGGCACAGCAGCTCCCTTCCCCAGTTGCCTTTTACGGGGCGCATCGACTTCTCCGCCGGATTGCGATACCACCCAGTGGAAGAGTTTCTTACACTAGAACGCAACCAGGAGGGTGAACCTTGAAAAGCTGTTCCGTGCGTTTGCTAGTTTCCTGCTTCCTCTTTGCTGGTCTGGCGGCGGTGAGTTGTGCCGCGGCCGATTCCAGCGGCGTTCTTCATATCTCCTCGAAGGTTCCGGTGCAGGGTCCGAACCGCGCCCTTGCGGCGCAGCGGCCGCAGATGGGAACGCATACCGTTCGCGCCGACAAACTCAGTCCCGCGGCGAATCCCTGGGTGCTGCAAGCCACGCTGCCGGGCGCGGTGATCCATGACATCTCTTTCCCGACGGCGAAAGTTGGATTTGCTGCCGCCGAGCTAGGGCAGGTGTGGAAGACCAGCGATGGCGGCAACACGTGGAACAGAATCATGAACCTTGGGTTTCCCTACTACTGGTATGGCGTGCACGCTGTGAATGAGAATGACGTGGTGATTTCCGGATTCAACGACAACAACTTCAACGGCCTGCTGCGCTGGAGCCATGACGGCGGCGCAACCTGGAGCTCAGACATCGTGCTGACCACCAATGGCTGGTCAGACCGCGTCCGGTTCACCAATGCGCAGGATGGCGTGGTGATGGACCAGCTCAACCTCAGCAACCCCAATTACGCGCACTTCACAAACGATGGCGGCCAGACCGCGGGCGACTGGACGGGCGCGGTTCCCGATCCTAACGGAGGCTGGTTCGGCGACCAGTTCAGCATGCTGCCGAACCTGCGCACGCGGGCTTCGGGCATCACGTATTGCGACAGCCCGGATGGCGGTGCGGACTGGAGCTGCCGTCCCTCTATTGATTCGGTATTTGATGGCCCTACCTTCTTTGCTGACCAAAACAACGGATGGGTCGGCGGGGGCGAGATCTCGCCGGGCGTGGAAGGCTGGGTGCATCGCACCACGGATGGGGGACAGACCTGGAGCGGCCGCACGCTGGATATCGGCTGGCCGATCCGCGAGATTTTCTTCCTCACCCCGACGCTGGGATGGGCCGTGGGCGGCAACATTTATACCGCGCAGGGAGGCGGGTACTTCAGCACCGATGGCGGCCAGACGTGGTCGCTTGATTTCGACAGCAATGGATCTGAAATGAAGGCTTGTACGACCGCGCCGAGTCCTACGCCTATCAACGTGTGGTGCGCCGGATTCAACTCGGCGTTCAACGGCGTTGTCTATCACCTGACTACCCTGTCTCACTAAAAAGCGTAATCCAATCACCGGGGGGCCTACTCATTCCAAGTCACGGAATGAGTGGGGACCCCGTGTTTGCCGAATTCGTTTTGAAAGGTGTCAGCGCGGGGGCTAAAGCCCAAGTCCCTGATTGGGCGCATGCGGCACGGCTACAAGCCGTGCCCTGATACAAAGCGATTTAGGAAACAGCTCCCAGATGGGGGAAGGCTACTCCGCCGTGGTGGGATCGATGACAGCGCGTACCTGCGAGATGCGGTTGGCAGGGAAGCCGCCCTGTTGCGCATGTTGCCGGACGGTTTCCTCGTCGGGCGCGATATAGACACAGTAAATCTTGTCGTCAGTTACGTAACTCTGAATCCACTGAATCTCGGGACCCATGTGGTGCAGCACTCCGCATGACTTTTGGGAGATCGCCTGGAGTTGTTCTTTCGGCAGACTGCCGACGCCGGTGATCTCGCGCTCGATGACAAACTTGGGCATAGCTGGTTCCTCCACGCAGTTCAGGAAGTTGGGATTCTAGCAGGTAGATTGTGGGGGCGTCTTGGGCGCGAACGTCCCCACCCCGCCAAACAGGTTGCGGAAAGTTGTTCGAGTGGGAAGAAGAGCAGATCCCTCACCTCTAAAGAGGTTCGGGATGACAAAACAAAAGGGCTTTGCGGCACGGCTGAAGCCGTGCCCTGATACAAAGCAGGCGATACGAGAGTGTTTAGTAGCCTGAAAAGAAGGCGGCTTGGGGGACCATGAGGCAGTTGTCAGTGGTCAGAAAGAAGCTGTCAGCGATCAGCCGTCAGCTGTCAGCAAGACAAAGTCAAAGTCCCCACCCCGCCAAAAGAAGGCGGAATGGGGCACCAGGAGGCAGTTGTCAGTGGCTAGTTGTCAGTGGTCAGAAAGAAGCTGTCAGCGATCAGCCGTTAGCTGTCAGCAAGACAAAGTCAAAGTCCCCACCCCGCCAAAAGAAGGCGGATTGGGGCACCATGAGGCAGTTGTCAGTGGTCAGAAAGAAGCTGTCAGCGATCAGCCGTTAGCTGTCAGCAAGACAAAGTCAAAGTCCCCACCCCGCCAAAAGAAGGCGGAATGGGGCACCAGGAGGCAGTTGTCAGTGGCTAGTTGTCAGTGGTCAGAAAGAAGCTGTCAGCGATCAGCCGTCAGCTGTCAGCAAGACAAAGTCAAAGTCCCCACCCCGCCAAAAGAAGGCGGAATGGGGCACCAGGAGGCAGTTGTCAGTGGCTAGTTGTCAGTGGTCAGAAAGAAGCTGTCAGCTATCAGCCGTTAGCTGTCAGCAAGACAAAGTCAAAGTCCCCACCCCGCCAAAAGAAGGCGGAATGGGGCACCAGGAGGCAGTTGTCAGTGGCTTCAGAAAGAAGCTGTCAGCTAGCAGCCGTTAGCTGTCAGCAAGACAAAGTCAAAGTCCCCACCCCGCCAAAAGAAGGCGGAATGGGAGCACCCCGGATATCGGGTAGAGCTTATTGCAGCGATTGTCCCTGCTCGACCACCAGCTTGTAGGCGACGTAGTACTTGTAGATGTTGCTGACGTATTGGACAGTGACCTGTCCTACGTTTTGTGACACCAGCAACTCGACATTGCCGAACCACTTGTTGGGATCAAGCCCTCGGGCGGGCGCCTGTTTACGAAGATCGGCGATGCGATTGGGGCCGGCGTTGTAGGCCGCGAAGGTGAGTAGCAATCGGTTCATCGGGTCGATCTTGGGATCGCTGAAATACTCGGCTGCAATCGAGTTCAGCAGCTTCACTCCGGCATGGATATTGTTTTCGGCGGTCGCGATGTCGGGGATGCTGATGGGCGGCGCCGCCGCGGTCGACGGTTTGACCTGCATGATACCGACTGCACCTCCCGGGCTTCTGGCCGCCTGGTTGAGCTGAGACTCCTGATAGCCCTGGGCGATGACCATCAGGTAATCGAAGCCATATTGCGACGAATAGGTCTTGAAGAGTTTTGCCAGCTGGTTGAATTTCTTAATTTGTTCTTCATCGGTGGGATTCGTGATCCAGCGATTACTTTCCAGGTAGCGCCGCATCAGGGTGTTGCCGAACGACGTTCCGGCGGCATGGGTCTTGACGAATTCGTCCACCAATTCTTTGAACTTCGGATTGTTCTTGCGGACCGCCCAGGCCAGGTCCTCCTGGTTGGCTATAACGACGTTGGGGTGAGGAGTGATGTTGTGAAAAACGCTGGACCACAGCTTAGCGCGGCCCGGAATGGTCACGGTTGCGGGAAGAATGCCGGCGTTCACCATCTCCATCAGGTCTTCGTCCATCAGGTTCGGGTCGGCGCTCTCGATCAGGATGGGCGGCTTGCCTTGCTTGCGGAACGAGTCGTCTAGCTTTTCCAGGTTGGTGTAGTAGGTAGTAATGGGATTGACGAAGACCTTCTTGCCACTCAGATCCTGCACTGACGCAACCGGGCCGAAGCCCTTTCCGGTCACGAGAATCTGCTTCACGCCGGTCTCAATCGGCAGGGTGAAAGCGACCTGCTGCTCGCGCTCGGGAGTGATGGCCACGGGGAAGGCGATCAGATCGCCGATGCCTTCGTTTAAATACGATTCCAATTGATCGGGACGAACGGGAATAAACGTGACCTGGATGTGTTGCCGGCTGTGCAGCTTCTGATTTACAAACTGCTCGAAGGACTGGAGGGCCTCATAGTAGATGCCCTCGGGCTTGCCGTCGACGTAGAAGAAGCCGGAGCGGCTATACAAGACGAGGGCGCGAATGCTGCCGCGTTTAACCATCTCCTCCAGGTCGCCGGTGTGGCGCTCGAAGTCGAGAGGCAAGCCGCTGACACCGGACTGAGGGAGAGACTTGCCGGTAGAGGTGGAGAGGTCGCTCTGCTGCCCGAAGGCCAGCACCGCCGTAAATAAGGCGAACAATAGCGACAGGCACGAAAGCCGTTTCATTGTTTCAAGATATTCCAAGTAATGAGCCTACGTCACGGATTAGCGACAGGCGGACAGCTAATATTTTCCGGGGTTTGGGACGGGCACATAGCTTGTCCCACGGTTGGTCCTGATCGTAAAGGGACCGGGAAGCGCCAGACAAAAGCCCCACCCCGCCAAGAGACGGCGAAATGGGGCACCCGCAAGAGAGCCAGGGCGGGCTGAAATTCTTCGACATCTGGCAGGAGCTTAAGCTACCGCGTGCGAAGTGAGGCCGGTCACGCCTTAGTGCGCGTGTGGGCCGCAATTTCTTCCAAGAGGTGGATCATTACATTCGTCTTGCGGATATAAATCGTAGGAACATAGAGCGCCAACAGGGCGAGCAATATCAGACAAGTACCAAGCACGAAACTAGGCCAATAAAGCATAGATGCCTCCGATTATTGTGTGAAAAAAAACACGTCCAACTACTGCGCCCTGAGGGTAGGCGTGGCGGCTCAGGTTGTCAACGAAGATTGGAGCGCTAAGTGTGAAGTGGCTGGAGAAAATTATTCAGACTACATTACCAGGCAGCTTCTGCAATGGGTTGCGAGTAGTCCCAAAATGGGAAGACTAGAGCCAGCACGGTGAGGAGTTGCAGGTAATGACAAGTTAACCGACGTAGCCATGTCGATTACACTCTCGTGACCAAGAGAGTCATGCCGGGATGGGTGGGATTCTCGTAGGCGGTCAGCAAAAAGCCCCACCCCGCCAAAAGATGGCGGAATGGGGCACCCGGATGACGGTGTGGAATCCGACGGGCAGATTTAGTTTCGGATGTTCTGCAGCAGCAGCTCCACCTCTGCTTTTTTGTCCGCGGTGAGCGGCAGGAGGGGCAGACGTGGCGAGCCGCCGAACATGCCGTTGTAGTCCATGGCGTACTTGACGCCGGGAATGCTCAGCTCGCCCACGATACGGACTGCGGCTTTGGCAATGCGGTCCTGCTTTTCGGCGGCGAGCTTGGCGTCGCCTTCTTTCCAGGCGGCGTAAATCTCATAGCACGCAGTGGGAGCGCAATCGGCAAAGGCGAGAATAGCGCCTACGCCTCCGGCATCGAGCGATGGCGCGAGCTTTTGGGCAGCGCCGACCAGGACTTGGAAGCCGACTTCCTTCTCGCGCGTTTTCAGGCCGCCAACAACTTTTACGCCTGAGGAGGACGGCTTCGTAGTGGTAGTTTCCCCCGACAGCGCGCCGACGGGGACAAGGGTTCCGCCATCTTCGGTGGCAGCGGGCATGTTGGCGGCTTTGATCATGCGTCCGGTGACGGCCGAGAAGGTTTCGGTGACGGTGGTTTTGCGCTGGATATGACGCGTGCCCGCGACCATCTGTTGAACTTTCTCGATGGAGCCTGAGGACTCCTTGATGCCGATGAGGTTCGGGTGCTCGGCCAGCTCGATCACCACCTCGGCCGGGATGTCGTATCCCGTAGCCGGCGGGAAGTTATAGATGATGACGGGCAGCGGCGAGCGATCGGCGACGAAGCGGTAGAAGGCCAGCATGTTCAGCGGGTTGGCCATCTGCCCTTTGTAGTAGTGCGGGGTGCGGACCATGGCGACGTCGTAGCCCAGATCATAGGCGTACTCGGTGAGGCGAAGGGTCTCGATGGCAGATTCGGCTCCGGTGCCGGCGATGAGCACTTTGTCATTGGCGGCGGCGTCGCGCGCCGTCTTCAGCGCCTCGCGCTGGTCTTCGTGGCTGAGCAGGATGGCCTCTCCGGTGGAGCCGAGGACGACGATTCCGGCCAGCGGCGTGCGCGAGTAGTGCTCGACGTTTTGTTCCAGCTTGCGATGGTAAATGCGGCCGTCGGGATAGAACGGCGTGGTGATTGGAGGGAAAATTCCATGTAAGAACATAAGTGCGGGTCTCCGTGTCTGATTATAGAATCCGCAGCCGGCACAATCCTCGGCAATTACAATTCATCTATTCAATAACGCTATGCAGTGGCAAGACAGTATCCGATTCGCGTGGTGGGCGCTTTCGATCGACAAGGTGAAAGCTGCACTGACCATGCTCGGGGTAATGATTGGCAGCGCCGCCATCGTGCTGGTAGTGACCATCGGCATTGTCGGAAAGACCTATGTCATGTCGCTGATTGAAGGCATCGGCACCAACATTGTGTATGCCAGCCTTGATCGCAGCGGCCATACCACTCCGCAGGACGAGATCACGATTGACGACCTGGACGCGATTCGTACCGAGCTGCCCTATGTGAGCGCGGCGGCGGGCGTGCTCGACCGTCCGGCCTATGTGTACGCGCATGGCCGCTCGCTGCGCGTTACCCTGGTTGGCGTCACCCAGGATTACCAGAAGATCCGCAAACTCAACATGATCTCCGGCCGCTATTTCGATGTCGAGGACCTTACCTCGCGCGACCATGTGTGCATCGTGTCCAAGGAATTGAACACCGACGTTTTCGGCGGGCATGCGGTTGGCGATTTCGTCCAGCAGAGCGAATTCCGCTGCACCATCATCGGGGTCTTCGAGGAAGGTGTCCCTACGTTCGGCCGGGCCGAGATTCAGGAGCATACGGTGCTGTATCCCTATCAGCTCATGCGCGATCTGGTAGGCCAAAACTACCTCGAAGTGATCTATGCCCAGGCTTCGGCGAGCAGTGAAGTGGAAGTGCTGACGTCTGACATGGCGCGGATTCTCACCAGCCGGCATCGCGCCCAGGCCCGCTACACAGTGGAAAACCTGGCGGGACTACTGCAAACCGCTAATCACATCTCGATTGGCATGACGATCACGCTGCTGGCCTTTGCGGCCATGATATTGACAGTGGCCGGCGCGGGGATCATGAACATCATGCTGGTCAATGTGGCGGAGCGAACTCACGAGATTGGGGTGCGTAAGGCCATAGGGGCGCGGCCAGCTGACATACGCCTGCAGTTTCTGCTGGAAGCAGTTTTCATCAGTTTGGGCGGAGCCGTGCTGGGAGTCCTAGGTGCGGTAGGGGCCATCTGGGCTGCGGCCATTGCCACGAATGCGGCGGGTATTGGGGTCTCGTGGATCGGCGTGATGTGCGCCCTGGTGGTAGCCACCAGCGTAGGCATTATCTTCGGCTACCGTCCCGCCAGTGAAGCCTCGCGGCTGAACCCGGTGGAAGCGTTGCGCACGTAGGTCGGCCACAGGGACAAAGAAAAATATTTACCACAGAGACACGGAGACACAGAGAGACGGAGGTCTAAGAGTATCTCTGGTTTTCTTCGTGCTCTCCGGGGTGAGTTCGCTTCTAACTGGCGGCAGCCTGACCCTCTATAATCAAAAGTTCACCTTTCACGGATTCTATTCGCCATCCGCAGGACGACACGTGGCACTCGACCAGAAAATCTACGACTTACGAAGAGAGAAGCTGAGCCAGATTGAAGCATTGGGCCAGCTGGCTTACCCCTACCGTTACGAAAGCACGCACCAGGTTCCCGAAATTGTCGAGACCTACTCGCCGAAGGGCACCGAGGAACTGGAAGCGCAGCGCGTCGACGTCCGTGTTGCCGGCCGCATTATGTCGATTCGCGGCATGGGCAAAGCCGCGTTTGTACACATCCAGCAGGGCGGCAAGCAGGTGCAGCTTTACATCCGCCTGAACGATGTTGGCGAGCAGGGCTTTGCGCTTTATAAGCTGCTCGATCTTGGCGATTACATTGGGGCCGCCGGATATCTTTTCCGTACGCGCGCGGGCGAATTGAGCGTGCACGTCAGCGAACTCACCTTCCTGGTGAAGGACCTGCTCCCGCTGCCCGAGAAGTGGCATGGCTTGCAGGATGTGGAGACGCGCTATCGGCGTCGCTATGTCGATTTGACGATGAATCCCGAGGTGCGCGAAGTGTTCCTCAAGCGCGCCAAGGTGGTGCAATCGATGCGGCGTTTCCTGGACAGCAACAACTTCATCGAGGTTGAGACGCCGATGATGCATCCGGTCGCGGGCGGCGCCGTGGCCAAGCCGTTCACCACACATCACAACACCCTGGATATCGATCTGTACCTGCGCATTGCGCCGGAGCTGTATCTGAAGCGGCTGGTAGTTGGCGGCATGGACCGGGTGTACGAGATCAACCGCAATTTCCGCAATGAGGGCATCTCGACCCAGCACAATCCTGAGTTCACCATGCTCGAGTTTTACATGGCGTATGCCGATTACCACGACATGATGGACTTCACCGAGCGCATGCTTGGGCAGGTTGCGCAGGACGTGAATGGCACCAGCGTGTGCAACTTTAATGGCCATGAGATTGACTGGTCGAAGTTCCAGCGGCTATCGATGCGCGAGGCAATCCTTGAATACTGGCCGGAGAATGCCGGTGCCAAGCCGGAAATGAGCGACTTCGCCTCAGCGGAGAAGTTGCAGGAGATGGTTCGCGGCTACAACGCGCAGAACCACCCGCATATGCCGTACGATCCGGCGGCGCCTCTGGGAAAGACGATCGCTGAGATCTTCGAATATGTCGCCGAGCCGCACCTGATTCAGCCAACGTTTATCTATGACTTCCCGCTGGCTATTTCACCGCTGTCGAAGAACAAGCGCGAGCCGGAAGAGAACGCCGACTGGGTTGAGCGCTTTGAAATCTTCGTCGGCGGCCTGGAGATTGGCAACGCCTTCAGCGAGCTGAACGATCCTGAGGAGCAGCGCCGCCGTTTCGAAGGCCAGTTGAGCGAGCGCGCGCGCGGCGACGAAGAAGCCCACCAGATGGACGAGGATTACATTCGCGCTTTGTCCTACGGGCTGCCACCGACGGCCGGTGAAGGCGTCGGCATCGATCGCCTGACCATGCTGCTGACCGATTCGCGCTCCATTCGCGACGTGATTCTATTTCCGTTGCTGCGTCCGTTGCAGCGGGAAGAGGAAGAGGCGTTGGAGGACGGAGAGGGACAGCCGGCGGAAGGATGAGCCGGCGGCAACGAGCTTTTATCTATCCCGGGTGTCACTGGAAAGAAGAACGATGAAATCAATCCGTATTCGACTGGTTGTTCCCGTGTTACTGGCCTTGATGCTTTGCGGCGCTATTGTCGCGCCAATGTTCGCCGACGGTATTCCGCCAGATCCGCAGATTCCTTCGAAACACCTGATCAGCCCGGAAGAGCTGAATCAGATGCTCAAGACGCAGAAGCCGCTGATCTTGTCGATCGGCCCGCGGTCACTCTACGATCAGGCGCACATACCGGGCGCGGAATTCATCGGTGGCACATCCACCCCTGAAGGACTGGATGCCTTACGTGCGCGCGTCAAATCGGAGCCGAAGGACAAGGTGATCGTTCTCTATTGCGGCTGCTGTCCGTGGGGCCATTGTCCTAATGTGCATCCGGCTTACAAGGAATTGCGGAACCTGGGATATACCAATGTGCACGTACTCTACATTGCGAATAACCTAGGCGCCGACTGGGTGAATAAAGGTTATCCCACAACCAAAGGGTGAGTGAGTGTTGAAGACCAGGACTCTTGTTAGCTGTTTGCTGTTGGTATTGGTAGCGGTGCTGATGGGTTGCCGCGCAAAGGCGCCCAAGGTCGGCGCGGGAGGCGGAGCGCCTGATTTCACGGTTACCGACATCCAGGGCAAAAAACTGTCGCTCTCCGATTACAAAGGCAAAGTGGTGTTGCTGGATTTCTGGGCGACGTGGTGCGCGCCTTGCCTGGAAGAGATTCCCCACTTCATAACGATGCAGCAGATGCTGGGGTCGCACGGTTTCCAGACTATCGGCATTTCGATGGACGATGGTCCTGCTCCGGTGCAGCGGTTCTACGAGGAGCACAAGCTGAATTACCCGGTCGCGGTCGGCGACTCCAACCTTGCCGACACCTACGGCGGCATATTGGGTTTGCCGGTGACGTTCGTGATCAATCGCGACGGCAAGATTCGCAAGAAGTTTGTGGGGGGAACTGATCCTGCGCTGATTGAGCAGGAAGTGGTGGCGGCGTTGAAGGAATAAGAAGCTATCAGTTCAGCTTGCAGCCGTCAGCAAAGACAAAGTCAAAGTCCCCACCCCGCCAAACGATGGCGGAATGGGGCACCCAGGTTCGAAGCTGTTAGCCGACAGCTACTTCAGATACGGCAGCAGCTGCTTAAACGCAGGGGTTCCCGAGCAGCGCAGCAGCTCGTACATCATCATCTCGGTTGACGAGATCACCGCTCCCGCTTCCCGCATACGATCGAGTCCAATCTTCCAGTTCCATTCGGCGCGAGAGCCCACGGCATCCGAAGCCACGTGCACCAGGTAGCCTTCGTTGAGCGCACCCAATGCCGTCTGCATTACGCAGATATGCGTCTCCATGCCGCAGAGCAGCACCGTGTTGCGCTCGCCGGGCAGGGCCTTCAAGGCGCTGCGAAACAGATTGCTTCCGAAACAGCCGAACTCAAGTTTGTCGATGGCCTGGGTACCTTCCAGCAGGGACGCAATCTCGGGCACCGTCGAGCCCAGTCCCTTGCTGTACTGAGTGGTCAGCATGACCGGGATCGACAGGATCTTCGCCAGGCGCACCAGTAGCTGGGAATTTCGCACCAACTGTTCGTTGTTGAAGATGGGCGGCAGCAGCTTCTGCTGGATATCGACCACTACCAGCGCACATTGGCCGGCTTCAAGGGGACGGCGCGCCACGTCGGCAACGTCGGTGGAAAAGGCGGCGGTAGCCAGGGTTGATGTCATACGCTCCTCGGCATCGATCAGGGAATATTCATGATTTTATCCCTCGTTGCAGGCGCGGGCACGTCACGCAAACGTGTGACCTGTGCCGCAGAGGTTGCGACCTCACTGTAGGAGTCTGGAGTATCAGGAGGCGTAATGCGAGGCTATAAGAAAGTCATTGAGCAGTTGAATGCGGCATTGAGTTCAGAAATGACGGCGGTAGTGCAGTACATGGTGCAGGCGGAGACTTGCGAGAACTGGGGCTATGCCCGGCTGGCAGCGAAGACCAAGGCGCGGGCCATGGAAGAGATGCATCACGCCGAGCACCTTATCGAGCGGATTATCTTCTTCGACAGCACTCCGGAGGTGGCTGTCGCGCTGACGCCGAAGATCGGGAAAAATGTGCAGGAGCATCTGCAACTGGATTACGAAGATGAAGAAGGCGCGGTGAAGCAGTACAACGATGCCGCGAAGATATGCCGTGAAGCGGGTGATGCGGGGACGAAAGATCTGTTCGAGAGCATGATCACCGATGAAGAGCGGCATGCCGACTTTCTTGAGTCGCAATTGCACTCGATCCAAGAGATGGGTATCGGGGCGTACCTGGCGCAGCAGATGAAGGCGGAGAAGTAAGCGAGGCGATAAGAAAAAGCGAGCCATGGGGTTAGCGCGCATCCCACGCGGATTGGAAGACGCCTGATGGACTGCGGGGGCAAGCAGCTGAGTTGACGCTCCGAAAGTCACACTCTAGAATCAAAAGAGCGCGCGAAAGCACGGCAAACGCGCAGATCATCCGCAATTACTGCCCCCTCGTTCAACGGCAGGACAGCTGACTCTGGATCAGCATATCGGGGTTCGAATCCCTGGGGGGCAGCCAAAACTTCGCAAAACACAATTTGGGGTTGGAGAGATCGCTCGCGTGGCTCGGGATTTCGGCAGGCGGCTCCCGTTGCACTCACGCCGCGTAAACGCCTCAAGTTCCAATCTTTATTTCTTCAGAGCGGGCGGACTAACGCACGACGATGTGTCAGGAGCGATCGGTACTTGGCGTGAACTCCTGCACTTTACGCTTCTGGGGCGTTGTCGCTTTTCATTTCCAGGGCTTGGGGAAATGCCGGCAGCTGATCGGATGCAAAGCAGTATAGAAATTGATTTTCCTGCTTCCACCAGCCTTTGAAACAGCGGTTGTTGGTGCAAACGATGAGGCTCCGCCATGGTGCTTGCAGGATTACTTGGTCTGCGAAGCTCACGGTCAGGCTTCGTGTGTCCGCTCGAAGGCCAGTCTCCAAAGCTTTGAGGACAGCCTCTTTTGCGCTCCACACAACGGTGACCATGGATGCACGAAGCTCATCGTTTTCACATGCGGCAATGGCGTTCTGCTCGTGGGGAGTGAAATAGTCGCGGACGAAGGACCAAGAGCGCGGTTCGACTTTCTCCAGATCACATCCCAGCCATACTGGGCGTCGAGCCACGGCACAGAGACCGACTCCATCACAATGGCTAAGAGAGACTGCGACCTGGGCAGCGTGATCGCCAATGAATACCCTGGGGGCGCCGGTCTCGGCAGGCGTTACAGCAATTGTGGCAAAGGTTCGAATCGCCTTCGGCAACCCTAAGTAAGAAGCTACGGCGCACTTGACGGTCCAACGCCCGAGTCGCCAATCGGTTCGGCGCTTGGGGATCCGAAGCTGGGCCAGCCGCTACCGCTCTGCGGGGCATAGCCACGCGTCATGCGGAGGCACGTTCGAGTTAGTCTGCTGCAGCCACCTTAACTCGGTCATTGCTCTCAGCCGTCACTTGCTCTTCAATCTCGCGAGCAGGACGCGCTCGTTCGCCCCCCTGACACCGGCTTATTCCGCGCTCGACCGCATCGATAAGAAATGGCCGGAGATTCTGAGGCGGCAAGATCGCGTTGAGAGCACCGACCTGGAGTGCGCGTTCGACGCAGTGCACGCGGTCAAACTCGGCAGCCATTTCGCCGAGCTTCTCCGAATGCACGATCTTGAACAAGTCGTTCCACTGATCGCGCAAGCGACCTTTCTCGGCACCTTCGGCCTTGGCCATGGCCTTCTCCAGTGCTTGCACGCGAGCATCTTTGCGGGCACGGGTGTCCACTTCGCCGGCAAATACCACTGCTGCCGCCGGAGCGCCACCGATCACAGAGGCGTAAGTTCCTTCCAGCGCAAAGACTTCAAGATTCTCGTTCAAGGCTCGCGAGAAAACAACATAGGCACCGCCGTGATAACGGGAGACGACGCAGAACACCATCGGACCCTTGAAGTTTGTCACCGCCCGGCCAATCTCGGCGCCGTATTCCAATTGCAGGCGGCGCATGGATTCCGGCGAACCGTCGAACCCAGACAGGTTTGCAAGAATGACTACCGGACGATTGTTGCTGGCTGCGTTGATGGCGCGCGCCGCCTTCTTGGAAGACATGGGGAAGAGGGTGCCGGCGGTCCATTGCTCCGGGCCATCGGCAGGTACAAAGCCAAAGCGTGGTACCGGCTTCGACTGTATTCCCATCAGGCACACGGGATAGCCACCCAGATGCGCGTCCCACACGACGACGGTGTCGGCCGAGCGCATGCCGGCCCAGCGTTCGAGGTGTTCATGGTCTTGATCGGAGACGGCGAGCATTACTTTGCGAATGTCGAACGATTTCTTGCGGCCGGGATTGGTCTGGTTGGAGAAGATCTCGCCGATGTGGGCAAAGGTATTGCTTCCACTGTCGGAGTGGGGATAGAGCCGGACGTCGCGGTCGAGGGGATCGTTGGTGACGGCGCGGCGGGGGAAAGGCTCGCCCGGCGCCAGGTAGGTGTGGTCGTAATGCTGCATCAGGATACGACAGGCATCATCGATATCGCGGGCAAAATACTGGGCCTGTCCGTTGAGGCCCATGACGCGGTCATATCCGCCGATACCCTGATTGTCTTCCGCCGAGACGCTGCCGGAATAATCGAGAGCGCGCTTGCCGGTAAGAACCATGGCTGCTTTGGGAGTCATAATCAGAATGCCCCGGGTGTGCATCAGCATGGTGGCTTCCGCGTTCCAGTAAGGCTGCGCGCCGACATTGATTCCGTTGACGACCAGGTTGATTTCGCCGCCGCGCTGGGTGAATTCAATCAGCCGACGCAAGACCAGGGCAATCCAGTCCATATTCTCTACGCCGCTATCCATGGAGATCTTGGCGCCCGCCGACAGGGTGAACCACTCCAGGGGAATCTTCTTCTCATAGGCCAGATCGAGCGCTGCGAGAATGCGCCGGCACTCGGGTTCCGCAATCGCGCCGAGATCGCGGCTGGGGTCTCCCAGCAGCATCACGCGCTCCATACCTTCGGGATACTTCGGGGTGAAACTGCGAATCAGGCCAACGACGATGTTCGACTTGTTCTCGCCATAAGCCCGCTCGACGGGCACCAGATTGTGTTCGGGGTCGAGGTCCATCTCGCGGAATTCGCCGGGAGGAAGTTCGCTTCGAGAATCTTGCGCGGAGGAGGAGAGCATCTTGATGATTTCGTAGGGATACAGCAGGCCGCGCTGGCGCATTTTCACGACCTTCTGATCGTATGCGCTGAGAGTTTTTAATGGTTGTATCTTAGCGGCGGGGCGGTAGGTGACCAGCAAACCGGCATCGCCGGGCGCTGATATCCGCAGGATGGTGTCGCGCAACTCCCCGGTGTGTGGGTTCGGAATGCGGGCGCGTACCACCACCTGTTCCAGTCCCAGTCCGTCGGTCTGGAGGGCCAGGCGGCGCGCGATCAGGTTAAGTTCTTCTGGCTTCAGCGCCAGGGTTGGCCAGACATACAGGAATATCCGGTTCCAATAGAGCCGCTTGCGAAGGTCGCGCTTAGCCTGAAACATTCGCATTGCTGCCACGGCTTCGGCAAACATGCGCTCCAGGTATGGCAACTGCACGATTCTTCCGTTGGCGTCGCGCACCGGACTCAGATCACGCACCTCGGCCATGGCGAACAGACGCTCATCCTTTGGGTTGTCTTTGGCAACGGCGTGCAAGAGGTAAATTTCGTCCGGCGAGGGCTGGCGAACAAGGTCGAAGTTTTGCAAGCGCCACAGGTGCAGACGCTCGCTCATCATGGGATGAATTCCGCGGTAGAGGCGAACCTCTTCGTAGCCTTGGGGCGCGCGTTCATAAGTAAAGTGCTGCCTGGTACCTGCTCCCGGCTCTCCGGCAGGACCGGAGACGGCCACAACGATTCGACTAATGGCGGACGGAAGGGAAGCCTGGCGCAATACCTCCTGAATGTTGCGGCTGGTGCTGTCCGGGTCGCCGAGCGGCTCGGGATTCCACGCCATCAAGTCGAGGATCACGTCATCCTGATCGGGAACATCCTTAATGAAGTTCGCAACTGAAAGGATGCGTGTTTCCAGCGACTGGTACTCCGCATGGCCGGCAAAGACATGTACCGATCGTCCTGCGTCCTGGTAATCGGAAGCGACGCACCAGAAACCGTTCATGGAGAGGGTGCGAGTGTTGGTTAGCTGGCGCGAGCTGTAGTAGCGCAAGATCAACACTTCGAGCATGAGTTGCTGCAAGAAAGGCGAAGCGGAGGTAAATCGTCCGGCGAACAGAGCGGCGAGCGGCTGCGGGCAATCGATGAGCGAGCGCATCCGCTCCCGCACATCTGGCGCTTTTGGGTTGGCAGAGAGGTAATGGAGGGTTTCTTCTGCTGCCCGGTAAATCTGTCGTTTAGCTTCCTGAAACAGAGGCTCATCACAGCAGACATAATGCAATTCGCGCGCCAGATCACTGACGCCAGGAAACAGTACGCGCGTGTTGGAAACCATCCGCTCCAGCAGATTGCGAAACGCCGCGTCGGCGGGCTGCCTGCTGTCGCGCAGGCAGCGCAGGCGGCGCTCGAGTACTCCCACAATGGGGGATATCTGCTGTTCCAGCCGCTGGTGCGACTTGTACATCCAGAGCAGGCTCTCTTCCAACTCCGGCGAACGATCGAGTGTGGTGAGCCCATAGTGCGCAACCGCCCGTCGCAATGCGGCGAGAAAATCTTCGGGCAGGGTTTCTCCCTGGGTATCGAGCATGCGCAAATAGGAGAAGAGGTAAGCTTCTGTGCTGGGAGCCTCTTCGGCGTCTTCCGTATGTTTGGGGTGGGTGCGGAAAAGCGAGCAGATGTCGACGAAGATGTTCAGGATTTCGTCTTCCTGTTTGCCGATATCGCTGTCGGTATACGGCTCAGGCCAGTCGTTCCATTCCGCCAGTAGGCGCCTCGTCCGCTCAGGACTGATGTCGAAGCCCAGCATCAACTGCCGCAGCTCTTCCAGATTGTGGCGATGGCGTGCCTCAGGATGGTCGAGATGTGGGTGGCTTGCGCCGGGAAGGTAATCCGATCTGCCTCGTCGGCGGCGCCGCCCTCACGCATGGGATCAATCTGCAGCAGGGGAGCGCCGGGCGAAACCTGCACATTGGGAATCGCCATGACCTGGCGAACTTTTCCGGCGAAAGGTGCGACTACCTGCATCTCCATCTTCATCGCTTCGAGAACCGCCAGCCGGTCTCCGGTTGCGACCATATCGCCGGGCTTCACCGCGATGGAGACGACCACTGCAGGGGACGGTGCGCGCACGATGCCGACATCACCGCGCTCGACCTTGTGCGATACCCCATCCACCTCGATGCGATACGTCGATCCCTGCTCCACGGAAACAATGTGGTGGCGATTATCGCCAACTGTGAGCCAGTATTCGAATCGCCCCACCCGGTCCAGTTGCGCATCAATGCGCGATCCGGAGACATCGAAGCGATACTTGCGGATTCCCATGCGATACGTGGTGAGCAGGTACGAATTCGTGCCATAACGCAGCTCAACCCGGCGTCCTACCTCGTTTTGGACCTCAGGCCGCCCGCGCAGCGCAGAGGCGTAGAACTGTGCCTGCTCAACTCGCCGTTCCGATTCGTAGGCTTCAATCGCGGCGTGTAACAGCGCGACAGCCGCATACGTGCGGGAGACATGCTCCTGGTTCGCTATCAGCCGGTCGAGCCACGCAATGTTGACCTCGGAACGCTTCACTTCGGGGCGACTGACTATATCCAGCAGGAATGAGCGGTTGCTGGTGCCCCCCTTGACCACAATCACGCTGTCGCGCAAGGCGCGCTGCAATCGCGATAACGCCTCGTCGCGATTGCTGCCGAAAGCTATGAGCTTGGCGAGCATGGGATCAAACTCAGACGGGACGTTGTCGCCAACTTCAAAACCGGTGTCGATGCGAACCCCAGGTCCACTGAGAAAACGAAAGCGCTCGATGGTGCCAGGAGCAGGAGCGAAATCGTTGTCTGCGTCTTCCGCGTTGAGGCGGACCTCGATGGCGTGTCCTGTGGTGGGCGGTACCTCGCCTTCCAGACACCCTCCGCGTGCGATGTGAATCTGCAGCTTCACCAAATCCAGGCCGGTTGTGCGTTCTGTCACCGGGTGCTCGACTTGCAGCCGCGGATTCATCTCGAGGAAGCAGAACTTGCGGGTTTCGGGCTGGTAGAGAAATTCGACGGTACCGGCATTGCTGTAGCCTGCTGCGCGGCTCAAGGCGACAGCCGCATCGCGCAGTTCCTGGTCCTGCTGGGCAGACAAAACGGGCGACGGAGCCTCTTCCAACAGCTTCTGGTGTTGCCGCTGAATGCTGCAATCACGCACTCCAACCGCCCACGTGGTGCCGAAGTGGTCGGCAATGATCTGAACCTCTACGTGACGCGCGCCGGGGATGAACTGCTCGAGGAAAACAGTGGGATCGCCGAAGGTTTCGAACGCGTCGGCCCCGGCACTCTCGAAGGCCTGCGGTAACTCGCTTGCGGAGTTCACGGTTCGAATGCCGCGGCCGCAGCCACCGGCCGCCGCCTTGATCAGCAGAGGGTAGCCGAGGCGCTCGGCATGGTGGCGGGCGTCATCCAGCGTTTCCACGGCGCCGCCACTCCAGGAGGCGACGGGGATTTGCAGCTGTTCCGCCAGTTTCTTGGCGGCGATTTTGTCGCCAATGCAGCGCATGGCCTCGCCGTCGGGGCCGATGAACACGATGCCCATCTCACGGCAAAGGTCGGCGAAGGCGGCGTGTTCGGCAACAAAGCCCCAGCCCACCCAGACTGCGTCAGCGCGGGCGGACACCAACGTGCGTTCCAGGCGTCCATAGTCGAGATAGGCGCTCTTGCGCCGCTGCGTGATAGCGTCAAGCACGCACGCCGGGCCCAGGAATAGCGACTCGTCGGCTTCGCGCACGAACATGGCATGACGATCGGGCTCGGTGAAGAGCGCGATACTGCGCAAGGCCGTACCGTGCTCCTGATTGAACTCGCGGGCCGCATGGATGAAGCGCATGGCAGCTTCTCCGCGATTGACGATCGCTACTCTTTCAAAGTTGCGCGACATAGGACAGCCTTTCCCCTGGGTACGGCTAATCGGCATTGGCAACGTCTGTAATGGCTGTAAAAACTGCCTGCAAAGGTTTGAGCGACTCAGCATCCAACCCGGCGGGAAGCGTGGCAGTGCTGTAGCCGTCCAGCCGGATGTACACATTCCCGCCGGCATCCACGACTTCCGCATCGAAGGTTTCTTTCGCGGGATGCGGCGTTACTACCGCATAGAATCGGCCTTCGCGCTTCGCGTGTCCGTTGGACGGGGAAACGTGCTGAATATGGATGGGGAGGCCCATGCGACTGGTGGTGCCCATCTCCCAGATACCGGCGGTCTGGAGGCAAAGCTCGATGAGCCGTGGCGCCATCAACGTCGGCTGGTCGGGTGGCTGGTGGTTGGCGGGCAGCTGCTCAGCCATTTCGCCGATGATGTGTTCCCCATCCCACCATGCATGTTCCAGCACCTGGTAGGCGGGGCCGTGGAAGTAAATGCGATAGATCTGAGCAGCTCCGACGATCGCCTCTGCGGAGATCCGTGGCTTTGCAACCGCGATTGACTTCGGCGCCTGCCTGGTTAGTCTCACCCGGGCGGTGAAGTGAACTGTCACCTGCGGTTCCGCCTGGTTCGGCAGTGACCGTTTGCCCATCAGGCGGCCGTCGGCAACCAAGGTGTCGCCGAAGGGGCGATAGATGGTTTCGATGAGCACGGTTCGCGGCTCGCCCTTATAGAACTTGAACGGCGCCAGGAAATTCACTTCCTCAACGGTCTCGATGTACCAGTTGGGATGCACGCACAGAGCAGCCTCGGCAAATCCCTCGATACCCATGACCCCGGGCAGAACGGGGGTGCCGTCGATGCGATGGTCGTTTAGAAATGGCTGTGCGGATGGAGTAAGAGCGGTCTCCATCATGAGACCGCTGTAAATGCCGAAGCCGGTGATCGTGCCGGCCATGGGCCCGGGCGCCGGAAGCCGATCCTGCGAGCGCTCGAGTGCTTCGAGGTTGAGTCCGCCAGTCGGATCAAATTCCTGAAGCAGGATTCCCAGCCGTTTTGCAACCACGACTTCGCCGCAAGCGCCGCCGCTGGTGAGTTCGCGACGGATGAAGGGAACTCCAGCCTCGGGGGGAAGCATGTCGATGCCGGCAAGTTCCATCATCTTGGGGATGGATCCCCGGGTGGCCATGCCAATGCCGCCCCAGGCGGTCCAGTCGATGACGAGGCCGCGGGTTTCAGGACGCGTGGTGCGGAAGCTTGAGGTGATTTTGCAGAGCAGGTCATTCGCTGCGCTGTAATCGCACTGCCCAGCGTTGCCGAATCGTCCGGCAACCGAGCTGAACCCGACCGTCGCGCCGAGAGGCATGGTGCCAATGGCATTCAGCAGGTTGAACCAGCCATCTGCCTTGACGTCGAACACGAGGTCGAATTCCTTGGCATCCTTGTCAGGCAGGAAGTGGCTGCGTTCGATGCCGGCCGCGTGCAGCAGCACATCGATACGCCCGCTGCGCTCGCGTACCTTTGAGACGGCTGCCGCAACTGCTGCAGCATCGGCAAGGTTCACGCTGAAGTAGTAAGGAGTACCGCCCGCTGCTTTCACCGCGTCAATGGCCGATTGCGCGGCATGCGCGCGTTCCAGTGTCGCGAGCTCTTTTTCGATCATCGCGGGCGTGACCCTCTTGCCGGCGGCTTTAAAGCGCGCTGCCAGCTCGAGCTTCAGACCTTCTTTATCAGTGCCGAAACGCCTGATGTCTGCATTTGCCGGGTCTGGCTCCGGAACAATATCGAGAAGATAGAAGATGCCGCCCGAGGCGGCAGCCAGGTCGGCTGTGATTGCGGACACGATGCTTCCTGCCGCGCCGGTGATGAGAAAGACGCTTTGGTTGCTGAGTGCAATTCCAGGCCGGCCATCCTCCACCGGCTGTTCCTGAAGCCCGACCGTCCAGCGAAGATCGTTCTTGTAGCCGATCTCGACTGCTCCCGGATCGCTGAGGGTTTCTGCGACGAGTAGGTCGGCAATTTGTGCCGGGTCACAGCCAAGTTCGAAATCGATGGCTTTGACGGTTGCTTCCGGGCGCTCGCGCTTGAACGTCTTGGTGAATCCCGTGACTGCGCCACCGAGGGGAGCCGAGGCTCCCACAGTGTCGTAGCCGTGCTGCCCCCCGAGGCGAGTGGCGGAGACGAGAAATCCGCCTGGGCCTCCAACCTGCTCGTACAAGGCCTTGACGGTTGTGTAGAGTGACTTGACGCGGACACGTAGCAGTTCACGCCACGTAACGAGGTCCATGCTGCTCAGCGGGCCTTCGTCATCCAACGCGGGCAGCCAGTAAACGCCATTGATCGGGCCAGAGGCGGACCACTCCTTCAGTTTGTCGGCAAGGGCCTTCGCGTTCGTCTGCGGCTCGAGGCGCAGGACTTCAGCTCCAAGCTGTTGCAGCTTGGCGGTCAGCGCGTCGGCAACGCCACTGGCGTCAGGCATGAGCACCACTCTCGCGCCAGCCTGCAAGGCAGCGCCGGTGGGCTTGCAGAGAGACAATGGCGGACGCAGTACAGGAACCGGTACGCGGCGTGGAATCTTTTCCGCGGCATCGAAGCTGAAAGCAATTGGGAGGGCCGCAGCGGGAGTCGTGGCTTCCATTACACTCTGCGCCGCAGAAGATTGAGAGCTGTTGAGCGAGCCGGCTCTGTCGCGAGCAAACTGGATTACGTCTGCCAGGGTGGGGAAGTCACGCAACTTGAGATTTTCATCCCGCGGAATGTTATACGCCGCGCGGATGGCGGCAAACATCTCCGCCTGCTTGACGGTATCTACGCCGAGGTCGGCTTCGAGATCAAGGTCGAGGTCCAGCATGTCGGGCGGATAGCCGGTTTTTTCGGCGGCAATCTCCAACACCTTTTGGGTGATTGCGTCCTGGGCAGGCTGTACCGAGGCCGGTTCCACAGGCGATGTGGACGGTTGCACCGACGGTGGCGGAGTGACCGTCGCTGCCGCAAGATCGGGCCGGTTCTCATAGACGAATCGGATGACGTGCGACAGTGTGGGATAGTCGCGCAGCTTGCGGTTCTCGTCACGCGGGATGTTGTAGATTTCGCGGATGGCGGCGAATAGTTCAGCTTGCTTGACGGTGTCGACTCCGAGATCGGCTTCCAGATCGAGGTCAAGGTCGAGCATATCTGGTGGATAGCCGGTCTTTTCGACCACCAGGGCGAGAATGCGTTCTCTCACCGAATCGCCCACCGACACCGCTAACGAGGCGGAGGCAGTCGCGTTCGATTTACTAGCTGCATCCGCCTGAGGAGTGGGGGAGGAAACTGCCGGGACGGCCAGGTCGGGCCGGTTGTCGTAGACGAATCGGATGACGTGCGACAGTGTGGGATAGTCGCGCAGCTTGCGGTTCTCGTCACGCGGGATGCTGTAAATCTCGCGGATGGCGGCGAACAGCTCCGCCTGCTTGACTGTATCCACGCCGAGGTCGGCTTCGAGATCGAGGTCGAGGTCGAGCATATCTGGCGGATAGCCGGTCTTCTCAACCACCAGCGCCAGGATGCGATTCTTCACTGCATCGTCGGCCGGTGTAGGCGCTACAACGGCCTGAGATGCGACCGGTCCTGGCTGGACCGCCGCCTGCGGAGTGGCTACGGGTGAGGGAGCCGCCAGGTCGGGCCGGTTGTCGTAGACGAATCGGATGACGTGCGACAGTGTGGGATAGTCGCGCAGCTTGCGCGTTTCGTCGCGCGGGATGCTGTAAATCTCGCGGATGGCGGCGAATAACTCAGCTTGTTTAACGGTGTCGACTCCGAGGTCGGCTTCGAGATCCAGGTCGAGATCCAGCATGTCAGGCGGATAGCCAGTTTTCTCCACCACCAGCGCAAGAATGCGCTCCTTCACCGGGTCGGCAGTTGGCGAAGGTCGAGCTTTCGCCGGTTTCGGGGCTGCTGCAGTAACCGGAGCAGTCGTCGGCCTAATCTCCGGTGGCTTGGGGGCAGCGACCGGCGTTGCGGCTGCTTGTGAAACCGTCTGCGCGACCCGAGCAGCCGGCCCTCCATCGCGTATCCGCAAAGTACGGTGAACCACTTCCAGATCTGCCGCGGGATGTCCCGCCACGCGGCTTATCCATGTATTCCAAGCGGCAGGGTCGGCAACGCGATAGGCGTATCCCAACGCGTCGGGGCTGGGGCGCACTCCATTTCCGGCAGGCGTCCAACGCAAGAACATCATGCTGATCTGCGAGCCGAATCCAGCGCCCAGGTGTATGGCGTAGTGCACCGGGTAGGCGCCACCCTTCGACAGGTTCAACGGCCCGAGTTCAGGATCGACCTCCCTGAAATTGGGCACCGGGGGCACCAGCCCGGTTTCCAGTGCTTTCACCGCGAGAACGTCTTCAATCCCCGTGGCCATGGCGTGTCCAGTAAATCCCTTGGTATTGGCGATTACGATCTGGCCGGCCACGTCGCCGAAGACTCGGCGCAAAGCGTTGACTTCGGCCGAGGCACTCCCGCCGCGCGCCGGGGTGTACGTCTCGTGGGAGACGAAGATGGTGTGTGGGGCTATCTCCTGACGCGAGATGCCTCCCTTGGTCTCCGCCTGGCGCATCAGGTTTTCCATGACGTTCCCGATATGCTGCACATCAAGACGAGTGCCATGAAAAGCGCTGTTGGCCGTGACTGTGCTCAGCACTTCGCAGATGGGTTGAATGCCGCGTTCAGCATGCAGCGTCGGCGCTCTCAATTACCAGCGCAGCGGCGCCCATGCCCATCAGCAAACCGTGGCGGCGGCGGTCGAAAGGAATCGCCGCGTCTTCTACAGCACCGTCAGTAGCTGCCGCACCGCTGGCCAGGAAACCTGCGCCGAACCACTCCAGCATGTGGTCGCTGGTAACGTCGTCGGCCGATATAACGATCACGCGGCGACAGCGTCCCGCGCGGATCCAGTCCTGCGCCAGCCCAACCGCCTGGGCCGTGGTTGCGCACGCGGAATTGATTTGCGTATTGGGACCGCGAGCCCCGATCAGTTCGGCAAACTGCGAATGTCCCATGGACAGGACACGAAGCAGAAAACGCCGGTCGAAGACATAGGGATTGGTTTCGATTTCCGCACGCAATGCCTGGAGACGGTCCTCGATTTCCTGGACCAGCGTGGAATGACCGTTGGTGCCCGTGATGTGGCTGCGCAAGCTCTCCAGCGTGGCCAGCTGTTCGCGGCGGGCATGATCTGCGAAGTAATTCGACATAATGTCGGCGAACGAGTCATACCCCGGAAAAGCGGAGCCGAAAATCACACCTGTATCGTCGCGCATGATGTCGGGCAATCCCCATCGATCGGGTAGCTGCGTGCCCTTGGTAGTGGTTTTGTAGCGCAGGACGAGCGGGATGCCGGCGTCGCGCAAGGCATCCAGGCCCACTGCGATAGCCAGCTGGGTAACGCGGTCGAGCGCGGCGCACCGATCGGCTGAGACCCCGAACTCCGCTTCCAGGTCGAAGGCGCCGCCGCGGCCCGCTAGCTTGATTGCGTCGGCCACGTCGTGCAAGGTCTCGAAGTTCCCGCCACTTTCGTTCTTCACCAGGCGGGTGATGTGCTTGCCGATCATGGCCTCGCGGAAGCGAGTGGGAATGGAATGAATGAACTGCTCTCCGTGCAGCAGACGACCGATATTGCCGTCGTCGAAGATGTGCCCGGTACCGGGCAGGCCCAGCGCCGCGCCGGTGATCACGACGGGAGCGACAACCGGGGTGGTGGCGGTGCTTTCTCCGCGGTAAATCTGCATGCCACGATCGAGGAAATCGGCGAACAGGTGGCCTAGTTCGTTGTAGCGGTTGCCACTGCTATTTCCTGGAGAGGAATACTGAGGGTTTGCAGGAGGAGTCGTCTGCGCCGCAACACTGGTTTGCGGGATCACGGGCGCGATGGCCGTAGGGTGTGTGATGACTTCTGCGGAAGCTTCAACCACGCCGCGTCCCAACCCGGCGGCGTATAACCCGCACAACGCCTGGTTGAAGGCAGGGATGTCGCCCACCTTGGGATGATTGGTGAACAGTGAAGTCACGTCGCTGCGGCCGTTGAATACCTCTTCGGCAAATCCGAACAACGCCTTCTTCGGCCCAACTTCGACAAACACGCGCGCGCCCGCATCGTAGAGCGTGTTCAGTCCCTTCACAAACTGGACGGGACAAGCCACCTGCTGGGCAAGCAGGTCCAGCATCTGCGGAACCACGCCTGGCCCCATGGGATAGAACTCGCCGTTGACATTGGCGACGGTCGGCAACTGCGGTGACTGCATCTGCAAATGCGAAAGCATCTCGCGCAAAGGCTGGCTGGCCGGAGCCACAATCGAGGTGTGAAATGCGTGACTCACCGGCAAGGGCACCACGTTGTAGCCGGCTTTCAGGAAGATATCGGTGGCCTGTTCAACCGCTTTGCTGGCGCCCCCGATCACGGACTGCTGCCCGCTGTTGATGTTGGCAATCACGACGTAGTCGTTGATGGTCTTGAGGATTCGTTCCACTTCAGCCAGCGGCGCAAAAACCGCGGCCATGCGCCCGGCATCTTTCACTGCCACTTGTGTCATGCCGCGGCCGCGGGCGCTCACGGCGTTTAGGGCGTCATGAAAAGAGAGCGAACCCGAGGCAACCAGGGCGCCGTATTCGCCCAGGCTGTGTCCCATCGTCATGTCGGGGTGGATGCCGTAGGCGGCCAACAAACGGGTCAGGGCGAGGTCGATGGTCAGCACGGTAGGCTGGGTGATCTCGGTCTGGCGCAGGTCTTCTTCCGCCTTGGCGACGGCTTTGGGATTGGACGAGTCGACAAAGATAAACTCGCTTAGCGGCCGCCCCAACAGCGGAGTCATGATGCCGTCGGCCTCCGAAAAAATCTCAGCCACGAGGGGCTCAGCGGCGCGAAGCTGAGCGAGCATATTGACGTATTGCGAGCCCTGTCCGGTATATAGGAACGCGACTTTGCCCGCGGTGCCGTGCCCGGGGAAGATGCCCTGTGGACGCAACGCCTTCCAGATTGCGGGCTGATTCGCAGCCAGCGCCTTCAAGGCTTTCGCCGCTTTGTCGGCCAGGTCAGGAGCGTCGGCATAGTCGATGGCCAGACGTTGGGGAGCGCGCAGATCGGCTTCGGCAGGAGGGGCTGGTGCAGGAGCATTCCCCGCACGTGCATTTTTCTCGACGGTACGCAGGCGCTCCACGAGTGCGGCCTGGGAGGCTGCTCCGATGACGAGTGCGCCACGTAACGGTGCTTTATAAGAAGACGGCGCTGCCGAGGCGACGGGTGTGCCCGCCGACGGCCCGGTATCGCTCACCGCGACCCACCGTTTTCCGTTTCCATTCAGCCGGTGCGGGATGTACTCCTCGATCACAGCGTGGAAGTTGGTTCCACCGAATCCAAAGGCGCTGAGGCCGGCTCGGCGAACACCGTCGGGCGGCATTGTCCACGGTCGCAGTTCGGTGTTAACGAAGAGTGGTGAGTGCGCGAAGTCGATACCCGGATTCGGATGCTGGAAATGCAGGCTGGGTGGAAGCACCTTATCGCGAAGAGCCAGCACCGCCTTCAGCAATCCAGCTGCGCCAGCCGCGCCTTTCAGATGCCCGATATTCGACTTTACGGAGCCCAGGGCCACCGAGGCGGTGGGGACCTGGAAGCTGCTCAACACGTCGACCATGCTTTGCACCTCGACCACGTCGCCCACGCGGGTCGAGGTCCCATGCCCTTCAATCAGGCTGACGGTCGCAGGAGACAGTCCAGCGTTTTGCCAGGCGCGCTCCACTGCTAATTTCTGGCCAATGGGATTGGGCGCTGTGATGCCTTTGCCCTTGCCGTCGCTCGCTCCGCCAATGCCGCGCAGGACGGCGTAGATCTTGTCGCCATCACGCTCGGCATCCGCCAGCCGCTTGAGCAAGAAGATGGCTGCACCCTCGCCCATAACGAATCCGTCAGCGCCCTCGGCATAAGGACGGGTGCCGGTCGCCGACAGCGCGCCAATCTTGCAGAACTTGACGAAGGTCGGAGCTCCCATATTGCGGTCGACGCCGCCGGTGACGGCTACATCGAAATTGTTCTGCACCAGGCCTTCGATGGCGGCGCTGATGGCGGCCATTGCCGAGGCACACGCCGCGTCGCAAACGAAGTTAGGTCCGTGAAAGTTGTAAAGATTCGCGATGCGTCCGGCCATGCAGTTAGCCAGTTCGCCAGGCATGGTGTCTTCGGTGATGGGGTCATAGCGCTGGCTAATACGGTCGCGGAACTCGCTCTGGATATGGTGCCGCATCGCCTCCGGCAAAGTTGCGAAACTAGCGGTGTCAGCTAGTTCGTGGGCATACTCAGGGAAGAAGATGCGTACCGAAGAGAGGTAGTGCTTCTCGCCGGCCATGGCGTTGCCTAGAATCACCGCGGTGCGATCGAGGTTGAGCGGACGCTGGGGATAACCGTAATCTTCCAGCGCTTCCCGTGTGCAGGCTACGGCCCACTTCTGCGCTACATCCATAGCATCGGCGACGCGAGGTGGAATCGGCAGCCGCCACTTCATGGGGTCCCAGGCGTACTCGCGCACCCATCCGCCGATTTTCGAGTATGTTTTATCGGGCGCGGCGGGATCGGCGTCGTAATAGCTATCCGGGTTCCAACGGTCGGGTGGGACGTCGCTGATGCTGTAGCGGCTGTTCGTTACGTTTTGCCAAAAGGTAGCAACATTGGGCGCGTCGGGCAGGGTTGCTCCCACTCCGATGATGGCAATAGCCCGATAAGAAGTGTCTTCCATGACTTCACTCCTGTTTTCAAAGGAGCGTCGGCCTGACTGGACGGCCGGATGCGCTCCATCCTTCTTCTAGTGCTGTAAAGCAACGGCCGCTTCCAGATGCTTCTCGGCACGTCCGTATAAGGTGTCGGCTATTAAATCCATATCCGCGATCAAGCCCGTCTGGGCGCGATGAATGGCCGGCAAGGCCAAGCTCTGTTCGAAAGCAGCCAGGTCGCCGTCACTCATGGCCGTACCGCCGGCAATCCAGCGGAGTCCATCCTGGGCAACTTTCAATGCAGCTTCGCGGGAGAAAACGCGGCTGAGGGCGGCAAGTGACGTGGGGTTGAAACGATCGCTCGCCTTTTCGTGTAAGCGTCCTACTTGGGCGCGAGCGGCGCGACGGGCGAGGCATGCTGCCGACTCGGCGAACGCGATCAACTCGCCCAGTCGCAGCAATACGTGCTGGAAGCGTGTGAGTCGTGCGATGCGAGCACGTTCCAGTACCTCGGCCAGAGCGTGGAGCGCCAGTGCAGCATTGTCGGCGCCGACCTGGGGATGCTGCGCGTGCAGCCGCTCCGATTCGCGGGCGAGGTCGTGGTAATGCTGGCCACGTGTCTTCAGGTGTACCTGCCAACGGTCGCGGCTGATGGTCATCTCCATAATTTCGGAGGTGCCTTCGTAAATGGTGGTGATGCGCACATCGCGGCTGATCTTCTCCACCATGTACTCGTGGGTGTAGCCGTAGCCACCGAGGGCCTGGATGCTGTCTTCCGCGGCTTTATTGCCGGCTTCCGTCGCCATGTACTTGGCGATGGCGCCTTCGGTATTGAGACTGCCTTCCTTGCCGGAGTCGATGCGCTCAGCCGTCTCTTCGATGTAGGCACGAGCCGCTTCAAGGCGCGCGACGTTAGGAACGATCAGCTTATGGGTGTAGCCCTGTTTCTCCGAGAGCGGCGCTCCGGCCTGAATGCGTTTGGTGGAGTAGGGAATCGCGCGATCGAGCGCTGCCCAGCCTGCGCCCAAGCCGAAGGCGGCGACCATAAGACGGGTGTAGCCGAATACTGCCTGCGCCTGCAGCAGACCCTGTCCCTCCACACCGCCGATGAGCCGGTCGGGCGTGACGTAAACGCTTTCGAGTGCCAGAGCTGCGGTGTTGCTGGTGCGAATGCCGTGCTTGTTTTCCGGCTTATCGTGAGTGAAGCCGGGCGCGCCGGCCTCGACCACAAACCAAGTCGGGCCGCCGGGAGCATTGGCCAGAATGCTGTAAGCATCGGCGATGCCGCCATTGCTGATCCACTGTTTCAGTCCGCTGATCTTGTAGCCGATAATCTTGTCGCCATCCATCACGCGCTCGGCCGTGGTCTTGAGCGATCCCAGGTCGCTGCCGGCATCGGGCTCAGTTGCGCCGTAGGCGAAGAGGATTCCCTCATCGGCTATCTTGCCCAGCCACAGCTTCTTCTGTTCGGGCGTTGCTCCGACGGTGATGGGATCGCTGCCGAGGAAGGTCGCCAGCACCGACGTAGCGATTCCGAGGTCGATCGCTGCCATCGCCTCGCAAATGCGATAAACATCGAATGCGCCGCCGCCCATGCCGCCGCAGTCCTCGGGCACGAATAGCAGCTGAATGCCCAGCTTGTCGGGGCTGCACATGTCGCGGACGATGTCGAGCGGACATTCATCGCGCTCATCCAGCTCGATGCGCACTTCGTCGGGCAGGCGTTTCTTCCCGAACTCTTTCAGCGATTTCAAACTCAGCTTCAGCGTCTTGTTGGTGATCATCGATGTGCCTCTTGGTGGCTATGCTTTCGCCGTGACGGCTTCGCGGACCTTCTCGGTCAGCGCGGGCATGAACTCCAGAATGTCGTCGACGATGCCGACATCGGCGACCTGGAAGATGGGAGCTTTCGGGTTCTTGTTGACGGCGACGATGAACGGATTGCCTTTCAATCCGGCGAGATGTTGGAACGAACCGCTGATGCCCAGCGCCAGGTACACCTTTGGCTTCACCGTCTTGCCGGACGAGCCGACCTGGCGTGATTTCTCCAGCCACTTGGCATCGACCACCGGACGTGAGCAGCTCACCGCCGCGCCGAGGGCATCGGCAAGTTCCTGTGCGATGGCAACGTTGTCCTGCTCCTGGATGCCGCGGCCAATGGAGACCAGCACCGCGTGCTTGGTGATGTCCACATCGCCCGATTCGGCCACCTGAGTCTCGAGATAGCGGCGACGCGTGGCGATGCTGCCGACCTCAGCCGACTTGTCGATGACTTGGCCGGTGGCGGCACCGGGCCCAGGCTTGAACTCACCGGGACGAACGTTGATCACTGCGCCATCGGAAATGTCGCAGCGAACATGTGCGCTGACCTGGCCACCAAATTCCTGGCGTGCCGCGGTGAGATTACTTCCATCCATCTGGATGTCGAGCACGTCGGGCACATACGCCGCGTTCAACTGGATGGAGAGCCCCGGGGAGAGATCGATGCCAAAGTGATCATGCGCCGCCAGCAGCACGCTTCCGCGGGGAACGACTTTGACCAGCACCTGGCGGATGATTTCCGCGTTTGGATAAGCGAGCGCCTCGCTTGAGAACCTCCAGATCTCGCTGTAACTGGTCTTGAGAGAGTCGCAGATCGCATCGAGTTCAGCGCCGAATCCGGTGACGATGGCAACCGGCGATGCATTGGGGTCGATCTTCCTGGCAGCCGCGATAAGTTCGAGTGCGGTATCGTCGGCAACTCCAGCCTTGTGGGTGATGTAAGTGAAAATGTGGCTCATGCCTGCAACCCTCCTTTGCTCTTCATCAACTCGATCAGTCGGTCGATTACGTCTTCGCGTTCTCCGGTGAGCATCTCCGCGCCTTGGCCGAGCGCAGGAACGAAGTAGTCGAGCCGCTTTACCTTCGCACTGGCCGCGCCCACCGCGCCCTTATCAACACCAAGCTCCGTGAGCCCGAATTGTGGAATCTCAACTGACGCAACCTGGCGGATACCGCGCATTCCGACGTAGCGCGGCTCGTTGATGCCGGTCTGGACAGAAAGCACGCAGGGCAGGTCAATTTCGCTGATCTCTTTGTTGCCGCCGGCGATCTCACGGGTGATCTTTAGCTTGTTTTCATCGAGCACCTCAATGGCACTCACCAGTGAAGCGAACGGGTAGTCGAGCAACGCCGCAAGCATGCCGCCCACTTGCGCGCCACCGTCCTCGGCTTGCACTCCGGTCAGGATGACGTCGAACTTGTTCTTGTCGACGTAGCCCTTCAGGATGGTCGCAATGCCTCTGGCGTCCGAGCCGGCGAAGGCTTCGTCGGTCAGCAGCACGCCTTGCTTGGCGCCCATGGCCATCTCGCGGCGCAGCACTTCTTCGTCCTCTTCATCGCCGACGGTGATGATCGTAACCTCGCCGCCGACGCGCGACGTGATCTGCAGCGCCTCTTCAACGGCGTAGTTGTCCCATTCGTTGATCGAGTACACGAGGTCTTCGCGCTCAATGTCGTTGCCGGCACCGTTTAGCTGGATCTCGTTTTCCGAGGTGTCCGGCACTCTTCGCACACAAACCAGAATGTTCACCTGCGTTCTCCCTGTTCGGTCAATTCAATCTCCATTCGCCAAAGCAGCCGTCAGCTCAATGTCGTCATACGTCTTCGGACGCACCAGTCGCTGGTCCACCAGTTCCGCTAAGTCAATGGCCGTCATTGTTCCTTCCATGCCCGTAACCTTGATGGCGTCTTCGATGTTCACCATGCAGAACGGACACGCGGTAACGATGACGTTGGCGCCCGCTTCGGCGGCCATCTTTACCCGCAGCACTCCCATGCGTTCGTTCTCTTTGGGCTCGTAGAAGAGCATCAGGCCACCGCCACCGCAGCAGAACGAACGGTCGCGGCAACGCGCCATCTCCACCCGCTTCAGGCCGGGAATGGCGTCGAGCACTTCGCGCGGCTCGTCGTAAATCTGGTTGTGGCGGCCGAGATAGCAGGGATCGTGGTAGGTGTAGACCTTGCTCGGATCGTCCACTCCATTGAGCGCCAGCTTCCCGAATTTGATCCCGCGTGCAATGGTCTGGCTGATGTGCTCGACCGGCGGCACATCTTTATAGTCGTGTTTCAGCGCGTTGAAGGCGTGAGGATCGGCGGTGATGATGCGTTTCACGCCGGAGTGCTGAATGGCATCGACGTTCTGATCGCGCAACGCCATAAACAGCAGCTCTTCACCGAAACGACGCACCTCGTGTCCGCTATCTTTTTCCGCGGCACCGAGAATTCCAAAGTCCTCGCCCGCTGCGTCGAGAATGCGCGCGGTAGCGCGGCCGATCGCTTGGATACGATCGTCGTAGGAAGTGACGCTGTCGACGAAGAACAGCGTGTCGGCGGTATCGCCGTCGAGCAGCTTTACCTTGCAGCTCTGCGAGAATTCTTTGTTCTTCGTCCACTCGGCGCGTTTTTTCTCCAGCTTGCCGTAAGGATTGCCGCGGCTTTCCAGCGCCTTCAGCGGCTTCTGCAAGGTTTGCGGCACGTTGCCTTCATCCACCATGCCGCGTCGCAGATCCACGATCTTGTCGATGTACTCGATGAGCAGCGGACACTCCTCTTCGCATTGCCCACAGGTTGTGCACGACCAGATTTCGTCTTCCGAGTAAATCCCGCCAATCAGAGCCTGACTGGTGTTCTCCTTGCCAAACACCGGGAAATGTTCAAAGGCATAGTCGCGTGCCTTGGTGCTGAGCAAGCGAGGCGAAAGAGGCCGCCCGGCTGCATTGGCGGGGCATTTGTCCGTACATCGCCCGCAATCGGCGCAAGTGTAGAAATCGAGGATGTGCTTCCAGGTAAAGTCCTCGAACTTCTTTACGCCGAACGCCTTCACCTGATCGAGCTGCTCGTCGGCGATGCCCCACTTCACCGGCTTCACCGTTCCGCGCTCGAGCTTGCCGAAGTACACGTTGAACATCGACGTTTCGACGTGAAACTGGATTCCGAATGGCCGGTAGCACAGCAGGAAATAAAATGTGCAGGCATGCAGTAAGGACGCAAAGATGTGGATACCGGACACCGTCGCCAGTGACGCTGAGGCAAGGGTGAGCCTTAGCAGCCAAGCGAACGAAAACACCGCCACCGCTTCCCCGGGATCGCTTGCCCCGAACAGGCTGTCGCAAAACATCAGGATGGCGATTAGGACCAACAGGAAAATGGCGTCAGCCGAGCGCCATGCGCTAGAACCCGTGGGAGGGACATAGCGCGCCGGCTTGAAAACCATGCGACGCACGATGGCCACCATCATGCACAGGAAAACCACAGTCGCCGCGTAGTCCGTGATCAGCGTATAAGAGCGGAGCAGAAGGTCCGACTCGCCCGCTGCGGAAACCCAGCCGGGCATGCCGAGGACCAGCAGCGAGAACGACCGCATTGCCAGCGTTATGAATCCCGCGAAGATCAGAATGTGGAGTACACCGGCGCCCAGGAAGCGGGGGTGCTTCCACTGCCCGAACCAGAACTTCAGCAGGAGCTTCAACCGCAACCAGCCTCGATCGCTGCGCGGATCCGACTCGGCCGCAAGCAAAGGCGCGAGTCTTCTGCGAATTATGTAAACGAAGCAAACAAGACCGACGATCTGGATCAGAACGAACAGCACCCGGGTCATAAGCAACCAGAAGGGATCAAGGGAGGAAACTTGCATATTGCCTGCCCATTCTGCGCAGCATGAATGCTGCACAATCGTCAAACCACTAGACTCGAGCTCGGCGCGGACTGGTCGTACCGGCCCAAGATGCCGATCCTTTCAACTTGGAACTGCTCTTACTCTGTAGCGCATTCCCCACGTCAACGTAGTGCATGGCAGACCGCGCATTGCAAATCTTCAGCAGCTCCGTTACGCGGTACTGCTGGATCGCAGTTTCGAAGTGGCCCGGGTGCCAGGCTGCGATCCTTCCCAGCCAATGCTGGCATTGTGCTTCCCGGGGACTGAGTTAATCAGTGAGATAGGGCTTGCTACGACGTGAGCCAGGTCACGTGAGACCGTGACTCACGACGTGAATGGCGGCGCTGCGAAAGCCAATAGGAAGTGGGTTGCGTAACTCTCAGATTTGAGTGGCGGCAAAAGTCCCTGGCAGCCTGACCAGAGGGAGGCCTGGAATAACCTCGTTAGTCCAGCGTTAACGTTTTATGCGTAATCAATCGGATGACCCTTGAGCCAGTGCTCATCGCGCACAACCCCAATCTCCTGTAACGCGCCCTTCATCATGCTTGATGTCAGGTGACGAGACTTCCAGCTAGCCGCCATCATGAAAGCGACCGCTCCCCCCAAAGCGCCGAGAGCAACGCCTCTGGACAGACGCCGGCGTCGAGCTCCCAGGTACGTTTGCAATAAGCCGGCTCCGATTCCGAGCAATGCCAGACTCAGCGATGCTCGAGCGGTTTCGCCCAGGGCCGCCGATAGTGGCTGGCCATTCAGGTAGCGTTGAGAGCCGTTCTGCAGTCCCTGAACTCCTGAACCGGCCAAATCGCGGCCATACCGAACATAGTTGCTGATTGGATTTGCCATATCGACTCCTCGGCTGCTCATCATTGCTCAGGCTTTCCTGTCTCAGGGTCCCGAGGCCCATACGAGATGATTGTGCCTCGACAGCATTACGGGATGATGTGATGTTTCTCGCCAATGCCTGTGATGGGCGGGCGCAATCGGCTGAGCTGCGTCGGATTGGTTCATGTTCACGGGCCGTGTGGCCGTCGCACTTTGTCTCGTGAGCGCCTTGCCCTGCCGTCATCAATTTGCCGGTGCCAGAACTGTGCGAAGGTCAGCCCCTGCGCTCCAAACAAGCAACTCTAGTCCGGCCTGCGTATCCGGGGCTACAGACCCTTCTGCCTTTGCTAAGGCCCTGCCGTAAACTAGCTTGGACGTCCAATCGGGCAGCTCTTGTGCTCATCTTCGGAAATCAGGGAAACTGGAATCATGGAATCTTCAGCGACACAGACGGAAACCCCGATCACAACCATCCGCGAGGTCGGCCGGCATGAAGGCCAGTCGGTCATCATTCGCGGCTGGCTTTACAACCTGCGTGAAAGCGGCAAGCTGCTGTTCCCACAGTTTCGCGATGGCAGCGGCATTATCCAGGGCGTGGTGGTAAAGAGCCAGGTCTCGCCTGAGCTGTTCGACAGCATCAAGGGCCTCACCCAGGAATCGAGCGTGATTGTCACGGCAAAGTGCGCGCCGACAAGCGCGCTCCGGGAGGTTACGAGCTCGACGTCACCGACGCTCAGGTAGTGCAGAAGGTGAAGGAAGACGATCCTTACCCGATTTCGCTGAAGGAGCACGGGGTCGACTTTCTGATGGAGCATCGGCATCTGTGGCTGCGCTCGCCGAGACAGGCTGCGGTGCTGCGGGTTCGCGCGGAGATCATCAAGGCGGCGCGAGATTTCTTCGATGATCGCGGCTTTACCCTGACCGATCCACCGATTCTTACTCCGGCGGCTTGCGAAGGCACGACTACCCTGTTCCCGGTGGATTACTTCGAGGAGCAGGCGTTTCTGACCCAGTCAGGCCAGTTGTATGTGGAAGCGACGGCGATGGCGCTGGGCAAGGTCTACAGCTTTGGCCCCACCTTCCGCGCTGAGAAGTCGAAGACACGCCGGCATCTCACCGAATTCTGGATGGTGGAGCCCGAAGTCGCTTACGCCACGCTCGACGACCTGATGCAGCTGGCGGAAGAGTTCATCACCCACATTGTTACGCGGGTGCTGGAGAAGCGGCGTCCTGAGCTGGATATCATCGGACGTGATATCGCAAAACTGGAAGCGATTGCGACGCCGTTCCCGCGCATCACCTACGACGAAGCGGTGAAGATGCTGAACGAAGGCCACGAGAAGGGATTGGTCGAAAATAAATTCGAGTACGGTGGCGACTTCGGCTCTCCTGACGAGACGTACATCTCGTCGCAATTTGACCGGCCCGTGATGATCCATCGCTATCCTGCGAAGGTGAAGGCTTTCTATATGGAGCCCGATCCGGATCGTCCGGACTTGGCGTTGTGTGTCGATGTGCTGGCGCCCGAGGGCTATGGCGAGATCATTGGCGGCTCACAGCGCATGGCCTCGCACGAGCTTTTGTTGCAGCGCATTCACGAGCACAACCTGCCGGAAGACGCCTTCAAGTGGTATCTCGATTTGCGCAAGTACGGAGGCGTGCCGCACGCCGGGTTTGGCATGGGTATCGAACGCGCCGTGGCTTGGATTTGCGGACTCGAGCACGTGCGTGAGACCATTCCTTTCCCGCGCATGTTGCACCGGCTGTATCCGTAGGGGCGAGAGACACGAACCATGGCCAGTCCACCGATCACAAAGCCGTTAGACAACGTTGATTCCAAGAAGATTCGCATCATCGGCGTGCCGCTCGATCTAGGGCAATCCCGCCGTGGCGTTGACATGGGACCGTCGGCGGTCCGGGTTGCGGGGCTCGAGAGCAAGCTGGAGGCGCTGGGCTACATTGTCGAGGACAAAGGCAACGTGCCGGTCGCGCTGGCCGAGACCAAGTCCTCGGGCGATCCGAATGCGAAGTACCTGAAGGAAATCGCCGACACCTGCTCGAAAGAAGCGGAGCTGGTGATTCAGACGCTGGAGGCGGGCAAGATCCCGCTGGTGCTGGGGGGCGACCATTCGATCGCTGCGGGAACGGTGTCAGGCGTGGCCGAGTTTTATCGCCGCTCCAAGCAACGTATTGGGCTGCTGTGGATCGATGCCCATAGCGACATCAACACGCCGGAAAGTTCTCCCAGCGGCAATGTTCATGGAATGCCGCTCGGCGCCATCATGGGGCTGTTTTCCGGACCGCTCAGCGACATGTATGGCTTCTGCCCCAAGGTGAAGCCCGACAATGTGGTGCTGGTGGGCATTCGCGACGTCGACAACGTAGAGCGCGAGAACATTCACAAGTCTGGTGTCCACGTATTCACCATGCGTGACATCGACGAGCGCGGCATGCGTGTAGTCATGGAAGAGGCGCTTCGCCTTGCCGGCCGCAACACGGTGGGTTATCACGTCTCGCTCGACATGGATTGGATTGACCCGGAGGATGCTCCCGGGGTGGGAACCCCGGTATGGGGCGGCGCGACTTATCGCGAAGGACACCTGGCCATGGAGATCATTGCCGACCATGGCCGTCTGCTGAGCTTCGAAATCGTTGAGGTAAACCCGGTACTCGATGAGCGCAACCAGACGGCAGAGCTGGCGGTAGAGCTGGCGCTATCGGCGTTCGGGAAGAAAATTCTGTAGCTAGGTTGTCGGGGGCACGAATTCCTTGGGCGTCTCAGCGCCCTCGCCGAAGAAATAGGCTTCCATCTGCTGCACGATGAACTCCTGGTGCTCTTTTTTCCAGGGCTGCAGGCGATATTCGTTGAGCAGCATCTTCATATGTTCCTGCCATTGCTCCCAGGCCAGCTTCGAAATGTTGTCGTAGATCTTCTGACCCAGGGGGCTATCAAAGGGCGGCTCGTCGAGGCCCTCCATCTCACGACCAAACTTTACGCATTTCACCATGTGCGCCATGCAGAATCCTCCGGCTTTTATACGAAAATAAATTCAATCTCTTTTATTCGTAACGGGGAGCTCAGCCGGAGAGCGAAAATCGGAAGACGCCAAATGCCGGGACGTAGCTACTGACTTCGAACCGAAGGCGAAGGGAAAGCGTTTGCCGCCGTGGGCCGGAGTGGCTCAATGTGGTCGAAGATAATCTTGGCGGCGCCGGTGATGGGAACAGCCAGGATGAGCCCGCTGGCACCCCACATCCATCCCCAGAACAGCAGGGAGATGGTGAGTGCGAGCGGGTTCAACTGCAGCCGCTTGCCCAGAATTTTCGGGTAGAGCACATTCATGGCGATGAGGTGCAACCCGATCACGATTGCGAACGTGACGATTACAGACGACACCGTCAAGTGGCCGATGTCGACAAACAGAGGCGGAATGATTGCGAGTATTGGTCCTAAGTACGGTATGAGGCTGAGAAAGCCGCTAATTACACCAACAAAGTAGAAGTAGGGAACGCCCATGAGACCGAAAGCCGCCATGCTGCCGAGGCTCAGGAACACACCGATGATGAAGTTGCCGACAATGAACGACCGAATCATGCTGGAGATGAGGCCCAGCATGACATAGGCCGTGTTGCGGTTCTCCATTTTGAAGAGCATGACGGACGCGGTTCGAACGTGGTCCTTCCAACTCAGCATGAAGTAAACCAGGAAGGGGACAAAAGTGACCGTGAGCGCCAGCTCCGACACCGCTCCGGCGTTTCTGGTCAGCGAGTCGGTCCAGCTGCTTGACTCCTTGACCGCCACCGGCACTGCCTTGTCTTTTTCTACCGGCACCACATCTTCAGTGGTCTTTTCCAGCTCTTCTGCCTGCTTGCGAACCGTATCCACGATCTCTCTTATGTGCGACTTGTATTTCGGCAGTTCGCGCGCAAAATCAAGTGCCCTGCTGTAGGAGAGGTATGTCGCGCAGAGAGTGGCAATCACCAGCAGCCCGACCGCAATGAACGAGGCTACGGCCCTGGGGACTTGCTGGATGCCGAGAAAGTCCACCACCGGGGCCAAAACAAAGGAAATCAGGATAGAAACCAGAAGCACTACCAGGATCAGCTTGGCAACGAAGAGCAGGGAAAACAGCACCGCAACGGCAAGGATGGTGAGGCAAGCGGTCTGCATCCGCAGCATGCGGCGACGCTCCAACTCGGCCACGGTGGAGCGATTGATCGATACCTGCGGGATGTCCCGCGATCCTCCGGCAGCGTTCTGCTCTATGTCCGGATCGTCGGGCAGAGAGGGAGCGAGTTTATCGACCGCGTGTTCGGGCATCGCCGACCTGAAACTACTTACATGATCCTAGATTCTGTCCATGATACGTTTGCTGTGTCGAAAATGGAAAATACCTTGTGACAGAGCACCACATTGCACAACGCCGGATTCTGGCCCTCGATTTCGGCTCAAAGAGGATAGGGCTCGCGGTAACCGATGAGCTGGGGCTGACCGCGCAGGGGCTGCCGACGTTATGCCGCACCAATAAGCGAAACGACTTCGACCACCTGCGGCGGACCATAAAGCAATACGAAGTGGCCGAGTTGGTCATGGGCCTCCCGCTGCGGCTGAGCGGCGACGCCGGTATTCAAGCCGAAAAGGTCGAACTCTTCGCGGAAGAGCTGCGCAAGAAGTTTAAGCTGCCGGTCCATCTGTTCGATGAGCGCCTGACCTCGGTAGAGGCCAACCGAGTGCTGCGAGAGTCGGAGATGAGCATCCGCCGCCGTGCCGAAGTCGTCGATCAGTTGGCGGCTGTCCTGATCCTGCAAGCTTTCCTGGAGTTTCGGCGCTCGAAAACGGCAGAATAGCTGCCTGTGGCGACCGCAGGATGCGACACTGCTTCTCTCGGTATCATCTAAATGCTTTCTTTATGCGCACGTTCTTCGCCGTCGTTCTGCTCTTAGTCTTGATTGCCGCTGGCTGGTTCACCTGGGCGGCTGTGCTGCCGGTGAGTCCTCCGCAGACGACGTTCGTCCTGCTTCGCCCCGGCTGGACGACCCGCCACATTGCGCGCGAGCTGCAACACGACCGGATCATACGCAGCGCCGATGCCTTCCTGCTGCTGCATTACGCCAAGGGCCTGGGCAGCCTTAAAGCAGGAGAATACAAGTTTGAAGCTCCGGCCAGTGCCATGGAGGTGCGACAGCGCATCCTGCACGGAGACGTTTACACACGTACGGTTCAGGTGCCGGAAGGCTACAACATCTACGACGTCGCAGCCGTAGTGGAGCAGGCCGGACTGGGCTCTGCTGCCGATTTCATCACTGCAGCCAAGGGCGACCTATTTTTGGTTAAAGACCTTGATCCCAATGCAAAGTCGCTGGAGGGCTATCTCTTTCCCGACACGTACCACTTCACACGCATCGACACGGCCCACGAAATTGTGGCCGGCATGGTGCATCGCTTTCGTCAGGAGGCGCAAAAGATTGGGCTGTTGCGTCAGGGAGACGTCCATCGTATTGTGACGATCGCCTCAATTGTAGAGAAGGAGACGGCGGTGCCCGAGGAGCGCCCACTGGTCGCCAGCGTGTACTACAATCGGCTCGCCAGGAACATGTTGCTGGGCGCGGATCCGAGCGTGGTTTATGCGGCGCTCGTGGCGGGGCGTTATCGCGGAACTATCTATCAGTCGGACTTGCAGTTCGATTCGCCGTACAACACCTACAAGTACGCCGGATTGCCGCCTGGACCGATCGCCAATCCGGGAGCGGCATCTCTGGAAGCGGCCATGAATCCTGCACAAACGGATTATCTGTACTTTGTGAGCGACAACAACGGACATCATCGCTTCTCGCGAACGGCTGAGGAGCACGAGCGTAACGTGGCAGCCTACCGTCGCGCGGTGGCGCAGGGGCATTGATTTCCACGCGCGAGACGGCGGAGAAACGGATTGAAGAGGACTTTCCAGGATCTGGAGGACGCCTAGCTCACGGTATACTTAGGGATTCGTCTGTACCTGCCATGAAAGTGTCTCGACTCCTACTGCTCGGCCTTGTCGTCTCGGTGCTGGCAGGTTCCCAGGCCTGCCTCTTCCGCACCCGCAAGGTACAGGTCTATTCGAACAACGAGCAGATGTTGACGGCCACCCTCGAAGATTTGGTCAATCGAATCAACACCGAAGCGGCGAAGGTGCAAACCTTGGATGCAACGGTGAACATCGACACCAGCGTGGGGGGGAGCACGAAAGGAATCGTCACCGATTACCAGCAGATCAGTGGATATGTGCTGATTCGCCGTCCGAATATGATCCGCATGATTGGCCTATTTCCGCTGGTGCGGAACAAAGCTTTTGACATGGTGAGCGACGGCACCGAGTTCAAGCTCTGGATTCCGGTGAAGAACAAGTTCTACGTTGGCCACAACGACGTAGTGAAGCCGGCAGCGAACCCGCTGGAAAACCTGCGTCCGCAGGTTATTTACGAGGCGTTGCTGCTGCATGCCATCGATCCGGAGAAAGATATCGTGGTGCTCGAGGCCAGCAATCCGGTTGAGTTCGACGAAAAAACCAAACAGGTCCACGTCCTGTCAACCTACTCGGTTGACGTCATCCGCAAGGACAGCGATGGCAAGTACTATCTGCAGCGAAAAGTCATCTTCGACCGCCAGGACTTGATACCGGACCACCAGATTTTCTACGACAAGCAAGGCTCTGTGGTTACCGACGCGACGTACTCGGCATTCAAGTATTTCAACGACGTGCGGGTGCCAACCATCATCGAGATCAAGCGGCCGCAGGAAAACTACGACATCACGGTCGCCATCACCAAGGCCACGGTGAATGGGGTAATGAAGGATGATCAGTTTGCGCTGGATCAGCCTGCGGGCTCACAGCTTGTCGATCTCGACCACGAAAATATGAATGCCACCGGCCCCGGCGCGACGCCTGCGGCGCCGCAAAGTCAGACATCCCATCAATAACGAAGTTATGGGGGTGGTTCCCTGACGCGGAGCTTCCCGGAGTCGACGGAATCGGTATTGCTCGAAGAGCAAAAGGCTCCGCCTGCAAGAGCAAACGGAGCCGGGAACTGCTGTCGCGAACTAGCGCTTGGACTGTCCGCGCACCAACTTCTTCACCTTCCGTTTTTCCGATCCGCGGGCGTAGGTGCGTTTTGCCTTCGGTGCGGCCTTCTTGCGCGCTGTGCGCTTTACTTTCTTGCGTTCTACTTTATCGGTAACCGTTTTTGTATTTGCCATGAACTCTAATGTCCTTGTCGCTGGATAGAGGGCGGGTGCCCCATCCTATTGCACTCGAAAGCAAAGATAGGATGGAATTTCAGGCCTTTTCCAGCTGAGCATATTTTTCAACCAGCTTTTTCAAGCCGTACCTTGGAAATTGTACCGTAATCTTCGCGCTCTCCCCATCGCCCTCACGCCGATAGACCGTTCCTTCCCCATATTTGGGATGGCGAACCCGCTGTCCGGGACGAAAGCCGGTGTTCCCCGTTTGTGCCGGGACTTCGATCTTGGGTCGGGTAAACTTCTTTCCCCGCGAGGCGAAGAAGTCGGCGATGTTATCGATGGAGTTATAAGCCGGCCCGGTATAAGTGCTGCGCTTGGAGGGCTCGCGCCTACTGTATTGCGGGCGCTGATCTTCGTCCTCGTAGGAATAGTGGGTCGAGGTGCCGTAGTCGGTGGTATCGCGATGGGCCGGACGCCGTGACGAACCGAGGTCTTGTATCAGGTCATGTGGAACCTCTTCCAGGAATCGCGAAGGCACGCCGGCTTCTGGCATGTCGGTGCCATAGCGGCGGCGGTAACGCGCGCGCGACAGGATCAGCGTATCCATGGCGCGAGTCATGCCGACATAGCACAGCCGGCGTTCCTCTTCGATGTCCTCGGGGTTGAGCAAGGTGCGCGAATGGGGGAACAGACCCTCTTCCAAACCGGCCAGGAACACCAGGGGAAATTCCAGTCCTTTGGCGGCGTGCAGGCTCATCAGGGTGATACGCGCGGATTCGTCGTACTGGTCGGCATCGCTCACCAGCGCAGCATGATCCAGGAACTCGTTCAGCGTTTCGCCGCGGTCGCGCGAATCCATGGCGGCGTTCACCAGTTCGCGCAGGTTCTCCACACGCGACAGCGCTTCCGGAGTATCTTCGGCTTCCAGTTGCTTGATATACGCAGTGCGGTCGATCAGGAACTTCAGCAGCTCGGCTGTTGAAGCAGCATCGCCCGGCGCGCGAAATCCATCGACGCCTTCGTTGCCCTCGACGGAATCCCCGGACTCGTCGGAAAGCGCCTCCGGCGAAAATTCGGTATCCTCATCGCCGCCCTCGTCAGCGAAACTCTCTGGCGAGAAGTCCATAAGATGCTGCTCGTCTTCAATCGCCAAAGCAACCGCCGACTCGGCTGCGGCAGTTTCCTCCACTCGCTTGCCGAAGGTGCCCAGATGCATGGCCCGAGCGTCGTCGATCAGCTCTTTAAACGCCTTCAACGCCGCCGTGGCACGCTGGGGCAGTAGCTGCCCACGCACAGCTTCGCCGATAGCCTGCCACAGCGATACGCCGGTTTCCAGGGCGATGCGCTCCAGCGTTTCCATCGTATTCTTGCCGATGCCCCGCGGAGGCGTATTGATAACGCGTTGCATGGCGATCGAGTCGTCCGGATTGTGGACAACCTTCAAATAGGAGACAAGGTCCTTGATCTCGGCGCGCTCGTAGAAGCTGAAGCCTCCCACAACGTGGTACTTCATCTGATAGCGCCGCATGGCCTCTTCGAATAGGCGCGATTGCGAATTGGTGCGGTAGAGCACGGCAGCTCGTGGAGGATTGCCGTCTGAGTCGTTACCGGCCTCGCGCAGATACTTGGCGATATAGTCGGCAGCAAACAGGGCTTCGTTCTCGCCGTCAGGAGCCTCGTAGTAGCCGATTTTCGCGCCACCCTGCCGCTCGGTCCACAGGTTCTTGCCCTTGCGCTTCAGGTTGTTGGCCACGACGGCTGAAGCAGCTTGCAGGATGTTCTGCGTGGAGCGGTAGTTCTGCTCCAGGCGCACGATGCGGGCTTCGGGAAAGTCCTGCTCGAACTCAAGAATGTTGCGGATATCGGCGCCGCGCCATGAGTAGATGCTTTGGTCCTCATCGCCAACCGCGCAAACATTGTGCTCGCTGCCGGCAAGCATGCGCATCAGCTCGTATTGCGGACGGTTCGTATCCTGGTACTCATCAACCAGCAGGTAGCGGAAGCGGCGGTTGTACTTCTCCCGGGTTTCTGCCGAAGCCTTCAGCAGGCGCTGGGTGAACAGCAGCAGATCATCGAAGTCGAGCGCGTTGGATTTCGCCAGCTCCTGGCGGTAAATCTCGTAAATGTGAGCGACGCGCTCGACATTGGGATCGCCCGATTGCAGATAGACCTCCTGCGGATCGAGTATGTGATTTTTAGCCCACGAGATGCGTCCGAGTACATTGCGTGGCGTCAGCTGCTTGTCGTCGATGCCCAGGCGCCGCATGGCCGCCTTGACCACGTTCTGCTGGTCGGCCTCGTCGTAGATGACGAAGTCTTTGCGATATCCCTTGCCGCCGATCTGCAGGACTTCGATGTCTTTGCGCAGTACGCGCACGCAGAAGGAATGAAACGTGGAGATCAGCGGCTTGGCGAGAGTACGCGCTCCCACCAGCGAATCGACGCGGCCAGCCATCTCCGACGCAGCCTTGTTGGTGAACGTCACCGCCAGGATGGAGTCCGGCGCAACCCCTACCCCGTCGACCAGATGAGCGATGCGATAGGTGATGACGCGGGTCTTGCCGCTGCCTGCGCCGGCAAGAATCAGCACCGGTCCGTTGACGGTCTCGACGGCTTCGCGCTGTTGCGGATTGAGTTGGGTAAGGTACGACAAATCAGTAATTAGTAATTAGCAACTGGCAATTGGTGATGGAGTTTGTTGGTTAACTGGCATTCTGGGCTGGTTACTACCGGTTAAGTGCTAAGTGCCGCATTTCTCAATTCGGCTTTGCGCTCGCGACCGGCGCTTCCATGGTGCGCTGCGCCTTGCAATCGGAGCAGGAGCAATGCTCGCGCAGATATTCCCAGGAATAGATGCCGTGCTCGTGGCCATCGTTCCAGATGAAGCGAATAGCGTATTTGCCGATGGGCTCGACTTTGGTCGGCTTGGCCAGGGCCTTGAACATCGGCAGTGCGCCCGCGACCGGTTTCAGCGGGTCACCGGGCTGACGGCCGTCCTTCTCGCGCTCCTCGTTGCACAACGCGCAAGGGCAGGCATCGCGCAGGAAAACGAACGAGTAGCTACTCTGGTGTCCGTCCTTCCATTCGATGTCCATGCCGGTGCCGGCGGTCTGGTGAACTTTGATCGACTTGGGTTCTGCTTCAGATTTATTCATGGCCACGCTTCCTGCCTACATTCCAGTATCGCAGAAGGCGCGTCTGAATTGCGCGTACGGCTTTGGGGGCTATCCGTGCCCGCCGGGTCCGCTAAGCTCGCGTACGATGCTGCTAACAAACTGCTTGGCATCACCAAATAACATCAGCGTGTTATCGAGGTAATAGAGCGGATTATCGATGCCCGCGAATCCAGGACTCATGCTGCGCTTAATGACCATTACGGTACGAGATTTATCGACATCCAGGATCGGCATGCCGTAGATTGGGCTGCTTTGGTCAGTACGGGCTGCCGGATTCGTCACATCGTTGGCGCCGATGATTAGCGCCACATCGGTTTGTGGAAAGTCGCCGTTGATCTCGTCCATTTCGATCAGGCGGTCGTAAGGAATGTCGGCTTCGGCCAGCAACACGTTCATGTGGCCCGGCATACGGCCAGCTACTGGATGGATGGCAAAGCGGACATCAACTCCCTTCTTGGTGAGCAGGTCATACAACTCGCGAACCTTGTGCTGTGCTTGCGCGACGGCCATGCCGTAGCCGGGGACGATCACAACCTTGCTGGCCGAAGCCAGAATCGAGGCCGCGTCTTCGGCGGCGGCGCTGCGCACAATTCGTTCTTCCTTGACTGCGGTCGAGGAAGCCTGCACCTGGCCGAACGCTCCGAACATAACGTTAGTGAAGGAGCGATTCATGGCCTTGCACATGATCAGGGAGAGGATGAAACCGGAAGATCCGTCAAGCGCTCCGGCAACGACGAGCACTTTGCTGTTCAGAACAAATCCCAGCAGGGCCGCCGAAATCCCGGCGTAGGAATTCAGTAGCGAGATGACCGTCGGCATGTCAGCGCCGCCGATGGGAGTTACCAGCAACACTCCGAAAATCAGGGCCACGACCACCATGATGGGGAACAGGATGGTGTTTCCGGGATTCACCACCAGCGCCACCGCCAACCCGAGGGCTCCCGCCAGAACCGAGAGGCTGACGATGTTTTGCCCGCGATAGACGATCGGCCGTTGCGGCAAGATCTCCTGCAACTTGCCCGCTGCGATCAGACTTCCGGTAAAGGTCAGCGAGCCAATGATGACTTCCAGGGAAATCTCGCCCATTCCGAAGCGAGTGACCGGAGAGGTCCCCGCGTAGAACTCGGCGATGCCGATCATGGCGGCCGACAGCGCGCCAAACGCGTGGCTCAGTGCCGTTCGTTGCGGCACCGCCGTCATATGCACCAAGCCCAGAGGGACACCGACTCCCGCGCCGATGATCAGCGGGATGAGGACCCACTTGTAGTGGGTGACCTCGGGATTGAAGAGGGTGACAACGACCGCCAGCGCTGCCCCGACTTCTCCCGCCAGAACGCCCCAGCGCGCGGTGGTCGGCGAGCTTAGGAACTTGAGAGAAAGGATGAAGAGTACGACCGCGATGATGTAGGCGAAATCGAGATACTGCTGCAGTTCGAGCGAGTTCATGATTGTTTCGGCCCGCGAGACTTGAACATGCGCAGCATGCGGTCGGTGATCAGGAATCCGCCGACCATATTGCTGAACGAGGCCGCGACCGCGATCGCACCCAGTACCGTGGTAAGCGGTGTCTCATGCCGGCCGGCGATGATGATGGCGGCAACCACCACGATCGCATCAAGAGCGTTGGTCAGCGACATCAGGGGGGTGTGGAGCAGGGGGGAAACCCGCGTGATCACTCCAAAACCCACAAACCCGGCGAGAATGAAAACGTAAAGATTGGAAATGAAATCTGGTGGCATTTTGGTTCCTCTACATTTCTCGGCAGCCAGGGCCGCCGTACATTACCCGATCACCGCCAACGCCGGCAGGCCAAACACTTCGCGAATGCGCGGATTCACAATCTCGCCGCCTTCCGTTACCAGTGTGTTGCTGATGATGTCGTCCTGCCTGCTCACACTTACCTTGCCGTCTTTCACCATGTTCAGCAGGAAATTGCTCAGATTTTTGCTGTACATCTGGCTGGCGTGATAGGGCACGGTGCCCGCGAGGTTAATCCATCCGATGATGTTGACTCCGTTTACTGAGATCTTCTCGCCGCTTTTCGTCAGCTCGCAATTACCGCCCCGCTCAGCCGCGAGATCGACGATTACCGATCCGGTCGCCATTCCGGCAACCATCTCTTTGGTCACCAGGACGGGAGCCTTCTTACCGGGTACAACGGCGGTGGTGATGACGACGTCACTCTCCGCGATGACCTTGCCCAGCAACTCGCGCTGGCGCTGATAAAACGCCTCGTCCTGTGCCTTAGCGTAGCCGCTGGCATCCTGCGCGTCCTTCACTTCTAACGGGAGCTCGACAAACCGCGCTCCCAGGCTTTGCACCTGCTCCTTGACCGCTGGCCGCACGTCGTAGGCTGAGACGACTGCGCCCAAGCGCCGTGCGGTCGCGATGGCTTGCAGCCCGGCCACGCCAACTCCAATGATCAGCACGCGAGCGGGAGTGATGGTCCCGGCAGCGGTGGTGAGCATGGGAAAGATACGCGGCAGGTTATCGGCGGCGATGAGCACGGCTTTGTATCCGGAGGCGGTTGCCATCGACGACAGCGCATCCATGCTCTGGGCACGGGTGGTGCGGGGCATGAGTTCCACCGCGAACGAGGTCACGCCAGTCGAAGCGATTGCCTGCACGGTTTCCAGCGTTCCCATGGGCCGCATGAAGCCGATGAGGAATTGTCCTCGGCGCAGCAAAGGCAGGTCGGCGGCTCCAGTGCGATCATTGGCGCCGTAGCAGAGGACCTGCGTGATGATGTCGGCGCGCGCAAAGACGTCGGCACGGCTCGGCGAAATTTTGGCGCCTTTGCTCTCGTACTCAGAATTGATATATCCGGCTTCGAGGCCTGCGTCGGATTCGACCAGAACCTCCAGGCCCGCTTTGATGAGGCCGGTTACGGCGGCGGGAACAATTGCGACACGTCTCTCCCCGGGAAAGCTCTCACGGGGAACCCCTACCATCATGGAGCTTCCTCCAGAACGACTATCTAAACGAAAAGGTCAAACGGAAGCATTTTAGTCAGCGGGCGGGAAAAGTCCATCAGAACGGAGAGGAGGTGCCAAAAGAGGCATAAAAACGGCAAAACCCGAAGCCTATTGGCTCCGGGCCTCACCACGACTGTTGCAACTGAGTCTGCGTCACCGCGACGCAATTACCACAGTCTCTGCCCCCGCAGGCATTCGTTCATCCTCGGGCTACGCTTGTGGCTGGGGGGAGGCCTCTCAGCTCATGCGTGGTGCAATACATCTGGAGCCCGGGAGCGGCCACGCGCTAAGCGAGCGGCCGTTAAATTTGCATTCTCGGTAGAGGGGGTGCAGGGTCCACGAAGTAGCGCTGCGTGTGCCTTTTCTGGACCCTGCTATTTTGCCCGGGTGAGGGTCTCTCTGCCGGGCTTCAACGCGTCCCTTAAACACCGAGAAAGTTGCAATTAGTGAGAGCACTTATCACGCCAATGCATGGGACTCGCGGTGAATGAGATAAAGCCTGCAAATTCAAGGACGTACGGGGGGTGATTTGGGACGGCTCGCCAAGGGCTATCTTTTCGGATAGTTTTTGCTGGTTTACCGACTAGCGGATTGGTTAGTCGAGGCTTCGTTTGAGGTCGTGGGAGCCTCGGATATGGGTTGGGGGCCGCTGGTTGGCTTCTCGATGTACTTCACCAGTACCGTAATGCGACGATTGCTGGCGTCGGTGGGATCGGCCTGGTTGCGCAGCTTCTGATCGGCAAAACCCCGTACCTCGGCCACTTGCTCTGGGCGGAGCCCACTCTGCTGCATGAGTCGGCGACAGGCGTTCGCCCGGTCGGTCGACAGCTCCCAGTTACTGTAGTTAGCGCCAGCGCTGAAGGGCCTCGAGTCGGTATGCCCCTCAATCGACACCCGGTTGGGGATCTTGCCCAGCTCGGGAGCCAGCACCCTGAGCACCTCGCGAGCGGAATCGGTCGGGTTCGAGTTGCCGCTCTCGAAGAACAGGCCGGTTTCCGACTCCAGTAACTCGATGCGCAAGCCCTCGGCGGTCACCGTCATTTCGATGTGCGCCTTGAGCTTGTCGAAATCGTTCAACTGGCGGATAGCAGCCTGTAACTGTTCTTTGAGCTTCGCCATATCCTGCTTGCGAAGAGGTATGTTATCGCCGCTGCCGTTTTTGTCGGTGCCGACCATCTTGGAGTTGCCGCTTGGATCTTTGAAGTAGCCTCCCACCGCTTCCTGTATTTGCTTGCTGCTGTTCATGAGCCATAGCACGATGAACAGCGCCATCATGGCGGTAACGAAGTCGGCGTAAGCCACCTTCCAGGCGCCACCGTGGTGGCCGCCGTGGCCGGCGGTGCGCTTGATGAGAATGATCTGCGGCTTCGCGCTCACGCCAGCCTCCTCATGCCGTAGCCGCCACGGCGTCTTCGGCTGGGGTTGCTGCGGCTTGTTGTGCCCCTTCGGGCGCCCGGTTCTTGCACGCAGCTTCAAATTCCTGGAAGCTGGGCCGTATGTGCGCGGGAATGGCGCGGCGTCCCATTTCGGTGGCCAGCAACGGGGCTACGCCTTTCATGAAGGCGATCATGGCGACCCGCAAAACGTGCCAGTACTCGCGCTCTTCGTCGGCCAGTTTCGTCATGTTCGCCGCCAGCGGGCCCACGAAGCCGTAGCACATCAGTATGCCGAGGAACGTTCCTACCAGGGCGGCGGCGACCTTTTTGCCGATTTCCTCAGGAGGCCCGCCCAGCGCGCTCATGGTCAGAACGACACCGAGCACCGCCGCCACGATGCCCAGGCCCGGTAACGCATCAGCCATGGAACTGAGCGCATTAATGGGCATTTGCCGCTCGTGGTGGTGGACGTCCATATCGGCCTCGATCATCTGGTCGACATCAAAGGCTTCCACCCCGCCCATGATGACCATCCGCATGGTGTCGCATACGAAAGAAACCGTCTCATGGTCCTTCTGAAAGCTGGGGAACTGGGCGAAAAACTGGCTCTCTTTGGGAGATTCGACGTCTTTCTCGACGGCTACAAGGCCTTGTTTCCGGCCTTTGGTAAAGAGCTCAAAAAGCATCTTGAGGGAATCGAGATAGCGCTGCTTGTTGAATTTGGAGCCGCGCAGGACGCCAGTAACCCCGCCCAGGATGGCTTTCAACGTGTGCAGCGGGTTGGCGACCAGAAGAGTGCCAATGGCTGCGCCGCCGATGATGAGTAACTCGGCAGGCTGAATGAGCACGCCGATCGGTCCGTGCTCCATAAGGAAGCCGCCAATCACCGCGGCCAACACGACGAGCATGCCAATGATGGCGAACATATCTAGAAGTTCTATCGGCGTGGAGGGAAACAAGCTGCACTGACTGATCGCCATTCGCCGTCCGCTAGATGGTGGCGCCGAGATTGGAGCTGCCAGCTACCAGCCTCCAGCCTCCAGCCGCCAGCAGCGAACCGCGAGCTTCAGGACGCTCGGAGTGAGAATCACAGTGTCCGATAACGTGAAACCCTGAAAAATTTAAAATTGCGACTCTTTGTTTTCAGCAGTTTAGACTAGATTTCTATCGCAAAATCTTGAGCCCGTGAGACTTACAGGCAAAATCCAGATTTCAAAGGACTTAGAGGCCAGCTTTTCCACTCGAAATCGAGGCTAGCTGGGGGCCACCTGCGGCGTGTCTGGCAGAGAATACAAGTTGCTGAACTGCACTGCACGAGAAAACGTTATTTCACTGGTTACGAAGGTGGTAGACATTTCCCGGAATGGGCATTTCCCTAACGGTGTGTGCCTCACAGCTGGTGCCGTCGCTACGCGACTCTGGGTTGTTTCCCACTTCACCCGGCTCTGACGAGCCGGGCTCGAAGCATCCCGCCGCTTCGCGGCTGGATTCGCGGTAAGCATTCCACTCGCTGACGGCTCCGACGGTGGGCTCCCACTGTGTGGCGCTTACTGCATACGTGTAGCCCGACCTCTATACCTGATACGTCCTCGGATATCCGACATGAGCGAGTCGATACGCAGGTCAATCCCCTACCACACAGGAACGTGGGACACCGTTGTTGTTTGAAGGCTCAGGCGGCTTCCGCAGCAGCGGAGACGATCGGCGCTCGCGTGATGTGCGAGAGGCCTTGGTTAACATCCAGAACCTTGGCTCGTACATCTTTGATTCCCATCGAATCAAGGCGCGGCAGGTGTTCCTTCAGGAAGGCGGTTGCAGAGCTTTCATCGGTGAACAGGTAGACACCGCCGCAATCGCCGGTGCGGCTGTTTTCGGTCCAGATTTTCCAGACCATACCTGGGGTTGCGCTCAAGTGGTGGGCGAGATCGCTGGCCATCTTGGTGAAATCGTCACCCCAGGGGCCATGACTGGGAAAATCAATCTGTAGCAGCGTCATCTTACCTCCGTCGCTTATGGATGCCGCAGCATCTTCTCGGATGCGTGGTGGGGGACGGGTGGCCACAATTGGGCTTCTATCGGCACTGGGGTGCGGACGAAAGCCTGCGAAGCGGTGGTTTTTTTCGTTGTCGCGTATCCTGATTGCAACGCATGGAGAGGCAAGCGATTCTAAGTCTCTTCTGCCAGACATGAGGCGCGCACGCTCGCTAAGATCGTTGAGGGGTCATGCACTAGCCACGCTGGGCATTTTCGGCTGGTGCGTGTTGCTGCCATGCGCACTGCACGCGCAATATCTCGCTTATTCGTTCAAGGCGAATCCGCAAGCCGGAAAGCAGATTTACAAGTCGGCCTGTATTTCTTGCCACGGTAGCGACGGCAAGGGAGCGCCGCAGACCCTTACCGTATTCAAGCGGCCGTCAACCTTCCCAGATTTCTCGCGCTGCGATCAGACGACCGCAGAAGTCAACACAGCATATAAAGCGGTGATCGAGAATGGCGGCCCGAACCGCGGCTTTTCCCAGATCATGCCGGCTTTTCGGGAAGCCCTGTCATCGCAGGACATCGACAACGTCGTCGCCTACCTGCGCGAATTCTGTGACTCTGTGCACTGGCCGCGTGGAGAGCTCAACGTGCCGCGCGCGATCGTGACTGAGAAGGCTTACCCCGAGGACGAAGTCGTTCTATCCACCGGCATCAATACGCCAGGGGATGCCAGGGAATGAGACCCACATCATCCACGAGCAGCGTTTTGGGAAGAAGAACCAGATTGAAATCGACTTGCCGGTAATTTTCGATGACCAGAATCACACCTGGTATGGCGGAGTGGGCGACATCACGCTGGGACTGAAGCGGGTGCTGTTCTCCAATTTGCGCACGGGGTCGATTCTCAGCTTGCAGGGCGGATTTCTGCTGCCTAGCGGCAACTACCAGCGCGGCTTCGGCGCCGGAACTACGACGTTCGAGCCCTTTGCTGCCTTCGACCAGATCTTCCGCAGCAATACCAGCGTGCAGTTACAGTTCGGCGCGGATCTGCCCTTCGATACCAGTAAGTCGCCGCAATCGTGGTTCTTCAACTCGGCCATTGGCCAGAGCTTTGCGGGAGACCACATGCTGGGTCGTTTGTGGACGCCGATGTTCGAATTCCTCGCCACCCGCGATCTGATGGATGGCGCGAAAACCGATTGGGACGTGATGCCGGAAATGCAGGTGACTATCAGCAAGCGCCAGCACGTGCGCGGAAACCTTGGCTATCGCATTCCGGTTACGAATACAGCCGGCCGGCAACAGCAGATCATGTTCTATCTGCTGTGGGACTGGGCAGACGGCAGCCTGTTGAAGGGATGGTGAGCTTGAAGAACATCCCGGCACTTGTAGTGGTGGCGGTTTGCGTTCTGCTGCCCTGGGGAGTGTTGCGCGGCGGTGAGAATGAACCGCAAGTGGACTTTCACACCTCGGACCGCTGCATGGCTTGCCACAACCAGCTCACTACCCCGAAGGGTCAGGATGTCTCGATTGGTATCGATTGGCGATCCAGCCTCATGGCGAATTCTTCCCGCGATCCTTATTGGCAAGCCAGCATTCGACGGGAAAGCATTGATCATGCCTCGGTGAGTCGCGACGTGCAGGATGAGTGTTCGGCATGCCACATGCCGATTACGCGCTACGAGGCCAGAACACATAACGAGAAGGGGCCGGTTTTCGACTTCCTGCCGTTTCCGGCGAAGGGCAAAGAGGCCGCAAAAGCGGAAGACGGCGTAACCTGTTCGGTTTGCCACCAGATCAGCAAAGACAGGCTCGGTACCCGCGAGAGCTTCAACGCTGAATTCGTCATCAACCCGCCGGTGGCACCCAATGACCATCCGGAATATGGGCCTTTCATCATCACGCCAGGCCGTCAACTGATCATGCAGAGTTCGACCGGGGGATTCCGGCCAACCCAAGCGGATCACATTCGCGACTCGGCGCTCTGCGGCTCGTGTCACCAGCTTTACACCACGGCCCGCGGGGAGGGTGGCAAAAAAATCGGCGCATTGCCCGAGCAGATGCCGTACCTGGAATGGCTGCACAGCGACTATCCGAGCAAGTACAGCTGCCAGCAGTGCCACATGCCTGAGGTTCCGGAAGAGACGGACATCAGCTCGGTGCTGGGAACGCCGCGAGCGGGACTGCATCAGCATGTGTTTGTCGGCGATAACTTTTTCATGCAGAGCATGCTGAACCGCTATCGCGACGAGTTGGACGTTGCCGCGCTGCCGCAGGAGCTAACGGCGGCTGCGCAGGGGACGCTCGAGTTCTTGCATACCCAGGCTGCGAAACTGGAGCTGCGCAAGGTGGAAGTGGCTGGGGGTAAGCTGCAGGCCGATGTCTATGTCGAGAACCTCACTGGACACAAGCTGCCGACTGCGTTCCCGTCGCGGCGTGCCTGGCTGCATTTCGTGGTTCGGGATCGCAATGGAAACGTGGTTTTCGAGTCGGGCAAGATCAATCCGGATGGCTCGATCGTGGGCAATGATAACGACGCGGATAAAACGAAATACGAACCTCACTATCGGGAGATCACCAGCAGCGATCAGATCGAGATCTACGAGGACATTCTCGGGGACCAGGAGGGCAGGGTCACCACTGGGCTGCTAAACGGAGTGAAATACCTGAAAGACAATCGCCTGTTGCCGCACGGCTTCGACAAGCACACCGCGGTTAAGGACGTGGCTGTTGTCGGCGATGCACTCGACGACCCCAACTTCACCGGTGGCTAGCGATCTTGTCCGCTACTCGGTGCCGCTGGGCTCCGCCGAAGGTCCGTTCCAAGTTGAAGCTGAATTGTGGTACCAGCCCATCGGGTTCCGCTGGGCGCATAATCTGGAGCCCTACGATGCTATGGAACCGAAGCGCTTCGTAGGTTGGTACAGCGCTATGTCCACCGAAACGGCGACGGTGCTGGCGAAGGCCGAGATCACTCGCTAGAAGGTCCATCGTGCAGCCGCGCGCAGGATTGGATTTGTGACGCGCGTCATAGTTCGTCGTTCCACCACTCTGCTAACTTTTAATTGCGGGCCTCATACCTTCATCGCCGCACGGACTTTTATCTATGAAAAAAATCTCAGCCCTTTTGCTTTTCGTAGTTCTGGCGGCTATTGGACTCGTGGCCCAAAGCGGCGGCATGCCTCCCGGACATCAGATGCTGGCCGATCCCAATGCCTTTGCCGACGGACATCTTGCGGCGCTTGATCATCAGGTGCAACTCACTGCGGTGCAGAAGACGAAGCTGCGGCCGATTTTCCTGAACGAAGGGCAGAAGTTGTTTGCCATTATGAACAACACTAGTATGCCGACCGAGCAGAAGCAGGCCGCCATCGAAAAGCTGCATGAGGAAACTGCGGCGACTGTCACTGGTGTCCTGACGCCGGAGCAGCGAAAGCAACGCGGGCCTGCCCAGCAGCAGGCACATCCCGCGAGCCAGATCTAGCGGCTTTGAATGAGTTGACGCTGATCCTTTCACCTACTCCCACTTTGTGGGAGTAAGACGCATCCGCCCGTCGCGAACCGACAGAATCTGGACGGCATCGTCTCTCAGTCTGAATACAAGGATGTACGGGGTTCCGGAAAGGACGAATTCCCTGGTCCCTGAGGCCAGGCCTGCCTTGCCCATGTGCGGAAACTGCAAAAGGTAATCGAGCGTGAGTTCAATGCGTGCGAGGAGTTTTTCCCATGCCTTGGGTTGAACGGCCAGCAGGTAGTCGGCGATTTCCTCCAGATCAGCAACGGCACGAGGGGTCCAGCGCAGCTTCACTTTCGGGAGCCGCGCTTGCGCAGGCGCGCCATCACGTCTTCGTGTTCCAACAACTGGCCACGGTCGGCCTGTCGAATGCCTTGGTTAATCCGCGCAACCTGGAAGTCGCGGGCCTCCAGATATCGGCTGATCGCTTCATTGACGAGGTAGCTGCGATCTCGTTCGTCTTGCGCGGCGTAGGCGTCAAGCCTCTCGACTTTTTCACTGTCCATGCGGAAAGTAACGGTCTTTGGAGCCTTCATTCCCATATTCTAATATATTCCCTCAGAACATATCAGAATATTCCGTAATCAAGATGACGGCTGGCTGTGCGGCGACGGGATCACGCGCTCCAGATATCCCCAAACACCCGCACGAAATTGGCGCCAAGCACTTTCTCGATTGTGCTGGCGGAGTAGCCGCGCTTCAGCAACGCGTTGGCAATCAGCTCCATCTTGCGCGGAGTGTTCAGGTCGGGGATGTAGGGAGGGCGGTCTTCGCCAGGCGCGGAGACTCCGGCGGCTTTTCGTTTGGCGACGTCTTCCTGCACTTCTTTGATGTCGCTGTCGGTGAAAGCCTGGAAGGGAACGTCGCTGCCCACGCCGACGTGGTTTTCTCCGCAAACTTTGAGCGCGTGCTCCATGTGCTGCATGTAGTCGGCGAGCATGGGCTGCCTGGGCGAAGGCGTCAGGAACGGGAGCATGTAAATCCCGATCACGCCTCCCTTATCGGCCAACGCCTTCAGTTCGCGGTCCTCTTTGTTGCGCGGGTGCATGTAGACGGCGCGGCAGCCGGCATGGGTAATCACCGGCGGCTGCCTCGAAGCAGCAATGCCTTCCGCAGTGGTCTGCGTGTTGGCGTGGCTTAGATCGACGGCGACGCCGAGCTGGTTCATCCGGGCGATCGCCTGGCGGCCTAGCTCGGTCAGGCCTCCGGTTTCGCCCTCAAGGCAGCCAACTCCGAACGGCGTCTTGCGGTTGTAACAGAGTTGCATCACGCGAACGCCGAGACCGCGAAAGAGCGTGATGCGGTCGAGCTGGTCGCCGAGCGGAGTGGCGGCCTCGAAAGAGTAGATCACGCCCATGCGCTTCTCGGCCTTGCAGCTTTTCAACTCGGCAGTGGTCCGCACCTTGAGGAATACGTCAGGCTGGTCTTCGATCAGCTGATCGGCAGCGGCGATATCGGCTACGGCCTCTTCGAATGTTCCGGTAGCGCCGCCCAGCGTGGTCTTGACGGCTGTGACTCCGGACTCGCGCACCGCTTTGATGAACTCTGCGCGCTCACCCGGCGGGACCGCCCCGATCGACGCCAAGGTGTTGCAGTCGAGAACGAAACTGGACTGATAGAGCTTTGCAGCCTCGGCGGAGACATTCTGGTTGTCGGCCCAGGCGTAGGCCGGTTTCAGGGCCACGCTGGCAGCCAGGCCGCCGGCCAGAGCATTGAATTCGCGTCGTGTGAGCAAGGTAGTCTCCTCTCGCGGAACAACCACCGTATCGCAACGCGAATGGCGCCGTAAACATCGGCTGCAGCGAAGCGCCGGATTCGCGAGCTAGAATGTGCATCGAATCAAGTGCAGCGTTCCCGAATGCCTAGTCCGAAGAAACCGAAACAAGGCAGCGACCCGTGGGCGCCATTTCATCCTGCGGTTCGCGAGTGGTTTGAGGCGGTTTTCGCCGCGCCCACTCGCTCGCAAACGATGGGATGGCCCGCCATTGCTAAGGGCGACTCGACGCTGGTGCTGGCGCCGACGGGCTCGGGAAAGACTCTGGCAGCTTTCCTATGGGCGATTGATCGCCTGATGTTTTCGCCGGTTCCACCGCCGGACCAGCGCTGCCGTATTCTTTACATCTCGCCCATCAAAGCTTTGGCGATCGACGTTGAGCGAAATCTGCGCGCACCCCTGGTAGGTATTGCGCAGGCGGCCGAGCGCGGCCACTACGAGTTTCACCAGCCCGAGATCGCGGTGCGCACGGGGGACACGCCGTCCGCCGAGCGCGCCCGCTTTGCCCGGCGGCCGTCGGACATTCTCATCACGACTCCAGAGTCGCTGTACCTGCTGCTGACTTCGAACGCGCGCAAGGTGCTGGCGTCGATTGAAACCGTGATCCTTGACGAGATACATGCGCTGGTGCCGACCAAGCGCGGCTCGCACCTGGCTTTGTCACTGGAACGGCTCGAAGCGCTCTGCGGACGCAAGCTGCAGCGCATTGGCCTTTCGGCGACGCAGCGTCCGCTGGAAGAGGTGGCGCATTATTTGGGTGGAGCGGAGATGGCAGAATCGGAGCCGGGGCTGAAGCCCCTTCCTTTTCTGGAGGCACCTGACGCTGGCCCAAAGGCCAGCTCTACCGAGCGGCTTGACTCCGGCTTGATGGCGAGCTCTACCGAAATCCTAGACCTCGAGGCGGCGACCACGGCGATCAAGTACCGCCCGGTCACCATCGTGGATGCCGGCGAGGCGAAGAAGCTGGATTTGCGTATCGAGGTTCCGGTCGAGGACATGGCGCGTCTCGACGAGATTGTGCCTATCCCCAGCGGGCCGGCATCGCAGGGCCCGGTGCGACCGTCGATTTGGAGCGCCATTCATCCCAAGCTGCTGGAGTTGGTGCGCGGGCATCAATCGACCATTATCTTCGTCAACAACCGGCGTCTGGCTGAGCGTATAGCGGGCGCGGTCAATGATCTGGCCGGTGAAGTGCTGCTTCGGGCGCACCACGGCAGCGTGGCCGTAGCGCAGCGCAAAGAGATTGAAGATCGCCTGAAGATGGGAAGCTTGCGCGGGCTGGTTGCGACCTCATCGCTGGAGCTCGGCATCGATATGGGAGCGGTCGATCTCGTAGTGCAGGTCGAGGCGCCGCCGTCGGTGGCCAGCGGAATGCAGCGCATCGGGCGGGCCTCCCACAGTGTGGGAGCTATCAGCCAGGGGACAATTTTTCCAAAATACCGCTCCGATCTTGTCGCGTGTGCGGCGGTGACGCGCGCCATGTATGAGGGCAAAGTTGAGTCGGTGCGCTATCCGCGAAATGCTCTGGACGTGCTGGCGCAGCAGATTGTCGCCATGGTGGCGATGGACAAGTGGGACGTCAATGATCTGTTCGCCACAGTTCGTCATGCGGCTCCCTACGCGGCCCTGACGCGGGCCGTATTCGACGGGGTGCTTGACATGCTCGCGGGTCGGTATCCGTCAGACGAATTTGCTGAACTGCGGCCGCGTCTTACCTGGGATCGAATGAGCAATGCTCTTACCGCCCGCGAAGGTTCGCGGAGCGTGGCCGTGATCAATGGCGGGACCATTCCTGACCGCGGGCTCTACCCGGTGATGATTGCGGGAACCAAGCGCGGCGCGCGGGTCGGCGAGCTGGACGAGGAGATGGTCTTCGAGAGCCGCACCGGCGACACCATCATTCTGGGCGCATCAACCTGGCGGATTGAGGAGATCACGCACGACCGGGTGGTCGTTTCTCCTGCACCGGGGGAGCCGGGCAAGATGCCGTTCTGGCATGGCGACACCGGAGGCCGGCCAGCGGAGTTTGGCGAACAGATTGGCCGCATGACACGCGAGCTGATGCACATGCCGCGCACTGTGGCTTTTGCGCGCCTGGTGGAAGAACATAGCCTGGACGAGAACGCGGCGGAGAACCTGATCCGCTATCTGGAAGAGCAGGCGACGGCTACGGAGCGCGTACCCAGCGACGAAGACGTGCTGATTGAGCGTTGCCGGGACGAGCTGGGCGACTGGCGCATCTGCGTGCTGACGCCGTACGGAACGCGCGTGCATGCGCCCTGGTGCATGGCCGTCACATCGAAGTTGCGCGCCGAGCGTGGCATTGAGGCAGAGTCCATGTGGTCGGATGACGGATTCGTGCTGCGGTTGCCGGAGAACGAAGAGCCGCTGGATGCGTCGTGGCTAGTTCCTTCGCCGGCCGAGCTGCGCGACCTGGTGCTGCGCCAGCTGGGATCGACCTCGCGTATTCGCGGCAAAATTTCGTGAAGCTGCTTCGCGAGCGTTGCTGCTGCCGCAGGCGGCGTCCGGGGATGCGCGCGCCCCTGTGGCAGCAGCGCAAGCGTTCGGCCGACCTGTTGGGCGTGGCGTCGCACTACGAGTCGTTTCCGATTTTGCTGGAGACCTATCGTGAAGTTATGCGGGATGTCTTCGATATCCCGGCGACGGTGGCGCTGCTGCGTAAGATCAGCTCGCGGTAAGGTGCGGGTGACGACAGTCGATTCGACTAAGCCCTCTCCCTTCGCGTCAGCTCTGCTGTTTTCTTATATCGCCAACTACATCTACGAGGGCGACGCGCCCCTGGCAGAGAGGCGAGCGCAGGCGTTGGCCATCGATCAAGCGCAATTGCAGGAGCTGCTGGGCGAAAGCGACCTGCGCGAGTTGCTTGACGCCGCTGCGCTCGACGAAGTTGAAGCCCAGTTGCAGGCACTCGATCCCGAGCGCCAGGCCCGGCACGCTGACGGCGTGCATGACCTGCTGCTACGCCTGGGTGACCTGAGCGAAGCTGAGCTGGCGCTGCGCTGCGCTACGCCGGAGATCGCCGCGACTGTGCAGAACCTGGTTCGCGTGCGCCGTGCCTTGCGTGTGCGACTCGCCGGCGAGGCCCGTTTTATTGCGGTCGAAGATGCAGCGCGCTATCGCGATGCTCTTGGCATACCTTTGCCGCCGGGACTGCCCGAGGTTTGGTTGGAACCAGCTTCCGATCCGCTGCTATCGATTGTGCGACGTTATGCGCGTACCCACGGTCCGTTCACGACAGCAGAAGTTGCCTCGCGTTTCGCGATTGAACCGTCGCGAGTTGAGCCTCTTTTGCGGGCCTTGCACTCGGAGGGAAAGCTACTGGAAGGGGAGTTTCGTCCCACAGGAACGCACATCGAGTGGTGCGATCCCGAGGTTCTGCGTATTGTCCGCCGCAAAACCCTGGCCCGTCTGCGACGTGAGATCGAGCCTGTCGAAGAGCGAGTGTTGGGACGACTGCTGGCGCGGTGGCAAGGAGTCGCTGTCCCACGCCGTGGGATGGAGGCTTTACTCGACGCGATCGGCATCCTGCAAGGCGTCGCCCTGCCGGCATCGGAGCTGGAACGCGAGATCCTGCCGGCGCGGGTGGCGAACTATGCTGGCGGGGATCTCGACACCCTGATGGCGGCAGGAGAGGTCGTCTGGGTCGGAGTGGAGCGAATAGGCGAGCGCGACGGCCGGATTGCGCTTTACCTGACGGAAAATCTGCCGCATCTGCTGCCAACACGAACAGTTAATCCCACATTGTCAGAGCGAGCGCTGCTGGTTCTTGCGTTTCTCGAGCGAAGTGGTGCGTCGTTTTTTGCCGATATACATAACGCCGCAGGCGGGGGATTCGCCGGCGAAAGCCTGGACGCCCTGTGGGAGCTAGTCTGGGCCGGGCTGGTAACGAACGATACCGTTCATCCGCTGCGCGCCTTCTTGCGCCGGGCTGACGATGACAAGCACCGTGCTGTTTCCTCCGACGGAAGGCCCGGATCGCCCGATTTCCTGCGGCGTTTCCGGGCACGTACTGGTGCGGGCAGCTCCAGCCAGGGTCGATGGTCGTTGGTAAGCAGCCGCGCAGTTGTGGCATCTCCCACAGAGTGGGTGGCGAGCATGGCGCAGCAATTACTGGTGCGTTATGGCGTGGTGAGCCGCGAAGCAGCGGCAGCAGAAAACATGGCAGGAGGTTACAGCGCGATTTATCCTGCCCTGCGCACGATGGAAGAGAGTGGCTGGATACGGCGAGGGATGTTCGTGGCCGGTATGGGCGCTGCTCAGTTTGCCATGAGCTCCGCGGTGGAGATGCTGCGCTCGCTGCGCAGCGATCCTGAAAAAGCCGAGGCGGTTCACCTGGCGTCTACCGACCCTGCCAATCCTTATGGAGCGCTGCTCCCCTGGCCGCGCCTGGACGGCGAAAACCCGGAGATGCCGCACGGCATGGCGCGCGTGAGCGGGGCGAGCGTTGTTATCGTGGACGGAAGATTGGCTGCATTTCTGCGGCGGCGTAACCCCGCGCTGCGAGTCTTCTTGCCCGACGAAGAGCCTGATCGTAGCCGCTATGCGCGCGGGCTGGCAAGGAAGCTGGCGGAGGTCGCGCTGAAACGGCAGTCGCGGCGCTCGGGGCTGCTCATCGCCGAGATCAATGGACGGCCCGCGCGAGAACACTTCCTCGCCGGATATTTGCTTGATGGCGGATTTGTCGACACTGCATTGGGATTTCAGATGCGCCGCCCGACCGCAAGCGCGATGCCGGCGCCTGCAGAAGCAACAGAAGCCGACGACATGGAAGAAGGGACTACGGAGTCTGCGTGAGTGCCTGAAGGCGACACCATCTTTCGCGCTGCCCGCACCCTGAACCGCGCGTTAGCCGGGCAAACCGTCACTGGATTCGAAACCGTGCTGCCGCAGCTCTCACGCATCGATCAGGACGCCCCGATCGCCGGGCGTACCGTCGAGTCGGTGGAGTCTCAGGGCAAGTGGATGCTGATGCGCTTCTCCGGTGACCTTACGCTGCTCACCCACATGCTTATGAACGGCAGTTGGCACATCTATCGCCCGGGAGAAGCCTGGCGACGCGGTCGTTACCGCATGCGCATCCTGATTGAAACCAGGGAATACGTCGCTGTCGGTTTTGATGTGCCGGTTGCAGAGTTTCACGATTCGGCATCACTGGCGCGGCATCCCAGTCTCACGCGGCTTGGTCCAGACGTACTCGACGAGGCATTTGAGCCCGCGGAAGCAGCCAGGCGGCTTCGTGAGCTCGGCGAGTTGCCCGTGGGCGAGGCGCTGCTGCGCCAGTCGCTGGTCGCCGGAATCGGAAATGTGTACAAATCGGAAATCTGCTTCGCTTGCCGAGTGAACCCGTTTCGCAAAGTCTCATCTCTAAGTGACGCTGAGTTGATCTGTCTCACCAGTCGAGCGCAGGAGTATCTTCGCGCCAATGTTACTGATGCTTCCGGCGACGGCATCGTTACCTACACCGGTTTTCGGCGCACGACGCGGCGTGCAGATCCGGGCGCTCGCCTGTGGGTATATGGACGGCATAACCAGCCGTGCCGAAGATGCGGTCGCGCTATCCAGTCGCGCAAGCAGGGAGAAGCGGCACGCGTGACCTTCTGGTGCGCTAACTGCCAGCCGATGATACCGTCAACCCTTGGTTAACTGGGGCGAGAAGAAGCGCCGCGCATCGAGTTGATACGCGGCGCCGCCAACCTGACCGGATCGGTCTAGTGAGCGTGATCCCAATCGTTGTCGCGATCATGCCAATACCCGTTCTTGTCGTAGTAGCCGTTTTGGTTGTAGTGGCCGTTGTTGTAATACCCATTGCTACCGTAATAGCCGCCGCGGCCGTTTCCCTGGCCGTAAGCTTCGCGATACCCCTGCGCAAAGCCTTCGCGGTAGGTCTGGTTATTCGACCTCGTGTAATAGGGGTGAGCACCAAGGTTAAAACGTTTGTTGCGGTTGGCGTCGGCTCGCCCAGAGTTGATCCCGTCCTGAAAACCGCGTTGGTAATTTGCGTTGTTGGTGCGGTAGCCACCGTTGTACTGAACGGTTTGCAGAACGCCGTCGCGATGGTCCCACCGATAGTTGTCCAGGTTCTGTGCGGCGGCGAAGCTAGTCCCAAGCGTTAGCACGGCTGAAAGTAGAAGCATGTTTGAGAGTTTCATATTCACCTCCGTGAAGTGGCGGCTATCGCTCTCGTCTCGTCAGTAAAAACACGGGCACTCAGAGCGAGTTGTCGTTCACAAAGGCGTCAAATTGTTGAGATTGGTAAAGCGAATGAAACGGTGTAGCTGACCAGAGTTTCGCAGTCGGTGAACTGAACCGGCTCCATCCCCAGGGGTAAATACAGAAATAAAACTGCCGATGAAAGCAAAGAAACAACTGCTTATTTTTTCTTCGGTTTCATCATTTCCCATGCGCTGTCAGGGACTTGGCGGCCAAGTAGGCTGAAGCTGCTGGCCCCGGCGAGCATTTCGCCTCCGTCCATGTAGACCATGTCGCCGTTGATGTAGCCGGCCTGATCGCTGATGAGGAAAGCGCCGAGATTCGAAATCTCATCCAAAGTCCCCAAGCGATGCAGTGGATTGTGATCGAGCAGCGCTTTCTCCATGGCGGGCACCGGCAACAGGCGCGAAAAAGCGCCTTCGGTACGAATTGCTCCGGGAGCAATGGCGACGAAGCGCACGCCGCGTCCCGCCCATTCGACCGCCAGACTGCGTGTGAGCGCGAGCACGCCTGCCTTTGCCACCGCGCTGGGGACCACGAAAGCTGAACCGGTTTCGGCGTAGGTCGTGGCGATGTTCAACACTACGGCGTGGTGGTTGTCCTTCAGCCAGCGGCGTCCGCAAGCCATGGTCATGTTGATGGTGCCCTTGAGCACAATGCCGATCACGGCATCGAAGGCATTCGGTGAAAGCTCTTCGGTCTTTGCGAGAAAATTGCCGGCGGCATTATTGACCAATACATCCAGCGGGCCCTGGGCCCAGAGCTTTTCGATGAGCTGCTCGACCTGATCGAGTTCGCGAACATCGAACGGTGCAAATCCCTCTATGGTTCCGCCGGTGGAAGTGCGCAGCTCGTTGGCAGTGTTCTCGATAACGTCTTTGCGTCGGCCGCAGATGTAGACCGCCGCCCCGAGCTGCAAAAAACGCTCGGCCATGGCGCGGCCAATGCCGGTACCTCCGCCGGTAATCAGAATTCGTTTCGACTTGAGCAGATCGTTGGTGAACATGGGAGCCCTTTCCAATGCCTAGTACTCGATGCCGCGTTGCGCCTCGATGCCCTTGGTGTAAGCGTGCTTCACTTCTTTCATCTCGGTGACGGTGTCGGCGATCTCGACAATGCTGGGGTGCGCATTGCGCCCGGTAAGAATCACGTGAACCATCTCCGGCTTCTTGCTGAGTGTGGCTACGACTTTGGCAGGGTCGAGCATCTTGTAGCCGATGGCGTAGTTGATCTCGTCGAGAATCACGAGGTCCCACTGGCCCGAGAGGATTGCCTGCTCCGCCTCGGCCCATGCCTCTTCCACCAGTCGCACGTCCTCAGGATCGGTTTCGGCGCCGCCGACCTTTACAAAGCCGCGGCCCATCTGCTTCATCATGAAGTTATCGCCGAAGGCCTTCACCGCGTCGAGCTCGCCGTAATGCCAGGAGCCTTTGAGGAATTGCAGCATGAGCACTTTCAAGCCGTTGCCGACGGCGCGCAGTCCGGTGCCCATGGCGGCTGTAGTTTTGCCCTTGCCGGGGCCGGTATTGACGATGATTAGTCCGCGACGAACGTCAGGCATGTAAGGCTCCTCTTGTGTCTACTCCAGCGCAGAAGAGGCGCGGTGAGACCTTCCATGCTAGCAGGTCGCCAAGCTGTGGCGATCAGCGATGGTGAGGCCGGTGATGATGCCCAAATCCCTCGTGCAGGGTGAGACCGAGCAAGAATAGTACGACAGCCGTGAAATAGATGACGATGCCCGCGATCCACATATTCTGCCTCGCTGGGGCCGCCACTGAAGGTGGTCCTGCTCAAAAACGTAGCTCGCCTGCAAGAAGATTGCAGTGACGCGGCGCACACGAGTGTAGTGAAGCCTTCCGAAATGGGATGAGGGCAGAGGGGCTTCCCCGCGAGTTAGGGCGCAGGGGGTGCAGGCATCAGGTGTTGGCAGCGGCTGTTTCGGCCAACGTGGTGAGGAGTTTGTCGGCTGCCTGCTGACCGCTGCGAATGCAGTCCGGAACGCCTATGCCGTGAAAAGCGTTGCCGGCGATGGCGAGCTGCGGAATCCCAGCTACGCGTTTCTCAATACGCTCTACGCGCGCGATGTGACCGGATTCGTACTGGGCCATGGCTCCGCGCCAACGATGAACACGAGCGAAAATCGGGTTGGCGCTGAGCTTGATAATCTTCTTTAGTTCCTCTCGAACCTGCCCGAGAATCTCATCATCGCTCAACGAGAGGACGGCTTCATCGCGTGCCCCGCCAAGAAAGCAGCGCAACAGTCCCTTGTCGGGCGGAGCGCGATGCGGAAACTTGTTGTGCACGAACGTGCACGCGAGCATGCGGGTTCCCTCACTGCGAGGAACCAGGTATCCGAATCCGGGCGGCAGATGGCGTAGCTGGTCCATGTAGTAACCCAGAGCGACGGTAACGGAAGAGCTGTAAGTCACGTCCAGAAGGTCGTTCGCGAGGTCAGCGTCCACAGCTTCGAGAAGAGCACCGGCGACATTGGCGGGAGTGGAAAGTACCACAGCGTCGTAGTAGCTATCGCCGGCCAATTCGGTCGCAAGCCGCCATCCGCCATTGTGGGGGTACACGCCGCGTACCCGGCTGTGAAGCCGGATAGAATCGGGCGTGAGACGGTGGACGACGGCATCCACCATCTGCTGCATTCCATCTTTGAGAGAACTGAACAGGGGACGTGCGGGCTGAGTTTTTGCCGTCGCCGCCATTTTCTTGTGCGCGGCAAGCATGGCGCGGCTCAGGCTGCCATACTTCTCTTCCATCTCGACGAAGCGAGGCAGAACAGCGCGCGCGCTTAGCTTGTTTGCGTCTCCGCCATACACGCCAGAGAGCAGCGGATCTGCCAGCCGATCGACGACCTCGGCTCCGAAGTGACGCTCTACCAGCTCGCCGACGGTTTCGTCACCTTGCATGGGGCGTGGTGGATGCATTAGCTCGCGGGCCATACGGATTTTCGTTTCCCACGAGAACAGCGGCGACAAAGCGGTAGGCACCAGCTTGGTCGGGACCATGAACATCAGTCCGTCCGGCATTGCGATGAGCTTGCCATGTACCACAATGTAGGTCTTCCGCCGAGCGTCGTTAGAGCCGATGAGCTGGTCGCCAAGACCAAGCTCTCTGCAGAGCATTGCGGCCCAAGGCTTCTCAGTAAGAAAGGAGTCGGGGCCAGCCTCGACCAGGCAGCCGTCTACCCGTTCGGAGGAGATCGACCCTCCGACACGGCTGCTGCTCTCGAGAATGGTGTACTCGATGGCTGCGCCGGCGGCCCGGGCTTTTTCCAGTTGGTAAGCGGCGCTAAGGCCGGAGATGCCGGCGCCAATGATTGCGATTCGCTTCATACGTCAGCTATTAGGATTGGCGGCGAGTTCGTGGGGATCGGTATCGCTCGCGGCCGCCCCAAGACGCCAGCGGGCTAATTCGGCCACGGCATGGACGAACGCCGGGGAGTCGTTCAGCGAGTCGGCGCGGTAAAGTTTCATGCCGTGCTCAGCCGCAAAGTCCCTGAACAGGATATCAACGTCGAAGAGAATCTCCACGTGGTCGCACACAAAACCGATAGGCTGCACAAAAACGGATGTGTGGCCCTTCGCGCGTAATCCGAGCAGCGTCTCCTCCACTGTGGGACCAAGCCACTCACCGCCCGACATTCCCTGGCTTTGGAACGCGAAGCTCCATTCGCCGATCTCCGGCACTTGCGCCGCGACCAGAGCCGCCGTTTCGCGAGTTTGAGTCTGATACGGATCGCCTTCTGCAATGGTACGGGTAGGCACGCTGTGGGCAGTGAATAATACCGGCACTGTGGCTTCCCTGTTCGGCGCAGGCTTTGCTCCAGCCCTGGCGAAGTTTTTCGGCAAAGGCCAGAATCAGCCCGGGATTATCGTGCCATTCCTCGACGAAATCTACAGAAAACGGCACATTCTGCCCCAGGAGCGCCTGTTTATACAGTCCCACGCTGGTGCGCGAATTGTGGGGAGCGAGGCAGATTGCGACCACATGTCCTACTCCGTCAGATGCCATACGTTGTAAGGCATCGGCGATGAAGGGGTGCCAGTTTCGCATGCCGACATAGACCGGGACGCAAAGCTCGCGTTCGACTCCGGCTGCCTGGGACTGGGTTATGCGAGTCAGGGGTGAGCTGCCGATCAGCGAATAGCGGTGCTGTACCTCTTTTACTACCGCCTCCGGCATAGGCCGTCCGCGGGAAATGTTCTGCAAGAATTCGGGGATGTCTTCGACGCGCTCAGGACTGCCATGCGCGATGAGGAGCACAGCCTGCTTCATCGGGACGCTCCCGTGGCGGCTGACGCCGTGAAGTCGTGTACAAACTTGGCGAGGTCCTTCACGTTTTCCACCGGAGTGTGGGGAAGGATGCCGTGGCCCAGATTGAAGATGTGCCCGGGACGCGCATCGGCTAGACGGAGAATGTGCTCCGCGCGGCTTTTCACCTCGCGCCACGACGCGAACAGCGCTATGGGATCGAGATTGCCCTGTACGGCATGCTGATGGCCTACGGCTTTCCAGCCTTCGTCGAGCGGAATACGCCAGTCGAGTCCGATCACCTCGGCTCCCGTTTCTGACATCGAAGGCAGCAGGGTGGAACTGTCGGTGCCAAAGTAGATGATGGGAACGCCGGTCTCTTTCTGTAGCCGCTTGATGAGCTGGGTGGTTGGCAACAGAGCATAACGGCGATAGTCTTCTACGCTCAGGCACCCTACCCAGCTGTCGAAGATCTGTACCACGTCGGCGCCTGCCCTCACCTGGGCGGCTGTGTACTCGGCCAGCACATCGACCAGCTTGCCGACCAACTCCTCCCATACCTCAGGCGAGTTGTACATCAGCTTTTTCACTTCGATGTAGTGTCGCGAGCCGCCGCCTTCCACCATGTAGCTGGCCAATGTGAACGGCGCACCGCAAAAGCCAATCACCGGCAGCTTGTTCTTGAAGTGCTTCGCGACCAGAGCGACCGCATCGGCGACGTAGCCCAGTTCGGCGGCACGATCGGTGCGCAGAACGTTAACGTCTTCCGCGCTGCGCAGCGGCTTTTCAATCACCGGCCCTTCGCCCGCCTCAAAGTGAAAGGGCAGGCCCATTACTTCCAGGGGCAGCAGGAGATCGGCAAAGATAATGGCCGCGTCAACGTTGAGGTATTCCGCGGCGGTGATAGTGACGTCGGCGGCGACCTCGGGGTGTTTGCAGATCTCTACCAGCGAGTAGTGCTTGCGTACCTCGCGGTATTCCTTCATGTAGCGACCCGCCTGGCGCATAAACCAGACAGGAGTCGCTTCGACAGGCTGACGCCGGCAGGCGCGAACGAATAAAGAATCAGGGGCAGACATAGAAATATAACTGTAGCAAACAGGGTCACCGGGAGTTGTGATTCGGGTCACAAGGGGTTTTCAGCCCAGGCAAAACTGGAGGGCCAACCTGCTTGTTTGTGCGGCAGATCACCGATTTTCCACCCTTCCCGTTCTTACAATCGCCTCAGATTTCCGAGATGTCCTCAGCTCCGGCCAAACCCGTAAACCCATGGGTCGTCACCGCCGCGGTCATGCTGGCGACGTTCATGGAGATTCTCGACACCACGGTCGTGAATGTCTCGGTGCCGCACATTGCCGGCAATCTGGGCGCCACGGTCGATGAAGGGACGTGGGTAGTCACGTCGTACCTGGTGTCGAACGCCATCATCCTGCCTATGGCGGGCTGGCTGGCGAACCGCCTGGGCCGCCGCCGCATGTTGATGATGTGTGTGACGGGATTCACCCTGACCTCGCTGCTGTGCGGAATGGCCACATCGCTGGAGTGGCTGATCACCTTCCGCGTACTGCAGGGGCTCACCGGCGGAGGCTTACAGCCGCTGGCCCAGGCCGTGCTGCTGGAGACGTTTCCGCCCAAGAAGCATGGCACCGCGATGGCAGCCTTTGGGTTGGGCATTGTCCTTGCGCCAATCCTGGGGCCGACGCTCGGCGGCTACATTACCGACAATTTCACCTGGCGCTGGATCTTCTACCTCAACCTGCCGGTGGGCATCTTCTCGCTGTTGATGATGAATGCGTTCGTGCACGATCCGCCCTATATCGGCAAGAACAAGAAGGGCGGAGTCGACCTGTGGGGCATCGGATTTCTGGCCCTCGGGTTTGGCATGTTGCAAGTAGTGCTGGATCGGGGCCAGCAGAAAGACTGGTTCGACAGCACACAGATCCGGGTGATGGCTTTTCTGTGCGTGTTTGGCCTGGTGGCGATGGTGATCCGCGAGCTGACAGCAAAGCACCCCGTGGTCGATTTGCGTGTGCTCAAAGACCGCACCTTCAGTGCCGGCGTATTCATCATGACCATGCTGGGATTCGTGCTGTACGGCAGCCTCATGCTGCTGCCTATTTTTCTGCAGACGCTGCTTGGCTATCCCGCGCTTCAGTCAGGGCTGGCGCTCTCACCGCGCGGCATAGGTTCGCTGTTTACCATGCCGATTGTCGGCCAACTCACCAATCGTTACGACCCGCGCAGGCTCATATTCGTGGGCATAACGATTGGTGCATGGAGCATGTTCAGCCTGTCGCACGTCAACTTGAACGCAGGCTACTGGGAGATTTTCTGGCCGCAGGTGATCCAGGGCGTGGCCATGGCCTTTCTGTTCATTCCGCTCATGGCAGTGAGCATGTCTGCCATTCCCAAAGAGAAAATGGGCAATGCCACCAGCATCTACAACCTGATGCGCAATATCGGTGGCAGCTTCGGCATTGCGACCATGACCACCTTCCTGGCGCGTCGCAGCCAGGTACACCAGAACCAGATGGTGAGCCACGTCTCAGCCTACGATCACACTACGCAACTCACTCTGCGTGGCATGACGGCGTGGTTCCAGATGCACGGCTCAAATTCAGTCGAGGCGTCACGTAAGGCATTGGGAGCGATTTACGGGATGGTGCAGCAGCAGGCGATGATGCTGTCGTTTGTCGAGGCGTTCTGGGTGATGGGCGTCATCTTCCTCTGCATGCTACCGCTGCTGTTTTTGCTGCGGAATGCGCGCGACCTGCATCCGCACGACTCGAAGGGAACAGAGAAAAGCGAAAAACGGGTTCGGGTCACCTTGGAAAGCGCCGAAGCTGAACCCGAAATGGTTGGGACAGCGCGTTAGTCTCGCTTTTCGACATAGCAGGCAAGATCTTCTAAAAAGAACTTCGGGCACAGGATACTCATTTGCGGCGACTACACTTCTAGTTCAGTAATCGAGAATTCAAGTGCTGAAGCGATGCGAACTGAGATACATTTACCAACCCTGGAGGAGACTATGGACTTCGCAGGCCATCGGGTGGGAGCGATCTCGTGCTGGTTTCTACTTCTGCTTTTAGCAGTTTCGACGCCGCTTATGCTTCACGCTGACACGCTCGGGTTCTTCTACAGCGACGGAATCTTTACGACATTTCAGGGCGCTGGAGGATATACCGAGGGAACAGCGATCGACAACCAAGGTAGAGCTTGCCGGCTACTGGAAGAACGGAGGATATGAAGGTTTCACGTGGTCGCAGGGCCAGTTCACGGGGAACGTTCACTACCCCGGCGCAAATCAAACTTATGCCGCCGGCATAAATGAGCGGATATCGTAACGGGATCTATTATCTGCCAAACCAGTACAACGGCCACGGGTTCATATTTGCCAACGGTGGGTATACGACGGTTGACTATCCTGGGGCAGCAGCCACCTACCTCGGGGGGCTTAATGATTCGGGCACCATCGTCGGTTCAGCGGTACTCAACAACGACTATAGTGGGTTCCTCTACAATCAAGGCACCTTTTCGCTCCTCAATTATCCGGGAGCGCAAGCGGACGGCTGCCTCAACGCGATCAGCAGTAACGGAAAGATTGTCGGAAGCGAAATGGGGTTGGCACCTGCGATCGCTGCGCGTTTCTCTACGACAGCGGAACATTTACCATGCTTAACTTTCCGGGAGCCGTCGAAACCGCCGCCCTCGGTGTTAACAGCCAAGGTGAGGTCGTAGGCAATTTTTATCGCGCCGACAATGTGTTTCACGGCTTTACCTACAATGGCACTTACACGCAGTTTGATATTCCGGGTGCAGCGGAACCTATCTCAGAGGGAATCAACGATTTAGGTCAACTCACGGGCGGCTACGATGCGGTTCCCGAGCCATCATCGCTGCTACTGCTGTCTTCCGCCGGTGGCTTGCTCGCATTCGTTCGAAGAGCGTTGCGGTAATACTGTCCTCGGTACAATTCGGGGCGAGTGAATGTCCGCGAAAATCCCGGCCGTTTCAGCGGCCGGGCCAATCTACCCAATGCGCCCCTTCTCTCTCGGGCTTTGCAGACATAGGATTTTCGTCACTATCTAGTCTCATATTCCGCTGATCGCCGCCTTGGTTTCGATGTTCTCGAACACTTCTTCGGCGCGACGTAGCGCTTCGTTCACGTTCTCACAGATATTTTCAGAGCCGATCATCGCTTCCAGCTCGGAGTGGAGAATCAGCTTGGCGGGCTGCTCGCGAGCGCCGCAAAGAATCAGGGTCCGGCCAGTCGCGTTGCAGCGCACGAGCCACTTCTTCCAGCGCGAATAATCCGGTGGCGTCAAGAGCTGTCATGTTGCGCAGGCGAAGGATCACGATTGGCGGCAGGGCGTGGATTTTCTCGGTCACCGCCGAGAGCTTTTCCGTCGCGCCAAACAGAAACGGCCCGTGAATGCGGAAGATGGTCGCGTAATAGGGAATGTCTTTGTCCTGCAGGATATGGACGCGGCCATCCTCAACGTAATCGTCGGTGACTTGCGAAACCGAGGTGGTATCAGCGACGCGGCTGATGAAGAGCAGCGCCGCCAGGATCATCCCAGCCTCGACGGCAACCGTGAGATCGGCGAAGACGGTGAGCAGGAAAGTCACCAACCAGACGCTGATGTCGGTCTTGGTCAGCTTCAAGAGCTGCGGTATCTCGCGCCACTCGCCCATGTTGTAGGCGACGACCATCAAGATGCCGGCCAGCACCGCCATAGGAACAAAACGTACCAGAGGCGCCGCGAACAGCAGGATGCACAGCAGAGTCAGCGAGTGAATCATGCCCGCCACCGGAGTCTGCGCACCGGCGCGGATGTTAGTAGCCGTGCGGGCGATGGCGCCGGTAGCAGGCAGCCCGCCAAACATCGGGGAGACAATATTAGCGATGCCCTGGCCGATCAGCTCGACATTCGGATTATGGTGGTCGCCACTCATGCGGTCGGCGACAACGGCCGACATCAGGGATTCGATCGCACCCAGCATCGCCACGGTAACCGCCGGACCGAGCAGTCCATGAATCAGGTCGGAGCGAAATTTCGGAATCACCAGGTGCGGCATGCCGCTGGGTATGCCGCCGAAGCGCGAGCCGATGGTCTCCACCGAAAGTTTGAAGAGAACCACCGCCGCCGTTCCCAGCAGCAGTACCAGGATGGGGCCGGGAACCCGGTTGGAAATCATGCGGCAGGCGACGAGAACAACTACGGTTGCAACTGCCAGTGCTGTGGTTGAGTAGCTCAGCGAGCCGAAGTGCTGGGCGAGCACTTCCATGCGCAACCAGAAAACTCCGGGTACTTTCTCGACTTGCAGTCCGAAGAAATCTTTTATCTGGGTGCTGGCGATCAGAACCGCGATTCCGTTGGTAAATCCGATGATGATGGGACGGGGAATAAACTTCACCGCCGAGCCCATGCCGGTTGCACCCATGATCAGCAGCAGGATGCCCGCCATGACGGTACACATGAACAGTCCGTCTACGCCGTGGGCGGCGACAATCCCGGCGATAACGACGACGAAAGCGCCGGTCGGGCCGCCGATCTGGCAGCGCGAGCCTCCGAGCAGCGATATCAGTAGGCCGGTGACGATGGCACAGTAGATTCCGGCTTGCGGCGTCAGTCCCGAGGCGATCGAAAACGCCATGGCCAGCGGCAACGCGACCAGCCCTACGGTTACTCCGGCAATCGCATCGCGGGAGAATTTTTCGAGGCTGTAGTCACGCAGACAGAGCACAGACTTGGGAAGCCAGCGCTCCATAGGGAAAACAGTCGCCATTCCATCATTATGGATAATGCGGAGTAGAAGCGCGATGCCACTTCAGTGGACGCGACCGAGATCGGAGCAACTGGTGCACGTTTCGATTCCGACTCAAGGTGGCGCTTGAATGAGGCCCCCGTGCGGGAGATTTTCGCGATCCCACTCAAGCCAAAAGAAGGCTTGAATGGGGCACCCGAACTCCTTGGGTAGGACTGACCTCAAAAGAAAACCGGCCGCCGAAGCGACCGGTTGTATTCGGGGCTGAAGCCCCTGACATTCTTAAGGATCTGTTTCGGCACGGCTGAAGCCGTGGCCTTTCAAATCCCCGACGAGTTAGTCGCCGAAGACTTCTTCTTTCACTTCCTCTTTCACCGGAGCAGCGGGCTTGATGCCGCCCAGAGCATCGAGCGGAACGAAGCCGCCCTTCTCTTCCGGCTTCTCGCCCAGGATGTGCTGGCGATAGAGGGCCGCCATGCGCGCGTCCTCGGCTTCTTTCTTGATGCGCTCGTCACGGGCCTTGAACTTCTCCTGACGGGCGTTCTTCAGGATGCCCAAATCGTCGAGCGTATGGTTGGCATCGGCCTTCACGTGCTCGTCGACCAGGACCAGTGTGTGATCGGTAGTCGGCAGGCCAACAGCCTTGCCACCGGCGAAGATCTCGTGGCGTCCCTTATCGGCATACCACTTTGTCAGAGTCGCCGTCATGTGCATCTTCTCGACTATATTGCGCCAGCCCACGCCGGTATTGTAAGCGCAGAAGCTGATCTCGCCTTCCTGCGTAGCGTAGGGAATGATGCACTGCTCGGTGCGGCGGAAGTCATAGTTGAACAGGTCCTGGAACCACATGCCTGCGATGAACAGAAAGTTCCAGCGGTCCTGACGGCGGCGCTCGATGTCGGTCTTGGTGCGATCGCCGGAAACCTTGCCGTAGTCCTTACCGGTGGCGCCGAAGGTCTTGTCGAACTTCTTCAGCAAGTCGACAAACTTGAAGTGCTTCGGAGACTTGAACGGATCGTAGTTCTTCAGCAGTGCCAGCGTCATGCCAGCGATCGAGAGCCACTTGCCGCGAGCGGCATCATTGACCTTCGCGATGTCCTTGCCAATGTTGTCGCCGTTCAGAAACGCGGTGACGGGAACGGCTTCCTTGGTTTCTTTGTCGATCATGACGGCCATGCCGATACCGCAGTTCGGGTGGCAGCCGCAGCTCAATGATCCCCAATCCTTGTCGGGGCCATGTACCAGGTCGGCCCAATCGGAGAAGGTGCTCATGAATGAAATCGGGAACCAGTCGCGCGTGGGCTCGCCCATGCCGACCTGGTTTTTCACATCGTGCGCCAGGTGAGACAGCGTATAGCGCTGCGCCTCGCGGCGCTCGTCGGTGATGGCCTCGTCGCGTCCGGTAAACGATACCGGCTGGAACGACAGGAAGGAGATGCGCTTCGGATTATCAAGCGCGAACTGAATGATGCGTCCTACCTGCTCGTTGTTCAGGTTGTTGACGATGGTCACGACCGGCACGATCTCAACGCCCGCTTTGTGCAGGTTCTCGATTGCCTGCAGCTTCACGTCGAACAGATTGCCGACCAGGCGATGCGAGTTGGCCGCGTTGCCGATTCCGTCGAACTGAAGATAGGCGTAGCGCAGTCCGGCTTCGGCTGCCTTCTGGCAGAACTCCAGGCTCTTGGCGAACTCGATGCCATTGGTCGCAGCCTGCACGCTGTTGTAGCCAACCTTGCGGGCATAAGCGACCGCATCCAGGAAGTAAGGCGACAGCGTAGGCTCGCCGCCGGAGAACTGTACCGACATCTGGCGGCGCGGCTTAATGGTGATGGCGTCGTCCAGCATCTGCTTGATTTCTTCCCACGTCAGCTCATGCACGAAGCCGACCTGGTTAGCGTCCATGAAGCAGGGATCGCACATCATGTTGCAGCGGTTGGTGAGATCAATGGTCAGCACCGAACCACGGCCATGCTTTACCGTGCTGGAACCGTGATGATGCAGGCGCTCGTCGTTGTGAGCGCGAATGTCGCGGCCGGGGAACACCTCTTCCAAGTGCTTGAAGAAGTCGGTGTCCATCGCCATCACGTCTTCGAAATGGCCGTGTTCGGGGCAGTCCTTCACCATCAGGATCTTGCCATCGCGCTCGACGATCTGCGCCTTGATCTCGCCGACCTTCTCATTCATCAGCACTTCAACCGGCAGCTTGCCGTCAATGATCTGCTGGCGAATATGGGGCACACACTTGGGGCACAGCGAGTCGGTGGCGCGCGGCCATCCCAACGGAGGCTTCGATTTCTGATACGACTTCAGCAGAGGCTTGTCAGACCACTTAGGCGTGAACGACGGATTCGGATTGATGCTGTTCAGCTTGTCGAACACTGCCCAGGCGCCCTTGGCGGCGACGGTGACAGCTTTTTCTACATACTTAACCGGCTTGTGCATGTAAGCCTCTCTAATTGATTTTGATGACTGCGGCCCCGGGTCCGTGGTACACGAATCCCTTTAGCTTGCCATTACTCACACTAAATACTTAGCGCGAAAGGGCCAATGAAGATTGGCCAAACGGAAGGAAATGGCGCTTTAGCGGTGCTCTGGGCCATTGAACGGGGAGGGCGAGGCAGGGCGTATGTTATTGAAAAGGCGAGATGTGAGACGTTTTTGGACCCTGAGTGGATGGCGCGGCGGCGCATCTTCTACACTACCGGCTACTCACATGGCGACGGTAGCCATCGGCGATATTCACGGGAACAGCGCTGCTCTGGAAAGCTTGCTTTCGCAAGTTGTCCCGGAAATGGGTCCAGACGACAGGCTGGTGTTTCTGGGCGACTATATTGACCGCGGGCCCGACTCGCGCGGATGTATAGAACAGATTCTGCGTCTGCGTGACCAAGCGCAATTTCCGGTGATCACGCTAACGGGCAATCACGAGCAATGGATGTTGCGGACGTTACACGATTACACCTGCCACTCGTGGCTGGTGGGAATGGAGGCGTTGGATACGATCCGCAGTTATTCGCCGGAAGGTGCCAGGGAACTTAGTCTTGCCCTGGAGGAGCACGGGTCCCGGCTGTTCACCTACAAAATCCCTCTGCCTTATGAATCGTTTTTCGACGCCATGCCGCCCAAACACATAAGCTTCTTCCAGCAATTAGAACCGTTTCATCAGTCTCCGGACATCTTGTGCGTGCATGGGGGTACAGACCTGGAGGGACATCTCGATCCGGCTGACGTAGATACTTTCGTCTGGGGTCCGTTCGGTTTTCCGGAAGACTACACAGGCGCAGCACCTGTGGTCTACGGGCATCGGCACAATGCGATCGTCGAACAGGATGGCACTGTGCGTCCCTGCGTCGGCTCAAATCGGACTTATGGAATCGACAGCATCGAGCATGGATTCTTAACCGCGATGCGTTTTCCCGACGAGAGGGTCTTCCAGAGCCGGGTGTAGCCCTAAGCTGCGGTCACGCCGCGTTCCATGCCGATCCTGACACAAGACTTCGCCTCGGCCGATGCTACTCCCAAACCCCGCGCCCTTTATTCCGTTCTGAGCGCCTTCATAGGATCGATGCTGGCAGCACGCGTTGCCGGAACGACCCCCGCTACCCCCGCAGCCAGGAGCAGTACTGCGATCGCGATTCCGATACTGAACGGGTCAAAGTAGCGGACCTTGAACAACTGGTCGGAGACCAGTCTCCCGCCTAACAGGGCAATCGGGATTCCGATCACAAGGCCGAGGATTACCTGGGCAAAGGCGGCGCGCATAATCAGCCGCAGCACGTTGCTTCTGTCAGCTCCCAGCGCCATGCGTAAGCCGATCTCGTTGGTGCGGCGCGCCACTGAGTAGGACGTGATGCCATAGAGCCCAACCGAGGCAAGTAACAGAGCCAAAAGCCCGAAGAGCATCGTCAGGCGCGCCATCAGCCGCTGCTGGCCAAGGTTCTGGCCGACCTGGTCGTCGAGGGAGCGCAAGTCGGTGATGGTGAGGTTCGGGTCGACGTCGTTGAGAACCCGCCGAACCATCCGGTCAACGCTCTGTGGTTCTTGCCGAAACCGTAAGGTGATGGAGTTGATGTAGAGCGAATTTCCTTCGGCCATGAGCTCATTGGGATCATCGCCGGTCACGGCCAATTGCTGGTTGAGCGGACGAAAGTACATGGGCCGCAGCTTGTCACTGGGACTGGAATACTTAGCATCCGCCACCACTCCAACGATCTCAAACGCGCCTGCATATTTCTGTTGGAAAACACCGAAGTGGCGGCCGATGGGATCTTCGTTGGGAAAGAACTTCTTCACGAATTCCTGATTAACCACTGCGACCCTCTGTGAAGTTGCGGTATCGGCTTCAGTGATGCCGCGTCCTCGAATGACGGGCTGGCCAACGGTGGCGAAGAATTGCGGATTGACGCGGTCCCAGGAAGAGTTCTTGTTGGCCTCAGGCCCGGGATCGGGACGGCCTTCGACGTAGACGGACTCGCCCCAGTTGTTGCCTTCGAGCGTGCTGTAAAGCGCCAGTCCAACGCTCTGCACCCCAGGAAGAGCGCCAAATCGCTGCTCCAGCGCCTGGTATAACGCGGGTAGCTTCTCCGGCGTGTATCCCGCACCTTGTGGGTCGATGTGCACTACATAGCGATTGGCAGTCTGAATTCCGAAATCCTGATGTTGCAGGTTATCCAGGCTCTTGGTCAGCAACCCAGCGCCGACCAGCAGGATTAACGACATTGCCGCCTGTACCACAATGAGGGACTTCTGCGGCAACGAGGAATGATCGCGGGTTGAGCGGTTCACCCCGCGCAAGGCCTCGGCGGGATCGGAATGCGAGGTGATCCATGCCGGCACCATGCCGAACACCACTCCGGTCAGCAGAGACAGTGCGAAGGCGAATGCAAGTACCGGAAGCGAAGGACTGCTGTCGATGGGCAGGTTCAACGCGGTCGGAAACGCCAGTGACAGAATGACGCGAGCGCCTGCGTATGCCACGGCTAGTCCGGCAAACCCACCGAGAAGCGAGAGGAGAACGCTTTCCGTAAGCGTTTGGCCCATCAGTTGAGTGCGGGCCGCGCCCAAGGCCATGCGGATGGAGGTCTCTGCCCGGCGAGTCGTGCCGCGCGCCAGCATGAGATTGGCGACATTGGCGCAAGCGATCAGCAGCAGCAGGCCTGACAGGCTCATCAACAGGTAAAGTCCCTTGCCAGTCCTTTGCTGAAGGTTCTGGATGCCCGCTCCTCCGGGAACGATGATCACGTGCTGCTTCGGGATGACTGCGGCTCCGCCACTGCGCACATATGGCCCAATGGTTTTCATCCACAGCCGCATGTTGTTGGACATCTTGTCCTGCAACGCGACGGTGCTGACTCCCGGCTTCAGGCGCCCAATCACGTAAAGCCAGTTGCTGTCAGGAATGGGCAGGAACGGATTTTCCTTGTCAATGAGCGGTTCAGCACCCAAGGCGATCCACAGCGCCGGGGGACGAGCGCGAATGCGGTCGCCGAAGAATCCAGGCGGCGCGATGCCGACAATTGTGATGGGCTGCCCGTCAACGTACACGGTAGAGCCCACAATCGACGAGTCGCTGCCATAATCCGACTGCCAAGATTGATAGCTCAACACGCCCGCCGGAGCTGCCCCGCGATTGTCGTCTCCATCACTCAGAACCCGCCCGGCAAACGGCCCGATGCCGAAGGTAGAGAAGAAATTTCCCGAAACGTATTGCGTGGGCAAGGCCCTGGCCGCTTCAGAACCGCGTCGCACGCTCATGGTATTGCTACCCGACTGCATGGCCGCGAGCTGCTCGAATTCCGGCGTAGTCTCGCGGAAGTGCCGGTAGAGTTCGTAGGAGAAGATATCCATGTCGCCGTCATCATTGATGAAACCGCCATTGACGCAGCAGTCGTCCTTGTCGCCCACGCGATACAGCGTCTTGGGATCGACGACCGGCAACGACTTCAGCAGCACGGCATGCACGAGCGTGAAGATGGCGGTGTTCGCGCCGATTCCCAATGCCATCGTGAGGATGACGGTCAGAGCAAAGCCGGGCGATTTCACGAGCTGACGGATGGCGAGACGTACGTTGGGCACAGACTGCTCCCTCAATCCAATTCGTAGTTCGAACGGCATTTTGATTGCCGTAGGAGGGCGAATTAAGCCCCGCAGATTTATACGAGTGTGATGGGAGCGCGGTTCACGGGTGTCCGTATAGAGGTCAAATGTCCAAACGTGGACACCGGCTGCGAGATGGATTGTTCAGCGAGAGTTCAGCGAGAGCTCATCGAGCTCGACATGCTGCTCAGCACTAGCCAGCCGGTTCCGAGAACAATCAGAGCCAGCATCAGGAGCGCGACCAGCCAGATAATGGCCACGGCCTTTTCCTGCCCCGGCTTGGGAAGTGAAATGCCGACTGCGCTGTGTACTCCGCGAGTTATCGCAATGAGGAACTTCATCATGGTGCAGCACCAGAATAGCTCAGGCCGTTGACGATGCGCTCTCGGCGGGGCGGCAACGCTCCGAACCATGCTGGCGTTTGTTTTTCATTGCACGCGATAGCGAATGCGGCTAAGGTATTGCAACTGTTCCCCCGGGGTCATTTAAGAAATTTTTGCCGTAGTAGCGCTGGCAGGAAGTCACTGTCACGCGCCCGCGTGCTGACTGCGTTCGTTCTCAGTCGGCGCCGCGATATAGAAAGCGTTCGAGGAGAAAGTTGATGGCCGTGGGAAATGTGGGGATCGCCGCTCGTCTGCAGAAAGAAGCGCGCACGACGTCGCCGCTGAAGATCTTCTTAAGCCGCTACTTCTATTTCAGTATGTCGCTGCTGATGACCGGGCTGGTGGTGTGGGGCTTCAGCCACACCGTGAGTTCAGAACCTGTTCGATGCCAAGCCAGCGAAGCCGTCTGCTCCTCTGGCTGCACGGCGTCGCATTCTCTGCGTGGATGGTGCTGTTCATAGTGCAATCGGGCTTGATCCGCATTCGCAAAGTGAGTATTCACCGCACGCTGGGATGGTTCGGAGCAGCACTTGCCGCTGTGATGGTCGGGCTGGGCTTGGCGGTCGCCGTGTACCTGACCCGTTGGGACATAACGGTGCTTCACCAAACCGGCATCGAATCTTTCCTTTCCATCCCATTCTTCGACATGGCTGTGTTTGGCATATGCATCGCGCTGGCCATTCTGTGGAGAAAGCGACCTGACTACCATCGCCGCCTCGTCTTTCTTGCGACTTGCGAACTGCTGGACGCGGGTATTGGCCGCTTTGATTTCTGGTTCAATCACAGCATCTTCTATATCGCACTGGATCTTTTCATCATCGCCGGCATGATGCGCGACGTGGTCGTCGATGGAAGCGTTCACAAGGTGTATCGATATGCGCTGCCGCCGCTGATCGTCGGCCAGAGCGTTGCCGTCTATCTCTGGCGCGCCAATCCCACATGGTGGCAGACCGCGACACATGCGATCCTGGGAGTCTGAACGCACAGTGCTGCGGAGTCGTTCCATGATGCTAGCCGTGTTCGACGCGGGCCTTTATGTCTTCGTATGCCGACTCGATGAGCCGGTGTAGAGCGGTGGCGTTGATAGCTTCGCCCGGGCGCAGCTTCACATGGCGCATGAATTTGCCGCTGCCTTGCAGCAAGTGGGCTGGATCGGGCAGCGCCGCTCCTTGAAAAAATCCGACGTTGACGTGCGAAGTGAACACGTTGACGTAGCCGAAGGCGGCATCTCCCAAACAGGCAGTGGGAGAGCCGTCATGCATGAGTTCGCGGACTTCGTCTCCGCACTGACGCATCGCCTCAAACCATTCACGCGCGATGTCTCCCAATTCACCGGCGTGGCTTTTGAACCACGCATCGATCGCCGGATCGCGCTCGATCGCGCCGTTAAGCCGGAACAGTTCCGTCCTGATCATCGAACCAATCTCCCTTTCGAGATGTATGGTCGCATATCTCTCGGGCGGCGAGGCGCCTCGTGACGGCCTAAGCGGCGATCAATTCCGAGGTGCAGTTTGGGCAGCGTGTTGCTTTCACCGGCACCGCGGAAACGCAATAAGGACACTCCCTGGTCGCGGGAACGCTGGCGGCGAATTGGACGCGCAAACGGTTTACCTGCTTAACCAGAAGAAACACCGCGAAAGCGACGATGAGGAAATCGAAGCAGGCGTTCAGGAAGAGGCCATAGTTAATGGTGGCAGCTCCGGCGGCTTTCGCCTCGGCCAGCGTTGCGTAGGCATGACCGGAGAGGTTGATGAACTTATTGCTCAGGTCGGAGTGACGGCCGGAGAGCATGCCGATGGGCGGCATCATGATGTCGGAGACGAACGAGCTGATGACGCGTCCGAAGGCGGCTCCGATGATGATGCCGATGGCCATGTCGAGCATGTTGCCCTTGAGGGCGAATTCGCGAAATTCACCCAGGAAGCCGCCGCCCTTGCCCATTAACATTTTCGGGCTGCCGAGGTGGGCCATTCCAAGGTGGGTAAGAATCGGATCGCTGCCAGTCGCCATAGAACACCTCCACCAGAGAAGTATGCGCCTGTGGGGTAGCGGGGGCGAGCTATGGGGATTCACGCACTGTGCGCACCGCGCCGTATTGCACAATCCGTTATCTTTCGGGTCGAATGGTCCGAGGTTGCGAGGACCGTCGGAGCGGGGGTACCCCCCTCCCCCTGGTATCGGCTAAAATCTTGATTCCATTACTCGACTTTAAAACTTTGTCTGCAAAATCTTGAGCGCGTGGGAGTTGCAGGCAAAATCTTGCATTGAAAGCAGTTAGCAGCGCAATTGCACTGACATTAGGGCGTTTTGTGCGCTGCGCTGTTATCTTACGAGTTAACCGTCGCCCTCTGCCGCCTGGCTTGTCAAAGACCGCGAAACGCTCTCGCCGGAGTACCGGAAGGGCCGGGACGCCCCAATTTCCTGTGCCCACAACCGGGAAACTAGCATCGGAGAATGAGTTTCGCAAGTTACGAAAGGACATGTACCTTCGTAACGTAGGTTTCCCGAATCGGGAAAGGATTAGCCTTGTTTTTCGCTGGCGTAGAAACGATTGTTGAGCCCCCGCGAAAGAGGTTTAGTTTGTGCGGATTAGTAATGTTTGACGTTAGTAACGCATAGAAGTAGTATTGTGGTGAGTGATTAAAAGCTTTCGTGATGCCGATACGGAGCGGCTGTGGGCGGAAGAACGCAGCCGTAGGATTCCGGCAACTTTGCGAAGAGCCGCATTAAGAAAATTACAGATGTTGGACGCCGCTGCGGTCTTGGGTGATTTGGTTGTACCACCGGGCAACCGGTTGGAGCGGCTACGTGGCGACCGTGAAGGGCAACACAGCATTCGCATCAATGACCAATATCGCGTCTGTTTTGAGTGGCGCGAAGGCAATGCGTACGACGTGGAAATTACCCATTATCACTAGGGAGTTGGACTAATATGCCTCAGCGAGAGAAGACGCTAGCCGCACATCCTGGCGAGATACTGCGCACTGAATTTATGGAGCCGATGGGCATCACGGCCTACCAGCTTGCGAAAGCGCTGCATTCTCCGGGCATTTATGAAATTGTACGCGGCCAGCGGGCAATCAGCGCGGACATTGCGCTGAGACTGGGCAAGTACTTCGGCATGACGCCGCAATTCTGGATGAACCTTCAGACCAACTACGACCTGCGGCTCGCGGCTCGGCGGGCTCCGCTGAACAAGATCAAAGCGCGAACGGCGGCGTAGTCAGCGTCGTTCTATCCCACTCAATCCAAACGACGGATTGAATGGGGCACCCGGCGGGGATGTGATTCGGGAGCCCCTCCGGATCAGCGCGTGAAGGTCGCGACCTTATACAACACTTGAGTCAATACGGATGTGAGCTGTTGCGAGAGGGCGCAAATCATTCCATTTATGTGAACCGAGCGGCCGCCAAGACCTCGGCCGTGCCCCGTCACAACGAAATCAACGACTATCTGGCAAAGAAAATCTGTAGAGATCTGGGCGTTCCGAGCCCGTAATTCAGCGATCCCAGATTAGTCCAACCGAAGGACGAACCTGGGGCACCTGTGATCTTTCAAGACGTTGTCCATTCGATCCTTCCTTTGAAACTGGATTGCTCAGCACAATCAGCTTCTCTGGTTCCGATCGAATGGACGACGTCTTGAAAGATCACAGGTGCCCCATTCGGGCCTGGTTTGCCCGGGTGGGGATTTGTTGACGGTTCGTGGTGGAACAGACGAAAATCCCCACCCCGCCAAGAGAAGGCGGAATGGGGCACCCCAGCGAAAAGCCATAACCCGGTTTACGATTTCCTGAACAGCTCCGAAAGCCGATTCGGATCAGCGGAAGGATGCTCTCGCAAATAAGCTACCCATGGTGATTCAATTTCAACCACTCCCGGTTCTTGCGTAGCGTAGTGGCAATAGCTACTCCAAAGCCAGTCTTCCGGTGTCTCCACTAATCCGCGGCTGACTGGATTGCGGTGGATGTACTTCAATTTCTCCACCCGCTTCTCCGAACTGCACACGTTGAAGTCGTAGTAGCGGGTCTGCCAGAAGCGACCGTGATGTCCGATAAGCTTCTGCGCAACGGATTGCTTGAGGGCCTGAAGAGTTGTCGCCAGGGTCGACCGATCGGGTTCAGAGACCAGCAGGTGTACATGTTCCGGCATCACCACATAGCCGATCACGTGGAAACGATAGCTACGGCGTGTCTGTTCCAGCGAGTGTTCGAAGACAAATCTAGCGTGATTCGTATTCAGCAACGGTTGCCGACGGTAGCAACTGAAGGTGATGAAATGAAGCTGCTGTGATTGCTGCAGCCGGATCAGGCCCCAAGGCATGAGGGGAGACTATCGTCCGCTAGGCGATTGAAGCTGTGACGCTGAACACCGGACCTTGTGTGGTGAGTCTGCAATGGAGATGAGTTTGGTACCCAGTCGACAAACTGGGTGCCCCAGTCGGGCCGGGTTTGCCCGGGTGGGATTTTTGGACGGTTCGCGGCGGAACAGACGAAAAGCCCCACCCCGCCAAACGAAGGCGGAATGGGGCACCCGATTGAGAAATTGTAAGTGAAGTCGCGGGGTGGGCCACCCGCCTAGTCTAATAAAACTACATCCCTCTAAAACGCCGCAATCCCCGTAATATGCTCCCCGATAATCAACGTGTGGATGTCGTGGGTGCCTTCGTAGGTTTTGACTGACTCCAGGTTGGCCATGTGGCGGAAGATGGGGTATTCGTCGGCGATGCCGTTGCCGCCCAGGATGTCGCGTCCCGTTCGGACAAACCTCTATCGAATCACATGAACGGGCACTTCGAGCTTAAGCTTCCGCCAGATCTGTTCGGTCGTATAAACAGGAGCTTTGAGGCTCAGGGCCAAGGCCAGGCAGGCGCGGTCGCCGAGGGAAAGGCCGAGCGTGCGGGTTTGGGCGACCAAGTCGCCCGCAATGCGGGCCTGCGACGAATCGAACGGGATGACTTCCTGGGTCGGACTGAAGGCGTCTTCCCAAGCTTCATCGATAGGCCATCCCCGACTCACCAATTTGCTGTGCACCTCCGCCAGGTTAACGGCGCTGCAAATCGAGTCGCTCAACAACTCTGGGGTGAGCTTCTCGCTCCCGGGCTCGCCTTGAATGAAGGCCAGAATGGCGGAAGCGTCCAGCACTACTTTATTCATGCCGGGCAGCTTCGCGGCGCTCAGCCAGCAACTCTTTCGAGAGAGAAACGCCCTTGGGCAAATACTTCCGGGCGCGTTCCCGGGCGCGTTGGATGCGCTGCTGCTGCGTAGTGATCCGCAGCTCGTCGTGTTTCAGCTCCAGCACAACCTCGTCGCCGACTTCGATCCCGAGGGCCTTGCGAAAGGATGCGGGTATCACCACGCGTCCATTCTCGCTGACTCGTATCCGGGTTTGCTGTTCCAGGGCAGAACTCCTAATATCTGTCAGTATTGTACCATTCTGTCAAAATGACGGTTCGCGCTTCAAGGTGTGCCGCCGGCTGAAGCCGGCTCGGAAAGAACAGGGGAGAGGTGGCGATCGGCACGACTAAAGTCGTGCCCTGATACGAATCCTCGGAAGACGAATCCTCAGGCATGAATCTTCTCACACGAATCTTCGCAGAGCCTTCTTTTCACTGCCCCCACCAGCTTAGTCACTGACCAGCCGAATCAGAACGCCGCAATCCCCGTAATATGCTCCCCGATAATCAACGTGTGGATGTCGTGGGTGCCTTCGTAGGTTTTGACTGACTCCAGGTTGGCCATGTGGCGGAAGATGGGGTATTCGTCGGCGATGCCGTTGCCGCCCAGGATGTCGCGTCCCATGCGGGCGCACTCCAGCGCCATCCAGACGTTGTTACGCTTCAGCATAGAAATATGGTAGGGCTTTACCTTGCCCGCATCTTTCAACTTACCGACTTGTAGTGCGAGTAGTTGGGCCTTGGTAATTTCGCTGATCATCCATACCAGCTTTTCCTGCACCAGCTGATGTCCGGCGATAGGCATGTCGTGGAACTGCTTGCGGAACTGCGCGTATTGCAGCGAGCAGTCATAGCAGGCCATGGCTGCGCCGATAACTCCCCAGCCAATGCCGTAGCGCGCCTGGTTGAGACAGCTCAGCGGAGAACCCAGCCCTTTCGACTTGGGCAGCAGACAGTCGGCGGGAATGCGCACGTCGATCAGCGACAAGCTCGAGGTGACCGAGGCGCGCAGCGAAAACTTGCCGTGAACGTCGGCGGCTTTGAATCCCGGAGTGTCGGTAGGAACGATGAAGCCGCGAATGCGATCGTCTTCGTCCTCGACCTTGGCCCAGATGATGGCGATGTCGGCGATGGAGCCGGAGGTGATCCACATCTTCTCGCCGTTGAGGATGTAGCTGTCGCCATCTTTTTTGGCGCGGGTGCGCATGGCTCCGGGATTGGAGCCGGCGTCGGGCTCGGTGAGGCCGAAGCAGCCGAGGATTTCTCCCTTGGCCATCTTGGGCAGGTACTTCTGCTTCTGCTCTTCGCTGCCGAAGGCGTAGATGGGATACATGCACAGGGCCGACTGCACGCTGACAAACGAGCGCACGCCGCTGTCGCCGCGCTCCAGCTCCTGGGTCATCAGGCCGTACTCGACTCCCGACATGCCGGCGCAGCCGTAGCCTTCGAGGCTGGCTCCGTAGAAGCCGAGCTCGCCCATGGGCTTGATGAGCTCCTTGGGGAAGCGGCCTTCGCGGTTGCACTGCTCGATGATGGGGACGAGGTTCTCTTCAATGAACTTGCGGGTGTTGTCGCGGACTAAGCGCTCGTCGTCGCTGAGCAGCGTGTCGAACTCGATGAAGTCAACGCCTTTGAATTTGATGGCCATAGTTACCCCTAATTCACCACGGAGGCACGGAGGACACGGAGGAATTAAATTCAGGAACTCCGGGCCAAACGCGTGCGAGCTTTCACCGGGGCAAACATCCGAGGCTAACAGGCGGAGAAGAGCAGGGTCAAACCAGCGCGAGAAAGCGGGATGGGGGCAGGCGAGAATGAGGCGGAGGATCGCTCCGCCCCAAAGGTTTGCGTCGAACTATCCTTTTATGCGACGGCGAAGATTGCCGCACAACGCAAGCGCACTGCCGCCCAGCAGCACCAGAGTTGAGGGCTCTGGCGTGGCCATGACGCTGGCATCGTCCACATAGGTCGTGATACTCGGGGAAGCTCCCCAGATGGAGAAGCCCGAGAGCGTTTTTCCTGCGTCTACATCGCTTGTAACCGTCTCCAGGGTCCACGTGTTGGAAGGGGCGAAGACGACGAATTCCTCATCCGAGCTATCGGTATAGAAGAAGTCAAACGCGGTAGCCGGAGCACTGGTGTAAAGCCAGAAGGAGACATTGGTAATCTGCGAGCCAGCGGTGGGAGTGAAATCCTGCCGCAACTCGAAGTTGCCGATGTCCATTGCGCTGTAGGTGCCATTGTGTGGATTGCTGTCGGTGACCGCCCACGCCGAGCAAGTACCGTTGTTGCAGAAGTCTCTCGCGTTGTACCAAGGGGAAAGCGCTCCGCTTTCGAAGCCTCCATTTTGCAGAAGCTCCGTATCAGCGAGTGCAACCCCGGCGAACAAGACGAGAAAGAACAAAGCAAGCAGAGGCCTCTTCAAAACATCCTCCTTAAAGTTTGAGCCGACTTTCTTTCGCACAGGCCGGCTATGCAGTCCCGTAGTTCGATAAGTAGCTCTTCTGGGTCCAGCTGTCCTGAGAGGACGCCGGGCCTAAGCAAGGGCCAAGTAGAGGTGGGACTATAGCCCAGGAGTCATGCAGTGTCAACGGCTCTGAAGGGCGGATTGTGTCCGAAAACGGTAGTGTTTTTATGCGTGTGCAGGATGGGGCCAGGGGGGCACTGGGCTCCCCCCCGGCAGATGCTAATAAGCCCAGAACGGACCCGGGCCCAGTGGTGTACTCGCCTTGTCGATTGCGGTGAAGACGTTTCTTCCGAAGAAGAACGGCAAGCCCCAATCGAAGCGCAGCGGCGTGGCTTTCGACGGTCCTCCGAGGGTGGGGAGGACTGCGAACGTCGGATTGTTGGTGAGCAGGTCCGAAGCGTTGTCGACGTTAAAGGTGATGGTTGAACTGGCGTTGTTGGTTCCCACATTGTTCACGGTGACCCCCTGCGTCGCAGGCGGACAATAGTAGCTGCTGAAGCTGCCAGTACAGGTAGGCAATTGCGTCAGCGTGGTTGAGTCAAGGAAGTAGTTTGCGTTCAAGCTACTGCTGATGGCGCCCGGATAGGTGTTGCTGGTGTATTGAACCAGGAAGTTTCCGTTGGGATCGGCACTGTAAGCCGCGGCTGAGCCAACAGCGTTATTCGATTGCGTGCCGACTCCGAAGACGAGCGAGCCACTGACGGTGGTCGCTCCAGGCGGAGTGACGGAGGGCAATTGCAACAGCACTCCGTTGTTATCGCCCGGCAGAAATGGAACCGGGTTCTGCACCTGGCTGGTGGTGGTGAGCGCGATCGAGTTGCAAGCGGCTCCTGCAGGGCATGAGTAATAAACGTTGGTTGGGGCCTGGGTGCAGGCTGTACCACAGTCCTGCGTGAAGAGGCCGACGCCCAGGATTCCGTTGGCGCCGAGCGCCGACACGGTGCTCAGGTCGGTGGTTCCGTTGCTGCAGCTACTCGGGACTGCCGGTTCGCCGGGCTGGCCAACCACCTGCACGGTCAGGATTGAGGCTTGTTCGCCGCCGAGTTGGGCATCCGCCTGCATTACCGGTCCCCAGACGAATCCATCCGCGAGCGGGTAGCATTCGTTCAACGGGTTGCCGTCGGGAGCAAGCTTCTGCGGCAACGACAAACTCAGCTCTCCTCCCGCCGCACCGGAAGCCAGCAGGCGCACGCCGGAAGAGCTGGTGTCGACCAGTAGATGATCGATGGTCTGGCAAGTTGCGGTACCGGGGACGCAGATGGTGACGCTGGCGAAGGCGCCGTTGATGTAGGAGTTGGTGGGTCCGGCATCGACCGTAACCGGCACAATGTTATTGCCGGGCGCGACCGGATTGACCGTCACGGTCGCCGCGCCGGACTGGCCAGGAGCCTGCACTGAGGTCGCGGTTACGGGAGCTGTGGTGCTGGTGCTCACCGTCGGCGCCAGATAGAGGCCTGCCGGAGTGACGGTACCCGGACTCGCCGCCCAGGATACGGCGGGACTGAAGTTGCCACTCCCGTTGACGGTCGCGGTGCACTGGCTGTCTTGATTGGATTGAATCGTGGGCAAGGCGCAGGTGACGGTGACGGAGCTGATGGAGCCAGCCGGGCTGACGTTCAGGGTGGTGAATCCCGACTTGGTGTTGTCTTGCACCGACGTGGCCGTGGCAGTGATCTGTGTGTTGGTGGGCACGATAGGCGCCGTCACGAGTCCGGAGGTGGAGATGCTGCCGGAACTGACGGTCCAGGTCACGGAGCTATCGAAGTCTCCGGTACCGCTGACTTGGGCCGTGCATTGACTGGTCTGTGCTGACTGAAGATTGTTCGGTGAGCAAGATACGCTCACGGCAGAAATGCTGGGGCCAATGGGATTGACCGCTACCTGGTAGGAGCCGAGCTTGGTGGTGTCCTGCTTGGAAGTAGCAATGATGACCGGCCTCTGTTGGTGGGTGACCATCGGGGCAGTGAACGCGCCGCTGGAAGAGATGGAACCCTGGTTGGCCGACCAGGTAACATCCTGGCTGAAGTTGCCCGCGCCGGTAACTAGCGCGGTGCATTGGCTGGTGCCGCCCGATTGAATGTTGTACGGGTTACAAGTTACGGCGACTGCGGTGACGGCCGGTGTCGTACTGCCGCATCCGGCCAGCAGCGCCATTCCAACCAGCGCCAGCACAATCAAAAGGCATTTGGCCACGTCAGTTCTCCTCATTGAATCTCGCTCGCCTGCACGCCGCTGGGCAGCGCCGCAGGAAGGTAAGCCCGTCCGCGAAATGCGCGCAGATGGCCGCTCTGCTGAACTACCAGCGTGGGGGTCTCGATCAGTAGCGGTTCACGAGGCTGATGCTGACGTTGTTGGGAAGCCTGCCGGAATTGCTCGAAGTACGCACCCAGAAGCTGCTGAAGGTCGGGTGTGGTTGGCCCCTCCCACGCCACACCGAAGACCGAGCCACCGGGGGAAACAAATTCCCGAATAGTTTGTCCGCTCGAAGTTCGGATCTCTTGAGTCGTGTAGTGCGCATTCTTAATGCTGCGCACCGTACCATTCATATGGGCGGAGTCGGCCTGCACGGAGGCGGAATTGTCGCCCAGCGCCGCCCATACGGGAGAAGCGAGCAGTCCCAGCAAGACCAACAGCAGGGTGGCTTGCTTAGCAGGAAGTCCGCGGAACAAAGAAGAGCCCCAATTCATTCAAGTCCTTTTCACCGGGCCAGATCAGAAAATTCGGTCATCGAGATGACGCAGGTCCGCCCGAGGGTGAAGCAAACATTCCATCATAATTGGGCGGGAACATACGGTGTAAACGCATTTTGCGGCCACTTGTTTCCCTCGAGGTACTTCGGGGCGGTCAGCTCGCCCAACGCGGGGCGGGGTTCGGGTCATGTAGAATAAAAAAGCTACCCGGCGAGTAGAGAGTGGCGCTCAGAATGCGTCCGCCTGCAGTCGAAGCCGTCCGAAATCCCGAAGTTTGGGTGCCTGGACGCGAGCTTGAGACATGTGCATCTCGCGCTGGCCTGTGCGGTTTCCAGCCCGGTCACGCTGTGCCCCCTCAAGTTGAAGTTCATGCCCGCAGGCGCGGGACACATCTGTCATAAGAATCAGGAGAGAGTCATGGCGAAGATCGCAAAAACTGCTGACCGTAAGAAGGTCATGGATACCAGCAAGAGCACCGATTGCCCCAAGTGCGGCAAGCCGACCCGTATCGTGAAGCGGGTGAAAGACCGCGAGCGCGATATTCCGGGCGGGATTTATATTTCGTGCTCGGCGTGTGAGTTTTACGAGAAGCTGTAGGGTCAGCGGGAAGCCTGTAAAAGCAAATGTTGCAGGGTTTCGGCTCAGCTAAAGCTGCGCCCCGCCTTCTAGACTGAGGTTGACGGCGGCACGTAAGCTGCGCCGCCTGGTTAGAGAGGCTCGATGATCGCGCTACTGGCCGCCTTCTACAACTACAACTACTACGTCACTCCAGCGTACGGCATTGGCTGGGGAACGCTTTGTCTCATCAACGCCGGCCTGGCCCAGGGCAAGAACCGCAGCGGGTTGCTGTGGTTCCTTCTGTCATTGCTGCTGGGGCCGATTGCGACGTTCATTATTGTGCTGCTGCCGAGGGGCTGAGCCTTGCCCGTTGGAAACGAACGGATGAAGATCGTCCGGTGGCCGACCTTGCAAAGTCATTTGTCACTGTCGGGGAGATGGAAGGCGTAAACTCCTCCGGCGCCGGCATTGGCGGTGTCGTAGAGCCACCCATCGGCCACTGCGGGTACATTGGGGGCGTTCATAGCGTACTGCCAAAGCAATGTTCCCGTGGCCGCATCTAATGCGACGAGAAGCGCGTTGCGTGAGCCGATATATACCACGCCGTTCGCAACCGAGGGTGGGGCGCTGATCTGACCTTCGATTCGAGTACTCCACCGCAGGGCCCCGGTATGGGCGTCGAGGGCGACTGCTGCGCCATTAGCGGCTGCGTAGAGCACGCCATGAGCTACGGATGGGGTACCACCGCCGTAGCCATTCATCCAAAGGAGCGCTCCGGTGCGGGCGTCCATCGCAAAGATATAAGCGCCGGCACCCAAATACACGATGCCGTTATCTACCGCCGGCGCAGCAGCACCCCCTGGTACGGTCGTGGTCTTCCACACGAGCGCGCCGGTCTGGGCGTTTAAGGCGTACGCGTATCCGTCCTGGGTGCCGAAGTATACCAATCCGTTAGCTACCGCCGGGGTGTCGAAGATTACCGCTGCGACCTTCCATACCAGCGTTCCAGTGCTGGCGTTCAACGCGTACACAGCACCTTCATATGAAGAACCGAAGTACACCAGCCCATTCGCCACCGTTTGTGCGGTGGTCAGGTAAGGGGTCGCGAACGTCCACACCTGAGCGCCATTGGCAGCATTAAGGGCATACACATTGCTGTCATTTGAGACATAAACGATTCCATTCGCCACCGCAGGCGAAGAATAGAGAGGGACGATTACGTCGTTCCACTTGATACTGCCCGTGTTGGCGTAGAAGGCGTACATCCCGTTAGGACCTGCTGCGTAGACGACACCGTCGGCCACGGCGGGGGAGCTTCCGGTATATCCACTGGTGTCGTGCTGCCAATTCAGAACGAGGCTCGGGACGCTGCTGGGGCTGAGCACCGTCTCGTTGGGATTGAATCCGGTGTGGCAGGCGTCAAAGTGATACTGCGACGCCGGCTGCACCAGGGCTCCACCGTTGCATGCAGTGTAGGGCGGAGGAAGAACTCGGGGTTGTGCGGCAGCTGTACTGCCAACGATCAGGAGCAGGCTGAGCCAGCAGATCGCTGAATTCTTCATAAGGTGGCCCTCACGAATGGTTTCGAATTATCCGGAGTAGCGTTGCAGCTAGCCTAGGTGGAAGGAGCTCCGCCGTACTCTTTCTGGACACCATTCCAGATTCCGGACATTATGCGCTGAGACATTCCGGTTGTAAGTTAAATTCCAGCTAAATTCTGAGTTTCTTAAATGTGCGACGGCAGGATGAGGCGGCGATAGTGCATCTTGGGGCGTGGCCGCCCCAAGATCGGAAGTTCGCTCCGAGAATTGGAGGGTTCCAGCTACTGCTGCGGCGGACGCCCCGCCGCGCCCATAGCTCCCATGCCGCTAATGTCCATCTTGCGATAGCCGGCGGGAACCTGGAACAAGCTAGGGTCCTGCGGACCTTCCTGAATGTTGGTCAGCTGCCACGTCGTACCTTCACTGATCGTCTTAATCGGGAAATGCAATGAGTTGTCGATCCACACATTGGAGATGTTGCCGTCTTTGTGCGTGATCTGCCAGTGGTCGGCGTTGCGGCCGTTCACGGTTTCGGTGCCCAGGTTTTTGCAGGTGGTACCCGCCTCACTGGCGCAGGGATTTTTTGGATCGTAGGGATGAACGTCGGAAGTATTAGGCCCGCGACGCATGGCATTCTGGTCGGCCTTGTGCTCCATGTAAATTTTCTGCTGCGGCATGATGATGTCAACCGTGCTGGTAGCGAAGGTGGTAATGATGTCGGCCTGGTGGGCACCTTCACCGGTCATATCCATGCGCATCGCTCCCTGTCCGACATAGATTTTGCCCGACATGTCGCGGTTCACCGGGTTGGCTTGCGACGACGACATCTGCATGTCGGCGGAGAACGGTGTGAGGTGTGGAACCTGGGCAAAGAGCGTGGCGGCCACTAACACGACTGCGCCAATGAGCACACTTCGAGCAAAAAGTTTCACGTAGGTATCTCCCTAAGAGGCGGAAGGCCGCCAAGCCTGCCAGTGTACGACGACTGCCCGGGTTCAAGAAAGTTCTTGCCCGGCTGGATTCTGAAATCCCCACCCCGCCAAAAGAAGGCGGAATGGCGGCACCCGCGCCATTGGATATGACGCCGAAGTTGGGCTATATTCGCTAGCAGCTTTTCATTTTTCTATCTCGCTGGCAGGAGGAGCCGAATGGGCGCAACCGGCATGTGGAAACGCACGCTCGATCACACGACGAGCAGCGATCCCATGGTCCTGGTAGTGGTGGAAGGAACCGAGCGCCGCACCCTGCTGCTCGACCATTTTCCCTTCACCGTAGGACGGCGCACCGATCGTGACCTGGTGCTGGCCGATCCCCGCGTCTCACGCGAACACGCCCAGATTCTGCGTGAACCTGACGGCATATACCTGGTCGATCAGAGCAGCCGCCAGGGAACCTTCGTCAACAACGAGAAAGTGACGCGCCACAAGCTGACGCGTAACGACCGGATCGAGTTCGGGGTTCGAGGCGCCGCTTTCGCCATGTACAACCCGGACCGCTCTCCCTCCAGCCTGGGGCAGCAGGTGCTCAGCCAGCTTTCTACGTGGAAGCCTGCGGTCGGCGCCGGTTCCGAGTTGGAGATGCTGAACGTCTTCCTCGAGACCGCGCGCAAGCTGAACAACGTCGGCGTGCTGGAGGACGTTCTGCAAACCCTGCTGGAAGCGTCGTTGCGACTGACCCAGGCGGAGCGCGGCTTCGTATTTTTGCGGGACGTGACGGATGGAGAACTGAAGCTGGCCGCTGGGCGCGAACGTAGTGGCGAAGTCATCATGGATGACAGCACCATCTCGCGTTCGGTGCTACGCGAGGCCATGAAAAGCGCTTCCGACTTCCTGGTGACCGATACCGAAGACACCGGCAAGCTTGCCGGGCGCGACAGCATCGTCGCGCAAAACCTGAAGAGCGTCATCTGCATTCCGCTGCGCAAGGCCAATATCCAGGAGCGGACGAAGGAAGACACCAAGTCCGACGGCTCCGATGTGCAGGGAGTGCTTTATCTCGACTCGCACTTCCTGTCGGGAAAGCTTTCGACGGTCAATCACGACATCCTGAAGACCATCGCCAATGGCGCCGCGACGCTGGTGGAGAACGCCGCGCTGGTGCAGGCGGAGGACGCGGCCAAGCGTTATCGCCAGGAGCTGACCATTGCTGCCGACATTCAGCAGCGCCTGATGTCGGTGACTATTCCCGACGTGCCGTACGCCAAGGTGAACGCCGTCAGCTATGCCTGCAAAGATATTGGCGGCGACTTCTTCGACCTTGTCTATACCGACGAGGCGTTGTCGCTGATTGTGGCTGATGTGTCAGGCAAGGGAGTCGCCGCGGCCGTGGTGGCGTCGATTCTGCAGGGCATGCTCTATTCGCAACTGGCGCAAGATGGTTCGCTGCCTGAGATGGTTTCCGCGGTCAACCGTTTCTTGTGTGAAAAGGTAGGCGGACAAAAGTACGCCACGCTGGTGGTGGCGCGGATACGGTCTGACGGTGAGATGGAACTCATCAACTGCGGACACGTTCCCCCGCTTATCATCTCCGAGGGCAAAGTCCAGAAAGTCGACGCCGGTAATCTTCCCGTCGGGCTGATTCCCCATGCCGAGTTCACCGCGACCAAGCTGCACCTCGCGCCCGGAGACCGGCTGAGCGTCGTCACCGACGGCGTGACCGAAGCAGAGGATGCAACCGGCGAATTCTTTGGTAACGACCGGCTGGAGAACTGCTGTGGCAATGGCTTCGCTGCTATCGAGGAGGCGGTCACCGCATTTCGCGGACAAACTCCGCTGAGCGATGACTGCACCATCACCGAGCTGACGTATCGCGGGTGAAAAGCCAGCGACCCCGGGGACGGACATGTCCGACTCCGAGAAAATCCCAATCAAACAGCATGGTTGGCCACAGTCGCAACCTTAGGTCTTGCCTTCTAGTCTCTCCGGCAAATAGAGTTTTCTGTAGCCCCCAAACTTTGTGTAGCGTCCAAGCGGAGATTCGAGTCAGGCGGAGCTATGTTTAACCCAATCAGTTCTCTACCCCAGTGGGTCGCTGATCTTAACCGGCGCAAGATGGTGGACGTCAACCAGGCAGCGCTCACCTTCTGGGGTATGACGCGCACGCAGTTCCTGACCAACGATTTCGCCAAGTTTTTCCATCCCGACGAGATGCCGCGCTGGGAAGTATTCATCGAGCAGGACCGCTGGGGCGAAAGTGGTCCGTGGAAATGCACGCGCGGTGACGGAAGCGTGTTTTACTGCACTACCCGCTGGCAAATGATCGACCACGACGGAGCCCAGTGCGCCTTCGTCTTTCCGGTACGTGCCGGCGAGCAGCCGAACACGATGGTGGTGTTGACCACTCGCGATGCGAAGCCTGGCGAACCGTAAACCGGACACAGCGGTCCGCGAGGCTTCGGTTAAACCTCTCTAATCCATTCTGGTAATCCTTCTGCACATACTGCCGATGTAGCCTGCAGCGCCCAGACACTCGCTCGGGCGACAGACCAGCGGAGCACTATGTCAACTGCCATTGAAGGAATGGACGAAATCATCAAGGAATTCCTGGTGGAAAGCGCCGAGGGTCTCGATCTTTTGGATCGCGACCTGGTGGCGTTGGAACAGGATCCATCTTCGAGCTTATTGCTAGGTGAAATCTTTCGCGCCGTCCACACCGTTAAAGGAACCAGCGGCGTCCTCGGCTATCCCAGGCTGGAGAAGGTGGCGCACGTGGGTGAGAACCTGCTGAGCCGCATGCGCGATGGCAAGCTGGTGCTGAATCCGGCCATCACCAGCGGGCTGCTGGCGATGGTGGATGCCCTGCGCCGGCTGCTGAGCGAACTGGAGCAGCACGGCAATGAAGGCGCCGATGACTACGGAGCGGTGGTCCAGCAACTGGAAGCCTTGCTGACCGAGTCACAGGCGGCTCCCGAACCCAAGGCCGAAGCAGTTGTTACGGCGGCTGTGCCGCAAGCTCCCAGCGCGCCGGCCGAGGCCGAGGGCGCGCCGCCGGCCAACTCCGACGCCGTTGCGCCGACCACCGTCAGGGCAGAGCTGGCCAAAGAAACTGCGGTCACGGGCAGCAACATCCGGGTAGACGTCAGCCTGCTCGACAAGATGATGAACCTGGTAGGCGAGCTGGTGTTGGCGCGCAATCAGATTTTGCAATGCGCCTCGTCGCAAACCGATGCCACCTTTTTTAACGCCGCGCAGCGCCTGAACCTTATCACCACCGAGCTTCAGGAAGGCGTGATGAAGACCCGCATGCAGCCCATCGGCAATGTGTGGAGCCGCTTCCCTCGCCTGGTGCGTGATTTGGCCTTGCAATGCGGCAAGCAGGTAACGATCGAGATGGAGGGCTCGGAGACCGAACTCGACAAGACCATCATTGAGTCCATCAAGGATCCGCTTACTCATATCCTGCGCAACTCGCTCGACCACGGAATCGAAAAGCCGGAGTTGCGGCTTCAGGCTGGGAAACCCGCGTCGGGACGGCTGCACCTGCGGGCTTATCACGAAGGCGGGCAGGTCAATATCGAGATCAGCGATGACGGTGCCGGCATTGATGCCGAGCGGGTAAAGCAAAAGGCGTTGCAGCGCGGGCTGATCAGCGCTCAGCAGGCCGAGCGGATGTCGGAACGCGAGCTCACCAACCTGGCCTTCCTGCCGGGATTTTCCACCGCCGAAAAAGTTAGCAACGTCTCGGGGCGCGGCGTTGGCATGGATGTGGTCAAGACCAACATCGAGAAGATTGGCGGCACCGTGGATTTGCAGTCGGTGCGCGGTCAGGGCACGACCCTGAAGATCAAAATTCCCTTGACCCTGGCCATCATTCCGGCGCTGGTGGTTTCCAGCGGTGGCGAGCGATTTGCCATTCCGCAGGTCAGCCTGCTGGAGCTGGTACGGCTGGAAGATACCCAGGGCGCGGCGGCCATCGAGCACATTCATGGGGTTCCGGTGCATCGCTTGCGCGGACGTCTGCTGCCGCTGGTGTTCCTCAATCAGGAAATGGGGCTGCGCGCCGCGCGTCAAGACGCTGAAGCCGGCCAGAGCGCTGAAAACATCGTTGTGTTGCAGGCCGATGATCGCCAATTTGGACTGGTGGTCGATGAGATCAATGACACCGAAGAAATTGTGGTTAAGCCGTTGGGCAAACAGTTGAAAGGGCTCGCCTGCTTTGCCGGAGCCACCATCATGGGCGATGGGCAGGTGGCACTGATTCTCGACGTTCTCGGCATTGCTCAGATGGCCGGCGTGGTTACCGAAGTGCACGAGCAGGCAAATGCGGTGTCCGATGCCGCCGAAGCCGCGAGCCGCTCTGCCCGGCAAAGCTGGCTGCTGTTCCGCAGCGGTAAGGACAGCCGTCTTGCCCTGCCGCTGTCGGCGGTGGCGCGGCTGGAGGAGTTTCCGCTCACCAAAGTCGAGCACTCGGGCAATGGTGAGGTGGTGCAGTATCGCGGCGAGATCATGCCCCTGGTCCGGATATCCCGCCTGTTGCATGAGAAAGCAGTCGACGGCGATCCCTTGCAGGTGGTGGTGTTCAACGGCAACGGACGCAGCCTGGGCCTAGTGGTGGACCGCATCGAGGACATCACCGACGAGGCAATTCAGGTGCGCGATGACCAGCGGAAGGGATTCACCCTGGGCTCCGCGGTCATCCAGCAGAAAGTCACCGACATCGTCGATTTGCAGCAGGTAGTGGCCAACGCAGCCCAGCTTACCGGGACGACAGCATTGGCGGGAGGGGACTGAGCCATGGCTGAACAGCAGTTCTGCACGTTTTATCTGGACGGTCTGTTTTTCGGTATTGAAGTGGAGAAGGTGCAGGAGGTCATCCGGCACCAGACCATGACCCGCGTGCCCTTGGCCCCCAAGCTCATCGGCGGACTGATCAATCTACGCGGCCAGATCGTCACTGCCATCGACCTGCGGCTGCGTCTCGGTCTGCAGGAGCGTAAGCCCGATGAACTGCCCATGAACGTGGTGGCGCGCTCGGAGGATGGCGCAGTCAGTCTGCTGGTGGACGAGATCGGCGACGTGGTCGAGGTGCACGAAGATCAGTTTGAGGATGTCCCTCAAACCGTGCGTCAGGCGCGAGACCTGATTCGGGGCGTTTACAAGCTGCCGGACCGCCTGCTGCTGGTACTGGACACCGACCATGCGGTCAGCATCGAGCAGAAGGCGGTGGGAACGGTCAACTAGCCGAGACCGCCAGGGGTTCTCTGTCCGGGAAATCGGACGCACACGTTACACAACCAAGACTTTTAGAAACTGCCGCACGGGTTTTGCGGCCCGGCCGCAACAAGGAGCAGATACGAAATGGCACAGATGGGCACATTGAATTTGAAAGAGCACAAGAAAACAAGCCGCAGGGTTGGTGCCAACGGGCAGAGCCAAGCCGGTGACGGGCCACAACTGTCGGTGACGGTCGAGATGTATGACCGCTTTACCAGGGAACTTGGTCATTTGGCGAGTGCGGTAAGCCAAGGCGATCTAAGCCACCGCCTACCCGAGCAGGAGTTCGGAGGGCAATGCCGGGAAACCGTCAAAACCTTGAACCAGATGCTGGACTCCGTCGCCAGCCCTCTCAATGAAGTGAAGACCGTCCTCACCAAGCTTTCGGTGAACGACGTTACTACGAATGTAACCGGGAACTATCCCGGTGCCTTCGGCGAGATTGCCTCGGCTACGAACCTGGCGCAGCAGCGCATCAAGAACTGCGTGCGCATCCTGGGTAACATTGCCGCCGGGGATTTCAAGCCGGACCTGCAGGACCTGCTCAAACTACAGCAGCGCTCGGAGCACGACCTTCTGGTTCCCGCATTTATCGGCGCGATGCAGGCCATCACTGCGCTGGTTGACGACGCGGAGATGCTGACCGCGGCAGCCGTCGCCGGCAAGCTTTCCGCCCGAGCCGATGCTACACGGCAGCAGGGCGACTTCCGGCGCATTGTGGAAAGGATGAACGGAATCCTGGAAGCGGTTGCCGGTCCTATTGCAGTGTCGGCCAGCTATGTGGAACGTATCTCCAAGGGCGATATCCCGGAGAAGATCACCGCCGAGTACAAGGGTGACTTCAACGCCATCAAGCTGAGTCTCAACCGCTGCATCGTGACCTTGGATACATTGCTGAAAGAGATGTCCCACATGTCGCGCGAGCACGAATTGGGTGACATCGACGTGGTCGTCGACAGTGCGAAGTTCGAAGGCGCCTTCCGCAACGTGGCCCAGGGCGTCAATGAGATGGTAGGCGCGCATATTGCGATCAAGAAGAAAGCGATGGCGTGCTTCGCGGAATTCGGCAATGGCAACTTCGAAGCGCAGATGGAGAAACTGCCGGGCAAGAAGGCCTTCATCAATGACACCATCGAACAGGTACGCTCGCGCTTGAAAGAACTCATCGTCGACGTAGAGGAACTGGTAACCGCTGCCACCGAAGGCAAGCTGTCGGAGCGCGCCGATGTGAGCCGGCAGCAAGGTGACTTCCGGAGAATTGTCGAAGGGTTGAATCAGTTGCTGGATGCGATCCTGCTTCCCATCGCGGAAGGCAATCGCGTGCTGCGCCAGATTCGCGGCGGCAACCTGCGCGAACGGGTGGAGATCGACTGCAAGGGCGATCACCAGAAGATGAAAGATGCCATCAACGGCGTGCATGACTGGTTGAAGGGCCTGGTAGATTACGTGACTCGCATTGCCAACGGCGACATGGGCGCGCGCATGGAGAAGGCCTCGGAGCAGGACCAGATTCACGAGTGGCTGCTGTTGCTGAAGTCCAACATTGTCACGCTGCAATCTGAATTGGGTCGCCTCATCACTGCGGCCAAAGATGGAGACCTGGTGCTGCGCGGCGATCCCGACAAGTTCAAGGGCGCCTACTCTGAACTGATGGCTTCGGTGAATGACATGTTCGAGGTATTCCGCGCTACCGTCGAAAGCGTGGGACGAATGAGTGATCCGCTCAGCCAGGCGGCAGGCGAGCTCAGCCGGGTAGCTACCGAGATGGGCTCCAGTGCTGAGCAGACAGCGTCGCAGGCGAACATGGTTTCGGCAGGATCGGAACAAGTGAGCCGCAACATCCAGACGGTCGCAACTGCGGCCGACGAGATGGGCGCCAGCATCCGCGAAATAGCCAAGAACACCGCCGACGCGACCAAGGTGGCCACCGCGGCAGTGCGCTCGGCGCAAGACACCAACGTCACCATCGGCAAACTCGGACAGAGCAGCGCCGAGATCGGCCAGGTGATCAAGGTCATCACCTCGATCGCCCAGCAAACCAACCTGCTGGCTTTAAACGCGACTATCGAAGCAGCCCGCGCCGGTGAAGCCGGCAAAGGCTTCGCGGTGGTGGCGAACGAAGTGAAAGAACTGGCCAAGGAGACAGCCAAAGCAACCGAAGACATCAGCCGCAAGATCGAGGCCATCCAGACTGACACGACGGGTGCGGTGACCGCGATCGAACAGATCGGATCGGTGATCGGTCAGATCAACGACATACAGAACACCGTCGCCAGCGCGGTGGAGGAGCAGAGCGTGACTACCAATGAAATCACGCGCAACCTCACCGAGGCGGCCAAGGGCGGAGCGGATATCTCGCGCAGCATCGCGGGAGTGGCCGAGGCTGCTCGCAACACCACGGGCGGCGCCAGCCAAACGCAGAAGTCAGCCGAATCGCTGGAGAAGCTGGCGGAAGAACTGCACGCCCTCATCGGACACTACCGTTATGAGTCGAACCAGGGACGCGTCACCCCAGCAGTTGCGCGCTCCCAAAATCTGCACCACGAACTCACAGGTGTTTCCGTCCACTAAGAATAGGGAAGGACAAGCGCAACGGCGGCCGCCTCACAGCGGTCGCCGTCGCATTGATGACAAGAACAGGGAACTCACCACTGAGGGCCCTGAGTTCATCGAAAACCTCAAAAATAATTTCCCGGCCTGGTCCCAGCGCCGCCCTAAGATTGCTTACCTGTTCTTTTTCCCGGTTTTTCGGTGGCCTCAGGGTTCTCGGTGGTGAATGCTTTCTTGTTTGAGCCTGAGATCTTCGCGCGCTTAATCTCTTCCAACCTCGCCCTGATTCGTGCCTCTACGCCTTGCTCCGTCGGATGGTAATAGACCCGGTCTTTCAGGTTGTCGGGCAGGCACTGCATGTCAGCAACTTTTTCTTGCAGATTGTGCGCGTACTGATAGCCCTCTCCGTAGCCGACAGCCTTCATCAGTCCCGTCGGCAGCATTTCGCAAATGCAATGGAACCGGATCCTGCGCCGTGCGTTCGATATCTTCTTGCACAGAGCTATAGGCGGTATAAAGCGCATTCGATTTGGGAGCTGCACACAGATACACCACGGCTTGCGCGAGAGCGAGGTTAGCTTCCGGCATTCCGAGGAAGTCGACCGCATCGCGTGCAGCAAGCGTGATCTCCAAGGCTCTCGGATCGGCCAGACCAATGTCTTCGCTGGCCATTCGAACTACGCGGCGCGCGATATACAATCCGTCCTCTCCTGCTTCGAGCATGCGCGCCAGCCAGTACAGAGCCGCATCGGGATCGCTGTTGCGCACGCTTTTGTGCAGGGCCGAGATGAGGTTGTAGTGTTCCTCGCCAGCCTTGTCGTACATCAGCACACGCTTTTGCAGTGCATCGGTCACCAGCGCATCATCAATGTGCGCCGCCGCGCCTTCTTTTTCCACTCCCAGCGCCAGGTTGGCCGCGACTTCCAGTGCGTTGTAGGCGCTGCGCGCGTCGCCGCTGGAATAGGCGGCAATCTTTCGCAGCGCATCCTCGTCCGCAACAATATTTAGATCGCCGAGTCCGCGCTCTTTGTCGGCAAGCGCCCGTTGCAGCAGCAACACGATTTGGCTCTCTGTCAGCGATCGCAGAACATAAACGCGGCATCGCGAGAGCAGCGCCGAGATAACTTCGAACGATGGATTTTCCGTGGTGGCGCCGATGAGGCGAATGCTGCCCTTTTCGACATAGGGAAGAAACGCATCCTGCTGGGCCTTGTTGAAGCGGTGTACCTCGTCGACAAAGACAATAGTTCGCGTGCCGTATTGCCGGGCGCGTTCGGCGTCGGCCATGACCTGCTTGATTTCCTTGATGCCGCTCATCACTGCCGAGAACTCGATGTAGTCAGCATGCGTCATGCGGGCGATGATCTTGGCTAGCGTCGTCTTGCCCACACCCGGCGGTCCCCAGAAGAGCACTGAGCCGGTATCGTCGCGCTCAATTTGGACGCGCAGAGCTTTTCCGGGCCCAAGAATGTGTTCCTGGCCAACAAATTCGTCAAGCGTGCGCGGACGCATGCGATCCGCCAGGGGCCGCGACTTGTCGACAGGTTGATCAGCCGGAATGTTCTGAAACAAGTTCATGGTAATGCGAAAAGATTCACCACCGAGATCACGGAGGTCACGGAGTAATTAGATAATCTTTCGGATAATTCCTTGCCGCAGGACCTCTACATTGAAGTTGATCAGTAGACCAACTCTGAGCTTACTCAGCCGAAGATATGTCATTAACTGCGAGTGGTGAATCGGAAGGATCTTTTCCACCGACTTCAGCTCTAGTGCCACCGCTTTGTCTACCACGAAGTCCATCCGGTAACCACAGTCGAGCTGAATCCCTTTGTAGGCTACCGGCAGCTGAACTTCCGATTCACAAGAGACCCTACGCAACAACAATTCGTGAAGCAGACATGCTTGATACGCCGACTCGAGCAAGCCCGGACCTAGCTCACGGTGCACGGCAATTGCCGCGGAAATGATCTGCTTGGTGAGCTCTTCGTGGAGCAAGGGAGGGCGGCTCGAGAGCGCCGCGCCGAATTCTATGTTGTCACCCATTTTGAGAGTTCTGGAACGATTCTAAGCTCTTGAACTAGCCTTTCTCCGTGACCTCGGTGACCTCAGTGGTGAGAAGTCTTCCTCCGCTGTCTGCTGGCCTCGTACAACACCACTGACGCCGCTATGGCTGCATTCAGCGATTCCACTTTATCGGAGTGCGGAATCGTAACCACCTCATCCGCCTGTGCCAGCACCTGCCTGGGAACCCCGGCTCCTTCATTGCCCACGATCAGCCCAAGCGGGCGCGTCAAGTCCATTTCGCTAAGCGGCGTTCCTTTATGCGACGACGTCGCCAGCACCACGATGCCACTGGCTTTGAGTTCAGCAAGCACCGGAACGGTTGCGCCCTTAACTACGGGCAAGCGGAACAGCGATCCGGCCGAAGCGCGCAGTGCTTTCCAATTCCACGCACTGACGGTGTTTTCTGAAAGGACCAAGCCGGTCGCGCCAAACGCCTCTCCCGCGCGCGCGATGGTGCCGAGGTTGCCCGGATCTTGCAAGCCGGCAGCCACGACAACCAATGCCGGTTTAGGCCGCAGTGCGTCTGCCAGCGCGAACCGATTTACTCGCACCGTGGCTGCTACGCCTTGCGGCGACTCGCTGGGCACCGCGCTGGAAAATACGTCATCGGGCAGGAGCAGGGTTTGCGTTTGTTTGGGCAACTGCGGCAACAGCTTATGCGCTCGTTCCCGCGCTGACTCAGCGAAGAAAACGCTGCTGATCCGCAAGCCCGAACGTATGGCCTCTTCCACCAGGTGCATGCCTTCCACCGCAATCTCCCCGTTTTCATCGGGCGAAGCGTCATGAAAAAGGCGGCGAAGTTCTTTCACAGTGGCATTGGTGCGGCTGGAAATAGGCCGAAGGCGGGCGTCCGCTGCCGATTCGAGAGGTGAGCGCATAGTTCCGTTCCCGGAAGCAATCGTACAACGGGAACGCTTCTGGGGGTCGAAAGTCAGCTCGGCATGATAATCTGCTGGCTTGGTGCTTGGGCGAATTTTGCGTTTCGCACCGCGAAACCAATCAGAAAGCGGCGAGGTTCGGTTGCGCCCCGAAATAGTTAAAATCAATCCTGACAATCCGGAATCATCGCTGGTGACGTATGCCGCTGAAAAGATCCGCCAAGGGGTCGTCCTCGGCATGCCGACCGACACTTTCTACGGTCTGGCTGCGGATCCGTTTAATCTGCACGCGGTCGATCGCATCTACGAGATCAAGACCCGCTCGCGGCACAAGCCTCTGTCGCTGTTGACCGAATCGGTCGATCAGGCGGCTGAACTCGCGTGGCCAGTGCCGGAGACGTTTTACCTGCTGGCGCGGCGCTTCTGGCCCGGGCCGCTCACCATCATCGTGAAGGCCGACCCTAAGGTTCCACTGAAGGTGACCGCCAACACCGGCAACGTCGCGTTGCGCGTGCCCTCGGCGGAGGTGCCGCTGGCCATCATCCGTGCCGCCGGTCACCCGATTACCGCGACCTCGGCCAACCTCAACGGCGAGGCAGAGTGCACCACGGCGCAAGCGGTTCGCGACCAGCTCGGCGATTGCCTCTCCATGATCGTTGACGGCGGCCACTCGCCGCGCGACATTGCTTCCACCATCGTCGACCTCACCAGCGATGACGGTCACTGGCGCATCTTGCGCCAGGGCGCGATAGCCTACGACGACATCGCAGAATTGCTAGGGCAGGAGTAGTCACTACGGAGGCCGGTGCTTCCAAATCTACACCCCGTCCGCTGGTTGGTTGCGGTAGCCGTCATTTCCCTGGCGACTGCATTCCTCTGGCTTACGCTAAGCATCATCCGTGAAGGCCGCATCGACCAGCCGCACAAAGCGGACTGCATCCTGGTTCTCGGCGCGGCGGAGTATTCCGGCCGGCCCTCGCCGGTCTATCGCGCGCGGCTCGATCACGCTTATGAACTCTTCCGGCAGGGAATGGCTCCCCTGGTCATCACTTCGGGGGGCGCGGGGAAAGACCCGAAATACAGCGAGGGAGAAGTTGGGCGCGACTATCTACTCTCCAAGGGAGTTCCCGAGGTAAACCTCATTGCCGAGACGCAGGCGGACAACACTGACGAATCGACGCAGCGCGTAGCGGTCATCATGCGGCGCAACGGTTTTGACAGCGTGCTGCTGGTGAGTGATGCGTACCATATGTTCCGCGCCAAACGCATGATGCAGCGCCAGGGATTCACCGTCTATATTTCGCCGCGACCCGAATCAATGCCCAAGACAGAGTGGACGCGTTTTCTGGCTGCGTCGCGCGAGGCCGTCAGTTATTTGTTGTATCGAGCGCATGTGACGTAACAGCTGTCGGCTATCAGCCATCAGCCAAGCGGTTGCGATATGGCGGTCTTAGGGACTGCAGGTTAGTTCGCTGAGGAGGCTTGTAAATGGACTCTGCTGCCCGGCGTTCTTCCGGTACTGCCGCAGGATGGCGAAACTCGCGCTGGCTGATCGTCGTCGAGCTGGCGATCGTCGCGGCCATCTACCTCATCGATCGCTTCCATTGGCATCACCTGATTTTCTTCAGCAAGATTCCATACTTGCTGGTGTTCGCCTGGATTTCGCTGCGCGTGCGCGGAATGCGGTGGCGGGACATCGGCCTGCGACTCTACAAGGGATGGGCGCATACCCTGGCTCTCGGCATTCTGTTCGGTGCCTTGATGGAGGCACTCGAACTATTCATCACCCAACCCCTGCTGGTGCGCTGGCTGCATCATTTTCCCGACCTGTCGGACTTCAACGACATGATGGGAAATTACAAGCTGCTGCTCATTTACATCGTGCTGGCGTGGCTGCTGGCGGCTTTCGGCGAAGAGATGGTGTGGCGTGGCTACCTGATGAACCGTGTGGCTGACCTCTTCCGCGACGTGCCGCCGACGTGGACCGTGAGCCTCATCGTGACCAGTGTGGCCTTCGGTTTCGGGCACTTCGATCAAGGCATGACCGGCTGGATCGAAAACACGATTAATGGCTTGTTGCTGGGCGGCCTTTATTTGTACTTCGGCCGCAGTCTCGCAGTGCCCATCGTGGCGCACGGAATCACCGACACCATCGATTTGATCATCATTTACCTGGGGAAGTATCCGGGGATGGGCCGCTAATACACTTCGTCGAGCAGCTCGATAACGTGCGCCACGCGCGCTTCCATGTGAGCCCGTTCGATGCCGGCGCGGTACTGCAACATGCAACCCACGTTCGCGGTGGCGATGATTTCGGGAGAAACGCCGCCGATGAAGCCCATCTTCTCGTCCAGAATCTTCATCGAGATTTCGTTCTGCACCACGTTATAGGTGCCGGCGCTGCCACAGCAGCTCTCCGGACGCGGCGACTCCACCAGGTTGGCCCCAATATGCCGCAGCAGTTGACGCGGCGCCGCGCGCACCCCTTGCGCATGGGCCAGGTGACAGGGATCCTGATAGGTGATTCGTGCCTCGAGCTTGCGCTTGGGCTCGCGGAGTCCCAGCGCCGCAAGGTATTCATTGACGTCTTTCGTTTTGGCGCTGAACTCCGCCGCGCGGCCGGCGTAAGTTGCGTCTTCCTGCAACAGTGCGGCGTACTCCTTCATGCTCGATCCGCAACCTGCGGCGTTGGTGATGATGGCATCGAACTGCGGGCTGAGCATGGCATCGATGTTTTGCCGCGCCAGCGTGCGTGCGCCATCCAGCATTCCGGCGTGCAGATGCAGGCCTCCGCAGCAACCCTGATCTGGTGGAATATGCACTTCGACGCCGTTCTTGGTGAGCACACGGATAGTCGCGCGGTTCAATTCCGCAAAGGCGACGCTGGCAATGCAGCCGATAAGTAACGCGACCCGTCCGCGGCGTTCGCCTTCCGCCGGATAGACCTGGCCCAGGTCCTTGAACGAGAAATCTTTTTCAATCTGCGGCGAGAGCGCGTCGAGGTCCTTCAGCCCCAGGAGGTGCAGAATTCCGGTCGCGCGAGCTAAAGTTTGCAGTCCCGATTGCTGGTAGAAGCGCACCAGCCGGGCATGCCTGGCTAGCCGCGAGAAGGAAGGCAACACCTTGTTGTAGAAGTGCTCGCGCACGGTTCGCTGCAACCATGGCCGCTGGTAGTTTTCGTGAATCTGCTGCCGCGCCCGCTCCAGCAAACCTCCATACATCACGCCCGACGGACAGGCGGTTTGGCAGTTCAGGCACCCCAGGCAGCGGTCGATGTGCATGGCGAAAGAATCGCCGAGCGCCAGCTTGCCGGCATCGACTTGCACGATCTGGTAAATGCGGCCGCGGGGCGAATCCATCTTCAGTGCCGAGTGCGCGATAGGTCGGGCACTGATCGAGACACAACCCGCAATGAATACACTTCGAGTACACCTCCCACGTGGGCTTTTCGTGGGTAGAAAAGTTTGAGCGCAGCGCCTCGGTCTTGTCGACAACCAGGGTCATGCCAGCTCCCTGCCGCGCAAAACGTTGTTGGGATCGAGCGCCTGCTTCACCGCGCGCATGCTGGGCATCGAGTCCAGAGCGCTCCAGCTGCTCACCACCTGCACTGAGATCGGCAGTCGATGCTTCAGCGAGTCCAGCGACCACACGGCCTGTTCGTCATTTGCGCGCACGGCGATGAGCAAATGTCCCAAGCCAACCCGGCCAATGCAGGCAGGGTTCGAAAGCTCCCGCAAACTTTGCAGAGTTTCGCCGAGCTGCGCCGGAGGCGCGAAGAGCGAACAGGTGCGATAGCCTGCATCAACGTCCTCTCCGTACGGGAATTGCTCCAGCATCCGCCACATCTGCTGTTCGTCTTCGCCGTCGAGCTCGCGAGTAATCGCCGAACCCAGCTCCTTGTGGTAGCGGGCCAGCACCGCGTCGCTGCCCGCGGCGCAAATGCAAATCACCCACGCGTCGTCGGTCATCTCAGGGCGCATCATTTTTCGCGCCTGCGGCGAGACAATCTCCAGGCACATCGGAGAAAGCGGCGAACGCACCACCTGATCGCGAAACTTCAACGCCTCCTGCCAGGTAGCAAACTCAGCCAGGAAGGTCCGAGTCTGTCGCGGCGCCGGAAACAGCTTAAAGCTGGCCGAGGTAATCACCGCCAGGCTGCCGTAGCTGCCGATCAGCAGCTTCATCAAGTCGTAGCCGGCAACGTTTTTCACCACGCGACCGCCGCCCTTGGCTTTGCGTCCATCGCCGGTCACAAAGCGAATCCCAATACAGAAGTCGCGTACTCCGCCAAAGCCCTGGCGCAGAGGTCCGTGCTTGGCCGCGGCCAGCACTCCGCCAATGGTCGACAGCTCGGGGAACGCGGGATCGCAACCGAATAGTAACTTGCCGTCCGCGAGCAGTGCATTCAGTTCCGCGACTGTCATTCCCGCGCCGGCTCCCACGGTCAGGTCGGCGGGATCGTAGTGCTCCACCTCGTTGAGCCGATGCATGCGCAGCAGCACGTCTGCGTTCGACACCACGGCAGCGTCGGAATGGCCGCCCTGGGTTGAGATCGAGAAACCGCGCTGGTTGGCCAGCGACACAATAGCGGCCACTTCATCGGCTGAGCCGGGACTTGCCGCGAGAGCTGAGGTCTGGTCAACTTCCGTTACATAGTCATCGCCGCAAATTGCCCGCAACTCGCGAACCAGATCGAGCGAAATCCCTGTCGCGCTCACATGCCCTCCTGCACCAGGATGGGATTGAACGCGGGACCGCGCGTCTCCACGCAAGTCCGGCTGGTCGGAAAGATTTTGCCCGGATTGAGAGTCGACTTGGAATTGAAGGCGTTGCGCAGGCTCAGCATGACATCGATATCGTTGTTGCTGAAAAGCTGCGGCATCAGATCGCGCTTCTCTACCCCCACCCCGTGCTCGCCGGTAATGGACCCACCGGCATCGATGCACCACTGCAGGATCTCGCGCCCGGCCTCTTCCACCATATGCAGTTGATTGGGATCACGGCCATCGAACAGGATTAGCGGGTGCAGGTTGCCGTCGCCGGCATGAAAGATGTTGCCAATTCGCAATCCGTATTTCTGGGCTACTTCATCAATGAACTTCAGCACCGCCGGAATCTTGGTGCGCGGCACCACGCCGTCCTGGGTATAGAACGACGAACTCACCCGCCCCAGCGCTCCGAAAGCGTTCTTGCGTCCCTTCCACAGCAGCGCCCGTTCGTTGTCGTCTTTGGCGCGGCGAACTTCACGCGCCTGCTGCTCCAGGCAAACTTTCCGCACCTGCTCGGCTTCTTCTTCAACCACCTCGGCAAGCCCATCCAGCTCGATCAGAAGCACCGCTCCCGCATCCAGCGGATACCCGGCGTGACAGAAGGCCTCGATGGTTTGCAGCGTCCATCCGTCCAGCATCTCCAGCGCAGCCGGAGTAATACCCTCAGCGGTGATGGCCGACACAGTTTTCGCCGCATCATCCACGGTCTCGAATATGCCCAGCAACGTAGCCACCCGCTCCGGACGCCGCAGCAGCTTTACCGTCGCAGCGGTGACGATGCCCAGCGTTCCTTCCGATCCCACGAAGAAGCCGGCCAGGTCATAACCGGCGCTCTCGGCCGTTTTGCCTCCGAAGTGAACGACCTCGCCATCCGGAAGCACAACCTCAAGGCCAGTGACATGGTTCACCGTCACGCCATACATCAAGGTGTGCGGGCCGCCGGAATTTTCCGCGACATTGCCGCCGATGGTGCAAGCTTTCTGGCTGGAAGGATCGGGCGCGAAGTATAACCCGAGATGTGCCACAGTGTCAGACAGCGTCTGATTGACCACGCCCGGTTGCACCACCGCGCGCATGTTGTCGGCATCGACTTCCAGAATGCGGTTCATGCGCGAGAAGACGACCAGGATGCCGCCTTCGATGGGAATCGATCCGCCGCTCAGGCCAGTACCCGCGCCTCGCGGCACCACCGGAACACCCTGCGCCGCAGCCAGCTTTACCAGGCGCGAAACCTGCTGCGTGTTCTGCGGAAACACGACTACATCCGGGCGGCTGGTGCGCACTCCGCCGTCATACTCGTACAGCAGCAGATCTTCGGGACGGTCTAAGACGGCGTCGTGGCCAACGATGGCCCGAAGCTGATCGGCAAGCGCGGAGGTGCGCTGAGAGCCCATGAATGCCTGAAAAGCAGGAGTCTATCATGGGCATCGGCGCGAAAGCAGTGATTTATGCCGTCGAACGGTTTCCGCTCACCAGGCGAATAATCAAGGTCAAAATGACCGCGCCAATCACGGCGACGATGATGGTGTAGATCATTCCACCGCTGCCCGCCATTCCCAGCGAGCGCATGATCCAGCCACCGATAAGTGCGCCGACGATGCCGACGACGATGTCCATCAACGTTCCGTAACCGGAGCCTTTCATCAGCTTGCCTGTAAGCCAGCCAGCGATCAGGCCGACGATAATCCACCACAGAATGTACATAGCACCTCCACAGGGCCTGAGGTTCTCTCCTCAGGTTCAGGGTGAGATGCAGGAGTGAGCGGCAGGTGTTGGACGGTGGGTCAAAATGGCGCTACTTCGCATTCGTGTGCCGACGCGAGCTGAACAGGAGGAACTCTGGTTATGCGCCTGGGACGCCTAGCGCATGGCGTCTTCGACTTCGCTCAGCCAATCAGGACGCTTCAGCAGTTCACGCGGTTTGGGACCGTCGGCAGCGCCTACAATGCCGTCCTGCTCCATCATGTCGATAAGGTGTGCGGCGCGACCGTAGCCGATGCGCAAGCGTCGCTGCAACAACGAGGTCGATGCCTTACCGTATTCCAGCACAATGCGGACCGCATCCTGGAAGAGTTCGTCGTTGTCGTTACCGCCTTCTCCGCCACCGCCGCCGGATTCAGAACCGCCATCTTCGTCGCGCGGCGGCGCCAGGAATCCTTCGTGATACTGCGCCGGCGCCTGCGCCTTCCAGAACTCGACCACCGCCGCGATCTCTTTCTCGGTGACGAACGGAGCATGAACGCGGTGCACGCGAGCCGATCCGTTGGGCAGGTACAGCATGTCGCCGCGCCCCAGCAGCGCTTCAGCGCCGTTGGCGTCGAGAATGGTTCGCGAGTCGATCTTAGTTGCCACGCGGAACGACATGCGCGCCGGGAAGTTCGCCTTGATCAGTCCGGTGATGACGTCGACCGAGGGTCGCTGCGTGGCCAGCACCAGGTGAATGCCTACCGCGCGCGCCATCTGCGCCAGACGCGTAATCGAGGCTTCCACGTTTTGCCCGTCGAGCATCATCAGGTCGGCCAACTCGTCGATGATGATGACGATGTAGGGCAGTGGCCGCGCTTCGCTTCCGTCATCGAACAGGCTTGGCGTGTTCTCGTCGAACAGCCGGTTGTACTGGTCGATATTGCGCACGCCTTTTTCTGCCAGAACCTTCAGTCGCCGCTCCATCTCGCGCACGGCGTTGCGCAGCGCATTCGACGCCAGCTTGGGCTCGGTGATGATCGGCGTATGCAGATGCGGCACGCCTTCATAATTGCCCAGCTCCAGCCGCTTAGGATCGACCAGGATCAGCTTCACCTCGTCGGGCGTCGCCTTGTACAGCACCGACATGATGAAGGCGTTGATAGCCACGCTCTTGCCCGATCCGGTAGAACCGGCGATCAGCAGGTGCGGCATGGCATTCAGATCGGCAGTAACGATGCGGCCATTGATGTCCTTACCCAGCGCCAGAGTCAGCTTTGACTTCGAGCCCAGAAACTCGCGCGCCTCGACTACTTCACGCAGCCAGATGGTTTCGCGCTCATGGTTCGGTACCTGGATGCCGACTGTTGACTTGCCCGCCATGCGCTCGATCAGGATGCTTTCGGCGCGCAGCGCCAGGCACAGGTCGTCGCTCAGTCCCGTAACCCGGCTGTATTTGATACCGGCCTCGGGCTTGAACTCAAAGGTCGTCACCACCGGGCCAGGATTGATTTGCGAGACCGTGCCGCGCACGTCAAACTCGCCGCATTTTTCCTGAAGCACGATGGCCAGGTTCTTCAGCTCCTCCTCATTGACTGCGCTCCGTTCGTCGGCGCGGTGCAGCAACGTGGTGGACGGCAACTTGTATCCGCCGGCAATGCGGGGCATCGTGGTCTTGCCGTGCGGCACGCTGTCGGCACGCGAGCCAACCGCGATCGCCTCAGCATCCGGCAGTGGCTTCGGCCTCAGGAGCTGCGACGGGCTTGGGTACCGGAATTGGCCGCAGCGGTGGAGCTGCCGCGTCTTCAAATTCGCGATCAATCCCGCTGAGAAAATTCTCCGCGGGCACGGGTGCCGCCGGGGGCGGCGGAGGAGCAGGCAGAAACTCTTCCACCGTCGGCGCTGCGACTGGCTGTTCGACGGCGCGGCGCGGAACCAGCTGCGCGGTCACGACAGGCTTAGCGTTTGCCGCTGCCGCACGCTTCTTTTCCAGGTCCTTGGCGGCGCGACGGCGCACGCGTTCGGCCTTCCAGTCGGCAAAGCGGTCAGCCGCGGCGTAGGCAAACGACAGGCGACTCTTCGACCAGATCTGGATCGCTCCGAACGAGAACGCGGTTGAAAGATACAGCGCTACCGCGATAGCCGCCAGGCACACCAGGTATGCGCCGACGACGTTCAAGTAGTGAATCAGTCCGTCGGCAACAATGCGGCCCAGCAAACCTTCTGCCGGTACGGCGCCGCGCAACTTGAATTGCCACGGAAGCAGTCCGATGAGCCCTGAGGCGAACACCACCAGGAATGCTGCGCCCGCGCTCTTCGCAATCGGCGAGCTGATGGGCCGCGAGCGAAACCAGCGCAGCGCGTAAAGAACCAGAAAGACGGGGATCAGGAAAATCGAGACGCCGAAAATCTGCAGCGCAAGATCGCTGACGATGGCGCCGACCGGCCCGATCCAGTTGTGTGCCGGCTGCGAAGCCGGCGGAGCAGCCGCCGTATTCCATGAGGCGTCGAGCGGCGAATACGAAACCAGCGAGAGGACAAGGAGAGTCGCGGAGACCAGCGCCAGAAATCCGATCAGCTCATTGAGCCGTCGGTTCGGAGTTGGCGTAAAGGCGGTGGAAACAAATGTCATGCTGGCCGATGGCCGTTTCCCCGGGCCACGCCGCTTCCGGTTGGTCATGTCGCCTTTGACGGAGCCCAGGCAAACATTACCCGCGTACGGATGACCGGAACGCGTGAACCTGAGAGCTGCCTTTGCGGGCCGCACGCCCATACCAACGGCGAGCGGCTTACTGCCAGAGCACCTTGATTATGCCAAACCCGCAACCTCTCTGCGGCAGATAAACGGTGGCCGGGGTTGTCGAAGTAAATGCCCCACTCTTCGGTTGGGACGACGGGTGCCACTCTCAATAATCATTTGGATCGAGTGGGATCGAAGCTCTGGGTGCCCCATTCCGCCCTCGTCTGGCGGGGTGGGGCTTTTTGACTCTGTTTTCACCGACGACGGATGTCCTCTTTCTGACAAACGGCGAGAGTCATCGACGGCTCGGTGACCCGCTCAACCCTTCGTTTGGATTTGGGTGGGATTCGAGAATCATCGACCGCCGTTCGCCCGCATTTGCGCGTCTTGGGCAGATGAGCAAGCGCATCCTTGCTGGAAACCACGTGCAACCATCAACACTCTCGTGCCCGCAGGGGACATCGGAGCTTAGCCCGGGTTTCAACGCCGGGTAAGCGTGCGAGAGAGACCCCCATGAGCACGGCAGGTTATTGCTAGGATGTGGGCCATGCCCTCTTACCGCCGCATCTTCGGCTTTGTTGTGGCGACGATGCTTTCCATCGCACCAGCCATAGCTCAATTCCAAATGCAGGATTCCCATTCCACCGCCAGCTTGCGCGGCATTCATGCGGTGAGCGATTCGGTGGCGTGGGCATCTGGAACCGACGGCACCGTTCTGCGAACCCAGGACGGCGGAGCGCATTGGCAGCGCTGCGCGACTCCGGCAGGCGCCGAGAAACTCGACTTCCGCGGCGTCTGGGCGTGGAGTGCCGAGGTCGCAATGATTTTGTCTTCCGGGCCGGGCGACCAATCGCGCGTATATCTCACCAACGATGGCTGCGCGCACTGGACGGAGCAGGCCAGAAACGCGGATAAAGATGGTTTCTGGGACGCCATTGCATTCAAGACCGGTGCCCTTCCGCCCAGGACGGCTTCGTTTACGCAGTCGAATACGGGGATCCTCGTCGGCGATCCTGTGAATGGTCGATTTGCTACCTACATTGTGGTGGGGGCAAGCGGTTGGCAACCAGACAAGAAATCCTGTGCGGCGCGCGCTGACGAAGGCGGATTCGCCGCCAGCAACTCCATGGTAGTTCGCCTTCGGGCCGGGGCGTTACATCATTGCCACCGGAGGCAAAGGTGGCCCGCGCGCCCTGCTGTCGCCGCTGCTGGCCTACAACGATGGCAAGCGCGACTGCCTTGCAGTGCCTGTACCGCTAACTGGAAGCACAGAATCCTCAGGCGCGTTTTCTATCGCATTTCGCGATCTGAAGCATGGAGTCGTAGTCGGCGGCGACTACAAGAAGCCCGACGACGCCACGCGCACCGCGGCCTGGACCAATGACGGCGGCCGCCACTGGACTGCTGCGACCAAGTCGCCGCACGGTTATCGCTCCGCCGTGGCGTGGTATGCGGAAGCGAAGCTCTGGATCGCCGCCGGAACCAACGGGTCAGACATTTCGCGCGACGAGGGCAAAACCTGGCAGCGTCTCGATGACGGCAAGTGGAATGCCGTCTCACCGCCGTTTGCCGTCGGACCGGGAGGACGAATCGGCCGACTTAGCGCAGACTTTCTGAAAGGCAATGCGCGCTAACCGCCACTAGCTCTCAGCTGTCAGCTCTCAGCTAAAGGCGTAATTCGACCAACAGCGCCGCCTGCGTTCTTACCTTTTAAGTTTTTAACTGAAGGCTGACAGCTGAGAGCTGATAGCTTCTCTTCTGACACCTGACACCCATCCCTTACGCCCCTCGTTCCTGGTAAATCCCAATCACATTCCCGCCGGGATCACGAAATCTGGCCGTAATTTCCGGCGCATCGCCGCCGATGGCCTGCACCATCTCGCCGCCGTTCGCCACGATTGCCTTGACCGTCGCCTCGGCGTTGTCGACCATTATGTAAAACAGCAGCCCCGGGGTAACGCTCGGCGGACGGCCAACAACCCACACTCCGCTGACCTCGCCCACGCCATCATCGAAAGCCGTAGTGCCGTCTCCGCGCTTGCGGAGGTTCCAACCGAAGACCCGCTGATAAAACGCAGCCGATTTCTCAATGTCGGTGGCGGGCATTTCGACGTAACAAATTTTTCCATTACCCAGGGTGGGAGCCATGAGTTACTCCTTCTGCAATTGGCCGAAACAGGCTGTCAGTTTACCGCCCTTTTAGGGTACAAGAGGGCACGTTTTCGGCGCTCGCCGACGCGCCGCCTCCCAGAAGTTGTAGTTGCCAACCAGAGCCGCTACAGAAATCCAAATACGCAGGAACAAGGCCAGTATGCGAGCATTGCAAACAAAGCGGTTAGGTTATCTGAAAAGGTGGTAGCCCACGTGCAATGTTAAGCAGTAGTTTGGGTTGCGGCCAACTTCGGGGTTGCCGGCGCTCAAAGGCGAAAGCCTACGCAGGACTAGGGGGTTCTGCGAAATCCACGTGAGGCTCGATTGCAGCAGGTTGCCACCTCGGCATCGGGCCTCGCTGTTTACATCTCTACCTTCTCTTCGTTTCCCACCACAGTAGAGTTCCCAAAGTTCTCTGAGTCCGCCTCAGTTCGCATTCACTTCGAAGGCATTGTGTAATACCCGCTGCGGGCGCGCACTTGGAGCTCCGCAGGATTCGGATAATCCGGAGTATTGGCGACGACTTTGATTTCTATTTTGCGGAAGTCCGAACTGGAGAGGCGGGCTGTTGGGTAATACCCAATCAAATACTGCGTTCGCAGCTCCTCGCTGATCTTGCGAAATGCGCCGTCCAGCTGTTCCAGTCCGCTGGCGTAGTAGTACTTCCCGCCGGTGTCGCGCGAAAGCTGAATCAGCGCGTGCTCGCCGCCGGTATCGCGTCCGGCGCTGTTCTCGATAGGCACAATGATGATGCTGTAAACAATCGCTTCCGCCTCCTGTGCCTCGCGCACCGCTTCCTGGTAGCTGACCTTACTCATGGTGTCGCCACCGTCCGTGATCACCACCATCACCTTGCGGCCGCGCCGCTGCTCCAGGGCGTCTGCGCCTAGATACAGCATGTCGTACAACGCGGTCGCCGCTCCAGTCCGCACCCGGCTGATGCCCTTGTCGAGCACACGCAGGTCCGAGGTGAAGGGCGTCAGTTGGTCAACGATTTCGCTGAACTCAAACAGCGACACGCCGTCGATGGGACGCAGGATAGCCTTGGAAAACCGCCGCGCCGATTCCAGCTCCAGCTTTTGATCGGACTTGGTGCTCAGGCTGGTATCAACCGCCAGCACAATTGACAGCGGCAATTCCGACTCGCGGGAAAACGTCGCGATCTTCTGCGGAATGCCATCCTCGAAAATCTGGAAATCGTCCTGCTTCAGCGACGCCACCGGAGCGCCCGAGCTATCGGTCACGGTAGCAAATATGTTGACCAGCTTCACGTTCACCCGAAAGGTCGTGGAACCATCGTCTGCTGAACTCGCGCCTGAGTCGGCACCGCCTGATGGTGTTGCTTGCGAACTCTGAGCTGCAGGCGGATTTGCGCCCGTCGGCGGACGATGAACAACCCCGATTTGCGCCGCGCACCATGTCGAGGTCAGCATGAGCATCGCCGTCGCCAGCGCGCTGAGCGTCGGTTTGAAAGCCGGAAAAGCTTTAAGGGGTGATTGCATTCCTGCGGAGTAAACCCAATTCCTGCTACTTTGACGTGCCATCGGTAGAAATCGAAATTTCCGGCGGGAACGGCTCGCCGTCGGCCCACACCGCTCCGTCCTCGAAGACCTCTTTCTTCCAGATGGGAACCGTCTTCTTAAGGGTATCAATAATCCAGCGGGCCGCGTCGAATGCTGCCGCGCGATGCGCCGAGGCGACCACGATCAGTACGCTGGTCTCGCCAATCTGCAACGTGCCCAATCGGTGCACAATACGCACGTCGCGCACGGGATAGTTGGCCAGCGCCGCTTGCGCCAGCTTCTCCAGCTCGGCTGCGGCCATCGGCTCGTACGCGCTGTATTCCAAATACCGCGTGCGCCGCCCGCGTGAGTGATTGCGCACAATTCCGTCGAAAACAATAACTGCACCGTCTTCCGCAGCTTTCATCTCGCGGGCGATTTGCTCTGCGTTGATCGGCTCTCGCACCAGGCTGGTGTGGAGTGCCGCGCTTTCGCTCGAGTCGCCTGCTCCTCCGCTGACTGGCGGCAGCAACGCGACTTCGTCACCGTCGCGTAGCGGCGCGTCGAGAGTCGAGTATTCGTAGTTAATCGACAGAGCGATGGAGTTTGCGAATTTGCTGAGGCCGGGGATGCGCTGCTGCAGATCAGAATAGAGTTCGGCGAGGCGCGCTCCGTCGGCCAGTTCGACGGATTCGTTCTCGTGACCGGCCATGTCGCGCAAGATGCCGAAATACACCACCCTAACCCGCATGAACCAAGCATAACGTAGTTTGAATCGCGCTAAGAGTGCAGCAAATCGACCTTAAAGTCGGCAAAACTGCTCTAAAGCCGCCTTATTTCGAGGTTAAAAAGGGGGTGTTTGGTACCTGTTTTCGGTCGCGACGCCCTGTCGAGCCGCGACGGAAAATCACGCCGCGTGGCAAAAAAAGGCCCTCGTAGGCCCCCAACTTAAGGCCGGAAATCTTCACTTGAGACCGAAATAGCCCGTTTAGGGGTGAGTTTGATTCGGTTTTAGTGCGCTCTAACAAGGTTTTGCAGGAGGCTCACCGCATCCAGCGCGCTCTTTGGGTCTTCCTCGTGCTTGAAGAAAACGTAAGTGTCGAGACCTTGTCCGAGAACGCGCTCGATTCTTGCCGCAATCGTTTTCAGGTCGTCGGCGGAATAGCTCACCTCGCGCAGGCGGAAATACGCGTAACTGGCGGTGTGCACTTCCGGCGTGGTCAGCTTTTCGGTTTCGGAAATGCAGAGAGCAGCATTGCAGTCGCGAAGTGCGGTATAGACTTCGTCGCTGAACCACGACTGGTGACGAAATTCGAAGGCCGAGCGGAAGTTCTTTGGGAACAGCGAGAGGAAGTTGCGCAACAGTCCAACGTCGCATTTCAGATTAGGCGGAAGCTGGAAGAGCACTGGACCGAGCTGGTTCCCGAAGGGTTGCAAGGTCGCGAGGAAACGCTGTAGCGGCTCTTCAGCGTTGTTCAGACGCCGGATGTGGGTGATGAACTGGTTCGCCTTTAGCGCGAAGCGAAAGTTTGGATTGACGGCAGCCATCCAGCCGAGGGCGGTCTTCTCCTGCAGTCGCATGCGGAAGGTGAAGTTCACCTCGACAGCGTTGAGTTGCGTCGCATAATAGTTTAGAAAGTTCTTCGACGCGACGTTCCTGGGATAGAAGTCGGGCCTCCAGATGGTGTACGACCATCCCGAGGTGCCGACGTAGGCGGTGGGTTGCTGGGCAGCGTTCGTCGTGGTGGGCGCGGTTTCAGCAGTCATGGGTAGGTGTCAGGTATCAGGTATCAGAGTTTATAGCAGAAACGTTTTCTGATAGCCGATACGTAAAACCTGACACCCGTCTTTCCGACAACTGACTACTGACAACTAGTTCCTCACGCTCCTTGTCGCGTCACTTCCTGCACTGGAACTCCGGCGGTCATGCCCTGCGCCAGGATCAGCTCGCGGGCCGCGCCGCGGATCTTCGGCAGATACATGGCATATACGCCAGCACCCACGATGCAGGCCACTCCGCCGATGGCGACGGTGTAAGGAGCGCCGATGTGATGGGCGAGGGCGCCGGCGAAGAAGCCGCCAAAGGGAGCCATGCCCATAAACATCATGGAGTAGACGGACATCACGCGTCCGCGCATCGAGTCGGGCACCATCGACTGCACCAGCGTATTCGACGACGCCATCTGTACCATCATGCAAAAGCCGACCGGGATAAGCAGCAGCGCGGACAGCCAGAACACGCGCGAGAACGAGAACGCAATCAGCGCCACGCCGAATCCCGCAGCACAAATCGCAATCAGCTTGCCCAGGCCTTTGACTCCGACACGCGCCGCCAGGCTCACCGCTCCGAGCAGCGCACCTACGCCGGTCGCGCCCATCAGGATGCCAAGCGCCCGGGCGCCGCCATGCAGGATTTGCGCGGCGAACACCGGCATGAGCACCGCGTAAGGCATTCCTACCAGGCTGATCAGGCCGAGCATAAGCAGAATCGCGCGGATGGGTGTGGCGTTCTTGACGAACTTGAAGCCGTCAATGATCTCTTGCATGGGCGAGGTCTCGCGCAGGCGTTCGACGCGCGGGGGCAACTTCATCAGCAGCAGCCCCGTGATGACTGCGATGTAGCTCAGGCTGTTGGCCATGAAGCACCAGCCTTCGCCTACCGCAGCGACAACGATTCCGGCCACCGCCGGGCCGATGATGCGGGCACCGTTGAACATCGACGAATTCAGCGCGATGGCGTTGAGCAGGTCTTCGCGTCCAACCATTTCAATAAGGAACGCCTGGCGGGCAGGGATATCGAAGGCATTGATGATGCCGCCCGCGGCCGCCAGCACCATGATTTGCCAGACCTGAATGCGGTGAGTGAGGGTGAGCACGGCGAGAATGAACGCCACCACCATGGAGAGCGCCTGGGTTGCGATGATGATGCGGTGACGGTTGTAGCGATCGGCAACGATGCCGCCGATGGGAGCGAAGAGGAATACTGGAATCTGGTTGCAAAATGCGACCGTGCCCAGCAGCAGTGCCGAGCCGGTAAGGCGATAGACCAGCCAGGATTCGGCAACCGTGTCCATCCAGGTGCCGACGAGGGAAATGAGCTGGCCGGAGAAGAAGAGCTGAAAATTGCGATGCCGGAGCGCCCGCGTAGCTACCGCCAGCTTCGATTTCTTCGAGCCCGGCACCGCGAATTCGCGTTTTTCTTCCTGTAACTCTGAGCGAAGTGCCTCAAGCTCAGAATTTTCCGGCTCCGTTTTCTCCATAGATAAGGTTTGATGCTGACGCGGCAACGTTCGACCGAGGCGGCTGAATTCAGATTACAGGAAGAGCGGTGCCCTGCCGAGGACGGCGGACTGCAGATTCCCTCGCTCGCCAAGGCGGGCTCGGGATGACACCGGTAATGGGAGGTAGCAATCAGCGCGAGGAGGTAGCCACTATCAATTAGCGAAAACGCAATTAGTTGGGAAGTCAGCGTTGCGGACTGCGGAGCCCCTGCCCGGGGCCGGAAGATTCGAGACGGCCCAACCCACCGTTCCGCTTCGCTCCACGCTGGGCTACGCTGAGTCGCTCCTGCGGAGCTGGGAGATTGGCGGTCCAACGGATTGGGTGGCCCAAGAGCGAATGGCTCGGGAGCGGTGCCGCCGGCTGAAGCCGGCTCACCATTGTACTTATGAGACTTCCCGGCGCTGAAGCGCCGGGCTAACCTCTGATGTCCCTGCGGGACGGAGAATAAAAGCGAGCCCTCTTGTTCGTGACTATCGCGCAGCTGCGATACGCTCGGCGTGGAGCTGCTGCAAGGCATACACCGTAGCTTCGCCGCGTTGTAACGCCGCGATGCCATCGCAGGCGGCGCGTGCGGCAGATAGCGTGGTGATGGTCGGAATGCGCGCGGTGACCGCGGCGCGACGAATCGCCTTCTCGTCAAACCAGGGCTCGATGCCATGCGGCGTGTTGACGATGAGATGAATGCGCTCGCCCTTGATCAGGTCCACGACGTTTGGCCGCCCTTCTTTCACTTTGTAAACGCGCTCGACTTGCAGGCCTGCATCTTCGATGAGCTTCGCCGTGCCATGCGTGGCGACCAGGCTGAAGCCGAGTTCGACGAAGCGAGCCGCAACTTCCGCGATGTATGGCTTGTCACGGTCGTTGGCACTGAGGAAGACACGGCCCGAGGTCGGCAGCATCTGTCCGGCGGCGAGCTGCGCCTTGGCGAATGCCTCGCCGAAGGTTTCGGCAACGCCCATCACTTCGCCAGTGGATTTCATCTCCGGCCCTAGCACGGTATCGACGCCGGGGAACTTGCCCCAGGGGAAGACGGGCGACTTCACGTAATAGAAGCTGCCGGTATCGAGGTCGGAGGCGCGCTCGATGTTGTCGGGCAGGAATTCGCGCAGCTTGCGGCCAGTCATCAGGCGAGCGGCAATCTTAGCCACTGGGACGCCGGTGGCCTTCGACACATACGGCACGGTACGAGAGGCGCGGGGATTAACTTCGATGACGAACACCTTGTCGCGCTGGATGGCGTACTGCACGTTCATCAGTCCGATGACGTTGAGCTCGCGCGCCAGCCGGAAGGTGTATTCGCGCAGGGTCTTCAACACGTGCTGCGGAATGTCGACCGAGGGCAACACGCATGACGAGTCGCCGGAGTGAATTCCGGCCTCTTCGATGTGCTGCATGATGCCGGCAATGACAACGTCTTTACCGTCGCTCAGCGCGTCAACGTCAACCTCGGTGGCTGATTCCAGGAAGTGGTCGATCAGCACCGGACGGTCCTGCGAGTACTCGACTGCCTCGCGCATGTACTGCTCGACCGAGGCATCGTCGTAGCAGATCACCATGGCGCGTCCGCCCAGCACGTATGAAGGCCGCACCAGCACGGGATACCCAACTTGCTTCGCGTTGGCCACGGCTTCTTCAACGCTTGCAGCGGTTGCGCCCGGCGGCTGCGGGATATCGAGCTCCTCCAGCAGCTTGCCGAAGCGCTTGCGATCTTCTGCGAGGTCGATGTTCTCAGGCGAGGTACCGATGATGGGCACGCCGGCGGCTTTCAGACGCAGCGCGAGGTTCAGCGGCGTCTGTCCACCGAACTGTACGATAACGCCGATCTGCGCTCCGCCCGATGCTTCGTGTTCGTACACTGCCATCACGTCTTCGAAGGTCAGCGGCTCGAAGTAGAGGCGGTCGCTGGTGTCGTAGTCGGTCGAGACGGTCTCAGGATTGCAATTCACCATGATGGTCTCGAAGCCATCATCGCGCAGCGCGAACGCAGCGTGGCAGCAGCAGTAGTCGAACTCGATGCCCTGACCGATGCGGTTGGGCCCGCTGCCCAGAATCATGACCTTCTTGCGATCGGTCGGCGCCGCCTCGTCTTCTTCTTCGTAAGTCGAGTACAGATAGGGCGTGAAGCTTTCGAATTCGGCGGCGCAGGTGTCGACGCGTTTGTACACCGGCGTTACGCCATGCTGCTTGCGAAGCTGGTGCACCTTCTCTGAAGAAGCCTTGCCTTCCTCAACCTGCATCGACATCGCCAGGCGTGAGTCGGAGAAGCCCATCCGCTTAAGGTTGCGCAACTCTGATTTCTCGAACAGGCCGAGTCCGCCCTTGCTGAGCCGCGCCTGCTCGTCGGCGATCTCCTTGAGCTGATGCAGGAACCAGGCGTCGATCTCGGTCATCTGCTGGATCTCGCGCACGCTCATCCCTGTCTCCAGCGCGTAGCGGATGTATTGCAGGCGCTCGGGATGCGGCGTGACCAGGCGCTTGGTGAGGATGCGCGGCTCAATCTTCTCGGCGTTGATGCTCTTGCCGGTTTCCAGCGAGCGAATGCCCTTCAGCAGCGCCTGCTTGAAAGTGCGCCCGATGGCCATCACTTCGCCGACCGACTTCATCTGCGGGCCGAGCGATTCGTCAGCGCCGGGGAACTTCTCGAACTGCCACTTGGGAATCTTGACGACAACGTAGTCGAGTGTTGGCTCGAAACACGCAGGCGTCTTGCGCGTGATGTCGTTGGTGATCTCGTCGAGCGTGTAGCCCACGGCAAGCTTGGCGGCGATCTTGGCGATGGGGAAGCCCGTGGCTTTCGACGCCAGCGCCGAGGAGCGCGAGACGCGCGGGTTCATCTCGATGACTACCATGCGCCCGTTATGGGGATCGACGGCGAACTGAATGTTCGAACCGCCGGTCTCGACCCCGATCTCGCGGATGACGGCGATGGCTGCATCGCGCATGGCCTGGTATTCGCGATCGGTGAGCGTCTGCGCCGGAGCGACGGTGATGGAATCGCCGGTGTGTACGCCCATGGGATCGAAGTTTTCGATGGAGCAGACAACGATGACGTTGTCGTTAACGTCGCGCATCAGCTCGAGCTCGTATTCCTTCCAGCCGAGCACAGACTCTTCGAGCAGAACTTCATGGACGGGCGAGAGATCGAGTCCGCGGGCCAGCAGTTCGAGCAGCTCTTCGCGGTTGTAGGCGATGCCGCCGCCGGTTCCGCCGAGCGTGAACGATGGACGAAGAATTACCGGGAAGCCGATTTTGCTGCTGAAGTCGATGCCGTCTTTCAGATTGTTGACCAGCGACGACTTCGGGACTTCGAGGCCGATGCGCGTCATCGCATCTTTGAACAGCAGACGATCTTCGCCTTTCTTGATCGCGCCAAGCTGCGCTCCGATGAGCTGCGCGCCATACTTTTCCAGAACTGCCGTTGTCGGCCAATTCAACGGCCAGGTTGAGCGCGGTCTGTCCGCCGACGGTCGGCAGCACGGCGAAGATGCCGGGGCGGCCGCTCTCGCGAAGCATCTCGGCTTCGACGCGGAGAATTTCTTCCAGATAGGTGCGGGTGAGCGGCTCGATGTAAGTGCGGTCGGCCATCTCGGGATCGGTCATGATGGTGGCCGGATTGGAGTTGACCAGCACCACCTCGTAGCCTTCGGACTTGAGCGCCTTGCAAGCCTGCGCGCCGGAGTAGTCGAACTCGGCCGACTGCCCGATAACGATGGGGCCAGAGCCGATAATGAGAATCTTCGCGATGTCGTTGCGGCGTGGCATGCTAGGACTTACTCCCCTTCCACTCCTCCATCATCTTCACAAAATCTTTGAACAGGTAGTGCGAGTCGTGGGGGCCGGGCGCGGCTTCCGGGTGATATTGCACGCTGAAGAGCGGCAGCGAGCGGTGGCGCAGGCCTTCCAGAGTGTTGTCGTTCAGGTCGATGTGCGTCAGGTCGACTTCGCTTTGCTTCAGCGAATCGGGATCGACGGCGAAGTTGTGATTGTGCGCCGTGATCTCGATCTTGCCGGTCGTCATCTGCTTCACCGGATGGTTGCCGCCGTGATGCCCGAAGCGCAGCTTGTAGGTCTTGCCGCCCAGCGCGAGGCCGATCAGCTGGTGCCCAAGGCAGATGCCGAAGATGGGAACCTTGCCCATCATGCGGCGAATGTTTTCCTGCGCATAAGTGACAGGTTCGGGATCGCCAGGGCCGTTCGACAGAAAGACGCCGTCGGGCTTTATCGCCAGCACGTCTTCGGCGCTGGTCGTTGCCGGAACCACGGTCACGCGACAACATTCGCCGACCAGGCGGCGCAGAATGTTGTGCTTGATGCCGTAGTCGTAGGCGACGACGTGATGTTTGGGGGGGCCGTCTTTCACGCCGACAATTTCCGTCGGCTCGTACGAGCGAATGCCCTCATCCCATTCATAGACGCGCGGCGTGGTGACTTCCTTCGCGAGGTCGGTGCCATCCATCTTTGGAATCGAGCGCGCTTTGGCGACCAGCTTCTCGGGATCGCTTTCCAGCGTCGATACCACTCCGCGCATGACGCCGTTATCGCGCAGATGCCGCACCAGGGCGCGGGTATCGATTTCGCCCAGCACAGGAATCTTGTAGCGCTCCAGATATTCTTCGGCGACCTCTTGCGAGCGCCAGTTGGAGCTGACACGCGAAAACTCGCGCACGATCAGGCCTTCGATATACGGGCGCGTGGCCTCGTTGTCGTCGGAGTTGGTGCCGTAGTTGCCGATTTCAGGATTGGTGAGAACGACTATCTGTCCGGCGTACGAGGGATCGGTGAAGATCTCCTGGTATCCGGTGATGGAAGTATTAAAAACGACTTCGCCGTAGCATTCGCCTTTTGCGCCGTAGCCTTTGCCTTGGAAGAGCCGTCCGTCTTCCAGCGCAAGGATTGCTTGCATTGTTACTCCGGGGAGTGGATTTTACCGATTTTACCAGAACCTCAGCGCTATTTGTCGGGCGCTCCGATGTCAGAAACTACCTTCCATGAGCCGTCCTTCTGTTTTTGCCAGGTGGTGAGGTAAGAACCGCGCCTGCCTGTTGGTTTTCCATTGTCATCGAGATAGGAAACCTCGTACCGGCCCACCGTGTAGCCAACATCGCCGCTGTCCAGGAGCTCAGCTTTTAGAGGTGACCAACTCATCTTCATCCCCGGAAGCTTGAACTGTTTAGTCATGCTGGCGCGAATCTGGTCCAGGCCAACCAGCGGCCCGTCCGTAAGATCCACCGCATTGGGAGCCATGTAGGCCATCCATCCATCGACACCCTTTTCCGCAGTGGCTTTGGCGAATTCGCGGTCGGCCTGCAGCAAGGGCTGGGGATCGCGGTCGGCTGCAACGGCGATTACAGCGAGTAAGGTCAAAAAGACCAACATCGCAATTCGACGAAGCAAGGTATTCCCTCAGGGGCTGAAGCCCAAATCTTTGTTGCGGCCAGTCCGGCGCACCTGAAGGTGCGCCCCTTCAAAGAACGATTCAGATTTGCTTGCTGAACCTAGTGCAGTTTGCCCAGCTTGTCGAAAGGCCAGTATCCGAAGACAGCTTTGCCGTAGATGTACTGTTCTTTGACCGGGCCGAAGTCGCGGCTGTCGTTCGACAGGTTGCGATGGTCGCCCAGCACGAAATAGGCATGCTGGGGCACCACGGTCTCAGGATATGAGCGCGTGTCCCAGTAGGCTTCTGGAACATAAGGCTCAGGAAGCGGCGCGTCGTTCACATAAACCAGGCCGTCCTCAATGCGGACGCGGTCGCCCTCCACAGCGATTACGCGCTTGATGTAGCTCTTGGAGACATCCCGCGGATAACGAAACACCACCACATCGCCGCGATGAATCGGCTCCAGTTTGTAGACGAACTTGTTGATGAAGACGCGTTCCTGATCGGCCAGCGTGGGCATCATGCTGGTGCCTTCGACCTTTACCGGCTGATACAGGAAGATGATGAACAGAATGGAAACTATCAGAGAGATAACGACGTCACGCAACCACGTGGTGAGCAGCGGTCCGTCACGGCGAGGCGCAGGTGCGGGATCCACGGCGACGGCGAAGTTTCCACGCACAGCGGCTTGGTTTTGCTCTCTGTCCATAATTTCAGTGTCAGACGTCAGAAGGCAGCTTTTGTCTTAGACGGCTCGGGGCGACCGATGTTCGTCAGAAAATCGTCGCACGAATAGGAGGGCTTCGACTGCAGCGCCAGCCCGCCTTATGCTACACCCCCGGGCCGGTCCGGTTTCCATATAGAATATCGCCGAGAGGTTTCCGGATGCGCAAATTAGCAATGGTTGCGGGTATCTCCGCACTGGCGGTGATGGCCTTTGCCCAGGGAGATCATGTCCCGGCCTACAACACGGCGCCGCCCAAGTCGGGAGAAGTAAAGCCCATCATGCCGGAAGACCAGCGCGTGGGCGAGCTCTTCAGCCAGCCCTACCAGGTCCGCGCCTATCAGTTGGCAGCCAAGATCCCGGGTGTGATAAATCAGCTTCCGTGCTACTGCTATTGCGAACGCATCGGACACAAGAGTCTGCATACCTGTTACGAGAGCGCTCACGGAGCTCACTGTGGGATCTGCATGAAAGAGGTGTTTTACGCCTACGAGCAGACCAAGCTGGGGAAAAAGCCGGCGCAGATTCGGGCTGGAATCATCCAGGGAGATTGGAAATCAATCGACCTCGACGAAGCCGCAAAGAAGGACTAGCCAGGCGCTGTCACTTAGGTCAGTTGACGTGGGATACGGTTGCGGGTAAGAATCTCCATCTAATCAGTAGATCTGATTCCTATCAAGGCCCTGTGCTCGATGGGTTCAGCATTGAACCCACCCGACTGGGACAGACTGAATGAACAAGAAACCCGCAGCCGCTCCCAAGCGGGCTCCTGCTAACCGGAATGTGGACACGCGATTGGCATCCATGAAGGGTTCGGACAAGTCTGGCATGAGCAAACCAACGAAGGTCTCTGAGGATCCACGGTTCGCACAGGCCGTTCAAAGCTACGAAGCAGGCCTGAAGGCGATGCAGACTCACAAGTACGATCGGGCCAAAACATGTTTTGAAAAGGTGGTAGGAGGCGCCAGTCCCGAGCTGTCGGATCGGGCTGCTGTCCACCTCAATACCTGCAACCAGCACCTGAACCACGCTTCCAACCACTTCAAGACGGCAGAAGAGCAATATGACTACTCCATCTCGCTGATGAACATGGGCGACTACCTGGCGGCGCGCGAGAATTTCGAGATCCTGATCAAGAAGTATCCGCAGCTTGACTACATCTGGTACGGCATGGCGGCGTTGAACTGCCTGATGGGCCACTTCCCGGAGTCCATCACCAGCCTGAACGAAGCAATACGGCTGAAGCCAGGAAATCGCTTCCAGGCGCGCAACGATTCCGATTTCAAAGGCTTGGCTGACGACCCCCGCTTTACCGAACTGCTTTATCCTGATACCAGCGCTGAATTGCCGTCTGACTCCGAGAACTGGCACTTCTAAGGCGCACAAATCGCTATTCATGCCGACTGCACGCCAGCTGGAAGACTCGCGAGCGCTCAGGGTCGTCGCCATGGGAGGCGGCACCGGGCTCTCCACCCTGCTTCACGGACTGAAGCAATACGTCTGCCTGCCCGGCGAAGCTGAGAAGGATCCCGATCTACCGTTCATCACGCAGTTGAGCGCGGTGGTGACGGTCAGCGATGATGGCGGCTCCAGCGGGCGGCTGCGCCGGGAGCTCAACATGCCGGCGCCCGGCGATGTCCGCAACTGCATCGTTGCGCTCGCGGAGGACGAAGCGCTGCTCTCCAAGCTCTTTCGCTATCGCTTCAAGGCCGGCGAAGGCCTGGGAGGACACAGCTTCGGCAATCTGTTTTTGTCGGCCCTGGCCGAAGTGACGGGAGACTTCAGCAAGGCGGTCGAGCTCTCGGCTGCCATTCTCGCCACCCGCGGCAATATCTATCCCGCTACCACGTGCAGCAACCCTCAGCTGTATGCCGTAATGGACGACGGTTCGATCGTTCGCGGGGAAACCAGCATCACCGCCAGCGATCGCCGCATCGTTGAGTTGCGCATGGCGCCTGCCAACGCCAAGCCGCTGCCGGTAACGCTGGAGGCCATCGAGAAAGCGGACCTCATCACCGTGGGGCCGGGCTCGCTGTTCACCAGCCTGGTGCCCAATCTGCTGGTGCGCGATGTGTCAAAGGCTATCCAAGCCTCGCGCGCGACCAAGGTTTACGTCTGCAACCTGATGACGCAGGCCAACGAGAGCCTGGATTTGACGGCGTCCGACCACATCCGCGCCCTGTACAAACACGCGCGGCACCAGTTCTTCGAATACGCGCTGGTCAACAGCACGCCGGCGTCTGAGCCGCTGGTGCAGAAATATGCGGAGCAGCTTCAGTCTCCCATCGAAGTCGATTTGCAGAAGATCGAGCAGCTCGGGGTGAAGCCGATCCTGGGCGACTACCTGGTGGAAGAGATGCGCATGCCCGACGGGCTGATCGCCCGCCATAATACCCGCAACGTTGCGCATGACCTGCTTCGGCTTATGATGGAAGTGCGCGAAACTCCTGTAGTCGCCTCGCGAAGCAAGTCGTAATCCCCCAACGAGAACGGAACATCATGGCCAACCAGAGCTCTGACTCTCCCGACCAGCCTGACTTCATGTTCGCCGTCGCCATTCTTGCTGCCGGCAAAGGCACGCGGCTCAAATCGCGTCACCCCAAGGTGCTGCACGAGATCGGCGGAAAGCCGCTGCTGGCGCATGTCGTAGCTGCCGCCACCCGGGTGGTCGCGCCGCAGAACATCTTTGCCATCATCGGCCATGAAGCTGACCGGGTTGAAGCGGCGCTGCGTTCCACAGGTATTAACTTCGTCCGCCAGACCGAGCAGCTTGGCACCGGACACGCCATGATGCAGGCGCGCAGCGCGTTGCAAGAGTTTCGCGCATGTGCTGGTGCTGTCAGGGATGTGCCGCTGATTCGGCCGGAGACCATCGAGCGCGTCCGCGACTTTCATATCAGCGGCGATGCGGCGATGACCGTGCTGACCGCCCGGCCCGACGATCCCACAGGTTATGGGCGGGTCTTTCGTCGCACGCTGCACGGCCGCCCGACGGACGAGCTGGAGCGCATCGTGGAGCAAAAATCACTGCGCGACGACGAAGGCGAGCAGCGCGAGGTGAACTCGGGGATTTACGCTTTTGCGACCAAGCCTCTGTTCCAGCACATCGACCGGCTCAAGCCGGAGAACAAGGCGAAAGAGTTTTACCTGACCGATATGGCGGCCATTCTCGGCGACGTTGGGGAAAAGGTGATGGCTACGGCGGCCGAGGATTCCAACGAGGTGCTGGGGGTCAACACCCGTATGGAATTGGCCGAGCTCGATGCCAAGCTGCGCGCGCGCAAGACAAATGAGTTGATGGCCGCAGGCACCACTATCTTTCGTCCCGAGACTTGCGACATCGATTCCGACGTCGAAGTTGGAACTGACACGGTGATCGAGCCCTTCGTGCAGATCATCGGCAAGACGAAGATCGGGTCCGACGTCCGCATCCGTTCGTACTCGGTCATCACCAACTGCGAGATCGGCGACGGAGTGCTCATCAAGCCGGGCTGCATCATGGAAGATTCGGTGGTGCGCAAAGGCGCGATCCTTGGCCCGTACTCGCATCTGCGTCCGGGCAGCGACATCGGCGAAGGCGCGCACGTCGGCAACTTCGTGGAGACGAAGAAGACGAAGCTGGGCAAGGGATCGAAAGCCAACCATCTCAGCTATCTTGGCGATGCCGAAATCGGCGAAGGCGTGAACGTCGGGGCCGGAACCATCACCTGTAACTACGATGGCGTGAACAAGCACGGAACTGTGATCGAGGATGGCGTCTTCATCGGCAGCGACTCCACGCTGGTGGCTCCTGTGCGCCTGGGCAAGGGAGCGTACATCGGAGCGGCATCGTGCATCACCGAAGATGTTCCCGCCGATGCGCTGGCGGTGGGCCGCGGAAGGCAAGTCAACAAAGAAGGCTGGGTGGCGGAGCGTCGCAAGCAGACGAAGAAATAGTTCTCACCGAGACAGAGAGAAAGAAAAAGCCCCACCCCGGCAACTGAAGCCGGAATGGGGCACCCGATTCGGAATGGGCAGCCGGTTCGTTAATAGGGGCACCCGATTCCCAATCAACTCGATCACTGATTCGGAAGGTGGAAGGCGTAAACATTGCCGTCGTCCGAGCCGATGTAGAGTTTTCCGTTCACCACGGTAGGCGTGGCATAGACATATTTGCCGGTCTTGTACTTCCAAAGCTGTGCCCCGGTGGAGGCATTAAAGGCGTATACGCTGAAGTCGGGAGACCCGATATAGACCACACCGTTCGCTATCGATGGCGCTGCGCCGTCCTGAGTCGCGGTCCACAGCACATTGCCTGTTTTGGCGTCCAAAGCGTAGAGGCCGTAGTCCTGAGGAGCGACATAGACGACACCATTAGCGATTGCTGGAGATGCGATCACACCGCCCGGCAAGGTCCGCTGCCAGATAACGGTTCCCAGCGCGGCGTTCAAGGCATAGACGGTATTGAGGTCGGGCAATCCGCAGGCGACGTAGACCATGCGGTTGAGGGTTGCGCCACTCGTCACCGCTGCCGGAGAGCAATCGGTGCCGTTTCCGAATTGCCAGACCAAGCCGCCCGTTATCGCGTCCAAGGCGTATAGGCCATCCAGTTGGGGATACCCGCCAGCTACGTAGACTCGACCATCAGCTACGGCTGGGGTGGCGTAGGTCCCGGGCGCCCCGATGATGTCGAACTGCCACCTGTATTCGCCCGTTTTGGCATCCAGGGCGTAGACCGAGGGGGAGCCCGAAAAGATCTGGCCAGCCTTGAAGTAAACCATTCCGTTAGCAATGGTCGGCGACCCGAAAACGGCATTGCCATCTCCCGTTGGGAAGCTCCAGAGAAGCTTGCCAGTTTTGGCATCCAAGGCCGACAGATTGTCGTAGTAGCCGCACCCGACATACACGATACCGTTGGCGACCGCTGGCGAAGACTCGTCACTGTACCCGCAGCTTGGGTAACTCCAGACCAGCGCGCCGGTACTGGCGTCCAGCGCATACACGCCGGGGACGGCCCCAACGTACACCATGCCATTGACAACCGCAGGCGAGGAATACATGTCGAGGTTGGAAGGGATGTTGTATTTCCAATCGAGGACCAGGTTTCCGACGGTAGAGGGACTCAGGGATTTCTCATAAGGGTTATAGCCGGTGTGGCAAGGATCGAAGTGAAACTGCGACCAATTTACCTGCAAAGTGGCCAGTTGGCCGCAAGGGAGGCTGGCTGGGCCGGGCTGTTGTGCAACCGCAAAAGTAGTCGCAAAGATCATCAGAAGCAGATAGAGAATTCCTTGGTGTTTCACATCGACCTCCCCTTGAGCGCTGTCATTTTCCGCAGCGGCCGCTATGAGTCATGCTCTGTTGCCAGTGACGACAGAGTAAGGGCCGCCATCGTCACACGTAAAAAGACGGCAGACAATCCCATCGGCTCATTTTTTCGCACGAAATAGACAACTACATCGCAGGTCACAAAGCACACCTGTATCGGCGCGGGTCATCTCACTTCACGGCATACCTAAAGGAGAGACGACATGGCCAACGACCCCAAACCGAAGGCAGATTCCGGACTCGCTGCAAATCCCAGTGTTGACCCTGAAACTCACAACGTGAATCCGTCCGCTCCGACGGTCGGCACTGAGGGATGGGGCACGACAAGCGATGAGCGGCGGGCGCTAGCAGGCACTGAGCCCGAGGCGGTCCAACCGGGGCAGGTCAAGCGCGATCCCGGAACCGATCAGGCTGAGCCCACGCGGGTCGCGGGAGCGACCGCAGCTTCCATGAACGTGACCCACGGAGGACGCGACCGCACGTTTCGTTGTGCTGATGTGGGTAACGCCGACTGCCGCTGGGAAACCTCCGGCGCGTCGGACGACGAGATCTTCGGAGAAGTGCACCGCCACGGGCAGACCGAACACGGCTGGAAGGATTGGACCGAGGCCCTGCGTAATCGTGTGCGTGACGCGATCCGGGAGCGCCGCGCCGCCTAGCTACGAAGGAGAACCACAATCCCCACCCGGGCAAACCCGGCCCCCGTTACGCAAAAGAGGGAGGCTTCGCGGCCTCCCTTTTCATTTACCAAGCGTTATCCAACTACTGCGCTGGCGCTTCTTCGGACGCCCCCTTCATCTTTCCACTATGTGGCACCGTGATCGAATGGGCCAGCCGGAAGGTCACCGCCGTCTCAGCCGGAATCTGCAGGTCTTTGTTGCCGGTGAAGGCTGCTCCGGCAGTGCCTGCGCCGGCTCCGACCAAGCCTCCGATGAGGGCGCCTTTACCACCGCCGGCTAGACCGCCAATCAAGGCGCCTGCGCCAGTGCCACCACCCACTGCCACGGCAGTCCTCTTGCCTTTGCCCTTGATGGTCTGGGTAAAGGTTGAGGTTGCGATCTCGCGCGGCGCGCCGCCCACGTTGATCGAGTTCAGCGTGATGGAGAGCAAGCCTTCGCCCTTGAACTTGCCCGGAGATTTCGACTCCACCACCGTGCCGCTCACACCGGCTCCAGCGGGAATTGCCACTTCGCCTCCCACCGTCACGGACCGGGCAAGAACGCCGTTGAAAGGCTGTCCTGCTTCGGCTGTCTTGGTGTCAAGCGTGGAACCCAGACGGACCGTCAGCGACGTACCGGCAGGAACCACCAACGGCGGCGGTGGGGGAGGAGGCGGAGGAGCTTCTTGTTGCGCCTGCTCCTGCATGGGTGCATTCGCTGGGGCAGTGCCGTTTGGCGACGACTGCATTCCGTTAGGCTGACCTGCCTGGCCTGCGGGCGGTGCGCCGTTAGCGGTCATGGGCGCCGACTGTGCGGTCTGTGCCGACTGGTCAGCCGGCGGAGTCTGTGCGGTTTGCTCCTTCTTGCTGCATCCCGCCATCGCAATGACGAGGAGTGCGCTAAGAACGAGTCCGTTAATCCTGGGTCTCATATCTGCTCCTTTGGGTAACCGCCGAAATGAGGGGGCTCGGCAGGGACGAGTAGCTCGTAAGCTCTTGACTTGTAAGGTTAACAGTCTGGCAAAATTGCATAAAGCAAAATTTCGGTTTCTAGCCTGGGGTTAGTCTGCCGCAACCTCTGAAACTGCTGGCTGCGGTGCTGCACTCGCAGCGCGACGCAGGCTGAAATAGCCCACGATCCCCGCCAGCACTGAAGCGCCCAGCACTGCCGCCTTCGCGTCCGTCAGCATCTCAGGGTTGTTGAATGCCAGAGAGCTGATGAAGATGGAAACGGTGAAGCCGATTCCGGCCAGCATACCCACCGCGATGACCAGCTTCCAATTCACGTGATGTGGAAGCTTGGCAATGCCAACCTTTACTGCTGCCCACGAGAACGCAAAGATGCCCAGCGGCTTGCCCAATACCAGGCCGAAGAAAACGCCCCACGCAACATGACTGCGCAGCAGGTCGCCGAAACCGCCGGCAGAAAATTCGACACCTGCGTTGGCCAGCGCAAACAACGGCAGCACGAGGAACGATACCCAGTCGTTGAGCTTTCGAGTCAGCCGCTCCGATGGCGCCTCGGTTGCGCTCACCAGCTGTTCCAGCACACCCAGCATGCGAGTGGCGGTGGGGGTATCGCCGGCGGCCAGCGCTTCGCGGTAACTTTTCACAACGTCCGATCCAATATTTTCGAACTCGGCGAAGCTCAAGCGCGGAGTGGTGGGCACCATGAATCCCAGGATGACGCCGGCAATCGTGGCATGGATTCCCGAGCGCAGAATGGCTACCCAGAACAAGACTCCCAGCAGTGCATACAGCATGGGACGCTGAATCCCCACCCGGTAGATGAGATAGATGATTACCAGCAGCAGCAGGCCTACAATCAGCGATTGCACGCGCAGCTTCTCGGTATAAAAGACGGCGATCACAGCGATGGCTCCGATGTCGTCGGCGATCGCCAGCGAAAGCAGAAACACCTTCAGCTCCGACGGGATCCCCTTCACCATGGCCAAGACGCCCAGCGAAAACGCGATGTCAGTCGCCATAGGAATGCCCCAGCCGTGCGCGCCCTCCTGGCGAAAGTTAATGGCAGCGTAGATGAGCGCGGGGACGATCATTCCGCCGAGCGCGGCGAAGATGGGTAGCGAGGCGCGCCGCATGTCGGAGAGTTCGCCGTGCACAATCTCGTGCTTGATCTCCATGCCGACCAGGAAGAAGAAGATGGCCATCAGCGCATCGTTGATCCAGGCGTGTACCGGCAGGTTCAGCCGTGAGAGTTGCAGCTCCATATCCCAGACGTGGTGGTAGGACTCATGCCACGGCGAGTTGGACCAAACCAGCGCCGCAACTGCCGCCGCCAGCAGCACGATGCTGCTCACACCTTGAATGTGAATGAATTGCTGGACCGGGACAATCAGCGCGCGGGTCACCAGCGACTCGCGGATTCGGGCCTCGAGACCACCGGCAGTGCGCGGGGGGATTCCTGCGTTCTGGGACATGCGGGGTTAAGTTTAACGCAGGCCGAGAAAAGTGCAGCAAGGAGACGGCCATAGGGATCAATGAACGCAGACTGATACAAGACAGGCCGCAAACCACAGTGATGCCCAGCAGCCGAAGTCGTTATCGCTTGGAGGCTAATGAACTCGCCGCGCCGCTTCTAGCCGACGGCTGAGAGCTGACGGCTGACAGCCTTTTTCTGCACCTGACACCCTCTTGCACTCCTGCTCTCGATTTGCGTGATGATTAAGGCATCTTGCGTACCCAAGCCCCCATCGGACAGAGAGCGACCATCTGAAATTTCAGCGAAGGGTGACACGAGACATGACAAAGAAACTGGTTTTGATGACAGGCACATTGCTGCTGTCGGGCTGCTTTGCTTACGCGCAGGCGGGCGGAGCGGGAGCTGGCGCGGGCGCCGGAGCAGGAGCTACCGGCGGAGCGGGTCAGGCAGGCGCAACCGGCAGCATGGGTTCGGGAACCGGAACCGCTGGCTCCATGGGACAGTCCGGCACGACCGGCACGACTACCGGAACCATGGGCACTACGGGCAGCACCACTGGAACCGTGGGAACCCAGAGCACGACCGGTACCGGCACCGAAGGTACGGCCGGATCGGTAACGCCGGGTACGTCGGGTTCTGTGACTCCGGGAACGGCCGGCACCACCGGCGCAACTACTACTACGCCGCAGTCAACCACCGGAACCATGGGCACCACCACTACTCCTGAGAGCAACAACGGAGCAGTGGGCGCGGGCAGCGCGACCGGAACCACCGGCACGCAGGGTGTCAACACCACTCCGGGAACGGCGACCAACCCGAATTCGAATATGGGGACCACCAATCCCAACTCGAATATGGGAACGACTAACCCCAACTCGAACATGGGCACGACAACTACGACGCCCGAACCTCACCGCTAAACCAACCAACAACACGTCAACCACAGGGAGCCTGCGAGGGCTCCCTTAGTTTTGCAGCTGCCCCGGGCCGAGGGCGCGCATTTATACTGCGTCTCGGCATGGAATCCATCGCGAGCACGGGTACGCAATGCTGCGGGTAGGCCTCACCGGCGGAGTGGCCTGCGGTAAATCGACGGTGGGCGCGATGCTGGCGAGCCGTGGAGCACACTTCCTGCAGGCCGATACGCTGGCCGCATCAGCTCTATCTGCCGGGAACGCCGGTGTACGACGCTGTGGTACATGCCTTTGGTGCCGACATTGTGCGCAGCGATGGCCTGATCGATCGCGCGAAGCTGGCCAACAAGGCTTTTCCCGACCGCATTGCCGAGCTGAACGCCATCGTGCATCCCGCAGTTATTGAGGCGCAGAATCGCTGGCTGGCAGAACGCGGGGCCGAAGATCCACAGGGGATCGCGGTGCTGGAAGCTGCGCTGCTGATCGAAGCCGGCGCGGCAGAACATTTCGACAAAGTGATCGTGGTGACCTGCCCGCTGGAGCAGAAGGTGGAGCATTACGCCCACCGCGCAGGAGTTTCGCTGGACGTCGCACGAGTTGAGGTCGAGCGACGCAGCGCAGCCCAGCTCACCGACGAACAAAAGTCGGCGCACGCGGATTACGTCATCGACAATTCAGGGCCGCTGGAAGAGACGGAGCGGCAGGTGGATCGGGTGTGGGGGGAGCTGAAGAGGCATTTAGCAATTAGCAATTAGATTTGTCATCACGAGGTCGCCTTGCGACCGAGGGACCTGTTCTCGGTTACACCGCCAACAAATGCAGCCATTCGTGCACTTCGGACAGAGCAGATTCCTCGCGCCAACCGGCGCTCGTAATGACAAGGTGAAAAGCCCGAAGGGCTTTGGCCCCCCGATCCGATCCGTGAAATCCCCGCAAATCCGTGGCCAGTCTCTTGCCCGGCTTTCATAATCCCGCCCGCCACGTCCAAGCTACTGCCGGACCGCCGGACCTGTAATTTCCGGCATCGCCGGGCGGGTACCCGCATCGAACACAGGTATAATGAGGGTCGAGTCTTCGGGCCGTAACTCCACCGGATTGACCCGTCCCTCCCAGAACCGAATCGCATAGCAGACACGATGTCAAAGACGATTAAAGCCGTTATCCTCAGCCTTTCCTTTCTGTTGGCCCTCTTCATGGTGGCCGGCGGACTGGGCGTAAAGGCCAGCACCGACAAGAACGACGATTCCTACCGTCAGCTGGGCGTGTACAGCGAAGTGCTCTCGCGCGTCCGCACCGAGTACGTGGAAGACCCCAACATTTCGAAGGTCACCAACGGCGCGCTGCACGGATTGCTGGAGTCGCTGGACGCCGATTCCAGCTACCTCGATCCCCAGGAATACAAGGACTACAAGCAGCGCAAGGGAGCGGGTAAGGCGACCATTGGCGCGGCGCTCTCCAAGCGCTACGGCTACGCCGCGGTGATCTCGGTGATTCCGGGCGGGCCGGCCGATAAGGCTGAGATTACCTCGGGCGACATCATTGAAGCCATCGAAGGCAAGACGACGCGCGACATGTCGCTGGCCGAGATTGACGGCCTGCTGGCAGGTCAGCCAGGCTCGGTGATCAACGTGTCGATCGTGCGGCCCCGCAAGGCGCAGCCGATCAAGACGGCGATCACGCGCGAGATGGTGACCGATCCTCCGGTGTCAGACAAGATGCTGGACGCGGGCATTGGCTATATCAAGATTGACGACTTCCCCAAGGGACGCTCGCAGGATGTCGCGGCCAAGCTGAAGCAGCTGCAAAAAGACGGCGCGAAGAAGATCGTGCTCGATCTGCGCAACTCCGGCAGCGGCGAGGAAGAGGAAGGTATCGCGACGGCGAACCTGTTCCTCGACCACGGAACCATCACGTACCTGCAGGGGCAGAAGTATCCTAAGCAGACCTACACTGCCGATCCGCAGAAGGCGGTGGTCGGCAAGTTGCCGCTGGTGGTGCTGGTGAATCGCGGCACAGCAGGCCCGGCGGAGATCGTGGCCTCGGCCATCATGGAGAACGCGCGCGGCGACGTTGTGGGCGACAAGACGTTCGGCTCGGGCGCTATCCAGAAGGTGATCGAGATGCCGGATGGCTCAGCCCTGATCCTGTCGGTGGCCAAGTACTACACCCCTTCGGGCAAGGCGCTGGAAGATACTGCCATCACGCCGAACGTGCTGGTAGCTGACAATAACGACGACTTCGCGGTCCCCGACGAAGACGACAACGCGCAGGACGACCAGTCGCAGGATAAGCCGAAAGTCAATCCGACCGACGATCAGCTAAATAAGGCGATCGAGGTGTTGAAGAACCAGGGTCAGAAGGCGTAAGCAGAATCGCTCAGTTGTAACGAGAGCCCGTCGGCATTGCTGGCGGGCTTTTTGTTTTACCTGAACAGATGGCTCGATGCCGCCTCGCAGCCGGCTACTTCCCGTACCACCACTCTGCCCGCAACTCCACATCTGAAACCACCTCCGTCGGCACGCCCGGAGTCGGCGACCACAGCTTCAGTCCCTCTACATCCCAGATCTTCTCGATTGGCTGTCTCCAGTGATGCCGGGCCAGGTCGAACAATCCCCAGTGGATTGGCATGAGCAAACCCTGGCCGCCCAGCGCCCTGAAGCTGCGAACCGCGCCATCGGGGCCCATATGAATGTCAGCCCACAACGGGTCGGCAGCGCCGATCTCCAGCATTGTCAGGTCGAACGGACCGAACTCCTGCCCGATGTCGCGGAAGCCATTCCATTCGCCGGAATCGGCTCCGTAGTAGATACGATGCCGAGGACCATGCAAGGCAAACGATGCCCAAAGCGTCTCGAAACGATTGAAAAGTCCACGGCCCGAGAAGTGCCGCGCCGGCAGCGCTGTTATCTGCACCGGAACCTACCTGCGTGCTGTCCATCCAGTTCAACTCGCTGCACTGTGCCGCCGGCACCCGGAGTGCTTGCAGGAGAGTGCCTACGCCGAGCGGTGTGATCCACCGCGCTTTTGCTAGTGCAGGGTGGCCGGCAAGCGCGCGAATAGTTTTAGCGCCGAGGTGGTCGTAGTGGTCGTGCGAAACGATTACGGCATCGATGTTCGGAAGCTCACTCAGCTGCAGCGGGGCCGGAAAGAAACGTTTCGGTCCGCTCCAGGTTGTCGGCGATGCCCGCTCGTCCCAGACGGGATCGATCAGGATGCGAATGCCATCCATTTCGACGATCGACGTAGCATGCCCTATCCAGGTGATGCGCAGGCCTGACCCGGGCTCGGTCCGGTAAATCGTCGCGTCGGTGCGAAACGGCCCGAGTGGACCTTGTGGCGAGCGTGCTTTCGCTCCCAATAAAATCTCCGGTCCAACCTTGAACATCAGGGAAGGGCCACCGATCGCCGTAGGTACTGGATTGAGGTATTTGCGGCCCTGCCGCCGAGCAGGTTCAAGAGGCATATAGGCATCAGATGATCAGCATTCATGCACGATGTAAGTTTACGTTTGAATCGTGCTCGATCCCATGGCGGGAAACTTCAATTGCAGCAGGCCGCGACTGGATATCACATGCTTACGATCCAACCAGGAGAGGTAACGCGGCCCATCGCTTCACGCGATTCGCATTCAGCTCACGACTTCTTGCGCGCTGAATCGGATGGCGCGAAGAGATACGATAGAGCTACTCCGCCCAGCACCATCCACGCCAGGTTCTGACGCGCGGCCTGATCGCTGACGCGAAAGCTTCCCACCGGGCTGAACAGCATAGTGGCGAAGATTGCTGCCGAGAGCAGCGAGCCGATGATGCCCACCGCAATCCCGTAGCGCAGCGCCAGCACCACTAGGACGGCAACAAACCAGAGCGGCAGCACCACTCTCGCATCCTGCCCGGAGAAGATCCGCGCCAGGCCGTAAGCAGCTCCGGCGGCGATAAGCACACCAACGGCAGCGCGAAAACGGGATGAGGCAATCCACCGCAAGGCCCCAGCATCGCATGAATTCAGGGTGACGCCGCAAAATTCGCGAGCCATAGGCCAGCTCGCAAAAAGCAGCAGACACTCTGGAATTTCGTCGTTGCGCAACCATTTGCGAGCAACAATTGATGACATTGGGGTTCTCGTAGTTTTGTCCGCGCCACGCTCACTATGAGTCACGGAACCGACACACTGCTGCTTCAGCTGTTCACCATCTTCGTTTGGGCGAAGGTGTTTGGCGAAGTGTTTGAACGGCTGACGATGCCCGCCGTGCTGGGAGAGATCCTCGCCGGCATTGTGCTGGGTCCCTACGCGGCGCACATCATCGAACCCAGCGACAGCATCATCTCCCTCGCCGAAATCGGCGCCATCTTCCTGCTCTTCACCGTTGGGCTGGAAACCAGCCCCAGCGATCTCATTCGGCTGGGACGCACCTCGATGAACGTTGCTGTCGCCGGCATCCTGCTGCCCTTCGCCACCGGCTTCGCCTACCTGAAGATCACGGGCGAGACGACGCACGAGTCGGCATTCGTAGGTGCCGCCATGGTCGCAACCAGCGTTGGCATTACCGCACGTGTGCTGCAGGACCTGGGGGTGCTGCGCAGTCGCGCGGCGCGCATCATCCTGGGCGCGGCGGTATTCGACGACATTCTGGGCATGGTGCTGCTTGCGGTGGTGGTAAGCCTGGCGAGCGGCAACGGGATTCGCTGGCTGCACCTGAGCGTGGTGCTGGCGGAGGCCGTCGGCTTTGCCGCATTCATGATTTACATCGGCCCCAACGTGATTGGCCGCATGAAGCCCGGACTGCAACGGCTGTCGACGCGGGACGCTCCGCTGGTGCTGGCGCTGTCGATCTGCATGCTGCTGTCGGTGGCGGCCACGAAGATCGGCATGGCGGCCATCATCGGCGCGTTCTTTGCCGGTCTCATCTTCTCCGACTACTCGCCCGAGTGGAACCTGAAGCCGCGAGTGCATGGCATCAACGAATTTCTGTCGCCGTTCTTCTTTTTCACCATGGGCGCACGGCTCGACATTCACGTGTTCAGCAAAGACGTGATCGTGGTCGCGCTGGTGATCTCGCTACTCGCCCTGGTCACCAAGGTTCTGGGCTGCGGAGCTGCCGTGCTGCACGAAGGCTGGAAGGAGGCGCTGAAAGTTGGCGTCGGAATGACACCGCGCGGCGAGGTAGCGCTGATCGTGGCCCTGATTGGGTTGCAGATGAACATGGTGTCGCAGCGCGCGTACGCCATCGTCATCTTTATGACTGCCGTCACTACGCTGGTGCCGCCACCGCTGCTGCGCTACCTGTTTCGCGACGAGATATCGCGGCAGCAGCTTGCCGTTCCCGCGGAAGAAGAACGGGTGCAGATTGGGTGAGCGTGGCCCGTATAATCCAGCCTGAGCTTTAGTTGGGGCCGCTCGCGGACTGAAGTCCGCTCGCGATAGAAAAAGTAGGCAGCTTTTCGGCACGACTGAAGTCGTACCCTGGCGCGAATCGCCGCAACGCCGACTTTTTTCTGTACCTGTGAAGGTGCGCCCCTTCAGTTCAGATACTCAGGAGAGATCATGCCGGGCGTAGAAGGCCGAGTTGCGCTGGTGACAGGAGCTTCACAAGGAATTGGGCGGGCATGTGCCATGGTGCTTGCCACCTCAGGAGCGAAGGTTGCGCTTTGTGCCCGCAACCAGGAAAAGCTGGAGCAGGTCGCAGGCGAAATCGCAGCTGCCGGCGGCGAATCCGCGGTGTTCAAGATGGACGTCGCCAGTGACGACGAAATCAAGTCGGGGGTCAAGGCCATCGTGGCCCACTTCGGCAAAGTCGACATCCTGGTGAACAACGCCGGAATTACCCGCGACCAGCTGGTGATGCGCATGAAGCGCGCCGATTGGGACGACGTCATCAACACCAACCTCACAGCGCCGTTTCTTCTCACCCAGGCGGTGATCAGCTCAATGCTGAAGCAGCGTTGGGGCAGGATCATCAACGTCACCAGCATCTTCGGCCAGATCGGCCAGGCGGGCCAGGCGAACTATGCGTCGGCGAAGGCCGGCCTCATCGGCCTCACCATGGCGGTGGCGCGCGAGGTGGCTTCGCGCAACATCACGGTCAACGCCGTCGCGCCGGGATGGATCGAAACGGCCATGACTACCGTTCTTTCCGACGAACTGAAAGAAGGAATGATGAAGAGCGTTCCGCTGGGACGGGTCGGGACCGACCTCGACGTGGCACACGCGGTGAAGTTCCTCGCGTCGGAGGAGGCGGGGTATATCACCGGCGAAGTGCTGAAGGTGAACGGCGGAATCTTGATGGGCTGAGCCCTGGGTTGGCATGGTAGAGATCGTACAAGTCCAGACCGCCGAACAGCTGCACGCGGTGCGCGCGATGTTTCAGGAGTACCACTCCGAGCTGCCGCCGCAGATCCGTACCGTCTGCTTTCAGCAGGAAGTCGAAACTCTGCCGGGAAAGTATGCTCCGCCTGCGGGCGCTCTGTTGCTGGCGACGGTCGAAGAGCAGCCAGCCGGTTGCGTCGGGCTGCGTCCCTTCCCTGGCATTGAGGGAGCCAGCGAAATGAAGCGGCTGTACGTGAGGCCTGCCTTTCGCGGGGAGAAACTCGGGGTTCTGCTGCTGCAACAGATCATCAGCGAAGCACGTCAGCGCGGCTACGGAAGTTTACGGTTAGATACTCATCCGCCTACCATGCAGTCGGCAGTCTCACTTTATAAAAGGTTCAACTTCGTGGTGGTGAACGACGTAGCGGATCCGGTGCCGGAACTGATGTACATGGAACTGAAGTTATAGAAAACCCTGCCCCGATGGTGGTGGGTACCTCGCACCTTAGTAACTTAACGGTATAGACTAAAAATCCCATTACTGAACAGCCGCGAAGAATAATTCCTCGCTATCCGCTTAAAAGGCTTGCTAATCGTCGGACACTCTGGTTACTATGCAGTCACCCCCTAATGCCACTTCATAACTAAAGGTTGAGCAGTGCGATGAACATCGGCGAAACGATTCGGAATTACCGCCTGCAAAAAGGAATGTCCCAGGGAGATATCGAAAAGCGCACGGGTCTGCTGCGCTGCTACCTGTCGCGCGTTGAAAATGGACACACCGTGCCGTCACTCGATACGTTGGCGAAGATTGCCACCGCCATGGACCTGCCGCTGGCGCAGTTCTTCCACAATGGCACCGGAGACAACGGAGCCAAAGCTGGTCCGCAATTGGCGGAAGACGAGGTACGCTTCCTGACGCAGATCCGCCGCTACTCGCCCAGTTTGAACGACAGCGACCGTAAGCTGGTGCTGGCCATGATCAAGAAGATGGCCGCCAGCACGGGAAAGTAAATCTTTACAGAAACAGTTGAGACCAGCCGCCTTGCCTAGGCGGCTTTGCTGACTTCCGCCAACGCGAGGACCGCCAACTCCAACCGGTCATGGGCCCCGGTCTTGGAGAAGATGCTTTGCAAGTGGCGCTTCACCGTGTTCTCGCTGATCGTCAATTCGCTCGCGATGTCCCGGTTCTTCATGCCGCGCGCCACCATAAAAGAAATCTGGCGTTCGCGCTCCGACAGCCGGGCCATCGACGTGGGCTTGGGTTGCGGGTCTGAGGCCATGGCGTTCAATACGCTGCGCGCCACATCATCGGAAAACGCCAGCTCGCCTTCTGCCACGGTGCGAATGGCGCCGAAGAGTTTTTGCGGACTATCCCCTTTGAGCACCAGTCCACGCGCTCCCAATCGCACAACCTGTACGTAGTCGCCCTGACTCTCAGAGCCGGTGAGCACGACAGACGCGACGCGATCGCCCGCACGGTCTAGCGTGCGCAGAACGTCGAAGCCGTCTCCGTGCGGCATGAAGAGATCGAGCACCAGCACGTGAGGGCGATGCTCCTGCACCAGTTGCAGGGCTTCTTCGCCATTCGCGGCAGAGCCGACCACGTTGAAGTCAGGTTGAGTGTGCAGCAACGCTGCCAGGGATTCACGTAGAACCCCGTGATCATCGGCGATTACGATAGCGATCTGATTTTGCATATGGTCATCGGACTTAGATGCCGGCGGGGGCCCTGGGAACAGCCGCTTCTCCGAGGAAGCGAAGCTTCGGCTATCCTGTTAAGAGAGGATGCAATTTTTTCTCAGTAGGCTGTACAGCGGAGTGCAATTTTCGCGGGCGAGGCAACTATGGGTAAGATACAGCGCGCAATTTTAAGTGTGACCGACAAGACTGGGCTCAAGGAGTTTGCCCAAAAGTTACATCAGCTTGGAGTCGAACTGGTCTCCACCGGCGGCACCGCCAAGCTGCTGCGCGATTCGGGTATCCCGGTGAAGGACATCTCGGAGCTAACCGGCTTCCCCGAGATGCTCGACGGCCGAGTGAAAACGCTGCACCCCAAAGTTCACGGCGGGATTCTGCATATCCGCGACAATCAGCAGCACAAAGATGCGGTCGCGCAACATGGCATCGTGCCCATCGACATGGTGGTGGTGAACCTGTACGCCTTTGAGAAGACTGCTTCCAAGCCCGGCGTGGGCTTTCACGAATTGATCGAGAACATCGATATCGGCGGCCCCTCGATGGTGCGTTCGGCGGCAAAGAATTTTCAGGACGTGGCCATCGTCACCTCGCCTGCCGATTACGACGCTATCGCGCAGGAGATGCAGAGCAACGACGGCACGCTTTCACTTGCCACTAAGTGGCGGCTGGCGCAGAAAGCGTTCGCGACCACAGCGGCTTACGATTCGGCAATCGCCTCGACGCTGGAACGGGTTGCGGCGCCGGAGGGAAAGCTCGCGCTGGACGAGCAGAGCTTCCCGCAGACGCTGCGGCTTTCGTTCAACAAAGCATTTGATTTGCGCTATGGCGAGAATCCCCACCAGAAAGCCGCGTTATATAGCGATGGCTCAGGCGCCGGCGTTGCGAACGGTAAGCAGCTTCAGGGGAAGGAACTCAGCTACAACAACATCGTCGATCTGCAGGCCGCGTGGGACCTGGCGCAGGAATTCGACGGGCCGGTATGCGCCATCATCAAGCACACCAATCCCTGCGGCACGGCAGTAGCGGACACTTTGGCGGAAGCGTACCGTCGTGCGCTGGAGTGCGATCCGGTGTCAGCTTTTGGTGGCGTGATTGGAGTCAATCGCCCGATCGACAAAGACACGGCCACCGAGATGGCGAAGCTGTTTCTCGAGGTCATCGCCGCTCCCGGTTTCGACCAGGCCGCGCGTGAAATCTTCGCCGCCAAGAAGAACCTGCGCCTGGTCGAAGTCGTTCCCATGGAGCAGAAGTGGGTGCTGAAGAATGTTTCCGGCGGCGGGCTGCTGCAAGACAACGACATGCGTCCGCTGACCGGCGCCGACTTAAAGTGGTCAGCGAGCGCAAGCCCACCGACGCCGAGATGCGCGACCTGCTGTTTGCCTGGAAGATCTGCAAGCACGTTAAGTCCAACGCCATCCTCTATGCGCGTAACGGCCAGACCACCGGCGTGGGTGCGGGGCAGATGAGCCGTGTGGATTCCGCGCGCATTGGAGCGATGAAATCGGTGCTCGGCATCAAAGGCTCGGTCGCGGCGTCAGATGCATTCTTTCCATTTCCCGATGGCGTTGAAGTCATCGCCGAGGCGGGTGCGACGGCCATTATCCAGCCGGGCGGGTCAGTGAAAGACAAAGAAGTCATCGACACCGCGAACAGGCTGGGCCTGGCGATGGTGCTGACCGGCGTGCGGCACTTCCGGCACTAAGGTTTGTCACAGTTGGGTGGAGTACGCCTTCACAGGGGGATCCGCTGTTTTTCCATTGCTTTCGAGCGTTTCAGCAACTTGTTCAGGCGTACAAACTTGTCGGCATACGAGATAAGTGAGGAAAGCGGTGGTGTTGACGCTATGTCGGCGCGGCTGAAGCAGGTGCCTGATACAAAGCTCTCGAAGATCCTGAACTCCGGCCGCCCGAGAAAATTCCAGGGGATGTTTACAATCTCAGCAGAGAAGCTCAGACTTTAGCTGATAGCTGATAGCTGACGATAGCTTATACTTCTTCTGACCCCTGAAACCTGAGACCTGATACCCAAATGTCTTTCCTCCGCTTCCTCATGCTGCTCTCGCTGGTCGTCTGGGTTGGCGGACTCATCTTCTTCGCCTTCGTACTCGCGCCGACCGTCTTTCATCCTGGCATTCTTCCCGCGCGGCAGTTCGCCGGCAACGTGGTGAACCGCAGCTTGGGGATTATGCACTGGATGGGTCTCATCTGCGGCTTCGTCTTCGCTGCGACCTCGATGATCGATGCGCGCGTAGTAGACGGCGCAGCGCAACCGTTCGCACTGCGCAATCTGCTCATCTACGCCATGATCCTGCTGACGCTGATCGCGATGTTCGGCATCGCCTCGCGCATGATGGAGCTGCGCAATGAAATGGGCTTCATCGACGACGTTCCCCATGACGACGCCCGCCGCGTCGAATTCAATCGCCTGCACGTCTGGTCGACCCGCGTAGAAGGTGCGGTGATGCTGCTGGGGTTGGTGCTGGTGTATGTAACCGCGCGACGGCTGGAATGAAAGCAGGAAGCTCCGCGAATTCGCTTTGTATCAGGGCCTGGCTTCAGCCGGGCCGACACGGCTCACCCCCTTTTGTTTGTCATCCTGAACGAAGCGATCCGCCGGAGGCGGGGAGCGGAGGGAAGGACCTGCTTTTCGATGATGGCGACTGAATATCTGTGTCGCAACCCCTGCCGTGCTTACGGCACTCAGACACTCTTTTCCCACTTCACCCAGCGCTGAAGCGCTGGGCTATCCTCTGCTGCGCCTACGGCGCGGGTTCTTTGGCGATAGTTTTGAAGGTGGCAACTGACGGCTGAGAGCTGACGGCTGAGAGCTGACGGCTGATAGACATTATTCTGACACCTGATACCTGACTCTCTGCCCCCCAAACTGGCGGCTGGCGGCTGGAAGCTGATAGCTTGGAATGTGGTCTTACAGCCTTTACTGACAACCGACAACTGACCACTGACAACTTTCTTATGAAAACCGGAATCATCGGCCTGCCGCAGGTAGGCAAAACTTCGCTCTTCGTCATGCTCACCGGGCAGGATGTCTCGCAGCGCACTGGCAATCCGCGCGAGGCGCACCTCGGTGTCACCAAGGTTCCTGACGACCGGCTCGACCGCCTGGCCGCGCTCTACAACCCTAAAAAGCTGGTGCATGCCAGCGTCGAATACGCCGATGTCGCCGCCCTCAGCCAGGAGGCGCTGAAGGAAACTGCCTTCGCCGCCAACTTGCGCAACGTTGATGCGCTGGCCCACGTTGTGCGCGTCTTCGACGACCCGTCCATCGCGCACGTCGGAGCGGTCGATCCGCTGCGCGACATCAAGAACATCGACTTCGACTTGATCGTCAACGATCTCGGCCAGGTGGAAAAACGCCTCGAGCGCCTGGAAAAAGACCTGAAGAAGATGCGCACCGCCGAGTTGGAAAGAGAAGACGAGCTGCTCAAGCGTGCCAAGATCCATCTCGAGACCGAGCGCCCGCTGCGCGAAATGGAGATGACCGCCGACGACAAGAAGCGTGTGCGCGGCTTCATGTTCCTCAGCGAGAAACCGATTCTGTACGTGCTCAACATCGGCGAGAGCAGTTCGCTGGAAAAAGACCTCGAAGCCGCGGTCGAGAAGTACGGCCTGACCGAAATCGTGGCCCGCCCCAACACCGGAGCAATCGCCGTCTGCGCCAAAGTCGAAGCCGAGCTGGCCGAGATGAGTGCGGAAGACGCTGCCGAATTTCTCTCCAGCTACGGGCTGAAAGAAAGTGGACTGGTGCGCCTCATCCGCAAGAGCTACGAGTTGCTGGGGCTGATCTCGTTCTTCACCGTTGGCGAAGACGAGTGCCGTGCCTGGACCGTCGAGCGCAATTCAAAAGCTGTCGACGCCGCCGGTGCGATTCACACCGATCTGTCGCATCACTTCATCCGCGCCGAAACCATTCACTGGGATGCATTACTCGAAGCCGGCTCCGAAGCCAACGCCCGCTCCAAGGGCACGCTGCGCCTCGAAGGCAAAGAGTACATCGTAAAGGACGGCGACGTGATGCACATCCGGCATAGCGGGTGAGGAGAACAATCAGCAACTAGCCGTTGGCACTTCGCATTTGGCAATTTGCGATCGGCAATTAGCCAATAGGCTTATTTTCTGTGTCCCTTACGCGTAATACTTCCCGTTCACCTCGGTTCCCATGATGGCGATTTTCGCGCTGGAAGTCTCCAGTGGGTCCGACTTCCACGAGAAGCCATGCGACGGTACCTCGACCTGCGCTTCCATCTGGCAGCTCGCCAGTGTGCCGGTGAAACGAAACATCTTCGCCGGGTCGTTGTATTCCACGGGCTCGCCGGTTGATTTCCATACCATCTTGAAGTTCATGCGGCCAGGAGTGGCGGTCGCATCCAGTGCCGGCCACTTTGGCTGATCGACGATGGGCACGTCCCGCATTGTCAGAGTTAGCGTTTTGCCGTCGGAGCTTGGTGTGAGACCTCCCTCAGGCACGGGCACAACCCAGTACAGTCCGGAAGGCGCGATGGGCGGATGGAAATCGTGAATCTGATTTGCCGGGGCAACCTGCCCCTGGAAAAGGGTAAGTCAAATGTGGGTGTAGGTGCCGTGCTGCGTAGTGCGCGCCGCCCAATAGTCGCCCTGCATCACGCCGTAGTCGGTGGTTGGGCTGCCGAATGGGATACGGTTGCCGTGATTGTCGGTGCCCATTCCAGTGAAGGTGCTGCAGCGCGCCACCGTTCCCTTGAAATGAAAGATGTGCGAGGGCTCGAGGTTTGGACCGGCAGGCTGATTGTGGCTGCCATTCTTGTCGAGCCAGGGAATGGGATACGGATCGGTGCCGCCGTTAGCGGCGATGGGCGCTTCGGCAGTTGCAGCCGAAAGCAACGGCGACAAGCCGAGCGCTGCCGAAGCCAGGGCTCCGGCCTTAAGCAGGGCTCGCCGCGAACAAATCGGGCAGAATGGGCGCGAACTCATAATGCGGGAGATTGTACCGCGGGGAGGCGATTGCAGTCCTGGGCTGGACTATTGCCTCTGCTGCGCGGAGTCGCAGCGTTGCAAAGCGAAAGCATCCGTGCTGTCCACTACTTACTAGTTGCTCGCCGCTAACTCTTCTTTCTCGCCAGCGCGCGGCGCATAGTTTCATCCAGCGCGGCCTTGGCTTTGGCGTACTCTTCGGCGTCAATCTTCCCTTGCTGGCGATCCATCTCCAACTGGAACAGCTCTTCTTTCATGGCTTCGAGCAGGATGGTCGAACGGTCGCCGGTTACCGGGGCATCGATGCGCGGGCCGTCCACAGTCGCCGGATGTTGACGATGGTTCGTCTTGCTCACCACGTAGAAGCCGCCCATTACCAGCACCACGGCGAACGCGCCGAGGATGATGGCGCGGTAATTGTGCAGCGGATCAGGAGCGTCGATCGGCGCACCCAGTCCGCCGCCAGGACGATTGTCACGACCTGCGGCCTGGCCTCCGCCCATCGCTCCGCCGCCTCCATCATCACTGGCCCCGGCATCTTCCTGGGTTTCCTGCGGGAAGGTCCCCGCGCCCGCGACGCGGAATGACAGGTCCTGCCCCGGCTTCACGTCGGTGGCAACCATGATGGTCGATCCCGATTTGTCGGGCATGTTCTGAAATGCCTGCGCATTCTTCGGGGTGAAGGTCATGCCCTTTGGCAGCATCACGACGAAGTGCTGCACGTTGGCCAGCGGCTTGGGCGAGAAGCTGGCCTCGCCGTTGTAAGGCAGGTGATACGTGATCTGAAACTGCGTCTCGCCCGGCTTCAGCGGATACGCGAAGGCATACGTACTCTTCTGGCCGGTTTCGCTGGTGGGGCTCTGGATCGGCTGACCGCCTGGACCTTTGGCATCGCTGGAATCCAGTTGCGCTCCCGCCGGCAGCACGAACTCGAAGGTCTTATCGGAGGCCAGGGTGCGCGGAGGGTTTGACACGTTTTGGATCGCGAACAGCGCGATCACCTGTAACTGCTTGCCGTCGCTCTGATAGCGATCGACCTCGACCGTCTGGTTCAGCGGTTCGACTTTCTTTGCCGTGTCGTAGACCGTGACCGCCGCCGTGGTCGCGCCCGGCATAATCGGGCCGCCCTGCGGGAAGTAGTTCACTCCGCCATGCGTGACGCGCACCATGTGCGGCACCTGATCTTTCGGAGCAGGGAACGAGAATTTGCCCTGCGCATCGCTCTTGGTCGAGCCGATCTCCTGCATGCCTTGCGAAAGAGAGATCAGAGTGACATCGTCACCCGCAGCAGGCTTGCCGGTCGTGCCGTTGGTGACGGTGCCGGTGATGGATTGCGCGAAGGCGAAGGTGCCGCTCAGCATCAGCACCAACAGCAACATGCGCACGGCTTGCGAAAGTGGTCGCAGCGTCACAGCTCCAGCCCCACGGGGGCGACGAGATGATAGCCCGGCACCGAGCCCTGGGTTTGGGCGGAGTGCTGGGTAGGGTTGATAAGAAATTCCGAGTCCCCCGGGGACGGCAGATGTCTTGAAGCGGCACGGCTTCAGCCGTGTCGAAAGGGTCCTATGAAATGCCTGGGCTTTAGCCCCTGAGGACACTTCTACTCGGGTCGCGCAGAGAGCAGATCCCTCGGTCGCCGCAGCGACCTCGTGATGACAAATCGAAACGGGACGATACTCTCCCTGCACCGCTGAAGCGGTGCTCCACCCGCCCCTCATGCTTTCCCCCGGCTTGGTGTTGCCTTGTGACGCCCCTCGATGGCTCCCATTTCGGCCAGGATCGCCGCCGCTTCGTCTTCCAGCGCGGCGCGCTGCATGGCGTAATCTTCTTCGCCCAGCTTGCCAGCCTTGTATTCGAAGTTCAGGTCGCGCAGGTTTTCGTAGGTCGCTTCCTTGCGCTCGTCCAGATAGCTGAGCCGCGTCTTGGCCTCACCCTGCTCCGCGTCGTCGGGCCGATAGAAGATGTAAACGAACAGGGCCGCCGCGAACAGCGCGCACCCAAACAGGATGAACGCGGTCTGCGTCCCCTCGGCCGCTGCAAATATTGCCAGCATCAAAATTCCGTCTCCTGCCGCGCCTTCTTGCGCAGCTCATCGAGTTGTTCCGCCGCGAGGTTGGGATGCGCCACCGGTTGTGCCAGCGTTCGCGCCTTCCACGAGCGCACAATCCAAATCGCCCCGCCACACGCCAGTACGAAAACCGCGAACGGCGTAATCCACGCGACCACGTTGAAGCCGCTCGCCGTCGGCGCCGCCAGCACCGTGTTGCCGTACTTCTGCACGAAGCCTTGCAGCACCAGAGAATCGCTATCACCGCGTTCCAGGCCGGCCGTCAGCTCGTTGCGCATGCGGTCGGAGTAGGTGCAGCCGACGTGGTTGCACTCCAGCAGAATCTGGTTGCAGCCGCACATGCACATCATCTGATGGCCCAGCTTGTTGAAGCGCGCGTCGGTGTCCGCGCCAAGGAAGAGCACGGCAAGAACGGCGATCAGCCCAATCTGTGCAACCCGGCGAAGCAGTTTCGACTTTCGAGTTTGTGAATGCAATCTCAAATTTCCAGTTTCAAGCTTCCAGTTTCGAGCTTCAAATTTCCAGTTTCGAGTCACGGATCGCCAATTTGATTTGTCATCACGAGGTCGCCGAGGCGACCGAGGGATCTGTTCTCGCTTCCTCTCGCGACAAAACGCGGCTGCGCCGCCCTGAAGGCGTCCTCAAATAGCTTGCGGTCTTACTTCTGACAACCGACCACTGACAACTCTCTTCAATCCCCGCCTACTCCCACAACCCCGCGCGCCGCCTCTGCCGCCTCGCGCTCCTTCTTCTCGGGAGCCAGCTTCTTCGGCTTCGCATTCGGCAGCAGGGCGATGATAGTTCCAATCAGCAGCAGGTGTACGCCAATCCAGATCCACAGCACCAGCGGATTCACGTGCGCCTTGATAATCGGCCTGCCGGTGTCGGGATTCTTCCCGGTATAGACGAGGTACAGGTCTTCGTCCAGCCGCGAACGATTGGCGACGATGGTCGACGTCTGTTGGCTCGCCTTATAAAAGCGCCGCTCAGGATACATGGTGGCGAGCTTCTTGCCATTCTTATACACGTCGATCACGGCCCACTCGCTGCCGTAGTTCGGATTGTCGTCCTGCGTGTACGACTGGCAGACCAGCAAGTAGTGGCCGACCTGCATCTTGTCGCCGAAGCCCATCTCCTGCTCTTTATCCTGATTGAACGGCAGCCCGGCGAAGCCGATGATGATCAGCACTACGCCGAGGTGGACCAGGTATCCACCGTAACGTCGCGTGTTGCGGCGCGTGATCTGCAACATCCCGTTGGCGATGTTGGTATGCTGCTGCCGCGCGATGACGCGTCCGCCGCGCCAGAACTCACCCGAAACCGTCGCGACAACGAACACCGACAGCGCAATCGCCATCAGCGAGTAGAAGTAGCTGCTATCGACCCACGGCTTCATGCCGCCGGCGATCAGTACGATTGCCGTCAGCAGCGCGGCGGCGGTTGGCCAGATAAAGTTTCGCCGTAGCCTGTCCAGCGATGTCTGCCGCCAGGCCAGCAGCGGACCAATGCCGGTCAAGAAGACGAGGAAGATACCGATCGGCACGTTCACGCGATTGAAAAACGGAGGTCCGACCGTGACCTTGCTGCCCGTTACCCACTCCGACAAAACCGGAAACAACGTGCCCCACAGCACGGCGAAACAAGAGACCAGCAGCACCAGGTTGTTGAACAGGAAGCTCGATTCGCGCGAGACCAGCGATTCCAGCTTATGCTCACTGCGCAGCGTGTCGCGATTGCGGACGAAGAAAAACACGCAAGTTGCGAAACTGATCGCCAGGAACCACACGAACCAGATACCGATTCCCGACTGCGCGAATGCATGTACCGAGCTCACCACGCCCGAGCGGGTGAGGAACGTGCCGAAGATCGCCAGCAAAAATGTGGTGAAGATCAGCCACATGTTCCACATCTTCATCATGCCGCGCTTTTCCTGCATCATCACCGAATGCAGAAACGCGGTCATGGTCAGCCATGGCAGCAGCGACGCGTTCTCGACCGGGTCCCATCCCCAATAGCCGCCCCAGCCCAGAACTTCGTAGGCCCAGTGGGCGCCGAGAAAGATGCCGCAAGTGAGGAAGAGCCAGGTCACCATGGTCCAGCGGCGCGTGATGTGTATCCACTTCTCGCCGGGATACTTCATGATCAACGCGCCCAGTGCGAAGGCGAATGGCGCAGTCACCCCGACGTAGCCGAGGTACAACATCGGCGGATGGATGACCATCTCGGGATACTGCAACAGCGGATTCAGGCCGTTGCCATCGGCGGGAATGTTGCCGACGACCAAACCGAACGGGTGCGCCGCGAAGTTAATCAGCAGCAGGAAGAAAACTTGCACGGCGGCGACGATCGCCGAAGCGTAGGCCGTCAGCTGCGGATCGACCTTGTAGCGCATCCGCATGACCAGCCCGTACGTCGACAGCAGCCACGCCCATAACAGCAGCGAGCCTTCCTGGCCGGACCACAGCGCCGCAAACTTGTAGGCGCCCGGCAGGTCGCGATTGCTGTGGTGCAGGATGTAGGCGACCGAGAAGTCATTGCCGAACGCGGCCATCACCAGCGCGATCGCCGCGACCGTTACGGCTGCCCAACAGGCAATGCCGGCGCGGCGCGCGGTTTCGCCGAGAGCGTCATCTTTGCGATAGAGGGCCAGCGCGCCCGCAATGAACGAGTAAACGGCCAGCGCCAATCCGAGCAGGAGCGCGAAACTTCCAATTTGTGGCATGAGAGCTTGTTACCTGTATTGTTCCAGAGGCTGCCGTGACCGGCAAGCAAAGCCATCCGTGCTGATTGCCGTCATTTTACTCGCAATCGAAAGAACGGTGACGACTTTTGCGGGTAGAAGCGCTGCGACTTTACGGGTAGCACTCGGGTGCAAACAGAAAGAGTCGGCCAAAGCCGACTCTGTTTGTGCTCGATTCTGAAATTGTGTGGTGGCCTGGCGTCAGAACAGAGTCTAGAAATTGCGGACCGTATTTCTCAGGCTGCGCGACACCTGCTGCTCAATCTGGCTGGAAAGCTGATCGACATCCACGTTCATGTCCATATCGCCCTCGTCCGAGACGAGCACTGTTTTTTGCCCGGCACATGGATGCGACTTCAGCTTAGCCTGCGCCAGTTTTGCGTGTACCTGCGCCCGGGCCGCGCGACTGATCTCGCGTTGTACCTGCGAATTGACCCGCACCTGCTCCGCCACTAAGCGGGCCTGCACCTTCGCTTGCTTGGCCAACAGTTCCGACTGCAAAGCCATCATTTTGGCTTGCATCTTAGAGTTGAAATCCTGGGTGAATCGGACATTGGAGACGAGCCGCTGCGTCGGGCAAGCTGCCACGCGGGGCGACGCTTTCACCGGAGCTACGGGTGTGGCAGGGGCCACAGCTGGTGCTGCCGGAACGGCTGGTGCAGCAGCCAGAGCCGACGCGGGTAAGTTCAATTCCACCCGCAGCTGCGCCTCTTCCGCATTAGCACCCAGGGAATGGTTCACTTTCTCGAGCAGCCGGGCGCGCAGACTCTGGGCGGCGCAATGCATTTCTGAAACCAAGGTCGCCCGAGGATCGTGCACTTTGTTCAGCAATCCGGAGCCGAAGGCGTGAGAAAAAAGCGCGAAGGTCGCTGCCATCACAACCGTCGCCGCAAGGTATCTGCGCTCCATAGTCCCTCCCCGTTGCTGTTTAAGACGTGCCGCGCTGATGATGGTTAGAAAATCTTTTCGTCCGCGCGAAACTTTTTCTACAACGGCTTCAACAAGATAAGCAGTTGGCTGGCCATTCCGGGGGTGGGTTGAAGCTGTTGACGATACAGAACTTTACGTTTCAGCGCGGGCTCTCGTCTTCGCCACTACTGCCCAACTCTCAGTTTTGCTGTCCGCTTGTGGACGTTGGAGAAAGTGTCGCCAGTCACGTGTCAGGTTTCAGCCAGCCAGCCGCCAGCCACCAGCCACCAGCCACCAGCCTGTTCATCGTTGGCTTTTGCCGACGGCCTTGCGCTGTCGTTTGCGTTGCCTGAGGCGTGACGACTGACACTTTGAGCCGGCGGCTGGTAGCTGGTAGCTGAGAGCTGGCAGCTTTCGGTTCCTGACACCTGACACCCCCGAGCTGGCGGCTAACCTGTCAACAGCGGCAGTCCAGTGTTACGCTGTTTCCCATGACCGCTGACGAGATCAAAGAACTGCTGCAACTGGAACCGCTGCGCATGGAAGGCGGCTTCTTCCGCGAGACCTATCGCTCGCGCTGGATGGTTTCGCCCGACTATCTGCCCGAAGGCATGCAGGGCATGCACTCCATCGGCACCGCTATTTATTTCATGATTACGCCTGATTCCTACTCGCGACTGCATCGCCTACCAGGGTCGGAGATCTTCCACTTCTATATGGGCGATCCTGCGATCATGCTGCAACTCAAGCCCGACGGTACGCACGAAACGATCACGCTAGGCACCGATCTCGCCGGCGGAGCGCGTCCCCAAGTGGTAGTTCGCGGCCACGTGTGGATGGGCTGTCACCTGGCGCCAGGTGGCAAATTCGCACTGATGGGCACCACCATGTCGCCCGGCTTTTCCCAATCGGACTACGAAAGTGGCGTGCGCGAGAAGCTCATCGAGCAATATCCCGCGGCCGCGGATTTGATACGGGAGTACACGCGGGAGTAGGGCCGCTTCGAAAGGTCGGATATGAGCAAGCGAGCTGGTCTGTCATTGGCGTTCTTACTACTTTGTTCAGGTTCGCTTTGTCTGGGACAAAGCGCCGCCGAATCGAACCAAAATCTGGCTCAGCAAGCACAGCGGGAGTACGTCGCGGGAGATTATGTAGACGCTGAAAGAGATTTTCGTGAGTTGGCCAAGCGAGAACCTTCCAACATCGTCGCGGTCACCTATTATGGCCACTCTCTTTTCGAGCAACAAAAATATGCGCAGGCGATTGTCCCTTATGAGAAAGCCCGTGAGTTAGAAAAAAGCGGGGCGAAAGTTTCCGAGACCGAACGCCGCATCCTCACCGATCAGTTGGTGATGGCTTATGGCATCAGCGGTCAATTGAAACAGGCGCACACCCTTTTAGACGAAGCGATCAAACAGGATCCCGAATACCCGCTGAACTATTACAACCTCGCGTGCGCCTACGCCGAGGAGGGAAATAAAACTGGAGCCCTTACCAATCTCTCGCTGGCATTCGAGCGCAAAGAGCACATGCTGAAGGGCGAAAAGATGCCAGATCCTCGAACCGACTCTTCCTTCCAGAAATATCTTCAAGACGCGGATTTCATTCGGCTGATGACGCAACTAGAGGGGCCGGGGTAGACGTTCTTAGGCACCCTTTCGCGCCTATAGCACTTCTGCCTCCATCACCCATCCCGTCCTGAGGGACGGGGCTCTCACCTGTCGTCTCGCTTTGCGAGACTGTTGTTGTGCCCCCTGCGGCATCGTTCCTTGGAGAATTTGAAGACGAGTGGAATCGAGAATCCAGCGGCCGCAGGCCGCGAAAGGTGAAAGCCCCGCCGTTTACGGCGGGGAAGGCGGCCCCCAAGAAGCCCAAAGTGTCGTAGACACGACAGGCATTCATCCGAAGACGAATTTCGGGTCGTAAGGGACGTGGGATTTTTCCAAGAGCGTAATGAACTCCTGCTCAAAGGTCCATTTGCGATGGTGTTCTTCCTGTCCGAGGAGATACGCGACCGTTGCGTCACGTCTCGATTCACTCACGCCAAAAGCACCGTACCCTTGCTGCCACGCAAAGCCCCTTCGCCGTTCATTTATCCATTTCGACGAGTTTCCCTTCACATGCTGAAGCACCTTGGATAATGCAAGCACGGGCGGCAGTGCGATCAGCAGATGCAGGTGATTTGTGGTTCCACCAATGGCGACCAGAGGAATCTTCTTCTCTCGCGCGATACCGCACACATATTGCCGAAGCCGCTCTGGCTCATCGATGAAGGGCTCGCGATTTGCGGTACTGAAGACGCAATGGACAAGATTCGAAGCGTAGGTGTGCGACATGTATCAACGGTAAAGCGGTTGCAAAACCGTCGTCGGTGACGGATGACACAGCCCGTCGTGCCTACGGCACTCGGGCTCTTTCCACAACGCTTACCCCGCCGTGAACGGCGGGGCTCTCACCTTTCGTCTCGCATGGCGAGACTGGTTGTTGCGCTGCCCTACCGTATCGCTCCCTGGAGAATTTGAAGACGAGTGGAATCGAGAATCCAGCGGCCGCAGGCCGCGAAAGGTGAAAGCCCCGTCGTTCACGGCGGGGAAGGCGGCCCGCCTCACCCCGAAGCGAAGAAAAGCCCCACCCCGGCAACAGCAGCCGGAATGGGGCACCCATTCTCAAGTTCCCGTTCTCCAGACTCAAGCCGCTCTACT
>CAWBUK010000002.1:0-581835 GCA_963791965.1 uncultured Acidobacteriaceae bacterium | reverse complement strand
CAAGTTGGAAGGCCGCCGGTTGGGACGGCCGCCGCTCAATGTAGATCGTGATGCCCTGCTGCGCGATCGCAGCCATGGCCACAGCCTGAAGCAGATCGCCAAGCTGCACGGCATCTCGAAGGCCTCGGTCATCCGGGTCCTGCACCAGACCAGCCTGCCGGAGACTGCACAGGTGTGATGTGAGCTACAAAAGCAAGCTGCGCTGGAACTGCCGGCGCAAGCTGTGTCATCCGGATTATCTTTCGGCGCTGATGCACGCTCGCAAACTGAACGACGATGAGCTCAGCATCTATCCCTGCCCACTCTGCCATCACCTTCACGTAGGCCACATGAAACAACGCACACCGCAACAGAAGAAGAAAGCTCGACTGGAGCGCCGGATCGCCGAAGCACGTCAGCAGCTAGCCCAGCTCCGGCGCAACCTGCAAAAGCTCCTGGCGGAAGAAGCTAAGCCGGCAGCAACAAACGACTCCAACCACTCTCCGAGCGCCTAACCGGGGCGGTTCAAAATGGGTGCTTCCGCTGCCCCGCTATCCCACTGAATCCACAAAGCCGGACCGGGCCCTTTGGCCCGGTCCATAATCTCTGGCTTTAGATACCCAAATACCCGAGAGTCCCAAGTCCACTGTGACATGGCCATTGACGTGAACTGTCGAATGAGCGGACGCATGCCAGATTTGGAGTCAGTTAAGATTTCCGGTCCGCCAGAACTGTAGGATAATGCTCCATGATTCTTAAGGAGCATCTCATGTCTGAGAAATTGACTTGGGACGATGCCAGTGAAAATCGGAGTTCTTCTCGCACGAAAATACCCAGAACTCTATCCCCTTTGTGCTGATTTAGACGAATTGCGGCGGCGGGTGACTGAGTTGGACGAGTTCAAGGATGAATCGATAACTTGTAGTACAGATAAATTGGAAGCTATTCGAACGGCGTGGAACGAGGAGTTCCTTGATCGGACACTATAGGGGCGTCGTTGCATTTGAACTCGCAGCATAATCATATGCTGCTAAAGCAAACGATTCGGCCTATCTTTCCTCACGTGTGACTGGCGGCAGTCTGAATGGGAAGACCAACTCTTCGCAACAGGTCTTGAAAACCTCGGTGGTCCCGGAGGTCGTCCATGTTCGGATCCAGATGAAGATAAACGAGCCAGTGGGAGTGCTCTTCACAGCACTTCTCCAAGTACTCAAGCGCCCGATCCTTTTCTCCCAAGCCAATGTGAATTCCTGCAAAGAAGTAGGGCGCAACATATCTTTGTTTCGCCAGTTCCGTTAGATCCTCAAGTATCTGACGTGCCTCGGCGGTCTTGCCACCGGTGGCGAGACTATGAGCCAGAGCAGCGCGCATTAGTGGACTGCCGCCCGAAAGCATCACCGCCTTCTCGCCCTCATTGATCGCCGATTCATAGCGATGCGTTCTTCTGAGCAGCAGGCCGAGAATCCAGTAGGTGACCGGATAGTTGGGGTCCAGGTCCACAGTTCGACGAAGTTGTTCGATCGCTTCGTCATATCGGCGAGCATGGTAGAGGGCCCATCCGACAGCGACGCTGATAATGAGCGACAGCGGATCCAGGTTCTGACTTTTCTTCACCATGACCATGGCTTCCTGGTGTCGGTCCATGGTCATGATGTACTCGGCGTACCAGTGGTTGGCAGTGGGATAGGTCGGACTAAGTTCGAGGCTGCGCTTGAATTCAGCCTCGGCTTTCTCCCAGTCCCAGCCATCGAGCCACAAAGTAGCCGCCAAAGCTGTGTGCGCTTCGGCGAGATCCGGATCTAGCTGCAAGGCGGCATTGGCCGCCGCTTTGGCTTTAGGAAATGCGTCCTTGGGGGGCAGGTAGCTGTTCCACCCCAGCAAAACATAGCAATCGGCCAAGCCAGCGTAGGCAAGTGCATACACGGGGTCTTTCTCGACCGCCTGCTGAAACTGCTCAATGGCCTTATAGAACCCCTCTTCCGTCCACCGGTTCCAGTGATGACGACCTTTCAAATAAAGCCGGTATGCCTCAACATTCTCCGTGTGCCGCTTCGTCAGTTGTTTCTTCTCGGCTCGGGTTAACCGCAATCTCAATTTCTCCGAGATCTCACTTGAAATATCATCCTGGACAGCAAAGATGTCGCCAGGGTTGCGATCATATTGGGCGCCCCACAGCTGGGTGCCGGTGGCTACATCAACTAATTCGGTCCCAATGCGCCATGTGCCGCCGCTTTGGATAATCCTTCCGGTAAGAATGGCGCGAACACCAAGCTCGCGCCCCACGCTTTGAGGGTCAATTTCCCGGGACTTAAACCTTGAGACAGTACTGTAAGCCATCACTCGCAGCTTGGGCAGCGTCGCCATGATGTTAATGAGGCTCCCGGTGATGCCGTCGCTTAGGTATTCGTGTTCAGGATCGCCGCTAGCATTTCTGAAAGGCATGACTGCGAGCGAGTCAATGACCTTTGGAACACGCTTGGGGCGCAGGGCAGAGAGCGATACAGCAGAACTCTGGAGTCTTCCATTGCAGGTAGGACGGATCTGTCCCCGAAGTCAGGCTTGATCCCGTTCCTGCTTCCGCAACTCGCGACCCCGACTCCGTCCCACGCTTGAGACGTTTCAGGTCATCCAGCATGTCAGCCGCGTGCTGGTACCGCAGGTTCTTGTCTTTCTGCAAGGCTTTTTGGATAACCTGCTGCAATGAGATGGGGATATTGGGGTTTACCAGCACGGGAGCCTCGGGATCTCGGTTGAGGATGGCTTCTGCTATCACGCCAGAACTGGGACCCTGAAACGGCAGTTTCCCCGTCGCCATCTGATAGAGAACGATGCCGAATGAAAACAGATCTGTGCGACCGTCCAATTCCTCGGCCCGTACCTGCTCGGGAGACATATAGGACGCGGTGCCGAGTGCTGTCCCTGGCATTGTGAGCTGCTCTTCGGAGCCATCGTCACAGGTAATCTTCGCCACCCCGAAATCCAGGACTTTGGCGTGGTTTCGGTTCGTAACGAAGATATTCGTGGGTTTGATGTCTCGGTGTACGATGCCCTCCTTGTGGGAGGCGTCAAGAGCATCCGCGATCTCGATAGACAGGTCGAGCAGCGTTTCGATTGCCAGAGGCTTTCCGCTGATCCGGCGTCGGAGCGTCTCACCCTCCAGAAACTCCATGGCGAAGAAAATTCGTCCCTCGGCCTCATCGATTTCGTAAACGGTACATATGTTGGGATGATTGAGTGCCGATGCAGCCTTAGCTTCACGTTGAAAACGGCTGATCGCTTGGGCACCCTTGGCGAGGTTGTCGGGCAGGAACTTCAGAGCTACGAAGCGCCCGAGCTTCACATCCCTCGCTTTGTATACGACACCCATCGCGCCGGCCCCGAGTTCCTCGACGACGTGATAGTGCGAGATGGTCTGTCCAATCATCGGCGCGAATGTTACTTCCGTGAAATGGCCGAAGTCAACCGAAGAGGGCTGGTATCTTAACCCACTATTTTAGACATTCCACGACTAGGAGTTCCGACAAGATACGGCGGTAGCTGCAGGCGTAGCTCTGCCATTGCGTGACATCGCGACCGTTTCCAGGTTGACCACTCCTGAAAGGTCGGCCGGGGCCAGTCGCATAATGGCCCGGGAGTCGCTGTCCGGTATGCGGTTCGCAACCGAGATCTCAGCTCAGCACGTCACTGGATCATCGCCGGATTAGAACCATGCCCGGCCAAGACTTCGTTGACAGCGGCATCAATTGCTCGCTGTATCTCCAACACGACTTCGTCTGGACACGTAACGAAGCAGAGGACGGCTGCGGCGGTAAGCTTAGTACCACTGAACGACTGCGAAACGTGAAGAGTTCGATTCTCGGCTACAGAATTGGTGACAAGTTGCGCCGTGTCGAATATGTATTGATCAGTCTCGCTGATGAGCGCTTTTGCGGATTCGGCTGGCTTCGTCATGAGCGTCCGTCCGTTCTATGCCGAGTTCGGGACCGCTTGCTCTTTGGCCAAGCATGACGGTGAAACGGAATGGAGATGGCGCGTCAGCCCCGAACCCGGCATTAAACTCGTCTGTCCATTGCCATTCTAATGAACTGTCATTCCCTTAACATTGCGAATGCGCAGCTACTTCTACCACTTTGTTGTTAGCTGTGAAGTCGCCGTGCAGGACGCTTCACCTTTCCTTTGAAGGGCTCTCGGGTATTTGGGTATCTAAAGCCAGACTTTATGGGACTGTTGAAATCCACTCTTTTGGGTATTCATTTTCAGGAACTTAGATCCTCATAGGACAGAGACCTTTCTGAGCCAAGAAGGAGAGATTGGCCTAGAGCTAGACTGTCCCATAGGGGCTCGCCGGGCGTGAAACGTCGGTGTCCTTTTTGGGACACGCCTTCAGCCAGACCGATACACGGGATCTCGGTCCGACCAAGAGGTCCCGCATACCACCTTCTACCCATCACTGCCCAGGTGTGGGTTTGCGAGGCGATGCACAAAGCGGTCACATTCCTGCTCTCCACCTGACCCGACAGAGAAGGGCAGCTTCTTCTGAGAAACGCAACCAAAGTTTCGAAGCGGGTCCGGCTTGCAGCCGTTATTCCGTACTTGCTGCTGAGATGGTCGTCTTCCGACTTTCCAAGAACGTCCACTCTTTGTGGAGTTCTTCAAGGAAATGTATCAATGGCTTCTGCGTTGGGCTTAGCTCGGAGCCAAGGGCGATCGCGTCTGGGAACATCCACGGCCCCAGCACTCGATATGAGTCTGGGAAGCCGTCGCGCCGCGTTGTAGATGTGGGACGCTAGGGTGTAGTACGAAGTCACGTCTTCTGTTCGACTAGCTACGCCATCTCTTCGAAATCGCATCATCAAGAACTGAATCGTCTTTGAGTCAATTCGGTGACAGCATTTGATGCCCGTCAGCGTTATGTGCAGGCGGTGCCATCGCTTGTTCTCCGGGTCAGGTTTCACTTTTCCGAAGCCGCGTTTTTCGAGCTTCGCGGCTGCCCGTGAAATCACGTATCTCGGAAGGCTCGTCTCGTGGTGAATACCGTCGAAGCTCACCATACCGTCGTTCCAGACCGCATGCCTCAGTAACGTCACATGAAGCTGTTCGAGCTTTTCTTGGCGCGCTGCGCGAGCCTGCGCCCAACCACAGAGCTCAAGGACGTTAGACAGGGGTCGGATCAGGAGAAACTCGTGTGCTGTGCGCTCCCGAATAACCGCGGGTGTTAGATCTGGCATCATTTGCATTTTGCAACTATTGGGATTTGTGAGCAAGCAATTTAGATTTCGTGATTTACGAACGCTGCAAATTCGCGTACCCGTCCAATAGCCGGAAAAGGAGGCTTTGGCAGCCAATACCATGGGCGCAAGATGGTGATGTGAGGCGAAACACGTCAGGAGGTATCGAAGAACACCTTGGGTTCGGTGCGAAATTGACAACTTGTCAACTTGGAACGGGGTCGCTGCTGTGCCGGCAAGTCTGCATATGGGTTTCGGCCCGTTTTCAAACTGACAGGGAGCAGCAGAGGGCCACGCTCGGCGCCCGCGGTCGGTTGATTGATCTCGGGCAAGGCGGACAAAAAGCGTTCGTCTCTCCTCAGTCGGCAAGTGGTGCCATGATCGCACGAACTGTTGAATCTCCACCATGCGGAAGGCTGGACGCATGGGCACTGGATCCTTACCAGTCAGCAGCAACCCTAAGAAGAGATCGTCTATGAAGAACAAGGTCATACCCGAACAGGAGCTGTCCGCCCTGTTGGATTCCATCACTACCGAACTGCCTGACGAAGACAAGGAACAAGAGCGCAATCAGCGCACCGCAGTTTTGGGTGCTTTGACGAAGTACACGAAAAGCCGCTTTCACCTGGGTCAGGCACTGACCTCGTACAAGCAGGCCTGCAAAATGGAACGGATCTGGTTGCCAGCGTGAGAGGTAATCGCGCAATACATGCAGATTAGCCCGCGGACCGTGTTTCGGATTCTCGCCGATTACCAGCGAGTTTCCGGCGTTCCCGAGACGGTGCTTTCTGCCATGGAAGCCGAAGGCCTCGATCCGGCCAAACGCAAGAATGCTCCACTACTGGAACAGATAACTGAGGTATTGGGTGATGATCCAATGCCGGAAGAAGCTCGGGAGCTCGTCCGGCACACTACGGCATCCCCGAAGCTACAGAAGCGGAAAGACCCCATGTCTGAAGATGAGCGGATCGTCACGGGGCTGCGTCAGGACCTTCGCAGGTGGCTAAGCAACGTACCCGATAACGATCACAAAGGTGATTTGTTGGAGCAAGCACTCGCGGAAGAATCTTTTGAGTTCTGGGGCGACTGTGATCTTTCAAGACGTTGTCCATTCGATCGGAACCAGAGAAGCTGATTGTGCTGAGCAATCCAGTTTCAAAGGAAGGATCGAATGGACATTCACCAGAATGCCCGACTTACGCTTCGCGGTCGAGAGGCAGTAGCGCAATCGGTTCTGTCGCTAGGTTTAACTTTGAACGCGGCCGCAGCCGAATTCAAAGTCACGCCCCGTACTGTGGCCAAGTGGGTGCGACGTTATCAGAGCGAGGGTTCCGCCGGTTTATACGATCGTTCGTCTCGCCCGCACTATAGTCCCCGCCGCTTTTCCGCCGGCCTGGTCGAACGCGTCATCGAGCTGCGCCGGCAGCATACCCCGGGCTATGAGATCGCCCGCCGCACCGCCATCAGTCCCACTTCCGTCAGCCGCATCTTGCGCCACGTTCGCCTCAGCCGCTGGCGCGATCTGTTTCCCGCTCCCCCGGTTCAGCGTTATGAACACCCCAACCCCGGCGACCTTCTCCACCTCGATATCAAGGGCCTGACCCGCTTTTCCCAGGTCTCGTTGCGCGCTGACGGCCGTCTTCGCGGGCTGCGTCAGCATGCCGGCTTCGAAGCCCTGCACGTCGCCGTCGACGACCACTCCCGCCTCGCCTTTACTCAGATCCTCCCCGATCAAAAGGCCACCACTACCATCGCCTTTCTCCAGGACGCTTTGCAGTTCTTTGCCTCTCATGGCATCGCCGTCCGCGCTTTGCTTACGGATAACGGCAGTAGTTACCGCTCTCACCTCTTTCGTTCCGCCTGCCAGCAACTCGCTATCCGACATCGTAGGACCAGGCCTTATTCGCCTCAAACCAACGGCAAAGCTGAACGCTTCATCCAGACCGCCATCCACGAGTGGGCCCATGGCAAATACTGGCAAGATTCAGGCGAACGCAATGCCTATCTCCTGCCCTGGACCGCTCACTACAACTTCACCCGGCCCCATGGTAGTCTCGGCTACCAGCCGCCCATCAGCCGCGCTGATCCGCGTACAACGTCTTGACCTTCTACAGGCACCCAAGCCCCGTGGAGGTTGGACATTATTCCCAGACCCGGAGCAACAAGGCTGGGCCAACAACGTCAGGCGCAGGAGATCGCGGCGTGAAGAAGTCTGCCAGCGTCGGCGTGATGACGAGCTCGATTTCAGACTGTAGTGCAACGCGGTTCCAGAGAAGGTGCGGGCTTGTGCCCGCACCGGGCTCAGTCGATTGTGGGCGGAGGAGACAGGTTTTCACGCCGGGAGCAGTGAATGACAATTAATCCTGTCCCCGACCTCTTTGTCTATGCCGCCCGACTTCGCCGAATCGTCGAATCCCCTGACCCGACAACTCAAGCCACGGCCTTTGCCGTTAGGCCGCAGCTATGGTCTGAAGATCAAAACGCTCGCCGGCATGGCGAGGTGTAGCGAGTCTACCGTGAGCCGAAGGCTTCAGTTATTAGGAACTCACCGGCAGGATCGAATAGCCACATGACAGGAACTCAGGCTCCCTCGATGCCAGCGCCGCCGACTCAAAGCCCAGGTCGAAGGCTCCCTTACGCATGTCGCTAAGACGGTTAAATGGGCCTGTGGAGCTTTTTGATACTCCGAACCTGCCTCAGGTGCGCCTGCGCGGCACCGACCGCCCCACGGAAACGTAAGTGTTTCGACCGACTCCAGACACTACATAAACAGGATTAACTGATGAAGAAAGACTACTCGAAAGGAAATGCCAACTGATGAGCACCGAGTACCTAAGCACCGCGACACTGTGTACAACGAACGGGCCGCCGCTGCTCCTCTCCAACAGCCAATCTGCATTAGAGGTGCCGATTTGGGACCCTCTGCTCACTACGCGAGAGACGGGGGTAGTCATGAAGGTGTCGGTCGAAGCCCTCAAAAAATGGCGCCAACGCCGAGTGGGGCCCCCTTTTATCAAGTACCCGACCGGAGCGGTTCGCTATCGGCTTAGCGCGGTGCACAAGTTCATAAACGATTGCACAGCCAAAAGATAGATTCGGCAACAGCCCAAGTCGGAAAACTTCAGTTTGGCAGTTTCCTTTCATCTGACATGATCGCAGACGTGGAGCATATTGCAATGACAAACGCCAAATCGGTCGCCCCGACGACCGGACAAAGCGGCCTGCGCAGGTCATTGCGCAAATCTTCGCCGCGCGATTGGCAACCAACGTGAGACCACGTCTACAAGCACTTACAACATTAGTTCCCGCATTTGAAGCCTTGATCGACATTCCCACAGCGGCTAAGCTCCTCGGGATCAGGGAGAAGACTCTTCGCGATTGGGTTTGGCGCAAGAAGATCGATTACGTAAAGGTCGGTGACCGAGTAATGTTTGAGCCTCAGTCCCTACGAGAATTCGTACAGCGGAACCGCGTGTGTGCGAACGAGAGGGTAATGTAATGCGCGTCTTCAAGAAGGGCAACTATTACCACTTTGAGTTCGAGTTTGAAGGCCAGCGATACCAGGGTTCCACGCGTCGGAAGAACGAGCGCGAAGCCATCCAGATCGCCGCCGCAAAGCAATTCAGGATTCTGAAGAACTCCGTCGGTCTCGAATCCAGGGAACCTGCCCCGACCATACGCACCTTCCAGAAGACTTTCGAGGACTGGCTGGATCAGGATCTTGAAGATAAAGGCACACGCGAGTTCTACAAGGCTTGTTATCGGCGCTTCATCCAATGTCCACACACTGCTGAGCTGTGCCTCGATGCTATCGATGAGCCCAAGATCGAAAAGTTCAAGACGTGGGCACTCTCCCTCGAACAGGTGACCACGAAGACAACCGTCAACCGGTATCTTGCGACCCTATCGAAGGCGCTACACTACGCCGCCGATAAGCTCAAGCTGATCGAGCGGGTACCGAAAATCCATAAGTACCCGAAATCGAAGACCTGTGAACGTGAACGGGATTTTACGTTCACCGATACACAGTTCGGGGGTTGGATCAAGACGGCCCCCGAACCGCTGCGGTCGGCCTCGGTTATCGCTTACGAATGCGGCATGTCGCGCAACGAGCTAATTGCACTCCAGAGAGATTGTGTTCACTTGGTCGACACGCCCGACGCGCGAGGTTTCTTCGGATTTCTCGAGGTCAAGCGTGGGCTAAAGCGCGATAGTCGCAAGCGGCGCCTGCCGATCACGGCGGCGATGCGCGGTGTGTTGCTTGCTGCACTTAAGCAGTCGAAGGGCAAGCACGTGCTCACCTGTCCCGAATCGTCAGCCAAACCTATGTCGCCGAACACGCTTGAAGATCAGATTCGCCGGACCAGAAGTTCTCTCGGACTTCCGAATGCTGTCGGGTTGCACGCGCTACGGCACACGTTTCTTACCCACGCCGGAAAACTGACGCAGAACGTTAAGGCCTTACAGTTGCTCGCGGGCCACAGCAATATCGCCACCACCATGAAGTACATACACCCCGAAGAATCTGACATTTTCGGGATTGTCCAAGCGATGAATACATTGCAGCCCCCTCAGGAGTCAAAAGAGCGACGCGCGCCGTCTCTTACACCGCACGCAAACAACTAAAGCACAAGCCGGCTCAGCAGAGCGCCCGCCCAGACGGGCGCTTTTTCTTTGCTATTGGACCCAGCCAAAGCCGGTTCGCGACCGTTGTCAGACCGGGTACAATGAGGGTGAAGATGTCACCGAAGTGCATGCGCGGCGAGCAGCGGAAGTCCCGGCCGGGGTATGCCAAGGTTGCATTTGAGTCCCTTCAAAAACCCCTTCAATTTGTTTGCACCATAAATAGTGCATGCAAAGTATTGAAAATAAAAGCGAAAGTGGCGGAATTGGCAGACGCACCAGACTTAGGATCTGGCGGGTAAAACCGTGGGGGTTCGAGTCCCCCCTTTCGCACCAACAATCAATCCCTCGACCGCCTCTGGATTTCGGCTGGCTGACCCTTCACCCACACTTTGACGGGTGCGATCCTTTCCTCCCCCCTTCCGCACCCCTGACTTGCGATAATGTCTGTCCAGCAAGGGGGGATCATGAAACTCGAGCCGATTACTGGCAGCAAATCACAACCGCCCGCGCGGAGTGACACATTCCTATTCGCATCGGTAATGGCTGTGGCGTGGGCGTTTGTCACCATCGCAGCCTGGGCCTTGCTCGCCTTGGCCTTCGGACGCAGCAAATCCAATGAACGGCTGCTCACCATGCTGGTGATCGGGGCCGTAGTGGTGGCCTTCCTGTGCGTGCACTCCTACCGCCAGGGATGGAAAAACCGACGATGATGCCCCGTCCGACCCTGCTTCTATAGGTACCGGAACCATGCTCAGAGACTTGAGCCGCCCGGCCACCCGCCACCGTCAGCGTCGAGTTGCAAGCACGCACGCCGACCAACATCAATAAGGCCTTTTAATCGGAGATCACAGTGCCCACACCTTCCTTGAGCCTGGCCAACATCGAAAAAGCTGCGCAGGTAATTGATCCGGTTTTCCTCCACACTCCCCAGTACGAAGACATCGCACTCAATGCCGCACTGGGACGACGCGTGCTCGTCAAAGTTGAGACCGCCAACCCGATTCGCAGCTTCAAGGGTCGCGGCTCCGATTTCTTCGCGCGTTCGCTCGATTCCAAACAGCGCATCGTCTGCGCCTCAGCCGGCAACTTCGGACAAGCCATGGCGTACGTAGGCCGTAGCCGGAACATTTCCGTTGAAGTGTTCGTTGCCAATGATGTGAACCCGGCCAAGGCAGAACGCATGCGCTCGCTCGGCGCTCACGTCACATTGTGTGACGGAGATTTCGACCTTGCCAAAGAGCTTGCGCGGCGAGAGGCGGCCGAACACCCAAACTGCGTCTTCGTCGAAGATGGCGCCGAGGATTCAGTCAGCGAAGGTGCCGGCAGCATCGGCGTCGAACTTCTTACCGGCGAAACCATCGACACAGTTGTCGTGCCACTCGGAGACGGCGCCCTGATGAACGGCGTTGCCGCCTGGATCAAACATCGCTCCCTTGACACCCGGATCATCGGCGTATGCCCCGAGGCTACTCCGGCCATGCTACATGCCTGGAGGGAAGCGCGCGGGATAGAACAACGGTTGCCGGTGCCTCACGCTTCTCCGTCAGCGCATGGCCCCAACTCGCTCGCGGGAGAAGAGACAAGCCAACCCGCCCATACCATTGCGGATGGAATCGAAACCCACGTGCCGGTTCGAAAATCGGTTGAAATGATGAAGGACCTGGTGGACGATATCGTTCTCGTCAGCGATGACGAACTCATTGCAGCGATGCGCCTGTCCCTCTCTGCGCTCGGGTTGATACTGGAGCCTTCCGGCGCCGCCGGATTAGCCGCCATTCGCCGTCATGAACTTCCGGGTGAGCGTCTGGCAACGATTCTCAGCGGCAGCAACATCCATCCCCAGTTGTTCGCCAAGCTCTTAGACTCTGCAGGTTAGTACACGTCCAGGTCGTGTGCCGAAACCACCGCTCCTGCATAGTGATTGCGCATCTCCTGCAGCATTTCGCCTTCCGGGACGCCGTGAAACATCTGGTGATAGAGCACCAGCAGCTTCGGTTTGGCTTGCGTAGCAATCGTCGCCAACTCCGTCGTCGAGGTGTGGAACGCCTTGAAGTAGGCTTGCCATTGCGGCGAATCCATTTCGCTGTGCGGCCCTGAAGCGTACACCTCGTGCAACAGCAAATCACAGCCGTTGCAGGCCTTCACCACCGAATCCGCGGGCGACGTATCACCCGAGATGACGATAACCCGGTCCGGCGTCTGGAAGCGATAGCCAAAGGCCTCGTCCCAGGAACCGTGTTTTACGAGAAACGCTGTCACCGTCACGTTTTCGTCTTTGTACACCACGCCCGGCTCGATCTCGTGCACGTCGACCAGGTAGCCGGTACTGTTCTCGTGCTCCAGTCCCTGCGTGCGGACTTCGATATCTTTCTTCCACGCCGCGAGAATGTTCTTCGTCATGTCGGCGGTGCCCCGCGGACCATAAACCGCAAGATGCTCCGTGCGGCCCAATACCCATGGCGTAAAGATCACGTCGGGATAGCCAAGCGTGTGGTCCGAGTGCAGGTGAGTGATGAAAAGCGTAGTCAGGTTCTTCATCTCCAGGCCGGGCACGCCTTCGCGTGTAGCGGCAGCGGCTCGGCGCACCACTCCGGGGCCACAGTCCACTAGATAGCTATGTCCATTGACGACGATCGCTACGGCGGGGCCAGAGCGGTCTGGATCGGCGTTAGGATTCCCTGAGCCCAGCACCACCACTTGGGAAATTGTCGAACCAGCGGCAGCCTTGGATTCCCCGGCTGGCACAGGCTGCTGTGCATTCGCGCAAAGCAGCAAACCTGCACAGACGAGCAAAGACAACATCATTCGCTTCATCGCCAAAATCATAACAATCCACGCGAACCGCCGCTCAGGCTGCAAAGCCGAATGACACTAAACCATTTCAAAAAACAGCTCGTGAAATTAATATCTCTGAGTACACTAATTTGAAATCTATGAGTACGCTCGTCTTAGCGTTGTGTGGCCTCGCGGTTGCCTTCCTGGTGAGCGGGATGCGTCGGAGCGCACGACAGCCCAAACGAAGTCGGCGTAATTTGCCTTACCTCTTTGCGGTTTTTGCCGTGTTGCTCGCCATCGCAGCAATCCTTATCCCCTCACTTGCATGGTTCGCCATGGCGCCACAGAGTGATCTCCAGTCTTTCTCCGGGTCGCTCACGGAAGCACCCAGCTGGGGCAGCCATTCCGTAATCAACATTCGCCTGCAGACACAAGACGGTGTGCAGGACCTTGTCCTAGAAGATCTCAGCCACTCCGAACAAATCCTGAAACTAAGCGCTGGCGACAACATCGCTGCGCGCGTGTACCCCTTCCTCGGTCAGTACGATTTGTGGGAGCTGAAACACGATGGAATGATTATTGAGAGCTACCAGGACGCATACGTCTATCGCGCCCAGCAACTTGAGCAGGGGACGACCACCGCACTTTGGATGGGTTTAGCCGCTTGCATACTCTTTGTGGTGGCGGTCGCGCTAAGAATGCATTTTGGTGTATGGCGGGAACCACGCGCCTCCATCATGGACATGGCGACACCGACAAGCACCAAAGCCACCCCCGAAAGTGGATTGGATACATCGCAGTATCCGACACCCTCTATGCCGGCCTTAGAGGCCACAGGCGCCTTCGATACATGGCAGTATTCAACTCCTGGCGAGCCGGCCGTATCGACCCTCAGAGCAGATGCCGGCGAAGAGCATGGTTGGCAAGGGCGTACGAGGAAGAAGTGCCCTAAGTGCAAGAGCTCCTGCTACATCTTCGATCGGCAGTGTCACAGGTGCGGTGCCAAATTACCCTCCGGACCGTTTGGTTACTGGTTGCTTGCGGAAGGTCTTTTACTGGCGGCAATTGTGTTTGCCTACATGAACGCTGGTGTGTGGGGAGCCGCCGCCGTGCTGGCGCTGGGGTTTGTTATCGAACGTGTAGTTAAGAGCTCCGCCCGGCACAATACCCCTCCTGCCGGAACGGGAGCAACCGCGGCTCCGCGCTCTACAGGTTATCGCTCCTAGCTCCGCAAGCGGGTCGAGTCTAGGCGTGAGCTGGCTTTTTCTGTTGAACAGCGTTCAATAGCGTCGCCGCTGCGCGTTGCGGATCACTCGCCCCGAAATCTGCCGGCAACGTAACCGTGACCGCACTCGGCACGGCGGATTGCAAGGTGGGCACAACGGCACAGTCCTCCAACTCTGACGCCTTGCGACCAACCAGGATGGTGCTGGGTTGCGCAGCCTGTGCCAGTAGATGAGCGTCGCTGAAGCTGTTGGTCGTCAGCACCTCATATCCGTGCTGCCCAAGCACGGTGCGGGCAAACGCACACAGGTCGTCGGAGGCGTCGAGGAACAAAACGGTGGCCACAACCTCTCGCGGCTGCTCGCCCGGTGCGCCTCGCACAAAGAAGGACGCGATTGCGTTGTAGTCGGAGGTGTAAATAAGGAAAACTGAATCGAGCTTGGTAGCGCTCAGCAGCTTGCGTACGAATTGGGTAGGGGAGCAGAGGCGAATGTCCCCTCCCTTGGCGCGGCTCTTGGTCAGAAACCGAACCAGCAGGCCCAGGCCCATGCTGTCGACCCGGTCTACACCTCGCAGGTCCACCACCATGCGGGCAGCGTCGCTTAGCCCGCGTTGAAGCTCTGCTTCCAGTTTGTCCAGGTTATCGCCTGCGATGATCATGCCAGCACACCGGATGATCGAGATGTTTCCGTAAAAACGCCGCTCAAGTTTCAGTGACATTGAGTTTCTGCCCGGTACGAATCTGTGAGGTTATCACACGATTTCGCCATGCGAGACCCTCCAGCGCCAGCCCGGAAAATCATCATAGATACCCACTGTGCCGTCTTTTGGAGGGTGGGGATTTTACAACCGTTCCCACAGTCCGCCGGATTACTTAGTAACCAGCCCTAAAATAACGTTACAAGCCCCAGCGACAACATTCCGATAGACACGCGAACACGCTTGACAAGCGGTCACTTCGGTACGAAACTGATCCGGCTCAGATTTGTGTGCTCGAACTGCGGTGCTTATTCGCAGCTCGCCTGGGCGCAAGGCCTGTCTAGCGTCGTTACGTGCGAACGACATTTCACAACCTGCAGAGCTATTCGCAAGGAGGAAACTATGCGTCGGGTTCTTCTGCTTCTCACCTTGGTGTTCTGCCTGGCAGCCGGCTCAGCTTGGGCTGCCGACACGGGGATGCTGTACGCGATTGATAACGACAACAATTCGCTGTACGCCATTAACCCCAACACCTTTACCGCGACCTTCATCGGCTCTACCGGCGTCGCTTCCGGCAGCTTCGGAGACCTGACGTACGACTCCAACAGCGCCACCGCCTACTGGGCTCCGGGCCGTGGTAACGACAATCTCTACACCATCAACTTGCAGACTGGTGCGGCGACGCTGGTGGGCTCGCATGGCGTCGACGACCTGTTCGCCCTGGGTTATAACACCGCCAACAGCACCCTATACGGCGAGTCCAGCAGCGGCAGCTTCTATAGCCTAAGCACCAGCAACGGCTCAGCAACCCTCATCGGCGGCAATAGCGTCTACCCCGGCGGCTTGGCTTATCGCGCTGACACAAACCAAATGATTCTGCTGGGCGCCGGCACCGCAACCTTTAACCTCGTAAATCTTGCGAATGGATCGACGTCTCTGCTGGGCGGCAACGGCTTCGTCAACGACAACGGCGTGACCTGGGATCCGGCCCAAGGCAAGTTCTTTGTCGATGACTACAGCGGCAATCTCTACACCGGAGATCCAAATACTTGGGGCCTCACCCAGGTCGCGAGTCTGCCCGGAGCGTTCGACGGAATTGCCTATGTCGGCACAGTTCCTGAGCCCGGAACGTTCCTGCTCATCGGCAGCGGCATCCTTGGCTTGGCTACCCGCCTCCGCCGCAAACTGTAAACCAGCTTCCAGTAAGACAAGGCTAACCGGAGCTTCGGCTCCGGTTTTTTCGTGACCGGAAGTATCTGCCGACGCTACACCACCGGATTGCCGCCATCTCACTTCGACGGCAGTTCCACCCGCTTGGCTGTTCGGCCCTTCCCTCGATCCCCTTTGGCAGAACACAATGCATCATGCTCATAGAAGAAGACTCCGGCGCCACCACGGGGGAAGCTCGTTTCCGTGTTCGCTATGCGGAAACCGACAAGATGGGCGTTGTCTACAACTCGAATTACCTGATCTGGTTCGAGATCGGCCGCGTGGAGTTGATGAGAGATCTTGGCCACAGCTATCGCGATCTGGAGCAGGATGGATACATGCTTCCAGTCGCACAGGCAAGCTGCCGCTTTAAAGATTCCGCGGGTTACGATGACGAAATCCTGATGCGCACCCGCATTGTGCGCCTGCGCCGCACACTTATCCAGTTCGACTACGATGTCTATCGCGCCGAAGACCTCACTCTGCTCGCAACCGGCACTACTACTCACTTTGTCACTGGGTTCGACAAGCAACGCAGGCCGCTGTCGGACCTCTACATGGCACAGTTTGGGCGCGCCGTAACCAAAGCCACGGAAGCCACAACAGCTCCCTTGGAAACGACCTAGCCCAGTTTCAACCGCAAACACCGCACGAAGCAGCAACGTCTGAAGATACGTACGCCTCACTCGCGATTACAATCGCCAGCGGAGTGAACCCCATGAGCAAAGAACCTACGACCAAAGAAGTCCCTCTCTCCGAGTTCGCGCCCAAGCTATCCGAACTAACGCGTCAGGTCCTATTCGGCGATGTGTGGGAGCGCCCCGAACTCGCCAAGCGTGATCGCAGCCTTATCACGGTCGCCGCGCTGATAGCGTTGAATCGTCCTGAGCAGTTGCGCTTTCACCTCGCCAAAGCGCTCGAGAACGGACTCAACAAAGAAGAACTGATCGAGGCCATCACCCATCTGGCGTTCTATTCCGGCTGGCCCACCGCGATGAACGCAATCAAGGTCGCGCAGGAAGTGTTTAATGACAAGTAGTCGCCGGCCAGCCGCCCTCACGCGGTGGCGGATTCTCGCCACCCTGGCCAGCGCACCTGCTGCCGCCGCGTTGTTGCTCGACCACACTCGCTCGTTCTGCGATTTGGCTCTCAGCGCTGCCGTCCGACTGCTGTAGGCCGGTGATGCCGTCGGTCTCAATGCCGTAGAATTAACCAATGGCTTTCCGATCCCCCGATTCCGGCTTCCGCAAGTCGGCGCACCCGCCCGAAGACACGCATCAGGAAGCGGCTTACCTGAAGTCCTTGGGCGAGAAGCAAAAACCTGTGCGCGTCAAGCTGTTGGATGGCGAAGTGGTTCGCGGCTGGATCGAGTACTACGACCGGCGCATGATCCGCCTCACCCGCGACGGTGCTCCCAACCTTTTTATTTATAAGCACGACATCGCCTACATCGCCGAAGAAGGCGGTAAATCGCGTCGTGTGGTTCGCGTGGCGGCAGACGGCGCACTTACACCTGAGCCGGCGGAACTCTCCGAATGACCCGTTATACACACGACATCGAGCCCATCATTCGCGAGGCTGGAGCCCTGCTGATGAGCTACTTCCAACGCCGTATTGGCTATGAGTACAAGGGCGATGTCGATCTGGTAACCGAAGCCGATCGCGCTTCCGAGAAGTTCATCACCGAGCGGCTGCGCGCACGCTGGCCCGAGTTCGGCATCCTGGGTGAAGAAGGCACAAAGTCAGACCTCGACGCCGAATATCGCTGGCTGGTCGATCCGCTCGACGGCACCACCAATTTCGCCCACGGCTATCCCGTCTTCTGCATCTCCATCGCCCTGACGCGCGGTGAAGAGTTGCTGGCCGGCTTTCTCTACGATCCCACGCGTGACGAGTTTTTCGCTGCCGAGCATGGCTCTGGCGCCAAGCTGAACGGACAGGCGATGCACGTCTCGCAGACAAAAACCCTGTCCGAATCGATTCTCGGCACCGGCTTCCCCAGCCATAAGCGCCACAAGAATCCCAACATCCACTTCTACCATCAGCTCACTCTGCGCTCGCACGGATTACGCCGCGCCGGCTCAGCTGCACTCGACTTGGCCAACGTTGCCAGCGGCCGCTATGACGGTTTTTGGGAGTTCAATCTCAACTCCTGGGACACCGCCGCAGGCGTGCTCTTAGTGCGCGAGGCCGGAGGCACCGTGACGCGCTTCGATGGCTCGCCGTTCCTCCTGAACAGCAGAGAGGTGTTGGCCTCGAATGGAATCATTCATCAGGAGCTGATGGACAATTTCGCCGAAATCTTCGCCGGCCGCGGATTGGAAGATCTCCCCTCGCCCGTAGAGTATGCGCGACAGCGCTCGTAAGCGTAGTTTCTCTCCTCGCTAAAGCTGCTTGGAAGTCGTTCTTGAACAATCCCGAATTGGAAACCATCGTCCGTCCGGCACCTCTTTCCCATATCCCATCCGTGAGCTCTGGAATACAATCGCCGCCAGATTTCACTCTATGGAGAGCCCTATGCGCTGCTACACCCTCGTCCTGCTGGCTGCTTTAGGTTTCGCCTCCACTGTCGGATGGACGCAGAATTCGCCGCTTCAACTCTGCGTGGCCAACATGCAGCTCGAAGACACGGGCAGCTCAAATCCTGTGGGCCAGGCGGCGCTCATGAAGTTCCTGGCGAAAGAGAAAGACAAGTCTCTCGCCTACATCCCCATTGACCCGGTCGAACTTGGGCAGGCTTCGCAGGCAGCTAAGTCGAAGAACTGCGATTACATGGTCACCACCAGGCAGACGGAATCCCATGTCCAATCCGACATATATGGCGGCGCTACCACCGTCAACCCCATAAACATGCCGGTTTTTTACGTCACAATCACCTACAAGCTAACCAGGATCAGTGACGGATCGGAAGTCGCCAGCGGCAACATGAAAGCTTCCGACCGGGGCTCTGAAAAAGATGCCATCATCATCGCCATGCACAAAATCGCCGGCAAGTTGACCGATGCCATCAAAAAGGCCGGCCACTAGCAGGCTGGGGGAACTCGACTTTTCGACGATTCGCGTCAGTGCACGACCTCGGTCGTGCCGCAAAGGCCTTTATTATCCCGGTCGTGAGCGGACTTTAGTCCGCGAGCGATCCCATGCTTTTGGGTTTTTCAGCAGCCACTAGGCGTCGGCCATCGGATCGGGTGCCTCATCCTTCCCATTGTCGGGGAGGGTGGGGAGGCCAAATCAGCTCTGCTTTCTGCGATAAAATCTCACAGTGAATAATTCGCTGCTGAACCGCTCTGTTTCCCAGCGCCCTGACCGAGTGAAACTGCAGGGGCGAGTCCTTTTTCTTACCGAAGATCCTGAACTCATCAAGCGCCAGCTCGCAGGCGAAGACCTGCCCTGGGACACCGCTCATCCCGAGCGCAATCCCAAGCTGCGTGACGACATCTCCACCGACGAGATCACGCCCGCGCACATTTGCTTCTTCTTCGACGAAACCCTGGGAGAGTTTCCCTATACCGGTCTGAAGTGCGGCGAAGAAACCCCGATCAAGCGCATGGACGTAAAGCGCGGCGGCTTTGTTGCGGCAGTCAGCGGCAAGCGTCGCGGCAAAGGTTCCAGCCGTGAGGCCTCGCCCTATGCCGAGATGAACGCCGGCATTCAGTTGGTTATCGCTGAAAACATCGAGCGCATCTACAAGCAGAATTGCCAGAACCTCGGCGTGCTCACCTCGACCGACTTCTCGCTCATCGATAAAATTCGTGCTGGCGAAGAAATTCCGCTCGCCAAGTTCACCGAAGGCGAAGACGAGATCACGCGCCAGGTCATCGAGTACGGTGGACTCTTCCCCTTCAACGTCGCGCGACTACAGGGTAAAGTCTTCCTGCCGCCCGTCGAAACCAAGCCGCGCCCCATGACCATCGCGGAAAAGATCTTTGCCCGCCACATGCTCCATGGCACCGACAAAGTTGGCGTCGAGGCCGTGAAGCCCGGCGATACCGGGTTCGCGCGCACCGATCTGCGCTTCAGCCATGAGTACGTCACCCCTATGGCGGCAATCTTCTTCGAGCACAACGTCGGCAAAGACGCCCCGGTCACCGATCCCGACTCGATCCTGCTGTTCCGCGATCACCTCACCTTTCTCGACGAGGTCATCTCCGAAGACAAGCGCAAGATGGGCTTACTCGATCTCGCGGGCCAGTTAAAGCTCAAGCAGGAGGCATTCGCCAAGTCGCGTGGCATTCGCCTGCACGGCGAACTCAAAGACCGCAAAGGTTCTGAGGGCATCTGTCACTCGCTGGTGACGCGAGACCTATGCCCTGCCCGGACAGCTGAACGTCGGCTCCGACTCCCACACCCCGCACGTCGGCGCCATGGGATGCGTCGCCTTCGGCATCGGCACCACCGACGTCTTCAACGCCTGGTTCACCAAAGACGTTCGCGTGAGGGTGCCCGAGTCGGTGAAGGTCATCATTCGCGGCAAGAGGCGCGACAACGTCACCGCCAAGGACTTCATCCTTAAGCTGCTCTCGATGGAGTACATTCGCACCGGCAAAGCTCTGGCCAAAGTCATCGAGTACTCCGGCGAGGCCATCGAAGCCCTGGGCGTGGACGAGCGCGCCACCATGACCAACATGGCTGCCGAGATCGGAGGCTTCACCGGAATCGTTGCTCCCGACCAGAAGGTCGTCGACTTTCTCGTCGAGCGGCGCGAAATGCCGCGCACCGAAGCCGCGACCCTGATTGAAGGCCTCTACAGCGATCCCGATGCGCATTACGCCCACGTCATCGAACTCGACGCCAACGACATTTATCCCATGGTTGCGACACCCGGCGATCCCGGCAACGGCAAGTTCGTTCGCGAGCTGAATACGCCCGTCCCGGTCGAGATCGCCTACGGTGGAACCTGCACCGCCGGCAAGAACGAAGACATGGACATGTACGCCCAGGTCCTCAGCGACGCCCTGAAGCAGGGACGCCGTGTCGCCGACAGTTGCAAGTTTTATATACAGTTCGGTTCGCAGCAGACGCGGGAGTACTGCGTTCGTAGGGGCTATCTCGACATCTTCCGCAATGCCGGTGCCCAGGTGATCGAACCCAGCTGCGGAGCCTGCATCAATGCCGGGCCCGGCGTCTCCACCCGTTCCGACCAGATCGTCATCAGCGCGCAAAACCGTAATTTCCCCGGACGTAGCGGCCCTGGCCAAATGTATCTTCGCCAGCCCCTTGACGGTCGCGGCCAGCGCCGTCGCCGGCTACATCGTGGAGTACGAACCGGCCGACCAATTGGAACCGGCCGCTGCCAAGAGATAAACAGGCTCTCTCTGTCTGGATTGTTATCCTGAGCGCAGCGAGGGACCTGATTTTGTTGGCGGTGCCATTATGTTGGGTTCAACGGCACCGCAACTCCTCCCATCCAAACCCTCCGCCCGACTTTGCATCCTAAGCTGCAGGACAGCCCACGTGTCGAACTCCGATCTCACATCCGTCTTGTGCGTACTTCTGCTCCTGGTCGGCTTGGCGCAACTGCTGGGCTATCTGTTCCTGCGCCTGCGCCAGCCCAAGGTGGTTGGAGAGATTCTGGCAGGCATCGTGCTCGGCCCGGCACTCCTTGGCCGCGTACCTGCCATCGCCCATCTGACGGAATCCGTCCAGCATCGCGGCGAGATCCTCAGCTTCGTTTACTGGCTCGGCCTGTTGCTGCTGATGTTTCTCTCCGGAGCGGAGACTCGCCAGCTATTCACCCGCGAAGAGCGTCGCGAAGTCGGCTGGCTGACCATCGTCGGCACCGGCCTGCCATTCATTCTCGCGCTCGCGCTTGGTCCCTGGCTGGTTCGGCCGTCGTTGGCAGGCCCGCACGGCAGTCGCATTTCGCTCATCATCGTGCTTGCCGTGGGCGTTGCCGTGACCTCGGTGCCAGTGGTCTCCAAGATTTTTGCCGATCTTCAGATCCTGCACACCCGCTTCGCGCGATTGGTCCTGGGTGTAGCCGTACTGGAAGACATCGTTCTCTGGCTGGCCTTAGCGGTCGCGACGGCGCTGGCTGGACAAGCCGCGCTCAACTACCGGCAGATGTCTTACCACCTGATCAGCACCGTGGCTTTCTTTGTCCTCGGCCTCACCCTGTTTCCTCGCGTCATCAAGCGCATCAACAAGGCGCGCTTCAACGTCTTTGCCCGGCACTCGCCTCTGGCCTATGCGCTCGCAGTCCTGCTGGCCTACTGCGTCGTCGCTGGAGCCCTCGACGTCAGCTTGGTCTTCGCCGCATTCCTCGCCGGCTTTGCCGTCGTACACAAGAAGCGCCAGCTTTTCGCCGATGCTCTCGATGCCATTGGAAAAGTCTCATTTGCTTTCTTCATCCCTGTCTATTTCGCCATCGTCGGCCTCAAGCTCGATCTCATTCGCGGAGTCTCGCTGCCCATGATTGCGGCTTTTATCGTCGGCAGCTGCGTGGTGAAAGTTCTCTCGGTATCGCTTGCAGGACGCTTCGCCGGCTTCCGCGGACTCGACCTCATCAACCTCGCCGTCACCACCAATGCGCGCGGAGGGCCAGGCATCGTGCTGGCCAGCGTGGCCTTCGAAGCGGGCATCATCAGCGCGCAGTTCTACACCACGCTGGTGCTGGCTGCCGTACTCACCTCGCAGATCGCCGGCGCCTGGCTCGACTACGTTTTGCGCAAAGGTTGGCCGCTACTCAGCGCGCCCGAGTCGGCACACCCCACCCTCGTCTCCTCGCCAGAAAACGTCTCCGCAGCTTGACCCTCCCGCACTCCCGCTCAGGTGGCCTCCGCTACGCTTAGCTGAAGCTGTGGCCATCACCTTGGGATTTTTTTGCTAACATCAGCAGTAGCTTGAAAAAAGCGAGGGGTTGAGGGAGAGATCAACTTATGGCTTACGTAATTGCAGAGCCCTGCATTGGAACCAAGGATACGGCCTGTGTCGACGCTTGCCCGGTCGACTGCATCCATCCCAAAAAAGACAGCGACAAGTTTGCGGCAGAAGAGATGATCTACATCGATCCAGTCGAATGTATTGACTGCGGCGCCTGCGTCCCGGTGTGCCCGGTGTCGGCAATCTTCGCGCTCGATGATCTGCCGGAAAAGTGGAACGAATACACGGCGCGTAACGCCAAGTACTTCGGCCGCGAGTAGTGCTTAGCTAGAGAACGGCACACTCCTCGTGTGCCGCATGCCTTCCCGCGACACCTCGCCGTCAAGCAGTCAATTGAGCGCATTGCGATGCCGCTGCGATGCTGGTCAGCAGCGCAGTCCCGTCCTTCGCAAGTCAACGCAATCGCCCCCGGGCTTGCGAAGCGCCCCGTCTACAGCACCAGTTGTTCGATTTTTTCCAGCAGCGTGTCAGGCGGGTCGCCTTTGGTGATGAAGGCGTTCGCCAGCTCCAGCGCTTCCGGCGGCAGCGAGAAATAGGCAGAAAGAAAGATAATCGGGAGGTCAGGCCGGCGTCGGCGCAACTCAGCCGCTACCTCGCCGCCATTCATATCGGGCATAAAGTAGTCGAGCACTACCAGGTCGACTTTGTTGCTGTCGTAGATCTCCAGGCCTTGACGACCGTCACTGGCAGTGAGCACGTGGAAGCCGCGGCTCTCCAGCATGATCTTGCGCACACGCAAACCAATCCGCTCGTCGTCAACACACAGCACGGTCTTGACAGCCACGGGCTGGGTCTGGTCAGTCATACTCACCGCTAACATTGATGCTCACTTACTCCTCTTTGAAAAGCGAGCCGGGTCATTTTCGCGAAGACACTGCGTCGAACCGAGCTGGGAGAATCCTTGCTCTATATCTAGCTGACAACGCGCGGTTTGCCTATGACGCAAACGTGGTAGTGACGTTATTTGTCGCCCGCTGAGCGTTGCTATCGTAGTAGTAGGTTGTTTACCTGACGTGGGGATTTTTAATTACTAACATGCTAATTCCTTCACTGCCCGTCGGAGTCGGCGCCACCCCAATCTCTATACCGTGCCCGCGCCGAGATGAGCGCCCCGGGTAGTCGCCACGTCCGCTAGCGGACAACCAATGCCCACGACGGACGCTCACCGTCTCGCTTCCCCATCCATATCGCTGAAGCCATTCAACTTAAGGTTGGCTCAAGTTTTGCAGGAAGAGATAATTACCTCTTCGTACGGAGTCGACAGAAATGCGCAACCTACTGCAGGACCTTCGCTTCGGCATTCGGCAGATGCTGAAGGCCCCCGGGTTTGCAATTGCCACCATCCTCACCATCGCCCTCGGAATCGGCGCCACCACCGCCATTTTCAGCCTGGTGAACGCTGTCCTGCTCCGCCCTCTCCCCTTCGCCGACCCTGACCGCCTGGTGGCTGCTGGCCCCGTCAACGACCGCCGCATTGAATCGGCCAACTCCGTTGACTCCATGAGCTATCCCGACTTCTTCGATTGGCGAGCGCAAAATCACTCCTTCTCTACCCTTGCCTCCTATCGCGACAACACCTTCACCCTGACCAACGCGGGAGAACCGCGCCACCTCGATGGTCAGGTAACCAGTGCAGACTTCTTCAAGGTTCTCGGCGTCGAGCCCCTGCTCGGCCGTGGCATTGCCCTGCCAGACGAGAAGGTAGGAACCCACGTTGTCGTATTGAGTCATGAGCTGTGGCGTACCGCTTTCAACTCCGATCCCGCAATCATTGGCCGCGGAATCACCCTGGACAGCAAAAGCTACACCGTAATCGGCGTCATGCCTCAGGGCTTCGAGTTCCCCATTCAAACCCCTGCTCCGCAGCTCTGGACCTCGCTTGCCGATGACGCTTACGACCCCACCGGCGATAAGCCGGTCAGCGAACAGCGTGGAGCCCACATGCTGGGACTGGTCGGCAGACTTCGCCCGGGCGTCTCCATTGCGCAGTCCAAGGCCGACCTCAGCGTCATCGCCCGCGCTCTTGCGGCCCAGTATCCCGACAGCAACGCGCATTACCGGTCCGCCGAAGTTCTTCCCCAACTCAGCGTTCTCGTAGGCGATACGCGCGCTGCTCTGCGCATGCTGTTCGCCGCCGTAGTGTTGATGTTGCTCGTCGCTTGCGCCAACGTCGCTGGACTGCTGCTGGCGCGCGCCTCCCGTCGCCGCTCAGAGATCGCGATTCGTTCCGCCATGGGCGCAAGCCGGGCACAGATCGTTCGTCAGTTCCTCACCGAGTCGGTACTGTTGTCAACGGCCGGCGGGGTCTTGGGAGTTTTTCTTGCGGTGTTGCTGTTGCACGGAGTGCTACGGGTACTTCCTGCGGACCTGCCGCGCGCCGCCTCCATCGGCATGGATTCGACCGTGCTCGCCTTCTCTTTCGCCGTTTCGTTGCTCACCGGACTGCTCTTTGGAGTGCTTCCCGCCTTGCGCACAGCCCACGTCGATCCTTCGATCGCCCTGCGCGATGGCACCCGGACCGCCACCACCGGCCGCGGACAACATCGCCTGCAGAACTCGCTGGTCATTGCTCAGACCGCTGTCGGACTGGTCTTGCTGATCGGTGCCGGCCTGCTCATCCGTAGCTTCGTGCGGGTTTTGCAGGTCGATCCCGGCTTTGACCGTCGTAACATCTTGACTGCCAGCCTGGACCTCCCTCAGAACCGCTACTCTCACGACCAGCAGATTGAGTTCTACCAGGACCTTCTGCCCCGGCTCCGCTCCATGCCCGGTGTGGTCTCTGCCAGTGCAGGCTGGCCCTTGCCTCTGTCGCCCATGGGGATTGGTATTTCGTTCGACATCGAAGAACGTCCCCAGCCGGAAAGCGAGCGCAATACATCGCGCGTCTCCATTGTTGAGCCAGCTTATTTTCAGACCTTTCGCATACCGCTGATGCGCGGACGCGAGTTCCAGGACACCGATACCAGCAAGAGCAAACCGGTGGTCGTGGTCAACCAGGCCTTCGCCAACAAGTTCTTCCCCGGTGAAGACATCGTCGGCAAGCGCATCAATCCCGGCTTAGGTGACGGCGTGGTCACCGATGTGCAACGCGAGATCGTCGGCGTCGTAGGTAACGTAAAAGTTGGACGCCTGACCACAGACCAAGTGCCCGAAATGTATCTGCCCTTCTCCCAGTCGGTTGTTGTACCGCCCAAGGTGGTCCTGCGCTCCGCCGCTGACCCTGTCAGCCTCATATCCGCCTTGCGCTCGCAAGTCGCGCAGATCGATAAAAACCTGCCACTCTACGAAGTCCGCAGCATGGACGACGTTTTCTCCCGCTCCGCCGCGCGCCAGCGCTTCCAGGCGCTGCTGGTATCCGCCTTTGCCGTGATCTCGCTTCTGCTCTGCGCCATCGGCCTCTACGGTCTGCTGTCGTACCTGGTCGCTCAGCGGACCCTGGAAATCGGCGTGCGCATGGCGCTGGGCGCGCCGCGCCAAAGTGTCCTGACCATGGTGCTGCGTCGCGGCATGGTGCTCGCGGTTATCGGTGTCGCGCTGGGTATTGCTGCTTCCCTCGCGCTGACCAACTTACTAAAAGGAATGTTGTTCGGCATCAAGCCGCTCGACGCCATCACATTTATCGGCGTATCGACTGTGCTGTTGCTGGTGTGCTTGCTCGCCAGCAGCGGCCCAGCCTATCGCGCCGCCCGCCTCGATCCGGTCAAGACGTTGCGGGACCAGTAAGTTGAGGCTTTGCAGCGGCCCCACTCAGAGGCTGCGGCAGAATCCGGCTGCAATGCGCTTTTGAAGGGGCGCAGCTTTAGCTGCGCCGAACACGTCCTTTACTTTCCATCTCGCGAGCGGGCATCAGCCCGCGAGCCATGCCTGATGCTGACTTTTCTTCACCCTGCTCACTCGGGCCAATCAGCCCTTCCTGACGGGTCGTCATCCCTCCGACAGTCCTTGAGGGACCTGCGTCTGTTGGGCCCCCTCGCGGTTTTGATACAACTCGCGCAGGCGTGAGAATGGACTCGCATCCCTGCCTGCACCGCCCGGTAATCGCACCGATCCGTCCTCGCGTTGACCCCGAAAAACCAGCGTGTTACCGTACTTGGTTACACCATCCTCTGCCGCCCCGTTAGGGCTTCCAAGGATCAATCTTGGCTTCCGAAACCCAGGCCATCCCCGCATTGCGCAAGACTGCTCTCAACGCCGTTCACCGCCAGCTCGGAGCCAAGATGGTCGACTTCAACGGCTGGGACATGCCCGTCGAATACCCCTCCGTCGGCGGCCTCATGAAGGAGCACCTCGCCGTCCGCAACGGCGTTGGCGTATTCGACGTCAGCCACATGGGCGACATCCGCATCTCCGGCCCCCAGGCGCTCGAGGCAGTTCAGCACATCACCATGAACGACGCCTCCAAGCTGGCCATCGGCCAGGCGCAGTACTCGGCCATGCTCTATCCCGAGGGAACCTTCGTCGATGACGTCATCGTGCACCGACTTGGGCGAGCAACGACTACCTGCTGGTGATCAATGCCGGCACGCGCGAGAAGGACGTCGACTGGGTGGCCAACAATACGCGCGACTACGACGTGAAGGTCGAGAACCTGAGCGACGACTACACCCAGATCGCCATCCAGGGACCCAAGGGCGTCGACACTTTGCAGAAGCTGACCGATGTTGATCTGTCGAAGGTGAAGTTCTACTGGTTCACCCACGGAACCGTCTGCGGTCTGCCCAACATTCTTATCGCCCGTACCGGCTACACCGCCGAAGACGGCTTCGAGATTTACGTCCCCACCGACGTAGCCACCAGCTCACGCGTGTGGAACGAAGTGATGAAGGCAGGCGAAGAATTTGGCATCGTGCCCGCTGGGCTTAGGTTCGCGCAATACTCTGCGGCTCGAAGGCGCGCTCTCGCTCTACGGCCACGAAATCTCCGAGAAGATCAACGTATGGGAAGCCCGGCTCGATCGCTTTATTAAGATGGACAAGGGCGACTTCATCGGACGCAGCGCGCTGGAAAAAGCCAAAGCCGACGGAGTGAAGCGCACGCTGGTCGCCTTGGAATCAGTCGACCGCGGCATTCCGCGTGACGGCTATCGCGTGCTCGACCAAGCCGGCAACGAAATCGGCTACGTCGCCAGCGGTTCGTACGCTCCGTTCCTGAAGAAGAACATCGCCCTGGCGTACGTTCCTCTCGAGCACTCAGCCGTAGATTCGATCGTCGCAGTAGAAATCCGGAACCAGCCGGTGAAATGCAAAGTAGTTCCGATACCGTTTTATAAGCGACCGAAAAAGGCGTCGTAGGTAGTGCCAGCCTTTAGGCCGGCGTTAACGCTAGGTCCTTTTATTGGTGTCATCCCGAGCGCAGCCGGGGGCGCTGACGTTTTGCCCAGGATGTGGGCAAGTGGCGCTGGGATACGGAGTTCGACAGCGCGCAACGACAGCCGCAAAGCGGCGAGATGCATTTGAGCCCGACCGTGTAAGCGGTCGGGCTAGGCAGGTTGATAATAATCCCGAGCCGCGTCAGCGGCGGTATAATCACTCACGAGGAACAACATGGCTTATCCTGCGGATTACAAATACACCAAAGAACACGAGTGGCTCAAGCTTGACGGCACTACTGGAACCATCGGCATCACCGACTACGCACAGAATTCGCTGGGTGACATCGTGTTTGTCGAGCTGCCCAAAGTCGGCCAGAAAATCACCGCCGGCCAGACCTTCGGCTCCGTCGAATCGGTCAAGGCCGTTTCCGATCTGTTCGCTCCGGTTACAGGCACCGTCACAGAATCAATGACGCCCTGAACACCACGCCCGAGCAGGTCAACAAAGACGCCAACAAGACCTGGATGATCAAGGTTCAGGTCGAGAACGCAAGCGACGCGGGCCAACTGCTCTCCGCCGGCGACTACGAAAAGTTCGTAGCCGAAGAAGGCGGCCACTAGTTTTCATCTCCGGCGACGGGCCCCGGACTTCGGTTGATGAGGACGATCCAGGCGCGACCTCCGCCCCGGAACGGGGCAGCAGAGCTAGCCCAGCGCTTCAGCGCTGGGTGCGTCGATTCAAGAATGTTGAGTCCGTAGGGACGGCACATTCCGAAGCGCTCAAGTCTCGCGTTTCGAACTGTGCCAATTGAATCGCCGATCTCGATTTTGTCGGCTTGGCCCGGATTTGAATTACGCTGACGTTTGGAACCTCAAAATTTGCTGCCGCTCAAAACGGTGCCATCCCCGGTGATGCCCCAGCCCGGGTCGCTTCATCCAATACGTATCGCCCAGAAAGCTACAGGTAATCATGCGCTATCTTCCCAAATCTGATTCCGACCGCGACACCATGCTGGCCGAGATCGGCGCCGGCTCCATCGACGACCTCTTCTCCGCCATTCCGGATCCGAATACCGCCTCACTCGCGATCTCAACATCCCGCGCCAATACGCCGAAAGCGAGATTGTCGACTTCTTCCGCGCCCGCGCCGCCGAAAGCGCCCAGGGCTTCGTGAGCTTCCTCGGCGCCGGAGCCTACTCGCACTACCGGCCCGTCGTCATCGACTCGCTGGTCTCGCGCGGCGAATTGTTCACCGCCTACACCCCTTATCAGCCGGAAATTTCCCAGGGAACGCTACAGGCCATCTTCGAATTCCAGTCGATGATCTGCGAACTCACCGGCATGGACGTGGCCAACGCCTCGATGTACGACGGCTCCACCGGCTCCGCCGAAGCCCTCATGATGGCCGAGCGCGTCACCGGACGCCACAAGTCCATCATCGCCACCACCGTCCATCCTGAATACCGCGAGGTCTTCGCCACCTACGCCCGCTATCAGGGAACTCCCATCGCCAACGTCGGCTATGGCAAAGACGGACGCGTCGATCTCGCAGCACTCGACCAGGCCGTCGACAGCGACACCGCGGGCGTGCTCATCCAGTCGCCTAACTTCTTTGGCCTGATCGAAGACATCGCAGCAGTCGCCGACATCGTGCACAAGAAAGGCGCGCTGCTCTGCGTCTCCATCGCCGAGGCGGTTTCGCTCGGCATCGTGAAGCCGCCGGCCGAGGCCGACATCGTCAGTATGGAAGCCCAGTCCTTCGGCGTGCCTACCAGCTATGGAGGCCCCTACTGCGGCGTCATCGCTACCCGCGACAAGTTCATCCGTCAGATACCCGGCCGCCTCGCCGGAGAGACCCACGACCGCAACGGCAAGCGCGGATATGTTCTCACCCTCTCCACCCGCGAGCAGCACATCCGCCGCGAGAAGGCCACCTCGAACATCTGCACCAACCAGGCGCTGGTCGCGTTGATGGTCAACATCTTCATGACCGTCTACGGCAAGCAAGGCCTGAAGGAACTCGCCCAGCACAATCTCGCCAAGGCGCATTACGCCGCTGAGCAGTTCAAGAAGGCGGGCGCGAAGCTGCCCTTCGACGGCACTCCTTATTTCAACGAGTTCGTCGTCCAGACCAAAGGCGATCCCTACCAGCTCAACGACAAACTGCTCCAGCAACAGATGATTGGCGGCTTCCCGTTGAAGAAGTTTTACCCCGAGCTGGGCAATGCTGCTCTGTGGTGCTGTACCGAGACCATCACCCGCGAGTCCATCGACGCCGCGGTAAAGGAGGTGGCGTAATGCCGTTCAACGACAAGATCACCAAGGCCACCACGCACATTAATCAAAACGAAGGACTCATCTTTGAGAAGTCCTCTCCCGGCAAAAAAGCCTACAAGCTGCCGCCGCTCGACGTTCCTGAAGTTGACGCCGAAGCCCTGCTCGGCCAGCAGATGCGCGAAGACCTGGGCAACATGCCCGAGGTGAGCGAGATCGAAATCATCCGCCACTTCACTCGCATGTCCACCTGGAATTACGCCGTCGATTACGGCATGTATCCGCTGGGCTCTTGCACTATGAAGTACAACGCGCGGGTCAACGAATTAGCAGCCCGCCTGCCCGGCCTGGCCAACGCGCATCCTTATCAGCCCGAGCGCATTTCCCAGGGCGCACTGCGCATCATGAAGATGCTCAGCGAGCAGCTCATCGAAATCACCGGCATGGACGCCATCACCCTGCAGCCCGCCGCCGGTGCACACGGTGAGTTCACGGGAATCCTGCTGGTCCGCGCCTATCTCGAGTCGCTGGGCAATCCGCGCAAGAAGATTCTGGTTCCCGACTCGGCGCACGGCACCAACCCTGCGACGGCCGCCCTCGCTGGCTACGCGGTGGAAAACCTGAAGTCCAACGCCGCGGGCATGGTTGACATGAGTTCGCTGATTGCGCAAGTCAACGACGATGTCGCGGCGCTGATGCTCACTAATCCCAACACCCTGGGCATCTTTGAGCAGGAAATCCACAAGATCGCCGACGTGCTGCACGAGAAAGGCGCCCTGCTCTACATGGATGGCGCCAACATGAATGCGCTTTGCGGCAAGGTGCGCCCCGGGGACTTCGGCGCCGACGTCATGCACCTCAACCTGCACAAGACCTTCTCCACCCCCCACGGTGGAGGCGGTCCCGGCTCCGGCCCCGTCGCCTGCAAAAAGATTCTTGAGCCCTTCCTGCCGACGCCTGTGCTCCGCGAAAACGCCGACGGCACCTTGGGCTTCGAATACAACCGTCCCCAGTCCATAGGACGCGTGCGCATGTTCTTCGGCAACTTCGGTATGTTCGTTCGCGCCCTGGCCTACATCATGGCCAACGGCCCCGACGGCCTGCGCCAGACCACCGAAGACGCAGTGCTCAACGCCAACTACATTCGCAAAAAGCTGGATGGCATTTACGAGCTGCCCTACAAGACTCCGACCATGCACGAGGTCGTCTTCAGCGATCACCTGCAAACCCGCAAGGGCGTGAAGACCGGCGACATCGCCAAGCGGCTCATCGACTACGGCTTCCACCCTTACACCGTCAGCTTCCCGCTGGTGGTGCACGGCGCGCTGATGATCGAGCCCACCGAGAGCGAATCGAAAGAAGAGCTCGACCAGTTCATCGACGCCATGAAGTCGGTCGCAGAAGAGGTCGAAGAGTCGCCCGAGCTCGTGCTCGAAGCTCCCCACAACACCCGCGTCTCCCGCATGGACGAAACCGCCGCCGCCCGCAAACCCATACTGCGCTGGAAACCCTCACCAAAGGAAGAAGCCAAAGAGGCCGAAAAACTCGAAGCGGCAATGAAGGGGTAGGAACGGTTGAAGGGGCACGGCTTGCGCCGTGACGATGCAGTGAGATGTTTTGAAGGGGCGCAGCTTCCGCCGTGACGATGCACTGGGATGCTTTGAAGGGGCGCAGCTTGCAGCCGTGACGATGCAGTGAGATGCTTTGAAGGGGCGCAGCTTCAGCTGCGCCGCTATCGCTCCTTAGTTGTCATCACGAGGGGACTTTAGTCCCCGAGGGATCTGCTCTTTGATTCCGATCGGGTGCCCCAGGTTCGCCCTTCAGTTGGGCTAACCTGGGACTGACGACCAAGCCCGCTGACACGTTTACGCCGAGCACCGGTTTTGCGATCGGCACGTGTCGAGGGCGCGTCAGGATAGCCCAGCGTGCAGCGCAGCGGAACGCTGGGTAGGCTCCCCTTAATTGATTCCTGGGCCCCTTCAGGGGCGGCATCTGATTTCGAAAAAACATTCACTTCCACGTCTCGGAGAACAGTGAACCCGTAGCGCGAAGCGCCCGCTGCCCCAGGTTCGCGTCCTTCGGTTGGACGCTAACCTGGGTGCGCAACCGACAACCCCGTCCCCGCAGGGGACAACATATCTAAGCCCAGCGCCTTCAGCGCTGCGTAGGGGCGCACAACGGGACGGGAATTTCACGGGACATGATAGTATGGCAGCACCTAAAAAGGTGCTTTCAATATGGGTAAGCCAGTACTGGACATCACGAGCGACATTCAATCACTGACCACCTTTCGCCGCCGTTCGGGCGACTTCATGAAGCAGATCAAGAAGACTAAGCGCCCCGTCGTGCTTACCGTGAAGGGAAAAGCAGCCGCCATCGTTCAAGACGCGCAAGCCTACCAGCGCCTGCTCGACATTGCTGCGCGGGCCGATGCTGAAGAGAGCATACGCCAGGGTCTTGACGACGTCGCAAACCGGCGTACTCGCCCGGCGCGTGAAGCATTCGACGCGATTCGCCGCAAACATGACATACCGCGTTGATCTGGCTAATCGTGCAATTCGCGATCTTGAGATCCTTTACCTCGAGAAGAATGCTGCAGAATCGCAAGCAGCCGCCCGCTGGTACAACGGACTGGAAAGGGCGGTGTATGCACTCCAAACGCATCCCTTTCGCTGCCCCGTCGCTCCCGAAGCTCGGAAGATGAAGCGAAAGCTTCGCCACTCACTTTACGGTAAGAAGCCCCACGTATATCGAATCATCTATGCGATTGATGAGCTGCGGCGCACGGTTTGGGTGCTGACCATACGCCATGGCGCAAGGCAAAGCCTTAAGGCATCCGACGTGGAAACCTAGCGGCAGCCTGATGCCTCCAGCTTTAGTCGCGCCGATCTGCCTCTTTTTTATTAGTCATCCCGAGTGGGCTTCAGGCCGCGAGGGATCTGTATTTGAGCTTCTCTATGCCTCGCAAGCGTCGACGAATCGAGCCCGCTGACACGCTTATGCGAAGCGCCGGTTTTGGCGATTCAGCACGTGTCGAGGGCGTGTCAGGATAGCCCAGCGTGGAGCGCAGCGGAACGCTGGGTAGGCTGTATTCTACGAACTCCGAGCCCCTTCAGGGGCGACATATGTGCGATCGGTTCACTTCTTCTCGTCTCGCTGCCACATACCGCAGTAGTCACTTTTTTGATCCAGCGCAAAACGTGCCTCAACTGGTTCGCTCCCGGCCTTTACTACAACCGGCTTGGCGCACCAGTCTTCCTTGGTTCTCGCCTATAAACCCTTGGCGCTCAAATATTTAGACCATAAATCTGGGCTAAATTGCTGAAAACAAAATATCGCGCTAACAAAAATTTTGGTGATAACCGTCACATCAGCTTCTCTTCCCGCACCTGTGATACTCTTTTCCCGCTCTAGCGTTTCTCCCTCCCCACCATGCATCGCCGCGAACTTCTGAAAGGACTCGCCCTTGCGAGCGCCTCAGCCCTGCTCTCATCCTGTGCGCCGAAGCGAATTCACGCGACGCTCCCCACCACACCCTGCCTGCCGCGCGTCAACGTCGCGCAAGACCGCATCATCCGCTCCATCTGCGGACTGCGTCCCTACCGCCGCTCCGGCTTTGTGGTGCGTCCAGAAAAATTCGGCGACACCCTGGTCATCCACAATTACGGACACGGCGGCGCCGGCATCACGCTCTCCTGGGGAACCGCCAAGCTCGCCGTTGATCTTGGCGCGCCCGGTTACAGCGGTCCAGTCGCGGTGCTTGGCAGCGGAGTCGTTGGGCTCTCCACCGCTCGCCTGCTACAGGACGCCGGCTTCAACGTCATCATCTACGCCAAAGATCTGCCGCCCAACACCACTTCCAACGTTGCCGGAGGATGGTGGTATCCGGTGACCCTCTTCGAGCAGGAGTTCCGCACCCCTGCCTTCGAAGATCAGTTCGCCGCCGCTTGCCGCTTCGCCTTTCAGCGCTACCAAACGATGGTCGGCCCGCGTTACGGTGTGCGTTGGACGCACAGTTACGGGATGTCCCATCAGGCCTTCCACTCCACCGGCGACCTCGGCCCCCAGGGAGTGGTGGGCAGCCTCCTGCCCGAATTCCGCTATCTCACCGGGAACCAGACGCCATTTCGTGGCTACGAGTACGCGCGTGAATTCGACACCATGCTCATCGAGCCGCCAATTTACCTGCCGGCCATGATGCAGGATTTCCGCATCGCCGGCGGCAAAATCGTCGTGCGCGAGCTCCATTCACCGCAGGAAGTCGCGAGCCTTCCGGAGAAGCTCGTCTTCAACTGCACCGGCCTCGGCGCCAAAGAATTGTTTAACGATGCGGAACTCACGCCTATCAAAGGACAGTTGACCTTCCTGCTGCCGCAGCCTGAGGTCAAGTATTCGGTAGTCTATGGCGACGGACTGTACATGTTCCCCCGCCAGGACGGCATTCTGCTGGGCGGCACCCATGACCAGGGAGACTGGTCGTTAAACGTCGACAATCAGGTGCGCGACCACATAGTGGCCGAACACAAATCGTTTTTCGACAGCATGCGGACCTGTTAGCGTGTGTCCCGATCCTTTCCCGCCCTTTGGAAAGGGTGGGTGTCGCTGCCCCGTACAACCCCGCTTCCCTACTCCGCTCTCTTACCAACCATAAGACTGAAAGGAAACGGGTGCGACTATGCTGCGCAGAGTGAGCAATCTCGACGGCGACTACCTGACTGATCTTCGCGGAACCAACGTTTACGGCCCCAACGACGAAAAGCTCGGCACCATCGACGATGCCATGATTGACGACCGCACCGGCGATCTCCGCTATCTGTTGGTAAATGCCGGCTGGCTGCGTTCACGTCAATACCTGGTTCCAGCCGACCAGCTCTTCGCCTACAACGATGGCGACGACCTTTACGCCAACCTGCGGCAGAGCGATGTCGAGACGCTGCCCCAGTTCAGCGACCAGACGCTCGCATCCGACACCGCATTCGCCGATTACGACACCGCCTATCGCAGCGCCTGGCACTACGATGTTGACCCCACTCGGTCAAAGCCCAGCACCAGGCTGGCGCGATTCCGCCAGCGCGTTCACGATTATTTTTCACGCCCCGATGTTGAGCGAAGGGCCCCGGTTTCGACCGTCGCCGACGTCACCACTATCGGAGCGCGGCCAACCAACGTATATGGCACATTCGAGGATCGCGCAAAAGTGGAGCAGGCTGTGGATCGCTTGCGTAAAGAAGGCTTCCGCAGCAATGACATCTCGGTGGTCTTCCCCGACCGCGATATGAGCAAGGAATTTGCCATCGAGAAGCACACCAAGTCACCGGAAGGCGCACTTGCCGGCGGCGGCACTGGCCTCGTGCTGGGTGGCGCTTTAGGATGGCTCGCTGGTATCGGAATGATCGCCATTCCCGGTATCGGGCCGTTGCTTGCGGCGGGACCCATCGTCGCAGCCATTGCAGGAGCGGGCGTGGGCAGCGCGGTCGGTGGCATCGCGGGCGCGCTCATCGGTCTCGGGGTACCAGAGCTTGAGGCCCGCCGCTACGAAGAAGAAGTCAAACGCGGACGCATCCTGGTGACCGTGCACTGCGAAAGCGTGGGAGCGGCCAGTAACGCCCGCACTATCCTGGAAGACTTCGGCGGCGGCAACGTCTTCCTGTCCGGAGAGCAGCGCGCCGCTTAGTACAAGATGAACCGCGTGCCCATCCTTTCCTTTGGGAGAGGGTGGGCGCCAACGATGTTTCCCGCACAACTCCCTGCATCGCCAACGCCCCGCCTGAATCGAATTACCAGCTAATCTGAGCCGAGGTTCCATGAGCCAATTTCCGAAATCCGCCGCCCTGCTTGTCGTCGATGTGCAACAAGGACTTGCCGATCCCGGCGGGGATACACGCAATAATCCTCAAGCCGAATCGAATATTGCCCGTCTGCTCGCGGCGTGGCGAAACAGTGCACGCCCCATTCGGCACGTGGTGCACGATTCGGTCGAACCCAACAGTTCTCTGCGTCCCGGGCTTCCCGGCAATGCGATTCAGGCCGCAGCGGCCCCGGAGCCGAGCGAACGTGTGTACCGCAAGAACGTAAACAGCGCGTTCATCGGAACTACTCTGGAAAAAGATCTGCGTCAGGAGGGCATCGACACGCTGGTCATCGTCGGACTCACAACCAACCACTGCGTATCAACCACGGTTCGCATGGCGGGTAACTTGGGCTTCACGACTTACGTGGTTTCCGATGCTACGGCGGCGTTCAGCCGCAAAGCGCTTGACGGCTCGATGCGTCCGGCAGAGGCAGTGCATGCTGCGGCTTTGAGCGATCTGCACGAAGAGTTCGCCACCGTGCTCGACGCGGCCGAAGTGCTGAAGCGAGCCAGCTCTTAAATCCCTATTCCACCGTCACCGACTTAGCCAGATTGCGAGGCTGATCGACGTCGCAGCCGCGGCGCACTGCGATGTGATATGCGAGCAGTTGCAAAGGCACGATCTCCAGGATCGGCGATAGCAACTCAGGTGCGTGCGGCACGTAGATAACGTGGTCGGCAGCTTCTTCGATATCTTCGTCGCCTTCGGTGGCGACGGCGATTACGGTGCCAGAGCGCGCCTTCACCTCTTTCAGGTTGGAAAGCGTCTTCTCATAACGCTGCACCGAGTCAGGATCGTTCACGTCGCGCGTGGCCAGAATTACGACGGGCAGCTCTTCGTCGATCAGCGCGTTGGGCCCGTGCTTCATCTCGCCCGCCGGATAGCCCTCGGCGTGAATGTACGAGATTTCCTTCAGCTTCAGCGCGCCTTCCAGCGCGATGGGATAGTGAATGCCGCGCCCGAGGAACAGGAAATCGTGCGCCTTATGAAATTCGTTGGCCAGCTTCTCGGTGACGTCGTCGCTGGCGAGCAAGGTATCCAGCTTGCCCGGGATCAGCGTCAGCTCGGTAAGCAGCTTCTTCGACTCTTCCGTCGTCAGAGTGCCGCGCACTTGTCCCAGATATACCGCGAACAGGAACAGCGCGGTAAGCTGGCCGGTGAAGGCCTTGGTCGAGGCCACCCCGATCTCTGGCCCGGCATGGGTGTAGACCGTGCCGTTGGACTCGCGCGCAATCATCGATCCCACCACGTTGCACACGCCCAACGTCTTGGCGCCTTTGGCGCGTGCCTCGCGCATCGCAGCGATGGTGTCGGCCGTTTCGCCCGACTGCGTAATCAAAATGGTCAGGTCGCCCTTGCTGATCAGCGGATCGCGATAGCGGAATTCGCTGGCGTAGTCGACCTCGACCGGAACCTTGGCCAGCCGCTCGATCATAAACTTGGCCGCCAGACCCGCATGCCAGCTGGTTCCACAAGCTGTGATGTAAACCTTCTTCAGGTTGCGAAAATCGTCTTCCGAGATGTCCATTTCATCGAGAAAGACCTTACCGGTATCGAGCGAGACTCTTCCCAGCGTTGTGTCGCGTACGGCGCGGGGCTGCTCGAAGATTTCCTTCAGCATGAAATGCTTGAAGCCGCCCTTTTCTGCCATGATCGGGTCCCAGGTAATGTGCTGCACCTGGCGCGAAATGGGATGACCGTCGAAGTCGGTCAACGCGACGCCTTTGGGCGTGATGGTCGCCAGGTCGCCGTCGCCTAAGAAGAATAGGTCGCGGGTATGAAACAGGATCGCGGGCACATCGCTGGCGACGAAGTATTCGTTGTCGCCGATTCCGATAACCGCCGGTGGACCGTTGCGTCCGGCAACAATCTTATCGGGCTCGTCGGAAGAGATCACCGCGATGGCAAACACTCCGGTCAGTTGCTTCACCGTCTCGCGCACCGCTTCTTCCAGCGGCCTTCGATTTTCGCCCGTGCCCAGATTCTTCTCGACCAGGTGGGCGATGACTTCTGTGTCGGTCTCGGTAGTGAACTTGTGGCCTTCGGCGATCAATTGCTTCTTGAGGGAAACGTAGTTCTCGACGATACCGTTGTGCACCACGACAATTTTTCCGGTGCAATCGCGATGAGGATGAGCGTTCTCTTCCGTCGGGCGTCCATGCGTGGCCCAGCGAGTGTGGCCGATTCCGTAGGTTCCGTCGAGCGGCTTCAGGCGGATGACTTCTTCCAGGTTGCGCAGCTTGCCTTCAGCCCGGCGCACCTGCAAGCCGTCGCCATCGCCCGCAACCGCGATTCCAGCCGAGTCGTAGCCGCGATACTCCAGCCGGCGCAGACCATCGATGATGACCGGTACCACCCGCTTCTTCCCAACATAACCGACAATTCCGCACATAGTGGGACTCCCCGAGCGCCTTGACCTGAACCGCTACTTAGGCCCTTGCAAGTGACGTTCCAAGTTATTGAATGTTAGCTGATTTGATGGTTCCGAGCGAGTAACGATGCGGCGGGCGGGAGTGACCACGGTAACGATGGGTGAACGGAAGGTGGAGTATGCCTTTCAGGCGTACCTCAATATGGGTTATTCGGAGATGCGCTTTGGCGCCTGAGGTACTGTTACTCAGCGGCTGAGGCCGCTCACCGCACGGAAGCGGGCAATGCACCGCTCAAGCGGTGCTCCACCCCGGACGACCCGACTCGCCTATCCTTCCAGCGTGTAGCGGTATTCCTCGATCACGGGATTGGTCAGCACTTCTTTGGCGATGCGCTCGACTTCGGCCTGCGCCTCTTCCCGGCTGATACTCTCCAGCGCAATCTCGAAGTACTTGCCCTGGCGCACGTCATCGATACCTTTGTAGCCCATCTTCTTCAATGCGCCATGGATGGTCTTGCCCTGCGGATCGAGGACCGTCTTCTTTAGCGAAACGTAAACGTAGGCTTTCATAAGAAAGTCGATTATAGCGGGTGCAATCCTGAAAGACTTACCGTCGTAAGATAGAACCTTCGATCGTCTACAGAGGAGCCTTCATGCGCAGCCAAATTACCGGAACCACCATGCCCGTGCTCGAGTTCGCGCTCGATCCCAATGAGTCCATCATCTCCGAAGCAGGCGAGCTGTCGTGGATGAGCAGTTCCATCCAGCTAACAACCCACACGCAGTTTGCCGGAGGCGGTGGCCTGTTCGGCGTGCTGAAGCGCGTTGCCGGAGGCGGCTCCATCTTCATGACGGAGTATCGCGCCGTGGGAACGGTCGGCGAGTTGGCGTTCGCAACGAAGTTGCCCGGCCACATCGTTCCTGTCGAGGTCGCACCCGGCCACGAGTACATGATCCATCGCAACGGATTTCTTTGCGCGACTTCGCAGATACAAATCAGCGTCGGCTTTCAGCAGTCGCTGGGCGCCGGGATCTTCGGCGGCAGCGGCTTCCTGCTCCAACATCTCGGGGGACAAGGAACAGCTTGGCTCGAACTTTCCGGCGAGTTAGTTGTCCGCGACCTGCAACCGGGACAGACGCTCTTCGTTCATCCCGGACACGTTGGCGCATTCCAGTCCAGCGTCTCCTTTCAGGTGACGACCGTGCCCGGCATCAAGAACATGATTTTCGGCGGAGACGGAATTTTCCTCGTCGCCCTCACCGGCCCGGGAAGAATCTGGTTGCAGACTCTGCCCATCGCAAAGCTCGCGCACGCCATCGAAAAATACTTGCCTCGCGAGACCTCGAAGGAAGCGGTCGGAGGCGGCGTGGTCGGAGGAATTGTCGGCTCGGTCCTCGACAACATGCGGTAACCGGGTAGGCCCAACGGTAGATCGGCGCTTCAGCGCCGCCTCTGGGGCCTTCTAAGAATGCTGCTAGAAGGTCGTGGTCAAGCGCAGCGCGTAGCTGCGCGCCGGACCGATCGCGTTGCCGGAGAACAGCCCATTGAAATCGATCACGTTCAGTTCATTGTTCAGGTTCTGTCCGTCCGCCTGAAGCGTAACGTTCATGCGCTCGGACTTGTAAATCTGCGCCCCCGCCGATGCGCTGAGCAGCAGGGAAGGCAGTACCCGTCCGCGCGCGAAGTTCACCCGGCTCAGCACCTGCGGACCATACTCTTCGAGCGCAGTTTCGTAGTCGCCATCAAATTCGAATGGCAACCCGCTGCCATACTGAACGCCGCCCGCCGAACCAGAACCGAGGCGTCGCGTGATAGATCCAGCGAGTAAACAACGTGTTGCGCTGGTCCTGCGAATCAGGGAAATGCCCGCCCAAGTTGCTCTGAACATCCTGCACATCCTGTCCCAGGAACAGGCCGCCCGCTCACCGGAAACCACACAGCTCCCACCATGTAGGAGTAGCTCAGGAAGCCCGAAATCTTATGCCAGTCGGGCACTTCGATCTTCGCCTCCGCCCCATAGATGGTCGCCTTGCGGAAGGCAATCGGGAAGCTGATGGTAGTGTTCTGGATCTGATCGTCGTCAGCGTAGTTGTTCACGTTGCGCAAGTAATAGTTGACGTCGAGCCGCAGGTTGTTGCCGAACGACTTGGAAACTCCCGCCTCGTAGTAGTTGCCCTACCGAAGGTTTAACCGGAATCACCAGAAAGTCAGGATTGATGAACTGGGCCTCGAACGAACTGGCCAGCAGGATGTTCTCGAACGAGGGCGTCTGAAAAACGCGGTCGTAGGAGAAGTGCGCCATCAGCCCCAGTTCGGGGAAGTAGCGCGAGATAGCGACCCGAGGCTGCACGGCGTTGCTGTTCACCACCAGCTGATAGTGGTCCCAGCGCAGGCCGAGGTTCATCGTCCAGTTACCCACGCGAATCAGGTCCTGCACAAAGACCGATTGCTCCAGGTCGGGCCGCTTTCCCTGGCTGGGATAAGCGCCCGGGAAGCTGAAGCTCAGCGCCGTGTTGTCGTCGAACTGTGAAGGGTCGGTGATGACGTAATTGAAATTCTCGTTGAGAAACGTGTTGTCCGACTCAAAGCCCAGCTTCCATTCCTGCCGACCATGGTCGATGGTAGCAGGCCCTTGAAATACGCTTCGTTGAACCAGTTGTGCTGGGTGAGAATGATCGGCGTAGACAACGCGTTCGAATAAAAGTCGTTGCTGTTGTTGCGCACCATGCTGCGAAAGTCGCCAACCACCTTGGGCGAGAAGATGTGCTGGTAGTTGCCCACCAGCATCGCCTCGAAGTTGTTGGCATTCTGCCGCTGGCACGGAGGCCCGGTGCTCTGGTCCTGCGGATAACACCAGGTCTGCTGCACCATCTCATTGGGCAACTGGTATCGCGACAGCTCGTAACGCGCTATGAAGTTCAGCCGGTCATTCGGCGTGAGATCGCGCTGGTAGTTGACCGAGAAATCGCCCAGCGTGCCGCTGTTGGTGTAGTTCTCCGGCACCACCGGGATTGAGGTAGTGGTCGGTCTGCGCCCCCGAGGCGCTGAAGCCGAGGGCATTCTTGCCCCACGTATACTGACCCTGCGCAAACGCTCCGGCGCTGTCATAGCTGCCGCCCGACAGCGCAACCTGCCCGTGAAATCCCGGCTGCGGATCGCGCAGAGTGTTGACCTCGACCACTCCGCCCATCTTGCGGCCGTACTCGGCCGGAAAGCCCGCGGTGAAGATGGTCATCGACTCTACATCGTTGGCGCCGATCTCCGGCCCGAAGCTGGGGGAACGATTGTCGGTCAGTGGAACGCCGTCTACTACAAACTGCGTCTGATACTCCGAGCCGCGCGGGTGCAGCACCGCATTGCCTTCGTAGAGCCAGCCCGGCTGGGTGTTCACCAGGTCCTGGATTGAGCGGCCCGGTATGGATGTCAGCCGCTTTTCGATTGCAGCTTTGCCGATCTGATTGACTGATCCGGCTCGATCCGTATCCAGCAGAGTCTGCTCTTCGGTTACAGTGACCGACTCCTTGGCCGCGGCGACCTGTAACTGGACCAGAACATCAATGGGAAGCGTGGAACGGATATCGACCGTCTTGGACACAGGCGCAAACCCTTCGCCCTGCACGGTCATGGTGTAGATGCCATAAGAGAGACGCTGCACGTTTAGCTTGCCGTCGGCGCCGGTTGTTAAGGTGTTGTTGTATTGATTGGCTGCGCTGACCAGGTCCAGTGTCGCCTTCACTCCCAGACCGCTTGGGTCGCTTACCGTCAGGCGCAACTCACCCCGGTTGGTCTGGGCAAGTAGCGACGAGGCGCACAGCAACACCAACAGCACCCGCATCCTAAGATTTTTATCAGGTAACGAGACGGACTACCACCAGACCGCCCGATCGCAAACTCACCCACCGTACAATTCGTTCTCACTAACAACGGCGTCCCCACCTTCGGCCTTGCCGGCGCGATGAGCTGCACCAAACATGGCTCCGCGCGCAGTTGTCGTTGACGCGAACTTCATCATGCCGATGGGCTGCGGCATGTCGTCGTAAATGGCTTCAATGCCGCCGCGGCTCAGGTAGGTTTCGTGCCAGAAGCCAGTGCCCCCGGAGTCGCGCAGAAAATTCTTCCACCACTCGCGATGCGGCTCCGAGCGCGACCAGGCGAGCAGAGAATCCATGTCTCGCCAGTACTGGCGCATGCCTACGTGCGCAGGAAACAACGAATAGACGATGGTTTCGTGCAACAGCAAGCCTGCTGGCTGCGCCGCAACCGAGGCAGAAATTTTAGGACCGAATCCCAGCAGCGTCTTCAGACCGGTGAGGCGGTTCACTCTCATGCCGAGATAGATCACCACCAGCTCAGGAAATGGGGACAAATCCACCGTACGCCGCTCGACTTTAGTTCGCATAGCGGAACTCCTTGCTCACTATGGATGAGGGAAAAGGGTTGGACGCAGCAGGAGTTACTTACCGGCCTCGAAGTGTTTTACCCCACTCTGACCCGGCTCCCCATTTCTCTGAGCAGCGGGCGCCGCATACCAGTTCGAGCGATCGACCATCACGTTCTGCTGCGGCTGCATCATGAAGTGCGGCGACATGATTTGCACTCCGAATTCGTTGAAGGCGTCCTGAATATTGGCGTGCAGGTTCGACAGCGTTGCTACGCGCAACCGCTCGCTTTCCAGATGCAGGATCAGCGTGTACTCAACGTAGAAATCAGAAAGCGCCCGCTGCACCACATAGGCCGCGGGAGTCTTCCGAATGTTGGTCGTGCGCTCCGCCCCCAGCAGCAGCAGCGCATGCACCTGCCGCCACGGAGCGTCGTAGCCAATCGTGACCGTCACGTTGGCTACGGATCCATCGTACTTGCCCAGCCGCGTGAAGTTTGTGGTGGTGGTAGTCACGATCACAGAATTAGGAATCGTAACTTCCTGCTCCTCGATGGTGCGAATCTTCACCGCCAATAGCCCGACTTCCAGCACCTGGCCTTCTTTGTCGTTCACCACCACCCAATCGCCGGTCTTCAGCGCCTTTGAGTAAACGACAAACAGGCCGCTCATTACCTGGTTGATGATGCCAGTGGAGCCCAACGAGACCACCACACCGAAAAATACGCTGATGCCTTTGAAGGCTTCTGTGCTTGAACCCGGTATGTATGGATAAGCCACTACCACCGCAAACACCCAAGCTCCGAAGGTGAAGATGCGCTCCGTGGCCTGGGCTACGTCCGGATCCATCCACGAGAGGCGCAGCGCTCCGCTCGAAACCTGGCGGAAAAACGCCTTACCCAGCCGTATCACCCAGCGGGTGATGAGAAAAATAACAATGCAGGAAAAGATGCCGGGCAGCGCGTTGACCGCGGCAATACCGAGGTTCCCGAAGAAATGGAAGACATAGCCCCCCAGTTGCTTTCCCCATGGCTGCGTGTAAGGAAAGTGTCCGAGAGAAACTGTGAGCCAACTGTAAAGGGCGCCCAGCGTAAGGAGCCACGTGACGACCTTCAACAGCGTATAGAAAGCGCCGGCTAAGTGGGGCAGGAACTCAATTCCCCAAAACCGCATGCGGTAAGGAAACGTCCGTTCCTTATCGTGCAGATAGTTGAAAACGAAGTGGTAGGCCTTCCACACCACCCACCAGAAAAGCACCAGCAGCGCGAGGCCAACCAGAGTAAACAGCAATCCTTTGCGAATCACCGGCCAGCTTCGCTCGGACTGCCGCGCAACCAGCGCCTCATCCAGTCTCTGCAACGCAGCTTTTGAGGCCGAGACCAGCGTCTCCCCGCTCTCCTTGTCGAGGTCATTTGTGCCCAGAAAGAACAGGATCGTGCCGTTCCCAAAGGTGAAGCCGATGCCATCTTCATCTTCTACCTTGATGGGGTGAAGTTCGATGTCGGCAGCACGAGTTGTCAGCGGCAGGTCGTTAAGATGCGCCGCCGCTCGCTCCACTCGGTCCTGAGGATCGGCGCCCGCCAAACTACTGCGCAGGGTAGCGATTGGGCGATTCCAGAACTCGATGGTGGCCGGCTCTACAGATGGAGCATTAGCGGAAGCTTTGCCCGTGCTTGGCAGCAGGGACGAAGCGCCCAGACTCGCAGGCACAAGCACCGACAGCACGCACAGAAGCAGATATACCGCTCGTAACTGGGTCGCCTTGCGATTAATGGTCGTGCCCTCGGTAGACAACTTGGCCCCGCCGTTTACACAGCTTTGCTGAATCGTGCTTCTCAGTTTGCGCCAATTGCAATTGCGAAGGCAAGTCGGGGAAGGTTTGCTTGATTGGAGAAAACACCTGCGTGCCGCGTCACTGGCCAGAACATCCGTTGCGAGCATTGGATCTGCCAGCGACGGGGTATTCGCCTCCAACCTGCAATGGTTGCGGCTGATTCGACGTGCGATACTGAACCTGTCACACCCCAGGCCGGGATGGCGAAATCGGCAGACGCAGCGGACTTAAAATCCGCAGACTCGAAAGGGTTGTGGGGGTTCAAGTCCCCCTCCCGGCACCACCAGCGGTGGTCAGTTGGCAATTCCTTCCAATCGCGTAGCTTTAAATCGCAATTCCGCTTAACGCCGCCCCAGGAAGCCCTCGAGCTTCTCCACATCTCTATGAGCTCGATCCAGATACTGGCGGGCACTCTCGGTGTCCTGATTGTCGATGGCCTGCTTGGCCTTTTGCAGGTCGACGCGCATTGAATTGCGCGCCGCGACCATGTCGCCGCGCAGCCCTAGACCGCTTTGTTGCATTTGGTGTTCGAGCGTATCCAGGCTGCCTTCGACCGCAGCGGCGCGACTGTCAAGCTGGTCGTTCTCAGTTTCCAGGTCTCGCAACAGTTTTGGATCGACCGCCGGCGGCTGAGGTTGCGGCGGCTCCGGATTTACCTGGTCGGTCCCGCCCCGATTGGACGCAACCGTCTTAGTCTTGCCCTTGTTCGGAGACTGCTGAATATTGTCGTCGGTGTGGCTGCTGGTCTGCTGCCCGGGGCCGCTTGCCCCGGTTACTGTTGCTGGCGGCGTCACCGGCGGATTTAATGTTCCGCTTGCCGTCATCTCAACCTGGGGTTGCGGCAGCGGCGCATTACCGCTTCCCGCCATCGAAGGAAGCGGCGCGGGCGACGGCCGGCGCGCGAACATTACGACTCCCAGCAGAACTGCGGCGACAACGACAATCACGCCCGCCATCATGTAAGTGCGATTCAACCCACCCTTGCCGGACGAAACAGGCGCCGGCGAAACCACAGGCGTTACCACGGGAAAAGCTGTTGGAGGCTGACTGGGAGCAGGCGCCACTGCGGTTGCGAAGCTCGCTGGATCGCCGCTTTCCAATACCGTTCGCTTGGGGGCATCCACCATGGTGGCCGCCATAGCTGCCGAGAGCGTGGGCGCCACGTTCCCCGGCCTCTCCAGCGCAGACTCGAATTCTTCCACCGTGCGATACCGCTCCTCAGGATTCTTCGCAATCGCTTTCGTCACTACGTTCTGGTACTGCACCGGAGCGTACGGGTGCAGGTCGATCATCGGTGGCGGCGGCGTGCTGACCTGGTGGCGCATGATATCGAAATCGCTGCCCTCTTCGAAAGGCACATGCCCACTCAGCATCTGGTACAGCGTGATGCCCAATGCGTAGATGTCGGTCCGTACGTCGATAGCGCGGCCCTGTATCTGTTCCGGAGACATATACGCCGGCGTACCCAGTTGCATTCCGGTGCGCGTGTTACCCCGCGCTCCCACCACCTTGGCGATGCCAAAGTCCATCACTTTCACGACTCCTTGACGATTCAGCATCAGGTTCGTCGGCTTGATGTCGCGATGCACGATTCCCATGCGGTGGGCAGCGCCAATTCCCTGTAGTGCCTGTTTAAACCACGGGATGGCCTCCCCGACCGGCAAAGGCCCGCGCCGCCGCAGCAGCTGTTCGAAGTTCTCTCCTTCCACGAACTCCATCGCAATGTAGGCATTGCCATCGTGTACCAGGAAGGCATACAAAGTCGCCAGGTTGGCGTGATTCAGGTTGGCCTGGGCGCGAGCTTCGGTGCGGAAGCGCTCGACAATCTCCGGATTATGCGACAACTCCGGAGTCAGCATCTTGATCGCAACCGGCCGGTCCAGGTCGACGTCCATCGCTTTGAACACGACGCCCATTCCGCCTTCGCCGAGCTTGTCGATGATCCGGAAATTCCCTACTTGCTCGCCAATCATTGGACTCACCTCGCTTCCACAATCGTCGAACTAGCATTCGCTGCTATCGGACTACCGCGCCGTCTAATTCGCGAAATACGTCGCAACCGGTCCGGTCTTGCCCAGGAAAATACGGTCTCCATTCTTCAGCCCGACTTTGCTGACCCGCGGCGAGTCGGCCGAATTCACGAAGGTCCCGTTACTCGATCCTTTGTCGACCAGCATCACCCCGTCGTCTTCGGGAACGATCCAGGCATGCTCGGAAGAGATCGTGTCGTCAGGAATAACCACGTCGCACTTCGGCCCGCGCCCGATCCACAATCCCTGCTTGTCAATCTTGAAGCTGCGCCCGTTGAGTACTCCCGATGTGAACTGGATGCTGCCATAGTTCTTCTCCAGCAGAGTGCGCGGCAGCCGCGAACCACCGCCCGACGGCAGGGTTGGCCGCAGGACCGGCGCTTGCACACTGGCGCCGCTGGCTGCAGCCATCGCGAGTGGCCCTTCCGGGCGCTTGCGCCGCAACAGCAGAGCGATCGCCCCCAGCAGCAGAATTCCTGCCGCAGCGTAGAGCGGAGTTCGCCCCGTAGTCTCCAGCATTTTCTGCGTGGGATTAAGCTGATCTTCCGCCAGCACCGCCGAAGCGCGATATTTCTTGGCATCTGGCTGGTCAGGCATAAACTGCAAGTGCGTTATCGAATTCCCCAATGGCCTTGTGATACTCGCCGGCATCGTAGAAATCGAGTCCCGTGTCCCAGTGCTGGTCGAAGGCGCCGCGCGCCGGAGTGACTCCCGTCTGCCGCACGAATTCCATCGCGGTATTGATGGGCACCAGGAAGTTAAATCCCTGTTGCTCCGCCCCGGCAGTAGCAATGCCGATGGCCTCGCCCCGTTCGTTGAACGCAGGCCCGCCGCTGTTGCCATGGGTGATCGCAACATCCGACTGGATGAGAGGTACGCCGATCGTTCCCGTCTTTATCGCCGAGATGTGTCCGTTGGTGGCCGAAGCTTCGAAGTTGGATTCGGCGCTGATGATCGGGTTATTTCCGAAACTCGATGCCACTCCCGGATACCCCATCACCATCACCGTGTCCTGCAAGCGCACCTGGTCCGAATTTCCCAGCGGCACCGTCGGGTAGTTCGAGCCCGGAACCTTCAGCACGGCGACATCCTTGCCGTTTTCCGTAATCGGCGCGCTGTATTGCAGAATGTCTGCGTTCAGCACCTTGCCGTTCGACAACACGACACTCAGCGACGGACCTTGCACCATTTCGATCTTGCCGTGCTGCAGCAAGTCCACGATCTGTTGATTGCTTAGGCTGTGGCCCTGTTTCTCCGCTTCGGCAGCGACATATTTCACGCTCTTGATGGCGTCGGCCCGAAGCTCCGCCTGCAACGATTCCACCGCTTGTAAGTCCTTAAGGTTGGCATGCTGCACCACATGGCCATTAGTGATCAGGTAGCCGTCGGGATGAAAGAAGAACCCGGAACCGAGTTCCCCGTGGGGCAATTTGAGCGACAGATCGCCATAGGTCCACTTCGCCTCGTACTGCACCACCACCAGCACTACCGAGGGCTTTACTTCCAGTGCCCGCTTCTCGTCTGGCGTTAACTGGCCAACAGCCGCAAGCGGCGCCCACCATGCGATCAGGGCTGCAATCGCCCAGCGCTTCATCATTTCGGAACCTCCACAGTGTGACCGATGCGAAATCGTAAGCGAACGAACCTCTCCGTACGCCCACTGTCGCCCTCCGCACCAATTCGCAAAACGTAGCCTACAAAGGGCCCGACCATCTGTATCTATAGCGGGATTTCGGAGCACGGGAATTGCGTGGTTTATCCCCGGGACAAGGAATTCCCGCAGGATTATGTACCACATGAAGTTCAGAGTCAACGAAACCGCCTTGAGACCTGGCCCCAACCGCTTTGCAACTCGCTTTGGGAGCGAAAGAGCTGCCTCAATCATGGGTGCCGGAATTTGAGAAACCCGCGTTCTTCCCCCGCCGCCCCGTTCTCTTGCGGCCGCCGAAAGGTTCCAAAAATCGCTCCTCGCGCCGAACTTTGCGCCTATCTTCGGGTTAACATATCCGGCGAGGTACGACATGGCGGCGCTCCGCGGGTTCAAGCTTATTCTGGCACTCACCTTGGCGACGGGGTTGGTGATCCCGGCCTCTGCCGGAGTCCACCTGGGGACGATTTCCGTCGGTGCCGGTTATGGCTACTACTCCGGCTCCTACTGGCCGGGATACTGGGCCGGCTACTATCCTCCGCCGTTCTTTGGCGGCTGGTACGATCCCTGGTTCGCCCCCTATTACGCTCCCGTTTACTTCGCTCCGCAGGTCAACAATGGGCAGGTGAATCTGCAGACCTCCGACAAAAATGCCGAGGTCTACCTTGATGGCGCTTATGCCGGGCCGGCATCGAAGCTGAAGAATTTCTGGTTGGCTCCCGGTGTGTATCAGCTTGAGGTTCGAGCGGCGGGACAGACTCCGCAGGAAAAACGCATCTACGTTCTCACCGGCAAGACGCTGAAGATTAAGATGGAGTAGCTGTTATGCATCGCACGTTCGTATTTGTACTGCTCTTGAGCTCATTGGCGTTCGCCCAGAACTCGCCCGCACCGCGCGCTTCTGCAAAGGACTATCAGGCTTCGAAAACCGAGTCGCAGTATTCCGTCGGCGCCAAGGTACTGTCGAAGACGCAGATTCAGAACACGTTTGCCACTCCGCTGGCCGGCCGTTACGTTGTGGTGGAGGTAGGTTTCTATCCCGCTGACGGAAAAATCATCGACCTCCAGCGCTCGAACTTTGCCCTGGTTGCGTCCGACGGCAAGTCTTCCGTCGCTCCTGCTACTCCTGAGCAGATCGCGTCCATCCTGCAAAAACGGCCTGCCAGCAGCCGCGATGTCACGCTCTATCCCAGCGCTAATGTGGGATATGTCACCTATCCCGTCTATACCGGCAATGGCACCAAGCAGGTAGGCGGCCCTGTGGTCGGCGCGGGCGTAGGCGTCGGAGTGGGCAAGAACACTTCGGCGGCAACCACCGACTCGGACCGTAAAACCATGGAAACCGAATTGAGCGACAAACAGCTCACCAGCGGCGACGTCAGCAAGCCAGTGGCGGGATACCTTTATTTCCCCGTCGCGAGCAAAGATAAAGATAAGGCGGGCTATCAACTGGAGTATCGCGGCCCCGATACCACCAGCACGCTGACGCTGCCTGAGAAATAGGACTTGCGCATATAATGTCGCTCCCGGATGCCCATCGAAGCCGGGTGATCTTTGCACGGGCAATTCGTGGAGTGTGCCCATCCTTGGGCTTGCCGCGTTGCGCGGCCGAGCAGATTCTTGTACGCTCGATTCGAACAGCGCCGGAGAGTCAAACCTTATGACAATCGATCTCACTCCTGAGCAGGAACAGCGGCTTCATGCCGTGATGCGTCGCGGAGCTTATGAATCTCTTACCGACGTGCTGGAGGCTGCCTTGGCCGCCGTCGAGCAGCGCACCCTTCCTGGATTTGCTGGAACTCAGGAGCAACTTGACGCACTCCTCTTGGAAGGAATGGCGTCCAGCGAACTTTCAGAAACCGAATTCTGGAACGCGGTTCATAATCAAACTGCCACCCTGCTGGCTAACCACAAAACCCACTAGCGTACGTGAGAGTCTCCTACCGGCAATCTGCCGCTGATGACGTTGTACGACAGTTTCGGTATTACCTGGTCACTCAAAATCTGCCGCGAGTCGCGCTACGCTTTGTGGATGCCGTACGTCGCACGATCGACGATTTGCGAAAACATCCCCACATTGGCCCGCGTTACAAGGCAGGCGATTCCCGTCTGCAGAATTTGCGTTCCTGGCCAGTCACCGGTTTTGAGGCGATACGCGTATACTACATCCCCGATGACGAGGTGATTCGCGTCATCAGAGTTCTGCATGGCAAGCGTGACGTCGAGCAGGTCCTGAAGCGCGATACCAACGTTTAACTGCAGGACAGGCGACAGTAACCTGGAAGCAAAGTTCGTGCGTACCGCTACGCAGGCTTCGGCAAGTCGCCGTTTGCCCAGTCGGCAAGCGCATTGCTCCCAAACCTTAACGCGATAAAGAACTGCCCAAACAACGCATACTCTGCGCTGACTTCGTCGAAGCGCATCTCGTAAATCAGTTTCTTAAAGATGAGCGGATCGTCGGCAAACAGGTCGACGCCCCACTCCCAGTCGTCGAAGCCAATCGAGCCGGTGATAATCTGTTGCACCTTGCCGGCGTAACGGCGACCCACCATGCCATGCTCTTCCATCTGCCGCTGCCGCTCTTCGATGGGAAGCCTGTACCAGTTCTTCTCCTCACCGCGGCGCCGGTCCATCGGATAGAAACACAGATACCGCGACCCGGGAATCTTCGGGAATAGCCGGGGCGACATCGCCGCTCGCTGCCGTTGCAGCGTCCCCTCGATCTCCTGGTTCCACTCCTCAGAAAGCGGCAGGATCCCCCGCTCCGCCAATGTCCGAAACAGTTTCACGCTTGAGTCGTACAGGCCCAACTCGATGACAGACACGTAGGAATGAATCGGCTCCAGAAATCCGGCGAAATCCGTTCGGCTCAACTGCAACTCGGCGGAGTTCAGGTCGTCGAAAGACTCCCGGAAGTGCACCACCATCAGGTCGCCTTTGTGTCCGAGCATCGAAAACAGCGCCGTCTCTCCAGACTCTTCGGCGGCACTGAAAACAGCCCCCACCTCGCCGGCAATCTGCGCCTGCCGCGCTTTATCGAGTTTGCGCCACTCTGCCCAGCGGAAGCGAAACATCTGGTGCAGCACGCTGTGCCCTTCCAGCGTGAGAGGAACGGCAGGCAGCCGGGTTGCAATATGTGCGGCGGTGTCGGACATAAGAACGGATCTCCGAAAATCGAAGTGAGACGCTCATCCATTCTAATCGGCAGCGGTAAGCAATTGGTTTACTGGCAGAAACTACCCGCCGCCCAACCCATGGCCCGTGCCACTTTCCCAATTTCAGCATCGAACTCTGCATGCGATGGTTGCGTCATCTGGCGGCTTGCCAGCTAACAGTCCTACTCTTCTGCGGCCCGCTTCAGGCAACTGCCGGCTCCTTCCGAGGCACCGTGGTCAACGGCGATCAGGGCGGTTCCAGGCAAGGCTGGCTCTACGTGCGCGGCAGAAACGGCAGCATTCGGGGCGTCGACATTTCGCGAGCCGCGATCGACTACGACGAGGACATGCCCGCCGATCAGCGCAAATCCTCTCCGCGCGAGCAACTGGTTGTCGGAGCCGAGGTACGGGTCACCGCCGAACAAGATAGCCATGGGGAATGGCGCGCATCGCGAGTGGAAATCATCAAACCGGCCCCGGCACACACCGCTGGTGTTGCGCCTTAATCGGGCCCGACTTCGCCGCCGCCGTTCACCAGCTTGCCGTACATCGACGTATAACAAAGGCCGATTTCGCCGCAGGTGTGTTGCTCGCAGGAATACACCACGCAGGAATCGAACGGGCGCGAGTACAAGTGCAGGCTCACCGCGCGCTGGTTCCATTCCCGCGGGTTGCGCACATCGTGTACCGGGTTTAGCGGATCGACCGCCACCGGATTCGCCAGCGTAATCTCAACCGTATCGGTCGGGAACAATGTTGCAATGCTGCGAAGCCAGGTCCTCTTCCAGCACTTTGTAGTTGTTCACCTGCAGCTTGCCGACCGGCGCCGCCATCCAGCAGTTCTGGTCTTTGTGATTGTGGATCGAGCTCTTCATCCCCACGTCCCAGCAGATGGCGAGCATTTCGTACAACTCGGTCTTGTGAATCAGGTTGCGGGTGTAGTGCTGCGGATTCCAGAAAATATACGGCTCCAGCGAGGCCGCATCGACCGGTTTTGCACGCAACACTGCAAGGGGCCTGTCCACGTGCAGGAAGTCACCCTCTCCAAGCTCGTCCAGATGATCGATCAATTGCTGCACGGAAACCGTGCCCGTGTTTGTCCTGGTCATAGTCGACATAGAGGAACCTCCCGCTGGTTTAGGAAATCGCCCGCGGCGAAATTGCTATCCTATAACGAATGGTCGCGCACATCATCGAAATCGTAGGCGCTTGGATTATCTCGGTAATCTCCTCCGCCGGCTATATCGGAATCATGCTGCTCATGGCAATCGAGTCGGCCTGTATCCCACTGCCTTCGGAAATCATCATGCCCTTCTCCGGCTACCTGGTCTATACCGGCCGCTTTTCTCTGTTCTGGGTGGCGACCTTCGGCGCCATCGGCTGCAACCTGGGATCCATCGTCGCCTACGAGATCGGCTACTTCGGTGGGCGTCCGCTGGTCGAGGCCTATGGACGATACATCTTCCTCAGCAAGCGCGAGCTCGCCTGGGCCGACCGCTTCTTTGAGCGCCGTGGCGCAGTTGCTGTCTTGATCGGCCGGCTGCTGCCCGTTGTTCGCACGTTTATTGCTCTGCCCGCCGGAATCGCCCGTATGCCGCGCCTCAAGTTCCACCTCTACACCTTCATGGGCTCATGGCCATGGTGCCTGGTGCTGGCCTACATCGGAATGCAGCTGGGCGAGCGATGGGACAAAGATCCGCGGCTGAAGATGTGGTTCCATCGCCTCGACTTGGTAATCGTGGCCGTTATTCTGCTCGGCGTCGCCTATTTCGTCTGGTCGCATATCCAGCATCGTATGGGCGCCGAACCCGCTGCCGAAGGTACCAACGACTGAGCTCGGAGGCTTCGCCTACGGAATTTGGGTAGAGCGCCCCTGAGGCACGCGTTCGCTGCCGAGAAAGTCGGCTTGCAATCCGGTTTTGAAGGGGCGCAGCTTTAGCTGCGCCGAACAAGTGCTTTGTTTTCGATCTCGCGAGCGGACTTTAGTCCGCGAGCGGCCCGTACTCTTGAGTTCTTCAGCAGCAAACCCGGCACTACTGCGCCGCCCGACCTATGGTTCCTGGAATCGATTGGACTTCCCGGGTATCTAAACTAATGGGAGAAAAGAATGGCTGAAAAAGTCGAGAAGCTAGCGAAATCAGAAGAAGAATGGCGTCGGGAACTGACTCCCGAGCAATATCACGTTCTGCGCGAAAAAGGTACCGAGCGCGCCTTCACCGGTGAGTACGCCCACACCAAAGCCCCCGGCGTTTATCGTTGCGCCGCTTGCGGGCAGGAATTGTTTGACTCCGACACCAAATACGATTCGGGAAGCGGCTGGCCCAGCTTTTATCAGCCCATGGATCCTGACAAAGTCGAACTGCACGACGACAGTACCTTTGGCATGAAGCGCACCGAAGTCATCTGCTCAAAGTGTGAGTCGCACCTGGGACATGTCTTCCCCGACGGCCCCAATCCCACAGGCATGCGCTTCTGCATTAACTCGGCTTCGCTGAAGCACGACGAGAAGAAGTAAGAAAGCAGCTCTTGGCTTTGGCTCTTGGCTTTGGCTCTTGGCTTTGGCTCTTGGCTTCAGCCGAGGTTTTCGCAATCGATCCCCGGCTAGGGCTGGCTCCTGCCAACGCAAGAATGAAGGCTCAAGGTCCTCTGGCCAAGAGCCGAACAGCCAAAGGCCAGGAGCTGATTTATCATCCCCTCAATGCCCGCGCAACTGGATCCGGCCAATCCGCAGTATCGCGAGATGCGGGAGTTTGCGCGGCGGGCCTTCGATCATGCGCTGGATGAGTGCAGTATCGATAAAGCCATGCAGCGGCACCTGGAGTTGCACGAAGGTCGCCTTCGCATCGGCCGCGACATCTACGATCTGCACAGCTTCCCCACGATCAATGTCATTGCCATCGGCAAAGCCGCGCACGGCATGGCCCAGGCTTTGACTGAACTCGTCGACCGGAGCCTGCGCGGCATCATCTCGTGTCCCAGCGCTCCGGCGGCGCACTTGTTCGGATTTCGCTACTTCATCGGCGGCCATCCCTTGCCCAACCAGGATTCGCTGCGCGCCGCCGAAGCGATTTTGAAACTGTTGGACACTTCTTATCCTGACACCCTGACCATATTTCTCATCAGCGGCGGGGCCTCGGCCATCGCCGAGAAGCCAATCTCGTACGCCATCGCGCCCGACGACGTGATCGCAACCTACAAGGCGCTGGTCCACTCCGGTGCTCCGATCTCAGAAATCAATGCGATTCGTAAGCACCTCTCTGCAATCAAAGGCGGCCGCATGGCGAGAGCGGCTGCGCCATCGCAGCAAGTTTCCATCCTGGTGTCCGATGTGCCGGAAAACGCGCTCGACGCTCTGGCCTCGGGTCCCACCATGCCAGACACCACGACGGTCGCTGATTGCTATGCCATCGCTGAGGAATACCGGATGCTTCCGCAGTTTCCACACAGTGTGCGTCAGATCTTCGAGCGGCGGCAATTGCTGGAGACTCCCAAGCTGGGCGACGTCGCGTTCGCGCACTCGCGATATCTCACCATCCTCTCGAACGCGACCGCTTTGAAAGCAACCGTCGAGGAGGCAGCGCTCGCGGGATTCGCAGTCGAAGTCGACAATAGCTGCGACGATTGGGACTACGCCGACGCCGCCGATCATCTGCTCTCACGCCTGCGCATACTGCGCCAGGGAGCATCGCGCGTCTGCCTGATTTCCGGCGGCGAGGTCACGGTGAAGGCCGGGAAAAATCCCGGGACCGGCGGACGTAATCAACAGTTTGCGCTGTACTGTGCACAAAAAATTCAGGGCGACGCGATCACCGTGCTCAGCGCCGGCACCGACGGCATCGACGGCAACAGCCACGGCCGCCGGCGCGATTGCGGATGGAAGCACCGTGGCGCGAGCGAGAGAAAAAGGTTTCGATGCCGAAGTGGCGCTGAAGAGACTGGATGCCTTCCCGCTGTTCGAAGCGATTGGTGACGCCATCGTCACCGGGCCAACGGGAAACAATGTGCGCGATGTAAGAGTGCTGCTGGCATACTAAGTTTCCTTGCAATGGTCGTGAAATGTCGCTGAATGCGCACGTTTATGTCCCGCTTTGCATCGTTTTGCACCATTATTTTCACAATTTGGAGCATCAACGTCGTGAGTTTGGGCGCTCAGTTTAGAATTGTCTTAACTGACAGCGCTAGGACAGTCAGCGATTTTGTGCGATTTTGGGGTCGCCTACGAGGTCGATTTATGGACCAAATCGTGGCTTTTCGATGTTTTTAGGTGTTTTTAAGGTGTTTCTTGGCGCGGAATAGCAGCTTTCCTGCCCAAACCGAAGCCCGCCGCTAGCCCTTCGCGACGACCTCTTCGAACAGCCGCTCGTACTTGTTCGCGATAGCTTCCCAGGCGAACCGCTCTTGCGCCCTCTGCCGCGCGCGCAGCGCCCACTGCTCGCGTTCTTCGTCGTTGTCGAGCAAATCTTGCAGCTTGGCCGCCAGACTCGACTCATCTTTGTTATAAGGCACCGCAGCATCGCCGGCGGTCTCGGCATTTTCTGGAGTGTCGAGGTACAACGTGGCGTTTTGCGCAGCCATGGCTTCAATCAGCGCGGGATGCACGCCGCCGATTTCGCAGGCGAAAACGAAAATGCCCGCGTGCTTTTGCAATGCCCAGTAGCCGTCGCCGTAGACCGAGCCGGTAAACACGACGCGATTGTCCGCGAGCTTGCGCAGGTTTTCCAGATACTCGGGCTTATAGGCGTTGTCGCCCACGATCACCAGCGGCCAGTCGGTTTGCACATAGCGCCAGCTGCGCAGCACCAGCTCAGGATTATTCTCCGGCTCCAGCCGGCTGACATAAAGCACGTAGCGGCCCGGCTTGAGGTTGAAGCCGTTCAGGTCGTAGTCGAGCTTGGGCATCTCCGAGCCGTAGCCGATGACAGTCGATTCCGCGCCATACTTTGCCAGGTAGTAGTCGTGGATCGTCCTGGCGTCGGTTACCAGCCGGGTTGAACTAAAGCTCGAAATCCACTCGCAGAAGTGGAGCACCTGCTGCCCCAGCGCATTCCACTTGCTGCGTTTGCGATCGAGGCCATCGACGTTCAACACTACCGGAGTTCCAAACATGCGTGGCAGGTAGCAAAACGGCGCATTCGCAACATTGCAAATGAGGACCACGTCATAGCGGGCACGAGCAGCGTGGATGGCGGCGAAAAACGTGCTGACCCAGGTATCGAGATGCTTTTGGTGAAAGCTGGGGACGATGACGCGCTTCACGCGACGGTCGTACTCATCATCGGGCCGGGTAAAGGCGCGACGGCAATAGACGGTTACATCATGGCCGTGGTCGGCGAAGCGGGAGCTGATCTGTTCGGCAAAACGCTCGAATCCACCGTAGCGATTAGGAATGCCACGGGTCCCGACAATGGCAATTTTCAATGGTATTCACCGGAAGCAAGCCCATGAACGGCATACTCCGGGCCGAACTTTTGCGCCGGCGGCACGATATCGAGGGCGCGCGGCGTGTTGCTGAACCACCAGAGCAATTCGCGGTCTGACACTTTGCGGCGGGACTGAATGATGCCGCGCTGATGATGCAAGCGCCGGCTCACCGCGGGGCGAAAGCGGTAAAAGATAGCGGACAACATGGAGCGGTCGCGCAGCAGAGCGTAGCCAAAGGCCTGCAAATCGCGCCACAGCATGGGAAGCGCCAATTTCCACAACAACCACCCCGATGCATTCTTTGCCCGCATCAACCAGCGGTTCTTAACCGAGTGCCAGTTAATGATGTGCGGCAGTTCTTCACGCCGCTCCGGAGTCACGCGTCGCACGTGCCAGGCTACGGCGTGCGGAGTGTAGAGATATTTGTGTCCCATCAACTGGGCGCGCCAACCGAGATCGCCATCTTCACGGAAGGAAAAGAATTCCTCATCGAAGAGCTCGCCTTCCACCGACACCGCGTCGATGAACTCGCGGCTGAACATTACGGCAGCACCGGTGGCAGCGAAAACGTATTGCACGCGATCATACTGGCCGCGGTCGGTCTCTTCTGAGCCGCGATCGAGGTGACGCAGGTTGCGGGTGAAATAGACACCCGTGGAATCAATGATGTTGGTGCGGCCATCCAGCTTCGCCGGCTCCCAGCGCAGCAGCTTGCCGCAAATTGCACCGGCAGCAGGATGCCTTTCTCCGGCTGCCACCAGGCGGCTGACAAAATCGTGCCGCAACAGAACATCAGGATTCAGGCAGCAGAATCCAATCGCCGTGGGCATTACGAATGGCTTCGTTCTGCCCGGCGGCGAAACCGGCGTTCTCTGACCGGTAGATCACTCGGAAACGTGACTCGAACTCACGCAGGATCTCCCGCGTGCCGTCGGTCGAGGCGTTGTCGAGGATGATGACCTCGATGTCGCGATAGTCCTGCCGCTGAATGGAGGTCAGGCCCTCTCGTAAACAACGTGCCGAGTTCCAGGTAACGATGGTGATCGAAACCATAGGTCTAGTATGCTCCTCGGCCAGAGAGAACGATGGGTATGGTACGCAAAAAGATTTTGGCATCCAGCCACAACGACCAGGTGTCGATGTAGGCCAGGTCCAGTTGAATCCAGCGATTGAACTCCAGATGATTGCGGCCTTCCAGTACCCAGATGCAGGTCAGGCCAGGACGCATGCGCAGGCGGCGGCGCTGCCACGGCTCGTATTGATCGACTTCCTCCGGAATCGCAGGACGCGGTCCGACGAATGACATATCGCCACGCACGATGTTCCACAGCTGAGGCAGCTCATCAACGCTGAAGCGTCGCAGCCAGCGGCCTACCCGGGTGATGCGCGGATCGTCGCGCAGCTTGAACACCGGGCCATCCGACTCGTTGAGCTGGTGCAGCTCCGCCTTCAACTGCTCGGCGTTGTTGATCATCGAGCGAAACTTGAAAAGCGTGAAGCGTCGCCCGCCCAGGCCGCACCGCGTTTGCTGGAACAGCACCGGCCCGGAAGAGGTGAGGCGGATGGCTAAGGCAATCCCAACCATCAGCGGTGACAACGCGATGAGTGAGCAGGCGGCAAAGGACAGATCGAAGGCGCGTTTGAGGAAGAGCAGCACCTCGCTCTCAGGCGTGCTCGAGAGACTCAGTAATTCCAGATCGTGAAACTTCTCCAGATAAACCTGGGAGTAAGCGGCGGGCAGGAACTCGAGCTGCATGCGTGCTTTGATGCCCAGATTGGCGCAGTGCAGGATCACCGGCTCCAGGCGCGCCAACTCCTGCATGCTGACGGCGAAAATAACCTCGTCGATCACCTGCTCTTGCAGGATGTTCTCCACCGAAGACAGCGGAAAGACTGGATACTTTCCAATGGCGGGCTCGGTAGTCGTGCCGTTCGACGCCGGATCGATGAAGCCGACCAGCCGCAGGCCGCTGCCCACGCTGTCTTCAATCAGTGAAGCTACTTCACGCGCGCGCGCTCCGCAGCCTACTACGATGCAGTAGTGGTAGCGATTCAGGCGTTCGCGCATCCAGTAAACGCCGGAATAGGAAATGGCACGACCCGCCAGCAGAGTGACAAACATCACTCCGCCAACCACCATTACGAAAGTACGGCTGATGTCGGTACGCTTCAGCAGGTACAAGCCGGCATACGCGAGTACCACGACCACCAGCGATTGATACAAGAGATTAGCTGCGACGCGAACCGGGCTGCTCAGTTCCAGATCGCGGTAGAACGCTCCGAAGTAGGCGGTGATCGCCCACAGAGCCAGCATAGCCAGCAGCAATGGAATGTAGTGCGAGAAGGGATAGATTTCCGGCAGCTGCTCGTGGAAGAGTTGGAAATGAATGAGCAGGGTCCGCAGCAGGTAGGCGGCGCCGAACGCTACGCAAATGACCGCAAGGTCTTGCACTAGCGTCAAAAGACTCAGGAATTTTGAGCGTCGATCAAACACGAGAGCGCTAACGTCTTTCTGCTGGGTGTTATAGGTTTCCGCCCGGGTTCGCCTCCGCAATCTGCTGGTGCGTAGCGACACTTCCAGTATCCTGCGTCCGGGGCGGCGACGATTGCGGGGGCATCAGAAGCAGCGCAGCCGAATGACTCACTAATTTTAGCCTACTTAGGGCGCATGGCGAAAGGCTGAATTTAGCTCGAAAGTGCTGTTTCATGACGCCACGTTAGAGCCAGAACCGCTAATCTGCCGTTTCCACTGGCTTAAACCGCGGGTTCCGGGTTAAGTTTCTGCACCATGTTGTGGAAACTGACCTTTACTCTTTGTCTACTGGGCTCGCTCCTCACTGCCTCCGACACCACGAAGCCGACTGCTGATGTGCTTGGGCGATGGGTGGGAGGGAAATGGGTGGGAGAGGGAAAGCTGGTGGACTCCGACTACAGCAAGGCTATGGCGGTGAGTGGAGTGACCAACTGCGCCTGGTCGCCTGACCATGTCTTCGTAATCTGCGACCAGAACAATACGCTGGACAGAAAGGCGATGCGCAATCTTTCGGTGTACGCCTTCGATCCGGAGAAGGGCTCGTATCAGATGTTCGGCATGGCGCCCGGTGACAAACACCCGCGTATGACCGAGTTGAGCATCAGCCCCGATCACAGCCGGTGGGAATACCTGGGCAAAGTAGAGATATCAGGCAAGCCGGTAGAGTTTCGGACGGTAAACGTGTTTCGCGACAACGATCACGTGGATTGGTGGTCGGAATACTCCACCGACGACGGGGCGCATTGGGTCAAGATGGGCGAGGGCAAAGAGTCGCGCCAGAAGTAGGGCCGCCATGGTGAATCAGGCTACGTAAAGCTCCTGGACTCGCACCGGTGATCGCGTGACAGGCGCGGGTGAAGTGACTCTGATCGGCAAATCCGGTTGCGAAACTGATTTCAGCAAGTGAGAGCCTGGCCCCCCCAAAGGCCGGCGGTGCTGGACCTGTCATCAGCAGGAGAAGCAGCGGCAAGCGAAGCCGTCGCATATCGGCTTCGTCGAGAGACAGAGCCTGAAGGCGTGAGAAGAAGTTGTCGGTTGTCAGTTGTCGGTTGTCGGTAAGAAGTTGGCAGCGGTCGTGGCTAGTGCAGCGAACTGCAGATCCCTCGGCTGCGCTCGGGATGACACGCGCTACTCGAAGCCCTCGCCTGGGAGCGAGAGCTGGATCCCTCACGCCGCGGCGTGCTGCGCTGCGCTCGGGATCACAAATTGGATAAGGCTGGCGGATTTCGCTGGGATGCGCGTGATGAGCTGAAACAATCGCTCATTCGCGATAGCGGTTGACTGATAGCTGGCGGGTGGTAGCTGGCAACTCATAGCTGTATAGTCATCGGGGGTTCCTGATGTCACGCGCAGTGCTTGCCTTCTCACTTCTTCTGTTCGTATCGGCGGCTGTAGCCCAGACTGCGCCACAGCCAAATTCGCAGCCAAATTCAAATCAAGCTCAAGGCGGGGCGAAAGCTCCAGTCAAGAAAAACCCGCTGCTGCCTTACGTCGGCAACTGGATTGGCGCGTTCGATAACAAGCCGTGGATTCTGTTGACGCTGAACTTATCGGGCGAGCAATTCTCCGGCTCGCTGCAGCGTGCCAAAAGCTTCGAGCTGAGCGACAACGGCGAAATCAAGAAAGTGAGCCCCGAGTTTGTGAACAATCCGCTGGTGGAAGCGAAGCTGAATCCGGATGGGTTGCTGATCACCGTGCGACACCCCGACAACAAAGAAACGGATCGCTACATGATGCAGCTCAGCCAGGATGAGAATACGGCGGAGATTAAGGCGGTCGCCATGACCATGCCTCCTGGCATGCCCAAGCCCAAACCGTGGAAGGTGATGAAAGTGAAGTAATGCGGTGAGGCCGCTCCCTGCATCACTCCAGCGCCTGATTCTCCAGCTCCTGTTGCAAGCGCGCATGCAGCCGGTCGCTATAGCCCACCGGCAGCTCGAAGGTACGTTCGTCGGCAACCAGCACCAGGATGTTGCGCGTGGAATCGAGCACAGCGGAGCAATGGCGGCAATGGGCGAGATGTTCCTCGACCGACTTGCGAAGCTCAGGGGGAACCGTACCGTCAATGTAGTTTGAGATCTGGTCCCATACGTGTCTGCAATTCAGAACCATGAGCCACCTGCTTTCCGCTTAAACAGGCCAAAGATGCCTCCGCTGGCATGCTGCGTTTTCAGTTGGGGCGCAAGAATTTTCTGCATCATCAGCCTGGCCCGCAGCAGCCGCGTCTTCACTACTCCCTCACTCACGCCCAAAGTTTGAGCGGTATCGGCGATGTTGATTTCCTGCACATCGCGCAAAATGAGAACTTCGCGGTAGATGGGCGGCAGGGATTCCAACGCCGACCGCAGCAGTTCGCGGACCTCTTGGCGCTCGAGGGCTTCGGAGGGAACTTCGCGCCAGTCGCTCAACACCGCAGGCACGAAACAGCCGTCCTCTTCCTCCTGGGCTGCGTCTACCGATTCGAACTTCAAAACCTTGTCGTGCCGCAAGCGGGCGCGCGCTTCATTGATGGCGATGGAAACCAGCCAGGTACCGAACTTGGCTTCGCCGCGAAAGGAAGCCAGGTTCTTGAGCGCCTTGAGCACCGTCTCCTGCGCGACATCTTCGGCGTCGTGCTCGTTGTCGAGAATGGAGTAGGCCGCGAAATACACGCTGCGCTCATAGGGCCGCACCAGCTCGTGGAAGAGTTGCCGCTCGCCCGCGAGAATACGTGCGACCAATTCGCGCTCCTCTGACGGCGACCTGGACTCGCGCACGGCCGTGCTGGACATTCTGCTGTCCCACCTCGCTGGGACATCCTAAGCTTCGGGTTGAGCCCGGGCACGTCGAGCAACACACCGCCCGCCGTGCCCGGCTGGCATCGCCAAACGCCAGAGATGTGAGTTTCCAGCGCAGAAAAAGAAACAAAACGAATGTAACTCAGACTGGGCGCCAAGAGTCTTAGGTGTATGAAGTTCCTGTATGTCGTATTGCTGCTCGCCGCCTGCATTGTTCCCGCAACCCTGGCGGCACAGAATGCGGTCGTGGTGGAGTTGTTTACCTCGGAAGGCTGCTCCAGCTGTCCTCCCGCGGACGCGCTGCTGGTCAAGCTTAGTCAGATGAACGCTGCAGCAGGACGCGATGTGATTGTGCTGGGCGAGCATGTCGATTACTGGAATTACATTGGATGGACCGACCGCTTCTCATCGCACCAGTTCACCGTCCGGCAGCAGGATTATGCGCAGCGTTTCGGGCTGGCTTCGGCGTATACGCCGCAGATGGTGATCGATGGCCAGCAGCAACTGCTGGGAAGCGATGGAAATGCTGTCGCGCACGGCATTGATGCTGCGTCAAAGAAGCCGCAAGCTTGCCACCATAACTTTGGCGAAGCTCGGCGGCAACACCTACCAGGTGTCGGTGAAGGCGGAGAACGAGAAAGGCAAAGTCTATCTGGCAGTGACTGAGGACGGACTGGCGAGCGAAGTGAAAGCCGGCGAGAATGGCGGCCGGACGCTTCATCATGCCGGCGTGGTGCGCGAGCTTCGAAGCGTTGGTTCGCTATCGAAAGGTGAGCTCACGAAAAAGGTGGAGGTCCCGCTTCAGCGCGACTGGACTCCTGCGAACCTGAAGCTGGTTGTCTTTTTGCAGCAGGGGGACGCCGGCCCTATTGTCGGAGCCACATCGGTTGCAATGAACCAGTAGAGCCGGCCTTCAGGTCAGCGCCAAGTGGCCTCTCGGAATTGGGGCAGAGCACTGCCCTAAGTTTATGGTCGACCGTTAACGCAGCGCTGAAGCGCCGCTCTACCCGAGCGGAAGACAGCGCTTACTGCGGAGTGGCGTTCGGCGGCGCTCCTGGGGTAGTTTGCTGCGCCGATTCCGGCCGCGGCGGCGGCAACGGGTAGTATCCATGTTTCGCGGTCACCAGTAATCCGGGGCGCTTCACTCTGACTTCAATCTCGCGATACCGGCTGGATGGCAGTCTGCGTGGTCTTGTAGCCCACGGTGTATTGGTTACGCGCCTGAAGCGTGATCTGCTGATAGGCGCTCTCAATGGTCTCGCGCGACATTTCATTGAGCACGTCGCCGCCGGTTGCGTTGGCGTACTTGGGAAGAATATCCGTGTATCCCTGGGTGGGAATGTGCAGCTTACCCAGTTCGCGATAGCCAGGCATCGCGGCCGAATCCACACCTATGGCATACACTGCGATGTTCTGCGTCAACAGTACCTTTAATACCTGGTCATAGCTGGCCCGGCTGCCGTATTCACGGCCATTGCTAACCACGAAGATAATCTTGCGACTCTCCCGCGACTGGTGGGAGAGGTCCTGTGCCGCGGTCAGGATGGCGTCGTTCAGCACCGACGATGGACGCGATGGAGTATTGACCTGCAGCCTGCCCGGATCAATGGGCTTGCCATTATTGGTGGGGCCGGAGCCAAAGGGACCGCCCAGCTGTACCGGTCCGGGCGTGTTGCCGGTGATATCGCGGATACGGTTCAACGCGATACTCAAGCGCTGTGCGTTGCCAAAATCCGACTGCTTGGTCACCGAGTTGCCGTAGGTAAACACGGCGGTGTTGTCGAAGGGGCCAAAGGCGCCGGTCAAAGCCGAATAGGTCTGGCTGACCTTTTTGAGTGTCGTCTCCGGCAAGCCTACGTCGATGACCAGGGCGGTCGAGAGTGGAAATGGATCGCTGGTAAAAAACGTAATCTTCTGCGCGATATTGTTTTCGTAGATGCTGAAGTCTTTCTGGAGAAGTCCTTCCACCAGATGTCCATCATGATCTTTCACCGTCACCGGAACCGAGACGAAATTTACGTCGACACGCAGCTTGAACAGTTCATCCACGCCGCTGCCGGGACCGGTCGGTGCTTGCCCAGCGGGAATGGTCTTGATCTGCTGCGATCCCGGCGGAGGCGCCTGCGGATTTTGCTGTGCGGCGCTTCCCTGGTCGGCAGGGCGAGTATTTGAGTCCGGTTGCGGGTTAGCTGCAGAGGAGGACTCTCCTCCGCTGTCAGAGTTGTCCGGCGTCGGCACACTGACTTGGGGAATGGGAGCGTTGTTCTGCGGACGAGGAGCGTCGGGCAATTTCTCTTGCGACCACAGAGAGCTTGCAGTGAGCAGAAGCGCTGAAACTGCGGCGCACACAATCCAGTAGCTCAATCGCCGATGGAACATGGTCAGTTTTTTGGGTCTCCACGGTAGCCGGAACTTGTGCTCAGTATACGCTAGCTCTTGCTTGTCGCCGGACCTTAGGAACTAGGCTTGCAATACAATGGGTGCAGAAGCAATGGAAAGTGAAGTTAGGTTAATGATCCGATTTTTCGGGACAATCCTGCTTGCCGGAATGCTGCTGGTGAGCAGCCATAGTTTACTGGCACAAATCCAGGACTCTGCAGGCGCGCCACCCCCGGCGCATCCTCCGGCTGCTTCCCAGGAACCCGAGCCCGACGACTCGCTGCAGACCTTCAAAGCCCAGGTGAACGTCGTCAATTTGTTCTTCAATGTGAAGGACAAGCACGGCATGTTGATCCCCAGCCTGACCAAGAACGACTTCCAGGTATTTGAAGACGGCAAGCCGCAGACCATCAAGTATTTCTCGGCCGAGTCGAACCAGCCGCTCACGCTGGGTATTTTAATCGATACCAGTCCCAGCCAGATGCAAGTGCTGCCCATCGAGCAGGAATCGTGCACCGAGTTTCTGCACAGTGTACTTCGCCCTAAGGACTTGGCCTTTCTGATCAACTTCGACTCCGATATTGACCTCGACCAGGATTTCACCAGCAATGTCAGCCAATTGTCGCGTGCCCTCAACAAACTCCAGATCAACGGCGGCGGAGCTGGCGGCGGGCCGGGCCTGGGTGGCGGACCGGTGCCGAACGCGAATCCGCGGAGCACTGCGCTCTACGACGCCATCTTCCTGGCCGCCGACGAGAAGCTGAAGAATGAGGTCGGACGCAAAGCGATGATCGTCTTCACCGATGGCGAAGACGAAGGCAGCCGAATCAAGATCAAAGAGGCGATCGAGGCCGCACAAAAGGCTGACACCATTTGCTACGTGATCCTGATTGCCGATCGCGGATTCTACGGTGGCTTTGGATACAGCGGCGACTCGTCGATGAAGAAGCTGGCGGAAGAAACCGGCGGACGGGTGATCGAGGTCGGCAACAAGCAAGATAAATTACGCCAGGCCTTCGACCAGATACAGAACGAGCTGCGCAGCCAATACAACCTCGGCTACACCCCTACCAACAACAAGCTCGATGGCAGCTATCGCAAAGTCCAGGTCAAAACCACGAACGATGCCCTGAAGGTACAGGCACGCCAGGGGTATTACGCTATGGCGAAGCAGTAGGCGGTTCCTTCTGCAAGCTCGGGTAGTGCGGCGCTTCAGCGACGCGTCGCGGTGCCTACTTTTGCTTGGGAGGTTTTCATCCCGCTGCACAGCAGCCGGACGCGAACTCGAACATTGGGAATCGGTCAGGACCTACGGGCTAGCGGCCATTCCAACGGCATACCAGAGAACAGCCGTAAAGAGCCCGTTAGCGACAAGCATCACTCGAGGGCCCCCACTTCCGCAAAGAGCGACGATTGCTGCAAGCAATCCTAGACCGAGCATCGAGAACACGGGATAGACCCGGTCAAGATCGACAGGCTTCGCGCCCGTTGAGATCAAATAAGCATGGACGGTGAAGATGGCCAACACCATGGCGCTCACAGCGTTAACGGCGATGCCCGAAGAAAAGAGAAGTCTTCTCCAGCGGATAACCGCACCTCGGTCCCTTCGATACAACCGCCATATAAGCAACAGGAGTGGCAATGGGAGCAGCGTACCGATCATAAGTAGCATAGCCACCTTTTCGTTCGTGTGGCGCGGCTGAACCGCCCTTCAAAACTCCTCAATGAATTGACGGACTCGCAGCCGACTTGTACACCTTACCTTCCTTCATCACGAAAGTAACGTTGCCGAGCGCTTCGATGTTTTTCAGCGGATCACCATCGACAGCGATGATGTCGGCATAGGCACCAGGTGCAATCACGCCAATCTGGCCTGACATGCCCAGCATCTCTGCCGGACGGATGGTAGTCGAGCGCAAGGCCTCGAGCGGCGACATGCCAAACTTCACCATGTAGGGGAAATCCTGCGCGATGGGCTCTTCCCAGGAGAAACCACCGACATCGGTGCCGTAGACGATCTTCAGTCCCGCCTGCAAGGCTTTCTTGAACGACTGTTCATGATCGGCGGCGCGGGCGCGATCGCGTTTCCCTTCCGGCGTGTTCTCCGGCGACCAGTCCTTGTAATAAATGGCGAGCGTCGGGCAGTACCAGGTTCCCTGCCGCTTCATCTGAGCGATCTGGGCATCGGTGATCAGTAGTCCGTGCTCGATCGAATCGCAGCCGCCATCCAGCGCGCGTTGCAGGCCTTCGCCGCTGTAAGCGTGACAGCCGACTTTACGGCCCCAGCCATGCACTTCATCGGTAATGGCCTTGATCTCTTCCAGCGTCAGAGTAGGTTGCGAGACCAGGTTGCCGTCCTTGTCGACCCAGGAACGATGCGTCATGTAGACCTTGATCCAGTCGGCGCCGTGGTCCATTTGCTCGCGCGCTGCCTTGCGTGCTTGCACCGGCCCGTCGATGATCTGCACGCCTTTGGGGACTTCGATCTCCGGCGCATAGCCTTCCAGTGGATAGCCCCCAGTCGTCGATATCGCGCGGGTCGTAGTGAAGATACGCGGCCCGGGAATGCGCCCCTCATTGACGGCCATCTTGATACCGACGTCGCCGTAGCCGGCGCCTTCAGTCTCCATGTCGCGGATGGTGGTGAATCCCTGCTCCAGCGCGCGGTGGGCTGAGACGGTAGCGCGGGCTGCGCGATAAGCGAGGGGAAACTTCAGCAACTGAATGTCGTATCCGCCGAGCGCCGGGTCCTCTCCCTGAAGAAAGATGTGGGTGTGCGACTCGATCATGCCGGGCAAAACGGTCGCGTGAGAGAGGTCGATGACGGTGGCTCCGGGCGGGATAACAGAAGTTGCATCGCCAACGCTCTCGACGCGATTGCCGCGGATGACGATGAGCTGATTCGGTTTCGTCTGGCCGGAAACAGGGTCGATGAGATTTCCGGCACGAATAATCGTGACGGTGTTGGCATTCGCGGGGAGAGACGAAGTTTGCGCGAATCCGGCGGTTGAGAAGAGAAGCGAGGCGACGGCAGCGCAGAGAAGTCTTTGTATGTTCATCGCGGTGCAATTCTATTGCACCGGGTTCGGAGCTGCTGAAAAACTCACAAGTGCGTGGGTGGCTCGCGGACTAAAGTGTGTGCATGAGAACTCTGCCGTCCCTACAGGACTCGGGCACTTTTCCCACTTCACCCAGCGCTGAAGCGCTGGGCTAACCTCTGCTGCGCCTACGGCGCGGGTTCTTACCTGTTGAACTCCACAGCCAACGCGAAGTTCCAGGTCTCATGCACATTCCAAGGGGTGCAGATACCTACCTGTTCCACCGACATTGGCAAAGCCGAATTCTCACGCAGACTCTAAAGTCCGCTTGCGACACAAAAATAGGGCCTTTTCGGCACGACCAAGGTCGTGCCCTGACACGAATCATCGCAAAGTCGTGCCCTGACGCGAGTCCTCGCAACGTCGGTGTTCAGCAGCCTGCCCCCGCGAAAGCACGGCTTCCACCCGCTTACCGCTTCTTTTTAGGGGCCGGCCGCCTGGCGGGAGCGCTGTGATGCTCGGCAATATCGCTGAGATGAATAACCGCAGCGGCGGCGGAATACTGTACCTCTTCTTTTTCGTCGCTAAGTCCCTCTTCGGCAGGCTTGATGTAGCGGGGATCGCCACGTTTCGCCAACGCGTTTAACGCGGCGGCGCGCACAATCCAGCTCTTTTGTGTTTCGGCGGCAGTGACCAGAGCCTCGGCGCTTTTGGGATCGGGATCGTTGGCCAATGTCATGGCAGAGGCGGCGAGGATGGGCGAGGTGTCATCCTTGCGCAGCATCTTGAAGGCCGACCATCCGATGCCGGCGAACGGAATGAAGCCGATTCCCTGTTCGAAGCCAAACTCTGCCAGCTTCTGCGGATCTTTTAGCATCTTCTTCTGCTCGGCGAGTAAGCCGGTGCCAGTCTTAGTTTCGCCGGTCAGGATGGCGTAGTACACGTTGTAGCCAGTCTTGTCGCCCAGATCCAGCAGCGAGCGCGCCGAGGCCAGGATGACCTGGACGTCGGTGTCTTTAAACATTTTATGCAGCTCGGGGATAGCGCTCTTGTTGCCGATATCGCCGAGGGCGGCGGCTCCCGAGGCGCGCACTTCAGGACGGTCATCACTCAACGCCTTGACCGCTAGCCGCTCGGCTTCAGGATCGTTGGTGATCAGGCCCAGAGCCTGCGCCGCTTTAGCACGTTTTTCGTAGCTGGAGTTGGCCAGAGCACTATCAAGTATGGTCCACGCCTGAACCTTCGGACTTAGGCTTGCATTGCCCTGGGAAGCATCCTGGGCAAATCCAACAGCGACGGCCATCCCAAAAATAAGACATACAGTGATTGCGAAGCGGTACACGGGTCCCCCTGACGAATGGTAGTTGCAAGTAAGTGAAACAGTTTAGGTATGCGAGAAGGCATTGACCAGTGGATTTGTAGATGCGCAGCGCATGGATACCCTGAATTCCTGCGAAATTCGCATATTCATGGTCAATGTAGTTGGGACGTTATCTTCGTTTGACTAGCACTAAAGCGCGTACCCACTACGGTAAATACCTTGCTTCCGGTTTCGGGTAGTGGATGTGAAGTAAGAGCATGATTCGTCTTGACATAGATTGAGTCGGGCGATACGCTTCCAACCACAGCTCAGACTTCAATTCCGAATCGCGCGTGCAAGTAACTGCTCGCAGCTTGGAGTCTCGTCTGCGGGGCGGGATGCTTTGAGGTCCCGCGAACCTGATGTCTGGGCACCCATGTTCCAGCACCTTCGACAGAACTGCACACGTTCAGCTGTGTTGGGTGCCTGTGGAAGACCTCTCATCTAATTGAGAATAGCGGAGCTTTGCTGTTTTAGCTCGAGCTCGGTCCTTACCGCCCTGGTTGCACAGTTCAGAATCTTCCTTTCCGTTCTCCCATAACTCGGCGAAATACCAACTGCAGGAGAGCCGACGTTTGCACTCTGAGCAGAGATTGAGGTAGCGCATGGCCGCCACGAAGAAATTGGCTCCGAACATCACCGAAGCACGAATTATTGAGGCCGCAGTACAGCTGTTTTCGCAGCATGGCTTCAAAGGAACCAGTACGCGCGACATAGCTGAGCTAGCCAGCGTGAATGAAGCAACTTTGTTTCGTCACTTCGGCAGAAAAGCAGACCTGTTTTGGGCGGCGGCGGACTCGCGGCTCAATGGGCTCAAGCTGAACCGCGAACTGCAGCATGAGCTGTCGTCGGATGCGGACCCGGAGACGGTTATCCCGATGATCGTTTCGTTCATAACCGAGAACATGTTTCAGCGCCCGGAATTGATGCGCCTGTTGTATGTCGCAGGATTTGAACTGGCGGGCGCCAACCGGTTGCTCGGCCAGCATCTGGGACCGATCTTCGACGCCATCAATTCGTACTTCCACCGCTGCATGCGCAAAGGCCTGATCGAAGACTTCGATCCGGTAGTGGCAACCTTGGGGATCGCCGGTGCCGTGGGAGCTCACTATACGTTGCGACCTTATTTCTCAGAAGTACAAGACCGTAAGATTCCCGAGTACTCGCGCTTTCTGTTGAACGCGTTGCAGAGGTACCCTGCCGAGGGCAGGCGGGCAGTGTAACTAGCGAGAGATTGAACTTCATGCATAACTTTTTATCGCGCCTGCAAAGGCATTGTTCGCTGTTCCTTGTGTGCCTGCTGTTCTGCATGCAAGGGGTACCGGCGGAAGCTTGGGGCAACGGCCCGCAAGCTGCGCCTGGTACTTATAACGAGAACTCCGCCACCACGTTGCGGACCTATCTGGGCGACCATCCGGAAGTGTCGTCGGAGCTGAAGTCGCTGCTGGCCGACCGCTTAGGCGAGCAAGGCAGCGCCATCGATGCGCAGGCGATTACCGACGAAGTGGTGATCAGCCGGATGCAAACCGACGCAGCGTATCGCGCCGAGGCGCTTCGTCTGATGGTGAATCGCGGATACATCTCGGAGCAGCAGGCGCAAGTCTGGTCGCAAACCCTGGCCCTCAATCGTGGAGCGAATGGGGAGGCGGGCACCGGTAACAGCGCCACCGAGCAACAATATCCGCAGACTCAATCTCCAGAGGCCCAGTATCCGCAGGGACAGAACCAAGCGGAGCAGTATCCAGGACAGTATCAGGAGCAATATCCGGGGCAATACCCACCGGAACAGTATCCGGGCGGGCAGTATCCTTCGCAGCAGACCCAGCAGCCGGGCGGACAGCAGCAGCAGGGTGTACCGCAAGGTCAGACGGGCAATCAGCCCTATCCGCCGGCTACGGGGCAGCGGGAAACGGGTGCAGCTCGAATTCAAGTTCAGCCAAGGCAATCGACGAATCAGCCTAACGTTGCCGAACCGGTTCCCCTGATACCGAAAACGGTTCCTCAGAGAAATCCTTATCCCGGGCTGCCATCGACTGCCGACCTGTATCGCCGGTACGAAGTTGAGAACAAGCCCCTGAAACGGTTTGGGGCCGATATTTTCCGTCCAGATGTCACCGGTTTGGACCGCTTTCCGATGGACATGCCGGCCGGCTCGGATTATGTGCTGGGAACCGGAGACACGGTGGTAGTCGACATCTGGGGAGGGATGACCCAGCAGGTCACGCGAGTCATCGACCGCGAGGGGCGCATCTCGTTGCCCGATGTTGGGCCGATCACGGTTGCGGGGTTCAGCCTCAACGAAGCGCAAAAGCGGGTGCAAGCCGCGGCCCAGCCGCAGTACCACGATGCCAAGGTAGCGCTCTCGGTGAGTCGCCTGCGAACGGTCCGCGTCTACGTCGTGGGTTATGTGCAGCGTCCCGGGGCTTATGACATCAGTTCTTTATCGACGCCGCTGAACGCGTTGTATGCCGCCGGCGGCCCTACCGCGGCTGGTTCCATGCGCGTGGTGAAGCACTACCGCGGGACCACGCTGATCAGCGAACAGGACTTGTACGATTTGCTGATCGGAGGAGTGCGCAGCGCCATCGAACATCTGCAACCGGGCGACACCATCATGGTTCCACCGGCGGGCCCGCAGGTGGGAGTGGCAGGAACGGTGCGGCGTCCGGCGATTTATGAACTGAAGAGCCAGACCGACAAGCTCTCCGACGTGGTCGATATGGCTGGCGGTGTTACCGTTGCGGCTTCGCTCACCGAGGTGAGGGTCGAGCGAGTGGAGGCACACGAACAGCGGGTCACGCTGAAGGTTTCGCTGGATCAGCCGAAGGCGGGGACCGCGGCGGCCAACGAAGCTTCCACTTTCATGGTTCAGGATGGCGACCGCATTTACGTTGGCGCTATCGATCCCTACAAAAACCAGACCGTCTATCTACAAGGCCATGTCTATCGGCCGGGACCTTATCCGTTTGCGGGCGGGATGAAGATTTCCGACCTGGTAAAGAGCTACCAGGACGTGCTTCCAGAGCCGGCCGCGCATGCCGAGATTGTGCGTTTGCAGCCGCCCGATTACCGGCCGCAGACGATACAGTTCAACCTGCTGGAAGCATTGTCGGGGAACGAGTTGATTCCGCTGCAAGCGTTCGACACGGTTCGCATCTTCGGCCGCTATGAGGTGGACGCGCCCAAGGTAGCCATCTATGGCCAGGTATTGCGGCCGGGAGAATATCCCATGAGCACCGGCCTGACTGCCGCCGGATTGGTGAAAATGGCAGGAGGCTTTAACCGCAGTGCTTACGTGGAATCGGCGAACCTGGCCAGCTACGTGGTAGAGAACGGACAACGCGTGGTGACCGATCAGAAGACGCTGCAAATCGGTTCCGCCGTCGGGGGTGACCGTGCGGCTGACCTTTCCTTGAGCCCGGGAGACGTGCTGACCATCCTGCAAATCCCGGGATGGAGCGACATCGGCAGGTCGGTCACGATCAAGGGCGAAGTGACTTATCCCGGTAACTATGGAATTAATGAAGGCGAGAAGCTCAGCACCTTTTTGAAGCGGGTGGGTGGATTTCGTTCCACAGCGTACGCACCCGGGATTGTTCTGGAGCGCGATGAGGTCAGGAAGGTGGAGGAGCGTGGCAGGCAGGAGCTCATCACCCGGCTGCAATCTACCTCGGCTACGATCCGAATCTCGCCCAACACCACGGGACAGGACCAGGCAGCAGTTCTGCAGGCGGCGCAACAGCAGCAGCAGCAGGCCATCGCAAGCCTGCGCAGTCAGCCGGTTCCGGGACGGTTGGTTATCAATGTGACCACCAACATCTCGGAGTGGGAGAACACCCCGGCGGACATTCCCTTGCGCGCCGGGGATGTGATCAACGTTCCTAAGAAGCCGAACTTTGTACTTTCGCTGGGACAGGTTTACAACGCAAACGCCCTCACCTTCAGAAAGGGCAAGACGGCCGGCTGGTACCTGAAGCAGGCGGGTGGCGCCACGGAGCTGGCCAACAAAAAAGGTATTTATGTAATTCGGGCAAATGGTTCGGTTATCTCTTCGGGGGGCGCGGCTGACTGGTTCTCCGGTGGAGTGCTCAACACCAAGCTGGAGCCCGGCGACGTGCTGGTAGTTCCGGAGAAGTTTGTGACCGGTTCCTCCGCCTGGAAGACGACCTTGGAGACAACTCAGTTTTTGGCATCGCTGGCGATTGCGGCTGCGGCCGTCGCACATCTGTAGTCTGGTCCGGAGCCCTGTCTAGTCTTGCCCTTTAGCTTAGAAACGCCCAAGTTCAGTAGAGGCGGAATCGGTAGAACGTTCGTCCTGCTCGCTGGGTTAACGATATCGCTGACCACGACGCCAATGAAGGCCCAGACGCCTGACCAGGCTACTGGGCAACCGAGCAGTGCAAGCGAACCAGCTCCGTGCTGCGAGGCTACAAGGCTGGCGCAGCTTCTACACGATCATCCTGAGTTACTACCGGTGGTGAAGGGATACCTGGCACGACAGCTGGAGAGCGAAGGAGCGCCGACGGAAGCGCGCACCATCACGGATGCCATGGTCTTCTCTCGCATCCAGAACGATCCGATTTTTGTCCGCAACACCTCGCAATATCTGGTGACTCTGGCGCAGGCTACCACCAAGTCTCTCGCGAGCCCGGTTACGGAGGCGAAGAATAAGAAATCGGCAAAGCCGTCGACCACGCAGACGCAAACGGCCGTGAACACGCCAACCCAATCAGCGACTCCTGCCGAGGCCGCGCACGCCGCCGAAAAGCAAACGCCGACGCTTCCCGCAACGGAAGCTCAAAGCCAGTCGAGTTCCTCTTCTGCGCAGAGCGAGACGCCGCCGTCGAACACATCAAGTAGTTCGTCGGCAAAGGTCGCGGACCTGGAACTACCTGGATTGAAGCTGACGTCCTTACCGAAATATCTACTGCAAGACCAGCTGGCCTTCTGGACGCTTCCCGCGCATTTGCGGGCCCCTGACCTCACGTTTTTGGTGCCGGCTACTTTCGGCACGGCCCTGCTGATCGGAACCGACACAACCATAGAGAAGCATCTGCCGAGTTCGTCGAACGCTATCAAGTACGCCAGCAAAGGCTCAACCGCCGGCGCTCTGGGCCTGGTCGGAGTTGGCGGAGGCATGTTTCTCATCGGCTCCGCTACCCACAACCAGCACCAGCGTGAGACCGGTTTTCTGGTAGGAGAAGCGGCGATCGATGCCTATGCGGCTTCCACTGCGTTGCAATACATCACCCAGCGGGAGAGGCCATTCACCGGGAACAACAAAGGAAGCTTCTTCGATGGGGGAAATTCATTTCCCTCGAATACTGCGGCCGTGGCCTGGGCGTCGGCCAGCGTTATCGCTCACGAATATCCCGGCTTCCTCACCAAGCTGCTGGCATACGGCGTGGCCGGAGGAGTGAGCGCTGGACGCGTCATTGGACAAAAACACTGGACCTCGGATGCCATCGTTGGCAGTGCGCTGGGATGGTACATGGGCAGGCAGATTTACCGTGCAAGAGGCAGCGGTGCCGACATCTCCGCCGCCAATTGGGGCACCTTCGAGAAAGCTCCTGATGATTCGCAGCGCGATCCCATCTATATGGGAACTACCTACGAACCGCTGGACAGCTGGGTTTATCCGACTCTTGACCGGCTCAAAGGGATGGGCTACCTGCCGACTGCAACGCTTGCGATACGTCCCTTGCCACGCATGGAGTGTGCCCGACTGATTCTTGAGGCCCAGGACACAATCACCGGCTCCGGGGAAACGGAAGATCCGGGCGTCCAATCGATGATGCAGTCGCTGCGGCAGGAGTTCGCCATCGAACTGGCGAACCTGGAGGGGGCTCCGAACCTGGGCGTGGAGCTTGACTCGGCCTACGCACGGGTAACCGCCATTGGCGGCAGGCCTCTGCGCGATAGCTTCAACTTCGCACAAACCTTGTATGACGACTTTGGGCGTCCGTACGGGCAAGGCTTCAACACCGTCGATGGCGCGGCGGTTCGAGCCGAGGCTGGGCCGCTAGCTTTTTACTTCCGCGGCGAATTCCAGCATGGCAGCTCGCTGCCGAACTATAGTCCGGCGCAAGCACAGCAGATTGTCGCAACCAACAACGTACCTCTATTGCCGCTGGACTCGGTTCCCACCTTCAATGCGGTAAACCAATTCCGCGTGATCGAGGCCTACACCGCACTTAACGTCGCCAACTGGGAAATCTCTTTCGGGTATCAAAGCTATTGGTGGGGACTGGGCAATGGCACGTCGCTAATCTTCTCCAATAACGCTACGCCGGAGCCGATGCTGAAGTTTGGGCGGGTTACGCCTTTGCATTTTGACATCGTACCGTTCGCCTGGCTGGGATCGATTCGCAATACAGCATTCGTGGGCGCGCTACCGGACTATCACTTCCTGCGTGGTCCTTATCCTGACTTTCCAGTTACCGGCAATTCTTACCAGACCATCAATCCCCTGCCCTATACATGGGGAGACCGCATTTCAACCAAGCCGAACCAGTGGTTCGAGATCGGTGCTTCGGTATCGGTGATCTGGGCGGCCCAGGGCCGGCCTGCCACGCTGCAAACCTGGCTGCACACGTTTAACAGCAACGGCAACATTCAAACCAACGATCCCGGCAAACGTTATACCGGTTTTGATTTGTCCTATCGGTTGCCTAACAACTTCCTGACTTTTTACGTTGAAGGTATGGCGAATGACCAGCCTAATCCCATCAACTCAGAAAGACAGTCGGCCTGGAATCCCGGTATTTATCTGCCTCGGGTGCCGCATGTTTCCAAACTCGACTTACGGGTTGAAGCGGTTTTCACCAATCTGATTAACTTTCGCGGAGTCGGCGAATTCTATAAAAATGAGCGCTACGCGCAAGGCTACACTCTTTACAATCAAATCATTGGCAGTTGGGTAGGGCGGCAGGGTGACGGCATACAAGCCATGAGTACATATTGGTTTTCGCCTCGCAATAAACTCCAGTTAAGCTATCGCCGGCAATGGGTCGATAAGGTTTTGTTGGGGGGAGGCGGACTCCACGATTTCACAGCGAATGTGGACTGGCTGTTCAAGCACGATATTCAGCTCTCTTCCATGCTTCAGTATGAGCGATGGAATTTCCCGTTCCTGAGCGCTTCGCCAGTCAGCAACTTCACCACTCAATTTCAGATTTCGTATACGCCTTCTTCTCGAAGGTCAGCTGCGCCGAACTGAACCCAAGGCTCGATCACTTTACCTTCGGACAAAATTTCTCATGAGCCATGACTCCGAGTTGACAGTGCTGAATACCGAAACCGGCATGAGCCGCTCTGCTGCTTCCGGCGATCCTCCGGAAGCCTTGTGGGTGTTTCCCTGGCTACGCGATAGCTGGAGGCCGCTGCTCAAAGCCACTGTCATCGGATTAGCACTGTTTGCACTGATTGCGTTTCTTATTCCCGTTCGCTATGAAGCGGTAGCCCGCCTCATGCCTCCTGACCAGGTGAACTCCAGCGGCGCCTTGATGAGCGCATTGATGGCCAGCGGAGGAGACTTGATTGCCAGCCTCGGAGGCTCAGCCCTGGGGATGCATAACTCAGGCGCCACCATCGTCGGCATCCTTAACAGCCGCACGGTACAGGATGACATCGTCAAGGAATTCGACCTGAAGAAGGTCTATGACGAAAAACGCCTCGAAGATGCCCGCCTGGTGCTGGAGAAACGCTCCTCCATCTCCGAGGATCGGAAGAGCGGCATTATCACCATCGCGATCCAGGACCGGAGTCCGGAGAGAGCGGCCAAGCTGGCCCAGGCTTATGTGACCGATCTGAATAGCCGCGTGGCGAGCCTCACCACCTCCGCAGCTCACCGCGAACGAGTATTCCTGGAAGAGCGTATCGGGAAAGTTAAAGACGAACTGGATGAGGCAACACTTCGCTTGAGTCAATTTTCAAGCAAGAACAAGACGCTCGATCCGCAGATCCAGGGTAAAGCGATGCTGGAGGCCGCCTCAGCGCTACAGGGCCAGCTCATCGCAGCCGAGACAGAGTTAAGCGGTCTACAGCAGATCTATGGCTCCGAAAACTTCCGGGTGAAGGCTGCTTCGGCAAGGGTCGGCGAGCTGCGAGCCAGACTGCGCACCATGAGCGGCTCGCAAACCGGTAACTCGGCTGACAGCGGAGGCCAACTTTACCCCTCGCTTGAGCAGTTGCCGCTGCTGGGAAATACCTACAACGAACTGTTGCGCCAGGCCAAGGTCAACGAGGCGCTGTACGAAGTGCTCATCAAGCAATACGAACTGGCCAAGGTAGAAGAGGCCAAAGAGCTGCCCTCGATCAAGGTGCTCGACGAGCCGGTGGTGCCGGAGCGAAAGGCCTTTCCACCGCGCCTGCTTATCATCCTTGGCGGAACGATACTAACTTTCATCTTCGCAGCGGCCTGGCTGTTTGGCCGGGAGCTCTGGCAAAAACTTGATGAGCGCGATCCGGTGAAAATTGGGGTACGCGAACTGGTGGCATCGTTGCCGGGAAGATCAAGCGCGCCTGCACGGAGAGCGATTCCTTGATGAATGGCGCTCTAAAGCTGGCAGATAGGTTGCGCCGACGGCTGGGAATGGACGGCGCAATCGCGTACGTTTTTGCCGCCCGCGTCTGCATGCTGCTGGGCAGCACGGTGACCGTGCTTCTGATTGCGCACTTCCTCAGCAAGATCGAGCAAGGTTATTACTACACACTGCTCAGCCTGATTAATCTGCAGATTGTTTTCGAGCTTGGATTCTCCTTCGTCGTGCTTCAGCTTGCCGCTCATGAAGCGGTGCACCTGCAATTTACAGCCGATGGCCGCATCGAAGGCGACCCTGCAAGCCGTGCCCGGCTTATAGCTATCCTGCAGAAGACGGCGCGCTGGTATTTTCTGGCCGGCGCGATCATGCTGGTGACGTTGTTACCCGCCGGAATTCTGTTTTTCCACCGAACTACCTCGCACGACACAGAATGGTTTTGGCCGTGGACCATCGCTGCCCTGGCAACCGTGCTTCTCTTTGTGCTCACCCCGCTTTGCTCGTTCATGGAGGGCTGCGGCCAGGTTCGCCAGGTGGCAGGGATGCGCTTTGCGCAGGCCGGGCTGGCAGTGGGAGCAACCTGGAGCGCCATGGTCCTGGGTAAGGGACTCTATGCTCCCGGACTGGTGGTTGTAGGAAATGTGATTGCGGTGACGGTTTTTCTCTGGCGACGCCGCCACATTCTTTCTGGTCTGCTGCGGCAAAAGTATTCGCCGGAAGTATTGAACTGGCGAACGGAAGTGTGGTCGTTCCAGTGGAAGATTGCGATCACCTGGCTCTGTTCCTATTTCACGGTTCAAGTGCTCACTCCCATATTGTTCGCTTCCCGCGGTCCAGTGGAGGCAGGGCGTCTGGGCATGTCGCTTTCTATCGCTGCCTATACCTGGAACCTGGTGTTTGCCTGGATGTCAACCAAGGCAACTCCATTTGGACAACTCATCGCGAAGAAAGACTATGCGGCGCTGGATCACCTGTTCTTCCATACGCTATGGGTTTCGCTGGGAGTGCTTGGCGCAATCGTCACCGCCTGTATGTCAGGACTGCTCGCCATTCAACGCTTCTTCCCGACTCTGGCCTCGCGCATGGTTTCGCCGCAGTTGTTTGTGTTGCTTCTCATTACAGCGGTGAGCACATTAATCATCCAAAGTGAAGCTATTTACCTGCGCGCCCATAAAGAAGAGCCGCTTTTGTGGCAGGCGGTAATCGTCGCACTGCTCACTAGCGCTGGGGCATACCTTGCCGCCCCGCGTTGGGGTATCACTGGAGCCTGTGTTGTCTATTTCTTCTGCACCGGTGTGATTGGCGTGATTTCGGCGACGATGATCTTTCGCGCCAAGCGCTCGTCTCGTGATCAGAGTATTTCGGCGAGGGCTTCTTTACCTTTGGAGATCGCGTCGTGAACTGGGGTCCGCCGGAAAAAATCCTCATAACCGGAGGACAGCCCGTCGGTGGACTGGCCAGCTTTGCCGAGGCACTGGCAGCCGGATTTGCAGAGCTCGGCATGGCATCGGAAATCGTTTCGCCGGCGAGTCTGCTGCGTAGGATGGGAGACCTTCGCAGCCCACGCGTGCTGAAGATTTTGAGCACGTTTGCGATTCCGATGGTTCCCCTCGCGCGCCGGGCGATTTGCGTCTCGCACGGTGTACCCCTGGCCCGAGAGCAAGGATGGCTGGACCTGTTCGGCCTGGTGGGCAGCTTTAAGCTGGCTAATCTTTGCTCATCCGCTCGCCTGGTTACGGTCTCCGATTATGCTGCCATTCACCTTCACTACATCTTCAACGTTCGTATCGATGCCGTGATCGGAAACCCACTCGCCGACATATTCTACGAACCGCCGACCGAGCAACAATCCGAGCGGCAGTATGTGACGTTCGTTGGCAGGCTGGTGGAAGTCAAACGCCTCCACCTCTTGCTGCCTCCTATCTGCGACCTGCTGCAAGAAAATCCCGATCTGCGGTGTTGCATCATCGGCGATGGCCCTTATCGCAAGGCTTGGGAAGATAGCGTTGCCTGGAATCCGCGCATCGAATTCGTTGGCTCCCGAGACCGGCTTTTTATTCGGGAACAGCTACGTCGATCGAGGATATTTATTTCGGGGGCGGGTAATGAAACCTTGGGCATCGTGTACCTCGAAGCGTTGAGCCAGGGATGCATTGTCGCAATGCCGGCCACTGGCGGTGGAATTGAAATCTCCCTTCAGGACGTGGGAGAGAATATTCAGCTATTACCGATCTCACTTGAGCGCCAGCAAGTACTGACTGTTCTGCGCCGGGCCCTTAAAGTTGAGCCATCGCCAGTTTCGCTGGAGAGGTTCAAACCACGATCCGTAGCTTCTAGTTTTCTGGATCTTGACAGCAGCTTCCTTAAGCGCACTACCCCAGCAACAGCAACTCTCGCCGTTGCTGACAAATCCAATGGCCGCCAAGTCCCCTAATCGAGCAACCAGCAACCCGCTGGTATGGCCCTTTGTAATGGCTTTTGCCGCGTCCTGTCTTCTGTTCTGGTGGCTGCAGAGCATTCTGCTGCATTGGTGGCTGGGCATGGATGCCCCGATTCAGTCGCGGATTATCTGGATCAGTGTGGGAGCGCTGGCTACGTTCGTGCTGGGCTATTTTCTGCCTGCGCCGAGGTTCTCCCGCTTCTCACTGCGGACTGATGTACTCGACCGATGCGAGGACTTTGCATACAAGAGCCTGCTTATCCTGACCGTGCCCGCCTTTGTAGTAGCGGCACAATTTGCCATATACAGATCTGGAGTTCCTTACAACGAGGGGCACGGGCCTTCGTTGCTCACGCAGGCGGTCCTTTATATTTACCTTTTCTTCGGACTTCTGTACGTGGGCGCGGTAAGCGACCATCGACAGGGCAACAAGAAGCTGCTTCTGGTGATCGCTCTTACGATTGCTCCCCGGCTGATGATCTCGCTGCACTGGGGCCGATTCTTTGCCGCCCAGGCCATCGTGCCTATTCTTTTCATAGCCATGGCACGGCGTTGGATTACCTTCAGTCCGAAACGAGTAGCTCAACTCCTTCTCGTCGCACTCTTCATCTTGTTTGTACCCGCTTTAACTCGCGGCGACAGCATGTTTGGCCTGGATGACCGGGGGAACCCGCAGATTGTCAATTATTTCGGATACATGAATAGTCTGGGCTTCTTTCAAGACGACATGGATCTTAGTTATCCTTGTCCACCACTTCTATTGTCATTGACTGTAAAAGTTATTCCTTACTCTTTACTCGGTGTCTGCACTATCAGCGTAGGAGACCAGGCAAATCTGCCCGCTACCACCGAGCAACTATTAACGAAGAAATATACCGACGACATTATGGCCGGCGTCGGCAGTAACTATATGCTTGAGCTCTATCTGACTGGCGGCTTGACGGCGGTATACGTCGGTTCAGTAATCCTCGGATTCACCTGCCGCAGCTTCATTACCCTTATAGGTAGCCGGTCGATTTATGCCGGCATCTGGGCAGAGTGCCTCAGTCGCGCCCTTTTCGCACCGCGGGGGAATTTCGGGTTCATCTATGAACGCATCCCCAGCCTGGTGCTGGCGACCCTGGGGATAGTCTTCTTATCGTGGTCTTTTTCAAAATTGAATCAGCCGGCGATGGCGTCTCCCAGCCATAGTTTCAGGTAGATTTATAAGTTTATGGGAGCGCAACAGTAAGCGCGATAGTTACTAGCTTCACCTGATTTCTGCCTGCCAAATCTTTCACCATTTCTCTCATGCCGGACCTGAGCGTGGTCATCGTAAACTTCCGCACACCGGAGAACCTGCGGGTGACGCTCACTTCTGTCTTTTCCTCGAGGACTACATACTCTTATGAAGTATTCGTCGTCGATAACGATTCAGGCGATGGAAGCGCCGAGATGGTGGAACACGAATTTCCAGCGGTCAGGTTAATCCGCAATGTTAATAACGGATTTTCTAAAGCCAACAACCTGGCTCTCCGGCAGGCCGCCGGGCGCTTCGTACTGATTCTCAACCCCGACACCAGGCTCGACAGCAACGTAATACAAACCTGCATGGATTACCTCGCGGCTCATCCCGATATCGGAGCCCTCTCCTGCAAGATCGTGATGGGCGACGGGACGCTGGACAAGGCCGCTCGACGAATGCTTCCTGATCCCATAAACGCCTTTTACCGATTTACCGGGCTGGCGTTGTTGTTTCCCAAGAGCAAGCGGCTGGCGAGTTACAATCTGACCTTTTTGCCCGACGACCAGGCGACCGATGTCGATGCAATCTCCGGATGCTTCATGCTGATTCCCAGGCACGTCCTGGGCGAGACCGGGTTCTTCGATGAACGATTCTTTATGTACGGGGAAGACATCGACCTCTGCGTACGCATCAAGCGTGCCGGATACCGAATTTACTATTATCCTGCCGTAACCACCATTCACTACAAGCGACAGTCCTCCAGGAAGACTCCACTCACGTGCTTATGGCACTTTCATGACGCGATGTGGATTTTTTATAAGAAGCACTATGCGGATCAGCACACGGCGTTATTCAATTGCCTGGTGCGGGCCGGGATTACGACCAGGTTCGGTATGTTGTGGATCGTGAATGCGCTGCGGCGGTCGTAACCGCGAAGCGTTTGAAAGAAGAGCAGGATCGTTAATTCTCGTTGGCTTCATTGCGCAGCCTCTATCTTTCCATCTCCTACACCGTTAGACTTGTCACTTCCGTGTACAGCAGAAGGCGGAGCCAGTCATGGGTTTAAGACTCAATCCCCATCGTTTTTACCTGCGCGTCTGGTTTTACGCGCTCCCACTATTGGCGTTTACGATTGCGTATTACATGCCGTTGGGAGACGACACTCATCGCCTGTGGACGGAATCCGGCTGGCGGTTCTATGTGGTCGTGCTGGGGTTTACCTCTGTGATGTGGGCTATGGCGGCAGAACGAAATCATCTCTGCCAAATTGAAGATCTGTTCAAGGAGTACACCGGCGTTTACAAGTGCTTCTCCGCCTGTTGTATCACCTATGCGGCATTAATATGCCTCTTGTTCTTCTACCGCGAGGGCAGCGTGCCGCGCACCACACTGGCGGTAAGCGCGGTCATCCTTTTCTGGGCTGCCACCTTGAGCCGGGTCGCCTTTCGATTCCTGCTGGGCCGCCAGTTCCGTCCCAAGCGGAGACTGCATGTACTGATTGTGGGCGCTGACCAACATGCCGCGACCATAGCTAAGCGACTGCGTAACATACCGCTCGCAACCTGTGAAATCGTGGCCCACGTAAGTCTGCCCGGCCAGAAGGCGATCGTTCACGAGGTACCGACTTACACGCTCGAGGAAGTAAAAAAAGGGCTGCCGCTGCGAGTGGATGACGTGATTATCGCCTTGCCGCCTGAGCGCCTTCCTGAGTTGTCGGATGTAGTTCGTCACCTGGGAGCGATTCCTGCTCCAATTCGTACCGTGCTCGACTTAGGCGACGTCGCTGTAATTCGCGAGAGCTGGTTTCAGTTTGGCGACCTCCAACTGCTCGACGTGGCCACTACGCCCGTTGAGTCGCCTAATTATTTCGTGGCCAAGAGAGCGTTCGATATCAGCTTTTCGCTACTGGCGGTGCTGCTTACCAGCCCCATCATGCTGGTGATTGCTGCCTTGGTGAAACTCACATCGGAGGGGCCGGTCTTTTTCAAGCAGCAGCGTGTCGGATTGAATGGACAACAATTCTGGATGTACAAGTTCCGCACCATGCGATTGACCGACCCAGCGGAAAGCGACGTGCGATGGACCACCGCGGATGACAAGCGGCGTACCGGGCTGGGATCATTTCTCCGCAAAACCAGCCTGGATGAGCTTCCTCAGTTCTTCAACGTGTTGAAGGGAGACATGAGCGTGGTTGGACCTCGTCCCGAGCGGCCTTACTTCGTCAACCAGTTTTTACAGGAATTTTCGCACTACAATGCGCGTCATCGGCTCAAGGTCGGGATGACAGGATGGGCACAAGTTAACGGATGGCGCGGCGATACCTCGATACAAAAGCGATTTGAGTTCGATTTGTACTACCTCCAGAACTGGAGCCTGTGGTTTGATGTTCGAATTGTATGGATGACGATTTGGTCTGGCCTATTTCACAAGAACGCATACTAGGTTGGGCGATGGTCCGGTGATAATAGCTGTTCTTGTGACAGTGTGAAGTCTCGAAGGTTGCCCACGCTACTTTGCGAATCGCCATCAATGCGGCTCTCCTGGGTAAGCGTCACACCGGAGTCGGCAGGCACATCGTTGGCCTGATTCAATCCCTCACCAGCCATGGGCACGAGGTGGTCGTCTATAGCAGTTCCCCGCTGATCCCTTCGGGGCCGGGAGTGACACGGGAACCAACCCCTAGTTGGATGGCGTTTGATGCAGGCGGTTTCTCAGGCTTGCTGCGGCTGTTGTGGAACCTGTTCATTCTGCCGGCGAGAATCACGGGCAAAAATATTGATGCTATTGTTTCGCAAAATGCTGAGGGAACAATCTGGTGCTCCGTCCCCCAGGTGCTGGTGGTTCACGACCTGATTCCGCTGCTCTATCCGGAAGAAGCTCCCCGCCTTCGTAACTACTACAAGAGGTTCTTGCCCCAGGTGCTGAAACATTCGGCGGCAGTTGTAACCGTTTCTCAGCACACGCGGAATGACCTTCTGCAGCATTACAAAGTAGATCCCGCCAAGGTTCACGTTGCCTATAACGGCATAGAGCAAGATTCGCCGTATACACCAGCAGAGCAGCCTCCTGCAGATTTTCCAAACGGACCATATTTCCTGTTCGTCGGCACCTTCTCTCCGCGCAAGAACCTGCAATCGGTAATTCGGGCCTTGGCCAAGGTACAAGATCGCGTGAGCGAGTCATTATTGGTTGTTGCTTATCCGGATAAGTGGACCAAGCAATGCCTTCGCCTGGCAGGAGAATTGGGAGTGCGCAACAGAATTATCCACCTGCACGGATTGACGGATGAGGAGTTGTTTTATGCGTACAGGCACGCGACCGCCCTCTTTCTGCTAAGCGAATATGAAGGTTTTGGCTTTCCGCCCCTAGAGGCGATGCTGGCCGGAATACCCGCGGTGGTAAGCGATTCCACCGCCTTGGACGAAGTGGTAGGAGATGCGGCCATCAAGATCCACGCACACGATGTGGTTGCCGCATCTGAGACGATGTTGCGCCTCTCTAACGACCGCGCATACCGGAGCGAGTTAGGAAACCTGGGGATGAAGCGGGCACGCACGTACACGTGGGCCAGGACGGGCGATGCTATTTGTGAGGTCCTGGGCCAAGTCATTCAGGCCGGCCATACGAAACCACAGTTTATGGGGTCGCAAAACTAGGTTCTTGAAAATTGCGATCTTAGCGGAATTATTTTCTCCCAGCGTAGGAGGACAAGAGGTTCGATACGCGGAGATTTCCAGGATATTGACCGCCCGCGGTCACTCTGTCGATGTTTATTGCATCCAGAATAGCCCGGGCACCAAGGAACTGGAAACGGTTGAGGGAGCAGTCGTACATCGTTATCCTCAATGCTACGGCTATCAAGAACCATTCTTAAAGATACTAAGAAGAAGTCCAATTGCCGTACTGAAGTATGCGCTATGGTGCCGCAGGATTGACCCCGATGACTTTGACTGTTTCATCTTCAACCAGTGGCCCATCGCTCATATACTGCTGGCGCCGGCTTCGATCCGCGGCAAGGCGATCATAGATTGGTGCGAGTATCGCAATGGGGCGCTATTTGGTATTTTGCAGAAGTATCTTCCACGACTGTCGGCGAATAACATAGCAAATAGCGTCGCCTTGAAATACGCGTTGGAAGCGCGCTCAGGCCGGAACTTCGAAGTACTTCCGAGCGGCGTCTTCCTGGCTCGATATCGAACCGCGCCGGCCAGCAAACGAAGCGGGATTCTTTACGTCGGCCGCATCGAGGAGCACAAGAATCTGCCACTTATGCTATCTGCCCACGAATATCTACGTTCCAAAGGTTATGATGGGCGGCTACGTATAGCCGGCAGCGGACCTGCACTGCCGAAGCTGCAGAAAATAGTCGCAGCATCGAAGTCCGCAAACAGTGTGGATCTTTTGGGTTTCGTTAGCGAAGAGCAGAAGATTGAACTGATGGCGAGTTCGGACGTGATGTTGCTTACCAGCCGTCGTGAAGGATTCCCTCGGGTTATCGCCGAGGCCATGGCCAGCGGCCTCCCGGTGGTCACGGTTGACTATCCGCGCAATGGAGCTGCTGACGTAGTGCGACAATACGGGATTGGCGAAGTGACAAAGCCAGAGCCCGCACGGGTAGCTGATGGTGTACTTGCAGTAATGGCAGAATGGGAAAAGTATTCAGCAGCATCTATTAAGGCGAGCCAGTCCATGGATTGGGAAGTGTTAATCACTAAATTACTGCAAATTGCTTCTCTGGATCAGGTCAATTGTGCATAGTTCGCAGAAAATTGTCGTAACCGGCGGCGCAGGATTTATTGGCGCTCACCTGGTTCCCAGGCTGCTTTCGGATGGTTACGAAGTATTGGTGGTCGACAATCTCTACTCCGGTCGCCGCGAACATGTTCCTGAGCGAGCCGATTTCGTGGATCTCGACCTGGCCCGAGCGGACGAATCCACCGTTTTCGAAGTGTTTCGCGACTATTGCCCTGCGGCAGTCATCCACCTGGCTGCCATCCATTACATTCCGCATTGCGTCGCGAATCCCGCTGAAACCTTCCTGGCCAACGTTCGCTCTACCGACGTCATCGCACGCGCTTTGCGCAGTATTCCCACGAATAAGCTGATCGCCGCCTCCACCGCCGACATCTATCCTGTCGGCGAGCGGGCCCATACGGAGAGCGAAACCCCTTCCCCCAACAATCCTTACGGACTTTCGAAATTCCTGCTGGAAGAGATTGTGGCCGGCGCGGCGCGTAGCAACCCGCATCTGTCGTGCGTTGCACTGCGTTTATTCAACGTCTACGGTCCGCGCGATACGAACCCTCACGTGATTCCACGAATTGTTGAGCGCCTGTGTAGTTCGGCCCCGGAGATTCGCATTGGGGCCACCGATACCACGCGAGATTTCGTTCACGTTGCAGACGTAGTTCAGGCCATCTGCACTGCGCTGGTACACGATTCGGGAAAGTATGACGTGTTCAACGTGGGAACCGGGTTGGCTACGTCCATTCGGCAAGTCCTGCAAATGCTGCTGCACGCTGCCGGTGATCCACGGAAAGTGGTGCAAGACACGGACCTGCTCCGCGCCTACGACCGCCCCGCGCTCATCTCAGACATTACAAAGATCGGGCGGGTGTTAAAGTGGCGCCCCACCATTGCGCTCGAGCAGGGGCTGGCGCAACTGGTGCGCCAAGCCGTCCCATCCTCTCCGTAATCCGGCCGTTACAGCATGCCACCGGTTTTCGTGGTAAGGATGCTGAGAGCCATTTCCAGGCGCTCGATGGCGGCTTCCAGGTCAGGATGCTCGTTGAGCTGTGTGCGGAGGATGTTGAGCCGGCGCTGCGCCTCAGCGACATGCTCGGCTGCATTCGGGGACGGGGAATTCTCGCTGCTATTCGGTTCGATCGGCATTCCTACATCTTAGCTCGCCTCGAGCGTCGGCTGAAGCACCGGCCGATCTTCTCTCGCTAAGCTCTTCCTTTCCGGTAAACCACACAGTCGCCGCCTGCCCGCCGCCGCACGGCTAGGGCAGGCAGGTACAAGTGCGGTTGAAGTCTTGACCTGCCCCGGATTAACATCCCGCGCCGCGCTCTTTTCAGTTGCATCCGGCATCTCGTCCTGCCAAACTCTGCCAATCTGGGCCAAAATTCTGTAATGACCGAAGCTGAGAACCCAAAGAATTCCAACCGCGCGATCGTGGTGGCGCTGTATGCCGTGGCTGCCCTGACCGTGGCCGCCTTCGGCTACGGAATTGGCGGCCCCAGCGCGCTGCGAGCCGGAATACTTTACGCCCTGGTCGGCCTGCTGATGGGATGCATCGGGGTGGGATTCGCGCCGCGCTTCATCATCGTGGTGGCGCTGGCTACAGGGTTACTGGGTAGCATTCTCCGCGCCGCGGCGGGCACCGAGGTTTCGTCCCTTTTTCCCAAGCAGAGTACCGTCGAGTACCTGCGTATGATCCTGACCATCTGCGGATCGATCAGCTTTGGCGGCGGCCTCTATGGCGGGTTCCGCTTTACCGATCACGGGCTGTTCAACTGGATCAGCCGCCTGATCATTGCGCGAGAGCAGCCCATCAGCATACTCGATACTTCTCCACGCCTTCGCCTGATGCAGGAGCTGTCGCGCCATTTTTACGCTTCCGAACGGATGTACTTCGCTCTGCTCGCGGCATTCGGGAGCGCCTTGATTGCCAGAGTCGAGATTGACCCGGCACGCCGCTCGCTCATCATCATCTTCCTCTCGGTGCTCATCACCACCAGCCTGTCGTGGCGATTTGGTGAATGGCTGAAGCCGCGCATCAAGGTATTAGGCAACATCTTCCGTATCCTGGGCCAAATGTGGGAAGCGTTAGCTGCCTTTCTTCTTGGCTACGGCGCGATGGTCTTCATCTTCGCCTGCTTTTATGGCGCGGCCTGGCGATATGACCCGGTGCGGGCGTTTCGCGGGATCGATGCCTTTCATCATCCCAGTTTTGCTGATTTCCTCTATTTCTCGGTGGTCACCATGTCCACCGTGGGCTACGGTGATGTGATTCCCGCCAATGCCCTCACCCGGACCTTGGCGTGCATTGAGGTGGTACTCGGCATTGGATGGGTCACCGTGGTGCTGAGCGCTGCCGCTGCGCTGGTGCGGCCTAAGGTCGATCTCGTCCTCAAGCGCGAATGGGAAGAAGTTGGGGAGCATGATCCGGACATGGGAACGACAGAACAGATCGTGCAAACCACTGTCCGGAAAGCGGCTGGCTAAGCTTTTCGCTATCATCTCGCCGTGCTGGTAGCGCATCATTTCGCCGGGGTTAAGCGATGGGCCATAAGACCCGAATCATGTACATCGAATGCAAGGCTGGCAAACTCACCGGGCCTGCGAGAATCGGGCGCGTCACGTATTCGAAGACGGGCGCGACTATTTATTACCGGGGACAGGAATTCAGCAGTCTAAAGGGGGCCGGGTTCAAGGCGAATTACTACGACGTGGCGACTCGCGATGAATATTGGATTTCCGGCCCTCGAAAAGATGGCCGCGATGCCCTATATGCGACCAATGTCGCCACTGAAATCGATGAGGATGTCGCCGACGAATACTGGACTCAGATACGCAAACGCCGGAAAGTTTCAAACTGAGGCACTGTCGCCCTGCTGAAGGCGGCGGAGCTTACCGCTTACCGCGTGCTAAAATTCCCTCATATCTCGCGAGAGAAGTGCCTGTTTGATTGATCTAGCGCCTTCCATTCTGTCAGCCGATTTCGCTCGGCTCGCCGAGGACGCCAACGCCGCAATCCGTGGTGGCGCGACGGTCCTCCATGTGGACGTGATGGACGGCCATTTCGTCCCCAACATCACGATTGGTCCGCCAGTGGTCAAGTCGCTGCGCAAAGCGGTTGACGTTCCACTCGACTGCCACCTGATGATCGAGAACCCGGACGAGTACATTCCGGCGTTCGCCGACGCTGGCGCCAACTGGATCTCCGTCCATCAGGAGGCCACGCGTCATCTCAACCGGTCGCTGGAGCTCATTCGCACCTGCGGCGCGAAGGTCGGCGTGGTCATCAACCCGGCAACTCCGGTACAGACCCTCGGTGAAGTGCTCGACATGGTCGATTACGTTCTGGTCATGTCGGTCAACCCCGGTTTCGGAGGCCAGCGGTTTATTCCCGGCGCGTTGGAGAAAGTCCGCAAGCTGGCTACCATGCGCGCTGCCAAGGGAGTGGACTTCCGCATTGAGATCGACGGGGGCATCGACCTTCACACGGTGGGCCCGGCCGTGCGCGCCGGGGCCGAGATACTAGTCGCCGGCAGTCATATTTTCGGCCGGGGAAACCCGACTGAGAACGCCGAGGCGCTGTTGCGGGCGGCGCAGGAAGCGACGCTGCTGCGAGCGTAATCGTGCACAAGATCCCAGAGGTGTTTAGGATGTTTCGTCGCGTAATCATTGCCGTGCTGCTCGGAACCATGCTGCTTGCCGCAGCCGGCTGCACTAACAAAAAAGTCAAGAACCCCATTGCCAACATCGACTCCAAGCAGCCGGATAAGGTGCTTTACGATCGCGCGATGGACGCGATGAAGCACAGCAAGTACGACGTTGCGCGACTCAGCCTGCAGACCCTGATCAACACCTATCCCGACTCCGAATACGTCGCCCGCGCCAAGCTGGCTATCGGCGACTCGTGGTACGCAGAAGGTGGTTCGGCTGCGTGGACCCAGGCCGAGAGCGAGTACAAAGACTTCCAGACCTTCTTCCCCAACATGCCGGAAGCGGCGGAAGCCCAGATGAAGATCGCGAACATCCATTACAAGGAAATGGAAAAGCCGGATCGCGATTACACCCATGCCAAGCGCGCTGAAGAGGAATACCGCCAGCTCATCCTGCAGTATCCCGACAGCAAGCAGGTGCCAGAAGCCAAAGAACGCCTGCGCGAAGTGCAGGAAGTACTCGCCGAACGTGAATACCTCATCGGGCACTTCTACTACGTGCGCGAATCATGGCCGGCGGCCATCGCCCGTCTCAAGACTCTGGTCGACACCTATCCGCTCTACAGCGGTGCTGATGATGCTTTGTTCGAGTTGGGAACGGCCTACCAGAGGGAAATTGACGTATTGCGCGCCTCTAGGCTTACCGAGAAGCAAAAGGGCGGATTGATGAAGCAGTACACCCAGCAATCTGTTGATGCTTACTCACGCATCATTACCCGTTATCCGGAGGAGCCGCGGGCAGCAGATGCCAGGAAGAAATTGGAGGCAATGAACGTACCGGTTCCCACCCCGACGCCAGAGGCGATTGCGCAGAACAAGAAGGAAATCGAGAGCCGCGGCAAGGAAAGCATGTACGGCAAGATGATGGAAAATTTCCGTCACGCTCCCGATACCACGGATGCCGTAAAAGTGGGTGAGCCCACGCTGGTGGATCCCAAACAGGCCAGCGCTCCCGACTTTGTGCGCAATGCAGCCTCAACTCTGATGATCGGAATAACCGGCGGAGTCGCCAATCCGGCGGGGCAGGCGGCTACTGCAGGAACACCTCCCGCGGGTACGGCGGCTGCGGGTACGGCGGCTGCTTCCGGGGACAACACGACGGGAGCGGAGATTCTTCCGAGTCCGTCAGCGGGCGGTACGACCGCCACTCCGGCAGCAACGGTGCCAAGCCCACTGGCGCCCGGCAGCACGCCTCCGGCGAATGACCCCAACGGTTCCGCAACCGAGCTTGGCAATGATTTGGCCCCGCCGGCAGCCAGTTCGACGGCAGCACCCGCTTCGGGAGGAACCGCCGCTCCGGCCGGCAGCGCGCCGGCAACCGCAGCCTCGACGGATACCCCGTCAACATCGGGCACAACTGCGAGCAGCGGCACCACAACTACCGGCTCAAGTGCCTCGGCGCAAACTCCTGCTCCTGCGGCCAATCCCGACGCAGAGAGCACTTCCAAGAAAAAGAAGAAGCATCTCTGGCCCTTCTAAAACGATTTGGAGCATTGCGAGCCGCCGCCCAAAACGGCGGCTTTTTCTTTGGCAGAAATTCCAGCTAAAGCTTGCGAATTGGTCCGGGATATTGCGCCACCACTGGATCTACAGTTAACAATGTCAGCGCTTCGACCATGGCTTGCGCTATCAGCAGACGGTCAAATGGGTCCTTGTGAATCGGCGGTAGATTTTCGATGGCCAGGACATGGTCACCGGTAATTTGTAACTCCTCATAGTTGTTGTCCAACAAGCCTCGCCGCAGGAGACGTGCATCGACTTGGAAATCCTTTCGTCCCAGGCTGCACTTGATGGCGACCTCCCACAGGCTCGCAACACTGAATGCCAACTCATGCTCCGAGTTACTGATAAGGCTGCGCGCCTTTGCGGGTAAGCGCTCGGGGGCGCTGGCCGCCCATAACAAAAGATGAGTGTCGAGCAAGAGCTTCATCGTTCGCCGGTAAACAGCTCTTCGATTTCCCCGCGACCCATCTGGTCGAAATCGTCAGGGATAAGGAACTCGCCTTTGAGAAAGCCCAGACGGCGTACCTGGCGACCGGTCGGCGCATCGATGGCAACCACCTTCACCATCGGCTTACCTGCCTTGGCAATGATGAACGGCTTGCCTTTGCTGGCATCCTCGATTAGTCGTGAGAGGTGGGTCTTGGCTTCGTGAATGTTAACGGTCTTCATGATTGTAGACTAAGTTTAGTTAGTTTAGTCCATCTATATCCCCCTGTCAATCGAGCCGGCGTCATCCTGTAGAGTGTTAGCTGTTCCGCTCGCAGCGGGGATCAGAAAAGAATTCCAAAATGCCTAAATGGACCACTCTGGACTCGCAGGACGCAATCGATAGCTTGCTGGACGAGTTTGGCGGCTTTCATGACGCGTGCCTCAGGCAAATCCTGATCGGCAGCGAGACGTTCGTTGCCGACAACCTCGGTATGGCTTGCCCTGGACACCTCGACACCTCCGCTCTGCTATTTCTCCAAAGCCAAAATCGGCATCTGTCGGCCATCGAAATCAAATGCGAGCATGTAACCGGAATTCGCGTCACGCCCAGCCCTGACGGTTGCGACTCAATCATCACCAGCGGAGACATCGTTAGAGAGGGCGATGTGTACCGGCTGGCTCTCAGCTTTATTGGTTTGCCTTTGAGAGGAGAGCCCAACAGCACAATTTCCGTGCCTGAGCGCGATCAACCGGAAATTGAAGTGACGGCTCAGGTGATGGCGTGGCGACCCGTTCCCGATGGGCTTGGAGAACGGCCAATGTATGTTTCGAGGGAAGCCGATTAAAGGAATACGCCGAGTTTCCAGTTGTGCTCCAGCGAGCTCGCGCTTCGCTGTTTGACCCCACTTTTCCTGCCGCTTAATATCGAAGCTTATCTTCGCAATGAACGGACTTCATGCCGCACGATCTGCCTAAAGCATATGAGCCGGCAGCGATTGAACCTCGCTGGGCCGAGTACTGGGTGGAACACAAGCTGTTCCACGTCGAGACTCCGGCGCCGGGTACCAACCAGCCGACGTTCACCCTGACGCTGCCGCCTCCGAATGTCACCGGCAACCTCCACATGGGTCACATGCTGGAGCACACCGAGATTGACGTCATCGTTCGCTGGAAGCGAATGCAGGGCATCCCCACGTTGTGGCTGCCCGGAACCGATCATGCCGGCATCGCAACCCAGCTTATGGTGGAGCGCCAACTCGCCAGCGAAGGCAAGAACCGCCGCGACATGGGCCGTGAGGCCTTCGTCGAGCGCGTGTGGGACTGGAAGCAGCATTACGGCGGCGCCATCCTGAAGCAGATGAAGCGGCTCGGCACCTCGGTTGACTGGTCGCGCGAATACTTCACCATGGACGAGCGCATGTCGCGCGCCGTGCGCGAAGCCTTCGTCCGGCTGTATGAAGAAGGGCTCATCTATCGCGGCAAGTACATCGTGAACTGGTGTCCGCGCTGCATCACCGCGGTATCGGATCTCGAAGTTGTTCACGAGGAGACGCCGGGCAAGCTCTACGAAATTCGCTATCCGGTGGTCGGCAGTCCGAACGAGTACATCGTCGTTGCGACCACGCGTCCTGAGACCATGCTGGGCGACACCGCAATTGCCGTAAATTCCGCCGACGAGCGTTACAAGCATCTTCATGGCAAACGCGTACTGCTGCCGCTGATGAATCGCGAGATACCGATCATCACCGATGACCTGCTCGCGAATCCCGAGTTTGGCACCGGCGCCGTAAAGGTCACGCCTTCGCACGATCCCAACGATTTCGAGGCAGGGCTGCGTAATCATCTGCCGCAGATCGAAGTGATGAATGAAGTCGGGCAGATGAATGAGAATGCCGGTCCGTATGCAGGACTCGACCGTTTTGCAGCGCGCCAGCGCATACTCGACGATCTGGAGAAGGGCGGCTACCTGGTCGCCAAAAAGGACTACACGGTCCCGCTCGGCACATGCAGCCGCTGCAAAACGATTGTGGAGCCGCGACTCTCGACCCAGTGGTTCGTAAAGATTCAGCCGCTGGCGGATCGCGCTATCGAAGTCGTTGAGCGAGGTGAGGTCAAGTTCGTTCCCGAGAACTACACCAAGACCTACTTCGAGTGGATGCGCAACATTCATGACTGGTGTATCTCGCGGCAACTGTGGTGGGGACATCGCATTCCGGCCTGGCACTGCCAGGAGTGCCATGAGGTAATCGTCGCGCGCGAGGCGCCGGCGAAGTGCAAATGCGGCAGCGACAAGCTCGAGCAGGACAGCGACGTTCTCGACACCTGGTTCTCCTCCGGCCTGCTTCCCTGCTCGGGGCTCGGCTGGCCCGACCAGACACCCGACCTTGAGGCGTTCTATCCAACGACGCTGCTGATCACCGGATTCGACATCTTATTCTTCTGGGTCGCGCGCATGATCATGATGAACTGCCATTTCATGCGTGGGCACAAGCAGGGTGACGTTCCCTTCCGCACCGTGTACATCCATGCCCTGGTGCGCGATGCCGAGCGTCAGAAGATGTCAAAGACCAAGGGCAACGTGGTCGACCCCATCGAGGTCACCGAAAAGTACGGCACCGATGCGGTGCGATTCACCCTGGCGATTATGGCCGCGCCTGGTACCGACATTGCCTTCTCGCCCGAACGCATTGACAGCTATCGCGCCTTTGCCAACAAGATCTGGAATGCGGCGCGCTTCCTGTTTATGAATGTCGATCGTGCGCAGGAAGCGGGCGTGTGGTCGCTGGCCGAGTTCAAGCGTTCGGCTGCGGACCTGAGCACTCCGGGTCTGGCCGGCTTCTCTGTGCAGAGCCTGGAAGACCGCTGGATTCTGTCGCGTTTCAATCGCGTAGCCAAAGAAATCAACGATGCGCTCGAGGCATATCGCTTCCATGAGGCCGCGCACGTGGTCTATCACTTCTTCTGGGGAGAGTTCTGCGACTGGTACATCGAGTTGATGAAGCCCCGGTTGATGTCGGACAATCGCGAACTGGCGCGTACGGCATACGCCAACGTGGTCAACATTTTCGAAGCTGCCCTGCGCATGTTGTCGCCTTTCATGCCATTCATCACCGAGGAGTTGTGGCACGCGGTGTATGACGGCAATCCGCCGGCGCAGTCAATCGCCCTGGCTGCTTATCCCAAGTCGGACGAGTCGCAGATCAACCCTGCCGCCGAAACCGAGATGGCGATTCTGCAGGACCTGATCGCCGCTGTTCGTAATATCCGAACCGAACTGAAGGTTGATCGCAAGCAGAAGCTGCCGATTGAAATCTTTGCCGATGCGGAAGTTCGCTCCTGGATCGAGCGCGACCGGCAGTGCGGTTGAGTTGCTGGCCGATGTCGATGGCGTGCACTTTGTAGACGCATCACTGGCCAAGGTCGCCGGTGCTCGCAGCACCTCGCGCTTCGATGTTCGCGTGGTCTATGAACGCAAAATCGACGTTGCCGCGGAACGCGAACGCCTGACCAAAGAAGTTGCCAAGCTTTCCGGCGAATTGCAGCGTGGAACCGCACAGTTGTCGAATGAGGCGTTCCTGGCGAAAGCTCCGGCCAACGTTGTTGATGGGCTGAAGAAACGCAAAGCTGAAGTCGAGGTTCTGCTGGAAAAAGCCAAAGCGGCGCTCGACGAGTTAGAAACCGTGCAACGGTAGTTCTAAGGGAGCTATTTGTGGATTGGACAGGTCGCAGGGTTACCGCTCTTCTGGAAAACGCGCTGAAGGAAGACTGCGCCATTCAGGACGCTACTAGCGAGGTCAGCATCGATCCGGAACAGCGTGCGATCGCTACCATCATCGCCAAGCAGGACTGCGTGCTCTCCGGGCTGGGCTGCGCGCAGCGCATCCTCGACATCTATGCCCAGCTCGATGGCAAGGTTGCGTCGCATCCCGATGTCAGGAGCAATCCTGAGATCTTCGACGGAGTACGGTTGCGCAAGGGTCAAACTGTCGCAGTCATCCGGCACAATGCCCGCGTGATTCTGGCGTGCGAGCGCCTGATCCTGAACATCATGCAGCGCATGAGCGGCATTGCCACCGCCACCAGGCATTATGTCGATGCCGTCGCCGGAACCAAGGCCACCATACTTGACACCCGCAAAACGGCCCCCGGGCTGCGCCTGCTCGACAAGTGGGCGGTACGCTGCGGCGGAGGCACCAATCACCGGCTCGATCTCAGCGACGGCATTCTCATCAAGAACAACCACATCGCTCTGGCCGGCGGTGCCGTGCAGGCGCTGCAGCGGGCACTGGCTCGGCGAACCAGCAGCTTGCCTATCGAAATCGAAGTGCGCTCGCTGGAAGAATTCGAGCAGGCACTGCAAAACGGTGCCGAGGCCATCCTGCTCGACAACATGACGCCGGAACAGGTACGTCAGGCGGTGGATCGCGTTGCGACTCTCGACCGCAAAGTTCCGCTGGAAGCCTCCGGGGGCATCAACCTTTCGAATATTCGCGCCTATGCCGAGACCGGCGTAGACTTCATCTCGGTCGGCGCGCTGACCCACTCGGTACCGGCTGTCGATCTGAGCATGCGCGTACAACCGGCATAAATGGAAGCCACCGATTCACGTTTGGACCGCATCGTTCGCCTGTTAAGCGACAACGCTACTATCGTTATCAGCGGCACCCGCATCGCCGAGGAACTCGGCACCAGCCGTTCCGAGGTGTGGCGCGCGGTGCAACAACTTCGCGAACTCGGCGTACAAATTACCGGTCATCCCGCTACCGGATACCAATTGCAGTCCATGCCTGACCTGCTTCTTCCCGATGCACTCGGGCCGCTGTTGCAGGGACAGATGCTCGGCAGTCGCATCCACCACTACTTCAGCATCGGGTCAACCAACGCTGAGGCAATGACCGCGGCGGCTGCCGGTGAGCCGGAAGGTGCGGTATTCCTGGCCGAAGAGCAGACAGCGGGGAGGGGGCGCGGAGGTCACACTTGGGATTCCGGGCCTTCGGTCGGCATCTACTGCTCGGTGATTTTGCGCCCGCAGCTCGCTCCCGCCGACGCGTTACTGCTGTCGCTTCTCGCAGGAATCGCCGTGTCGAATGCGGTGGAGAAGACGACCGGTTTGCATCCCGACCTGAAGTGGCCGAACGACATTCTGCTCAATGGCAAAAAATTCTGCGGCATCCTGACCGAGATGAATGCCGAGGCAACCCGCGTTCGCTATGTGGTTGTTGGCATCGGCATCAATGTGAACCACGCGATGTTCCCCGGCGAACTCGAACCCATCGCCACTTCGCTGCGGCTGGAGAGCGGGCGCGAATGGTCGCGCGTAGCTCTTACCGCTGCTCTGCTAAAATCGCTCGACGCTGCCTATCGCGAGTTGATCGAACAGGGTTCGCCAGGGCGCTCTGTCATCCTGCAGCGATTTGAAGAGTGCTCTTCGTTCGCCCGCTCACGCTACGTTCATGTCGACGAAGATGGCGGCTACGAGGGTGTGACCGAGGGGCTGGACGAACGTGGGTTCTTACTAGTACGAACCTCGACCGGTCTCAAAACTGTGCTATCCGGCACGGTGCGCGCTATCAACGGACAAGATCATGCTTCTGGTACTTGATGTAGGCAACACCAACACGGTGCTCGGTGTCTTCGAGCCGCAACCTTCCGACGCGTCGCAGAAGCGTCGCCTGATTGCGCACTGGCGGGTCACCACCATCAAGTCGCAGACGGTCGACGAGTACGGAGTTCTGTTTCGCAACTTGTTTGCCATGAATGGCCTCGAGGTCGCCTCCGTGCAAGGCACCGTGATTTCGTCCGTCGTCCCGCCGCTGGACTCAACCCTGCGCGAAGTGTGCGAGCGCTACTTCCAAATCAAGCCGCTGTTCATCGAGCCCGGCGTGAAAACCGGCATGCCCGTGCACTACGAGAATCCTGCGGAGGTGGGCGCCGACCGCATCGTTAATAGCGTTGCTGCGTTCGAGAAATTTGGCGGCCCTTGCATCGTGGTCGATTTCGGCACCGCGACCACCTTCGACGTGGTGTCGCAAAAGGGCGAATACCTGGGTGGCGTCATCACTCCGGGTATCGGGATTTCGGCCGACGCCCTGTTCACCCGAACCGCCCGCTTGCCGCGCGTCGATATCCGCAAGCCCGCCCGTGTGCTCGCTACCAACACCGTAAGCAGCGTTCAGTCCGGGCCTTTACTACGGTTACCTGGGATTGATCGACGGCATCCTCGAACGGCTGATGGCAGAGATCGGCAGCTCGGTTAACGTCGTGGCCACCGGCGGCCTGGCGTCGCTGATGAGCGAAGGCTCGAAGTACATCCGCGAGGTAGACGAGTTCCTCACCCTCGACGGCCTGCGAATCATCTACGAGCGCAACCAGGGTGGCGCCCGCCGGCAGAACTCCGCGGCCAACCGCAGCTAACGCAAACGCAACATCCTCGAACCACGGAGTAACGCGGATTCTCACGCATCAGACGCCCCCGTCTTGTCTGATCGGTGTTCATCCGTGATGATCCGTGGTTCAATCTTGTTACGTGGACAATTACTTCAACTACTTCACGGAAATCGAAGAGCACTTTCAGAAGCGCCGCGGCACGCTGATCATTCTCTCGCCGCTTGACTGGGCGCTGATGGAGATCTGGAAGGACACCGGCATCCCACTGGAGGCGGTGCTGCGCGGCATCGACACCAGCTTCGACAAGTGGGAGCGGCGTCCGCGGCGAACCCGCAAGGTGAACGGCCTCGCCTACTGCGCGCAGGAAGTATTGGCTACAGCCGAGGAAATGAAGGATGCGGCAGTAGGCGCTGCACCTGCCGAGAAGACGGCTGCCGGACTCGAGCACGCGGCGGTCGCAACCTTTCTGCGGCAGAATGCCGATGCGCTGACAACCGGCGCGCTGCCCGGCGCCGCTCAATCTATAGCCGACGAAGCTGCTGAAACCTTGCGTGCCTTGGCCGATGCAGTTGAGCAAGGCAGTGCTCCGCCCATGGAAGATTTGGAACGCCGGCTTACGGTGAGTGAGGAGAAGCTGATGGCAGCGCTGCTCGCCTCCACTCCCGACGAATCCTTATTCGTCCTGCGCAGTGAAGCCGATCGCGATCTCGCACCCTATCGCAGCAAGATGACGGCGCCGCAAATCGAGCAGCTCCACAAGCAATACGTGCAGAAGCGGCTGCTCGAGAAATTTCACGTGCCGCGGCTCAGCCTGTTTTATATGTGATTGTTGTTGCGGACCGCTTCAGTACTTCGGCACCTTGGGGTCAACCTTTTCAGACCACGCAGTGATTCCACCAGCCAGGTTATGCACGTTGCCGAAGCCGGACTGCCGCAGGAAGTCGACGGCCTTCGCGCTGCGGCCTCCCATCTTGCAATGCACCACGATCTCGCGATTGGCATCGAGCTCGCTGACGCGCTTGGGCAGGTCATTCAGCGGAATGAGGTGTCCGCCAAGATTGGCGATCTGATATTCGTGCGGCTCGCGCACGTCGAGCACAAAAATGTCATCGCCGGCGTCAAGGCGGCGCTTCAATTCTTCAACGGATATATCGGCCATCGTTGCAGCTGCTCCCGTTTGATCTGGAACTACCCCACAAAATTGATTGTAGTCGATGAGTTTTGTAATCGTAGGATCCACACCGCACACCGGACACTCGGGATTCTTACGCAGCTTCAGCTCGCGAAAACGCATAGCCTGAGCATCAATCATCAGCAGACGGCCCGCCAGGCTCTCGCCTAATCCCAGGATCAGCTTGATCGTCTCCGTCGCCTGAATCACTCCCACCAGTCCCGGCAGGATTCCCAGCACTCCGCCTTCGGCGCACGAGGGCACCATCCCAGGCGGCGGCGGCTCCGGATACAGACAGCGATAGCACGGGCCCGATTTCGTCGCAAACACGCTGGCCTGCCCTTCAAAGCGAAAGATCGAGCCATACACATTCGGCTTGCCGGTGAGCACGCAAGCGTCGTTCACCAGGTAGCGCGTCGGAAAGTTATCAGTGCCGTCGGCAATGATGTCGAAATCTTGGAGTATCTCGAGCGCGTTGGCACTGGTCAGTCGAGTTTCAAATTTGCGCACGTTCACATTAGGATTGATCGCCGCAATCCTTTCAGCGGCGGAGTCAAGCTTCTTGCGGCCAACGTCAGCCGTGGTGTGAATGATCTGGCGTTGCAGATTCGTGCGATCCACCACGTCGAAATCCACAATGCCCAGCGTTCCGACACCCGCCGCTGCCAGATACAAAGCGAGTGGAGAGCCCAACCCTCCTGCACCAATGCACAGCACCTTCGCCCGCTTGAGCTTGAGCTGGCCCTCCATACCCACTTCAGGCAGGATCAAGTGTCGCGAATAGCGGAGGACCTCTTCCTGCGAGAGTGCAGCCGCGCTGGCATCAGTAGATTGCATTGCCCAATAACTTAAACTATTTCGATGCCCGTCGGCTGGTTTCGCTCCACTCGACCTCCGCCCCGGGCACGTCACAAGCATATGTGACGAACATCACACCCCGATGTATTCATCCCGATGTACAACACATAGACCAGATCGTTGTACGAAAACGTTCAGGGTCCTGGAGATTGTGAACTCGCAAGTGGGGACAGATAAGGGTCTGATTCTGGAGTTTGCGTCGATCGGGCAGCCGGTTTCATACAAGCCGGGCGCCCATGTCCTCAAGGAAGGCGAGCCAGGCAAGGGTATTTACATTCTGCGTTCCGGTGCGGCCAAGGTATCGATGGCGTCGCACGATGGCAAGACGCGGGAGCTGCGCGAGCTGGAACCGGGCTCATTCATCGGTTTGTCGTCTGCGTTGAGTTGCGATCACTGCTGCTACACGGTAGAAGTCACCGCTGCTGCTGAATTCACCTTTGTGCCGGCAGAGGCGGCGCAACAACTGTTGCGCTCCCGGCCCGATCTGTGCCTGCAGGTGATTCAGCTCTTGAGCAGGGAAATGTCGTCGCTGTGTCATGAGCGAACGTTGCTGAACATGGAGAGAAAGCCAGTCCAGATTGCAACCTAGTCGAGTGCATACGACAGAAGTGGTAGCAGCCTACGGCAGAAGAGGTATTCGCAAAGCAGAATAGGGATGCAAGAATCACGATGCTGGCGCAAGCAATGCTGGTTGGGCCAGATAGAGTTTTGCAGTGTTGGTATCTCCTCCTTGGCTAGAGTTTAGTTTTATCGGTTGGCGGAATTCCGGACCTCACGGTCTTATTCGGATGTGCAACTGGGCGCTGCGCTTCCGTTCGGAATTCCGCCCTTTTATTGTCTAGAATCTTTCGTTGCAAATTCCAAACCCCTTCAGCTTGTTGTACAGCGAGCTTCGCGGAATTCCCAACCGCTTCGCCGTTCTCTGCACCGACCCGAATTCCTGCGCAAGTACGCTGGCGATATGGCTCTTCTCCATCTCGCGCAAGGTAACATCCGGAGCGGACGGCGGCGCTCCCACCTCCTCGAATCGTGCCGGAAAAAAGTGCAACTCGCGCTCGGTGATAATGTTGTTTTCCGTCAGCAGCAGCGCGCGTTGCAGCACATTACGAAGTTCGCGAATATTTCCCGGCCACGAGTATCTGCGCAAAGCTTCAATGGCTGTCCTGTCTAATGCCGGCGCATCGCTATGCGGTGCGATCAGCCGCAACAACCGGTCGGCCAGCAACGGAATATCCTCCCGCCGCGAGCGCAGCGCGGGAACCTCCAACAGGATGATATTGATGCGATAAAACAGGTCCGAGCGGAATCGCCCTGCGCCCACGTCCCGTCCTAAATCGCGATGCGTTGCAGAAATCAGCCGCACGTCGGCGAAGCGGTCGCGAATATCGCCCAGCCTACGGAAGTGTCCGGTCTCCAGCACCTTGAGCAGCTTGGGTTGCACTTGCAGATCGACGTCGCCGATCTCGTCCAGAAATACTGTGCCGTGGTTGGCTATCTCCAGCAGGCCCGGCTTGGCTGCGATCGCGCTGGTGAAAGCGCCTTTCTCGTGTCCGAAAAGCTCAGTCTCCAGGAATTCACGGTCCAGCCCGGCGCAGTTCAGGTCAAGAAACTCTTCATTATGGCGACGACTGTTGGCGTGCAGCCATCCCGCCAGCACGCCCTTACCCGATCCGGTTTCACCCAGAATCAGCACCGGGCTATCGGAAAGAGCGACCTTGCAGGCAAAATCATGCAACCGCTGAACCGCCGCGTTCGTCCCCAGGAACGGATCGAATGCCGCCGGGCATGCGTCATTCGCAACCCGCGGCCTGTGGCCCTCCGCACTCGCAAGGCTCGTGGCGGGCACGCCACCCTTGCCGCCAAAATGCCGGTGCATGTGCCGATCAGGACCAGAATGAAGCGGAAATGAGGCGGAAGAAATCCGGTTGGTTGACGAATGCAAAAGACAGCTCCTCGACAGCAACTTGAGTTGCAAAGCCCCCGGACGGGCACGCACCCGCACGATCAGGAACTGCCGGAAGCATCAAAACAGGTACTTCTAAAAAGTGGCGTTCGTGTCGACGGCCCTTCGACACCGCGGCATACAATCGAACTTATTAAATCTCACAATGATTGAATTGCTTGATTGACTATTCCACTGCGCCGATACAGGACTCAGTGACCGTGGTCACACCCCAGACGTACAAGAGGTTACGAAAGGGTAGTAGAGACATGTACCATCGTTCAGATGAGGCTCGAATGCAACGCCGCAGTTTGCAGATCAAAATGCCGCACCATCATCTCGACCACCTCTCGCCCGATTTCGAGCGATGCCGTAGCCGCGGGCGAAGGCACGTTGCATACGTGAATCATTCCCGGGGCGCAGACGAAATGAAAATCGTCAACCAGATTGCCTTGCCGGTCTACCGCCTGCGCCCGCACGCCTGAACCTCCCGGCGCAAGATCGGCTTCCGTCAGCTCAGGAACCATCTTCTGCAACGCGGTGGCAAAAGCGCTCTTCACCCAGGCACGATATTGTTCCTCGGCACCCTTGCGCCAATACTTCCGCGCCATTTTCCAGAATCCGTCAAAGCACAGCATCTCCACCGCTTCTGTCATATCGGGCTCCGCGCCGTTGTAGCCTTCGCGACGAAATGCCAGCAACGCATTAGGACCAGCCTCGACACTGCCGTTCACTCGACGCGTGAAATGCACGCCCAGAAATGGGAATCGCGGATCGGGCACCGGGTAAATTAAATTCTTGATCAGGTGTCGCCGCTCCCGTCGCACCTCGTAGTACTCGCCGCGGAAGGGCAAGATCTGCAAGTCGAGCTGCACCCCAGCTAGCTTTGCGATCTGGTCGCTGTACAGTCCGGCACAGTTGATCAGATGGGTAGCGTGAAACGTGCCTGCGGTCGACTCAACGATGCTGGCGTCTCCCTCGCGACGCAGCCCCGTCACCTTGGCCCGGCAAATAATCTCTCCTCCAGCGCGCTCGATCAGTTCGACATACTTTTGCGCAACTGTTACATAATCCACAATTCCGGTGGAAGGAACGTGCAGCGCGCAGACACCATCACAATGCGGCTCCAGCTCGCGAAACTCTTCCCGGCTGAGCATGCGCAGCCCCGGAACGCCGTTCGCAATGCCGCGCTCATGCAGCGCCTCAAGCCGCGGAACCTCTTCGTCACTGGTCGCCACCACCAGCTTGCCGCATTCTTCGAATGGAACGCCATGTTCCCGGCAGAACTGCTTCATCGAGGCGGCTCCAGCCACGCAGTTCTTCGCCTTCAGTGAACCTGTGCGGTAATAAAGGCCGGAATGAATGACGCCGCTGTTGTGCCCAGTCTGGTGAGCGGCAACCTGACTTTCTTTTTCGAGAACGATGAGCCGCAGCTCCGGAAAGCGGGTGACCGCCTCCAGCGCGGTTGCCAGTCCTACAATGCCGCCACCGATAATCAACAGGTCTGCGGAACGCTCAGGCATAGAAGCCTCGTTTCTGGGCGACCCACCGATTATAGATTTGTTTCCCAGCGCACCACCGTCGACGTCCCCTTCACTGGACCTTGTACGTGATTTTGCCATTCATCATGGTCAGCTTCACCTTCGTAGTGCTGATATCACTGGGAGGAATCTTGTACAGGTCTTTCTCCAGCACAACAATGTCGGCTAGCTTTCCAACTTCGAGAGAGCCAATCTGCTTCTCCAAATCCAATACGTATGCCGAGTCGAGTGTGTAAGCCTTGAGGGCTTGATCTAGCGTGATGCGCTCGTCTGCCGGCGGCATGATGGGGGTGAACTGCGTCTCGCCGTACTGCTTGAGAATTGCCCGCGTCAGCGCCACCTGGATCGCTTCGAGCGGACGATAACTCGAAACGTAGCCCGCTGCCGGCCAGTCTGTCCCGAATGCCAGCCGACCTCCCGCCTTCGAGACCGAATTCATGCGAGCCCACTCGGTATTGACCACATCCGGACCGAGAATCTTCACAACCATCTCGCTATACGGGTCGGGCGTGATCCACTGCGGAGATGTCTGCATGGTTACGTTGAGTTCTTTAAAGCGCGGCACGTCCTGGTCTGTAATCATCAGGGAATGCGCAATGGTGTGCCGGGAAGGGCTGTTGGGGTATTGCTTCTCGGCCTTGGCCACAATGTCCAGATACGCGCGAATTGCGGCGTCGCCGTAGCAGTGGCAGTGAGTATCCAGCCCGTTCGCCTGCGCTTTCAGGACTGCTGCCTCCATGAGTTTGGGATCGAGAAGGTAGTCGCCATAGAAGCCGGGCCGGTCGAAGTAGGGCTTCAGCAGCACGGCCGTGTGCTGGGCCTCTCCGCCGTCGGCGTTGACCTTGAGTGCCCGGAACTGCACCAGTTCGGAGTGATATTTCTCCCGGAGCTTCAGCGCAATTCCCGCCGGATCTTCTGTCGCAGGATTGTTCCAGTAGTAGCTGGCGACCACCCTGATCGGCAGCTTGTTTTCTTTCTCCAGTTCCTGATAGCCGTCCAGACCGCTCTCAGTCGGCATGGTCGAAATCCCGGCGTCAAACACGGCCGTAATTCCCGCCGCCGAGAACTTCGGCAACATCTCGGTCAAAGCCGCAATGGCAAGTTCGGAAGAAGGCGGCTGCAGCTTGAAAAACACGGCTATTTCCGCAGGACCCTCAACCACCCAACCGGTCGGCTCACCGGTTTTGGGGTCTCGCGCATAGAAGCTGAAGCCGGGCACCGGGTCCGGAGTTTTGGCGTTCACTCCTGCCAACTCAAGCGCCTTACTGTTGACCCATCCGCTGTGGCCGTCAATCGCAAACAGGAATACAGGACGGTCGGGGAATACTTTGTCGAGAGGCTCTTTGGTTGGGCCAGTCGTGGGAAAGAGTGAGTAGCGCCACCCGAAGCCGCGAATCACCTTGGCGTCAGGGTGAGCGTCGGCCCACTTCTTTACCGATGCGAGCAACTGGTCAAGCGAGTCAAACTGCAAGTCGGCGCCTTCTGCCACCAGCGCCATTGTCGGGTGGATATGTGATTCAACGAACCCCGGCAGCAGCATCTGCCCTTTGAGATCGATGACCTGCGTCTTGTCGCCGATGAACGGCTTCGCGCCTTCGTTGGTTCCGACGTAGGCAATATGTTTGCCCGTGATGGCAATCGCCTGGGCTGTAGGATTCTTGCTGTCGATGGTGTAGACCGCGCCATTCTTGAAAACGTAGTCGGCCTTCTCGGCTGCGAAAGCACTTGCAGCCATCGCTACTATAACCAGCACGAAAAAGCTCAGAATGACGATTACCTGCTTCGAAGTTTTCATGACACTTGCTCCATACCGTTCGCGTATGCCTAAGCAAAATTGATAAAAACTCATGGTTGCAACCAAGAACGAAGATTCGTTTTGTACCCCATCACTTCCCTTGTGGAAACAGCAGCGTCATTTGAAAGCTCATTGACCACGTCGGCATGCCGGCCGGCGTCGTTGCATTGCCATAGAACGTTCCCGAGAAATCCACCGGGGCATTGCCGATGTTACGAGCCTTCCAACTCCCAACCCAAATGGCACCGTCCACACATTCCCGGCAGTGGCACGCCAGTCGGCGGTGATAGTGGGCGACGAGTTCAAATACCAATCGTGCGGCAGGTTGTAGACCAGGAAATACTGCAGAGCCATGCGATTGACCGGAGGCCGTCCACCCGATCCGGCAACCGACCATACATTGCTGACCAGTGCGCCGACTGTCCATGGCCCCGGTTGCGCAAGCACTACAGCCGAGGGTCCAAGGCTCAACTTCCCATTGCCGAGGATGGTGCTGGTCGCAGTTGGAATGACCACCGCTGGTCCCGCACCCCAAATCAGCGCGCCGGGATTCCGCGGGGCAGGAAGAACGAGGGATTCATATCCCCCAGCCCGAAAACTCCTCCGGTCTTCTGATCAGGGTACGGTTGCCAAACGATGGGCTGGATGATTCGCGTGACCAGCAACCAGTTGTCGCTCAGATTCAGAGGGATCACCGGTTGCAGGCTGACTACGTTCTGAACCCGGCCGTACGGATTGATGCCGGGGTTGATGTTGTTCTGAATCGGCACGCTGATCAGATCGGCTACGGGGTTTTGTATGGCTTTGAGCAGGTCCTCATCCGAGGCTGCCGTGTCATCTTTCGCCGATTGGGTTGAAGTGTTTACTCCGACTTGCGAATAGGCTTGTCCAACGATGCAAGCCAGAAAGAAGAAGACCGCGACGAGTTGCAGCGAAGAAAGCGCGCGTCTCCACGCACCGTTACCAGTCATGGGGGCCTCGTTCCAGCTGGGCGCGGAACGTCTGGTGGATCACTTGGCGCTTACGGTTTCATCATTACTGCCTCAAGCTCACGCCGACAGTGATAGCTATCACTATTGTGGGTGACCAGAAGGTAATTTACGTCACTTTTATGCTACGGTCGGGTGCTCCATTCAATCCTTCCTTTGGATTGAGTGGGATTCACGATGTTGAAACTTTCACGGACATGGATCACCGGATTTCGGTACATGTACCTTCGGTTTAGTCCGCAGGACGAAATAACCTGTAGCCCGGCACGGCAGTGCCGGGTACAAGCTCTTAAGAAATCCCGAGTCCCTTTTAGGGACGGCACAAACACATGCCGGCGGATGGCGAGGCTGCCGGGTGCCCTTCGTTTGTCATCACGAAGGCCATGTTTTGGCCGAGGGATCTGCTCTTTGCCGGGTGCCCCGTTCCGCCCTCCTTTGGCGGGGTGGGGGTTGTCTTAACCAGGCCGGCAAGCCGTTGACTCACTTCGTTTGTCATCACGAAGGCCATCTTTTGGCCGAGGGATCTGCTCTTTGCCGGGTGCCCCATTCCGCCCTCCTTTGGCGGGGTGGGGGTTGTCTTAACCAAGCGGCAAGCCGTTGACTCACTTCGTTTGTCATCACGAAGGCCATATTTTGGCCGAGGGATCTGCTCTTTGCCGGGTGCCCCATTCCGCCCTCCTTTGGCGGGGTGGGGATGTCTTAACCAAGCGGCAAGCCGTTGACTCACTTCGTTTGTCATCACGAAGGCCATCTTTTGGCCGAGGGATCTGCTCTTTGCCGGGTGGCGGGTACCCCACTCAATCCATCCGTTGGATTGGCTGGGATTCACCAACGTTCACATCCCTCGCCGAGTGCCTACTCATTCCTTCGTTTGAAATGAGTGGGAGCCTCCGGCTTCGGTTTAGTCCGCAGGACGAAATAACCTGTAGCCCGGCACGGGAGTGCCGGGTACAAGTTCTCAAAAAGATCACGAGTCCCTTTAGGGACGACAGATGTGCCGCCCCTGAAGAGTGTGCGTGAAAACTGGAGTTTCGCGTTGGTGTTGGAGGTCAACAGGCAAGAAACCAGCGCCGCTGCTTCACCCAGGCGGCCAGCTATCGCAGTAGTTCCAACAGCGCTAGTGCTGTCGTTTCCTTCATAACCCACCTCCGTATCAAATAAGGTTCCGGAATTGTTGAACGATATTCAGAACGATAAAAGGCAAGTGGTGTGTGATGTCGTCGAGAGATGACGGTTCTCGTTGCCCGAACTCAGGCTCGTCGAACGCTATCTTAGGGTAGGCCTCTCTTACCACATCCACTTTGCCTTGCATGATCGTAGGGTCGTCAACGAGGGGAAACACTTCTGCGCCATCGTCGAGAGGGACGCCAATGGCCACTACCCGTCCCAAATCACTGGTGACGATTTCGCGCACGTGAGGCCGCAGGACGGTTGTGGTGAGTCGGCGATGTTTGTCGATGTTCGAGAATATAGCGAGCATTCGCAGTAGGCGATGCCGATCATCCCTTCGGTTGTACGGCTGCAACTCATCGATGAATGTGTACGCACAATCGGGCACCCACCTGAACAGTTGTTCTTTCGCGAACAGTATCGTTTTCGGGACGGGTGCGGTGTGCCCAGTGGGGTAAACGCTCAACAGCGGGAATTGGGAGGCGTGGGCCAGATTCTTCGGGAGGGACCTCCATACGTCCTCTCGACAAGCTCAAAGAAGAGGTGGTCGAGGGCCGAGCGGCAATGGTAAAGAATCTCTCCGGCCCAGAGGGAACATTCGGGCGGAGTTGGCGATTAATTCGGAGCTTCTCTTTGCCATTCGAATCCGTGACAATTTCGACAGGCTTACTGTTTCTGTAGCCGGCGATCAATTCCTCGAAAACAGTTATCTGTTTCAGTACCCTTACGACTTCTTGGTGAGCGGATTCGAGAGCTTTCGACATTCGGCGAGGGGCGATTGGCGACTGTGACCGCAAAGAATCATAATCCAGAGTTCCTCAACTTTGATAGGACTGTGTAAGATCTTACCGGATGATGCAACGAGCGCTCCCTAGACTCAACAGCAATATGGTTCTAAACTTCCCGAGTTCGAGTCAAGCTAAGCGTGCCTTCTCTCCAAACTGCTTGAGTTAAGAACTTCTTGAATGGTATAGACAGACTGAAACTTACCATTGTTTTTTAGTATTTGCTCAACCTAAAGGAGAACTCGCAAGATGTCCCCTTTATAGAATCCGATTTCTCGTTTATCAAGCTTATCTTGAAATGATGGGTCGGCTTCTTTGGCACTGAATTTTGCAGTTCCGTCCGAGAATGTCCACTTTCCCTTCTCGAAGTTTGCAGTCACCACCTTTAGCAGCGCCTCTCTTGTGTCTGTCAAGGTCTGCTGTGTATCTAGTCGGCTCTGCTCCAATACAACAACGCGAGCCGGAAGATCGCTTTTTGTCATCTCGATGGACTGAGAATCCTTTCGTACTTCCAGTTTGTCCATCCCCTCTCTGGCGATGGGCCGGAGGACCCTGTCCGCAGCCGCTCTTATGCTGTCGTTCATATACATGGCCGCAGTTATCGGGTCAACGTGGTACTCGCTGTGCTTATAGGTCAGTGTGCCAATGTTTGTCTCAATTTTCACGCTCTCAGGTTTAGGCTTCTCGCCTTTCAGGAGCTTATATAACTGGAAGAGCCCATACACAATCAGTCCAGTTATCTCCTTGTTCTCTTTTGTAAGACCAAAGATGTAGAAATAAGCCCACTGGCATCAACAATTGCAGGATCTCCCCCAAGATCACTTGCTTCACCTGCTCCACCAGCGTCTGGTCGAGGAGCAGTGAAATATCAAATGATCCTGACTTAAAGTCGGCCTGAACTTTTACACTGACATCGGCCCTGTCTTGATTGAGAAATCTGTTTGCTTCACGGACAAGATCTGGCCGACCGATAACAGGGCTGGGGCGAAGTCGCGAACGTCCATCGCTCCGCCTCTTACTTCAGCGCCATCGTAGAAGAATTGAAATGTCTCTTGACTCGACGATGCGCGTATTATGCACAAAATAAAACAGCTTGGCTATAGATACCTGTCACGGCGCTTCAGTAGGCCAACTGTCCACCCTAATCTAGGACATTCCGTATCTAAATTCGCGGTTACCTTCGTAACGTCTCGTTGTTCACCACATCACAGACATTTTGGTTGACTCATTCTTAATCTAGAAACTGGAGAACCTCGCTTTTGGCTATTCGCGATTTCACGGACAAGCTCTGGGAAATACGAGTAGCCACGCGCTACGGGCCCTGGCTGGCGGCTGAAAGCTGGCAGCTGGTAGCTCGCGCACGCGATACCCCCGAAGGAGCACCCAACACTCATGCCACAATCCACTTGCCGCCACGTCCACGCCAACGGAGCGCTCTGCCAGTCCCCTCCCTTGCGCGGTCGTGACTACTGTCATTTCCATCTCGACCAACTTGGCCGCCAACTGCGCGCCGCCCGCGCCCGGGCGCGCCATCTGCCCTCGCGCCTCAAGCTGCCTTTGCTCGAAGACCCCTTCGCCGTGCAGGTCGCGCTTATGCAGATGGCCGACGCCATCACTTACAACGAGATCGACGTCCCACGCGGCCGCCTGCTGATGAGCGTCTTGCGCCTCGCCTCCCGTAACCTGACCACCGCGCGCGCCTGGAAGCAGGATGCCCTGTTCGTGGCCGATAACCCCCAGACCGAGTGGTCCAGCTTCGAGCAGGAAAATGAGCTGCCCCTGGACTTCGACCTCTCCCTCGATCCAGAAGTCGCCTTCCCGCTCAATCCAACCGCAGCATTGACTGGGGCACTCGAGAAGGCAGAATTTGCAGGTGGCGTTGGAGTGTATGGAAAAGATGAAACTGACTCTGCTTTGCGCGCGCGCATACGCCAGGCCCTTGCAGAAGCCGAACCCTCCGCACCGGCGGTAACCGCCGACCAGGTGGAACTTATGGATATCTACGAGCGCCAGGGCGAGAAGGCTGCCACGAAATTTGCCGACCAGATGGTACGCAATGACCACCGTCGAGAACGCCGCTTGCAACGCTTGCACTACGAGGAACTGGCGCGCCAGCACAACATCAAGATTGCGGCTAGGAAGTTAATCGAACAGCAACAGCGCCAGGCCGGCGCAGCCTCAGCAACGAACGCGCAGGTGACTACTGCCGACGCGGCTGCAGATGCCGGTCAGGGCTCGCGCAAGCAGCCAGTCTCCGCGACCGCTGTCCGCGCCAGCGCCGATGCCGCGCCTGGCTCAAACACAGCGTAAGTCCTTGCGGCTCAAGATTTTGCCTGTAAGTGCCTGCGGAATCAAGATTTTAGGAGCGATTTGATAGCTAAACGATTGAAAACAGGGATTCGCAAATCAAAAAATTTGAGACAGCTGTCGGTTTTCAGGATTTTAGTGACATATGAGGAGGGATGCCCACGCCTGACCAAGGCTACTCGCCGAACGCCATCCGTAACCATTAGTTAACCCAGTTTCGGACGGACCACCGTGGTCGGCGCTTGCACACGGCAATCCCGTAAAATTCTCAAGTCTTCCTCCGTGCCCTCGGTGACCTCGGTGGTGAGCGTGGTCTCCCCAAGGTTCCACTGTCCCCGTGGCCGAGAGAGATTGACCCTGAATATTTGCGATGCACCCGAATTCGGGACACAATTCAATGGAACAGTTGCACGCTGGGTGGGATTCACACGCCCTCGCCCAGGGCCAACTGCCAAGTACCGGGATGAATCGATAAAACCTATGCGAATACTGGTAGCGGGCGGAGCGGGCTTTCTGGGATCTCATCTGTGCGACACACTGTTGCACGAGGGTCACGATGTTATTTGTGCCGACAACTTCCTCACCGGCAGCCAAGCCAACATCGCTCATCTCGCCTCGGAACCGCGCTTTCAGTTGCTCGAGCACGATGTCTGCCAGCCTTTCGATCCCGGACATGTCGATTACGTCTTCAACCTGGCGTCGCCCGCCAGCCCGGTCGATTACATGGAGCACGGCATCGAGACGCTTGATGGTCGGCTCCCGGGGCACCACCAACTGCCTTGAGCTCGCCCACAAGTATCACGCCGGCTTTCTTCAGGCTTCGACCTCGGAATGTTACGGCGATCCGCTGGAGCATCCGCAGAAAGAAACTTACTGGGGACACGTGAACCCCATCGGCCCGCGTTCGGTCTACGACGAAGCCAAGCGCTTCTCGGAAGCGCTCACCATGGCTTATCACCGCTACAAAAAAGTCGACACCCACATCGTGCGCATCTTCAACACCTACGGACCGCGCTTGCAGATCAACGACGGCCGCGTGATCTCGAACTTCATGAAGCAGGCCCTGCGCGGCGAAGACCTCACGGTGTATGGCGACGGATTGCAGACCCGCAGCTTCTGCTACGTGAGCGATGAAATCGCCGGCATCATTGCCCTGTCCAGGTCTTCGGAGCACGGCCCCGTCAACATCGGCAATCCCGGCGAGTTCACCATCCTGGAATGCGCCAAGCAGGTGCTGGAAGTCACGGGATCAACCAGCCGGATTCGCTTTGAGCCGCTTCCCCAGGACGATCCCAAGCAGCGCCGGCCTGACATTACGAAAGCCAGGCAACTGCTCGGCTGGGAGCCGAAGATTGACCTTCGTACCGGACTCGAGATGTCGCTCGAATATTTCCGTTCCGCCGTGGGACAGGCGGCAACGGCGACATAGGCGCCTTCGTCCGCTAAACGCAGCAAGGCGAAGGTTTGTATCGCCATGGCTTACAATGGCGGCAAAAGGCCCGACTACATCATGGATACGGCACGCGATTTCGACCGCCTGGAACAGGAGATGTCGTCGTGGTGGTATCTTTCGCGTCGCTCGCTGCTGCGCGAGTTCGTGAGTGAGTCCCTGGCCGGCAAACGCGAGGCTCGCATCCTCGACATGGGCGGCACAGCCGAACTCTACTTCGACGGGCCCTCGCCGTTCCGAGTCGTCAACCAGCACAGCCGGCTCCGCGAGGCTGCCTTCCAGCAATTGCACGGCGTAACCAGCCTGGTCTGTTCAGCCCCGGATGAACTGGCGTTTGCCAGCAATAGTTTTGACCTGATCGTTGCCGGCGACTTTCTACAATCGACATCAGATGATCGGGCCGCCTTGCGTGAACTTCTGCGAGTGTTGAAAGACGGAGGCCTGCTCTGCCTCACCGCGCCTGCTTATGCTTTCCTGTGGGATGAAGAGGATGAACGGCGTGGCCATTGTCGCCGCTACCGCACCAGCGAGCTTCGCCGCAAGCTGACGACTTCTGGCTTCGAAGTGCAGCGCGCCTCCTATTTCGTCACCGCGCCATTTCTTCCGCTGGTGATGCTGCGCATGGCGCAAAGCATCGTGCGAACGACAATCGTCCCCAATCATCAGGGTTCACGTCGCACCCGCTTCGCCAACGCGGTGATGAAGTTGCTCCTCGATGGCGAGCGGCAAGCCTTGCAGCACATCAATCTGCCGTTTGGCACTACCGTTGTCTGCTGGGCGCGCAAGCCACCGCTCGTAGCCGAGCGCATAACCCTTCCCGCGTGGGAGCAGCAATGGGCGACAGCGCCTCGCCTGACCTGGTCAGGCTCGTAGAGGACTCAACCGAAGTAGCGAAAATGCTTCCAGAACTCTGGCCATCCCGACTTCGGCGGACCACACACCCAGATGTCAGGATGATCGCCCGTCTCTTCGTTCTCGACGTTGTAAGGATTCGGAGTATGTCCGCCAAGGCGGCAGGAAGTGAAGCGCTTGTCGACGTAGTCCTTCTCGAGCCCCAGGATGATCACGGTCTGCGGCTCAGGATTGCCGTAGCCGCGCGCCCAGAACGAGTTGACGCCGCTGATCGCCTGCGGCAGACCATATTGCGGCCCATAGAGATCGATGGCTCCAGCTTCGCCATAATTGGTGCCGATGATCGCCAGGTGCTCACGCTCTTGTGGCGTCAGCGAATCGCGAATGCGCGCGACCTCCTGCACCAGTTCGGGCCAGCCCAGCTCTTCCTTGTGGTCGCCTTGTACGTTGGCCGCGGCCTGCCACCACTTCGTTCCTATTGGCGCGAGCGGAAGGAAGAATGCGCTGGTTATGACGATCTCCCATACCAGCACCACCCACGTCACGGCACGGACTGCCATCGCCCTTCCGCGCGACATGGTTGCCAGCCAGCCCTCACCCCAGACCGCGCCGGCCGCGTACATCATGGGATACGCGGGCCCCATGTAGTACCAGCGCCCGTGCAGCACAACGAACAGCGCAAGCGTGATGAGATACATCCAGCCCATCATGCGATAACGCTTGCCGGCCGGCGACAGAAAGAAGTAGTACAAGGCGGCAAACACCAGGACGATGCGCAAGCCGGCGAGCTCGAGTTGCTGTGGCAGAAAGTATGTAGTTCTCCCCTGCCGCATATCGCGCATATGGATGTGCTGCAGCATGTCGAGCGAGATGAAGTGGTTCTGCGCCTGCCAGATGAGATTGGGCAGGAATACCAGGATGGAGAGCGCCACCCCAATCCACAGCCACTTGCTTCGCAAGTAGCGCCGCGCATCGGTGAGCACTACGGCGCCGGCGATGCCCAGGGCAAAGAAGCCCATTGTCCACTTGGTCAGCATGCCGAAGCCGATGGACGCGCCGATGGCCATCCACCAGCGAGCGTCTCCGCTCTTCAGCAGCCGCACCACGAAGTACGCGGCCAGCGTCCATGCAAGCGCATCGAAGGCCACGTATTGCATGAGCTGACCCGCGCCGAGGCAGTAGGGCACCACAGCGACCGCTGCAACCAGCTGCGCTCCACGACGTCCGCCCATCTCGCGCGCGATCAACCCGGCGAGCACGACGACAACGGCCAAAGCGACATTGGCGAAAAAGCGAAAACCTCGGATCGAGGTGCCGAACAGAATCAGCGACAATCGCCCAAAGAACGGCGTAACCGGCGGATAAGCGACATAGCCCCAGGCGAGGTGACGAGCATCGTCGAGCGTGGCCAGTTCGTCGCGGTGAATGCCGTAGCGATTGCCGACGATCTGATGCACTACGACGGTCGCCAACGCAATCAAAATCAGAATGATCAGATCGGAGCGGAACGAGCTCTCAGTGCTGCGCTGTCCAAATGCGCGGTTTGCAGTCGGTGCGGAGATAGTCATCTTTTAACCAAGCTGACGCGTGTTAGCGCTATAGTTTACGTTCGCCGCAGAGGCTCGGTTCCCCATTTTTGCAGGAGTTCGGTTTATGAATAAAGATCGCGACAACGGACTCATTCATTTGCCGTCGCAGCATCCGATAGATGATACAGTGCAGCGGCTGCAGACGTTTTTAAGCGAGAAGAACATCCGCTTATTCGCCATCATCGATCACAGCGGGGAGGCGGAGAAGGTTGGCCTCCAGATGCGTCCAACCCGGCTGCTGATCTTCGGAAACCCCAAGGGCGGAACACCGCTGATGAAGGCATCTCCGACGGTCGCCATCGATTTACCACTCAAAGCGCTGGTATGGGAAGACGGCGACGGCAAAGTCTGGCTGACCTACAACGATCCGGCTTACCTGCAACGGCGACACGGCTTCCCCGAAGAACTTGTCGCGAACTTATCGGCGGTCAACGGACTGCTTGCAAAAGCGGCGGAGTAACCGCTAGCCAACAATTTCCACCGGTCCTACGCCTGGCGGATGGCCGGCCGAACGCAACATCCAGTAGCGGGCAGGCTCGTAGTGGTTTTCGGCAGTGTAGGGTTCGCAGAAATGGGTTCCGCAAAGATCGGCGCGCACGAAGAATGCGTTGACCCCGGCAAAGCAGCAGCCGACAAGGTGATATCCCTTGCGCTCCGCGAGCACTTCCAAAGCTTTCAGGCTGGCGCCGAAATAAGTGCTGGCCTTCCACTCAAAGCGCTCCTGGTACGCGACCGCTATCGACATGGGCGGAAACCATGACGCGTTGTATTCCACCACGACAACTCGCGGCGAGATCGACTGCACCGCATGCCAAAGGTGATAGTCGTTGCCGTCAACATCGATGCTCAGCAGGTCAGGCTCGGCGCTCGGCCTGCTGTTTTGCAGCAAGGCATTCACGTTGTCGCGTGTAGCCAACACATTTTCAACGCGAAGCTGGCCTGACGCAATATACGCTCGCAAGATTCACCCGAGCTCGCGCCGCCTTGGCGTTATCGCTCTCAACCCACAGCCCGCGCCATCCCTGTACCAGCAGCGCAAGGGTGTTGTTCTCCAGTCCGGCGCCGGCTCCGATTTCAACGAATGTCTTCTCTTTTGTGCCGATGCGGCGAAAAATCTCCGCGAGGATGCCGTCTTCATCGTTCTGTGAATATGCTTTAGCGCCGTAGCGCAGCAGCCGCCGGGGATCGGCATAGCGCGGCGTCGCCAGGGTCTGTTCCCAGTAACGCTGCTGGTCGATAGCGCGCCAGTTGGCCAGGTACAGCCGGCTCCGGTTGAGCCAATATTGGAGAGCTTTGATCACACGGCTTTCAGCAGCATGCAGGTGACATCGTCGTGCTGCGGTGCGGTGCCCACGAAGTTATCGATATCACCCATGATCCGTTGCAGAAGCATCGCGGGTGACTGCGTCGCTCCCATGTGGATGTTGTAGGTGAGGCGGTCTTCGCCGTATTCCTCGTTGCGCGCATTTTCGGCTTCGACCACTCCGTCGCTGAACATCACCACGTAATCGCCTGGTTGCAGCGTCACCGTTGCCGAGCAGTACGGCGGTGACTCCAATATTCCGATGGGGATGCCGCCTGCCTCCAGCCGCTCCATTCCGCCCGAACTGCGACGCACGATCGGCGGATTGTGGCCTGCATTGACGTATGTCAGAACGCGCGTCTGCGGCTCGTACTCGGCGATAAACGCGGTCGTGAACCGCCTGCCATCCTGGCTATTGGTACAGGCGTATTCATTCATTTTTCCGACCAACTCGCTTACGCTCATCGGCGTGCGAGCTAGCGTCTTCAGGCTGGCCTGTACCGTGGCCATCAGCAGCGCCGCCGGAATGCTCTTGCCGGCGACATCAGCAACCGCAATAAGCCAGGTTTGCGGATGGAGCTCGCCGCCTTCGCGGGGAAACACGTCATAGTAGTCGCCCGCGACGGTGTTGGCCGGACGTGTGTGAAATGCAATCTCCAGCCCCGGAACCGTTGGCGGATGCGAGGGCAACAGCCAGGTCTGGATTTCTTTCGCAATTTGCAGATCGCGCTTCATCACAACGCGATCGGAAACCTCCAGCACCAGGACCAAAAGCAGCAGGGCCGCGCCCCAGAAGTGACCGTCGAAACGCAGGAAGGCGGTTCCTGTCGCGGTATCGATGCTCGCTTGGGTTGGTGAGAACATCAGGACGAGCGCCACCAGCAGCAGGATGCGCCGTGCCGGCGAGAGCTTCTCCATCACCGCCCAGAAGAACTGCCCGGCCAGCCGCAGGTAATATTTCCACTTTGGCTTCGCATTGTCGGCTTCCAGGTCTACGTCGGCCGAGTACAGCCGATAGCTGGCGCGCGCGTCCGACTGGAATTGCTTCCAGAGCTGGTCCATCTTCAGGCCGTCACTCACGCGCAGCCAGAATCGCTGGATCCACGACATCACGGGCTCTACCTTGGCCGACAAGGCGTCAGGGGGATGGTAAGCCTGGTTGGCGGGGTCGTTCGGCGCGCGACTGGTGGTATTCATTGGCATCAGGGATAAGTGAAATTATAGGCCGACCGCGTGAGTAGCCGTTGTTAGTTGTCAGTGGTGAATTGTCAGCTAAAAGCTCTCACTCAGCGTGAGTGCGGGCCAACAAATCAGCCCAGGCAAAACCGAATCACTCAGCCTGCTTTCACCGACAACCGACAACTGATCACCGACCACTGCTTTAAGGCTTCGCCGCCTGCTCCAACTCGGCGATGTTGATCTTCTTCATTCCCATCAAGGCCTGCATTGCCTTGGGATGCGACAACAGTTCGGCGATGCGTCCAGGTACGATCTGCCAGGAGAGTCCGAACTTGTCTTTCAACCAGCCACACTGGCTCTCGCCGCCGCTCCGCCGTGAACTTCGCCCAGTAATAATCGATTTCCTCTTGCGAGTCGCAGCGTACAACGAATGAAACCGACTCGTTGAATTTGAACATCGGGCCGCCATTCAAAGCAGTAAACTTAAGGCCCTCGATTTCGAAGGCAATGGTTAAGACTTTGTCTTTCTGCTGGTCGCCGGGAATACGCATTTGGTCGATGATGCGTGAGTTCTTGAAGACGCTGAGATAAAAGTTGACTGCCTCTTCCGCATTGGAGTCGAACCACAGAAAAGGTGTAACGCGGGGATAATTTTCAAGCGCGCTCATAGTTCGTTCACTTTGCCCTTAAGTACCGTGGGGCGTCAAGTCTCTGGCGTAGTTCAGATCGGCTGCGATCCCAGAAAAAGCTTCACCACCGAGAACACGGAGAGCACCGAGAAATACTAGAAAGAATGCCTTTGATTCTCCGTGCCCTCAGTGTTCTCGGTGGTGAGTTTCCTTTTCTACCTCAGAAAAGCCCGTTACCCAGGGGAGCACTCGACGGCCAACGCGTCTCCGTCCCCTGGCCGCCAACAATAGGCGTCGGCCACCGGAAGGTCGCGCACCCACACAATGTCTGTGCCTTTCAACATCACCGGCCACAGCGCGCGTTCGGATGCTGGGATCTTTCGCTCCAGAAACAAGGTTTTTAGCTTGTGTTCTTTTCCGGTGTGCGCAACATGGTAACGGTCGCCGGGCTGCCAATTCCGAACGCAGACCTCACGGCCGATCAGGTCAGCTCGCAGCAGCGTTCCCGGATCGGCTTCTTCGGCAAACGATCCCGGGACCGGCACCACCCGAAGCGTGCAGCCGATCTCGGCCACCGCAATTTCGCCCGGCGCTGAAAGCGCATACGAATAACCTGCCTTCGGCGCCATTGTCCTGCTGAGGCTGAAGCGTGAGGTAATCCTTGCTTCGACGGGCCACCCAATTCCCCGGCAGCTCAAGACCAGGAAGTTCTCCCAACGCGCACTGTCGTAGCGCTTCCACGTGTTGCGAATCGCAGGCAATGTTCTGCTCTTCCAGAAAGCGCTTCAGCACTCGCCGCTGCACAGCAACCGCAAGCTCGGAGAATTCGTGCAGGCGCAGTCGGCGCCGTTCGGTCACCACTACCTTCAGGAGGGGGTTGACCACGCCATCCCAATACTCCTCTTCCGCCCGGCTGATTTCGGCTCTGCCACTCAATACTTCGCGGATACTTGGGTTGTAATCGCGGTCGAGCAGCGGCAGCAGCTCATGTCGCACCCGGTTACGCAGAAAGCGCCGGTCGAGGTTGGTCTCGTCCTCGCGCCAGTCTTGTCCAATCGACTCCAGGTACATCTCGATTTCCGTGCGAGTCGTGCTTAGCAGCGGTCGAATGAACCGTGGCCCTTCACTTCGGACCATCAAGGGATAGATCCCCGCCAGACCTCGGCTGCCGGCCCCGCGCAGAAACTTCATCAGCACTGTCTCTGCCTGATCGTCGAGGGTATGAGCCGTGGTGACGACATTGAAGCGGCCATCGACGGCAACGCGCGTCAGCCATTTATAGCGGAGTTCGCGACCCGCCGACTCAAGGCCCATGCGTTCCCCGGCCGCATACTCGGCGACGTCTGCGCGCTCGACGAAGAAGTCCAGCGCATGCCGCCTGGCCAGCTGCTCCACGAAGTGCTCGTCAGCCTCCGACTCCTCACCCCGCAGCCCGTGATTGAAGTGCCCGACCGACGGCACGATCCCCAACTCCCCGCGCAACTCCAACAGGACGCGCAGCAGGGCCACGGAATCCGCACCGCCCGAAACTGCGACGAGCACACGGTCTCCTGGCTTCATGAGTCCGCTGCGGCGGATGTAGTGAAGCACCTGTTCGCGCATGAAGAGATGTTACAGCCTGAGCCGATCGACCGGTGCCGGCTCCGCCCCGTTCCTTCATATTGACTGTAAAACCGCGAACTGCCAGCCTCCAGCTCGCAGCTGAAATTTGACCAAGACAATTAACGTAAGTACATGAGAATAATGATTATTATCTCAACTGACAGCTTTTCACGGGACATAGTTGACAATAATACGCTCATATTTTATGCTTAATTTGTGCTAACTAGCGCATCTAAATCGATGAAGGCCACGGGAACGGCCGAACAATCTTAGATTCATCCATTTGGAGGATATACACCATGACAGTTTTGACCCGTTGGGAACCGTTTAGTGAGTTTCAGAGCCTACAGAGCCGCATGAACCGCCTGTTCGAGCAGCAGTACGGTGGCCGCGACGAAGGCTTGATGAGCTCGGGAAATTTCGTTCCGCCAGTGGACATTTACGAAGACCAGCACGGCATTCAGCTCAAGCTGGAGGTTCCGGGAGTCGACGAGAAGGACCTGAACATCAACGTCGAGAACAACGTCCTGACCGTCAGCGGCGAGCGCAAGTTCGAAAACGAGCAGAAGGAAGAGAACTTCCATCGCATCGAGCGGCGCTACGGCAGCTTTACCCGTTCGTTCACCCTGCCCAATACCGTTGATACCGGTAAGATCACGGCCGACTACAACAGCGGCGTGCTGAGCATCCGCCTGGTGAAGCGCGAGGAGGCGAAGCCGAAACAGATCAAGGTCAACATCGGCCAGCCGCTCGAAGGCAAGAAGGACGTAGTAAGCGCCGGCAAGTCGACAGGCACCGCTGCCTGATCACGGCCTGCGCGGTAATCATCCTGATCAGAGAACGGGAGGCGAACCTGCCTCCCTTTTTGTTGGAAACCAGCTATCAGCCATCAGCTCTCAGTCACGTCGTATTCCTCGCCGAAGGACTAAAATCTCGTCGTCGGGTTGTTGCGCGGAATGGCTACGAATGACGGACGATGTCTGACTGACAGCTGATGGCTGAAAGCTGACGGCTCTTCTTTTAGCTGAGAGCTGACGGCTGATAGCTGACAGCTTTCTTGAGGTACATATGGCAATACGTTGGGACAAACTAACCGTGAAGGCCCAGGAGGCCGTGCAGAAGGCGAACGATCTCGCCTCGGAATACGGCAATCCTGAAGTGCAGCCTGTACACCTACTCGCAGCCCTGCTGCAGGACCAGGAAGGTATCATCCCGCCGCTGTTGGAGCGGGTTGGCCTTTCTCCGCAAGCTGCGCTGGCGGAAGCTACGCGCGAGATTGGCAGCCTGCCCAAGCTCTCGGGCGGCGGCGCCACGCAGGCGCACCTCTCCGATGCTGCGACGCAGATGCTGGAGAACGCTTTCAAAGAGGCGGCGAACTTCAAGGACGACTTCGTTTCTACCGAGCACCTGTTGCTCGGCATGGCGAAGCTTGAAGCGCGATGCAGCACAGCAGATTCTGACGCGCGGTGGCGCAACCTACGACAACATCCTGAAGGCACTGACTGCGGTTCGCGGCAATCAGAAGGTGACCGACCAGAATCCCGAGGCGAAGTACGAGGCGCTGAAGCGCTATGCCAAAGACCTGACCGAACTGGCGCGCCGCGGCAAGCTCGACCCGGTCATCGGCCGTGACGAGGAAGTCCGCCGTGTCGTCCAGGTACTCTCGCGCCGCACCAAGAACAATCCCGTGCTAATCGGCGAGCCTGGCGTTGGCAAGACGGCCATCGTTGAAGGACTGGCGCAGCGCATCATTTCCGGTGATGTGCCCGAGCAGCTCCGCAACAAGCGTGTGGTGTCTCTAGACCTGGGCGCGATGCTGGCCGGCGCGAAATATCGCGGGGAGTTTGAAGACCGTCTTAAGGCCGTGCTGAAGGAGATTGAGGAGTCGGAAGGCAAGATCATCCTCTTCATCGACGAGTTGCATACGCTGGTGGGAGCAGGCGCTGCCGAAGGCGCTATCGATGCCAGCAACATGCTGAAGCCGGCGCTGGCTCGCGGAGAGCTGCGCGCCATTGGCGCAACCACGCTCAACGAATATCGCAAGTACATTGAGAAAGATGCTGCGCTGGAGCGTCGCTTCCAAATCGTGTTTGTGGGCGAGCCGAACGTAGAAGACACCATCGCCATCCTGCGCGGATTGCGCGAGAAGTACGAAGTGCATCACGGCGTCCGCATCAAGGATTCGGCCATCGTAGCCGCGGCAACGCTATCGCATCGCTACATCAGCGACCGCTTTCTGCCCGACAAGGCCATCGACCTGATCGACGAAGCTGCGGCCTCGCTGCGCATCCAGATCGATTCGATGCCGACCGAGATCGATCAGCTTGAACGTCGCGCCACGCAGCTTGAGATCGAGCGCCAGGCACTAAAGCGCGAAGACGATCCGAATTCGAAAGAGCGGCTCGCCGCGGTTGAGAAAGAGCTCGCACATATCAAGGAACAGTCCAACGCGCTGAAAGCTCGCTGGAAGCAGGAGAAGGAGAGCATCTCGAAAATTCGCGAGATGAAGGAGCAGATCGAGCAGCTCAAGATGGCCGAACAGGAAGCGACGCGTAAAGGCGACTACAACCGCGCTGCCGAGCTGCAATACGGCGAGATACCGAAGCTCGAAGCGGAGGTGAAGAAACTGTCGGCACAAATGGACGACAAGCAGTCGCGCATGCTGAAAGAAGAGGTGGATGAAGAAGACGTCGCCAAGATCGTCAGCAAGTGGACTGGTATTCCCGTGTCGAAGATGCTCGAAGGCGAGGTCAATAAGCTGGTCACCATGGAGGAGCGTCTGCGCCATCGCGTGATTGGCCAGGACGAAGCGCTGTCGCGTGTGGCGAATGCCATCCGCCGTTCGCGTGCCGGACTCAGCGACCCACGCCGGCCCATCGGCTCGTTCATTTTCCTGGGCCCCACCGGCGTAGGCAAAACCGAACTGGCGCGTGCCTTGGCCGAGTTCCTCTTCGATGACGAGCATGCCATGATCCGCATCGATATGTCGGAGTACATGGAGAAGCACTCGGTGTCGCGACTCATCGGCGCGCCTCCGGGATACGTAGGCTACGACGAGGGCGGTCAGTTGACTGAAGCCGTGCGCCGTCGCCCGTACGCCGTAGTGCTGTTCGACGAAATCGAGAAGGCCCACCCAGATGTGTTCAACATCTTCCTGCAAATCATGGACGATGGCCGTCTCACCGACGGTAAGGGCCGCAATGTCGACTTTAAGAACACCATCATCATCATGACCTCGAACATCGGCTCGGTGTACTTGCAGGAAGCGGGTGCCGGCCTCGACCGCGTGAACGATGAACTTCGCGCCGAGCGCATGGAAGAAGCGCATAAGCGCGTGATGGAAGCGCTGCAGGCGCACTTCAAGCCCGAGTTCCTCAACCGCGTCGACGACATCATCTTCTTCAACCCCCTGGGCAAGGAGCAGCTGACCAAGATCGTCGACCTGCGGCTGGAAGACCTGCGTCGCCTGCTGGCCGATCGCAAGATCACGCTCGAACTGACGCCTGCGGCGAAGGAGCTCATCTTCACCGAAGGCTACGACGTGCAGTACGGAGCGCGTCCTCTGAAGCGCTCCATTCAGCGACTGGTGCAGGATCCGCTGGCGATGAAGATCCTCGATGGCGAGGTGCTGCACGGCGACAAGATCGTCGTTGACGTCGACAAGAAAAGCGGGAAGCTGACCTTCACGGTCGCTTCCCGCGCTCCACAGCCGGAGCCGGTGGCTACGGCCTAAGCGGTTCTGCGAACATCCGAGTCAGGGCACGACTTCCAGTCGTGCCGAAAGCGCTTCTGCTTCGTGCAACGCGAGCGGACTTCAGTCCGCGAGCGACTCGCTTGGTTGCGTCTCGCCCTCTTCCACTTTCTCTTCCAGCATGAACTCCAGCACCTCTTGCGGAGCCGACGACGTCCATACTGGCGCGAACGAAAGCCGATGCAGCGGCGTCGGCCCTTTCTCGCGCAGCATCTTTAGATGTTTAGGCGTGCTATATCCTTTGTTCGAAGCCAGACCATACTCGGGATAAACGGGATCCCAGGCGCTGACCATCGCGTCCCGCTCGACTTTAGCGATGATGGATGCGGCAGCGATCGAGGCCGACAACGCGTCGCCATGAATGATCGGCGTTTGCGAACAGTCGAACTTAATGCGCATCGCATCGATCAGCAGGTGGTCGGGCAGCAGCGTCAGCTTGCCAACGGCTTCTTCCATCGCGCGCTTCGACGCCCAGTAAATATTGATTTGGTCGATGGTGGTGACATCGACGGCGGCGATTGCCCATGCCAGCGAATGCTCGCGAATTCTTGGAGCCAGCGTCTCGCGCTGTTCCCGGTCCAGCAGCTTGGAGTCACGCAATCCGCGAATGCGATACGTGGGATCGAGTATTACCGCCGCCGCGACTACCGGTCCAAACAACGATCCGCGCCCGACCTCATCCACCCCCGCAACCAATCTCGCGCCGCTCTCCCACGCCAGCTTTTCGAATTTCAGGGTACATTTCAGGCGCTTCAGCAGACGCAGCTTGAGCGTCGCTTTCGAGACTTGCTTTTCAGGACCAACGGACTTCGATTTTGCGGGAGTTCGAGGCACAGCGGGTGATTCGATTCTAGCGCACGAGAATCGTTTCCCCGTTCAGCCTTTCAGCTCGTACCAATCGGGATGAGGCGAGTAGTCACGGCACTCGCCACACTGGGTCCGCTTCGGCGGAGCCAGGCAGCCAGGGCACACGCCACCGGTGTCGAACACATTCCACACCTGCCCGCATTTGCAGATCCAGCGGTGATGCGCTTGGGGACGCCAGCCGCATAAAGGGCAGCGAATCCACGGCCCAAATCCACCACCGTCTTTTCCCCGCCCGGTTGATACGTCGGGCTCGACAAGAGTCGAGGTGCTCATCTCTTACTCCGGAAGCTCCGTCGCAACCACTTCATCGACGTAGCACCATACCCACGTCTCTCCCGGTTCAATCGACCGGGCCAAGGGATGCGACTCGTGCCTCGCATGCTTGCTGGCATGGCGGTTCTTGGACGAATCGCAGCATCCGACCTTGCCACAGTCGGAGCACAGGCGAAGATGTACCCATGTGTCTCCTAATTTCACGCACTCTTCGCAAACATGTTTATTGGTGTGCGTGATATGCAAATGGCTGAGATGGCTGCAAGCTGAATTTTCCCGCATTTAAGGCCTCCTATGGATTAATGAAGCGTCAGATGTCGCAACCATGAAACAAGATTCAGCAACATTTCGCGGGGTCGGCGCTGCTTACCTCACAGTCAGCTCCGCATCCAATATTGAGGACATGCGTAAATTTGCGCTTTTTTTCATTTGCCTTCTCTGCCTGCTTCTTCTGCTCCCATTCGCCATGGCCGATGATGCGGCCTTCGACTTGGCGGGTCCGAAGATCGACGTGCGCGTAGAGCGCGGCGGCAAAGGCCTTGCCATCGGTGAAGTCCCGAACCTGCTTCCCGGCGACCGGCTTTGGGTGCATCCCGACTTGCCGGAGAGCCAGTCGGCTCATTACCTAATGGTCGTGGCCTTCTTGCGCGGAGCCACTAATCCTCCGCCAGAGAATTGGTTTACCAAGGTTGAGACCTGGAACAAGCACGTGCGCGAAGAAGGCGTGATGGTCAAGGTGCCTGACGAGGCGCAACAGGCACTCATCTTTCTCGCGCCGGCCACGGGCGGCGACTTCAGTACCCTGCGCTCCACCGTTCGCGGCAAGCCGGGAGCCTTCGTCCGTGCCGCCCAGGACCTGGTGCAGGCCAGCCTCGACCGCGCCCGCCTGGAACAATACCTCACCCTGGTGCGCGAGGCTTCACAGGAAGACTCCGCAGCCTTGCAGCAGAAAACCAATCTCCTGGCCCGCAGCCTGGGCATCAAGGTCGATCAATCGTGTTTCGAGAAGCCCACCGCGCAACAACTGCAGTGCCTCACCCAAAACAGCAGCCAGCTTGTCCTTGACGACGCGCACACGGAAAGCATGGTCGCCATGCTGACCTCCGGCACCTCGGTCGATCTGCTGACGCAAATCGCCAACACGCCGCACATGCCCGGCAGCGCTTACGATCCCTATGTCGGAGCGGTGGTCGACGTGGTGCGCATTCTGGGCAGCGCCCATACCGCCAAGTATCAGTACATTCCGGCGCTGGCCTTACCTGAACGCGATTCGCTCAATCTCAAATTGAACAACCCGCCGTCGTTTCGCGATCCGAAATCGGTGATCGTAATTGGACTGCCCCCGATCGGACATTCAGCGCCGCCTCCGATTCGTGCCGTCGATCCCAAGCAGATATTCTGCGCCCAGCAGAAGGATCTGGTGCTTCCGGCGGACGGCGCGCCGCTCATCTTCGGCACCGACTTGGGACACAGTTTCACGCTTGAGCTTCGCGACCGTAACGGCAAGACAATTGAGCTCCCCGCAAAGCCGAACGCAACCGACGGAGGCTTCACCGTCGATAACGCCTCGCTCGCGGCAGCCAACCTGCCTCAGACGGTAACTGGAACGCTCCACGGTTCGTGGGGATTTGACCACTTCCAGGGTCCTTCCTACACGTTGCGCAACGCCGAGCCGACAGCCTGGTCCGTCACCTCCGACGACGCCAGTGGGCTCATCGTTGGTCGCGAGGACACGCTGCACCTGCAATCTCCCGAGGCGGTTTGCGTAGAGAGCGTCGTGGTGAAGAACGAGAGCGGCAAGAGTATCGGTGCGGATTGGAAGGCTGCCAAGCCCGACACCCTTCAGGTAAAGCTCGCTTTGCAGGACGCCAAGCCCGGCCCGCTCACCTTGCAGGTGAAGAAATATGGGTCAGCTCAGCCTGACCAGGTCGCGGTACAAAGCTATGCGGAATCGGCGCATCTCGATTCCTTCACCATTCATGCCGGTGACAGCACCGGCACGCTGCGCGGAGCGCGGTTAGATGAGGTGGCCGCGCTGGCGATCAACGGGGTCGCCTTCGCCCCCGAAGACCTCTCACGCAGCAATCATCAGGACGAGTTGAAGATGGCGGCGGGATCGGCCAATGAAGCGTCACAACTGAAACCTGCACCCGACACGACCGCGCACGTGACGTTGAAAGACGGCCGTGCTCTCACCGTCAAGGCAGCGGTCGCGCCTTCGCGGCCGCAGGTAGCGCTGCTGACCAAAACCGTGCAACCGGCGGCTGATTCGCTAACCGAGACAGATGCGCATATCGAGTTGAGCAGTCCTGACGAGATGTCACAGCAGCAAGTACTGCACTTCGCCTTGAAGAGCATCTCGCCACAACGCTTCGCTCCCACTGAAAAGATTGAAGTGGCGACGGAGGACGAGTTGTTTCGCGCCGAGTTGACCACAGCGGCTGGAAACCTGACGTTGCAGGATCCGCGAACTGTTCTGGCCGTCCTTGATCCAGCAAAGGACCTGGGCGCGTCGGCTTTCGGCCCGCTCAAGTTTCGCGCCATGGACGCAACTGGAGCCGCCGGCGATTGGCAACCGTTGCAGACTCTCGTGCGCCTTCCCACGCTGTTGCAGATCCACTGTGCAAACCGGCCGGAGAAGCAATGCTCGCTGATGGGGCAGCGCCTCTTTCTTCTGGATGCGGTGAGTACCGACCTTCAGTTCGCCAATGCGGTGCAGGTTCCGGAGGGATTCTTTCAGACCAGCCTGGACATCCCGCCTACCTCCGGCAAGACGCTCTATCTGAAGTTGCGGGACGATCCTTCGGTGGTGAACACGGCCACCGTGCCGGTGGTCACCGGACAGAAGGCGCTAATCGGTCAGAAGTAGCGGGCTAGCGGGCTTACGGATACTGCACGCTGGCTGCACCCAGGACGACTGCGATCAGGCAGATTGCTCCCATGAATGCCACAGCTAGCAGAATCCTTCCGACTGGTGATCCGCCATGGCCGCCGGCGCCATACGACCATAGCCTTGTTCCGAGTTGCTGGTAGCTTCCCATAGCCATGCGCGTTGCCGTTACTTAGGATGTACATTCCTTTTTCCGGGGTGTCTGAAAAGAAAAAAGCTGCTCCGGTTCAGTCGGGGAGCGGATTGTGCAACTCTCAGTTTGACGCCAAGGTGCGCTTCCGCCTGAAAAGCGCGTTCACCGCATAGGCTACAAATCCCGACAGGATGAGGATCAGGCCGAACGTCAGCCCGCTCATACCCGCGATCCGTTCACTCTCGCTGGCATACACCGAGAATCCCAACAGCAGCATGGGGCAAACGCCTATCAGCACGGCGCCCGCTTTGCCTCCCGGCACTTTGAATGGGCGGGGTAGGTCAGGCCGGGTAAAGCGCAGCACCGCCAGCGCTATGAATTCCAGCAGCAGACTCGAGCCGTAGATCAGGATGTCTATCGTCACCAGCCGCTCGAAACCCAACCCCAGGCACAAGGCCCACGCCGTGGCCAGCACGACAACCGATAGCCAGGGAACTCCGGTGCGGCGGGTGAGTTTGGCAAATGCGGCAGGCAACATGCCATCCAGCGCCATCGCGTAAGGCAGTCGCGAATAGCTCAGCACCAGGGCATTGAACATGCCAAAGGCGCTCATCATCCCGCCTGCGACCAGGGCAGCGCGCAAGAGCGGGCCTCCAAGCAGTCCGGCGATTTCCGCCCACGAGCCTGTCTCCCACGCTGTGGGACTCAGCCCGGTAAGCGACATAGCGCCAATCGGAATTATGTAGCTCAGCGCCACCAGCGCGACCGCAGCCAGCATCGCCCGCGGATACGTGCGCTGCGGCTGTTGCACTTCGCCCGCGATAGTCGAGGCATTGTCCCAGCCCATGTAGTTCCACATCCCAACCAGCAGGCCCGCGACGATTCCTATGTGCGGCGTTGTAGGAGCTGAAACCACATGCGCCAGCGAACCGGGCTTTGCCAGCGCCAAAGCCGTTATCGCGATGAATGGTGCCGACAACAGCAAGAACAGCCACTCCGAGGTGATTGCCACCACGCGGATGCCGGCCAGATTCAGCACCGCGCAGGCGATAACAACCGCAACTCCGATCACGAGGTCGCGATGCCCGCTTACCAGCGACGGGAACAGCCGCCCCAGGTACGCAACGAATAGCGCGGGATAGATGGCCATGTCGAAGATGCTGGCCACCAGCGAGAGCCACGCCTCCTGAAAACCCCAGAGAGGCCCCATCGCCCGCCGTACCCAGACGTAGAAGCCACCTTCCGCCGGCATCGCGCTGGAAAGCTCACCCAGCATGAGCGCCGTGGGAAGGCTCCAGATGAGTGGCGTCACGATCAGGATCGCGATCCCGCCCAGGTATCCTGCGCCGCGCACGATGTCTTCGGTTCCATAAGTGCCGCCCGACACCATGAAGAACGTCGCGATCACGAGCGGTAACAGCGTAAGTTTGCCGGCGTTGCTGCGCGTGCTCGCGGTTGACGAGCCGATGGGCGCTCCGGGAAATTCGACAACGGCCAAGGATTATGCCGCCTCGGGAGGGGATGGGAAGGTCAGGCTAACACAAATAGGAAAGGCCTCCGTGTAAGACGGAGGCCGGTTTTCGGTTGAAAAAGAAAAACGAGGCTGAAAGCCTCGCGTCAGTTAGTGCTTCTTTTTCTTCGGTGCAGCCTTCTTGGCAGCCTTTTTCTTCGTAGCCATGCTATATGCCTCCTTGTTGGATACCTTCTCCCTTGAAGGTCGGGCTCGCGCCCATTAATCGCCATAGCTGCTCTATAACTTGGGTGAGCACTATGTCTAGCACCATATGTTGCGGTTAGAGTCCGGGAATGTCAACACTTTTCTTCAAAAAAATTCTTGCACGAGCGTGGGGAGTTGTGCCTTGCACAGATATTCGTGAGCTCTTCAGCTCCAGCCGCTCTTAACCTGGCAGGTTTCAATTTCGGATAGCGACATGCCGGTGACCGGCGCCGCCACTCATTGCTGAAGATTTGCGCTGAGCCGATTTCTGGCCAAAAGCCAAGAGCGAAGAGCCAAGAGCTAAAGGCGAGACGCAGTCACGCCGAAAACAGATACCGCGCCAGCATCCGCTTCATCTCCGCGATAATGTGATCGCGGTCTTCACGCGTCGCCTGTTCATACGCATATGCGATGAGGCGCTCACCGGCTTCGCTCACCACTCGCAATCGCAAGTCGAGTTCAGAAGAATCGGCCATACCCAGCCGTCGCACGATGAACTTCTTCAAGAGGCCCGGCAGTCCAACATGGGGCGAGGCTTCGCGTTCCTTGGTCGCCGGGCTGATGTGGCGACCAAAAGAAATGGTGCGGAAATCAGGGTGCGCGTCGAGGTAAACGATATAGGCATCGACCACGGCGTCGAGCACACGTGCCGGATCGAACTTCTTGAGCCCGGCAACATCTCGAATCACCAGCTTCAGCAGCTTGGGTTCGACTTCCGCCTTGAAGCTCTCAACGTGACGTACGGCGATTGCGTCGATAATCGACTGCTTGTCGGGGAAAAAACGGTACAGCGCGCCGATGGAGAGCCCCGCTTCCTCTGCAATGCGAGTAGTCGTGATCTCTTCCAGCGATACGCTCGGCAACAATGCGCTGGCCGCATCGAGCACCCGCTGCACCGTCTGCTGGCTGCGCAACTGCACCGGCGCGCGGCGAGCCGACGTGGTCTCGATCGCGGTATCGCCTTGCGAGTTGAAGGGTTCGTCTGCCATTCAAAGAGCTCTCAGCCGTCAGCTATCAGCTGTCAGTTTAAATGAATACCTCTGCGATCCCTCTGGGAAGGCAGACCACGCAATCCCACGGAGGGCGCGCATCTTCCTGGTTTAGCTGAGAGCTGACGGCTGATAGCTGATAGCTTCAGGCCGCAATCGAGAGCCCCGCTCCCGCATCCATATCTTTTCCGCTCTAGAAAGGACCTCCGTGCCTCATCTCTTCGAACCGCTGACGCTTCGCAGTATCACTTTGTCTAACCGCATCGGCGTCTCACCCATGTGCGAGTACTCCTCGCTCGATGGGCTCGCCAACGAATGGCACTTCGTTCACCTGGGAAGCCGTGCTGTGGGCGGCGCCGGACTGGTGATGACCGAGGCAGCCGCGGTTTCGCCCGAGGCCCGCATCTCGCCCCAGGACCTCGGTATCTGGTCCAGCAAGCACGCCGAGGCGCTCGCGCCTATCGTGAAGTTCATTCGGCGTCACGGCAGTGTCGCCGGAATTCAACTGGCGCACGCCGGACGCAAGGCCAGCACACCGCGCCCATGGGAAGGCGGTTCCTGCATTCCCGAAGCCGATGGCGGATGGCAGCCTATCGCGCCTTCACCGATTCCCTTTTCGCCGGATTACTGCCCGCCGCAAGAGATGACGCGCGAGGACATCAATCGCGTTCGCGCCGACTTTGTAGTAGCCGCCGAACTTGCCGTCGCGGCCGGCTTCGAAGTCATCGAGATTCACGCCGCCCATGGCTATCTCGCGCACGAGTTCCTCTCGCCGCTGAGCAATCAACGCACTGACGAATATGGCGGCAGCTTCGAGAACCGCGTGCGCATGCTGCGCGAGACTGTTAGCGAGGTACGGGGTGTGCTTGGAGACAGGCTGCCGTTGTCGGTCCGTATTTCGGCCACCGATTGGGTCGAGGGAGGGTGGACGATCATCGAGTCTGTCGAACTGGCCAAGCTGCTGAAGAGCGATGGCGCCGATCTGATCGACTGTTCTTCCGGCGGACTGGTGCCGGATGCGAAGATACCAGTCGGCTCGGGATATCAGACCCAGTTCGCCGAACGCATCCGCCGCGAAGCCGACATACCGACCGCCGCGGTCGGCATGATTACCTCACCCGCGCAGGCCGACCACATCATCCGCACCGGTCAGGCTGACATGGTTCTGCTGGCGCGCGAGTTCCTCCGCGATCCCTATTGGCCATTGCACGCGGCGCAAGAGCTTCATCAGACAGCCCAGTGGCCGGTACAGTATCTGCGCGCCGCGCCCAAGGGCTCGGTGGCGAGAACCGATCGCGAAGACTAGAACCGCTTCACGCTGGAGATGCCTAGGGCTTGGCTGGCTCCGCAGGCTTGCCCGCGTCCGCAGGTTTCGGCGCTGCCTGCGGTTTGGCCAGCGCCTCATTCACGCGCTTCACGAAGTCTCCCTGATCGTCGTGGGTGAGGCCGCTGAAGCTTGAATTCACTTGCATCTGGCAGCCGGTGCCTTGCGACACCAGCGTGACTTGGTTCGTCTTCTGCGCCACGGCTCCGCTAATGCTGAGGTGCTCCTTGTGCTTCACATCGTAGAAAGCAGTCCACTTGGCATCATCGGCGCTGACCAATTTGTAGTTCTTCGAGTTGCTGACGACATCTTTGACAGCGGGCCAAAGCTCGCTGCAAGGATTCGGATAGCTGGTCTCATGGTTGGCGCCAAAGACCGGAAGGACAAACAAAAGCAACAAAGCCAGAACCAGGAATCTCGACTTGAACATGGGATCTCCTTGCACATCCACCACCTCACCCATGTCAGTAATGCCAGAAGCATACATCGACGGATCTGGCAGCAAGGAGAACTAAACGGCGGGCAAACGCAACGAGTTCCAAAGCGGGAAAAAACTTTGGGCGGCCCCTTCGGGCCGCCCATGTCATTTCGAATGTACTCAGCGGCACGGCTGAAGCCGTGCCCTTTCAAAGCACCTACGCCTGTGCCGGCCGTTCTCCCGGAGCGATGTTCGGCTGGTTCGAGCCCGGAGCTGGTTTCAGCACCTGCTGTACTTCGTCCTTGGTCGCAGGAGCGTTCGGATTCACTCGTGCCGGAAGCTCTTTGCCTTCCATGATCATCTGCATCTCGTTGGCATCGAGCACTTCGCGCTCCAGCAAGGCCATGGCGATCCGTTCCAGCCGCTCGCGATTGCCGCTCAGAATATCGACTGCCGACTTGTAGCCTTCATCAACGAAGCGCCGCACTTCGGCATCGATCTTCAGCGCAGTGTCTTCGCTGAAGTCGCGATGCTGGCTGATCTCGCGGCCCAGGAAGATCTGCTCTTCCTTCTTGCCGAAGGTGATCGGCCCCAGCGACGACATTCCGAACTCGCAAACCATCTTGCGCGCCAGGTCCGACGCCTGCTCAATGTCGTTGCCGGCGCCGGTGGTCATCGTGTTCAGGAACGATCTCCTCGGCTACGCGTCCGCCCATCATGATGGCCAGCCGCGTCTCCAGGTAGTCGCGCGTGTAAGTGTGCTTATCGTCCATCGGGAGCTGCATGGTCACGCCCAGCGCCATGCCGCGCGGGATGATCGTCACCTTGTGCAGCGGGTCGGCATGCTCGCGCAGTGCCGCGACCAGCGCGTGGCCGGCCTCGTGATATGCGGTGACCTTCTTCTCCTCGTCCGAGAGCAGCATCGACTTGCGCTCGGCGCCCATCAGGACCTTGTCCTTGGCCTGCTCGAAGTCCCACATCAGCACCGTCTTGCGGTTCTGGCGGGCAGCCACCAAGGCAGCCTCGTTCACCATGTTGGCCAAGTCGGCGCCGGAGAAGCCCGGTGTGCCGCGAGCCAGCACGGGAAGATCGACATCGTCGTTCAGAGGAATCTTGCGGGTATGCACGCGCAGGATCTCTTCGCGGCCACGAACGTCAGGACGCGAAACCACTACGCGGCGATCGAAGCGTCCGGGACGCAGCAGCGCCGGATCGAGCACGTCAGGCCGGTTGGTCGCAGCGATCAGGATGACGCCTTCGTTCGACTCGAAGCCATCCATCTCGACCAGCAACTGGTTCAGCGTCTGCTCGCGCTCGTCGTGTCCACCACCCAGGCCTGCGCCACGATGACGGCCGACAGCGTCGATTTCGTCGATGAAGATGATGCAGGGAGCATTCTTCTTGCCCTGCTCAAACAGGTCGCGGACGCGGCTTGCGCCCACGCCGACAAACATCTCAACGAAGTCCGAACCCGAGATGCTGAAGAACGGAACGTTCGCTTCGCCGGCAACCGCGCGCGCCAGCAAGGTCTTGCCGGTTCCCGGAGGCCCCACCAGCAGCACGCCTTTGGGAATGCGTCCGCCGAGCTTCTGGAACTTCTGCGCCTCGCGCAGGAACTCGATGATCTCCTTCAGCTCTTCCTTGGCCTCGTCTACGCCGGCGACGTCTTTGAAGGTTATCTTCTTCTGCTGCATCGACAGCAGGCGGGCTCGGCTCTTGCCAAACGACAGCGCCTTATTGCCGCCGGTCTGCATCTGGCGAATCATGATGAACCACAGCGCGCCCAGCAACACGAAAGGCGCCAGGTTCAGGATCCAACTCGGCCAGCTTCCGCTGGAAACGTCTTTGACCGTGATGTTGACGCCATGGTCTTGCAGAACCTTGTACATGTCCGGGTAGTTCGAGGGAATGGTGGCGTGGAATCCAGCCTTGTCATTCTTGAACTTGCCGCGAACCTCAGAGCTCAGAACGGTCACTTCGCTGACATTGTTCTGGTCAACGTTTGACATGAACTCCGAAAAATTGATCTCGCGTTCTTTCGGTCCGGAATTGCCTACCTTCACGACCTGCCATAGCAGGACGCCCGACAGCACAATCACCAGCCAGAACACGACTGTCTTAACCGTCGAATTCACTCTCTACTCCTCTGGAACCCAGCCGCTGACAACAGTGTCTTGACTCTCGTTAGATGCCGACACGGCTTGCCGGATTTACTTTCAGCGGCCGCAACCCGATTGTAACTCTTTCGCCTAACCGGAACCGCAGGTATCACTTAACAAAAATACCTGCCGGGAAAACGCCCTAGCCCACCCGGTTACCGAGGTGGGGCACCGTCCCCGGGCAGCTTCTTCTTACTTAGACACCGTTGAAGGTCGGGGGGAAGCAAGGGAGTTGGTGTCCTATTCTGACATCCGCGGGTGCCCCATCTTTCCCTTCTTTTGGGAAAGGTGGGGCTTTCCTCGCCGAGTCGCCCGCTTTCCCTTGGTTTGGGAATGTGGCAGCCCATCGTCATAATGGTGCTATGAACGCCTGGTTCAAGCGCCGTATCCGACGCCTGGTCAACCTCTGGCCGCCGTTTTTAGGGGCGGGCATCCGCGTCACCCGCTGGGACGCCGACTGGCGCGCCGTCGATGTCGAAATGCCTCTGCACCGCCGCAACGCCAATTTCGTGGGCACCCATTACGGAGGCTCGCTCTACTCCATGGCCGACCCGTTCTACATGCTCATGCTGATCGAAAACCTTGGGCCCGAACTACGTCGTCTGGGACAAGTCAGCCAGCATCCGCTTTCGCCGGCCCGGCAAAGGCCGGGTGCGGGCCAGCTTCCGGCTGACCCAAGAACAGATCGACGAGATACGCCAGGCGCTCGAAACCCAGGAGAAGCTGGAACCGACCTTCACGGTCGAGATTAGAGATGACTCGGGGACGGTGATTGCGGAGGTCCAGAAGCTGCTGCACATTAAGAAGAAGTAGAGAGGCGGCTCTTGGCTCTTGGCTCTTGGCGGAGGTTAGAGCCAACTGTCATGGGCTCACTGTCTAATTGCTAGTTGTTTCCACCACGTCCGATAACGCGAAACCATGAAAAAATCTATTTTGCGAATCCTTGTTTTCAACACTTTAGGACACATTTCCATCGCAAAATCTTGAGCCCGTGAGACTTACAGGCAAAATCTAGATATCAAAGAACTTAGCGGTGGCCGCTCGATGGTCGACTTGGGACGGATCGCCTCGTCCTCAGCGACAGTCTAGGAGCTTGTGGAGGTAGAAGCACGCGAAAAGTGTCGGGGCGAGGGTACGAAGGTAACCAGAAATTCTCACTTTGGGAAACGCCTGGTCGTCGGTTATTGACGTGTGTATTCCGAGCATCCCAATGCACCGCCGAGACGAGCGGGTAGAGCGGAGCCCAATGCAGCGGCGAAAGGGGGCGGGTAGAGCGGCGCTTCAGCGGCGCGTTATCGAGTCTCTCTTTGGTTTGTCATCACGAAGCGGCGTCAGCCGCTGAGGGATCTGTTCTTCTGTGCGCTCCGCCTGACGGCTCCGCGCAAGCCTTCGGCAGATTGGAAAAGGTAAGAGAGCGCCTTACCGCCGCGCTGAAGCGCGGCTCTACCCTGTACTTAATCCCACGATGTCGTCGCGATCGAGACCAGAGACCGGGAGTGTAACTCACACTGCTGTGGCGTCGCGAAATTTGATCTCCCCAGGTTAGCGTCCAACCGAAGGACGCGAACCTGGGGCACCAGGCTGAACTAAGACGCGCGAGAAAAGTGGCGGCGCGAGGGTACGAAGGTAACCAGAAAGCTCCGGGATTATCCCGTGAGTCAACGTAGCCGACGGCGCATACTCCGTTGCGCGGGGTTACCCGACATAGGCGCGGGGGTGTGTTCAGTGTCTGGGTATAGATACTTTGTCGCAAGTTCCTTCCTGTCATCACGATGGTCGTGTGTTCACGCTATACAGCCCTCGCATATGTTAGAAGTTGTTCCACGTGGTATCACAATGCTATACGCTATACAAAACTGTGTAGGATGAATCACATCGGTGGTAGTGGACATATTGCCATGTTGGCACCATTGGTCAGTGGACATTGACTATTGACATGACTTCAGTGGCTCCGCTTTGGTCTTCTGAGAAACGCCCCCAGCGATGTTCTGCCGAGGGCGGGTTAGTGAGCGCTCTTAGCCGCAAACTATTAGCACGATGATGATGTCTGCGTTCTCACTCTGCCATCAGCAGAAACACTTCTCGCTGTGTTCTGTTACAGCTTTTGATGGTTCACCTCCAATCTGCCTGGAAAGCAGCAACTCCTGAACCTGACGGGACCGAGTATGTTGGGTATCTTGGAAGGCCCTGGCCTGAGTCGAACAGGCGGTTCTCACTTTGCAAGAGCGAGTGCCTTACCACTTGGCTGCTTGGCCATTGTTTTGGTTCAAGGATATTGCGGGTTGAATCTTCGTGCAAGCCTCTGGGTGACAAGAAAGGCTACATGACCCAATAGATGCCAGATCGAAGTTCGCGCATTCGCGGAAATCTCTGCCAAGCAGTCCGATGACAATTTTACAGGAGAACTGAGCCAAAGACAGTCGACGAAGAACTTCGAAGCAAATCGCTTGAGGCCGAACACAAAAGTTTTGCCACTAGTGCATGAGGCAAAGTCAACAGACAGGATTATTGAGAACCCTTAAGTTGTGACCGTCGCAAACGTTTATCCAAGCAAGGATTAAACGAACGGTTCACCCGCCTTGCTCAATGCGAGAATTCTAGGGGACAACACGGTTCCCAGGCGGTCAAGAGGCTTTGAGGCCAACTCGGGAGATCATTATTAGTGGTCGTTTAGTTCCGGCGAATGAGTGAGACACCAGAAAACGCGTGTTGCCAGATATGTGACCAATCCATCGGCCGAGTTGGATAGGCCATGGTGGTGATAGCTGGCCCGAGTATGTTGCGGTTGCCGTTTACCTCCTCGATCACTGGATTATTTCCCTTATTCTTTCACGGTCTATCAGATGTCAGGAGAACAAGTTCGGTTGGATTTAGAAAAATCACGCATTCGCCGGTGCTATATTCTTTGCTCTAAAATGTTCGATCATGCGCCGTATCGCAAATCGATAATATAGTAATTAAATTGTGAACTGAGAATCGATGGTTCCGAGGGGCGGGTAATCATTTCATGCTTCGTCCTGACAAAAGCACCATCTTGTTCGAGGATAGCAAGGGTCGGGAAGTGTTTCGCGCACGCTACCTTAATGTGAATACGTTTTCAAGTTCAGCGGATACATAATTGCCATAAGGCGTTCCATACAACCTAGAGAAGCCCTATACCAGGAGTTTGCACTCTGCTCTATGTTTCCCAGTGGTATGCACTCTTGCCTTTGTGGAGTGCCGACAACAGTCTGCTTGTTTTGATGCTGACGACTTTTATTCTATTCCACGTGGTTGAATATTTTCTGGACATTAATCCAGATCTTTCGGGGCTCATTTTTGTTAAATCCTCTCATGTTCCACCGTGCTCCGCTCATCAATCAGAGAAGAAACTTGGGGGACTGTCCGTAAGGCTGATTTCTTCTGGAAGCCGATTCCCAGCGTCAAGCTGTACCTATTTGCTTCAGAGATGCTAAACCTCAACCTGAGCTATGAATCTCCCAAGCATCCTAAGAAAATCATCGTGCAACTGGAAGGACGGGTCACGGAACGAAAAGGGTTTACCTTACGATTACTTTGGATATCCATATAAGCGCTAACTCGTATCGGAAGCACTCGATTTCGTCAAGGTAGGCTTGGCGCGTGGCCCAAGCAAGCACTCTGAATAGTCGACACACACGGGGGCGCCCCCCTTCGGCTGCGCTCAGGGCAGGCTAACCATCGGTTGGTTGGGCGGGGATTTTCGTCAGCCGTCACACACACAGTTGCATGTTCAGATTTATCCTTGCCCCGTGCCTGGGTGTCTGTGTCGTCGCTTGTGTCGCTACGCGACTCAGAGTTTTTCCCACTTCACCCGGCTCTGACGAGCCGGTTACGAAACTCCTGTCGTCCGCTGAAGCGGACTCTCGATTTCCCACTTAGCTTTCCCCGCGATGAATCGCGGGGCTCTCACCTATCGCCGCGAGGCGGCTGGGACGTGTTTTGTCCCAACAACTTCACTCCAGCGAGAGTTTCGTAACAGCCTCTGACGAGCCGGGCTCAAACCATTCCGCCGCTTCGCGGCTGAATTTCCGGGGCACCCGGGCCACCCGGCTAGAACGCAATCGACTTCCCTCTCACAGCAAATTCAACTCATAGCTGAACGGAATAACGATGTCCTTCGCTCCGATGAACTCTCGCGCCCGCTCGATCGCCAGCGCTCCCTGCGGAGCCAGCTTGGCATAGAGTTCCTCGTAGTCAGCAAAGCGCTGCTCGGCCTGGAACGTGTGCTGCCGCCGAATGCCGAACGCCTGCATGACGGCTGAGCTGCGCGCGACTTTGTCTTCCTCCGCGCCGTAGTAGATCCATTCGGAACCGGCCGAGTGGTCGTACACCACAAGGTCGGGAGCCAGCGACTTGGCATGCTGGAGCGCGTGGAGAGGGTCGTCCATCTCGTGCAGGCAGAACTCGAAGTACACGGCATCGCCGCATGTGGTCACCTCTTCGAAATTGCCGCCGATGACGTCAACGCGATCGCCGAGCCCCTGGGCCGCAACTTCGGCACGCAACGCTGCAAGCGCGTTCACATCTTTATCAATCGCGATTAGCTTCTTGACCGGAGTCGCCGCACCGAGCAGTTGTTTGCCGCCCGCGCCAATAAACAGCACGACCTTTCCAGTGAAGTCGTAGAAGCGGTGCAGATCGGCCGACATCTTGGCGTAATCGGCTGCCATGGCACACTCCGGGGCGAGGTTCTTCGCCGTACGGAACCCAGCATAGCCAAGGCTCCAAATCGCCGCAGTGATGTAGAGCACGCACTGCAATCGTGGGTACCACACGATCGTCACTCTGTTCTGGCCGGTTTGTCACCGACAAGCGAGAGGCGGGCATTGCAGAATTTCGTCGAACTTCTCAGGCCAAGTGATGTAGAAGTGAATTGGCCATGGATACAACTCTCAACGGTGTGCTTCTCGTCGCTGGTTCGGCAGCACTCTCGGTGATTCTTCTGTTTGTGGTGCGCCGCTTCAGCGACCTTGAGTCGCTGCGGAAACATCACGAGATTGCCAGTAATTTCTTTCTCACCCTGGGCACCCTCTACGCGGTGCTGGTCGCCTTCGGAATCTTCGTAGTTTGGAGCGGATTTAAGGACGCAGGCACGAACCTTGAGCATGAGGCGAGCGAGTTGGCCGACCTGTCTCGGCTCTCTGCCCTGATGCCGATGCCGCTGCGGAAAAATATCTCCGATGGGCTGCTGGAGTATCTCGAGGCGGTCGCCCAGGACGAATTTCCCGCCATGGCCGCAGGCCGCGACAGTCAGCGTACCTCGGTTGCCATCGATAAACTCTGGCAATCGTATGACACCCAGCAACTCACTATGCCGCAATACCAGGCGTCCTATTCGGAGTCGCTAAAACACTTAACGGCATTGTCAGACCTTCGCCGAACCCGGCTTTTTGCCAACCAGGGGACGGTCCCTGACAGCTTATGGGTTTTGCTCATCGGCGGCGGAATTCTGCTGGTCGGCTTCACCTATTTCTTCGGACACGGAAGCTTTCGCTCCCAAGCCATCATGACAGGCGCTTTGGCGGCAAGTATTTCCTTCAGCCTCTTTCTCATCGCTTCGCTCGACACTCCGTATTCGGGAGTAGCCCAGGTTACGCCACATCCCTTCGTGGTGGAGATGGCGCACGTGGCGGCAACGGCACCTAAGTAGAGTTGTGGTACGAAGGCCGTCGCATCACAGTGTTCGCGCGAAGCGGCGACGCTGTGTTCGGCGACACACTGCCGCTTTGCCCCTGTACCCGTTCCCGTGAATGGCGTACCGGGTGAGCACGCCATTCGCGTTCGGGTCTGTGTGGCTTAGGCGACGCGACGAATACCGGGCCGTTCTTCTTCGATCGCCCGCGTCTCAGGAATAGCCTGGGCACGATTACGAACGCCGCTGGCAGCTCCGCCGAGGGCCGCGAACCAGCCCAGCAGAAGGGCGATAAAGCCCGCCCAGCCCATGCCGGAAACAACCGCGTAAGACTGCGCAGTGGCAGCGGCGCCCGTACCTCCGGCAAGTGAGCTACCGGCCAGCACGGCCAGAATCAAGGCGGCCACGCAGGACCCGATTGTGAAGAACGGTAACGCGCCGCAACTCGCCCATTTTGCGGTGATACACTGCTCCCTTCGTCGTTAACACCGGGTTACAACCACTACAACCGTGGACTACGGCAGCAGCACCGCCATTGGCCCTCCGGAGGTTCGAAGCAATGCTCGTCAAGAGACTGAGCGTTTTTATCGCCTGCATCTGCACTGTTCTTTCTGCCGCCGCACAAACTCCAGAAACTCCCAACAAAGATCAACTGACCTTCCGCTTTGTCGGCCCCAGGGTGGGTAATCGTGTAGCTTCCGTCGCCGGCATTCCCGGAGATGCGAGCACCTATTACGCGGGCGCCGCGTCGGGAGGAATCTGGAAGTCGACCGATGGCGGAAACCGCTGGGATCCGATCTTTGATAAGCAGCCGGCCGCCGCGATCGGCGCATTGGCAGTGGCGCCGTCGCAACCCTCCACGGTGTGGGCGGGCACGGGCGAGGCATGGGCGGTCCGGGATAGCGACGTGATGGGCGACGGCATCTATAAGTCCACCGATGCCGGCAAAACGTGGAAGAACATGGGACTGCCGCAGTCGGGGCGCATCGGGCGCATTATCGTTCATCCCAGCAATCCTGACATCGTGTTTGCCTGCGTGCTGGGCCGTACTACTGGGCCGCAGCAAGAGCGCGGGGTCTATCGCACCATCGATGGCGGCAAGAACTGGGAACGCGTCTTATTCGCCGACGAAAAGACTGGCTGCTCGGGCTTGTCGATGGATCCGCAAAATCCACACACCCTGGTCGCCGGCATGTGGCAAGTCGAGATGCATACCTGGGCCGAGCTGAGCGGCGGGCCGGGAAGCGGTGTGTGGATTTCGCACGACGGCGGCACCACCTGGAAGCGCATCGAAGGTCACGGCCTGCCGAAATCGCCGGTGGGTAAGATCGACGTTGCCATTGCGCCAACCAATTCCAACCGCGTGTACGCGCTGATTCAAACCGCCGACCAGGGTTCGGTCTGGCGCTCGGATGATGGCGGCGACACCTGGAAGGCAGTCAACTACCAGCGGCAGTTAATCGGTCGCGCCGGATATTACATTCGCCTCGCCGTCTCTCCTTCCAACGACAATGAAATCCTGGTGGCGAACAGCTCGTTCTTTCAGTCGCTCGATGGCGGCTTCAACTTCGACGAGAAACACTGGGGCGGCGATACCCACGACATCTGGTTTGATCCCAAAAATGCCGACCGCTTCGTGATTACCGATGACGGTGGAATGGACATCACCACGGTGCATGGCCGCGGCTTCCATCGCGTGTCGCTGCCCATCGGGCAGATGTATCACGTCGATGTCGACAACCAAGTTCCTTACTACTTCTACAGCAACATGCAGGACGACGGAAACATGCGCGGCCCCAGCGTGCCGCAAGGCTATGGCGAAGTAGGCTGGACCCACGCCATGGGCGGATGCGAGTCCGGCTTCACCGTCCCCGATCCCGTCGACCCCAACGTGGTGTGGGCCACCTGCTATGGCAACAAAGTTACGCGCTGGGACGCACGTTATAAGAAGGCGCACTCGGTGAGCCCGTCGCAGATCACGCTGGACTCGCCGCCCAATGCGGTCAAGTATCGCTGCCACTGGACCTCGCCGCTGGCCATTGATCCTTTTGATCACGAGACGGTCTATTACGCCTGCCAGGTGGTGTTCAAGACTTCCAACAAAGGACAAAGCTGGACCGTCATCAGCCCCGACCTTTCCACGCAGGACCCGGCGCACATCATGCCATCGGGCGGCATCGTCGGCGACAACCTGGGACAGTTCGAGGGCGAAGTAATCTTCGCACTCGCGCCATCGAAGATTCAGAAGGGTCTGATCTGGGCCGGCACCAACGATGGCCAGGTCTGGTACACCAAAGATGGCGGTGGAAACTGGACCAACGTCAGCAAGAACCTCTCCGGCGTGCCGCCGCTGGGAACCATCACCAGCATCGCGCCATCAGCCTTTGATGCCGGAACGGCTTACATCAGCGTCGATCTGCATCTGGTCGATAACCGCGATCCCTTTATCTACAAAACCACCGACTTCGGCGCGAGCTGGAAACCGATCGCGAGCAACATCCCTAAGAGCGAGCTGTCGTATGTGCGCATCATCGCCGAAGATCCCAACGCGAAGGGCCTGCTCTTCGCCGGCACCGGCAACGGTCTTTACTACTCACTGAACGACGGTGGGAGTTGGACTCCGCTGGAGGGCGGACTGCCGCACTCTCCCGTGAGCTGGGCCGTGGTGCAGAAGGAGTTTCACGACCTGGTGATCTCCACCTATGGCCGTGGCCTGTATATCCTCGACGACATCACCCCGCTGGAGCAGATGGCGAAAAACCACTCCGATGCGGCAGTCGAATTCTTCGAACCGCGGCCGGCCTTCCGCTTTACGCCGAACGGCCAGGCAATGCTGAATTTCTCGCTCAAGGCCAAGCCCAAGGACGAAGTCGAAATCGAGGTGCTGGATTCGCAGGGTAAGCTGGTGCGCAAACTGCAAGCGCAAGGCCAGCCTGGCATCAATCGTGTGAAGTGGGATATGCGTTATGAATCGCCGCGCATGGTCGCCTTGCGCACCGTGGCTCCCGACAATCCTCATATTTGGGAGGAACCGCGCTTCCGTGGCGCCGAATCGCGGCCCATCACGCACTGGGGAACCAAGCCGGCCGAAGTCGGGCCGATTGTCGCTCCCGGCAAATACACGGTACGCCTGAAGGTCGACGGCCAAACTTATACCCAGCCCATCACCGTGCTGCGCGATCCCAGCTCTCCCGGCTCCGACGCCGACATTCAACAATCGGTGCAGACGTTGCTCCGCATCACCGGCCTCATCAGCCAGGTGTCGGACTCGATCAACCAGGTTGAATGGTTGCGCAAGCAACTGGAAGTGCTGGAGACCATGCTGCGTCCGGCGAAGAAGAAAGACATGTCCGCCCAGGCGGCGGCTCCCGCTGCTGAAGACGATGACGACGACGAACCAGAGCCCTCCGTTGCCTCTCCGCATTCAGACAAGGCGAGGGCTGCGCAGAAGGCCGAGCTGCTCAAGCAGGTTGAGGCCATGAATAAGAAGCTGACGGCGATTGAGTACCAGCTGACCTCGAAGGCGCTCACCAACAGCGACGATAAGTATTTCGTCGAACCCTATGAGCTGTATTTGAACCTGATGTGGCTCAACGCGGCCGTGGGTACCGGTGGCGGCGATGTTGCCGGCGGCGCAGACTTCGCTCCCACGGACAACGACCTGGCGCTGCTGAAGCAGTACGAAGGCCAATACGCCCAGGTGAGAGATGAGTACCAGAAGGTGATCAAAGAAGACTTGCCGGCCTTGAACAAGGCGCTGGAGAGCAGCAACCTCACTACTATCGCGGGCGCGGGACTTTAGCGCCGATTGCCGATCGACCAATAAAAAGGGCCGGCAATCTGCCGGCCCAACTTCCTTTGCACGGAAAAAACTAGAACAGCTTGCGGCGCAGGCTACCCGCCAGGCCGAGAATCCCCGTGCCCAGCATCAGGAAGGTTCCAGGCTCCGGAACCGCGCCGTTGACCTCAAGATTGGGAGCGAAGATGTTGCAAGAGCCGCAGTGGCTCTCTTCGCCGTCGGTGACCATGAACGGCCCGACGTTAAACGGCGAATTGCTGCCCGCGTCGAAGAAGTAGAAGTCCACCTGCCAGTTCGGATCGTTGAAGCTATGGAAATCGATACCAATGTCATAACTCTGACCGCTCAGCAGCGTGAAATTGATGGGCAAGTTGTAGAACTGCTCGGTACCGTCTCCGGTGAGCGTCATGTTGGAGCCAACCGCCAACTGTGTTTGACCGTCTCCGGTGTACACATAGGCGTTAAAGGTCTCCTGAGCTCCCTGGCTGATCTCGCCTTGGATACCGATGGACGAAAGGGTGAAGTCCCCAGTCATCGTCACATAGTCGCCGCGCGTACCACCCGCACCGAGACCCAGTTGATGGTCGGTGGGCGGCGTGAGAAAGAGCTGATCTGCGAAGGCCGCCGTGGACAACACGCAAGCCAACGCGACGCACAGAATCGCGAGCCGTTTCATTCGTTTCCTCCTTACGTAACGCAGTGAAACAGTAACTCCAGGCCACAGGGCACATAGCTTACTTCAAGTCATAGTAAGACTGCTAGTTGAAATCTGACAGACAGGCACACTAGCCAATAAACGTCTTCAGATCAGCTACTTAACCTTCCCAGACGAAGGCGTCGAAGACCCGCTGCTCGGCAAAACCCATCCGGCGGTAGAGTTCAACCGCATTGCGGTTGGCTTCCGTGACGGTCAGCGAAAGCTGCGCGACGTTGCGGGTTCTGAGCGCGCGATGGCTGGCGGCGATGAGACTCTCGCCAATTCCTTGTCCGCGATATTCCGGCAACAGGCACACCTGGGTGATGTGTCCAACGTCGTGGCGAATGCGTGAGCAAAGTATTACCCCGACTAACGCATGCGAACTCTTATGCACAGCAACGAAAGAAGAGTCGTTGTCGAACACGCCGCAACCCGGAAACCGCACGATGTTATTCAGGAAGCGCATCGACCCCGCATTGGTGCGGTACTGGTCGTTGATCTCCGAATCGATGTGGGTGCGATAGGCAGCAGTGATGATTCCGGCGGCAGGTTGGTAGTCCTGCTCGGTCCAGCGACGAACCTGAATATCCTCCAGCGGCGAAAGCGGACGCAGCGACGGCGCTTCTGCACCCGTGAGTTGCAGCGAGAGAAAGAGCCGGCGATATCGTTGAAAGCCTGTCGAGAGGAAAGGCGCCGCCAGTTCTCCGCTGGTATGGGTGAGCAACTGGGCTTCAACCCGGTGCACCCCCGGCGACTCCTGCAAGGTTTCAATGACGTGCTCCAACATGCGGAGTTCAATCGCGCGCGCGTCGGGTCGCCGCGGCGAAACAAACAGATCGCCGATCACTCCCTTGCTGCCTTCGTAGACGAAAAACGAATAGCCGACCACGCTGCCGCGTTCGATGGCGGCATATCCCGGCAGAATCTTGGCATCGATGTAGCGGAAAATCATCTCCGCTGAGCTGCGGTAATCCCAGCAAAGCACGTCCGCCCAGGCAGCTACCTCGTCCTCCAGTAGGGGGCGCAGGTCCGGCGACGCGAAGTGCCTGAGATCGAGGATTTCCACAATTATGGCTCCGAGGATTTCGCCGAGACCATATAAAAGTCCAGGTGCTGCGGCTCCCAGCCTCCGATGCGCGTAACTCTTCGCTGCGGCAGCCGGTACTCCAGCTCCTTCTCGGTTCCGCTCGCAGCTACTACGATATGTGTCGAGTTGGGAATTTCGTTCCTTCCGTAATTTGCGATCACGTGATTGCGATAAAAGCCGAGGCCGTATTCGATACCGCGCGGCACATCGTACACCGCGATATCGGGTATCTGCCCCAGCGCCGTGAGTTGCAAAGATGCCTGCACCGGACGCGCCGATTCTAACGCGTCGATGATCGGCGCCGTCCCCCGCAGAACCAGCGCAAACGCTATCACCACCGGCACCAGTGTCGCAAAGCGCAGCATGCGATAGCCGCGGCTGAGCAGCATGGCGGTAAAGAACGCCATGGCGCAGATCGCGAGCAGCGCCGCAATTATCAGCACAGATTTCGGCAGGCTCAAATGCAGAAGCTTGAACGGCACGACGAACGCAGCGATCATCAGCGCGGCTGAGATTGCGGCGTGCACCAGGATGAGCCAGAGTGCCGGCTTGTCATCGTCTTGCTTACGAAGCCGAATAAAATTCGCCAGCAGCAAGGTGGCTGCCGGAATAGCCGGCAGGATGTATCCCGGCAGCTTGGAGCGCGAGAGCGAGAAAAACACCACGGGGAACAGAAACCAGATCGCCAGGAAAGTAGAAAAGTTCGCCTCTCCCGGGGGCTGTTCGACGGAATTTCGCCAGTTGCGCAACGGCATCGACCACCGCCGCGATCACGAACACGACCCAGGGCACCAGGGCGAGCAGAACTACCGGGACGTAATACCAGAACGGCTGCGAGTGCCGATACATATCGGTGGTGTAGCGCGCCAGGTTCTGCTGCAGAATGAAGAAGCGAAAAAACTCCGGATTCGCCCGCTGCACGGCGATATACCACGGGGAAGCCACGACCAGGAACAGCAACGGTTCCGGCAAGCCACAGGGTTTGCAGCAGCAGCTTCCATTCCCGGCGTAGCGCCACAAACGTAACGATGATGACGCCCGCAAGGAAAACTGCTACCGGCCCTTTCGCCAGCATCCCCAGGGCAAGCGAGAAATAAAACGCCAGCAACCAGAGCCGCTTGCCGCTGCGCGTACCACGCAAACCATGAAAGCATGGCGATGGTGAACGTAGCCGTCAGCGGCATGTCCATGCTCGCCGCTCGCGAGAAACCGATGATGGCAGCCGCAGCCGCTGTGATGAGCGCAGCGTCAACTTCCATGCCGCGATAAAACCGGCGTGCCCAGAAATAAATGAAGAACACCATCAGCGCGGTGAGCACCACCGAGGGCAACCGCGCCGCCCAGTCATGCACGCCTCCGGCTGCCTTATAGGAGATCCAGGTCAGCCAGTAGTAGAGTGGCGGCTTCTCCAGCCACGGCTTCCCCCACAATGTGGGAGTCACCCAGTCGTGCCGCTGCATCATTTCGCGCGCTATCTGGGCGTAGCGCGGCTCGTCGGCACCCACCACGCCGACACTCTGCACTCCCGCCAGGAATAGAAACGAGCAAACTACGATGAGGGAAAGTATGTCGGTGGAGCGGCGAAGCCGGTCCCGTGTCGCGGGAGGAAGCGCTCGCTTGGGAGGGGCGGCGATGGCTAGTGCACCTTCAAGTCGTAGCCGCGCACGCGGAACTGGCCCAGTATCTGATCGAGAGCATTGGTCAGCGGACCATTCACGCCGCAACCACTGGCGCACTGGTGGCCCCCGCCCCCGAAGAATTCGGCCACCGCAGCGACGTTGACACTGCCTTTGCTGCGCAGGCTGACCCGGAAGTCGCCGTTGGGCAACTCGCGGAAAAACAGGGCAACTTCAATGCCTGCGATAGCAAGCGCGTAATTGACCAGTCCTTCGCAGTCCTCTTCGCTGGCTTCGCAGCGCTGCATCATGTCGTGGCTTACATCCATCCACACCAGATTGCCGCGGCGAGACAAGCTGCTCAGCGCCGCGCCCAGCAGGCGCATCTTCGTCAGCGAGGTGGAGAAGTAAACGTTGTGGGCGATATGCACCGGGTCAGCGCCGCAACGCACCAGCTCTTCGGCAAGCGCAAACGTCCGCGCCGTGGTGCCTGGAAAGCAGAATGATCCGGTATCGGTCAGCACGGCGGTATAGAGACAGGTAGCCACTTCAGCCGAGATCTTCACCCCAGCCTGGCGAGCCAGTTGGAAGATCATTTCGGCGGTGGCACAGGCGCTGGTATCAATCCAGTTCACGTCGGCAAACGGCCGCGCCGTCGCATGATGATCGATGTTGATGAGGTAGTGGCGCTCCAGCCCGGCAAGCTTGGTACGGGCAACGCCGTCACATTCAAGAATGATGGCCACTTCGGCATCGGGGACATCGTCGGTACTCCGGACTACCGAATCGCTGAAGGGCAGGCGGCGATAGATGACAGGCACGCCATCGCTCAACACCACAGAGGCTTCCTTGCCCATGCTGCGCAAGATCTGGGCACAGGCCAGGGTAGAGCCGACGGCGTCTCCGTCAGGCCGCGCGTGCGATGTGAGAAGAAACCGGTTACGTCTTCCGATCTGATTTAGAACTTCGTCCAGCATCCCCGATATGAGCCCAACTACCGCTTCCTCTTTTTAATCCTGGTCAAGAGTTGTTCAATACGATTACCGTGTTGCTCCGACTGGTCAAGTATGAATACGAGTTCCGGTGAGTGACGCAATCCCAGGTTGGCGACGAGTTGATGCTTGATATAGCCCACCGAGGCGGCCAAGCCTTCCATGCTCTCGACCACCGACTTGTCGTCGCCGTCCACCTGGACAAACACGCGGGCGGTTTTACCATCCGGCGTAACTTGCACTGCGTTCACCGCAACCAGGCCGATGCGCGGGTCTACGAGTTCGCCCTCCACCAGGGTGGCGATCTCTTCCCGCAACGCTTCACCGCGACGCTGGCGGTGATGTTTCAGTCCCCTGTTTTCCATTTTTTACTCTTCGTGCCACAGCAACAGGCGAACGTTAGAGCATACGCCTATTTGGTGGCAAAGCGGTGATAACCATCACGGCACATCGGTGACAAACCTCGGAATGTCACGCCATGTAGCGCCGGTTTGGTTCTGATCTTACGACGAGGTGTCGTTCGCCCGTTCGGCGATCTCCGACTCGCTGAAGAATTCCACAAAAGAATCGACTACGTCTCCGCCGCTGTTATTCGCCGCTCGAATGGCATGACGTTCGACGTTATGCATCAGCCCTTCGAGGTACGAACGTGAGCCCGAGATGCTTACCACGCCCAGCGTAGCCCGCTGCCAGGCCTCACTCGGATCGAGCTCTGAAACTGCAACATTGAAATGCGAGCGTAAGCCATCTTTTACGCTGCGCACCACCTGACGCTTGTCTTTCAGCGAATGCGCCGCTTCGATGCGAAGCTCCAGCGTGAGATAAGCAATCATGGAAAACCGTGAGGGGGCGCAGCTTTAGATGCGCCGCAGAGCGCCACCCCTCGGCGAACACTCTCTAAGCTTTGTATCGGAGCACGGCTTCAACCCTCTCGCGACGCGACCGTTTTGACACCGCATCAGCCGTGCCGCGATGGTTTCGTATCAGGGCACGGCTTCAGCCGTGCCGCAAGCTGCCCCATTATCGCTGGGCTTTAGCCCCTGCTGCTTTTGCCGTGCCAGATACGTAAAACAAAATGGATACTCCTCCCCCAACTTCAACAATCCCGCTTTCGCCGGATTTTCTGCAATGTACTTCTTGTGCTGCTCGAAACTATTCTTGTCTTCGACGCGCACTTCCGAAAATCCCGGCTGCCATACTTCACCTAAATAGCCTGTGTCCTTTTTAAGACGATAAGAGAAGCCGCCTTTGATGTATTGCACGGCACGTTCGATCGTGATCGTCTCATCAAGGGTGAGCAGCAAGTGCACATGGTCGGGCATCACGACAAAATCGTCCACTCGGAATTTCTTCTGAGCAACGTAGGAACGCAATACTTCGATGAGCAATGTCGCATTGCGCTCCGACTGAAGTAGCCGCCGGCCCATGCTGGTTTTGCTGGTAACAAAGAACGTGCGCGACGCACTCACGACGGCATCAGCTATGGAGTGGCGCTGGGGTCTCATCGATTGCAGGGGCTAAAGCCCAAGTCTCTCTCACGGCCTGTACGGCACGGCTGAAGCCGTGCCCTGATACGAAGCATTCTCGGTCGGCAGGCTGCAGAGACCCGTCGGCTCGGCTGAAACCGAACGCAATACAAAGCTGCTCCAGCCGAACTCTGACTGACAACCGACAACTAGGCACTGATAACTGTTCTTACGCCATTGCCTCAGCCGCGACCCGTTCCGTGACGAATGCCTCGATCACGTCTCCGACCTTGACGTCGCCGTAATTCGCGATCGAGATACCGCACTCCATGCCGTTGCGCACTTCGCTGGCGTCTTCCTTAAAGCGGCGCAGCGACGCGATCTTGCCTTTGAAGACCACGATATTATCGCGCAACAGACGAACTTCCGAGTCCCGTTTGAGGGTGCCGTCGATCACGTAACAACCGGCCACCATACCCACCTTTGGGATGCGGAAGGTGTCACGCACCTCGGCGCGTCCCAGGTAAGTTTCCTTGATCACCGGATCAAGCATGCCGGTCATGGCGCGTTTAATCTCGTCCTGCAACTCGTAAATGATCGAGTGCAGGCGGATGTCAACGTTCTCCTGCTCCGCCATTTCCTGCGCCTTGCGCTCTGGCCGTACGTTGAAGCCGATGATGATGGCATTCGATGCCGAAGCCAACAGCACATCGCTTTCGGTGATGGCGCCAACGCTGGCCCGCATGATGTTGATCTTGACCTTCTCGTTCGACATCTTGGTCAACAGATCGCTTAGCACTTCGATGGAGCCGCCGACATCGCCCTTGAGGATGATGGGCAGCTCTTTCATGCCCGCGGATTTCAACTGCTCCGCCAAGCCTTCCAGCGACACTCGCGAGCTCTTCGCCAGTTGGGCCTCGCGCGCCTTCTGCTCGCGATATTCGGAGATGTCGCGCGCCTTTTCACGGTCCGCCACCGCGACCAGTTGATCACCGGCCTGCGGCAATCCTTCCAATCCCAGTATCTCGACTGGAGTGGCTGGAGGTGCTGCCGCCAGCGCAACACCACGATCGTTAAACATGGCGCGAACCTTACCAAATACATTGCCCAGCACGAAGTTGTCGCCAGTGTGCAGGGTGCCGTTCTGTACCAGGACGGTTGCCACCGGACCGCGACCACGATCGAGCTTGGCTTCCAAAACCGTTCCTGTTGCTGGACGATCGGGCGTCGCCTTCAGGTCCTGAAGATCGGCAACCAGGCAGATCATTTCCATCAGCAGGTTCAGGTTCGTCTTCTGCTTCGCCGAGACGTCAACGAACACGGTGGAACCGCCCCAGTCTTCCGGCATCAGCCCGCGATCGGCCAGCTGCTTCTTCACCCGGTCAGGCATGGCATCGGGTTTATCGACCTTGTTGACGGCAACGATAAGCGGCACCTTCGCCGCGGTAGCGTGGTCGATAGCTTCCAACGTTTGCGGCATCACGCCGTCATCGGCAGCAACCACCAGGACGACGATATCGGTGACCTTCGATCCGCGGGCACGCATACGGGTAAACGCTTCGTGGCCCGGGGTGTCGAGGAATACAATCTCGCGGCCGAATGCCGGAGAGTTGGTATCGGTAATCGCCACCTTGTACGCGCCGATGTGCTGCGTGATTCCACCAGCTTCGCCACCAGCGACGTTGGTCGAGCGGATCGCGTCCAGCAAGCTGGTCTTGCCATGATCGACGTGACCCATGATGGTGACCACCGGCGGACGCGATACTGCCTGCGCCCCACCCTCTTCGCCGGCACTCTCAGTACCGACGTTGTCCTGCGCTAACTGCTCTTCGAAGGTGATGACGTCAGTGCTGGCGCCGAAGTGACGCGCCATATCGATAGCGAGTTCGGCATCGAGCGTCTGGTTGACGGTGGCAAACACACCACGCGCCAGCAGCCGGGCAATCAGGTCCTTGGCGCGAATACCCAGCTTCTCGGCCAGGTCCTTCACGCTGATGCCTTCTGTAATGGTGATGGCTCGCGTGATGGGCAGTGGCTCGCTCGACAGCGACATGCGCGGTGGCGGAACGAAGCCCTTCATCGGGCCTTCCTTCACCCCACGCGGCGCGACATAACGCTGACCCGGACGTGCCGGGCGTCCCTGCGGACGCTGTCCTGTAGGCGGCGGTGGCGCCATGCCCGGACCGGCGCCAAAAGGAGGTCGCATTCCAGGCGCACCAGCGCGTGTCGGATGTGGTCCACGGCGTTCGCCGGGACGTATCGGCGGACGGCCAGTCGGTGCTCCCTGCATGGGAGCTCCCGGACGCGGACGCTGGAAAATCGGCTTGCCGCGCTCCGGCATTCCTCCCCGAGCAGGCGCACCGGTTGCCGCTGCAGGCCGCTGAACCATTGGAGGCGGCGGCGGAGCGGTGTATACAGGACGCGGCCCGGTCTGCGGAACAATCAGACGACGCGCTGTCCCGCCAATCGGCTGGCCAGGACGCACCGACGGAGCCGATGGTCGCGGCGTAACTTGATCGGGCGACATCACCGACCCGGGACGCACGGTCGGCGGCGCAATACGGCTCGGGGCCGGTGGGGGCGGCGGAGTTGCTGCGACGTGTACCGACGGCGGAGGCGCTGCCTGTACTGGCGGCGGAACTGCAGTCGGAGGTGCCTGAGAAACTTCGGGTTCGGTTGCGGCGATCTGGTCTTCGATCACCGGCTCAGACGGCTTGGCCGCTGCCGTGGACTGTACCGGCGCAGCCGGTGGAGTCGCCTTGGGCGGCGGAATGAAGATGGCAGCCGGAGGACGAGCCACGGACTGCGGCGTAATGAATCGCGGAGCCGGCTTGGTCTCAACCGGAGCAGCGGGCGGAGCTGCACTGGCAGCCGGAGGTGCGACCGTTGCTACCTTGGGCGAAACCGCGGCAGGCGCAGCCACCGTCTGGCGAGCCGGTTGCGTTACGACCGGGGCGGACGGAGCATGCGACGTTTGCTGCTGGGCCTTCTGCGTGATCGCCTTCAGCACATCGCCGGGCTTGGAGATATGCGACAGGTCGATCTTCGGCTTGAACTCATCGGCATGCGTGCTGCTGCTGCTGCGCGAGCTACGCGTAGAGCCAGGTTCGCCATGCTGCTGGTAAAACTGTTTGACCTTCTCAGCTTCGTCAACTTCGATTGAGCTCGAGTGCGTCTTCTTTTCTGTTACGCCGACCTTGGCAAGGATGTCGAGGATCACTTTGCTCTTCACTTCGAGTTCGCGTGCCAGGTCATTAATTCTGATTTTCTGCTGCATTCCGCCCTGTTCCCCTCCGATTTGTTCCGTCCCCGTTATTCGGTCATAGCATCCTCATCGTTGGTTTTAGCTGGAGCTGCGGCGGGAATCCGCAGCTCCCTTAAATCCTTCATTACTCCGACCCGTCCCTGCGCGGCCCGGGCAATTCTTCATCCGGGATGTCCTCGCGGTCCATGGGTGTCTCCGGCCGCTCATGCACGCGTACTTCGCCTTGATCGGCGTCGGGGTGCATTTTCCACTCCGTCGACGACTTCAGCTTCGTAATACTGCCCGTCTTCCACCAGCTCTTCCACACTCTGGTCGCTGGCCTCAGCTTCGTCGTCCAACCCTTCCACGTCGCCTGACATGCCTGCGGAATCCGGCCCTTCCGGACTTTCATCCCCGCCGCCTTCGAGCATCTCGTCCTCCGGCAGCGGAGTTTCATCGCTTCCCGGCAAGCCTTCGCCCGGCGTCGGTTCGTCAGGAACCACCGCCTCGGCCTCAGGATTCTCTGCCGCCAATGCTTCGCCCTCGGGAGTGACTTCCCCTGCTGCTGCGGCGTCAAGCACGGCGAAGTAGTTGTTGACCGCGATACTGATCTTCTCTACCGTCTTCGGTCCGATGCCAGGGACTTCTTCGAGCTGTTCTGGTGTCATGTCTGCTAAAGCCTCCACACTTGTGATGCCTGCCGTGTGGAGCTTCTCGACAATTCCTTCTTCCAGGTCCGGAACGCTTTCCAGCGGCGTGACCTGCTGCGTCATCAGGCCCGACATCGCCTGCTCGACTTCCTGGCGCTTCTCTTCCTCGCTCTTGATGTCGATCTTCCAGCCCAGCAGCTTGGCTGCCAGCCGAACGTTCTGCCCCTTCTTGCCGATGGCGAGCGAGAGCTGGCTGTCATCCACGATGACTTCCAGGTGCTTCTCATGGCCTTCCAGGATGGTGACCCGGCTTACCTTGGCCGGCTGCAATGCCTTCTCGGCAAACGAGACCGGATCTTCCTGGTACTCGATGATGTCAATCTTCTCGCCGCGCAGCTCGCGAATGATCGACTGCACGCGCATGCCTTTCATGCCCACGCAAGCGCCCACCGGATCGACATCCTTGTCCTTCGACATGACGGCAATCTTGGTGCGCTCGCCGGCCTCACGCGCAATGGCGCGGATGACCACCGTGTTGTCGTAAATCTCAGGAACTTCGGTCTGGAACAGGTGTGACACCAGCTCCGGCACGGCGCGCGAAACCACCACCTGCGGACCCTTGGACGCTTTTTCCACTCGCGAAATCACCACCCGGGCGCGCTCCCCGGGAGCAAACGATTCCAGCCGCGACTGCTCTTTCTTCGGCATGCGGGCCTCGGCCTTGCCCAGATCGACAATCACGTCCTGCCCTTCCTGCCGCTTGATGGTCGCGTTGATCACCTCGCCTACCCGCCCGATGTACTCGTTGTAAACCGTGTCGCGCTCGGCCTCGCGGACCTTTTGAAAGATGACCTGCTTGGCCAGCTGCGCCGCAATGCGTCCCAGCACGTCGGTCGGTTTATAGGTGCGCAATTCGCCGCCGACTTCGGCGTTAGGATCGATGCGCTTGGCGTCTTCCACTGCAATTTGCAGATTGGGATCTTCCACCAGCTCCGGCGTTTCAACGATGCTCTTCACCGCATAGGCGCGAATCTGCCCGCTCTCTTTGTCCAGCTCGGCGCGCAGGTTTTCCTGGCTCTTGTAGTACTTGCGCGTGGCGACAACAATGGCATCTTCCACCGCGCTGACCACGATTTCAGGATTGATGCCCTTCTCCCGGCTCAGCGCGTCGATTACGTTGTACAGTTCACTCGCCATAATTTTGTTGTCACCTTCACCAGCTACCACCAACTGCGGGTACATTCATTCCGTCAGTGGAATGAGTGGGCTTGAAACTTAAAACTCGGGAACCAGGTTCGCCTTCTCGACGTTGTTCAGCTCAATCTCAACGTGCGTCCCCGAATCCGCCGTCTCGTCCTTCTTTTTTTTCGGCGGCTGCAGCTCCAACTCGATTCGACCCTCGCTGCTGAACGACTTCAATCGGCCCTCAAAATGACGGCTGCCGTCAATCGGATCCCGGGTCGTCAACTTCACCAGGTTGCCGACAAAACGTTCATAGTCGCTGGCCTTCAGCAGCTTGCGATCCAGCCCCGGCGACGAAACCTCCAGGGTGTACGTTCCGCCCGGCACCGCGTCTTCCACGTCGAGGATGGTTCCCACTTCGCGGCTGAAATTCGCGCAGTCTTCGTGGGTCACTCCACCTTCCTTGTCGAGGAAGATGCGCAACGCGCGCGCCTTCCCGCCGCCACGCAGATCGACATCCACCAGCTCGAGGCCGGCGGAGTCAGCCACCCGCTGCGCAATCTCGCGAACTTTCTCGATGTTGCCTGCCATATCTCTTACTCTGTGCCCCAGGTTCGCCATCCTTATGGTTAACCTGGGAGAACTCTGCCCAACGGTGGCCCGGATTTGCCAGTGCCACAGCTCGGGGTGGCCCGATTCGCCATCCTCTGGCTAATCTGGGGTTCCTTCTCAGTGCCCCAAGTCCCCCATCTTCCAACTAATCTGGGTTTACGCAACCCGAGCGTCAGGCTTTTCGAGCCGCCTGTACTCGCCACATCAGCGAATTGCAGGTGGAAATAAAAAGTGGGCAATCGCCCACCGATGTGCTTCGCCAAACGCCTGGGGAGCCCCCGGACGGGGGGAACCTCAAAACACAACAGTCCCTAGTAACTATACCCGGAAAAAGACTGCTTTACAACGAAGTAGCGGCCAAAGTTCGGCCGCTCTCCGCCCCAAATCCAACTGTACCTATTGGATGGCCCAAACCGCTGAAGGATGCACACCCCGCGCTCGCCCCCGCGGCACACGCACGGCACAGGGTGCGAGCCCACGCCTTCAGGCGTGGGAAACACGACGCTATCGCGTTCCCGAGTCCCTTCAGGGGCGGCAGCCCTAAACTCGACTCACCGAAGACATTTGATGCCATTTGGGGGCGGAAGCGCGATCTGGCGGCTGGCAGCTACGAGCCAAGTGCCAAAAGCCAAATGCCCAAGCCAAAAGCCGAAGCATTCCCCCGATTGACACCCAATCGCAAACTGCTACTCTGTAGTCTGCGATATTCGAGCCGATCTCTGCCGAGGTACATCCAATCGTTATGCGTTCCCTGCGTCGATATCTCCGTTTTATGACTGCCGTACAACTGCTTCCCGCCCTTGAGAGCGGTGAGGAGACCCTGGTTGGCGGACAGGCCGTGCTGGAAGGCGTGATGATGCGCTCGCCGCACGCGTGGGGAATCTCCGTACGCAAGCCGGATGGCACCATTTCGACGCACTCGGAGCCGCTGGATCGCCTGTCGGAGAAGCATAAGTGGATGGGTTGGCCGGTAATTCGCGGCGTTATGACGCTGGGGCAGGCGATGAAGCTGGGCTTCCGCGCGCTGCGCTACTCGGCCGACATTGCCATGGACGCGCTGCGTCCGGCGGAAGAACAGGGCAAGCCGAAAGAAGAGATGAGCAGCTGGGCCATGGCGCTCAACATCTTTATCTCGGTCGGTTTCTTCATCGCGCTGTACAAGTTTGTGCCGCTGGTGGCCGCGACCAAGCTGAAGGACATGTATCCGGTATTTGGCAGCCAGGTGCTGTTCAATTTGGTTGACGGAGTGATCCGCATTGCGCTGTTCCTGCTGTTCATCTGGGGAACCTCGCTGCTGCCCGACCTGCGGCGCGTGTATCAGTATCACGGCGCCGAGCATAAGACGGTGTTTGCCTTCGAGTCGCACGATCCGCTGACCGCGAAAAACGTGCAGGCCTATTCGACCTATCACCCACGTTGTGGGACCAGCTTCCTGATGACGGTGATGCTGATTTGCATCGCGGTATACATGCTGTTTCCGGTACATGGATTCTGGGCGAAGTTCGCCTTGCGCATTGTGCTGCTGCCGGTGATCGCCGGCGTTTCGTACGAGCTGATTCGCTTCGCCGCCAAGCATGGCTCTTCCCTATTCGCGCTCATGACCAAGCCGGGCATGTGGTTGCAGCGGATTACCACGCAGCCTCCGGATGACACGCAGGTCGAGTGCGCCATCACCGCGCTGAACGAAGCCATGGAGCTGGAAAAAGTTCGCGGCGGCGAACTGGTGATTGCCTAGCGGCTCCCGCCGCTAAGAACTCCGCACCAACATTAGCCGCGAGAGGCAACCCGGCAATGCAATGGTAAAATGTGTTCATGGCGAGCACACACACCACCACCTTCAGTATCCGGCTGAAACCCGAAACAAAGAAGAAGCTGTCGAAGCTGGCGAAGGCGTCCGGGCGAAGCGCGAACTTTCTGATTACAGACGCTGTAGAGTCGTATGTAGAGGATCAAGAACGTCTTCGAGCAGAGATTCGAGCGGCCGAACATGATATCGCAGCTGGGCACTACATCAAAGATGAGGACATGAAGGCGTGGCTGCTCTCCTGGGGAACAAAGAATGAGCTACCACTTCCGAAATGCGTCTGCGGGAAACATCATGATGGCGAAGCGGCGTGAAAGGGGAGTCGCTCGAAGAGCAACGCCCGGAGTTGGAAGTCGTCTGGTCAAGGCAAGCCTTATTCCGCCTTCGTGAGGTCCACAGATATGTGGCTGCAGACAAGCCTCGAGCAGCCGACCGACTGTCTTCGCGGATTGTGAGCGTAATTACGACGCTCAAGAAGTATCCCTACATTGGGCGTGCAGGAGCCGAGCCCGGAGTTCGAGAGTTGGTCATCGGAGGCACGCCTTACATCGTGTCCTACAAGGCGGGTCGCAAGCGAGTCAGAATACTGACGATTTGGCACGGCGCGCAGGAGAGAAGCATCAGTCGTTAAGCACACGGGTAATCCTATGTTTGAGCGTTTAGAACAAACCGAAGCAAAATATGATGAGCTGACACAATTGTTAGCTTCGCCGGAGATCGTCTCCGACTCATCGCGTTACCAGAAGACCGCGAAAGCGCACAGCGAGTTGCAGGCGATCGTGGAGAAGTATCGCGAGTACAAAGACCTGACACGCGGCATTCGCGAGAGCAAGGCGATGCTGGTGGACGAGAGCGATCCCGAAATGCGCGAACTGGCGCAACAGGAGCTCGACAGCCTCGAAGAGCGCGTTGGCACGGTCGAGGAAGACTTGAAGGTGTTGCTGCTGCCCAAGGATCCCAATGACGAGAAGAACGTTGTGCTGGAAATCCGCGCCGGCACTGGCGGCGATGAAGCCACGCTGTTTGCGGCGGAGATTTTCCGCATGTACAACCGCTATGCCGAGTCGCAGCGCTGGAAGGTGGAAGTGCTCTCCAGCTCGGACTCGAGCGTCGGAGGACTGAAGGAAGTAATCGCCATCATCGAAGGCCAACGCGTGTATTCGCGCATGAAGTATGAGAGCGGAGTGCATCGCGTGCAGCGCGTTCCGCAGACCGAGACGCAAGGTCGCGTGCATACTTCGGCGGTCACGGTCGCGGTCATGCCGGAAGCGGAAGATGTGGACATCAAGATCGAGGCGAAGGACATTCGCATTGATACCTTCTGCTCGTCGGGTCCTGGCGGACAGTCGGTGAACACGACGTATTCCGCGGTGCGCATCACGCACTTGCCTACGAATACCGTTGTCAGCTGCCAGGACGAGAAGTCGCAGATCAAGAACCGCGAGAAAGGCATGCGCGTGCTGCGCGCCCGCCTCTACGAGCAGGAGCAGCAGAAGCAGCAGGATGCGCTGGCCAAAGAGCGTAAGGCGATGGTTGGCTCGGGCGATCGCAGCGAGAAGATTCGGACGTATAACTTCCCGCAGAACCGCGTGACCGATCATCGCATCGGGTTCACCGCGCACCAGCTGCCCGAGTTCATGGATGGCAAGCTGCAACCGATGATCGAGGCGCTGGTCACGCACTTCCAGTCGGAGAAGCTGAAGCAGGAATCGGAAGTGATGGCGTAAGAAAGACGATTCGTGGTGCGATAGGGGTCCTTCGACTCGGACTGACGTCTTCGCTCAGGATGACAACCGTTAAGGGTCTGTGCAACTGAAAGCTGCGCTAACGTCGGCGGTCGAGCGGCTGGAAGCCGCCGAGATTGGCTCGCCCCGCCTGAACGCCGAGACGCTGATGATGTTCGTGCTCGGCGTGAATCGCGCCTATCTCTACGCTCATCCTGAGCTGGAACTCAATCCCGAAGAGCAGTCACGCTATGACGAAGCCGTAGCGCGGCGCGCCACGGGGATGCCTTCGCAGTACATCACCGGACATCAGGAGTTCTGGGGACTGGATTTCGTCGTCACGCCCTGCGGTGCTCATTCCTCGTCCCGAGACTGAGCATCTGGTGGAAACGGTTCTGGAAATCGTCCGCGAGCAGAATGAACAACTCGCCGCCAAGCTGACCATCGTGGATGTCGGAACTGGATCCGGTTGCGTAGCTCTGGCATTGGCGAACGAACTGCCGTTCGCGGACTTGCACGCGACGGACATCTCGACTCGACGCGCTGGAAATTGCCAAGGCGAATGCGGCGCGGCTACAGCTGGAAGACCGAGTGAAATTCCTGCACTGCGACGTATTGAAGCCACCGTCGCTCAAACTGATAGCGGTCCTTCGACTCGGACTGCCGTCCTCGCTCAGGATGACAAGGCTGAGTTTCATGATCTCGACTTTGTGGTCAGCAATCCTCCCTATGTCGCGTACAGCGAAGCCGACAAAGTCCAGCGATCGGTGAAGGAATTTGAGCCGCAAACAGCGGTTTTTGCCGGCGAGCACGGACTGGACATTATCGTTCGGCTGATTGCAGAAGCTCACGCGGTGCTCAAGAGCGGAGGCTGGCTGGCAATGGAGATTGGGTACTCCATGCGGGATCAGGTGGTTGAATTATTGAGTCCCACATTGTGGGAGGAGGTTCGGGTGGTGCCGGATTTACAGGGAATACCACGAGTGATTGCGGCACGGAAAGTTCATCCTGCCGAGGATAAAAAAGCAAGTCCCTCGACGGCTGAAGCCGTCTCGGGATGACAAGAAAGGGAGCGCGCGTTGTCGGCATGACTGAAGTCATGCCCTGATACAAAGCGGTTCGAACCAATGCGGCTGGATACAAAACGGCTCGAAGCAATACTTCTGCAATGCGCCGCAATAGAGCGGAATCGAAACTCCGCAACTCAACCCAAATAGAAAAGACCCGCCGCGATGGTGCGCTGGCGGGTCCTTCCGGTTAGCTGTTGGAATTGGCCTGAGGCTGTCCACTCCACGTGGCCCCAGCGGCAGACTCCTAAAATTACGGGTCTTGCGAGGATTTAGAGCGGAAGCCCTAAGCCTCAGCCACCTCACTTGGGATACAACTATGACAGTCAGATTTCATATATTTGGATCACCCTCCTTTCCAGTGTAGGGCTACAATAGCGCGCCTCAGCCGCGGCGTCAAATCGAGAGTTGCTGACCAGAAAGGTTCGTCAGGACCAGGCGATATGCTGCCTTGCTGCACAAGGTAGTGGGGCTCAGATCCTGCGTTTCTGGCGAGAGTTCCTGCCAACCGTGGTGTTTATGCTGCGGCAAACATCCAGTAACAATTTGAACATCGAATCTTCATAGAAGTGTTACGAGAGAACTAAGATTGTCCACGGGCCGACCCATCTCAGTATTTTGCGAAGACCTCACCGAAGCCGATGTCCCGATCTGGAGAGAGGCGTTTTTTGCAGCGGAACTGGTGCAGCTGCATTGCTCACCGGTGTACTGGGGATTCGGCGTGCCACAAGGCGATGGCTCCGCCGTCGTCCTGATCCCCGGCTTTCTGAAAGACGACGGCTATCTTAGTCACTTGCACGCGTGGCTCACCCGTATCGGATACCGGCCGTATTTCTCGGGCATCGCTCAGAATGCGGAGTGCCCGAACCTGCTGATTGAGTCGGCAGTTCGCGAGAGCGTGGCCCGAGCGTATCGGGAAAGCGGGCGCAAGGTACACATCATCGGCCACAGCCTGGGCGGTCTGATTGCCAGAGCCATTGCCGCGCAGCAACCGGAATGGGTCGCTTCTGTCATTACTCTGGCCTCACCGTTTCGTGGCACCGTCGCACACCGACTGATCCTCGGCGCGGCAGAAGTGGTTCGCAAGCGGATTCTCGAAGAGAACGGGGCCAAGGTCCTTCCCACTTGCTACACCGGCCGTTGCACGTGCGAGTTCGTGCAATCTTTGCGGCATGAGGTTCCGGAACCAGTCATGGAAACAGCGATCTATACCCGCAGCGACGGGATCGTCGATTGGCGATACTGTTGCACCGAAGACTCGGCGGTCGACTTCGAAGTCCCGGGCACTCATCTGGGACTGGTATTCAACTCGGCGGCGTATTCGGTAATCGCCTCGCGGTTGAAGGTTGCGCAGCAGGGGTTCTGACGGAACTCGTCGGCGAGGCGTCTGACACACGTACACTCTAGTGTGATTCCCAAAACGGGAACCAAGCATATACTTTCAGCAGGATGTTCTGTTTTTCGCTATTTATTAACCGAGTAAAGATAAGACACTGAAAGGTTCCCCGTACTGTGGTTGGGCCGCCACTAAGTTGCAGGTGGCTTGGGGCATGGCCCAAGTTGGGACAAAATACAAACGTTCAGATTGGGAGAGCCCTTATGCGGCGTTGCATAATTTTACTGAGTGTACTGCTTTCGTTTTCCGCCATGTCCTGTTTCTCGCAGCAGGACTACATCGCGCGATATAGCGTGTTCACCGCTTATTCTTACCTCAGCACTCCTTCGCTGAATCTGGTACAGCGCGGGTTCGACGGCGACATCGGGGTCAATCTCCGCTCATGGCTGACGCTTGGCGGCGATTTCAGCTACCAGTCGGGAAATGCCTCACTGGTCCCGGGCTCACTCTCTTCTTCCGCTAAGGCCAAACTGGCTCCGATTATTCCCCTGCTTCCGCCGGGGTTCGTGCTGGCCGTTCCTTACAACGCAAGGACATGGACCTACGAGGCTGGCCCGCAGTTTAACTACCGTAAGGAGAAAAGCTTCACCTACTTCGCTCGTCCGGCGCTGGGAGCATTGCACTCCGGCTTTTCCGCCAAACCTGGGGAGTGCCAACAGCCTCAGTTGCACTGCCAATATATCCTCACCCAAGTTGTGGCTGGCCTGGTTGGGCCGAGCCTTGGCAAGTCGGATACGGTGCTGTTTTACGGATTCGGCGGCGGTATGACGTGGGAAGCCACGCACAACTTCGGACTGCGCATCGCAGCAGATTATGTTCGATACAACTTCTTTTCCGATCTGCTGAACGGTAGTCGCGGCACTGTGCGGGTGACGGTGGGAACGAAGTTTAACTTCGGACACAACATTCTGAAGTAGCCAAGTTGTAACTCGCAGCGTGTTGCAACACTGCCTGAGGGGCGCGGAGCAATCCGTGCCCTTCAGATTTTTACGCCCTGCACGAGGGATCGACTGTGCTACTCGCTCTCCGCCAGGGGAATTTTCGGTGCAGGTGGAATTGTAGGACCGTTACCCCAACTGATCCGCAACTGGCAGACGACATAAATCACGAGCTGCAAAGCGAAGGCTCCGCTGGTGTCGAGAACCACATCCTGCCAACGGCCCGTACGGGAGGGCAAGAACGTCTGGTGAATCTCGTCGAGGGAAGCGGTAACCACCGTCAGCAGCAACCCGATCAACGCCCACTCGAATTGCCAAAGGTCGCTAAGAGCGGTTCCCCAGTGACGCTGTAACGAGTCCTGATTGCGGTCACGATAAGTGTTACGCAAAGCAAGAAAGGTCAGCCCGCTTAGAACGGCATAGCCAATGAAGTGGCCGCTCTTGCGCATGACATGATCCATTTCGAGGACAAGCTGAAGGTTGACCCTCCCGAAAAGGAAGTGCATGGTCTGGTACAGCAACCGGAAGGTGTTTTGGGCTGACGCGTAGGCCGTCGATTCCGCGCGGATGATGAGCAGCCAAACTGCTACCGGCCACCAGTTGCGCGCGATTATCCCCAGGCTTGGCTTCACAAACACCGATCCTCAATGCGCAGAGCAAGCACCGGGCTACTCAACCCGGTAGTTGGGAGCCTCGCGCGTAATCATCACGTCGTGGACGTGGCTCTCACGCAATCCAGCGCCGCTGATGCGAACAAAGCGCGCTTTCTGCTGCAGCTCAGGCAAATTCGAGCAGCCAACATAGCCCATGCCGCTCTTCAAACCGCCGACCAGTTGGTACACAATCATGCCTACCGTGCCCCGGTATGGCACGCGGCCTTCAATACCTTCGGGCACCAACTTAGCCAGGCGATTGCTCTCTCCATCTTCTGACGTGACAGGAATCGAAGAGTCACTGTCGGCGGACTGGAAATAGCGTTCACTGGAGCCCTGGGCCATGGCGGCCAGCGATCCCATGCCGCGATAAGTCTTGAACGAGCGGCCCTGGTACAGGATGGTTTCGCCCGGACTTTCTTCGGTTCCGGCAAAGAGCGAGCCGACCATGACGCAACTGGCGCCGGCGGCTATGGCTTTGGTGATGTCGCCGGAGTACTTGATACCGCCATCGGCGATGACGGGAATTTCGCTGTCGCGGGTGGCACGTGCGGCTTCGGCAATCGCGGTAATCTGCGGAACGCCGGCGCCAGTGACAACGCGAGTGGTACAGATGGATCCAGGGCCGATGCCCACCTTGATGGCGTCCGCGCCAGCTCGCGCCATTTCGCATGCGCCTTCGAAGGTGCCAACATTGCCGGCGATGAGATCGATCTCCGGGAACTTCGCTTTTACCTCGCGGATGGCATCGAGCACGCGAGTCGAGTGCCCATGGGCGCTGTCGATGGCCAGCAGGTCGGCTTTGGCCCGCACCATTTCAGCGGCGCGCTCAAGAAAGTCACCGGTCGCTCCGATGGCGGCGCCTACGCGGAGACGGCCTTGGCTGTCTTTGGCGGCGTTGGGATACTTCAGGCGTTTCTGGATGTCTTTGACCGTGATCAGACCCATGAGGTGGAAGTCCTTGTCGACGACCAGCAACTTTTCAACCCGGTGCTGGTGCAGGATGGCTTCCGCCTCGGTCAGCGTAGTGCCGACCGGAACCGTAATCAGGTTCTGCTTGGTCATCACTTCGCTGATGGGGATATCGGTGCGGGTCTCGAAGCGCAGGTCGCGGTTGGTAAGAATTCCAACCAGCTTCCTGTCTTTTGTGACCGGCACGCCCGAGATGCGGTAGTGACGCATGACCTCGAGCGCCTCGGAAATCCTGGCGTCCGGCGACATGGTGATGGGGTCAACGATCATGCCGCTTTCCGAGCGCTTCACCTTGTCGACCTCAAGCGCCTGCTGCTCAATGGTCAGGTTGCGGTGGATAATGCCCAGTCCGCCCTGCTGGGCCATGGCGATGCCCATGCGGGACTCGCTGACCGTGTCCATGGCCGCGCTGATAAGAGGAATGTTGAGCTTGATGTTACGGGTCAGGCGGGTTGAAGTGTCGGCCATGGCCGGAACTACGTCGGACTTGGCAGGCAGCAATAACACGTCATCGAAGGTAAGCGCCTCAGGGACGGGAAAATGAATCATGATTGGGTTCCGAGAAGAGTAACTCTCATTGTAGAGTTGACGCGGATGCGAGGCAAACGATGCAAAAGGGAGCCAATCGCGTCGGTGGGCGTGCCGCCGCGAGCCTTCTGGTGCATCGAGGATGAAGGCGGACGAACGAGCCGCGAAACGGGGCAGGGGTTCAGTACCGCTCCCAACTCCCGCTAATATAGTTACCCATGGGACCTGTCAGCCTTCGAACCGCACGGTTTCTTCGTTTCGCATTTGTCCTCTGCTTTGCCTGCGCGATCGCACATACGCTCTCGGCGCAGACGCCGGCGAAATCTCAAGCTGCTTCCGGCCAGCGCATCGTCATCGCCGCTGACCGCGTTTTCGATGGTAAAGGCGGCATCACGCAGAACCGGCGCATTGTGGTCGAGGGCGCGAAAATTGTATCCATCGAGCCAAATACCGGCGGCCCGGTGGACTATGACCTGCGCGGGCTGACGGTGATGCCAGGCTGGATCGACGCGCACGTCCACATCACCTGGATCTTCGCCAAAGATGGCAAGAATGCCGGCACCTCCGGCACCAGCCAGGAAGACGCATACAAAGCTGCGTCAAATGCCTGGGTCACGCTGATGGCCGGCTTCACCACGGTGCAGAGCGTCGGCGCACCGAACGACGTTCCACTGCGCGACGCCATCGCACGTGGCGAGATTCCCGGGCCGCGCATTTTAACGGCGGTCGAGCCGCTGGAAGGTCAAGAGGCGAGTGCCAGTAGCCCCGAGGAAATACGGGCCTTCGTTCGCAAGCAGAAGGCGGCCGGCGCCGATTTGATCAAGATATTTGCATCTAAGTCCATTCGCCTCGGCGGAGGCATGACCTTGTCGTGGGAGCAGTTGAGCGCGGCCTGCGATGAAGCGAAGAAGCAAGGCCTGCGCACACTGGTTCATGCCTATAAGGAGGCGGTCCAAGCGGCGACGCTCGCAGGATGCACCGAGGTCGAACACGGAACACTGGCTACTGACGAGGCTTTGAAGCTGATGGCCGAGAAGGATGTGTACTTCGATCCCCAGGCTGCGCTGGTCATCAACAACTACTTGCAGAACAAGGACCGCTATCTGGGAACCTCCGGGTACACCGCGGAAGGGTTCGCGGCGATGGAGAAGGTCCTGCCGGAAGATTGCGATATTGTCAGGCAGGGGGCGAAGACTCCGAACCTGAAGATGGTCTTCGGCACCGACGCGGTAGCCGGAGCCGATGGGCGCAACGCGGAGGAGTTTATCGATCGCGTGAACTGTGGCGTGCCGCCCATGGCCGCAATGATCTCGGCGCAATCGCTGGGCGCTGAGGCGATGGGCATGGGCGACGAAATCGGCACGCTGGCGCCGGGCATGCAGGCTGACATCATCGCGCTGGACGGCGATCCCACTAAGGACATCACCGCGGTGCGGCGAGTAGCCTTCGTGATGAAGGGCGGCGTGGTCTATAAGAACGTCGCGAAGGACGCGATTCCGGCTTATGCCGGGGTGAAGCCGTGATGCGCACACGAGCGGCAGTCCCATTCTTATGAGGCTTTTCGCCGAGACCTGCGAGCGCATTGGCGCGACCACGAAAAAGCTGGAGAAGACGAGCATCGTCGCCGAATATCTGCGCTCGCGAGATATCGACGACGCCGCGATCGCGGCGGTTTTTCTGTCGGGCCGGGCGTTTCCGGCATTCGAAGAACGTACCTTACAGGTTGGCGGCTCGCTGTTGTGGAAGGTAGTGAAAGAGGTCACCGGAGCTTCGGAGAACGAACTGGGCGCGGGTTATCGCAAGACAGGTGACCTGGGAGCGGCGGTGCATGGCGTGTTGGTGGAGCGCAGACCCAGCTTAGCCCAAAAGAAGGGCGAAGCTGGGGCACAGACCTCAAGAGAATCTCAGCTGACGCTTTCTGAGGTTCGCTCCGCCTTCGATGAGATCGCCGCCACCCGAACCGCCAATGCTAAAGGCGAACTTCTGCGGGCGCTGCTCGAGCGCGCCAGTCCGATCGAAGCCAAGTACATCCTGAAAATCATTACCGGCGAGCTACGCGTCGGGCTGAAAGAAAGCCTGGTCGAGGAGGCGATCGCCAAAGCTTACGACGAACCGCTGGCTCAGGTGCAGCGAGCCAACATGCTGCTGGGGGATATTGGCGAGACGCTAAGGCTCGCCGCCGAACATCGGCTCGACGCAGCCCATATGCGGCTGTTTCATCCTATTGGCTTCATGCTGGCCAGCCCTGCGGCCGACGCCGCTGAAGCGTTCGAATATTTCGAGCATGCGCTGGTGGAGGATAAGTACGACGGCATCCGCGCGCAGGCGCATTGTGGTGGCGGGCAGGTGCGCATCTTCTCCCGCACGCTGGATGAAGTGACGCCATCCTTCCCGGAACTCGTTGCGCCGCTGGGTGAGTTAGCGGGTGAGGTCATCCTGGATGGGGAGATCGTTGCCTGGCGGCATACCGAAGAGGGCGGCCATGCGATGCCGTTCTCGGAAATCCAGAAGCGACTGGGGCGCAAGCAGGTGAGTGAGCAGCTCATGAAAGATGTCCCGGTGGCATACGTCGTCTTCGACGTGTTATACGCCGACGGCGAGCTAACGCTGCAGAAGCCGCTGTCGGAACGCGCAGCCATCGTAGATCGCGTCTTTTCTGGGGCGCGGCGAGTCGAGCCTAAGCCGCTGATCAACGCGCAAGGGCAACTGCTGTTCGAAGCCGAGATTCAGCCGCAGGCTCCTTCAGGTTGGATACTGCGCGCACCCGCGACGCGAGCCGACTCCGTCGAGCGGCTGGACCAGCTGTTTGCAGAGGCAATGGCACGCGGCAACGAAGGTCTGATGATCAAAGACGTGAACTCGGCTTACATGCCGGGACGCCGCGGCCGCTGGTGGCTCAAACTGAAACGTGAACTCGCCACGCTGGACGTTGTAGTAACGCGCGCCGAGTTCGGCAACGGCAAGCGAGCACAGGTGCTGAGCGACTACACCTTTGCCGTGCGCAAGGGCGAAGAGTTGGTCAACATCGGCAAAGCCTACACGGGACTGACCGATGTCGAGATTGCCGATATGACGCAGTGGTTCTTAGCGCACACCGTTGCCGACCACGGTCACGTGCGCGATGTGGAGCCCGAGATCGTGATCGAAGTAGCGTTCAACGCCATCATGCGCTCTGAGCGTCACGACAGCGGATTCGCTTTGCGATTCCCGCGCATCGTGCGGATTCGTCGTGACAAGCTGCCGGCGGAGATAGACACCATTGAACGGGTTGAGGAAATCTACGGCAAGCAGCACGGAAGGACCAGCCCAAAAGCATGATTGCGCGACCGCGTAGCGTACTGGCATGGATGTTGCTCGTCTTGGGCTGCGTGCAGCTTCAGGCGCAATGTCCACCGCCCCCGCAGGCGTTCGGCAACGACTCCAACTCCGGTGCCGAGGCCTTGCTACCCGAGTCGGGCCGCCTTACGGACGACACCTACACGAGCCTTTTCTTCGGATTCTCGTTTCATCTGCCAATGTCGATCCACGGACACCGGCTGATGCTTCCGCTGAGGGCGCCCGGAGAGCACGCACTGTTTGCCATGGGCTTTCAAGATAACCGGCGTTACGGAACGTTGGAGGTCACCGCCGGCGGCAACAGCGCGGAGTACGACCAGCGCATCACGCCCGGCCAGGCGCAACAGCACCGGGACCAGATCGCGAGCAGCAAACCCGGAGCGGCGAAGCGACTCGACTACATGCCCGTCCCCTTCAAGCTGAAGCGCAAGGACAAGCGGGCGGGTGAGGTCCAGGGCACGCGATTCACAGCGCAAATCCGGGGCTATATCGTCAGCTTCACCATCCAGACCAACGACAAGGCTTTCCTCGAGAAGGCGCGGCAGTCGATCGAGGACATCAGGATTTTCTGCACCGACGACAACGGAAGATTCTTCACCCCGGATGGGAAGCCTTATGTTGCTCGTGGAGCGGCCACCAACGGACCGACGATCCCGACGGCGATCGTTGATGAAGCGATCGGCAATCATCCGGCCGAGCGAACCATCCCGCCAGGAACAGTGGTGGGAGGCAAGTTCCGAATTCCGCAGCTGGACTTCTCCTACACGCTGGCTGCAGGATGGACTCCCGACCAGCGGCCACCTGCACCCGAGGATGAAGGAGCCGGCGACACACTGGCGGAGCGGTTGATTGACCTGTGGAAGTCTTGTGCACGAAACGTGCTCACCGTGGTTCCAGCGAAGGGAGCAGCGAGGCTGCAATTACGCGTGCTGGACCAAGCCTGCTTCGGATTGCCTGCGCCCGCATCCGTCACCGATACTTTGGCGGCGGAATCGCTGGGCCGATACCTCGAGATGCTTGGCCGCTTCGGGCAGATCAAGTCTGATCGGGTGGTTGAGTTGGGAGGCCGGCTGTTCTCTGTCTATGAAGGCACCATCCCGGCCGGAAATTCCGCAGACAAGCTTGAGCAGCGCAATGCCGAGGTAATCGCGATTACGCGTTATGGCAAGCTGCTGTTTGCGTGGTGCTGGAGCGCTCCCACATTGTCGGAGTTGATGCAGATACCGAGTTCGCCGGCCCAGTTCGGAAACATCCAGCCGATCACGATTGGCCCAGGCGGGCTCACCTCGAGAAGTTCATCTCGACCGTGATCTGCACCGGCACCGGCTTGCCGTCCTTCCGGGCGGGCTTGAACTTCCAGGTTTTGACCGTGTCCACGGCGCTCTTTTCGAATACCGGCGCGGAGCTGCGCACTACCTGCACCGGTCCGACGTGCCCGTGAGCGTTGACTCCGATCAGCATGACCACCACGCCGCGCGGCTCGGTGTCAACGGGAAGATCAGGATACGTCGGGTCGGGAGAGTGGATCGCCTTGGGCGGAGTGATGCCGGCAGTTACACGCTCATAACCGGCGAAGGCCTGATCGTCGGAAGTTGTGGTGGTGGAAATTTTCGCGGAGTCGCTGGATTGTGGAGACGATTGTGCAAAGCCGAACGCTGTAGCCGCTACCAGCAGCAGACAAATTGCCTTCGCGAAAGCGACCTGCCGAGAGGATCCCATAAGCGAACTGAATCGTAAATGATGTGCGCTCCGGATCGCAGCTTCGTTGCGAGGGCAAACTGCAGATCCCTCGGCTTCGCTCGGGATGACACACCTCAACGATGTGAACTACGCGTCTCCCCTTTTGCGCAGGAACGCTGGAATTTCCAGATCGTCAGAATCGTACTTGATGTTCACGCTGCTGCTGACGGTCTCGATGGCGGGCATCTCCTCGCGCGGGATCGCCGCCTCGGCCGGCTTGGGGTAATCTTCTACTGGCGCTGCATGGCGCACGATTCCGGAGCCCAACTCGTAGTCGTTGGATGTTTCCGGTACATACGAAACCGCGTTTGCGATTCGCGGCTCGGGCGTGGGCTGCGTAAACACCGGCGCGGCCGGAGCAACTCGCTCGGGAACCGCTGCCGGAGCAACCTCGTAGGTCGCGTTTGCCGAGTTGCTGCTGCGGTTGTGGAAGACCGGGGTAGCGAACGCCTCGCGATGCTCGCGCTCGCGCATCGACTCCTTGAAGCCGGTCGCGATGACCGTGATCTTCACTTCGTCCTTCATCTTCTCGTCGAGCACCGCGCCGAAGATGATGTTGGCGTCTTCGTGCGCCGCGCTCTGAATGATGGTCGATGCCTCGTTGACCTCGGCCAGCCGCAGCGAACTGGAACCGGTGATGTTGATGAGGATGCCGCGCGCGCCGTCGATAGCTCCGGCTTCGAGCAGCGGAGAGGCAATCGCCGCCTGCGCCGCCTTGCTGGCGCGGTCTTCTCCGCGAGCCGTTGCCGTGCCCATCACTGCGTAGCCCATGCCCGCCATGATGGTCTTCACGTCGGCGAAATCGCGATTGATGATGCCGGGGATGGTGATGATGTCGGAGATGCCCTGCACTGCCTGGCGCAGAATATCGTCTGCTACACGGAACGACTCGAAGAAGCCGGCGTCTTTGGCGACGGCCAGCAGCTTCTCGTTGGGGATGACAATGGTCGTATCAACCGAGTCGATCAGCTCCTGCAATCCGCGCTCCGACTGGTTCTGGCGGCGCTTGCCTTCAAACGCGAACGGCTTGGTGACTACCGCGACGGTGAGCGCGCCCATCTCGCTGGCGAGCGATGCGATGATCGGAGCCGCGCCGGTACCGGTCCCGCCGCCGAGGCCGGTGGTAACGAAGACCATGTCGGCGCCTTCGAGGGCTTCGATAATCTTGTCGGCATCTTCCAGCGCGGCCTTGCGTCCGACGTCGGGATTGGCGCCCGCGCCCAAGCCGTTCGTCAGCTTAACCCCGAGTTGAATCTTCACTGGCGCATTGGAGAGCTTCAACGCCTGCAAATCGGTATTGGCGACCACGAACTCAACGCCTTCGAGATGGGACTCGATCATGCGGTTGACGGCATTGCCGCCGCCGCCACCCACGCCGATGACCTTGATGCGAGCGCTGTTCAGCAGCTCTTCGTTGAACTGGATGCGAAGGTCGTTCTCTTTGTTGTTGAAGTCTTCGATCATGGTCTACTCCTGTGTCTTTACCTCGCGAAAATCGCTCTCAGCCGGGCGCTTAAGCTGCGATCAATGTTCATGCGCGCCTGCCGCACCCGGTGTCCGTACAAGATCATGCCAATGGCGGTCGAGAACTCCGGCTCCAGCAGTTGTGATGGCAGCTTGGAGATCGGAACCGGATACCCCAGGCGCACCGGGCGGCGCAGGATGTCCTCTGCCGTCTCCAGCAGCGCTGGAAGCCGCGAGCCTCCGCCGGTAAACACCACGCCTGCGCCCAACAGCTCATACACTCCGGCCTGGCGAAGGTGATCGCGCAGCAGCTCAATCAGCTCACGCGAGCGCGGCTCCAGAATTTCACCCAGCATGCGCTGCTGCATCAGCCGCGAAGGACGATCGCCCACCGAGGGCACTTCAATCTCATTGCCTTCGGGAATGCGGGTGACGATGGCGCAGCCGAACATCGTCTTGATGTTCTCGGCATCGGGCAGCGGCGTGCGGAATCCCACGGCGACGTCGTTGGTGAAGTGGTCGCCGCCTACCGGAATCACGCCAGTGTGAATCACCACTCCCTCGAAGTACACGATGAGGTCGGTGGACCCGGCGCCGATATCGACCAGGCAGACACCGAGTTCGCGCTCATCGGTCTGGAGCACGGAGTCGGCACAGGCCAGCGCCTCAAACACCGTGTCGTCGACATGAATGCCGGCGCGATTCACCGCGGTAACAACGTTCTGCGTGGCCATGGTGCCGGCGGTAACGACGTGCACGCGAACTTCAACCTTTTTGCCCATCAAGCCCGCGGGATCATGGACCCCGGGCTGACCGTCGAGAATGAACTCCTGTGGCAGCAGGTGCAACGGCTCGCGATCTTCGGGCAGCGGAATGCTGCGCGCCTTTTCCACCGCCTGGCGAACGTCTTCGCGGCTGATCTCACGCGAACGCGAACCCAGCGAGATGCCGCCATGACTGTTGACGCCGCGGATATGCGAGCCGGCCACGCCAACCACGGCGTGCTCCACCGGAGCCTGGGCCACGTTCTCCGCTTCCTCGACTGCTTTCTTGATGGAGCCAACTGCCTTATCGAGATCGGCGATGATGCCCTTGCGCAAACCACGCGAATCAGAGATGCCATGACCGCGGTAGCGCAGGGCATAGTCGTTCACTTCAGCGACGATGACACAGGTCTTGGCGCTTCCGACGTCAATCACTGCCAACAGGTTTTCGCTTTGGTTCGCCATCTCAGTTGCGACTCTTAGCCTTGGCCTTATGGTGCGCGGCCGGCTTGCTGTTCTTCACCGCAGGCGGCGCCGTACTGGCTGCCGAAGTTCCGGTTGCCGGCGGCGCAGATGCGCTCACCTCATCAGGATTCACGATGACCTGGTGCTGATAGCGCAGGTCCACGGACTTCAACGGGTGAAATTGCGTGCGCCACTCCTGCACGTGAGAAACATAAACCTGGAAGCGCTCCAGAAAATTCGAGTTGCCGAGATGCACCAGCACCGCGCCTTGCGGGTCGGACACCGTGGCCTTCACATCGTCGGGATCGCTGAGATCGATATCGCTCAGGTCGCGTGAATATTGCGTTCCGCCGGAATCGAGCTCGTGGATCAGCCGCTGGTAAATTGCCATGCGTGCGGCGCGGGTTGATAGTGGCTCCGCGTCCGTCATGCCGACGATCACGGGGAACGAATAGTTTCCGCCGGCAGGCTGCCCGGTCGGCGGCTCCATCACCACGCCGCGAGCGTCGATCAGCGCGACGTGCGAATCGATCTCTACGAAGGCAACCGGAACCCGTTCGGTCACGGCAATGTTTAACCGGTTGGGCAACAGGCGCATCAGCGTGGCGGACTCGATCCACGGTATTTCCTGCAATTGCTTTTTGCGTTCGGCGAGAGGGACAAAGAATATATTGCGGTCGAGATCAGCGGCAAAGACCTCGAGCACCTGAGCCCGGCTCACGTTGTGAGCGCCAAGCACCTGGATGTTGTCGCTGGAATCGATCTGAAATCTCCATGACTGACTCAGGTAGCGGTAAAACGTGACCGCAACCAGTGCGATGGCTCCGCCGACCAGGAGCACCATGAGCAGCACTTTCACCCGGTCCAGAGTTTTGCGCGGCAGTGCAGTGCGCTTGACCGGTACACGTTTCTGCCCACGCAGAAACGGCGACTCGGCCTCGTCATCCAGATCGAAGAGACGCCCATCCAGGGGGCCATCGTCAAAACGACCGCCAGAAGACGGAGCTTCGTGCGCTACGTCGACTTCGTCTTCGGAAATGGTGGATGCGTTTTTTCGGGCCATGGAAGCGCGCAAAAACACCGACAAGTCGGCCTTTGGCCTCACTATAACTGGTTTCGCGGCTGATTCGGAGAGCGGATAAGCATCAGCGCTTCATTAGAGGGCCATGCGAACCTTGCAAGTAAACACTTGCACCGTATGCGGTCGTTGCAGCCGCGAAAAGTACCGAAGTCAGCCGCTGGTTTTCGCGAAGGCGTGGTCGGCGAGCCGCTTGAGAACGATCCCAGGAAGTTGCGATACGTTGCCGGCGCCAAGCGTGAGAATCATGTCTCCCGGCTGCGCTGACTCGCATGCCAGCCGGGCCGCTTCGTCGAAGGATGTCGCGTTATCAACCTGAGCTGGGCCATTCTGCGAGATGCGCTGCGCCAGCACCTGGCTGGTGACGCCCGGAATCGGTTGTTCGCTGGCCGGATAGATGTCCAGCAGCACGAGCGAGTCCGCATCGCGAAACGCGGTGGAGAATTCCTCCATCAGCAGCTGCGTGCGGGTGTACCTGTGCGGTTGAAAGATCACGTGGACTCGTTCAAATCCGCACTGGCGGGCTGCGGCAAGCGTAGCGCGAATCTCCGTTGGATGATGACCGTAGTCGTCGATGACGCTGACACCGTTGCTGCGGCCTTTCACCTGAAAGCGGCGATCGACACCGTTGAATTGCTCCAGGGCTTCGCGAATACGATCGACAGGAACATCCAAACCCATTCCCACCGCTATCGCTGCAGTTGCATTGAGCACGTTGTGCGCACCGGGCACGCGTAAGCGAAACTCTCCCAGGTCGGTACCGCGATATTGGATGCGAAAGCTGCTGAGCGAAAGGCGTTCACCATCACCGGCGGCGAAACTTTGATCCGCGATACGGAAGTCCGCACTCTCGTGGACTCCGTAGGTGAGTACGCGGCGGCGCACTTTGGGAAGCAGGTTGCGCAGGTTCTCGTCGTCGGCACAAGCCACGATGATTCCATAGAACGGCACCAGGTCCATGAACGTAATGAAGGTTTGCTCCACATCGCGCAGATCGCGATAACAGTCCATATGCTCGCGATCGATGTTGGTAACCACTTCAATAATCGGTGAGAGCCTGAGGAACGAGCGGTCGCTTTCGTCAGCTTCGGCCACGAGGTATCGGGATTTGCCTACCCGCGCATTCGAGCCCAGGGCGTCGACCCGGCCGCCGACGACAACGGTCGGATCGAGGCCGCCTGCGGCCAGCGCTGCCGCGACCATCGAAGTCGTTGTTGTCTTCCCGTGCATGCCTGCGACGGCGATTCCGTACTTCAGGCGCATGAGCTCGGCCAGCATCTCGGCACGCGGGATAACCGGGATGTGCTGCGCACCCGCCGCCTGCACCTCGGCATTCTCACTGCGCACTGCCGAGCTGATTACCACAACGTCAGAGCCGGTGATGTTCCCGGGGCCATGTCCTTCGAACACCTTCGCACCCATGGCTTGCAGGCGCTCGGTCACCGGCGAAAGCTTGAGGTCGGAGCCGGAAACCTGGTAGCCGAGGTTCAGCAGCACTTCGGCAATTCCGCTCATGCCGATGCCGCCGATGCCTACGAAATGGATACGCTGAATGTTAGCGAACATGGAAACCTTAACTGACGTTTAACGCACGCGAGCTATTGCCTGCTCAGGCCTGCACCAGCCGTTTAGGTTTTTTACTGGATGCCGTACGAACACGTTTCGGCGCCGATTTAGCCACCCGACGGGAGCCGTTACCCGCTCGTGCTTCTACCCCAAGGCTAAGACCGACTGCCTGCAAGACGGAATGAAGTGTTTCCAGTGTCGGATTGCCAGTCGCCGAAAAGGAGCGATAGAGGTTCTCACGAGTGACTCCCGCCTTTTTTGCGACCTTTGCAACCTGGCGCGCCTGAATGACATTCAGGCATGCTTTTCGAAACATTTCCGGCGAATCTTCAAGTGCCACGTTCAGATAATTTGCCGCTTCTTCAGGATCTTGCAAAGCCTCCAAAAGCGCCTGCCGATATGGTCTTGTTTTGCTATTCATGTTTATTCCAAAACCTCTGTGCAGCGCGGATGTCGCGTTGTTGGGTGCGCTTTGATCCGCCGGAAATGAGGTGCACTTCATTCCCTACCTGACCGATGTAGATGCGATAACCAGGTCCGAAATCCAGGATCAGTTCGACAACTCCGCTTCCCACGCTCTTGTGCACTCCCATATTGCCGTCTTCTACATGATCCAACCGGTTACGTACCCTGGCCCGGTGTATTGGATCAAGAGAATTCAACCACCCGACGAACGGTTCGCTCCCGTCTTCCCGCTGGCAAATCAGGATTTCCCTGGGACTCGATTGCACGGCTTCGACCCCACACGTAGGGGTGTGACTTTTATATCACATAGAAGGTAGTGCCGGAAGGAATCCTCTAGGCTACCGCGTGTTGGCTGGACGCGCCAGCGGCTCGCGCCACAATGCGCGCGATCTCCCCGGCGGCATCAGGATGAGCCAGTTTGCGTGCTGCCTGCGCCATTGCCAACAATCGCGTACGGTTGCCGAGCAGAGTTGCCACTTCCTGGGCCAGGCGTTCGCTGGTGAGTTCCGCCTGGGGAAGCAGGCGCGCTGCGTTCACCTCGGCGAGAGCGGCGGCGTTCTGGCGCTGATGGTCATCAGCCGCCGTGGGTAGCGGAATGAAGATAGCAGGACGTCCCGCCGCTGTGATTTCCGCAACCGTGCTGGCGCCCGAGCGGCACACCAGCAGGTCGGCACGGGCGAAAGCTCCGGGCATGTCATCGATAAACGGCGATACCTCTGCCGTAGTCATCGTCTGCAGATAGGCGGACTGGGCATCCACGTAGTCCTTCTCGCCGGTCTGGTGGATGATGCAGAGATCCGGCACTAGTGCCGACAGCTTCTCAAGCGCTCCCATCACCGCGGCATTGATGGCGTGGGCCCCCTGGCTTCCGCCGAAGACGAGCAGTGTAGGGCGTACATTGGACGCCCGTGGAGGCACGCGAAAGAATTCGCTCCGTACCGGCACTCCGGTAACGTGGCAGTCGCGGAAATAGCGACAGGTCGCTTCAAACTGCACGACCGCAGTCTGGACCAAGGGTGCCAGCATACGATTGGCAAAGCCCGGAACATAGTTTGGCTCAAAGGCGACCAAGGGCACATTCATCAGTCCGCCGGCCAGCATGGCGGGGCCGGAGGCGTAGCCGCCAACGCCAACTATCACGTCGGGACGGAACTCTCGCACCAGCTTCGCTGCCTGCAACACCGCGCGAGGCAGATCAAACAGGGTCTTCGCCCGGGTACGGATGTCCACGCGATTGAGCTGGCCAACCTGGACCAAGTGCAATCCGAATCCGGCAGCGGGGACGAGGCGGGTCTCGATGCCGCGCGCCGTGCCTACAAATTTCACCTCGGCGTGATATCGAGAGCGCAGTTCCTGGGCGATGGCGAGGGCTGGGATGACGTGGCCGCCGGTGCCGCCTCCCGCAATAATGACGTGCATAGTCTCAGTCGGTTTGTTGTGTGATGTTCAGAAGAACTCCCACGCTGGCCAGGGTGATGAATAAGGATGACACACCATAGGAGATAAATGGCAGAGGGATGCCTTTGGTCGGCATCATGCCCAGAACCACGCTCATGTTGATAAGCGCCTGGATTACAACCATCGCGGTGATGCCGGTAGCAAGAAATCGCGCAAAGGGATCTTCGGTGCGCAGGGCCACACGCAATCCGCGATATAGGAAGACACAGAACAGCGTCACGATCAGCAGCGATCCCCAGAGCCCTAGCTCTTCGGCGATGTTGGCGAAGATGAAATCGTTATGCGGTTCGGGGAGGTAAAAGAGCTTCTGCTTGCCTTCCATCAAGCCGGCGCCGGTGAGCCCGCCCGTGCCGACCGCAATCATCGACTGAATGATGTGAAATCCGGTGCCCTGCGGGTCTTTATACGGATCAATGAATGCCATGATGCGGTGCCAGCGCCAGGGAACGCGCGCGATCAGGAAGTAAAGCGGCACCACGGAAGCCGCCAATGCATAAGCGAAGTATCGCGCCCTCATGCCTGCTACGTAAAGCACGGCTGCAGTGATTGCCAGGCAGGCGACGGCGGTACCCAGATCAGGCTCTTTCACAATCAGCAGCGCCAGCAGTACAGAAGGAGCCGCAGCCGGAAGGAGGACGTGCTTCCAGTCGGTAATCTGCTGCCAACGGGTTTCGAGGAAGTAGGCAAGATAAAGGATGATCGCTGGTTTCGCCAGTTCTGATGGCTGAAACGACAGAAGGCCGAACTTTATCCAGCGATGCGTGTTGTGCGAGTCGCGAAAGAAGAACACCGCAATCAGCAGCAGGCACGTGGTTCCCAGGAAGCTGAACACCACGGTCGGGCGGCGCAGTTGCTTATAGTCGATGTTCATGACTACAACCATCGCAATCACCCCGGCGACTGCCCCAATCAATTGTTTGATCAGGAAGCTGTAGGGCGAGCCGAAGCGCTCTTTGGCCATCACTGCCGAGGCGCTGAAGACCATCACCAGGCCGACAAACACCAGCAGCAGGGTCACGCCGAACAGCCACTTGTCGACGCTGACGCGCTTCGCCATTAGCTGACGCCTCCAGAAGCAGGAGTTCTCACGCCCTGGCGTTCGCCTTCGCGGGAGGCCAGACCGCGCACCAGTTCTTTGAAGACTCGTCCCTCGGTGTTCGTAGCTGTCGAACTGGTCGAAGCTGGCACAAGCCGGCGCGAGCAACACGACGTCACCCGCTTCGGCTTCTTCGCTGGCACGCTTTACCGCCGCTTCCAGCGTTTCCGAATGCAGCACCTCGATGCCGCGAAGCTGCGACTCAATCTTGGCCGCCGCAGCGCCAATGGTGTAGACCCGCTTCGCGCGCTGCGAGAGAAGATCGTTCAAAACCGTGTAGTCACTTCCCTTGTCCTTGCCGCCGAGAATCAGGTGCAGGCGCCCCGGGAATGACTGAATGGCCTTAATGGTCGCATCGACGTTCGTGGCCTTGGAGTCGTTGTAGTACTCGACGCCGCGTACCGTGCCCACGTACTCCAGGCGATGCTCGACGGCGCGAAATTCCTCTACCGCGCGCCGAATAGCCGCCGGTTCGGCCTTCACCAGCATGCCGATACACACGGCCGCGAGCACGTTCTCCAGGTTGTGTGCGCCCTTCAACGAGATTTCGCTCACCGGCAGAATGTTCTCCTCGCCTTTGTCATCGCGCCAGACGATGTCTTTGCCGCGCACGCAAGCCCCGCGCTCCACTGCGCGCTGCCGGCTGAACCAGTACACGCGAGACTTCACCTTTTTCGCCATGGCAACGCAGGTCGGATCATCGGCGTTCAATACCGCGAAATCCTCTTCTGCCTGGTTCTCGAAGACGCGCGCCTTGGCAGCCGTGTAGTTTTCAAAGCTGTAATGCCGGTCGAGATGGTCGGGCGTTACGTTCAGCACGACTGCAATCCTGGGCCGGAAGCTCTCGACACTCTCCAACTGAAAGCTGCTGATCTCCAGCACAATCCAGCTTTGGTCAGTTGCGCTATCGACGAAGGTGATAACAGGCGTTCCGATGTTGCCGCCCACCAGTGTGTCGCGTCCCGAGGCGGCAATGAACGTCTCCAGCCAGCGTCGTCGTGGTCGTTTTGCCGTTGGAGCCGGTGACGGCGACGATGTTGCCCTTCAGAAAGCGAGAGGCCAGCTCGACTTCGCCGATGATCGGAACCCCTCGCTCGCGGGCTCGCGCAAGTTGCGGCATGTCGAACGGCACGCCCGGACTGATGACGATCAGGTCCTGCTCGCGGAAGGTGCGGTCGCCGTGCTGACCGGTTTCAACCGTGATGCCGGCATCGAGGAGTGCGGGGATCTCATTGCGAAGCTGCTCGGGAGACTTCGCATCCGACACGGAGACGCGAGCGCCCCGTTGGTGTAGAAACAGGGCGGAAGCCACGCCGGACTTTCCCAGCCCGACGACCAGAACGCGTTTGCCGTTGATATCCATCGGTGAAGCCCGAAGTTCTCATTGTGCCACTTTCGCGAGCCGCTAGCGTAATTTCAGTGTGGTGAGAGCAAAGAGTGCAAACACCAGCGAGGCAATCCAGAAGCGCACAATGACCTTCGACTCGCTCCAGCCCAGCAGTTCGAAGTGGTGATGGATGGGGGCCATTTTGAAAATGCGCTTTTTGCGCAACTTGTACGAGCCGACTTGCAGGATGACCGACAGCGCCTCGATTACGAAGATGCCGCCAATAAAAGGCAGCAGCAGCTCCTGCTTGATCAGGACTGCGACGGTGCCGATGGCGCCTCCCAGGGCGAGCGAGCCTACGTCGCCCATGAAGATCTCAGCCGGATGCGCGTTGTACCAGAGGAAGCCAATGGCCGAGCCGACCATGGAGCCGCAGAAAATGGTGAGTTCCGAGACCTGCGGCATTTTGGCCAGTTCCAGATAGTCGGCAAAAACCGCGTGGCCGCTGACATAGGTCAGGACGGTAAGCGCCCCAGCCGCGATCACCGTACAGCCGATCGCCAGGCCATCAAGGCCGTCCGTGAGGTTCACGGCATTGCTGGAACCGACGATGATGAGCGCAACAAAGATGAAGAAAGGCAGAAACGCCAGCGGCCACCACGGCGTGTGCAGCCAGCTGCTGATGACCAGGTCCGGCCGAAAACGCTTGAAAAACGGGACAATCAGCCGAGTGGAGTATAGCCCGTAGTGCTGTAAGGCGATGAGGGTGATAGCCACCGCAAAAGCGGCGGCGAATTGGTACGCCAGCTTGGCTCGAGCACTGAGACCAAGGTTGCGCCGGTGGATCACCTTCAAATAGTCGTCGGCAAATCCGATGGCTCCGAACACCAGGGTGGAAAAAACAGCGATCCAGACAAAGCGATTGCTGAGGTCCGCCCACAGCAGCGTTGGGACCACCATGGCGACGACGATCAGCACGCCTCCCATGGTCGGCGTTCCGGCTTTCTTCTGATGCGCCTTGGGCCCCTCCTCGCGGATGTATTGGCCGATTTGGAATTCACGCAGCCGGCGCACTACCGCTGGGCCGACCACCAGTCCCATAAACATCGCGGTAAGGCTGGCGAAGGTGGTGCGGAAGGTCAAATAGCGGAAGATACGGAACGGACCGATATGGAAGACCAGAAAGCCTTGCTGATATAGCAGCCAATAGAGCAAATCATTCCCCGTCTAAAGACTCAGTTTCGGCTTAAGCGCAGACCAACTGTTAATAAGCTGTCAGATGGCGACTGGCCGGATTTGCCGACCGACGCTTCATCCACAGCTCCAGCGCTCGCTCCAGGCGCACGCCGCGCGATGCCTTAATAAGGACCGCGTCGCCCGACTCAACCTCGCGCTTCAACCACTCGCCCGCTTCCTCGGGAGTCGCGACGAACTCGGCGTCTACGCCCGCTTCGCGCGCGCCTTCGACCATGGACTTCGCCAGCCCCCGCACACCCAGCAGCTTGGTGATTCCGTAGCGTCCCATATGCCGGCCGCTGTCACGATGCAAGGCTTCTCCCGACGATCCCAGCTCCAGCATCTCGCCAGCAACAACGATGTGCCGCTGCGCCTGGAACTGCGCCAGCGAACGAATCATGCTTTCCAGAGCTTTCGGATTCGAATTGTAGCAATCGTTGATGACCGTCGCCCCACCGACATGCAGCACCTCGCCGCGTTTGTCTCCGGCGGTAAGCGACGCCAGCGATTGCACGGCCGCCTCCAGCGGCACTCCGTACTCCAGCCCGACCGCGATCGCAGCCAGCGCGTTGTAGATGCTGTGCTCGCCCAGCAGCGACAAGCTTCCTCGCACCAGGTGTTCTTCGACAACCACATCGAAGACCGACCCGGCCGAGCCGTGTGCCTCGATATTCTTGGCGGTCACAGCTGCCGGCTTGTGGAGTCCGAAGGTGACAACGCTGCCGTGGAAGTCGCGCCCGAACTGCGATACGTAAGGGTCATCGGCGTTCAGCACCGCAATGCCGTCTGCAGGTAATGATTCGATCAGCTCATATTTCGCGCGCGCAATCCCTGCGATGGATTCGAAAAACTCGAGGTGTACCGGGGCGACCATGGTTACCACCCCGCAGTTCGGCTCCGCCAGTGCCGCCAGGTCCCGTATCTCGCCCGCGTGCGACATGCCCATCTCGATGACCGCCATCTCGTGCTCGTGATCGAGCTTGAGCAGTTGCAACGGCATTCCAAACTGGTTATTAAGATTGCCTTGCGACTTCAACACCCGGTGCCGCGTGGAGAGCACGTGGGCAATGATTTCCTTGGTTGTCGTCTTGCCGGCCGATCCGGTCACGCCGACTAGCGGCTTCGCCCACAGCCGGCGCACCGCCGCTCCCAACCGCTGAAGAGCTGTCAGCGTGTCATCGACCAGCAGCAGGCGGGATTTATCGGCGAAACGTTGTGCCTGTTCCGATTGCACGACGGCGCCAACGGCTCCAGCCTGAAGCGCAGCTTCAACGAAGTCGTGCCCGTCATGCCGCTCGCCTTTGACAGCGAAGAACAGCTCCCCGGGCTGAGTCGTACGGGAGTCGATGGAGTACCCAGCCGCGACCGCTTCACCGTTGAAGTCGCCGGTCGCCGGCATGAACTCCGCCGCTCGCCATAATGCGAGCTTCATACGCTAGCAGGATGGGCTGCCTGCGTCCCATATCCTGCGTGTTCCAGCGCGGCGCGCGCGACCTGCACATCGTCGAAGGGCAGCGTGCCCTCGCGCGTGACTTGAATCTTCTCGTGCCCCTTGCCCGCGATCAGAACAATGTCGCCGGCGCTCGCTTCATTGATCGCCAATTCAATCGCCTTCTTGCGACTGGGCTCAAGCGTGTACTTGGCACCGCTGCGCTGAATTCCCGGTAGAGCGTCGTTCATGATGTTGACTGGGTTCTCGCTTCTTGGATTATCGCTGGTCAGGACCACGAAATCGCTGCCGTTGCCGGCCGCCTCTCCCATCATCGGGCGCTTGCTGCGATCGCGGTCGCCGCCGCAGCCGAACACGGTGATCACCCGGCCCGGCCCACCGCGCTGCTGAACGAAGTCCCGCGCCAGCGCCGTAAGATTGAACAGCGCATCAGGCGTGTGCGCGTAATCAACGATGACGGTGAACGGCTGCCCGGCATCGACCCGCTCAAAGCGCCCGGCGATCTGCGCGATCTGGTCGGCCGCTTCCGCCATGGCTGTGAAATCGATATTGCGCGCATACGCAGCCGCCGATGCAGCGATGAGGTTGTACAAGTTCACTCGTCCCAGCAGCGGAGTATAGATAGGAAGCTCGCCTTGCGGTGTCACCAGCGTGAACTGCACGCCGTTGTGCTCAATCTTTACGTCGCGAGCGTGGAAGTCGCCTTGGTCAATCCCGTACGTAATCAGCTCTTCTTGCTTCTTGCAGAGCTTCAACAACTCGCGCCCGTACGCGTCTTCAATGTTCACCACGGCAGCGCGCGGCGGCTCAACTCCCGAGCCTTTGAACAAGATAGTTTTGGCCGCGAAGTAGTTCTCCATGGTCTCGTGATAGTCGAGATGGTCACGCGTGAGATTGGTGAACAGTGCCACATCGAATGGGATTCCGTACACTCTTCCCTGCTCCAGCGCGTGCGAGGAAACTTCCATCACTGCTTCGGTGCATCCGGCGCTGAGCGCGCGCGCGAACAGTTGGTTCAGCTCCAGCGACTCGGGAGTGGTGTGCGGGGAAGGTAATATCTCGTCCCCGATGCGATACTCCACGGTGCCCACCAGCATGGTCTTGCGCTTCGCCGCTTGCAGCATACGGTGCAGGATGAACGACGTTGTGGTCTTACCGTTGGTCCCGGTGATGCCGGTGATTTTCAGCTTCTCCGCGGGGCGGTGATAGAAATTCGCGCTCAGACGTGCCAGCGCCCGCCGGCCGTTTATCACCTGCGCCCATGAAATACCCGGCCGTGGCGGCAACGAATCGCTCACAATAGCAATCGCCCCTGCCGCCAGTCGCCTTATCTATATAAAGGTTGCCGTCTGTGGTCTCGCCCTTGATGGCCAAAAAACACCATCCCGGCTTGACGCGACGGCTGTCATAGTCAAGTCCGGCGATCGCGGGGTCACCCTGCTGCGCGATGTATTCCGCCCCGTCCAACAGCTTTAGAAAGTTCATTCTGAGGGGATTATAGTCGGGCTTCTGGCTGCCGGGATGCCTCCATCGCAAGCGGTTACCCATTATGGAACTGCCTGCCCTCGACTCGCCCAGACCCACCTTGCAGCCTGTGCTAGTCTGCCCGAATGACCCGTCCACCGGATCGTCAACTCTTGAGCTATCTCGCCGCTTACGATCCGCACATCTGCGACCTCACGTTGGCCCTCCGCGGGATCGTTCTGGAGCAAGCACCCGACGCGATCGAATCGATCGTCAAAGGTTATGCGCTCGCAATTGCGTTCTCGTTCACCGGTAAGCCGCTAAAAGACGAATTTGCCATGTCGTGACCTATGCCACTCACGTCAATCTAGGATTCAACCGCGGCGCACAGCTGCCAGACCCTAACCGAGTGCTGATCGGCAAAGGCAAGGCGATTAGGCACATCACGTTTCACCACCAGAGCGAACTGGAACGGCCTTTCATCAGGCGATATCTTCAGGCAGCGATTGAGCAGGTGGGTGGATCACAGAGCGACCGTTAGCCCGAAGGGCGCGCTTTGTGTGGGCCGTGGGGAGTTAGCCCCCGGTAGCCAATGGTGTGAGCCGTGGCTGTTAGCCCGCAGGGCGACATTTGTTTGAGCCGTGGGCGTTAGCCCGCGGTGAGCGTCCCGAAGAAAACTCCGAGCCGCGTCAGCGGCGGCACAATCCTCAATGACGCCCGTCACAGAACGCGAAACAAAAAAAATGCTCCAATCCCAACCATGTCCCGCTCTTACGTCCTGAATTACCTCCATTGCGTCTTCGCCACCAAACATCGCGAGCCTACGATCAATGACCCTGCCTCGGTTTGGGCGTATATACGCGGCATCGCACGAAACTGTCATTTTGATTTGCTCGCGATCGGCGGCACCAACAATCACGTTCACCTCCTGCTGGCGTTGCCTCCCGTGCGGAACATTTCCGATGTTATGCGAGACATCAAGGCAAATTCATCGCGGTTCGTCAGGACCACCACTCGTCTGTTCGCATGGCAGGACGGCTACGCGGGCGTCAGCGTCAGCCCATCGCAGCTTACAACGGTGAAGAAATATATCGCCAATCAGAAGGAGCATCATCGGGTACGGCCCTTCGAGGATGAATATCTGGCCCTGTTAAAACGCTCGGGCGCGGCTTTCGACCCTGAGGACTTCCTGGGATGAGCAGTGCCGCCGCTGGCGCGGCTCGGGATTCGTTACGGCTCCGCAACCGCGGGCTGACGCCCACGGCTACAACAAATGGTGCCCTTCGGGCTCAGGACAAGAGGGGCAGTCCTCGATGTGCTCGCGCGAACTGCTCGCAGGCTCCGCATCTCACGGTCTCCGCCCGTCCGCCTCCTCCTACTCCATATCCGGATAAGGCCCCTTGCCTCCCGCCTGAATAAATTTGTCGATATGCTCTTCCAGCACCGGCAACGGCACCGACCCTAGCTCCAGAACCGAGTCGTGAAAGGCGCGAATGTTGAACTTCTCGCCCAAAGCCTGTTCTGCCTTGCGGCGGCTTTTCTGAATCGACATCTCACCCAGGTAATACGACAGTGCCTGGCCGGGCCACGAAATGTAACGGTCGACTTCGGTTTCGATCTCGTGGTCAGAGAGCGCCGTGTTATCGCGCATGTATTGCTGCGCCTGCTCGCGCGTCCACCCTTGTGAGTGGATGCCGGTGTCGACCACCAGTCGCGACGCTCGCCACGCCTGGTAGCTCAGCATGCCGAAGGTTTCGTACGGCGTGTGATACATCCCCATTTCGGTGCCCAGCCGCTCACAGTAGAGCGCCCAACCCTCGCCATAGGCCGAAATGTAACCTTGGCGGAAGCGCGGCACGTTCTTGTGCTCCATCGCGATGGGAATCTGAAACGCGTGCCCCGGCGCGGACTCGTGCAGCGTCAGCGCAGGCAGACTATATAAAGGACGCGACGCCAGGTCGTAGGTATTCACCAGGTAGATGCCCGGACCGCCGCGAGCACTGGTGTAGAAGGGCGCCTGATCCGCCGGTACCGGCTTAATCGCGAAGCGCTCACGTGGCAGGTAGCCAAAGTACTGTGACGCTTTGCCGTCGAACTCCTTCGCGATGTAGGCCGCCCGCATCAGCAACTCTTCCGGAGTCTTGGCATAGAACTGCGGATCGGTGCGCAGGAAGTGCAGGAATGCCGGCAAGTCTCCTTTAAATCCTGTCTCCTTCATAGTGGCCTGCATCTCGGCACGGATCTTGGCCATCTCGTCGAGACCGATCTGGTGAATTTGGGCTGGCGTGAGATCGGTTGTGGTGTACTCCAGGATCTGCGACTGGTAGTACGCCTTGCCCTCGGGCAAATCTTCGGCGGCAAGCGTCTTGCGCGCGTTAGGAATGTATTCGTCGCGCACAAACTTCAGCAGTTCAGCGTAGGCCGGCATCACCTTGTCGCGAATCTCACTGGCACCCTGTTCGCGCAGCTTCGCTTGCTCGTCAACCGGAATATTGGCCGGCATCTTCTTGAACGGCTCGTAGAAGACGGTGTCTTCGGGAGTCTTGGCGTTCGCAATGGAAGCGATCGACGACTCGCGCCCAATCAGCGTCACCTGTGGAGGCGTGAAGCCGCGCTTCAACCCCGCCTGCATGTTGACCATTTCCTCGCTGAAGAAGCGCGGAACGTCATTCAACTGCGAAATGTAGTTCTTGTAGTCCTGTAACGTGTGAAAGGGCTGGCGCGGCGTGTACGTGATGCCTGACCAAAATGCCGAATCGGAGTTAAACGGCATCTCGTATTCGCGAAACTTCTGGCTATTCACTAACCCCTGGATCTGCGAGCGGTAAACCGCGTAGTTGACCTGTTCCGCGGGCGACAGCGCCGAAGCGCTTATACCGTCGAGCTGCCGCAATACGTTTGTCCAATAGCTAAGCTTGGCTTCTTCGGTCGCCGCATCGACCTTCGGAAGCTGCGCCTGGACCTTTCTGTGAGCGGGCGCTCCGTCATCGTCCTCTTCGCCACGCTGCGACTGCCGCCACGCCCATTCCTTCTCGTAAATGGCCTTGAATTGCACATCGCTGTTCGCATTTGCCGCATGGCTCAGGAGCGATAACGAGATAAGGACGGTCAGGCACGCCAAAGTACACATTCCCTTCATCACCGGCTCTCCTTGATGGTTGAATCCAACGGCGAAATGAATAGTTGGTTATGCCACTATCTTAGCGAAGGCCGGCAACCGCTGTTGAACCGTCAGCGGTTTACTAATTCAAAAAGGGCAGCCCGCCAAGGGTTGCCCTTACGTATTTCTGCTTGTTCGGTAAAGTCAGCGCGTGAACCGCACCATTACCCTCTGCCCGGGAGGTAGATGGCTGCCGGGTGGCGGCGATTGCTGGCGCGCTATACCGCTACCGATGACGTTGATCTCCAACCCTGTCTGCTGTGCCGTCTCGACAGCACTGCGCATGGTCTTCCCTACAAACGACGGCACCACCGGCCCGCTGTTCACGTCTACGATGACCGTGCCTTTGCCCGAAGAAGCATCGCTCACAGGTGCCACATTGTCAGATATCGGCATTTCAGGGATAGCCGCAGTTGTTTCGGAAGCCGTGACCGGCTGATGCGCCGCAGCGTCAACCAGCTTCGCCCCGCCTGCGGGAGCCGCTGCGGGCGTATCCTTGGCAGCGCCGACCGTCGTGCCGACGTTCGCATCATCGCCCATCACCATTGCTGGGCCGAGGTGGTCCGAGCTCTCATCGATGTCTGCCGCTTTCGATGCCAGCAGCGCCTGTCGCTTCACGTCCTTAATCTCGAGATCGTGTGGAACATGCATGTATTCCAGCGACTGCTGCATGATGCGTCGCCAGATCGGTGCGCAAACCTGTCCGCCTTGATGCAGGCCTTCGGCTGAGTCCAGGATCACCGCAATGGTCAGTGCCGGCTCATTCACCGGCGAAAACGCGACAAACGACGCAATGTACTTGGTCTTCGAATAGGTCCCCGTCTTCGGATCAACCTTCTGCGCCGTGCCCGTCTTGCCCGCGACGCTATAGCCGTCGAGAGCAGCGCGACGCGCCGTGCCGAATTCCACCACGCCCTCCATCATCTTCTTCATGGTGACGGCGGTTTCGGCAGAGACAACGCGATGCTGTTGCGCAGGATGGAAGACCACCTGCTTCGGGCCTTCATTGGGAGGCAGTTCGCCGGCCACGATACGTGGCGGCGTGTAAATGCCATCGTTCGCAATTGTCGAAACCATCGAAATGATCTGTAACGGCGTGACGCCGATCTCCTGCCCCATGGAGATAGCGCCGATCGATACTTTCGACCAGCGATTCACCGGCTTCGACAGTCCGCGCGTTTCACCCGGCAATTCAATGCCCGTGGTCGCGCCAAACCCGTAGTCCTTGATGTAGTGGTAGAAGCGATCGTCCCCCAGCTTCATTCCCACCTTGATCGCAGCCACGTCGCTCGAGTGCGCGTAAGCCTCGGCAATGGTGATGGTGCCCAGCCGCTCGTGATCGTGAATCTGCATGCCGAACACGTTGATCGAGCCGTTCTGGCAGTCGACGTGATCGTCGGGCTTGATCAGGTGCTCCTGTAGCGCGGAAGAGTAGGTGACGGTCTTAAACACCGAGCCCGGCTCGTACACGTCACTCACGGCGCGGTTCTTCAGGGCTTCTTTGGGCACCTGGTTAAAGACGTTGGGATTGAAGGTTGGGTAATTGGCGAGCGCCAGGATTTCACCGGTGCGGGGATTCTGCACCACTACCGTTCCGGCGATTGCTTTGGTGTCGGCAATACCCTGCGCCAGTTCCTTCTCTGCGATGTACTGGATGGTGCTGTCGATGGTGAGCACCACGTTCTGGCCCGGCTGGGGCTGCCGCTCAACCCGGCCAAACCATTTGCGGCGAGCGTCGACCGAGATCAGTTCGCGGCCCGGAATCCCCATCAGATCATCGTTGAATTCCAGTTCGATCCCGCCCAGCCCTTCATCGTCAATGCCGACGTACCCCATCACCTGCGACGCCAATTCACGCTTGGGATAAAACCGCTTCGGCTCCTTGCGGACGTAGATGCCCTTAAGGTTGAGGTTGCGCACACGCTCACTGGTCTCCGCGTCCACCCGTCGCAACACCCAGGCGAAGTTGCGCGAGGCCTTCATGCGCGCCAGAACTTCTTCTGGGTCGAGATGCAGAACGTTGCCGAGAATGCTGGCTGTCGTTTCCGGCTCAGGTATCTCGCTGGGGACGGCGAAGATCGAATCCACATCGATCGACATCGCCAGTTCTGCACCGTTGCGATCGTAGATCACCCCCCGGCGCGGCTCGACCGTGATGGTGCGGCTCTGCTGACGGAGGCCCGCTGCTCCCACTCGCCGTACTGCAATACCTGCATCTGCACCAGCCGGAACAGACGGCGCCAATCCACAGCACCAGCATCCCGGCAAAGAACAGTAAGCGCCGGGTGGGAACCTTGGATTCGGGCTTCGGTCGTGTTGCCAACTTCACTCCATTTACGTGACAAAAGGCTGTCCCACCCTGTGGGACAGCCGCTGGCAGGTCAGTGACTTCTGGAAGTCTCTACTGCAGGGCTGAGACCACCATGATTCCGGTCGCCTTCGCCATGACCGGCGCTCCGGCATCGTTCACAGTCGAATCCATGATTTCGAGCTGCCCGGCTGTAGGAGGTTGCAACCCCATCTGCCGCGCCAGGGTATCAATGCGCGACAAATCGCGCAGCGACGACTCCTCCAGCTTGAGCGAGCGATTCGATTCCATAATGGCTTCGCGCTCCGACTTGAGCTGCTCAATCTTGTAGCCGTACTCGATCGCGCTGAAGTGCTGCCACACGTAAATCATGGCAAACATCAGAAGCACGCTCAGAGCACCAGCAAACAACGCCAGGTCGCGACGCCGCTTCGGATCGACCACCTTCAGCACCCGCGAGTTGTCGATACGCTTGGCAAAATAGATTTCCGGAGTACCGATAAACGTCCCAACCGGCTCCATGTTCTGCTGGCTGGCGTCAACGGGCTCCGACATTGTGAGACTGGGGTACAGAACACCTGCTGCCATTTCAGCAACTCCTACGCTGTGTCACCGCCTGCTCACAGCATGTGAATATCTCAGTGGAAAATGTGCAAAACTTCGAAAGTTACAACTTCACCGCCGCCCTCAGCTTCGCGCTGCGCGACCGCGGATTACGATCGATCTCTTGTTCTTCAGCAGTTACGGGCTTTTTCGTCAGCACCTGGTACCGACCATCGCGTGCGCCGTCCCGTAACGCGTCTTTCACAATTCGGTCCTCGAGGGAGTGGAAGCTGATAATCACCAGCCTTCCACCCGCACGCAGCACCCGCGGCGCAGCCTCCGCACGAAGCAGCAACGCAAGGTCCTCAAGCTCACGGTTCACCAGAATTCGGAGAGCCTGAAAGGTCTTGGTCGCCGGGTGAATCCGCCGCTCAGCTTGATTCATTGGCCGGGCCGCAGCCGATACGACCTGCGCAAGCTGCGCAGTAGTGGTAATCGGCCGCGCCCGAACAATGGCTCTGGCGATTCTCCGCGACCTCCTTTCCTCACCGAATTCGTAAATCGCATCGGCAAGCTCGCGCTCGTCGAAGCGGTTTACCACTTGTTCGGCCGTCTGCCCCGCTTGCGTATTCATTCGCATATCCAGGGGCCCTTCGGCCTGAAAACTAAATCCGCGCTCCGGATTCTGCAGCTGCATCGAGCTCACGCCCAGGTCAGCCAGCAGCCCATCTGCCGCGCCTGCCGCAACGTGTTGCGCAACTTCTGCAAACGATGCATGCACCAACTCGATGCGCGGCCACTCCGACTCCCACCCTGTGGGAGGCGACATCAGCCGCTCGCGCGCCCGCTCCAGCGCTGCCGGATCCTTATCGAAGCCAATCAAACGACCCTGTGCGCCGAGGAGCTTTGCGATTTCCCAACTGTGCCCGCCCAAGCCCAAAGTCGCGTCGATATAGGTTCCGCCGCGCCGTACGGCTAGAAATTCGATCGCCTGTTGTAAAAGAACCGGGACATGGCCAAATTCCTTCTCGCCATGTCTGCCCTCTTGAGGGCTGTCGGTTTCTTGAAACTCGTTGTCCATTCACTCCTCGCTCGAGATCGCGAATGGAACCCGCCGCGCTATATGCCCAACCCGCCCAGGGTCTCTTCATCTTCGGTGGTAAACGGCTCCTGCACTTCCTTGCGGAGTGCTTCCGCGTTTGCAACTTCCAGATGAGTCAACCGTCCGCCCACCGCCACTTCACCCCGCAAGTCAGCCGACTCGCGAATGATCTGTGGCAGCAGCAGACGACCTTGTCCATCGAACTCCACCGTCTGGCCGTAATAACTGGTGCGCTTCAGCAACTTCTCTTTCGCCGGATTGAACGTGGGCAGCGCCACCAGCTTGCGCTCGATCGCCTCCCACTCTTCCATGGGATAAACTTTGGCACTTTTGCCATCCCAGCTGGTTATGTAGAATTGCGTTCCATAACGTTCGTCGAGCAGGCGCTTGAATTCCGCCGGCACCTTGAGGCGCCCTTTGTCGTCGAGCCGGGTTAAATGCGTGCCGCGAAACATCGCCGCTTACGTCGTTTCCGGGAGAGGAGGTCGGCCTTGTGTTGCACCCCATGTGGCAGCTTCGATCCGGTTGCGAGTCGCGATTGGCGAAAGGAACCATGTACGACTTAAGCTTCCACCGGGAGGACCACTGGGCCACTGATCGGCTGGTTAGCTGATCGGATTTACCACCGTCTCCCACTTTCTACCACTTGAGAAGAAGTTTACTCCCAAGCTGTTGCCTGTCAAGCGGAAAGTCACACTTTCGTGGGAAATTTCATCGTTCGGTCATTGACGTGCGACTAGTGGTGCCCATTTCGGCACACCACAACTGATTGGGCTGACGGGATTGGTGCAGGGGAGACGAAGACTACTACTAGGGATGCAAATCGGGGTTGTGCCGCTTGAAGCGCCCAGCTAGTTAGCCGTTGCGGCGGCCTGGCCTGTTCCTTCTCTCACGTTCTTAATAAGCACCACGTCGCTGATCCAGTTGCCCCGTGAGATGACCAGGCGATTGTCCGGCGACACATCGAACGCGAAGATGATTTGGTCGGTATCGAAGTTCGTGATTTTCCTGGGAGCGCCGCCAGCAAGCGGCACCGACCAGATGTTTCCGACTCCGCCCTCATTTCGGGAGTACAGGATCGACTTGCCATCGGGGGCCCATCGGAAGCGGATGGTCTGGTCGGCCGCGATTGGCATTCTAAGCTTCTTCACCTCTCCTCCTGCGATGGGAACGATCGCTGCCCATTCGTAGGGATCTCCGTCTTGTGTGTATCTCGGAAACAAAACGCTTTTGCCGTCTGGCGAAATACTGGGGCTCTGGTCCTCCGAGATATCGTCGGCGGGATCGAATTGGTACAGCTCGAGTGACTGGCCGGAATCGAGAGATTTGCGGGTGAGAGCACAATGGTCTCCCTTGTCCGAGCAATGAACAAACACCAGTGTGGAACCGTCGGGCGTACACGTGGGTTGAAGCTCGAAAGGGCCGTCCGTGATTGCCGACGATGATCCGGTAGTGATGTCGGTTCGTGCAATGTGGGATTTGCGTTTGGCGTCACTCGCCCAATAAACCACATGATCAGCGCCGCATCGTGCCAGTTGCCGGTAAAGGGATGAATAACCCCGAAGCTTGGTAGGGTTGCGGCCATCAGGATCATGCACCGCCATCTCGTTCGTGCCGCCAGTCACGATGCGGTTGTCCACCCAAACCGCGCTGATAAACCCTTCGCCCCGTAACGTGGGTATCGCAACCAGCCTTCCAGCGTGATCCGTATTCCAAAGGTTCGTGTCTGCTGCGAACGTGTTCGCAATCAAATCACCGGTGGCCGTCGCCGAAAGGGTCCATTCGTAATACCAGATCGAACTTGATGTTAAAGTCCGGTGAGTTCCGCTGCGTGCGTCAAATGCCCATATCTGCATGATCGTATTCGCGTCCTCGATCCCGGGAGCGAAGATGGTAGAACCATCCGAACTCCACGCGGGCTGGCCGATCGTCCAGCCAGTGCCGCTCAGGTCTCGCAGCGAGCCAGTTGGCAGGTCAACCCTGAACAGCGCCATGGAGTCCTCGAGATTGGCAACGGCAGCCAGAGTGTCCTGTGATGGCGACCATTCTACGAACCAGAAGGCTACGGTAACGGGACGCTCTGCAAGCACGCGACGGTTGGAACCGTCGAGATCGATAGCTACGATGAGAGATTCGCTTGCCGTTTGCGCGATATAGGCTATCTGCTTGCCATCCGGCGACACCGTGACGCTGTTGGCGCGCTCATCAATCGTGCGAGCATCCGTCGCCAACGTGGTTACTGGGCCACCAAGAGTGCCGATTCGAAATACTCCTGAAGCATAGGGATCCTTCGCCGGATCCAGTACGCGCAGGAAGTACAGGAAGTTGCCATCCCGAGAAAAGTGAAGGCTGTTGATTCGCTGCGGCCCGCCGGAAAGAAGCTGTACGTCGCGCTCGGTGGCAACCTGCAACAGACGCAATTCATAGTTTCCGGCTTCTTTTTTCACATAGGCGACGTAGCTGCCATCAGGAGTTACAGCCACCCGATATGACTTGCCGCTTTCCGTCAGTTGACGCACCTGCAGGGAGGAGCTTGCGCCCAGCCTGGGAGCGTGAGAAGCCCGGCGCAGAGAAAATCCGATGGCAAGCGCCACAAGGACCAGAACGCCGGTTGCCCATCCGAAAAGAATTCTTCTTCGGGCTTTGTTTTCTGCCCCCTTCTTAACATCCTGCAAAGCGGTGCGAACTTCTGCTGCGCTTTGGTATCGCCGCTCACGTTCTTTCTCTAGGCATTTGTCGATGATCGTTACAAGTCTAGTGGAGAGTGTTGAATCAAGGTCACGCATCGGAGCCGGCGAGTTATTCAGAATTGCATCCCGTACTACTACAGCCGTCTCGCCACTGAAAGCGCGCTGGCCCGCAGCCATCTCGTAGAGAACGAGACCGAAGGAGAAAATGTCGGTGCGGGCGTCGAGTCGCTCGCCGCGCACCTGCTCGGGCGACATGTAGCCGGCCGTGCCCAGCTCGGTACCGGTGCGGGTGAGGCTGGTCTCTTTGGGCGTTTGAAGGGGCGCACCTTCAGGTGCGCCGGGAGGGTAATCCCCAGAAGGCTGCGGGGGAATCAATCCCGATGGGGATTGATTCCCCCGCCCATCTTCAAGCGAAGCTGCAACCGCGCGGCTGAAGCCGCGCCCCTTCAAAGCTGATTTCTCATTCGCCGGACTAAAGTCCGGCACTTCCACCAGTTCGGAAAGCTGAATTACTTTCGCCACCCCAAAATCCAGAATCTTCGCCACTTTCTTTTCGGTGATGAAGATGTTGGCCGGCTTGATATCGCGATGGATGATTCCCTTCTCGTGCGCAGCTTCCAACCCCAACGCAATCTGGATCGCGATCTCCAACCCCTCCGGCTCACTCAGTCGAAAGCGCCCATCGGCAAGATGCTCGCGTAGCGTCTTGCCATGCAGCAATTCCATCGCGATGAAGAGATGGCCGTCGTACTCATCGAAATCGTAGATGGAGCAGATGTTGGGGTGATTCGAGCGCCGAGACCGCGTGCGCCTCGCGCCCGAAGCGCTCGCGCGCCTTGGGATCGTCGCCCACCTCTTCCGGCAGAAACTTCAGCGCCACCGCGCGGCCCAGCTTCAGGTCTTCAGCGCGATAGACCAGCCCCATGCCGCCGCCGCCGATGACCTCCAGCACGCGGTAGTGAGAGACCACCGTGCCGGTGAGGCTCCCGATTTTCAGCCTGGCTTTGGGAAGAGCTTCGCAGTCTGGGTCCGAGCTTTCGCCAGAGTTAGCGGAGGGCTCTTTGCCGGCACGATACTCCGCTCCAATCCACTCCACCGGCACCATCAGCCGATAGCCCCTGCGGGCCACAGTCTCAATGTATTTGGAGTCCTGCGCGTTATCTTCCAGCGCACGCCGCAGGTTCCTGATTGTGCTGTTGATTCCGTGATCGAATTCGACCACCGTGTCATTGGGCCAAAGCTTGTTCTTGATGTCGTCGCGGGTGACGATCTCACCCCGCCGCTCGATCAGCATCAGCAGGACCTTGAGCTGCTGCTCCTGTAAAACCGTGCCTTGGCCGTTCTTATGCAGTTCTCCGGCCCGAGGGTCGAGCTCGTAGTCGCCAAAACGCACCCGGCGTTGCAGGGTCTGCTCCATCACATAACTTCTGCAGAGTGCCCGTAATCGTACTACTGTGCTTACCCCTCGCCTAGCATGCTGATTTGCAGCTACGGACTCAACCACTTACCGGGGTGATTTCCAAATTACCCGCAGATGACCGCTGGCGCATCGACTCCCCTTTGGAGTAGCGGCAAACTCAGCCTCACTCGGAGCTAGCAAATCCAAGCTTTGAGCATGAGGATGGCAAATGAAACGCTTGCTTGTGTTTTTCGCCCTTGTTGTCGCCACCCTGGCGATAACAATTCCAACTTCTGCACAGACGATAACCACCTTTGACCCGCCGGGTGCCGTCGGGGTCGTACAACCCGCCGTCATTCTCGACGATGGCACGATAACCGGCTTTAGCATCGACGCGGCTGGCATCTCCCACGGGTTCCTGCGCACCCCGCAAGGCCACATCACCACCATCGACGTTCCGGATGCAGGCGGCAGCGTCGGCACACAGGCCCTGAGCATGAATGTGTTCGGTACCATCGCCGGCGCTTACTCTGACGCCAACGACCACGTTCATGGCTTCCTGCGCGACTATCGCGGGCGCTTCACCACGGTAGATTTCCCCGGCTCAATTCGCACCATCCTCATTAGCATCAACCTGGAGGGCACAGCGGTTGGAGTTTATCGCGACCCAAGCAACGTCCGTCATGCCTTTCTGCGCACCGCCAACGGAAAGTTCACCAGTTACGACATTCCTGGCGGATCGATCCCTTCCCAGGGTTGCTACTTCACTTGCATCAACGCATTTGGGATCGTCACGGGTCAATTCGTCGACGCAGATGATATCTCTCACGGCTATTTGCGCAAAACCAGTGGCCAGATCGTCAAGTTCGACGCACCCGGCGCCGTCAATGGCACCTATGCGTACAGCATCAATCTGGAGGGCGACGCCATCGGACTTTACTTGGACACGGTTTCCACTGAGCACGGTTTTGTGCGCGATGCTAACGGCTCTTTCACGGCGTTCGACGTACCGGGCGCATCGGGCACCGAACCAGCAAACAACAATGTTTGGGGCGAGATCACGGGAGACTACTTCGATCCCAGCGGCGTGTACCACGGCTTTGTCCGCAGCAGGCGTGGAAATATCACTACGTTTGATATTCCCGGTGCCGGCACCGACCCCGGAGAAGGAACAGTCCCGGTGGGTCTCAATGACTTCGGAACCGTCATGGGGTACTACTGTGACGCGGTAACGTGTCACGGCTTCGTTTGGAAACCGTGAGCCTGATGGGCCACCAGCTTGCCTGCCTGTGAGGCTGGTGGCCCAAGACTCCTTGGGATGATCGGTTCTCTCACTCCCATTTCGGGAATTTCCACCACCTTCGTAACGTCTGCCCGACACTTTTCCAGTGCGCATCACTACAGCAACCCATAAACTCCCTCCAAGGACAGCGGAGCTTGCGCCAGTTCCAGCGAATCGATGCGTCCAAGCTAAGTTCTTTGAAATCTAGATTTTGCCTGTAAGTCCCACGGGCTCAAGATTTTACCTGCGAAATGTGCGCTAAGTCGATGAAAACAAGGATTCGAAAATCAATATTTTTCGCGCCAGCGGCACGGTCGGGAAGCTTTGGGCCCGCCGGCCTGGCTGCAGGTGGCTCGAACCTCTAGGTCATGGATCGCCTACGAATGTCTGGCCATTCTGGACAATCAGCCTTTTTGCCTTGCCCGGTGCAGCCCGTCTGAGGGTGGAGAGCCTGACCTCACTGGCGATGTTTCCTCCTATACTCCTGGCTCTCTTCGTGCCCAAACGCTGGGCGCAATGGGTGGGCGGCGGCGTGCTATTTGCCTTGAACTCAACTTTCTGGTCGTCTTCGAGCGGCAGCTGACGTAGGGCGAGCTACTGGTTGGTGAGCGTGAAGTTCACGATGACTCGGGTGTCCACCTCGACCGGCTTGCCGTTGAGCTTATACGGCTTGTACCGCCAATGCTTCACCGCGTCGATCGCCGCAGGAATCAGCAGCGGATGGCCGCTCTCAGCCTTTATATCGGCCACGCTACCGTCCTTGCCGATAATTACGGCCAGCACCACCTCACCTTGGACATGCGCCGAGCGTGCCAGCGCTGGATACTTTGGCGCTATCTCGTACATCAGCATTCCGTGCGATACACCTTGCGAAAGGCGAACGCGATTGGAAGCCGCATCGGTCTTTGAGGCATTGACCGCATTGGCCAGCGCTAGGTGGCGCGCCGATGGCCGGGTTGTTGGCTTTTGCCAGCTCCTTATCGTTGGCAGCAGGGCTGCCCTTCGCTTTGGCCGCATCCTGGTTCGGTGCGTTGGTTGGAGCGGCGGCCGGTGGCAACGCCGCGGAAGGTGCGGATTCCGTGGGATTGGTCGCGGCGGGAGCCTGATTTTGTGATTGCTGTATGGCGGCGGTCTCGGCCGGCTTATTACTCTCTGCGACTTTGCTTTGGGTCGGGTTCTGCGGCCCGCTCTTGTGAGCCATCAGAAAAACGATGAGCGCCAGCGCGACCACAATCACCGCGCCCATGACCAGATACTTGGAGAAGGCGAGGTTCAAAGCTGAGCTTTCGGGTTGCCTGGACGAGGGAACTTTCGTGGCAGGCGCAGGCGTGGACAACGGTTCAATGCGCGGTCGCTTTGCCGCTAATGCAGGAGCGACCGGCGGGCTTACCTGCTCCGGCTCTCGCTGCTGCGGTGGAGGTTGGGAGCCGAGGTCAAAGCTCTTTCGCTCGACCGATTCCTGTTCTTCGCGCCGCAGCTGCTCCTGGCGGGCCTTGATTTCGGCCTCACGCCGCTCTTTTTCCTGCTGCGCCTGCCGCACCCGTTCCGCTGCCAGTCGCGCTTCTTCCTCAAGGCGGGCTTGCTCCGCCGCACGCTGTTCTCGACGCGACTGTTCCTGAACAGCCGGATCTGCCGTCTCGGATTGCTGCCGCTCCGCCTCGCGGGCTTCTTGTTTGGCAGCCTCTTCGCGCTCCTGTTTCAGGCGCTTTTGTTCGCCGGCGTACTTCCGCGCTTGTTCTAACTGTGCCTGGTCTTCAGAGAGCCGGCGCTCTTCTTCCAACCTTCTGCTGGCGCGTGTTTTCAGTTTCGGCAGGAGAAACCGCAATCTCTGTAACCATCGCGACCGCCGCTACGGCCGAAGCTTGCGTTTGCGGCGCATGCCCCACTCCCAGCGCGCGCAACAGGATGCTCAATGCCCGTTCGTAGTCGGGGCGAAAGTCGATGTGCTGCAAGCGCGCCAGGCGAAAGGGCACATCGCAATCGCGATACAGGACGGGAATGACACGCTTCTGGCGGCTGAGAGCGAAAGAAACCTCATCTCTGACATTGTCGGAGTTGACCGATACGGGAGAGAGCACCACCAGCATTCGCGGCGAGTTCATAAGCGCAGCTTCGACCGCACGGTCCCAGGGCGTGCCCGGCTCAATGTCGAGCTGGTCGATCCACACCTGAGCGCCCGCGCCCTTTAAATCCGCGGCGAGCTTCAACGCGAACTCGGAATCCTCGCGGCAATAGCTGAAGAATGCGATTGGTATGTCTTCTTGGCCCATAGGATCGAAGCGGCGAGCAGGCATCCTCAGGCGCTGCTGCCAAGCTGCCACATTGTAAGCCTATTCGCTGGCGGAGCAATACTTGAAGATGTGGGTCCTATCGTCAGACACACCTAGATTCTATGACCTCCACGGAGGAAATACCCGCGGTGATGCGCCGCCTGCCACTTCCCTTGCGTGAGAGAGAGTGGCGTAAGATACGGAGTTCCCAGTCGGAGCGGACTTTGATTCAACTTCAGCGCTGGTTCGGCAAAGGCACAAGGGAGTTCCTGTTCCCGATGTCGGGGCGGCCGCGCTGTCTTGCTCGTGTGATGCTGGCTGGATGCTTGTTTGCTCAAACCACCGCGTTCGCCCAGAGCACTCCCGCTGCAGTTCCGGAAGCCAATCCGGCCCGACCTACCGTCGCCACCCCGGCGACTCTGACTCCGGTGGGCTATCTTCAGTTCGAAACCGGAGCGTTCTTCGCGCAGACCTCGCCTGAGTTCGCAAATCTGGCAAATATTAACGAAGTTACGAAACTAGCGGTTCATCCCAGATTGCAGTTCATTCTGGAATTGAACCCGGTTGCCGGCGCGACCGGAGAGCTCGATGAGACGGCCTTCGGAGGTCTAAGTGTCGGCTTTCAATCGGTCTTGCTGGGAACCGGCGATGCGAACACCACGCTCTCAGTCAGTTATCTGCACGAGGCGGTCGGGTCCCCCGTTCCCGACACAGACATAGGCACACCGACGAATTCAGGCATTGTTTTACTAAGCACCAACGCGGCGAAGTTTCACTTCGATATCAACGGAATCTTTAACCAGCAGACGGTCGGCAATGACAGCCGCACTCAGTACGGACAGACCCTGTCGATCTCGCATCCGCTGTGGAAGCTGACCGGGCAAGCCGAAATATGGCATTTCACGCAGCCTTTTCTGCATAGCGACGCGGTGGGATTGCTATGGGCCGTATCGTACTCTGTGCGTAACAACCTTGTACTGGACGCCGGCTTTGAACACGGCCTTACCAACACCTCCACGCAATGGGAGGAATTCTTCGGATTCACGTATCTGCTGCCACACAGGCTTTGGAAGAAGTAGCCAATTCGGGGGTTACGGTGGACGGAGAAGCCGCATATAATGAGGTAGGAGTGGATCATGTACCGCCAAGTCGCCTATCCTCGCTCGACCGACCGGGTTCGTCTCGGTGCGGTGTGCTGCTTTGGCGAGCGGTCGACCTGGTCCCGTTCCAGTTCCGCGCGCGCTGACTCCAAGCTGGCTCCCTGCGTGGCGCGTCCTAATCTCTTCTCAGGCGACTAGTTCTTCTCCTGCAATTCTTTAACGCGAACGGCAATCGCTGTTCTCCGCCCGACCCGCGTAGATAACGAAGCCATCGCAGGCCCGCAATCCTGCACCTCTCGGTGCACCAGCCATTCACAGGAGAAGACCATGGCCACCAACACTCTCACTCATGCCGCCGGACCGAAAATCATCACCGCGCTGCCCGGCCCTAATGCCCGGCGCATTGTGGAGGGCGATGAACGATACATTTCGCCTTCCTACACCCGCTCGTATCCGCTGGTAGCGAAGCGCGGACGTGGCTGCATCGTCGAAGACGTGGACGGCAACGAGTTCCTCGACTTCGCCGCAGGGATTGCCGTCACCTCCACCGGCCATTGTCATCCCGAGGTGGTCGCTGCCATCCAGAGGCAGGCGGCGGAGCTGATTCACATCTCGGGCACCGATTTCTATTACGAGTCACTGGTGACGTTAGCGGAGCGTCTGTCGAAGGTTGCGCCCATGAAGGGGCCTCACAAGTTCTATTACGGCAACTCGGGTGCCGAAGCGATCGAGTGCGCGCTGAAGCTGGCGCGCTATCACACGAAGCGTCAGCAGGTGATCGCGTTCCTGGGCGCGTTCCACGGACGCACCATGGGCGCCCTATCGCTAACCGCGTCGAAGCCGCAGCAGAAGCGCCGCTTCTCGCCGATGGTTCCGGGCGTGACCCACGTCCGCTACCCCGACGTGTACCGCAGCTGCTCGGGTGGAGCGCAGGATGGTGAAGCATTCGCGCTGGGCTGCGCTCGCTACATCGAAGACAAGCTGTTCAAGACGGTGCTGGCTCCGGAAGAAGTGGCTGCGATCTTCGTCGAGCCCATCCAGGGTGAAGGCGGATATGTCGTCGCACCAACTGTCTTCATGCAGGAACTGCGACGCATATGCGACCGTCACGGCATTCTGCTGGTCGTTGACGAAGTGCAGTCAGGCGCTGGCCGCACCGGCAAGTGGTGGGCGGTACAGCATACCGGCGTGGAGCCCGACATCATTTGCATGGCCAAGGGAATCGCCAGCGGCATGCCGCTGGGCATCACGATGTCGCAAGGCGGAAATCATGGACTGGGTACCAGGCTCGCACGCATCCACCTTTGGCGGCAATCCGGTGTGCATCGCAGCCGCACTGGCGACCATCGATGTGCTGGAGCGCGAAGGCATCAAGAATGCCGAGGTCGTCGGCAACCATCTACTGAAGAGATTGGCGAATTGGCCTGAGCGCGTTGACCTGGTTGGCGACGTTCGTGGTCGGGGCCTGATGATTGGCATTGAGATCGTCACCGACAAGAAGGCGCGGACGCCGGGCGGAGTTGAACGCGACCGTATTGTCGATCTGGCGTTCGAGCGTGGAGTCCTCTTGCTGGGCTGCGGTCCTAATACAATTCGCATCGCGCCCCCACTGGTGGTCAGCAAAGAGCAGACCGACATTGCGATGGATGTGCTGGAAGAATGCATCAACATTGTCGCCAAGGAGCATCACGGAAAGAAGGCTTCGCAGGGTCAGGCAGTCGGCGCTTAAGCCAGCGACGTTGCCAATTACGCCCGGGAACTTCGGTCTCTGGGCCTTTCTTTGCTCCGCGGTTGGAAAGGCGATTTGTGAACCCTTAGAATGGCTCGGGAATCCAACTGCCGGTTGGTCTTCCGCGATCTCAGCACCAGCAAGGAGAAATCATCATGGCCGCATCCATTCCTGAGAACTATATGGCTTTGTTCAGCAAGCCAGTTTTCGGTTTCCTCACCACGCTCATGCCTGATGGCTCGCCTCAGACGCAGCCAGTCTGGGTCGATTACGAAAACGGCAAAGTCGTCGTGAACTCGGCCCTCGGCCGGCAGAAGGACAAGAATATGCGCCGAGATCCGCGGGTGGCCATCACGTTGATGGATCCCGAGAATCCTTATCGTTACCTTGAGATTCGCGGCAAGGTTACGGACATTACCCAGGATGGCGCTGCCTCGCACATCGACAAGATGGCGAAGAAGTATCTGGGGCAGGACAAGTATCCGTTCGCGCAACCGGGCGAGCAGCGGGTGCTCTATAAGATTGAGCCGGTAAAGATTCACACCATGGGGTAGGGCGAAAGCGGGCCGCGGATTTACGCGGATTACACGGATCAGAAAAAAACAGAGACACCATCAGTGTTAGTCCGTGTTGATCCGTGGCTCAGTCTGTTTCTCGTATCCGTACGGGCAATGGCGGCAGCCTGATTGGCAACAATAACCGCGATTGCGCAGGTAATGCGCGGTGAAGACCATCAGGCCGTTTTCGATGTAGTAGTCCACACCTTCGACGAGCGGTGGCGTACTCACTGGGCTGCCGCCTCACGCAACATCGTCGAGGCGGCCGCATCGACGGGAACGCCGTCGCAGAAGGTAACGAACCGTCCTGAGATTGCGGGCACGCGTTCCCCGGGCACGATGATTCCGACCAGATTCAGCGGATCGGCAGCGGAGACCACGACCGTTTCTCCCGTGGGCTGAAGGTTGCGCATAGCGCGCATCGATTCGACCGCCTCAGGCAAGGCGAACTGTTCGCCGAGAAAACCATTGACGAAGCGGCCGCCGCGAACCTCGCCGCGATCTTCGAGACGGCGGAAGCCAATCAGCAATTCACGCCACTTGCGGCAGGTTTGACTCGCGGGCCAGCACTTCGCGGAAGACGAGACCGTAGCGACGCAGCAGCATCCAGCAGGTGGCCTCGACGGCTTTGTGGCGATCAGCCGCTGCATCGGTGTAGAGCAATGACCAGCGCCCAGCGGTGTTGCGCGGCTTCGCCACCTTGGCGATGCCGCTGTTGGTGCTACGTCGATTCGGAGTGATAAGCGAGCGCAGATTCTGGAATCCGTCAGCCGTGACCAGGCCCGCGGCAACCAGTTCCCACAGGGCGGTTTCGATCTCCGCTTTCAGCTTCCCGGTTCCGCGCACGATGTCGGCAAAGAAGGAAGCGCCTCGCTTGCGCAGAAATTCGAGGACAGCGCGCCCCGACTCCGACAGCAGTTGCTCTTGGCGTTCGTCGCTTTCCGCACTGCGCGGCTGCATCCAGTCGGCGTCTTCACGCACGAACAGAGTGATCGGAGCAACGCTGGTCGGCACTACGCGGCGACGACTCTCGCCCGCATCTTCCAGCGTTGCGGGGTGCGGCGACAACCGCCCCCAGCCAACGGCTCCCGTCAGACACAAGTGATCAAGATCTGCCGGATCGTAGCCGTTCACGCGCGATGCCAGGACGCACTTCTCCCACGCATTGGCCGGGATCTCGAAACCTTGCAACTGGCGAACAGCTTCCAACAATCCGCGCTCGCCTGCAGCCTGCGATTGCGGAGCGACATGCTGCCAGCGCAAAAGCCATCGCATATATTGCGCCGCAGTGACGGGCTCGATCTGCTTGCGAAGGGTCGCCAGCGTAAGGTGATGAATGCGCGAAAGCAGACGTCGCTCGCACCACTCGCAATTATGCGGATCGTTGCCAACCGCGTTGCCCGTGAAGTTGCCGCGCAGGACTGTTCCGCTCGCTTCTAAGCGCAACAAAGCCTGCTCAACCTCGTTTTGCGCCAACCCTAACAGGTATGACAGTGCTGACGAACTCGTCGGCCCCGAGTGCATCATCCATCCATTCACCATCGAAAGCAATGCATCGCTTCGCGAGTCGGTGCGCGCGGGAAGGTCAGGAGGCGCGACCTCGAATTGCGTATCGGGAAAAATCAGCGCGAATTCAGCAGCGCGTTCCGAGGCAACGTAATAGCGCCGCTCGCCAACCGTTGCGCGTACCACGCGCCAGTTCTCTAATAATTCGCCGAGATAAGGAACCCAACCCAGGGCGGCGCGTCGCCAGCCATCGTCGGCCAGGTCTTCGGGCAATGCTACTAGCGTTTGCAGTGCATCGTGTAGCTCATCTGCATCGCGCACTTCAGGACGGGCCTGCTCACGCACATGCGCGATCGCTTCCTGATTGAGCCGGCCAACCTCGTTCAACACTGCTTCGGGCAACATGCGGCGCAACTGCACGGCACGCGCCCGCCGCTCCTCCAGCGGAGCGTCATCGAGGAAGGCATACGGATTCGCGTTCAGGATCTCGTGCGCAAACTGCGAGGGAACTGGAGTATCGACTGCAAGCGTCCGAATGCTGCCATCGTGAATACCAGCGAGAACCCGGCGCAGGCCTTCGATGTCCATCGCCTCAGTGAGCGTGTCCTTCATCACCTCGTCGATGAGAGGGTGGTCGGGAATCTTGATGTCGCCCGCGATGTTTTCGAAACAGGCTGCGACATCGGGGAAAACCGACGCGAGTAGATCGTCGCTGCGAATGCGCTGGATTTGTGGCGGAACTTTCTTGCCGCCCTGAAAACGCAAGAGCGCGAGCGAGCGGTTGGCATCCCAGCGCCAGCGCGTCTTGAAAATCGGCGAGGCGAGTGCGGCCTGCTCCAGTATCTCCTTGAACGTCTCCAGTTGCAGAAAGTGAAAGACGTCGCCAAGGGGAAAGCTGTGCTGTTCGGCGAGCGAGATATTCAGTCCGTCGTCGGTTGCAGCCGCCTGCAACTCGAAATTGAAGGAACGGCAGAAGCGCTTACGCAGCGCCAGCCCCCAGGCCTTGTTCACGCGCGCTCCGAAGGGAGCGTGCAGGATGAGTTGCATGCCGCCACCTTCATCGAAGAAGCGCTCGGCGATAATCGTCTGCTGCGTGGGCACTTCGCCCAGCACGGCGCGTCCGGTGACGATGTATTCGACCAGTTGCTCGGAGCCGGCATCGTCGAGGCCACACTCTTCTTTCAGCCACGCGACGGCGGTTTGGACCTCGCGAGTTGAGCCGATTCCGCGCAGGCGAGACTTGGAAGCACCTTCGTACGCTTCGGAGTTGCTCGGCACAGCCAGCGGCGCGGTATTGGGAAGCATGGAGCTGAGTTGTTGGCGTAGCTCTCCTACATTGTGGGATAGCTCCGCCGTTCGTCCCGGGGCTTCGCCACGCCAGAAGGGAATACTGGGAGGCGCACCATGTGCATCTTCCACCAGCACGCGGCCGCTGTTCGACTCCACCCGCGTGATACGCCACGAGGTGTTCCCCAGCAGCATGATGTCGCCCGCATTGCTCTCGACTGCGAAATCCTCATCCAGTGTGCCGATCTTGATCTCATCCGGTTGCGCGACAACGGAGTACAGCGCTGTCTCCGGAATCGCTCCACCGCTGGTGATAGCTGCGAGTCGCGCTCCGCGACGCGCGCGCAAGCGCCGGTTCACCTGATCGCGAAACAGATAGGCGCCATAGCGGCCGCGCTTGGCGGCGATGCCCAACGACAACATGTCGAGAATGCGGTCGTAATCGGTGCGTGTGAGATCGCGATAGGGATAGGCGCAGCGCAACATCTCGAACAGCGCATCTTCATCCCACTCTTCGCAGCAGCACATGGCGACCATCTGCTGCGCCATGATGTCGAGCGGCACCAGCGGCACTTCGAGGCGGTCGAGATCGCCATGCTTGATGGCGCGAATCGTCGCCGCGCACTCGACCAGATCGTCGCGCGTGGTGGCGAAGAATCGGCCTTTCGGAACGGCTCCGCGCCAGTGACCGGAGCGGCCGAAGCGCTGCAACGTGACAGCAATCGAGCGCGGCGAGCTGATGTGGCAGACGAGATCGACGAAACCGACGTCGATTCCAAGCTCCAGCGAGGCCGTCGCTACGAGCGCGCGAATTTCGCCATTCTTCAGCTTGCGCTCGGCGGCGAGGCGTAATTTGCGTGCGAGCGAACCATGATGCGATGCGACCTGGTCTTCGCCCAGGCGCTCGCTCAGGTGGAAAGCCACGCGCTCGGCCAGCCGGCGGGTGTTCACGAATACCAAGGTGGAGCGATGTTGAAGCGCCAACTCGGCGATGCGGTCGTAAATCTCGCCCCACATCTCGTTGGTTGCGATGGGGCCGATCTCCGAACGCGGCACCTCGACGGCGAGATCCATGGTGCGGCGATGACCGATGTTGACGATCGACGGAGCAGGTCGTCCATTGCCGGTCAAAAACTGTGCGACAACTTCAATAGGCTTCTGCGTTGCGGAAAGGCCGATACGCGTCGGCTTGTCTCTCCCACTCAATCCAAAGGAAGGATTGAGTGGGTCACCCGCCAGCAGATCGAGGCGCTCCAGCGAGATCGCAAGGTGCGCGCCGCGTTTGTCGTCGGCTACGGCGTGAATCTCGTCGACGATGACGGTTTCGATGTCGCGCAAAATCTTGCGGCTGCTGTCGGCGGTGAGCAGGATGTAGAGCGACTCCGGCGTGGTCACCAGGATGTGCGGCGGCCGGCGCAGCATCTCTCGCCGCTCTTTCGTCAGCGTGTCGCCGGTGCGAACCGCGGTGCGAATCTCCCCCATCAGCAACCCGCGTTCGGCAGCAAGCGCCGTAATCTCGCTCAGCGGGCCATCGAGGTTCTTCTGGATGTCGTTGCCCAGTGCCTTGAGCGGCGAAACGTACAGAACTTCGGTACGGTCGTGCAGTCCGCCGTCCAGCGCTTTGCGAACCAGGCGATCGATACAAATAAGGAAGGCGGCCAGCGTTTTGCCCGAACCAGTAGGCGCCGAGATAAGCGTGGTGCGTCCTGCTAGAATTTCGGGCCAGCCCTGCTCCTGCGGTTCGGTGGGCGAGCCGAACTTCGCGAGAAACCAATCCGCCACAAGCGGATGCGCCCAAGAGAGACTGACGGGAATGGGCGCGGGAAGCATCGGAAGATTCTAGCAGACTTTCGCCGAATCTTCGCTGGCGCAAAGAGCTCTCAGCCGTCAGCTATCAGCCGTCAATCAAGAGCGGAAACGATGTGGCAATATCCGGTGAGCCGGTACTGCCGCGCAATCACTTCTTCATAGAAAGTGGAACGCGAGCGCTGTCAGGTTAATCTAAGATTAGAGTCTTACGCCCCCACCGGGGGGGCGAACCCAATTTCAAATCTAGGATCGATCAGAATGGCAAACCCTCTCGTCTCCATCGTTATGGGCAGTGATTCCGACCTTGAAATCATGAACGAAGCCGCCAAGGCGCTGGCCGAGTTCGGTATTCCCTATGAAATCGATATCACCTCGGCGCACCGTTCGCCGGCACGAACCAGCGAGTATTCACGCGCGTTGAAGTCGCGTGGCGTGGAAGTGGTGATCGCTGGTGCGGGCGGCGCGGCCCACTTGGCAGGCGTAATCGCCGCCGAGACCACCCTGCCGGTCATCGCCGTGCCGATTCCGTCGACCGCGCTGCTGGGACTGGATTCACTGTTAGCGATGGTGCAGATGCCGGCTGGCATTCCCGTGGCGACGGTCGCCATCGGCAAACCGGGCGCGACGAATGCGGGAATTCTCGCTGCGCAGATGATCGGGTTGCACGACAAAGAAGTCGCCAAGAAGCTGGAGGCTCACAAGGAGAAGCTGGCCAAGGGCGTTGAAGCGAAATCAAAGAAGCTCCAGGAAAGCCACAAACAATGAACGCTTTCGTGGCGCAGATCTCGTTTGGCGAGCTGCTCGACTGGAATGAGAGCGAGACGAAGAAGTGGCGGGCTTGGTTTGAGGACCAACCCGCCGCAGTGCTTGAGGTGCCCGTCCAAATTGCTCAGACAAAAAACGTGCGCGAGTTTCTGCTGCACATCTTCGCGGTTGAACTGCGTTATGCACAGCGCTTGAACCGGGAAGAGGTCTCGTCCTACGAATCGCTGCCGTCGGGGAGCGTCGCTGAGCTATTCGCGATCGGTGAGCGCGCCCGCGCCGGACTTCGCAAATACCTCGGCAGCACCACCGATGAGGAACTAAAGTCGGTTCAGGAGTTCCAGACGCGAAGCGCTGGTACGCTCCGCGCCAGCCAACGCAAGATCTTTGCCCATGCCATGCTGCACAGCGTGCGCCATTGGGCGCAACTGGCTACTGCTCTGCGCGAAGCTGGCTACGACACGAAGTGGATGAAAGACTTCCTGGCGAGCGAAGTGATGGAATAACCTTTCCCGAACGTGTTCGTGAGGTTAGGAGGTTCTTCGAAGCCTCGTCTGCCGAGAGGGACTCGTCACTAAAGATGACAATTTAGCTTTAGCTGATAGCTGACGGCTGAAAGCTGAGCAGCTTTAACACTGCCACCAGCCACTACGTCCATGCCAACCAGCATCCCGTCGTTTGCCAAGATCAATCTCGGACTGAAGATCGGCCCGGCGCGGGCGGACGGCTTTCACGAGCTGCGCACCATCTATCAGACCATCGCGCTGCACGACGCCATCAAGGTCGATGTGCAGCGTGGCACTGGCATCGAGATCCGCTGCAAAGACCCGCGCGTGCCCACGGACGAGTCGAACACCTGCTATCGTGTCGCCGAGCGGGTGATGCGCGCGTTGCGCGGCCGCGGCAAGGTCATCATCTCCATTGAAAAGAGTCTGCCGGTGCAGGGCGGTTTGGGCGCGGCGTCGTCGAATGCGGTGGCGACCATCTTCGCGCTGGAGCGCGGGCTGGGCACGCCGCTGCGCGCCGAAGAACGGTTGCGCATCGCGGCGGAAGTCGGCAGCGATCTGCCTCTGTTCTTGATTGGCGGCACAGTGCTGGGCGTAGATCGTGGGCAGGAAGTTTATCCCTTACTGGACCTTCCCCCGATGCACCTGGTGGTGCTCACGCCGGCGGTGGGAGTATCGACGCCCAAAGCGTTCGCGGATTGGGACGCCCTGGTCGCCCGCGAGTCTGAATTGACCCACGCCGGAGCGGCAGGTACAATAAAACAGTTCGGCAGCGTGGTGTATACGTGGCTGAGCAAGGGTTTCCTATCTACCGGTGTTCCCGCCATGGGCGGGGATCGGGCCGAGACACAGCTTCTCGACCTCGTCCGAGCCGGGATCGAAAACGACTTTGAACGAGTCGTCTTTCTTGAGCATCCCGAGTTGCGTGAGGCGAAACGTGTGTTGGAGCGCGAAGGCGCGCGGTATGCGTCCTTGTCGGGATCCGGCTCGACGCTGTACGGCATTTTCGCGTCGGCGCATGAAGCGAAATCAGCGGCGGAACGGATCGACGCCAGCGGGTATTCGGCAGTAGCGACGCAGACGTTGACAAGAGAAGCGTATTGGGCAGCGCTGGCCGGTTAGAAACAGCAGGTCCTTCGCTTCGCTCAGGATGACAGGGTATAGCTGGCGGCTGATGGCTGACAGCTTCTTGGGCGGTCGACTAATGGTAGGTCAAGTGCCTTTGGAGCACTTTGTCTAGGTTCGAATCCTAGCCGCCCAGCCAAAGTTCAGTTGTCAGTGGTCGGTTGTCAGTTGTCAGTTGCAGACAAAGAAACTGCGAACGAGAGCAGGTCCCTCGTCCGCCGCGGCGGACTCGTGATGACAACACTGAAGGAATTACGCATTTGTACAGGGAGCTGGCGGCGAGTAGCTGGCAGCTTCAAACTGAGAGCTGACGGCTGAAAGCTGACGGCTCGCAACAAACACCCAGCGGCTACTCAACCAGGTATTGCGGGGTATTTGAAGATGGAATCAGCAGCGAAGACCAGCACGGTTTCTCCAGTGATTACGACCGAAGCGGCAACTTCGGTTATGGCGCAGGAGAAGAAGTCGTTAACCCAGAGCAGCGATCCGAAAGGCGAGAAAAAGCCGGTTCGTGCGCGCCACGACGATAAGTGGAAGATTTTCTCTGGGACGGCGAACGATGGGTTGGCCAGGGAGATTTGCGAATACCTCGGCCTTCCGCTGGGGCAGGTGCACATTGACAAGTTCTCGGACGGCGAAACTTACGTGCAGATCATGGAGAACGTTCGCGGTGGCGACGTTTTCCTGGTGCAACCGACATGCGATCCGGTGAATGAACACCTGATGCAGTTGCTGCTGCTGATTGATGCGCTGAAGCGAGCCTCGGCCCGCCGCATCACCGTTGTGATTCCGTACTTCGGATATGCCCGGCAGGACCGCAAGGACAAGCCGCGGGTTCCGATTTCGTCGAAGCTGGTTGCCGACCTGCTCACGACGGCGGGAGCGGACCGGGCGCTGGTAGTCGATATGCACGCACCGCAGATCCAGGGATTTTTCAATATCCCGGTGGATCACCTATTCGCGTCGCCGGTACTGGTCGGGCATTTCAAGGAATTGCAGCTTCCGGACCTGACGGTTGTGTCGCCGGACGCTGGCGGCGTGGAGCGCGCGCGCTTCTTCGCCAAGAAAATGGATTCGGCGCTGGCTATCGTCGACAAGCGCCGCGTGGAAATGGATGTGACCGAGGTGATGCACGTCATTGGTGATGTGCGCGACCGTACCTGTCTCATCCTCGACGACATTATCGACACCGCCGGCACTTTGGTGAAGACCTGCCAGGCGCTGCTCGATGCGGGCGCTCGCCAGGTGTATGCGTGCGCGACTCATGCCGTGCTCTCGGGTCCGGCGATTGAGAGGATTGCGAAATCGGGGTTGGTTGAGTGTGTAGTGACCAATACCATACCGCTAACGGAGGCTGCCAAGGCCGAGCCCAAGATCAAGCAATTGAAGATCGGCGGGCTGGTCGGCCGGGCGATTCAGTCGATTCACGAAGAGACCTCCGTCAGCAGACTGTTCTTATAAAGGAATGAAGCATGGCTACAGCAACCGCAGAAAAGACTGACAAGAACGTAGAAGCTAAGCCGCGGCAAAGCGGCACCAAGAATGATGCCCGCCGTTTGCGCAAGAGCGGCCTGATTCCCGCCGTGCTGTATGGCGCCGGGCTGGAACCGCTGAACCTCGCGGTCGATCCCAAGCAGATCAGCCGCATCCTGCACTCTGAGCAGGGTCACAACACCATTTTCGACATGGCTGCGGGCGGCGATTCGGGCAAGGTGATGATCGTTGACTGGCAGCATGAGCCCATCAAGGGCGCACTGTTGCACGTCGACCTGAAGCGCATTGCCATGGACAAGCTGCTCATCGTCAGTGTGCCGATCCTGCTGAAGGGCGAAGCTCCCGGCGTCAAGCTGCAGGGCGGCGTTCTGGAGCAGATGCTGCGCGAGGTCGAGATCGAGTGCTTGCCGGCCGACATCCCGGGACACATCGATGGCGACGTCAGCGAAATGGTATTCGGACAGACGTTGCGGGTTGCCGATCTGCCGCACAGCGACAAGATCAAGTTCATCACCGACGAGAACCAGGCAGTCGCCCACGTCACGGCGGTGAAGGAAGTTGCGGCAGCTGCTCCTGCGGAAGGTGCCGAGGCTGCGGCGACCACTGCTGAGCCCGAGGTCATCAAGAAAGGCAAGCAGGAAACCGAAGGCGAAGCGGCCGAGGGTGGTGCGAAGGCCGAGAAGTCCGAGAAGAAGAAGTAAGCGTTGTGAAGCTGATCGTCGGGCTTGGCAATCCGGGCATCGAGTATCAGTTCACACCGCACAACATGGGGTTCCTGGCGGTAGACCGCATCGCCGAACAGGCGGGAATGCGGGTGAACAACCGCAACTGTCGCGCTCAAACCGGGCGCGGAGTATTGGAAGGGCACGAAGTAGTGCTCGCCAAGCCGGAAACCTATATGAACCTGAGTGGCACCTCGGTTCGCGAGTTGGTTCGCGAATACGAGGTGCAGCCGGAGCAGGACCTGATCGTCATCTACGACGAGCTGGATTTGCCCTTCGGCAACATGCGGGTTCGTCCGCGAGGCAGCTCGGCGGGACACAACGGAATTGCGTCGGTGATCGGGGCGCTGGGTACGCAGGAAATAACGCGCATCCGGCTGGGAGTTGGACCCGATCATCCGGTGGGCGATGGTGCGCGGTATGTGCTGTCGCAGTTTAAGAAGGCGCAGCATCCGGTGCTTGATCAGGTACTTGATACAGCCGTTGAGGCAGTGAAGGTGATCCTGAAAGACGGCGTGCAGGCGGCGATGAACCGCTTCAACCGGAAGGAAAAAGAAGCAACTAGCGACTAGCCATCGGCACTTGGCACTTAGCCTTTGACTAGGCGAAAACAGCTAAAGAGTTTGAGAAAAGTTGGCAGTGAGTAGTTTGGCTAAGTGCTAAAGGCCAATTACTGATTGCCGGTTTCGGAGAAACCAATGCGTACTTATGAGTTGATGTTTATTTTGCGGCCCGACATGGTGGAGGAAGACCAGGACAAGCTGGTCTCTACCCTGGAGAACCAGATTCAGGCCGCTGGCGGCACCGTCAAGAGCGTGGAGCGGATGGGCAAGCGGCGGCTGGCGTACGTGGTCCGCAACTTCCAGGACGGTATCTATGTGCTGCTGACCCTTGAAGGCGAAGGCGGCATGGTGAAGGAGATCGAGCGCCGGTTGCGGGTGAACGAACCAGTGATCAAGTTCCTTACGGTCCGCGTTGACGAAGAGCAGAAGCGACTGGCGAAGATCAAAGCCATTCGCGACACCAAGGTTCGTGGCAAGGGCACTCGCTCGGTAACGGTGGAAGTACCCGCCCCGGTTGAGCCTCTCACGCCAGCCGCGGTCCCGGCCGCAGTTCCGGAAACGACCGAAGCCCCGACTGGCGCGTAACACAGCCGTCAGCGAGCTTAATCCAGCGTTTCGACGCTGGGGATTCGGCAACAACGTGGCTGAGTCCCTTGGGGACGGCACAAACAGCACTCCCTCGTTCGCCGCGGCGGGCTCGGGATGACAAGTATTGAGAAGGATGAAATGGCCCAGCTGAAAGCTGAGCCCCTTCAAAATCCGAAGGAGAATCATGGCAGACGAAACGACTACAACAGCGCCGCAAGCGGCGGCCAGCGAAACGCCGGCGGCTCGTCCGGAAGGTGGACAGCGTCCCGAGGGCGGGCAGCAGCGTCCGGAAGGCGGACAGCGTCCGGATGGACCCCGTGGTCCCCGCACCGGAGGCCGTCCTGGTGGCCCTGGCGGACCGCGTGAAGGCGGACGGAAGTTCTTCCGCCGCAAGAAGGTTTGCAAGTTCTGTGTCGAGAAAATCGACAGCATTAACTACAAGGACGTGCGCCTGCTTTCGCAGTTTGTCGCGGAAGCCGGCAAGATTGTGCCACGCCGCTTGACCGGTGTCTGCACGCCGCATCAGCGCCGGCTGGCCGACGCCATCAAGCAGGCACGCAACATCGCGCTGCTGCCGTTTGCGAGTCGCTAGTTCTCAGCTATCAGCCGTCAGCTCTCAGAAAAAGAGCAGACTTTACGGCTGGGGCTGGGCGCAAAACAAGAGATTCTTTAGCTGAAAGCTGATGGCGGACGGCTGATAGCTTGCGGGAACGCCGCAAATTATGGAGTTTCAATTATGGAAGTCATTCTCAAAGAAGATATAGCCAAGCTGGGCTCGCGTGGCGATGTGGTGAAAGTCGCCGAGGGCTATGGGCGCAATTATCTGATTCCCCAGAAGCTGGCGATTGAAGCCAATGCTGCCAATCGCGCCGTAATCGAGCAGATGAAGGCGGCCGCGGTGCGCCGCCTGGCTCGCGAAAAGGGCGATGCTGAAGCCCTGGGGCAGCAGCTTGCCGGAGTCGAGTTGTCGTTCACCCGCAAGGCGGGCGAGCACGACCAGCTCTTTGGTTCGGTTACCTCGGCTGATATCGCGCACGAACTCGAGCGCAAGGGCCTTAACATCGATCGGCGCAAGATTCAGTTGGACGAACCGCTGAAGGCGATCGGCGAGTTCAACGTTCCGGTTAAGTTGCATCGCGACGTCACCGTGCCGGTGAAGGTCAAGGTGCAGAAGGACGCGGCGGACGATACGGCCCCCGCGGCCCAGGAAGCCAGCGCCGAAGCATAAGCGGCTTTGCCTCCGAGCATGGCTTCAGCCATGCCCCTCAGGTCTGTCGTGATTAGGAACGGCTTCAGCCGCTGGACACGTTCTGTTCAGGGGTTGAAGCCTTTTATTTTGTCCTGCATTTCGGCACGACTGAAAGTTCTTGACTCTGTCCTGAGCGAGGCCGAAGGGTGCCCTGGCGTGAAGCTTCGCCAAGCATTCCCTTCTCGCGTCGTGTGGGCCTACCATGTCTTACATGCGCGCCATGGTTCTCGAGCGTCCCGCGCCAATCTCTCAATCCCCTCTGACACTGCGCGACTTGCCGAAGCCGGATCCGGCAGACCGTCAACTTCGTGTAGCCGTGCGTTGCTGCGGGCTCTGCCACACCGACCTGCATACGGTGGAAGGTGAGCTGAAGCTTGCCAAACTACCTCTCATTCCTGGACACCAGATCGTTGGAGTTGTCGAGGCGCGCGGCTCCGGCGCGTTAAAGTTCCGCGACGGCGATAGAGTCGGCGTGCCCTGGCTTTACCGCACCGACCGCGCCTGCCGGTATTGCCTGAGTGGTCAGGAGAACCTGTGCAATCACGCCGAGTTTACCGGCCTCAACGCTGATGGCGGATATGCCGACTTCATGGTGGTGGACGAAGACTTCGTCTACCCGTTGCCCTTTGCGTTTGACGACGCTCATGCGGCGCCCCTGCTCTGTGCGGGTGCAATCGGCTATCGTTCGTTTCGCCTGAGCGGCGCACAGAAAGGCGATCGCGTTGGACTCTACGGCTTCGGAGCATCGGCGCACATCGTCTTGCAGTTGGCTCGCCGTCAGGGTTGCGAGGTGTATGTCTTCAGCCGCGGGGAAGCGCATCGTCAGATGGCGCGGAGCTTAGGGGCGGTGTGGGCTGGCGATGCCAACGATGATCCCGGTGCGGAGCTTGATGCGGCCATTATCTTCGCACCGGCTGGAGGATTGGTTCCCTTGGCACTCGAGGCTACCCGCAAGGGGGCAACTGTGGCGCTCGCAGGAATTACGATGAGTTCTATTCCCCAGCTTGACTACGAACTGCTCTACAACGAGCGAGTGCTACGCAGCGTCGCCAATAGCACGCGCCGCGATGTGGAAGAATTTCTCGAACTGGCAGCGGAGGTTCCGCTTAGAACGGAAGTTACCGAATTTATGTTGGAAGGCGCCAACCTGTCGTTGCAGAAGCTGAAGAACAGCGAGATCAATGGAGCCGGGGTACTGCGAATCGCGCCCTAGACATCTGACTGGAGATTCTGAAAACAAGAATGCGGTTTCCTCAATCGTCAGTTCCTTGTAGCATTTCGCTGGAGAGGTCCCCTTGATCAGAGCAACAACCAGGTTTGCAGCAGCCCTTCTGGTGACGTTCATTTCACTTTGCTCCGCCGCGCAGAGTCCGGCAGGACAGATTACGTCCGCGGCGGTATGGCAGCTCCCCAGTTCGCTTCGTACCACCATCCTGAAGAAGTGTGGTGATGCCACCCAACCGCCTTCGTTCGCCCAATGCTTTATGAAACAGATGGAGCAGGGCGGAGCACCAGCGGCTGCCGTCGCCTTTACCCGCGAACTTTACAAGGTGAGCGGAGGCGATGTCGGTGTCATGTACGGCTTTCACAAAGTCGGGCCAGTGGACATTGCGTGGATCAACTACCCGCTTCGGGCCAACACCAACGATGGGCTGCTCTTCGTGAACGGCCAGCCGCGCATCCTGAACGTGGAAGACTTGAAGCTTCTCGATCAGAATGCGATGCACCAGGACCCGCAATTCCAGAACACAGAGTCGCAGTTCCCTAACGTCAGCGTGTGGCCGGGCGATCGCAACGGAAAGTCGTGGCCGAATTCTCAGCCCGGACCGAATGGCGGACTGCAGTTCACCGTGGGTTACCCATTAATCAATGGCTGTCATGCCTGTGAGCGAGTGGGCTCCGCCATGTTTAACTGGAATTTTGACCCCCAGGGCAAGTTTCTTGGCACTACTTTCATCGGAATGACCCCGCCTCCAGTTCAGTAGCAGACAGCTGGAATCGCCACTTGAGACTAGAGCCTCTGCGCGTTTGCGCGACTGCGCGTTTCGCGGCTGCTGTCGGGTCAAAAAGGACTGGGAAATCGACGCCGGCTGACATTGCTGATGGGTTGCGAAAGCCAATGTTATCAACGTGGTCGATAGTACAAAGTAAAGTCACACATAGCTGTGAGTTTCGACACGTAGACCTGTGATTTCATGTTGACTTTGTACAACCGTTCGGAGTACATTCCTCGGGCCAACTGCTTCTTCCCAGATGTACCCGTCTGCGATGGCAAGCTGACGCGGTTCGCGAAAGCGTCAGCACCTTCAAAAGAAGCAATCTCTAGAGGAGAGGAACACAAATGAAAGGACTTCGCTTTATTGGCCTAGCCCTGCTTGCGTGCTTGCTTTGCGTCAGCATGGCTAGCGCCCAGAGCTGGACATCCGTTACGTCAGCGCCGAACTTGATCGGCCCCATGCTACAGCTCCGCGACGGCAGAATTCTCGCTCACTCAGACCAGGGCGGAAACGCCAACTCCTGGTACATTCTTACACCCGACACCAACGGCAAGTACGAAACTGGCTCTTGGACCGGTCCGTACAACATGCAGTCCGGCTACGCGCCGTTCTTCTTCAGCAGCGCTGTTCTGACCGATGGCAAAACCGTCGTGGTTGAGGGCGGCGAATACAACAACGGCAGTTCCTCATGGACGACCATCGGCTCGCAGGGCACCGTGACTCCGTGGGGCGGCATGACGTGGGTTGTCAACTCTCCGCCTTCGGGCTGGAGCACTATCGGCGACGCTCAGTCCGTCATCCTGGCCGATGGAACCTACCTTCAGTCCAACTGCTGCACCAAGCAGACCGCCTACCGCAACGGTGCAAATTCCTGGACGACTGGTCCCAGCGTCCTGGCTGTTCGCAACGACGAATCCGGCTACAGCACACTGCCTGACGGCAGAGTGATGATGGTCGACGTTCAGAACAACTCCACCTGCGGCAGCAGCAAGAGCAGCGAGTACCTGGACTTCCACGGCGACAAGCAGTGGCATTGCGGACCGCAGCTCACCCAGCAGCTGTGGCAGCAGAGCGACCAGGAACTCGGTTCTGGTGTAGTGTTCTACCCCAGTTCCAACCACCCGAAGGGCGGCATGTTCCAGTACGGCGGCAACTCCACCTTCACCAACATCCTGGACATCAACAGCTTCACTTGGGCAACGGGTCCGACACTGGGCAACCTGCAGCAGGCTGACGGTCCGGGAGCCCTGGAGCCGAACGGAAAGATCCTGGAGCAGCTTAGCCCTGGTCTGTTCGCAAGCGGTTGCCAGTTCGCGGAGTTTGATCCGGTCGCAGGCACTCTTGCCAACACCGTCAACAACGCGTTCTGCCCGAGCGATTCGTCGTTCGTGGGTCACTTGATGATCTTCCCGACCGGCCAGATCGCTTCGGAAGACTATGACACGGTGATTTACCTCTACAACCCGACGCCGGGCGTCGTGAGCGGCGTTGCTCCCACGATCATCCCCGCGAAGAACGCCTATCTGGGCGGTTCGAAGAACAACGTCCTGTACGGCATCCAGCTGAACGGACTGTCTGAGAACAACTTCTACGGCGATGATTACCAGGCTGCTACCAACTACCCGCTGATTCGGTTCACCGACAGCAACAACAAGGTTTGGTACGGCTACACGCATGATGACAGCAGCCACGCCATTTCTCCGGGTCTGGTCAGCTACACCCAGTTCGACTTGAACCCTGCGATGCCTCCGGGAACCTACACCATGCAGGCCGTTACCAACGGTATCGGCTCCAACAGTGTGATCATTAAGGTTCGCTAAGTTTCACTGATTTACTTGAAATGCCATGTCCGCAAGGGCATGGCATTTTTGTTTGCGTGTGAGCCGGGCGTAGATTGATAGGTGCGATGGACTGGCAACAATTTCAGTGGATATCGTTTGACTGCTACGGCACACTGATCGACTGGGAGTCGGGCATCCTGGGATACATTCGTCCGTTGCTGCGCGCGAAAAACTGCGCAGCATCCGACGCACAGATTCTGAACCTGTACTCCGAACTGGAACCCCGCGAACAGTCACGCTCCTATCGCTGTTATCGTGAGGTGCTGATTGACGTGATGCGGGGCTTCGCGCGGGAGTGGAAGTTTGAGTTAAGCGCGACAGAAGCCGCCGGGCTCGCAGATTCGATTGCAGACTGGAAGCCGTTCCCCGATACCGTGCAAGGACTGCACAAACTCAAATCACGGTACAAGCTCGCAATCCTTTCCAACATTGATGACGATCTGTTTGCCTTCACAGCAAGACGCCTTGAGGTGCCCTTCGATCTGGTCGTGACCGCGCAGCAAGTGCGCTCCTACAAGCCTTCTCACCACAATTTCGGGGCTCTGCTGCAACGCCTCGGCAGCCCGCAGGAGAGGCTGCTGCACGCAGCCGAAAGCCTGTACCACGATGTGGCACCTGCCAGTGAACTGGGAATCGCCACGGTGTGGGTGAATCGAAGACAGGGCAAGCCGGCGGCAGCGGCGCGGCTCGCCGACGCCAAGCCGGACTTGGAGGTGCCCAGCATCGCGGAGTTAGCGCGACTCGCCACCCCGCCCAAGACTATTGGCTCACCGGAATCTTAATGATCTTCTTCTGGATCGCGTAGGTCACCAGTTGCGCCTTGTTATGAATATCGAGCTTGCGCATCAAGTTAAACTTGTGCGCCTCGATAGTCTTCACGCTCAACCCGAGCAGCACCGCGATCTCTTTCACCGAGTTACCTTCTGCCAGCAGCTTCAGGATCTCGCGCTCGCGCGGTGTCAGGGTCGATATGCGCGGCCGCATCTTGGCATCGCGCACCCGGGCCCGGAAGTCTTCCACCAGCTTTCCCAGTACCTGTGAGCTGAGATATTTTCCGCCCTTGTAGACATCGCGGACGGCGCTGACCAATTGCGGTGCCGGGGTGTCTTTGAGCACGTAGCCCGCCGCTCCCACTTCCAGGCACTGCACCAGGTAATCTTCATCCTCATACATGGTGAGAAACAGCACCTTGGTTTCCGGGCGATTCTTCTTGATCTGCCGCGTGCCCTCAAAGGAGGAGAGTCCCGGCATGCCGATGTCCATCAGAACGATATCGGGACGCAACTCGCGCGCCTTCTCTACCGCGTCGCCGGCGTCGGGCGATTCGCCAACCACCTCGAAGTCACTCTCGGTTTCCAACAGCCGCCGTACTCCCTGGCGGAACAGCGTGTGATCGTCCACTAACAAACATCTGATTTTCGGCATGAAAGCACCTTGTTCCTCTAAAATCCCTCACCGCGAGGCCGCGTCATCGCTACGCCCCTTGGGCTACGGCACCGGAACCGAGTTCCGCGCCGGTCATTGCACGTTCATCAGCCAATTGAGAAGAAACCGGCGCATTCACTTCGATGCGGGTTCCATGTCCTGGCGACGAGATGATCGTCATTTTGCCTCCCAGTGTGGAGATGCGCTCACGCATTCCCGATACACCGAATGTTTGACGGGCCGGATTTGGCTTCAGCGGTAGGCCCACGCCATCGTCCTCGATGCTCAGGCGAACATGGTCTCCTTGGCGAAACATTTCAATGACTACGCTGCTGGCGTCGGCATGTTTGGCCACGTTGTGCAACGCTTCCTGGACCACGCGGTAAATCGCCGTTTCCAGCGCGCCCGGCAGGCGTCCGAAATCGCTGGCCAGGTTCACCCGGGCTTTTACGCCTGTGCTCTTGGCCAGGTCCTTGGCTTCCTTGCGGACCGCAGCGATCAAACCTAAGCTCCTGCAAAACCAGAGGCGACAGACGTCCGATAATGCGCCGGATGCCTTCGATGGTGCGGTCCACGACTTCCAGCGTTTCGCGGATCTTGGCCCGGGAGGAGCGTGTCGACACAGAACCTTCGAGCATGCCGAGATATAGGCGGATCACCATCAGGGCCTGTCCGGTTTCGTCGTGCAATTCACGACTGATGCGTTTGCGCTCTTCTTCCTGCGCCCGCAGCAGGTGCCCTGAGAGCTCGGCTATGCGCGCTTCCCGCTCGCGCAGGGCGTCCGTCATCCTGGCGCGATCAATGGCCAGCGCCGAGCGGTCAGCTATGGCCTTCAGCAGGTCGCGCTCGGTTGGCAGCCACTGAAAAGCGCGCGAGAATCCGATCAGCAGCACGCCTATCACCTGTTCTGTAGCTTTAAGTGGCACTCCCCAAAGCGTCTTGGCGCGGCCCTGGATGCGCGAATGCAATACTCCCTGCGACGTCTCGACATCGGGCAAGATCGCCGGCTCGCCGGTTTCGGCAATGGAGCCGGAGAAACCCTGACCAATCGTTATCACCAGGGATGGATCATTCAGGTCGTCGCCGAAACCAACCTGCGCGCGCACCCGCAACACCGGTTGGTCGGCGTCCCTTAGCAATATGACGCCCAGGGTGGCGCCGAACATCTCACTGCTGATCTCCAGCACCCGCTGCAGCAGCGCGTCGAGGTTTTTGGCCGACAGTTCCGCGTCTAACACCGACAGTAGCGCCTCGGATGCGGTTTTCTGGGCGTCGAAATAGGCGCCCGAAACCGCAATAAAGCTCGCCGAGGAGAGCGTTTCCATGGCAGCCACAGCCTCCGGCAGACGCGACGGCGGGAACAGTTTGCGCAGATAGGGATCGATCAGTTGCTGATAGACCTCTAAGGCTCGAGCCACTTCCCGTGCACTCACCTTCAACTTGGCCAGGCGCTCCCCAAAATACTGCAGGTTTTCGTAAAAAGCGGCGAAGTCGGTCTGAGAAAAAATGGAGAATCCGGTCCCAATCGTCAGCCGCTCCAGCGCCGCCATGGCCCTGCCATCGAAGCTGAATTCGGAGAACATCGCGCGCCGCCACTCGGAGGTAATCTCCTGAAAGTAGGGCTGTAACGCCCGCGTCACCTCCACTACTACCTCGCGGGAGCTCTCTTTCATCGGCAGTAGCGGGGACATAACTCTCCTTAGCGCTTACTGGATTGATGCGGTTGAAGTTGCGGCAGGATGGACTTACTACCTGACTAAATTTATGCCTGTGGCTGGTATACAACAGGTAAACATTTTGCACAAGCCGAGCAGGTGAGCATCTTGGAAGATGGCTTCTCACCCTGCGAGCTTATTCCGCATCCTACGGGTTAAGATTCCTATTCGGTCCAAGGGGAAAGTTCCAGCAAGTGGCGAACATAAAGGCAAGAATCTGCGCATCTGGTGCGCTCAGGGGACTGGCGCTGACCCTCACTCTCAGCTCAATGTCGTTATTCGTGTCGGCCCAGACCTCCCAAAGCGCGCCAGCGGCTCCAATGGGCGTCCAGGCTCCTACAGTTGAGCCACAGCCCCACGACACGCCTTCAACCGCTCCCCTGTCATCGGGCAGCATTGCCGGCACGGTTGTGGACACCAATGGAGCTGTGGTACCTGGCGCGCAAGTGCACCTGCTTGCCCCCGACGGCACCGTGGCACAGACGGTTACGGCTGACGAGTGGGGAAGCTTTCGCTTCTCCAATCTGCCCGCTGGAAGCTTCAAAATTAGCGTGTCAGCTCCCAACCTCGCCACCCTCACTTCCGACCCGATCGTATTGACGGCGGGACAAAACCTTCAGCTTCCGCAAACGGTTTTGCGCGTGGGCAGGACGCATGCCGATGTGCAGGTAGTCGCCACCTTGAACGACGTGGCCCAGGCGCAGGTCAAGGCCCAGGAGAAACAGCGGGCCCTCGGAGTGCTTCCCAACTTCTACAGCAGCTACATCTGGAACGCAGCGCCCATGTCGCCCCAGCAGAAGTTCGGGCTGGCGCTTCGCAGCAGCATTGATCCGGTAACGTTTGGAGTGGCCGCCGCGACCGCTGGAGTGGAGCAGTGGCACAAAACCTTTCCCGGATATGGTACCGGCGCCGAGGGATACTTCAAAAGGTTCGGAGCCAGCTATGCGGATTACGCGATCTACACCATGATTGCTGACGCCGCGCTGCCTTCCCTTTTCAAGCAGGATCCGCGCTATTTCTATCATGGCAGCGGCAGCACCAAAACACGCACCTTGTATGCAATCTCGCGGACCTTCGTTACCCGAGGCGATGACGGCGGGACAGAAGTGAACTGGTCTCACTTGCTGGGAGCCTTTGCGGCGGCTGGAATCGCGAATGTCTACCACGCACCCCAGGATCGTACCGCCTCGCTCACCATGCGCAATGCCGGCATCATCATCGGAGGCAGCGTTGCCACTAACCTGATCCGGGAATTTCTGCTGCGGAAGCTTACTCCCAAAGTGCCTGATTACGCCCAAGGGAAACCGTAGCCGAAGGCAGTCGATGCAGCGTCCGCTCTACTGTGGCGCGCCGAGCTCACGCACGATGCTGACGCCGGCGCTGGTGCCGATACGATTGGCTCCGGCATCGACCATGGCGCGAAAGTCGGCCGCGGTACGAATTCCCCCAGCAGCTTTCACTCCGAGCGCGTGGCCCACCACGCCGCGCATCAGAGCGACATCGGGTGCGGTGGCGCCGGAGCGGGCGAAACCGGTGGAAGTCTTCACGAAATCGGCTCCCGCGTCCATGGCCAGCGCACAGCCCAGAATCTTTTCTTCCTGAGTAAGAAGAGCGTTTTCCAGGATCACCTTCAACAAAGCGTGACTTCCATGTGCCAGCCTGACGAGCGCGCGCATTTCCGTCTGAACCAGGACGCGGTCGCCCGACTTCAGCGCCCCGACGTTGATTACCATGTCCAACTCGCTGGCGCCGTTGTGCAGCGCTGCTTCCGCTTCGGTGAGTTTGATTACGCTCAGATTGGCTCCCAGCGGAAAGCCAATCACGGTAGCGACCTTGACGGCGGTGCCGCGCAAATGCGCCGCTGCGGCCGCAACATAGCAGGGATTGACCACGACGCTGTGAAATCCGCGATTCTCGGCCTGAGCGCAGTGACTGGCTAGCTGCGCTCGTGTGGCATCGGGTGCGAGCAAAGTGTGATCAATGATGTTGGCGGCGCTGCGCCAATCGCTGATGACGACGGCTGGGATTGCGGGGAGAACTGCGGTATCGACAGACATGCGTTAACGCTAAAACGCGATTCTACACGCCCTCGGGTGGCGATTCCACAAGGCAAATGTCTTGCAAATTGCGATACCGTTCGGCAAAGTCCATCCCGTATCCCACGACGAATTCGTCAGGTATCCCGAAACCTATGTAATTTACCGCCACCGGCTGGATCCGCCGGGAAGTCTTGTCGAGCAGGACTGCAATCGCCAGCCGCTTTGGGCGGCGGGCCAGCAACAGATTCTTGAGATACGTCAGCGTAAGCCCGGTATCCAAGATATCCTCGACCAGGATGACGTTCTTATCTTCCAGCGATTCATCAACGTCCTTGACCAGCCGCACCTCGCCACTGTGCTGCTTCTGATTGCCATAGCTGGAGACGGCAATAAAATCGAACGTAGTCTCCAGGGTGATTTGGCGGGCCAGGTCGGCGAGAAAAATGGCCGCCCCCTTGAGCACTCCAAGCAAAATCACCGGCTCGCCGGCAAAATCGTGGCTGATGCTCTGACCGATTTCACTGATGCGGGCATCAATCCGTTCTTTCGAAATGAACGTCCGAAGAGTGCCTTGCTGCGTCATTTTCGGGCGGCGGCCTCGGTATCGAGCAGTTGTTGAAACAGTGGATCGACAGCGCGTGGAATTTCCGCTTGCGGAATTGCGGCGTAGTCGTACTGCACCAGGCTTCTCCTTCCCCACTTGCCGCAACTTCACGGTTGTGCAAGGGTTAGCTCACAAGTTGAAGCGCCGTCGGAGTCTTCCGCGATTTTAACCGAGTGCGCCAGTACCGTATAATTGCGCTTTCATTCAGCTTTGTCTTGAGGTCGTCGACATTCTTCGCCATATTCACGTGAGACCTGCGGCCCAGTTCCTCCGCGGGATTGGGCGCTATAGTACGGCTGCGGGTCTCCTTATCGCCCTACTGGTTATGGTCGCGGTGTCTGCTTTCGGCCAGCAGTCGGACGTCATTTCAGAAATCATTATTCACGGTAACCGCCGCATCCCGGCGGACACCATCCGCGCCCGCATGTTTACCCGTCCGGGCGAAGTTTACGACCAGCAGGCGTTAGAGCGCGACTTCAATTCCCTATGGAACACCGGCTATTTCGACGATCTGCGCATTGAGCGCGAAGCCTCTCCCAAAGGCTGGATCATCCATGTTTACGTCAAGGAAAAGCCCACCATCCGCGAAATCAAATATGTGGGCTTGAGTTCGGTGTCACAGAGCGATGTGCTCGACAAGTTCAAAGAGCGCAAGGTCGGCCTGACCCAGGAAAGCCAGTACGATCCCACCAAGGTGAAGCGGGCAGAAGTGGTGATCAAAGACCTGCTGGCCGCGCACGGCCGCCAGTTCGCCACCGTCACCTCGGAAGTGCGCCCCATTCCACCGGCCTCCGTGGGGCTCACCTTCGTCGTCAAGGAAGGACCGAAGGTTAAGGTCGGCAAAATCACCTTCGTCGGCAACGAGCACGTGAAGTCGCGCGAGTTGCGTAGCTCGATGAAGAACCTGAAGCCGATTGGCGTTCCGCACTCCATCTTTCTCGAAAATCTGTTCGCGCGTACCTACGACTCGACTAAGCTGAATGAAGACGCCGAACGCGTTCGCTATTACTACCAGACCAAGGGCTACTTCAAGGCGCTGGTTTCCGATCCCAAGACCCAGATTCACGACACCAGCGGCTTCACCTGGTACATGCCGTGGAGCCACAAGCCCGGCAAGGCTGTGGACATCACCTTGCCGATTGAAGAGGGCTTCCAGTACAAGCTGAAGGAAATCACCTTCACCGGCAACAAGGCCATCACCAATACCGAGGCCCTGCGGGCGCAGTTCAAGATTAAAGACGGCGACATCTTCGATACCGAGGCCGTTCGCAAGGGTATTGAAAACTTGCGCAAGGCCTATGCCCAGCTGGGCTACATCAATTTCACTCCCGTCCCTGATACCAAGCCGGATGACGAGAAGAGGTTGATCAGCATGAACATCGACCTCGACGAAGGCAAGCAGTTCTACGTTCGCCGCATCGAGTTCCAGGGCAATACCACGACCCGTGACAAGGTCATACGCCGCGAATTACTGCTGCAAGAGGGCCAGGTCTACAACGGCAATCTCTGGGAAATCAGCTTGCTGCGTCTGAACCAGCTGCAGTATTTCGAACCGCTGAAGGTGGACCAGGACTCGGAAATCCATCAGAACGTGGCCGATTCGACGGTCGACATTACGCTTAAGCTGAAGGAGAAGGGCAAGAACAGCATCGGCCTGACCGGCGGCGTCAGTGGACTGGCTGGCGGCTTCATCGGCCTTAACTACACCACCAACAACCTGTTCGGCAAAGGCGAATCGCTGACCCTGGAATTCCAGATCGGACAGTACGAGCGCAACTACACTTTGGCATTCACCCAGCCTTACCTGCTGGATAAGCCGCTTCAATTCAGCTGGTCGATTTACCATCGCAGCTACAACTACAACCAGGCTGCGCTCACCCAGCAGCAGTACAACCAGACGATTCAGCTCCCGTCGGCGTACCAGAATCTGCTGCAGAATTTCACCCAGACCAGTACGGGTTTCACCACGTCGTTGAGCTATCCGATTAAGCGCTCGTTCAAGCGCATCGGCATCACGTACTCGTTCGACGACACTAGCGTGCAGACCTACAGCGCCGCGTCGACCCTGTACTTCGAAAGCATCAACTTCCGCGGCATCTATGGCCCCAACTCGCTGAATGGCATTCAGACCAGCAAGGTAGTTCCCAACTTCTCGTACAGCAGCATCGATAATCCGCAACACCCACACAAGGGCAAGAGTTTGTTCCTCTCTACCGGCATCGCCGGAATTGGCGGCAACGTTTACTACCTCCAACCCAGCGCGGAATATAAGCAATTCATGCCCGTGAACAAGGGGCGTAATACTTTGGGCTGGCGCGTGCAAGGCTCGTGGGTCACCGGATACGCCGGGCAGGTGGCGCCTCCGTTCGATCGTTATTACCAGGGCGGCGACACCGACGTTCGCGGCTTTGATATTCGTGCCATTTCGCCGGTCGCATTTTTCCCCACCGTCGTGACCGTGCCTTTGCAGAACCCTGACGGGTCCGTTGTACCGCTTGATCCCACCAATCCGCGCCGCGGGAGTTACCTCGTCAACATTCCAGTGCAGCAGATCATTTTCCCTGGTGGCGATACCAGTGTCGTAGGCAACCTGGAGTACCGCGTTCCGATCGCCGGCCCAGTGACGGTAGCAGCCTTCGTGGACACCGGCTTGGATTTCATCGTGCAGCAGTCCCAGCTACAGATCGCTCCTCAGCAGTATCAGACGCTGGTTTCTACGCCGTACGGCTGTCCTTTCCTGAATCCCGACTTCTCTTGCGGCGGGACGGCAACCACGCAGGTCAGCAGAAACCTGGTGCCGATCGCAGGTACGAACTATCAGCCGCGCATGTCGACTGGTCTTGAGTTGCAGGTCATCATGCCGGTCATCAATGCACCATTCCGCTTCTACTACGCCTATAACCCGCTGCGACTGTACGAAACCGTGTCCCCACCCAATCCCATCACGCGCTCCATGTTCCCGTCTGGATCCGCCGGCGACTACACCTACGCCAATGCGCTTGCCCTCTACCAGCCGCAATATTTCCTGCGCGAGCCGCGTAAGACCTTCCGCTTCACCGTAGCTACAACGTTCTAAGGGTTCGCGCTTTCTGAAAAACCGCGCAGATCTATGCAGCGATGCGTTCAATCGCGGTTAAGCGCCGTAAGTCCAAACTCAGCGAATCGCCGATATCGGCGGCGAAGTTAGACTGCATCAGCTCCAGCGACTTGTGATGTTGGTCGGCATCCTGCCCGGCCACGCAGTCGGAGGGGATGAACAGCTGATAGCCGCGCACGTAAGCGTCGCTTGCTGTCAACAGGATGCAAGAGTTGCTGGAAATGCCCGTCAGAATGAGCCTCTCCACCTCCATGTACTGCAGCAAGGTCTCCAGCGGAGTGGCGTAAAAAGCTGAGTGCCTGGGCTTGAGCACCAGGTAATCTTCATCGCCGGGCAAGACCTGCTGCACCATTTCCCTGCCGGGCATACCTTCGCGAAGGCAGTGACGAATTACGGCAGCAAAATCAGACCGCCACTTGCCCTGATTGTCGTTGATATAAATCGTCGGAATGCCGGTTTCACGGCAACGCTGCTTCAACTTCGCAATCGAGCGCCCCAGCTTGACCGATTCCCGCACTAACTTCTCGTTTCCCGGAAAATCGAGCGTGTTGATCATGTCAACAATCAACAGCGCAGCCCGGCAGCGATCAGGCGCGTTGCCATGCAGGTCCTGCGTGTCACTCGGGGATGCAGCCATTACTGGGTGATACCTAGCCGAAACTGTGCCGTTTTAATTAACAGTTATGCGATCGGAAATGTCTTTGTACTCGGCGGGAGTCACCAGCCGCCGGTCAATGAGATCATGGGCGCTGTGATACGGCCGATTGGCCACAATGCGCTTGGCGGTCTCGTCGCTGATCCCTGGCAGCGTCGTAAGTTGCGATTGCGTGGCGGTATTGAGATCGATGGGATGGTCCGCTGAGGGGCGCTTCAGGCCGTCACGGATACCCTCTGCCACCGCCTTCGTATCGTTTTTGAGCTCCGAGGTTGCGTTCGCTGTTGCCTGCCGCACCTGCTCCGGGTTCGATGGCCGGGTGGAACACGCGCTGCAGCCCGCCAGCAGCAGCAGAAACGGGATTGCGATTGTCGCCGTTAGCGCAGTAAGAAGACGCATGGGAGAGTAGGATGCAAATTCAGCCGCTCGCGTTGAATGGCGTATTCCGACCGCACCCACGCGACAGCGAGGAGCATCCATACAGTTCGAGTCGCTTACTCTGTTACAGCCCGAACGGAACTCGAGCCTCGGAGATTTTTTATGCCAATCGTTCGAAATTGCCCAAACTGTGGCCGCAGCAATCGAATTCCCGCAGCGCACGTGGCCGACACCGGCCGTTGCGGCGCGTGCAAGTCCCCGTTGCCGCCTCTGAGCGAGCCGATCGAGGTGGACGCCTCTCTCTTTGACGAGATCGTGCGTGAGTCGCGCGTTCCTGTACTCGTCGATTTCTGGGCCGCATGGTGCGGCCCCTGTCGCATGGCTGCTCCCGAGGTGGCGCGCGCTGCCAAAGAAATGGCCGGCAAGGCTGTGGTGCTGAAGGTCGATACCGAGCGCGTCCCAGAGCTGGCGGCGCGTTACAACGTGCGCGGCATCCCTAATTTCGCCATCTTTCACCGCGGAAACCTGGTTCGCCAGCAGGCCGGGGTTGTTCCCGCTGATCAATTAAAGCAGTGGTTGCAGATGGCTTCTGAATCGCGCGTGGCGTAGGGAAAACGGCGTTCAAAGTCCTTCCAGCGTGGCCCCAAGTGGCAGGTGGCAGCCCGAATCTTCGGCTTACGTTCTGCGTCTACCCGCCTGCGTCATTTAAAATCAGCTTTTCTCTTCATACTTAAGGAAATTCATGCTCGATTTCGTTGGTGACCTGAAACGCACTCACATGTGCGGAGCGCTGCGTGCCTCCGACGCTGCTTCAAACGTTGTTCTCATGGGATGGGTCAATCGCCGCCGCGACCTCGGCAACCTCATCTTCATCGACCTGCGCGACCGCAGCGGTGTCACCCAGGTTGTCATCACCGCCGAAGCCGGTGCCGAACTGCATAAGAAGGCCGAAACCCTGCGCTCCGAATTCGTTGTCGCTGTAATCGGCCACGTAAAGCTGCGCGATACCAGTACCATCAACAAAAACATCCCCACCGGCGAGATTGAGGTCGTGGCCGACCAGTTGCGCATCCTGAACGACTGCAAGCCGCTGCCGTTTTCTCCTGCCGATTCCGATATTGCGAACGAAGAGTTACGCCTGAAGTACCGCTACATTGACCTGCGCCGAGCGGAGATGCAGCACAACATCCAACTGCGGCACAACGTTTCGATCGCCATCCGCGAATACCTGAACGCGCAGGGCTTCTACGAAATCGAAACCCCGTTTATGACCCGCTCCACGCCCGAAGGCGCGCGCGATTACCTGGTGCCCAGCCGCGTGCATCCCGGGGAATTTTACGCGCTGCCGCAGTCGCCGCAGATTTTTAAGCAGATCCTGATGATCTCGGGCTTCGATAAGTACTTCCAGATTGTGCGCTGCTTCCGCGATGAAGACCTGCGCGCCGACCGCCAGCCGGAGTTCACCCAGATCGATCTGGAGATCAGCTTCGCGCGCCCCGACATTGTGTTCGCCGTGGTCGAAGGCTTTCTGACCGCCGCGTGGAAGACCGTTGGCGTTGACCTGCAAACACCCTTCCCCCGCATGAGCTTCGACGATGCCCTGCGCAAATACGGCATCGATAAGCCTGATATGCGCCTGCCCGCAATGACCGAAGTGCGCGACGCCTTTGCGGCGGAGAACCTGGCCGCACTCAGCATCGACGCCAACCTGCCGGTTGTTGCCGTCGTCATCCCCAGTGTGGGCGAGCTTTCGCGCAAAGAACGCGACGATTTGCGCACGCTTTATCCGGCCAAGTTGGCGCAGCAGGGTATCAAGGTTTTCGACGACACCAAGCGACTGGAGAAGTCCTTCCCCGAGGCAATGGCGAAAGTCCGCCAGAGCAGCGGTGCGGGTGAGAACGATTACGTGGTTCTGGTCGCCGCCGGAATAGCCGCCGAAGGGGCACATTCCGCGCCCTCCTCGCAACCGGCAAAGACCTTGTCTGTCGTAACTGGCCGGGAGCGCGAAGTTTACGAAGGTGCAGGACAGGTGCGTCTGGCCCTGGGGCAAAAATTTGCCGATCGCCACGGCGCGTTCAACAAGCGCGACTACCGCTTCCTATGGGTTACCGACTTCCCCATGTTCGAGTGGGATGAAGAGGAGCAGCGCTGGAACGCCGCGCACCATCCCTTCACATCGCCACATGAAGACGACATGGACAAGCTGGAGTCCGATCCCGGAGCGGTGCGCGCGCTGGCCTACGACATCGTGCTGAACGGCACTGAGCTCGGCTCAGGCTCAATCCGTATTCATCGTCAGGACATCCAGAGCATCATTTTCAAGGCGCTGGGCATGTCGAAGGACGAGCAGCAGGCGCGCTTCGGCTTCTTCCTCGAAGCGCTGCAATACGGTACACCTCCACATGGCGGGATTGCGCTAGGGTTGGATCGCATCGTCATGATTCTTGCCGGCGCCGACAGCCTGCGCGAGGTAATACCCTTCCCCAAGACGGCGAAGGCCATCGACATGATGATGGAGGCTCCCACTCCAGTCAGCGACAAGCAGCTGAAGGAGTTGAGCATCGCGGTGGTGGCGAGGAAGGATCTGTAGCACTTGGCCGTTGGTGCTTGGCCGTTGGTGCTTGGCCGTTGGCACTTGGCTATTGCGAGCTTGCCAGGAAAATTATCCGCCGCTGCTGAGGATCGCGTCGCGGCTCCTCCACAGTCCGCAGGACGGAACAATCTGTAGCCCGGGACCCTTCGGCTACGCTCGGGGCAGGCTGCAGTCATGGGTAGCATTCGTTGAACATCGCGAGCCCCTTCAAGGACGACACAAGAGCAGATCCCTCGACGGCGGAAGCCGCCTGGGGATGAAAAACGAAGATTGATCATCGCCTCCAATCTCGCCGTCATTCGCGACCGCATCCATCTTTGCGCGCGTCGTGCTAATCGACACCCCGATCAAATCGCGCTCATGGCGGTCTGCAAGACCTTCCCACCGGAAGCGATCATCGAAGCCTACGAGGCCGGCCAGCGGCTCTTCGGCGAAAACAAAGTACAGGAGTTCGCCGACAAAGCCAGCCAGCTCACGTCGCTCGAAGACGCCGAGTTCCACATGATCGGCCACCTGCAATCGAACAAGGCGGGCAAGGCAGTAGAACTATTTCATGCACTCGATTCACTCGACTCGGTCAAACTGGCATCACGGCTGAACGCCGCCGCCGAAGCAGCGCGGAAAATCCTTCCCGTGCTGATGGAGATTAACGTCGGTGGCGAAAAGGCCAAGAGCGGTGTCGCGCCGGAATCACCCGAGCTGAACGAAATCTTGAACGGCGCGCCTGCGTGGCCGCATCTGCGCATTCGAGGCCTGATGACCGTGCCTCCCTACACCGAAGATCCTGAAGGCGCGCGACCATACTTTCGTAAACTCCGCGAATTGCGCGACCAGCTTGCCGCACGTAACTATTCCGCTGTCAGCCTGGAAGAGCTTTCCATGGGTATGTCACACGACTTCGAGGTCGCCATCGAGGAAGGCTCAACCTGCGTCCGTATCGGCACCGCCATCTTCGGCGAGCGGTCGAAGTTCAAGTAGCTGGCTCTCCGTGGAGTACGGCTTTGTGTGCACAAATAAGGCTCCCGGTTTCAGGTGGAGTACGCCTTCAGGCGTACAAAGAGCAGCCGCTATTAGGTTCGCGCTTTAGCGCCTGAGGTAAGCCTTACCTCAGCGGCTAAAGCCAGTATCATCCTCTCACCTGCAATTGCACCGCTGAAGCGGTGCTCCACCCAGTACAGCTACAATGTGCTGGTTCCCCAAATGATTCCCGTCCGCGATACCGCCTCCGGCGCGACCTTCCAAGTCAAAGTCCATCCTCGCGCCAAAAAGAACGCGATCACCGGCGAAATGGGTGATGCCTTGAAACTGGCGCTCACCTCTCCTCCCATTGAAGGCCGCGCCAACGCTGCCTGCATTGCCTTCATTGCAGAATTTTTGAATGTTCCGCGCTCGTCAGTTACCATTGCCGCCGGAGAATCCAGCCGCAACAAATTGATTCGCGTGCGCGGGATGTCAGCATCGCAGGTTGAAGTCAGGTTACAAGGTGCGCTCGGGTAGTGCGGTGCTTCAGCGCGGCGTCACCGCAGCCTTCAGCGTATAAAGAGTCGGCTTGACGCGGGCCTGAAGGCCCGCTCTACGAATCGCACAGGGAGAAAACATTTGAGCTTTGCGCAGCGTTGGCACGACATCCGTACCGGCTTTGAGCGGCCCTTCTGGGTCGCCAACATCAGCGAGCTGTTTGAGCGGCTGTCCTACTACGCTGCATTCGCCTCGATGTCGCGCTACCTGCACGAGACCTTGCAATTCCCTTCCCAGGAAGCCAGCGCGTTCAGCGGCTTCTTCGGTGGCCTCGTATGGTTCCTGCCGGTCTTCGGCGGCGCGCTTGCCGACCGCATGGGCTTCCGCAAAGCTCTGGCGCTCGCCTACCTGATTCTGTCCTGCGCCTATTTCCTGCTGGGCTCGCTCGGCGCTACCTGGATGGTGCCGATTCGGCAAACCGTTCCCCTGGGCGTTCTGGTGGCAATTGTGCTGGCGCTGCCGGCGTTCGGTGTGGCCCTGGTGAAGCCGACTGTGGTGGGCACCACCGCCCATTCTTCTAAAGAAAGCGTGCGTTCCTTGGGTTACTCCATCTACTACACGCTGGTGAACATCGGTGGAGCGGCAGGGCCTTTCGTCGCCTCGTTCGTCCGCCAGCGCATGAGCGTGGAAAATGTCTTTCGCATTGCCGCGCTCAGCGTATTCCTGATGTTTCTGGGGGTGCTGATCTTCTTCCGCGAACCTAATCGCGAGCGCGAAGCTCAAGCTCCCTCGATGGCTCAGCTCGGCAAGAATTTTCTCGCCGTCCTCACCAATCCCCGCTTCATGCTGTTTCTCATGATCTTCACCGGCTTCTGGATCGCCTATTGGCAGGAGTTCATCACTTTACCCCTCTACGTTCACAGTTACATCAGCCCAACCATCGACACCGAGCTCTTGCTGATGACCGGTCCGTTGGTCGTAATCGCTCTGACCGTGCTCATCAACCTGCTCACGGCGAAAGTCCCTGCCCTGGTGTCGATAACCGCCGGCGTGCTCATCAGCAGTCTGGGGTGGATTTTTTTGATTGCCATACCCAGCGCGCTTGGCGCCGTTCTGACGCTGGTCGTAATCGCGCTCGGCGAGATCACGCTGTCGCCACCCTACTACGCTTACGTCTCGCGTCTTGCGCCCGAGGGGCAACAAGGAACCTATATGGGATTCGCCTTTCTGCCGCTCGGCATCGGGTCTCTGGTTGGAGGCGCATTCGGCGGTTACCTTCTGCACTACTATGGCGAGGTGAAGCATCAACCCTCAGGCATGTGGTGGGTCATCATGGGCGTTGGAATCGGCACCGCCGTGCTGCTCTGGCTCTACGACCGATTCATGGTGCGAAAACGCACAGATGAGCTGGCTTCGGCAGAAGCAAGGTGAAGGGATGGCACGCGACTCGAAAACTCCCGCTTATATCGCGCAACACATCCGCCGCGTGCTGATCAACGGCGGCTCAGCACCCCACACCGAGGAAGTACAGCGCTTCTTCAAGCACGAAGTGAAGTCGCGCGGCTGGTATACGGCAGAAATGCGTAAAGTGGCGAAACGTTTTCGCCGAACGATACTTGCCGAGCAAGGACTGTCGTTCCTGATCCAGGTCTCCGATCAGCTCTTTCGCGGCGAAGTGCTGGAAGAGAAAATCTTCGCAGTAATGCTGCTCGAGGGTCTGACCGATCAGTTTGGCCCGCGCGACTTCAAACTCCTCGAAAGCTGGATCGACCGCATCAGTTCATGGGCCGATCACGACAGCCTCGTGCAATACCTCATCGGTCCGATGGTGGCTGCTGATAGTAAATACATGCCGCGCACATCGGTTTGGGCCAGGAAGCGCAGTCGCTGGCATCAGCGGGCGGCGGCTGTGAGCCTGATTCACAGCACGCGTCAGCACAAAAATTTCGAGCACATCCAGCGCATCACCGAAATGCTGCTGCCCAGCGACGACGATATGGTGCAGAAAGGCGTTGGATGGCTGCTACGCGAGGCGACAAAAGCCAATCGCGACCAGACGGTGCCGTATCTGATGACCCTTCGCACGCTGCGCCACGGTTGGTGCTGAGGACAGCGTGTGAGACGCTGCCCCCAGACACGCGTGCGCGTGTGCTCGGCAATGCCAAAAGAATTTAATCCTGGATCCTGCTTTTACAAGTTGCCCGTCTCTCCAGAACGAGCTCTCCGGCAGAAACCATAATTTATCGTCTCCTCCCGCGCTCCTCTTGTTCGCTGGCCAGCGCCCTCTCTGCCTGGGGCGTAGTGATGAGCTCAGCTGGAATGCGAATCGCTCCATAGACCACGGCCGCCAAGGCTGCGCCGAGGAACGGCGCAACAATGAACAACCATAACTGCTGCAGAGCCCAACCTCCCACAAAGACTGCCGGTCCAATACTGCGCGCAGGATTAACTGACGTGTTGGTGATGGGAATTCCCACCAGGTGGATCAGGGTGAGGACCAGACCAATCGCCACTCCGGCGAATCCGACAGGTGCTTTGATGTCGGTTGATCCGAGGACGGTGAGAACCAGGAACATGGTCAGCACCACCTCGGCGACGAAACAGGCAGCAAGCGAGTACTGGCCCGGCGAGTGAGCGCCGTATCCATTTGCGCCCAGTCCGGCGGTGGCAACATCGTAACCGCTGGCCGCGCCCTGGGCGATAAACAGAATGACGGCTGCTCCGATCAACGCGCCGATAACTTGCGCAATCATGTAAGCAATGGCATCACGAGCGCCAATCTTCTTCGCGAGCAGCACGCCCAGAGTGACTGCAGGGTTGATGTGACATCCCGAGATAGGCCCGATTGTATAAACCATCGCTAATAGCGACAGACCAAAGGCCAGGGACACTCCCTCAAATCCGATATGGCTCCCGGCCAGCACGGCGCTTCCCACACCGCCAAAAACCAGTACAAAAGTACCCACTAGTTCCGCAGCATATTTCTTCATATCGCACCTCGCAGATGAAGCAGTCTACACCTTGCCGCTTTGCGGTGCCGTCAATATTTGGCTCTTCGCTGCAGGGGTTTTTCTGCGTGCCTCATTTACAATGAAACCCGCAATGAATCTTCCTGAAATTCAAGCCGCGCTACGCGAGCGCAAGCAAGAAGCCTGGCTGTTCTACGACCATCATCATCGCGATCCCATCGCTTACCACATCCTCGGCCTCTCCGACACGATGATGGTCACGCGGCGCTGGTTTTACCTGGTACCGGCGCAGGGTGAGCCGGTGAAGCTGGTACACCGCATCGAGAGCCATCATCTGGATTCGCTGCCCGGTAGCCGGCTGGAATATTCGGCGTGGGAAGAGCTATGGAAGAACCTGGAAGCCATGCTGAAGCCGTATAGCAGCGTGGTGATGCAGTATTCGCCCAATAACCAGATTCCCTACATTTCACTGGTCGATGGTGGCATGCTCGAACTCGTGCGCAGCTTCGGCAAGGAGATCGTCAGTTCGGCCAACCTGGTCGCACAGTTTGAAGCCGTACTCACTGACGAGCAGATCGCGTCCCATTTTGCGGCCCGCGATGCCATCGACAGGATTGTTCCCGCGGCCTTTCAGGAGATCGGGCGGCGCGTTCGCAATGGCGGCACCACCGAGTACGAGATCCAGAAGTGGATTATGGAGGCCTTCGCTCGCGAGAACCTGGAGACCTGCGATCCGCCAAACGTCAGCGTCGGTCCGAACAGCGGCGATCCCCATTACGAGCCAACGGCGGAGAAGTCTTCGCCCATCAAGAACGGCGACTTCGTTCTGCTCGACATCTGGGGCAAACTGAATCAGCCCGACTCGGTCTATTACGACATCACATGGACCGGCGTGATTGGCACTCCTACCGCACAGCAGCAGGAAATTTTCAACGTCGTGCGTGGCGCGCGTGACGTGGGCATCAACACGGTGAAACAGGCATTCGACGGCGGCCGCATGATTCACGGCTGGGAGGTCGATAAAGCCGTCCGCGAGTTCATCACCGGCAAGGGCTACGGACAGTACTTTATCCATCGCACCGGGCACTCGATTGGCCGCGACATTCACGCTAATGGCGCGAATCTTGATAATCTGGAGACCAAGGACGACCGCGAGATTCTGCCTAATACTTGTTTTTCTGTCGAGCCCGGCGTTTACCTGCCCGAGTTCGGCGTGCGCAGTGAAATCAACATGATCACGCGCAAGGACAAGGCCGAAGTCACGGGTCGCATTCAGGAAGAATTGGTACAGATTTGATGGCGAACGCGCAAAACACCACCGCTGTTCCGGCCAAAGGCTCGGCCGACACGGGCTCCATGACCTATATCGCTCCGCTCGCCGGATGGCTGCTGCCGGGCCTCGGACACCTTATCCAGCGGCGCTACATACGTGGCGTGCTGCTGATGCTGGCGGTGTTCGTAATGTTCTTCTTCGGCTTAGGCATGCAGGGCAAGGTCTATTCCTTCAATACCGGTGACCTGCTCGATATCCTGGGCTTTGTCGGAGACGTGGGCTCCGGGGCGCTTTACTTCATCGCGCGATCGATGGATTGGGGCATCGGCAATATTCACCGTGCGGTGGCCGATTACGGAACCAAGTTTATTGTTGTGGCGGGACTGTTGAACGTGATCGCCGCGGTTGACGCCTACCACATCGCGATCGGCAAGAAACAATGACCTTCGACCTTACTCACTTCAGCGCCGCTTTGTTATTCGCCCTCTGCGCGTCCGTCGTATTCGGAATCACCCAGCGCAACACTCCCCGGGACATGATGCGCTACGGCGGCTACTGCTTTTCCTTGTTTATCGGCGGCGTCATCATCGCGTCATGGCTGATGTGGTTCATTAAGCACTAGAAGCTGTTTGAAGGGGCACGGCTTCAGCCGTGTCGAATCGACTGTGTTTCAAGACCGGCTTTAGCCTCTGCGGGCCTTGGCCTTCCCACCTGCCGCAATTATCCAACCCCGGCCCGCCGCCTCTTGCACTAAACTCTCCTTATGCTCGCCAGCTACGCCGTTCGCGTTGAAGATTCGCGTGGACGCCGCTATCCGGAAGCGCCCCATCCCTATCGCAACGCCTTCCAGCGCGATCGCGACCGCGTCGTTCATGCCCGAGCATTTCGGCGGCTGGAGGACAAGACCCAGGTCTTCACCCGGAGATATTCCGACCACTTTCGCACTCGCCTGACACACACCATCGAAGTCGCACAGATTTCGCGCACCATTGCAGGAGCGTTGCAGCTCAACGTCGATCTTGCTGAAGCGCTGGCCCTGGTTCACGACATTGGCCATCCGCCATTCGGCCATGCCGGCGAGCATACCCTCGACACGCTCATGCGTCAGCACGGTGAGTTCTTCGATCACAATCTCCAGGCGTTGCGCATCGTTGAGGATTTCGAAGTTCGCTATGCCAGCTTCCGCGGGCTGAACCTTACCTTCGAGGTGCGCGAGGGCATCATCAAACACTCGCACGACTACGCAATTACCGAGCACCCGGAACTGGCAGAGTATTTGCTCGAGCTGCGGCCGCCGCTTGAAGCGCAACTCATCGACCTCACCGACGAGATTGCTTACAACACCGCCGACCTCGACGATGGCTATGAAGCCAAATTGCTTTCCGTCTCGCAGATCCGCGAAAAGGTCAGCGTCTTCGACCGGTTTTACCGTGAGGGAGAGCGGGAATACACCGGCGTCCCTGAGAAATTGCAGTTTAACGAGGCTCTCAAGCGAATGCTGAACCGGTTCGTTACCGATCTGATCGAGAACACTCAGCGGCGAGTCTCCCAGGCCGGAGTTACCAGTCTGGATGACGTTAGACACCGGCCGGAGCGCCTGGCCGGCTTCAGCGCTGAAGTCGACGAAGAACGCCGCCAGGCCAAGGAGTTTCTCTACCAGGCGCTCTACAACGCCAAGCCGCTACAGCCGGCAAAAAAGCGCGCTGAAACACTGGTGAGCGAAGTTTTTACGGCATTGATGAGCCGTCCCGAAATGCTGCCGTCAAGCTACCAGGAAAAAGCTGCGCACGAGAAGCTGGCACGCGTCGTGTGCGACTACATCGCCGGGATGACGGACCACTACATCGAAGATTTGCGCAAGAAACTAAACTGACTCCGCAGCCATGCCTGAACTGCCCGACATCGTTGCCTACATCGAAGCCCTGGAGAAGCGCATCCTCGGACAGACGCTCGAAAGCATTCGCATCGCCAGTCCCTTCCTGCTGCGCACGGCCGTTCCACCGTTGCATTCGGCGGAAGGCAAGACCGTGACTCGGATACGCCGAATGGGCAAGCGCATCTGCATTGGTCTGGAAGGCGACCTGTGGCTGGTGTTGCACCTGATGATCGCCGGCCGCCTGCATTGGAAAGAGCGTGGCGCAAAGCTGGTTCGTCCGCGCGGGCTGGCTGCGTTTGACTTCCCAAACGGCACGCTGCTGTGGACGGAAGCCGGCTCGCAAAAACGCGCGTCGCTGCACATAGTTGACGGTGAAGAAGGCTTGCAGGCCCTTGATCCTGGCGGGTTGGAGGTACTCGGCGCCGATCTCGATCAGTTTGCTGCGGCATTGACCCGCGAAAACCATACGCTGAAGCGCGCACTCACCGATCCACATTTATTCAGCGGCATCGGCAATGCCTATTCCGACGAAATCCTCTGGCAGGCGCAGCTCTCGCCGATGCAGTTGACCCAGAAGCTCAAGCCGGAACAAATCACGCGACTCTACGAAGCTGTTCGCAGCACGTTAGCAAACTGGGTTTCGCAACTGCGCAAAGAAGCGGGAGAAGCTTTCCCCGAGAAAGTCACCGCCTTCCGCAAAGAAATGGCCGTGCACGGCAAGTACAAGCAGCCCTGCCCGCGCTGCGGCAAGCCGATCCAGCGCATCCGCTATGCCGGCAACGAAGCTAACTACTGCCCACATTGTCAGACCGGCGGCAAGCTGCTCGCCGATCGTGCACTGTCGCGATTGCTGCGCGACGACTGGCCCAAAACGCTTGAGCAGTTAGAAACGATGGTGGAGAAGCGGCGGAGATCCTGATTCCACCGCGCTCCACATGCCGCTTCAGGACTGCAAATGCGGACTGCCGATCCACAGCAGCGCTGGCTTTTTCCTCGTGCGGGTCGCCTCCCACGTGCCTTCCCTGCCTTCGGTTTGGAAGGTTCCAACGAGTTTTTCGCCCTGGAGCTCCCCTGCTAGCGCGATCGACTCGTGCTGCTCAAAGACGCAAGTCACGCTGAGCTTCTTGGCCGCGAACTTCCCGTCCTGGAGCTTTCCCGGTCCGGTGTGGTGCGTTTCGACAGTACCGGTAAGGGTTTCGCCTTCCACTGCTAAAATGAGCGTCCCAGTTGCTGTCTGCCCCTGGACGGAAAAGGTGATGTTCCATTCTCCGGCAATTGAGCCAGACGGTTGCGTGCCCTGCTGAGCTAACGCCGCAGAACTCGCGAGCAAGAGCCCAAGCGCAAGAATTATCCTCACCGCGATACGGCTGTTCATCTCGATCTCCTCACCCAAAATATGCTGGGTTTCCAGCTTTCCCCTTTATGCAGAAGTCGTCAATCGGAATGAACTTCCATAGTCCTGATAACGTACAAAACAACGGAAAATGTGCGGGAATTAACCATGACCAACCCACTGAAGTTACGCCGCGTGAAAGTAGATTCGCGTGTACGCCGCACTCGTGATCGCCTTGCAGTCGCGCTGCGCCGGCTGATGCAGCAGAAACCACTGCACGCGATCACGGTGCAGGACGTCTTGGACGAAGCCAGCGTGAGCCGGTCGGCGTTCTACGCACATTTCAGCAGCACGCAAGATCTCTTGCTTGCCGACATGGACGAGTTTCTGGAGATGATTGCGACTCATTTCTGCGGTGCGGAACAATCGGAGCGGATCGTTCCTGTGCGCGAGTTCTTTTCGCACGTCGGCGAGGCAGAGCAAATCCGCGCCGCCCTGGCTCGCTCCGGTCGCCTGTCAGATTTCTACGATCTGGCGAGAGAGCACTTCGCGCGGGGAATTGCCCGGCGCGTGCGCGAACTCCCGTACGGCCGCGACCTATCCAAGATCGAACGCGAGGCGTTGGCTCATGCGCTGGCGGGCGCCCTGATGGCGCACCTCGAATGGTGGCTGCGCCAGCGGAAGCGCCTTCCGGCAGAGCAGATGGATCGGAAATTTCACGCGCTCGCGTGGGCGGCCATTGCTTTGGCGAACCAGAGCACGGGGTCGGAGCGAATTCTCACTGATTCGACCGATTTCCCGCGGCCTCAGCACCGGCACACACGCGAAAACACACCCCCAACTGCGATTCACGGTCAGCAATTACAAGGAGTAAGGTTGCGGATGGCTTCGCGATGATTAGTGAAAATGAAGTGTTCCGGCAAGCCTGGCGGGCGCCCGTCTAATTCCACTCCACCTCGTCCTCATCCTCTATCGTGCCCGCGACGCTCAGTGCCCGACTCAGCTCCGCCGGCGTATCCACCAGCACATCCGGATGCACCCGCTCTAAACTATGCGGCGCGAAGCCATAGTTCACGCCTATGCTCCACATGCCGGCGTTGCGCGCGGTGAGTATGTCCACCTCGGAGTCGCCCACCATGACGCTTTCCTCCGCCGATGCGCCGGCCTCCTGCATGATGGTCCGTACTCCCAGCGGATCGGGTTTCTTGGTGTCGAAACTGTTGCCGCCGTATATTTGGAAAAATCGGCCTGCCAGCCCCAGTCCCGCCAGGATGTCGCGAGCCGGACGCACCGGCTTATTCGTCAGCACAGCCAACTTGCGTGCCGTCCCGTTGACGCTCGCTGTCGCCTCCAGCGCCTGCGCGACGCCCTCATAGGCATAGGTGCTGTCGAGCTTGTGCTCGCGGTAGTAGTTCAGGAAGAACAGCAGCGCTTCTTGCAGGAAGGCCTCGTCGTTGGGGTCTCCCAGCGCACGCCGCACCAGCATAGGAGCGCCGTCGCCGATGTAGGTCTTAATCACCTCCAGCGGCAGCTCGTTGCGGCCGTACTGCCGCAGCATGGCGTTGATCGAGGCCGCCAGGTCATATTCCGAATCGACTAAGGTGCCATCCAGATCAAACACGACGAGCTTGATCTTCCCTAGCGGTATTGGCCGAAAAGTGCGAATCATTAGTTTCTAGTATAGAAAGCCGTTCACCACAGAGGCACAAAGACACAGAGAAAAACGGGTCCGGTAGAAGAATTTTGGGGCTCTCGGTGCCTCCGTGTCTCTGTGGTTCAATCGAATCCCGAAAGCATTACAATAATAGGATTACGCTTGAGCCGCACCGGGCCTTGCATTTCACTCCCTGAGGACATGGATGGCAACTACCAAGGCAGAACCGACACCGCAGACCGCCCAGGCTGCCTCGCTGAATAACGACAAGTACGAAGGCCTTTCGCGCGATCAGTTGATCGAGATTTACCGCCTGATGTACATGTCGCGTCGCGTTGACGATCGCGAGATCCTGCTCAAGCGCCAGCAAAAGATTTTCTTCCAGATTTCCGGCGCCGGCCACGAAGCGCTGCTGGTTGCTGCCGGCATGCTGCTCAAACCTGCTTACGACTGGTTCTATCCCTACTATCGCGATCGCGCGCTCTGCCTCGCGCTGGGCATGACGCCTTATGAGCAGTTGCTCGAAGCCGTCGGAGCCGCCGACGATCCCGCATCAGGTGGGCGCCAGATGCCTTCGCACTGGGGCAGCAAACGCCTGAACGTCGTCACCCAGTCGTCGCCAACCGGCACCCAGTTTTTGCAGGCTGTCGGCTGTGCCGAGGCAGGCCGCTACTTCACTCGCCACCCCGAAGCCGCCGAGAAAGCTTCCGGCGATTATCGCCAGTTCAAAGACGTCACCTTCCATGGTGACGAGGTGACCTATGTCTCATGCGGAGACGGCACCACCAGCCAAGGCGAATTCTGGGAGTCGCTGAACACGGCGTCTAACCTGAAGCTGCCCGTACTGTACCTGATCGAAGACAACGAGTATGCCATCTCCGTCCCGGTCGAGGTGGGCACCAGCGGCGGTAACATCAGCCGCCTGGTGAAGAGCTTCCCCAACTTCTATTTCGATGAGATTGACGGCACCGATCCTCTGGCCAGCTACGCGTCTTTGAAGAAAGCCATCGATTACATTCGCAGCGGCAAAGGCCCGGCTTTCGTTCACGGCCACGTGGTGCGCCCCTACTCGCACTCGCTTGTCCGACGACGAGAAGCTCTATCGTCCCGAGTCGGAGCGTAATTCCGAGGTCGAGCGCGACCCCATCACCCGCTTCCAATTGTTCCTGATTCGCGAAGGTATCCTCGACGAAAAGGCAATCGACCAGCTCGAAAAAGATGTGAATGCTGAGGTGCAGGACGCCGCTGACAAGGCGGTCGCCGCGGCATTTCCCGCGAAGGATTCTTACCTCGATTTTGTCTACTCGCCCGACCTCGATCCCACTTCGAAGGCGTTCGAGACCGAGGCCGTACATCCGATGCCGACGCAGGACAAGTCTCCGGCAGCGGGCGATCGCACCATGGCCGATCTCATCAACGCCTGCATGAAGGACGAGATGAAGCGCGATGAGCGCATCGTCATGTTCGGCGAAGACGTTGCTGATTGCAGCCGCGAAGAGTACCTGAAAACACAGCAGGTCAAAGGCAAGGGTGGAGTATTCAAGCTCACCGGCGGTTTGCAATGCGAGTACGGCAGCGAGCGCGTGTTCAACTCGCCGCTGGCCGAGGCCAACATCGTCGGACGCGCCGTCGGTCTGGCGACCCGCGGCATGAAGCCGGTGGTCGAGATTCAGTTTTTCGATTACATCTGGCCTGCGTTTCATCAGCTTCGCAATGAGATGCCGCTGATTCGCTGGCGCTCGAACAACACCTTCTCCTGCCCCGCGGTGGTGCGCGTGGCGATTGGCGGATATCTTACCGGCGGCGCCATCTATCACTCGCAGTGCGGCGAAAGCCTTTTCACCCACACGCCGGGCATGCGCGTGGTATTTCCGTCGAACGCGCTCGACGCCAACGGCCTGCTGCGCACGGCGATCCGTTGCGACGATCCAGTGCTGTTCCTCGAGCACAAGCGGCTCTATCGCGAGACCTTCGGACGCGCGCCATATCCCGGTCCGGATTACATGGTCCCGTTCGGCAAAGCGCGCATCGTGCGCCCCGGCCACGACCTGACGGTCATCACCTATGGAGCAACGGTGCCGCGCGCGTTACAGGCGGCGCAGCGTATCGAGCGCGAGCAGCAGGTTAGCGTTGAGCTGATCGATCTGCGAACCTTGAGCCCGTACGACTGGGAAGCGATCGCGACTTCAGTGACGAAGACACATCGCGTGCTGGTGGCCCACGAGGACATGCTGAGCTGGGGCTATGGAGCGGAAATCGCAGCCCGCATCGCCGATGAATTGTTTGACGAACTGGATGCGCCGGTGAAACGCGTCGCGGCCAAAGATACCTTCGTCGCCTATCAGCCGCTCCTGGAAGACGAGATCCTGCCGCAGGCGGAAGACCTGTTCAAAGCGATGGCGCAACTGGCAGAGCTGTAGAACGGGTAGAGCGGCGGTTCAGCGCCAGCGCATAAATGGTGGAGTACGCCTTCAGGCGTACATAAAATACAACTGGCAAAGAAATCGGCTTTAGCCGCTGAGGTAAATTTTGTAAGCCTCAGCGGCTAAAGCCGCCACCATTTGTATTGAACAGCGAAGGTACGCCTGAAGCCGTACTCCAGCCCTATGGCGCAAAAACGTCGTACACATAATCGTGCGCGACCAAAGCAGAAGCCTTCATACTCCCCTTCTCCACCCGGTTCACCACTTCCTCGCGCGACCGATCGAAAATCGCTTCGAGTAACTGCGCTCGCTCTGCCTCTCCTGCTTCCGCCAGCACAAATAACACGCGTGCGCTGTGCTGGATGTAGTTCGGTGAAAGCAGCTGCTTGTGCAAGAGCTCCATGATGAGCGGCGCCTTCGAACGATCGAACATTCCGGGATTGCCCATGCGGTCGAGCTCGGCAAAAAACTGCGCTGTCCACTCGTTGTGGTAATCGAAAACTTTCTGGAACAGCTCAGGCGTAAACCGCGTTCCCGCCTTCACCGCTTCTGTACTCGGCGCCAGAACCATGCCGTCTTCCGTGAGCTTCGCGCGCTGCAGGTAGCCATCCTTGGTGATGGCGGCCTGGTGACGGCACAGCGTCCACAACCACGACACGTCGATACGATAGGTCGCAAGATCGTTCATGAAGCGCTGCTTTAGCTCGTAGTCGTCGATGGCCGCCGCGAAATTTCCGTTCAGGATCTGAAATCCGTAATTCGCAGCCATGTAGAACGCGTGCTGAATGTGCTCGATGGTGACGTCGCCTTTCGGCACACTGTAGATGGCGTCCCACAGCTCCTGGCTCAGCAACTTCTCCGGCGTATCGAGCGATTCTTTGCGAAGCACCAGCGGCGTGATCTTCCCCGCCGCATTCAGCAAACCACGCGATAGCAGCAGCGCGCGTTCCGACTCCACCAACCCGCTCTCCACCGTCGGGACTGGCTTGCCGTTCGCATCAGCCGTTTTGGCTGATGCATCGAGCATCGCCTGCAACTCATTGAGCGGCACGCGCAGCGGCCCGTTCCCTGCGGCAACATAAGCCGCCTCCGGACTGGCCACCCAGCTCTGTCGATACGCGTCGTACAGCCGCCCTTTCACGCGCCCGGCGAGAACATCGTCGAGCGTAGGCTGCTCCGCGACCGCCCCATCGGGCACAAACATCAATCCCAGCAACCGCTCGCGCAGCTTATCGATCACCACGGCTCGCATCGCCACCGGGTTGTAGCGCTGGCGTCCATAGGCATCGCCCGACTGATACATCATCACGGCAGCCATCCCGCCGATGGGCGCGCCTTGCGTCAACTCGCCGTTTTTCATCGCCGCCATCAGAATGTTCAACGCGTTGTAGCGTTGGTAGGCGATCATGTTCGGCGCAGCCATACCGATATTCTGCGGATCAGGAAATACGCCCTGCGGATCGTCTTTCCACATCTCGATCAGGCTGCCCAGGTAGTCCCAGCGACCGACATTGGTTCCCAGCAGACGCCGCCGGAAGGTCCACGCAATCGCCGGCAGATAGCGGCCTCCATTGCCTTCTTCGTACAGGATCTTGATTTTGAACGTCCCGGCAGGCACGCCGATAATGCTCTCCACGCTCGCCAGCAACCTCTCAACGATGAGCGCTTCGCGTGGCGTCTGCATCTTCGGGATGTAGAAGTAAATCCCCGTGCCCAGCCGCTTCAGCGCGTCGTAGTTGTTGACTACCCAGAGAACCACCATGGCGATGATGCCCGGCACCGGCGCGTCATCCACCGTGATGTGCTCATACACAATGTGAATGCTCGGCGGGCGCACCAGCCGCGTCGGCCATTTGTCTGGTGTGCGATCGATCTTGTACGAGCGCGTCTTCCCTTTCTTCGCCACGTCGTATGACTTGCTGTTCCAATCGCCTCGAAAAACTTCCTTCGCGTTCTGCAGCGCCGAGAAGGCCGAAACCGGCTGCTTGTTGCCGCCTATGGGTTGAAAGTGCGCTGGCGAGGCATCTTCAAAATCCGGCATATTCATTGGAGCAGCGCTGTTCAGCGCGTTGAACGCCATGTCGAGCGGATGCCACGGCCCCGTCAGCTCCAACCCAGGGTTTCGCAGCGGATGCACATCGCCCGGCACCGGGACTTCGTCGTTGAGCCGCCAGCGCACTTCGCTTTCGCGTCCCAGAAAATTATCGATCAGCCCCTGCACAATCTGGCGAAAGGTCCACGGTTTCCCGGAGACAGGATCGTCGAAGCTCTCATCCCAACTCGGCCAGGCATATTTTTTGCGAACGGGTTCTTTGCTGGCCAGCAGCGCACGTCGGGCATTCAGCGCTTCTGCTATGGCGGGACGGAGCTGTCGGGTCAAGCTGGCAATCGTCTCTTCGACGTTGACCTGCCTGCCATTTACCGGTTGACTGCCAAATAATTGCGGAAACTGCTGGAGAACATCCTCGCGGATCATAGAAGTCCCTCCGAGCATTACCGCTCAGTGTAGTGCGCTCGGCGGAGCGGGTCAAAAGGAGGTAGAGATGGTTAAGGCTCGGGTAGAGCTGGCCTTCAGGCCAGCGTCCATGCCGATAAAAATTTGTCCGGGGCTTCAGCCCCGGAAGCACCGCGAACGGCCGAAAACGTTTCCGTCTAAATGCCGCGCTGAACGCGGCGCCGAAGCGCCGCTCAACTTACTTGGCTGCCCGGATCCGTACCAGCGTTCCTTCCGGCAACGCATCACCGAGAAACTCCACCGTCCCCCCGCGCACTATGCCGTTAACCTCGCGAAGCACTTTCGCCGCCACTTCAGGTTGTGTCGCGAGTCATGTGCTTGAACGTGCCGCGATCCATCGCGAGATTGGCCAGGCGATCGGCTTGCTTGTTCTTCTCCCGCAATACGTGCCTGATCTCGAAATAGTCGAGCTGATCCACCAGCCTCATCGCTTGCCCGTTCAGCTCCTTCAACGTAGGACTGTTGACCTTGTACTCTCCATTAATCTGTTTCACCATCAGCTCGGAGTCGCTGACCACCTTCAGCGCCTTGAAACCGTGCTTAATCGCGTAAGAAAGCGCTGCCAGCAAGCCCGAGTATTCCGCATAGTTGTTGGTCTGGCGGCCCAGGTACTCGCTGAGCTCGGCCACCGGGCGCCCAACCTCGTCTTCAATGACCACACCATAACCGGCAGGACCGGGATTCCCGCGGGCTCCGCCGTCGATACTGGCAACCAGATATCCCTGCTCGTCACTGGAGATGGCGCCTCCCATGAATTCCTGGGAGCGAAACTTCGATTTAGTAGGAAAAGGGCGAATAGCCATAGCGGGTAGTTTAATCCAACACTTATCGGATGCGCTCAGCGGCCAAAAGGCAGCAACTCCGCCTTAGCGCCCCAGCTTCAGCCGCATTGCCAGTCTCGGCGGCAGGTTTGCACCAAGAATGCGCTCCTGCGCGCGATCAATGTCGTAAGGCACCCTATAGAAGCGCACTCGGCCGGGTGCGTCGCCTTCCCGTTCGTAAACAGCAAATGCTGCTCGCCAGTCGCCATCACGTGGCTGTCCCACCGAGCCAGGATTGATCAGATACCGCGTCCCCGGCCGCAACTCCATGTCCCACTGCGCCGCATCTTCGACGTTGCCATACGTCGGAGCAAATTGCCGCACCTTGCCCTCTTCCTGCACGAACCCGCCTTGCAGGTGCGTATGGCCAAAGAAAATGATGTCAGCCTGCTGCGGCACGCTGAAGCTCTCCTCGGCTCCGAAGGTGTTGAGCAGATATTCGTCTTCGTCCTCGGGTGCGCCGTGAACAAACTCGACACCGGGCATCGCTTCATTGCGAATCGGGCCCCGCGGCAAATCCCGGAGCCACTCCAGGTGATTGTCCTTCAGCGTTATCTGTGTCCAACGTGCCGAAATAGCAGCCACCGGATTAAAGTCGCTGAGATCGGTCAGCCCGGAACAGGCGCGGTCGTGGTTGCCGCGAACAATGATTCCGCCCAAAGCGATAGCACGCGCGCACACCTCGTTAGGCGAGGCGTTGTAGCCCACGACATCCCCCAGGTTCGCCACCAGGTCGTGCTCGGGCGCGGCGTTCATTACCGCTTCGAACGCTTCCTGGTTCGCATGAAGATCGCTGATAAGCAGCAGTCGCATGTTAGTGATGCTCTAGTTGTACCACTGGACAGCGTGCCAGGTGCTCGGGCCCGACCTCCACCAGCGGGGGTAATGCCTCGGCACATCGCCGGACCCGTAAACCACAGCGCGGCTCGAATGAACATCCCGGCGGCAACGCGGTAAGCGGCGGCACCGTGCCTTCGATGGTCCGCAACGGCTGCGAGCGATCGCTCCGCAGGTTCGGCACCGCATTCAGCAGTCCCCGCGTGTAGGGATGCATCGGATTACGAAACACCTGTTCCGCTCTTCCCATCTCAACCAGGTTACCGGCATACATCACGGCCACCCGATCGGAAACCTGAGACACCACTGCCAGATCGTGCGACACGAACAGCATAGCCAGCGCAAACTTCTCCCGCAGCTCGTTCAGCAGCTCCAGCACTTGCGCCTGGATGGTCACATCGAGCGCCGTCGTGGGCTCGTCGGCAATCAGCAGCCGCGGCCGGTTCACGATCGCCATGGCGATCATCACGCGCTGCCGTTGGCCTCCCGAGAGCTGATAAGGATAATCGCGCGCCCGCCGCTCGGCATCCGGAATGGCCACCGTGTGCAGCGCCTCAACCGCCTGTTGCCACGCTACCTGCTTCGTCATTCGCGGCGTTGTCCTGCCGTCGCCGCCCGTACCTGCATGCGCCAGCACCGCTTCCGCCACTTGATCGCCAACGCGCATCACGGGATTCAGCGCCGTCATCGGCTCCTGAAAAATCATGGCGATACCGGAGCCACGAATGTCGCGCATCGCCGGCTCCAGCAACGCCAGCAGATCGTTTCCTTCGAAAATAATGCTACCGCCCACTCGCGCCTGGGGCGGCAAAAGACGCAGCATCGCCAAAGACGTGACCGATTTTCCTGAGCCTGACTCACCCACCAGTCCCAGCACTTCGCGAGCAGCGATGCGAAAGCTGACCTGGCGCACGGCGCAAACCATTCCCTGGGGGGTAGGGAATTCCACGCGCAAATTATTCACCGAGAGCAGGTCCGGCACAGGGAATATCGTAACAAAGCCGCCATTCGCTCTGTGCTGTTCGCCTTTCGCTCTTCGTTTGGCTGGATAACCCAACTGTGTCCTTACCCACCTGCGCCTCCGCTCAAGAGCTTCGGATCCTACGCTGATATTCGAGCCTGGAAGATGACAAAGCGAGAAGCCAGACACGAAAGGCGAAATGCGTGTCCCCATCATTTAGAATCTCTCCTTCGCGCAGATTGCTGAACTAACTATGTCCTCCAACGCATCAGGCAAATACGACGCCATCATCATCGGAGGCGGCCACAACGGGCTGGTTAATGCCGCCTATCTGGCCCGCGCCGGCCGCAAAGTCCTGGTGCTCGAACGGCGCTACGTTCTGGGCGGCGCCGCCGTCACCGAAGAGATCATCCCGGGCTTCAAGTTCTCTGTCTGCTCTTACGTCGTCTCGCTGCTGCGGCCCGAAATCATTCGCGACCTCAACCTGCCCAAGCATGGACTGGAAATTCTTCCCCTCGACGGCACATTCACCCCAATGCCCAATGGCGACTACCTGTGGCGGGTGAACGATCATGGCCAGACCCGCCGCGAAATCGCACGCCATTCCAAGTACGACGCCGAGGCCTACGAAGAGTTCGGCAAGGCCATGCTCCAGATGTGCCGCTTCGTAAAGCCCATCCTCGGCATGGTGCCGCCCGACCCAACCACCATGCAGCCACGCGAGCTGCTCAAGCTGCTGTTCCTGGGCCGCCGCTTTCAAGACTTGGCTGACGAAGACAAGTACAACCAGGTGCAGCTCATGACCATGAGCGCCATCGACTTCCTGGACCAGTGGTTCGAGACCGATGTGCTCAAGGCCACCATGTCGGCCTCCGGAATCATCGGCACCTTTCTCGGCGTGCGCTCTCCCGGCACCGCCTACGTGCTGCTGCACCACTACATGGGAGAGATTGACGGCGCATTCCGTGCCTGGGGATTCGCCCGCGGTGGAACCGGCGCCATCTCCAACGCCATCGCCGATTCAGCCCGCGAGCTTGGGGTCGAGATCAAAACCCAGGTTGGCGTCGCGCAAATTCTGGTTCGCGGCAACAAGGCAGTTGGCGTCGCAACCACCTCGGGCGATGAATACTATGCGGACATCATCTCCTCCAGCGTCGATCCCAACCTCACCTTCCTGAAGTTCATCGAGCCTCAGCATCTGAGCGAGGACTTCCGCGACCAGGTGAAGCGCTACAAGTATCGCGGCTCTTCCGGCAAGGTAAACCTCGCGCTCGACGGCCTGCCCGAATTCACTTGCCTTCCCGGCGACGGCCATCATCTGCGAGGAGCGATTTCGATTTCGCCCAGCGTCGATTACATGGAGCGCGCCTACGATGAAGCCAAGTATGGCGATTACTCGAAACGCCCTTACATCGACATGGTGATCCCCAGTCTGACCGATCCTTCGGTTGCGCCTCCCGGCAAGCATGTGATGTCGTGCTTCGTTCAGTACGCGCCGTACAAGCTCAAAGAGGGTACGTGGGACGAAAAACGCGAGGCCTTCGGCGATACCGTCATCGACACCATCGCGGAGTACGCTCCCAATATCAAAAACATCATCGTCGGCCGCCAAGTGGTCACGCCACTCGACCTGGAGCGTGAGTTTGGATTGACGGAGGGCAACATCTTCCAGGGGGAACTCTCGCTTGAGCAACTCTTCTTCCTCCGTCCTGTGCCGGGATGGGCGCAGTTTAAGACGCCGATCAAAAATCTCTGGATGTGCGGCTCGGCAACCCATCCCGGCGGCGGCATCATGGGCGCTCCCGGCAGGCTGGCGGCGCTGGAAATCCTGAAGCACTCCAAAGGGGGCAGCTAGCGATGCCCGAGCCACGCGACATCGTCATCATCGGCGCGGGTCACAACGGCCTGGTCACGGCCTTCTATCTCGCCAAGGCGGGCTTCCGGCCTCTGCTGCTCGAACGGCGCGAGACCATCGGCGGCTGCGCCATTACCGAGGAGTTTCATCCCGGATTCAAGTGCTCGCGTCTGTCGCATGCTGCGTGGCCGGTACATCCCAGCGTGATGGATGACATGGCTCTCGCCCGCCACGGGCTGAAGACTTACACCTCTGACGTCCGCGTGCTTTCCCTTGCCGAGAACGGGAAGAACCTTGCCCTCTACGGTGACCCGACAGAGTCGCAGCGGCAAATCGCGCGATTCTCGGCCAAAGATGCGGAGGGATACGACGAGTTTCGCAAAGCACTGATGGCGATCGGCGGAGCCATTGAGTACATCCTCACCATGACGCCGCCCGACCTCGATGATCCGGCTTCGGGAAATCTCTGGGAGCTTTTACAGGCCGGACGCAAGTTGCGAGGGCTGGGCGAGAAAGATCTCTATCGGCTGCTGCGCTGGGGCCCCATGGCAGTCGCTGACCTGGTCAGTGAGTTCTTCGAGAACGACCTGCTGCGCGCCACCATCGCCGCGCAGGGAATTTTTGGCGCCTTCCTCGGCCCCTGGTCGGCCGGCTCAAGCACCAACCTCATCTTCCGCTCCGTGCCCGACGGCAATCCTGCCGGTGCAGCTTCGTTCGTGTACGGCGGCTTGGGAGCCTTGACCGCCGCCATGGCGAGCGCCGTTCAAGCCGCCGGCGGAGAGATTCGTACCTCATGCGACGTTGCGAGAATACAAGTGAAAGACGGAGCAGCCAGCAGCGTAGTGCTGCGCAGCGGTGAAGAGATTCCGGCAAAAGTTGTCATCTCGAATGCCGATCCCAAGCGCACCCTGCTTGGACTGGTTGAGCCGCAGTATCTCGAGCCCAGCTTTCTTCAGCATCTGCAGCACTACCGGATGTTCGGAACTGTCGCCAAAATGAATTTCGCTTTGAATGGGCTTCCGAACTTTAGCGGCGTCGACGACAATACCTGGCTTTCGGGACGCATTCAGATTTCGCCGGAGATTGATTACCTGGAGCGCGCTTTCGATGCCGCCAAATACGGCGACTTCTCGCGCCAGCCTTATCTCGAAGCGACGATTCCCACATTGTGGGACTTGTCGCTCGCGCCCGAGGGCAAGCACGTAATGTCTGTCTACATGCAATACGCGCCTTACCAGCTGCGCGATGCCGATTGGGATGTGAAGCGGTTCGAACTCGAGAAGTGTATCGTCGAGACCCTTGCGCGTTATGCTCCCGATCTTCCCCAGCTAATTGAAGCTGCGGAGATCATCACACCTAAAGACCTGGAGCGCACTTACGGTCTCACTGGCGGACACATCTTCCACGGCGAACTGGCCTTAGACCAGATCTTCACCATGCGACCCCTGCTTGGCTGGGCGCAATATGCGACACCAGTGCGAAATCTCTTTCTCTGCGGATCAGGTACGCATCCCGGTACCGGACTGAACGGGCTCTCCGGGGCAAATGCGGCGCGGCAAATCATCCATCAGCTTCGCGGCCGCGGCAAATCGGCAGGCGGTTCGAACTAGCTCGCTTTGGCCGTGTGCGGCGTTCCCAACGCACCGCGCAACACCAGGACGAATTCGTCGATCCGCTGTACGCTTCCTTTCCCATGTCCATTGCCCGGCCTCTGAAACAGTTCAGGATGAGTGTCGGACATGGTCAGCGAATCCTGGAAACGTTCGACTGTTGATTCCACGATAGAAGCAATTAGTTCGGGTTCCACGTCGCGCCTGAGTTCTCCGCTGTCGAGCCCCATCACCACAAACGCCTTCAGCCCCAAAGGATCTTCCTGCGACAAGAAGCGGCTAATGCGCTTCTTGATGGACATGTCAGATCCGTAATTCCCCAGCAGCATCACGGCATAATGCACCTTGTGTTGCTCGCGGGTATGAGCGGCTCCTTCCAGGCGGTGCCGAAGTAGAGCGAAGAAGCCTTTCTCCTTCACCTCGTCAGGCGCGTCCAGGTAACCGGGAAGCTGTTTGACCGATTCTTTGTAAGCCTCTAAGAAAAGTCCGTCCTTGCTGCCAAAGTGCTGGAAAACAGAACCCTTGGCAATCCCTAGCTCAGCAGCGATGTCGCCCACCCGCGATGATTCGTATCCATGTTCGGCGAAGTAACGAATAGCTGCGGCTAGAATGAGTGCTCTTTTCTGTTGAGACCTTTTGGTAAGTGGCGGAGGAATAGTGTAGGAAGAAGTATCCGGTTGCAGCGCTGTCATGATGGTTCCAAGTTGCCCCTAATCCGAGGTTTACAGAGTGTGCAATCTGCCGGAAAGCGGCTCCGCGGGGGGGCGGGAACCGGTTTCAGAGACTTTCGGTGTTGCGCAAAATCATAAATCAGAAGTTGACCTCGCGCCAGCATAATACGAACCGCCTTCGAGCTTCCTTCACTGCTCCTGCTTATTTCTTCGGCGCGATGGGCGTCTTCCATTATGTCTACTATCACCGTAGTTTATTCGCAGTCAGAAATTGACGCCACGCCCGAAGCTGTGTTCCCCTCCCTATGTAATGACTCCTCAAATGACTACCTACGAGATACTTCCGGCTACTCCGGCGGATGTCGGAGAGATAGCGCCGCTGTTCGACCAATACCGCCAGTTTTACGGCAAATCGCCCAACGAGGAGGCTGCGCGCCGTTTCCTCTTCGCCCGCCTAAGTAAAGGAGAATCTGTAGTTTTCTATGCTCGACGGACCGAAAAGGCGGTAGGATTTCTTCAGCTTTATCCCGTCTTTTCCTCGGTCAATCTTTCACGGCAATGGATTTTGAATGATCTATTCGTGTTACCTGAGATGCGAAAGCATGGTTACGGACGTGCCTTGGTCAAGCGCGCCCACAAACTAGCCGAGGAGACGCAGGCAAACAGTCTGATGCTCGAGACAGCAGTAACAAACGACGCGGCACAAAAGTTGTACGAATCGCTCGGTTGGAAACGTGACAATGAGTTTTTCCGATATAACTTGGCGATTTGAACGTTTCCTAGTCCTCTGCTGTTGCCGCCAACTCCGGCGTGGCCAACAGCAGTGATCGCGTGTACTCATGTCGCGGCGCGCTGGTAATCTCTTCGGCGTTGCCCATTTCCACAAGTTTCCCCCGGTACATGACAGCAATTCTCGTCGCTAAGTAGCGAACCACCGGCAGCGAGTGTGAGATGAACAGGTAAGTTAGGTTGAACTCCCGCTGAAGCTCACGCATCAGGTTGACGATCTGAGCGCCGACACTGACATCAAGCGCGGAGACAGGTTCGTCAGCGACGATGAAGCGAGGCCGCAGTAGCAATGCCCGTGCTATGCCGATGCGCTGGCGCTGGCCTCCGCTGAACTCATGGGGATAGCGCCGGAGAGCCGATGCGTCCATGCCGACCGCTCGCATCATTTCCGTGGCTCGCGAGAGCCGCGACTTACGATCTCCCTCGCTGTGAATCACCAGCGGCTCGCAAACAATCTGCTCGACCGTAAGCCGCGGATCCAGCGAACCGAAAGGATCCTGAAAGATGATCTGCATATCGCGGCGGAGCCGGCGCAGCTCCGACCCACGCGCCGCAAGCACGTCTTGGCCATCCAGCGAGATCGAGCCAGAATCCGGCTCTATCAGCCGCACCAGCATACGGCCCAAAGTCGTTTTACCTGATCCCGATTCGCCGACCAGCCCCAGCGTCTCGCCGGCCTCAATGGAAAGCGAGACATCGTCCACCGCCCGAGTCTCGGTCTTGCCGCGCGACCCGAACGCGGTCTCACCCGACCGAAATGTCTTACACAGGTTGCGCGCGTCAACCAGCGGCATGTCGCGATGTTAGCAAAGAACAGCTGAGCCGCGGATTTACGCGGATTACACGGATCCGGATCTTAAGATCTTTGATATCGGCTTATCCAGGTTGCTGCGCCGATGGCTGATAGCTGACGGCTGACGGCTCACTTCAGCGCCATCACCATCAGCTTGGGTTCGGTCATATCTTCGATCGAGAAGCGCAGGCCTTCGCGACCGAAGCCTGAATCCTTCACGCCGCCATAGGGCATCTGGTCGACACGGAAGGTAGGCACGTCGCCAACAATCAGGCCGCCAACCTCCAGTTCATCAAACGCCATCTGGATAAGCCCGGCATCGCGAGTGAACACACCCGCCTGCAACCCGAAGGTCGAGTCGTTCACTTGCCGCACCGCTTCGTGGAAGGTTTCGTAGGGCTCGACCGTAACCACTGGGGCGAAGATTTCGGCGCAGTTCACCCGCATATGCGACGAGGTTCCGGTAAGTACGGTGGGCTCCACGATCGATCCGTTGCGTTTACCGCCAATGAGAACCTTGGCGCCAGCCTGCCGCGCTTCGTCAATCCATTCCACTGCGCGCACGGCGTCCTGCTCGCGGATGAGCGGCGGCACGTCAGTGGCTTCGTCCATGGGATCGCCGGTCTTGAGCTGTTTCACGCCATCGACCAGCCGTTTCGTAAATTCGTCGAAGACGGTGCTCTGCACCAGGATGCGCTGCACCGAGATGCACGTCTGTCCGCCATAAGCAAAGCCGCCGACGACGCAGCGATGCGCGGCGTACGCGAGATCGGCATCACTGTGTACGATGACGCCGGCGTTGCCCCCCAGCTCCAGCGTCACGCGCTTCTTGCCCGCCTTGCTCTTAAGTTGCCAGCCCACGGCGGCGCTGCCGGTAAAGCTCAGCAGCTTGATGCGATCGTCAGCAACTAGCAGACCTGCGACTTCGTTCGACATCGGCATGACCGCCAGCGCGCCGTTTGGCCAGCCGGATTCCTGCACCACCTGCGCCAGCATCAACGCGGTGATCGGCGTCTGCGGCGCAGGCTTCAGAATGATCGGACAACCCGCGGCAATCGCCGGGGCGACTTTGTGCGCCACCAGGTTCAGCGGAAAGTTGAACGGCGTGATAGCAAACACCGGGCCTAGCGGAAAGCGCCGCATCAGTCCCCAGCGGCCTTCGGTGCTGGCCAGTGTGTCGAGCGGAATGTACTCGCCATAAATGCGCGTGGCCTCTTCGGCTGCGAGTTCAAAGGTGTAAATGCCGCGCTCGACCTCGATGCGCGCCGTCCTGATCGGCTTACCGGCTTCGCGACAGATGGTGCGCGCGAACTCTTCCTTGCGGCTGGCGATGCCGCGCGCGATCTTGCGCAGAATCTCGGCGCGTCGGTACGACGACAACTTGCGCGTTTCGCTAAACGCCAGCACGGCATCGCGCACGGCGGTCAGCGCTGCATCTTCGTCGGCCTGGTCCACGATCGCGACGGGAGCGTGGTCCCAGACGCTGTTGATGACAACGTCATTGCCGCTGGTATGGAAGTTGCCGTCGGCGAAGTAACCGTAGGTTTGAAGAGGAGTGCTGGTGGTATGAGCCATGAGGACCTCGTTACCCTGCTGGAATGATGCGCCTGCTTGCCGAGGGTGCATCAAGATTGCACGATTTGTCACAGATTTCGATGCATTCTGCGCGATTCCGTGCCGGTGACGGGTCGTCACCTATCACTTTAAGTCATGGATGAGCGTACATCCATGACTCAGGGGAATGATGTTTTGAGTAGAAAAAACGCGAAAAAATGGCGATTAATGGCCTGCGTGATACGGATGACCCTGCAAAATCGTGAATCCCCGGTACAGTTGCTCCAGCAAAACGACGCGGGCAAGTTCGTGCGGCAGGGTAATTTTGCCAAACGAAAGAACTGTTTTGGCCTGGGCTCGGGTGGCATCGCTCCAGCCATCGGCCGGACCGACAGCGAACAGCAGTTCCTGCGTGCTGTGCGACTGGTGATACTCGAGAAAATTGGCGATCTCTTCCGAGGTGAGCTGCTTACCGCGCGAGTCCAGCAAAATTAATTCGGGCTGAGTGCGGCGTTCGCTTTTCTCGATCAGCTTCAGCAGCGCAGCTTCTGACGACAGCTCGTGCGCGTCACACGCGGCATAGCGCGACAGCCGCTTCAGGTATTCCGCCGTCAGCGACTGGATGGCCGAGCCGCGGGTTTTGCCGATCCATGCGATGCGAAGTTTCAAAGTTAGCAATTAGCAATTAGCAATTAGGAATTAGCAGGCGAAAGCAGAGCAGCTTTCGAAGTTGCGCGGTCGTCGAAAAATGTTTATCACCCTCGCTTGTGAGGCCGCGCCGACTTCTTTGCAACCGCTTTTTTGGCCGCCGAGCGAGCAGGACTCTTGGCCCCGCTCTTGCGCGCGGGGGTCGTCTTTGCCGGAGCCGTCTTTGTTGGAGCCGCTTTACGCGCGGGCTTTTCCAAGTCCGCCAGCTCAATTCGTGTGGCCGTCTTCCACAGCCGCTCGAGGTCGTAGAACTTGCGCGCCGTCTCCGAGAACATGTGCACAACGAAGTCGACGTAATCGAGCAGCACCCATTCCGCCTGGTTATAACCCTCGCGATGCGTCGGCTCCAGACCCTGGGCGCTAAGCTGCTGGTCAACTTCGTCGGCAATCGCCTGGACCTGGCGGGGGTTAGATCCCGAACAGATCACGAAATAGTCGGTAAATCCGCTGGCTTGCGCGTCGAGTTGCAGCACGGAAATGTCGGACGCCTTCTTATCCTGGCAGGCGTGAACGGCGGTGGCGACTTGGGCCCTCAGCTCATTTTTCTTCATGCGGTCGGTTCGGCTTACCTCGCTCTGGCTTTGCTGCTGGTGCGATACAACTGCTGTTTATGAATGTACTCGGCAACCGCGTCGGGTACCAACTTCTTTAGGGCGCCACCCCGGGCGACGGCAGCCCGAATTTGCGTGGCTGAAACATTCTCGTGGGTTTCCGGAATCAGGTGCAGAGTCGCTCCGGGGAGCACCAGAGGACCGTCCATCTTCTGCTTGCGAAACAGCTTGGTGACAGCGGCGTTAGGGCGCAGGCCCGGCGGAAGCGACGAGGCGACATCGGCCAGCGAAAATCCCGGACGCGCAGCCACGATGAAGTCGCACTCCTTCAGCAGCGCCTCGGACTGGTACCACTTGGCGATGTCTTTGAAGGCATCCATGCCAATGAGGAAGTACAGGTGGTCGCTCTTGCCCAGCGTCTTTTTCACCCGGCGCACCGTTTCAATGGAATAGCTGGGGCGATGATCTTTGGCCGCTAGGTTCAGGTCAGGCGCTTCCAGCAGCGAAGGAATGAACTGCTTTTCGCCCGCCAGCGCCAGCGCGGTCATGGCGTAGCGATGTTCGTAGGCGGTGATCGGTTCCTTTTGTTTATGCGGCGGAATGTCGGCGGGAACGAACCAGACTTCTTTGAGCGCAAAGTGGTCGGCTGCGGCGCGGGCGACTTTGAGGTGTCCGCGGTGAATAGGATCGAAGGTACCGCCGAAGAGAGCAAGGTTCATGAAGGCGGCCATCGGCACTTGGCCTTTGGCAATTAGCAAACGCGATTATATGGCAGTATCGGAGTGAGCGAGGGGTGTTGCCACGGGTAGGAGAACAGATCCCTCGCCCGCCGCGGCGGGCTCGTGATGACAATCGTTGAAGGTGGCTAGCCCTGAGCTGAGTGCTAAATGCAGATTGGCAAGTGCTAAGTGCTAACGGCTAATTGCTTCTGCCCCCTGCGCAGCTTGGCGGCTTTTACTGTGTTGCTCATGAGCATCGCGATGGTCAGGGGACCGACGCCACCGGGCACCGGCGTGATGGCTCCCGCGACTTCGGCCACCTTGGGATGAACGTCTCCTACCAGCGTCGAACCATTCTTTGCGAAGGACTGCTCGCGCTTGGCGTTTCCGGCGAAGAACTCGCGGAACTCGAGCCGGATCGGTCACGCGATTAATGCCAACGTCGATGACGGTCGCTCCGGGTTTCACAAAGTCAGGCGTCACCATGCCGGGGCGTCCGATGGCGGCGACCAGGATGTCAGCGCGACGGCACACGCCGGGAAGATCGCGCGTTTTCGAGTGACAGACGGTGACTGTCGCATTGTCATTCAGCAACAACATCGCGACCGGTTTGCCGACGATATCGCTGCGGCCTACGACCACGGCCTCAGCGCCGGCAATCGGAATTCCGCTGCGCTTCAGGATTTCCATCACGCCGGCGGGGGTACAGGGCACCAGGCCGGGACGCTGCGTCGAAAGATAGCCGACGTTCATGGGATGGAAGCCGTCGACATCTTTCTCGGGAGAAACCGCCAGCAAGACTTTTTTCGAATCGACCTGCTTGGGCAAAGGCAATTGCACCAGGATGCCGTCGATCTCGTCACGATTATTCAGATCGTCGATCAGCGCGAGCATTTCTTCGGTGCTGACGTTCTCATCGGGCGTGATTTTTTCGCTGTAGATGCCCAACTCTTCACAGGTCTTCACCTTGCTGCGGACGTAGACTTCGGAGGCAGGGTCGTTGCCCACCAGCACCGCGGCCAAGCCGGGCCGCATGCCATCGGCGGCTAAGCGTTTCACTTCTTCTGCTACTTCGGCTTTAATTTCAGCGGCGAGCTTGACTCCATCCAGAATTTTTGCGGACATGGGTCTATTTTAAATGGCTCGGGCTGATGCCTCTCGCAGAAGAATGTCGCCGGCTGAAGCCGGCTCGGGGGACGTGCTGTGCCTACCCAGCATTCCGGCCAACAGATGGCCTCCATGCTGGGCTACGCTGAGTCGCGCCTGCGGCGCTGGAGTGTGGCGGGCCTGCGGCGATGGAGTAGCGGCGTGCTGCTCAGTCGCAATCGGAGACCTAGATCGAAGATTGATGTGCGGAGGGAGAAGACCCACTCAAGCCAAACGACAGATTGAATAGGGCACCCGGCAAAACCCCACCCCGGCAACAGAAGCCGGAATGGGGCACCCAGTTTCGCGGCTTTCGAATGGGACACCCGACGGGGGCTAAAGCCCTCACACGTTTTCATCCGCCTAGACGCTGGCCTGAAGGCCAGCTCTACCTGAGACAGGCAGACCCGCGCCAGTCATTGACTTGGATTGAGCGGCCTACGTAAGATTCGCGATACGTGTTCGGAAAACAAGTTTCGCATTACACCATCCTGGAACAGCTGGGCGGCGGCGGCATGGGTGTGGTCTACAAAGCCGAAGACCTGCGCCTACACCGTTTCGTTGCCTTGAAATTCCTGCCCGACCAGGTGGCCGGCGAAGCGCAGGCGCTGGCGCGTTTCCAGCGCGAGGCCCAGGCGGCTTCGGCGCTGAACCATCCCAACATTTGCACTATCTACGACATTGGCGCAGAGGATGGCAAAGCTTTCATCGCCATGGAGTACCTGGAGGGGGTGACGCTCAAGCATCGCATCTCCAACCGGCCCATGGATTTGGAAAGCATACTCGTCGCTAGGCATCGAAGTCGCCGACGCCCTCGACGCGGCGCACAGCAAAGGCATCGTTCACCGCGATATCAAGCCGGCCAACATCTTCGTTACGGATCGAGCTCACGCCAAGGTACTCGATTTCGGCTTGGCCAAGGTAGTCGAAATGCGCGGGGCAAGAGTCGCGGCCGCCGTGGGCGACAACGATATGACGGCCAACGAAGAACACCTGACCAGCCCCGGTACCACGCTTGGGACTGTGGCCTATATGTCTCCTGAGCAGGTCCGCGGTAAGGACCTGGATGCGCGCACCGACTTGTTTTCGCTGGGAGCGGTGCTGTACGAAATGACGACCGGAGCGCTGCCCTTCCGCGGCGAAACTTCAGGCCTAATTTTTACTGCGATTCTCAGCTCGGCGCCGATTGCTCCGGTGCGCCTGAATCCCGAAGCTCCTGCCGAGCTGGAACGCATCATCAACAAGTGTCTGGAAAAAGACCGCGATTTGCGGTATCAGTCCGCCGCCGAATTACGCGCGGACCTCAAGCGGCTGTCTCGCGACAGCAGCAGTGCCAAACACGTTTCGGTCTCGGGCATCGCGGATGCCGCGTCGGCCAGTGCGTCTTCGATTGCTGCGCAAGCGAGCGCGCCTGCCGTCACTCGGAGCAGGAGCGCGGCACCCTACGTTATCGCCGGTGTCATGTTGCTAGTGGCGGCATTCGCAGCATACAAGTTCTGGCCGCACCCGGCGGCTGGGTCCGCGCCTGCCGGCATCGTCAAGATCAGCGAGTGGAACCGGACCATGCAGAGCCCGATACTGTCGCCGGACGGCCGTACCCTCGCGTTCACCTCGCCGGTAGACGGCTACGATCAGATGTTTGTCATGCTCACCTCGGGGGGCCAGCCGCTCCAGTTGACCAAGGATGAAGGCAATAAGACTCCGCTGGCATTCTCGCAAGACGGCAACGAAATTCTTTTCGGTCCCAGCATTGGGGACTATGAAATCTGGTCGATTCCTACCCTTGGAGGTTCTCCCCGGCGGGTCGCCAACGGAGTTGCGGTTGCTCCCTGTGCAGACGGTCATTCGTTGTTTGTGGCCGATCTGAAGGGGCAGATTGTTCGCACCGACGCAGCCGGCGGGAACCCTGAAGTACTGCTCGAGCGTCATTCGTCGGCAACACAGATCAGTTCTGCGAATCTGGGAGCGACCTCGCACGAGTACTCGTACGACTTACTCGCATCGCCCGACTGCAAAACCGTACTCGTGATGGGACAAGCGGGATCGACCGCTGTGATCGAGAAGGTCGATGTGGTCAACCGCAAGTCCGCCAAAGTGGGAGAGATTCCGGACGCCTTTGGCCGCCCCTCCTGGGGAGACCCCGGCAAGACTCTGCTAATGAGCCGCGCGGTCAAAGGAATCACCAACGTTTGGGAGTACTCGCTGGCCGAGGGTTCACTGAAGCAGATCACCTTCGGCCCCGGCCCCGATCGCAGTCCGCTGGCAGACCCGGCGGGGAAAGGCGTGTATTTCGTGAACGGCCGCGCCTCGGGCGTTCTCACCGCCTATCACACTGCGAACAAGCAGACGCTCGATATTGTTGGTGAGTTGGCTAGCCAGCCTCTGCTCTCGCATTCCGGGCGGCAGTTGGCTTATGTCACTTCACCGGAGGCGGGACGCACTGAATTGTGGATTGCTGACATTGACGGTGGCAACGCGAAAAAAATTCAAGGCTCTAACCATTCGCTTGAGACCCTGAACTGGTCAGCCGACGATTCTCAGTTCGTGTTCTCGGATGTGGAAGGTGAGCATAGCCGCGTTTTCGTGGTGAACGCTAACGGCAGCAATTTGCGTCAACTGCCCGCTCCAGCAGGGCGCGCGGATTTTTCCGCCCCCATTCACGGCACCACGGCGATGCTGTTCACCAGCTATAACGGGCCCGACGTGGAGAAGAGTGTAACTTGGAAGCTCAACCTGAACGACGTTACAGCCAAACCAGAAACCCTGTTTGAGGGCTGCCTGGGGGCGCTCGATGTTTCGCAGGACGGCAACTACGTTATTGGGCCGGTACTATGGGGTTCTGAAACCGGTATACATCAGTATTCTTTACGCGACAAGCAATGCACCGCGCTGAAGCCTGGATTGGCCAGCTATTTCGCGCTGTATGGACGCGATGGCAAATCGTTCTTGTTCGAAAACACCATTCACGGGCAAACCGGTATTTTCCGGCAGCCATGGCGGAACGGGCAGGCCACAGGTGAGCCGCAACGCGTGCTGACTTTCCCCTTTGCGATACGGGAGGATTTCGCGGGCAACGCCTCCAACATTTCGGAAGACCTCTCGGTGATGGTTTACGCCCGCCCCAACGGGCATGACGATCTGTACTTGCTGAGCCAGCACTAATGGCCAGTGCGAATTAATCGTGTCTCGGAAGCGCTCGGTTAGAATATCGGCTGTGAACAGGCAAGAGCTTACCGAGCTTCTGGAAGTGTTGATCTGTCCGGTGTGCCGGAAGTCGCTCGTCCTACGCAGCGACGACAGCTTGAAGTGCAATGACTGCAAGCGGGTCTATCCCATCCAGGATGGAGTGGTGATCATGCTGGAGTCGCACGCGACGATTGAGCAGATTTGAATGAGCACGCCGAAGACCCACTCAAGCCGAACGACGGCTTGAATGTGGCACCCGGCCGAACGACGGCTTGAATGTGGCGCCGGCAGATATAATTTCTCCGAAAACATAAAGGGACGGCCTGCGCCGCCCCTGTTCACATTCCAAGCCATGCACCTGCGCACTCAGAACAACCTTGATCTGAGCGAGCCGGTACAGTCAAGCTCTGCAACTACCGCTTCGCGCCCACTACTTCGCGTTTTTCGACGGCAACGCCCTTGTTACCGTTTACCGTGCGATGCACAATGCCGGTATAGATCTGACGCGGACGCGAGATCTTGCGTTCAGGATCTTCCATCAGTTCCTTCCACTGTGCCAGCCATCCCGCGGTGCGCGGAATCGCGAACAGCACGGTGAACATCTCCGGCTGGAAGCCCATCGCTTCGTAAATGATTCCCGAGTAGAAGTCGACGTTGGGATACAGTTTGCGCTGCACGAAGTATTCGTCCTTGAGGGCGATACGTTCGAGCTCCAACGCGATTTCGATCTTGCGATTGTGGCCGGTGACTTCGAACACCTGGTCGGCCACCGCCTTGATGATGCGGGCGCGGGGATCGTAATTCTTATAGACGCGATGCCCAAAGCCCATCAGCTTGAACTCGCCCTTCTTCACGCGCTCGATGTAGGCGGGGACGTTGGCCAGGGTGCCGATCTCATCGATCATGCGCAGCACTTCTTCGTTGGCTCCGCCGTGCAGCGGGCCGGACAAAGCAGATGCCGCCGAGGCGACCGACAGGTAAGGATCGGCTTCTGAGCTGCCCACCACGCGCATGGTGGTCGAGCTGCAATTCTGCTCGTGGTCAGCATGAAGGATGAAGAGGATGTCGAGGGCACGGGCCAGCACCGGGCTGACCATGTACTTCGGCTCCACCATCCGCCACAACATCTGCATGAAGTTTTCAGCGTAGTTGAGGTCGTTGTCGGGATAGATGTACGGGAAGCCCATGCGGTGACGGTACGAGTACGCCGCCAGAGTGGGCATCTTGGCAATCAGGCGAATGGTCTGGAGGTGGCGATTCGCGGGAGAGTAAATGTCCTTCGCATCGGGATAGACGGTGGACAACGCCGCTACTGTGCTGACCAGGACGCCCATGGGGTGCGCATCATGGCGGAAGCCGTCGATGAAATGCTTGGTGGTCTCCGGGACCATGGTGTGATGGGTAATCTCGTGGATCCAGTTCTTTTCCTGCTCGGGCGTCGGTAGTTCGCCAAACAGCAGCAGGTGAGCGACCTGGAGGAAGGTGCAGTTATCCGCCAGATCGTCGATGTCGTATCCGCGATAGCGCAGAATGCCTTTGTCACCGTCGATGAAGGTAATGCTGCTCTTGCAACAAGCGGTGTTCATGAAGGCGGGATCGTAGGTCATGATCCCGAAATCATCGGGACCGGTTTTGAATCGACGCAACTCAGTAGCCCGGACGGTTCCCATTTCTATGGGGAACTCCAAGCTCTGATTGGTGCGCTGGTCGGTGATAGTTAGAGCGTCTTTCGGCATTACCGGAAACTCCTTTAACAGGGCAGGCTAGGAATGAGATACGCGGTGCAAGCGGGCGACCGATGGGCTGTCGGGCGGCCGATGCAGCCGCACTTTCGAGAAGGCGCAGAATAAAACAGGTAAACTAATATAAATATCGCGTTTGCAGCTGTTTCGCTACTTTTTTTCACTTCCGCCTGCAGTTCCCGGCTTTGATGCCTCGGAACTGGAACCACCCGAATCCGACGAACCTGTCTCACCCGAGCCTTTGGATCCCGACTCGCCAGTGCTTTTTCCGTCCTTCCGACCACCGCCGCCTGAACCTTTGCGGGCATAGTCGGTCACATACCATCCGGCACCTTTGAACTGCACCGCCGGCGCCGAGAGCAACTGCTCCAGTTCGCCTCCGCAGTCGGGACAGATGGTCAACGGCGGGTCAGAAAACTGACGGATGCGCTCCATCGTGGTGTGACATTTTTTGCACTGGTACTCGTAGAGTGGCACTCATTACTCCCAACGTACGCTAAGTTATTGATTCTATTTCGTGCAAAAGGATGCGGTCAATCTTGCCTGCGGGGGCAGATTGACCGCGAGAAGAGCGTCGTTGATCGAAAAACAAGGAATGAGCGGTTAGGAAAGTCTCTGGCTGTGAAACCGTTTGCCTTTGCCGAGGGCCTGCATGGCGGGAATCAGATCAAGAACGACGTTACGTTTGTTGATGTATCCGTAGGCATCGATGGACTGCGCGAGATCGGCCAACTGAGAGGTTTCGGCGGTACCCAGGAGGAGGACCTTGGATTTGGGGGAAACTTCTCTGATCTGCCGCGCCGCCTCCAGGCGGTCGGTACGACCGAGTCCCACATCGAGCAAAACCACGTCGGGCTTCAATTCCCCACTCATCAGGACTGCTTCCATACCGTTATGGGCAATGCCAACAATTTCCAATTTGGAGTGCTGGCGCAGAACCTCAGCGTAAATGCAATGCCAAGCTTCAATGTCTTCAACTATGAGAATTCGTATCGCGACACCTGCAAAGCCGGGCCCGTCAATCACCGTTCCTGTGCGTGCAAACAAACCTCTGATCGACGGGCCGGACCGTTGGGAGGAAATCATTAACTGAGGATGTCATCTCTGGCAGGTTTTTTCGTTGCGCAAGCGCAATGTTCAGATTGCTCTTGCGCAATCCGGGCAGAAGTAAGCCGGGGCGGGTCTAGCCTTCCTGCGAAAGCAGTTCGGGGGAAGGAAGCAGCACCTTTCCGCGCCGTTTGATGAGCATGCCGTTGCGTTGCCATTCGCTCATGAGGCGGCTGGCGGTGAAATGTGTCACGTGCGCTTCATTGGCCAGCTCTTCGTTATTCACGTCGAGCTGCACGCCTTCCGGGACCCTGTGTCCGATGCCGGTTGCGAGGTTGACCAGCACGGTGGCAAGGCGTTGGCGCGCACTATGACAAGCGAGCGAGAGATGCAAAGTACGGTACAACACCAGGTAGTCGTGAGCGATTAGCAATGCATTCGACATCAATCTGGGGTACCGCTGACACATGGCAGCGCTGTTGGCGCGATTCCAAACCAGAAAGCGGCTTTTCTTGATGGTTTCGGTGCTGAGCAGATAATCGAATTGCTGCCCGAGGACGGCAGCTCCTCCCAAAATCTCGCCAGGCGCCACCCAAAACAGTAGTATCTTGTCGCCATCGGGGGTGAGGGTGAAGAAACGCGCTCGCCCGCTTATCAATAGGTAGAGCTGATCCGCCGGATGGCCCTCATGGCTGACGATTGAGCTGGATGGGTACTCCCGCATCCGCGCGCAATCAAGAACCGCCTTTAACTCGGCTGCGGTGAGACCGTCAAAGAATCGTGGCTTTAACTCCTCTACAGCCTCGGCGATTTCTGCGCGCGTCATATTTGCTTCCTATCCGTCAAGAATTACCCAGCTTTCCGGTTCGTTCGACTTCTAATTCCAGCCCTTCGACCTTTTTTACAACCACGTGCTCGCCAATCTGCACTCGGGTTCGCGCGTGAGCGTTCCAAAGCTCTCCCAACACGAAGACTTTGCCTTCGGGATCGATATCGGTACGGGCCTCACCGATTGCGCCTAACAGGCCTTGCAGCCCGGTGACGACCTTGTTGCGGCGTGCTTTAAGGGCGATGCTCATGAGGAAGATGGTAATCAACCCCAGGGGAACGCTGATCGCCAGCGAGGTCCAGAGATGTACCCGCAACTCGGGGATGGGACCATCGACCAGCAACAGTCCACCCAAGGTCAGCAGCACGATGCCTCCGATTCCCAGCACGCCGTGGGTAGCGAATTTCGCCTCCAGAACGAAGAGCGCGAAGGCACCAATAATCAGCGTGAAGGCAGCATAACGTGTCGGCAGCAGGTTCAACGCAAAAAGCGCGAGCAGGATGAACACGACGCCCACTACGCCGGGCACCACCGCTCCCGGATGATTGAACTCAGCGTATAGGGCGAGCGCTCCGATAGCGAGCACCAGGAAAGCAATGTTGGGGTCGAGCAGAAAATCCAGAATGCGCTGGCGCAGGGTCATGGGCAGCTCTTCCACTGTCTTGCCTGCCAAGTGCAGCGTTACCGCTTTGCCGTCGAAGCGCTTCACGGTCCGGCCATCGAGCTGGTGGAGGAGGTCGATCTGATCGGAGGCGACGAGGTCGATGAGGTTCAGCTTGAGGGCCTCCTGGTCGGTCCAGGACTTCGATTCGCGCACCGCGCTCTCGGCTAGCGGTACATTGCGGCCGCGCGGGCCGACGAAGGAACGCATGAAGGCCGCGGCGTCGTTCTCCAGCTTGGTCTTCATGGTGTCTTCGATTTTTTCGCCGGTGATGGCTACGGGATGCGCGGCTCCGGTTTCAGTGCCCGGGGCCATAGCGGCAACGTCGGCGGATTCAAGAATGAAAAATCCCGCTGATGCTGCGCGTGCGCCAGTCGGCGTGACATAAACAATCACCGGCACCGGAGAGGCGAGAATCTTCTGGATGATGTCGCGTGTAGAGTCGACCAGGCCGCCTGGCGTATTCAGGTCGATGAGCACGGCATCGGCATTGATTTCTTTGGCGTGGGCAATAGCGCGGTCGATGTACTCAGCGCTGATGGGCTGGATGGTGTCGTCAACCTTCACCTTCACAATCTGGGCGCGCGCAAAGTCGCAGCACCCAAGCACAATCAGGGCAGCGAGAAGAACACGAAGTTTAGACATTGCAACCTCCTGGTGGAGGAACAAGGCAATTCTAGTGCGGAGCGGTCTGCTTTGCAGTAAGTTCGCGCTGCAAAGACTGGGCAGCGCTGTTGGCGGGCTCCAGCTTGAGCGCGTTCTTGACCGCGTCCGAGGCAGCATCCAATTGATTCTGCTTCAGGTTGAGCCGCGCCAGCACCAGGTAAGCGTCAACATTTGGTTGCAAGCGCACGGAGATTTGCGCCTCCGAACGGGCCGTAAACGTGTCGCCCGTCTGCTCCATGGCGCGCGCCATACCGGCATGGGCAGCTGCATTGTTGTAGTCAAGAGATATGGCTTCGCGAAACTCGGCTTCGGCATCAACAACATTGCCGCGGGCCAGCAAGTCTTTGCCACGATCGGCGTGATAGTCCGCGTGGCTTTTGCGATCGCCCTTCGCCAGCCGCTCCTCGGTCAGCTTATGGATCTCAACTTCAAGCTGGCGGTACGACGCTTCATCGTAATTTCGCTTAATGCGCTCCAGTGGAATATGGATCTGACCACCGGGTGGCAGACCAAGAATCTGCGTTCCTGAAGCCTGGGCAGTAGGCGCATAGATGCCGCGATTGATATTTTCCAATAGACTTTTGGCCTCGCTGTCGTTAGGACGGCGCTGTAGCTCCTCGCGCAACTGTTGCGCCGCGCCGGCGTTATCGCCGCTCTTGTAGAGCGCGATGGCGAGGTTAAAGCGGTAATCGGGATCGCTGGGATCGGCGGTCACCGCCCTGGTGAAATTTTCGGTTGCAGCGGGACGGCGCCCGCGACGGGCGTCGACAACGCCCAGGTTGTTGTAAACCTCGGTCAGCGGCAGGCGATTGGCCAGGAAGGTGAACGCGGCATACGCCTTGTCATAATTGCCGCGATAGAACTCAGCCATGCCGAGCAGGAAGTTGGCCTCGCCGGCAATGGGATCGTCTTTCGGTATCTTGGCCAGCCACAAAGCCGCCGACTCATACTCGTGGCCGTCGTAGTAGAGCCTGCCCAACTGAAGCATGGCCAGCGCATAGTTTGGATTGAGGCGAATGGCTTCGCGGAAGTGGCGAAGTTTCTCCTGGCGATTGGTCGCCAGGATGCCACGTATGTAGTTTTCGAACGCGTCCAGCCGAATAGGCTTCGACGACTTCAGAAATTGCTCGCGTGTCATCGGCGGCGGGGCCGCAAGCTGATTTAACAGTTGCCAGGCCAGATCGGTCTGCACATCGATGAGGCTGGTCAGCGGACCGCTGCTCTGCACCGTTGGAGCCAGGCGCAGCCTGTTCATGTCCAGCAATTGAGCTTTGGCGGTAAACGTCTTGCCGTCGAAGTCGTAGTCGCCGAACACCACGTAGTCGGCATCCATCTGCTCGGCCACGGAATAAGTTGTTGCCCGCGAAGGGTGAGCCGCGCCCGGAATGCCGGCGTGGTCGAAGGCGTAAACGCGGTCCTCGCGACTGATGGTGTAAATCTGCTGCGACGCCATGCGTTGCGACAGCACTTCGGGAAACGATTCACCGATCCACTCAATTCCGGGCGCCTTGGAATGGTTCTCGAACGGCATGACCAGCAACGTGTGGATGCCCGGCGCCTGTGCCAGGACGACCGGACAGACGAGGAAGCACACCGCCAATACGACGCCGATACACCGGAAATACAGACTGGGGAAAGAGTTCGGCAAGCAAAGTAATTATATCGGCAGGTTCGCGATGCAAAGTTGTTGCGGTGCGGCATTTCCGGTCCTACACTCTGATGCCATCAGCAACTCACATCCGAGTCAGGAGCCACCATGCCGTATCGAGCGACTGCGAAGTTTCTCTGCTTGCTGTCTTTCGTGATCGTGGTAACGGGATCCTTGTTGGCGCAGATGCCAAACGCATACGGGCCGTCAGTCACGCTTGAGGCCGCGAAAAAAGTGGCGGCTCCGGCGCTGGAAGAGGCGGTGAAGAACCACTGGACGATTGCCGTCGCGGTGGTCGATCCTTCGGGGAATCTCGTTTATTACGAGAAAATGGACAATACGCAACTGGGCAGCGCCAACATTGCGATCGACAAAGCGCGCACGGCAGCCCGGTTCAAGCGGCCAACCAAAGAATTTCAAGACCCGCTGGCAGCAGGCGGCGCCGGTATTCGCATTCTGGGGCTGGAAGGCGTGACTCCGGTCGAGGGCGGATTCCCGCTGGTCGTGGATGGGAAGATCGTAGGTGCCATCGGCGCGTCGGGAGCGAGCAGCGCACAGGATGCGCAGTGCGCGAAGGCGGGAGCGGATTCGCTGAAGTAGGGCGGAAGGGACTTCGGCCACGGATTTACGCGGAGGAACACGGATCAGAGTTGAATCCGCGCTCCCTACCTTTAAGATTTGTATTTTCTGATCCGTGAAATCCGCGGGAATCCGCGGCTCGCTTTTTTGTGGACTCGCGAAGCTGACCTCATGCTCCCGGGCGAGATAAGATTGGGACTTGCCTTCAGTCAGAAAAACCTCCAAGTCCGCTACCGTTTCCAGCGCTGCCAAGCCGGTGAGCGCCGCGGCATCGCCTGCGAAAAGCACCGTCGTGGTTCCGGCTGAACCTGCTGGCTCCAAGGGACGCATTTACCTGATCGACGCGATGTCGTTCATCTTCCGCGCCTATCACGCGATGCAGGCGCAGCGGCCGATGTCGACCAAGACCGGCATCCCGACCAGCGCGACGTTTGTGTTCGTCAACATGCTGCGCAAACTGCGGGCAGACTTCTCGCCGAAGTACCTGGCTGCGGTATTCGACGTTGCCGCTCCAACGTTTCGCGATACGCAGGCAGCCGCCATGCCGGCGCTGAAGAAGTACGACAGCAAGACCAAAGGGTACGTGGAAGTTCCGTACGCGGGCTACAAGGCGAACCGGGCGGCCATGCCCGCCGACTTGGCGCAGCAGGTGCCTTACATCCGGCGTGCGCTCGACGCTTATCGCATTCCGATTCTCGAAGCGCCGGGCTTCGAGGCTGACGACGTTATCGGCACGCTGGCGCACCGGGCTTCGGACGAAGGCTACTCGGTGTTTGTCGTTTCCAGCGACAAGGACATGATGCAGCTGGTGAGTGAGCGCGTCTGCGTGCTCAATCCGCCGAAGGACAATCTGATCTGCGACGCGGCGAAGGTGGAAGAGTTGCTGGGGGTGCCTCCCGAGCGGGTGGTCGATGTGATGGCGCTGCGTGGCGACGCTATCGATAACATCCCCGGCGCGCCCGGCATTGGCGACAAGGGATCGGTTGACCTGATTCAGCGCTACGGCACGCTGGAGAACCTGCTGGAGCACGCCTCCGAGGTGGAGCGCAAAACTTATCGCGAGTCGCTGGAGAACAATCGCGCGGCCATCCTGCTGAGCAAGGAATTAGTAACCATCGATCGCAACGTCGCGGTGGAGTTTGAGCCGGAGAAGATGCGGGCCCAGGAGCCGGACCCCGACTTCGCACGCACCCTGTTCACCGAGCTGGAATTCACCACGCTGGTGCAGGACTTCCTGACCGAGAACGTCGAACTGGGCGAGACGGAATATCGCGAAGCTAAGAGCGTCGCAGACGTTGAAGACGTGCTGCGCAGAGTGAAGAAGGCGGGAGCAGCGTTGGCGGTCGCTATCGAATCGGGCGCCGTCGAGCAGGCGCAGACATCGGAAGAGGCCGAAGAGGAAAGCGGGGTTGCGCAGACGGGACAGCTCTCTTTCGGCGATGCACCGGCCGCGACGCCTGCGCCTCCGAAGCTGAGGGTCGCCATCTCGGGCGAGTCGAACACGGCGCTTTCACTGACGCTGGACGACTCCGAAGCGGGGCAGGCTCTGCGAAAAGCGCTGGAGGACGAAACGGTTGCTAAAACAGTGCACGACGCCAAGTCGGCTATGCACGTGTTGGGTGAGCACGGCGTCACGCTGCGCGGCGTGCAGCATGATCCGCTGTTGTACAGCTACTTGCTCGACCCGACGTATTCGACGTATGCACTGCGCGAGGTAGCACAGCGACGCTTCAACCTGAAGCTGGCCGGATCGGTGGCCGAAGCCGCCGACATCACGCTGCGCCTGACCGAGAAGCTGCGCGAGCAGGTCGAATCCGCCGGGCTGACAAAGGTATATGACGACATCGACCTGCCCATGGTCGCGGTGCTGGCGCGCATGGAAGATGCGGGCATCAAGATCGATTGCGACGTGCTGGCCGAGATGTCGACGCGGCTGGACCGTGAATGTGCGACCGTGGCGCGTGACATCTACGAGAAGGCGGGCGTCGAGTTCAATGTCAATTCTCCCAAGCAGCTTGCCGACGTGCTGTTCAACAAGCTGAACCTGCCGAAGCCGATCAAGTACGGCAAGGGCAAGGTAGCTTCAACGGACGCGAAAACGCTCGAGAGCTTGGCCGAAGAACACGAGGTTCCTCGCCTCGTACTCAAGTACCGGCAATTCTCAAAATTGAAATCGACGTACGTCGATGCCCTGCCCGCACTTCTAAATTCGTGCACGTTGCGGCTGCACACAACGTTCAATATGGCAGGGTCGGCGACGGGTCGGCTGTCGTCGGTGAATCCCAATCTGCAGAATATTCCGATCCGGACGGAGTTGGGCCGCGAGATTCGGGCTGCCTTTATCGCTGAGCCGGGACACGTTCTGCTCAAGGCCGACTATTCGCAGATTGAGATGCGGTTGCTTGCCCATTATTCCGAGGACAAGCTCCTGACCGAGGCATACCGTGTCGGCGAAGTTGATATTCACCGTCTGACGGCCGCACAGGTATTTGGTGTAGCTCCGGACCAAATCACCTCCGAGCAGCGAAGCCGAGCTAAGGCGGTAAATTTCGGAATCGTATATGGTCAGACGGCGTTTGGTTTGTCAGAGCAAACCGGAATGGACAAAAAAGAGGCGCAGCAATTCATCGACGATTACAACCGCACCTACACGGGAGTGAAGGGTTACGTCGAAGGGATGAAGGAGTATGCGCGGAAAACAGGCATGGTCACCACGCTGTTCGGGCGCGTGCGTCCGATTCCCGACATCCACAGCAAGAACTTCAACCTGCGCGGATTCGCCGAGCGCACCGCAGTCAACACTCCGCTGCAAGGCACGGCGGCGGATTTAATCAAGCTGGCGATGATCCGCATCGACCAGGAGCTGCGCGAACGCCAGCTGCAGTCGAGAATGCTGCTGCAGGTTCACGATGAGTTGGTGTTCGAAGTTCCGGAAGACGAGGTCGAGACGATGAAACAACTCGTGGCGGACCGCATGGAAAACGTGCAGGCGCTCAAGGTACCGCTGAAGGTGGATGTGGGCGTGGGGAAGAACTGGCGGGACTTGGAGAAAAGCAACTAGCAACTAGCGACTCGCAATTAGCAACCCGCCTGAAAGCGCGATCCCAAGCGCAGTCGGTTCTTTGGTTCTCTGTGTCTCCGTGCCTCTGTGGTGAATGTCTAGAAGTTCTTCCCAAACAGCGAGAAGCTCTCTTCCGGCACGCGGATGACCAGGCAGTCGGTGGGCAGATCGTGCAGCGCCTGGCGGCGCTTGGTGAACCCGGCCATCAGGAAGCCGATCCCCAAGGTGAACAGCGACAGGAACTTCATCACATGACGGGCGCTGGCCTGGCCAAAGTTCAGCTTGCCGCCATCGGAGTTCACCACTTGCAGGTGCATGATGCGTTTGCCGATGGTGGCGCGGTAATGCGAGCTCTCGCTCAAGGCGGCGTAGAGCCAGCCCCCGACCGCGAGCAGAACGATGAAGGTGAAGCCGGTGACGTAGGCGGCGCTCTCCTGTTCGATTCCGAAAGCGCGGCCCGCCAGCTTAAAGATGGCATCGATGAGCAGGGCAATCAGCAGCGCGACGACGATCTCTAAGGTGACGTCGATCGTCCCTGCCCAGACCCGACGCCAGAAGCCGGCGAATTCTCTGCCTTCGGTGATCGGCACGATAGTGGTAGAGCTGGCAAGCTTCACGGCAAGGTGCCTGCCCGACTCGGTGAGTACGTCACCGCAGAACAGACAAAAGTCTCCATCCGGCAAAGCCGGACTGCCGCAGCTTGCACAATGCTCGGGGGCAACGCTCGTCTGCATCGACGAGGAATACTACCTCCCGGGTAGAGGGTCTGTAAAGGTTGCAGCGCTCGCGGTGCCATCTCGAATCCCAGATCAGGACATTTCCTGGTGCGAGGCGGAGCGACGCGAATCTCGTAACGCTAGCAAAAAGCAGGTTCTTCTCTCCGCTGAGCACGGCAATTCAAGAAAGATCGGCTCTACCCGATACCCGCAGTTGTCGCTTTTTCGCTGCGCGCGAAGTCGACCAGCGTGAGTTGCAGGCCGCCAAAGTCGGGATGGTCGTTGTAACCGATCGTGAAAGCGAGGTCGAGCACGTCGCCTAAGGCAAGCGCCTCCTGCGACGAACGCTCGGCCATCCGCCAGCCGACAACCTCATGCGCCTTCTGCCAGCGGCCGTCGTTGTTTTCAGGCGCGACCCGCAGCTTCAGGTGCTTCTCTTTCAATATGCGCGGCGCCTGCACCAGCTTTGCCTGGCGGCTCACGAATACGGGCAGCGGATTGCCGGCCCCGTAGGGCTCCAGCTTCTGAAGCATCTCCCAGAGCTTAGTGTCGAGTTCAGTAAGCGCAAGTTCCGCGTCGTACTCCATCACCGGCAACGAAGTCGGCGGGTGTGAGCCGCTGCCGGGCGAAGGCGTCGAGCCGCGCTCGCAACTCGGGCAGGCGCTCGGTAGGCAACGAGCAGCCCACGGCATGAGCGTGCCCGCCGAAGCGGGTAAAGAGTTCGGGGCAGCTCTCCAGCGCCTCGAGAAGATGGAACGCCGGTATGGAGCGACCCGAGCCGTGGGCCTCGCCGTCTTCGCAGGAGAAAACCAGCGCCGGACGATGGTAGCGCTCGACCACACGCGTGGCGCAGATCCCGATGATGCCGCGGTGCCAGCCTTCGCCGTCGATGACCTGGCAATAGGCGTCGCGCAGTTCGGCAGATTCAGCGACCTTCTTGTGAATCTCCTCGATGATGCCCTGCTCGCGCTGCTGGCGATCGCCGTTGAGCTGACTAAGCTCCAGCGCCATTTCGGCGGCCTTTGCCGAATCGCGCTCAGTGAACAGGCGAATCACACGGTCGGCGATATCCATACGTCCGGCGGCATTGAGGCGGGGCGCAACGCGAAACGCAATGTCTCCTGCGCTCAGCGGACGCGAGCCGTCGAGCTCGCAATTTGATAGCAGCGCACGCAGCCCGGCATTCACCGGCTTACGCAAACCTTCGAGGCCAAGCTTGGCGAAGATTCGGTTCTCCCCGACCAGCGGGACGGCATCGGCGATGGTGGCGATGGCCACCATCTTCAGAAACGACGGTATGAGCCGCTCGCGACCGGTGGCTTCCAGCAAGGCCTGAGCGATCTTGAAGGCGACACCCGCTCCGCAAAGCTCTTTGCACGGGTAGTCGCAACCCACTTGGTTAGGATTGACCACCGCCAGCGCCTTGGGCACGGCTTCGGCTTGCGGCAGATGGTGGTCGGTGACGATGAGGTCGATGCCGCAGCGCTCCGCGGTCTCGCCGGCAGCAAAGGCGCGGATTCCGGTGTCAACGCTGATGATGAGCCGAATACCGCGCTCGGCTGCGCGCTCGATGACTTCGTCGCGCATGCCGTAGCCCTCGAGTATGCGGTGCGGCACGTGATACTCGGCCTTGCCGCCGCAGAGCTCGATTACGGTTTTGAGGATTACAACAGCGGTGGTGCCATCCACGTCGTAGTCGCCATAGATAAGCACGGTCTCACCGCGCTCGATGGCTGCCTGCAAGCGTCCCGACCGCTTCGCGCAGCCCTTTCATCAGGTACGGGGAGTGCAGGTGGGACAAGGAGGGCGCGAGAAACCGTTGCGCGTCTTCGGCCGATTCGATTCCGCGGGCAACCAGTAATCTTGCGACTATCGAGGGGAGCTGAGACTCACGCGCCAGGCGCTCGACGCTTAGCGGTATCGGCAGTGCGAAGGGCCCAGCGCACTTTTAGTGATCGTCGTCCGGATCGGTTTCGTCGAGGCTCATGGCGCCGAAGTCTTCCACCAGGTCAAGCAGGTGCTGATAGCGCTCGTACCACTCGGTGGAGACCTCGTAGAGGAACATGATGCCCTGATGGGGCCAGCCAAGCTGGATGAATCCAGTTTTGCCGGTGTAATTGCGCAGCCATCGGGCCTCTTCGATGTCTTCGTCGCTGGGATAATTCGCGTGCTGCAAACGCTGGATGAGGTAGTCGATCTCGTCGCGCTGCAAGACCTCCTCGTCCATGGAGAGGAAGGCCGAGCCGGCCTTTTTCGCCAGCTCCACAAAATCTTTCCAGCTCTCGGGATTGTCGCGCGGGTCCCACATGACGCTGTGGACATCTTCGGTCACGTATCCCTGGAAACGGCTCATGCCGTGTCCCAGGATAAACGCCACCATGTCGTCTTTTAAGGAGGTCAGGTCGTCGGGCATCTCGGTATCTCGTGAGCGGCCTCGGCGACGAGCCCAAGCCGCGAAATTAATCATACGCCGACAGGGACAGGTAAAATCAGAACATCGATGTTGCAATCCTTCATTGAAGCGCGAAAGTGGCTGGTCGCGGCCGCTGTCCTAGTCATCGCTATTGTCGGCATCTCCTATTACGCGACAAAATTTCGCGAAAAACCAACCCTGCACAACATTCCCAAGCAGCTTGGTATTGACATCCAGCAGACCAGCGAAGGCTTCTCGCTGTCGAAGTCAGAGGGTGGGCGCACCCTGTACACCATTCGGGCTTCGAAGGCGGTGCAGTTCAAGGCAGGCGGGCACGCCGATCTGAGCAATGTTCACGTCGTGGTGTACGGACATGAACATGACCGTTATGACGAAATCTACGGCGAACACTTCAGCTACGACCCGCAGAGCGGTGAGGTTAAAGGCACCGGCGAGGTTCATATTGATATCCAGGGCTACGCCGAGGGCCCGCAGAGACCCGATCAGTCGCCTCCCGAGGAGTTGAAGAACCCCGTCCACCTGGTCACCCAAAACCTTACGTTCAACCAGAAAACGGGGGTTGCCCAGACCGATGAGGTAGTGAACTTCCGCAGTGCGCAAGCTACCGGCTCGGCCAAGGGAGCGTACTACGACTCCAACAGCAATCAGCTGCAGCTCAAGTCTGATGTACATATCGTGACCACGGGCGACAAGGCTGCCGTTATCACCGGCAGCAGCGGCGTTCTCGACAAGGACCCGCGCCAGGCCATCCTGATGGGCGCGCGCATCGAGCAGCCCACGCGCACGCTGACGGCCGACAAGCTCACCATGGTGTTTGAGCCCGACAACACGGTTCAACACGTGATTGCCGAGGGCAACATCCACATTGAAAGCCGAGGCCCGACAGTGGTGGATGTTTACGGCCCGCATGGCGACCTCAATATGGGAGCGGATAACAGCGTCAAGCAGGCAATCCTGACCGGAGGCTCCAAGTTCGTCACCCGCGGCGATAATTTGACGCACGGCTCAGCCGATACCTTCATCGTCGACTTCGACGACCAGAACCAGCCTGGGCGCTTTCACATGGTGACCAACGCGCGCATGCATCAGGAGCCGCATCCCGGCAAACCGGGGACAGGTCCTGCCAGCGGACAGCCCATGGATGTCATCGCCGATGCGCTCGACTTTCAGTTAGCCAATGGCAGCGATCTGAAGACGGCAGACACCATTGGCAAAGCCCAGATTGTAATTCTGCCGGGTGCGCCGAAGCCCCCTGGCGGATCAAAGAGCGGCGACAAGAATGCCGACGACATGAGCAACAGCACTACAGTTGCTACCGCGGGACACTTCCACGCGATTTTTGGCGATGGGAACCAGATGCAGTCGTTGCATGGCGCACCCGATTCCCGCATCGTCTCAACTTCGCCAGGCCAGCCGGAGAAGGTCAGTACCTCCGAGAAGCTGGATGTTGCGTTCGACGCAGACGGCGGCGTACAGAAGCTGGTGCAGACCGGCAACTTCGAGTATCACGAGCCTTCCGCCAACCCTGGCACCGGCGGACGAGCCGCCTTTGCCGAGAAAGCCACCTACACTCCTGCGGACCAGTTGCTGGTGCTCAATGGCTCGCCCCGTGTCATCGACGGTGGCATGACCACGACTGCGAATGTGGTGCGCATGAATCGGCAGAGCGGCGATGCCTACGCCGACGGCGATGTGAAAACCACCTACAGCGACCTGAAGCCGCAACCCAACGGAGCGTTGCTGGCGACGTCTGACCCGATCCACGTCACGGCAGAACACATGGCGTCGCGGCAGCAGCCCAGCATCGCGCATTACACCGGCAACGTGCGGCTGTGGCAGGGAGCGAATGTGGTTCGCGCTCCGAAAATCGACTTCGACCAGGACACCCGAACCATGGTGGCGTTCGGCGACCAGCATCAACGAGTGGTGAGCCTGTTTGTCCAGGAATCTGCCGACGGGAAGCAGACGCCAACGGAGGTGATCGCCGACAAACTCACCTACACCGATGCCGAACGAAAGGCGCGATACAGCGGGAACGTCATGGCCAAGAGCCAGGCCAACTCGATTACCGCGCACCAGATTGATATTTATCTCAAAGAAGCCGCAGACCAGAAGGCCTCAGCGGAGAAGAAATCGGCTTCGCTTCTACCTGGCAGCGAGGGGCCAAGCAAGATCGATCACATGGTGGCGACCGGCAATGTTGTAGTGACCGAGCCGAACCGCCGCGCGGTGGGCGACGAACTGGTTTATACCGCCGACGATGCCAAGTATCACCTGACAGGGAAATCCCCTAGCATTTACGATGCCACCCATGGCACGGTATGGGGCGATTCTTTGACTTTCTATAGTCACGATGATAGGGTCACGGTAGAGAGCAAGAAGTCTTCTTCTACTGTCACTCGCGCACGTATCACGAAGTAAATGCAGACTTTAACCGCGGACGAAATCGGCAAAAGCTATCACGGGCGCCGGGTCGTAAACGGCGTAACGGTGCAGGTGAAGCAGGGCGAAGTTGTGGGCCTGCTGGGGCCGAACGGCGCGGGCAAGACCACCAGCTTTTACATCATCGTAGGACTCATCCCGTCTGACACCGGGCGGGTGATGATCAACGACCAGGACATCACCGATGTCCCCATGTACCTGCGGGCGCGGAACCATGGCATCAGCTACCTGCCACAGGAGCCGTCGATCTTTCGCAAGCTGACGGTAGAGGACAATATCTTAGCTGTCCTCGAAGCGCAGCCGCTGTCATGGCACGAGCGCCGCGAGAAGATGGAGAGCCTGATTGAACGACTCGGGCTGGGAGTGATTCGCAAGAACCGCGGCTATGCGCTTTCCGGTGGAGAGCGGCGTCGCGTAGAGATTGCGCGTTGCCTATGCATCTCGCCCAGCTTCATTCTTCTTGACGAACCGTTTTCGGGAATCGATCCCATCGCGGTACTGGATTTACAAAACATTATTTCCAGCCTGCGATCCACTGGTATCGGAATTCTCGTGACCGATCATAATGTACGGGAGACGCTTTCCGTAACCGATCGCGCGTACATCATTAATGAAGGAAGAATTTTCCGGGCAGGTACTCCGGAGCAACTAGGAAACGATCCGGAAGTCAAGCGAGTTTACTTGGGCGAGAGTTTCTCGTTAGGTTTAAAATTAGTTTAGCGAAACAGCATTCTCATGCCTCCTTATAGCTACGGTCCCAGACTCCACGTCAATGTTTCTCAGAAGCAGATTCTGACGCCTGGGCTCGTGCAGATGGTCAGCATCCTGGCGCTGAACAAGCTCGAACTGAGCGACATGATCAACGCCGAGCTGACCGAGAACCCGGTGCTCGAGGAGCTGGAAAATTCGGTTCCTCTGCTGGACGAGGTTTCTGCCCGCGAAGAGAAGATGGACCGCGACAGCTCGGCCGCCACCCAGGAAGAGCCACCGCTTCCAACCGAAGAGAAAGATCCCTTCGAAGAAATCGACTTTGGATCGTTTTTTAAGGAATACCTCGATCCCGGCTTGCGTACGTCGGTAGAGATGGAGGACAACGAGAAGCCATCGTTCGAGAACTTCCTCTCCAAGCCCACCACGCTCTCCGATCACCTGTTGTGGCAGTTGGGTTCTCTGCATGTGAAGGATGATGTTCACCGGGCAGCGGAGCTGGTCATTGGCAACCTGAACGAAGAAGGCTACCTGACCGCAACCGAAGACGAACTGCTGGGGCTGATGGATGAAGACATGGGCTACGGGCCGAACGGCCACGAGCCTCCAATGCCGGGGATTGATCTTTCTTCCTCCGCCGTCTCGTCAGGCATAGACGCCACGCTAACTGCGGGCCAGACGGATGTCGAGCCTGATATTGCAGGTGAAGTCGCAGTAGCAGAGGCGGAAGAGGAACCTGCACTTCAGTCCACAGGCACCGAGCTCGCGCCTGACCGGTCACGGCCACACCTGGTGCCGCCGCGCACCACTCCCGCGCGTGTACCGTTCAGCCGCGACGCCCTGCTGGAGGCCATCGACCTGGTTAAGCAGTTGGATCCGGTGGGCGTCGGTTCACGTGACCTTCGCGAATGCCTGCTGGCGCAGCTGCTGAACCTGAAGACCCTGCATCGCAAAAACGGTCACACCAATCATGTTGCCGAGCAGGAAGCTCTGGACGATGCCATCACGCTGGTAAGCGATCACGTTCCGGCGATGCAGAACAAGAACTACAAAGAGATCGCCAAGGCGACCAATCGTCCGCTGGAAGCAGTCATGCGGGCGATGGACTTTATTCGGACTCTCGATCCCCGTCCCGGCTTGCGCTACAACAAAACCGAGACCCGGCTGATCGAGCCGGACGTGGCGTTCGTAAAGCAGGGCGACGAATTCATCATCGTGATGAACGATGAAGAGGTCCCGCAGCTGCGGCTGAACTCTTCCTACCGCCGCCTGCTGAACCGGGATGTCGCCGAGAAAGACGTGCGCAATTACGTCAAGGAGCGCTACAAGTCGGCGATCCAGCTCATCAAAAACATTGAGCAACGCAAACAAACCATCTTGCGGGTCTGCAACTCGATATTGGAGCGGCAGCGCGATTTCCTCGATCACGGCATCGACCGGTTGAAGCCGATGATGATCAAGGAAGTGGCGGAGGAGATTGGCGTACATCCCTCGACCGTGAGCCGAGCCGTTGCCAACAAGTACGCTCACACCCCGCAAGGCGTCTTCGAACTACGCTACTTCTTCACCGAGAGCGTAAACGGCCCCGAGGGCGGCAGCACTTCGCTGCTCATCCTGAAGCGACGGGTCAAGAAGCTCATCGAGGAAGAGGATCCTGCCAGGCCGTTGACCGACGAGCAGATCACGCGCATCCTTCAGGCGCAAGGCATCCAGGTCACTCGCCGCACGGTCGCGAAGTACCGGGAAGATATGCGCATCCCGAGCACCCACCAGCGCAGAGTAAAGAGTTAAGGCTTGTACCGGCGTCCACGGCGTCCGAAGGAGCACGGCTTTTAGCCGCGCGGCAAGCTTGAAGCAAGACCTTTCTTCGGATGGTTTTTGCGTGATGCCGTTGAAGTGATTGCCGCCGCAACCGAAGCAACCAGCAATTCAATCAGGCTGCGGCAGGAGGGAGCTCAATGAACATCGAGTTTTTGGGCAGACAGTACGAAATCACTCCCGCAGTTCGCAAGGAAATCGAATCCGGCCTGAACAAACTCAGCAAGATTCTCGGCGAGAACATCAAGAGCAAGGTCATCCTGACCGTCGAAAAGCACCGCAATATCGCTGAGATTACGGTATCGCGCCGTCGTGGGCAATTAGTTGGCCTGGCGGAGGCGACCGACATGGGCAGCGCCATCAGCCAGGCGCTGGAGCACATTGAGACGCAGGCCCTGCGTAACAATGGCCGCCGCCGCACCACCACCCGCAAGGCCAAAGACAAGAGCTGGAAGGAACCGGTGGAGGCTGCCACAGAGCTACAAATCGCAGTTGGGGCCAATGCCGCCACCGCGGTTCCGGTACTGGTACACAAATTTCCGTCCGTATCCCGTACTACAGAAGCTCACCTGGTACGCGCGACGGATTCGGTGGCGATGCGTCCCATGACGATTGAAGAAGCCGTGAAGGAATGCGAGTTTCGCGATCGCGACGTCTTCGTGTTTCGCGACCCCAAGGGCAACGCCAAAGTGCTGCACCGCCGCAAGGATGGGAAAATCGAGCTAATCGAAGTACCGTAAATCGACAACCAAAGCTAAACGGAAAGGGGCGTCCTGTGCGACGCCCTTTTTTTGTTAATCCTCGGCCCTCCCGCGAAACCCATTCGCTACCGTTACTCATCAGTAAGTGGACTTCCTCATCGCGATGTGCATCGTATCTTCCGGTGAGTAGCGCACGGAAGTTTGGGAATCTCTTGGGGCCGAACAGATAAAACAACTCTGCGCAATCCTCATCCATCTCATGAATACGACTCTTAATCCCTTTGTGCTGGCGAGGGACCTGAGCCGGTAAGTGGCAATACAAAATGAAAACTGGACTCAATGCCACGCTGGATCCGTCGCGTCGCAGCAATGACTGCAAAGGAATTTGAGGCCGCTCTTCGACGCCGCATCGTTGGCCAGGACCCGGCGATCGAAAAAGTCACCGAAATCTACCAGATGTTCCTGGCGGGCTGAATGCTCCCGGACGGCCCGTCGGGAACCTGATCTTCCTCGGGTCCAACCGGTTCGGGCAAGACGCGGGTTGTCGAAGCCGTTGCCGAAGTCTCTGTTTGGCGATGCTCGCGCCGTGATCAAAATCGACTGCGCCGAATTCCAGCATTCGCACGAGATCGCCAAGCTGATTGGCTCTCCTCCGGGCTATCTGGGACACCGCGAGACCCATCCGCTGCTCACGCAGGAAGCCCTGAACCAGTGGCACACCGAGAAGCTGAAGCTCTCGATCCTGCTCTTCGACGAGATCGAGAAGGCCTCCGACGCGCTCGTGGCAGCTGCTGCTTGGCATTCTTGACAAAGCCACGCTCACGCTCGGCGACAACCGTCGCGTGGATCTCTCGCAGTGCCTGATCGTGATGACCTCGAACCTCGGCGCCGGCGAGATGAACGAGCTGATCGACGGCGCCATGGGGTTTTGCCGCAGGTCCCGGCGCAAGCTCGACGTGCAAGCTCGACGAGAAGATGAACCGCACCGCGGTCGAAGCCGCGCGGCGCAAGTTCTCGCCCGAGTTCATGAACCGCATCGACAAGGTCGTGGTCTTCAACACGCTGCGGGTCGAGCACCTGGAGACAGATTCTGGAGATCGAGCTGGGCATGGTGCAGCAGCGCATTCTGCAGGCCACCGGCAACAACCAGTTCGTCTTCAGTTGCACGCCGACCGTCAAGCATTCCTGCTGAAGGAGGGCACCGACCCCAAATACGGAGCGCGGCACCTGAAGCGCGCCATCGAGCGTGCATCGTGTTCCCGCTGGCCAATCTGGTAGCCACCGGACAGGTGAAACTGGGCGACTTCATTCGCATCGACATGGATGGCCGAGGCAAGATGACCTTCGTCAAAGAAGCCGAAGGAGCGCTGGTTCCGGTGCTGCTGGAGAAATACGGCCCGGAAGTCACCCAGTCGGCGATCGCGATGAAAGCCGGCAAAGGGACAGCAGGGTCGCGCGGCCGTGAACTGGGGACGGCACCCTTGCTCGATCGAAAATAATTTCCGACATTGCTCTCTCCTTCTGTTCAGGCGGCTCATGGAGCCGCCTTTTTTGTCGCACCGGCCGTGACGAAAAGGACACTTCCCATTCAAATTGCTGCGCAAAAGGGCTTTCCACATTCCGCAGGGTTAGGTATCCTCAAGCCAGCGGCCCAGGCAATCCTGAGTAACATCCCGAAATCTCGGCCCGAGGACCGCTTCCGGAGCAAGTTATGTGGAAACCTACACGCAAGGAAGACGAAAAACCTATGCCCATACAGGAACCCAGCTCTCCTTCCCCCGCAGCCTTCGCTCCCCCAGCGCGTCCGAGCGAGCCGGTGCGGAGTGAGGCTCCTCGCAACGTTGATGTTGCGACCATTGGCAAGTCGGTTGTAGTGAAAGGTGAGCTCTCCGGCAGCGAGGATCTTTACGTCGATGGACAGGTGGAAGGCTCCATCACCTTACGTGGGCAGAGCCTGACCATTGGGCCCAATGGCCGCGTGCGTGCCAACGTCGAGGCCCGCAACGTGATTCTTCATGGGCAAGTGGATGGCAACATTATGGCCAGTGACCGGGTCGAGCTCCGCAAGAGCGCTTCGCTGAAAGGCGACATCGCCACCGCGCGCATCGCTATCGATGACGGCGCGTACTTCAAGGGCACGATCGATATCCAAAAGACGGAAGCTCCCAAGGTAGAAGCCAAGCCGCAAGCCATGGCTGCGGTTTCCACCCCGTCCGCGCCGCCGTCCGTCCAGCCCTCTGTTCAGCCATCGTTGCTGGAACCCAAGAAGGCCTGACCCAGCCTGCGTCGAGTCATCGGGAGGGCATTGCCCTCCCTTTTTCGTTTGATTTCTTTGAATGGAGGTAGGCCAGCGGCGATATCTGCTGGATTGCGAACCTGGCGGTGATGCCAACTTCCTACAATCGCATTGCCGGACATAGCGTCGAACGGCTGGCGGCCTTAAGCGATGGCGTTTTCGCGATTGCAATGACCCTGCTGGTGCTCGATTTACGGGTACCCACGGCTGAAGGTATCCATCATGAAAAGGATCTCTGGCGCGCCCTGCTCGCTTTATCCCCGCGGTTTCTTATGTTCGGGATGAGCGTCATGACCCTGGGCATCTTCTGGATCGGTCAGCAGACACAATTCAATCACCTGCGCCGCTCCGACCGCGATCTTTCGTGGATCCACATTGCTTTCCTGGCCTTCGTCTCACTCTTGCCGTTTTCGACAGCACTGCTCGGCGAATACCCGCGATATCGTGCTGCCCTTTTGGTCTACTGGATCAACATTCTGCTACTCGGAGCCACCCTGTATTGGAGTTGGGTGTGTGCCTTGGGAACCGGCCTGGTCAAGCAGGACCTTGCGCCCGACATCTCCCGGGCGGTGAAGCGGCGCATCATCGTAGCTCAGTCGCTGTATGCCGCCGCCGCTGCTCTGTGCTTAATTGACACCCGTTTGAGCATCGGAGCAATTGTGCTCCTGCAATTGAATTACGCCTTCGCCCCTCGCCTGACTCGAAACTTCTAATCTGCTTCGTTTTACAGTTCAGCGGTAGGCAAGCGAATAGGTTACGATTCCTAGGAAGCTTTCCTCTATGAAAAGTACTCCACGCCGTATTGCGGTAGCTAGCTTTCTACTGTTCGCAGCTTGCACTCTCGCGCAGAATCCTGTTCCCAGTCCCACTCCCTTGCCGCCGGGAGCCCCGGCGAAGGACTCGCCTACCACTCCCGCCGCGCAGGCTCCAGTGCCGCCCGACTATTCGCAGCAAGCTTTCGTGGTCGAGCATTTTCTTCAGTCCCAGCGTTTTGAGAATGACGGCACGGGGCGCGAGGAGCAGGAAGCCCGCATCAAGGTCACCAGCGAAGCGGGAGTACAGGCGCTGGGCCAGTTGAAGCTGGGCTACAGCGCCCTGAGCGAAAAGCTGGAAATCGATTACGTACGCGTACGCAAGCCGGATGGGACGGTCATTACCGCTCAGGAGTCGGCCATCCAGGACCTCACCATTCCGGATGCGCCGGTCTACACCGATTACCACCAGAAGCACATCAGCGTTCCCTCCCTGCGGCCGGGCGACACCTTGGAATTCCACTATGTGCGCACTATCGTCAATCCGCTGATCCCAGGACAATTCTGGGCCGACTACGACTTTAACGAGCATGGCATCGTGCTCGATGAACAAGTGGAGATCAATGTCCCCAAGGACCGCAAGATCAAGCTGAAGACCAAGCCAGGATATGAGGCGAAGATCACCGAAGAGGGCGACCGCCGCATCTATCGCTGGAGCCATTCGCAAACCACAGATACCGAGCCACCGCAGAAGAAAAAGCGCCGGCCTGATTCCGAGGAAGCGCCCGCGATTCAGCTGACCACCTTTCAAAGCTGGGAACAATTGGGCGACTGGTACCGCTCGCTGGAGAAGGACCGCCGCGAGCCGACCGCCGAGGTGAAAGCCAAAGCCGCCAGCCTGGTGCAGGGCAAGACCGACGACATGGCCAAGGTGAAGGCGCTCTACGATTACGTGTCGCGCGACTTCCGCTATGTGAGCCTATCGCTTGGGTTGAGCGCCTACCAACCCCATCCCGCCTCAGATGTGATGAACCTGGGCTACGGCGATTGCAAAGATAAGAACACCTTGCTGGCAGCTTTACTGCAAGCCGAAGGCTTCCAGTCGACTTCGGTGCTGATCAATGCCTTGCGCAAGATCGACCCCGACATTCCCTCGCCGGCACAATTCGACCACGTCATCACGCGAGTTCCGGTTGACGGCCAGGAAATATGGCTCGACAGCACGTCAGGAGTGGTGCCGTTCAGGATGTTGGCGTTCTCGCTGCGCGATAAGGAGGCGCTGGCGATCCCTCCCGAAGGCAAGCCCGGACTGGTGCGAACTCCCGCCTCGCTTCCCTTCCCCGCCTTCGACCGCAGCAAGATGGACGGGTTTCTGAATGACACGGGAAAGCTGACCGCTCACTACTCAAGCACGGTTCGTGGCGACAGCGAGCTTGCCATGCGGTTTGCGTTGCGGCAGATACCTAGCAACCGCTGGAAGGACTTGTTCCAGGCAGCGCTGCAAGGCTCAGCGTTGCGCGGAGCGGAGATCACCAATCTGCATGTAAGTGATCCCTCCGATACCGACAACCCGCTGCAACTCGACTACGACCTGACAGTTTCCAATTACTTCAATTGGTCCGCCAACGAGTCGATCCTTCCGCTCCCCATCAGCACGCTGCACATCGCCCCGGCTGACGACTCAGACAAGAGCGAACCCTATCGACTGGGGCCGCCGCAAGAAGCTCAGGCCGAAGCTTCACTCAGTATCCCGATCAAGTACACCGTTAAATTGCCGATCGGCGTGGACGTAAAGCGTGACTACGCCGAGTATCACTCGTCCTACAAGATGCAGAACAACCAGTTGCTCGCGAGCCGCACCTTGAAGACGGCGCTCTCCGAGGTTCCCTATGACCGGCAAGCCGACTATGCGGCATTCGTTCATGTGGTTGAGTCCGATCAGGCACAGCAGATTCGCGTGGAAAATCAGTCGCCGGGAGTGTCGAGCTCTGAAGGCGGCACCCCAAACGATTGGTTTGACTCGGGCGTTCAAGCTCTGAACACGCGAAATTACGATGAGGCAGTTCGGCTCTTCGAGCGCGTCCAACAGGCCGACCCAAATCACAAAGATCTTTGGAAGAACCTGGGCCGCGCCTACATGTCGACCGATCAAAGCCAGAAGGCAGCGGACGCCTTCCAAAAACAGATTGCCGCCAATCCTTATGACGTGTCCGCGTATGGAGAGCTGGGCCAGGCTTATGTGCAACAACAGAAATATGAGGACGCGATTGCCCAGTTCAAGAAACAGATCGAGATCAATCCTTTGGATCCGGTCGCGCACGCCAATCTCGGCTTCCTGTATCTCAACTTGAAGCGCTTTGGCGAGGCGGTTTCGGAGCTCGAAAAGGCAGTGTCGGTGCAGTCAAGCAATCCGCTGCTGCAAGCCGCCCTGGGACAGGCTTACCTCGGAGATGGCCAAACACAAAAAGGCATGGCTTCGCTCGACAAAGCCATCACCATGTCGCCAACGCCGCTGGTGTGGAACAACGTGGCCTACGCTCTGGCCGAACAGAATACCGAGCTCAAGCGGGCTGAAAACTATGCCGACACCGCGATTACCGCCCTGGAAACTCAGCTGCGCGATGTCTCTCTAGCCACCCTCCGACTTCCCGACCTGGGGAACACGCAGATGTTGTTCAATGTGTGGGACACCAAAGGCTGGGTGCTGTTCAAGAACGGCGACGTCGATAAAGCCGAGGCGTACATCCTGCCTGCGTGGGAGGGTACCGCGAACGGGGCGGTGGCCGAACACTTGGGCGACATTGCCCAGAAGAAGGGCAACCGCGATCAGGCCGTGCAGTACTACGTGCTGGCTCTGACCGGCAACAGTCCAAGTTCGTCCGCGCGCGACAAGTTGAAGGGCCTTGGCGTGAGCGGCGGCAGCCTGGAATCGATGCTCGCGAAAGCCCGCAAAGAGCAGCTCAGCGCGCGAACTGAGAAGCTCGACATGGTGCAGACCGGAACCGCTGATTTCTTCCTGCTGGTCAGTCCCGGAAAGGTTGAGCAAGTGAAATTTGTGCGTGGTGAAGAGAGCCTCCGCACTTTCTCCGACAGCCTGAAGAATATCAATGTGTCGTTGAAGTTCCCGCCCGGGTCGCAGGTGCATGTTGTGCGTCGGGTGCGGCTCACCTGCGGCAAGCAGCCTTCGTCAAAGGATAAGGCAGCGGCAGACAAGCCTTCGAACGGACTGCCAGGGCCGTGCAGCCTGGAATGGATCCCCACCAGCGAGGTGCGTGGCCTGGATTAGGGGCCTTGCGACGGTAGTAGATTAGGAACAGAGGTGCAGCTTGGCAGATCTGCGATACCCAATTGGGAAGTTCGAATGGATTCCTCCCGAACACGATGAGGAAATGACGAAGCGGCGCGGGCATTACATCGACGTGCTAGCCAAGTTGCCCGCCAACCTGCACGCCGCCGTTGAAGGTCTGAATGAAACGCAGTTCGACACCCCCTATCGCCCGGAGGGCTGGACCGTGCGCCAGGTCGTACATCATGTACCTGACAGCCACCTGAATGCCTACTTGCGCTTCAAGCTGGCGCTGACGGAATTTGAGCCCGCGATCAAAACTTACAAGGAAGATCTCTGGGCCAAATTGCCGGATTCCGAGCAGACGCCGGTCGACGTATCTTTGCGCATGATTCAGGCGCTACACACACGGTGGGTCACCCTGCTGCAAGCGATGGCGAGAGAGGACTTCGCTCGCACCTTGCGGCATCCTGAATTAGGTGTGCTCTCGCTTGATCGAATGCTGGCGCTCTACGCGTGGCATTCGGCGCATCACACCGCGCACATCACGGCGCTGCGGCAACGAATGGGCTGGGATTAAAGCAAAGCGGACGATATTAGTCCCAAAGTAGTCGCAAAATTAACTAGATGTGTAGTAGCCGCGTACGATGCGCTTGGTCGTGAGTTGGTTGGTTGCAAAATCACGAACTGTATTTCGTCCCGGCAATTTGCATGCTCGTCCCACCTTTTAAACCGCCCACTTTACATTAGTTAACAGTTTTTATCTGCCCGCGCTGGAACTAAGCAGCTCACCACTTCGTAACAGCTACTGGTCAATAATTCACGAAACCTTTCGACTGCAATGTAGTCAATATCTTATGTGGTCAGAGTAGGCCAGAACTAACATCTATCCATACGAAGGAAAAGGAGTTTACACAATGAAGCGCGTTGCAACTCTCGTTTGCGGTACAGCTCTCACTCTCTTACTGACAGGCGCTGCCTTCGCCGGCAACGTCTCCAAAACCGTGACGTTCTCGAGTCCGGTCCAGGTTAATGGCACGACTTTGCAGCCGGGCGACTACAAGGTTTCGTTTGACGACGCCACCCCCACGACCCAGGTAACGTTCAAGAAGGGTAAGAAAGAAGTGGCCACCGCTTCCGCGCAGGTGAAGCAGGCGACCAATAAGGTCAATGCGACCTCGGTTGAGTTCAACGATCAGGGCTCGACCCGCAAGCTGCAGCAGATCCAGTTCGGCGGATCGACCCAGGCGCTGGTGCTCTCCGATAGCGGGTCCAGCACTTCGTCCGGTCAGTAAGCCGGCCTGAAATGTGATAAGGGAGGCTGAGGCCTCCCTTTCTCATTTGTTGGTAAACCTTCCGCAGTACTGCGCGACGCTACTACGCGCGGGCCGCAACCAGACGCGGCGTACTCTCCTGCATCCGCACCGAAACCAGCTTGGACACTCCTGGCTCCTGCATAGTGACGCCGTACATGGTCGGCGCCATGCTCATCGTCTTCTTGCTATGCGTGATGATGATGAACTGTGTCTGCGTGCTCATGTCGCGAACCAGTTCGGTGAAACGGCCGATGTTGGCTTCATCCAGCGGCGCGTCGACCTCGTCCAGAATGCAGAACGGGCTGGGCACATATTGGAAGATGCCTACCAGCAACGCGAATGCCGTCAGGGCCTTCTCACCGCCGGACAACAGCAGCACATTCTGCAGCTTCTTCCCCGGAGGCGAAGCGACCACATCCAACCCACTCTCGGCTGAATTCTCCTGATCGGTAAGCCGCATGAATGCCTGGCCACCACCAAACAACTTCGTAAACGAGCGGCTGAAATTTTCGTTGATGGCAGCAAACGCCTCTTCGAACTTCTGCCGTGACACAACTTCGATTTCCTTGATGGTGTTTTGCGTGTTCTCAATCGAGTCCAGCAAGTCTTTGCGCTGGGTCTCAAGGAACTCGTGGCGCTGCGCCGTCTCCTGGTACTCCTCGAGGGCCATCATATTTACCGGACCCATGTTCTCCAGGCGGGTGCGCATTTCTTTGTAAGCCTCGTCTTCGGCATTGAGCTCGTCGCCCGCTATTCGCACGACCGACTCATCAGCCATCAACTCTTCGCGCTGCGTGCTCAGCTCCTGCACACAACTCTCAGCGAGGTGCTGCATGTCCGACTCCAGCCGCGCCTGCTCGGCAGCCAGTTCGCCGCGACGATCGCGAGCCACATCCAGCTCGGCGCGCGCCGTCTTCAATTCCTCTTCCAGTTGAGCCAGCCGGGTGCGAACCTGTTGTAGCTCTTCGGCCATCTCCTGATCGCGTTGCCGTGCCGCTTCGCGTTCCGCCTCCCAGATCACCGCTTGTTCTGCCAGACGCACATTTTCCGACTCACGCTGTTGTTTCTCGGCGGCAGCCGATTCGATCTGCCCCTTCAGTTTCGCCACGCGGCCGGCAGCTTCGGTCGTCATCGACTCCAAACGCTGAACGCTGCTGATCGCCCCACGGCGACGTTCTTCCAGCGTGGCCAGCTGGGCCCGCGCTTCGCTTGCCAACTGCACCGATTCATCGCGACGCTGGCGCAATTCTTCAAAGCTGCTTTGCGCCGCCTGCATTTCGTCTTCGAGGACGCGCTGCTTTTGCTCAAGCTGCTCCAGCTCCGCCGCCTGACCGGCAACGAAAGCCTCGCGCTCACCTCGTTCTGACGACAACCGCTGCAACTCGTTCTCGTAGGTCGTAAGCCGCTCGCGAACCCGCGTCATTTCGCTCGACCAGCTGATTCAGTGTATGGCCCGACGTCATGGCCTGCCGTTCAGCTTCGCGCTTCTCGTCTTCCAGTCGCTGCAACAGCCCGCCGAGTTCGCCGATCTCACGTCCGATCGTCGCGACCCGCAGCTCCTTATCGCGAATCGCCCTCTCCAACTCGTCCATCTGTTTCAGCACGTCGCGCAGTTCGCGCTTCATCGACAGCGGCCCTTCGCTACGCTGCTTGCCTCCGGTGACCGTCACGTTGTGGAAGCACTCGCCTGACTGCGAGAGGAAGAAAGCGTCAGGATTCTCCAACGCCAGCTCGCGCCCGACGTTAGGATCAGGAACGATATAGCCGTTGCCCAGCTTCGGCAGGATGACTTCCAGCGACTTCCCAAAGCCGTCAAGCACGCGAATGCAATCCTTCATCGGCACCACGCTGTCGCGCCGTGGACCGCCATAACTCATCTCGTCGTGAAGGAACGAGAACTTCGCCTGCGAATCCTCCGGATGAACCAGGAAGGTGGCGCGGCCATCCACGTCGCTGCGCAGCAGACGCAAACCTTCATCGGCGGCATCCCACGACTTCACCACGATGTAGTTCAACTCGTCGCGAAGGAAGTCTTCGACGACGTGTTCATATCGATCTTCCACCTCGAGGAAATCGGCCAGCACGCCGACTGGCGCGTGTCCGCCATTGAGCGCTCCCGACTTGAACAGGCGGCGAACCGATTCCGTCGAATAACCGTGCTCGGCAATGACCGCTTCCAGCGAGCCTCGCCGTCCCATGAGCCCGGCAAACTCCGAGCGCATGCCGTCAAGATGTCGCTTGCCATCACTCTCGGCTGCACGAAGCTCTTCCAGCTTCTGGCGAGTCTCCGTAATGCGCGCGTTCAACTCCGCGACCAGCTGCGTCGCTGTTTCAAACTCCAGTCCCAATTGCCCGCGCTGTCCGCCGAAAGCTTCAAGTTGCTGATTGGCTGCGGCGACCTCGGAATTCAACCGTTGCGCATCGCGCTCCAACGCGGCGAGCCGCTCTTCCGCCTGCGTTATGCGATTGCGAACCGCCGAGCCCTGCGACACCGCCTGCAACATCTGGCTGCGCCGCTGTTCCTGCTGGTTCTCCAGCTGCATCAGGTTGGCCGAGGCTGCCGCCGCCTCCGCTTGCCGCTGCTGAAGCTCAGCCTGCGCGCCGTCTACGTCGGCATTGGCCGACTGGAGATGTCGAGCGGTTGCCCTCCAGTTCCTGCTCCAACTTCGCGAGCTGGCCCTCGTTGGCCGCGATCTCAGCCTGCGCGCCGGCAGAGCGGGCATCCAGTTCGCTGCACCGTTCTTCGTTGGTGCGCCGCCGCGCCGTCGCCCGGTCCAGCTCCATCGCCAGCGTGCTCAACTGTTCGCGATTGCTTTGCGCCTCGCGCTCAACCGCGTAGCCACGCTGCGTCAGCGAACCGTGCTCCGACTCCATCTGCTGTGTGGTTTCGAGCTTAACCCGCATCTCCTCAGCCAGAGCCGTGAGTTGCGATTCCAGCGAGGCAGCTTCTGAATCGAGCTCCGCGAATTTGCTGGCCAGAACGACGCGCAGCTTGGCGCGCATTTCATCGCGCAACTTGGCATAGCGCTCCGCCTTGCTGGCCTGGCGCTTCAGCGAATTCATCTGGCGCGTGACTTCATCGAAGATGTCGTTGATGCGCGAGAGATTCTGCTTTGCGTCCTCCAACCGGGCTTCGGCCAGGCGCTTGCGCGTCTTGAATTTCGTGATGCCCGCGGCCTCTTCGATGATGGCGCGGCGATCAGTCGGCTTGCTGCTCAGTATCTGCCCAATGCGTCCCTGCTCGATGATGGCGTACGATTCCGGCCCCAGGCCTGTGCCCATGAACAGGTCCTGGATATCGCGCAGGCGGCAGAGCTTCCCATTCAGCAGATATTCGCTTTCGCCAGTCCGGAAGAGTCTGCGCGTAACCGCGATCTCGCCGGCTTTAAAGGTGCGCTTAAACTTGCGACGGCGAATCTTGAGCACGACCTGCGGAGTCGGCCGCGACATTGGCCTTCGGCGCTTCCTTCCGCCGGCATACCTTCGTCATCCTCGCCCTGCCCCGGGCGCACTTCCTCGGTGTAGCGTTCAGCATCCTCAGCTTTGGCCGCACGAATCGACGATTCATCCCAGTCTTCGGGCATGTCGTCCTGCACGTCGATCTCGGGCTCGCTAACATCGCCGTACACCACGGGATCGACCAGCGTCAGTGTGACCTCGGCCATGCCCGTGGGCTTGCGTTCCCGCGTACCGGCAAAGATGACGTCCTGCATGTTGACGCCGCGCAGCGATCGCGCCGATTGTTCGCCTAAAACCCAGGAGATAGCGTCGGAGATGTTCGATTTGCCGCATCCATTGGGGCCGACGATGGCGGAGATGCCCTCGCCTTCGAAACGCAGCTCGGTGCGGTCGCAGAACGACTTGAATCCCAGGATTTGCAGCTTCTTGATTTTGAGCAACTTCTACTCCTTGCACACTGGCCGTGCGGGTAACCCTCTGGGTCTCTCGCGTCCGGCCGGGAAGGGAACCCTTTCTGTAGATGAACAACCCAGGCAGAAAGGCCCCGGTTACGGAATCTTGTTGCCCCTCAGTTCCAGTCCAAGGCCACTTTAACGGCCTCGGGGGGAGGGGTCAAGATACAAAACGCTATATTTAGTGCCTGAGTTGTGGAAACCACAGCATATTGCACCCAAATTGTAGCAAGTGCGCGAACTTTTAGCGGTAAGGGATTTTGGGAGGTCGAGAGGAACCACGAGAGCTTGCACCAGTCTAGGTGCATTGAGGGGCGAAATCAATCGTCAACCCAGGTGGTATCCAGTCGGTTACTGGTGGCGCACGGCGCCCTGTCCGGCAGAAGAAGCTGTTTTCGCAGCACCGACGAAATCGTCCTGGATCAATTTATTAGAACTGTCATTCTGAGCGGAGCGAAGAACCTGCTTTCCTTCCCCATATGAAAATGCCCGAATTGACGGAGCCCTGTGCCTCGCGTCACATACAGGTTTCGCTTCCAGTGCGACGCTACCACATGCCCCGCGAGCACCACTATTTTGTTTACATCCTCTCCAGCAAGTCGCGTCGCATCTACACCGGCGTCACCGGCGATTTGTACCGTCGCATCATGCAGCACAAGCAGGGTCAGATCGAGGGCTTCACCCAGCGTTACAAGATCAATCGACTGGTTTATTACCGAGAGTTTCAGTATGTCCGCGAGGCGATCCGCATGGAAACCGTCATCAAAGGGTGGCTGCGCTCCAAGAAAGTCGCTCTTATCGAGCGGGAAAATCCTACCTGGGACGATCTGGCTGACGATTGGGGCAAACCTTGGACTCCCCTTAATGCGTCGGTTCAGGGAACGAAAGCAGGTTCTTCGCTGCGCTCAGAATGACAGTCCAAGAGTCAGTCAGCTGCGATCCGGCGGCCGCTGCCGTCGCGGTGGCAGGGCCAGCCAGTTCGGCACCGAGCGCACCAGCGCCGCGTTGATCAGAATGGTGATCAGCGAGGCAGCCAGCGTTGCGTGGTAGAAGTTCTCCGTCAGCAGTCCGCTGGCGCGCGCTGCCTGCACCAGGATGAACGAGAACTCACCGATCTGCGTTAGCCCAGTCCCTACCAGCACTGAAGTCCGCGTCGAATATCCAAAGCCCTTGGTGATGGCAGTCCAGATAGCAGCTTTGCCGACGACCACCAGTCCGACGATAGCCAATAGAACCCAGATGTAATCGAATATGCCGCGCGGGTTGATCAACGTACCCACCGTCACAAAGAAGAGCGCAACGAAGGCATCGCGCAAAGGCATCAGCCGCTCCAAAGCGCGATGGGCATGCTCCGAGCCGCTGATAGTAAGGCCTCCGACAAATGCTCCGATGGCGCAGCGAGAGTCCTACCGCCTGCGTGATTGCCGCGGCGCCCAGACACACCGCTATCGTCACCAGCAGGAAGATCTCATCGCTGCACATGCGCGAGATCACCGCCAGCAAACGCGGCACCAGATATCTCGCCAGGAATATGAGCGGCACGAGCACCAGCGCAGCCAGCCCCAGTTGCTTCGCCAGGGCGATCAGGTGCGACGGAGTGAAATTCGCCAGCAGCGGCAGCACGATAATCATCACTACCGTGGCCAGGTCTTCGACCAGAGTGATGGCGATCATCACCCGGCCGTGCTCGGACTGCAGCTCTCCCCTATCGATCAACAGCCGCGACATCACCATGGTGCTGGCCACCGAAATCACCAGTCCAATCGCGAAGCCGGGCATCAGTCCCCAGCCCATCAGCGCTCCGGCGCCCAGCCCCATAAGCCCGCATGCGACTATGCCAATCGGGCCGCCAACCAGCGCGATGCCCTTCACCCGCAACAGTTCCTTGACTGAGAACTCAAGCCCGACGGTGAACATCAGGAAGATGACGCCCACCTCCGCCAGCAGCTCGAAGGTATGCGCCTCATGAATCGCCGGACCAGGCGTGAACGGACTGATCAGGATGCCGGCGAAGACATATCCCAGGATCAACGGCTGGCGCAGCCGCCACGCCAGCATGCCGCCTATGACGGCGGCGATAAAGACGTAGGAGAGTTCCTTGAAAATGGCGGAGTGCGGCATGACGTCTGTGCCGACAGAGTACTACAGCGCGCAGAGCTTGCTAGAAGCGATACGTGTATCCGGTGGAGATCTGGAAGTTGCCCTGATTCACGATGTACTGGTTGGAGATGACACCGCCGATTTGGGTGAAGCGGTCATCGTACTTGTCGGTGAGGTATCGCACCAGCGTAGTTCCCACGTCGAAGCGAAGTACCGAGTGCGATTCACGATGAGGATAGACCTCGACGATGCCGCCGAAGTCCCAGGCAAAGCGAGTAATGCTGCCGGGATTATCGTTCCCACCGCCTTGGATTGCATTCTTGTAATAGATGAATCCGGGACGCACCTTCCCGAAAATGCCGAAGCGTTGGAACTGCTGGCCCAGCCTCACACCGTAGAACCCCTCGAACATTCCCTGGCTGCCATTCTGGCCGGGAAGAGCATTCATGCTGCTGTCAAAGGCAAAGCCGCGGGTGAAGTTGTAAGTGAAGGTCGTACCCACTCCGGAGAAGCCCTCACGGCAGGTCGCGGGACAGTCCTTGGTGAGTACTGGGAGGCTGACGTAGGTGTATTGGCTTCCCAACTCCCAACGCTGAACCGGATCCCTTGGTGCCTTCGGCGGCTTCACCTTTGCGTGATAAACGAAGTTGTTCTCCGGCGCAGGCAGCATCCAGGGAAATTTTCCAGCAAACAGCGCGCCCATCGAACGTGTTGGCTCCAGCGCGCTTCGAAGAATCCGACCGCCGAATATACGGTGCTCTCGCGCAATTGGCGTAACGATATAGCGGTCGATGGTATCTTCCGCTACCACCCAGCCCAGGCCGACCGCTGGCGTAATGATGAAATCGGTCCAGCCGGTATTGTTGGTGACGCCGCCCAGACCCGTGGATTTGTTCGCCCCCGCAGACCACGGCGGGGTAGTGAGGCACCATTTGTAGGAGCCACATCCGATGCTGTAATAGTAGCCGCCCTGGTTGCCGATAGAAGTTTCGCTTAGCGGCCCCACCTCAAATTGGGTAGACCACAGCGTCATCCAGGCGAGCGATTGCAGGCGCGTCGTCCAGTAGCCATTGTGCCTCCCGATCTCCACAAAGCTCTTGGGATCGTTCTGCAGGAAAAGGCGTCCGAACACTGCTCCTTCCAACGGATGGCCGACATCGTTCACCACAAAGTCGTCACCGTCGCTCCAGTGATTCATGTTGTAGTCGGTGAGCGAGACCCCGTAGTCATGCCACAAGGGTTTGTGAGCGATGAGGTAGCGCAGCCCCGGATCCCAGGCCGCCCGCCAGGCGTGCTGGAAAACCGTGAACTCCAGCGACTGCAGGATCATCGGCTTCCACTGAATCTTTTCAGGAGTTGCGGGAGTCACCAACTGCGGGTTGGGATCGGGCAGTATGCTGGACCGGCTGGAGGATTCCTCGGACGAAGCGCTCCCCTGCTCTGCTGCCAGCTTAGCCGCACCCGGGCTATCGGGCAGTGACGCAACCATTTTTTGAGACACGGATGCATTTGGTTCCGTATCCGCGAACGCGGGCGAAACCACCACTAGAACAAACAAGATGAGGCACACGAGGACGTGCTCGAGTGCAGTCTGGATCCGATACACGACCAATACTGCGCTCCTGTTGATTTTGCGATGCGGGGGGCGCTCGACCGATGATACAGCGAATAAGGAGGAGAGTTCTACAAAAACCCTCCTCCAACCAAGAGTCAATTTGCGCAGCAGTACTACTCGCCGAGCTTCTGAAAGAACCGGATAAGCGACTCAATACCGCGGTTGAAGTTCGGGATATGGAACTTCTCGTTGGGGGCGTGCAAGTTATCGTCCGGAAGCCCCATCCCCATCATAATGCTGGGGATCTTCAGGTCCTTCTCGAACTGGGTGACAATTGGAATCGACCCGCCCGAGCGGATGTAAACCGTGTCTTTGCCGAAAACTTCATGCATGGCCTCGACCGACGCTTTGGCGTAGTTGTTGTCGGTGCTTACCACGCAGGCCGGCCCCTTGCTCAAAACCTTGATGTTGGTCTTAATGCCCTTGGGTGTGACCTTCTTCACGTACTCCGTGTACTTCTTGAAGATATCGTCGGCGTCCTGGTCGGGAACCAGTCTCATAGAAACCTTGGCCGTCGCCTTGGCAGGAATAACCGTCTTGGCGCCGGCGCCGATGAACCCGCCGACGATACCATGCACTTCCAGAGTCGGACGCGCCCAGGTGCGATACAGGACCGAGTGGCCGGGCTCACCAGTCAGCTCATGGGAGCCAACCTCATTCTTGCGATACTCCTCTTCGTCGAAAGGCAAGCTCTCCCAGGCTTTTAACTCGGCGTCGGTCGGCTTCTTCACCTGATCGTAGAAGCCCGGGATCTGGACTTTGCCGTCGGCATCCTTCAGTTTGCTGATGATTTCGATCAGCCCGAAGATGGCGTTCGGCGCAGCGCCGCCGTACACGCCCGAGTGCAAGTCGACCTTCGCTCCCTGCGCCTGGATTTCGGTGTACACCAGCCCGCGCAACCCAACGCACAGCGTGGGAAGATCGGGCGCGAACAGTTCGGTATCGGTGACCAGCGCGAAGTCGGCCTTCAGCTTTGGCGAACTGGCGTTCTGCTTGACGTAGGCTTCAATGGCCTCGCCGCCAACTTCTTCTTCGCCCTCCAGCAGCACGCGGATGTTGATAGGCAGCTTGCCATTGTTCGCCTTGAACAGCGACTCGAAGGCCTTCATCTGCATCCAGAGCTGGCCCTTGTCGTCCACGGCTCCGCGAGCATAGATGTTCTGGTTGCGCTCGCTCGGTTCGCTCCACGCGTCTTTGATCGCCTGCGCATTGTCGCCCTTTACCTCGAAGGCGTCCTTGTTGATGAACGGCGGCGATTTCCACTCATCGAGCGGCTCCGGCGGCTGGACATCGTAGTGGGCATAGCAGAGCGCGGTCGGCTTTCCCGCTGCGTGCAGCCAGTCGGCGTACACCAGCGGATGCCCCTCGGTCTTGATGGTCTCGACGTTCTCAAAGCCGATGCGCTTGAGTTCGTCGGCACATAACTTGGCGGCTTTCTCTACATCGCTCTTGTGCTCGGGCAGAGTGCTGACGCTGGGAATACTCAGGAAGTCTTTCAATTCCTTCAAGAAACGGCCCTGATTTTCACGGGCGAAACTTACGGCGGCGGAAGACATTGCGGGCTTCTCCTTCCAATAAAAGGACTTACACAATTCGAACAACGGGGATGAGCAAACCCCTAAGTATAGCTCACAGATCGCGATGAGGCTGGTAGATGACCCCGGGCTTTGCGATGAACATTCGTCCATTGACTGCCGTATCTCTGCTGGTGAGAACCAGAGCGCCCGAGTGGCTCATCGTAATCGGCTGCAGCGTGTTCATCCTCATGCTGATTGCGTCGGCCATCTGGGACCCCAGTATTCGCTGGCTGCATTTCTTTCAGGCGTTGATGTATGTCGCCACCCTGTGGCTGAGCCTGCGCAAGAATCGGTGGGGCTACTTCATCGGAATATCCGCGGCGGGACTGTGGGCCTACATCAACCTGTTTATCACCACATTCCTGGTCAACGGAATACAGCAGCTGGCGCTCTGGATCCAGAGCGGACATTTGGCACGGCCGGATCTTTTGATTGCAATTCCCGCGTGGCTGTCGAATGTGCTGGTGGTAATTGGAGCGATCTGGGCTTATGTGCTATCGCCGCGCAAGAAAATGCTCGATTTTGTCTGCTTTGGCGCTATTTTTGCACTGACAACCGCTTATTTCGCCTTGGATATGGCCCTGTTTCAGCCCCGGTACCTGCCCTTGTTCCGTCATCTGCTGCATCCCCATCTGCCCTGGAATTTCTGAAATCAGCTCTCGCAGCCCTCGTTTTTCGTCCGATTCAGGAGCTCTTTCGTGGCTTTTCTCGCGTTTCAGGGACGTTTCTTTTAATATTTCGCGCCTTTTCATGGAGCTGCGATGATGTTAGTTTCAAGGCGCACTCCTCCACTGTCTGCACCCTTTCGGAGTACGTACGCCGACCCGATCCTGAGAGTTCTCACGATGGCAACTGACGACAACAATAGTTACGATCTGGTGGTAATCGGCAGCGGTCCGGCCGGACAGAAGGCCGCGATCTGCGCCGCCAAGCTGCGCAAGAAAGTAGCCGTGGTGGAACGTAAGCGCTGCATTGGTGGAGTTTGCGTCAACACCGGCACGATTCCCAGCAAGACGCTGCGGGAAGCCATCTTGTATCTCAGCGGCCTGCGGCAGCGAAGCTTCTACGGACGCAGCTATGCCCTGAAAGACAACATCTCGATGCAAGACCTGGTGTTTCGTGCCGACGCGGTGATGGCGCGCGAGATCGAGGTCATCAAGTCTCAACTGCGCCGCAACCGGGTGGCGGTTTACGAAGGCAACGCGCGATTCGTCGACGAACACACGGTTGAGGTCGCAAGCGACAGCGGATACACCACGCTGCGCGGCGACAATTTCGTTATCGCCTGTGGAACCAGGCCGGCGCACGATGCGTCGATCCCGATCGACGGTAAACGCATTTTCGACTCCGACCAGGTCAGCGACCTGACAGAGCTGCCGCGTGAACTGATCGTCGTAGGCGCCGGCATCATCGGCCTGGAGTATGCCTCGATGTTCGCTGCACTTGGGGTGAAGGTCACGCTGCTCGACCAGCGGCCGGTGCTGCTCGACTTTGCCGATCGCGAAATCATCGAGAGCCTTTGCTTCCAGCTTCGCCAGTTCGGCACGGTGTTCCGGCTGGGCGAGAAGGTAGTGAACGTTGGGTTTGATGAAGATCGCGACCGCGTCTTCGCCAAGCTTGAAAGCGGCAAAACCGTCCATGCCTCAGCGCTGCTGTACGCAGTAGGGCGCCAAGCCAACAGCGATCAGATGAACATCGAAGCCCTCGGAATAGTGCCCGACGCCAGAGGCAAGCTCACGGTTAACCCAAACTTCCAGACCTCGGTGCCACACGTATACGCCGCCGGAGATGTTATTGGCTTCCCGGCGCTGGCCAGCACCTCGATGGAGCAAGGCCGGCTGGCAAGCTGCCACATCTTCGGAGTGCCGGGCAACATTCCCCCCAACCTGATTCCCTATGGCATCTACGCCATTCCTGAAATCTCGATGGTGGGACCCACGGAGGAGCAGCTCACCCGCGAGAAAATTCCCTACGAGGTAGGCACCGCTCGCTACGCGGAACTTGCCAAAGGGCAAATGCTCGGAGACGACGAGGGCTTTCTCAAGCTGATCTTCGATCCCACGACGCTGAAGCTAATCAGCGTCCACATCATTGGCGAGCGCGCGACGGAGATCGTACACATCGGACAGGTTGTGCTTGCGATGGGCGGCACCATCGAGTACTTCCGCGACACGGTATTTAACTATCCGACGCTGGCAGAGGCGTATAAAGTCGCGGCGCTGGATGGGCTGAATAAGCTTTAGGGTAATCATTGCACGGGGTTCAGGTGAACTGCGGATCCCTCGCTTCGCTTCGGGATGACACAGGGTGAAGGGTGTCTCTCAATGAGGGAATTCGGGTCATGGGCAAAAACTGCAGGGTCCTCCCGCCGCGGCGGGTTCGCGATGACACCTTCGATACCCGCTATCCAGCAGCTACTCCGCGCGATTTCACGTTGGCGCGAATGAATTCGATGATGGAATCCATCGGAGTTCCCGGCTGAAAGACGGCGGCCACTCCGGCTGTCTTCATTCCCTCGATGTCCTGATCCGGGATAATTCCTCCGATTACCACCAGCACGTCATCCATCTGGTTTTGTTTCAGCAGATCCATGACGCGGGGGACGATGGCATTGTGCGCCCCGGAAAGAATGCTGAGGCCGATGACATCCACGTCTTCTTGAAGGGAGGCGTTCACTATCATCTCCGGCGTCTGGCGCAGTCCGGTGTAGATGACTTCCATTCCGGCGTCGCGCAGCGCACGGGCGATCACTTTCGCGCCGCGATCATGGCCGTCCAGACCAGGCTTGGCTACCAGTACGCGGATTCTACGGTCGGGCATAAGGGCCTCAGGAAGACGAAATTGGATTATGAAAACCGCAACACTGATGATACCGCTTGCCTGCGCGCGGGTCATCTCATTAACAGCTCACGAAATCTCTCCGGGCCGACCCAACATGGCGGCCCGCCCAGCCATCCTACCGACGTCACTGAATTTCAGAATCCGGGAGGAACTATGGCACTTTTCACCATGAAACTTGAAAATCTCGAGCAGCTTTTTCTGCAGGAGTTGCGCGATCTTTATGACGCGGAAGACCAGATCACCGACGCGCTGCCCAAGATGATCGAAGCGGCGCACTATCCGGAGTTGAAGAACGCTCTGCAGGAGCACCTGGACGTAACCCGCACCCAGATTCAACGGTTGGATCAGGTGTTCAGCATTTTGGGCGAAGATGCCACCGGGCAGACCTGCAAGGGCATGAAGGGCGTCATTAAGGAAGGCGAAGAGATCATCTCGCAGGGTGGCGACAATGCCACGGTGGATGCCGGCATCATCAGCGCGGCACAGCGCGTGGAACACTATGAGATGGCGGGTTACGGCACGGTCCGCACCTACGCTGAGTTGCTGGGCCAGCAGCAGATCGCGAGCTTGCTGCAGCAGACACTCGATGAGGAAAAGGAAGCTGACGAGACGCTCACCGAGATCGCGCGCAGCGTAAATATCGAAGCCAAAGCTGCCTAGCGCCGACTGTTTTCAAAAGTTCAGGCCCCGGGGCGCAACCGGGGCCTTTTTGGCGTGCGAGGTTAGAACGAATTTCCGCCGGTGGCGGGCAGCAGCTTGGGTTGCACGGTTCCGTCCACCTTCTCTGCCTTGGCGCCGCTTGCCGGCATGCACGTGGTCTCCCGCACCAGCCTGGGGATCCGATCATCGTCTGTTTTGAAGATGAACGCGTGAATGTTCAGGCAGACGTGATCGCTATCTGCACTGTTGTTGAGCTGAATGCGATCGAAACTAGTCGGGGCCTCAGGCATGAGGGGAGTAGTTATCACTTCGGAGTTGTCTGTTGCTTTCGGCGTATTCGCCGCTGTGGCCGCCAGACTTGAGCCTGCGACCGCGATCAGAAACAAGGAGAAGAGCAGGAGCTTGCTCATGAGATCCTCCTGGCGGCTTGAATGTTAGCACTATTTGGACGCGCCGGCGCTGTTTTCAGCACCGGGTGATTAATCGGCGTTCTTGCCCGCCGCACGCTCCCTTTGGAGTAGCTCCTCTTTGCGCTGTACACCCCAGCGGTAACCGGCCAGTTCTCCGTTATCGCGAACCACACGATGGCATGGGATAACTAGAGCTACCGGGTTCGAGGCGCAGGCTCGCGCAACCGCGCGGGTGGCCGATGAAGCGCCGATCTCTCGCGCGACCTGAGAGTATGAGCGGGTTTCGCCGGCAGGAATTTGCTGCAGGGCGCTCCACACCTTCTGCTGAAAGGCTGTGGCTCGGATATCGAGCGGCAGCTCCAAGAGCGGCTTTTGAGTCGACAACGCCGAAAGTATCGACCTGACAAATCCACGCAACGCTGTATCGTCGCGATGAATGTCGGCGGCATGGAACTCCTGGCGGAGATCGCGTTCGAGCAGCTTGGCGTCGTCGCCGAACCTTACGGCACAGATCCCGCGCTGCGTAGCCGCGACCAGCAGCTTGCCCAGCTTCGAGTCAGCTACGGTGAAGGCAATGCGCTCGCCAGAACCACCCCTGCCATAGGTCGCCGGCGTCATCCCCAACTGCTGGTCGGCAACTTCGTACAAGCGGCTGGGCGAGCTGTATCCGGCATCGTAGAGCGAGGTTGTGACGTCAGCGCCGGCCCGCAAACGCGACTTAACCTGCTGTGTGCGCCGCGCCGCCTGATACTCACGCGGACTGAGTCCGGTGGCTCGTTTGAACAGACGCTGGAGGTGAAAAGCGCTCACTCCAACGCGGCGGCTCAGTTCGTTCAAGGTAAGAACGCTCTCGGAGTTATCCAGTAACTGGCGAGCCCGGATGACATACTGCGCCTGCTCCGAAATCTGGGTTGGCTTGCAGCGCAGGCAGGCACGGTAGCCGGCGCGCTCGGCTGCCTGGGGAGAAGCAAAGAATTCCACTGAATCTCGGCGCGGCCGGCGACTGGGACACGACGGCCGGCAGTACACGCCCGTAGTCCGGACGGCGAAGACGAAGTGTCCGTCCTGCTGGGCGTCGCGGGAGAGGATCTGTTGCCACTGTAATTCGGTTTGCATGATGCAAATCTAGCGCTGAAGGCAGCGCCCGCCTATCCGGGGTTTGCGCGCAAAGCAAGTTTACCGGTTGGCCGCTCACATGGCTGCGTGCGCGATGCGGTTGCGGTTGTATGCTAGCGATTACTATAATCCGCCCACAGCCGCGAGTTGGGAGATTCCATTGCCGGTCGGAACCGCGTTTCACGAAAGAACTTTGCCGCTTTGCCACAGCCTGAATTACCGGGAGTGGGCGGGCTTTTACGCCGTCAGCGTTTACGAAACCCATCACGAGCATGAGTACAACGCGATTCGCAATGCGGCGGCGCTGATCGATGTCTCTCCCCTTTTCAAGTACAGGATCAGCGGCCCCGATGCGACGCGCTTTGTAAACCGCGTGATCGCGCGCGACATCAACAAGGTCGCGGTCGGGCAGGTCATCTACTGCTGCTGGTGCGATGAAGACGGCAAGGTGATCGACGATGGGACCATCACCCGGCTGGAGGAAAACGGTTATCGCTGGACCGCGGCTGATCCCAACCTGCGCTGGTTCCGGCAGAACGCCATCGGATTCGATGTCGAAATCACCGACATTACCGAGCATCTGGCGGCGCTTGCGGTGCAGGGACCGACTTCTGGCGCGCTGCTGAAGAGCGTTGCCGAAGCCGACATCACGAACCTCAAGTACTTCCGCAAGACGTCCGGCAAAATCGGCGGGGTGCCCGTCGACATTTCGCGTACCGGCTACACCGGCGATCTGGGATATGAAATCTGGATTCCGTGGGAGAGCGCGGTTACGGTTTGGGATGAGTTGATGAAGGCGGGCCGCGGGTTCGATATTCATCCCACGGGCATGCTTGCTCTGGATGTAGCGCGTATTGAGGCGGGGCTGATCCTGGCCGATGTTGACTACGTCAGCAGCAAGAAAGCTCTCATCGAATCGCAAAAATATTCGCCGTACGAAATCGGCCTAGGCAAGCTGGTGCACCTGGAGAAAGAGAATTTCATCGGCCGCCAGGCGTTGATCGAGGAATCGAAAAAAGGGCCTCCTCGCCTGCTGGTAGGGCTGGAGCTCGACTGGGACGAATTGGTGGAGATGTTCGACAAGGCCGGACTCGCGCCGCAAACGCCGAGCATCGCATCGCGGGTACACGTTCCCGTCTATAAAGGCGGCAAACAGGTTGGAAAGGCGACCTCGACTACCTGGTCTCCCCTGCTGAAACAACTTATCGCACTCGCTAGTGTGGAGCGGCAACACGCCAAGCCCGGAACCCGATTGCAGATTGAAGCTACGGTGGAAGCGGTACGCAAGAACGTGAACGCCACGGTGCGGGCATTGCCGTTCTTCAATCCCGCAAGAAAGACCAAGACGCCCGTCTAGGCGCACGACTCAGAAGAAAGATTTTTGCAGAAGCCGATTTCAGGGCGGGCTTACTTCACCGGGCCTTTTGTTGCTCGCGGCGGGCGAAAAGCTGGGCCACGGTTTTGTCCATGGTATCGAGCAGGCTTTCGGCGGGTATCTGAGCGCGGGCCTCTTCAATGGCCGTATTCCAATCGCCCGGGCGGGGTTCAGCCACTGTCTCTCCAGCTAAGAGAGTCTTCGGATTGGCAAGATAAGCGAGCCAAATCAAGCAAGCGATTATGTACGCGCCGCTGTTGATAGCCGAAAGCGTGCTGCGATGCAACACCGTCTGATGCGACATCGCGGTGGCGATCAGCATGTGTACTGAGGAAAAGAAGCCAAAACCAACGGCTACACCAAACAGCAAATGGCGCCGCGAGATTCCGAGGTATTCGCTGAACATGAGCAGGAAGAAAACTAGCCCGCACAACATCACCCTGACATTGCGGTCTACCAGCAGAATGGTATCGGTGATGATATCGACATGATGCGCGTTGGGAAGAGGGACTTGATTGGGATTTGAGATGGTAATTGCTGACATTCCAGCAACCAGCAACAATACCAAAGCCGACCACCGGAAGAGGATGGTACTGAGCTCGCGTAAAGCCTCAAAAGGCCGGAAAGCATCGCGGAAGATTTCCTGAAGAACGAAGAATGACAGGCCCACACTTAGACAGATGGTTACCCAGTACCCGTAGTAGTAGGCGAAGTACCAGCGATCCCGGGCAAGAGCCAAGAACGGATCAGAAAGAACTTGAAGAATGATGTAGTAGAAAAATGCCGGATAGTAGTCTTGAATTCGCCGCCGGTACATGCACACCAATACCCCGAGCTGAAGCACCTGTGCGCCGAACCAAAGGGAGGATAGCGAATGCATTATCGTCTTACAGCATATCCCCGTGGACAGCCACATACAAGCGGGAATTTACGAAAAAATCCCACCAAAGTGCCGAGTCGCTCTGAGGCCGGCAAAAAAATATCTGTTTTCCAGCATTTACCGTCTATTCGACTCCTAATCTCAACTAGCTGCGGCCCGCCAGAACACCTGCGATTTTGGCTTGCGCAATGGTCTCCTGCTGGCTCGAATCGCCACAATTCTTGCCGGGATAGCAGGTAGGCATCGGGGCTCCTTCACCTGCAATGGTCTGCTGCTGGCTCGAATCGCCACAGTTCTTGCCGGGGTAGCAGGTAGGCATCGGCGCTCCCTCACCTGCAATCGTCTGCTGGCTGGAATCGCCACAGTTCTTGCCGGGGTAGCAGGTCGGCATCGGTGCTCCTTCGCCTGCAATGGTCTGCTGCTGGCTGGAATCGCCACAGTTCTTGCCGGGGTAGCAGGTAGGCATCGGCGCTCCTTCGCCTGCAATGGTCTGCTGCTGGCTGGAATCGCCACAGTTCTTGCCGGGATAGCAGGTAGGCATCGGGGCTCCTTCACCTGCAATGGTCTGCTGCTGGCTCGAATCGCCACAGTTCTTGCCGGGGTAGCAGGTAGGCATCGGCGCTCCTTCGCCTGCAATCGTCTGCTGCTGGCTCGAATCGCCGCAGTTCTTGCCGGGGTAGCAGGTAGGCATCGGGGCTCCCTCGCCTGCAATGGTCTGCTGCTGGCTCGAATCGCCGCAGTTCTTGCCGGGATAGCAGGTTGGCATGGGGGCTCCCTCGCCTGCAATGGTCTGCTGCTGGCTCGAATCGCCACAGTTCTTGCCGGGATAGCAGGTAGGCATCGGGGCTCCCTCGCCTGCAATGGTCTGCTGCTGGCTCGAATCGCCGCAGTTCTTGCCGGGTAGCAGGTAGGCATCGGCGCTCCTTCGCCTGCAATCGTCTGCTGCTGGCTCGAATCGCCACAGTTCTTGCCGGGGTAGCAGGTCGGCATGGGGGCTCCCTCGCCTGCAATCGTCTGCTGCTGGCTCGAATCGCCGCAGTTCTTGCCCGGGTAGCAGGTAGGCATCGGCGCTCCTTCGCCCTGCAAAATACTGGCCGATGCTTTCACGTTATGAGAAGAAACCAAAGTTGACGCGCTTGTGGCTGTTGCCGGCTGCAATTGGACAGGGGCTGCGATGGCGCTAACTGCGAATAACGTAACGGCGAGAGCACACAGAAGTGTTCGGTTCATGGAATGTCTCCAGGTCGTGGGCGACGACCTCAGCTGATAAAACGTTTATCTAGCGCGACAATGAGTCGCCATAGGGGGCAGCAAATGGTGCGCTTACTAAGACTGGAGAGGAGCCCTCAACGATCGAGAATGCCGACAGGGGACCAATATTGACGATCGGTTCGGTGGCGCCGGCCAGGATGCCGGCCAACATCAGACTTGCAAGTGCTGCAATGAGAGCTCTCTTCATAGTTTCGGATCTCCTGAACTTCATTTCGGACTACTTACCTGTAACGCGGGGGCGACGGCACCGGTTAGGGCCGACGGATTTTCACGAAACAACATTTACGAATTTCGCGAAAGCCTATTTCGACTTATCGCATTATATGAACAGCGGACGCAAAAGCCAGCGACAAAACCGCGTATGCAAGGAACCGCAGCTTTGTCAAATCCGGCACCCTAATATTGGAGAACACTCTTTGGCGGCGCTCAATCCCTCATTAGAGCTACTGCATTGAGATACGAAAGTTCAGCGGACAACCGAGATTCCGGGTGCCCATATCGTTGTCGCGATACAAAGCGAACAATCATAGTTGATGACCCAAGGCTAAACCCAAATGGCGTTAAGTCAATAGTTACGAAGCGGCCATTACAATTCGGGAGTGGCCCTCGCCAGATTTCGGCCCGGTTGAAGACTTTGACGCGACGCATCGTGTACCTTGGTGCAGAGCTAGATTTCTTTCAGGAGGTCTTCAGAGATGCAACGTACAGCAAGCGCCCATTGGTCCGGAGGTCTCAAAGACGGCAAGGGCACAATTTCAAGTCAGAGCGGAGTACTCAGTAACACTCAATATTCCTTCAGCACTCGTTTCGAATCAGGAGTAGGAACCAATCCGGAAGAGCTTATCGCTGCTGCCCACGCGGGATGCTTTACCATGGCGCTCTCGGCAGAATTGGGCAAGCTGGGCATGACTGCCGAAAGTCTCGACACCAAAGCCACCCTGACACTGGAATTCATCGATGGCAAACCGACGATCACCACGTCACACCTTGAGGTGACGGCGAAGATTCCGGGAGCCGATCGCGATAAGTTTAACGAAGCCGTCCACAATGCAGAAGTGGGCTGTCCGGTTTCACGCGTCTTAAACGCGAAGGTAAGCGCGGCGGCCACTCTCAACGGCTAGGCGCCCTCCCTGCTTCAGTCTATTCCGTCTCCAGGTGCTGGCTGCTCTTTGCGTGGGCAGCCAACACCTTCGTTCACCACTCCATCGAATCCTGAGTACGTTGCGATGTGGGCCGCCACATCCCGGGAGCTCGGAATTTGCAAATTCTGTTCTTTGGACTGACCATCTCCTCGTCCTGGGCGAATGGACACGCCACTCCCTTTCGTGCGCTGACGCGGGCACTCCACAATCTGAATATCGAAGTCGTCTTCTACGAGCGGGACGTGCCTTACTACGCCAGGCACAGGGACTTCGACAGTTGCGATTATTGTGAACTAATCCTCTACCAGAACTGGGATAGTATTCGCGACAGCGCCCTCCGCCGGGCGCACGCTTCGGACATCGTCGTGACCGCCAGCTACCTGCCGGAAGGCATTCGCGTCTCGGAAGAATTGCTTCAGGTAGACGGGCCGCTGCATGTGTTTTATGACCTGGACACCCCGATCACCCTTAACAAGCTGCGGGACGGAGGCGTCGATTATCTTCGTCCCGATCTCATCCCCCAGTTCGATCTTTATCTCTCCTTCACTGGCGGAAACACGCTGCGCACTTTGGAGCAAGGCCTGGGAGCACGATTGGCGCGCCCGCTTTACGGGTGCGTGGATCCGGACGCCTACATGCGCGTTGCTAGCCAGGAGCGGTTCGTGTGCGACCTGAGTTTCATGGGAACCTATGCGCCGGACCGGGCACACTGCATCCGGGAATTTTTTCTTGCTGCAGCCGACAGATTACCGCAGCAGAACTTCCTCCTGGCGGGATCGCTGTATCCCACAGAGTGGGAATGGCCGGCCGGCGTGAGGCGGGTGGAGCATGTAGCTCCGGCGGACCACCCCGCACTGTATTCGTCGTCGCGCGCAACTCTAAATGTGACACGCAGCGAGATGGCGCAATCCGGCTATTGCCCCTCAGGACGTTTCTTCGAGGCCTCTGCCTGCGGGACGCCATTACTCACGGATGAATGGGACGGCTTGGACAGCTTCTTCAATTTGGGGGAGGAACTCCTGGTGGTTCGCAGCACCGAGGATGTTGTGCGGGCGCTCGAATTGCCAGATGCGGACCTGGCTCGCATGGGAGAGCGCTCTCGTCAGCGGACTCTCGACGAACACACCGGCCACCACCGCGCGCAGCAGTTACTGGCGGCTTGCGAAGAGGCGCGCCAGGCTAAACCTGTCATCGCGGAGGCTCTCTCATGATCGGCATTATCCCTGCTGCTGGAGCCGGGCAGCGCATTCAACCGCTCGGCTGCTCGAAGGAGTTGCTGCCCGTGGGTTCGCGCATCGTTCAGGGCGTGGAGCGTCCGAAGGCCGTCTCCGAATATCTGGTGGAACGCATGATCGCGGCGGGCGCGACCCAGATCTGCATGGTTATCTCGGCCGAAAAAAGTGACATCGTTCGCTATTACGCTGAGCGCGACTACAATGCCGAAATCTTCTACGTGGTCCAGCAAAAACCGCAGGGGCTGTGCGACGCACTTTTCCGGGCCACGCCATTTGCCAGCCATCACAACCAGGTTCTGATCGGATTGCCCGACACGGTTTGGTTTCCGGAGAACGCATATCGGCTGCCGCTGGAGAAAAACGATGCCGACGTGAACCTGGTGCTCTTTCCGGTAGCGGACCCGAGCGTCTTCGATGCTGTGGTTTGCGACGCACAGAATTACGTCGTTAACGTCGAGGTGAAACAGCAGGACGCACACTCGCATTGGATCTGGGGCGCCATCACCACAACCGGCAGCGCCTTTCATGCGCTGCGCTCTTTATGGGAGTCGCGGCATCGCTGCGACGAGTATCTCGGCAACCTGCTGAATGCCTACATCGCCGCCGGCAACGCAGTTCGTGGCTACCACGCAGGGGAGAGCTATATGGACGTAGGTACGTTCGAGGGTTATCGCCAGGCTCAGGAGTTTCTTCGCATCCGGCAGGCTGCATAACCTAAGCTCGAGCTTGTGCCACGAATGTCAGCTCAGAGAGCGGAGGATCTCGCGAATTTCGCGATTGATGCGGGCCGAATCCTGAGTGGCCTTATCGATGAGGTCGAGCCACTTTTTGTTCGGTTCTTCCAGCTTGGCCTGGGCGAGGAGATAAGAGGCCTGCATCACGGTTTCGATCGAATTGCTGAGGTCGTGCGACAAGCTGCGTAATTTGGTTACGGTTTCGCTCTGCACGTTCATGTTGGTAGAGGATCCCATTGCAGTATCCGGCACTCTCACCCTCCTCAGCCTTGGGCATAATTCCGGCTGGATATCTTCAATACGAGGCAACCGAGGCGCTTTAGGTTGCTTCCTGACCGCAGTAAAAGTTAACACAGTCCCGGGAGTTCTTCCGAGTGCACGGGGCCAAACGGCTCTTTTACCGCAATTGCCTGTTATGATTTCAATACGCCACCGTCCTCCTAAGACTTTCGATGGCTCCTATTAGCCTCAAAACCAAGCTCGTGCTGGCCATCAGTGGGATGGTTTTCGCCCTGGTGGCCACATTCTCGTTCCTCTATGTTTCCAAGGTGGTGCGGCAGCGCACGGCACAGGCCTATCAGACGGCCAATCTATTTGCCAAGGAAATCCTGGAGCGAGCGGGAGATGTGACGCACGTCGATCCGGCAAGCCTGGGGGTCGATACCAGCGATCCAAAGGCAGTGGATCTGGCGATTGCGGATCGATTGCAGCACGATCCCGGCCTGATTTCGCTTTTCAATTCGATCGTCGGTTTTTCCGATATCGTTTACGACGCCGCCATTGCTGATAACGAAGGCCGCGCCATTGTCGACACCAACCAGGAACCGATTGGCACTCCGCTGAAGGCCCGCGAAGATTTCGACACCCTTCTGGGCACCAGTCTCTACAAACAGCTTCAAGTTTTCTACGGTCCGGCCCGCGTGTACGACCATCACGTGCAAATCCGCCGTGAGGGACGCCCTTTCGGCGATGTAAGGGTTGGCATCTCTACCGTTTTCTTTAAGCACGAGATTCAGCCGCAATTGATCCGCGCTCTGGGATTCTCGTGCCTGGCTATCCTGGTATCGCTGGCGCTGGCCGCAAGTCTCTCCAATATTGCGTTGCGCCCTCTGGAGGAAATCAGCCGACGTCTTGACCAAATGACATCGGAAGCACCCGATTCTGCGCCGGAGCCAGTTGTTCTGCAGCGAACCGATGAGTATGGCGTCGTTAACACCAAGATCGATCGCCTGGGCCGCCAAATGCGCGATGTGAAAGAGGTCTTCACCGCGATGAAGGAGAACGTCGAGCAACTGATGGGGTCGCTGCAGGACGGTCTCATTCTCTTCACTCGCGATTCACGTGTCGTGTTGGTGAGCTCGTCTGCGGAACGATTCGTCGGCCGCCCTCGCAGCGCAATTCTCGGCCACACGGTAGAGGACATCTTCCGACTCGATGGCAGGCTGGGATCAGTAGTTCTTGATGCATTTGCCTTGCACCAGTCGGTTCCACAGCGGGAAGTTGAGCTGGAAAACGGTCAACGGGTGCAGATTGCGCTGGACTTCATCTCCGAGCGCGGCGAGCGCATCGGTGCCCTGCTGACCATGCGCGATGCGGAATCGGTGCGGCGCATCGAGAACGAAATTGAGCTGTCGCACCGGCTGGCATCCATTGGACGACTCACCTCAGGGGTGGCGCATGAGGTGAAAAATCCTATTAACGCGATCGTGGTACATCTTGAGCTGCTGCGCGAGAAGATGCGGGAGACGCAACCTGATACTCGCCGCCACATGGACATCATCAGTAACGAGATTCACCGGCTGGATCGTGTGGTGCAGACGCTGGTGGATTTCAACCGTCCAATTGAGCTGCGCCTGAAAAATAGCGACCTGCGCCGTGTGCTCGAGGAAGCGGTGCAGTTGGCGGCCCCCGAGGCGGAACAGAACGGAGTCAGCATCAGCATGCAACTGGGGACAGATGTCCTTCCGGTTCTGATCGACTATGATCTGGTGAAGCAGGCTTTGGACAATGTGGTATTGAATGGAGTTCAGGCAATGCCCGAAGGAGGCCCCCTGCAAATTACAGCTCGACGCACCGATAAAGCGGCAGTGGTCGAGATACGCGATGCGGGGCCCGGAATTTCTCCGGAGATTCGTGACAAGGTTTTCAACCTGTATTTCACGACGAAGAAAACCGGAAGCGGCATTGGACTGGCTATGACGTACCGGGTTTTGCAGATGCATCACGGCTCGCTCGACTTCGACACCGAACTCGGACGCGGCACAACTTTTCGGCTCTGCCTGCCGCTGGCAATGGCAGGTCAAAATTCGATTACTGGAACCGCTGTCGTGGTTGAGCCTGCCGGGAATACAGGCACGCGGTCGTAGATTTAACATTAGTGTTACGAGTCTTGCCTGATCGGTTTCCTCCGCCGAAGATTCGGGTCAGGTAGAACAGACATGATCAGCAAGCGCCAATTCGTCATGGGCCTGCTGGTGCCGCTGCTTGCCATTCAGCTCGCCTGCCACAAAAAGCAGGCTACGCAAAAAACCAAGCTGCCGGGACCTGCGGAAGCACCTACGCTTACGCAAACCCTGCCCGACGAGATTCGGCCAGAGCCCTTGCCGGAGAACCCTCAGGAAGCGGCGGCCACACCGGAACCTCCGCCGCTGCCGAAGAAGAAGACTCGCAAGAAAGCGAAAGCTACTCCGCCGACGACGCCGCCATCGAGCCCGCAGACTACGACTCCAACGGCAACAGCTGAAGTGCACCCGCCACCGAATCCCGCTACTGCGGCGGCCGAGGTCGCTATCGGCCCTGACATAACCAGCGCCGAGGCGGCTCGCGACCGACAATCGACGACTAACCTGCTCGACGCCACGGAAAAGCAACTGACTCACGTTAACAACAACAATTTGAGCTCAGATCAGCAATCGATGCTGGCGCAGATAAAGACCTACATCAATCAGTCACGCAAGGCCATCACTGAGGGTGATTACGAGCGGGCTTCCAACCTGGCAAAGAAGGCGCAATTGCTGGCAGATGAGTTGATGAAGCAATAACCAGTTGGTGGGCAGTTGTCAGTTGTCAGTTGCCGGTTGTCAGTAGGAAGTTGGCGGTTACAAGAAGCCGGCAACAATTAGCTATAAGCCAGGAGTTGTAAGGAATTGGCAAGTGCCGAAACGCATGAACGACGGTATTGGTTCGACTTGCAGGTGCCACGCGCCGTTAAAGCCGCCTCCTGTCAGACCTAAGCTTTTGTTGGCACCGCTGGTCTGATGGAGTTCATCAAGCCGTTTAAAATACGCCCTAGATCTCTGGATTCGCGGATTAAGGCTTCGCGCTGCTCGGCTGACAAATATCCCAGTTCCCCTGCAAGCAGCGTCTGAGTTTCCAACTCATACAGGGATCCGCGCGCCTGTCCGAGGAACTGATAAAACTCACCACGCGTCGTCCTGCCCTGTCCTTCAGCAATATTGCTGGGAACTGACACTGCGCACCTCCGCATCTGCGACTTCAGCCCGAAGATTTCTTCCCGCGGGAATTGAGCGCTGGCGACGTAGATCATCTTGGTCAGGGCCATGCCACGTTGCCATGCGACCAAGTCTCGATAAGATGCGACCTTCATGAACGTTCGTCCTCAACTCAATATGACAACGTAAACCGACCGAAGGAGTCTGTGACAGACGACCATCACCCGCGTTCGTGGGCGGCTTAACAATCTTGTTGGTGCATGCTGGGTATGCAGGAGCGGGGCGCTGGAAACGCTTGTCCAAAGCTGTAACTTCGGGTGCCGACCAACAGGCCGAAGCCGCCGACTACTGTTCAACTTCTTTCTGACAACTATCAACTGGCAACCGACAACTATTGTTGCAGCGCCGTCGAAAGTTCTTCCCAATCTTCCATCTGCTTCGCCAATTCGGAGCGATATTCCGCGAGCAACTCCGTTTGCCTTTGTGTTTCTTCGGCGCTGACATAAGACTGCAGCTCGAGTTCGCACTGAGCGATTCCCTGCTCCAGGCGCTCAATTTCTGATTCGACTTGTTGCTGCTGATCTTGCATTTGCTTCAGCTTGATGGGATTGATGCGCTTTTTCGCGCTAGTCGAATCTCCGTTGCCGCTATCGGTCGACTGTTTCGCCACGCCGGCATCGTCGTACTTCTGCACGTATCCCGGAACATCCGACAATGTGGGATGGTCTTGCGACAAGCTGTCGGCGCCGTCTTCTCCTCCGCGCTGCTTGCGCCACAGATAGTCTTCGTAATTACCCGGGAAAACGTCTACACGTCCGTTGCCGATCTCGAAGATGCGCGTTGCCAGCTTGTCGATGAAGTAGCGGTCGTGCGAAACGAAGACGACTGTCCCGTTGTATTTCTGCAAGGCTTCCAGCAAGACATCTTTGGCGCGCATATCGAGGTGGTTCGTCGGCTCGTCGAGCAGCAGGAAATTCGAGGGATGCAGCAGCATACGCGCCAGCGCATAGCGGTTGCGCTCTCCTCCGGAGAGTACTCCGATGGGCTTGAATGCGTCGTCTTCGGAAAAGAGGAAGCAGCCGAGAAGGCCGCGCAGCTCCGACGTAGTCTTCTGCACCGCAACGTCGGACAGATCGTCGAGCATGCGGCGCCCCGGGTCGAGTTCTTTGTACTGGTCCTGCGCGAAGTAGTCGGGCTCGACATTGTGTCCGAGTTTCAGCTCGCCTTCCGTCAGCGGCTCGATTCCGGTCAGCAGCTTGATCAGCGTCGACTTTCCCGCTCCGTTCACGCCCACCAGCGCGATGCGATCGCCACGCTGAATGGTGAAGTTCGCGTCGCGAAAAACTTCTTTCGGGCCGTAGCTTTTCGCAACGCTAGCGGCTTCGACAACGGTCCGCCCGCTGGGCTTGGGTTGCGGGAAGCTGAAGTGGATGGTCTTCTCGTCCGGCGGAACCTCGATGCGCTCGATCTTGTCGAGTTCCTTGATGCGGCTCTGCACCTGCTTCGCTTTGGTCGCCTGGTAGCGAAAGCGATTGATGAACGCCTCAAGCTGCTCGATACGGTCGCGCTGGTTCTTGTACGCGGCGACCAGCGAATCGCGGCGCTCCTGTTTTTGCTGAAGGTACTTCTCGTAATTTCCGCTGTAGACGTGAACGCCCTTGTTCCAGATCTCCATGATCTTGTCGACCGTCACGTCGAGGAAGTAGCGGTCGTGCGAGATCAGGATGTACGCGTAGGGATATTGCAGCAGGTACTCTTCCAGCCAGTTGCGGGTTTCGAGGTCAAGGTGGTTGGTGGGCTCGTCAAGCAGCAGCAGGTTCGGCTTCGACAGCAGCAGCTTGCCGAGCGCGATGCGCATCTGCCATCCGCCGGAGAACTCTTCCGTCTGCCGCGTCCAATCTTCTTTGCGGAAGCCCAGGCCGTCGAGCACGGTTCCGACCTGCGATTCCAGCGCGTATCCGTCGCGCATGTGGAACTCGCCCGATATGCGTTGGTAGCGATCAGCCACTTGCTGGTATTCGGTTGACGTGTGATCGAGCTCCGCCATCTTGTGGGTGAGCTCTTCCATCTCGACTTCGAGCGCGCGTAGATCGTCGAACACCGACAGGCACTCGGCGAACACAGTACGGCCTTCCAGGCGAAGACCATCCTGCGGCAGGTAGCCGAAGGTCGTGTTCTTTGCGGGGATGATGCTGCCGTAGTCGAGCGACTCGATGCCGCCAAGAACCTTCAGTAGGGTCGATTTGCCGGTACCGTTCGCTCCCACCAGCCCCACGCGGTCATGCGACGTAATAAGCCAGTCAAGATTTTCGAACAGAAGCTTGGGGCCGAAGCGTTTTCCGGCGGAGGAGAGCTGGATCATGAGGTAAGAACTATTTCACCGGAGCAGGAGTCTTGCGTTTCGACCGAATAAACAGAAATCTGCAAAGGCGATCGCAAACAGCCCAAGTACCATCGTCCACTTCGAGACGTCACGAAGATCCTGATCGATGCTGAGCCCTACAAGTTTGTCTTTGGTATAAAACCATACGGGGACCACGACGACCTTTGTGTCGATTGGAAGCGGGCCGGCGACTGCGACAAAATGCATGTCGGCCTCGGTGCGTTCAGGAATTCGAAACCTCAACCCATACGTGTCGCAATGAGGTGAATCCGGAGCGGTCGAGTACCCATAAAGCCAGTCTCCAGTTTGGGGTTTCAGCAGTTTTCCGCCAGCCTCTGCTCGAACCGCTATCACATCTAGGCAATGCTTATAACCGTGGGCAACACGCGCAGAAATGATGGCGACCTCGTACTCCGGCTCGCCCAACTCCTCTTGATTCGATCCCATTGGGAGCCTTGAGGAGCGGAAACCTCAACGCCGACTTCGCCGCTGAGTTGGGAGGAGGGAATCTCAGCCAGAGGCTGAAGTGCAAGCATCGCGTCAGAGCTCTGTATCCCCAGCGAAAGCTCATACCAACCGCATGCACCCAGCGCGAGCAGCAGAAGTCCAAAGATCAACAAGATCCACTTTGTCATGCTTTGTATCAGGGCACGGCTTTAGCCGTGCCGACGGCGTCAAAATGTTCTTGGGCTTTAGCCCCTGCCTTCTTTTGAAGTGCCAAGTGAATGTAGCAATACGGATATGCTTCGGGACACTCGCTTAAACCAGCCTTTACCGGATTTTCAGCAACGTACTCCTTATGCCTCAAGAAACTCTGGCGATCTTCAACTCGAACTTCTGAAAAGCCACGTCGCCACACTTCGCCTCGATATCCAGCCTCTCTTCCCAACCGATACGAAAAGCCACCCTTTATGAACTGCATTGCGCGTTCGATGCTCATGTCTGCATCCACCGTGATGAGCAGATGAACGTGGTCGGGCATGACGACAAAATCGTGAACTACGAACTTCTTTGATGCGACGCACGCACGCAACACGTCAATCAGCAGGGTTGCGTTACGCTCTGACTGCAACAGAGCTCGCCCCATGCTGGTCTTAGTTGTCACGAAAAATGTGCGGGACGAACTGAGAACCTGGCTGATCTCGGCATTGCGCGAGGGGATCGACATCTGCAGGGGCTAAAGCCCAGTCCTAAACGGAACCTCGCTGGCACGGCTGAAGCCGTGCCCTGATACAAAGCGTCCAAGCCTGCGGCAAACGCGAGCAGTAAGTCTCTGTTCAGGAGCTCCGCGCTTCCACCTCAGTTGCTCTTCTTCGGCCCTCGGGAGATGCGGCCATCGATTGGCTTGCGGCCGGCAAAGCCTTCGCTGGTGCCGTGATAGTGCGTGATGCCCTTTTCACCCAGCTTCCAGCACAGCAGAATGATCTCGCCATCGACCATGCAGGGGAAGTCGAGCAGGCCGATGTCGAGGTCTTTCACCTGGACGCCGGCGGCGTCGATTTCGGCGACCGCGTCTTTGGCGGTTTGAATGGCTTTTTCTTTCTCGGCCTTGCGGCGAGCCATCTTCTCGACATCGACGAACATTCCGCCGTTGAGGAAGATGCGGCTGCGCAGGGCGTCGAATTCGCCGTCAACTTCTTCAATCAGTGCTTTGGATTGCATGGCCGAGCGCAATAACGACTCCAGCACGGGCAACAGAGTCTCAGCTTCGGCAAGGGTAAATGTGCGTGGCATATCCGTCTCAGCCTCGCTGGGCTCCAGCGATTGCAATGCCGCCATGTGGCGGGCGTCAATGCGATGCCGGCGTTCGCGCAAGTCGAGCAGGTAGCGCGGAACGCGGCGCAGGTACTTCTCACGTGGACGTTTGCGTATGCGAATGATCACTGTATCTCTAACATCTTATCAAGCGCGACGCGTGCCCACCTCTTTACATCTTGTTTAACTTTGATGGGGTTCACTATGTTGCCATCCACCAGGTTCTCCAGCGCCCAGCACAGGTGCTGGGGAGAGATGCGGAACATGGTGGTGCAGAGGCAGCCGGAATCGTCTAAGGTGATGATGCGCCGGTCAGGAAATTCCCGGGCCAGGCGGTTTATCAGGTGAATTTCAGTGCCGATGGCGAATGCGCTACCCGGCCCTGACTGCTTCACCGTCTTGATGATCTGGTCGGTCGAGCCGATGGCGTCGGCCTTCTGGCAGACTTCCCAGCGGCACTCGGGATGAACGACTACCTGGATGCCCGGGTACTTCGCGCGAACCTTGTCGACGTGTTCCGGCAGGAAGCGCTGATGCACCGAGCAGTGCCCCTTCCACAGAATCACCTTGGCTTTGCGGAGGCGCTCGGCCGTCAGGCCTCCCTGAAGCATGTACGGGTCCCACACCACCATCTCTTCCAGCGGAATGCCGCGAGCGAATCCGGTGTTGCGGCCCAGATGCTGGTCAGGCAGGAAAAATATCTTTTCGTTACGCGAGAATCCCCACGAAAACGCGCCGCTGGCGTTGGACGAGGTGCACACCAAGCCGCCTCGCTCCCCGCAAAAGGCTTTGATCGCAGCAGTCGAGTTCATGTAGGTAATGGGCGTGATCCCGTTACCCTCGTCGTCGGTCAACCCGAGCGCGATGAACTGCTCCCAGGCATCTTCAACTTGTCCAATCTCCGCCATATCGGCCATCGAGCAGCCGGCGTTCAGATCGGGCAGAATGACCGATTGCGAGGGGCGCGCCAGGATGTCGGCGCTCTCCGCCATGAAATGCACGCCGCAGAAGACGATATAGCTTCCCTCTGCCTGCGCGGCCACTTGCGAGAGACGGTAGGAGTCGCCGGTATAGTCGGCAAAACGCACCACCTCGTCGCGCTGGTAGTGATGTCCAAGGATGACGCACTCGCGCCCCAATTCCCTGCGGGCGGCCGCTATGCGGGCGTCCATGGAGTTGTCGGGGAGGACGAGATAGTTCTCGAGCGAGCACGATGACTGTTCTGTTACAGGTGCCGTAGCCACGTTTTGTATGTCTCTGCCTTCAGTCCCGGCGGCGTCTTCCGTTGTGATCGGAGGCACCCCGAAACGGGGATGTTGAAAGCTCGCTTGCGGCTCCAGTAGATCCACTGTCCGCCTGGGGCGGACCCGACCTACGGGGATGTTGAAGCTGCAACTTGACGCTTCTTACTGCTCAGCCCATTGGATGTCCTGCCAGCGCCATCGTTACAAATCTTTGAACCGTGAAACCGCGCCCTTAGGCTCGATCCGGTCTGCCATCCGCGGACAGGAACTCCTGTTGCTTATTGTTACGCGGAGGTAACGAATGTGCAAGAGGGACCCGAGCGACGGAAGTGGGGGTGGAGCACCGCTTCAGCGGTGCAGTTCGCGACGATAAGCAGCGGGCCCGGCTTCAGCCGCTGAGGTGAATCCAACCGGTAACCTCAGGCGCTAAAGCGCGGGGTGACGGCGAAGCGCTTGTCTGTACGCCTGGAAGGCGTACTCCACCCGACTGACAACTGACAACCGAACACTGACAACTGATCAGCCCCCGATATGCACCATCGTCCTTGAGGCCGGCACAAAACCCGCTTCGCCGATGTGGTGGCGCTCTTCTTTTTGGTCGACAACGTGATGGATAAAGTCGGTCAGCTCGTCGTCGGAGGCTCCGGCAGCCATGCGCGAAGCCAGATCGTGCTCGCGGACCGAGAACAGGCACGTGCGAATTTTGCCGTCGGAAGTGATGCGAACCCGGCTGCAATGGCCACAAAAAGGGTGCGACACCGGCGCAATAATCCCAATCTCGCCAACGCCGTCCTCGAAAACATACCGGCGTGCGGTTTCGCTGTCGCCGCGGGTAATCTCGCGCAGTGGCATGAACTCAGCCATACGGGTGAGAATCTCTTCCAGCGGCACCACAATCTCGGGAGACCACACGCGGTCTTCTTCCAGGGGCATGAACTCAATGAAGCGAACGACGACGCCTTGCTCGCGGGCAAACCTGCCGAAGGCCGGAATCTGGTCGTGATTAAATCCGCGCAACAGAACGCAATTCACCTTCACTGGACTCAAGCCGGCGCGCTGGGCAGCGCGAACTCCCGCCAGCACCTGCTCGTAGCCATTGGGAACTCGCGTGATGCGCGCAAAACGTTCGGGATCGACCGCGTCCATCGAAACCGTCACCCGTGACAATCCGGCATCGGCCAGCGGCTGAGCCATATCGGCGAGCAGATGTCCGTTCGTGGTAATAGCGATGTCGAGAGGCTCGCCTTCCAGGGTGCGCATCTGGCCCAACTCGCGAACCATGTCGACCAATCCCTTACGCAACAGCGGCTCGCCGCCGGTAAGGCGGACCTTGGTGATGCCCAGAGAGACGAACAGCCGAGCCATCCGCAGATAGTCGACGATCGACAGTTCCGCGAATTGCGGCCCGTCGCTACCCGACCGGCAATAGACGCATTTGTAGTTGCAGCGATCGGTGACGGAGATTCGCAGATCGCTGATGCGCCGTCCGAATTTGTCGGTTAAGTGCACGCTATTAGCTTTTAGCTCTTGGCTCTTGGCTTTGGCCAGATCTCTAGCTCTGTGAAAGCAGTTGTTTAACCGATTTTCTGGCCAAGAGCCAATGGCCAAAGGCCCTTCAATTTCGATTGTGCGAGGAAAAAGGAGAGATGACGCCGCGAAGTGCCGCAGCGCTCACGTTTCCTTTCCAAGCACGGGAGGCGTGGACGTTTCCCTCCACACCCTCGGCCCCGAAACCTTCGGGACACCGCCGCCGCAACCCTGGATATGCCTTTAGGTTGCGGAGGTCGGAAACAGTTTCCCAATTATAGATGCATGGTCAACGTAAGGGGCGCTTTCAGTCGGCGAGCTCCGGTCGGCTGTCAAATTCCTCCTCAGCAAACCAGCCTGCTCTGACATGCCATCTATCAAAATCAGATGAATTTTGAGCTGCTCTGGATTGAGCAACTTCTTGCTGCGGAGAATTGATCGCAATTGGCTGAACTGCTCATTCGATTTGCGATTGGAGGCGTTGTCGTCTCCATCTTTTCGGCCATTGGCAGTGTCTTGCGGCCGAAAACGTTTGCCGGGCTCTTCGGCGCCGCGCCTTCAGTCGCGCTGGCTACGCTGGCTCTCACCTTCCATAAAGACGGCCACGCCTATGCGGCACTTGAGGGACGCTCCATGTTGCTGGGCGCCATAGCACTGGCTGCATATGCCTGGGTCGTTGCCATGATCTTGTTTCGTGCCCGGCACAATACGCTCCTGATCACGTCCGCTTCACTGGTGGTGTGGCTCGGCGTCGCTTTTGGCTTGTGGTCTGTTCTGCTGCGATAGCAATGGTCATCAAGGCTGACATTTCGGCGCTGAAGAATGCGAGCTGGCTCGAATACGGTGCCCGCTTCCTGTTCGGAGGACTGATGACCGTCGTCGCCGGACTCATCGCCAAACACTACGGCCCGGAACTTGGCGGACTTTTTCTTGCGTTCCCGGCGATCGCTCCCGCGGCCGCCACCATGATCGACCAGCACGCAAAAGAACAAAAACAGCATGCCGGATTCGAGGGTCACACCCGCGGACGAAAAACTGCCGCCCTCGACATGTTTGGTGCGGTCTTGGGCAGCGTCGGCCTGCTCGCCTTCGCCCTGGTGATCTGGCGAATGGGAGCGACCCATAGCGCATGGATGACTCTGCTGATTGCGACGCTGGCATGGTTCGTCGGCGCTCTATCGACCTGGGAGCTGCGGCGAATTTTGAAACGGGCCAATGCCGCGCCTCACCAAGCGGCGGTCCAGCAGGTTCCGATCCATCGACCCAAATAGATTCAGCATTGAAATGCGCAGCACAGCTTTCCGCCAGATAAGTCCCTCCACTCAGCGTGCGGCGGTATCATGTCCCTTTGCAGTAGCTGGTCATGAGGAGCGGCATGAAACATACCATTCTGGGCGCGGGCGCGATCGGCGGAATGCTGGGCACCGCCCTGGCATCGCTCGGCAACGAAGTCACGATGGTTGTCCGGCAAGAGAAAGTGGGGCAGCATCCCGAGACCGTAACGCTCGAGCGGCCGGAAGGCACACTGACGGCGCAGGTCAAAGTTGTCGCTGAGGTTTCCGAGCCCACCGATGTGCTGTGGATCGCGACCAAGACGTATCAACTCGAAGACGCGTTGCAATCGATTGTGAATGTGCCGCCGGCTATTGTGCCGCTGTTAAACGGCATCGACCATATCGCGGCATTGCGCTCGCAATACGGCGCCGCTCGCATCATCCCGGCGACCATCGCCGTGGAAGCCGAACGCACGGCAGAGGGACATTACGTGCAGCGCTCGCCGGTGCGGCTCAACATCGCTGGGAGCGGTGAGGCCCTGCTCGGCGACACCGCGCAGGAGTTGCGCGACCTGGGATTTCTTTGCTCGTTTATCGCCAACGAGGCCAGCCTGATGTGGGGCAAGCTGTGCTTCCTTGGGCCATTCGCTTTGGTGACGACGGCCTCAAGCAAGAATTTGGGCGAGATACTGGCCGACGCCGAATGGAAGAAGACGATGGACTATGCCTTCGCGGAGGCTCAGGCGGTGGCCGAAGCGTTCGGAGCGCAGATCGACCCGGCGCGGATTCAAGCAATCCTCGACTCGTCGCCTCGCACCATGCGCAGCTCGATGGCCAAGGACATTGACGCCGGCCGGCGGCTGGAACTCGAAGGCATCGCCGGTCCTATTATTCGTGGTGGCGCGCAGTGGGAGATCGCAGTACCAACGACCAAGCGGCTGATGACGATGATTGAAGAGCGGCAACGGGCGCGGGCGCATTACTAGCCGCCCTTCGCTCTTCGCCCTTCGCAAGAAGCTCGACAGAGAAGGTGCTCGATGACATTCTGGCGAAGAGCGAACAACCCTCTACTGCTTTACCCGGGTTGCCGTGAACTGAATCGGCGTATGCTGCTCGACGCTGCTGTCGGTCACCAGGGTGAACGTCGATGGTGTCGCCCTTCACTACGCCTTTGTAGTAATGCTTATCTTCGTAATTCTTGTCGTCCCCCGATAGGCTGGTCAGGGTCTTGGTCGTAAAACTGATCTGGTCGCCCGCAATCTTTCCGTCCCAGATAGGCCGCCCTTTTCCTTTCGGACTGCCAAGAAATCCCGCGGTCCCGGACAGCTCCTGGCCATTCACCTGGAAGTCAAACACCTCGTGGTAGCTGTCACCCCAGTCATATTTGACGGTCGCTTCCCATGTACCCGCAACGCTTGCCGCAGGGGGATTCGCGGAAGCTTTCTGCCGATTCATCAACAGCCATGAAACAGCGCCAGCAATCACCACAGCAAAAATCACCAGCGCGGGGATCAACCGTTTAAGGCCGCCTTCTTTCGGCAGGATCCCGGTGCCGCGAATCGTTTGACGCAAGCACATCGACCAGGTCTTTCGCGTCTTCATGAAAGCGGGTGTCGCGAATCTCCACCGCCTGCCGCTCGCATAAGGCCTTCAGGTTGTCGGGCAGGTCGCTGGGATGAGGCAGGGTCGCTCCGCCCACCAGCACGGGAATGACACGAATTCCGCGCTCCAAAGCTTTTGCGATTTCAATGCGCACGAAATCATTCGGATTATCGAGCCTTCTCTTTCCGTCCGGATCGGTCACTGCAACCCAGTGCGGACCGATGACTGCAACCAGGGCATCCGACACGCCAAGTTTGCGCTCGATGACGGTGGTGAAGTCGTCGCCGCCCTTGATGTCGTCGACATCCATGAAGGTGTTGTCGGCGCCAAACGCGGCGCTCAGGATGTCGAACAAACGTCCGGCATAGGCGGCGCTATCTTCGCGCCGATAGCTGATGAAGACTCCAGGCATGATTGTGGGACCCGCTTTGCAGGATGGCAGGATTATAGACGTGTGCCCGTCCCGTCATGCCTGATCATTTTTTCGTTGCGGCGACAGGTTTCAGCTTGAAGTGGCGTAATGTCCGATAACGAGTAACTGTGAAAAAAACAATTTGCGAACTCTTGTTTTCAACATGTTAGGCAACATTTGTCACCTAAAATCTTGATTCTAAATATAGTTGCAGGCAAAATCTTGATAACAAACGATTTGCACAGCAGAAATCACTCAAAGAAAATGGCACTTCGACTTCATCTGAGCCCTTGCTGCCCGCAACCAATTTCCTGCCGGTAATGGCCTCTTCCGCGAATTTTCAAAGATCCAATTCGGCCGCACGGCCATTGCCGCCCGGTGGACAAACCCAGTCCATGTCCTCGATCCGACCGTAGCAGGGCGGCTGTGACCGAGCAAATTACGAAAGTAACCGAGTACCGCGATTCCAGAAATGTTTCAGAAACATATCAGGCAGGCCTAAGTACGCAGAGGACCTGCCGCAGCTAACCTCGCTTCATTCCATTGGGAATCGGCCCCCGCAGACCAAGGAAGGATGGAGCGAGTTATGAAACGTGTAGCGGTCTTTCTGTACGGCGTCCTGAGCTACGCCGTATTTTTTCTCACTTTTCTTTACGCCCTGGGCTTTATTGGAAACTTCTACGTTCCCAAGTCCATGGATTCCGGCGCACAAATTCCGTTCCTGAAGGCGTTGCTGGTGGACGCTCTTCTGCTGGGGATATTCGCGGTACAGCACAGCGTCATGGCGCGTCCGGCATTCAAGCGGGTGCTGACGCAAGTCATCCCCGAGCCTGCTGAGCGCAGCACCTACGTTTTGTTCTCAAGCATTGCACTGATCGCGCTGTTCAAGTACTGGCAGCCGATCGGCGGTGTGATATGGAACGTGGAGAACCCCTTGCTTCGCCTGGGGGTGACCCTCTTGTTCCTGTGGGGCTTCTTAGTGGTACTTATCAGCACTCTGCTGATCAACCACTTCGACCTGTTCGGACTGCGCCAGGTGTGGTTGTACCTGATCAAACAGGCCGTACACGCACCTCGAATTCCGCACGCCGTTCTTCTACAAGTACGTGCGGCATCCGCTGTATGTTGGCTGGTTCATCGCCTTCTGGGCGACGCCGACCATGACCGGAGCGCACCTGCTGTTCGCGACCCTGACCTCGGTGTACATGCTGATGGCAATCCGGTGGGAAGAGCGCGACCTGCTCGCCATCCACGGAAAGCGCTACGAGGATTACCGCAAAGAAGTGCCGAAGCTGGTGCCGTCATTGTTGCCGTATCTCGGGGGCGAGGAGAGTACACCTGGGAAGCAGCGCTCCGCCGCCTAACGTGTGGGTCTGCGGAGTCCGGGGAACAGCGCGCGTTCCAGTCATATACAGGGGCGCGCGCTCGGGTTCACATGCTGCCTTCAACAATGCATTTAATCTTCAGGCGAACGAGCGCATGGCCGCCGCGCCTTCTTCCTGCCACGACATGAACCTCGAGAATTCCTCAACGAACAGCTCCCAGGCAGGATCGCCGGGCGCTACCAGGTGGGATCGGCTCGGCAGCTCGACGTAGCGTGCATTTCGAATTCGAGCCGCGATGAGCCTTCCTTCCTGCACCGGAACCGCAGCATCGTCGCGCGAATGTATTACCAGGGTGGGGCAGGAGATAGCGGGGAGCAGATCGATCATTTTGAAGTTGGGAAATTGCGATAACATGCGCGCGGCATTCTCCGGAGAGGCTCCGATGCGCTGGAGTTCATTCATCCAATCCATCTGCTCTAGATCGGCATCCGGCCGGAACATGGTCGACCACATTTGCCGGAACGCCGGATTATCGCGTCCCCAGCCATGGCGGATGATCGTCAGCAGGGCGTCGAGTTGCTCTTCCGATCCGGCGGCCGGCGCTGGCCATCCATTGACGAACGCTCCGTTTAAGATGAGCCGCGTCACACGCTCCGGATGTTGCGCCGCATAAGCCGTAGCAATGGCTGCGCCGTGGCAACCGCCGAACATGGCAAACTTGTCCAGACCCGTCGCCTCGATCAGCTCTTCGAAATCCTGCACCGACCGCTCGTACGAAAAATCTTTGACGTCCCAGTCGGAGAGCCCGGTGCCTCGCTGGTCATAGCGCAGCAGCGTGTTGTGACGCATGATCTCCGAGAGCCAATGGCGCAGGAAGGGATTCTTCCATTCGAAGTTCAGATGGTTGAGCCAATCGATGGTGCGCACTATCGGAGGTCCACTCCCCCCCAGGGTGTAAGCGATGCGAACGCCATCGCTGGCGGTGAAGAATTGCACCTCCAGTTCCGGCACATCCACCTTCTCCGGCGACGACTCGAGGGTCACCAGTCGAGGCCCGGGCTTTGAGGCCTTCACCTCACCGACAAGCGTTACCTCGCCGCTGAACCGGTATCCATGCCGGGGGACGGTTTCGATGTACTTGCCGGGGTGAAGCAGCTTTCGCAAATGCGAAATACAGTGATCGACGTTGTTTTCTTCGACCACCGAGTCGGGCCACACCGCCTGCATCAACTGATCTTTGCGGACCAATTGGCCGGCGTTCTCCAGCAGCACGCGAAGCGTGTCGAAGAGCTTGCCTCGCAGACGGACTTCCATGTTGCCGCGAAGCAGCCTTCGCTCATCCACATCGAGGAGGTATAGATCAAATGAGTACTTCGCCATCGCCATCCAGCGGCTGCTGTCGCGGGAAATACAGGACAAGCCGCTCCCCGGGGTATCGCGGTATTTTAGCAGCGCTGGCAGGTTTTGGTTGTCGCCGAGACGCAAAAAAAGCCGGGCCCGCGCCGGCCTTCTCAATCAGCTTTGCCAGCGCTTTCGGTGGGGATGACTTGCGCCTTTTGCGGGCCTGGCTTGCAATCCTCGCCGGCACACTTACTGAATTTCTATGGAAATGACTTTTCCTTCGTTGGCTGCGGATGGGGCGTAATTGAATGCCACTTTCTGGTGCGTCCACGCGCAGGAGAACTTATCGGCGCCAATCACAATGGCATGTTCGGTGTCGGCAACCATCATCTTCCACATTTTGTTGCCCGACGAAACCGTGAGCACGGCAGCCGGTGGCGAGGCGCAATCGACGCTGACCAGCGTTCCTTGCAGGTATCCGGTCTTTACGGGTTTGAGAGGGACCTCTGGCTGGTTAGCCGTGGGCTCGGGATTGGCGGAAGGCACAGGTTCCGGCCTGAAAGTCACCTTGTCTTGAGCAATTTCGACGGTATTTGTTCTGTTTTTCTCGTAATTCTCGCGCTCATTGGCCCGCTGAAGTGCCTCGCTGGCCTGTTGCGCGACCATCGGATCCGAGCTATGCAGCACCAGGTTGAGCTGCTGTTTGCCCTTGTCAACCTGCTCCTGGTTGAGCAAAGCGACTCCATAGTTGTACCGAATCATGTCGTTTCGCGGCGAAAGTGCGACGGCGCGGGCAAGATTCGATTCCGCCTCAGCAGGAGAAGTCCTGCTATTCATCTGCGAAACTCCCAACATCGCATAAGCCTCGGCGTATTGCGGATCGAGTTCGATGGCACGCTTAAGGTTGGCCACCAATTCCGGCGACGTTATTGCCGCAGGGTTTTCCTGCTGCAGCAACATCGCCGTGTAGTAGTAGACTTTGGGATCTTTCGAGCCAAGCTTCGCCGCAGCTTGAAGATGTTCGGAGGCCTTGGCAAAGTTTTGCTGCCGGAGATAGGCGTATCCGAGGCCACGCTGTGCAACCGCCTGGTTGGGGTTCTCAGAAAGGATCGCTTCGAATTCCCTGATAGCGGCAGCCTGGTAGTCCGGAGAGTGCAGGTGCAAGTCCGCCAGTTGCGCGCGCGCTTCTAGAGGATCTAGCGTCCGCACCGTTACATCGGTCGAGATTGCCTGGTTTTTCAGATCGAAATATCTGGCTCCAACTTTGTTGGCGCGAAGGTAGTCCAGGACTGCCTTCTCCATCTGCGCTACTGTCATCCCGAAGGCCTGCTGTACCGCCTCGGGAACCGGCATCTGCTGGTTGTTTCTCAGCGCGAAATAGCGAGCTGCCTTCCCCGCCAGGTCGGTGTCAAAGAGATAGTGCACCACCAGCCACGACTCCACATAGAACATGTCGCGCCGCTGGCCATTCTTGTTGTAGGTCTCGGAGTGGTGCTCAACCTCGAACAACTCCTGCAGCCCAAGTCGCTTGCCTTGCAGGAGAGCCGGGGCTTCTGGAATCCCTGCCCCCAGCTCGGCTACACCCTTCGACAGTTTCAGGGACGAGAAAAATTCGGCAAAGCCTTCATCGAACCAGGGAGCCGTGGCCATGTAATTTGCGTTGAGAAGGTCGTGCGCGTACTCGTGCTCGACGGTCTCCCAGCTATCGTCGTGGGTGAGGTCGACAGCCACAAAATCCTCATCTTGGCCGGGGAGGAAGAAGCCCGCGAGCTCGACGACTTTGCCTTGAAATAGCGGGCTGTACTGACGAATTTCCTTGGTATTGCGGAAGGCAAAGATCGTCAGCGGCACCGGCTCGTTGAGCGTCTTGCGGCCGAAGATGAGCCCAAAAGATGCGCGCATCTGCTCGAAGCGCTCGGCGATCTGGCGGCCGTTCTTTTCGCCGGCGTCGGTAATAACGCGGAAGTGCTGGCTCTTAACTTCGACCCAGCTGGTATCGGCTTTGACAAAAGTGGAGAAAGTAACGACCAAGAGGAGACAAAAGCAAACGCGGTTTCGACGCATCGAACCCTCAGTACTTCAGAAGGTGATCTGGTTGAGCGGTACTCTCTATCTAAAGTCGAGAAAACTGGGCTGTCAATGAGGAAAAAGGCCGGTGCCAAGGCCGACCGTTCCCGATTCAGTTACCGTAAAGGCGCTTTCCCGCAGAGAAGAACGGCTCGTCATGGCATCAACAAAAAGCGAAATTTGAGTGAATTTGACTGGAAAATGATTGCACGTGTGACCAAGGTGCGCTACGGCGATGTGGAAATCCCAGATTGGCCCGAATCCGCTATTCGAAGTTAAGTTGTTTTATTTCAATACCATGCCAAAATATCTCCTGGTCTGAAAGCTACCGGGGGCCACCGGCCACCGTGTTGGAACGTCCCCCACGTTTGGCCCCTGAAGTGCTTGGTTACTGGTGACGCTTCGTGCCTGTGCGTGACTATAAGGTGTGTTTGGAGATTCCATGCTTCGAACTCGTAAAGTTCAGATGTACCTGCTTTTGACCCTTCTGGCGTTCTCGACGTTCACAGTTCGAGCCCACGCTTACTCCGTCAATGTTCAGTTAACGGGAGCCGGTGGCGCTGAATACGGCTTAGGATCGAATTACGCCGACGGCGAGTACGTCATGCCGTACTATATAGTGTCCGGCCCTTTTTATTGGTTGGCAGTTCGTTCAGTACGAGTACCCGTCGGGCTGGGAGACGGCGCCCACCTCAACTTCGGTGTCGACGTAGTCGCGGCCGGCCTTGATGGCCTGGCGATCGAGCTCCAGTAGCTTTTTGTTCTTGACCGTCGCTTCCAGAACTTCGATGGCAGTGTCGGCGGGCAGGCACTCGGTCTCTTCCAGCAGAGCGCCCAGCATGACGACGTTGGCCACCTTGGCTGAACCGAGGCGGTCGGCGATCTCCGAGACCGGTACGCACACCACGCGGGCCTGCGAGATGTTCATGTCCTCGGGCAGCTTGTGGTGGTTATAGAGAATGAGTCCGCCCGAGCTCACCGTCGACGCGAACTTCCGCAGCGAGAGCTCGTTCATGGCGACCAGCACTTCGGGCCGCGAAATCAGTGGCGTGCCAATGCGCTCATGGGATAGCGTTACGTGGCAGTGCGCGCTGCCGGAGCGCATCTCCGGCCCATAGGACGGCAACCAGCTCACTTCCATCTGCTCGCGCAATCCCATCTCCGCCAGCAACTGGCCCATCAGCAGGACGCCCTGTCCCCCGAAGCCGGCAAACTTTACCGTGACCTCGCGGGTATGATGACGCCGGCTGGGAGCGGTCTCCGGCACGGCATCAACGTCAACGTTAAGCGCTTCTGCAACTGTCTTATGCGGCACCTTGGGCGATACCGGCAGCTCAGGCTTGCGATCGCGGAAAACTCCCAGCGGAAACGCCTTGACCAGTGTGTCAGCCACCCAGGTACGAGCGACCACCGGGTCCATCTTCATGATGGTCGGGCAGGGGGAAAGCATCTCGACCAGCGAGAAGCCGCCGCCGTTCTTTTGGATCTCCAGCGCCTTCTTGACCGCCTTCTTCGCCTTGTGGATGTTCTTCATGTCGCACAGCGCGACGCGTTCGATATAGGTCGGCGTCTCCAGCGAAGCCAGCAATTCGGCCACGTGTAAGGGCAGGCCTTCGTTGTTGGCGCGGCGTCCCCAGGGACTGGTGGTGCTGAACTGCCCAGGCAATGTAGTCGGCGCCATTTGGCCGCCCGTCATGCCGTAGATCGAGTTGTTGATAAAGAACACGGTGATGTTTTCGCCGCGATTGGCGGCGTGAATGATCTCGGCGGTGCCGATGGCCGCCAGGTCTCCATCGCCCTGATACGACATGACGATGGAATGCGGATTGGCCCGCTTCAGCGCGGTTGCGGCCGCCGGCGCGCGCCCGTGCGCCACCTGAACATTGCCCACATCGAAGTAGTAATAGGCAAATACCGAGCAGCCGACCGGACTGACCAGGATGGCATTGTCCTGCTCACCCAACTCCGTCAGGGCTTCGGCAATCAGCTTGTGCGCGATGCCGTGCCCGCAGCCGGGGCAGTAGTGGGTCTGCTGCTGTAGTTCGTCCTTGCGTTCATACTTGTCATAGAACGCCGGCGATTTCTCGTAGACAACCTGGTAACCGTCCACAATCCCTCCCCTTTGGGTGGAGCACGCCTTCCAGCGTGCAGGTTTCAAATCCTGTTACACCAGCGCCGCGATGCGCGCGAACACCTGCGCGGTAATCTCTTCCGCCATGGGCACGTTGCCGCCGGCGCGTCCGTAGAACTCGACCGGCAGCGAACCGTTCAACGTCAGCTTGACGTCTTCCACCATCATGCCGGTGCTCAGCTCAACCACCATCACCGACTTCACCGTCTTCGCTGTCTCGCGCAATTCACGCGCCGGGAATGGCCACAGCGTAATCGGCCGGAACAGCCCGGCTTTCACGCCCTGGGCACGCAACTGATCGACGGTCGAACGCAACACACGCGAAACGATGCCGAAACCGATGAGCAGAATGTCGGCATCTTCGGTCAGATAGCTTTCGCTGCGGGTCTCCAGCTCCTGCGCCAGCTGATACTTCGACTCCAGCTTGCGCACGTGAGCCTCGAGATCGTCAGGCTCGATGAAGATCGAGGTGATAACGTTCTTCTGCGTCTCCTTCGTGCCTTTGACCGCCCAGTCTTTGGCCGGAGCCTCGATGTCGCGCAGCTTGATGTCGAGCGGCTCCTGCATCTGGCCGACGTAACCGTCCGTCATGATGATCACCGGGTTGCGATACCGGTCAGCCAGATCGAACGCCAGCACGGTGAGGTCGAACATCTCCTGCACCGATCCGGGAGCCAACACGATGTTGCGATAGCAGCCGTGGCCTCCGCCTTTGACGCAGCAGAAGTAGTCGCTCTGCTCAGGAGCGATGTTGCCCAGGCCGGGACCTCCGCGCACCACGTCAACGATGACGCAAGGCAGCTCCGATCCCGCAATGTAGGAGATACCCTCCTGCATCAGGCTCAGTCCGGGTCCTGACGATGCTGTCATCACCCGCTGTCCGGCTGAGGCCGCGCCATAGACCATGTTGATGGCTGAAACTTCGCTCTCTGCCTGCAAAAAAGTACCACCCACTTCCGGCACCAGGAGGGCGGCATACTCTGCGATCTCGCTGGCCGGAGTGATCGGGTATCCATAGAAGGCCCGACATCCGGCGAGCACCGCGCCCTTCACGACGGCGACATTACCTTTACAGAGCTGGCGCATGGCTTCCTCCCTGGTTGGTGTTCACCGCGACGGCGGTGACTTTGGGTGGCGGCGTCAAACGGTAAACCGTGATTGCTCCCGGCTCCGGACAGCAATAGAAGCACGCGCCACAGCCGGTGCAATCCTGCCCCGTATAAACGGCGGGATGCACGCCATACTTGCTGAGCTCGGGCGCGAGAAAAAGACAATTGGGCGGGCACGACTCCACGCACAGCCCGCATCCTTTACATTCGTCAACGTCGATGGTCACATTACCGCGCGGTTGGGTTGTCATACGGGTATCTGAACTGCCTCCAGGACATTGCGCTGAAACCAGCGCTGCTCTTCGCAATACTTGTACAGCTCGTTACGGAACTTGGGATGGGCGATCTGAATTAGCGCCTCAGCCCGCTGGCGGATGGTCTTGCCGTGCAGGTACGCGATGCCGTATTCGGTCACCACGTAATGCACGTCGGCGCGGCCGGTGAGCACGCCGGCGCCAGGCGCCAGGCGGGGCACAATGCGCGAAAGGGTCTCGCCCTTGGCGGTGGCAGGCAGCGCAATAATCGGCTTGCCTCCTTTGGAGCGCGCGGCGCCGCGAATAAAGTCGAGCTGTCCGCCAAAGCCGCTGTAAAACCGCGCACCGATGGTTTCGGCGCAGACCTGGCCGGTCAAGTCAATCTCAATGGCGGAGTTGATGGCCACCATGCGGTTGTTCTGCGCTATGCGGAACGGGTCGTTGGTGTAGGCCGAAGGATGAAACTCGAAGATCGGGTTCTCATCCACGAAGTCGAACAGCTTTTTGCTGCCCAGCACAAACCCCAGGATGATCTTGCGCGGCTTGAAATTCTTGCGCTCGCCCGTCATTACGCCGGCTTCAACCAGCGGTATCACATTGTCAGATATCAGCTCGGTGTGGATGCCCAGGTCGCGGCGGTCCATCAGGTTGGGCAACACTGCATCTGGAATGCCGCCGATCCCACATTGTAGGACTGCGCCATCGTCAATCAACGAGGCAACATTGGCTCCGATCAGACCGTGCACCGGATCGCTGCCGTGCTTCTTCATCTCGCACAGCGGCTGCGAGACCTCGACAATCGCGTGCAGCCGGCTGACGTGAATGAAGCTGTCGCCATAGGTGCGCGGCATCTGCGCATTCACCTGCGCCACAACGCGACGGGCATACTTGGCAGCGGTCAGCGTGGTGTCAACCCCGACTCCGAAGCTGCAAAAGCCATGCGGATCAGGCGGAGAAACCTGGATGAAAGCGACATCGATCGGCATCTCTCCGGTTTCGAAAAGCTCTTCCACTTCGCCGAGGAAGATGGGGGTGTAGTCGGCGCGCCCTTCATGCACTGCGTGGCGGACGTTTCCACCCACGAACAACGCGTTGTGGCGAAAACTCTGCGCCATCTCCGGAGCGCAATAGGGAGACGTTCCCATGGTCAGCAGATGTACGACTTCAACGTTTTGCAGGAAAGGCGCGCGCGCCATCAGGGCCTCGACCAGCGCCTCGGGTTCGGCACATCCGGGGTGGATGTAGACCCGCATGTTCGACTCGACGCAGCTTACCGCTTCACCGGCGGTCCTCAGCTTGCTGCGGTATTGATCAATCCACGACATATTGCTCCTACGCATTGACGGTTTGGCTGGTCGCCGAATATCCCGCCATCGCTCTCTCATGTCCCAGCGCGGCGTAATACATGGCATGACCAAAGAACTGGTCGAGCATCTTCTGTAATTCGACTTCGGCAAACACCTCAGCCGGGCGCTCCAACTCGGCGTGCTGCTCCAGGTAGTCCCACAGGTTTTCGCGCACCAGCCAAATCATCCAGATCACCTGGCTGGCCAGCACACCCTGCTCCGCGCGCTTGGCGCCGATCTCCAGGTAGCGCTGCTCGACTTCAGCGTCGGTTTTGGCCAGCAGCCATTCGCCCAGATGGCGATACACCTCGTACACGCGCTGGGTCAGCTCGTTTTCGGGAACATTGGCGTAGCCCGAGCACCGGGGATCTTCGATATAACGTTTGTGAAGGCTGCGAGCTAGTCCGTCGGAATGGGTCTCGATCAGCTTAACCAGCCGATATGCGAGTAACATCGGTGACCCCTTTCACCGGGCAAATCCGCTGGGAAGGCAGGGGTTGCGGAGGGCCGCCCGGCTCCTCATCATTACCCTTGAGTGTGGGGCAGGGACGGACCTTTCAGCGGTGATAAGGGTCACAAATTGGGGTGATTCGAGTCACGCCGGGAGGCAGATTCCCCGACTGGTTTGGGTCCGCGTCGAGGAAACCTTCCTCCTTGCGGCAGATAGTCAGAGCCGAAGCACCCGTCCGCGAAGCGGACAGCATATCTAAGCCCAGCAGTTCACTGCTGGGAAGGCCGTTGTGTCGGCTCCGAGTCCCGTCAGGGACGACACATGAACCTAATGGTTTGCAGCAACGTTGCATAGCTCGTTGCCCCGCTATCACCGGTAACATCACACCTCTGTATTTGTACCCGGTGCTGGAATAGACTCTTTCTCGAATATTGGAGTTCCCATGAAGCGGCCGATCCCGCTGCTGGTCGCCATCCTCGTGGCATCGAGCTATGCGTTTCCGTGCACCTGCGTAACCCCTGACGCGAAAACCATGCGCGAAATGGCAGAACTGTATGCAGCAGAACCCGGGGTTGCGCTCATCTTTCAGGGAAAGGTGGTGAAACAGGAACTGCATAACGGTTCTGCGGGAGCGCCTTCCAATGCCATGTCGATGACCTCGAGCGCTACTTACCGAACCGTCGGTTTCGATGAGGTGACGGTTTATCGTGGAAAGCCACAGGAGCACATTTCCATCGTTACTGGGTCAGGGATGGGCGACTGTGGATATTCATTCGAGACCGGCCATGAGTATGTAGTCTATGCGTTCGAAGCTGCAGCGGGGGTATGGTCTACGAGCATTTGCAGTGGTACGTCGGCTGTGGAAGATGCAGGGGCAGCGATTCGTTTTTTCACTGGGCAAAAAGCTACTGCTGAGGACCTGCTCTCGCCCGAGGAATATGAAAAATACTTCTATAAGAAAGTGCTACCTGCCCGAACCGGCTCCATCTGCGGCCATGTTCTGAAACCGGACGGCTCGCCACTCAACGACGCCAATGTCACATTGTGGGAATTGAGAACGGACGATTTGCCTCATCACGAGGCATCTGATCAAAATCTGAGCGATGAAAATGGCCAATTTTGTATCTTGCATGCCCCGCCGGGTCGCTACATTCTGACAGCAGAAAGCACCAACTTGGACCGTGACTTCCGGTATATGGCTTTCTATCCGGGAGTTTACTCAGAGACAGGAGCGATTCCGCTGGAAATGAGAGCCGGCGTAAAAGCCCCGGAAGTCGCTTTTAAGACTCTTCAGCAACCGCTGTACATGATTCACATTCGGGTGACTACACCCGATGGAACGCAGCTTTCTCACGAGAACGGCTGTTATGTCAGGATAAACAGCACGGAGATAAATCCGCTTTCTTACCGCATGCCCGGTTTCTCTCTAAAGAAAGTCGAGGGCGCCCGCGCTTACTACGTCCCACCAGGAAAGTACGTTGTGACAGCGTATTTCGAACCCGATTTCACAGCCGATCCTCCAAAGCCCTTTCCAGAAGCGGGCAAATGGAAAACCACGCGTAGGGAAGTGACGGTCAACGGAGACACCGAGGTGGTCATCGAGATGGAGCCAATGGCGGAGCATTGAACAATCATGGCTGATGCAGCAGCGTCAGCTAGCCCGCACACTTCTCGGACCTATGCCGTCCCTGACGGGACTCGGAGACCAAATTACACGCCTTCCCAGCGTTGAAACGCTGGGCTTAGATATGCTGTCCCCTTCGGGGACGGGCTCTTCGGCGGCATTCGAATATCGCCTGCCGACAACTGGTCTGTTCCCCCGGCCTGAAGGCCGGAGCTTCCACCCAAGAAAGCTGCCGCAAGCGCTATTTCCCCTCTGACATTTGTCATTCCCCACCGCTGACATTCCACACTGTTGACTTCGGCACCGAAGACCGATCATCGCAACTGTAGCTGGGGTGACGCTCCGGCTGGAGCAGACGATGTCAACCGCAATCGCAGAAGTTCTTCCCTACCTAGCGCCGCAGCAGAGCACGGTGGCGCGCACCCGCAACCTGACCAAGCGTTACGGCGACACCACCGCGTTGAACAGCCTCAACATGGAGCTGCGCTCGGGCGAACTGCTGGCGCTGCTAGGGCCGAACGGAGCAGGCAAGACCACGCTGGTGCGCATCCTGCTCGGCTTGGCGAAGACCGATGGCGGCAACGTCTCGATCTTCGGAGCCGCTCCGCGCACCCTGGCCGTGCGTTCGCGCTGCGGAGCCATGCTGCAAGTCGCCCGCGTCCCCGAAACGTTGAAGGTCAGCGAGCATGTGCGCCTGTTCTCTTCGTACTACCCCAGGCCGCTGCCGCTCGCAGAGACGATGAAGGTCGCCGGGCTGGAAGAGATCAAAGACCGCCGCTTTGGCGAACTCTCGGGCGGCCAAAAGCAGCGCGTGCTGTTTGCGCTCGCCATCTGCGGCGATCCCGACCTGCTCTTCCTCGACGAGCCGACCGTAGGCATGGACGTGGAAGCGCGCCGCCTGATGTGGTCGCAGATACGCCTGCTCATCGCGCGCGGCAAAACCGTGCTGCTCACCACGCATTACCTGCACGAAGCCGATGCGCTGGCTGACCGCATCCTGGTGCTACAGCAAGGGGCGATCGTCGCCGAAGGCACGCCGTCCGAGATCAAAGCCAAAACCGCGGGCAAAACCATTCGTTGCTCGACGCGGCTGTCACGTCAGGAAGTCGCCAGCATCGCCGGAGTAGTTGCGGTGAAAGAAGATCGCCAGGCCATCGAGATCCAGGTGAATGCCGCGGAGCCCGTGGTTCGCGAACTGTTGCGCCGCGACGAATGGCTGTCGGATTTGGAAATCACGAACGCCGGGCTGGAAGAGGCGTTCCTGTCGCTCACGAAGAGCAGCAATTAGCAATTAGCAATTAGCAATTAGCAAGCCGAAGAATCTTGACTCAGGAACAAAGACGGTTTCAACCACAGAGACACGGAGGCACAGAGATTCTCAAGCTTATTTTCCTCCGTGTCTCTGTGCCTCTGTGGTGAATTGAGACTTTCTATAAGGAAACAAAGATGGCTACTACCACGATGCCCGTTGCTCTCGCTCTTCCCCGCCGCTCGCCGCGCGAATGGATAACCTTGTTCGCGTTGGAAGCGAAGTACGAAATGTTGAAGTACATGCGGCTGCGCGCCTTCTCGGTGTCGACGCTGTTCTTCCCAGTCATGTTTTATGTGCTGTTCGGGATCGTGTTGCCCAAGGCTGGCCCCAGCCGCACCGAAACCGCCACCTACCTGCTGGCCACCATGGCGTGCTACGGCGTGATGGGCGTCGCCATGTTCAGCTTCGGCGTCGGCATCTCAATGGAGCGCGGCCAGGGATGGCTGCAGGTAAAGCGCGCTTCGCCCATGCCGCTGCCGGCATACTTCCTGGCGAAAATTTTGAACGCGATGGTCTTTGGAGCTGCCATCTCTCTGCTGCTGCTCGCCGTGGGCGTGGCCTTCGGTGGAGTGCGGCTGGCTCCGCTGATGGCGGTGAAGCTGGTGAGCGTGCTGGTGCTCGGGTCGATTCCCTTCAGCGCCATGGGACTGGCGATCGGCTATTTCGCTAAGCCCAACTCCGCACCGGCGATCGTGAACCTCATTTATTTGCCGATGTCGTTCTGCTCAGGACTGTGGATACCGATCTTCATCCTGCCCAAGGTGTTGCAGAACATCGCGCAGGTGCTGCCGCCCTATCACGTCGCGCAACTGGCGCTGAACGCGATTCGCATGGGCCCCTATCCCAATCCGGTGTGGGGACACGTTGAGGCGCTCATCGGAGTGACGCTGCTCTTTCTGGGCCTCGCGGCTTATGGCTACTGGAAGGATGAGGGCGAGACGTACGGGTAAGACAGCTATTGGCGCCTGGCATTTAGCACTTGGCAAAAACCTAACAACGAAATGCCAAAGGCCAAATGCCAAATGCTAAGTGCCAAGTGCCAAGGCCAAGTCCCATAAGCGAGTCACGGAAAAGGTGAACCTCATGAGTCGATGTACTTTTGAATGGATGATTGTTGTCGCGGCCATGATCGTTTTCCTGGGCTTCGCCCTCAGCGGCCGCTGGAACGATCTGGGCATTGCGCTGGTGATCACCGGCGTGCTGTGGTACACACTGGTTCCCGAGTATCATTCGGGGCGACAATAGGGAAGCGATGAACTGGCTGAAGCGCCTTTGGTGGCGCATCTATCCCAACTCGGACAAACAGCACTGGTGGATGCCGCTGATGTGGCTTCCCTTCATGTTCTGGTTTTTCGCGGACCCGTATTGGAAACACGCCGGCCTGGGCATCTGGATTCTGAACACGGCCGTCGGGCTTTTCTTTGTTTACCTCTATCTGCAGGCATTTGCTCGCGGCAGCCGGGTGCGAGTGATCTGCGCGCTGCTCATGCTGGTGATCGCTGCTGCAGCCATTCCCCATAACACCGGGGGAGCAGGACTGCTCATCTACTGTGCCGCAGCAGCCAGCTTCTTCCCCAATCGCGGTCGCGTGCTGGCATTCATGGCGGCCGAGATGATAGTGCTCCTCGTCTACGCGTACCGGCTGCACTTTAACGTCGGCTTCTGGGCTTCGATGGCGCTCTTGATCGTACTGGTAGGAGCCATCAATCACTTCTCTGCGCTATCGCATTGCCAGAACGAAAAGCTGCGCCTGGCCAACGATGAGATCGAGCATTTGGCCAAGGTGGCTGAGCGCGAACGTATCGCGCGCGATCTGCACGATGTGCTGGGACACACGCTCTCGCTCATCACGTTGAAGTCGGAGCTGGCACGCAAGCTGGTGGATCGCGATCCTGAGCGCGCCAAGCTGGAAATGCAGGATGTGGAGAACACCTCGCGCGCCGCATTGGCCGATGTGCGTGAGGCGATCCGCGGCTATCGCAGCGACGGATTTTTTGCCGAGCTGTCGCGCGCACGCGCTGCGCTCGAGACCGCCGGGGTCACGATGAAGTGCGACACAGCGCCGCTGGAGCTGAGTCCGGCGCAGGAATCGGTACTGGCTCTGGTGCTGCGCGAGGCCGTAACGAATGTCGTTCGCCACGCCGAGGCGCAACGCTGCGAGGTGCGGCTGATGAAGGAAAACGCGCTTTGCCGGCTGGAAATCGCGGACGACGGCTGCGGACGCGATGATCCTGAAGGCAACGGCCTGCGCGGTATGCGCGAGCGGCTGCATACCATCGGCGGCTCGCTGGAGCGCCTGACCGGCCAGGGAACGCGGCTGGTGATTGAGTTGCCGTTGGCAGCAAGTAATTAGTGCAGTAGCGGTATCCCGAAACGTCACGCATATAATGCGGGCATGACGTACCAAGAGGTCGCTGGATTATTCAACAACCCGAAGTATGAGAATGCGAGTACTTGGCCAGGTGGAAACCCACAACGGTTTTTCTTTTGGGTTCGGGGACGTGCGGGCTACAGCACTTGCTACCTAAAGAAGGATGACGGCAAAGCCCGTTATCTCTGGTTGCCGATAGAGGAGGTGGTTGACCATGTCGAACCCACTGGTCACACCGACTCCGAGAATGTTTACTATCGGCTTAAGAAATTTATGCAAGCACAGGCTGCGGGCATTGCTGATAGCTAGACGCTAATTGCCAGCCGCTTCTTCATGCCCACCACCAAGCGCGACAAAATCCGCGTGTTGCTCGCCGAAGACCAGACCATGGTGCTCGGCGCGCTCGCCGCATTGCTGGAGATGGAAGACGACATCGAAGTCGTCGGTCGCGCACGTTCCGGCGATGAGGCGCTCAAGCTGGTTCAGCAGCATCGCCCGTCCGTCTTCATCACCGACATCGAAATGCCAACCATGACCGGCTTGGAAGTCGCCGCCGAATTGAAACGGCGAGGCGTGCCGGTGCGCGTCATTATTCTTACGACCTTCGCGCGCGCGGGATACTTGCGACGCGCGCTCGACGCGGGTGCGTCGGGCTATCTGCTGAAAGACATGCCCGCCGAGCAGCTTGCCGATGCCGTTCGCCGGGTGCATCGCGGATTGCGTGTCATCGATCCGCAACTTGCCGCCGAGGCATGGACGGAAGAGCCCGACCCTTTGACCGAACGCGAGCGCCAGGTCCTGCGCCTCGCCGGAGAAGGCATGGCCAGCTCCGACATCGCCACCGAGCTGAATCTGTCGGAGGGCACGGTCAGGAACTACCTGTCAGAGGCTATTAATAAGATGGGCGCCGCCAATCGCGTGGAGGCGGCACGATTAGCGAGGACTAAGGGGTGGTTGTAACGACGTCCGGCTGCCAGGCTCTTCACTCGATTGTCATGTATCCATAGGTTCCGCAGAGGTCATGGCTTACGCGAACCGATTGATAGTCGAGATTCGGCTCGTTCTTCCCGGAAAAGAACGCCAGAGCCAGATACTTATTGCGATATACAGCAAGCATCCACGTGGCGTCCTCGCGACCGCATATCTTGTTCCCATGGAGAAGCTTCGCGCTTCTTGAGATCAGGAGCTGGTACAGCAATGCCGACGATGGTGTTCCTGCTTCGTCGACTATCTTCCCGGCGTCAGCAAGGCTACTGCTGGAGAGTTCCCGCACTAGGTGAATCTTGAAATTCTTGTGCGCCAAGGAAATTGTATCGGGCGCGATCTCGATGTCGCCTGTGATCGACTCTCAGTGCGAGTAGTTGCGATCCATCCTTTGTTAGTTGTTGCCGCGCTGTGGGCGTTCGGTGGATGCGTTGGATTGGGGCTTGCATCAGTCGCTGTCCTCTGTCCGAACGCAGGGACGGTTCGCCAGAGCATGAATGAGAAAAGGACGACCAATGCTGCTGTGGCAAGAGATCTCTTGAGGTTCATGAACTCCTCAATTCAAATGTGACATCAAGCCACTTGAAGTCGCTTTAGCTTGAGCTGATCGCGGTGAACGTTTGCCAAATCGTACTGAGCTTGCTGCACAAGCCAGCCCTCTTCGGTACCGCCAAAGACTTTAGACAGCCTCACCGCCATTTCAGGCGAAATGCCTCGCTTGCCATTCACCAGTTCCGAAAGCGTGTTGCGAGTAACCCCAAGCGCCTCGGCTGCGTCCGTGATCGTTAAACCCAAAGGCTGAATACACTCCTGGAGTACGACTATGCCGGGGTGGGGCGGGTTCTTCATGGTCATGCGGCCTTTCTCAGTGGTAATCGACATAATCAACCTCATCAGCTCCGTCTTCGAAACGAAAAATCACCCGCCAGTTTGCGCGTACAATTACCGCCCAGAAACCCTTCCTGTCTCCTTTGAGCGGGTGCAAGCGGAAGCCCGGCAAATTCAGATGTTCAACAGTGGAGGCAGCATGTAACGTTGCAAGAATATTCCGCAGCTTCCCTGCATGCTCCGGATTCACGCCACTCGGGTCGTCTTCTTCAAAAAGGCGCCTGAGCCCCTTATGACGGATGCTTCGTATCACTTCACACCGTAACGCGCCACGTGGCGCATGTCAAGAGGAATGCGAGGCTTATCCGCTTCTCTTCAGCGGAAGCAGGACCACAAACCGGGTTCCCTTCCCCACTTCGCTGGTCACTTCGATCTTGCCGCCATGTGCTTCGACGGTGCGCCGGGCCAGCGAGAGGCCCAGGCCGGTGCCGTGTCCTTTGGTGGTGAAGAAGGGGCGGAAGATACTGTTGATGTGCTCGGGAGCGATGCCTTTTCCTTCATCGATGACGGTAATCACCGCAAATTCGTCTTCGTCATCGAGGTCGAGGAAGACGTGAATGATACCCGGCTTGTCCATCGACTGCACGGCATTCAGCAACAGGTTCAGCAAGACCTGATTGATCTGGTTGGGATCGTGTTCGATGGCCGGCAGTTCGTGTTTGACTTCCAGCTCAATGCTGATGCGTTTGGCAATCGCCTGCTGGCGCGCGAAGCCCACCGCATGCTCGGCGGTTGAAACCAGGTCGGCCGGGCGGAACTGCGGTTGCCGGGGGCGCGCCGTCTCCAGCAAATCGGTGAGGATGCGGTTGATCTGTACCGCCTCCTGCTTGGCGTCGGCCATCACTTCGCGGGCTGCGCTGTTCTCCGGCAAGTCGCGGCCAACAATTTCCAGCACGCCCGCAATACCCGCCAGGGGATTGCGAATCTCATGCGCCAGGCCGGCGGCCAATTCGCCGAGGGTGGCGAAGTGTTCGGCGCGCGACATCTGGTTGTGGTGCAGCTGCTGGATTTCTTCGCGGCTTGATTTCAACTGCTGCACCATGTCGTTGAAGTCGCGGCCCAGGTCGCCAATCTCGTCCTTGCGATCGGCAAAACTCACGCGCACGTCCATGTCTCCCAGCCGCAGGCGTGCGATTTTCTCCTGCAACTCCAGCATGGGACGGCGAAAAGTAACCGACAAAATCACCAGGATGGCCGCGAAGATGACGAAGGCTCCGCCGGCAGCGACAGCTATTACATTGTTTCTGGGACCAGGATCGAGTGACGATGAGACCAGCACGAAGAGCAGCAGGCCGTTGACCAGCACTGCCGCGATCGGGACCAGCGCCTTCAGCGCCCAGTTCATATGGCGCTCGCGCTCGACGACCGGAGCCGCGGCAACGGAACGGCCCGAGGACTCCAGCGTGGAGGTGTCAGCGGTGCTGATAAGCGAATCAGAAGGCACGGTACATTCCAAAACAATCTTTCAGGGCTGGAACGGGTCTGGTCCCTTGGGGCCTAAACCGCAGTTCCAGCCCCTCTTTCCAGCCCTGAAATTCCTCATGCGTACGCGTGTAAGCCGGGAAGCAGATACGTTACGCCGAGGAAGGTGAAGATAACAACGCCAAAGCCCAGGATCGCGAAATACGCCGCACGGCGGCCGCGCCATCCGCGCGTAATCCGCATATGCAGGTAGCCAGCATAGACCAGCCAGGTGATGGCTGCCCAGGTCTCTTTCGGGTCCCAGCTCCAGTACGAACCCCAGGTGCGGTTGGCCCAATAGGCGCCGGCCGCAATCATGCCGGTCAGCAGCGGGAAGGCAATGCAAATCGTTTTGTAGGTGACGCGGTCGAGCACGTCAGCCGAAGGCAGCAGGTGCTGCAAATCGTTGCGCCGCCACAACAGCATCAGGTACAGCAGCGAGGCGAACACCCCGGTCACCATACCGCCGAGGATGAAAGGTGATGCCGCCAGCGAAGTCGGATACAGGCCTTCCTGGTATGGCGAGGGGTAGCTGCCGTTTTTCGCGCGAAGCACGAACGCCGCCAGCACTGCAACTTGTAGGAGAATTCCAATGAATATCCCCTTGTTGGCGATACCCAGCAAGCGGTCGTCCTGTTTCACCCGCCAAGCCGCGTAGAAAACCAGCGGAACGACGGCAGCCACTGCGGCGATCACGAACAACCAACCCAGGTCGGGAATGGTAACGAACAGCCGCACGCCGCGACCGAGAAACATGTCGCTCTTGTTCTCGGCGTCCCAGGCGGTAACCGAGAGGCCGCCCCAACGCTCAAAGCGAGTGGCGACGAGCGCGATGTAGATGGCGCTGACCAGCGTGCTGGTGCCGGCAAGAAAGGTTTCCGTATGGAAGTTGTCCTGAATAAGGAACATCATCGCCAGCGCAAAGCTCACTGCGCACGCCGCGTAGCTAAGCATCGCGAGCGTCACATGCACGTGCAGCCAGGTGGACTGCAACGCAGGAACCAGCGGCCGTACTTCCGAAGGCAGTAATTGCATCAGGATGACGCAGACCACCGCCAGCGGCATGGTGATGCTGCCGATGATTTTCACCCCGAATTTTTTCTCGGTGATCAGCGTGAGCAGCGCCAGCGTCCACACGAAGCTCAGCAGCATTTCATAGATGCTGGCGAACGGCGGACGCCCGGCCAGGTACCAGCGATGCGCTACTGCCAGGGTGTTGGCGAGGAAGCCGATGACCGTGGCAGCGGACGCGTACTTAACGTATTTATCGATTCCGGTAACACCGAATCCCATGTACAGCGCAGCGGCGCCTGCATAGAAAATCAGCGCGACATACAGAAGGTTGCTTTCGGTGTACAGCACTCCACCGGACTTGGCCACATTCAGCAGCGCAGAGATCAGCAGAAAAGCCACCCCTAGCCCTACCAGGACGAGCAGCGCATTTCCGCCGCTTGGGGTCGTGGTTTCCAGTTGCGTTACTCGTGCTCGTGTCGACATTTTTTCTTTCTCCTACTTCACAGCGGCAAGTTCCGGCTCGGGTTGTTCTTCCTTGTTTTGCGCAGAGCGAGCCTTGGCCGGCATGTTCTTCAGTTCACTACGAATCTCGGTAACCACTTCTTCAAACTTCTGTTCAAAGCGGTCTTTGTTCTTGTTGGCAGCGCCACCGATCCACAGCACAAGCTGTCCGCTGGCATTAGGAACCGTAGCTACCCACACCCTCATATGCACCATGTAGAAAGCGACAAACAGTCCGCACACCATGAGTACGCAACCGGCCCAGACCAGCCACTGTCCGGGTTCGTAGGCGACTTCCAGCCCGGTCACCGCCGGGAAGTCGATGTCCTTGGCGGAAGTCGGCCCCACGAATTTGTAGTTGAGATTGTCCCCACCCACGATGGCTCCCTGCACTGGCAGCAGCCATAGCCTTGTGGTCGCGCCGGTCGCGCGATCGGTGACGTCCAGGCCGAAGGCGATGTTCTCGATCTCTTCGGACTTCTTGAATACCTGGCCATCCCGTACGAAGGCGTCAGAGATGTAATCGGTCAGTGCGACGGCGGTATCGGGGTCGAGTTCGACTGCCTTTCCTATGACCAGCTCGATCGGCTGCGTAGCGCCCGCTCGATTCACCGCTGTCAGTCGCAGCGCGTCAACTTTCTTGCTGTCGATCCAGTAGCTGGCCTGGAAGAAGCGCAGCCCCTTGTACACCAGCGGATCGTTGACCACGATTTCTTTCGCGGCAACTTCTTTTCCGTTATCAACGATTGCCAGCTTTGACCACCATTTCTTCGGCGAGCCGTCGGCGTAGTTCTCTTGCCCGGCGCTAAAGCACTTCACCGCGAACGGCAAAGTCTTGTTGCCGCCGGTGCGAAGCTCGATCACGTTCCCCGTCTCGCCCTTATGCAGCGAGATGAAGCCTCCGAATCCGAAGGCGCCGTCGATGATTCCACCGGCAAAAATCAGCAGCAGGCTGGCGTGAATAACGTAGACAGCCATCACCGAGAAACGACTCTTCTCGCAGAACAGCGAGGTGCCATCTTTATCGGTGATGCGTTGCACCGGCCAATGCAGTTTGCTCAGAGCGCGTTCGGCAACATTCAAGCCCTGCTCGGCATTGCGAATAGGTAACTCGGTCTTATAAGGATTGGCCGCCCGGAAATGCGCGTCGGTCTTGCGATAAGGACGCGCATAGAACCGCCAGGAATTCGGAAAACGCTCGACCGAAACAAAAACAATACTGAGGCTGACTAAAGTTAAAAGAGTGAGAAACCACCACGAATGAAATACATTGGTAAGCCCGATACGGTCGAGTACCTGCAGCACTTGCGGAGAATAAGCCGCCTGCAGCTTGCTCGCGTCGGTGGTTGGTCGTTGCAGAATAAATGTGCCCATCGCTGCCGCGATGACTACCAGGATGAGCAGGACGATTCCGGTGCGCAGATTAGCAAAAGTCTTGTAAAAGCGCTTTGGTAGCGAAAGTAGGTCAAAGGCCATAGATTGCTTCCCGTCTACGAGCAATATGGCAACTGGAGAGCCAAAACAGCAGAATCTGTAACCTCTTGATTCGGCTGTGACTTGCTGGGCATTACAAATTTGGATTCCGGCAACGGCGTGAGGCATATCACCCAACTTGGTGATTAAACAGCGCAGAGAATCGCAGTAAAAAGAGGTGAACCGGGCTTTTTGCATACTGGAACGCGCCTGAGATGCGCCACGGAAGTGTGTGATTTCACATTGAGCTGCGCCGGAAGTCTCAAAGCAAGGGTCCTGCTGGAGAGCGAAAAATGGGTCTCCGCAGGCCCACGTTCAGGCCCCTAAATATCAAGTTTCAAGCGATTTACCGCCGTTTCAATAACGAAATGGCTACCGTTATGGCCCTCGGCAACGAACGTGCACAACTTCTATTGCTAACGGAGGCAGTTTGTGAGGACAGCAGTACGGGTCATTTTCGGAGCGGCACTCATGCTGAGCGCAGCCTCTGGATTCGCCGCTATTCACCCAGTCCAACTAGAGCCGAATACCGACTCCGCGAAGTGCATTGAGTGTCACGAGGACAAAAGCAAAGGAAAATTCGTCCATTCCGCGATAGCCACCGGGTGCACCAGCTGCCACGAAGTTCGGGTGAGCAAAGACGTAACGCGGATTAAGTTGATCACCGCGACCCCGGGAGCATTGTGCATCACCTGTCACGCTGACCTGAACGCCGCCGACCTCAAGGGCACGGTTCATCCTCCCGCGGTGCGCGACTGCACCAAGTGCCACGATCCTCACCAGTCTGATAACAAGTTTCAATTGCTGAAAGCTCCCGAGGGAGATAAAGGACAGAACCTCTGCCTCGAGTGTCACACCCAGGGACTCAACGTTCCCAAGGATGGCAGCCGGCACGCCGCGCTCGATATGGGCTGCACCACCTGTCACAACGTTCACAAGGTTGGCGAAAAGGGCGTGATGGAGTATGACTACCATCTCACCAAAGCGGTGCCGGCCCTGTGCATCGAGTGCCACGACCCAACCTCTGCCGACCTGCAGAAGGCGCACAACAATCAGCCCTTTGGCACCGCTAATTGCGTACAGTGTCACAATCCGCATCAATCGAACGAAGCGCACCTGATGCAGAAGTTCACGCATCCTCCGTTCGCCGGCGGCTCCTGCGATACCTGTCACGCAGCGCCGAAGGATGGCAAGGTCGTTCTCACCAATTCCGACTCGCGCGCGCTCTGCCTCACCTGCCACAGCGAGCAAGGGGAAAAGATCGAGAAAGCCGCAGTCCAGCATCCGGGAGCGCTGGGTGAATGCATCGCCTGCCACAATCCGCACGCCGGACAGACCCCGGGATTCCTTCAGCCGGACCCGGTGAAGGCTTGTTTGGCCTGCCACTCCGACCAGGCCGATCAGTTCAAGAAAGCACATCTGCATCAGCCGGCGTTCCAGCAGGGCTGCGCCACCTGTCACGAGCCGCACGGCGGAGCGAATGCGCATCTGCTGCGCGCCAAGACTCCGAATGCGTTATGCCTGGAGTGTCATGGTCCGGATGCACCCGCGCCCGGCAAGCTTGAGTCCGAACACCTGATCACCATTTTTAACGGCTCAGTGAAGCTGCCCGACGATTATTTCGTAAAGGAAAAAGTTGTGGTCCTGCCTTTGAAGTATGGGCGTGGACACCCGGTGCAAGGGCATCCGGTGCAGGATGTTCCCGATCCGACCAACGTTGCGAAGGTTTACCAGCAGATCAATTGCCTGAGCTGCCACCAGCCACACGCGTCGGCGCAGCCGGACCTGCTGGTGAAGGACCAGGTTAATAACACGGCATTCTGCGCTGAGTGCCATAAGAACTTGCAGGCTCGTTAGAGATGAGCAGGGGGAAGTGCACCATGTTGGAAGCAAGTCAGTCGATCAAGATCAGCCGGGCGCGGATCGCGATGGCGCTATTGTTCGCGATTACGCTGGGAACGCCGTTTGCCGGGTATGCCGGCAATAAGAAGAAGCAAGCGGCCAGTGAAGCAGCGAAACCTGCGCCGGTGATTGATTACTCCAAAATCGTCTGGCCCAACCCACCAGCTATCGCGCGGTTACGTTACATCAACTGGTATGCCTCGCAGCCGCTGAAGGACCTGGAGCAGCCGAAGACCGCCAAGCAAGGGTGGATGGATCGCCTGGCGGGAGCGCAGACAGCGCAAGAAGCGGGGAAGGTCCTGTACCAACTGGGTCAGCCTTACGGCATAGCCGTAGATTCGAAAGGCAAGATCTACACCGCAGATACCCGGGTCGGCGCCATCTTCATCTTCAACCCCGAGACGCGCGACCTGGAGATGATCAAGAACAAGGCGGACGCGCATTTTGTTCGCATTATCGGCCTTGCCATGGACGATAACGATCGCCTGTTCGTCGCCGATCCCGGTCTCCGCCACGTCCTGATCTTCGACGCCAACCACAAGGCGACCGATGTCATCACCGAGGGCATGGTCGAGCCCAGCATGTTGGCCATCGATACCCAGAACCGGCTGCTCTATGTTTCCGATATCACCCTAGACCAAATACTGGTCTATGACGCTGACACGTTTAAGCTGAAACGGAAGATGGGCACTACGGGTAAGAACCACGAACTAACAACGCCGGGCGATTTCGCGAAACCTACCGGCGTCGCCGTGGACAAGGAAGGCAACCTGTATGTCGCCGACACACTGAATAACCGCATCGAGATCTTCGATGCCGACGGCCAGTTCATTCGTAGCTGGGGTAAAAATGGCGATGGTCCGGGCTATTTCGCACGTCCCAAGGGCGTAGCCATCGATAGTGACGGACACGTCTGGGTAGCCGACGGCATGCAGGACCGCATACAGGTCTTTACTCCCGAGGGACAGTTGCTGATCGCATTCGGCGGGCATGGCCTGCTGCCCGGCATGTTCCAGGGTTTGGTCAATGTCGCCACCGACAACAAGCACAACCGGATTTACACCTCTGAGATTTATCCCGGCCGCTTGCAGGAATTCCGCTATATCACGGACGCGGAGGCCGATCAGCTTAAGAAGGAGCGTGAGGCGTTACGCGCCAGCAGCGCGCCCAAGAGCGCTGGCGAAGCCGCCGCCGCTACGGTGCCGAAACCAGCTGGCGAGGCGGTCGCTCCGCAGCCGAAATAATTTGTGGCAGCCCCCGTCAATGCATGATGGGCGCTGTGAAACTCAGGCAGTGACCCACGTAACAAAGTTGATGGGAAAGGTGTGCCATTTCACCTAGTTCATCGGCTCGCTGGCTCATTTCGCGCAAAATGTCATTCCCGTTTTGAAACTGCTAATATTGTCTGAATCTGCAAGTCATGCTTATTCTGTGAGATAGATGCAGATAAGGAAAATCTAATATTCGGCTACTATCGTGCTCCTAATTTCTGGACGGAGGGCAGCATCTGTGCCGCTGGGCCTAACCTCCAATTCGCGAAAAGTGAATAGATTCACCACAGACTAATCGGAGGATCGCAGGCTTTATGAAGAAATCCATGCTGGTCGTATTGCTCGTTCTGGCCGTCTCGGGCTTCATGATGGCACAGAACTGGTCGTCGACGGTTGATGTCCTCGGCGCACACAATAATCAGGGCCGCGGCTGCGCGGGCTGCCATGCTCCGCATAGCGGCTCATTTGGTTCCGGTCACGGCGGCGCAGCGGACGCCGGCAACTATGCCCTGTGGGGACAAGATGCCAGCCCGTTGTACAACTACACCCTGGCCTTTGGTGACAATGGCCGCTACGTTGAGAAGCTGCCCGGCAGCTTGACCGCTGGCGGATCTGAAGTCAGCGGCATCATGCTCTGCCTGAGCTGCCATGACGGCAACGTCACCCAGAGCAACATGATGCAGAACTGGTCCTATGAACAGCAGATCGGTTTGCTCACCAACAGCACCTACGGTAGCCAGAACATTCCGACCTTGCTGGGTAAGGACGGCACCACCGCCGGCAACTATTACAACGATCACCCGGTGGGGGTTAATGCCACGATCAGCCCCAGCAACGGCAGCGGTCTGGTGTGGGGCACCAACAGCTTCACGGTTCAGGCGGGTTCGCAGTATGCGCAGTACATGACCAACTACGGCGCACCGGTCATGCGGATTGGCCGCACCTGGTCGAACATCAACGCTTCAGGCCAACCGTATATCACCTGCCGCACCTGCCATAACCAGCACGTGATGACGGTATTCGCGTCGTCCAGCAACAACCAGATCCAGAACGACGGCGGCGGTAAGTACTACGCCACCTTCTTCTTCATCGCCGGCCCCTACAATCCGAACATTACGAGCTATGCCTCCAACCAGGCTCCTTCGACGACTCAGTTCTGCCGTCAGTGCCACTTCGGCGAGGCCAACGAAGCCAACAACACTAACACCATCACAACTGTGTTCAAGTAGACACAACTTGCGGGACCGGGGGAGAAGGGCTACCTTCTCCCCTTTTTCCTTTTGGGCGTCGCAAGGAAATATCCAATTCAGAAGCCACGTTTTTGCAATCTGCGGTATTTGGCGACAAACCTGAGCCAACTGGCTCTTTTCACCCACTAACACCACGGTCTGGGTACACTCAGCTGTCGCTACGCCGAAAGGTAAGGCGCCTATTAACAATTACTTATGGAAGATGAGCACCCTGTTTCGGAAGACCTGATTTTTGGCCAGATACGTGCGTTACCTATGGCTGAAGGCGGAGGGACATCGCAATACTAGAGCCCGCCACGGCCTAAGCCTTCAGGAGTAACCAGGTGTTGCAACACACTTCGGAGGTCTTTACTAACATGAAGAAAGTGCTTTTAATCTCACTCTTCGTATTAGCCATTACAGGGCTAATGATGGCACAGAACGCGTCGTCCACAGTTGACGTCCTCGGTGCTCACAATAATCAGGGCCGTGGCTGCGCGGGCTGTCATGCTCCGCATAGCGGCTCATTCGGTTCCGGTCACGGCGGCGCAGCGGATGCCGGCAACTATGCCCTGTGGGGACAGGATGCCAGCCCTCTGTACAACTACACCCTGGCCTTTGGTGACAGCGGCAAGTACGTTGAAAAGTTGCCCGGAAGCCTGACTGCTGGTGGAGTTGAAGTCAGCGGCATCATGCTCTGCCTGAGCTGCCATGACGGCAACGTCACCCAGAGCAACATGATGCAGAACTGGTCTTATGAACAGCAGATCGGCCTGCTCACCAACACCACCTACGGCAGCCAGAACATTCCGACCTTGCTCGGCAAAGACGGCACCACCGCAGGCAACTACAACAACGATCACCCGGTGGGTGTTAACGCCACCATCAGCTCCGGCAACGGCCTGGTTTGGGCCAACAACAGCTTCACCATTACCCCAGGTTCGCAGTATGCCCAGTTCGTAGCCAACTACGGTTGGCCGGCTCTGGCGCCTGGCAAGTGGTCCTCTCCCTGGGGCATCAACGCCAGCGGTAAGCCGTACGTAGTCTGCACCACCTGCCACAACCAGCACGTGATGACGGTCTACACGTCTTCGGCTGCTAGCCCGATCGCGGGAGACGGCGGCGGCAAGTATTACGCCACCTTCTTCTTCGTCAACGGCCCGTACAACCCGAACGTTCAGGGCACGTATGCCGGCAATGCTCCGTCGACGACGCAGTTCTGCCGTCAGTGCCACTTCGGCGAGGCGAACGAAGCCAACAACACCAACAACATCAAGACCGTATTCCAGTAGACACACCTTGCAGTACGGGGGAAAGGAAATCCTTTCCCCCTTTTTTCTGGACTTAATCGAGAGGAAATATGAAGTACCGGATTCTTACTGCAATACTGATGACGGCTGCAACCGTCGCCTCTGCGCAAGTTGCCTCGCACGCTCCGACCAGCATGGCATCGGCAAGCAAGCCCACCATGGCGCAATCGGCGCCGCCGCAAGTCACGGGCAAGGCGGTGGCCAAGGTGAATGGAACCGTCCTGACCGACAAGGACCTGCTGCGCGAGATGTACACCATCTTTCCCTATGCCAGGCAGCACGGTGGCGGTTTCCCTAAAGCTCAGGAAGCCAGTATCCGCCAGGGTGCGCTGGAGATGATCATCTTCGAGGAACTGGTGTACCAGGAAGCCGTGAAGCGCGGCATGACCATTCCGCAAGCGAAGATCGACCACGGCGAAGCAGCATACAAGAAGACTTTCGAGAGCCCCGAGCAGTACCAGCAGTTCATGCAGACGGAGATGAACGGTTCGGAGAAGCAGCTGCGACAGGCCATACAACGCTCTTTGCTGATTGACCAGTTCCTGGGCCAGGAGGTGGACAAGAAGAGTATCGTCTCGGCGGCTGAGGTGAAGGCTTATTACGAGAAGAACGCTGCGCGGTTCCAGGTGCCGGAGTCGTATACGTTCCAAAGCATCTCCATCGTTCCGCCGCTCAAGCCGACACCTGAACAGGCAAAGGACGCCCAGAAGAAAGCCGATGACCTGTTGAAGCAGGCCAAGGCAACCAAGAGCTTCGAAGAATTCGGAATGCTGGCGGAGAAGGTTTCTGAGGACGACTACCGTGTGAACATGGGCGACCACAAGGTCACCCCTGCCGACCGGCTGCCACCGCAGATCATCAGCGCCTTCAAGGGAATGAAAGCGGGTGACATTAGTGGACTGATCAAGATCGAAAGCGCGTATACCGTGGTTCGTCTCAACGCCCACACCCCGGCGCACAGGCAAAGCTTTGAGTCGGTGAAGGCGCAGCTCACCACGGAGCTCCAACAGCAGAAGTATGAGCAGTTGCGGGTCAACCTGGACAAGCAGTTGCGCAGCAAGGCCAAGGTCGAGAAGTTAGCCTAAGTCAAAAGCACTGCGCCGGAAGGGCGCAATGTCGCAACCCAACAGAGCCGCGGACGGCAGGTATCCCTCACCCGTCGCGCGGCTCGTTTGCGTTGGCGGCGCCTTGGTATTTGGGCGTACGAATTTTGCTCAATTCCCCATCCAAAGTTCCTCGTATCACTTTCAGTCGTCAAGGGTTGCGGGTTTCGGCACGTCGTTTGAGTGATATGCCACAGGAGCTACGAACGTTCCCCAAAGGGGGCGAGAATAGTAACGCTAACCTACCTGTTATCAGATACCTAGAGGTGACCTGCATTCCGGGTTCTTTGGCCTTGTTCGTGCCCTAACAATAGGCTGGGAATCAGGCGGCTCGCCACCGCCAGGGATGCGAACGGGAACCGTGAAGAAGCTGGGAAACACGATTGGTTTGGTGATTTCGCTCATGCTGGCCCAACTGGCGGCAGCCCAGGTGCAAGTCGGCGACAATACCCATTTGACCAGCGCAGGTACAGTGTCGGTAGGCTACGCGGGTAACTACGGAGACCAGATTCAGTCGAGCCACGGAGTGCAGTTCGGCGCCAACGGAGACATCGACGGCTACTACTACAATCCCAACTTCGTAAATTTCAACATCACTCCCTACTACAACCAGTCCCGGGCAAACTCAAACTATCAGTCGCTGACCGACGCCAGCGGAGTGGCGGCGACGGCCAACTTTTTTACCGGCAGCCATTTTCCCGGGTCGGCCAGCTATCGCTACGACTACAACGCCACTGGCACGCTCGGACTGCCGGGTACGCCCAATTTCACTACCCAGGGCAACGGCCAGGGCTACGGGATCAACTGGAGTGCACTGTTCCCAGACTGGCCAACGCTGTCGGTCGGCTATCAGCACGGCAGCGGTAACGGCACACTCTACGGCACTAACGAGGAAACATCGAGCAGGAATACCAACATCAACGTTCACTCTGCGTACCAGTGGAACAAGTTCCTGATGAATGCGTACTATGACCACTCGACGCTGGATTCGGTTATCCCCGAATTTCTTTCCGGAACAGGTCAGAACAAGGATGACAGCAGCGGCCAGGATCTTGGGGCGAGTGCTTCGCGCAGTATCGCCTGGATGAATGGACAGTTTTCGGCCAGTTTTAACCACTCTGTTTATTCGAGCGACTACGGCGACCCGACCACGCAGCTGCTGAACAGCTCCTACAATACGAATACCGAAACCGCCAATGTAAGCTTCCACCCCACCAACCGACTGGGCCTATTTGCCAACCAGATGTACACCAGCAATTTGTCAGGGTATCTGAACCAGGGTCTGAACAATGGCGGGCTGGTAGGGCCCATCGTAGATTTGGGAGTGAACTCGTACTCAGACACCGTAGGCGGCGGTGCGACGTACTCGTTTACGCCGCGTCTGAATGGGAATTTCAACGCCACGCATTATTCGCAGGAATATCTGGGAAACACCTACCAGGGGACATTCCTGAGCGGGACTTTGACTTACGGGCGCAGACTGTTCAACATGTTCACTTTTTCCGGCGGGGTTGTCGATAGCAGTACTGGGCAGGGAGATAACAACGTTGGATTCGTGGGAACCCTCAATTATTTCCGAAATTACGGACAGTGGGAAACTTCTGGAGCTTTCAGCTACGCGCAAAATGTGCAGTCCGTACTGATCACAGAAACCACCTCGAGTTACTACTACACGGGAAATCTGCACCGCCGTTTCGGCAACCGGACGCAGTGGACACTTGCCTTCAACGGCAATCACAGCGGCTTGTCAAGCGACGCCGCGCAGTCGTTCCACAGCGAAACTTTCGCCACCACGCTGACCTGGAAGTCGCTGGGCTTTACCGGCACTTACACCGAAGGCTCGGGCAACTCTGTGATCGGCTCCGGAGGAACGGTGCCGCTGCCTCCGACCCCGGGCATCCTGCCGGCAGACCTGATTGCCTATACGGCGAAGAGCTATGGCGGCGGATTGAGCTGGACGCCGATCAGCAAACTGGTGCTTTCCGGCAGCTATAGTCGCGCGCTAAGCAATACACTTAGCGCATCAACCTATTCGAAGAACAACACGGAAGTCGTTTACAGCCAGCTGCAATACAACTTGCGCCGCATCGGCATATTAGCTGGTTATTCACGCTTTACGCAGGGCATAAGCGCTACCGGATTCGCCCCCGGCACCGCAAACTCGTACTACGGCGGAATCACCCGATGGTTCAACTTCTTCTAGGCCGGTCCCGCAAGATAGTCGCGCGAACGATGCTGTGCATCGCCGTGATGTGCTTGGGGTGCGGGCCTGTCTGGGCGGGGAGCAAGCCATCCAAGACCGACGCCAGTGCGGTGCCCGTCCCGGAGCTGCTTTTGCCGGAAGGCCGAAAGGTAACCTGGGAGCGCAGCTTCAGTACCCAGCGCGAAGTGAAGCCAAAACGCGGCTTCTGGACCAAGCTGGTGGATGTTGTCGCCGGAGAACCTGACTTCAAGTTCCTGGCGAGCCCTTACGCCATCACCACGGACTCGCATGGTCGCATTATCGTGACCGATCCCGGAGCCGGCGGGGTACACGTTTTCGATTTTGCGCAACAGAAATACAAGTTCCTGACTCGCCGCGAGAAGGACAAAGATGCGACCCTGCGTCCACAGTGTGTAGCAGTAGATGATCAGGACAATATTTACGTGACCGATTCCGAGGCGGGAAAGGTGTTCGTGTGGGACAGCAGCGGCAAGTTCAAACGGACCATCGGAAGCCTGAAAGGCGGCGAGGGCTTCTTCAAGCGGCCGACAGGCATTGCGGTTGACTCGGCGGCGCAGCGCATTTACATCACCGACACTCTGCGCAACAAGATCTTCGTCACTGACATGCAGGGCAGCGTACTCCAGACCATTGGCAAGCCCGGCACCGGAGACGGCGAGTTTAACTATCCCACGGAGTTGCGGCTGCGAGGCAACGACCTGGTGGTCGTCGATGCCATGAACTTTCGGGTACAGGTACTCGACCGCTCAGGCCAGTTCCGTTACTCCATTGGAAAATTGGGTGACGGCGCGGGCTGGATCTTCCGTCCCAAGGGAATCGGATTCGACTCCGAAGGTCATCTTTACGTAGTTGAGGGCTCTTGGGACATGGTGCAAGTGTTCAATGAGCAGGGACAGTTGCTGTACAACTTTGGGCGGAAAGGCAATGGCCCCTGGAATTTTCAACTGCCGAGCGGATTGCAGATCGACAGCTCCGATCGCATCTACGTAGTGGATTCCTATAATCGGCGCATACAGGTATTTCATTACACCGCCATTGGCAAATTGTCCCCGGGGGTCGCGCGATGAAATACGCCTCAGCACTTTTTGTAGCTGTGCTGCTTGGCATCGCGATGGGTGTTTCGCAACAGCCCCAGGTGGACACGCTGGGAATGCACAATTTGACTCCGGCCAGCGGATCTTCGCTGTACATCACCAACGGCTCGACCGGATGCGCTTTCTGCCATCCTCCGCACAGCGGTGTGGGCGGCCAAACCGGGTTGTGGAACCAGAAATTTTCCAGCGCCATCTATGACCCTTACAGCAGTTCCACCTATCACCAGACCGGTAATTCCCAGCCTCCCGTTGGCGTGACCAGCAGCCTGTGCCTGAGCTGTCATGACGGAACCGTCGCGGTGGGAACCAACCAGGCCTATGGCAAGGCGCAGATGACAGGCAGCTGGATGCCCGGCGACTCCTTCGGTAAGGACCTGACCAGCTCCCACCCTTTCAGCCTGGTGCTTCCGATGAAGGATCACCGTCGACCTTCAGGCCAGCCTGGTCAGTTCGGGACATACGGCCGATCCACTGGGCAAAGTCAAGTTAATCAACGGCAACATAGAGTGCACCTCTTGCCATGATCCGCATGTACAGTACACAGACAAACTGGCGCAACAGTTCCTGGTACGCGATAGTTCAAACGGCGCGATGTGCCTGGCGTGCCACGATCCCAACCGCACCATGCAAGGCCAGGTAAATCCGCTGACAGGATGGGACGCCAGCATTCACAACACGGCCGCGAATAAGGTAGCGGTCGAGGGCCATATCGGTTCGTACCCGACGGTGGCGATGAATGCCTGCACCTCCTGCCACATGGAGCACAACGCCAACGGATCGGCACGTCTGCTGCGCCCCGCAAATCCAGCCGCACCTGGCGTCGATAGCGCAACCCAGGACTGCATGACGTGCCACAGCGGCGGAACTTTCTTATCCCCCGCGCCTCCGAACATCATGGCGGAGATGAATAAGACCGGGCACCTGCTGCCCAACGGGAACAATCAGCATGATGCCGCCGAACCCGCGGTGCTGATGAACAATCGCCATGCATCGTGCGTGGACTGCCACAGCGCGCATGGTTCCAACCAGGTAAACAGCTTCGGAGCTCCGCCGGCCGTACGTCCTTCGCAGGCCAACGTAGTCGGCGTCAGCGCGCTGGACGGCACAACCGTGCTGAACCCGGCAGTAAATCAGTATGAGAATTGCCTGCGTTGTCACGGCAGCGGACCGGGCAAGCAGCGCCTTATCGTTTATGGCTACGCCCCGGCGCGCCTGGTTTCGATGCCCGATTTCCTGAACGTCATTCCCGAGTTCAGCCCGAACGCGTCATCGAGCCACCCGGTATTCCATGACCGCAGCAGTTCACTTCCGCAGCCCAGCTTGCGGACCTACATGCAGACCTTGACCGGACAGGACTCGCTGCGCAATACCGGCCCGCGCATCTTCTGCACCGATTGCCACAACAGCGACGACAATCGCGAGTTTGGCAAGGCGGGACCCAATGGGCCGCACGGCTCCATCTACTCGCACATTCTTGAACGCAATTACCAGTTCAGCCAGGCCGGAGTGCCGGGTGGACCGGTGACCAACACATTCCCTAATCCTGACCTTGGCCCGAATGGCCCATATGCCATGTGCGCCAAGTGCCATGACCTGAGTTTTGTTCTGGCCAACACCAGTTGGCTGAAGCACGGCAGCCATGTCGGCACCGACGGATTTACCTGCTCGGTTTGTCACACGTCACACGGCATGGGATCGTCCTCTCCCAATGTCTCAGGGGAGCGACTGGTGAATTTCGATGTAAATGTCGTGGGCTCTAACAACAGCCTGCCGATCTCTTACAACCGCGGCACCGGCACCTGCGTACTGATGTGCCACGGAGTTGCGCACAATGCGAACGGCAGCGTTACCGGCGGCTTCAGTCCCGGCGCAAGCTCAAAGAGGAAGTAACGGTGCGTCGAAGTTTCAATCGCGACGCGTCGCACATCGTTCTCCTCATCCTGCTGTTCACTGCCGCCCCGCTGCTGGAATTGGCGCGCGGCAGCAGCCTCACCAGCCTGAACAACGGCGACTTCTGGTGGCATCTTCGTACCGGGCTCGAGATTCTTCGTACCCACGCGCTGCCGCATACCGGATGGTTTTCGCAGTCTGCATCGCAACCGTGGATCGCCTCTTCCTGGCTGTATGACGTCAAGATTGCGATCTGGTATCAGTGGCTTGGTCTTCGCGCGCTGCCGCTGATCGCAGGCGTGTTCAAACTCGCGCTCGCGGTGCTGACGTTTATCCTCGCAGGCGGATTGCGCGGACGCTTCTGGACCGCATTCGTGTTGTCGGCGGTTGTGCAGTATCTGCTCGCGGGCACGCAGCCGCTGCCGGTTTACTGTTCCGTGCTGGCCCTGGCAATTGAGCTAATACTGCTCCTGCGATCTCGTGAAAATGGCAGCACTCGGCCCCTATACTTCCTGCCACTGTTGTTCCTGGTGTGGGCAAACGTCGATCCGAATTTCGTCTATGGCATCTTTGCCCTGCTTCTTTTTGCGGCAGCATGCGCGGTCGAGCAGTGGCTGAATCGCGAAGGAATTTCATGGGCCGACACGGAAGGTAAGTCGCCGCCATTGCGCGCCCTCGCGGCAGCAGTCGGAGCGACGTTTCTCGCCAGCATCATCACGCCTTATGGCTGGAGCGTCTACGGAGCTTTCTGGCAGCAGAGCGCGGGAGCGGCAAACCTGCCCGACTTCCTGAGCTTGCGGTTTCGCACTCCGCACGATTACGTGCTTCTGCTGCTGACTATGGCGGCTTTCCTTGCTCTAGGTCTGCGCCGCTCGCGCGACTTGTTCCAGATTGCACTGCTGCTGCTGTGCGCCGCCGCGGCGTTTCACGCGCAACGCGATGGCTGGCTGCTGGCGTTAGCAGCGGTGGCCGTTCTTGCACCTTCGTTTAGGCAAGAAACCACGAGCAGCGGGCCGCAAGCGTCGGGCTTCACGGGGCGTGTTCCGTTGCTGTTCGCAACCGCAGCCAGTCTCCTCCTGTTAATCGTCGTTGTTGTGGCGCGAGTTCCGCGACGCGACGCGTTGCTCGCAAAGATCGCCGAAACCTACCCTGTCGCCGCCGCCGACTATATACGGGAGCACCAGCTTGCAGGGCCTCTCTTCAACTCCTTCCCCTGGGGCGGCTTCCTCACCTGGTACTTGCCGCAATATCCCGTCGCCATTGACGCGCGCGCCGATCTTTATGGCGCCGACTTCAACGCTCATTACGCGAAGGTGATGAATTTCGAAGAGCACCACTCCACGTTCCCTCCGCTGAACGACGCCAACGTCATCCTGCTGGAGAAGAATTCGCAGATGGCGACTGCGCTGGAGAGTGTTCCGGGATACAAGACAGCGTACTCCGACAATGTGGCGGTCGTCCTGGTGCGCGATCAGAGCGAACCATGAGTGCAGTCGCGGTAGCGGGCGCGGACCTGCAGGAGCCTGTGGCCACCAGCGCCTGGGAGAAGATCGGCAACGCTGTCGCTCTGCTGCTCTATTCCGGCGTGGTGCTGTTCACCGTCCGCTATCACGAGAAGTGGTCTGACGAGGCGCAAGCGTGGCTGATCGCCCGCGACCTCGACCTGAAGACCATCTGGTTTCACGAACTGCGCTACGAAGGCTCGCCCGGGCTCTGGCACACAATCCTGTGGGTAGCACAGCACTGGTTTCATCTGCCGTATGCCGCGCTGGGATACATCGGAGTGGCGTTCGCGATCGCGGGATCCGCCGTGCTGATTTACAAGTCGCCTTTCCCCTGGTTCCTCCGCTGGCCACTGGCCTTCACCTACTTCCTGATCTATCAGTATGCGGTGATCGCGCGTCCCTACACTCTGCTGGCGCTGCTATGTTTTGTGGCCGCTGCTTGCTTTAAGGACACCGAGCATCCGGTACGAATGACGGTGGTTCTGGTAATCATGGCCAATCTCACCGTACACGGCGCGATAATCGCCGGATGCCTGGGGTTGGGATATCTCTTCGAAGCAATCAAGCGGCGGCGAGAACTCAAATCGTCCACTCGCACGCAATATGTAATTTGCGTAGTGGTCATGGCGTTGACGTTCCTCTTCCTTTTCGCGATTCTCAAGCCAACCCCCGATGTCGAAGTCTTTGCCCGCAAGCAAATGATGTCGCAGCTCGGCGAGAACAGCATGATGCATCAGCCGGGTTTCTGGACAAAGATGGAGTCGATCGCGTCGGGTGCTTTCCTTGACTATGCGCTTCCTTCCTACCTCTTCGTTCTGCTCGCTGTGGGGTGGTCAGTACTGAGGAGGAAGTGGTTTACTTTCGTCTTCCCTGTGGCCCTTTTGATGGTCTTTTATGCCAGTATCCACGGATGGGCGCACCATCACGGAACGGTCACGATTGCTGCCATCACGGGCCTCTGGATCGCGTGGCCAACTCTCGAAGAACAACGCGCGGCTTCCCAAGGTCAACGGTGGGCCAACCGTAGCATGACCGCACTTCTGGCTGTATTTTGTGCAGTAAACATCTGGGATGCCGCCGTTTCCATTCGCAACGACTACCTATATCCCTATTGCGGTGCGGAAGACGCTGCCCGCTATCTGAGGTCAGTTGGCGCTGAAAACAAGCGCATTTATGGTTATCTGGATGGGATAACGGGTATTGAAGCCTACTTCGACCACAATATTATCCTTAATTTTCCTACCGCTTATTACCACCACGGATTGCCTCTGCCCGGGGTAGTTTTTGATTTGGATCAGCTGCAGGCTTCCCATGCCGACTACGTGGTGGTTTGGGGAACCGAAGACCCGCAGCAGACACTCACGACTTTCGCTCCCGGGCTTTCCAGGCTCGGCTACAAGCTGGCTCATTTTTCTGATGGATACATGATTTATAAACGCGCTGTGTATATTCGGCTGGATTACTTCATTTTTGAGAAGACGGAGACTACCGCGGCAGCAAATTAGTATCAATCCTGATATCCGCGACAACGGAGTATCCGATGGTAAGCAAGAAATCATGGGAGCGCAGGGCGGATGCCATCGTACTGCTGGCCTATTCCTGTGTAGTCTTGTTTACTGTCCGCTACCATGAGAAATGGGCCGACGAAGCACAAGCATGGCTGATCGCCCGCGATCTCGACCTGAAAACGATATGGTTTCACGAGTTGCGCTACGAAGGACATCCCGGCCTTTGGCACACCATCTTGTGGACAGCGCAAAGAGTGTTTCATATGCCCTATGGCGCTCTGGGGTATCTGGGGGCGGCATTCGCAATTGCGGGCGCCGGCCTGCTGGTCTTTAAAGCGCCATTCCCGTGGTACCTGCGATGGCCACTGGCTTTTACCTATGTGATGGCCTACCAGTATGCAGTTATAGCCCGTCCCTATACATTGTTACCTCTACTCTGCTTCCTGGTAGCAATCTTCTTCAAGGACCCGGTGCACCCGAGCGCATGACTGCCGTACTGGTCGCGCTCATCATGCTCACACTGCACGGAACGATTTTGGCAGTATGCTTCGGGGTCCTTTATTTATTACAAGCGTTCCAGTCCCGGTCAACATTCAATCAGCGAGTACGGGACCGGTATTTCATTTGCGCGGGCGTAATTGTATTTGCCCTCCTATTGCTCTTCGTGATCCTGAAGCCAACGGCAGACGTTGAGGAATTTGCAGCAAAGAAACAGGTAGCACAGTTCTCTGCCGAAAAGAGGCAGGAGCTGAATATTGTCTCGCCCTTTGCCAAGGTAATGACGATTACCTCGGGGGCGTTTCTGGATTTCTTTGTGCCGTCTGCCGTTTTTCTAGGGCTCGCGGCGGGCTGGTTTCTAATGCGACGCCGATTTTTGGTGTTTGCTCTGCCGGTGGCGGCGATGATTGCCGTTTATGCGGTAATTCATGGCGCTCCGCACCATCACGGTACCGCGTTCATCGCCTTCCTTACCGCGCTGTGGATCGCGTGGCCTACCACGGAGGAGCAATGCACGTTCACCGGGAAACAAATCTGGGCGACTCGAGCAATGGTGCTCCTGCTCGGCTGCCTTTGCGTCATGAATATCTGGGACTCAGCTGTCGCAATACGGCGAGAGTATCTCTATCCCTATAGTGGCGGCGAAGATGCGGCTCGCTATCTCAAGTCGGTGGGTGCTGATCACACCACAGTGTTTGGCATCGATTACGGCGTTGTGGCGATACAACCATACTTCGATCACAATATTTTCGCCAATACTTCGAGCGCATATTTTCATCATGGCTGGCCGCCGGCTGCATCTGCTGTACCGGCTGATTTGCTGGAGAGAGTTAAGCCGGAGTATATCGTTGTGTTTACCCACGAGCCGGCCGAGTATATGCAGCTCAATGCCGCCCCGATGGCCAACTATGGTTATCAGGTAGTCCACTTTTCGGATGGATATTATTTGTATAAACAAGCGGTCTTCGAACGCCAGGCGTGCTTCATCTTTCGTCGGACCGGCGCGAGCAATGGGCTGTCGAGGTAAATCGAGGGACTATCGGAGAACCTGAGTCCTGAGCACTGGCGAATCTATGCTTTGGCGCGTCTACTCTATCTCCGAGCAAACACCACAGCCAACTGGTCCTGATAAATAAGCTGGAAGCGCGGATCGACAGTCAGCAACTTTGGCCAGCGGCAGGTCGCATCGAGCACCACCACGCCTGCTTCGTTCAAGTAAGGATCTGTTTTGTATCCGTTCGTCAGCGTTTTGCGAAGCATAGAAAAGCTGATCCATCTCATCGCCATAGAGATCGTTGCGGCCGTCAACCGCGACGGGAAAATCGGGCATATACCACATCAGGAAGCCGCCCCAGCCCAGATTGTTGTATAGCGGGCCGGGCTGCGGATGCTGGCGCAGAAAGTTCACGGCGTTCACCGGATACTCGGAGCTGATGGCGCGATCGATGCCGCGCTCGGTGAAATCGGTGCCCCGCGCAACCACGAAGAGCAGCACGACTACCGCCGCGGCAACGCCCAGGATTTCTTTCCAGTTCTCTGCCGGGTCTTGTTCTTGTTCCGGGCGCCGGGAAAATCGGCAATGCAGGCGGCCGCGGGAATGGCAACGAACCACGCATCGCGCATGGTGCGATAAGCCACCACGCTGCAGATGGTCATCATCGCCAGCTTGAACAGGTCGATCTTCTTTCGCCAGCCTATGGCGAAAAAACCGAATGCCGTGAGCAGCAGCTGGAAGTAGTTGCTCGATCCGCGAAAGCCCAGCGGCTGCAACTCGATGATGACGTTGTAAGCGAACTTGGATTTCGAATATTCGTAGAACCGCAACGTAGGGATGATAGAAGTTCGGCCCGATGAGTGTCGCCAGCACGCATGCGGCGAAGATTCCGATCATCGGCAAGCGCCGGCAGCTCTGCGGCGTCAGCAAAAATCCTGGCGCAATGCCCCATTGCTCAGCCAGCCGCTGCGCCACGGTGGTCGCCATCAACAGCCCAACGAGAAACAGGCCGTGGATGAACTGGATGTGCAGGTTCACCCAAGAAAGAAGATGAGCGGCAACCAGTAAAGCATTCGACGCGCCCGCTGCGATTGGCCTCGAGCAGCAGGGTCAGCGTGATGCAAAACAAGCATCATCGAGAAGAACACCGGCCGCGGCATTCCGTTGAACAGGAACGACCAGCAGGTGATGGCCGCCAGCACCAGCGCCATCCAGAAGCGCCCGGAGAGGCGGTGCAGCATCGCAGTAGACAGAGTAGGCAACGCCGATGGTGAGCAGCGTCCCGTACAATCCGATGCCCACAATGCCGAACCAGCGGTAGGCCCAGCGACATCAGCACTTCGTAGCCCCAGCTATATGCCACCCAGGGACGGCTGGCCGCGGTGCGCGACAGAATGCCGGTATGCGGAACCGCAAGGTGCTCAAGAATCCAGTCGCCGACCTTGAGGTGCCACCAGATGTCGTTGTCGATGACGCAGAGCTTGGTGTAGAAGGCGAATCCGCCGACCGCGGCGAGGAATATGGCGAGCCCGGCCAGTTGCAGAGGGCGAAAGCGCAGCAGGGAGCGGCAGATCGCCTGCCTGAAATGCTACGTCGGCTTCGGAAGGCGACGTCACGCTGCGCTCTTCGCCGTCGGATTTGAGGAGAGCCGCGGTCATGGCCTACGCCGGCGAGGCCTCACTTGCCTTCATCGGCACCAGCCGCGGCTCAATGCTGCTGCTCGCCGGCGCTGCCCGCTTCGTGATATTCGCCGTCCTGGTTCACCGCCCAGACATCGTACTCGTTGCGACCAGCGAGAATGTTGCGCGCCGCAAGCAAGCGCGGTCATCATGGCATGGTCCTGGTTGTTGTACTTGTGCATGCCGTTGCGGCCGACCAGGTGAAGGTTGGGACAATGCTGTTCCAGCGCCTCACGCACCGTGGTCACGCAAGCTCTGGTAGGTGTCGTCATACACCGGATAAGCCTTGCGCTGGCGAATGACGCAGCCATCCACCACGTCTTCGGCCGAGCCGAGACCGATCTGCTGAATCTCTTGCTTCGCCATGTGCGATCAGATCGGCATCTGCGGAATTCCACAGCTGATCGCCGTCGAAAGCAGAAATACTCCAGCCCATAGCAGCAGAAACTCGGATCAGGCACCATCTCCGGCGACCACGACTTGTAATTCTGCACCCGTCCGACCTGCACCGAAGGATCGTGGATGTAAATCCAGTTGTCGTTGAAGCGGTCTTTGTCGCGCAGGATCAGTCCGACGGTCAGGAAGTCGCGATAACGCAGACCCGTTGGCCGCCTCAATCGCGGCCTTGGCAGGAAGCTGCGGCTGAAGCTGCGCGACCAGTTCGCGGATCGGCATCGACGAGATGACATGCTCGCCATCATACTGCTTCGAGCTCGCCGTCGGCGTTGCGAGCGGTGACGATCCAACGCTGCGTGTGCGATCATCGAAGCTACAGCCAGTGACTTTGCGGCCGAGGAGCACTTCGCCGCCCAGTTCGCGAACGCGTGCTGGCGCAGCGCTCCCACATCATGCCCGGACCTTGCCGCGGATAGCGGAAGGTGTCGATCAGGGTCTTGATGACCTGGCTGCGGTCCTTCGGCTTGCGCTTCGGCAACAGCGCGTTCTTGGCGGCTGACCACAGCGAGAGTCCCTTGATGCGCTGCGCCGCCCAGTCGGCGGAGATCTCGTTGCAGCTCATGCCCCAGACTTTTTCGGTGTAGGTCTTGAAGAAGATGCTGAACAGCCGCCGGCCAAATTGGTTGACGACCCAGTCTTCGAAGGTCTTCGGATTCGGCGTCGGGCCGAATCTTGGCCTTGGCGAACGAAGCCATGCAGCGCATCGATTCGAACATGCCCAGCTTCGACAGAGCTTCGAACGGCTTGAGCGGATAGCTGTAGAACTGTCCGCGATAGAAGATGCGCGAGGAGCGCGGCCGCTCCAGCATGAGGTCGCCGCCGATCTCGGTCCACAGCTCTTCGACCTCGCGCGACTTGGAGAAGAACCGGTGGCCGCCGATGTCGAAGTGGAATCCTTTGTAGTTCACCGTGCGGGAGATGCCGCCGACATATTCCGGGATCGGCCTCGAGCACGACCACCGGCTGGCCATGTTTCGCAAGTTCGTAGGCCGCGGTCAGCCCCGCCGGCCCGGCGCCGACGATCACAGATTTGTAGATTGGTTCGTTCCATCGCGATTCCGATCGCGCAGCTGAGGCTCCGACTCAAGCCGGCGCTGTCAGAAGCTCGCAATTCACCAGGCCTGCCATCCCTTGAACGAGTAGCAACGTAGTATCAGGTGCAGGTCGCCATTCCACAGAAGTCGGGCTGTAAGTCATTCAAACCACGGCACAAAAACTGGCGACTCGGAATGGCTGTACGGCCGCCTGATGGGCGTCAAAAGACACGCAGGCTGCGGAGAAAAACGCGCCGAATCCAGAATTGCTTCCTCGACCGCGGGCTGGCAAGCCCCTAAGCCGCTGCGCAGCAAAGGATTGCTTGACGCCGAGCTCTGCCCGGCCGCTTTGGCAGCCCTCATGCGTTGACACGAAGTGAATATCTGCGCCGCCTGGTTGCGCGACTGGGGCTGCGTCATCAGGCGTCACGCGAGGGGTGACCACACATATGCAAGAGGAAACTAAGGGTCCCGAAACCCAGCGAGCTTATTGGCGGCCAGTGCAGGTTTATGTGCTCGCGGGCGTTTGCCTCGCTCATCGGCTTCCCGTGGGCTATCTGCTGCGCGGTTCGGCTCCGGAGCCAACTCCCGCGGCAGTGCAAACGTCGGCGATGCCCGCGCATGCCTGCCGGCATGCCGCAATAGCCCGCAGCTATGCCGCCCAGCGGCGCCATGCCAGGCGGAAATCCCATGCCTGCTGCGCATGCCGAACGGAATGCCGCTGGCACTCCGACGATGGAAGACATGAAGCACATGGCCGACAAGAAGGCCGAGCCGCTGCTGGCACAACTCAAGTCCAAACCCAACGACGCAAAGCTGCTGAACCAGATCGGCATCGTCTATCGCAGCGCGCACCAGTTCGATGAAGCGCAACAGTATTTTCAGAAATCGCTGGCTGTCGATCCGAAGAACGCCGATGTGCGCACCGACATGGCAGCGTGCATGTTCTATACCGGCGATGTCGATGGCGCCATCAGCCGAACTTCAGCAGGCGCTCAAGTACGATCCCAAGCACCCTGGCGCGCTGATGAACCTCGGCATCATCGAGTGGAAGGCGAAGAACGATGTGCCGGACGCTGTGGCAGCATGGCAGAAGCTGCTGAAGCTGAATCCCGACTTCCCGCAGAAGGACGAAGTCGAGCGCCTGATCGCCGACAGCTCAGCAGAGCAGCAAGAGTTAGGCTCATGGTGCGCTGATCGCAGCTAGTCTTCGATACTACAAATCTCAGGCGCAAAGTCGTGACGCCAGGAGCCAGTGCCGCAGACACCGAAGCGGTTCCCGCTGACGCTACCATCGCGACGTGGCGCTCCTGGGCGGTTCGCGCGGCGATTGCCATCGTTGTTCCCATCCTGCTGCTGGTCGCGGTCGAGTTGTGTCTGCGCGCTTTCAATGTTGGATACTCAACCGAGCTGACGCAGCCCTGCACCGTACATGGCCGTCCGGCAAATTGCTACAACCTGTTCTTTCCTGCGCCGTTCTTTCCGCCGGGAATGATCAAGACGCCGCTGGTGTATGCCGTTCCGGCCGAGAAACCGAAGGACACCTATCGCATCTTCGTGCTGGGCGAGTCGGCGGCGATGGGCGATCCCGATCCCGCCTACTCCTTCAGCCGCTACCTGGAGGTGATGCTGGCGCAGCGCTTCCCGGACAATGAACTTTGAGGTGTTCAACACCGGAAGCGTCGCCATCAACTCACATGTTTCTTTACTGGTTGCAAAAGGACTGGCGAAGCTGCAGCCGGACTTTGTCATCATCTACTCCGGCAACAACGAAGTTGTGGGCCCGTACGGGCCGGGCACCGTTCTCAGTCTCCTCGGGCATGAGCCTGCCCGTGGTGCGCGCCAGCATCTGGTTCTCGCTCCACGCGCATTGGCCAGTTGCTGACGCAGGCTCGGCGCACAGAAACAAGAGTGGAGCGGCATGGAGATGTTTCTGGACAAGCAAGTCCCGGCCACCTCTCCGCTGATGAAGTATGCCTACGCGAACTTCGACACACAACCTGCGCGACACTATCACAGCCTCGCAAGATGCCGGCGCGCGCGTGATTGTCAGCACGGTGGCAACGAACCTGAAAGATTGCGCTCCGTTTGCTTCGCAACATCGCGAGGGCCTGAGTCAGGATGATCTGCATAAGTGGTCGGGCCTGGTGGAGGAAGGCAGCCGCGCTGGAAAGCGCCGGCGATTACGAGCAGGCGCTGCAAACTCTATCGTCGAGGCATCGGCGATCGACGATCAGTATGCCGAGCTGGAGTTCCGCATTGCGCGCTGCCTGGAGAATATTGGAGACACGCAACAAGCCGCGCAGCACTTCGCGCGTGCGCGCGATCTCGACACGCTGCGCTTCCGTGCCGACAGCAGCATCAACCAGATCAACCGTTCGGCTGCCGCGACGGGGCCGAAGTTGTGGATGCCGAAGCGATCTTTTCGCTCAGAACAGCCCCGACGGCGAACCATCGGCAGCGACCTGGTCTATGAGCATGTACACATGACTCCTGCTGGAAACTACCTGCTGGCTCGCGAACTGTTTCGCAAGATCGCAACTCAAATATCGGGACAGCCGGTTCAGGACGATGAGATTCCTACGGAAGCTGAGTGCGAGCGTCTGCTGGCCCTTACCGGTTATGACCGCTATCGCATGACCAACGAAATGTTGCAGCGATTGGAGCGGCCTCCGTTTACCAATCAGCTGAATCATGCGGAGCAGCAGTTGCGGCTGTCCTTGGCGGCACAGCGCCGGTGGACAGTCCTGACGACGACGGCTGCCGAATACCGCGCGGCCATCGCGCAGCGGCCCAATGATCGCGTTCTGCACTACAACTACGGACTGTTCCTGTACAACTTTGATCGCGAGGCAGGAGCCGAGCAGTTGATACTTTCGCAGCCGTGGGACGGATTCCCCGTCTTTGGACCCGATGGAACGCGGCTGCAATAGCGCGGGCGGAGGTGAACTCCGTGTTGCAAACCATTCTCTACATCGCGTTCTTCCTGCTTGAAGCGGTAATCTTCGCCACCATGCGCTCGCGCACCGTTCGTCAAATCAGCCTTCTGCTTGCCAGCTATGTGCTCTACCTGACATGGCAACCGTGGTTCGCCGCCGTCCTGCTCGCATCTACGCTGATGAACTACGGCATTGGCCAATTGCATTCGACGTAAGTCCCACGCGATCGATTCTTAGCCTAGGCATTCTGCTGAATCTGCTGTTGCTGGGCGCTTCAAATATCTGCCGCCGGTTGCGGTGCAGCTTCCGTTCTCATCGTTGCAGCGGTTCGCGCATCTGGCGCTTCCGCTGGGCATCTCCTTCTGGACCTTCCAGGCGATGAGCTATCTCTTCGATCTGTATCGCGGCGAAGATCTCGATCCTTCGCTGGTCGAATTCGCTCTCTACATGGCGTTTTTCCCGGTGACGATCTCCGGGCCGGTCTGCCGCATGCCCGACATGCTTCCGCAATTTCGCAGCGAAGCAGGGTGCCCTGGCCGGACCGCGAGCGCGGCTTCAGCCGAATCGCCATCGGCGTGCTCATGATGCAAGTGGCAAAGCTGCTGGGGCGCGGCGTTCTCGGCGGCGTAGGCATCACCGGCGGCTTCGACCACGTGACCAACTGGACGCGGCCCGGACGTCTGGTGCCTCGCCTTCGGCTACGGCTTGCAACTGTTCTTCGACTTCGCCGGATACTCGCACATCGCGATCGGCGCGGCGCAGGTGCTAGGATTCACGGTGCCGGAAAACTTCGCGCGCCCCTTCGCCTCCGACACTCCTTCGGTGTTCTGGACGCGCTGGCACATGTCGCTGTCGTTCTGGATTCGCGACTATGTTTTTCTTCCGCTGGCGGTGCTTGCGGCGCGAACTTTGGTGGCGCAACCTGGTGCTGGTCATCTCGATGGTTCTGTTCGGCGTGTGGCATAAGGCGACGCTGCTGTTTGTGCTATGGGGCTGCTATCAGGGAATGCTGCTGGTCGTGCATCGACAAGTGCAGCAGATGCAGAGGCGTTTCGATTGGAATCCGCCGGAAGCGATGTGGAACCTCGCTGGCTGGGTCGCAACCACCGCTAGTGTCAGCCTGGGATGGATTCTGTTTCGCGCGAATTCATCGGCCCAAGCAAGCCAGATGCGTTCGAGCATTGGTCTCTCCGGCGAGCTATTCCGGCTCATGCTCTGGACCTGAGCCTCTATCTCTTAATATTCGTGATCGCCCTCGGGTACGCGATCGCCTTGCAGACGGCAGACGCCCTCGAACGATGCGCAAGCCGCGGAGAAGTCTCGCTCGGGATTCGTCAGCCTGCTCGCACGTCGGCGATGGTATTGGCTTCCTGCTCTCTACACCGTTGCGTTGTTGATCGTCGTCCTGATTACGCAGACCCAGGGCGCAAGCACCTCGCAGTTCATGTACAGGACGTTCTGAACTATGCCGGCGCGCGTCAATTCGGAAAGCAAAGCTACGACGATCGCCCCGACTGCGTTTCAAACCCTTATCGAAGCTCTCGCCGCTGCCCCCGCAGGTCAGCCGTTTGTCACCTATTGGGTTGACGAAGATGAGCAGGAGCAAGTCACCTTTGGAGAGTTTCGCAGCCGGGCGCGCCGCCAGGCAACCATGCTAAAGAAGCACGGGGTGGGCCCGGCGACCGCGTCGTCATCATCATGCCGCAATCCATCGCGGCGATGGCCAGCTTTGCCGCGGCGATGATGCTGGGCGCAGTGCCGGCTTTTCTCGCCTATCCCAACTTCAAGATCGAGCCGGCCAAATATTGCTCGGGGCTGGCCGGAGTGACCGCCAACCTCGCAGCGAAAGTTATCGTAATCGACGAAGACTTTGCCGACGGATTTGCTGGCCCATGTTGCAGTCGGCGATGGCACGCAGTTAATTCGCGCCTGCAACTCGCCTGCAGTGGAGGAACTGGCGGACGCAAGCGATATCAATCCCGACGACATCGCATTCATCCAACACTCCGCCGGCACCACTGGATTGCAGAAGGGTGTGGCGTTAACGCACCGCGCCGTACTCACCCAACTTCGCTACCTGGCGGACGCCTTGCAGATCGACAGCGGGGCCGATCGCATCTATAGCTGGCTGCCTCTGTACCACGACATGGGATTGATCGCGTGCTTCATGTTGCCGCTGGTCTACCATCTGCCGATCGTCATGCAGTCGCCGCTGGACTGGGTACTGCATCCTGAAACTATGTTGCAAGTGATTACGCAGCATCGATGCACGCTGGCCTGGATGCCTAACTTCGGCTTCCAATTTCTTCCGCGTCGCACCCGGCCCGAGCACCTCGACGCCCTCGATCTTTCGTCGCTGCGCGCGCTGATTAACTGCTCCGAGCCGGTGCGCGAGAAAAGCGTCAAGGAGTTCGCCAGCGCGTTTGGCCGCTTCGGACTTAGGCCAAGTGCACTCCAGTCGTCCTACGCGATGGCGGAAAATGTTTTTGCTGTCACCCAATCACGCGTAGACGATCCGTGCGGCCCAACCTGCATCTGGGCCGACGGCGCGCGCTTCCGTAGCGAGCACGTTATCTCTGTCGTACCCGAAGGAACCCCGGGCGCGGTGTCGTTTGTGTCGTCGGGCCAGCTGCTGCCGAACCATCAGGTTCGCATCGTCTCCGACGACGGCGCCGTATTGGGCGAGAACGCCGTTGGCGAGATTCTTATCGCCAGCGACTGCCTGTTCAAGGGCTACTACAATCGCCCCGACCTGACGCAGAAAGCGCTCATCGATGGCTGGTACCTCACCGGCGACCTGGGCTTCTATCGCGACGGAGAGCTGTTCGTAGTCGGCCGCAAGAAGGATTTGCTTATCATCGGGGGCGAAAACATCTATCCCCAGGACATCGAAGAAATCGTATCGTCGCACCCGGCTATTCACGATGGCCGAGTGGTCGCGCTGGGAATCTACAATCCCGACCTGGGGACCGAAGAAATCGCCGTAGTCGCGGAAGTAGAAGCCGAGGAATCGCTTGCCCAATCCGTTGCGATCGAGAGCGAAATTCGCAGCAGCATCGTTTCAGGGCTCGGAATAGCAGCTCGCACCATCATCCTGAAACCGCCGATGTGGATCGTCAAAAGTACGGCCGGCAAGCCTGCTCGCTCCACCACCTGCGACAAGCTTTTGCGCGAGCATCCCGAACTCAGCTACGAACGCCAGGAGGCGTAGTCCCTATGACACCGGAAGCGCAACAGATGGCAGGCTACATCAGTGAATTGATTCGCAAGCCGGGTATGGCGATCGAGCAAGACACTCCACTGGTCTCTTCCGGCCTCATCGACTCCATGGCGTTGGTCGATTTGCTGCTCAAGCTGGAGGACCTTACCCACATGCGCATTCCTCCCGGCAAAGTTCAGCCTAAAGACATGAACACCATCGCGCTCATGTTTGCGACCGCCCAGCGGGTTGGGAAGCCAAGAAAATAAACTGAAGATCTCCCCTTCATCCTTGCTAAAAAAGGCCCCGCATTTCGCGAGGCCTTGGAGGAAGTAGATCATGAAGAGATGCTTGCTCTTTTCTGTCGTTAGTGGAGATTATAGGTGACTACTCCAGTACCGCCCTGTGAATAACCATTCCCCGATGCGAATGCTCTGACTATGGTCGATCCCGTGCCCGTAACAGTGATGCTGCATGGACTCGAGCACGATGGCCCACCCGTCGATGGGAAGCCGTTGATCGCATAGTAGATGGTTACCCCGGCTGTGGTATCCGAGATAGTTGCTGACAGCGGCGACGTATAGCTTCCCGAGCCGGGTGAGAACGTAGGCGTCTGGGCCGCCAAGGTATACACACCCACTGTCACTCCGCTCTGCGAAATACCGTTTCCTTTCGCGATTGCCTTCAGAGTAGTTGTCTTATTGATGGCCACCGTACACGGGCTGGAACAAGACGGCGATCCGGTGGTCGGCGTCGAGCCATCGGTGGTGTAGTAGATCAGCACGTTCTGCGTCGAGTCGGTGATGGTCACCGTGAGCGGCGCGTAGAACGTACCTGGGCTGGGCGAGAAGACTGGATTGCTGGCTGCGATAGTGTACGTCGCCACCGCAACGTTACCGGATACGTAGCCTCCACCCGAAGCGATGGCCTTCAGAGTAGTTGTGGTTGAAACCGAAAGACTGCACGGATTCGGGCAGGAAGTTGAATTGGTTGTCGGCGTTGACCCGTCGGCCGTGTAGTAGATGGTCGTTCCGCTGGCGGTATCTGAAATAGTCACAGCAATCGGCGGATTGGAATAGCTCCCCGAGCCCGGCGAGAACGTCGGCGTTGGCGCCTGGATATAGTAGTTGCCAGTGGAGACCTGACTGTTCTGATATCCATAGCCAGCCGTAATCGCCTTGATGGTCGTGTTCTTAGTGACGGAAATCGCCCCGCTATACGGCGTCGAGCTGGTTGTCGGATTCGACCCGTCCAGCGTGTAGTACATCGGCAGGCTGGCAGTGTTGGAAAGTGTCACCGACTGCGCCGAACTATACGTTGATGGTGGCGGCGAGAACTGCGGCGCCGGAGCTGTGGGCAGATTGATGTTATAGCTCGCGTAAGCTATGTCGCTTTGCGGCATCCCTTGAATCACGCCAATCGCCTGGAATGGCGTACTGGTCGTAATGGTGATGGGCCCGTTATAGATGGGTGAGGTCCTCAGCGGCACCGTTCCATCTGTCGTGTAGTAGATGGTGACGCCCTGCATGGTATCGGATATGGTGACCGTTACGGGATGAGTGTATGTGCCTGGCGATGGAGAGTACGTCGGTCTCGGAACTCCGGGATCGTCGTTATGGATTCCAACCGCCATCTGGGCTAGTTGGCTTCTAGTGAAAGCATGCGAACCTGGCAGTCCCGCCGGCGGGGTTAATCCATAAGGGTTGGTAACGCCGTCGCCACCGATGTGGCACTGCCCGCAGGCCAGGTCAACATCCAGCCAGGTCGCCTGATTGTAAGCCTGTCCGCTATAGCGGGAGAGCGACGGCCAGGTTCCCAGACCGGTCAGGTTCTCGATATAAAGCTGCTCGGGATTGGGATAGGTGTAGTAGGTTTCGTTGGTCTGGATACGGAAGAAGTGGCTCTGTGCCTGTCCCAAGGCTCCCTGCATGTGGCAGGTGACGCAAGCACCGGGAATATCTGCCTGAGTGCCGGTCGGGAACGGAGTTAGCGGTCCCGTGGGATGGCCGGTGGTCTGGATGATGTTCTGCGACAGCGCGTGACACTTATCGCAGGTCTGGACGATCGGCTGTTTCGCTTCATTCGCTGGAACGCCGGCCGCAGTGCTCTGGTGCGGATCATGACATCCGACGCAGCCATTGTTCTTGCTTGGATCAGCCGGGGCCTTGCTGAAATAACTGTTATAGCTCCCGGCAATCGTGATCGACAGGTCCGGCGAGTTCTGCGCGTTCTGATTCAGGTTCCCGGTAAAACGCGCATGTGGACTGTTCAGGAACTGCTGTCCCTGCGCGTGATCGACCTGCGGTTTGTAGACCCACTGGTTGGAGGGGTTCTGTACGCAAGTCGAATAAGCCGACCCTGACAGGTCAGAGCAGTATCCGTGATCGTTTGTGGTAAGCGGATTCGCCGGAACGATGCTCCCGGTCTGGTTCCCGCTCGCCATCGTAACCTTGTCCTGGCGATGGCATTCCATGCACAAAGCGGTTGACTGCTCATCGTGCGCCTGGGTGACATACACGTTGTCGTAGGGATGCGATCCCCAGGTATAGGCAGCCACGTGACAACGTTCGCACTGTATGCCGGTCATGAACCAGGACGAAGTTCCGCTGGTGCCCGGCGCGACGTACCCGTCGGTTGGGATGCGCGGAAGCTTGCCGTTCGGAATCCAGGCAATCTGGCTATTGGTATTGCTCGTGGGCTCAGGACCCCAGCCATCGAAGTTGTAGCCGGTGGTGTGGCAGCGCGCGCAATCGTAATTGCCGTTGGGATAGAGCTGCCCGGTGTGGCCGCTATCGAAAACCGTACCTAGCTGCGTGGCAGACGGATTCCCCGTCCCGCCGTAATTCATCCAGCCACCCTTCAGGTAATAGATGTTGCGAACTCCGCCAGCCTGTTCTGTCTGGGCCACCGGCGTATACGGAGCCGGCGCATGGGAGTTGGGCAACGTGTACCACGGAAACTTGCAGTACGGATCGATGACCGGCAATCCATTCAGCAGTGGAGTAGCCAGCGGATCGCACCACCCCAAGGTTATCTTGCCGTTGATCCAATCAAAGGTGCTGCCCGATCCGTAATAAGGATCCGTAGTCGGATACAGAGTGCCATCCGGGCCGCCCCACAGAGTTCCAGGAGCAAACTTCCGCAAAGTGTTCTTATGGCCAGTCCACAGATATGGATAAGTGTCAGTGCCGTAGTGGCAGCTTAAGCACTGATTCACATCAGCATTGTTGGTGCTCCACCCACCACCGCCGTTATTCGAAGCGCCATCTCCGTGGTAAACCTGTCCAGTAGCCGGATTGGGCTGGTAGGTCAGCAGGTCTTGGGGCGCGCAACCCTGGCTGAGATAACACTGGGCAAAGCCGGGCATGGAGGCGGTTAGAACCAGTAGAAGGGAAATTACAACCGGCCAGGGAACCTTCACTCTTGCGTTCATGAGGATCTCCGTATCCGTCGCAACTTGTCCACACGGGCGAATGGATAAGCTCGCGTTATGTCTGAATGTGAGTACCGCTACCTGGGAAGAAGACTTGGTGTTCGAAGTAGCTACAGCAAAACCTTAACTGGAGTACCCAAGGGAGCGTGCGGAGTGACCCACAGGATCGCTGAAGTGATACCAGGTCCTGGTCTGCGGGGAATAGGTCTACGGATTATGCCCCACGCTCGTCCTTAGACCTCACAGGAGGCCAAGCCTGTCCTATAGCAGCCAGTGCTGGGCCAAGTCAGTGACGGACCGCACGCGAAGATGTGACCTGGTAACCGATTCGGGAAGAAGCGAACCGAAGTGTACGAGGAGAAATGCCAGCGCAAGGCCGTCAACCGCAGCTCTGCGCTACTCGCATCGGCCCGGTCCCTCGGATTCCTTGGGTATCTCCTCACCGACGTCGTGTGACATTGCACGTCCCGTCACGTGATAACCCTCACTGCGCTTGTGCGAATCGAGGCTCACCATCAGGGCGAGGAGAAAGTGTCCCCACATCATGGGTCTAATGACGCTTTAACCCACCATGAGACGAGTTCTCATTCTTGGTGCTGCAGGCCGAGATTTTCATAACTTCAACCTTATCTTCCGTAACAAACCAGAGTTTGACGTAGTTGCATTCACCGCCAACCAAATTCCCGACATCGCAGGTCGAAAGTATCCGCCGGAATTAGCCGGCGCTCTCTACCCTCAAGGTATTCCCATCGTTGAAGAACACCGCATGGAAGAAATCATCCGCGACGAAGAGGTCGATATCGTTGTCTTCTCCTATAGCGATGTTAAGCACGAGACGCTCATGCATCTCGCTTCCCGTGCCGTCGGCTCAGGCGCAGATTTTTGGCTGCTGGGTGCCCAGCGCACGCAGCTGCAGTCAGCGGTACCGGTGGTCTCCGTATGTGCCGTTCGCACCGGATGCGGCAAGAGTCCCGTGTCACGGCGGGTCGCTGCCGAGTTGCGAAAGCAGGGATGGAAGCCGGTTGTCATCCGTCACCCCATGCCCTACGGCGATCTCGCCGCCCAGTGCTGCGAGCGCTTCGCGACCATGGCTGACCTCGACCGCTATGAGTGCACCATTGAGGAGCGGGAAGAGTACGAGCCCCACCTCGCTGAAGGAACCATCGTCTACGCCGGTGTCGACTACTACGAGATCATGAAGGCGGCCGAGCAGGATGGCGACGTCATTCTCTGGGATGGCGGCAACAACGACACTTCCTTCTATCGTCCTGACCTCGACATGGTGGTGCTTGACCCGCATCGCCCCGGACACGAACTCGCCTATTACCCCGGCGAGGTTAATTTCCGCACGGCGCACGTGCTCATCATCAACAAGGTCGATACCGCGAATCCGGATGCGGTGGAGACCGTCCGTCGCAATATCGCGCAACATAACCCAACCGCCAAGGTGATCGAGACCGCATGTCGCGTCACCATTGCCGATCCCGGAAGCATCGCCGGGAAACGCGTGCTGGTGATCGAAGACGGCCCAACCCTTACCCATGGCGAAATGCGTTACGGCGCTGGCATCGTGGCTGCCGACCGCTACAAAGCCGGCGAGGTGGTGGATCCCCGGCCTTATGCTGTCGGCTCTATCAAGAAGACGTTTGAGAAGTTCCCGCATCTGGGCAAGCTGCTGCCCGCCATGGGCTACAGCGATACCCAGCGTCACGAGCTGCAGGAAACCATCCAGCGCGTACCTTGCGATGTGGTGCTGGTGGCGACGCCAATCGATCTGGCTCGTACCATCCACATCGACAAGCCCAGCATCCGCGTGCGCTACGAAGTGGAGGAGCTTGGCACGCCGGAAATCCCCCGGCTCATCGAGCAATTCACCCAGCAGCATCAGCGCGTTCTGGTCGACGCAGGGAGGTAACGATGCATTGCAAGGACTTTGTATCGCTGCGTGATTTCGGGCCCGGCGACGTGCGCCATTTCCTGCACGTCGCCTGCATGATCAAAGCCAATCCTTCGGCTTACTCGCAATCGCTAAAGGGCAAAACTCTAGCCATGATATTCGAGAAGCCGTCGTTGCGCACTCGTGTGAGCTTCGACGTCGGTATCGAGGAGCTCGGCGGCCATCCCGTGTACCTCTCTCCCGCCGAGATCAGCTTGGGCAAGCGCGAGTCGGTACACGATGTCGCCAGGAACCTGGAGCGCATGGTGCAAGGCATCATGATCCGGACCTTCTCGCACGACATTGTGGAAGAGATGGCACGCTGTGCGCGCGTCCCGGTGATCAATGGCTTGACTGACTTCAGTCATCCCTGCCAGGCCATGGCCGACTACATGACCATGCTTGAGATCAAGGGCCGCATCGCCGGATTGAAGGTGGCTTACATCGGAGACGGCAACAATGTGGCGCACTCGCTGATGTTCGCCGGTGCCCAACTGGGAGCCAACGTCTGGGTCGCCACTCCGCCGCATTACGAGCCCAACCTGGATGCCACCTCGTGGGCACGGCTGCAATGCGCCGAGACCCACGGCAGCATCACCCTGACGCATGACCCGGAATCGGCAGTGTTTGGCGCCGATGTGGTTTACACCGACGTGTGGGCCAGTATGGGGCAAGAGGGCGAAGCGCAAAAACGTATGCAGGTTTTCCGTCCCTACCAGGTAAACGCAGCGCTCTTTGCTCAAGCGAAGAACGATGCGATCTTCCTGCACTGCCTGCCGGCGCATCGCGGCGACGAGGTCACCGATGAAGTGATCGATTCGCCACAATCGTTCGTCTTTCAGCAGGCGGAGAACCGGCTGCATGCGCAGAAGGCGATCATGCTGGAACTGATGTCGGACCAGTCCGCAGAAATGCGTCACGCGGCAACGGAACAGGTTGCCGAACTGGCAACGTAGCGGTAGCGCAGGGTCAGTCGCATCGCTGCTCGAACGAAGGGTTTGTTCTGCGCGGCTTGAATGAGTCGCGCAGACAAACCGTTTCGGCGAAGAGCGAACGGCGAAGGGCGGTATTTATGTCGAAGACTGCGCTGGTGGCGGTCGGCGGAAATTCGCTGATCCGCGCGGGCGAAAAGGGCACAATCACTGAGCAACTGGCAAATACACGGCGCACCGCCGCCGCCATTCGCTCCATGATCGAGCTGGGTTACCGGCTGGTGATTACCCACGGCAACGGACCGCAGGTGGGAGCGCAGTTGCTCCGCTCGGAACGTGCTTCGGATGTGGCATACAGCCAGACGCTCGATGTCTGTGGCGCTTGCAGCCAGGGAGAAATCGGGTATCTGCTGGCGCAATCGCTGCACAACGAATTTGCCTTGGCCGGACTCAAGATTCCCGTGGTCTGCGTGGTGACACAGACCGTGGTGTCGGCCGACGATCCGGCCATGCTTCATCCCACCAAACCCATCGGACCGTTTTATTCGCGATCCGACGCCGAAGAGAAACGCCGTACCCTCGGATGGCAGATTGTCGAAGATGCTGCGCGTGGCTATCGCCGTGTGGTTCCCTCCCCCGAGCCGCTGGAAATCGTCGAACTCGAACTCATCCGCGATCTAGTCGAGGCGGGCGCGCTCGTTGTCTGTACCGGCGGCGGAGGCATTCCCGTGTTGCGCGAAGACGGCGCACTGCGCGGCGTCGAAGCGGTGATCGATAAGGACCGCGCCTCGGCGGTGCTGGCATCGCAACTTGGTGTCGATCTGTTCGCCATCTCCACCGATACCGACTTTGTTTACCTGAACTACAAGAAGCCGGATCAGTCGCCAATATTGCGCGCCACCGTTTTCGAATTGGAAGAGCATTATCGCGCCGGACACTTTCCGCCCGGCAATATGGGGCCCAAAGTCGAATCGGTGTTAAGCTTCCTCCGGCGCGGCGGCAAAGAAGCTGTGATTACGTCATTCGAGCACCTGGCCGAAGCCGTGAAAGGTTCTGCCGGAACCCACATCATTCCCAGTCCCCTTCCGCTCACGAGCTATGAAAATGTTGAGGTGTTGACATGCCGCTAGAAGCGCTGGAATCGCGTACCGCCCGGCAGGGCAACGACGCACCGCTACTCCCCCTCCGGCACGTGGTGGAGTCGCAACAGTTCACCGTTCCCTTGCTGATGGACCTGTTCGACCGCACCCGCCAGATGGAGCGCATTGTCGCCCGCGGCGGCACCCTTGATTATCAGGGACGCATCCTGGCCAGCATTTTTTATGAGCCTTCGACGCGCACTCGCCTGTGCTTTGAGGCTGCCATGCAGCGCCTGGGAGGACGTGTCATCTCCACCGAGCATGCCCGCTCTTTCTCGTCGGAGATTGAAGGCGAACAGGTGGAAGACACTATCCGCATCGTGGGCAGCTACTGCGATCTGGTCGTCATCCGCCACCATGAAACCGGCGGTGCCGCGCGCGCAGCCAAGGTGTCACCCGTACCCGTCATCAACGCCGGAGACGGCGACGGCGGCCAGCATCCGACGCAGGCGCTGCTCGACTTGTACACCATCTATCGCGAGCGCCCCCTCGACGGACTGAGCATCGCCTTCATTGGCGAACTCGATCGCGGGCGCTCGGTGCGTTCACTGGCCTACCTCCTGGCGAAGTTCGACCGAGTGAAGATTTTCTTTGTCAGCCCAACGGAATTGCAGATGAAGCCCGACATCCTGCAGTACCTTGAGCGTCATGGCGTCCGCTATGAAATTGAGAACCGGATCGACCGGGTGCTGGGCGAAGTCGATGTCGTGTACCAGACGCGCATTCGCCCGCACCGGGCCGCAGGCATTACTCCGCCGCTTCGTTTCGCCATTGACTCTTCTGTGCTGAAGCAGATGCGTGCGGACGCGATGATTCTGCACCCGCTGCCTCGCACCGTCGAGCTGGACAAAACCGTGGATGAAGATCCGCGCGCCATGTACTTCCGCCAGGCCGCGAATGGTTTGTATGTACGTATGGCCTTGCTGACTATGCTGTTGGATGGAAAGTGAAAAGCAATTAGCAATTAGCACTTGGCACTTGGTAATTAGCACTTGGAGCATTTGGCACTGGCAATTGGCTGCGATTGGCAATTAGGGAATGGCAAGTTCCTTTGAACACTTTGTCCTGGAATAGCCTTGACCCGAGGAAGCGTTTGGAATCTTTTGCCTACGCGCGAGAGGCGCAAAGACAAAAAGGTTCACGCGCCGTAGGCGCAGCAGAGCTTAGCCCAGCGCTTCAGCGCTGGGTGCAACGCAAAAAAGGATCCGAGTCCCGTAGGGATGGCAGGTTTTTCGCAAATCCGTAAACCCTTTCGAGCCTCGGTTGCCAAGTGCTAAATGCCAAATGCCGGGCGCTAATTGCTAATTGCTGACATCGCTATTCTCTCCCCGAGGAAACTATGACTCTTACGAAAGATCGCACCGCGACCCAGCACTACATCGAGCTCGAAGAAGCTTATGGAGCTCACAACTATCATCCACTCGACGTGGTTATCGAGCGCGCCGAAGGCGTCTGGGTCTACGACATCGACGGCAACCGCTACCTCGACTGCCTGGCGTCGTACTCGGCGGTCAACCAGGGACATTGCCATCCCAAAATCCTGGCCACCTTGATCGACCAGGCCAGCAAGGTCACGCTCACCTCGCGCGCCTTCCGCAACGATCAGCTTCCGCTGCTCTACGAGGAACTGCACCAGCTCACCGGCTTCGACATGACGTTGCCTATGAACTCCGGCGCCGAAGCCGTCGAAACCGCGATCAAGGCCGCCCGCAAGTGGGGCTATAAGGTCAAAGGCATTTCCGATGGCAAAGCCGAGATCATTGTCTGCGCCAACAACTTCCACGGACGCACCACCACGATTGTCGGCTTCTCCACCGATGAGCAGTACCGCGACGGTTTCGGGCCGTTCACTCCCGGCTTCAAGATCGTCCCCTTCGGCGACGCCACCGCTCTGGCCGCGGCCATCACGCCGAACACTTGCGCGTTCCTGGTGGAGCCGATCCAGGGCGAAGCGGGCATCCTCATCCCTCCGGCCGGATATCTGCGGCAGGTGGAAGAGCTTTGCCGCGCCAACAACGTGTTGTTCATCGCCGACGAGATCCAGTCCGGCCTCGGCCGCACCGGAAGAGTGTTCGCGCATCAGCACGAGGGCGTGCATCCCGACCTGGTCATCATTGGCAAAGCGCTCGCTGGCGGATTCTACCCCGTATCGGCAGTGCTCGGCTCAAAAGAAGTGCTGGGCGTGTTCAAGCCAGGCGATCACGGCAGCACCTTTGGCGGCAATCCCCTGGGCTGCGCGGTGGCCCGGACTGCACTGCGCGTGCTGGTCGACGAAAAGCTCATCGAGCGCTCTGCCGAACTGGGCTCGTACTTCCTGGAAAAGCTGCGCCAGATTCGCAGCCCCTACATTCGCGAAGTTCGCGGCAGTGGTCTGTGGATTGGAATTGAGTTGAATACTCCGGCGCGGCCCTTCTGCGAAAAACTCAAAGAAGCTGGCTTGCTCTGCAAAGAGACGCATGAATTGGTGATCCGCATCGCGCCTCCGCTCGTCATCACCCGCGAGGAGATCGATTGGGCAGTCGAACGCATCGCAAGCTGCCTGATTTAAGGGTCATTTCTAACGCAGAAAAAAGCGGACCCTGGAATTCCACTCAGGGTCCGCTTTTGTTGTCTCGCACCCGAGTAAACTACGGGAGCCTCTTTGGCTAAATACTAACTACTAATCACTGATTACTTTCTTCTTACTGCTTCCCCGCCGACCCTTCCGCATTCGAAGCAGCAACCACTTCATCCGGATTCTGCAGAAACTGCAACGCCTGCGCTGTAGTTATATTCGAGGGCACCGGGCGGAAGTCGCTCATAGTCTCGTTCGAATCAATCGTCAAACTCTTCACCATCAAAATCTTGCCGTTGAACTGCAACCGCTCCTGCGTCTCTTCCCACTTGCCCTGGCCGACCTCGGCCTGGTGGATGATGAACTTCCCACCTTTGAACAAACGGCCGAGGATACCCCACCCGAAATCCACGTCCTTGAAAAGTTCGCCGTTAATTTCTGCGATTCGTCCGGCAGTATTATCGATCACCATGTTGCCGTCCATGCCTTCCAGCACGCGCGTTTCATGCGTAGGCGCACTCCATCCCGGCTTCGCCTTGAAGCCGAGCTTCACCATCTCGTGCCCGTTTGCGGCTTTCGTCACTCCTATGACGTTGTAATTGAACGCATCGGGCAGGCTCCGCATCAGCGTAATCGAGCGCTGATCGTCCTCGTGATTCGATTGCCGCTTCTTGCTACGTGCCTCTTTGTCATAGGCATAGCTCTTCAGCTTCTGATCGGCGTCCGCCTGCTCTTCCGCGCTCAGCGGCTTGCCGTTCTTCGCGAGCGTCCGGTTCAGCCCACCCTCGGGAGTCTCAATCGCTTCCGTGGTAATGGAGTGATCTTTGTATTGCGTATGGTCCCGGTACATGAAAAACGGAGCCTTGGTCGGCCCCGTCGCGGCAATTTCATTCTGCGTGGCACGGCGAACCACAGCCACGGGATCGATGTTGCCTTGCTGCTGTGCGAATCCGATCGGCCCACACCAGATCAGCCCGCCCAAAATCAAACTGGAAATCAGCCAACGCATAAGGTGCTCAGAAACGAAATTCTACCTACTCCACCCATGTTAGACGGCTAGAAAGTACTTGGCAGTTGCTTTTTTTGTAAGCAGGAGAGGACTTTACCACGGAGAGCACGGAGAACACGGAGTCAGCGAAGCCCTTGAATTGTTGTCATTTCGTAGCTGGCGGCTTCCTGCCGGTAGCTGGCGGCTGGCGGCTGGTAGCTTTCCGACACCTGATACCTGACACCCGCCTTTCTGACAACTGACCACCCAACTGACAACTTTCTTCACGGCCTGGTATCCGGAACCGTGATCGCCCTGAACATATGCGGCAACGCTTCAGCAACAATCATCGCAAACACGATCAAGCCTCCGCCAAAGGCCTGCCGTCCCGTCATCGGCTCTTTGAGCCAATAAACACTCAGCAGAGCTGCTACCACCGGCTCCAGCGAAAACAGAACTGCGGCTTCGGTCGGCCCCAGCCGGGTTTGCGCCGTGGCCTGCGCCCAGAAGGCAAACACAGTTGAGAACACCGCGAGGTACAGTGTGGCCAGCACTGCATGCGAGTTCGACAGGCCTCTCGCCGGAGCCGCTCCGCCACTGCCGGCAATCGCGATCACGGCCGAGATGATCCCGCAGGTGATGACTTGTGAGCTGGCAAGCAGCCATGCGTCCGATCTCCGCGCGAAGCTGCCCATCAGCACGATGTGAACCGCGCAGAGCAAAGCGCAAACCAGCGTCTCCACATCGCCGCGGTTCATTCTTCCGAACACGCCCCCTAGCGCGTTGCCAGACCACGCCGCAGTAGGGGCCTGCACCAGCAGATAGAGGCCGAAGGTTGCAATAACCGCTCCCACCAGCGATGTGAGTTTCACCTGCTGGCCAATGGCGACGGCGATCAGCGGCGTGAACAACACATACAGGCCGGTGATGAACCCTGACTTTGCCGTGGTGGTGAATTGCATCCCGTCGGTTTGCAACCAGAAGAGTGTGGCCAGCACAATTCCCAGCCAGATGCCGTCAATTACGCCGCGCCGCCGCAGCGGAATTCCTTTGGCGCCCACGATGATGGCCATCAATCCACCGGCCACGATAAAGCGCATTGCCATCAGCACGCCGACTGACATGCCGCCGTTCAGCGCAATGCGCGTCGCCGGAAAGCCGCCTCCCCAGATCGTGGCCGAGATGGCAATGATCAGGACGGCGGTGCCGTGGGATATTTCGGGCGATTTTGCTCGGTGAGACATTCAGGAGGACACGTGAAACCTGGACGGAACGGGGCGGATCTCAGTCTACCTAGATCGTTCTGTCGATCCAGTCCAACTCCAGGCCCGCAATAACTCGAAATTCAGGATCGCCGGTTACCAGCGGACAGTGGTATTTCTGCGCCAGCGCCGCGGCAAATGCATCCGCGTACGCAATCGGGTACTGCCCTTTTAGCAGCGCCGCATCCCAGATTTCATTGGCGGTTGGTACTTCAATCGTTGCAGGTACAGTTCCGGACAGCTCACGCCAGGATTCCGCGATTTTTTCGCTGTGCGTTTTTCGAAGGAAGTAATACACCTCGCCGGCATTGATCGCGCTCATGAAGAGCCGCGCTGTGCCCGCAAGCGATTCGTTCAAGAGGCTGTCGACCGCGCTCGTGGCAGGCTGCCTGCCATTCATCCACTCGAGAACGGGCCAGGAGTCAAGAACGCGGGTCTTCACGTTCGCGCTCCTCCTTCCGGAAGGCCGCAAACGTTTCCATCATGTCGCCCATGTCAGCGGCGGCACCCTTAAGCTTTCTCCAGGCATCGCCTTTTGAAAGCACGATCTCCTGCCCACGCACTTCAAGTGTCAGCTTTGATCCTTCGGCGAGATTAAGAGCCTCACGAACCTGTTTCGGGATCGCAATTTGCCCCTTCGATGATACCGTAACCTGCTCCATAGATTAATCTTACCACAGGTAAGTCAGATTGCGCTGAATCGCTCACCCGATGGCTCGCGTCCTACAACGTAGGACTCTTCTCCTGGATCAGCTTCTTCACCCGCGCGATGAACTCGCCCACCGGAACCGAGCCTTCCGCCTTTTCCTGGCCGCGCACACGAACGTTCACCTGCATGGCGTCCAGCTCCTTGTCGCCGACTACAAGTTGGAATGGCACCTTCTGCAGCGCGTGCTCGCGGATCTTGGCGTTCATCTTCTCGTTCCGCAAATCAACATTCACACGCACGCCTTCGGCCTTCAGCTTCTCGCCGATTTCGTTCGCATACGCATGATGCTTTTCGCCGATAGGAATGATCGCCACCTGCACCGGTGACAGCCACACCGGAAACGCTCCCGCGTAGTGCTCGATCAGCACGCCGAAGAAGCGCTCCACCGAGCCATACAGCGCGCGGTGCACCATCAGCGGCTGATGCCGCTTGCCATCTTCGCCGACGTATTCCAGTTCGAAGCGCTCCGGCAGCGTGAAGTCGAACTGCACCGTCGAGAGCTGCCACAGCCGTCCAATGGCATCGACCAGCTTGATGTCAATCTTCGGCCCATAAAACGCCGCTTCGCCGGGGATCGTCTTATACGGAATCTCGCGGCGGCTCAGCGCCGTTTCCAGCGAGCGTTGTGCCATCTCCCATTGGTCTGGACGCCCCGCATACGTCTTCTGATCGTTCGGGTCCCACGTCGAAAGCTCAACCTGGAACTGCATCGAAGCCGAAGGTCTTCAGCACCGCCAGCGCAAAATCGATGCAGCCTACAACTTCATCTTCAATCTGCTCCGGCGTGCAGAAGATGTGCGCGTCATCCTGCGTAAAGCCGCGCACGCGCAACAGTCCGTGCATCACGCCCGAGCGCTCGTACCGATACACCGTGCCCAACTCGCCCAGCCGCACCGGCAAATCGCGATACGACTTCAGCGAGTCCCGATAGATCAGGATGTGGAACGGACAATTCATCGGCTTCATGCGATATTCCGCGTCGTCCAGTTCCATGGGCGTGAACATGTTTTGCGCGTAATAGCCGGCGTGCCCGCTGGTCTTCCACAAGTCGGTGCGCGCCACGTGCGGCGTAAACACCAGCGAGTAGCCGCGCCGCAGGTACTCATCGCGCATCCAGTCTTCCATCTCTTTGCGAATGAGGCCGCCCTTGGGATGCCAGAAAATCAGCCCCGGCCCGGCAAGCTCCTGAATCGAGAACAGGTCAAGCTGCTTGCCCAGCACGCGATGGTCGCGCTTCTTTGCCTCCTCCAGCTTGTGCAGGTAATCGTCCATGTCTTTCTTGGAGAAGAACGACGTCCCGTAAATGCGCTGCAGCTGAGGATTCTTTTCGTCGCCCAGCCAGAACGCGCCCGAAATGCTCAGCAGTTTGAACGCCTTGATGCGTCCGGTCGACGGAATGTGCGGCCCGCGGCAGAAGTCGGTGAACTTGCCCGTCTTATAGAGGGAAATCTTCTCTTCAGGCGTGGTGAACTGCTCGATGAAGTGGCACTTCATGAAGTCGCCTTCCGACTTGAAGCGCTCCAGGCCCTCCGCGCGAGGCAGAAATTCGCGCGCATAGGGAAGGTCCTGCTTCGCCAGCTCCTGCATCTTCTTCTCGATGGCCTCGAGGTCTTCCGGCGTGAAAGGCTTCTCGCGATAGAAGTCGTAGAAGAATCCGCTCTCCGTCGCCGGACCATGGCCGAGCTTGGTCTCGGGAAACAGCTCGAGCACTGCCGCGGCCATCAGGTGCGCCGACGAGTGGCGATACACTTCCAGCGCTTCAGGATCGCGCTCGGTAAGAATGCGCAGCTCGGTATCGCCTTCCAGCGGACGCGCGAGATCGACCAGCCTCGCGTCGTTCGCACTCGGCGCGGCGTCAGTTGCCGTCGCAGCGGCAGAGGCATCGTCGGCCGGCTTGGTCCCATTGCCGTTGGACGCCATCGGCTTCACCTGCGCCACCAGTGCCGCATCGGCCAGTCGCGGGCTGATGCTCTTTGCAATATCCAGCGCGGAGGTACCGCGGGGAACATCTTTTACGCTGCCGTCCGGCAGCTTCACATGAATGGTTTCAGACATAAGGGCCTTACCTTTTCGGTACTTCGATTTTAGTAGTGATAACGGGCTTGCAAAAAATCAATCCGCGTTTCGCCAACCTGATACACCAGCCGGTGTTCCTGCGTAATCCGTCGCGACCAGACCTCGGCAAGTTGGTGCTTCAACGCTTCCGGCTTGCCTATGCCATCGAAAGGATCGCGCATCACCGCCTCGACCAGTTCGAGAACCCTCAGCGCAAGCTTCCGATCGGTTTTCGTCCAGTACGCCAGGTCTTCCCGAAATTCCGGGTGGAAGACGGATTCTCGCTTAACGTCTCTCGTCAAGTCCCATTTCCCGTCGCAGTTTGTCCAGCGAATGTGGCTTCGTTTTTCCCAGCTTGGCGCGCCGCAGCGCCGCTAACAGACGCCGCGCATTCTTCGGAGATCGCAACAGATGCGCTGTCTCCATCAACCCCGCCAGCTCGTCAGCCGGAATCATGGCGACATCCCTGGCTCCGCGACGGCGCACGATCACAATCTCCTGATCGTTGCTGACCTGGTCCAGCACCGAGGCCAGCCGCTCGCGCAAACTTGTGTATGTGGTTTCCAGCGGCATGGGTAACTCCTGATGATTAGCGTACAGGATTCCTGTACGCTCGTCGACTGAGGCCTTTGAGAGTTGAGCTTGCAGGATGGGAGCGCCCTAGCGCTCCTGCGATGTTCGACGCGCGCGCACTTCAAGATAGATCGAACCGAAGAAGGCGACGGTTCCCAGCCCGACAGCGATCGGAACCGCGACGTGGCGGTAGGCAATGGTCATGTCGATGTTTCCGCCGTGCATTGCGCCCCAGGTGAGCGTACCGAGGATCCCGAGCAGCAATCCCACGCCCATGCCCCCGGCCGTGAACAGCAGGGTGGCGAACAACACCCTCACTGCGGAGGCGAACACGATTGAGAATCGGCTCGGATGCTTTGCGGCAACCAAGGCTGAACCTGCCATACCCAAACAGGTTACAACAGGCGTGGGCCTTCCCGCTTGGGCCGCTGCGCGATTGCGCGTGGGTTACAATCGGTCTTTCATGTCGCAAACCTCTCAAGCTATTACGCGCACGCCGGCCGAAGTGGTCAGCCTGGCGCCGGTCACGCAGGCCCCGAACGGTATTTGCTACGCCATTTCCGGCGAAGTGACCGCCTCGGCCACTGACCTCGACCGCCTCGTCTCCGCGGTACCGCGCACCATCGCGGCGGCCCTTGCCCGCAAGGCCTACTACTTCGTTCCCCTCACCCTTAATCTGGGCGACGAGACGCTCATCGCCGATCGTTACGACGTGCAGCTTTCCGACAGCGCGATCTGCCACCGCGACCACAAGGTCGGAGACTCGCAATACGTCTTTATTTCCACCCGGCTGATGGAAGACAGCTTCGCCATCGCCTTCGAGTTCTTTATCAATATCGGCCACAACTTCGTCGACGAGATTGGCGTCTCGCAGGACTTTGCCGACCTGGTGTGGAAGCAGGTGCAGGACAAAGCGCGCGGCGAGACCTCCCTGGACGCCTATGAGTTGCGCAAAGTCGCAACCGCCAATGGTCCCGAGGCGGAGAAGGCCCGCCACGAATTCCTGCTCGCCACCTTCGCCGATGCCATCGCCGTCTATCTGCTGTCGCTCTATGTGGATGTGGACTATCACGAGCTGCGCGAGCGCGATTATCCGCTGCTCGCCCCCGGTGCCCTGGCTGAACGGCTGCGCAAAATCAACGAACTCTTCCCGCCAAATCCAGGATACGAGTTCGCCATCTATCACCGGAGAAGGCAGTAGGAAAGTTGGTCGGTTGTCAGAAAGAAGTTGGTAGTGGGGAGTTGGCGGTGATTGAAAGCTGTCACGCCTCTTGCCGACCCCGCGCCGTAGGCGCAACAGAGCTTAACCCAGTCCGCCGCGGCGGGCTGGGTTGATTGTTAAACAGGACCGAGTCCCGTAAGGACGACAGACGTCGCGGACATTCTTCATCCTTGGCAACTGAGAACTGCAAACTTCTTACTGACAACTGACTACCGACAACTGACAACTGCACCATGATTGCTCATCTCCGCGGCCGCCTCATCTCGAAGCATCCCAGCCAGGCCATCGTCGAAGCCGCAGGCGTGGGGTACGACGTCACCATCTCTGTTCCTACTTTTTCGGAATTGCCCGCGATGGGCAGCGAAGTCGCGCTGCATATCCATACCCACGTCCGCGAAGATGCGCTGGCTCTCTACGGATTTCTGCGCCCCGAAGAGAAGCAGCTCTTCGAAAAACTCATCACCGTCAGCGGCATTGGGCCCAAGCTGGCCATCACCATCCTTAGCGGTATTGCCACAGCCGACATGGTGGGAGCGATTCGCACCAACGATTACGCGCGGCTCACCAAGATTCCCGGCGTGGGCAAGAAGACCGCTGAACGCATGTGTGTCGAACTGCGCGATAAGCTGGAAGGCTTCGGAGAATCGCCCTGCGCCGAAGAGTGTTTCCCCTATCGAGGAAGACGTCATCTCCGCCCTCAGCAACCTGGGTTATCAGCGCGCTTTGGCCGAGAAAGCTGTCGAACGCGCCGTCGCTTCCGTCGGCCGCGAAAACTTCGATGCGGTGTTCAGGGCCGCGCTCGGTGGATTGTCGAAGTAGCTATTCGAACCCGAACTCCTTCATCTCTTCATCGGTTAAGGGATCGAAGCAGTCCGGTGTCCACGAAATCTTGCCCTCGAACCTGCCCGGTACTCGCTGCTTGGGACTGCCGGCAATCGGCACCACCTTTGCGACCGGCTTGCCCTGAAGAGTGATGTAAACATCCGTTCCACTCTCTGCCTCACAAATGATTTTGGACAGGTCTTTGGCAGCCTCTTCAACGGAATACTTCTTTGCCTTCATCTCTCCGTGTCTCCGTGCCTCTGTGGTGAATTCTACTTCCCGATGCAGAACGAGCTGAAGATCAAATTCAGGATGTCATCGGCTGTAGTCGCCCCTGTGAGTTCGTCCAGCGCCTGCAACGCGCTGTAGAGGTCAAGCAAGATCATCTCGTGCGGCGTCTTGAGCGGGACCGCGGCGGCAGCAGCATCCAGCGCAGCAATCGCATTCTGCACCTCACCATGCTGGCGAACGTTGGTCAGGAATCCGCTCTCCTGCTGCGCCCCACTATCGCCGCGCACCAGATGCAGGATGGCCCCGCGCAGTTGATCTATCCCTTCGCCGGTCACCGCCGAGGTGAATACACCGGGCTCACCCTGAGAAGCAGCCGGCAGCTTCTTCGTCACAATTCCCCGCGACTCGGTATGCAAATCTGCCTTGCTGCAAACCAGAATGCGCGCACGGCCCTGTGTCTTTTCGATTAAATCCAGATCGAGCTCGAACCCCTCGTCCGACGCTTGCGTAATGTCGAGCACCACCAGCACCACATCGGCATCGGCCAGCGCCTCCAGCGATTTGCGAACGCCGATGCTCTCCGCCTCATCTAGCGCCGTGCGAATGCCAGCGGTATCCACCAGCCGCACCGGAATGCCGCCGATGGAAACCGTCTCGCTCACCAGGTCGCGCGTGGTGCCCGGAGTAGCCGTGACAATGGCGCGTTCGTGCTCCACCAGCCGATTGAACAAACTCGACTTGCCAACATTCGGACGGCCAACAATCGCCAGCGTCAGCCCTTCATGCACGAGCTTGCCGAAAGCAAAGCTGGCCAGCAGTTGTTGCAACGGCTCCCGCACAGCAGCGATACGTTCAAGAATTTGCTCGCCCGGAATCACCGACACATCGTCTTCGGCGAAGTCGATCCCGGCTTCCATCACGGCAATCAGCTCCACCAGCTTCTGCTTAATCGGCTGAATACGTTTCGAAACCGAGCCTTCGAGTTGCCGCGCCGCCACCTGCGCCTGGTACAACGTCTGCGAATCGATGAGGTCGCGCACCGCCTCCGCTTGCGTCAGGTCAATGCGTCCGTTAAGAAAGGCACGCATGGTGAACTCGCCCGGCTCGGCCAGTCGCGCTCCGCGGGCCAGCGCCATCTCCACCACGTGTCGCAACACCACCGGCGAGCCATGGCACGAAATCTCCACTACATCGTCGGTCGTATACGAATGTGGCTTGGCAAAAAACGTTGCGACAACTTCGTCGATGCGCTCGCCCGACTTGCCATCGATCAGCTCGCAGAAGTGTGCGCGATTGGCCTGCAACTCTCCCGCGCCGCTCAGCCGCAGCATGGAATGCGCAATCGCCCGCGCTTCTGCCCCCGACAGACGCACCACGCCAATGCCTCCCCGGCCGGGAGGCGTCGCAATCGCGACGATGGTGTCGTCAAGGTTCACGGGTTCATTGTAATGAGGGTGCCGCCATATTGGAGGCCGTTGCTAGGCGACGGCCGGGCAGCGCCGCCCTCAGGCCATTGTTCCGCGCTCGGGTAGAGCTGGCCTTCAGGCCAGCGTCCAAGCCACAAGAAATGAATTGGGGCTTTAGCCCCTGCGCCATCCTGCGGTGGCGTCATGTGCCCAGCCGCCAATCCGGCCCACGGTGATACTCTCACTGTTGGCCTCGCCGCGATGAATTCCGACTCCATCAAGAAGCTTTTTCAGCAGGTGAAGAAAGGCACGCTCTCGCCTGACGAAGCCGTCCAGCAGCTTCGCCACATGCCTTTCGAAGATTTGGGCTTCGCCAATGTCGATCATCATCGCGCGTTGCGCGTGGGCATGGCCGAGGTCATCTTCGGTCCCGGCAAGGAGCCTCTGCACCTGGCGGAAATCTTCTCCAAGCTGGCGCAACGCGGCAACAACGTGCTCGCCACCCGGGTAACGGAAGAACAGTTTCGCGCCGTCAAGCGCAAGCTGCGCAAGGCCGAGTTTCATCTCCTGGCGCGCTGCATCACCCTGACCCAGGACGAAACCATTCGCGGCAAAGGCAAGATCGTTGTCGTCTCCGCCGGAACCAGCGACATCCCTGTCGCCGAAGAAGCTCTGGTCACCGCCCAAACCATGGGTAACGAAGTTCAGCATCTGTATGACGTTGGTGTGGCAGGCATCCATCGCCTGCTGGCCCGCAAAGATGTGCTGACCAAAGCGCGCGTAGTGGTTGTCTGCGCCGGGATGGAAGGCGCGCTGCCCAGCGTGGTCGGCGGCCTGGTCGGCGTGCCCGTGATCGCCGTTCCTACCAGCGTCGGCTACGGCGCGTCTTACAAAGGACTGACCGCGCTGCTGGGAATGCTGAACTCCTGCGCGTCGAACGTCACGGTAGTGAACATCGACAACGGCTTCGGCGCAGGCTATGTGGCGTCGATCATCAATCGGCTGGAGTAAAGACCCCAGCTATCAGCCTATCAGCTAAATGCGACTTGAGCTGACGATATGAGTTCAAGACTTCAGTCACCACATTTGTCACTACGAGCGCCTTTTGTCGGCGCGACGTGCTCTCGCTGAGGTGGAAAGGTTACCGTGCACTGCTCTTAGCTGACGGCTGACGGCTGAAAGCTGACAGCTCCTCTACATCTTCGGCCCGCTAAAGCGGCTCGCAATATCCACCGCCAAACGGAACGGCTCCGTGATCGGCTTGGCTATCGGCGATGCCACATCGCGCTGCTTCAGCGCTTCCAGTAACTTTTCGGTCGGAATATTTCCGACCAGCACGTCCTGCGCGAACGGGCATCCGCCCATGCCGCCGATGGCAGAGTCGAAGCGCCGGCAACCCGAGTCATAGGCCGCGAGAACTTTCGCAATCGGCATCATCCGGCCGGCTGTGCAGATGCACCCCGATCTCGACCCCGCCGAAGTTCGAATACACCGTGTCGAGCAAGTCGCCAATCTGTTCCGGCGTTGCGAGTCCCACCGTGTCGGCCAGCGAAATCGCTTGCAAGTCCATGTCGGCGAGCAGGCGAATGCCTTCGATCAGCTCCTCGGCATTCCATAAATCGCCATACGGATTGCCAAACGCCATCGAGATGTACGCCACCGTGTCGAGCCCGTTCGCGTCTGCCTTCTGCTTGATCTTCTCCAGCGTTTCGAGATTTTCTTCCGGCGTCTGGTTCTGGTTTTGCTTCAGAAAGGTCGGCGAAAGCGAGTAGGGAAAACCGAGCGTGTGCACCGCGTCGGTAGCGATGGCGCGCTCGGCGCCGCGCTCGTTGACCACGATTCCGATGATCTCGACATCATCCGGCGGATCGAGTTCGCTCAGCACCGTCTCCGAATCGGCCATCTGCGGGACCGCTTTCGGCGAGACAAACGAAGCCGCGTCAATATGCTTGAATCCGGCGTTGATCAGCGCCTGAAGGTATTCGACTTTTACCGGAGTCGGTATCTGCCCCGGCAACCCCTGCCAGGCGTCACGCGGACATTCGATGAGTTTGATAGATGCGGCCATTGGCTCTCAGCTCTTGGCGTTTGGCTTTCTTGAGTTTGTCATCACGAGGTCGCCGCGGCGACCGAGGGATCTGTTCTCGTTTCACGAGCCCGAAAAAGTAATCCTAACAATAAACAGCCGTGAAATAATCAGGCCCCTCGTTTGAGGAGCCTGAGTACTTGCTGAAAATTAGTCGCCGCCGCGTCTCTCTGGCCAAAAGCTAAGAGCCAAAGGCCAAGAGCTAGTTGCTGGCTGCTGCTTCTTTCACGACCACCGAAACGAACTTGCCCAGGGCGCCGCGATCTTTGAACTCGATCACGCCGGTAATCTTGGCGAAGAGAGTGTCGTCTTTGCCGCGGCCCACGTTGAGTCCGGGCTTGATGCGGGTGCCTCGCTGGCGCACGATGATGGTGCCGCCAGGAACGAACTGTCCGCCGAATGCCTTTATGCCAAGCCGCTGCGCGTTGGAATCGCGGCCGTTTCTCGAGCTACCTAAACCTTTTTTATGTGCCATATCTTCTTCTCATCTCGCAGGACGCAGCCTGCGCTTGTCAGATCTCTAAAATTCCGCCTCGCCATCCGCTCGCCAAAAGCTCAGGCCCGCCAAGCGCTCCCGCACCGACGCCCACCAGTGCAGCAAGTGAGAATCGAACCGCTTGATGGCCGCCATTGCAGCCATCATCAACTGACAAGTCAGCATTACGCTTTGAGCGCCTGACCGTTGACGTTGATACCGGTAATCTTCACCGCGGTATAGGACTGGCGATGCCCCTGCAACTTCTTGTACTGCTTTTTGCGCTTGTAATGGAAGACCAGCACCTTATCGCCGCGTCCCTGTTCCACGACCTGTCCGGTCACGAACGCTTTCGACGGCTTGGCCAGTTCGCCTTCTTTGCTGCTGAAAGCCAGCACTTCGGCAAACTGAACTTCGGCGCCGCTTTCCTGCGGCAGCTTCTCGATTTCAATTACGTCTCCGGGTGCGACGCGATACTGCTTTCCCCCGGCGCGGATTACCGCGTACATGGCAATCTCCTGAACTTGAACTGTTGCGATAACGCAACGGCGCGTCTTTGTCAGCGACACGCAACTTATTTGTGCACTTGTACTTACCAGCGCCAGGAAGGAAACCTTCACGGAACGGTCGGCTGGGCGCCCCTGACGGGACACAGTGGTACAGGCAAACCATTGAAGTTTAGCCTGTTTGGCCCGCCAAGGTCAACCGCCAACCGCTCCCCGCTCACTATCCGGCCAGTTCGGGACAGAAACGATAGGGCAGGTATTCCGGCTGCCATACGTTGGCGCAGATACGAGATTCGATGGTCTCGCCCGCAAGCGTTTCCGCTACTCCGTCCGCGATGGCCTGCAGCGCCACGGCTTTTGCTACGGCGAACGACACTGAGCGAAGCTCTGAAACCGGCGGCAACAACCGTCCCGACCCGCCGCTCAGCGCCGGAGAAAGCCCGGCCAGACACCTCGCTGCCGCCATGAACATTTCGTCGGTCACTCGCCGCGCGCTAACCGACAGTATGCCCAATCCCAACCCCGGGAAGATGTAGGAGTTGTTGGTTTGATCGATAGCAACCTGTCGCCCGTTCCAATTCACCGGTGGAAACGGACTGCCAGTACCGATCAGAGCCCGCCCTTCAGTCCATTGCAGCAAGTCGGCGGGGTTTGCCTCCGAGCGAGAGGTTGGATTCGAGAGCGGGAAGATCACCGGCCGCTCGACTCTGGCGGCCATCGCCCTGACAGTCTCTTCGCTGAAAGCTCCGGCTTGCCCCGAGACACCGATGAGCACCGTTGGCTTGGCATTTCTTGCCACGTCGAACAAGCTGACCTTAGCCATCTCTGCCTGTTCCAGCGTCCAGCCGGCAACCGCGGAGCGCTCTTGTACAAACCGCATCTGCGCGTCACGGAGCCCCGTCATGCCCTCGATCAACAACCCGTCTTTGTCGACGGCATAGAATCGACGGCGCGCCTCGCTTTCGCTTAGCCCAGCATCCTTCATCGCCGTCAACAGTAGCGACGCGATGCCCATGCCGGCGGATCCCGCTCCGACAATGGCGATCCGCTGCTCCGTCAATGGCGTGCCGGTAACATGGATTGCGGCCAACAGGGTACCTACGGCCACTGCCGCCGTCCCCTGAATGTCGTCGTTGAAGGTGCACAACCGGTCGCGATAGCGATCCAGCAAACGTCCTGAATTGTTTCCGGCAAAATCTTCCCACTGCAGCAGCACATGCGGCCAGCGCTCGATCACCGCGCTGACGAAGGCATCCACAAAGTCGTCATACTCGGCTCCCCGTATCCGGTGATGGCGCCATCCGATATACGTGGGATCTTCCAGGAGCGCCATGTTATCGGTGCCTACATCGAGCAGCACCGGCAGGCATACCTGCGGGTGGATTCCAGCGCACGCGCTGTACAGGGCAAGCTTGCCGATCGGAATACCCATGCCCCCTGCTCCCTGATCGCCGAGCCCCAGGATGCGCTCGCCATCGCTGACCACAATGGCGCGGACCGCATCGTAGCGGTGATGCGCCAGAATCTGGCGAATCCTGTTCTTGTTGGAATAACTCAGAAACAACCCTCGCGGTTTGCGCCATATCTCGCTGAAGCGCTGACAGCCTTCGCCCACAGTCGGCGTATACACCAGCGGCATCATCTCCTCGATGTTGCGCACCAGCAGCGCGTAGAACAGCGTCTCGTTGGTGTCCTGCAAATCGCGCAATAAGGCATACCGTCCGAAATCGGTGGCGCGGCCACGCAACTGCTTCAGGCGACGCGCCGCCTGGTCCTCCAGATTGCCGATGTGCGGCGGCAATAGCCCGTGCAGCGCAAAATCCGTGCGCTCGCTCTCGGTGAACGCCGTTCCCTTGTTAAGCATGGGAAAGTTCATCAGGTCAAAGCCGGAGAGCGACGTCTCGAGCGTGCCGTCGGCAGTAATGCGATATCTCATGATGTCTGTCCCTGAGTTTAGCGTTTATGAACGAGCTCAGGATGTGATTCCGCTCACTATGAGGAATCGTGCAACCTACCTGCGCTGCCATTAAAATCAAGTTATGGCGCTTCTTCGCAGCATCGGCACCACGCTCGAGATGATCAAGTGGGAGCACTCGTTCCTCACCCTCCCCTTTGGGCTCACCGGAGCGGTGCTGGCGGCGCAAGGCATTCCGCCGGCCCGCGTGCTGCTGTGGATCTGCGTCGCCCTGATCGCCGGCCGCTCGGCTGCGATGGCGTTTAACCGGCTGGTCGACGCCCACATCGACGCCGCCAACCCGCGCACCAAAACCCGCGCCCTGCCTGCCGGCAAGCTGTCGCGTGAGTTTGTCGCCGGATTTGTGGTCGTCACCTCGGCCATCCTGATCTTTGCCGCCTGGCAGCTCAACCCGCTGGCATTTCGCCTCTCGCCCGCCGCGCTGGCCATTGTGTTTCTTTACTCCTATACCAAGCGCTTTACCCGCTGGTCGCATGTCGCGCTCGGCCTCGCCATGGGAGTCGCTCCCGTCGCCGCCTGGATCGCGGTTCGCGGCGCGCTCGATCCTCGCATCCTGCTGCTGGGCGCCGCCGTCATCTTCTGGGGAGCGGGCTTCGACATCCTCTACGGCTGCCAGGATTACGACTTCGACTGCTCCGCCAACGTCTACTCCGTGCCCAAGGCATTCGGCATACGCAACGCCCTGCGCTTGGCGCGCCTGTTTCACGTCATCACCTTCGCGCTGCTGGTCTGGATGGTGCTCGCCTTTGGCTTGGGCAAGATTGCGTTGGCGGGCGTTCTGCTGGTCGGCCTGCTGCTGATTTACGAACACTCGCTGGTCAAGCACGACGACCTGCGCCGCCTGAACGCCGCCTTCTTCACCATGAACGGCTTTATCTCCATGGGCTTCCTCTTCTTTGTCGCGGCAGACTTCATCGTCAGGCGCTAAATTTTCTGCCTTCAGGTGCTGAATCTGGCACCAAAGTGACACCCGAGCAGCCAGATCACCCACGCCTCGACCGGTCACCAAATCCAGATTTCGCGTTTAAAGCCGTTTTAGGGCGTCAGTGCTCCCGGGACGCCTTGTGCCCTACCGCCTACGCCAGGAACCTCGTAGAAGTCAATCCTGCGCGATTGTGAGCTATTGCAGAATGGCTCCAGATGCCATTCTGTGGGTCGACAGCCAATTATTAGCACCAAGGTGGTCATCTCGAAGCGCCAACGACCCTTCCGCGCCAAAAATAGACCTCGCGCGCGTTCGCCCTCCCCAACACGCCAGGCTCACGCGCCAGTGTTACGATGAGCCGAGGCGTGCGCCCCCAACGCTGACCCAATCCTCATGGCACCCAACCAGCCCGCGCTACGAAACCTCACCATCGCCATCACCGGCGCCAGCGGCTCCATCTTCCCGCGCATCCTGCTTGATCTGCTTGACCGCGACGAACGAGTCGGCGCGGTGAACTTGGTGGTGTCTGACAGCGGACTGCGCGTGATGGCCGAGGAACTCGGTATCTCGGGCCGCAGCGAGGTGCTGGCCAAGTTGCTGGGCCGGCATCGCAGAAAATTACGCAGCAGAATAATGACGACATCGGAGCCAACGTTGCCAGCGGCTCCTATCCCGCCGACGCGATGATCGTGTTGCCGTGCAGCATGGGCACGCTGGCGCGAATCGCCAACGGAATGGCGAACCAGCTCATCGAGCGCGCCGCCGACGTCTGCCTGAAAGAGCGGCGGCCGCTGGTGCTGTGCGTGCGCGAGACGCCCTTCAATCGCATTCACCTGCGCAACATGACGCTGGCTGCCGAAGCCGGAGCAACCATCTTCCCTATCATTCCCGCCTTCTACTTCAAGCCCGTATCGACGGAAGAGATCGCGCGTGAGTTCGTCAATCGCGTGCTGGCGCACGTCGGACTCCCCCAAGCCGACGCCTATCGTTGGAAGGCCTAGCAATTAGCAATTAGCAATTAGCAATTAGCAATTAGCAATTAGCAATTCAATATTAGCAATTAGCAATTAGCAATTAGTTGGATCACTTTGACTGCAATGTGACGCTTGGCGCTGAAAAGATATTTGCTCTGATGTAATCAAAAAAAACGACGTCTGAAATGTGAAGCTACAACCCGACTCTAAGCTCGCCGCTCGGACCTAATTGCTAATTGCTAATTGCTTCTTTTCCGATACCGCCACCACAGCGCCAGCGCGATCAGCGCCGCCACCGCAAACACGCCCGCATTGATCTGGCTCACGATCCGCAGCAAGCGATGCCAGTGTTGTCCGAAGAAGTATCCCGCGCACGAGATCACGGTGACCCAGGTTACGGCGCCGAGAAAGTTGAACAGAACAAATCTGCGCCAGGGCATGCGCAGCACGCCTGCCAGCGGACCAGCCAGCACTCGCATTCCGAAAACAAAGCGCGCGAAAAACACGGTCACCGGGCCAAAGCGCTCAAACATCTGCTCGCCGCGTGCGATGCGCTCATCGGGGACCCGGAACACGCTCTGGTAACGGTGCAGCAAGGGGCGGCCGCCGCGATTACCAATCCAGTAGCCCAGGTTGTCCCCGAGCGTGCAGGCGGCGGTGGCGACCAGAATAATGAGCCCGAGGTTCAGTTCATGATGTTCGAAAGCCAGAAAGCTGGCGAACAACAGCATGGTCTCGCCGGGCAGCGGAATGCCGGCGTTTTCCAGCAGCAGCGTAAGGGCCAGCGCCCAGTAGCCATGGGTCGTAAAGAAGTCGCGTAAGAAGCCATAGAGTTGGGGCAGCATTTAGCGGGCGAGGTGTGATTGCCGCCGATCATCGCGGCCTGCGGACATACTCGCGTGCACGACGACGTCATCCGATTCGCCCATCTCTAAACCCGTGGCGGGGTGGTGCTGCAGCAGGAAGTCTTCCACGATGCGATTGAACTCCGCGGGAACCTCTTCATACGGCAGATGGCCAACACCGTCGAGCGTCAGCGTCGTACTGTTCGCCAGGCGGTCTTGCATCGCATAGGCGGACGCGGGAATCACGACCGCATCGCGCGAGCCCCACAGCAGAAGCGTTGGCACCTGCTGCAACAAAGGCAGCATCGCCGCGATCTGGCGCAGATCGGGATGCCATCCCCGCATGATGCGCACCAGATGATGGAAGCTGCGCGGCACTACTAGTCCCGCGGCATAGCCCTCGATGCTACCCGCTGCAATGCGCGCGGGATCGCCGTACAGGTCGCGGTAATACATCTTCAGCAGCGAGTGCATGTGTGGCGCGACATGAATGATGAAATGGCGGCCGACCGGAGCGGCAAACAATCGTACGCGCTTTCGGCCAAAGCGCGACCAGGGATTCATCGGCGCACACAGGATCATGCGCTGGACCCGGTCGGCCATTCCGCGCTGCGCCAACAGGCCGGCAAGAACAATGGCTACCCCGCCCCCGCGAGAGGAACCCACCAGGTCGAACTGGCCGACGCCCAAGTGGTCCATCAGCAAAATCAGGCCCTCGGCGTCGCTTTCGAGCGATCCCGAAAGATGGTTTCCGCGCTGCGAGAAGCCGGTACCAGGAAGATCGGGAGCGTACACCGTGAAGTGCTTAGCCAGCTCGCGCATGTTGAAGCGCCACGACCACGAGTAGCCCATCAGCCCGTGAATCAGCAGCAGCGCCGGTCCCGACCCCGTACGCAGGTAGCGCCACTCGACGCCGTTGAGCGAGACACGATGTTCTTCGACGCCGGGGATATCGGCTTCGGGAGGTACAGCTTCGCCCAGCTTCATGGCCGGGTCGGCCAAAACAGATGACTGCGGAGAGAGCATGTGTTAATCGGAGTATAGCGCCGAATGTGAACATCCGGTGACACGTCGGGGCTCAGGGATCACTCCTCAACTCCGTCGTCTTCCCACTCATGACCACAGCTGTCGCATCTCCAATGAAACTTCTGCGCCGCAGTGGAATCCGAGGCTGCGGCCACTAACTCTTCGAACACGACCTCACCTGAATCGCACTCCGGACAATGAACCGCGTAGGACTCATCTTCCGTTTTGTCGCCGGTCTTCGGAGACACTGCCGCCAAAGCCGCCAATGCTCGCTGCTGGTCCACGGTTCGCACTTGTATGTCGACGCCAGCCACAAAGTTACCGCGGAAGTCGCCCACATCTTCCACATACTCGGGCCCGAGATAAGCGGGAATTCCGGCTTCGTACAGAGCCTTCATAATCTCCCGCGCCTCATCCGCCTCCCACACGCGGTTTATCGGCAGCAGGTCCAGCTCTGCGGGATCGAGGTCGCCCCTCGGCTCCTTCGCTGCGGATTCGGGTGCGTTAGGAGAGGTCTCGACCAGCGAAACATCCAGGCTCCTGGCTTTGATTTCCGCCTGCAGTGCCTGCCGCGCCAGGTCGGTGAGCTCATAAGCTTGTTCAGCCAGAGAGCTCAGTTCCTCATCGCCCATCCCGGCGTAGGCCTCTACCAGATTGCTCCATTGTCGTTGCACGTCGGTTTCATTCATCGGATACGCATGATAGCGGAAACAGCTGTCATAATGAACTTAGATGTTGAACCAGATTTCCCCCGCCCCAAAAGCAAAAGCCGAGAGCACCGCCATCGAGTTGCTGGTGGGCTGTCATCAGCGCATCAAGCACTTCACCTCGGTGGCCACCAAGCTGGCACATGCGCAGAATGCGACCCAAGACGAGATTCGCAGTGCCGCCGAAGCCGCGTTTCGCTATTACTCAGTTTCGCTTCCGCTGCATGAGGCAGATGAAGAAGATAGCCTGCGTCCCCGCCTCGACAGGCTTTCCGACGAACGGCTGCACCATGCGCTGGCCGCCATGCACGATCAGCACATGGCCATCGACGATCTGTTGGAGCGATTGCTACCGGTACTGCGCATGGTCGGCAACAACCCGGCAACGCTGGGCGAAGCCGGCGCCGAGATGTGCTCCATTACCAAAGCACTGAACGAAATGTTTGCCGCTCATTTGCAGATGGAAGAAGAAGTGATTTTCCCGGCGATTGAACAGTCCTTGACCGAGGACGATCGCGCGCAGTTACTGAGCGAAATGCGAAACCGAAGAAAACAGGGCGCGGAATAAAGCCTCCCCACCTTGAAGCGGTGGGCTAACCTTCGCTGTCCCGCAAGCGGGACGGGATGTGACAAAGGGCAGGAATAGTGCTTGCCCACTATTTCTCCGAGACACCCTGTTCGACCATCCATTACCCACTAGTTACTACCACCTGTTTCCGCCAGCTGACATCCGACAACTGACAACTTATTCGGTTACAATCTGCCGAGTCACTGTCTCCGTACTACTAATGGGAATGAGCGAAAATTCCGGGATGCCCCGTCCTGACGCCGCTGACGATATGCGGCTCATCGCCCGCATTCGTGCGGGTGAGCCGGGCGCCATGTCGGAGCTTTATGATCGCTATTCCAGTGTGGTGTATGGCGTGGCGTTGCGGGTTTTGCAGGACACGGCGGCGGCAGAAGATGTGTTGCAGGATATCTTCCTGCAGCTATGGCGCAAGCCCGACGCTTTCGACAGCAGCCGGGGCAGCCTGGCAGCATGGCTGGCGGTAATCGCGCGCCATCGGGCGATTGACCGCTTGCGGCAGCGGCGTCCTGAGACCGACATCGAAGAGGTCGTCATCGCCGGCGACACGGACCTGCGCGACGAAACTGAGCGTACGCTGGTCATCGACAAAGTACGCTCAGCACTGAACGAAATGAACGGCGATCAGCGCAAGGCGCTGGAGCTGGCGTATTTCCAAGGTTTGACGCATCGCGAGATCGCGGAGAAAACAGGCGAGCCGCTGGGTACCATCAAGACGCGTATCCGCAGCGGGCTACAGGCCTTGCGCGCGAGGTTTGCTCTAGACCGGAGCAGTCAATGAAGACGCACGAACAATTCGCGGATGAGCTGGCGCTATACGCGCTGGGCGAACTCCATGGCGACGAGCTCCAGGAATTTGAGCAGCACCTGGAAACGTGTGCTTCGTGCCGTCGCGAGTTGCAGGCCATGCGTAGCGAACTGGCCCTCTTAGGATTATCGGCGGTTGGCCCGCGTCCGCCTGCGCGCAGCAAAGAGCGGCTGATGCGGGCCATTGCGTCCGAACCGCGAAGCGGCACACCGACGCCCTGCTGCGGCTGCCGGCCGTCGCACATTTTGGCTGACCTGGATCCCTGCGGTGGTCGCGCTGGCGGTAATCGCATTTTCGCTCAGCTTGCGGCAGAGCAACCAGAGCCTGCATGACCAGCTTGCCGAGTTGCGCAACCGCTACAATGACCAGAGGGTGCAACTGACGCAGGCGCAGGAGAACATGCGTCTGTTGCTGGCGCCGGACGCGGTACACGTTTCCCTTTCTCCGCCCAAGTCAGGCAAGCAGCCTAACGCCACCGCCATCGTCAGTCCCTCGCAAAACCGCATGACGCTGATGGCAAGCAATCTGCCGCCGGTGCCGGCCGGCAAGGCGTATGAGTTGTGGGTCATCCCGCCGCAGGGCGCGCCGGTGCCCGCGGGTATTTTCAAGCCCGACGAGCATGGCAATGCCATCATGCTCGATCATGCGCTGCCGACGGTACAGATGAAGACCTTCGCGCTGACCGTGGAAGACGAAGCCGGCTCCGACAAACCAACCTCGCCCATCGTGATTGCCGGAACCATGGGAGAGGGGCAGTAGGAAGACGGCTGCGCCCTCTGCAAAGTGGGCGGATGGCACCAAGATAGGGCAATCGGAACCAAGATTGCCCTTTTTTTGCCTAATTTCGCACTAAACGCGGTTAATACTGCACGGTAAACGTCACCGATTTCGAGGTGTATTCGTCGAAAGTGTTCACCACGACGAACGAGGCTACGTGGCTTCCACGGGTCAAAGAGACCGTCGCATTGAGCTGATCTTCGAGGTTTTGAGCGACTTTTTTGCCATCAATCCACAATTCCATGCGTTTTGCGACACCGTTAAAGGCGGTTCCTGAGCCCTTGAAGGTGAAATTCTGGCCCACGACTTGTCCGTTTGCCGGAGCGCATATGTGTACCGCCAGACGCAGAAACGAGGTATACGGTCCCAGCGGCAAAGGACAGTTCGTCGTCGCGCTGGTGTTGGTGACGGCGTCCATGCCGCCAACGCTGTCGAAGATGGAAGTAAACGGGATACCCACATCATGCCGGGAATCGCCGTCGAGGTCACGAATCAACACGTCATTTTGCAGGTCGCCCCAGTAGAGCCCCTGATACGGCCCACGGAACGTTCCATCTCCATTGCCGAGCAGGTAGACGGAGATGGCGCCGGTGTTGAAGCCGCCTCCGACGACATAAACGTCGTCTTTGAAATCGCCGTCGAGGTCGCCAGCGGCAATCGCGTCGTACGGGTCTCCAATCGTTTGGGCCAACACGGTTTCCGGCCCGAGAATTAATTGGCCGTTGGAATATCGCACCGGGTACATCCATTCGCTGAAGTTGGGCGGATCGTATTGGCCGGCCAGAACCGCGAGACTCTGGATCCGGTTGTTGTAGAAGTCGCCCACGGCCATTGCTTGCAAGTCTGAGACGGTCTGTAGCACCGGGGCGGCGAATGTGCCATCCCCCTTGCCGAGGTAGAGCGCGATCTGGCCGCCCGAATTCGAGGCGGCGATGTCCTGATGTCCGTCGGCATTGAAATCGCCGGAGACAATTTGCCAGCCGCCATTGCTCAGGCTGGAGGCGAGGGTGAAGGTGCCATCGCCCTTGCCAAGATAAACCTGGGTTCCTGTGCCATCGGAGACCGCGATGTCAGGCAGGTGGTCACCGTTGAAATCGGCCAGGGTGAGGAAGTGCTGAGAGCCGGGCAGGGCAATGTACGTCCCGCTTCGGAAGGTGCCGTCGCCGTTGCCGAGGAAAATGTTGAGGCCTCCCGACCCACCGAACGTGGGCACGACTGCCAAATCCAGTTTGCCGTCGCGGTTGAAATCGGCTGCCATGACTTGCCCAAGGCCCTGCGTGATCGACTGGTTCACGGGATTGGCATAGTTGCCGCCGCCAAGCCCCTTATAAAACGACAAAGTTGAGTAGTTGATGGTGACGAAATCGAGGATTCCATCGCCGTCGAAGTCTCCAACTGTGATTCCGTTGCTGGAAACATCGCCCGAATCGATTGCGATTTGGCTGAAGTTGACCTGGGCGGACGCGAACGGAGCGGCCAGTAGCGAAAGTAAAACCAAGGCAAGCAGAATGGGAGTCACACGTAGGCTCTTTCCGGGGAACGGGTAAAGAGATGGCGGGGCAGTGCTGCCGGTTGTCTGGCGGAATATTACAGAACAGTGTGGGCAAGAACGACGGGTTTGCGGCTAACCCACCATTGCAGCTTCGGTCTCCGCTGCTTCGCGCGCGGGAAGCAGAACGGTGAAGCGGGCGCCCTTCAAGTCGCGGCCACGTGGCTCGGCTTGGATGCTTCCATCATGGCGCTCGACAATCTGCTTCGAGACCCATAGGCCGAGTCCGGTGCCAACGTCTCGCTTGGTGGTGAAAAATGGTTCGAAGATCTGCTGGGCGTGTCGAGGATCGAGTCCCGGGCCGTCATCTTCGACGCTGATCTGAATGGATTCTCCGCGCTCGGTATTCACGCAGGCAACTTCCAGACAAATGCCGCCGCCTGTGCTGGCTGCGTCGATGGCGTTAGAAACCAGGTTGGAGATGAGTTGCCGCAGTTCGCCGGTGCGGCCTGAAACTTCGCACCGTTGCAGCCGCTTTTGCAGTTGGATTCGCTTGCTGCGCAGCTTGTTATTGAAGATGGAGAGAACCGATTCCACCAATTCAGACACCTCAACCGTGTCGAAGGTGCCCGATTCGCGATAAAAGCCGAGGGTCTGGCGGGTGATGTGGGAGACGCGCTCCAGTTCCCGTTCGGCAAGCTGCAGGTTGGCGACGACGGAAGGAGGCACTCCGTCGGTTGTTTTTGCCAGGTAAACCAGGTTGCCCACCGCTTCCAGCGGGTTATTAATCTCGTGAGCGACGGTTGCGGCCAGGCGGGCAGCCGCTGCGAGTTTTTCCGTCTTGCGCAAAATTTCCTGCGCGCTGCGATCTTTCGAAGCGTCGCGGAACACCAGCACTACGCCGACCAGCTTTCCCCGGTCGTCGCGAATGGGCGCCGCACTGTCTTCGATGGGGATGGTACTTCCATCGGGACGTTTCAGCACGGTGTGGTTTGCCAGGCCCACAGTCACGCCCTTTTGCATGACGATGGTGACAGGATTATCGACGGGCTTTTGCGTTGTCTCATTGAAAAGAGGCAGCGTGTTTCGAACATCCAGCCCTCTGCATTGTGCGAGCGTGGTGCCGGCGAGTTGCTCAGCTACAGGGTTAATGAAGGTGACGTGACCTTTTTCGTCGGTAGCGATTACGCCGTCACCAATGCTGGTAAGGGTTGTCCTGAACCACTCTTCGCGCTGGCGAATCTCTTCGCCATGCCTTTCGCGTAACCGAATTTCGTGCAGGATGTAGAAGGCAAGGAAGCCGAGCCCCACCATGGCCGCGAGGCTGGTCGCGTAGATGCCGGCAACCGTGCTTCGGACGCTGCTGGCGTACGCTTGCGTCCTCTGGGACTGCAGGGAAATCTCTTCCTGCTGCATCTCGCCGAGGAGGTTGCGAAGCTTCTGCATGGTAAACAGTCCGGTGTCGGTGTCTACCAGCGCCTTTGCGCCTTGCACATTGCCGGAACGATAAAGCTGCAGGGTTTCTGCGAGTTCATTCAGCTTCTGCTGCGCCAGGGTCTGCAACTGAGGTACGCGCGTGTGCTGGGGAGGATTATCGGCGGTCAATTGGGACAACCGGCTTATGTGCGACTCGACTTCGCCTTTGGCCTGGTTGTACGGCGCCAGGTATTGTTCGTCGTTGGTATAGAGAAATCCGCGCTGGCCGCTTTCGGCCTGGGTAAGGAGAGATTCGATTTGCGTGAGCTCAAGCAAGACCTGCTGGGTGTGCAGAACCCAGTGATGGGCATCGACCTGGCTGTCAAGCTGATGGCGCATCACCACGGCGTTGATGGCCAGAACGACTAATAAAGCGACAAAACCGATGACAACGCTGACGCGTTTAACCGAAGTCTTCATTCCAGGGGTCCCAAAGGTATTGCGATTGTATCGAAATTCCGGCTTCCGCGAACGGTCAATTCGCGCCCGGACGATAGCCTGCCACGGCGGCTTTTGTCATGAGAAAATCAAAGAAGCTGCGCCGTGCTCCGCAAGCGGGCAGAGCCGCATCCAGATAAAACCAGGTATTCATAACCAATGTTTGACAATTTAACCGAAAAACTACAGCGCGCATTCAAGAACCTTCGCGGACAAGGCACGCTAACCGAAGAAAACATGGACGAAGCGCTGCGAGAAATACGCATGGCTCTGCTGGAGGCCGACGTCAACTTCAAGGTCGTCAAGAACCTGGTGGACGACGTCAGGCAGAAGGCGTTGGGGCAAGAGGTGATGACGTCGCTTTCGCCGGCGGAGCAGATCGTCAAGATCGTGCGCGACGAACTGGTCGACATCCTGGGCAAGACACGGCGAGGATGAAGTTCGCTTCACAGCCGCCGACGATCGTGCTGATGGCGGGCCTGCAAGGTTCGGGTAAAACGACGACGTCGGGCAAGCTGGCGCACTGGCTGAAGAAGGGCGGAAATCGTCCGATGCTGGTGTCGGTTGACGTATATCGTCCGGCGGCGCGCGAGCAGTTGAAGATCGTGGCGCAGGCGGTCAATGCGCAGCTCTACGAGGGCGAAGTCAAAGAAGCGAATACCGAAACGGTGATTCGCCTGGTGAAAGAAGCGCGGCGCGAGGCGATCAACAAGGCCTGCAACTTGCTGATCGTCGATACGGCCGGACGTCTGCACATCGACGAGCAGCTGATGGAAGAGATGCAGTCGCTGAAGAAGCTGCTGAATCCGCAGGAAATCCTGTTTGTGGCCGACTCCGATGACGGGACAGGACGCGGTGAAGTCGGCCGATGAGTTTCACAAGAAGCTGACGCTGACGGGCGTGGTGCTGACGAAGATGGACGGCGATGCTCGCGGCGGTGCGGCGCTCTCGATTCGGAACGTCACGGGGCAGCCGATCAAGTTTATCGGCGTGGGCGAAAAATACGACGCGCTGGAGCCGTTCCATCCCGACCGCATTGTGTCGCGCATCCTGGGCATGGGCGACATCATGTCGCTGATTGAAAAGGCCGAGGAGAAGATCGACAAGAAGAAGTCCGAGGAATTCGCCAAGAAGGCGCTGAGTGGCGAAGGATTTTCGCTGGAAGACTTCCGCGATCAACTGCGGCAGGTAAAGAAGATGGGCTCGATTCCGAGCATTCTGAGTCATGCTGCCGCGGATTGGCCCGTTCGCCAACATGCAGAAAGCCGCGGAAAACGTGGATGAGAAAGCAGATCAACCGGGTTGAGGCGATCATCAACTCGATGACGCCGCACGAGCGCGCGCACCATGAGCTGATCAATGGCAGCCGGCGCAAGCGCATCGCGCGCGGGTCGGGCACCAGCATTCAGGAAGTGAATCAGCTTCTGAAGCAGTACGCGCAGATGAGGAAGATGTTCAAGAGCATGGGCAAGCCCAGCTTCATGCGAAGATGGCCGGGATGAAGATGCCGGGGATGTAGGAAGTTGTCAGTGGCTAGTTGTTGGTTGTCAGTAAGAAGTTGATAGTTCGAAGCTGTCAGCCGTCAGCCATCAGCTCTCAGTAAGGCAAAATTCCAGTTGTCATCCTGAGCCGAGCGAAGGACCTGCTTTCAATACACCTGACGATAAACCCGGAGAAGAGAAAAACCTGGATAGCCGGCAACAGGACTGGCTGTCCTATTTGGAGCGAAGCACGCGCGCATCCGAGGACTTCATGAAGAATCTTAAGAAGCTGCCAGTCCAGGAGCGCGAGGCTGAATGGCCAAAACAACGACAGACCGCCGGTAAGCCGTTCGCCAGCTTAAAGTATCGTTGCGGCGATCATATGCGAACGAAGAAGCGACTGGACCTATCCGCGTTCGACAATCAATTGCTTGATGGACTTGATTTTTGCCGAAAAGTCTACGACTTCTTCGATCAAGTCAGAAGCGGCCCAGACGGTATTGAGAAGCTTCGATTGCGACCGACGAAATCCGAAAAGCGGCTCATCGAAGAATTAATTCCAATTGCTCGATACGTACAGTCGGGATACCGGGAAGGACACCGTATCAAAGTGCGCTGGTTGAGCGGGTCGCAGCCCTATGACGCCATTCTCTGGTCTTCCGGCTCGCTTGTAGCGCATCGTATGGCACCGCGAAAGACCCTGATCGAAGTTACAACCTCTACCCACCAGAATGCTCATCTGTTGCGTAAACTGGTTCAAAAGGGTGGCATCGCTTTCGGTGTGGAGGGTGTCTCGCGGGATAGGAAAACAGGCGAGATCGTTTCCAAACCTCTGGTGAGCAAGAATGACGAGCCTGTAGCAGCGCTGACTTGCCAGATAATCGAAAGGCTGAAGAACAAGGGCGGAAAAGCGTATCCGCCTGGAACGGTTTTAATTATCAATTGCATCACCAACGGCCTCATACTTCCGTCTGAATGGGATGACGCGGTCAACCGAGTAACAAGAGCGAACCTCCACCTCCCCTTTCGCGAGGTTTTCTTACTAGAAACCGTCATGTCTCATTCCGCGACGCTTTTCGGCGATCGGAAGAGTTGAATACTGCACCTTCCGCCTATACAACCGCTGCCCAAACTCTTGTAAGCTAAAACCGTAGTGGAATCTCCTCAGCGGCTTGTCGGTAACGTTGTTTTCGTCCTGCTCCTGGTCCTGACTGCGGCAGCGGGAGCGGCTTGCGGTCTTGCTGCTCATTTATTCCAGCGACCTGCCGCAGGTGACTGCGCTGGAGCAGTTCCGGCCCGCCACCATCACCCAGCTTTACGACGATCAGGACCGTGTTATCGGGCAATTTGCGCTGCAGCGCCGCGTCATCGACAAGTACGAAGATTTTCCCAAGGTGCTGCGCGACGCCCTCATCTCCACCGAAGACAAGGATTTTGAAAAACACTGGGGGGTCGATCCCTGGCGGGTAGCGGGAGCGGCGTATCGCGACTTAACCTCCGACAGCCGGGCGCAAGGGGCATCGACGCTGACCATGCAGTTGGCGCGCAACCTGTTTCTTTCGCCCGACCGCAATTTCCGGCGCAAGATTCAGGAGGTGATGCTGTCGATCCAGATTGAGCGGCGCTTCACCAAGCCGCAAATTTTCACCCTCTATGCCAACCAGATTTATCTCGGCCATGGCGTGTATGGATTTGAAGCCGGCGCGAACTACTACTTCAGCAAGCGCGCTAAAGACCTGACGCTGGAAGAAGCCGCGGTGCTGGCAGGACTGCCGAAGGCTCCGAATGCTTATTCGCCGATCAACAATCCTGAAAAGTCGCTGCGCCGGCGCAACCTGGTGATTAACGCCATGCTCGAGGATGGCAAGATCACGGCCGAGGAAGCCGAGCGCGCGAAGAATTCTCCGCTGGTGGTGCATGTGCAGGGCGATAACAACAATATCGCTCCATATTTTGTGGAGGAGATTCGGCAGTACCTGGAGAAAAAGTACGGTACCGACGAGGTTCATGAAGCGGGGTTGCGGGTGTACACGTCGCTGAACCTGGAAATGCAGCGGGCGGCGCAGCAAGCGGTGTACGACGGCCTGGCGGCGTATGAACATCGTCACGGCTGGAAGGGCAACCTGCTGAACGTGATTGCGAATGGCGAGACGCTGGCGAGCTACCGTCACGTTGATTGGGACAGCCAGATTCGTCCCGGCAGCTACCTGCATGCGCTGGTGACGGAGGTCGCGCCGCAATACGCGATCGTGAAGTTTGCCGGATACCAGGCGCAGCTGGGGCCAGCCGAGATCAAGTGGACCCGCTATACCTCTCCGCAACAATTTCTGACGCGCGGCGATATCGTGCTGGTGAAAGTCGAGGAGTTGAACGGGGCGCAGAGCCGGGTGGCGTTGGAGCAGGAATCGGGAGTGCAGGGCGCGCTGCTGGCGCTGGACAATTCGACCGGCGACATCAAGGCTATGGTGGGCGGTCGCGACTTCGAGCAATCGAAGTTCAATCGCGCCACGCAGGCGATGCGGCAGGTGGGCTCGTCGTTTAAGCCATACATCTATACCGCGGCGATCGACCAGGGCATGACCCCCGACGATACTGTGCTGGATGCGCCGATCAGCTTTCCCAGCGGCCAAGGGCCGTACACGCCGCACAACTACGATGGCAAATTCGAAGGCGTCATCACCTTTCGCCACGCGCTGGCGGAGTCGCGCAACATTCCGGCGCTGAAAGTTACGGAGCGTGTCGGCGGCATTCGGACGGTGATCGAGTACGCGCGCAAGTTCGGCATTACCGCTCCGCATGCCGCCGTACCTGCCCGTGGCGTTGGGCGCTGCCGACATCACGCTGTTCGAGCAGACGGCGGCCTTCACTACGTTTCCCAACGATGGGGTGCGGGTGGCTCCGCGCTACATTCGCAAGGTCACTGACTACGACGGCCGGGTGCTGGAAGAGAACTATCCCGAGATAAAGGACGTCATCAGCCCGCGCACGGCGCGCATCATGGTGAGCATGTTGCGCGAGGTGGTGCTGCACGGAACCGGCTACCAGGCCAGCAAGCTGAACCATCCGCTGGGCGGCAAGACCGGGACGACGAACGATTTTACCGACGCATGGTTTGTGGGCTTCTCTCCTTCGATTACGTGCGGCGTGTGGGTGGGCTTCGACGAAAAGAAGACGCTGGGCAACAAGGAGACTGGCGCCGCAGGCCGCGTTACCCATCTGGATGGACTTCATGCGCGTAGCGCTTGCAGGGACGCGAGTCGGAGGACTTCGCTGCGCCTCCGCCAAGCACGCCGAGCGCGCTGGCGCAAAAAGTTGATGCGGCGCAGCACGAACCCAGTGATTCGGAGTCGCACTGATGCGAAAGTTTTTGACATTCGTGTTGCGGCTCATGGTGTTGGTGATCGTGTTTCTGGTATCGGCGCTGGTCGCTATGCGCTTTGCTATCCATGGCAGGCAGGTGGCCGTCCCGAAGCTGGTTGGGATGAGCTCGCTGCAGGCGACAGAAGCTGCTGGCGTCCAAAGGGCTTTTGCTCGATGACTCCGACCGGTTCTACAGCGCCGATGTTGCCGGAAGGGACAGCATCATGTCGCAGGTGCCGGCGGCGGGCGAGCAGGTTCGCAGCGGCTGGCGTGTGCGAGTAGCGCAGAGCATGGGGCCACAGCGCGTGGTCATCCCCGACCTGGTGGGAGGGAGCGAACGCGCAGCGGAGATCAACATCCGGCGGCGTGGGCTGGAGATGGGAACCCTGGCGACTGCGACCATCAGCGGAAGTGCTCCGGACGAGATTGCTGCACAGAGTCCTCCGGCGAATGCGACCAACGTATCGTCGCCCAAGGTGAGCATCCTGGTGGCTGCGCCGGAAGACCGGAAGTCATTTGTCATGCCCGATCTGCGCGGGCGGGACGAAGACGAGGTGATCAACGCCATCGTGGCCGCCGGACTCAAGGTGGGTAACATTTCCAGCCAGGCCAATGCCGGCCAGCTAGGGTCGTTGAACGGCCGGCGCGTGGTCAGGACCATTCCCGCGGCAGGGCAGCGTATCTACGAGGGCCAGAGCATCAACCTGGAGGTCTCTCAGTAGCTCGTGGGAGTGCGGAGAACAGGTTCTCTCAATGGCAAGGGCGGCTGGAAAGGCTGGTGGATGAGGTTTACAATCAGTTGAACGACCCAGGAACCTCCCCAGGATTCCGCGGCATAGCTTTACCCAATTAGGATGTTGATGAAACCTGTAATTCCCCTCGCCCTTCTGTTGGCCGTCACCCCGGTCATTGCTCAGCAAACGCCATCACAGTCGCAGGCGCTGTCACAGACCCAGCAGTTGGCCAGACAGCAGGCCGCACCGGCACAACCTCTGGGCACGCAGTCGCAGGAATCGGTAGTGGAAGAGATTGTGGCGCGCGTGAATAACAGCATCGTCACCCGCGCCGATCTGAAGCACAGCAAGGAACAATGGCAGGAGGACGTCAACAAGGCCAAGGCGGACGGGGTAGAGGGTCCCAAGGAGCAGGACTTGCTGCGCGACTTGATCGACCAGCAATTGCTGCTACAGAAAGGCACGGAGCTGGGAGTTTCGGCCGATACCGATGTGGTGAAACGTCTGGACCAGATACGCCAGCAGATGCATGCCGATTCCATGGAAGACCTGGAAAAAGCTGCGCAGGCGCAGGGCGTGTCGTGGGAAGACTTCAAGCAGAACCTGAAAAACGGCATCGTGACGCAGAAGGTGATCCAGCAGGAAGTTGGCGGTCACATCGTCATCACGCAACAGGAGATCCAGCAGTTCTACGATCAGCACAAGGCGGAGATGGAGCGTCCTGAGCAGGTGCGATTGAGCGAGATCCTGGTCTCAACCCAGAAGGGCGCCGAGGTGAAGACCGAGAGCGGCAAGGCTGCGTTGCCCGAGATGCCGGATGCCCAGGTTGTGGCCGAGGCGCAGAAGAAGGCAGACTCGATCTATCAGCAGCTGCAAAAGGGCGCTGACTTCGCTACCGTGGCGAAAGCCAACTCCGACGGGCCAACCTCGCAGGCGGGTGGCGATTTGGAGTACTTCAAGCGGGGAACGCTTTCGAAGGAACTCGAGGACAAAGTGTTCGCGCTGAAGGCCGGCGAGTACACGCAGCCGATTCGTACGAATCAGGGATGGGTCATCCTGAGGGTGTCGGAGCACCAGGAGCCCGGCGTTCCTCCCCTGAAAGATGTTGAGACGCGGATCCAGGAGCGGCTTTACATGCAAGCGATGCAGCCGGCATTGCGTGACTATCTCACCAAGCTGCGCGAAGACGCCTACATCGACATTAAGCCGGGCTTTGTGGATACCGGCGCCAGTCCCAACGAAACCAAGCCGATTTACACCACCGCGGAGGCGAATCCCAACGCCAAGTCGGGCAAGAAGAAAAAGAAGCTGGGAATCTTCTAGAGAGAGTTCAGCTCTGGATCGCGGCGCGCAAAAGCGCGCCGTTTTCATTTGGCCGACCGCTAATTACAGCACAATAAATTTGTGTGCCTGCCGGAGGGCGAAGGCACATCAGCGGGCCTTACGAGGACAACCCGCAGCAGCACGGAATCCTCCCATCAGCGAATCCCTTGTTCCCCCTGAGGTGAATTTGTGAGACTCGCACGGTCAATTCTGTTTGTCTGCTTCAGCCTTGCTGCAACGCTGGTTTCAGCGCAGGTCAACTTCAAGTACAGTTTTTTTCAGACCTCCGGCCAGGGGATCGGCGCGGTGAGCGCCGACTTCAATCGCGATGGGTATCCCGATGTTGCGGTGGGCACCAACGGAGCCATCGAGGTCTACTTCTCAACCGGCAACGGCAGCAGCTTTGGCCCGGCGCAGAGCTATTCGCTGCCACGAGACCCCTCGGACTTCCTCGCTGTCGACGTCAACAACGACGGCTGGCCTGACCTTGTGGTACTGCCTGCACAACAAGGCACGCAGGTGCAGGTCCTGCTCAACAACGGCGACGGCACTTTCCATATGGGAACGCCGATCCAGCTCACTTCTCCGGCGGGAAGCTTCATCGCTGCCGGCGATGTCAACAACGATGGCAAGGTGGACCTGGTCATCCCGGAACTGATCAGCAATGTAGTGTCCGCAACACTCAACGGAAAGGTGAGCTATGTTTTCGTCGTCTACCAGGGAAACGGCGACGGCACCTTCACGCGCGGGCAGTCAATTCTCTTACCGGGGCCTGCCAGCCGTCCGGTGCTTTACGATTTGAACCGCGATGGGAAGCTTGATATCGCCGCTGTCGCTAATAAGAATGCCGTGATCTACTGGGGCAATGGCGACGGGACATTCCATGGTCCCACGACGATTGCGGCCTCCGACAGTAATGGCGACAACAGCCTCACAGTCGCGGACTTCAACAACGATTCCAACCCCGATTTGGCGATCATGACGTCGCAATACTGCGGCTCGGCCTGCGGAAGTCAACACTGTCTATATCTATCTCGGCGATGGCACCGGCAACTTCACCCTGAAATCCTCAACGGTGATGAACTATGGCCCACTGCCGGTGGTAACGTTCTTGCCGCGGACTATAAACGACGACCAGAACATGGACGTCATCGTGCAAAACCCCGCGAACTTCGGCGGCGGGATCGGTTACGCCTTGGGCAACGGAGACGGAACTTTCGGCAACCAGAATGAACTCAGCCGGCGCCGATAATAACACCAGCGGATTGGTAATACGTGACGTGAATCTGGACTCTCGGCCCGATGTTCTTATCCCAACCTGGATGGGCAACGGCTTCACCTACGGCGTTAATACCACCGCCTACGTCAACTGCGCACCGCCGGACGCGTCGAAGCTGCAGGCGAAGGTCTGCGCTCCGGCCCCCAACAGCAATGTGACGAACCCGATCACGGTGCGTGGAGCGGGCAATTCGCCGATCGGAGTAAAGCGCCTGGAGATCTGGGTAGATGGCACGAAGCTAACTGAAGAACTCAACGATCAGATTGCGAAGCAGATCACACTCAGCCCGGGCAAGCATTCTCTCTCGCTGGTGGCGGTGGATCAGTATCTGGGATCTGCCAGCGTTACGGAGAACATTAACGTTCAATAGAACCTTGAAACTCGGCTCAAATTAAAACGGCCCGACGGAGAACCGCCGGGCCGAAGTTGTTTAAGCGACTAGCTACAGTTTGGCCAGAGTTGCCTGCGCCTGCTGAGCATCATCGGGGCGCAGATTCAGCTCGAGCGCCTTCTGCAATTCAGCCTTGGCGCGGGAATTGTCCCCGGCAGCGCTCAAAGCCATACCCAAGTGATAGCGGTATTGCGCGTTCTGGGGATTCTTCTTTACGGCTTCGTCGAGCAGGCCAACAGCGATGCTGTAGTTGCCTTTCCGGTATTGCACCCAGGCCAGGGTGTCGGTCACGGGCAGCGCATTGGGCATCGCCTGCTTGGCCGCCTGCGCCAGGTTCAAAGCGATGTCCAGGTTCTCGCCCTGCAGGGCATAGACCCAAGCCAGGTCGTTGGCGGCCAGCGGATCATTGGGAGCAAGCTGGTTGGCCTTCTCGAAGGAGGTGCGCGCCGATTTCAGATCGTTCTTGGCAAGATAGATTTCGCCCAACGAGAGGTTGACTGCCGCAGCATTGGGATCGACGCTGAGCGCCTTCTGCAGGATCGCAATCCCCTGGTCAGGTTTGTTCTGAACCATGTAAATGCGCGAGAGCTGCATGTACGAGCCCATGGACTTGGGATCAAGATCGATGCACTTCTGGAACTCCGCCGCAGCCTGGTCAAAGTTCTTACTGTTGGCCAGAGCCGTGGCGTAGATGAAGTGCGGCTGTACCCGGCTTCCATTGGCGGCCGCATACTGCTTGGCGAAGTCCACAGCCTTAGCTTGCTGGTTGGTACCAAACAGCAACGCGACGTAGTCGCTGGCAGCTATGTCATATTGCGGATTGAGTCGCAGCGCAGTCTGAAATTCCCGCTCCGCCTCGGCGTACTTCTTCTGTCCGGCGTAAGAGAACGCCATGTTGAGGTGTACGGCGGGGTTATTTGGCGCCATCTGATTGGCCAGTGCCAGCTCTTCATCGGCCGCCTTGTAATCCTGCAATCCCAGCTGAATGGTGGCCATGGTGAGATGGGCCTGGGGATTCTTGGGCGACAGTTTGAGCAGCCGGGCGGCATAGTCCTTGGCGTTCGGATAGTCGCGCGAGTCACGATAGATTTCGGTCAGCGACTCCAGGAAAAGCGTATTGTCGGGCTCGCGCTTGACCGCTTCCTGAATCTCGCCCTTGGCACCAGCTACGTTGCCTGCCTGCCGGTAAGCCTGAGCCAGATAGTAATGAGCGCGAGCATTTTCCGGGGCGTCTTTCACAACGTTCTGCAGCAAAGTGATGGAGTCCTGGGTCTTGCCATCGGCACCCAACAGTCGTGCCTTAACGATGCGACCAGCGACATCATTGGGATGGTCCTTCAGGACTTCTTCGTTCAGCTTACGGGCATCATCGACGTGTCCGGTAATGAGCTGGATTTCGACCAGCGAAGTCTTCAGCTTGTCGTTCTTGGGATCGACGGCGAGGCCGCGGTTGTATTCCTTGATAGCGGCTTCCGGATTTCGCGCTGCCAGATAGAAGCCGGCGATTTCATTTGCGAGATCGCCTGAACTGGGCTTAGTGTTGCGCAGGTTCTGCAGCACGGTTTCCGCTTCTTCCTTGCGGCCTAACCCGACATAGATCGATGCCAGCCGGAGATAGGTGGGCGGCTCGTCGGGGTTGGCCTTGATGCCCTCCTGCAACACCTCGATGGCCTTATCGGCGTGGCCACTGAACACGTAGAAGCGGGCGAGATTGGCATAGGCGTCAAGGTTCTTGGGATCAACCTGAATGGCCTTGCGAAAGTCGGCCTCAGCCTCAGGCATCTGGTTGGAAGCGGCATAGGCAATTCCGCGATTCAGGTAAGCCCCTGCCTGATTGGGGTTCGCCTGTATGGCCTTGGTATAGGAAATGATGGCTTCGGGAATCTGCTTCTGTGCCAGCTGCACAGCGCCCATCAGGCGATAACCGTCGGCGCCATTGGGATCTCGCTCGATGATCGCCTTGGCCTGTTCTTCCGCCTCGGGATATTTGCCGCCAGCGAGATAAAAATCGCCGAGCGAGACGCGGGCCTTCAGGTTGTTGGGATCCAGTTCCACCGCCTGCAGCATCTCGCGGAAGCCTTCGCCCCAGTGCTCGAGCTTGAGCGAAGCCTCAGCCAGCTGGTAATGGGCCTGGGCAAACTTGGGGTCGACCTGGATGGCCTTCTTGAACTGAATGGTAGCGGCTTCGTACTGCTTCTGGTCCATGTACTTCATGCCGCTGTCGAGATACTTCTGCTTGGCCTTCTCGGGATTGCGTTTGCAACCCACGAAGGTGAGGGCCGTGATGACTAATAGGAAGACGACGATGTAGCGGTTCCGCATGACTTCTCCTGGGATTACCGGGGGATGATCTGTTCGACATCCATTGCAACTTGCTTGGCAAACGCGGTGGCACGATTCTGCGCTTCGGTCTCGTCACCGTTAACGACCGGGACGGCGATGCGAACCAGGGCGGCGTCGGTACGATTCAGGCGCAGGGCATCGACCGCGAGATAGAACTTGCCGAGATACTCGTTAGCGATCACGCGGCCATGCGACTGGTACCAGTACAGCACGACCTGCTCATCCAAGCCCTTGCGGATGATGTACTTGTTGACAGGAACTTTGCGACCGTCAGGAAGATCCAAGGTCGTGACCGTGTTCACAACGGGATTCCAGCCGGCTGCGGGAAGACAGTTTTTTGGCGAGTGAATGGTCTGGCCACCGCGTTGGGTCTGGAAATAGGCGATATACAAGCCGACTTCACCGGCTCCTGGTGCGTAATAGGCCCGAGTCAGATAATCGGAGGGCTTGAGGACCTCTAACGTGTCCTTGTCCATGGGCACATCAGACACCTCGCTGTAGATCAGTACCTGGTGGGGAAATTGCTTCAGCGACTTCGCCATGGGAGTGGCTTCACCATGGGACAGCATGGCCATTCCAGCGGTAGCCGCGCCGAGTACAAGGATCATCAGCCAAAAACGCAAACTGGGTTTCACGCGACTGCCTCCTTGGGCGGTTTGGCCGGAGGCTCCGGCGGCAACCAGCCCAATTTTCTGCGGATGGTGACGGTCAGGCTATGGAGAGCGAGGAACAATACCGTCGCGACCACAAAGATGACCCACCCGGAAAACTCGTGCATGAAGCCTTCGGCGGCCTTGGGCCCGATGTAGTGGGCCATGAGCGCCGTAATCATTACGCGGGTGCCGTTGCTGATGATGGCCAGCGGGATCATGGCCAGGAACATGAACCACCGCACCACGTTGCTTTTCTCGGCAAGGTAGCCATATCCCGCGGCCAGCGCGAGCAGCGAAATCAACGACCGTATGCCGCTGCAAGCCTCCACCACTTCCAGACTGAGGCCCGGCATCACGAGCACGTTTCCTTCACGCATGATGGGGAATATGTTGAGAATCTCCAGCACGCGGGTGGCAAAGGTCGAAGCGATAAATTGCAGCGGGAACACAATCTCGTTATAGAGAAGGTGGGGCAGCGGGATAGCGAACAGCAAGAACGCTATCGGGAACCCAACGGCCTTCAGCATCGGCCACCCCTGGAAGTACAGAACCAGGCCACAGATGACGCCGACGATGGAGCCACGCGCCAACGACAGCTCAGCCCCCAGACTTCCCAGGAACATCACGGCCAGCGAACCGAGGACCACCACCATTCCCCAGAAAAATGAAGGTTGTCTGGGAATCTTGGCGAGATCGTCGCGCTTTCTCCAAACCAGGTAAAGGGAGACGAAGGGTACAAGGATGCCATGCGAATAATCGGCATCGTTGAGCCACTGGGTCGCCAGCTTGACCAGGATGGGGAAATATAGAACGGTGACCACGGCGATAAGCAGGTATCCCTGCCAGCCGATCGCCTTAAGTACTTCAGAAAAGGACTTTTCGGGTGGAGGAGGAGCCTCCCCCACGAGTATCGAGTTGCCAGCCGGCGCGCTCACAGACGAACCGGTAGGCTTGGTGCCAGCCAGCGCCACAATTTATCGCTCCATTTCGGGTTTGCTCGATTCGACTGGCCGAGTGCGGACACCGGCCCCTCCGAGTGTTTGATTAGCGTACACCAGAACTGCTGAAAAAGTCAGTAGGCGGAAGCGCGTAGACCTGTCGTCGGTATCGATTATGAACAAACCCGAGGCTCCCGCCCCTGCCGTACCATTGTCACGCCGGTGACGATGCCGGCAAAAAGCCAGCCGGTTCGCCCCAAACAAGTCAGGGAAACAAATGCAGGAAGTACGCTGGCGCAGCTTAGAGACGCACGATTTTAGGCGACTCCATGCCTTTCAGCGCATTGCGCGTATCGACTACGAGGTTGGACGCTGCAACCAGCCCACGGTAATCAAAGTTCGAGTGGTCAGTGATGATGACGACGCAGTCGGCCGCCGCAGCGGATGTCATCAGGTCCTGAGATTGCAGTTCCAGACTATCTAATTTCAGGTTCGGAACATAGGGATCGCTGTAGGTGACGGTGGCGCCTCGCTTGCGCAGCAGCAGGATAACGTCGAGCGCCGGACTCTCGCGCATGTCGTCGATGTTGCGCTTGTAGGCTACGCCCGCGATGTGTACGTGCGAGCCTTTTACCGATTTGGCCTGGTCATTCAGCGCATTCTGTACCTTGTCGACCACAAAGTGCGGCATGTTGCCGTTGATGTAACCTGCCAGTTCGATAAAACGGGCTTCGATGCCTGACTGCTTGGTCTTCCACGAGAGATAGAAGGGGTCGATGGGAATGCAGTGGCCGCCTAAGCCAGGGCCAGGATAGAAGGGCATGAAGCCGAAAGGCTTGGTGGCAGCGGCGTCAATTACTTCCCAAACATTAATACCCATGCCGTCGCACATGATGGCCATCTCGTTCACCAACCCGATGTTGATCATGCGGAAGGTGTTTTCCAGCAGCTTCACCATCTCGGCCACGCGAGTATTGGCTGACCGGGACGACGGTATCCAGAGCCTGCGCGAAAAACAGCCGGCCCATTTCGGTACAGGCCGGGGTGACGCCTCCGACAACTTTGGGCGTGTTCGAAGTCTGATAGACAGGATTGCCGGGATCGACGCGCTCAGGCGAGAAGCACAGGAAGAAGTCTTCCCCCGCCTGTAGACCCTCTTTCTCAAAAGTCGGCAGCAAAAGCTCGTCGGTGGTTCCGGGATAGGTGGTGGACTCAAGAATGACCAGCAGTCCGGGGTGGAAGTACTTGGCAATCTCTTCCACGGCCGACACGATGTAGCTCATGTCGGGGTCTTTGGTCTTGCGCAGGGGCGTGGGACACAAATGTTGATGGTGTCGAGCTCGCTCACCACCGAGAAGTCGCTGGTGGCCCGGAACTGCTTGCCCTCGACAAACTTAGCTACCTCGGCGCTGGGAATATCCTGGATATGCGACTGGCCGCGATTCAGGCCATCGACCTTGGCTTGCATCAGGTCGATTCCGGTGACGGAGAAGCCTGCCTTGGCGAATTCCATGGCCAGCGGCAAACCAACGTAGCCCAGCCCGACGACTCCAACCCGCGCGGTCTTGCTCTCGATCTTGCTCTTCAGTTCGGCAAAAACTCCGGTGCTCTGTACGGCGGTATGCATCTGTGGCTCCAAGCCTTAGGTATATGCCGCGCCGGTGGGCAAGCCAGCGGGTACTATATTCTTGTGAGGCAGGACTGCTTGACCGCTCATTCTACAACGGTATCAAGCAGCTGCGTCGCCATTGAACGGGTTACGACACCACCCGTTCGTTGCAATCGGGTAACCACAAAGCGGTTGTAGCCGTCTATAGGGTGAGCGGGTAGCCAACTATGTGTGGAATAGCGGGGGTGGTCGCACCCGGCAATCCAGAATACGCCCAGGACGCGGTGCGCAGCATGACCTGCGCTTTGCAGCGCCGCGGTCCGGATGCCGAAGGCGTTGCCAACTGGCCTAGCGCGACCCTCGGCCACCGGCGGCTGGCGATTCTGGATCTCAGCTCGGCCGGCAATCAGCCCATGCTCTCCGACGACGGCCAGATCGGGCTCGTCTTCAACGGCTGCATTTACAACTTCCAGGAAATTCGCGCGGAGCTGGAAAGCGCTCGGCCATCGCTTCCGCTCGCCATACGATACCGAAGTCTCTGCGCGGCTACCAGGCAGTGGGGCATCGACGCCTGGTTCCGCGCCTGCGCGGCATGTTCGCCATTCGCTATCTGGGACGAGCCGCGCCAGACGCTGACCCTGGTTCGCGACCGCCTGGGCGTGAAGCCTCTGGTTTATTGCGACAGCAGAACGGCGACATTGCGTTTGCTTCCACGGTTGCGCGCTGCGCGCGGCGCGGCTTCGGCGGCGACGTCGATCCGCAGGCCGTGCTCGAATTCTCGAGTTCGGATTTGTTACCGACGAGCGCAGCATCTACCAGGGCATCTCCAAGCTGCCGCCGGCCACGATTGCTGGAATGGCGCGACGGCCAGATCGTCGCAGCGGCAATACTGGACGCTGCCCGAAACGCCCGAAGCCTCGTCGCGTCAGCTTTGAAGAGGCGGTGGAAGAGACCGAGCGGCTGCTGGTGGAATCCAGCGATGCGGCTGGTTTCGCGACGTGCCGATCGGCGTGCTGCTGAGCGGCGGCATCGATTCCAGCGCTGGTGTGCTGGGCGCTGCGAAACTGAATGCCAATATGAAGGCGTTCACCGTGCGCGCGCCGGACGATCCGAGCGACGAGAGCGCGGATGCGGCGCACACCGCGCGACGCTCGGCATCGAGCACGAAATTGTGGACATGCCGCGCGGCGAGTTCTCGCTCGAAGCACTGACGGAAGCCTACAGCGAACCGTTCGCCTGCCGTCCGCGCAGGCGATGCTGTGGGTTTCGAGGCGGTGAAGCGGCGCGCCACGGTTCTGCTCACCGGCGACGGCGGCGACGACGTTTCCTCGGCTATCCGTTCTTCAACTATGCCTGGCTGGCGAGCGCCCGGCGCATGCGGTTCCGGAGCCGCGGCTCCGGTGGTTCGCGGGACTACTGGGCTGCTGCCCGATCAGGGCCGGTCAAAGCGATTGCGCAGCTATCGAGCTACGCGACCGGCGGCATGGGTTCGTGGATGCCGCGCATGATGGCCTGCCCTATTTCCAATCGGCGCGGGATTTTGGGCGAGAGGCTCGCGGCGCCGCGCTACGACTGGCGCGAGATTCCGCCTTCGGCGGCCGCGGCCCGGCGGTTGTTCCGCGATGTTTTCGAACAGCACCGCCGCATGCACTTCTTCAGCGAGTTCATGCCCAAGGTGGATGGCGCGACCATGTTCTACGCCCTCGAAGCGCGTGCACCCTTCCTCGATCAGAAAATGTGGGAATTTGCCGCGGCGCTGCCTCCGGACGTGCGCTTCCATGGCGGCCGGCTGAAAGCCGTGCTGCGCAAGCTTGCCGGCAAGCACCTGAACCGCGAAACGGCGCAGCGGCCGAAGCAGGGATTTGTGGTTCCGGTCGAGCGCTGGCTGGCTACACGATGGAGCGCCATGCTTGATCGTCTGCAAAGCGGCACAGTGCTGGAGCGCGAAGGATGGATCAGGCCGGGGACTCACGGCGCCGATCCAAGAGGCCAAGCGTAACGGCGAAGTGCCGTTGCAAATCTGGCGGCTGCTGGTGCTGGAAAGCTGGCTGGAAAAGCAGCGGCAGACGACCGCAAGTGACCATTCAGTGATACTTGCGTCAGTGCAGTCGCAATTCTGAGTTTGTCATCACGGACCCGGCCGCAGCCCATCAAGCGGACTTGTAATTAGCCGGAGGCGTGGGCGTTCCGCTCAAAGAGCTATTTAGTCTCTGGGTCATGTACAATCGGCGTCACTCCCCGGGTACACGGCATTATCGGCAATCCCTGACGGGATGCCCATCTCACGGTTTTCGCAAGGAGAAAAATGATGAGGAAGTTCCTGGTGTGTCTGGCGGTTGCTTTGTCAGCTTTGTGTGCTCAGGCGGGCGACAGCGTGGAGAAGCAAGTCCTATCGCTGGAGCAGAAGTGGGCGCAGGCCCAGAAGGCAAGCGACGCGAACGCGATCGCTCCCATGCTCGCAGACAGCTTTGTCATTGTGTTCCCCGATGGCCGCCTTATGAACAAGGCTCAGGCCCTGGACGACACCAAGAAAAGCAAAATGGAGAGCGTCGAGGCGAGCGACATGAAGGTGACCAGCTATGGAGACACCGCCATTGTTACCGGCATCTGGAAGGGCAAAGGTACCGATGGCGACGGTAAGCCGGAGGACGACCGCGACCGTTTCGTCGATACCTGGCACAAGTCGGCCAACGGCAGTGGCAGTGCATCGCTTCAGGGAATGCAAAGATGCAGTAAGTGCGGTGCGAGCGATTAGAGCAAAAAGGCGGAGCTTGGAAGCTCCGCCTTTTTAGCAACAGATTAAAAACGGGGATTGCGGCCGGCGCAGCTGAAGCTGCGCCCCTTCAAATCTACCGCTGTCCCTTTTCGGCTGCGACTTGCAGGCGCACCTCGGCGCGCTGGAGGGCGGCGAGCGCGGCATCGTAGTCGGTGTCGGGCTTGGGATGCTCCAACTGCTCCTGCGCCTTCTGTTTCGCTTCCTGGGCGCGCTGGACGTTGATCTCTTCCGGCCGTTCCGCGGTCTGCGCCAGAATCGTTACCTTGTCAGGCAGGACTTCGGCGAATCCCCAACTCACGGCCAGACGGTTCACGGTTCCGCCACGCTTGTAGGTGAGCTCGCCGGGAGCAAGTTCCGTGATCAGCGGAGCGTGCTGCGGCAGCGCTTCCAGGTACCCAGACTTGCCAGGTATCTCGACCTCTTCGACCTGCTCGTTTACCACCAGGCGGTCAGGAGTAACGATCTCGAGTTGGAGCGTATCGGCCATTTCTAATATTCGTTCCGGGGCTAAAGCCCCTGCTCATCTTGCGCTGCTATGGCGCAGCTAAAGCTGCGCCCCTTCGGATTACGCCGTAGCCTTCATCTTCTCGGCGGCTTCCATGACCTCTTCGATGCCGCCCTTGAGGAAGAACGCCTGCTCGGGAACATCGTCGTACTTGCCGTCGATGATCTCCTGGAAGCCGCGAATGGTGTCGGCTACCTTGACGTACTTGCCGGGGATGCCGGTGAACTGCTCGGCAACGTGGAACGGCTGCGAGAAGAAGCGTTGAATTTTGCGGGCGCGAGTTACGGTCAGCTTCTGTTCTTCGCTGAGCTCGTCGATACCGAGAATCGCGATGATGTCCTGCAGGTCCTTGTAGCTCTGCAGAATCTTCTTCACTGCCTGCGCCGTGTTGTAGTGCGCCTCGCCGACCACGCGCGGATCGAGAATGCGCGAGGTCGAAGCCAGCGGATCGACGGCAGGATAAATACCCAGCTCGGCGATCTGGCGCGAAAGCACGGTGGTCGCGTCGAGGTGAGCAAAGGTCGTCGCCGGAGCAGGATCGGTCAAGTCGTCGGCGGGCACGTACACGGCCTGCACCGAGGTGACGGAACCTTTCTTGGTCGAGGTGATGCGCTCCTGCAATTCGCCCATTTCGCTGGCCAGGTTGGGCTGGTATCCCACAGCGGAGGGCATGCGGCCCAGCAGCGTGGATACTTCCGAACCCGCCTGGGTGAAGCGGAAGATGTTGTCGATGAACAGCAGCGTGTCGGAGCCTTCTTCGTCGCGGAAATACTCGGCGACGGTCAGTCCGGTCAGCGCCACGCGCAGACGGGCTCCGGGGGGCTCGGTCATCTGGCCATAAATAAGGGCGGCCTTCGACTTTTCCGGCTCCTTGATGTTGACTACGCCGGACTCCTGCATTTCGAGCCAGAGATCGTTGCCTTCACGGGTGCGCTCGCCCACGCCGGCGAACACGGAGAATCCGCCGTGTTGCAGCGCGACGTTGTTGATGAGCTCCATGATAACGACGGTCTTGCCAACGCCAGCGCCGCCGAACAGGCCGATCTTGCCGCCCTTCAGGAAGGGCTGGATGAGATCGATGACCTTCACGCCGGTCTCGAACATTTCCATCGAGGTCGACTGCTCGTCGAACCGCGGCGCCGGGCGATGAATGGGCAGCCGCTTCTGCGATGTTGACCGGCCCGAGCTTGTCCACCGGCTCGCCGATGACGTTGAGCACGCGGCCAAGCGTGGCTTTGCCGACGGGAACGGTGATGGGGCCGCCGAGATCGATGGCCTTCATCCCGCGCACCATGCCTTCGGTGGGCTCCATGGCGACGCAACGCACGCGACCTTCGCCGAGCTGCTGCTCGACTTCCAGGATCACGTTGAGCGGCGTCGGGATGTTGAAGCCTTCGCTGGTGACGCGCAACGCCGAGTAGATCGGCGGCAAATGACCTTCTGAGAATTGCACGTCCACCGCGGGACCTGCGATTTGAATGACGTGTCCAATATTTTCTGCCATAAGAACCTAGCTCTCAGCTGTCAGCTCTCAGCCGTCCAGCTTGAATAAAGCTCTTAGCCGTCAGCTTTCAGCCGTCAGCTTAAGAATGCCTGGTAAAGCCGACTACCAGCTGACCAAAATTCATCGATCCGGCTCGATGCACCATTAAGCCCAGCTCTTCCGCCAGCCTTAGCTGAAAGCTGAAAGCTGACAGCTCTCCTACAAGGCTGCTGCGCCGCTCACGATCTCGATAATCTCTTTGGTGATGGCCGCCTGGCGGACGCGGTTGAGCGTCAGCGTCAGGGAGTCGATCACGTCGTTGGCGTTGTTGGTGGCCGAATCCATGGCCGTCATGCGCGCGGCATGCTCGGCCGCAGCGGACTCCAGCATCGCCTGAAAAATTTCGATCGATACATAGCGCGGCAGAAGTGCGGCAAACAATTCGTGCGGTGGCTGCTCATAGATGTAGTCCACCGGCTGGGTGCCGAACTTCACCGCCTCTTTCTCACGCTCGCTGGGCTCGGGCTCTTTCAGGCTGATGCCGGCACTGCGGGCGGCTTCGCCCATGCGCTCGCGTTCAGCCTGGGTCGGCTCCTCAGCCGCGGTGACTTCGCGACGCCCGATTTCCTGTACCGGCAACAGGCGCTGCACAATCACGCGCTGCGAGATCACCGATTTGAATTCGTTGAACAGCAGGTACACCGAGTCAACTTGCTCGCGCGTGTAGCGTTTGACGATGGCGTGGGCCATTTCCCCGACGGATTCAAACTCCAGCTTGCCGAGCAGGGTCGAGTATTCGTCGATGACCTGGATCTTGCCTGCGCGCTCGGTGCTGTCTGGCTTGAGCGTGGGATAACGGCGACGCATGAAGTCGCGGCCCTTGCGCCCAATCACCAGGATGTCTATGTTCTTGTCGGCCTTGGCCTGCAGGAACTTCGCCGCCGCCTTCAGCACGTTGGAGTTGAAGGCGCCCGCCAGCCCGCGATCGCCGGTGACCAGAATCAGCAGGATGTTGTTTTCGGGACGCTGTTCCAGCAGCGGATGCTTGCACTCGCCGGTCTGCTCGTCGACCAGCTCAGAGCGGCTGATGAGCGACTCCAGAAGGTTGATGAGCATCTGGCCCATGGGCCGCGAGGCCAGAGCGCGCTCCTGCGCACGCCGTAGACGCGCCGCTGAGACCATTTTCATGGCCTTGGTAATCTGCCGCGTGTTCTTCACGCTGCGAATACGCCGCCGGAGATCGAGTACGTTCGCCATTGTCGCTTACGCCGTCGCCTTCGCTGCCGCCTGGTGCTCGCTGACGAACTGGTCCTTGTACTGCTTGATGACGTCGGTCATCGACTTGCGCAACTCGTCGTCGAGAGTTTTCTTTTCTTCAATCGCGCTCAGCACGCCGGGGTTGCTGAGGTCGACGTATTCGTACAGGCCCTTCTCGAACTCACGCAACTGATCGACCGGCATATCGTCGAGCAGGCCCTGGGTTCCGGCGTAGATGATGAGAATCTGCTTGGAGAACGGCAGCGGGGCGTACTGGCCCTGCTTCAGGATCTCGGTCAGGCGCTGGCCGCGGGCAAGCTGTGCCTGGGTCGCCTTGTCGAGGTCGCTACCGAACTGCGAGAACGCTGCCAGCTCGCGATACTGCGCGAGGTCGAGTCGCAGGGTTCCGGCAACCTGGCGCATGGCCTTGATCTGCGCGCTGCCACCGACGCGGCTCACCGACAGTCCGACGTTGACCGCCGGGCGTACGCCCGAGTTGAACAAGTCGGTCTCAAGATAAATCTGGCCGTCGGTGATGGAGATGACGTTGGTCGGAATGTACGCCGATACGTCGCCGGCCTGGGTTTCGATGATGGGCAACGCGGTAAGCGATCCGCCGCCCTTCTCGTTACTCAGCTTGGAGGCGCGCTCCAGCAAACGGGAGTGGAGATAGAAAACGTCGCCGGGATACGCTTCGCGTCCCGGAGGACGGCGCAGCAGCAGCGAGATTTCGCGATAGGCCACGGCGTGCTTGGAAAGATCGTCGTAGATGCAGAGCGCGTGACGCTTGCTGTCGCGGAAGTACTCGCCCATGGCACACGCAGCGTAAGGCGCGATGTACTGCATCGGAGCGGGATCAGACGCAGACGCGGAGACGACGATGGTGTATTCCATCGCGCCGGCGTCTTCCAGCGTCTTCACTACCTGCGCAACCGAGGAACGCTTCTGGCCGATGGCGCAGTAGATACAAATCAGGTCGCGGCCCTTGCTGTTGATGATGGTGTCGAGCGCGACGGCAGTCTTGCCGGTCTGGCGGTCGCCGATGATGAGCTCGCGCTGTCCGCGGCCGATGGGAATCATGGCGTCGATGGCCTTTAGTCCGGTTGCCATCGGCTCTTTCACCGGCTGACGATCGATAACGCCGGGAGCCAGTCGCTCGACCGCGTAAAACTCTTCCGTGTTGATCGGACCCTTGTCGTCGATAGGCTGGCCGAGTCCGTTGACCACGCGACCGATAAGTGCGTCGCCCACCGGCACGCTCATGATGCGCCCGGTACGGCGAACTTCGTCGCCCTCTTCGACCTCGGTGTAGTCACCGAGCAGCACGGAGCCGACCTGGTCTTCTTCCAGGTTCATGGCGATACCGGCTACGTTGTGGGGGAACTCGATGAGTTCGCCGGCCATGACCTTGTCGAGACCGTAGAGGCGGGCAATGCCGTCTCCGATGGACATCACCGTGCCGACTTCGTCGACGGCGATTTTGGTCTCGTAATTTTCGATCTGCTCACGAATGAGCTTAGTGATTTCGTCTGCCTTGATTTGAGCCATATAAATTCAGTTGTCAGTTGCCGGTTGTCAGTGCTCAGTAAGAGGCTCCGGCATCTGCCTTCAGGCGCACAGTCCAGCGGCGCCGACGAACCTTGTACGAATCCTGCGAAAAACCGTCGTGCCCTGATACAAAGCGTCAGAGCCAAACTCATGTACCGCTGAAGCGGCACTCCACCCAAAACTTCAGCTGTTTACCAACTGCTGGCGCAGCTTCTGCAACTGGCCGCGCACCGTCCCGTCGTAAATCGTGCTGCCTACCTGCACCATCACGCCGCCCAGCAGCTCCGGATTGGCAGCGTAACGGGCGCGTACATTCTTGCCGGTCATGGTGGCGACGCGCGATTCCAATTCGCGCTTCTCGCCGTCTGAGAGCTGGCGGGCACTGGTAATCTGCGCCTCGGCGAATCCCAGCCGGGTGTCCAGCTCGATTTCGAACTGGCGGGCAATCTTCTCCAACATGGCGATGCGCTGATGATCGATCAGCACGGCAAAGAAGTTGCGAATCATGCGCGACAGCCCGACCTGCTTACCGATGGCGTCCAGCAGATTGCGCTTCTGTGCCGCAGGAATATCGGGCGCTTCCCAGACCTTGCGGAGGTCTGGACTCTCGTGGATCGCGCCCACGATGCTGTTCACCTGCTGTACCGCGGCAGCAGGGTCGATCTTCTGCTGCATCACGACATCCACCAGAGCGCGCGCGTAGCGGCTTGCAACGGCAGCCATTATTGGTGACCGTCCTTTCCAAGCTGATCGACAAACTCATGCACCAGCGCCTGATCGGAATGCTCGTCAACGTGAATGCGTTTGGTGGCGATATCGACGGCGAGGGTGGAGACATAGCTCTTCAGCTCGCGGCGGGCATTGCGCGCGATGGCATCGATCTCCAGCTTGGCCGACTCGACCACACGATTCTTGTCCTCTTCAGCTGAAGCGTGAATGCGCTGCTCTTCGGCAACCGCCTGCTTCTCTGCCTCGGCGCGGATGCCCGACACTTCACTGTCGAGCTTGGACAATCGCACTTCAACCGCCTTAAGGCGCTCGGTGGCCTCTGCACTGGCTGCGCGGGCCTCGCGAATCGCTGTCTGGATGGAATCGGTACGGCTGCGGAACATGGCTGGAATCTTGCCGCGCAACAGTACCCAGAAGAACAGCGCCAACAGACCAAAGTTAATGACCAGCGAAACCCAGTAGGCGCGATGTGGGTCCATCCCGAGATGCTTGGCGAACCACTGCACCGAGGGCGAATACTTGAACTGGCCGTTCTCTTCGTGCTCCTCGGCGTGTTCGGCCTCTTCCGATTGCTTGGACAATTCGCTGCCGATAGCGGCGTTGGGATTCTCGGGTTGCTGCTGGGCTTGCGGCTGAGCGGTGCTGCCGGCGGGAGCAGTTTCCTGCGCCCACGCGCCGGCAACGAAAAAGGTGAGGGCCAGGAAGACGACCGGCAAGCCAATGCGGCGTAAGTGCTTCATTGCTGGCCGCCAGTTGCCGGCACAGCCCCGGCGGGCCTTAGTACGGCCTGGATGATCTGGGTGGCAAGAAGTTCGCTCTCTGCCTGCAAGGTGGCACGGGCTGCGTTCATATCCTGCTCGAGGGCGGCCTGAGCTGCGCGGATTTGCTGATGTGCGGCTTCGCGAGCCTGAGCAATGGCGGCATCGCGGGCGTGCTGCGCCGCCTGGCGACGCGCCTCAACCGCTTTGAAAATAGCTGACTTAGCCTCACGCAACCGTTCTTCGTACTCGGCCGTCCGGGCTTCGGCGGCAGCCACATCGGCGCGCGCCTTGAGAATCGCCCCTTCGGTCAGTCCGCGGCGCTGTGCCAGTATGCGCCGCAAGGGACGTGCTACCAGCAAAGCATAGGCGCCGTATAGCAATAGAAGAATAATTGCGGTCGGTATGGCTCCGAGCAGTAATTCCCCTACTTGCTTAAGTGTCTGGTCCATTCTGTTGGTGATTCCTGCGGCTGAAAGATGCGTTTGAGGGCGCTATGACTAAATCTGGAACCTTTGAAATTAACAGAGCGCGAGAGCCAGTGTCAACGCAGGAAGATAGCTGTCAGCTCTCAGCCGTCAGCTTTCAGTTCACTGCCACGGGGGCGGGTGTCAGGTCTCAGGTGTCAGGTATCAGATGGCTGAGAGCGGATAGCTGCGGCTCCTACTGGCCTCCACAGGCTTATCAGTGAACCGTGGTCCCTCCTGTCGGCTGCGTTGCGCGGACCAGGTCGACCACGTCATCCACCTTATCGGCGAGCAGGTTCAGCTTACGGGCCAAGCCCTGGATCTCCGTCTCCGAGCGGCGATTGACCGCAAAATCGAGCTCGCCGCGGACGCGATCTTTCTGGTCCTGGCGGTTCTGGCTCATCATGATGACCGGCGCCTGAAGGGCCGCCAGCATGGAAAGGAAGAGATTCAGCAGGATGAACGGATACGGGTCCCAGGCGTTATGTCCCAGGAAAACGTTGATGCTGCTGTAAACGACCAGAACGACGAGGAAGGTGATGATGAAGGTCCACGATCCTCCAAAGCCCGCAACGCGATCGGCAATGCGTTCTCCGAAGGTCGATTCCTCTTCAATCAAATCGTTTGGGTTGCGCGCAGCCCGGATGCGCACCAACTGTTGCGAAGCATGGAATTGTCGGCCCAGCACGGCCATCATGTCCATGCCGGACAGAGGCTTTTTTTGCAGCAAGGTGGAAATGTCGTTGCGGTCAACCTCGACGCAGGTGGTCTCTTCCAGCGCGGTCGCGGTAGTCTGATGAACCATCTCATCGAGCATGGCGGCGAAGCCAAAAAATTGGCCGTGAATCGGCTCGTCGATGACCAATTCCTGCTGATCTTCATCAACCGTCGCCACCTGAACCTTGCCTGACATCACAATGTAACCGCGCTCGCCGGGATCACCCATCTTGTAGATTCGCTGGCGCGGCGCGAAATGTCGTAATTCGACTTGCTGAGCCAGGATGGCAAGTTCTTCGTCATCGAGCTTTTCGAACAGCGGGACATGTTTCAGTTCTTCCGGATCGCACGGCATAGTGCACCTCAGGCTTGAGTTTTGCTCGGTGGGGAGAGCATCGCATACCGACTTCAATCAGCACAACGAAATCGGCGTAATGTGAAAAGTGCGTGAATGCTGGGTTTGGAGTTGGCCCTCTGCTATTACGCTGTACAGCGATTCAATTCCCCGACGTGAGAAGCGTCTGCGGTGGACAGCTGGTGATTCCCAACTCGGCTCAGTTTGCGTTGCCCGAACTTCCGCCCCTGCATTCGGTTCAGGTTTTCGGACAAACCATCCAGTACTACGATCAGGGCCAGGGCGAGCCGCTGCTGCTGATTCATGGTCTCGGCGCAGAGGCGGACGTGTGGGCCTACTGCCTGGAGCCGCTCGGCCAAGCGCACCGCGTGATCGCTCCCGATCTGCTGGGCTTTGGCCGCTCGAGCAAGCCGCTGATCAATTACCGCATCGCAACCTTCGTAGAGATGCTGGACCGCTTCTTGCAAGCGTTGGGGGTGCAACGGTGCTCGGTAGTCGGTAATTCGATGGGTGGCTGGATTGCGGCGAGCTTCGCACTGCGCTTCCCGGAGCGGGTCAATAAGCTGGTGTTGAACGACGCTATCGGCATTGTCGCCGGCTCGGTTGAGCTCCCGGTCGACCTTCGTCCTTCCACTCTGCAAAACATGCGCGAGGTACTGGAGTTCATGTTCTGCGACAAAAGCCTGGCGACGGATGAATTGGTTGAACTGGCCTATGCACTTCATCTGGAACGAAACGATGGACCGACCATTGCCAGCGTGCTGGAGAATATCCACCTCAGGCTGGAACGTTTGGATGACGAGCTCCACCGCCTAAACGCACCCACACTGCTGATTTGGGGAGATTGCGACAGGGTGTCCCCGCTGTCGGTTGCGGAGAACTATCACCGGCTGATTGCGGGGTCGAAGCTGGAAGTGATTCCGCACTGTGGACATATACCGGCGTTAGAAAAGCCGCAGGAGTTGGTGGAGCGGATTACGAAGTTCTTGGCGGGGTCATAGCCGTCAGCTATCAGCTCTCAGCCGTCAGCTAATCGCTTCGCGGGTGTCAGTTATTAGTTGTCAGAGGAACTACTGCTGCGCAGGATCAGCTGAAGGATTGAAAAGATGACACACGGCTGAGATCTGTTGGCGGTGGCTGAGAGCTGACGGCTGAAAGCTGATGGCTTCTTCTCTGAGAACCGACAACTGATCACTGACAACTGGTTTTTGGAGGCGCGGGGCGGAATCGAACCGCCGAATAGAGGTTTTGCAGACCTCGGCCTTACCACTTGGCTACCGCGCCCTCGGGAAAAACTTGGCGGGCTATACGCAAAGCCCCCGCGCAGGGCGAGGGCGGCGAATTCTGGAGCGGGAGACGGGGGTCGAACCCGCGACTTCGACCTTGGCAAGGTCGCACTCTACCACTGAGTTACTCCCGCTCGAAGAAATTTGATTATAGCGAACTGTAACCGAAAGCGGCAAACCCCTTGGCCGCAGCACAGCTCAGATCACGCCTAGTCCTCAGTGTCATCTTCGACCTGCCGCTGGCCTTTGCCCATCGGCTCGATGTGGCCGTCACGCATGTGGATGATGCGGTCGCCATAGGCAGCGGCTTCAGGGTTGTGGGTGATCATGAGCACCGTCTGTCCCAGCTCCTTGTTGGACTGGCGCAGCATGTTCAGCACGATCTCAGAATTCTGGGTGTCGAGATTTCCGGTTGGTTCATCGGCCAGCACGATCGAAGGCTGGTTCACCAGCGCGCGGGCCAGCGCGACCCGCTGCTGCTCTCCGCCGCTCATCTCCGATGGCAAATGGTTCAGCCGTTTGTCGATGCCCAGCAACTGAACGATGCGTGCGATATAGGCGCGATCGGCCTTGCGGGTATGGCCGGAGATGTCGAGCGCGATGTCGATGTTGCCTTGCGCCGTCAGCGTCGGCAGCAGGTTGAACTTCTGAAAAACGAAGCCGATCTTCGTCTTGCGCACACGGGTACGCGCGGCATCAGAGAGCTCGGTGAAGTTGACGCCGTCGATGATGACACGTCCGCCGTCGGCATGGGTCAGGCCCCCCATGATGTAGAACAGGGTGGACTTTCCGCTGCCCGACGGACCGACGATGCTGACGAATTCGCCCTTTTCGACCGCCAGCGAAACCCCGCGCAGGGCCGGCACGTCGACCTTGCCCACGCGGTAAACCTTTCGCACATCTTCTACCTGGATCATCAACGGCATGGCGAATCTTCGATCTTACATGATCGAAAGCGGTTGCCTGGGAGGAGGGCGGGGGCACGTGGCATTTGGCGCTTAGCTCCTGGCATTTGAAGAACCGCAGTGCGAGTTCGAAGAGCCTACCATTTGTAAGCCGAGGGCGGAACTCGCGAAACCCGCTCGCTACTCCCAAACCCGATTCAAACGCGTTACAACCGAATTATGAATTCGCCAGCCGAGAACAAAAAGCATGCCGTGCTGGTGGCGAAGGCCGTGCAATGGCTGCGAACCAAATATCGCTGCGGCGTCATTCTCTCTGAGCAATACTGCGCCACCGGTGAGGTTCCCGACGTGATCGGCTGGAAGGGCTTTTGCCGGTCGGTGCTGGTCGAGTGCAAAGTCTCACGCGCCGATTTTCTGGCCGACGCCGGCAAGCCGTTCCGGCTGCACCCCGAAGAGGGCATGGGTTGTGAGCGCTTCTACCTTGCGCCGGCGGGAGTGGTCCGCCGCGAGGACCTGCCCAAACATTGGGGACTGCTGGAGCTTTGCGCGCGCGAAATTCGTCTCGTCGCGAAACCCGGCCGCATCGATCTCCGGGGCCCGGCGGCCTTGATGAAAGAGATGAACCTGCTGCTGGCCAGCTTGCGGCGGGTGGAGTTGCGCATCGAGCCGCAATCCATCACCGACTTCCTGAAGTGGAAGAACCGCATGGCTGAATACAACGGCGGGGAATTACCGGAAGGGGTGATTCCACTCGGAGTTGGAGAACAACTCGCACTTGGTGTAAAGGCACCGATAAAGACGAACCACAGAGGACACAGAGTTCACCGCGACCACTCTTCTGGAAGGGCGCTGCGACCCGATTCGCTTCCGACAATTTCAAAACTCCGTGACCTCGGTGTCCTCTGTGGTGAAGGCCTTTGATTTTTGCGCCTAGGCCTCAGGCGACCCGCAAGTTTCCCCGCCCGCTGCCGATGAACCATACGACTGCCCTGTCTGGCTCGGAGGCGAAATGCGCACCCCGGTTGCATCGCTGATCGTACTGGCTCTGCTTGCGCCATCAACATTCGGTGCGGATGCCAAACTGCCTCGCACGCCACAGGCACAGGCCGAAGCGCGGCTGTGGGAGCCGGGATCGAGCTTCTTTTACATCAACGGCATCGCCTATCGCTACGCCGCCGGGGAATCCTACGCTGTGGTAGCCGCGGCAACCACGGGAGTAGCCGGCAAGTACCTCGGCATCAAAGTACACGTCTTCAATCGCAGCCGGCAGTCGATTACGGTGCGTCCGGAAGACATCGCGGTTGTGGATGCCATCGCGAACCGCCGCCTGTTGCCGATCTCGGCGGTCGAGATCGTCAACCGCAAACGCGGCCAGCCAACCTGGATGAAGTTTGCCGGCAATGCAGTAGCCGGGGGCGGCGAACCGACAGGCGACCTGGTTAATCCGCAATGGAATGAGCTGGTGCGGGCGTTGCAGCCGGAAGTGACCTCAAGCGCACGCGCCGACTCAACTACGGCGGTGTACTCCAGCCAGAAGATGCAGGTCGATGGCCCGGACTGCGACACCGCCTGTCAGTTGCGCAATCGCGAGGTGAATTCAACCCTTTCCACCGGTTGGCAGCAGCAGAACCTTGCCGACTCAATTCAGAAAACGGCGTTCCTGGCCAACACCATTCCGCCGCAGTGCGACATCGAAGGCGTGCTGTACTTCCCCATGCCGCGGCAGGCCGCAACCGACAGCCATGCCCGCCGCCGAAGCAAGAGCTACGCCATCACCATCACGGTTCCGGTCGCGGGCGAACGCTTCAATCTGGACTTCCCCGTGGATTGACCTCAAGTAAAACTTCCGAGAACACCTGACTCTGGCGAGCCATCCAGCCAGTTGATTCTGACGGCCCCGGCAGGGTACCGTGACCACTCGGAGGAATTCTTGATGCGTCAGCGTTCCCTGCTTTCACTTGTCTGCGCAATCTGCCTGGCAGTCTTCGGATTGACTTGCCTCGCCGAGGCCCAGAACTCCACGCCGAAATTCGTGTCTCGCGACGCCAACGTCGGCAGCGCCCGCATTCATTACACAACTGGCGGGTCGGGACCCACGGTGATACTCCTGCACGGTTTTGCGGAAACTTCACGCATGTGGAATCCCATCCTGCCGGTACTGGGCGCCAAGTTCACCGTAATTGCTCCCGACCTGCCCGGTATCGGGGATTCGTCAATCCCAACCGGTGCAATGAGCGTGACTACCGCCGCGATACAAATTCATGAGTTGGCGAAGTCACTGGGCGTGACCAAGGCGCGTGTTGTGGGGCACGACATTGGCCTGATGGTCGCTTATGCCTACGCGGCCAAGTTTCCCTCTGAGGTGGAAAAGCTGGTCGTCATGGATGCATTCATTCCCGGGGTGCAGGGCTGGGAACCGATCTATAACAGCCCCGACTACTGGCACTTTCGCTTCCATGGGCCGACGCCGGAAGCGCTGGTGAAGGGGCGCGAGAATATTTACTTCGGCTATTTCTGGAATGACCTTGCCGACGACAAGAACCGTTCCATACCGGAGGCGGACCGCAAAGCCTATCTAGGCGCGTATTCGCGCCCGGGGCGAATGCACGCGTCGTGGGAGTATTTCGCTACCTTTCCGCAGGCGGCTAAGGAGTTCGCCGAGATGGCACAGACGAAATTGACCATGCCGGTGCTCTCCATCGGCGGCGACAAGTCTCTGGGAGAACCCCTCGCAGAGCAAATGAAACTGGTCGCGACCAACGTGACGGTGGTGATCGTCAAAAACTCGGGCCACTGGATACTCGAGGAACAACCTAAGCAGACTACCGACGCGCTGGTGAACTTTCTCTAGCGGCGGCTCGACGGCTTTGGGCCTGGTGCCGAGGTACGCCCTCCTTTGATGCTAACCCGGGCGTAGAAACATCCCATCCATAGGATGATGCACATCGATAGAGCCATCCAGTTCGTTCCCGAGCCGTACGTGCCGCGTCGTCTGTTTCGCGGTGGGCACGCGCAGACCATTGCCGGCAACTTTCTGCCGCGCAAGAATCTGCTGCCCCCTGCCGACGAGCGCTTGTTCGACGTGGAACCCGGGATCCAGGTGTTGTGCCATTGTCACTGGCAAGCCGAGCGCACATCAGCCATGACAGTCATCGTGGTGCACGGCCTCGAAGGCTCCGTGGAGTCGAGATACATGATCGGCACCGGCAGTAAGGCATGGGCTGCGGGCATGAACGTCGTCCGCATGAACATGCGTAACTGCGGCGAAACCGAGCATCTCGGACCCAGCCTGTACAACAGCAGCATGTCCGCCGATGTGGGAGTGATCGTAAAGAGCCTCATCACCGAAGAGCGGCTGCCGGCGATCTCGCTGGTTGGCTACTCCATGGGCGGGAACCTGGTGCTCAAGCTGTTGGGTGAATGGGGAGCGGATGCTCCTGCGCAAGTGAAGGCGGGAGTAGGGGTGTCGCCGGCGATGGACTTGGCGGCATCCGCCGATGCGCTGCACGATCTCGCCAACCGCGTGTATGAATACAAATTCCTGCGATCGTTGCGCAAGCGGGTGCAGCGCAAAGCGGCGCTGTATCCCGGACTATACGATGTCACCTACTTGCGCGGGCTGCGCAGCATCCGCGACTTCGACGAGCAGATCACCGCGCGCTATTGCGGATTCGCCGGAGCCCAGGATTATTACGATCGCGCGGCTGCGGCCAATGTGCTCGAGCGCATTGCCGTGCCCACTCTGGTGCTGCACGCGGACGATGACCCGTTTATTCGCGTGCTTCCCGCAACCCGGCAGAAGCTGCTGAACAACCCTCACATTACATATATCGAAACGGTATCAGGCGGTCACTGCGCGTTTCTAGCCGAGCCCAATGGTTATGACGGACGCTGGGCCGAGCGGGAGGCGGTGCGGTTCATCCAGGCCACCGCCAATCTGACATAGAAAACGCCCTGATTCAAACCGCAAAACGTCACGGCACCACCGAGTACACGGAGAGCACGGAGACTTGGGGCCAAAGAAACTCCGTGTCCTCAGTGTCCTCCGTGGTGAAAGCTTTTGCTTCCTCACGGAACAAAGCTCACCGGTTATACACGGGCAACGGCCCACGCAAGTTCCGCCACACCTGATCGCAGGCGTTCAGCGTTTCTTCGTCCAGCGGACCCTCTTGGCTGGCAGCGAGATTCTCGTTCAACTGCTGAAGGCTAGACGCACCGAGGATCACTACGTCGCTTGGCGTATGCCGTAGCAGCCAATTCAGCGCCAGGCTCACCAGTGAGCGTCCGGCATGTCGCGCAATCTCGCGAAGCTCTTCGACGGCCTTGAAGTAGCGATCGTGCCAGTAGCGGTCCTGGTAAAGCTTGTTGTTATCGAAGCGCGTGCCCGGCGTGACGTTTTCCTGCCGATGCTTGCCGGTGAGCAGACCGCCAGCCAGCGGGTTGTAAACGAGAGTCGAGACGCCAAAGCGCTTGCACATCGCGAGGTATTCCTGCTCGATGCCGCGCGCCAGCAGGTTGTACATGGGCTGCGAGATGTAGGGAGCCGCCCAGCCGCGCTCTTTCGCCAGCCACAGCATCTCGACCACTTCCCAACTCGCATAGTTCGAGCACGCGAGGTGCCGCACCTTGCCCTGCTTCACTAGCGAGTTCATCGTCTCCAGCGACTCTTCGATGGGCGTGGCGTGATCGGGTGCGTGCAGGTAATAGATATCGAGGTAGTCGGTTTGCAGGCGCTTGAGCGATTCGTCGATGGCGCGCAGGATCGCAGCACGTGTGAGTCCCTGCTGATCGGGCTGGTCTCCGACTTTGAAACGCACCTTGCTAGCGATCACCAGCGTGTCGCGGCGGCCCTTGATCGCCTCGCCGAGCATGGTCTCGGCCACGCCGGTCTGATACATGTTGGCGGTGTCGAAAAAGTTGATGCCGGCTTCGATACAGCGGTCAACCAGTTGGGTCGAGCCGGCCTGATCGAGTGGTTTGCCGAAGGTCATCGTGCCGAAGCACAGGCGTGAGACGGTCAGGTCGGTGTGGGGAAGAGTTCGGAGTTCCATATTTTGATTTTGATGATTCAATCCTCACAACGGCTTCGACATGGTAACGAAGTGTACCGGTTGCGTCGCTGTCTTGATCACCTCGGCTGATTCAATGCCGGTCGGAACGAATCCTAACTTCGTGTAAATTTCCGACAGCTCCGGCCTCACGTTCACGATACGAATGTCGAGCACTTCGCAGCCGTGGGCTCGCGCATAGTCTTCGGCTTCGCGCATCATGCGCCGGCCGATGCCCGATTTCTGCTGCGATGGATCTACGGCCAGGGTTCCTGCGTAAGCACGTTCGCCAGTGATTTTGACGTATACACAGGCGATCAACCCCGTGCCCGATTCGAGCAGAAGAAACTCGCCGTGCAGCAACATCTCAACCAAGCCGGCAGCATCAATTCGTTCACCCGACTTGAAGAACTTCTCAACCGCAAAGGCGCGATTGATGAGAGCGACGATGGCGGGAATATCTGCCGGAGCGGACGGCCTCAGCACAAACTCTTCGGAAGACATCATGTCTATAGCACCGCCGTCTCGTGCAGCAGTTCGCCCTTGGCGAATCGCGCCGGGCTGAGCGCTTCGACCTCACTCACCACGCTCGTCTTCCCCGTCGTGATCAGGTCGGCCAGGATCTTCCCGGTCGCGGGAGCATGCATCACGCCGTGGCCGCTGAACCCGTTGGCGCAGAAGAAGCCGTCGAGGCCGGGAACGGGGCCAAGGATGCAGTGATGGTCGGGCGTCATCTCGTAGAGTCCAGCCCAAGCGCGCTTGGGATTGATGGCCAGGTTCTCGAAGCAGGGCACGCGGTCGGCGGCGCGCTCGAGAATCTTCTCGATAAACGTCGGCTCGAAATTCGTGTTGAAGCTGGACGTCTCGGTCGGATCGTTCCACGCCAGCAGGAATCCCAGGCTCTCGGGACGGAAGTGGAACCCATTCGTCATGTCGATAACCATCGGAATCGCGTGCGATACGCCGTCGAATGGCTCGGTCGGAACCAGCATGCGGCGCAGCGGCTCGACAGGAAGATCGACACCGGCCATGGCAGCAACATCGCGCGCCCACGCACCGGCGGCATTGACCACGGTCTTGGTGCTCACCGGCCCGCGCGCGGTCTCCACGTCGAAGCCTGAACCATTCCGCCGAATCGCTGTGACCTCCGTCGAGCGCCACAGCTTTGCTCCGCGCTCGTGTGCTGCGGTGGTGAAGCCAACCATCACGCTGTTGGGATCGACGAATCCATCAGTTGAACAGAAGCTGCCGCCGAGAATGTCGTCAGAACGCAACTGCGGCACGCGATCCACAATCTCGCCATGGGTGATCATGTCGACGTTCTTCAATCCGAGCGATTTCTGCAGCGCCTGATTGGTCTCCAGATATTCGAGGTGTGAATCCTTGGTGGCCACGAACATGTATCCCTGAGGACGATAATCCGCAGGCTGGCCCAGACGCTCTTCAAACGCAGCATAGAAAGGAATGGAGTACAACGACATCTGAATGTTGGGCTTGGTGGCGAACTGCGCGCGCACTCCGCCCATGCTCTTGCCGGTCGAACCTTTCCCCTGATGCGATTCACGTTCAATGATAAGAATGTTGCGGCATCCCGCTTCGGTCAGATGCCACGCGATGCTTGCGCCTACGATTCCACCGCCTATGATGACTACGTCTGCTGTTTCCATGAGGCCCTCTCACTACCGCCAGCATTGTAATTAGTTGAAGAAGCGTCGGCAGTGATTTAGGAATAGAACGGTCGCCGCGATGAGCTTGCGCAATTGACAGAATAGCCCGGAGCGCCCTGATGCCCACGTTATCCGTTGTCCAAATTTTGACCGGCTCCATTGCGCCAGTCATCGTCATCTCCGGTGTAGGACTGGTCTTGCTCAGCATCAGCAACCGTTATGGCCGGGCGCTGGACCGAGCGCGAGCCCTGCTGAAACAGATCGAACAGGGTGATGCCGCCACCTCGAGTGCCATTCAGTTGGACGAGCAGCTGCAGCGCACTCACCGGCGCGCCAAGTTGCTGCGCTCGTCGATGACCTACGGCTCAGCCAGCATCTTCTTCGTGTCGCTCACCATTCTGGCGCTGTTTGCCGAGGCGATACTGCAAGCCCACATCGACTATCTCGCGCTGCCCAGTTTTGCGCTTTGCCTGCTGTGCCTGGTGGCTTCGTTGTATTACTCGATCCGCGACATCACGGTTTCGATGGGTGCGCTCGATCTGGAGATCAACAGCGTGCGCACGAGCCGCGGCTACGGGCGAAAGTAATTCCTATCCAATGTTCTCCTCCGCCAGATGCTTCTTTAGGAAGAAGTAGGTCCGCTGGCCGGCATCGAGCATATTGAAGCCGTTGAAGCCGTGGTTAGCGTTGGGGTAGATCTTCATCTCGTAGGGAGCGTGACGCGCACGGTATAAGGCTTCAATCTTGTGCGCCTTCGCTTACCGGGACCACCGTGTCCTGATCGCCATGCAGAATGAGCACCGGTGGCAACTGGCGCACCTGCTCGGCGAAATGGTCGGGCATGCCTCCGAAAAAATCGACGACCGCTTTCACCCGCGACTGCTGTGACCCCAGCGCAAGTGCAAGATAAGCACCCAGAGAGAAGCCGATGATCCCAATGCGCCGGCGATCGGTCAGAGAATGGTCCTGCGCAAAATCGAGGGCGTCAGAAATGGCAATCATCCAGGTTGGAAAATTGTCGCGAATGGTAGACGGACTTGCCCACGTTGTGCCGGTGGTTTCAAAGAAGTGCGGCAGAAAAACGACGAATCCACGGTCGGCGAGCATCTGCGGAAACTGCCCGGAGCCGGAGTACAAGCCGCTGGAGCCATGCAGCGCCAGCACGATGGGGTGTTCGCCGGCCTGCGGCGGAACGAAGACGTCGATGGCGACGGACTTGCCGCCGCTGAGGTAGGTGGTTTGCAAGAGAGGTCCTAACGTTCGTTAGATGCTTCCGCAGTATCGCCCGTTGAACCAAAGCTGTCAGCTATCAGCCCTCAGCTGTCAGCAAGAAAAACTGCAGATCCCTTGACTGCGCTCGGGAGGACACTGAACAAGGATTGAGTTTGTCCGCACATCGAAAATTCGACCCTGACGTGGCGTAACTCACGCACGACTATCAGGTTCACTGAAAGCTGATGGCTGAGAGCTGATAGCTATTCTCCCTTCCTCTGCTATTCTGCTGGCTGCTCTTATGAGCCCGATCCTCACCAGCATTCTGCTAGGCCTCACCGCTGCCGCCGCCAACGTGTTCGGCGGCGCAGTGATTGTGCAGAAGGACTGGGAGCGCAGTTATCTCCGCTACTTTATCGCGCTGGGCGCGGGCTTCATGCTGGCCACTGCGATGGTGGAGATGGTTCCGGAGAGCCTGAGCCTGGAACCGAAATATGGCGCCCTGCTAGTGCTGGCCGGCTACCTGCTGGTTCACTTCTTCGAACACGCCCTGTCGCCGCATTTTCATTATGGCGAAGAAACTCACACCGACGAGTTCGTGCATTCGCACAAACGCGCCTCGGTGCTGCTGGGCCTGATGATTCACACCTTCTTCGACGGCATCGCCATCACTTCGGGCTTTCTCATTTCGTCCTGGCTGGGCTGGATCATCTTCTTCGCCGTATTTCTGCACAAAATTCCCGAAGGGTTCACCGTCACGTCGGTGATGCTAGCCAGCGGGCTGAGCAAGGGCAAGTCGTGGTTTGCGTCGGTAATGCTGGGACTCGCTACCGTTGCAGGCGTTCTTACCATGGCGGTCGGGCAGCACGCCGTGCGGTACGGACTGCCAGTGGCCGCAGGGGTGACCATCTATGTCGCCGCATCGGACTTGATTCCCGAGGTCAATCGTGAGCCGGGAGTCAAAATGGCGCTCGTCGTATTTGTAGGAGTTGCAGCGCTGTTTATTCTCGACCGCCTGGTACACCTTTAACCTGCCGCCGACATATTGATTTCAATCTGCATCGTACGTTCGAGGGATAATTTCAAGAACTGCAATGAAGAATCCTCCGAGGCTAAAATTCCATCTTTAATTCCAGGCATTTACGGACGACCTGAAGGCCGCCCCCTTTACTACTTGGGGGCCGTCCCCTTCGCAGAGACAAGACATGAGAAAGGCTGAACTAATTTCGAAGCAACTGTCGGTGGTGATGGCGACCGTGCTGTTGACGGCGCAGATGTATGCCGTAGTAGGTGGGCCCGACCTGCCCGATCCTGGCAGAACCGCCATGACCCACGAACAGCAGATCCAGGCCGGCGAGCAGGTCGCCGCCCAGGTCTACAAGCAGATGCCGGTACTGCCCGACAATAGCCCTGAGACGCAATACATCCGGCAATTAGGCCAGAAGCTGGTGGCAACCATACCGTCGCAGTACTCGTGGCCTTTTCAATTTCATGTCGTTGCCCAGAAGGAAATTAACGCCTTCGCACTGCCCGGCGGCGAAATGTTCATCAACGTCGGAACGATCACTGCCGCAGCCAACGAAGCCGAATTGGCGGGAGTGATGGCGCATGAGATGTCGCACGTGTACATGCAGCACTCGGCCAAGCAACAGAGCAAGAACAATTGGATCGCCGGCATCGCTGGCCTGGCGGGAGCCGTGCTCGGGTCCGGAGGCTGGATTGGACAAGTGGCGACCATGGGAATTCAGGTTGGCGCCAACGGCCTCATCTTGAAGTATTCGCGAAGTGATGAGGCGCAGGCCGACGAAGTGGGCGCCATCATCATGTACAAGGCCGGATATAATCCTCAAGCCATGGCCGACTTCTTTCAGAGGCTGGCTGAGCAGGGAGGCAGTGGTCCGCAGTTGCTGAGCGACCACCCGAACCCGGGGAACCGCGAGCAGGCCATCCAGAAAGAAATCGCCAACTGGCCGCGCAAGCAGTACAACACCAACAACACCGCGTTCCTGCGCGTGAAACAACAAACAGAAAATGTGAAGGCCTATACCGCCCAACAGATTGCCGACGGCGCCAGGAGCGGCCAGTGGGCAGCGATGAACCAACGTAACGGTGCGGTATTCCAGTCGCCAGCGGGCGTTGCCGTCAGCCAAGCCGCGTCTGCTGGCGCGGGAACGATTGCGTCGAATCCCGCTCCGCTGCAAAGCGTTCTGCCCAGCTCAAAGCTCGTGACGGCGAATCTGGGTCCACTCTCGATTGCGCGGCCCGAGAATTGGCAGGTGCTGTCGCCTGGGCAAAAGGGCGGTGATGTGATGATTGCTCCGCAGGCCGGCATATCGCGAAGTGCTGTCGGCTATGGGGTCGCACTGAATGCTTTGCAGGCGCAGAACCGGCAACTCAGCCTCGACCAGATCACGGAAGACCTGGTGCGCAACTACGAAAGCCAGGGAGACATGCGCGCCCTGGGAGATGCGCAGCCGATCACTGTCGGAGGAGTGCAGGGCCGATCGGTGACGATGCAATCGACCTCGCCCTTCCCCGACGATCAGGGAAATGTGCAAAAAGAACAGGACTGGCTGGTAACGGTTCCACGCAGTGATGGGGCGGTGCTCTACCTGGTGTTTGTGGCGCCGCAGTCGCAGTTCGAGCGCTTCCGGCCGACGTTTGAAAATATGCTGAAGAGCGTTCGCTTTTAGCGATTGGTAGAGCGGGCATCAGGCCAGCGCTTGCGCCGCTGCGCAAGAAAGGCTGGGAATCCGCTGCCTTCAGCGAACTCCCAGCCTTTTACCAAACTCGGTAGCCGTGCCACGGCATTGAAGCGCCGCTCTACCCGAACAGGATTTACTTGCTCTCGGTTCCGGCCTTCTTCAATATCTCCTCGGCGAAGAAGTTTTCAATCTTGGCTTCGTCGTGGATCACTTCGTAGTAAGCGGCCTTCAGCAACTGTTCGCGACGGTCACGAAGCTGCTCACGGACTGCCTGCTGCACGCGAGGATCGCTCAGCTCACGCTGCCCGGCACTCTCTTTGCTGATGAGCTTCACGATGCGATACCCAAATATCTGGTGAGCTGCGGGGTCGCCCACTACCAGCACCCCGGTGAACTGGCCGGGCTTGAGTTTGTTGACCGCGTCGTAGGTAGCCCGGTCACCCTTCAGGGAAGACTCCGGGACAAAGCCCAGGTCGCCGCCGCTCTGGGCCGTCTCAGGCTGCTCTGAAAACGCCATGGCGACTGTGCCGAAATCGTCGCCGCTGTCGAGACGGTTCTGCACCATCTGGATCTTTTTACGGGCCTCGGCGTCGTTTTGCGCTTTGTTGGGCGACTTCAACTGCGGATTTGGCTGCGTGGTGACCAGGATCTGCGCGATGTGATACTGCGGCTCGATGAGGTTGAACTCGGCCTTGTGCTGGTTGTAGTAATTCGTGATGTCACCGTCGGTAACATTGATTTTCGACGTAACTTCCTTGTTCAGCACCTTGTCAACGGTGATGGAGCGGCGCAGATCGCGCTTGAAGTCGTCGAGCGTGAGGCCCTTGGACTTGAGCCGCTTGTCGAATTCCTCCTGGCTGTAGGGCGCCTTGACTTCAGCGAGCTTGCTGTTGACCTCATCGTCGGTCGCCAGCAGGCCCAGCTTCTCGGCCCTCTGCATCAGGATTTCGTTATCGATCAGCTGCTTCAGAATGCTCAGGCGCAAGCTGTCGGCTTGCTCATCGCTGGGCTTCTGCGCCGCATCGGCAGTCTGGTTGTCGTAGTACTTGGTGACTTCGGCGCGGTCGATCTTGTGACCGTTAACCGTAGCCATCACATCCGGACCGCCCTTGGGCCCGTTACAGGCGACCGAAGCCAGAAGAACAAGCGTCGCGAAAAGGGCCGCGACGATGGTGACGCCACGAGTCGGCCGCTGGCGGCCGCTGTCAGTTGCTGAAGATGTGCGATATTGCGTCATTGTAGGGAGCGAACTTTCTGAGTTCATCATCTAGTTTCTGTTTCGGCTCCTGATCCACTTACTTCCCGGGAGGAGGAGCTGAGGTCCCAGGCTTGGTAGCAGCTGGGGGCTGGATGCCGGCGGCCTTGAGCTGCTCATTCAGCACCGTCTTCACGTCCTCGGCATCCACAGCGCCTTCCAGCTTCTGCCCATTGATAAACATGGTCGGTGTAGCCTGCACGCCCATCGTTTCGGCTTCATCCATGGAAGCTTTCAAAGAGGCATCCGGCTGTTTCTTGATGCAAGCCTGTAGAGAATCAACATTGGCGCCGTTCTTCTTGCCCAAATCGAGAGTGATGCGGTCAAGCTCGGCCATGGACTTATTTACGTCGCGGTCACCGTTGATCTGCCGCTGGTTGCTGTGAACATAGTCGGCAAATTCCCAGAAGCCGGCAGGACTCTCTTTGGCCAGGCAATTGGCGTCATTGGCAGCGTGACGGGCCCAGGGATGCATCGGCAACGGATAGTCTTTGTAAACGATTTTGATCTTGTCGCCATACTGCGGCAGGATTTCCTGGGTCAGCGTGGCATGCAGTCGTGAACAGAACGGGCACTCGTAGTCGTCGTAGTTGACGATGGTCACCTTGGCATCGGGATTACCGCGCACCGGGCGGCCCTGCAGGTCCATCTTCTCTGCGCGATCGGCATAGACGTCGTGCGTCAGGTCCATCTTGGTCATGCGCGCCAGGGTCTTATCGTCGTTGGAAAGAAGAAAGTCGAGCTTCTGCTCTTTACCGTGGCCGTTCAGGGTCAGCGTCACACTCTTGAATCCGGCAACGTCGCTGGGCTGAGCGGAACCGACGCTGATCACAACATCTGGCGGTAGATCGTACTGCGCCCGGACCTGGTGCTCAATGCGTTGCTGCAATTCGGGGGGAAGCGTTCCCGAGGAAGCGGTTGCAGACTTCGAAGCAGTGTTCGACTGCGCCGAGCAGCCGACGCAAGCCAACAGAAAGACGAATACCAATCTTTTCATCAGGAAAAACCAGAAGCCCTTAGCGGAAAGCATTTTGAGCTTTGATTATCTCACGCGCATGGTCCGAAACCCGTAGGCGGTGGGTTATGCCGGCTTGCGCGCCTGTAGCATCTCCAGGGGGAGGATGTCGTTCATCGAGCCGGAGCGGAAGCCTTGCAGGTCCAGGGTAACGTACTTAAAACCGAGCGCCTTGAAGATGCGGGTGAACTCGGCCGACATGGCCACGCTTAAAGCGCGTGGCAGTTCGGCGGCTGCGATCTCAATCCGCACGATGTCGCCATGATGGCGTACCCGGAACTGCTCGAAACCCAGGTCGCGCAGCGACTCTTCTCCGCGCTCGACCATGGCAAGCGCCTCAGGAGTCACGGCGCGCCCGTATTCAATGCGCGACGAAAGGCAGGGGGACGCGGGTTTGTCCCATATGCGAAGACCGGCGTCGTGAGCCAGACGGCGAACCTCGGCTTTGGTCAGGCCCGCTTGCAGCAACGGGGCAGCCACGCCGTGTTGCTGCGCGGCGCGTTGACCCGGGCGATAGTCTCCCTGATCGTCGAGGTTGACTCCGTAGGCGATGGTTGCGTGCGGCGTGCGCTGCCGAAACTGCTCCATCACGTTGAACAGCTCGTCTTTGCAATGGAAGCAGCGGGCGCCGTCGTTGCGTATGTAGTCGGGATTATCCAGTTCGGCTGTGTTCAGCACCGTGAGCGGGATGCCATGTTCTTCAGCGAAGGCCACTGCATCGCGCTTCTGCGATCGCGCCAGGCTGGGAGAGTCGGCCAACACTGCCATCATTGTGTCGCCCAGCTCTTGATGCGCTACCCACGCCAGCAGGCCGGAATCAACTCCGCCGGAATAAGCCACCAGCACGGAGCCGAGCGAGCGGATATAGCTCCGCAAGGTATCGAATTTCTGCTCCAGGTTGGGGGGCATCGCTTCGCTCATGCAGGCTTCATTCTAAGACAACGGGGCGGGGCTTAGGGTTGTGCTACTGCAATCGATCTTGCTTGCGGATGTTGCCGAAGGTGCCAAAATTCGCCAGGCTGAGGGCGAAGCGGAAGTAATTCTCATTACGCACACCCAGCTCCCAACGCCGATACTCGAAGGTCACACCGCAGCAATCCCAGTTGTAGGTCGCCTGGCCGCCTCCGAACTGCAGCATCTTGCCCTGGTAATCGTAGCCGACCTGGGCCACAGCGTTAATGCCCTTACGTGCAATGCTGCCGTACCCAGCCGTCAGCACAAACTGGTTGAAGGTGTTTGCCGGAAGAGTTTGGCCGCCCAACACGGTTGACGCCGGAACCTTCAGCAGACTCTGGCTGACGCTGCCATACCACTGGTTCCAGCGCTGGTTAAACGAGATGGTGCTGGCATTGAGCTGTTGCAGAACCGTATCGTAATCGACATCCCAGCTTACGCTGGTGGCGTTGTCTTGAAAGCGCAGCCGCGAGATGATGGGCGAGAAACGACGCGGGCCATAGATGAATGCGATACCAGTGAGGTCGGCTGAGCTGTCGAATACGTTGCGCGCTCCCGCGACGGCAGCGCCTCCAAACGTGGGATCGAAAAAGTACTTCTGGGCGAGCTTCCAATAGATAACTTCTTTGGCGGCTCCTGTACTGTCGTCGCAGTGGCCGTCTTTGTCACTGTCCTTGTCGGTCCATTTTTGCAGGCCGTCAGCCGATGCGTACGGAAGGTAATGCGGGTCGCGGAAACAGGTGCCCGAAGATTTGCTCTTCTTGGCATAAAGCCGGTTGACCACGCCATATTCAACCTCATTCGTGTCCGCCAGAATGTCTCGGTAGTCGAAGCGAATGATGTCGGCAAAGTTGTTGATCCCGGTCTGGTAGCGATACGTGGTGTAAGGCTCGAAGGTGTGTTTCAGAACGTATCCGAACGGTTTGCGGTCGAAAATCCTCGCCAGGGTTGGGGGCCGCACCTCCATCGAGACATGCAACGCATTGCGATTGATGACATCATCCAGGGCCTTGGGCAGCGTGTTAACCGTGGAGGCAGGCTCCAGACGCTGGCTGTACAGGGTCTCGTCGGCTCCGATCTCCGGGCGAAGTGTCCATCCCTGGATAAACTTCGGCAGGCTGATGGCAGGATGGACATCGCCGCGTCCGACGCCCTGCGCGGTCTCAAATCCCAGTTCGTGCCGCGAGAGCACCTCCCCGGCCGCGTCGTATTGATACATGAGGCTCGAATTCGCGATCGGCTTTTCGACCCCGGTGAATTGAAAGCTGGCGAGATGGGCGATGTCGATGACGTCGTTGGGAAGCGTGCTCTGGTAGTTCTGGTAACGCGAAATCAGCAGCGCACTGTAGTTGCCTTCGCGGCTGCGGCTGATAAAGCCGGTGGAACGCACCTCAGAGGTAACAGCTTCGACAAAGTTAGGCGCGAACTCAGCCCGAAACAGGTACGAACTCAGCCAATCGACCGAAGCCACGCCGCGATATCCGAAGGGAAGCAGCAGATCGCCGTTGAACTTCACTTCCTCACCGCTTTGGTTCTGGCCGCTTCCCGGCTGCTCCTTGGTAACGACGACCCCGAAGTATTCTGCGATGGCGTGCCACTTATAACCCACGGCGCGATACGTTCCGTGCTGCGCCCATCCCTTTCTGCTATATAGCTCGCCGCCTATCTCGGCATCGGAGCTGCGGTTGATGGCCCAATAAAAGCTGTCGCCCAAGATAGTGCCGCGCGTGTTCGACACCCCGATCACCGGAATGAGAAAGCCGCTCTTGCGTCCCAGGTTGTCGATGGGATGCTCCGCGTATGGAAAGTAGAAGACCGGGACATTCCCGATGCGAAGCGTCGCATGATGCATGCGCGCGTCTTCCCCAACTTCGATCATGGCGCTGCTGGCGACAAATCGCCACTTCGGTTTGGGAAGCCGGCATGACGTTATGTAGCCGTGATGGACGAGATAACGGTCGGGTCCGAGCTTGTCGACGACTTTACCGGCAAAGAAAAACGGGGTGGACGAGGTGAGAAACATTAACTTGTTCTTGACCTTGACTCCCGTCGACCCGCTGGCGTCGTAGAAGGTTCCGCTGTCGCGGCTGACGTCATAGGTGCCATGCGTTGCCGTGATGTGTTCGTTGTGCGGGCCTCCGTCGAAAACAACGTTCCCCTTGGCGGTGACCATACCGGTGGTGGAGTCGTAGGTCGCTTCATCGCAGCGCAGTGTGTTGTTATGAAAGCGCACCACGACGTGACCGGTTCCGGTCCAGGTGTCCTGGTTCCAGGTTTGATGGTCGGCCCGGATCAGCACCTCATCGCGACCCAGAGGCACGTTAACGGTTGGCTTGGGGTTGGCATCCTGCGCGCTGCTGTCGGATTGCAGCTGCTGATCGAGGATCTTTTGCGCGTCTTCTGCGTCCTGCTGCTGGATGGTGGCAGAAGAATTATCGTCGGCGGAGTCCGGCGAAATCTGTGCCCCGCTTGAAGATGAGCCACTCCGCAACTGACTCGTTAATAGCTGGGGTGCCAGAAAGCAATGACAAGCGAAAATCGCCGTGATAAGAAATCGATTGCGGAGAATCATCAATTCGCCGAGCGTTCCTTCGCCGGTGGACTCGCGGATTTAGCCTGAACTTGCAAGTTAGCACGGCCCGTGGCCTCAGGCAAAACAGCAAACGAGATTCTTCGTCCGAATGGGTTTGCGACCGGCCCAAATCGGTAGTCGCGCCACCACAATGAGTGAACTGCCACTACAAGCGCCGCAGCCAGAACCTGGCGGCGTTCCCGAGGTTTGGCGAGATGAGGTACAAGCTCGCCTCGAGGGTTACAAGCGGCGGCGAGGCCGTCGCATTGAAGGCGCGTTTACCATGCGGTTTCCCTTTCCGCCGCAGGAGACCGCTGTAGAAGATCCACCGGAAATCGAACTGGTTAATCAGGCTGTAACAACTGACATTGCAATCGCCGAGAACCCGGAACTGTCTCCGCTGGTAATCGAGCAGCGGCCAACGTCCGAAAAAGAAATTTATATCGAAGAGCTGGAGCCCGGCGAGGGAATGCTGAAGCCTGATGCGCAAGCAGCGCTGCCTCCCGCGATTGCAGCCGCTGTGCCATTAAGCGAGCCCGATCCGAAAGCAGAAGAGCCGCTTCGCCTGATTGAGCTCCCGCCCCGGCCGATGCCGCGGCGCAAAGTAATCGCATTCCCCAGCCCTTCGTACGCCCAGACCGAAGGGGTTCGCCGCATCGCCGACCCAGTGCAGCCTGAGCAACTGCGTATCCTTGACGTTCCGGAAGAGCTTCAGGCGATGCCCGCAACTCCTTTTCTGGAAGGCCTGCTGGATGCTCCCCCGGCATCGGCGCCTGTGTTGCGTCGCGATGGACCGGAGTTGCCGTGTTCCACGTTGCGCGCGTCGCGGCGGGTGGGTGCCGCTTCGATTGATGCTGCTGTAACGCTGGCCGGAGCGGGTCTGTTTGCGGCTGCGGCCGCGCGATTTCTCCCCGAACTCCCGCCATTGAAGTTTTTGCTCGCTGGCGTAGCGGCGATTTCGGTGCTGCTGTGGACGAGCTACCAATATCTGTTCCTGGTGTACCTGGGACGCACCCCGGGAATGACGGCCACCCGGGTACGGCTGCAAACGTTCCAGGGCCGCTTTCCTAATTTTCGTCAACGCCAGCTTCGCGTCCTGGGACTCTATCTTTCGGTGCTTCCGCTTGGCATGGGAGTGCTTTGGTACTTCGTGGATTCCGAGTCGCTGTGCTGGCACGATCGCATCAGCCAAACCTTTCCTGCTGCCGCTGACAAATCCTGAGCGGGTTCGGTAGCATTGATTCACCAAACCTTGATCCAAACCACACCATCGCGGGCGCGGTACGCTTGGATTTTCGCGCTGATAACGGCGCTGCTCCTGTTTTTCGCGGCTTGCGACTCCGAGCCCCGCAAGACCGACGCCGAACTGGGTTTGACTCCGCAGCAAGCCTACGGACGTCGGGTTTACGATGCGCGCTGTGCCGAGTGCCACTTTGCTTATAGCTCGCGCAATCTGCGAGGACCCAGTCTGCATGGGCTGTTCAAGAAGCAGTTCATGGGCAATGGAATGCCGGCCAATGATGAGCGGGTGAGCGACATCGTCCTGCTGGGCCGCGCCAAGATGCCGGCCTTTCAGCAGAAACTGACCCAGCAGCAATTCGACGACCTGATGGCGTATCTGCACACGCTGTAAGCCGGGCGGCGTGTCCAGCGGCGTAGAGAGAATCTTCTTCCGCCTAGTACAATCAAATGAGCTCATGGCTTCAGCCGTAGAACTGATTCAGATCGACATCGCGCCTCGCACGCCTGCCTCCAAGCCGGAGTGGCTGAAGGCGCGCGCTCCCATGGGCGAGAATTATCACGACCTGAAGACGCTGGCGCGCAAGCTCGATCTGCACACGGTTTGCGAATCCGCCCGCTGCCCTAATATCGGCGAGTGCTGGAACCATCGCACTGCGACTTTCATGCTGCTGGGTAACCTGTGTACCCGGCGCTGCGGATTCTGTGCCGTTCCCAAGGGCCGGCCGATGCCGATCGATATGGAAGAGCCAGCTCGCGTCGCCGAAGCCGTCGAAAAGCTAGGGCTGAAGTTCGCCGTTGTCACCAGCGTCAACCGCGATGACGACAACATCGGCGCTGCCCGCGTCTTCGCCCATACCATTACCGAAATCCGCAATCGCATGCCGGACTGCCGCGTCGAAGTACTCATACCCGACTTCCAGGGACATGATGAGCCGTTGCAGATCGTGATGGATGCGCGTCCCAACATCTTGAACCACAACACGGAGACGGTGCCGCGGCTGTATCGCGTGGCGCGCTCTGGCGCGCGTTATGAGCGCACGCTGCGCCTGCTGGAGCGCGCCAAGGAAATGAATCCGGCGATCCCCAGCAAGACGGGCGTGATGGTCGGATTGGGAGAAACCACCGACGAATTGCTGTCGGTATTTCGCGATCTGGCTGCCAGGAACGTCGACATCCTCACCATCGGGCAGTATCTGCGCCCCTCGAAAGATCATCTGCCGGTGGCGCGTCTCTACACTCCCGATGAGTTCGCCTTCCTGAAGACCGAGTCGCTGAAAATGGGCTTCCGCCACGTCGAGTCAGGCCCGCTGGTGCGTTCGAGCTATCACGCGCACGAGCAGGCTGACGCCGGTGCGGCTTCGCACCAGTTGACGTAGGTTTCGAGGATCTCTGGTGAGCAAGCCGGACCCGGTGCAGCAAGCCCTGGAACGACTCGGCGAACTACGGCACGCCTCCCTGACGGATCAGGTTGTTGGCGAAATCCGGCAAAATCTGCGTAGTCGCTCAAACCTGGTCATCGCTAAAGCCGCCAAAGTTGCAGGTGAACTGCGGGCGACCGCAGTTGTCCCCGACCTCGTAGCTTCGTTCCACAAGCTCATGGCAGACCCCTCTCGGCTCGACAAGCGCTGTGCCGCGCTGACCGAGATCGTTACCGCCCTTTACGAGCTGGACTCCGACGATCCTGGCCCGTACCTGATCGGACTGCGACATATTCAGATGGAAGGCTCATACGGCCCACCGGTAGACGCGGCGGCAAAACTGCGCGGCTTGTGCGCCCAGGGCCTGCTTCGCACCAGGCATGCCAATGCTCTGGATGAAGTGGTGCGGCTGTTAGTCGATCGTGAACCAGACGCCAGGCTGGGCGCGGCGAGAGCGCTGGCAATCAACGGAGGCGAGGCCGGAGTTCTCTTGCTCAAATTGAAAATTTATACCGGCGATTCAGAACCCGAGGTGTTGGGGGAGTGTTTCACTGGTCTTCTTGCCGCTGCACCTGAACGGTCAGTGAGCCTTGTCGCAGAGTATGTCGATTCGGAGGACGATGCCGTTGCCGAAGCTGCAATCCTGGCTTTGGGAGAATCGAAAGACGAGCGCGCGTTTGAGGTCCTGAAAGACAAATGGCAGCGCACTGTGGGAGGCGCGCTGCGACAGGTGCTGCTGCTTGCCATGGTGTTGTCGCGTCTGGAGCTTGCGATTGCCTACCTGCTCTCGATCGTTGAAGAAGCACGCCCAGCTACTGCGGCACAGGTTATCGAGGCATTAGCAAGCTACCGATCAAGTGATCGAATCCGATCGTCGCTTCAGACGATCGTTCAACAACGAAACGAGAAGGTGGTCACGGAAGCATTTGCGCGGCATTTTGGAACAGAGAGCGCTTCGGCTTAGAGGGGCCGCTCTTACGTCATTTCCTCAGAAATTCTCGCAGCTGTCGTAGCAGCGATTCCGGCGCATCGACCTCAAGCTCGACGTTGCCTCCGCGATACTTTCGCTCAAGCACGACCGCCCTGGCATCGATTGCAGCCAGCGCCTTCCCTTCCGACTGCGGCACCCGTAGCTGCGCCCGGCTGACGGGGTCCTGCTCGATCATCTGATCGATGCGCGCGAGCAATCGGTCGAGACCTTCGCCCTTTTGTGCGCTGACGTGAATCTCGGAATCGGTGTCGATTAGGCTTTCACGCTGGACCTGGCTCAGCAAATCGGTCTTGTTCATCACGTGCAGACGCGGCTTACTGTTGACCTCCAGCTCGCGCAGAACTTCTTCCACCTGCGCCTCCTGCTCCGACGCCGCGGGACTTGTGGCGTCCGACACCTCGATCAGCAGCGTTGCGCGCTGCACCTCCTCCAATGTGGCACGGAATGCCGACACCAGAGTATGTGGCAGGTTACGAATGAATCCCACAGTGTCAGATAGCAGCACCTCGCGCTTGGAGGGCAGCTTCAACTGCCGCAATGTGGGATCAAGCGTGGCAAACATACGCGAACTCTCCAGCACGCCAGCCTTGGTCAGCGCGTTGAACAGTGTTGATTTACCGGCATTGGTGTAGCCGACGAGGGCGACGGTCGCGATGGGCACCGATTCGCGGCGCTGCCGCTGCTGCCGGCGAATGCGGCGAACGTTTTCCAGTTGTTCCTTGACGTGACGAATGCGGCGGTAGATTTTGCGGCGATCGGTTTCGAGCTGAGTTTCGCCCGGGCCGCGGGTTCCAATGCCGCCGCCGAGCTGCGACATCTGCGCGCCTCGTCCCGCCAGCCGGGGCAGCATGTATTCCAGTTGCGCCAGCTCCACCTGAAGCTGGCCTTCGCGGGTTCGCGCATGACGGGCAAAGATGTCGAGTATGAGCTGAGTGCGGTCGATGACGCGCACATCGAGCTCGCGCTCCAGGTTGCGTTGCTGCGAGGGCGTGAGTTCGTGATCGAAGATGGCCAGCTCAGCGTCGGTTGATGCGAGTGCGCCCTTCAGCTCTTCTACCTTGCCGCTGCCAATGAGCGTAGCCGAATCAGGACGAGGACGGCGCTGAAACATCTCCCCGGCTATTTCGGCCCCTGCGCTTTCAGCCAGCTCGCGCAGCTCGGCCAGCGAGTCCTCGGCGGAGAAGCTGGGCAGGTCGCTGGGGTCGATTGCGTGCGAGGTTACGGCATTGCGCGCCATGCGGGCACTGGCCGGCAAGCGCCCACGCTGCCTGGCAGAGGAGGCAGGAGTTGGTTGCGACTGCGCATCCTCGTCGCTCCCGCCAGCCGGAGGCCGTTGCGGAGCACGAGTTGAAAACTCAAGCCCGATCAGGAAAGCACGTTCCATCACGGGCGAACGACCATCCCCACTTTTACGATCCATCCTGCTCCGGGCCGGCAAAGGCTAGGTGTTCGATGGGCTCGGCTGCGCCGGTGCCGTTGGAGCGGTAGATGGTTCTACTGCGGGCCGAGTGTCATGCCGCTCGCTGTGAGCGGCGCGCGAAATCACCACCGTTGAGATGGCGTGTTTGAAAATCAGCTGCTCTTGGTTGTTGGTCTCGAGCACAACCGAATATTTATCGAATGAGCGAATCCTTCCCGTAAGCTTTACTCCGCTGAGCAGATAGATGGTGATAACGGCTTTGTCTTTACGGGCAGTGTTGAGAAAAGAATCTTGGATGTTCTGTGCCGGTTTGTTATCCATTGTTTGTTTCCTTCCGACCTTTCCAACGCGAACCGGCTTCGAAAGTGGCGGCGAGCCTGGCTCGCAAGTACAGCAAGCCCGCAACAAGTAACATCCATAGTCACGGGTATAGGAACCCAGAGTAAACATACGGCGATTGCCGCGATATTTCAATGAAATCCTATGTCAGGGTGGGTTACAGTAGCATGATTCCGGCAAGATGCTGGTTACCCAAGCTTCCGCTGTGTTTGAGATAACTTGAATGCTAATACCTTTGTTTTCATTTGCTATGCCGTCCCTGGAACTCGCAGGCGGCGCCCCAGCCGTGCTCGTTCTCGCTCGGTTGATACACCTCATTGCCGGGATTATGTGGATCGGCTTTCTGTACTTCTTCGTCCTGGTGAATCCCGGCTTTATGGGTGAGCTTGACCCGAAAACCCGTACCCTCATCATCCCCAAGCTGATGCCACGCGCTATGTGGTGGTTCCGCTGGAGCTCCTTCGTCACCGTCCTCGCCGGCTTCGGATACTGGAACGGTCTTGTAGGTTCGGATGCGCGGGCGGCCAGGGCTGTTGGCGACACCGCGTCTCCCGGCATGGTGATCGGAAGCTTCCTCGTGATCTGGACTGTGGCCTTCGCGATTGAGATGGGCCTGGTTATGTCACCGCTGGCTGCATTCAAAACCGTCGCGGGATTGGGAGTCGCTATGGCCGTGGTGCTCGCGGCCGCGGCGTATGTGTTCCTGGCGATCAATCAGAACGGGTGGGAGAGCAATCGCACGCTCTGCATCGGCATCGGCGGCGGGCTGGGCTGGTTCATGATGATGAATGTGTGGGGAATCGTCTGGCGCATGCACAAGAAGATCATTCGCTGGAACGCCGCGGCGCTGGCCAACGGCAGCCCCATTCCGCCCGAGGCCGGCAAAGTCGCCCAGATCGCTTCGGCAGTGGCCGGGGTCAGTTTCTGGGTTTCGTTCCCTATGTTGTTCTTCATGGCGGCGGCGAGCCATTACACGATCTTCAGCCAGTGAGGGCGCGCCGCGCGCTGATAAACTTTAAGTAGCAATGCAAACATCGACTACGCAATTAGAAGCCGCAGCGGCGCGTCATGCGCCCGTTCCCGCTTTCAGCCTGAGTCGGCAGTACGAAGCTTTGCAGCCAGAAATACAGGCTGCTCTCAATGGCGTGCTGACCTCGCAGTACTTTATCGGCGGCCCCGAACTGCAACACTTTGAGGCGGAAGCCGCACAGTTCCTGGGAGTTAGCGCGGTCGTGAGCTGCGCCTCGGGAACCGACGCTCTCTGGCTCGCGCTGGAATGCGTAGGCGTAAAGCCAGGCGACGGCGTACTGACGACGCCGTTCAGCTTTTTCGCGTCAGCCAGTTCGATTGTGCGCTGCGGCGCCAAGCCGATTTTTGCCGATATCGATCCGGAAACGCTGAATCTCAGCCCTGAATCGGCGCGAACCGCGCTCAAATCCGCCGCAAATGGCGTAAAAGCGATCCTGCCGGTCCATCTGTACGGGCAGTGCGCGGACATGAGTCGCGTTTGGCGAGTTGGGAGCCGAGTTCGGCGCGACCGTGATTGAGGATGCGGCACAGGCTTTTGGTGCCAAATTTCGGGATAAAAACGCAGGAAATTTAGGGAAAATAGCTGCTTTTAGCTTCTATCCGACCAAGAATTTGGGCGCCTACGGCGACGGGGGATGCGTCTCGACCAACGATCCCGAGATAGCAGCCAAGGTCCGAAACTTCAGAAATCATGGCAGCAAACAACGGTATTACCACGAAGAATTCGGCTGGAATAGCCGGCTTGATGCCATGCAATGCGCAATTTTGCGGGTAAAACTGCGCCATTTGAATGATTGGAACAACCGGCGGCGCGCAATCGCGATGCAGTATAGTGCAGGATTCGAAGCTGCCGGATTGACGACGCCGGGCAGCGTCAGACCTGATAAGCAGTCGCCCCTCGCGCTGCTCGCCGTAAATCCCGAGGCGTTCCACATCTTCCATCAATACGTTGTGCGTGCCTACCGGCGGGACGAGTTGCGAGCGTTCTTGTCGGAAGCGGGGATCGGGACCGAGATCTACTACCCCCTTCCGTTACATCTGCAGGAAGCCTTCGCGTACTTGGGCTACAGCAAGGGAGATTTCCCTGAGGCAGAACGTGCGGCGTCTGAAGTGCTGGCCCTGCCCATGTTCCCCGAGTTGCGCGAAGAAGAGCAGCAGCGCGTGGTGGCGAAGATCGTGGAGTTCTACAGCTGACGTGTGATTTTCGTGCGGGCATTCAGACCCGCGGATGGGATCCCTTCCCAAGAATCAAAAGGTTGGCATTCCGCTGCTTTGCAGCGCGATGCCAACCTCCCAACAATGCCGGCGAGTGAGACGCGGCGCTGAAGCGCCGCGCTTACCCGAACCTCCCGGACAACAACGCAAACTCGCTACTTCTCTTTGCCCTTGTTCCAATCGATGATGTTGGTGAGCTGCCAGGGATTCTTGCGCAGCTCCCACTGCAGTTGCCCCTCTTTGTTCACGATGAGCTGGGTTGCTGGGAACAGGGTGCCGGCACTCTTCTTGGGCTCTTTATCGTTGATGTCGATCTTGCCGGCCGTGAGGTCATAGGCCTGCGACTGGGTATTTCGAGCGGCTTCGCCAAACCCAATCTTGCGGTTGGTGATAAAGCGAATGGTGCGGCCGGTAGGGGTGGTCTCGGACGAAACATACGCCAGGGCAAAACCCACCGTGCCGGGCATCTGTATCTGTCCTACACCCTTCATCTTCGATAGAGCATCGTAAAGACCCTGGCTCTGGCCTTTTTTGAAGGCATCGACCAGCATCTGCTTGTCTTCGGGCGTGGAGAACTCGCTGATAACAATCTTTATGTTGCGGATGGCCCCCATCTGGGTGCTGGTTCCGCGAGCGGTCGCATCGATAGTTTCGAGCTGGGCGGCTGCGAAGACAGGCAGCAACAGTCCTAATATCGTTACCGCCGCGATCGCAAGAGATGTACTTCCAAGACTCAAGTGCTTGCGCATAGTAGTTTCCCCCTGGCTTTGATTTGAAGGCCGGAACAGAATACCAACAGTTTTGTCGATTGTTGACTGTCAGGCAAGCTGTTTTTTTGAAAGCTGGGGGTCTAGCGGGACACCGTGCTTGATAGAAAGATACGGTCGAGCACCGCGCGATATCGTGTTGCATCCAGTAATAGCCGGCTTTCATCGTCGGTGCCGCAGACGGAAGCAGCGGCCATTCGCGACCATCCCAGGCGGAACGCGACGTAGGCGATTTCGTATCCGTGCAGGCGGGCTGCGGCATTATCGCCGCTGATGCGGCGGTACTCGGAGATAAAAAATTCCCGCTCGGAGATACCGAGCTGCCACTCCACACACGCCCCTGCCAGATCCCACGCTATATCGGTTGGCCCGGGGAAGAAGTGATCGTCACCGTGGGTGGAGGCATCAAGCTTGAGCCAGTGATCGCCCCCCAGATCGCGCCATTTGCAGGACTGCATGCGACCATCGCAGATAGTGGGGCGCTCAACTTCGAGGCGCACGTCGGCAACAAAACCAAATTCTTCCTCGAAGTTGTGTGCGGCCATGTGTTCCAGTTGCCGGATGCTCACTTGCGCAACTGTTGCGGCAAGTTCGGTCGCGCGCCAGGCGCAATACTTCGCGGCATGCCTGAGGAACGCGAGTGAAGGCGTTCTTAAGGCGGGCTGATAGCCGCCAACCAGCTCATGCATGCCAAAGCCTGCTTCCTGCCCCAGGTACGGACCGCCGAACCCATCGGCGGCAAGGAGTTGTTCACGCTGCCGGACCGATTCGCCATACGGGCCGTGCCCTTCAAACTTGAACAAGCTTTGTCGATCGCGCGAGAGAAACTTTAGGCGCTCCATTTGCGGCCAGGCGGACGGCCAGACATCCCGGTCCGGAATGAAAAGCTCTCGCCACTGATCGGCGCCGAGATAGCAGTCCGCCTGCTTTGGAAGGCGCCTGGTCAGGCCGCTGGCAAGACTACGGTACCGCCGCCATCGTTGGGAAGCATCGGGGGCACAGAGCGCGTCGGGGTTCGGCTGATGCGAGCAAAACAGCACGATGCGCTCGCGGTTCACGCCCTCTCGCTCTAACGCCTCCGCAACTGACAGCAGCGACGAACCGCTGCGTCCCGGCCCTTCATCGCAGACGAGGAAGATCGCGTGGTGCGAAAGAGCGCGCCTGATCGCGTTGCGTTGCGAGCCGCTGAACTCAGTGTGCCGGTCGTAGGGATGCCCTTCCGGACGTACCGTGGTGCGGCTGGCAGGAATTCCATTGGCATTCAGCTTCGCCGCGACAACTGCGCTCAGGGTGGTGCCGATGCTGCGAATTCCGACCACGTGGGCGCATGTCAGCCTGCAGGCGGGCAGCCGATGCGAGATCAGCAAAATCCAGGGGATGAAGCGCGTAGTAAGCAAATCCTTCAGGACGCGAAACCGTGAGCTCGCCGTTGTGGCGAATCGAGCTCAACAATCGCTGGCAGCTTTGGAGCGAGAGCTCGACGTTTGCGTCGGCGCAGCAGCAGGCCATGCTTGCGAGTTGATCGGTCAGCGCCGCTGCGTGCCCGGCATCAGGGGAGTTGGCGTCGTACAGTGCGCACTCCAGCTCTCCCGCGCAAAGCAGCGCGGTGAGTACGGCGTCTTCTCCGTAGCCACTGCGCAAGCCATCCAGAGCGCGCTCGAGTTGACGCAGCAGGTCATTCGCAGGCACGCGCGTGTGGCCGTCCCGATAGACAAGCATGTTTGCGGATGACGTTTCGAGCATGCGGGTGGCACCGGAACTCTACGGACGAGCCGAGCTCAGCTAGGCAGCCTTCTTGTTCTCGTCCTCCCGGCCTACACTTTTTTTGCCGCGCCCCTTCGAGCCTCGCGGCGAGCGGGAAACATCTCCCTCTTTGTCGATGAAGTAAAGGAACTGGTTATCCCGATCGACGGCGTGCTCGACCAGCACCTTGGATTCGCCTTCGCCTGATTTGGGCTTTTGGCAGACATTGCCCTCGCCATCGAGGAAATACAGGTACTGCTTGTAGTCGCGTTCCAGGTTGAGTTTTTTAACTTTTTCGGCCATCCAGATTCCTCCGTGGAGTTGGATGGGCTCGCAGCGGCGGCTGCTGCCTGCTCGAAAGTTCGAATTCCGCAGAATTCAGGGCCAATCAGCCGGAAGCGTGCTTCTTGTGCTTTTTCTTTTGCGAGGAGCCCGGTTTGGGAGCTGAACCCGTCTTCTGCCGGTGCTCTGCGGCTGACTGCTGGCGGGCGGCCAAGTCGGCCTCGTGCTTGGCTTTGGTTGCGGCTTCTTCCTCAGGAGTAGGAACGCGCCGCACAATGGGGCCATTCATCTTGTAAGTGGTGGCGACGATCTGGCCGGAGTCATTCATCTTGCGGATGGTGAAGGTCGGCAGGTCGCCTTCTTTGTCGAAATTCTGGTGACCTACGCTAACTGGCAGGTAGCCTTCCATGTTGCGCTCTCGGTACGCCGTCTCGTAGCGATGTTTCGCCCGATTGCGGGTGAAAACACGGATCTGGTTGTAGTCGTAGGGCAGCCCGTCTTTGGGCTCGTTCAACAGGACGAGGTACTGCGGCACCTGCCTGGTCTGATCGTCCTGGGTCTCCTCGACGGTATTCAAAACGAAATAGCCGGTGATGCGCTGCCCTTCGGCGTACTGGGCGACGTCTAGAGGAACGTCGAGATCGATCATGCGCAGCAGCACCCATCCCGCACGGCCACGAGAATCGCGTACCAGGTACCAGTCTTCCATCTTCGGCGGGGTTGGAGGCGGAGGCTCATTCGCTACCCCATTGCCGGTGCTCGATTCCGGCGCGGTGGGTTTGGGCGTCGCGGGTTTTTCGGCAGTGGTTCCGGACTTGGCACTGCCTTGCTTGCCGGAGGGCTTGGCTTTTGCCGGCGTTGCCGAAGCTGCTTTAGCGGGAGTAGGAGGCGCCGTTTTTTTGGCGTTCCTATCAGCCGTGGCGCGCTTGATGATTTCGAGCTTCTCGCCTTCCTTAAGCTGGTACAGGTGTTCGCCGTCACGCGCTGGTGTGAGGTGCATGTTCAACTCAGCGCGGGTGGTGCCATGGGCCTGCACGGGAATGCCGGCGCTGTCTTTGGCTAGCTGCTGAAATCCGTCGTAGACCTCCTGCGGCACCAGGCTACGTTCTTCGATCCAGCCTTCCAGTCCCTTGTCGGTCTTCACCCTGATGAAGCGCCGCTGCTTTTCAAGGACTTCGACGCGGTCTCCGTTCTGGACCGTGCCGACCTTACCGTAAAGAGTGGCGACATGGTCTCGCAGGCTGGTTTCCGCCGCCGAGACGTACATGTACTCGTGATGTTCGAGCTTGGCTTTGCTGCAGGCGACAGAGAAAACGAAGAACGCGATCAGGGGTACAGCAAAACACCGGTAGCGGAAGGGTCTTTTCGGGCTCGGCAAAGCGGACTACGCCTTCTGGGAACGTAGATTTCACTATAGCTCATTGAGACGGGCGGTCGAGCAGGAGGTTCGCTGGATAAACGCAGACGAATCAGACGAGGTACCTGCTGCGGGAGGGGAGCGCCTTCAGTCCGCGTTCTGGCAGCACTCTTTTGGTCCGGGGTATGCTTCCCGCAGCAAAGCAGCGGGAAGCATACCCGGAGTCTTGAAAAGGCCGGCTTTCCGCGGGCCTGAAGGCCCGCACTACCCAAACACCGAATACGAAAGCAGCCTAGTATCGCTCAAAACTACCAGACGCGGCAAGCGTTCTTGCGAACCATCGCGGAGCCCGGCTTGCATCCGAACGCCTTGGCGAAACCGGCATCGTTCGACACCACGCCGTTGACGCGGTACATGGGATCGGAGTGCTCGTTGGTAAGCGCCTGCAGACGGGCCGCCTCAGGCGTCATGTTCTCGCACCACACCTGCGCGTATCCAAGGTAGAAACGCTGGTCAGGAGTGAAGCCGTCCTTGTCCTTTTCGGGCGAAGAGGCCAGCACGTCGAGCAGCGCCATATGCGAGATACGAATGCCGCCGTTGTCGGCCGTGTTCTCGCCCAGCGTCAGCTTGCCCTTGATGTGAACGTCGTCAACAACGGTGAAGCCGTCATATTCATTGACCAGGCACCCCTCCAGTTTGTCGAAGCGCTCTTTGTCAGCCGGCGTCCACCAATCCTTGAGGTTGCCTTGTGCGTCGAACTGGCTACCTTCGTCGTCGAAGCCATGTGTCATTTCATGTCCGATTACTGATCCGATGGCGCCGAAGTTGGTCGAGTCATCAGCGTTCTTGTCATAAAACGGGGGTTGCAGGATTCCTGCCGGGAAGTTGATGTTGTTCTCCAGCGGATTGTAGTAGGCGTTCACCGTCGGCGGACTCATGCCCCATTCCTGGCGGTCCACCGGCTGTCCGATTTTGTTGAGCTGGCGGTGAAACTCAAACTGGTTGGCGCGGATGGAATTGCCGAGGGCATCGCCGCGCACGATATTGAGCGAGCTGTAGTCGCGCCACTTATTCGGGTAGCCGATTTTGTTGTCGATGTGCGAGAGCTTATCGAGCGCCTGCTTCTTGGTTTCTTCGCTCATCCAGGAAAGCTCGGTGATGTCCTGCTTCAGCGCCGCTTCCAGCTCATGCACCATCTTCAGCATGGAGGCCTTCGATTCGGGAGGAAAGGTTTCGGCCACGTAAGCCTGGCCCAGCGCCTCGCCGAGGTCGTTGTCGGTGAATGAAACGCAGCGCTTCCAGCGCGGCTTCAGTTCCTTCGCGCCACGCAGTGTCTTGTCGTAGAAGTTGAAGTTCTCCTGGACGAAAGCCGCGGGCAACATGGGCGCCGCCGCATGCAGGGTCTGCCAGCGTAAGTAGGTCTTGATGCTGTCCAGGTCGCTGCTGGCGATCACCTGGTTCATTCCCTTCACGAAATCAGGAACCGACACGTCGAGACTGCTGAACTCAGGACTCTTGAGCGCGACCAGATACTCATTCCAATTGAAAGCAGGACTGAGCTCCTGAAGCTGCGCCTTGGTCATCTTGTGGTAGACCTTGTTGGGATCGCGACGGTCAACCCGGTCGAGCGAAGCCTTGGCCAGCGCAGTCTCAACTTGCAGCACGGTCTTGGCTTCGGCTGCGGCCTTGTCGGGTGAATCGCCCGCGAGCTTGAACATATTGGCGATGTGCTGCTCGTACTGCTTGCGGGTCTCCGCCGACTTGGCGTCATCTTTCAGGTAATAATCGCGGTCTGGCAAGCCCAATCCACCCTGGTCGGTACCAGCGATTTCTACTTTCGAATCCTTGGCATCGGGCTCCGAGCCGAATGCGAAAAAGACGTTGGCGCCGGCGCTATGCATATGCGCCAGCAGCGCGGGAAGTTCGGACTTGTCCTTCAAGCTGCTGATGCGATCGAGTATGGGCTGCAGCGGCTTCGTTCCCTTGGCTTCAATACCGGCTTCGTCCATGCAGGAGTAGTAATAGTCGCCAATCTTCTGGTTGTTGGGGTCGCGCGTGGCATTCTGCGCAGACTGCTTATCGAGAATGTTGCGCAGGATGATCTGATTGTTCTGGTGGAGTTCGTTGAAGCGTCCCCAGGCAGACTGGTCGGGAGGAATGGGATTCTGCTTGATCCAAGTGCCGCAGGCGTAGTGGTAGAAGTCGTTGCAAGGGTCGATCGACTTGTCGATGGCGTCGAGGTCGAAACTCTTGATGGTCTTGGGCATGTCAGTGGAAGCTGGATTTTTTGTCTGGGCCTGGGCTCCCGTCATGGCGAACAGCGCGACAGCTAACAGGCTAATAAGATTTCGCATACGTACCTCACTCAAGGTGGGAGGCTCCGGGAAGGAGCCTCGAAATAAAAACATTGTCTTCGCTCAGGAACGAAGAGCAGATCTCTCGGTCGCCGCGGCGACCTCGTGATGACAAGTCAATAAAGACGCCCGGACGCGCAGCGCCTTCTGCCTGCGGCGCTACCAGACCCGGCACGCGTTCTCGCGCACCATGGGCTGGCCAGCCTTGCAGCCGAATGCCTGCTGGAAGGCCGCGGAATTCTGCACTGCTCCGTTGACGCGCCACTCGCCGGGCGAATGGGGATCGGTGAGCGCTCGCTTGCGCGCTTCCTGGTCGGTCACGTTCTGGCACCAGATCTGGCCGAAGGCCAGGAAGTAACGCTGCTGCGGAGTGTAGCCGTCAATCTTCTTGACCGGCGCGTTGCCCATGATGTCAGTCAGCGCCATGTAGGCCAGCTTCAGGCCGCCGTTGTCGGCGGTGTTCTCACCCAGCGTGAGCCGGCCGTTGAGCTTGACCTCGCCCTTGTCGTCCTTCACCGCGACAAAGCTGGAATACTCATCGGCCGTGCAAGTGGCACGCTCTTCGAATGCCTTGGCATCCTCCGGCGTCCACCAGTCCTTGAAGTTGCCTTCAGCGTCGTACTTGCGGCCCTGGTCGTCGAAGCCGTGCGTCAGCTCATGGCCGATCACTACGCCGATGCCGCCGTAGTTCACCGCATCGTCCATGTCTTTGCTGTAGAACGGCGGCTGAAGGATGCCGGCTGGGAAGTTGATGTCGTTCATCGGCGGCCGGTAGTAAGCGTTGACCGTCGGCGGGGTCATGCTCCAGTCTTTGCGGTCGGTCGGCTTGTCGATCTTTTGCAGCTGGCGATGGACCTCAAAGGCGGCGGCACGGCGGGCGTTGCCGGAGTAATCGTCGCGCGTCACTTCCACGCTGCTGTAGTCGCGCCACTTGTCGGGGTAGCCGATGTTGTTCACGATGGTGTTGAGCTTGGTGTAAGCCTGCTGCTTAGTAGTGTCCGACATCCAGTCAAGCTGCTGGATGTCCTGGTGCATCGCGGTTTCGATGGCCTTCACCATTTTCATGGTGCGTTCTTTGCCTTCGGGACCAAATGTGCGATCCACGTAAAGCTGGCCCAATGCCATGCCGAGGCCGATGTTAGTCGCACGCACGCAGCGCTCCCAGCGCGGCTCCATTTCCTTCTGGCCGGAGAGATAGCTGCCATTGAACTCAAAATCTTCATCGACAAACGCTTTGCTGAGTGTCGGAGCGTAGTCGTTGATGGTGCGCCAGCGAAGGTACGTCTTCCAATCGGCAAGCGGGGCGGAGTTGAGCTGCTGGTTCACCTGCTTGAAGAAGTCGGGATTGCCTACGTTCAGGGTGGTGAACTTGGGCGCGCCGTTCTGGGTGAAGTATTGCGCCAGCTCGAAATTCGGGGCCAGTGCCTCAGCCTCGGAAGCCTTCATCAGGTGGTCGCGGTTCTTGGGGTTGCGGCGTTCGGTACGATCCATCGAAGCCTGCGCCAGTCCGGTCTCAATCGCAAGCACGGCCTTGGCTTCCTGGGCTGCGGCGTCAGGGGAATCTCCTGCCAGCTCAAACATCTTCTGCACGTGCTGCTGATAGCGTTCGCGCGTCTCCTTCGACTTGGCATCGTCCTTGATGTAGTAGTCGCGGTCAGGAAGAGTGATGCCGCCCTGGTCGATGTACGCGATGGTCTGATTGGCATCGTGCATATCCGGCTGGGAGTAGAAGGCAAACAGCGCCGACAGGCCATCGCGGTGCATGGAGGCGACCTGCTCCATTAGCTGTTGCTGGTTGTTGATGGCCGCAATGCGTTTCATCTCCGGCTGGAGGGGTGATGCGCCGGCCTTCTCGATGACCGCTTCGTTCATGCAGGCAGCGTAGTAGTCACCGACCTTCTTCTGGGTGGCCGATTTCGGCTTGCTCTGGACGCCGTCCAGGATGTCGCGGAGGACGTAGTAATTGTGTTCCTGGAGCTGATCGAAGCGTCCCCAGCGCGACTTGTCGGCGGGGATGGCGTTGGTCTTGATCCAGTTGCCGCAGGCGTAGTGGTAGAAGTCGACGCACGGATCGATGGTCTTATCGATGGCTGTGACATCGAAGCCGGGGATTTCCTTGATGGCTTCCGAGGTGGATGGTGCTGCATTTTGGGCACCGCAGAAAACAGCGCAAAGCAAAACGAAGAGGAGAGAGAGATGGATACGCATGAAGCCCTCGTAGGTGTGGATCGACTGGCCAGCCGTGACCCATTGCTCCGGTCAGCCATGCTTTGCCCCGCCCGCCGTGCGATTCGCGAGGAGTGGGCAAACAGACAACTATAAACCTTAGTCGGCGGGATTGCTGCCGTGTAGGGCTTCGTGTCGGAATACAGCTTTCGAGGGTGAATCGCTGGATGAGGGCTGGAAACAGCTCAGAACAGTTTCAGGTGAATGGTCAGATACTTCTTGGGGTCCTTGCGAACGGCGGCAATCAGGTCGCGCGTTTCGACCAGTAACTTGTCGGTGTTGTTATACAGCGATGGATCGACAAGGAATTTGCCGGCAGAGCCCTCACCCTTGTCGAGACGATCCATGATGTTATCGAGCCGGGTGACGGTGTCGTCGATCTTGTGTGCCAGTGCCTCGTCTTTGGTCAGCTTGCCGAGAGTGCCTTTGCCGGCGTTGATTCCGGCGATCAGGTCATTGGCCTGGTTGATCGTCTTGTGCGCGTCATCGTAAAGCGCCGGGTCCTTCAAGAACTTGCCGATGGTACCCTGACCGCTGTTGACCTCGTCGATGATCTTGTTGACATTGTCGATGGCGGCATTGGCCTTGTTGTAGAGCTCGTCGCTGTTGATCAGCTTGCCGATGCTTCCGTTGGGAGAGTTAATCTGCTGGGTGATACTTTGCAGCTGTTTCAGCGTATCGTCAGCGCGATTGTAGAGCGAGGGATCGTAGATGATTTTGCCGATGGACCCTTCGCCGTTCTGGATGTGAGAAATGATATCGTCGACCCGGTTCAGCAGGACGTTTACGTTCTCGATGGTGCCTTGGGTTGCTTTCACTACGTCTTGCAACTGCGGAACCTCTTTAGTCGGCAGAACGTCGCCGGTTTGCAGCGTCGTCCCCGCAGCCTGGCGGCAGTCAATGTCAACGAAGACTTCACCAAGGACTCCGGCTGTGTTGAGCGATGCCACACAGTCCTTCTTCATGATGTCCTGATACTTGGTGGTGATCTTCATGCTGATGTCGACCGGGGCCGCCTTACGCTTGGGATCCATTCCCACATGAATGCCGGTGACATTGCCAATGTCAACGCCTTCCAGGCGTGCCGGAGCGCCCACGCGCAACCCAGCCGCGTTATCAACATAGGCATGGACAACGATTTTCTTGGTAAACAGGCCGGTGGTGCCGGTCATCACGAAGATGAGAACAGCAAGCGTGATGCTGGCGAAGATGACGGTCAGCCCGACGCGAAGCTGAGACCATCTAACCTGTTTTTCACTTGGCACAGGTCTGGCGGATTTCCCTTCGTGCCCCGGTCAGGACTGCGGCACCGAAGCGCATTTATACCCCGTACAGCCTCCCGAATATAACATTGCCGGGTTGGCAGCGTCTCGGGTGATCTTCAAAACGCCCGGCTACAGGTTCAACTCGGCCCGAATCATGTTGTCCTCCAGGCTGGAAAACATCTTGAATCCGTGCTTGACGCAGAGGGCGCGCATCTCCTTATTTTCCGGGAGCATGTTGGAAATCAGCTTCCCCATCCCTTCTTCGCGGGCAACGTTGATCAGGCGGCGATACAGCTCCGTCCCCAATCCTTTGTGCTGTGCGGCATCGATGGCGACGGCAGCCAACTCGCCTTCGTTGAGGCCGTGCAGCTTGCTGAGCCTGCCCACGGCGAGGATTTCAGGCTCGCCGTTCTCGTTGGTCCGCTCGGCCACCAGCACCATCTCGCGATCGTAGTCGATGAAGCAGATGCGCGACAGGCGTTCGTGCGCCACGCGCTGGGTCAGCTTCAAGGGCTGGAAGTACCGGAGATATACGCTGCGCTCGGAGAGCTTCTCGTGGAACTTGATCAGCAGCGGCTCGTCTTCCGGACGGATGGGCCGGATCGCAACTTCTTTGCCGTCCTTCGTAACCCAGGTAGAAACCAAGCGCTGCGGATAAGGCCTGACCGCAGATTTTGGCAGGTCCTGCTTCTGCATATCGAGCCCGTGGACCACAATCCGCGCATCGAGGGCCAGCAACCGCTCGGGAGAGGCCAGTAGCGGGTTGATGTCGATTTCCTTAATCCATCGCTGCTCGACGATGAGCTGACTGAAGCGGACCAGCAGTTCCTCTAAAGCGGAGATATCTACCGGCGGCCGTCCGCGAACTCCTTTCAAAGCAGTGAAGACCCTGGTCTGCTCCATCAGTCGGCGCGCCAGAGTCGAGTTCAGCGGCGGCAGCGCCAGGGCGCGGTCCCGAAAAACTTCTACCAGCTGACCGCCGGTTCCGAAGAGCATCACCGGGCCGAATTGCGCATCGAGGGTACTGCCGATGATCAGCTCATAGCCTGCAAGATTCACCATGGGCTGAACGGTTACGCCCTGGAAATGGTCGGCGCCGGTGCGTTCGGTCACGAACAACTGAATCAACTTGAAGGCGCGGCTGACGGCTTCGGCGTCGTGCAGGTTCAGCATCACGCCACCCACGTCGGTCTTGTGCGTGATGGTCAGCGAGTGCAGCTTGACGACCACCGGGTAGCCAATCTCCGCGGCGGCTGCGACGGCTTCTTCTTCGCTGAGCGCAAGGCGCGTCTCGACTACGGGTATGCCGTATGACGCCAGCAACTGTTTGGACTCAAATTCGGTGAACAACGTGCGGCCCGATTCGCGTACCGTCTGGATGAGCTTGGCGGCGGTGTCGCGTTGCAGAGAGGCATCGGCCTGGTGTGGCAGCGAAGGCGTTTCGTACAAGCCTTTCAGGTTATAGGCGTAGCGCCACATGTAGTTGAAGGCGCGCACCGCACTGTCGGGAAATTGAAAGGTCGGGATGCCCGCCTGGTTCAGGATCTGGTCGCCGGCAGCGACTTCTGCGCCGCCCATCCAACTCGCCAGCACCGGTTTGCCCAGGCCCTTGGCATAGGGCTTCAGCTTCTCGGCAATCTGCGTGGGATTGGTCATGTCCTGGGGAGTCAGGATCACCAGCATCCCGTCAATCGCCGGATCATTGGCGGCAATTTCCAGGGACTTCGCGTAGCGCTCGGGTTCGGCGTCGCCAAGAATGTCGACCGGGTTGTTATGGCTCCATTGCGGGGGCAGGAATGCGTCGAAGGCTTTCATCGTCTCCGCGGAAAGCTCGGCCAGCTCGCCTCCGCCAGCAACCAGGGCATCGGTGGCGAGCACACCGGGACCGCCGGCATTGGTCACAATCGCCAGCCGCTTGCCGCGCGGACGCGGCTGCTTGGCCAGCACGTCGGACATGAAGAAAATGTCGGCGATGCTGTTGACGCGAAGCACGCCTGAGCGGCGAAACGCAGCGTCGAGCACCTCGTCGCTGCCGGTGAGCGCACCGGTGTGAGAGGCCGCCGCTTTGGCCGCCGCAGCCGTGCGTCCCGCCTTGATGACAATGACCGGCTTGTTGAGCGATACTTCGCGGGCTGCCGACAAGAACGAGCGGGCATCGCCCACCGATTCCATGTAGATGACGATGCTGTTGGTACGCGGATCACTGCCGAAATAGTCGATCAGGTCGCCCCAATTGACGTCGAGCATTGAGCCGGTCGACACAAACGCGCTGAAGCCGACGTTCTCGCGCAAGCTCCAGTCCAGCACGGCTGTACACAGAGCTCCGCTCTGGCTGAGGAAGGCTACCGTGCCGGGGCGGGCGATGCTGCGCGCAAAGGTCGCATTCAACCCTTTGACGGGATTCATCACGCCCAGACAGTTGGGCCCGATCACGCGCATCTTGCCCCGGATGATGTCGGCGATCTGACGCTCCAGGTCCTGGCCATGCTCGCCATGCTCCTTGAATCCGGCAGAGATGATGATGGCGGCTGGTATTCCCAGGCTCGCCGCTTCGCCAATCACATCGGGAACGGTGTCAGCCGGCGTGCTGACTACCACCAGATCGACCTTGTCGGGCAGATCAGCGAGCCTGGGATAGGCCTTAATTCCCAGTACATTCGGCCGCTTGGAATTCACCGGGAACACGGTGCCGCCAAAAGGATTGCTCAGCAGGTTCCACAGGACCGAGCGTCCTACACTGCCGGGCCGCTCGGAAGCACCGATGACGGCCACACTTTGGGGCGCGAAAATGGGGTCCAGCGGATTGCTTTCGTAGCGATAAACGTCTACAGACGGGTCATGCTTGATCTTCGACGATGGTTTCGCAGCGGTAGTCATGGTTCCTCGATGGGAAATGAACAGTCGCGTTCTGGAATAGATTAGTTTCGCACTATGGGGAAGCTTTGGCACGCGAGTCACGACGACCCGTGATATGGGTCACTCTGCAACCGAGCAGGCGGGATTCGTTATCCAACGTAAGTGATACAATTGCCCTTCCCTCAGTGAGTTATCTGCGAACGTTTAATCCTGGGATGGGTTCCAACCTTTGGCTCAATCCGTGACCGAGAATCGCTCTATTACTTACGCCGATGCCGGTGTTGACATCGAACGTGCGAACCGAACCAAGCAGCGCATCAAGTATCTGGCGCAGAAGACCTTTAACCGCGGCGTTTTGAGCGATATCGGCGGCTTTGGCGGGCTGTTTTCCATCGATAAGCGCAAATATCGCGATCCCGTGCTGGTCTCATCTGTCGATGGAGTCGGCACCAAGCTGAAGTTGGCCTTCGAAATGCACCTACACCACACCGTGGGAGCCGACCTGGTCAACCACTGCGTGAATGACATCGCCGTGCAGGGCGCCGCCCCGATGTTTTTCATGGATTACTTCGCCACTAGCAAGCTCGAGGGTGAAGTGGCGGAGAAAGTCATCAGCGGAATCGCCGATGCCTGCAAACAGAATGGCTGCGCGCTGATTGGCGGCGAAACTGCCCAAATGCCGGGCTTTTATGATGACGGCGAGTACGACCTGGCCGGCTTCATCGTCGGCGTGGTCGATCGCGACAAGATCATCACCGGCAAGGAAGTAAAGCCAGGTGACGTGTTAATTGGCCTGCCTTCGACCGGGCTGCATACCAACGGATATTCACTGGCCCGGAAGCTCTTTTTCTCCACCGCGCATTACACGCCCGAAAGCTACGTAAACGAGATTAAAGGCAAGGTCGGCACCGAGCTCATGAAGACCCACAAGAGCTACTGGCCGATCGTGCGCCGCATGGTCGAAGCCGAAGCGGTGACGGCGATGGCGCACATCACGGGCGGCGGCATCACGGAAAACCTGCCGCGGGTGTTGCCGAAGAATTGTTCCGCAATCGTCGAGATCAACTCCTGGCCGGTGCTACCCATCTTCGAGCACTTGCAAGCCATCGGTAACGTGTCGCAGGAAGAGATGCTGCGCACCTTCAACATGGGCATAGGCATGATCCTGATCGTGCCGGCGGCGAAATTCAAGAAGGTGCAAACCATCCTCGACCGCTGCAGCGAGAAGGGTTACACCATCGGCCGGATCGTGAAGGGCGACCGGAAGGTTATCTACCAGTAGGGTTCAGATACGCCCGTTGCGTAATAGAGGCCCCGATGAGCCGAATCAGGCCACGCACAATCATGGTGGTTACCGCGATCGTGGTAGCAATTCTAGTCATGCCACCCGTATACGGGGATTTAAGCCCGCGCTACTTCGCGTTCGCCTGCATCACTGCCTGAGTTATGTCGAGCCCGTATTAGGGACTCTACTTCGCTTTCGTGGTCTCTTCGTAAAGGCGCTGGAACTCCAGGCGGACTTCCAGCCCGATGTAGCTAACGATGGAACGGCTCAAAGTCGCGGAATCGGGAAGTACATTGGAGCTTCACTTCTGTTGGCCTGGCTGGCAGCGTCCATCTGGCTTACGCGGGGAGGGCCTTGGCTTCCACGACTCATCGGAGCCGCTTTCCTTCTTCTGCTACTGCTCGGAGTTCTACTAAAGTGGAACTAGATGCGTCCACCAACAAAGTTCACAGGGAAATGGGCCACGGCCGAAGATACGGCGCGCAGTTTGGGGTGTCTGACCGACGCCTTAAGCGTTTGAAGAAACTCGCTGCCGAAGCGCTGGCGGGAAAGAAACCCTGCCAAAAGGAACCGTCGGAACTGCAGGTTCCTCGCGTACTATGTCCGCTCGGAATGACAATCCAAAAAAGAAGCGCGCGACACGGCTGAAGCCGTGCCCTGATACGAAGCGCGCAAGCAAAAGCTTGGACCGCAGCCAAAGCCGGCCATCTCTTAATTCGGCCTAACCGTAAAGTTAGCCTAGCCGAAAGCGCGGGTTCGGCCTGCGTGTCTGGCCCAACGCGATGCCATCGAAGCCTTCGACGCGCGGCCGGCCCTACTCCTCTTCCTCCGCCTCGCCGGTGCTGGCGGCCTTGGCTGCGGCAACGATTTTTTCCTGCGCCGCCGCGGGAACGATGTCGTAGTGGTTCATCTCCATGGAGAAGCTGCCGCGGCCCTGGGTCATTGAGGTCAGGTCGGTGCCGTAGGTCAGCATCTCGGACATGGGCACTTCGGCCTTCACGATGGTCTTGCCGCCCTTGTTGTCCATACCTTGAATGCGACCGCGACGGCTGTTGAGGTCGCCCATGATGGAGCCGGCGAACTCGTCAGGAATCGTGATCTCGACATTCATGATGGGCTCAAGCAGCGTCGGCTTGGCCTGCTCCATGGCTTTCTTGAAGGCGATGCGGCCAGCGGTCTTGAACGAGAGTTCGTTCGAGTCCACATCGTGGTACGAACCGTCGTAGAGAATCACCTTGAAGTCGACGACCGGAAATCCGGCAAGATAGCCACGCTGCGCCGCTTCGACGATTCCCTTCTCCACTGCGGGAATGAAGTTCTTCGGAATCGAGCCGCCAAAAATCTCGTTGACGAACTCGAAGTTGCCACCGCGCGGCAGCGGCTCCATCTTGATCTTGCAATCGCCGAACTGGCCGTGACCGCCGCTCTGCTTTTTGTGGCGTCCCTGAACATCGGCGCGACCGCGAATGGTCTCGCGATAGGGGACCTTCGGCGCCTTCAGGTTCACCTCGGTGTGGTAGCGGTTCTTCAGTTTGGAGACCACGACTTCGATGTGCTGCTGGCCGGTACCCGCAATCAGGAATTCCTTGGTTTGCGCATCGCGGAAGAAGCGCAACATCGCGTCCTCTTCCATCAGCTTATGAATGCCGTTGCTCAGTTTGTCTTCGTCGGCCCGCGTTTTCGGCTCGATGGCGAAGGTGATGGCCGGCTCGGCAAAGGTTACCTGCGGATACACGATCGGCGAAGCCTTGTCGCCCAGCGTGTCGCCGGTAAGCGTCTCCCTCAGCTTGGCAACCGCACCGATGTCTCCCGCATGAAGCTCGGTCATTGGCACCGCGGTCTTGCCCTGCATAGCCGAAATGTGCGCGAGCTTCTCACTGGTGCTGCGAGTGAAGTTCTGCAGCGTGGCATCGTTCTTCAACACGCCAGAGAACACCTTAAAGAATGAAATTCGACCGGAAAACGGGTCGCTGATGGTTTTGAACACGAACAACGATACCGGCTCGGTGTCGCCCATCTTGCGGATGGCGGGCTCACCATTGTTCGGGGTCGGCGCAGCTTTCACCTGCCCGCGCTCAACCGCTGTGGGCATGTAATCGACGATGAAGTCCAGCACCTCGTCGGTACCCATGTTGCCCAGGCCGGAAGCGAAGAGCACGGGGAATATCTTGTCTTCGCGAATGGCGTTGTGCATACCGCCGATAATGTGCTCGGCGTCGATGGTTCCCTTCTCGAAGAACTCTTCCATGAGCGCGTCGTCGCCTTCGGCAACGGCTTCAATCAACTTCTCGTGGGCGGCCTGCGCCTCGGCCTGCATATTCTCGGGAATGGGGCCGACCTTGGCCTTGCCATTGCCTCCCATGTCGTAGGTGTAAGCCTGCATCTTCACCAGGTCGATCACGCCGGTGAAGTTCTTCTCCGCGCCAATCGGGAGCTGCACCGGAATCACGGTGCGTCCGAAGGCGTTGGTCAGCGACTCCATGACGCGGCTAAAGTCGGCGCGGTCGCGATCCATTCGGGTGCAGACAATGGCGCGCGGCAGAAGGAAACGGTCGGCATAGCTCCAGATTCGCTCGGTCACCACCTCGACGCCGCTGACCGCGTCAACCACCACCAGGGCCGAGTCAACCGCCGGCAGCACCATCTCGGCTTCGTGGATAAACATGTTGAAGCCGGGCGTGTCGAGGAGGTTGATCTTCGTTTTTCCCCACTCGACCACGGCCGTGGCGGCTGCCAGCGACATGGCCCGCGAAATTTCTTCTTCGTCGTAGTCGGTGACGGTGTTGCCCTCATCCACGCGGCCGAGTCGCTGCGTGGCTCCGGCGGTGAACAACATGGCGGATACAAGAGAGGTCTTGCCGGAATGCGAGTGCCCTACCAGGGCGACGTTCCGGATGTTTGCGCCTTCGTAAGTCTTCACGTAAGACTCCTTGGAATTGTGGACGGTTCCGGCTGCATGCGCGACCACTGCCACAAATATGCACAGTTCTGTCGATTGCACTCAGGTCGGCCTACTCCGCAGTCTCAGAGGCGCTTTTCCACCCGGCAGCACGTGGGACGTCGTGCCGAATCCCCGAGGGTTGCCGATGAGGCACAAAGGCGGGGCACCATGCCGGCCTGCGCATGGTGAAGCTGCAACGAATTTGAAATCCTAGCACAACGTGATTTGCCGTCTCAATCCTCCTGCAACCCATGATAGTGGCCGGCGTCACAGATCGAGGAACTTAGATTGTGCTAGAAAGTAGCTTTCGGATTGAGTGACACGGGTGAAAACGAACTGGTTGGCTGGTAATTCTCCCCCCCAGCTGCGGACCTTTCCGCGACGAATGAGACGGTTGCGCGTCTATTCAATTATTATTGGACATCGCTGGGTGGCACCTCGCCTCATGAAGGAATTGGAATGATTCGTTCTTCTCGTCGAATGTTTCTTGGTCTGCTGATCACGGTTCTTGTCCTGAACCTTTCCGTTTTTGCCGGCGACACTTCCGTTCTGCGTCCGCCCAAGGGCTCCAAAGTGGCCCTGCTGGTGTTCGAGGACTTGCAATGTCCAGATTGCGCCCGCGCAGCTCCGCTGCTGCATGAAGCAGCCAAGAAGTACAACATTCCCTTGGTGCAGTACGACTTCCCACTGCCCATGCATAACTGGTCTACGGACGCGGCGGTGAACGCCCGCTTCTTTGACACCAAGTCGAAACAAATCGGAGACGAGTACCGGCTGTTCATCTTCCAAAACCAGGCGCAGGTCACGAAGAGCAACTTGCGCGGCATGACCGAGCGATTCGCCGACGATCACAAAATTGCCCTGCCGTTTGTCGTCGATCCCAATGGTGAACTGCTGGCCAAGGTGAGAGCTGATTTCCAACTCGGGCAGAGGGTTGGAATTGACCACACACCTACTATCTACGTAGTTAGCGATACCACGCGCGGACGTCCGTTCGTCGAAGTTGTAGATCGCAGTCAGCTCTACCAGCTCATTGACGAGGTGCAGAAGGAGGCTGGCGAGCCAACTTCCAGCAAAACTGCAAGCACCAAGCCGTCGAGCACCAAAAAAGGAACAAAATCGCAGTAGCTCCATCAGATTCTGGAACCAACTGCGCTGTTGTGTGCAAATATAGGTGCTGAGCTTCGAAACTTCTAAAGTGTGAGCTGCTTCTAACGTATTTGGGAGTTTGTTGTCTAACACCATTATGAGCATGACGGGCCTCCTCTCATCTCGCGACCGCATATCGTCCGCGGCCAAAGAGCTTTTCGCCAAAAACGGCTACGAAAACACCAGCACAGTGGCCATCGCACGCCAGGCCGGCACCAGCGAATCGCAACTGATGAAACACTTTGGCAGCAAGCAGGGTCTGCTTTTCGCAATCATTGATCAAGGCTGGACGGCTATTCTCGAACGCGCGTACGCCCTTTCCAGTGTGCCGACCCGCTCCCCGCAGTGCCTGCTGGATGTTCTTGAGTCGTACGTCGTCGAATTGGAACAAGATTCTGCGATGAAAGCGCTCGTGGTCATCGAGTCACGGCGGGCCCGCCGGGAGAGTTCCGGTCCATCTCCAGCGGAGGGCTCGCAGCAATTCGGAGCGCTGATAGAGAGCCTTCTGCGGGATTTGAAGAACCAGGGCGCGGTGCACGCTGATCTCAATGTGACCGCAGCCCGCGCAGCCCTGTTCGGCATGATTGAGGGATTGCTGTTGGAAGACGTCCTCAACACCACCAACAATCGGCAGGCGCTGTATGGTTCAGACGAAGTGCGCAAGGTTCTCGAGACCTTTGTGTCAGGGCTGACCACAGAAACACTCAGTGCTGAACCAAGTGAAGAGCCCGCGCCGAGCTGGACGCACGCCGACTAGAACTCCAAGTGCAGCCTGACGCCGGGTACGGTTACCGGGCCGCGCACCTTGTTGTAGCCCGGGTTGTTCACGTGCTGCAGATCGAAAGCAAAGAACAACCCGCGCCAGGCGTGTACCGTGTAAAAGCCTTCTTCGATGGTTTCCCGCCCGTAGGTTAGTCCGCCATCGCCCAAGATGAATCCCAGCCCGCCATCCGCCAGATACTGCTGGTGGTACGACTTGATACCGCTGGAAACAAATGCTGCTCCGGCGCGATCAAGGCTTCTTCCCCAGCGGCTTCCGACGAAGTAAGTTCCGATCTCAACCCCAGCCTCATCTTCCGTGTAGGCGAAGGATTCGGTCTTCCCGTCGTTCCATCCCCAGCGTCCGAAGGCCCACATGTCCTTGGCGAATTCCTGTTGGAAGTTGAGTCCAAAGCCGTACTTGATCCGGCCCTGCTCGCGGGTGGCAGTGATGTCGGGAGTTGTGGTTAAGCCTTCGTCGTACAGCAACAAGGAATCGCGATAGTTGCCCATATCGGCGTGGTTAATGTAGCTGAGGAAGCGAACCTTGGTGTCTCGATTCTTCAGCAGAGTGGGCCGTAGCTCCAACTCAATATTTTCCGACCTGCTGTTGGCGATATCCCAGCTCAGTTGTGGTCCATTGGCGACCTTCGGCATCAGCAGTTCGCCGAAACGCACACCCCAATTGCGATCCTCGTAGTCGAGGATGACTCCCATGGTGTAGCCGCGGGTGTCGGCGGCATAGTCGTAAGGGCCGTTATTGTCGATAACCCAGTTCAGGAATTGATAATGGCTGTCAGTCCCGCCGATGTTGTAGTCGAAGAAGTCGGCGGTCGAGAACTTCCCTACCCTGATATCGAGCCGCCTGACCGGAAGCTCTTTCTGTAGCGTTAGCGCCGAGCGTTCCTGCGGAATTTTCTCGCTGGAGAATGGAATGATCTGCTCTACCATGAGGCGCGCAAGGTAGGGAGCGGTACCGATGGTCGGATTTCGTACCACGTCCAGATTAGTGAACCCGGCCAGGCCCAAGGCTCCGCTGATGCCTCCCCATCCAGCCTCTTCCACGTCGAGGTAGACGGCGGTATTGCGCGTGAGCTCGTATCCCGTGTACAGAGTGAGTACGCGCGAAATCGCGTTCTCTGCCCGGTTCTGGAAACTGTTTGTGCCACTGTACTCGGCATAGAAGTTTCCGTGTGCCTGGAAAACGAAATTCGCCTGTCCTGAAATCCACCACTTTGTGGTGTCGGAGTGCTCGAAGAAGGTGTCCTTGGGCGTGCTCTGCGTCGGCTCGGCCTCGTCGCCGGCTTTAGGATCGGCCTGGGCTGCCACATTTAGCGCGAATACAAGCAGCGCGAATACGACGAGAAAGCACCGGCCAATGAATGACTTGCTCATCATCAGAAATTCAGTATTGCATTGGATAACCCGCCAAAGAAGAGTCAGCCGCGACGTTTAACCGCTATGTAATATGTCGGTGGTTTGACGCCCCTGCGTGAAGAATCTAGAATCAAAGTGGCTGGACGACGGCGTCCGGCCTTTCATTTGTAAGCGCCGGCGAGCTATCTCGCGTCGCTGGAGCGAGTGCTTTCCCGGCCGTTGGCGGTGTAGCTCAGGTGGTTAGAGCGACGGTCTCATAATCCGTAGGTCGTAGGTTCGAGTCCTACCGCCGCCACCAAAGATACAGACAATCGCATTGTTAGTTGCTTATCGCATCCGCCGGTGGCCAGCGGAACCTGCTGGGCTGCCGCGCCGGGTACCAGAGCGCAGCTGAGGACCAAATGCAAGACTCGTCGAGCGGGAAAACCGCTGTCATCACCGGCATCACGGGCCAGGATGGAGCGTATCTAGCCAAACTGCTGCTCGATAAAGGCTACACGGTATTCGGCACCTTCCGCCGTGCCAGCTCGGTCAACTTCTGGCGTATCGCTTCGCTGGGAGTTCACGACCATTCCCGCCTGCATCTCACGGACCTGGACCTCACCGACATGGGCGGAGCAATTCGGCTCATGCAGGAAGCGCGTCCGCAGGAGGTCTATAACCTGGCGGCGCAGAGTTTCGTGAAGCTGTCTTTCGATCAGCCCATTACCACTGCCGAGATTACCGGTCTGGGCGCGGTGAATCTGCTCGAGGCGATTCGGATTGTCGATCGCGGCATTCGGTTCTACCAGGCTTCCACCTCCGAGATGTTTGGCAAGGTGCAGGCAGTACCGCAGGACGAAAACACCAGCTTCTATCCTCGCAGCCCTTACGGCGCAGCCAAACTCTACGCTCACTGGATGACCATCAACTATCGCGAGGCGTATGACATCTTCGGGGTGAGCGGAATTCTGTTCAATCACGAGTCTCCGCTGCGCGGCATGGAGTTCGTCACTCGCAAGATCACCGATGCAGTCGCTCGGCTGAAGCTGGGCATGATCGAGGTCATCGAGTTGGGAAATCTGGATGCCCGCCGCGACTGGGGCTATGCTCCCGAATACGTCGAGGGCATGTGGAGGATGCTGCAACACGACACCCCCGACGTTTATGTTCTGGCCACCGGGCACAGCGCCACGGTGCGTGAATTTGCCACATTGGCTGCCGCCGCCGTCGGCATGGATTTGAAGTGGGAAGGCGCGGGCGCCGAAGAGCGCGGCATCGACCAGAAGACCGGCAAGTGTGTGATCAAGGTCAGTCCCAAATACTACCGTCCGGCGGAAGTGGAGTTCCTGCAAGGAAGCGCCGCGAAAGCCGAACAGATCCTTGGCTGGAAGGCTACGACGCAGCTCGCTGAGCTTTGCCGGCTGATGGTAGAAGCCGATCTGCAGCGAGTTTCCACGGGGCAATCACTGTACTAACAATGCCTACTGCTCTGGTCACCGGCGCCGCCGGATTCACAGGAAAGTACGTCGTGGACGCCCTCGCGCATCGCGGCTACCGTGTGATCGGAATCGGACTGGGCAATCCACCGGGCAGTGATTGCATCTCTTGCGACCTGACCGACAAAGCTGACACGCGAAAGAGTCTCCGCGGAACCACCCCGGATGTGGTCGTCCATCTCGCCGCTTTGGCCTTCGTTGGGGAAGGTAACCCGGAAAATTTCTACCGGGTCAACGTATTGGGAACCACCAACCTGCTCGAAGCACTCGCCGAGAGCGATCGCACCCCATCGCGAATCCTGATCGCCAGCAGCGCCAATGTCTACGGCAACATCTCGGGTCGCGAGCTAAGCGAAGACGTGTGCCCGGCTCCGGTCAATCACTATGCCGCCAGCAAGCTTGCCATGGAACACATGGTAAGGACATGGTTCGATCGCTTGCCAATCATTGTGACTCGGCCGTTCAATTACACCGGTCCGGGACAGGATGAAAGATTCGTCGTCCCCAAAATTGTGAGCCACTTCAAACGCCGCGCCAGCTCCATACAGTTGGGCGACACCACGGTCGAACGAGATTTCTCGGACGTTGAGGACCTGGTCGAAGCTTACATGCGACTGCTGGAGAGCGACGCACGATCGGAAATTGTGAATATATGCAGCGGCAAGACAATCAGCGTGGCAGCGATTGTTGCTGAGATGAACCGCATTGCAAGATACGAAATCAAGGTTGAGACGCAGCGGGAGTTGCTGCGGACAAACGATATCAACCGCCTGGTCGGCTCTAACCGAAAACTTCGTACTCTCACCGGCTTTACGCCCGCTACGCCTATCCAGCAAACACTACAAAGAATGTATGCAAGTAGGCCTTAACCTCAGTTAGCAGACGTTGTGCTATAAACCTGTCATGACGATGAAAGAAAGCCTTGTCGCACGAGTAGCCCAGCACTCGGGATGGTTCCACCGCATCAACCTTGGCGAAGGTGTAGTTACGCCGGGGGTTGATGACTCGCCATCGAAACTGAGGCACTTGCACCTACCGGAACGCATGGACGGTCTCAGCGTTCTCGACATCGGCGCGTGGGATGGATTTTTCTCATTCGAATGCGAGCGGCGGGGCGCTAAGCGGGTATTAGCGTGCGATTGGCATTGCTGGCATGGGCCGAACAAAATGGGGTTCGAGATAGCGCGGGAAGCTCTAGGTTCGAAGGTAGAAGACGCATACCTGAAGGTTGAAGACCTTAGTCCCGAAGCTCTGGGTACATTCGACATCGTACTGTTTTTGGGAGTTCTGTATCACGCGGAAGATCCTATGCGCTACCTACGGATTGTCCGTTCGCTATGCAAGAGTAGGGCTATCGTAGAAACGGTGGTGGATGCCATGGAATACCCCAGGCCAGTTATGGTCTTCTATCCGGGCACAAGTCTAAACGACGACCCAACGAATTTTTGGGGGCCGAATCGGCTGGCGGTAAAAGGCATGTTGACTGAGGTCGGTTTCCGAACTGTGGTGCATTTTGATACGTACTACGCTAACCGAATGGTATTCCATGCGGCTGTATAACAACATCCTGATCGGTGAAAGTGACGGGGCGGTTGTGATTCGGAATTGCAGGACACACTAACAATATGTTTGCTGTACGCTGCTTCGGGTCTTTTTATCCAATATTCACATAACCCAACCGTGCCCTCAATCACAAGAGAAAGGTCTCGCGATTGCGTGTTCTAAAGCTTTCCACAGCCCTACTTTATCTTTCTGTCATCGCATTCCTGACGGTATTAGTAGTTGCGTCCTTCAACCCTGGATGCATGAATGTCGATACTATGGATATGTGGGGCCAGGCCCATAACAGGATCTACCACAACTGGCATTCGGTAGCTCTGACTATCATGATGACTTACCTGATAAAGCTTCATGATGGTTTTCAACCGGTCATAGTCCTGCAGACAATTCTCTTCGCCAGCGGGATCCTGTTGACTATCAGGAAATATTCCCGGCCTTTGCTGGGAGCTGCTCTCTTACTGATTGTCAGTTTATCGCCTGCAGTCTTCTATTGGCTGGGATTCGTCGGCGTAGATTCCTTCATGGCGTGCTGGTTGATCTTCGCGACTGGCTGTCTTTACCGATATAAGGACGACAACAGTCGCCTATTTTTCTGGCTAGGTATCGCCGGCCTCTACTTTGGATTTGCCTCGCGACATAATGGTGTGTTTGCAGTTATACCGCTGCTCGTGTGGGCTCTTATGCCTCGAGCCTGGACCCGTATAGCTCTACTCGTACTAATTACGGCAATCATTTTTGTCGGACTCAACAAGCTGACTGATGCGATATTCAATGTCAAAACGGAATATCCTGAACAAGCAGGATTTCTTTACGACATGGCTGCTCTCTCGGTACGAACCGACACCATGCTGGTACCGCCCGAGTTTCAAAAGCCCGGAGTGCCGATAGCCAAGATTCAAGAAAAACTGGATCCCTACAATGACGGATGGCTATTCTGGGGACCTGAGAGTGTCATTAATTTGACCGGGGATCCTGCGCCCATACGGCATCTCGAAACTAGCTGGATAAAGGCGGTCGTAGCCCACCCTGCGGCTTATCTTACCTGGCGTACGGGGTTCTTTTGGAGATATCTAGGACTCAGCTCGATAGAGCTAGAACCTGTGATCGATTCCTGCATCGTTCCTAACGATGTGGGCCTGGTTTCGATAGAGAGCCGCTTGCATAGCTGGGTAATGCGACGAGCACTACCCATCGAGCAATCGATTCTATTCCGACCCTACTTGTATATGGCGATCCTGCTGATTTTCGCTATGCAAGGGATCTGGGTGAAGCGCTGGGATAGAGTGTGCATCGCCGCTTCTGGAATTTTCTATAGTCTAGGCTACGCAATTTTCGGACAGACTGCGAATTTTCGCCTGGCTTGTTTCACTGTCTTTGTGACGATGCTTGTAATCGCTCGGCTGATAGCCGAACTGGCCGGCAGCAGATTAGCGAAGAAAACGCCAGCAGCATCGACGAGTGCAGCGTTATATCTTCTCGTGTCGGCGGCCATGCTTGTCGCCCTGTTCGAGGTTATTCACCTCGCCCGCCCCCTCGATCTGGTACAGGCCGGCAGCGTAGTCTCGTCTAACATGGGCTTCGAAAGTGGAGAGATGGCGCCTTGGAAGCGCTATGAAGAAGTACAAGCGAGCATAGTTTCCGACTACAAGCATTCTGGCAGCCATGGCCTTGCTGAGAGCGATGAGGCAGGAAGCGTTTACCAGGATGTGACCGGTCTCGAGGCGGGCAAGCGCTATCGGATTGTTGCGTGGGTGTCGGGCTCGCCTGCTGCTACAGCGCCGGCGCGGATTACAGTTTGGGACCCTGCATCCAACGCCGTGAGCTTTTCGGAAGACGTAATCCCAAGCTCGAACTGGCAACCGGTTGAAATAACAGTGAGGGGAAGCACGTCAGGCACACTGCGCATTCATTTATTCCGTCGGCCAGGCTCTGGAACGGTGTACTGGGACGACGTTCATATTTACGCGGGTCGGTGACCTGCTTTTATTGGACTGAGTTGTCAGGCTGGATGAGTACATCGTCCCAATAAATTGTGCCTGTGCCTTTCGTTCGGAAGAGATGGATCCTGAGTGTTCCCTTCGGGCTGACCGTGACGACGTGCGATAGCTTCTGCCACCCTTGATCGGGGTGAACCGTAGGAGAGAAAGTCGCCAGGTTGGCTCCTACATCGTAGACCGCAATATACGCGCCCGCGCTGGCGTCGGGCGATGCCGAAACCCAGGCGGACACCCGATAGCTCTGGCCGGGCTGCAATCCCGAGACGTCCTGGTAAGAACTTCCTTCTCCCTCGGACTCTGCCATGCTGTGGGTTCCTGAGTGTGCTTCCGGCATGGCTATGGTGGCGCGTACACCCAGGAAAGGAGTCCAGTAGCTAAGGTCGCCGCTCTCGAACCCGGGATCTGTGACTGCGCCGGGCACCGGGACAAGGATCGTCGCCGACGCTTCTTCCGCTTCTGCCACTGCGGCCGGCTTCCATACGCCCGAGGCAATATCAAGGGCGCATAGTCCGTTCGCCACCCCATGCTGCTCCGCCCACTTCCTGGCGCTTTGGTTGAGATGTCCACGTGGGGCCTTCATGAGGTCCCAACCAGGGGGATACCACGAGCTAGTGCCGTTGAGGGTGGGAATGTTGTATCGCTGAGCTATCCACGCCCCCGCGGTCTGCGACAGCAACATGCCTATCTCATTGTCACTCCAGTTAGAGACATAGAAGGATGCGCAGTTTTGGGGAGGAGGTGGGATCCGGGCGAAATTGTTGGACTCTGCTTCCCTGCTTAGTAAGTGCGTAGCCATCGCATTGACTTGCTCAATACCCAAGCCCGCGGCAAGCAACAGGAGCAAGAGAAAAGCGTGTGAGCCATGAACGGTCAGCTTCTTCCGCAAAGCCTCGAAGCCAAACATACACACGATGACGACGCCGATGTTCAATACGAGATCGATTCGTTGCGGTATGCGGATGGCGGCGGCTCCCGGCACAAACTTGGTCAAGGACCACCACACCGGAGCATGCGAGCCAATCCGTATACCGGCAGTCCACAGGGTCAGGCAAGCCAGGGCAATAGCCGAGATAAGGCAGAGCAGTGGCGCCGGCCGATGATTGCGGTCGCGGCGTAAACGCAGCAATTGCACGCCGCAATAGACCGAGGTTACAAGGAAAACAACTATCGTGAGCAGCGGCCAGCCGGCTGGATGTTCGGGTAAGCTGCCCGGTATTACCCAGGCTTCGATTCGAGCCGATATTCGGCCCCAGATCACGTTGTCTTTGCCGACGTCAAAGATTCCCACAGGCCGCGGCAAAAAGAGCAGCGTTTCCCCCAAATTTCTTTTGCCGGTCCGATGCAAAACCGGAAGGTATAACGCGAAGAAAGGCGCCATCGACAGCAGAAAAACTACTCCTGCCAGCAGCAGGCTCCATTTCTGTTGCCACAGATTCCTAACGGTTTGGGAGATGGGCGATTGGCTGCGGTCCACGAAAACACGACAAGCTACGTAAAATACCGCAACGGCAGCCGAGCACAGTACAACGAACCATGCAATGTAGTACGAAGTGTAAAAGGCAAGTGCCAGCAGAATGGCAGAGAGGCACAGGTACGCGGTGGCCTTTGCCGGCGTGGCTTCTTTTTGCTGCCAATATTTCCCGACCAGTAGAAACAATATCGGCGTAGTGGTGACGGAAACCAGAATGTAGGGATGTACTACATAGATGCAGTACATGTTTGACAGCAAGAACAGGGTTGCCCCGATCAGCGCGGAGGACCGGTCAAAGCGAAGCACGCCATGCATGAGCAGGTACATCGCGACAAATCCCAGCGCTACCAGCAGCATGGTTGCGAGTTGTGCCGCCAGGTACGGACCAGCCCCGAGCGATCGAAACAGCGCGTACGGCAGCGCCAGCCCAAGAAAGGTGTCGGTGTATCCGAGTACACCTTTCTCGGGGTAGAAGAAATTCGGCGAGGCCACCGGGGCCTGGTGGTGAAACACCTTAACCCAGTGCTCCAGTATGGTTAATTCGAATCGACCATCCGCAGGATCGCTCACCGTATGGTCAAAATGCGAACCAAAGAACGGCCAAAACAGCACTACCAGGCCAAGCGTTCCACAAAGAATGAACAGTATGACGAATCCGGCGACACCCTTGGGCGGGTTATGGGGCCGGAAAGGCGCATGAAAAGCGGCCCTCCGAACGGGTGTCTCCTTTGGGGAATGTTCTGCTGGTTTATCCATCAATCTCTTCGAAACTTCTAGAGGTCTACACTTGCGGGTTAAATCTTAATATACGACGGGGTTTTGCTCTCATACGCCAGCGAAAATGCCAAGCAAGCCGCGATCCGAAAGCCGGTGCGAGATGGCGTCCGCGGTATACTCTCAGTCATAGAGCCCTTCGCTAGTCTTTGCCTCGTAACGATAACTGCAAGTTGCTGGAATACGAATGCGGGTTAACGACCTACAGAATCGGAAGACAATCGCCCAGAATTACCTTCGCCGGTCGCAAGTGCATACCGGAATGCCTGTGATTCTGGAGGTGGAATCCACCAGCATCTGCAACTTGAAATGCATCATGTGTCCGTATCCCATCATGGGCCGTAAGAATGAGCACATGAACATGACGGTTTACGAGAGAATTATCCACGAAGGCGCCGGCTTCCTCGAGTTCATCTGGCTGCACTACTTCGGTGAGCCGCTCATCAATCCCGACATCTACAAGATGATCGACATGGCAGAAGACGCCGGCATCCGCACCGGGATGAGCACCAATGGCACTCGCCTGGATGCGAAGGCGGCCGTCAAGCTGCTCGATAGCAAATTGTCGCTGCTCTACATCAGTCTGGATGGAGCTACCAAGCAGACCTTCGAGAAAATTCGCGTGGGGGCAAAGTTCGAGAAGGTGCACACGAACGTTGCCCGCTTCGTGGAGATGAAGCGCGCGCGCAACAGCGAAATGCTGGTCCGCCTGCAGATGATCCATATGACGTCGACGGAGAATGAGCGCGATCAGTTCGACGAAGAGTGGCGCGACCAGGGCTTCGACGCCATCGACTACAAGCCGTTTCACTACTGGGCGAACCAGGACGAGAGCCTGATCCAGATTAACGAAGTGAGCCCGCCGACGCCAACCGGCGCTTGTGCCGAGCCTTGGATCGGATTCGCCATACATGCCGATGGCACCGCCGTTCCCTGCTGCAACGACTATTCCGGCAAGATGCCTCTTGGCGACCTCAAAACCCAGTCGCTGCGCGAGATTTGGAATGGTCCGGCGATGATGAAGCTTCGCAGTCGTTTCGCCGGCGATGTTCCGGATGTGAAGGGAACGCTTTGCGAAGGCTGTACCTTCCCTGTGCTGTCGGTCAACGAGGGCGAGCCGCTCTTCAGCGCCTCGGAAGCGCGCCTTGATGTGCCCCGTTGGAACTTGTCCGACATGCCAGTGCTCAGTCCGTCCGACCCGCAGGTGGCCAATCTCTTGCTTAAGTCGCTTCCGCTTCAAGTCGAGGCAGGCCAACCCATCGCTTGCACGGTTGCCGTCGAAAATCGCTCTCCGTTCACCCTGTCCAGCGGCGGACCCAATCCGGTACATCTCAGCTATCACTGGATCGACAGTAGCGGGTCCTGCGTGGTCTTCGACGGCTTGAGGACACGATTGATACCGCATTTGCCCAGCGGCAGACAACGTACCTATCCCATCGATGTGGTCGCACCCGAAGCACCGGGCCGTTACGTTCTGCGAGTGATGTTGGTGCAGGAATACGTTGCGTGGCTTGACGAATGGGACCCGCGGAACGCAGTTGAATGTGAAATCGAAGTTAGCGGACCCAACGAAGAATCTGAAATATATCGCGAAACCACGGTCGCGACCATTCCCTGACCAAATCTTAAAGACCTCGCACCGGCAGCTAGGTGCGGGTGAGAATCTCGTGTCGCACTCTGTCCAGTAGCGGCCGCAGCTGCTGATTGTCCTTCAGCTTCCGGTAGACCTTTCGCGCAGCTCGATAGGCGATGCCCCGTCCCGCGGTAGATCTGATTTGCGTCGGCAGTGGCTGATGCGTCACCTCAACTGAAGGCGGAGCAACATCGAGCGCAGCGGCCACGGCGCCGTCGCGCGAGTAGATCAACTCGACTCCGGCGGCTACCAGTCGATCAAGGACCTGGTCGGGATGTCGAAACGGTTCGGAACTCATCTTTCTCCCAATTTGTACTAGCTCACAATTCGTACAAGCGCTGCGCCATGGTATCGGCGTAATCCTGCCAGGTTGCGATCTGGCGTTGCTGCGCCTCGTCCCGGAGCTTCTGCAGCAAACCTGAATCAGTACTGAGCCGTTCCAAGGCTCGCGCAATGGCGGCCGGGTCGGTCATATCGGCAGTAAGGCAGCCGCCCGGAAGGGCAAGCTCACGCATCACCCCACCATCATGGGCGAGGCAAGGCCGACCCATCCAGAGGCTTTCCACGATTGGAAGTCCATAGCCCTCGACCAGCGAAGGGTAAACTGTGAAGTCGCAGCGCCGGAATTCCGACGCCAGCCGTTCGTCGTCGACCGTGCCCAGCCACTCGACGCTGGGGTCACGCTGGGTCAGCGCCTTCACCTCTTCAGCAATCTCCAAAGCCCCGGCGTAGCGATTCCCGATGAGCACCAACCGTAGCGCGAGTTCCGGCCTCCGTTCGCGCAGCATGCGATAAGCCTGCAAGAAACGTTTGTGGTTCTTGCGCGGTTCCAGCGTGGATACGAAGAGGATTCGAACTTCGTTGTTCTGATGCGATGGTTCGCCCCCCTGATTTCGCGGTTGCTCGCCGAACTGGCCAGGGAGATGAACCGCCTCATGAATACGCGGCAGACGCTCGCGCTGCTGAGCGAGATAACGACTGAACTCGCTTAGCGTGAAATCCGAAATCGTCCACACGGCGTCAACCTTGGCCAACGATTTCAGGTACGGCGGGAACCCCGAGCACACATCCGGATCACACAGCTCCGGATTGAAAATCGGAATAAGGTCATACAGGATCGCCGCTGTTCTGAATTCGCGCTGCTGCGCCCACTTGAGGCGCGCCTCAGCCTGGCTGTCGAACATCACCTCTGGCATCAATAAAACCGGAGGCTGAGGTCGCGTACTGCGGATTCGCGAAATCAGCAGTTCAGGCGTTACATCGCCCTTCCAGGCTGCGAGCAGCCCAAGGCCATCGCGCGGACCGCCGTAACCTTGCAGGAAGTTTCGCCGCGTCTGATCCAGAAAGATGTAGTCTCCCTGGTCCCGATTCCAGCCCGCGAATACCAGTTCCAGGCGATCGTCACCTTGCAGTTCGGAACACAGCCGCCTTACAACACGAATCACGCCCGGATTGGCAGGGTCCAGCGAAGCGTTGGTGACATCCACCAGAACGATCCGTCGCTCTGAGCGCTCTTCGACGCTAACCTGCTCGACAACAGTCTGCCGCTGGCTGACCAGGTTCACGATTTCGCTTTCCCAAGCGCTCAAGGTCAATTCCCACGGGCGTCGCGCGCGGAATTCTGCGAATCGGACCGCCAACCCTGGCGCGCCGTTGCCAGCCGTCCCGTTATCGTTCAGCAGGCATGTAAGTTTCGCCGCCATCTCTTGATTGCTCTCGCACAGTAACCACGGCTCAGCAATCACCTCGGGATGCGCGCCCAGATTAAACGCCAGCGCAGGACGGTCGATCCACTGCATCTCCGCCACCGGAAGGTTGAACCCTTCCCACAGCGAGGTGCTGATTCCGGCCGAGCACAGGCGCATTACCTCTTGGAGCGTGAGGTCATCCGGAGCACCCAGCAACTCGACGTACGCAGCAAGGTCTCGCGGAATCTTGCAGTCTTCACCCGCATCCAGCAGCAGCAGGCGCGCCGGTGTTGACTTCTCACGCGCTATGCGAAGGACATCGTAGGCGGCAGCGGAATTCTTGTACCCCTGCGCTTCGAATCGTCCTAATGCGAGCACCAGCCTCTCGCCCTGGTTGACGCTGGCTTCGAGGCGACGCAATAAATCCCCGCCTTCACCAGCCTGCCGGTCGCCGCCAAACGTGCCCAGGGCCATGTGATCGCCGCCCAGCAGTACGGTTTCCACTCCGTTAGCCCGGCCGCGATCAGGTTCACTCTGGGTACGCCGTATGAAGTCGCTGATAGGCAACAGGCATTCAATCTCGGGCAAGGCCAGTTGGCGGATGCGGCGCAGCTCGCGTTGCATGGTCAACTGCGGCTCGGGAAACCCATCCTGAGCGACCGCGCCGGCATCGATAAACAGACTGGAAACATTGTGACTTCTCGCGCGCGCAGCCAATTCGAGAAACGGCCACCCGCCAACGACGACTGCATCTGGAGCACTCTGCTGCCAGCTTTGCAAAGTAGCGGCGGCAGCGGCCGCTTCGGTCTCTGCCATGTTGAGCCCTTCCGGCAGAGTCAGCACCGTGATGTCGCGCGAGATGGGCAACAGCATTGATTTGTCGCATCGCAGGCAGACGAATCGAACTTCGTGTCCCGACTCCACCAGTTTTCGCGCCAGCAGCACCAGCAATCGGTCTACGCCGAAGCGTGGCAGAAGCCGCTCGTTACAGATGTCGATTCGGAGTGGGAGATTAAGTGACACGGTGGTTACGATCTCGCTTCAGAGCTAAGGTTGAATGCGCTGACCGGAGCCATCACCGTTGCTGACGCAGCCGCGCCATGCGAACGCCGAGCAAATTCCTGCCGCAGCGTAGGAATGGAAAGCAACGAACGCATGGCCGCCAGTGCTTCCAGGTATGTTCGGTACAGAATCACTCCGCCATAATGGCGCGCGAGGCCTTCTGCCCAGCCACTAGCGGGAGCCAATACCGGCACTCCGCGCCGAATCGCAGTATTCACCAGCGACTCCTCGGGATGGCGGTCCCACAACCACAGCAGACTGGCATCTCGCCAGACTGTCGCGTCCGCCCACTCCCTCCAGATAAAACGTGGTGTGGGACGACTGTCGACATACTTGTGCGCGTTGGCGGCGAGAGTGCTCACCTCCAGCGCCGGCCATCCAGTGCCACAGATCACAACCGGCTGACGGAAAGAGTTTGCGGGACGCGGACTGGCATAGATTTCCTCCAGTCGCGAAATGGTGTTTCTCTCATCGAAACTGTCGCGCCGGGCGTAATTGAACGCTCCGTGCTTCGCCGCCAGTGCGGGATCAAGGATGTAGCACCGCATCGCCTGCGCGAGTGCCTCGGCACTATCGGGTGTCACCAGAAAACCCGATCGTGAGTTTTTCACCAGCTCGAGGTTGCCGCCGAGCCGCGTCGCGATCTGGGCCTTGCCTGCGGCAATTGCTTCCAGCATGGTGACCGGTTCGTTCTCCGGCCAGATGGACGCCAGCACCGCGACGTCGGTATCGCTCATCAATGCCAGAAGCTCAGCCCGCGGCACCCGGCCGACGAACTTCAGATGGCGTCCGGCCTCCGACTGCACTGCGCTCTCGACCATCGACCGCAGGTGTCCCTCACCTGCGATAGTCACCTGCCAGGGAACGCTTATGCTTGCATCGTGCGAGAGCCGCTGGATGGCATCAAGCAGGACCGGAATCCCCTTGTGCTCGCCCAGATAAGCCGAGCACAGGAATTTCATCGCGCCGGCCGTTGACGGCTGCTTGACGGCATCAGGGACCGAGGCCAGGTCGATTCCGTTGGAAACAGCAAAGGTCCGGTCAACAGAGCATCCCGCTTCCACATAAGTCTCGGCCAGGTAAGCACTGGGCGTCAGCAGGTAGTCTGCCTGTCCCAGGCACCACTCAACATAGTCGCGACGCAGGCGCATGGGCAAGGCGGTTCCGCCCGGAGGCTGAATCGCCGGCATGCAGCCCGCGCATTCCTCGAAGTTGTCGCAGACGGTTCCATTGGGACGAAGCCGTGTCTGCCGGTAACAGAATCCCCAATGATCGTGCAGCGTGACCACGCAAAACGCGCCCGCATCTTTCGCTGCAGGAATCAGGTTTGCCCCTAATCCCATCACGTTGTGGAAGTGAACAATTTCGATGCGGCCAGCCGCGATGATCGCCCTTAGCCGGCGTGCCGCGGCATCCCAGTAGAAGTTCTCGTCCGGCTCCAGCGAACGAATTGCGAGCCGATACACCGGCAATCCTTCGTGAATATCGAAGCTGAGCGTCCCCGCAGGGCTGGTCTCGGTAGGCAAGTCTCCCGCCAGGACAGTGACGTGGTGGCCACGCGCAACCAGCGCCTGGGCCTGCCGAAACGCCACAATCTCCGCGCCGCCTACCGTGCGAGGAGGAAAGAAGTTACTGACCAGCAATATGCGGGATGACATCCCTAACATCCTATATCAGCTTTCGAACCCGACCAGTGCGCCGGATTTTGCAATTGCGTGAATTGGACAGCACGCTGCCTCGCCTGATTAGAATGCGAATCGGCGGGTGCTCCGGAGATGCTCCGACGATGTGCGAAAATGCCGAGGGGGCCCCACCAGGTGGGAGAACTCGAATCAGGACTTCAGGCTTCCTGAGGTATCCTGAAGACACGTTTATCCCGGCAAGTAGACCGCAATTCGTGCGGCGCCCCAACACTACCTGATGAGTACAACGAATTCTGTTTCTTCCGCTCTCGATCGTATGTTCGAACGCCCAGGCGGTCTCTACGGCGGATTCGAAGACCTTCCCATCATCACCCAGACCGGGCACTATCGCCGCATGGAACTGCTCGACAAACTCGAAATCGGCGACGTCAGCGGCTTCACTTGCCTCGATTTCGGCATGGGCAGCTGGGGATTTGCGCCGACCTTCCCCAAGCTGCACAACTGTCGCCGTGCCATCGGCATGGATATCTCGCGCTCCGCGTTAGACCAGACGCTTCGCGTGGTCAACGAGAGCAACCACGGTTACGCCAAAGACTTCACGGTCCATCAGTCGGACGGCATGAACATCCCCTTACCCGACGAGTCCGTAGACTTGTTGTACTCGGGCGAGAGCATTGAGCACACGCGTTTCCCGTGGCTATTCCTTTCCGAGGCACATCGGGTTCTGAAGCCGAACGGCCAGATCATCGTCACCACTCCTAATCGCGAGCCGATCGTCTACAAGAGTGTTGGCGAAGAATACTGCACCAGTCCGGAACACTTCTGGCTCTTCAACTACGCTGAAGTCGCCGCTGCCATCTCAGAGTTTTTCGACATCAAGGAAAAGTACGGCTTCAATCTCACGGTCGGCCCGGAGTTGGATAAGGCCTTCACCAACCGCACTCTCGCCGAGCGCTGGAGCGCCGCGTTTGAGAATCAGCCGGAACTTTCATCGAGCCTGATATTCCGCGGACGGAAGAAAGACAAGGTCAAGCACCGGTACTCGATTTCCGAAATACCGGCTTCTGCCGTCAAGCTGCCGCGGTCGGCAAAGCATCTCGATCTGGAATTCGGACTCAAGGGCGTGTTGCTGGACTCTCCCGACAAGAAGGTGACGGTTAACCGGCCGCCCAGCCATGGCATCGTTTGCCGGCTTTGGTGCCACAAGTGGAGTGGTCACGCGGATATCAAGACCGCGATGGGAGCGGAAACCTTCGACCTGTACACCATGATTCCCGGTTGGAAGAACTGGAAGTGTGATCGCGCCACCTCTTCCTCCGAAGAAATCACCATCAGCCACAGCGGCAACAAGAATGTTCTTGCCGAGAGCGCCGAAGTGCTGTTTTTTGAGGCCTTCACCTACAAAAAAGAACTTGTTTAGGTTTCGAAAGAAACAGGAGCACCTCTTGGATCTCATGCGGCCCGGGCGGGCGTATTCCCGATACATTCCGTTTGTCGGTACCACGGTGTTTCACTGGTTTCTCCCCAACGAAGGCAATGTCATGGGACCATGGCAGCCCCTCGGTGGCCGGCCGTCCTGGACCGGGGAGCCCGATTTCTGGATTGGGCAAATCAAGCAGATCCTGATGGCGAACATCGATGCCGTCTACCTGCACTGCATCGATAAATTCGAGCAGCCGCGCATCAATTTCTTCAAAGCCTGCGCTCAGCTGCGCCGCGAAGGATGGGAAATACCCAAGATCTCTCCCTTCCTCGATCCTCACATTCTGTGGGCCGGCAAAGCTATCGACGTCGCCACCCGCGCCGGAAAAGACGAATACGCCAGTCACTACATCCGATTCTTCGAACAATACCTGACCGAGAACACAGACCATCTGGCTGCGACTGGCCTGCTGCACATCGATGGCAAGCCGGTTCTTTCATCCTGGTGGGTGTGGAGTTTGTTGCAGAACCTGGAATCCCTGACCAGGGACGATGTTCAACGTCGGCTGGTGGCGGCCCATGGCAGCCGAATTCCATCGCTGCACAACGGGATTTACATGATGTCCGACGGTGCGATTAACCCTGATTACGGCTTCACCGACGAGCGGATGTTCATGTTTGCCGGCTACACTTACGCTCTGCACTGCGTGCATCAGGGCATGAACGTATGGCATGTGCAGCCCGGCTATTGGGACCAGAATATTCGCCAGCCCGGCTCCTTCCTGCCTCGCAGCGGCGGAAGCAACTATCGCAACGCCTGGGAGGTGGTGCCTGCCAACCTCCCGCACGTGCATCGCGTGTATGTCGAATCGTGGAATGAATACGACGAGGGTTCGGGTATCTACGCCTCTGAACCGGCGCCCCCTTACGTGCGCGAAGGCATGCACTCCAACACCGACGTGTTTTCCGACAGCAACGACCCGTTCGAATACATCAACACCACGGCGCGGGGTGCGGCGCGCGTCAATGGGCGACCGGAAGACGACGCTGTGATCCTGGGAATCGAAGCTCCACCCTCGGCGTCCCCGGGAAGTGAAGTTCAGGTGAAGGTGGTGGTTCGTAACGAAGGCAACGCACGCTGGACCGGGGCTGCGGGTTACGCTTTGCGCGTCGGAAACGATCTCGTCGTGCCGATTGACGACCAGGCGGACGAAATCCCTCTGTACGGCGGCATCTTCCGCGGACGCCCCGTCGCCTTCAACGCCACGCTGCCGGTAGGAAATCTGCGCGCCACTTTCAGTGCAGAGGTCGCCATGACCAGGCAAGGGGTTCCCTTTGGCGAGAAGTCCTTTCTGCGAGTGCAGGTACGCTAGCGGTACCGTTCAGGTGAATGCGATATCTTAGTGGGTCGGTACTGGATGATTTCCTACGCGCAAAATTTCGAGGATGTCACGCTATGGAGAGCCCTCCATGACGTCACCCAGGGACGCTACGTTGACGTCGGTGCCCTGCATCCGGAGCTCGATTCGGTCACCAAGTGGTTCTATGACCAGGGATGGAGCGGCATCAACATGGAGCCCGTCCCGGAGATGTTCGCGCTGATTGAGGCCGCACGGCCGCGCGACATCAACATCAGGGCGGCAGCCGGCGCTGCACCCGGCACTGCCGACATGGCGGTCGTCCCCGAGTCGATGGGACTCTCGTCGCTTGACGTGTCCGCGGTGAGCGCTCACGTGGAGTTCCCACACAAGCTGGTGCAGGTCGAGGTTCGCCCCTTGCGCGATGTGCTTGAACCCCTCGCCGGCCAAGACATTCACTTCCTCAAAATCGACGCCGAGGGCACCGAACACGATGTACTCCTCGGAATGGACTTCAAGCGCTTCCGTCCCTGGGTGGTGGTGGTGGAGGCTACGGAGCCGCTTTCACAAACCATCACCGCGGAGAAGTGGGAAGGCATACTGACCATCGCCAATTACCAGCACGCATATTTTGACGGGCTCAACGAGTTTTACGTGGCGGCTGAAAGAAGCGAGCTGGCCGCCCGGCTGGCTGTTCCGCCGAACGTCTTCGACAAATTCGAGCTGGCAGCGACGATGCGCGAACGGGCTGGTCGTGAGGAGTTGCAGCGCCTCTACCAGGCTGCCTCCGACAGCAACCAAAACCTGCAGGGCGAAGTCTTGCGCCGCGATGCCGAAATTGTGCGCCGCGATGCCGAAGTGTCGAGTCTCCGCGAAGGGCTGACCAGAACCTCGTCGGAAGTCGCAAGGCTGCAATCGGAACTAAGCCAGACCCAGGCGGCCCTTGTAAAAGCTCAGACCGAACTCGCAGCCACTCACGACCAATTGGACCGAGAACACCGTCGCCTCGAGCGATCCAACCATCGAATTGCCGAGCTTACAGATCAGCTTCACGGCGCCGAGACAGCCATCGTCTCTCTGAGCGAACAGCTTTCCGAACTCGCTGCAGAGTTGAAGAAGGGACGCGAGGTCGAGAGCACTTACAAGCAGCAGCTGGACCAAGTATTAAGCAGCCGGTCGTTCCGCTGGCTGGCGCCTGCGCGGCGGCTGCGTGCGGTGCTGATTCCTCGCCAGTAGCGAAATCCGCGATTTCTTCACCTGCATCACGACGCGAACCACGCGAACATTGGCCGGGTCACGCCGCTCTGGCGGCTGATTTCGCGTAGAATCTATGAAGCTGTCTTGCCGGATGGGTGCGACCCAATCCGATCGCCTTTCGTACGGCGACGCTGGATCGCGTAATTGTCTGCCCACCCGTAATCGATTGGGAGTTCCGCCGACTTGAAAGAACTGGTTGTTGAAACATACAAATACCGGGAGCTCATCTGGGCGCTCGCGCTCAAAGAGATCAAGGTTCGCTACAAGCGCTCGGTACTCGGGTTTCTCTGGGCCCTGCTGAATCCGGCCCTGATGATGGTGGTTCTGACCCTGGTTTTCTCCACCATCATGCGCTTCAATGTTCCACACTACGCAATCTTCCTGCTCAGTGTGCTGTTGCCCTGGACCTTCTTCTCGCAATCGTTGAGCTACGCCGTTGATTCGATCGTCGGCAACGCCGAACTCATCAAGAAAGTGGCCGTCCCGAAGCTGGTTTTTCCGATAGCCGCGGTGGTTTCAAACGTCATCAATCTGCTCTTGTCGCTGATCCCGCTGGCCATTCTGGTACCGCTGCTCCGGCACCCGTTTTACTGGACTTGGATTTTCCTGCCGGTTCCCATGCTTGCTCTCATCATCTTCACCATGGGCATAACCTTCTTCTTCGCCGCAGCCAACGTTTATTACCGCGATGTAGCTCACATTGTGCAGATCATTTTGTCCGCGTGGTTTTATCTCACGCCCATCATTTACTCCGTTGACATGCTGCCGGAGAAGTATCGCTGGATCTTCAAGCTGAATCCCATCATCTACGTTGTTAATGGTTTTCGGCTGTCTGTGTACTACGGCATGCTGCCGACGTTGAAGTCGGTGGGGGCATCGTTCGCTTGCGCCTTCGTAGCTTTATTTATTGGCTTCGCTGTATTCCGCAAATACCAGGACAACTTCGTTTTCTATGTCTAACCGGCACGTCGCTATCGACGTTCAGAACGTTACCCAGCGCTTTCGTATCATTCAAGAGCGCCCCGATACCCTGCGCGAGCTATTCGCGAACTTCCTGCGCCACCAGGTCAGCTTTCACGATTTCGACGCAGTCAAAGATGTGTCGCTCCAGGTGCACTCGGGACAAATGCTGGGCCTGGTTGGCCGCAATGGCTCCGGCAAGAGCACGCTGCTGAAGATCATCGCCGGTGTCTACAAGCCGAGTTCTGGAAGAGTTCGCCTGGCCGGCAAGGTCGCCCCCCTGATCGAACTTGGCGCTGGCTTCCATACCGAATTGACCGGCCGCGAAAACATTCTTGTGAACGGGTTGCTGATGGGCTTCTCGAAAAAGGAGATGCTGGCCAAAGAGCAGCGCATCATCGAGTTTGCCGATATCGGTGAGTTTATCGACTCACCGGTGAAGCAGTACTCTTCCGGAATGTACACTCGGCTGGCCTTCTCTATCGCCACCGAGGTCGATCCGGAAATTCTCATCATCGACGAGATTCTTTCCGTCGGCGACGCCGGCTTCCAGCAGAAGAGTTTCGCTCGCATCCAGGAATTTCGTGAGGCTGGAAAGACAATTCTGTTCGTCTCCCACAGCATGCCTATGGTTACCGCGCATTGCGACCGCGCCGTTCTACTCGAATGCGGTTCGGTGGTCGCCGATGGCGATCCCACGGAAGTTGCTGCGCTGTACGAAGCCCTGGTAAATCCCCAAGTGGCGATGGCCCAGTAGGAAGCCCTTTGTCATCCCCAGGTCGCTGCGGCGACCGGGGGATCTGTTCTCGTTTCCCCAACTAAGATGGTGGTTTCAGCCTACGCCCCGGCCGGCACCTGGTGCCGCGCCCGCCGCGCCGCATAGAGCGGGAACGCCTCTGCCAGCTCCAGCACCTCGCGGCGAATACGCTCCAGCACCGCCTTGTCCGTGCGATTGTGCAGCGCTTCTGAAATCCACTTGCCTACCTGGCGCATCTCCGGCTCCTTCATGCCGCGCGTGGTAAGCGCCGGAGTTCCAATGCGAACCCCGCTCGGCTTCATCGGGGGATTGGTGTCGAACGGAATCGCGTTCTTATTCACCGTGATGCCGGCATCATGCAGCGCATTCTCGGCTTCGCTGCCCAGCATGCCCTTGGCGAAAGACGTTGATCAGCATCAGGTGCGTGTCAGTACCGCCCGACACAACATGGAAGCCTTCATCCGCCAGTGTCTGCGCCAGCACCTTGGCGTTGGCGACAATCTGCCGCGCGTAGTCTTTGAAGCTGGGCTGTAGCGCCTCGCCGAAGCACACGGCTTTTGCCGCCATGATGTGTACCAGCGGGCCGCCCTGCATGCCAGGGAACACAACTTTGTCGATGGCAGCAGCGTGCTCCTGCCGGGAAAGTATCAGGCCTGAGCGTGGACCGCGCAGCGTCTTGTGCGTCGTGGTGGTGACAATCTGGGCGTGCGGCACTGGCGAAGGATGCGCGCCACCTGCAACCAACCCGGCAAAATGCGCCATATCGACGAGATAGATGGCGCCAACTTTGTCCGCGATCTGCCGCATACGTGCGAAGTCGATGATGCGCGGATACGCGCTGCCGCCGCCAATGATCAGTTGCGGCCGCTCGCGCTCGGCAATCTGCTCCAACTCGTCGTAGTCGATGGTTTCAGTTTCTTTGGTAACGCCGTAAGGAACGATCTTGTAGGTCTTGCCGGAAAAATTCAGCGGATGCCCATGGGTAAGATGGCCGCCATGCGCCAGGTTCAAGCCCAGCACGGTATCGCCCGGCTTGATGACCGCAGCGTACGCAGCCATGTTCGCCGTCGAGCCTGAGTGCGGCTGCACGTTCGCGTGCTCAGCGCCGAACAACTGCTTCGCCCGATCGCGCGCCAGGTTCTCGACTACGTCGGTGAACTCGCATCCGCCGTAATAGCGTTTGCCGGGATAGCCTTCCGCATATTTATTCGTGAATACCGAGCCCGCGGCTTCCAGCACCGCTTCGCTCACGAAGTTTTCCGATGCGATCAACTCCAGGCCTTCATGCTGGCGGCGCTCTTCATTCTCGATTGCCTGTGCCACTGCGGGATCAGCCTCTGCCAGCGGTAAATCCATCCGATTCGTAGTCATGATCTATGCCCCTGCTGATATTTTCTTCGACTCGCTGCGTTCAGGATTTCGCCTGCGAGCCCGCGCTGCGCTCACGGTTACGAGACGGCTCCATCTCTTCCTCAAGCTCGATCGCGGCGATCTTCTTCACTCTACGCTCGTGGCGCTCTCCATTGGAGAACGGCGTAGCCAGCCACTTATCTACGATCTTCAACGCCTCGTCCGCGCTGACCGTGTCCGCTCCCAGCGTCAGCACGTTAGCGTCGTTATGCTCGCGCGATCGCTCCGCTTCGAACTCAGTATCGACCTTGGCCGCGCGTATTCCCGGCACCTTGTTCGCCGCGATCGACATGCCTATTCCCGTGCCGCAAACCAGAATCCCGAGATCGGCAGCCTTGGAAGAGACACCTTCTGCAACAACCTGTGCGTAGTCAGGATAATCCACCGAGGCAGTCGAATGGGTGCCGCAGTCCTCGACGGCAACGCCCGCAGCGAGAAGCTTTTGCTTGATTTTTTCTTTCAGTTCGAAGCCGGCGTGGTCCGCGCCCAGTGCGATTTTCATGCGCTGCCATTGTAACGCCGGAACGTGTTAGGAAAGGGGATCGGGCGCCCCCGGCGAGGCAGCGCCCATGCTAATTGCTACTTGCTAATTGCTGGCTGAGCTTTCTTCACCAACTCCGCATCAATCTGAATCTTGACGGAATCGCTCACCACGGCTTCGCCACTTTGCAGCAGGTTGTTATAGGTCAGACCCCAGTCCTTCCGGTTGATGGTGGTGCTGGCCGAGAAGCCGCGATGCATATTGCCATGCTGATCGGTAATAATCCCGCTTGGCTCGTCCACGCTCAATGTCACTTCCTTGGTGACGCCATGCATGGTGAGATCACCGATTACCTTGTAGCCATCCCCCTGCTTCTCGATGCGCTTCGACTTGAACTCCATCGTCGGATACTTGGCAACGTCGAAAAAATGATCGCTGCGCAGGTCGTTGTCTCTCATTTGCACCCGGGTATCGACCGAAGCCACATCAATCACCGCATCAATGGAAGATTTCGTGAAGTCCTTGTCGTCCATTTGGGCGCTGCCGCTTACCTTGTCAAAGGTTCCGGTCACGTTCGACAGGCCCATATGACGAACGGTGAAGTGCGCAGCAGTGTGGTTGGGGTCGATGTTCCAGCTTGAGCTCTGAGCGATTGCGGTTAGCGAGGCGAACAGCAGAAAGAGTACGAGGTTACGAATCTTCAAGGCGTCTCCGGAGTGTTTTGTATTGTGAACAGGCGCTGCGAACAGCGGGTATCAAAGGATGTCACGCCGGCTGCTCCGGTCGCAAATTCCAGGTGGAAGCCCCCGCATGAATAGAGGCTATTACGAAACTCTCGGTGGAGCGAAATTGGTGGGACAAACCACGTGCCAGCCGCTTTGCGGCGATAGGCGAGAGCCCCCCGATTCATCGCGGGGTGGCGCAGTTGGAAATCGAGAGTGCGCTTCAGCGGACGACAGGTATTTCATAACAGCCTCGAATAATGCAGGGGGAACCGGTATTGAGTAAGAGGGCGCTTCAGCGCTGGAGTTCGACGGCCACAGCTGGAGCCAGATCTGCGGCGAAGACTCTGTTCTCCTTATAAACCGGCGGAACCTTCATCCTCTTCGTGCTCGCGGGCGAGTCGCAACGCCCAGCCCTCACAGCCTTACTGCTCCACCGTGCACGTGACGTTCATCTCCTTGCACACCTTCATCACGCCTTGCAGCACGATCGACGTGCCGCTCTGGCCGTTCTCCAGGGCATTCGACGCGATCATCAATTGCGTGACTTTGGGGCCAAGCGATGTTGCCTGCAGGCTAGCCGTCTGCTTGCCGTCGGTGAACTTGACCATCATTTTTGTGGCATCGCTACTGGTTACCGTTACCTTGTCCGCATGTGCCTTCAGCGCGCTCAAAGCGGTTTCGTAGACTTTGTCAGCCTTGGCTTCGAGGATGACGCTGGCCACATCGTAGCCGCTGTCGTTGGCCGTCCGCTGCTGTTGCATGCGCTGGATTCGTCCAGAAGCGGCCCGCGCCACCATCACCCACTGTGCCTGGACAACCGATACCGCTGTGCTAACAAGCAGAACTAAGATCGCTGCGCGTCCAAAATTCATGACTGCTCCTGCTTCGGGAGTTTGTCAGAACACTGTATGCCAGTGGCGCCTTTGTCCCCAAGCGCAAAGTGAGGACAAACCCCGTGGCTTTTACGCGAACGTCCGGCGTGGGTAATGAGTGTAACCGCTGATTGCATCGACCAAGGGCGGCGATGGTTTGGGGCAGCCCGTAGCCGAGCTGCACTTCATTTTCATGCGAGGCGTTTCGTTTGAGCAGAAAACAGGCCGGGGAAAATCCCCGGCCCGTCCGTAGTTGGTGACTTAGCTCAGAAAGCGACGGCGCAGAACGCCAGCCACTCCCAGGACACCAGACCCAAACAGCAGAACGCTGCCTGGCTCAGGGGTGCTGGTGCCCTCTATCTTGAATCCCAGTCCCTGAATGTTATCCGTCTCAACCCCATTGACGATGGAGTAGGCGTTATTGCCATTCAAAGGATGCGAGGTTGTGTCCCAACCCAGCGGAGCATCGACACCGCTCAGGTTGAGATAATAAGACCCACCCGAGAGAGTGGTTGCGAAATTGATATCAAACAGGCAGACAACACCGTCGGGGTCGCAAGCATAAAATTGCGGCAATGCGCTTGTGCCGGAAGCGAAGGTAGTTCCGCCAGCCAACGGGGAAGATGTGACCGACCAATTCACCGTCGTGGCGTCGGTTCCCCAGGTAGGGGTGGCATCGAATTCCAGAATCTGCGTATTGCAGGTTCCGAAAGAACACGTGAACTGGTTCGAGGCCATGTTGCTGCCGGAAATATCCCACATCGGCAGGAACTCACTACCTCCGCCATTGTTGTAAAGCACATCGATCGCGTGGGCCGAGATACCCGACCCTGCCAGGAAACAAACCGCAAGGAACAACGAAGAAGCTAAGCGAAACTTCATTCCTACAACTCTCCTTTTAGACACACTTGATTGGAACTACTGTTGAGTTACAACTGTTCCGCTCTGCCTTGCCGGCAAAGCGGTGGCGCTGCTGGTAAAACTCGAAACAAAATCGTGCTGGTTCAACTGCTGCGAACGCAGATCCTCCACCCGAGTTTTAGCTCCAGACCGCTCCCTCACCAGGTGCAGATCCCCAGCCACCACTAAACGATTAATGAAAAGAAGTGGCGCGTCGTTGTCCCACGGCATCTTGCTGGTTGCGCTTGAGCAATGATCGGGACGGACGGATTCGCTCAGCACCACTGGCACGCTTATATGGTGCGAGGCCAGAAGACGCCCCTGTAGCGCCTGCCGGCCCGCGCCTACCGCCAAAGTGTCAGCCCAAACGGTTTTGTTTCTGTATGATTAGGTGGTACTCTGAACACAAAGGTGCGAGCCTGTTGCAGCGGGATTTCCCCGGTTCATCGTCCGGGTAGAGGCGGTAGCACGCACGAATGTCGATGTCTGCGATGATGTAACGATCCAACACCCCTGCGGCTTACCCGTACGAAGAAGATCACACATCATTAGCGTTCCCGTGATTAAGGCATTCGGTTGAGTGTGTTCCCTCGCCCGCTGTGTAATAAAGGCATCACCGGCTTAATACGGAAAGAAGCAGTCGCAAATGTCATCCAACGGCTTTCATAGCAACGGCAGCCACAGCTTCGGAAACATGCGCTCCCTGTTCAGCATGTTTTCCAGCGACCTGGCCATCGATCTCGGTACCGCTAACACGCTGGTCTATGCGCGCGGCAAAGGCATCGTCGTCAACGAACCCTCCATCGTCGCCATCAACAAGAACACCGGTGAAGTTGAAGCCGTCGGCAAAGAAGCCAAAGAGATGCTCGGCCGCACCCCGGGCAACATCGTCGCCATCAAGCCCATGAAAGACGGCGTCATCGCTGACTTCAAAGTCACCGAGAAGATGCTGAACTACTTCATCCAGAAGGCCCACAACCGCAAGATGCTGGTCCATCCCCGCATCGTCATCGGCGTCCCTTCCGAGATCACGCAGGTGGAAAAGCGCGCCGTCATGGACTCCGCCTATCGCGCCAAGGCCAGCGAGGTGCATTTGGTCGAGCAGGCCATGGTGGCCGCTATCGGCGCCGGACTACCCATCACCGAGCCCAGCGGCAACATGGTCGTCGACATCGGCGGCGGCACCACCGATATCGCAGTGATTTCACTGAGCGGCATCGTCTACTCGCGCTCGGTGCGCATGGCCGGTAATCAGATGGACGAGTCCATCATGAATTACATGAAGCGCAAGTACAACCTGCTGATCGGCGAGCGCACGGCCGAACAGATCAAGCTTGAAATCGGCTCGGCCTACCCTCTGGAAAAGCCGCTGACCATGGAGATCAAGGGACGCAACCTGATCGAGGGCGTGCCCAAGACCATCACCATCGACGACAGCGAAATTCGCGAGGCGGTGAGCGAATGCGTCTCCACCATCATGAACGCCATTCGCGTCGCCCTCGAGCGCACGCCTCCAGAGCTCTCGGCCGACATCAGCGATCGCGGCATCGTTCTCACCGGCGGCGGAGCATTGCTGAAGAACCTCGACAAGCGCATCCGCGAAGAAACCGGACTGCCGGTAGCCATTGCCGACGATCCGTTGTGCAGCGTGGTTCTGGGCACCGGAAAAATGTTGAGCGACTTCAAGCTGCTGCGCAAGATATCGATTGACTAGCCCATAGCGCTGTTATGGAAACCATTCTTGGCCGCTTTCGCAACCTGATCGTGCTGGCGGCCATTCTGTTTGCCCAGATCGTCGGCCTGGCGATACAAGTCAAGCGTCCGGCACAGCAAGGCGACACGCGCCTCATCCGCGTATGGGCGGTCTCAGCCATTACGCCCTTCGAAAAAGCCGTCGTCAGCACACAAAACTTTTTCTACGGCGCCTGGCATAACTACCTCTATCTGCGCGGAGTGCGTCGCGAAAACCGCGAGCTGCGCGCGCAGCTCGACCAGATGAAGCTCGATCAGGTACGTCTGCGCGAAGATGCCGAGATGTCACGCCGCCTCCAGAGCCTGCTCGCCTTCAAGGAGCAGCACATTGATTCCACCGTTGCGGCGCAGGTCATCGGAACCAGCGGCAGCGACCAATCACGCGTGCTCTACATCGATAAAGGTTCCAGCGACGGCATTCGCACCGACATGGCCGTCATCACCCCGAACGGAATCGTCGGCAAAATCGTCCAGGTTTTTCCCGATTCGTCGCAGGTGCTGCCCATCAACGATCAGTTAAGCGGTGTGGGCGTCATGCTGCAGAACACCCGCCTCCAGGGAATCCTGCGCGGCGCAGCCAACGGCACCACCACAGTGCAATACGTCATGGCTGACGAGCGCGTCGTGCCCGGGGAAGAGCTGGTCACTAGCGGTGGAGACCGCATCTTTCCCAAGGGGCTGCCCGTCGGCAAAGTTGTCGAGGTCGCGCCCGGCAAAGATTTGTTTCTCAATATTCGCGTACAGCCCTCGGCCCGGCTCGACCGCGTCGAAGAGGTGCTGGTCGTAACCAACATCACCGAAAAGCCTCCCGACGTGAAGGACCTCGGCCCGATTCGCGCCTCCGATATTCTGGCGCAACGCCTGCCCACCGTTCCGAGCCAAACTCCAGTCGACGCTGGCGGAAACGCCACTGCAACCCCTGGAGCCGCTGGAACGGCTGCGTCCGGAACCGCGCCCAACACCGCTGCTCCCAACACCACCGGCACAACCGTGAAGAAGCCTGCCACAGGTACGACTACGCCAACTCCGGGGAAGCAGCGCGTCTCGCCGGGCGCGGCAACTCCGGCCAACAACGGCGCGGTCGCGACCAAGCCCAAGCCGCGCAATCCTGAGAGCAACGCCCCAACTCCAACCCCACAACCTTCCGTGCCGCCTCAGGCCGCCAACCCGCAGCGATGACGACACGCAGCATGCCCTTCCGCGGCAGTCTCACCTCACGCGATCAGGTAGCGGTCTACGACTTTGCCTGGCCCGTCATTGTCTTCGTGCCGCTTGCGGCCATCGCCATCCAGGCGTTCCTGCCGGTCCGTGTCCGCTTCTTCCCCATCATCGACTTGCCCATGATGGTGGTCATCTTCTTCGCCGTGGCGCGCCGCAATCCCATCAGCGGATGCCTCACCGGAGCCATCATCGGCCTGCTGCAGGACACGCTCTCCGGCCCCATGCACCCCATCGGCATGTACGGCATCGCCGACACCATCATCGGCTTCGCCGCCTCATCGCTGGGCGTCAAGATCGACGTCGAGAACCACGGCACGCGCTTCCTCATCACTTACATTTTCTTCGTCGCCCACCAGGGCATCTTCTTCGGAGTGGCGCGCGGCCTGCTGCGCCAGACCGTGCAATGGAGCTGGACTCAAGTGGCCATCTCCGCCCTGGTCAACGCCTTCGTCGGAATCTTCGTCTACAGCTTCCTCGACCGCTTTAAGCAGCGGTAAGGTAAGCTCCCAGCTTCCAGCCGTCAGCTTTCAGCCATCAGCTATCAGCCAAAGATCTGGGTCATTCAGAGGCTGCTTTGGCTTTTCGCGTTTGGCTCCGGGACGGCTTTGAAGGGGCGCAGCTTTAGCTGCGCCGGCCATACTCTCTCTAAAGTGTCATCCCGAGTCCGCCATCGGCGGCCGAGGGACCTGCAGTTTGTGTCCTCCTGAAAGCCTCCCCTCTGACAACCGACCACTGACAACCGACAACTTCCTGCCTTACCATTTCCCTATGTGTCGGAACATCAAGCTGCTCTTCAACTTCGATCCCCCGGTAACGCCGGACGAGGTGCGTGCCGCGTCGCTGCAATTTGTGCGCAAGATCAGCGGATTCACCAAGCCATCCAAAGCCAACGAAGCCGCGTTTAACGCAGCGATCGACGAGGTAGCGGCCGCCTCCATGCGCTTGCTCTCTGCGCTCGAGACCACCGCCTCGCCCAAGAACCGCGAGGAAGAAGCCGCCAAAGCCAAAGCTCGCTCCGCTCAGCGATTCTCCGCCTAGTCCTTGCGCCCAAAGCTTCGCAATCAACGCCGCTTCCCTCGCACCGAGCGACTAGCCCTCCGCTGAACAAATCGCCGGATGCCGCCGCTATTTTCGCTTAAAACTGCCCCCCGGCTGACTACACTATTCCTTCGCCGGCGATTTCATTACCGCGCCGGTTTCCGGGAAACACACCTATGAAAACTCGTCTCGCAGTAATTCTCTCTTCCTGCCTGTTGTTGGTGTCCGCCCTCACCGCCGTAGCCCAGGACCCTCTACCTTCCTGGAACGACGGCCCAGCCAAGCACGCGATCGTCAGCTTCGTGCAAACCACCACCGACCAATCCAGTCCCAACTATGTTCCGCCCGAGCAGCGCATTGCGACCTTCGACCAGGACGGCACCACCTGGGTCGAGCAGCCTATCTACACCCAAGTCATCTTCGCCTTCGCCCGCGTCGCAGCCCTCGCGCCCCAGCATCCCGAGTGGAAGACCACTCCGCCGTTCTCCGCCGTGCTTGCCGGCGACAAGGCGGCCATGGCGAAGTTCACCACCAAGGACCTGGAAGCCATCCTGATAGCGACCCACACCGGAATGTCTACCGGCGACTTCCACAAGATTGCGCAGGACTGGATCGCCACCGCACAAGATCCGCGCTGGCACCGCCTCTACACCGAACTCATCTATCAGCCCATGCTCGAGGTCATGCAGTATCTTCGCGCAAACGGCTACAAAACCTACATCGTCACCGGAGGCGAACAGGACTTCGTGCGCGCCTATGCCGAAAAGGTCTACGGCATTCCGCCGGAGCAGGTCATCGGTTCCGCGTTCGACCTGCAATACGTCTACGACAGCGCCGGCAAAGCGGTTCTCATGCGCGCTCCCAAGCTTCTGCTGAACAACAACTTCTCCGGCAAGCCTGAGGACATCTATCTATTCCTCGGCCGCCACCCCAAAGCCGCCTTCGGCAACTCAACCGGCGACCAGCAAATGCTGGAGTACGCCGAAGCCAGCGGCGCCAATTCGCTGATGATGCTGGTGCTGCACGACGATGCCGAGCGCGAGTACGCCTATGGTCCCGCCCACGGCCTGCCCGATAGCAAGGTCGGTACCTTTACCCAGGCTCTCTACAACGAAGCCAAGTCCCGAGGCTGGACCGTCATCAGCATGAAGAACGACTGGAAACAAATCTTCCCACCGGAAAAGTAGCGCCCCTCGACGTGTGCTTTAGCGGGATGCGGATATCTGGGTGCCCCATTCCGCCATCTGTTTGGCGGGGTGGGGATTTTCGCTGGCTTTGAAGGGGCGCAGCTTCAGCTGCGCCGTCCTGCTCTCCCTCGATTTGTCATCACGAGGTCGCCGCGGCGACCGAGGGATCTGCAGTTTTCGGGGGCCCCATTCATCCCTTCGTCTGGGATGAGTGGGATTCTCGAACCGGTCAGGCACCAAAGCGCCTCCGCTCCCCTGATTTACTCTGCTATCATCCGGTTTTCCGTAACAGCGTTTCCCAACATACCGCCCGTCGGCAGGAGCCAAACAACCCTGCATTAATGACTATGTTTGAACAAGCCTTCAAAAATATTGATGACGTCCTCCGCCGCGAAGCCGGATGCACCACCGAACTCGACTACACCGAGCAGACCTCCTGGCTTCTCTTCCTCAAATACCTCGACGATCTGGAGCAGGTAAAGGCCACCGAGGCCACGCTGGCAGGCAAGACCTACACCCGCATCCTCGACAAGCCCTATCGCTGGGAAAGCTGGGCCGCGCCCAAGGACAAGCACGGCAATCTCGACCACAACAAGGCGCTGACCGGCGACGACCTCCGCGACTTCGTCAGCGGCAAGCTTTTCCCCTACCTGCACGGATTCAAGCCAGCGCGCCACCGGCCCCAACACCCTCGAATACAAGATTGGCGAAATCTTCGGCGAGATCAAGAACAAGATCCAGAGCGGCTACAACCTGCGCGAGATCATCGACCACATCGACGAGCTGCGCTTCCGCTCGCAGACCGAGAAGCACGAACTCTCCCACCTCTACGAAGCCAAGATCAGGAACATGGGCAACGCCGGGCGCAACGGCGGCGAGTATTACACCCCGCGCCCGCTCATTCGCGCCATCGTGCAGGTCGTCAAGCCCACGCATCGGCGAGCGCATCTACGACGGAGCGGTCGGCTCGGCGGGCTTCCTCTGCGAAGTCCTTCGAGTATCTGCGCGCCAAGCCCGGCCTCACCACCAAGGAAGCTCAGCACCCTGCAAGAGCGCACCTTCTACGGCAAGGAGAAGAAGTCGCTCGCCTATGTCATCGCCATCATGAACATGATCCTGCATGGCATCGAGGCGCCCAACATCATCCACACCAACACCCTCACCGAAAACCTCGCCGACATTCAGGAGAAAGACCGCTTCGAAGTGATCATGGCCAATCCGCCCTTTGGCGGCAAGAGAGCGCAAGGAAGTGCAGCAGAACTTCCCCATCCGCACCGGCGAGACGGCGTTCCTGTTCCTCCAGCACTTCATCAAGATGCTCAAGGCCGGAGGCCGCGCCGGCGTGGTCATCAAGAACACCTTCCTGTCGAACACCGACAATGCCTCGGTGAGCCTGCGCAAGCTGCTGCTGGAAAGCTGCAACCTGCATACCGTGCTCGACTGCCCCGGCGGCACGTTCCAGGGCGCGGGCGTGAAGACCGTGGTGCTCTTCTTCGAGAAGGGCGCGCCGACGCGCAAGATCTGGTACTACCAGCTCGACCCCGGCCGCAACCTGGGCAAGACCAACCCGCTCAACGACGACGACCTCGCCGAGTTCGTGAAGCTGCAAAAGACCTTTGCCGACTCGCCCAAGTCGTGGACCGTGGACGCCAAGACCATCGACAAAGACGACCTTCGATCTTCGGTGAAGAACCCAAACGGCGGCGAGGAAGTGAAGCACCGCAGCCCGCAGGAAATCATGGATGAGATTGCCGCGCTGGACGCTGAGAGCGCGGAGGTGTTGGGGAATATCAGGGCGCTGCTATGAACGAACGGGTGGCAGATCGAAGCGCATGGGCGAGGTTTGCGATCTAGTCAACGGCGGCAAGTCGCACCAAAGACGGCGTCGCGAGTACTGGGGCGATGCGTATCATTGGATTACTCCTGCGGAGATTGGGCAGAGTTCGAGCGATCGTCTACGATTGCGAACCGAGCGACGATCACCGCTGGGGACGGCGCAGCAGTTCTGCCGAAGCGCTTTGTCGGTAAGTCCGTATCTGTCTTCGAGCGGGCGATCGGCACTCGGTCGATCAATACTGTGCCGATGGCGACAATCAAGCGGTGCAGGTTTGCTGCCACGCAATAGCTTCGATCACAAGTTCCTGTATTACTTTCTGTGTGCAAGCAGCGTCGCTGGCTGGACGACGGTGGACACTGTGCACTTCAAGAGCTATCAGGTGGCAACTTCGAGCAGCTTACCGATTCCGTTCGCTCCGCTCCCCGAACAGCAGCGGATCGTCGGCATCCTCGACGAAGCGTTTGAGGGCATCGCCACCGCCAAAGCCAACGCCGAAAAGAACCTCCAAAACGCCCGCGCCCTCTTCGAAAGCCACCTCCAATCCGTCTTCACCCAACGCGGTAAAGGATGGGAGGAGAAGTCTCTCGAAGAACTCGGCACTATGACGTTCCAGCAAGCGTCATTTGTCAGAGCGAATATGTCCAAAGTCGGGAGTTCCGTTGTTCGTCGGACCAAAGAAGTTAAGGAGCTGGCGAACGGCAGTGAAATTAGACGAAGCTGTTCATCTCGGAGGCTCGATACGACAAGCTCAGCGCGAAGCTTCGATGTGCCGCAGACTGGTGACATTCTGTTAAGCTGCCATTCGGCACGATTCGGCAGAGGTGTATCGGAGTGCGTAAAGGTACTGATGCCAGAATTCTATTCTGCAGAGACGGGATCGTTTTGATGGCTCACAGGACGTTGAGGAAGATCTGTCGCACATTTCCTTAAGTACGACTAGTTTCAGGTTGTTCGCAGAAGGTACGGATGACGACTGGCGCACGGATGCCAGATCACAGCGCGCTGAACTGATTGCCATCGGCCTCAATACTCAGTACGATCTCTCGTACCGTCGCCGAGCAGAACGAAATCGTGCGATCGTGTCTTGACTGCGATCCCTTCAGCGACGAAACCCAACGCCTCGAATCCATCTACCGGCAGAAGCTCGCCGCGCTCGACGCCTTGAAAAAGTCCTGCTGCATCAAGCCTTTACTGGAAAACTCTAGAAACGCACCCCCATGAACGAAGCCGAGACCAGAGCCGACCACATCGATCCCGCGCTGAAAGCGGCAGGTTGGGGTGTCGTCGAGGGCAGCCGCATTCGCCGCGAGTACGTGATCGCGCCCGGTCGCATCGAAGGTGCTGGTCGACGCCCCAAGGCGCTCATCGCCGATTACGTTCTGGAGTATCGCAACACCAAGCTCGCGGTCATCGAAGCCAAGGCGTGGGACCAGTCGCTGACCGAAGGCCTGGCGCAAGCCAAGAACTACGCCGGAATCATGGCCGTTCGCTCACGCCTATTGCAGTAATGGCCAGGGCATTTACGGCGTTGACATGCAATCCGGCAAGGAACGCGAGACGCCGCGCTATCCCACGCCCGACGAACTCTGGAGCATGACCTTCGCCGCCGTGGACGCATGGCGCGACCGCTTCGCCGCCGTACCCTACGAGGACAAGAGCGGCTCTCATCCCAGCCGCTACTTTCAGGACATCGCCGTCGAACGCGTGTTGGAAGCCATCGCCGCCAACAAGCAGCGCATTCTGCTCACCCTCGCCACCGGCACCGGCAAAACCTTCATCGCCTTTCAAATCGCCTGGAAGCTGTTTTACAGCCGCTGGAACCTGAGCCGCGAACCCTCGCGCCGCCCGCGCATCCTGTTTCTCGCCGACCGCAACATCCTTGCCGACCAGGCCTACAACGCCTTCTCGGCTTTCCCGGAAGATGCGATGGCCCGCATCAGCCCGGCAGACATTCGCCGAAGAGGCCACGTCCCGAAGAACGCCAGCCTCTTCTTCACCATCTTCCAGACCTTCATGAGCGGCCCGCCCAAAGACGGCCAGCCATCGCCCTACTTCGGCGAGTATCCGCCCGACTTCTTCGATTTCATCGTCATCGACGAGTGCCATCGTGGCGGAGCCAACGATGAAAGCAACTGGCGCGGCATCATGGACTACTTCAAGCCCGCGGTTCAGCTTGGCCTCACCGCCACGCCCAAGCGCTGGGAGAACGCCGACACTTACGCCTACTTCGGCGAGCCGGTTTACATCTACTCGCTCAAAGACGGCATCAATGACGGCTACCTCACCCCGTTCCGCGTGAAGCAGATTTCTACCACCCTCGACGAGTACCATATACACGCCCGATGACGAGGTGGTAGAAGGCGAAATCGAAAGCGGCAAGCGCTACACCGAAGACGACTTCAACAAGATCATCGAGATCAAGGCGCGTGAAGCCAACCGCGTCAAGCTCTTCATGCAGCAGATCGATCAGCGCGAGAAGACGCTGGTCTTCTGCGCCACCCAGGACCACGCCCTCGCCGTGCGCGACCTCATCAACCAGACCAAGACCAGCACCGACCCGAACTATTGCCAGCGGGTCACGGCCAACGATGGTCAACTCGGCGAACAGTATCTCCGCGACTTCCAGGACAACGAAAAGACCATTCCCACGATTCTGACCACCTCGCAAAAGCTTTCTACCGGCGTTGACGCCCGCAACATTCGCAACATCGTGCTCGATGCGGCCGATCAACAGCATGATCGAGTTCAAGCAGATCATCGGTCGCGGCACCCGGCTCTACGATGGCAAGGACTACTTCACCATCTACGACTTCGTGAAGGCCTACCACCATTTCAGCGATCCGGAATGGGACGGCGAGCCGCTGGAGCCGGAACCATGCAAGACCTGCGGCTATCACCCTTGCCAATGCGTAAAGACCGCACCGCAGCCGTGCGCCGAATGCGGCAAGCGTCCCTGCGAGTGTCCGAAAGAGCCTTGCAACCTATGCGGCGAGCGCCCGTGCGTCTGCAAAAAGAAAGCGCGGGTGAAGGTGAAGCTGGCCGACGGCAAAGAGCGCGCCATTCAAGCCATGATGGCCACCACCTTCTGGCACCCCGACGGTAGACCCATCTCGGCGCAGCAGTTCATGGAGTTGCTCTTCGGCAAGCTGCCCGAGTTTTTTAAAGACGAGGCCGAATTACGCGCTCTCTGGAGCGTGCCGGAAACACGAAAAAAACTCCTGCAGGGTCTCGCGGACAAGGGCTTTGGTCACGATCAACTGGCCGAAATGCAGAAGATCATCGACGCCGAGAAGAGCGACCTCTTCGACGTTCTCGCCTACATCGCCTACGCTCTGCCTCCGCTCACGCGCGAGGAACGTGCCGCCCGTGCAAAGCTGGCCATCAGTGGCCGGTTCAATTCCAGGCAGAAGCGCGTTTCTCGACTTCGTTCTGGCCCACTACGTAGGCGTTGGAGTCGAAGAACTCGACCGCGACAAGCTGACCCCGCTGCTCCACCTCAAGTACCACTCCATCCCGGACGCGATTGCCGACCTAGGCGAGGCGGAATCCATCAGCAAAGTGTTTGTGGGCTTCCAGAAATATCTATACCAGCCGTCCGCCTGAGCTTCCCATTTTGGGAATTTCTACCACCTTCGTAACCTCCGAGCCGCAGATTTTCTTTGCAGGTCACTTCAGCAACTCCTAAACTACGCCCGAGGACATCGAGAGAGTGTCCCTGCGGAGCCGACCCCGCTAAGTTCTTTGAAATGAAATATTTGCCTGTAAGTCTCTGGGGATCAATAATTTGCGCGAGATTTGTGGTCTAAGTTGTTGAAAACAGAATATCGCGCATACAAAATTTTTCGTGATCTACGTCACATACAGGGCAGCGATCACGAAAAACGCGCCCGAAGGGCGCTTCCTCTCTGCCGAAGGCTGACGCGCAGTCCCCGACAAAGCGTTCAGAGCATCTCGCGGGCAGGTCGGAAGTCCAAAGCGGATCAACCCCTTTGTTTCCAAGATTTTGCCTCTAAGTCTCACGGGCTCAAGATTTTAGCGGGAAACTTTTCAGCCTACCCAATGGAATCAAGATTTTACGAGCAGGTGGGGGAGGGGGGTAGGAGCAGTTGTCAGTGGTCAGTTGTCGCTTGTCAGTGGCTTCGGGCTGGGAGCTGGTGGCTGGGAGCTTGGAAGCTACTTGTCGCGTATCCCACTCAAGCCAAAAACGGCTTGAATGGGGCACCCGAGCGTCTATCCCACCCCGGCAAAAGAAGCCGGAATGGGGCACCCGGCGAAGGCGAATAGCGAAGCGGCCCCTCTACGGTAGCCGCTGGGCCAGTCCCGGAAGCGCCTTCACGATGTCGTTGTAGATGACGACTACGGCGAAGAGCACCAGGAAGACAAACGCCGTCTGGTAGATGCGCTCCTTGATACGGATGTTGATATCGCGGCGAATGATCGATTCGATGAGCAGCATCAGGATCATGCCGCCATCGAGGATGGGGATAGGCAGCAAGTTAAAGATGCCGAGGTTCAGGCTGATGCCGGCCATCAGGCTCAGCAGCGGCGACCAACCTGGCTGGCGGGCGGCTTGCCCGGAGGCACGCGCGATGCCGATAGGGCCTTCCATCTGCTTGATCGACGTCTGGCGCTCGACCATCTTGTTCATCAGCGTCAGGATCAGCATCGAGTACTTCTTGTTCTCGGTGATGGAGCGGTCGAGGGCCTGGGCAAACGGCAGCTTATCGACGCGAACCGGTTCGGACTGGAAGCCCAGCCGGTAACGCTTCGTTCCGCCTTCGTCGGTCATGGTCGGGGTGGCGGTGAAGTGCAGCTCTTGCCCCTTGCGAAGTACGGTGATGTCGACTGGCTTGTCGCCGCTGTCCTGCAGGTGCTTGATGACCGAGAACAGCGAGCGGACGGAAACTCCGTTGATGGCTACGATCTGGTCGCCCAGCTGGATTCCGGCTTGGGCGGCAGGCATCTTGGGTTCGAGCTCGGTGACGGTGATGGGCTCGTCCTGTACCCAGCCGAGAGTGCTGTACTGGTCGGGATTGCTGCCCTGCGGATCAGGCATCACCTGCTTTTCGAGGATCTGGTTGCCGCGCTGCACCGCGACGCTGATGGGCTGGTTGGTTACGACGGCGGTCTTCAGCAGCACGTCTTCCCAGCTCGGGTTCTGGACGCCTTCGATGCGGGTAATGCGGTCGCCGGCTTCGACTCCGGCCTTGGCGGCAGGCGAGTTCTCGATGACCCAGCCGACGACGGCGGGCTGGTCGAGATATACCGGGTGCTCGTAATGCACCATATAGACGCCGGTGAGCAGTCCGATGGCCAGCAGGATGTTCATGGCCGGACCGGCAATGGCGATAATGAAGCGCTGCCAGCGCGGGTGCGACATGAATTCGTCAGGCGCTCCGGAGCGCGACTCGAGCGGATTTTCGCCCGCCATTTTTACGTAGCCGCCGAGCGGGAGAGCGCTGATGCGGTAGTCGGTATCGCCGCGGTGGAAGCCGACCAGGCGCTTGCCGAATCCGATGGAGAAGACGTCAACCCGGACGCCACACAGCTTGGCAGCGGCATAGTGGCCGAACTCGTGCACCAGAATCATGATGCCGAGGACAACGGCCATTGAAACTACCGCAATGAGAAAGGATTCCATGAAACCTCGTTACGACCGGGAGAGCTGCTTTCGCCGGGCTGGCTGCGAATTCGGGGGAGTCGCTTCGGCCGGGCTGATCTCCTGAATACGATGGCGCGCCCGTCGGCGGGCGTCGGCATCCAGGTTCAATACCTGCTCTATAGATTCAGGTATGAGGGCGGATGTTTCACGAACTACCCACTCTATTGTAGCCGGGATGTCTTCGAAGCCAATACGACCTTCGAGGAAGGATGCCACCGCTATCTCGTCCGCCGCGTTAAGAGCAATCGTCTTGCCACCTCCTGCTTCGACAGCTTCATAAGCTAAACGTAAGCAAGGAAATTTCTCCAGGTCGGGCTCCTGGAAGTCCAGACGGCGCAACTCGTTGACCGGAAAGCGCAGGTCGCTTTCGATGCGCTCGGGATAGGTCAAGGCGTACAGAATAGGTAATCGCATGTCGGTAACGCTGAGCTGCGCGAGCAAGCTGCCGTCCACGAACTCGACCATCGAGTGAATCGTGCTCTGCGGATGAACAATGACGCTCACCTGGCTGGGAGGCATGTCGAACAGACGACAGGCCTCAATCACCTCGAAGCCCTTGTTCATCAGAGTTGCGGAATCGATGGTGATGCGCTTGCCCATCTTCCAGGTGGGATGGTTGAGCGCCTGCTCGACCGTGATATGAGCAAAGCTGGATCGCGGGGTGTTCAGGAACGGTCCACCGGACGCCGTCAACCAGACACGCTGAACCTCCTGACGACGGCCTCCGCGCATGCATTGGTGGATGGCGTTGTGCTCGCTGTCGATGGGCAGCAGCGGCTTGCCTTGGCGCCGGGCCTCAGTGACGATCAGATCACCGGCTGTGACAACACATTCTTTGTTGGCCAGTCCGACGGTCTTGCCGGCCTTTACGGCTTCGTAGGTCGCCTCCAGCCCGGCGACTCCGACGATGGCGCTGACCACGAAGTCGGCGTCAGCATGCATGGCGACGCGTACCGTACCCTCGGCGCTGTGAACCACTTCGATTGCGTGGTTGAGGCCGACTGTCTTCAGCTTGTCGAGGAGGTGGTTGGCGGCTTCCGCCGAACCCATCGAGATCAGCTTGGGATGCCAGCGGCGTGCCTGCTCGAAGGCCAAATCCACGTTGCTGCCGGCGGCGAGGCTCACGACGGAGAAGCGGTCGGGAAACGCCTCGACGATTTGCAGGGTGCTCTTGCCAATAGAGCCGGTGGATCCGAGGATAGCGATGTGTTTCATGAATGGCTGGGACTATGGTATAGCACCGGGGGAAGCTGATGACGAGGCAAACAGACCGTAGCTCCTCCGAACGCTCGTCTGGCGATACAAACGGGAGTGCCAAAACAGCGGAGGCTCGACCGTCGGGAGAGCACGCCGTCACGCGAGGTGCGGTAAAAGCGAGACCGCTGCTGCTGGGTCATCGCGGAGCACGGTCCATGTCGCGGCTTAGATCTGGGCACGCGTGCTGGGAAGCTTCCGCTTGAGAACACGTTGGGCGCCTTTGAATATGCGCTTGCGAATGGCTGTGACGGATTCGAGTTCGATGTTCGCATCACCCGCGATGAGCGGCTGGTGCTTTGCCATAATGCCTCGCTGCAAGGCCGCAAGATTGCTTCATCGTCGTACGACAGCCTTTGCTCGCATTGCGAAGACGGACTTCCATGTTTGGAAGACGTGCTCGCGGCTTTTGGCGCTCGCGCCTACCTGGATATCGAGGTAAAGGTTTCGGGCGGCGAAAAATTGATCGTCGCGGCTCTGCGGCGGAGCAAGCCGGAACGCTACCTGCTCTCATCTTTTTTGCCTGAAGTGCTGCGGCGGCTTAATCAGGTTGATCCGTCATTGCCATTGGGCTACATCTGCGATCGCGTTGCGGATGTGCCGGCCTGGCGGGAGCTGCCGATTAAGGTGTTCCTGCCGCAGTACAAATTGATTGATGAGGAACTGATACGGCAGGTTCATAGCCGCGGGGTGCAGATCTTCACCTGGACGGTGAACCAGGAGGAAGACATGCGACGGCTGGCTGGCTGGGGAGTTGATGGATTGATCAGCGACGATCCAGGTCTGCTGGCGAGGACGTTCGCATCACCTGCCCTTGCGAGGAAAAGCGACTAACGGAAGGAAAAAAGCGGGCTTCATGGCACGAAGCCACCTTCTCATTTACATTGTTTCCCATGCCTACCACCGGCGAGCGATTCGAACGCGCCGTTTCCATCATGGCTCGACTGCGCGCTCCGGGCGGCTGCCCCTGGGACCGCGAGCAGACCTTTGACACCATCAAACCATACACGCTCGAGGAAACCTACGAGGTGCTTGAGGCAATCGATGCACGTGATTGGAACGAACTCACGGGCGAACTCGGCGACCTGTTGTTACAAGTGCTCTTCTATTCCGAAATGGCTGCCGAAGAGAAGCACTTTACTATCGATGATGTGCTTGATCGATTGTCGACCAAGCTGGTGGACCGGCATCCCCATGTGTTCGGCGAAGTGAAGGCCGATACTTCCGGCGAAGTATTGCGCAACTGGCAGGCGCTGAAGGCGGAAGAGAAGAAGAAGCGGGCGGCGGAGAACGGCGCTTCGACCAAAGACGCTCATCCCGAATCGGTGCTGCACGGCATTTCATCGGCTATGCCGGCGTTGATGGAAGCTTATAAAATCAGCACGCGCGTGGCGAACGTCGGCTTTGACTGGCCCAATATTGAAGGCTTGTTTGAGAAGCTGAACGAAGAAACCGAAGAGCTGCGACAGAACCTGAAGGAGTATCCAGAGCCGGGACCGCAGCCGCAAGCGTCGAAAGCTGTCGCCAGCGCGCACGGCGTGAAGCTTCCCGAGGAGTTGCGAGCGCGGCTCGAAGATGAAGTTGGAGATCTGCTGTTTGTGCTGGTGAACATTGCGCGCTATTTGTCACTCGATCCCGAGTCGGCTTTGCGCAAGACGAATCGCAAGTTTCGGCGCCGCTTCGAGTATCTCGAAGACCGACTGCGCGCCCAGGGACGCAAACCGGACGATGCGCCGCTGGCGGAGATGGAGTCGTTATGGCAGGAAGCGAAGCAACGGGAAAAAGCATGAGCCTCGATGCGTTGCAACTCAGGCGGTGTAACACGCTCGAGGAATTCAATGCCTGCGTCGATCTGCAGCGCGAGGTGTGGGGCTTCAGCGATCTTGAGCTGATACCGCTGCGGGTGTTTTCCGTAGCCTCCAAAATCGGCGGGCAGGTAATCGGCGCCTGGGACGGCGACATCATGGTGGGCTTTTCGTTGTCGCTGCCGGCGACGCACCGCCGCTATCCTTATCTGCACTCGCACATGCTGGGAGTGAAGGAGGCTTACCGCAATACCGGCCTGGGGCGACGCATAAAGCTGTTTCAGCGCGAGGATGCGATTGCTCTCGGCTACGACTTGATCGAGTGGACCTTCGATCCGCTGGAAATCAAGAACGCCTATTTCAACCTGGAACGTCTGGGCGCGATCGCGCGACGCTATAACCTGAATCAGTACGGCATCACGACCTCGCCGTTGCAGGGTTTTCTGCCGACAGACCGCCTGGTGGCGGAGTGGTGGCTCAAGTCGAAGCGAGTTGAGTCGCTGCTGTCGTCGGGCCATCTGCCGGGATTTCAACCGGAGTTGCAGATCGCGGTTCCTGCCGAAATATACGCGTGGAAGGCAGAAGCTGAGACGCGCTCCAAGGCGGCCGAGGTGCAGTCGCACAACCGCGAACTGTTCTTGAAAGCATTCGCTGAAGGGCTATCGTGTCTCGGGTATGGTCGCGACGATCAGGGTAGCGGCGTCTTCCTGGTGGGACGCTGGGGCGAGGATTGGTCGTTTGCGGCGAAAGCGTAAAGACTTTCACCACGGAGGGTTCAAGGTGTCGGGTCTCAGGTTTCAGGTATCAGATCAACTTGGAATTGAGGATTAACCCGCGAGACGCTGTTGCGCCTGATCACCTGACGTTCCGGCACCTGATACCTGATACCTGACACCTGACACCTCTATGAAAATTGACGCCATCACACTTCGCGAGCTGAACATGCCGCTGGTCCACTTTTTCGAGACGAGCTTCGGGCGCACTTACGCCCGTCGCGTCATGCTGGTAAGCGTGCACAGCGACGGTCTGGAGGGCTGGGGCGAATGCGTCGCCAGCGAACGACCCTATTACAGCGAGGAGTACATCGAGGGCGCATGGGACGTGATCGTGCGATACCTTGCACCGTCGCTGCTGGGGAAGACAATTGCGTCAGGCGTGGAGGTCCCTGCCCTGCTCGGCAAGGTGCGCCAGCATCGCATGGCCAAAGCTGCGCTGGAAAACGCCGTATGGGACGCAGAGGCGCAGGAGAAGGGCGTTCCCCTGTGGCAGTTACTGGGAGGCACTCGCAGCGAAATCGCCTGCGGAGTCAGCATCGGCATTCAGGATTCGCACGAGCAATTGTTGCAGAAGATTGAAACCGAATTGGCTGCCGGTTATCAACGAATCAAGGTAAAAGTAAAGCCCGGCTGGGACGTCGAGGTACTAGCGAAGATTCGCGCCCGCTGGCCCGACATTCTGTTGAGCTGTGACGCGAATTCCGCGTACACCCTGGATGATCTGCCGCATCTGCAAGATTTCGATCAGTTCAAGCTGCTGATGATCGAGCAGCCTTTGTGGAGCGACGACTACTACTTCCATTCGAAGCTGCAGAGCCGGCTGCAAACCGCCATCTGTTTGGACGAAGCCATTCGCAGCGCACGTGACACCACGGCAGCACTCGAACTCGGTGCCGCGCGCATCATCAACATTAAGGTCGGACGCGTCGGAGGATTTAGTGAGGCTATCGCCGTACACGATGCGGCCGTACGATTCAACGTTCCCGTGTGGTGCGGTGGAATGCTGGAGTCGGGTATTGGCCGCTCCCACAATGTGGCACTCTCTACGCTTTCGAACTTCAAGTTGCCGGGAGACGTGTCGGCATCGAAGCGCTACTGGAAAGAAGATGTCATCGAGCCAGAGGTAACCGTTTCTCCTCAAGGCACTATCAAGGTTTCCGACAAGCCAGGCCGCGGGTACGAAGTGCGAAAAGACCTGATCAAGGAGCTGACGGTGCGGGAAGAAACGCTGAAGCCCTGACGACAGGTCGGTAGCGACGTGCTGCCATCCCATTGACACTCGCGCATACAATCTCACCATGGCCGTTGACGCAGTTGCTGTTGTTGCACTTCTGAAACGAGTTCAGATTTTTTCCGGACTGTCAGAGCAGGAATGTGCCTTCCTCACGCCGCGCATGGTGCAGCGGCGGTTTCAGGGCGGCGAGATCATCTTCAACGAAGGAGACGCGTGCGCCGGCCTCTACCTGGTACACACCGGGAATGTTCGCATCTTCAAATCGTCGGCGGGCGGTCGCGAGCAGGTGCTTGCGATCGACGGGCCGGGCAGCTCGATTGCGGAGCTACCGGTGTTTGACGGCGGCAACTATCCGGCCTCGGCGCAGGCGGTGAATGAGTGCACTCTCTTTTTTCTCAGCCGACAGGATTTTCAGGCGCTGTGCCTGCAGCATCCGGAAGTTGCGCTGAAGGTGCTGCGCGTGGTCGGCGGGCGTTTGCGTCGGCTAGTAAACATCATCGAAGAGCTGTCGTTTACAACTGTGCGGTCTCGCTTGATCGCGCTGCTGGTGCGGCTGGCCAAGTCGGCAGGTAGTCGCAACGGAGATGCAGTCACCGTGCTGCTTCCGGCCAATAACAGCGAACTCGCCGCACAGATCGGAACGGTGCGCGAACTGGTCTCGCGCAACCTCAGCCGGCTACAAGCCGACGGACTGATCCAGGTCGATAATCGCGATCTGAAGATTTCCTCTCTCAAAAAACTGGAGAGTGAACTGGAGAGTGCGTCAGGATAGCTCTCGCAACTTCAGAACAGATCGGCATGTGTTCCGGTGCGCACCAGATGGAGGTTGTCGCCTTCAATCTTGTATATAAGCACCCAGTCCGGCGCAATGTGACAGTCACGATACTGACGCCAACGGCCTTGCAGTGGATCGTCGTTGTATTGCGGTGGTAGAGGTCGGCTCTCAAGCAGTAACAAGATAAGCTCGCGCAGCTTGGTCATGTCTTTGCCACGCTTCTGCGCCAGCTTAACGTCTTTTCGGAACTGGGTGCTACGTACGGCCGTCCGCAAGGTCAAATGCCAAGGTCCTTAAACAGCGCATCGGGCGAGGTGAACTTCTTCCCCTTGCGCTTTTCGGAGGCCTGCAGCGCCTTGATCGTAGTCGGATTCGGGACTCTGATTTCGAAGGGGAGGGCCTGTTCGGCGGCTACGCGTACCAGCAACAGGCGTACCGCATCGGAAACCGACATGCCCATAGCAGCCAGCGCCTTGCCTGCTTTTTGCTTCAGCTTCTCATCGACCCGAATGTGAACCATGGTTGTAGCCATGAGATACATTGTATCTCACTGTCGAGTTGGCGCCGTGAACTCTATTGCCCCAGCACACGCAGCTCCGGCGGCCGTCTCCAAAGCGTAGGCGAAACTTCGGACGTAACGTAGCCCTTCGGAACGTACGAGCAGCAAGGCTCTTCGGCTAGCGGATCACCAGTCGTCGCGAACGCTCGCGCGCGTGAGCCTCCGCAGATGTGGCGGAACTCGCAGGCCCCGCACTTGCCTTGCAACTGGTCGGGGTCGCGGAGCTGCTGGAAGATGGGCGACTCGCGATAAATACGGCTCAGCGAATCGGACCGAACATTTCCACCCGAGAACGGCAGGAAACCGCTGGGGAAAACTTCTCCCATGTGCGAGACAAAGACAAACCCTTTGCCGTCGTTCAGCCCACGTGGTGCGCGGCCCACGGTGTCTTGAACCTTCGTGAAAGCCGGCGACGTCGAGGTCGGCTGACCATTGCGCTTGGACTGAACTTGTTGCTGCAGGACGTACCGCCGGTAGTGCTGTGCTTCCGTCGTCTTGATGTGGAACGGAGCGCGCTGCGATAGGTTGTGCAGCTTGGCGAAGATGTCTTCGAACTCCTCGGCTGAGAGCAGATCATTGAGCTTGCCGCGCCCGGTCGGCACCAGGAAGAAGACGCTCCACAGCGTGATCTGCTTGCTCTCCATCAACGCCGCAATCGCTTCGAAGTCATCAACGTTGCGGCGGCTGAATGTAGTGTTGATCTGCACCGGCAGGCCAACTTCATTCGCCCATTCGATAGCTTCCATGGTCCGCTGGAAGGAGCCCGACATGCCGCGAAACGCGTCGTGAACTTCGGCGTTTGATCCATCAAGACTAACCGCCAGCCGAGCCAGCCCACTTTGCTTAAGCCGATGAATGATCTTGCGCGTCAGCAGCGGAGTCGCACTCGGTGTAAGCGAAACTCTCACGCCCACTTTCGCTGCGTGCTCAATGAGTTCAAACAAGTCAGGCCGCTTGATGGGATCGCCGCCGGTGACCACGAATACCGGAACTTTCATCGCAGCAATCTCGTCGATGAGGCGTTTGCCCTCTTCGGTTGATAGCTCGAAAGAGTTGCGTTTGGGCTGGGCGGAGGCGCGGCAATGAACGCAGGCGAGGTCGCAGGCTTGAGTTACTTCCCAGATCACGATGTAGGGACGCTGGTCGAAGTCGATGGCAAGCTCATTCGGTTTCATGTCCTTATTTCAGCAGCGCGATGAACTCGGCGCAGTGACCAAAGTCTCAGGCCCAAAACAAAAAAAGGCAGAAAGGCGGCTGCCGTGACTGAAGTCATAGTAGCTGAGCTTCGCGCCCTCTACTGTGGCTCATGTAACGCAGTCCCGCACACAAGCCGGCGACTCGCAGGGAGGAAACACAAATGACAATCGCAGCTACCCAAACGGTTGGCGAAATCGCCGCTGAGCTACCTAACTGCACCCGGGAATTTGAGAAACTCGGAATCGACTATTGCTGCGGCGGAAACCGCACCCTCGGCCAGGCTTGCGCGGAAGCCAAGCTCCCCATCGAAGAAGTGCTAGAGCGCCTCAAGAAGAGCACCGAATCTGCCGGCCAGAACGGCTCGACGGAAAATTGGCAAGCTGCATCGCTGGCTGATCTCATCGCTAACATTACTGCCACGCACCATGTGTTCGTCCGCTCCGAGTGCCCGCGCATTTTGGCGCTCACAGAGAAGGTCGTCTGCGTCCACGGCAAGAACCACCCGGAGTTGCTGCGAGTGCAGGAACTGTTTACGGCGCTGAGCGAAGAGCTCTCAGTCCATCTGATGAAGGAAGAACAGATTCTGTTCCCTTACGTTCTGCGTATGGAAGAAAGCGCTCTGGCAGGAGAGCCTGCACCGCCCGCAATGTTCGGCACGGTTATGAACCCTATCGGCATGATGATGCGCGAGCATGACGGAGCCGGCGATGCACTGCGGGCGCTGCGCACTGTGACGCGCGACTATACGCTCCCTGGCGATGCCTGCATCAGCTATCGCACGCTGTATCAGGCGCTAGAAGGCTTTGAAGCCGACCTGCATCAACACATTCATAAAGAGAACAACATTCTGTTTCCGCGCGCGGCTGCGATGGAGACGAGCAAGTAATACGCCGCCTTACTTCAAAGTTCATCTCAGGAGAAATTCATACATGCAATATAGAAAGCTATGGATCGCGCTCGGCGTGGTCATGTTGATTTCGTTCGCGGTGCTGGGCGGAGTGGGCTACAAAGCCATCAACAGCGCGCCGCCGATTCCGTCGAAGGTAGTTACGGCCGACGGGCACGTCCTGTTCACCGGCGAAGCCATTCGCGACGGCCAGAACGTCTGGCAATCTACCGGTGGCCAGGAGATCGGCACCATATGGGGACACGGCGCCTACGTGGCTCCCGACTGGAGCGCCGATTTTCTGCATCGCCAATCCATGATTGTGCTAGATGGCTGGGCCCGCGCCCAGGGATTTGCGAGCTACTCCTCGGCTCCGGCGGAAACACGCGCCGCGCTGCAAGGCCGCCTGACGGAGCTCACACGCCGCAACACATACAACGCAGCAACCGACACCATCGTTTTGGATAACGATCGCGCGGCGGCATTCCAGGAACTCGCTGCGTACTACGCTGACGTCTACGGCAAGGGGCGGAACGAGTACGCCATTCCCGCCGGCGCTCTGACCGACCCGACCAAGCAGCGTGAGATGGCCACCTTCTTCTGGTGGACGGCATGGGCGGCGAGCACCGACCGTCCAGGCCAGGACGTCACGTACACGCAGAATTGGCCGCACGAAGAGCTGATCGGCAATCGCCCGACCGGCGCTGTGATCGTGTGGAGCGTCATCAGCTTCGTGCTGCTGCTCGCCGGCGTCGGAGCCATGGTGTGGTACTTCGGCGCACAGCAACACGACGCCTCCACCGCAAGCGCGCCGCGTCGCGACCCGATGCTCGGGTTGAATCCCACGCCTTCGCAGAAAGCGACGGTCAAGTATTTCTTTGTCGTCGCGGCTCTGTGGGTCGTACAAGTCGCACTGGGCGCCATCGTCGCTCACTACGGAGTGGAGGGCAACGGCTTCTACGGCATCCCACTTGCCAAGTGGCTGCCCTACTCTGTGGCCCGCACCTGGCACTTGCAGATCGGCATCTTCTGGATTGCAACATCGTGGCTGGCAACTGGACTGTTCATCGCTCCCGCGGTCAGTGGGGTCGAGCCGAAGGGACAGCGCTTCGGCGTGAACGCGCTATTCGTTGCGGTGGTCGCGGTGGTTGTCGGATCACTTGCCGGCGAATGGATGGGCATCGAGCAGAAGCTCGGCAACCTGTGGTTCTGGTTCGGCGCACAGGGCTACGAATACGTTGACCTGGGTCGCTTCTGGCAGATCCTCCTCTTCGTCGGACTACTCTTCTGGCTATGGCTGATGTATCGCGGACTCAAGCCTGCGCTGGCGCGTCGCGATGAGAACCACTCACTGCTGACGCTGTTCCTGGTCTCGAGCATTGCCATCCCGGTGTTCTACGGCGCCGGCCTGATGTACGGCCAGCACAGTCCGCTCATTACCGCCGAATACTGGCGCTGGTGGGTAGTTCACCTGTGGGTCGAAGGCTTCTTCGAAGTATTCGCCACCGTTGTCATTGCGTTCCTCTTCACTCGGCTAAAGCTTTTATCGGTCGTTACCGGAACGCGCGCTGTGCTCTTCTCCACGGTGATCTATCTCTCCGGCGGAATTATCGGGACCTTCCATCACCTGTACTTTACCGGTACGCCTCAGTCGGTGCTGGCGCTGGGTGCAATTTTCAGTGCGCTAGAAGTTGTGCCGCTGGTGCTGGTCGGCTTCGAAGCCTGGGAGAACATCCGGCTCTCGCGCGGCACCGCACAAACAGCCTGGATTAGCGCCTACAAGTGGCCGATCTATTTCTTCGTCGCTGTTGCCTTCTGGAACTTCGTTGGCGCAGGTCTGTTCGGCTTCATGATCAACCCGCCCATCGCTCTCTACTACGTGCAGGGTCTGAATCTGACACCGGTACACGGCCACACCGCGCTCTTCGGCGTGTACGGAATGCTAGGCCTCGGGCTCATGCTCTTCTGCCTGAGGGCGCTGCGTCCGGGATTGAAGTGGCGCGACCGTCCGCTGTTCATCGCCTTCTGGTCAATCAACATCGGCCTCGCCCTGATGGTCTTGCTGAGCATGTTGCCGGTGGGATTGCTACAGGCGTGGGCTTCGGTTGAGTACGGCACCTGGTATGCCCGCTCCGCTGAGTTCCTGCAAACTCCCATGCTCACTCGCTTACGCTGGATGCGGATGTTCGGCGATACACTGTTCGCCTTCGGTGCTCTCGTGCTCGGCTGGTTTGTGCTGGGGTTGGTGACCGGCCACTCCTTCGATAAGACCGCGACGCTCGATGAAGGCGAACTGAATACCCGCGAGCTGGAGGTGGTCCACTCCGGCGACTAACGACTATCCCCTCCCCCAGGATCCCGTCCAAGCCAAACGGTCTGGGCGGGTTTTCTCGTCAGCGCTAGAAGAGGACACGCCCTGAAACCGGTACTCTTGATTCCTCCGCTCGTAGGAGGTATAAGGGTTGCCCTATGAGCGAACCAATGGGTCCTTCCTCTCGCCGTGTCTTTCTGAAAACTTCTACCGGAGCCGCAGCCCTCGCTATCACAGCGTCCTCGTACTCATTCGGCAAGACGCACGCCTTGCAAATCAAGGCGAGTATCCCCGCGCCTCCCGGGCCTGACCGCCTGCCGCCGGAGTGGTATCAGCGCAAGATCAAGCAGGTGCAGGCGAAGATGGCCGAGCGCAATCTGAATGCGCTGGTCCTGCTCAGTGCGACCAATGTGATCTATACGACTGGTTATTTTCACCTTCCAACCGAGCGACCGCTGGCCGCGCTCATTCCAGCCTCGGGTCCGCCTGCCTTGTTCGTTCCTGAACTTGAGTCCGACCAGGTGAAGCTGTGGTGGGTGAAGGATTACGAGTCGTACTTCGACTATCCCGGCCCGGTGAATCGGGTGCGCTGGATATTCGAGCGGGTCAATGCACGCGGGGTGGGGCCGAACATTGGCATTGAGGAATGTACACCATCGCGGCGTGCGCAAATGCAGCTGGGGGCTCCCAAGGCGAAGCTGGTCGACGCGGGCGATATCGTCGAACAGATGCGTTGGGTGAAAGACCAGGACGAAATCGGCGTGATGCGCCGCGCCGTCTACTTTGCCGATTACACGGTACAGGCCGGACGCGCCTACATCGAGGCCAATGGCAGCGTCACGGAAGACGAAATCCTGAAAGCGTCAGCCGATGCGGTGGCCGACAAGATGTCGAAGGAGTTGACTTCGGTGGTCGGGGTTGAGATTTCGCCACCCTTCGGAGGGCTGGTTCCCTTCGGCAAGCGCTCGGCTTTTCCGCACGCGGTTCCAAGCAAAGACCGGCTGCAGAAGGGGGACGCGCTGATTCTCAGCTACGGCGCAACCGTCGGCGGCTATAACACGGAGTGCGAACGTTCCTTCTGTGTCGGCCAGCCCAGCGACTATGCCAGGAAGCTTTACGATGCCATGCTCGCTGCGCACGATACCGGCGCGGAGAACATGAAGGAAGGCATGGTGGCCGAGCAGGTAGACAAGATGAGCCTCGACCAGATCCGCAGGGCCGGATATGCGCAGTTCCTGAAACATCGCACTGGTCACGGCATTGGACTCGAAGGACACGAGTCGCCGTGGATTGCCGAAGGCGACAAGACTGTACTGAAGGCTGGTATGACGTTCAGCTGCGAGCCGGGCGTCTATGATCCGAACTGGGGAGGCTTCCGCCACTCAGATACGGTCATTGTCGGTCCGACGAAGGGCGAAATCATAAACAAGTATCCGACACGTCTGAACGACATGATCATCTCGATCTAGTTTTGCCGGCGATGACAATTTGACGCTTGCGAGACACGCCAGTGACAAATGGCATCCCCGGCGGAAGTAGTTTGTAATCCAGTGGATGCCGCTTCCACAGGCTGCCACCACCTTGCTCGGGTAAGCGGCAAGGCTGGCAGCGCGTAACGCGGTCTCCTGTTCGCACAGGGCGTTCGGCCGGAGCAAGGACTTTCAGCAGGAGTCCGACTCCGGTCGTGCGTTTTTTGCATCCCGAGGAGGGCGATTTGCGTACTACTATTAGCGAAACGGCCGTCGCGCATGGGGTATTTGAAATGGATAAGGTACTGATCGTGGAAGATAGTCAGGCAATGCAGCGGGCGTTGCAGAGAGCGTTCACCGCCGAGGGATACCAGGTGGATGTTGCCTCCGACGGTCTTGCCGGTCTGAACAGCTTTCGCGAACAGCGCCCCAACGCCGTGCTTCTGGATCTGAAACTGCCCGGTATGCACGGTCGCGAGTTGTGCCGCGAGTTCAAGACCATAGCGCCGAATGTGCCCGTCATCGTGCTTAGCGCTAATGCCGAGGTGGACGACAAAGTTCTGCTGCTGGAGCTCGGCGCCGACGACTACGTGACCAAGCCCTTCAGCCCGAAAGAGCTGTTGGCGCGGGTGCGGCGAGCAATGCGTCGGACAGAGGCTCCCACCAGCAAAGACGAGCCTGCCACCACGTTCCGCTTCGCCGATGTCGAAGTCCAGTGCGACGCCATGGAGGTAGTGCGCTCAGGGCAAAAAGTCACGCTCACCGCGCAAGAGTTCCGCGTGCTGAAGTACTTTTTGGAACACCCCGGCCGGGTGATTTCGCGAGACGATCTGCTCAACCAGGTGTGGGGATACCACAACTATCCCTCGACGCGCACGGTCGACAACCACATTCTTCGGCTGCGGCAAAAGCTGGAGGCCGACCCGTCCAATCCCAGGCACTTTCTAACTCTGCACGGGGTGGGATATAAGTTCGTGATGGCGGCTGAAGCTATCGCATCCTGACGAGGACGACGCCATCCCAAGACTCACCCTGCGAACGCAACTGCTTCTGGCGATGTTGGCCATCTTTGCGGCCTTGACGGGAACCAGCCTGTTCGTTATTCATCAGGCGGTGCGAAGCGAGGTGGCGCGTCAGATTTCCGAGGCCACGGAATCTTCGGTTGGCGACTTCCGCCGGATTCAACGGCAGGAAAGCGCCGAACTGGAGCGCTCAGCAGCGCTGCTGGCGGAAATCCCTCCGCTCAAGTCTCTGATGACTGCTCCCGACGCGGCCACCATTCAGGATGGCGCGCGCGAATTCCGTGAGCTATCGGACAGCGATCTTTTCATCCTCGCGCGGCCGGATGGTGAAGTGGTTGCCGTGCTGGTAAACGGCCCTGCCATCGGAAACGACACGGCAGGTAAGTTGCTTCGCCAATCGCTCCAACGCAGCAAGGACTCGGGGTTGTGGCAAGCCAACAGCAACATCTACCTGGTGGTTTCGCGGCCGATCGTCGCCGGTACCGGAGCGGAGAGCGTCACACTGGGCTTTCTAGCCATCGGCAAACGCATCGATGATTCGTTCGCCAAGCAGCTGGGCAGCTTTGCCGGCAGCGAAGTGCTGCTGACGGCGGGGAAGGTAGCTGTGGCCTCGACGCAGCAGTTCAGCCCGGCGGAACTCAGTAAGATTTTCAACAACACCAGCGAAAACCGCTATGTGCAGCTGGACGACGGCCATTACGCGGTGGCGAGCATCAGCGTTCCGGCCAGCTCTGAGATACCGATTCGCTGCTATCTGCTGCTTTCTCTGACACCGTGGGACGCTCTGCTAGGCCGTTTGAACGTGATGATGCTAGTGCTCGGCGGCATCGCAGGTCTTTGGGGCAATTATTCTAGTGTTGTTGATCTCACGCGCCATAACCGGACCTCTGGATTCGCTGGTCGGTGCGGTACGGGCCCTGGCGAATGGAGACTATCGCTACGCATTACAACCGCGCGGCAGCCGCGAGATGGCGGAGATGGGAAGCGCGTTCAATAGCATGCGGTTGCAACTGCTCGAACTCCAGCGCAAACAACTGGAGGCCGAGCGTTTGGCAGCTCTGGGACGCGCCGCCGGCTCGATTTCGCACGACCTTCGCCATCAGCTCGCAGCTGTGGTGGCCAATGCGGAGTTCTTATATAACGTCGACGAACTCAACTTTGACCGCGAAGAAATTTACTCGGAGGTGCGTCGCGGGGCTTCGCAAATGACGGAGCTGATCGACTCGCTGGTAGAAATTTCACGGGACAAGCCAAGCCTTGTTCCTGTGCCATGGGACTTGAGCCAGGTCGTTACCCGGGCCGCGGAATCGGTGCATGCCTCGCCTGACTTCCGCGACATCAGCATCGACATACGCGAGCACGGTCCCACCACCGGAGTCTTCGACCCCCGCAAACTGGAGCGCGTATTCTTCAATCTTCTGTTGAACGCCTGCGAGGCAAGCAGCAATGGAAACGCACGAGTATCAGTTGACCTGGCTGCAACCGGAGAACACCTGGAATGCAGGGTGTCAGACAATGGGGGAGGGGTGCCCGAGGCGATTCGCGCATCGCTCTTTGAGCCGTTCGTCAGTGCGGGGAAAGCCAACGGTACGGGCTTGGGCCTGGCCATTGCGAAGAAGATTGTGGAGGAACACGGCGGCGAGATTGTCCTGGAAAAGACATCGCCTGAGGGGTCGCAGTTCCTGGTACGACTCCCACGCAGTAATACCACAATGTCAGATTACATGTTGCACGCAGGGATTGGCGTCGGGGCTCCCGCAGCTGAACGCGCAAGCTGAGGTTCGACTTCCTCGTCTCAGTACGGCCCGATGATTCCACCCATGCTGCGCGCGGCGGGAAGCGCGAATGGCGGAATTCCCCAATACTTCGCGATGGCGTCGATGTACTTGTATCCCGAACCGGTATTGAACATCACCACCCGCTCCTCGCGGGAGAGAAAGCCGCTCTCCACCAGCTTTTCGTAAGCAGCCAGCGCTGCCCCGCCTTCGGGAGCCGGGAAGATACCCTCGTTCGATGCCAGCTTCTTGAGACCCGTCATGAGTTCGTCGTCGGTTACCGCGATTGCCGTTCCGTGGCTCTGGCGCATGATGTCGAGCAGAATGAAGTCGGCATACGCCTTGGGAACACGCAATCCGGCAGCGATGGTATGAGCGTTCGGCCACATCTCCGCGGAGTCCTTCTTCTCTTCGAGGGCCTTCACAATTGGCGCGCAGCCGGCGGTCTGCACGCAGATCATCTTGGGACGACGGCCGGGCGTAATCCAACCGACGGCTTCCATCTCTTCGAATGCCTTCCACATTCCGATGAGACCCACTCCGCCACCTGTGGGATAGATAATGGCTGCAGGCAATTCCCAGGCCAGCTGTTCGGCCACTTCATAGCCCATGGTTTTTTTGCCTTCGACACGGAAGGGCTCCTTCATGGTCGAAACGTCGAACCAGCCTTCTTTTTCTTTGCGCTCGGCAACCATGCGGCCGCAGTCGCTGATCAAGCCATCGACCAGCGTCAGGTGCGCGCCCGAAGCTTCGACCTCGAGACGGTTCGCCAGCGGCACATCTTTGGGCATGAAGATGTAGGTGTCGATTCCGGCAGCGGCTCCGTACGCCGCCAGCGCACCGCCCGCATTTCCAGCCGAAGGCGCTGCCAGCTTCTTGAGTCCATAATGACGCGCCATGCTGACCGCCGTGCTCATCCCGCGCGCCTTGAAGGAGCCCGTAGGGTTCAGACCTTCGTCCTTGATCCATAAGTTGGGATGGGCATGGCTACGTAACAGCGGCGTCATACCTTCTCCAAGCGTCACCGGATCGACGTCAGGCAGAACGGCCGAGTAGCGCCACATGCTCTTGGGCCCGGCAGCTACCGCATCGCGCGAGTGCTTGTCCTGGCGAATCGGCGTCCAGATCATAGCGAACGTAAAGCGGCCCGCCGTCTTTGGGGCAGATGTTTCGAGGTTGGTCAGCGGAAAGCTTTTCGCCGCACTTGCTGCATTCGAGAAAGGTGATTGGGGGCATGTTGATTGAACTCTTAGCGGTTAGCATTTGGCACTGGCAAGAACACTGAGGAGCGGTGCGGTCTGCCAAATACTAAATGCTAAGTGCTAACGGCTTCTCTTTACCCGTTTCTTCATTGGCCGCTCGCCGTTTTTCGACCAGGCGCCCAGCCGGAATTCCTGCACAAAATCGTTGGTCTTGTCGGAGATTCGCACCTTCAACTGGCCGCTGCCGTCGCAGGTATACTCCTCCTCGACCAGCGGCCCTTCCCCGGGAGCGAAGCGACGCTCCGCTGGTTGCGACAAAGTTTCCATCCCGCGCAACTGTGGATCGAATGGAACGCGAACTTCATCCCAATTACTGATCTCTCCCTGCGGCTGATTGGCGGCATCGAGGTGTGAGCACTCCAGGTAGCGGAAGTGGCCGATGTTGTGGACCGGACGGTAGGCACGCACGATGCGCAGCGGCTCCTGGCCTTTCACGGGAAGCCGGCTTCCGCGCGGAAACATCACATCGAACACCACGTTGCGTCCGCTGTCGGCCTCACGCCACACTCCGAAGTTCTGCGTAAATTGCTCGCGCAAGAGTCGCGCCTTCGTGTTCGGCAGCGCGAATGGCTAATCCGATGGCGGTGGCTGAACGCATGTAGGCCGAGCGTTTTACCTTGCGTCCGAATCCTTCGCGCAGCACGCGCGCGACCAGCGGCAACTCAGAGCCTCCGCCCGTGAGATACAGAGTGTCGATGGAATTGTCTGGGCAGGTGGCGATCAAACTCTCGACCACGCCGCGCGAGTCCTCGATCAGCGGCCGGCAGCGCTCGTAGAACTCATCGACCGGGATTGAGACTTCTTTCCAGGCTTCGCGCACTCGTCCCAAATCGACGGTGACGCGGCGGCTGTTGGGATTCAGCGCCTCTTTCTTCTCGCGACACTCTTCGAGCAAAGCGAAGCGCTCGCCATCGCTCAGCGCCTCCTGCTCTTTCCCGGAAGCGCCGGATGCGTCGAGCGCCAACTCCGCAAGCACTTCGTCGAAATCATCGCCGCCGAAATCGGCAATGCCATCGGAGGCAATCACGTTGTATTCGACTTCGCCCAGCGTAACCAGCGACGTATCGAAAGTGCCGCCGCCAAGGTCGTACACCAGCAAGCTCGAGTTTTCCTTGCTCTTACGTTCGGCAGCTGCTGCCGTGGGCAAACTCAATCGCGGCTGCTGAAGGCTCGTTGGACAAGCCAAGTACCTCGAAGCCTGCGGCCCGCGCACTCTCTTCGGTGAGGAAGCGCTGGTTGCTGTTAGCGTTTGCAGGCACTCCCAGCATGGCTTGCAGGCGGGTGCTCTCGTCGGCTCCCAGGGTTGAATGCTCGATAAGTTCGCGACGCAACGCGCTCAGCATCTCGCTGACGACGAGGAAGAGATTGAGATGCTGCCCTTCGACTTCGAACGTGCTGTACGGTCCGGCTGTCTTCAATCCGCGCTTGAGCGAGCGGATCAGCGTCCAGCCCGGCTTGCCATGCAGATCGAGCGCCGCCCAACCATAGACCCGGCGAGCGCCCGAGACTGCCACGACGGAAGGAAACCAGTCGCGCGCCTGGCCGTCGGGTGTCTCAAAATTCACCAGCGGATAGTTGCCGCGGTCAGCGGCAGCGACGACAATGCGTGTCGTCCCGAAATCGATACCGAGCCTCACAATGCTTTCATTTTACCTGCAGACAACAGCCAGCTGATTGCCGGCTGTGAGTGCAGCGATTCCTTATAGAACGATTCCAACCCGTTGAACATAATCTGAATGCCGATACAGAGCACGATGAAGGCCGACAGTCGTATAAGGATGCTGGTTCCCGTGCTGCCGAGAAAAGATTCCAGCTTGTCGGCATAGGCGTAGCTGAGATAGATCGACAGGCCGATCAGCACGCTGCCAATCACAGCCGCCAGCGAGGTGAGGATCAATTGCAGATGTGTCTCCGAGTGACTGTTGCTGCCGAGCGTGATGGCCACAGCGATCGATCCAGGACCAACCGTAAGCGGCAGCGTCAACGGATAAAACGCCTTGGAGAGGATCTCGGAGGTTGGTTGCGGCGCATCGCTGGTCCGCTCGGCGACGTCGCTGTGCCGATTCAGAATGTGCCATCCGGAAACCGTCACCACCAGTCCACCACCAAGTTGCACGGCTGCGATGCTGATGCCGAAAAACTCCAGGATGTAGGAGCCGATGAAAATAGAGGCGACCAGCAGAACGATGCCGTTGATGGCAATGCGCATCGCCATGGTGCGGCGAATCTCTCTGCTGTAGGGAAAGGTCATGCCCGCAAAGATGGGCGCCATCCCAACCGGATTAACGATAGGAAAAAGCGTCGCGAAGACCAGCAGCACGTTACGAACGAAAGCATTCATGCGTTATCGGTTGGCCTTGAGCAGTTGCTCGGCATGTTTAAGTGAGGTTTCAGTCAGCTTGGCGCCGCTTATCATGCGCGCCAGCTCGTCGGTGCGTTCGCGAATGTCGAGCTCGTGCACCGAGGTCTTTGTCCGGCCGGCGACTTCCTTCTTCTCAATGACAAAGTGCTGGTCGGCAAACGATGCAATCTGCGGCAGATGGGTCACGCACAGCACCTGTGTCGTGCGGGAGAGTTGCTTCAGCTTTTTGCCAACCGCTTCGGCCGCTCGTCCGCCAATACCGCTATCAATTTCATCGAACACCAGGGTACGGTGCGCACCCGATTTTGCACCGCCGTTGCGGCGCGAGCGTCCTGCCGGACCCGCTTCAACGCAGGTCTTAAGGGCGAGCATGACGCGCGACAGCTCGCCGCCCGATGCGATCTCCTCAACCTGTCCCAGGGGCTCGCCGGGATTGGCAGAGATGAGGTACGTCACCCGGTCGAATCCACGAGGTGTCCAGTTCGCGGCCTCATCGGATCCGCTGGTCTCGACCTTGAAACGCGCCTTCATGGCCAGCTCGTTGATTTCGGCTTCGACCTGCTTCTCTAGTTGGCGGGCGGCGTCATAGCGCTGGCGCGAGATAGCCCGCGCTGCTTCGAGATATGCCTCTGCCGCTTTCGCCAACTCCGAGCGCAAGCCGCGCAGCACCTCGTCCTTGTTCTCCATCTCGTTGAGCTTGCGTTCCAGCTCCCCACCTAACGCGATGACTTCGTCGAGCGAAGGTCCGTACTTACGCTTCAGGCGATCGAGCGCGGCCAGCCGGTCTTCGACGTCCGCCAGGCGCTCGGGAGAAGAATCGATGCCCTCGGCGTACTGGCGCAGAGTCTGCCCAATGTCCTCGACCGTAATGCGCGCTGAGTCGAGCTGAGTTAACGACTGGCGAAACTGTTCATCGAAGCGCGAGAGCTCTTCCAACTGCCGGGTGGCTGCCCGGATCAGCGCCGCGGCCGAGGCATTGCTTTCGTATAAGGAGTCGTAGGCCGACATCGACGCGCTGTAGATTCGCTCGGCATTGGCCAGCAGCCGCTTTTCGGAGGCGAGCTTCTCATCTTCCCCCGGTTCAAGATGGGCTCCGGCGATTTCCTTTTGCTGGAAACTCCAGAGGTCCAGCAAACGCAGGCGGTCTTGTTCGTCGCGCTCCAGGTCGGCGATACGATGTGCGATCTCGCGCCAGCGGTCGTAGGCGGCAGCGGTCTTCTGCGTGTCGATACCGGCGAAGGCGTCCAGTAATGTCAACCGCGAAGCATCGTCAAACGCCAGTACCGCTTCATTCTGAGCGTGAATCACGGCGAGGTGCGGAGCAAGCTGCTTTAAAACGGCAACCGTGGCGGGCTGGTTGTTGACGAAGACGCGCCCTTTACCCCCGGCAGCAATCTCGCGGCGCAGAATGAGTTGCGGCTCATCGGAGGCGTCAAGGCCATTGGCGGCGAGCACCGCGTCGAGCGCTTTGGAGTCGTCATCGAACACGGCGGAGACGACGCTCTTCTCTGCCCCATGGCGGACGGCTTCGGCCGAAGCCTTATCACCCAGCAGCAAGGCGAGCGCGTCTATGAGGATGGATTTTCCGGCGCCGGTTTCGCCGGTCAAAAGGTTGAGTCCGGCCGCGAACTGCACCGCAACGCTTTCGATGACCGCGTAGTTTTCAACTCGCAGTTCCAGCAGCACGTGATTTTCCGTCTACGAGGGTACGCCGAGTTTAGCAGGAAAGGCAGGCCGATGGCGGACCACTCTCATGCCTCACTTCGCAGCGAAGACCAGGAAATAGTCGACCTTGTCCTCGGTTACCAGGCTGTCTTTTTCGTCTTTCAGTTGGTAGCCCGCCTGGCTCATTTCCTGCACCACAATGCTCTTCTGCACGCCGTGGTCCGCGCCGTCCCCGTTGCGATCGATGATGCCGATGCGCGCATCAGGCCGTAACGCAGGCCGCAGGTTGCGCATCAGGGTTTCCGGGTTCGCCACCTCGTGGTAAGTCTTCAGCAGGAGTACGGCATCGATGCTGTGGGCGGGCAGCCCCGGATCATCCGGCTTGCTGAGGATGGTCTTCACATTGTGCACTCCGCCCTTTGCGATCCGCTCGTCAATGTACTTGATGGCATCGGGATTGATGTCGACGGCGTATACCGTGCCCTTCTCCGCGACTCGTTTGGCAGCCCGCACCGTGAACCATCCTGAACCGGCGCCTATGTCGGCGACGTTCTTGCCGGGCGTAATGGCCAGGGCGTCCATGACCTGATCGATATGCAGGTGCTGATCGCGATCCGGAGTCTCGAAGATCGAGAGGTCTCCGGTGTAGGGCTCACTCGTCTTGCGCTGGTGCGACGTCTGTTGAGCGAGCATCGCTCCCAGCGTCAACAGCACCAGAGCGCCAAAGACCACCCGCTGGGAAACTTGGGACAGCGCCTTCATGACCGCCTTTTGCGAAGATTAGCCACTATGTTACAGGGTTTTCGCGCCAGAGCAGGGCGCTACTCTCGATTCCCCGGAACCGCCCTCAGCCAGCTTCGGTTTTGAAGTATAGTGGCCCACTGGTGCGGTTTCGCGAGACCCGACGATGAATGAAAACGAAATCCGGCTATCCGACAAACTGGGCCCAGTCGTAGTATCGGCCGGCAGGCGAGTCGACCCTCCCGGTGCGGAGACGCCGCGGTTCCCGGCACAGAATGTTCCAGAGGTCCAAGCCGAGGTCGAGCAGTATCTCCTGCGATGCGGGCCGGTAGCCGTCGTGGCGTCGGCAGCCTGCGGCGCCGACCTGATTGTGCTACAGGCGGCCCGTGTGCCGCGGTATGTGTTACTGCCGTCCTCCCCGGAAGAGTTCCGGAAGTCCTCGGTTACGGACCGACCAGGCGCCTGGGGAGCCATTTACGACGATATCCTGCATCATTCCAGTGTTGAGGTACTCGAGGTGCCTGCTGGTCACGAAGGCTACGTCGAGGTCAACCGCAGGCTCATGGACAAGGCACAGGCGCTGGCAGGCGACTTGGGGACCACGATAGCGGTGCTGGTCATTTGGAACGGTGAATCCCGCGGCGAAGACGATGTCACGGCACACTTTTTGCGCGAAGCAAATGAACGATATCTGCCGGTCACGGAGATTGTGACCCTTTAGCGGAACTTCGTCCTAATCTGGGCCTGAGTTTGGTCAAATCTCCGCCGGGACTACCGCAAGCAGTCGGATTTGCGATACTCTGACACTCACCAGTTCTGCTGCATTTAAACGGAAATGGCACTCCGGTAAAGGCCGTCTGTGGCTAGGGATCCTATGAATCTGCACAAATCAGGGCTCGCGGTAGCGGGTTGTTTGGTGTTGTTTTTCTGTTTGCTTTTGGCGGGATGCGGCAATGGCGGCGCTCCGAACACCGTCCTTCCTTTAGTGGTGGCGAACACATCAGTTCCAGTCGCAGTCGTCAATAAGACTTATAACTTCACCCTGACCGCCACCGGCGGACTTGGGCCATACACCTGGTCCATCGTCAGTGGAACCCTGCCGAGCGGCATCACTATGAGTTCCGCCGGAGTCATCAGCGGAACCACTACTGTGACCGGTGACTCGAGCTTCACGGTACAGGTTACGGATGCTCAGAAGCCCGTCGCGGCAGTAGCGACTGGGGCTTTGAAGCTGACCTCGAATCTGCCCCTGGCCTTCAAGACAACCAGCCTGAAGCTGGCCGCCGTCAACGTGCCGTACCAGTTTGCGATACAGGCTACGGGTGGCGCCGCGCCCTATGGCTGGAAGCTGCTTTCGGGCACCCTTCCTACCGGCCTGAATTTCGATACGACTTATGGCGTCATCTACGGCACCGCCACTGTCGAGGGTGACTTCCCACTCACCATCCAGGTAACCGACTCGGAGAGCCCGGCGGTGACGCTGCAACAGGACTTTACCTTGACCGTCGGCGGCCAGGCAGCACGTTTGAGCGGTAACTACACATTCCTGTTCCGTGGATTCCTGAACGGCAAACTACAGCTGCAGGCGGGGAGCTTCTTCTCGGACGGCGCCGGTAACATTACCAGCGGTATCACCGATATCGTGAACACCACCAGTGTGCAAAGCGGGGTCGCGGTGGCGGGAACGTACACCATAGATGACCAGGGCCATGGCACGATGACGCTCAACTTTGGTCCCGGCGGCGCAAACGGAACTGGAAGCTATCAGCTCGTGAACTCACTCGCGGGCTATTGGTCTTTCATGCAGAATGGCGACGGTCAGACGACGCAATACGGGTCTGGAATCTTCCAGTCTCAGAACACGGTTCCTACCGACCTGACCAACGCCAAAGGGAACTGGGTGTTTGGCGGCTACGGGGCAGACTCGTCCGACCAGCGCTACGCCGCCGGAGGCACGTTTAGTCTAGCGGCGACAACGGGTGCGCCCGGAACCATCGGCAGCGGATTGACCGACACCAACGATTTTGGCTCGGTTGTCATGAATACCGCTTTCACTGGTAACATCAGCCTGCCCGACTCAAAAACCGGACGAGGCACGGCGAACTTTGGGTCGGCTAACTTCGCCTACTACTACATCGACGACGCGGATTTCCTTGCCATTGGAACCAGCAAGGTCTCCAGCAGCACGCCCCTGGTGCTGTTCAACCTCACCAAGCAAACAACATTCCTGACCATCAACAACTCGATCCTGAACGGCAATGGGATCACGGAGACCACCACTGCGGACCCCAACGGTGTACCTGGAACGCAACTGGGAGATTACTCCTTGGACGCTAACGGCAACTTCTACGCCACCATTGATGACAATGAGGGCGGAACTCTGACCCAGACCAAGCCGCAGGGAACATACTCGGTGACCAGTACGGGGCGTACTACGTTCACCGGGGTCCCCAATGCGCCGATCTTCTACCTGGCGAACACCGATGCCGGTTTCTGGCTGGGTACGGACGCCAACGTGACCTACGGCGTAATGGAACAGCAGCGCCCGCCGCAGCAGTCCAACGCATCGTTCGTAAATGTGAACAGCGGCGGAACCATCCTGGGGCCGGCCGTACCAACCCAGACGGTGGATGTGGAAATCCTCACCGCCGATGGCAAGGGCAACGTGACCGCCGGCACCTACGACACCAGCGGTCCTGGTGGACCCAAGATGGGGCTGTCGTTCACCGGAACCTACAATGTCGAAATGGCTTCCTGCTCACAGGCGGGACTCGGTTTCAACACTTGCGGACGTTTCCCGCTGATGGACGCCAATAACAATCAGGTGGGTATCGGCTACATTGAGGCATCGCTGTCACCGCAAAGAATTATCATCATGACGACCAGCGCACAGCCGGTGATCAACGCCCTGCAGCAGTAGGACGCGCACCCAATCCGGGGCCAGGTTCTCTGTACTGGGAACCTGGCCTTTTTTCTTTCGGCCCCTGCTACTGGCCAGCCATCTACCAGGAAGACGGAACAATTCTGGTCGTGCGGCCGTCATCGTCCGCGCGTTAGAGGGCTGCCGGTGCAAGTCCGGATTTTGGGTTCTGAGGTTTGGCTGACACCCTGGATTTCCTGGCAGTGTACTTCGGGCTGGTTACAGCCGCTTCCTAGCTTGGCCCCAGCCTTAGAGGCACGTCGATGGTTCCCATCTTGCCCGAAAGGCGGTCAACCAGTCCCAGACGGAGTTGATAGGTGCCCGGCTTTAGCGGGAGCTGCTGCTGCAAGCGGAGCCCGGTGCGCAGCAGTGTTTGCACCTCGGCCGGTTGCAGAATTGCGTGATAACTTCCCACGGCGCTGCCCTGGGCTTTGCCCTTCTCATCCCACGCAGCCGCCACAAACATCAGGTTGGGCTGCCGGCGGAGATCATCCGACATGAGGAACTGGAGGTCGTGCATGTCGACCAGAAAATCGATCTGGGTCGCTTTGCCGGGTTCGTCGGGCGGATGAACTCGCGCCTGGATCACCAAAGCGGTGGAAGGTGGTACTCCCGGTTGCATAGCCAGTGAGAAGGTGCGGTCGACATCGGGGGATCCGAACGGCTCGGCGACAGCGTAATAGCCGGGACGACAGCGTACCTTCAAGTTTTGTTGCGACGTCTTCACCGTTACTTTCCGGAACTTGCCATTCCACTCCTGGTTGTCGGGTCGATAAGCCAGCGTGTAATAGTTTGAACCGGTCTGCACCACGTCCTGAATCTGCCCGGAGATGTCGTTGTTGTTGAAGTAGGCATGGCCGCCGGTTAAACGGGCGATATCGAGCATGGTCTCGTGGACCTGGGCTAGCTCCTCACCTTGACCGGATCGATCGCTATAATCGCCGCCTCGTGGGCCAAAGACGTCCAGGCTATTGGAGGCTCCGTCGGCCCCCAGCCAGGCAAGACCACGCACATCAATGGGATAGACCGCGATCTGCGTCGCTGCCAGCAGCGCCGCCGTCTTCTGCATTTGGGGCGCCGTGTCATTGGGGTCGAATGGAATTCCGCCGGAGATCCAGATCAGGTTCTTGCGGCCGGGAAACACGGTCAGGCTGCGCGCCAGCTGGTTCAGCGCCTCCACCGTCATCTCGGTGCGCGACTGGATCTTTTCCTCGTACTCGGTCCACAAGAATCGCGAGAGTTTTCCGTACATGGGACTGGTGACGATTTTCGTCACCCTCGCCACAGCCAGTTCCTCAGTCACGTCACGCGCCTTGCGTGGCGTGGACGGCGGAGTGGTCGAGAGCTGCTGTGCCGCTTCAATCAGGGCATGATTGTCCTCGGTAAAGCCGTGCACCAGGTGTAGTTGGCCGTCAAATGTAAACAGCGCTACGCGGGTGTTGTCAGAAAGCTTGCCCAGGTATGCCAGTAGCTGGCGCCGCGCTGAAGCGAGTGCCGAAGGGTCGGTATTAAGCGAGTCAAACAGGATGACGTTGACCGCTCCTGGCTCGGCACTGCTCACGTAGTTGGTGTAGGTATCGGCCGGAAGTTGTACCGGAACAGCTGGCTTTGCAGTTGGCGCGTCGGGCCGGTGCTCTTCAAAACCCTTCACGTGCTGCGGCGCGCCGTTCTCCAAAATCGTGAAATCATGCGCGTTCAGATTGTGAATTGGATTCCCCGAGCTGTCGGTGACGATGACATCCAGAACCACATTGCGCGACGTTATCGAGATGTTGCCGGATTTCGGCGAAGCGGCCTTGGCAGCTTGCCCGTAAGCAGCGGCGGCGAGCATCAGGATTGAACCGAGCGCAAGCTGGGCCGGGCGCATGTGACCGGATACCTCGGCTCATGATAACCCGGCTTTTGGGCAGGAGTAGCGCGAGCATCACGGGTTACTACGGGTCAATATCTCGCCAGCGGAGACCTAGTCGTCGCCCGAAACGGTCACGCCAGACGGCTCAGGGATAGGCAACGCGACGGCGGGAATTTCCTGGTCTTTGTATTGCAACTGATAGAGCTTCCAATAGATGCCGCGCTGTGCCAGCAACTCCTGGTGGGAGCCGGTTTCACGTACCTTCCCCTTGTGCATGACGACTATCTGGTTGGCGCGCTGGATGGTGCTGAGGCGATGCGCAATCACGATCGAGGTGCGCCCCTCGACCATGCGGGTCAGCGCCTCGCGAACCCGGAACTCGGTTTCGGTGTCGACGCTCGATGTGGCTTCATCGAGGATCAGTATCTTAGGATCGTGCGCCAACGCGCGGGCGAAGGAGATCAACTGCTTCTGTCCCGTCGACAAGGTGCTGCCCCGCTCGCGTACTTCCTCGTCAAAGCCGGCAGGCAAAGAGCGAATAAAGTCGGCGACGTTCACCTGCTCGGCGGCTTCCTGGATGGCTTCGTCTTCGATCCAGCGCGAGCCCAGGCGAATGTTGTCAGCCAGCGTGCCAGAGAAAAGGAACGGGTCCTGCAACACCACGCCGAAGCGCCGGCGCAGGTCGGCCAGGTCCATGTCGCGGATATCCACTCCGTCCATGCGAATGGCGCCGCGCTGAACGTCATAGAAGCGCAACAGCAGCGAAATGATGGTCGTCTTGCCCGCGCCGGTGTGGCCGACAAAAGCTACCGTCTGTCCGGGGTCAATGCTGAACGACACGTCGCGTAATACCCAATCGAAATCCTCGGGTTCCGCAACCGCCGGCTTGAGCTTCTCGCCTTTCGCGGCGGCTTCTTCCGCCGCTTGCGCCATGGTGCGGTAGGCAAACCACACGTGATCGAACTCGATACGGCCCTGGCCTTCCGGCGATTTGGGATGAACCGGTGTGACAATCTCAGCAGGCGTGTCGAGCAGCTTAAAGATGCGCTCGCTCGAGGCCATTGCCGATTGCAGGATGTTGTACTTTTCGCTCAGGTCCTGGATGGGGCGGAAAAAACGCTGCGCATATTGAATGAACGCCACCAGCACGCCCAGCGTCACCGTCTGCCGGACGACCTGCCCTCCGCCAAACCAGATAACACTGGCGATGGCGATGGCCGAGAGCACTTCGACCACCGGGTAATAAACCGCGTGCGCCATGATCGCGTCTTTGTAGGCGTCCATGTGCACGCGATTGATGTCTTTGAAGCGGTCGTACGACTTCTTCTCGCGGTTGAACAGTTGCAGAACCACGATCCCGGTAACGTGCTCCTGCAGATAAGCATTAATGCGCGCGATGGCCACACGAATTCGCCGGTAGCTTTCCCGCACCGCTTTACGGAAAATGCTGGTCGCGAAGAAGATCACCGGCAGCACGGCAAAGGTGATCAGCGCAAGGCGCCAGCTCATGTTGAGCATGATCACGACAATCCCGATGAGCACGAAGATATCTTCGAAGATCGAGACCACACCCGCGGTAAACATTTCGTTCAACGCATCCACATCGGTGGTGACGCGCGTTACCAGGCGGCCCACGGGATTGCGATCGTAGAACGCGATGTGCAACTTCTGCAGATGGCGGAAGATCTGGCTGCGCAGATCGAACATCACCTTCTGCCCCGCCCACTGCATCACGTAGGTCTGCACAAACTCCAGCACGAAACTGAAGAGCAGTATGCCGACGTACATTGCCGCGATCTGGGCAATGCCGCGCATGGGATCGCTGCTGAGAAAACGATCAAGCAGAGAGTGCGATTCGGTACGCTGCGCGAGGTATTTATCGACCGCGACCTTGGTCAGGTACGGACCGATGACGTCGGCCGCCGCCTTCAACACGATTGCTACCAGCGCAATCGCCACTTGCAGCCGATACGGGCGCAGATAGCCGAGCAGGCGCTTCATCAGCCTGCTGTCATACGCTTTGCCTAATACCTCTTCTTCGTGGATGGAAGCCATTCGCCCTGGGCAACATTTTAACGGGTGCTTACATATAGACGAGAGAGAGGCGCGCCGGGATGGAAAAGCTGAAAGGTGAGATGATAGCCATCAATTGTGGCAGCGTTGCCCAGACCCTGCACTAATGAGCCAGCCCTCGTCACCCCCGGCACGGTCGTCGCATCGGATTCACGACCGCACAGTACTGATCGTCGGTTTATTGCTGAACCTCTTTCTGGCATTAGCCCCGCTGGGGACGTGGGCTGACCGCGTCTTCGGAAAGAGCCACCTCATACAACACGAAGTCTTCTGGTGGTGGGCGGTCCTGCTGATGCTGGGGTACGTCGCCTTTGTCGAACACCGGCGTATGTCTTCCATCGGCTTCCAGCGGCCACGCATCCTGGACTTAGTTTTAGCGGTGGCCGTGGGCATCCTGATGGTGGTTGGGATTGTAGTCATCTATTTCGTCATCTTCCCCGCACTGCACCTGAAGATGAATACCACTGTAATGGGCAGCCTCATGGCGACGCCGTTCTGGTATCGCTTTCTGCTGGTGACGAGAGCTGCCGTCGCCGAGGAGATCCTGTTTCGCGGCTATCCCATCGAACGATTGCTGGAACTCACCGGAAGCCGCACCGTGGCCGCTGTTCTTTCGTGGGCTGCATTCACCTATGCTCATTTGGCGGGATGGGGATGGGCGCAATTGATTGTCGCCGGATACGGTGGTGTGCTGCTGACAATCCTCTACTTGTGGCGGCGAAACCTCTGGGCGAATATGCTCGCCCACTGGATTGCCGATGGAGCGGGCTTTCTGATGTCACACTAGTTGCGCGGGAAGAAACCGGCGTGAATAGGTGCACTGTCGAATGCTCATGACAACAAGCGAGCGCGTGCACCTTGGGATCGCAGTACAGCAACCGCTTTCGAATCGAAAGAGACGAATTCTTCCCCGCCCAGCCAGTCCCCTTCGTACGCAATCACACCGTCCGCAAAGTCGCCGCCCGCGTCGAGAACTGCCAGTCCGGCATCGATTGCTTGCCGATTCATGACGACGTTGGCGCTCCTCGTCAGACGACGAATTGCGTCGGAAATGTCAGGTACAGATCTCTTATAGCCGCGGCGCAGCACCCACACGAATTCGCAAATAACGGAAACCGGAACCGCAATCAACTCAGCCCGCTGCAGAATCAGCGCCGCCTGACGCGCTTGATTCGGGTCGTCCTGCACAACGGCTCTGACCAGGACGTTGGTGTCGGCAGTAATCCTCACTTTGTCTTTGCCCAACCGCTGGCCGCGATGTCGTTCATTTCTTCAATCGTAAATTTCGGCCCTTTCTTTTGCGACAGGCAGCCAATGAAGTCTGCGATCGTACCGTTCTGCGAAGCGGACCGAACAACAATCCGTCCATCCGATAGCTTGTCGATCTCGATTCGGTCTCCGGGGACGACGCCAAGATGTCGCAGCAACTCCTGCTTTAGCGTGACCTGGCCCTTCGCGGTAATGGTAAGCGTTGTCATCGGATAAACCCACCCTCACCAGGATTGTAAGGCATTTTTGCCTTACCCGCAACAATGGGCCTACTTCTTCTTGCTCTTGCTCTCGTTGTTGCTGGGGATGACGCGCAAGTTGTTGGTCACTGCAAAGGTTCCCGGCACCATGTTGGCCCGCACTCCGGCGTAGCTCTTATCGGATTCTGAATCCACCACGCCGTCCAGCGTGATGCGAGCATTTTTCACGATGATGTGGATCGGAGGCACCGGCATGTTGCCGTACTTGAACAGCGGCCCGTAGCTGTAGATGGAGTTGTAGACCTGTCGCCGGATGCGATTATCCATGCTGCTGGGGGGCAGGATCTCGATGTTGTTGATGACCTTCTCCACCCCTTCAATGTGCTTCACAGCGTTCTCCGCACCCGACTTGGTGACCGGCTCCACCACTTGACCGTTGAGAGTCACCGTCCTTCCATCGATCCCGAATGTGAGAGTGTCGAAGACGCCGTAGTAGGGCAGCATGACGAGTGCGTGACGCACCTGGCCGACGATTTTGTCCTGACTCTCCGGCGAGAGTGCCTCGTTGGTTGCCATCGACTGATCTTGCGTGCCGCTGGGTTGGGCCTGAGGGGCGGCGGCGTTTTGCGGCACAGGAGCTGCTCCACAGAACGCTACGCACACCAGCAGAACGAAGACAAGTTGCAGAGTCCGCATTTCTCCTCCGACGGAAGCTGAACCACTGTACAACAAGGATTGCGAGACTGCGCAGTCGTCCCGGGTTGCATGGCGAAGCGGGCGGGGACCTTGGGCAGGATTTGGGCAGTGTTGGGAACGATGAACGAAAATTGCCACCTCGGCACAAGAAGTCCCGAATGGGCCGTGCTCACTGCGGCAACGGACGTCTCTCGACTAAACTACCGTGCCTGTCGCACCGTCAGACACCGGGCAAGGAGCTTGGCGAACCAGTTCGTAGGCATTCTGCCAGCGGAAGTGGTCCAGCAGCTTGGGGTAGGTATGGACGCCCAGCACCAGCATGTCGGCTGCGAGCTCTGACGCGACGTCGAGCACGGTTGGTACAACCTTCCCGACTTTTACCATCACCCGTATCTGCTTCGGCTTTTCCTCGCAGCTTATAAGGTTGACCAGGCTTTGCTCCACGGTGTGAGTCAGGCGCTCCAGATCGGCCAAGGCGCCCCTCGGGACATCGTGGATCACGTGCAGCAGCACCATCTCCGACTGATGCTCGCGCGCCAGGGCGCAGGCATATTTCGCGGAAAGCTGTGTCGCCCCGGTGAAATCGATAGGCACCAGCAGCCGTTTGGGATGACAGAGCTTCGCGCCTTGTGCGTACGGGCCAACCGTCAGCACTGGAACATCCGAATGCCGAAAGATGCGCTCGGCAACCGATCCCACAAACGCTTTGGTTAACCCGGTACGGCCGTGGGTACCCAAAACAATCAGGTCGATATGCCTTTTGCGGGCGCACTCGAAGATGCACTCCGCCACATCGCCTTCGGCCATCAGTACTTCGAAGTCTTGACTTCGCTCTCCGGCATACTTAACTGATAGCCGTTTTTGCAATTCCCCAAGGTCGCGGCGTGCTGCGTCAGAGGCAGCGGCGAAGGCTTCAAAGCCGGCGAGCGCATACTCGTCCCGGGGCAGCACATACAGTATGGTTGCGTGCGCTCCGTAGGCGTGGCGCAGGTCCATACCGGCGCGCACGATTTCCTCGGCGTGTTTCGACAGGTCGGTGGCGATAAGAACGTTGCGGACAGCGGTGCCCGTTACGTGCAATTCTGCGGTAGCCATGGCTCGCTACCATTCTCCCCACGCGGTGGGGTACTTATGGGGCGGCAAGCTGAGCGTCAAGGGTTAAGGACTGCAGTGGTCCAGGCGTACAGCTCCCGCTCGGCCCTACTGTCTCTGTTTTAACCCTGGGACGACCGTTTGGCTGTGACGCCAGTCACGTATAGAGCGATAAGTCAGGCCGGGTTGAACCCGCGCGCAAGCGCTCTTACACTTAGACTATGCATGTGCACGCCCAGGGTGGGGAGACCACCTCCAAGGTCTTGAAAATCTCCTTGGGGGTCACGGCGCTGTACATTGTCCTGCTGGTGATTGCCGGCATGCAGGCGCACAGCCTGGCGCTGCTCTCCGAAGCTGGGCATAATCTTTCAGACTTCTTCGCCCTGCTGCTTTCCTGGGGAGCAGTCTACCTTCAGGCGCGCGCCCCCAATGAGCGCAAGACTTTCGGCTATAAGCGAGCCGGCGTGCTGGCGGCATTCGTGAACGGTTTGTCGCTGGTCTTAATTTCTTTTTACATCTGGTACGAAGCTTTTGATCGCCTTGCTCATCCGGTGAAGGTACAACCCGGCTGGATGATTTGGGTGGCGGCTGCCGGTGTGTTGATGAACGGTGGGATCGCTCTCATCCTGATGCGCGGGCATCGCGACATCAACCTCCGCAGCGCGTTAATTCACGAGATCGGCGACACCCTCTCTACCGCGGCTGTCATTGCCGGCGGTGTCGCCATATCGCTGACCGGCAAGGAGTGGATTGACCCTGCGCTGTCGGTTGGGATTGGCGTAATGATTCTGTGGTCCTCCTCCGGAATCATCCGCGAGAGCTTGAACATTCTGCTGGAAGGCACTCCACGCGGCATGGAACTGGACCTCATCGCAAACTGTATTTGCAAGATTGCCGGCGTGAACAGCGTGCACGACTTGCACGTGTGGAGCATCGGAAGCGACACCCACTCGCTCTCTTGTCACGTAGGGATCGACGACATGCGGGCATCGGAGAGTGAAGCGATTCTGCGCACGATAAAAACTGAATTAGAGGTGCGGTTTCACATCCACCACACCACCATCCAGTTTGAGCATTCGGTGTGCGAAGTTGCGCATGGCTGCGTGATTCCGGTCAGCGACACCGGACATACCCACGCGCACTGACCCTCTAATTACCTGTTTCTTGAACCGTTAGACAGCAGCTGAAGCGCCGCTTCCCCGCTATACCCACTCCAGGGCGCCCTTTTTCCAGATCCAGATGTAGCCCACGATCAGGATTCCCAGGAAGACTCCCATCTCGAGCAGGCCAAACAGGCCCAGCACCTTAAACTGCACCGCCCATGGGAATAGGAAGATAGTCTCCACATCGAAGACGACAAACAGGATGGCGACGATGTAGAAGCGCACCGTATAGCGGCCGCGCGCATTGTCGAACGGGGTGATGCCACATTCGTAGGGCATCAACTTGGTTTCGAAGGGATTTTTCGGACGCACCAGCGAGGCGATCAGCAGCGTGCCGGCACCGACGAGAAACGCAACAAAAGCGAAGATGAAAATCGGTACGTAATTCTGCGGCATGAAGGTAAACCTGCAATCAGGCTAAGTTGAAGCCTATCAGACCGAACCCGGCCACTATAGCGCCTTAGGTCACAGCATTCAATGACATACGTCACAAATGGGGAGCCCGGCGGCCGCAGCTATTCGCCCGCCACACTGAAAGATGAGGCTACCCTTTCGGGTAGCCTCTGAGTTAAAAGCCAGCGCAGCCTTTCGACTTTGCGGTGAACTAGTTAGAGGGTGTGCAACTGCTGAACTTCAGCATTCCGATGCGGGTGCTCCACGCGAATGAAGCATCGGACTGGTAATACTGCCCGGTGGTCACGAACGTGCAACCGTCATTGGACAGGACCATGTCGTAGTACGAGCCCCACTGGTTGCCGGTGTCCAGCTGCGAACCACCGCCTGGAACCATCAGCGTTTCAGCTCCCATGGTGCCCAGCGAATCCCCAGGGGCGCGTCCGGTGAAAGCGACCGTAGGAGGAACCGTCGGGCCCGAAACGGTGTAGGACATCGCGATGTTGCCGGTCCTGTCCCGCGACAGTGAGCTCATGAAGCGGTTGTTGCCGTCAGGAGCATAGGTGCCCTGCTGGAACATAGTGGGTGTGTTGGTCTTGATCGGCGAACGGAACTCGTACCAGCGGACAGCCGAGTTGCTTCCGTTGAACACGGTTTGGCTGACCAGCCACTCCTGCTTACGGTTGTCGTGCAGCAGGTCTTTCGCCGGCGTGGGAGCGGGCAGAATGCGATACGTCAACCGGTACATCAGCCGGTCGGCCATATTGTTCAGTACGCCGACGGGCTGGGTCGCGGTGCAGACACCATTCGTGAGGTCCTGACAAGCCACCTGGAATTGGCGCCACCGGAATCTTGCAAGCCCCATTGGTGCAGCCGAACGTGGAGAGCGACGGGTTCGATGGCACGAAGTGGAACGGATAGTAGTAAACGTTGGACTCGATACCGTTCTGTCCGTTGTCGACGCTCCCCATGAAGATTGGGTCGAGGCCATTGGGCAACGCACCCGTGTCATCAATATCGGCCGGCAACAAGCTATCGTCAAACAGGGTGCCGTTCGAGTTATCGAGGAAGCACACGCCATTAGGGTAATAATTGCCCGCCAGCATCTTCGTGCGGTCATAAGCGCAGGCCATCACCCCGCCGTAATACGCCAGGTAGGGGAAATCGTTGTGCGAAACGTAGTAGCCGTTCGGCCACACGCCGACTTTCGGGTAGTCCGGATAATCCGTGTCGCTGTTGTATGTCGGGAACTCGTAGGTGTTGTAGGCGCCGGTTGCGTCGTTGGTCTGTGACACCGCGAAGCAATCGTAATAAGGTGCAACCAGGCGCGGCTGGTACATCACCCAGCGATGGGCGATCTTGTCCCACTGCGCGATGATGTTGCCGCTGTTGGTCAGGCTGCAATGCGGCAGCCCCGAGAACAGAACGCTTCCGTCCACGTACGCATGCCCATTGATGGGAATGTTATTGCCCTGCAGGTCAAACACAGCAAACTGTACATTTACCCATTGCACAATTTGAGTGTCGCCGATGGACAGGTTGGCATCACTCGGAGCATCAGGCACGCCATAGCCATAGAAACCAAGGCCAATGCCGAGCCAATCCAGTAGCTTGACAGGAATGCTGGCCGGAGCATTCTCCTGCTGCGCGACCGCGTCCTTGAAATCTGGATAAAGATGGCTGGACTTCGCGCCAGGGTTCTTTTTCGGATACAGGATCGGACGAGCGCGGTGTAGCCCAAACTGCAACTCGGTCGGCTGGTTCTTGACCAAGTCGCGTAAGGGCGGCGTGACGGCAAAAGCCGCCGTGCTCACCTGCGGGTTTCTTAAAACATTGTCGCTCTGGGCTGACATCCCAAAAGTCCAGGTCAGGCAAAAAGCGGCAACAACAAGTCCGATAAAAGTATTTTTCATTGTGTTTTCGCTCGCTCCTTTCAGTGGTTGAAGGCGCGTAGGTCATGAATGCGGAAGTGGTACTGACAGATTTGAACGCCCTGCCTTTCTTGTATCAGCTTTCTCGTTCCAGGTGGTCCATTGAGTTTGCAGGAGGCGAAACTTTAGTCACCCGGTATATGACACCCAAGTGCCTTACAGCGACGTGGAAGGCTATCCCCGGACACAAAAAAGAGGCTACCCTTTCGGGCAGCCTCTAGGCTTTTACAAATTGAAGTCTTTCGACTGCACCGTCAACTAGTTAGACGGGGTGCAGTTGTCGAACTTCAGCTTGCCGACGCGGGTGCTCCAGTGGAATGAAGCAACAGTCTGGTAGTACTGACCCTGCGTAACGAAGGTGCAGCCATCGTTCGACAGAGCCATATCGTAGTAGTCACCCCAGCGGTTCGAGGTGCCCGTCTGGTAGCCGGCGCCGGTGATCAGCACCTGCTCCGCGCCCATCGTGCCCAGCGAATCGCCAGGAGCACGACCGGTGTAAGCGATCGTCGGATTCAGCGTGGCGCTGGTAGCGGTATAGGACATCGCGATGTTGCCGCTCTTGTCCCGCGCCAGTGAGCTCATGAAGCGGCTGGTGCCGTCCGGAGCATACGTGCCCTGCTGATAGGTGGTCGGGGTGGTGCTGGATACGGGAGAACGGAATTCGTACCAGCGGACAGCCGCGACGCCGTTGTTGGCAACGGCATGGCTGACCAGCCACTCCTGCGTACGGTTGTCTTTAACGGTCTTCTGCGGCGTCGGGGAAGGCAGGATGCGATACGCCAGGCGATACATCAAACGATCGCTAAGGGTGTCGATTACCTGGCCACCCGGCTCAGGCGCGGTACCCGGAGCATTCGAGTAGGTCGCAACCGGGATCTTGCAGGCGCCGTTGATGCAGCTGAAGGTGGAGTTCGCCGGGTTCACCGGATCGAAGTGGAACGGATAGTAGTAAACGTTCGAATCGGAGGCGAAGTTGTCGATGCTACCTACGAAGATAGGATCGATTCCGTTCGGCGGTGCATTCGCGTCGTCCACATCGGCGGGCAGCATGCTGTCGTCAAACAGCGCGCCGTTCGAGCTGTCGAGGAAGCAAACACCAGCCGCGCTGGGGTCGCCGGCAATCATCTTCACGCGGTCATAAGCGCAAGGCATCGCGCCGCTGTAGGACTGCAGGTTGAAGAAATCGTTGTGCGAAACGTAGTAGCCGTTCGGCCACACACCGACTTTCGGATAGTCCGGGAAGTCCGTGGTGTTGTGGTAGGTCGGGAACTCGTAGGTGTAATACGCGCCCGTGGCGTCCGCGGTCTGCGAGATCGCGAAGCAATCGTAGTAAGGAGCGCTGAAACGGGGCTGATACATCACCCAGCGATGGGCCAGCTTGTCCCACTGCGCGACGATGTCGCCGCTGTTGCTGGCGCCGCAATGCGGCAGGCCAGTGAACAGCACGTTGCCGTTCACGTAGTGCTGGCCGTTAAACAGGACGTTGTTGCCGGCCAGATCGAATACGGCAAACTGAACGTTTACCCACTGTACGATCTGAGTGTCGCCGATGGACAGGTTGCCGTCGGTCGGAGCATCCGGAACGCTGTAGCCGAAGAAACCAACGCCAACGCCGTCCCAGTCCGCCAGCTTGGTGGGAACCGTCTCAGCCTGGTTCTGGTTCTTCGCCAACGGATCATGGATAGCGGAGAAATTGGTGTTCTTCTGGAACTTCTGGTAGAGAGCCGCTTTCGGCTGCTGTACCGGCGGGGCCTGGTGATATCCGAACGTCGACTGGGTCGGCAGGTTTTTAACCATGTCACGCAGCGGCGGGGTGATGGCAAAAGATGCCTTGCTAACCTGGGGGTTTCTTAGCACGTTGTCACTCTGTGCCGACATGCTTACCGCGCATGTCAGACCAAGAGCGCCAGCGAGCAACAACATCGAAATTTTCCTCATTGTCCTCTCCTCGGTCAATGCTTGAACGCAACTGGAGTCGTATGGTTTAACGCAAACAGTAGTACTAGAGACTCAGCAGGCTTCAATATGTATCACCTCGTCTACACCCCGGTCAACTATCGAGTTCGTAGACGAAACACTTATTTACAATTTGGGAAAAGCCAAGCAATATGCGCTACGGTCACTTCTGGGAGGTTTGGCTATCGCGCGATAAGAGTCATCTCCCACATTTTTCTTGTCGATTAAAGAAGAGCCGTACATCTTGAACCAGGGGACGTCCTATTAACTCAGTAGTAATTCTCTGCTTAGTCGCAGTCGGCATAGAAGCAAGCGCCGTCGCGTTGCCCGTTCGGGACAAACTCGCCGGTCCCAAGCCACAAAAGACTACCTCATTCAGCGTGCTAAACTCGGTTCTGTCTACATGTTGCAGTCGTTATCCTTATTAATAAAGTCGGGCCAGGAGACTCTATTGCCCATTCCTCGGCGTACCTCAGCCTTTTTCTCGCTTCTGTCCGCTCCCCTCATTATTCTTACCGCCCTGGTCCTCTTTTCCGGCCTGATTGCCGCGCAAGATCAGAATGTTGAAGTGCGCGATGCTGGAGGAGGTAACAAACAAGAGCTGGTGCGCAATGCCGCCGGGCAAGTGGTAGAAACCCGCACTATCGATAAGAACGGAAAGGTCCGCTCCCGCAACACCGTCGATTTCGTGCCGGGGCACTACGCGCCGAACACCGCGACGACTTCGTACTACCCGGATGGCAAATCGGTCGAAAACAACGTAAAGGTCACCTACGACGCCAGTGCGAACTTCGTAAGCGAAGTTGTGGAGCAATACCTGCAATCAGGCAAGCACGTTAGTGGACACAAGCTGCTGCATGATCCCGTAACCGGTGAGTTTCGTTGCTGGAAGTGGAACCAGAGCTCGGAGAAATACGACCGCATGGTATGCCCCTCCGGCGAAGAAAGCGGAGAGAAGCCGCCCCCGCTCAAACGGCTCACCCAGGACGAAGCCATCAAGCTGCTCGAGGCGGCGCGTACTGCTGCCAGGGCACAAGCAAAATCTGAGCGCATGATGCCGATGAGCCCGACCACTCCACAGGTAACGCCAAGGCCGACACAATATTCCATAGTGCTGCCGGCAGCGTTAGTTCCCGGCAAGCAGGTGTCCGGTAGCGTAGTGGACGACACGCACTATATTCGGTTCCGGCCCGAACTTATAATTCAGGATATCGAACTGCCGCTGGATCCAGGCGGCACTGCCGCAAAACTGAGCGGGTGGCGAATTGAGGCCGCCGGTTCCCAGCCGCAACGCGCGGACGCTCCTTTCAGCTTCACGGTTCCCAGCGGCGCTTCGAATGTTGAGATCAAGATCTATCCCGACGGACAGCCGGCACAGGCGGTGGTGAAATCGATTCCCATTCCCAAGGCACCGCCGCCGAGCAGCAAGCCGAAGTCCGGATATGTGGCTCAGCCGGTCTGCGTGGCCGGCGATGTGTGTCCTATCGGCGGCGTCTTCGATGGCAATGCGACTGCCGCATTGGCTGCCTTCGACAGCACCCCTGCGAAGATCGTGGCCGAGACCACGGAGATGGCGTTCGTCAGCGTTCCCGACGATGCCCTTTACGTTAAGCAGTTGCTGTTCAACCAGGGCAGCGAACTGTTGGCGTTTACAGTGGTCGTGGTGCAGATCGATATCGTCTCCGACGGCAAACCACTCGACGACTTCCAGCGCGACGTGAAGAAGGATGACCACAAGCTGATCTTTGCCGGCGTAATCGGAGTGCAAACTCTGCCGGAAGGCGATTGGGCTGCGGGCATGTTTCCCAAGACCAACCTGGAGTGGGCGCGCCGCTTCGTGCCCGGATTTGATGTTCCCCGCGAAAGTCACTCTCAGCGCGAGGAGCGCGAGATGATGGAGAAGTTGGAGCGGCAGGAGAAAGGCGAGAAGGCTCCAGCAAAACAAAAAGAAGAGAAGCTGGGCTACATTGTCTTCTTCTTGAAGAACGAAACTCCTTCGGTGGGCACCTGGCGCGGCTCGCAGGCAGAAACCTTTACCCTGCCTCTCAATCCGGAGTCGTTTTCGCAAGGCGACTATCGCTACAAGTTTGTTATCGACGCCGTGACCAGCGGCACCTCGAAGATGGATGCCGCTTTGATTCCTTTTATAGCTCCTGTGCAGGGCCAGAAGTTCGCTGTGCCGGCAACTCCAGCAACCCGATGAGGCAGCGGTTCTCAAGATCTCTTGCATCGAGTTGGCTGTGCCGGCATCGGCACTACTACACCAGTAGTAACTAACGGAATTTCGCAACTCTGCAACCCACACTTTTTGCTACTACCGCTGGTAGTACTAACCCTCCCTTCTCTAGTCTGAAATATTCAAGCGCCAGGGTTGCAGGAAAAGTGTGCTTGTTTGGGGGAGCTGTTACTCGTGTCGATTCGTCTATCCAGGTCATTCTTGTTACTGATGGCGGCGGTTTTTCTGATTGCCGCATGTTCTGTTTCACTCGTCGCGCAAACCATTGACCTTTCCGCCGTAAAGGGCCGCGTCGTCGATCCTCAAGGTAAGTCGATTGCTGGTGCAGATGTCACACTGAACAACACGTCTACGGGGCTGACGAAGGCCGCTAAGACCGATTCCAACGGCGACTATAAATTCGCCGGATTGCCCACTACAGAGAATTATGCGGTGAAGGTGGACGTCAGCGGGTTTAAACCCGCGGAGCAGAACGGCATTGAGCTTCGTGCGAATCAGGCCGCGGTAGTGAATTTCACCATGGCCGTCTCGGGCGAGAAAAGCCAGATCACTGTGTACGGCACTCCTGGGAGTGTGACGGTTGATTCGGACAAGGTAACCACGCGCTTCGATGTCGAACAAATCGAAAGCACGCCCATCCTGAATCGCAAAATCACCGCCATCCCACTGCTCGATTCAGCGGTTCGGCAGGCGCAGACCACGGGCGACTTGTTCATCAACGAAGTCCTGTTCGTCATCAACGGGACTGGCCGCCGCCAGACCACCTACGATCTCGACAACACCACCGCCAACGACAGTTGGGGCCGCCAGACGATGTTCGCCGCCATACCGTTCTCGGCGGTGCAGGAGCTGAACGTCGACAAGAACTCGATCTCAGCCGAGTATGGCCGCAACGCCGGCACCGCCGTGGACGTAGTCACCAAGTCGGGTTCGAATGACTGGCATGGCGACTTCATCGGCATGGGCCGCCCGGAGTTCTCGGAAGCCAAGCAGCCGCTGGCCGCCGTTCCGGCCTTTAACACCCTCGCACAAGGCAGCGCTATGGTGTCTGGCCCCATCGTCAAGGACAAGACCTTCTTGTTGATGGCCTACGAATACACCAATCAGAACCGCGACGCCGTAATCACCTCGCCGATGGATCCCGGGGCGATTTATTCCGGTACCTTCAGCCAGAATCTCGGCTTCATCCGCCTCGATCAGCAGGTGTCCGCGAACAACATGCTGACCATTCGCGGCAACCTTGATCGCTTCACCGACACCAACCCGCAGGATGCGGTCAGCGGTGTGAATCTTCCCACCACTGCCCGCACCTTTGCCCGCTATACCTATCAGGGCGCCCTGGTTGATACCGCTACTCTCACTCCGAACGTGGTCAACGAGGCCCGCTTCGAGTGGCTGCTGGGTTCGCCAATTACGCAGTTCCTGCCCGTTGTCCAGGCTCCGCAGGAGTTCGTCTCCGGCGTTTACACCAACGGTGAGTCACGCATCGCCAACCTGATGAACCACCAGTATCAATGGGCCGACACCCTTAACTGGACGCATGGTAAACATCAGATCAGGGCCGGATTCGATGTAATCTATTCCTCCTCCGGCGGCTACGGCACCGAGTTTGGCAGCGGATACTTGCAGGGCCGCTTCCAGATTAATTCCAAGTACGCCAAGATCCCGATCGCAACCTTGCTGACTTACGATCCGGGTGCTACTCCGCCGGGATTTCCCTCGAATGGGCCGCCCTTGGCCAGCGCCTTTACCCAGTCGTTCGGCACCGCCACCTACAACGAGAAGGAAACGATGGCGGGCCTGTTCGTACAGGACAACTGGAGAGTGACCTCGAACCTGACCGTGAACCTCGGCCTGCGCTACGATTTGCAGACGCTCACTGAAGGCCACACGAACTTCTCTCCCCGCGTGGGATTCGCTTACACCCTCTTTGGCGGCGACAATCCTACCGTGCTCCGCGGCGGTTACGGCATCTACTACACCGAGCTGCCCGCAAACATCGTGGCCAACTCCAGCATCAACGGACCGCAAGGCGTCTACACCTATACCGTGCAGCCCGGACAGTATGGATTCCCCACCACCTTCAGCCCTATCACCAACGTCCCGCCGGGAACGGTGCTGCCGGCACGCGATATCCAGATTCTTGCCGGACAGTGCGACTACCTGAATCAGTTCCTGCCGGTGTCGCAACTCCACTTCTGCCCCAACAAGCTGCTCAATCCCTACACCCAGCAATGGGACTTCGGTATTGAACATCAGTTTGGCAAGAGCTGGGTGCTCTCGATGGACTACATCGGGTCGCACACCATCCACATCAACCAGCCCATCGATCTGAACTCTCCGTCCGCCTTCGTTCGTACTTCGCCCGGACAGGTGCGCAGTGCCGCCGCTGCCAACGCAACCCGTCCTATCGTTCCGGTTCCCGGCGGATATCGCCAGGTGCTGGCTTACATGAGCCTGGGCACGTCGTTCTACGATGGACTGCAGGTTGCACTCAAGAAGCAGTTCACCTCGCACTTTGCCATGCTGGCCAGCTACACCTGGTCCAACACCCTCGACACCGTCGAGTGGGATGGCACCCAGCAGAACCCGAACGACTACAGCTGCCCGGTGACCTGCGAGAAGGCACGCAGCCAGCTCAACCAGCCAAACCGCGCCTCCTTGAGTGGGACCTACTCGTTCCCGTATGGCTTCATTCTGGGTGGCTACGCATTCCTCGGTCAGGGTTATCCGATTAACGCTCTCACCGGCGTGGACAACAACGGTGACGGCAACAACTCCGATCGCCCGGTGGTCAATGGCGGCGTGGTGTCGCGCAATTGGGCCACGGCGCCGAACATCTACAACCTTGCCGCGTCATTGCAGAAGAACTTCAAAATCAGGGAGCGCGTGGGCTTGAACCTACGGGCGGAGGTCTATAACTTCCTCAATACCCCGATCAACTACAGTCTGAACGGCACATACGGCAACGCAGCAACCCCGTCTGCAACATATTTAACTCCGGTGGGCGGCATCGCCAACCTCGGTGCGCCGCGTCAGATGCAGTTCCTGGCGCAGATCACCTTCTAGGATTCAAGCCGCCGGCGGCAGACAACCAGGCCGCAGGCGAACGGGACAGAGAGGCATTACTGGCGGGTGGAGATTCCGGTCTCCACCCGCATTTTTTGTTTTTGCGGCTGAGAGTGGCTCATTGCAAACAAAGTTTCGTTGCGTCCACCGGGCGCGAACCAGGCGAGAGAGCTGATGTGCTCCAGCAATCTTGCCGATGAAGGCATTATGAGTCTTCAGGCACCGCAGCCCGACGCTGTTTCGGTCACTCGTGTTCAATCCTTGGAACGACGCTTTGAACATCGGCTCTCGGTATGCGTCCCGGTTCGCGTCACTTCTGTCTCCGGAGACCGCACCTCGATCGAAGGTACCTGCACCAACGTGAGTCCCACGGGAGCGGGATTCGATCTTGACGCGATGTTGCACGTCGGCGATGTGATTGAGTTCGAGTTTCGCAACACTAACGATATCCCGGTGACATATCGGGCAAGGGTCTTATTTCGAAACGGAAACCACTACGGAACGTACTTTTTGATGGCTTATTGAGCTCTTTTTCGAAGAAATATTGAGGGAAAACGCATTCCTCTGAGTCATGGATTTTCGATAACCCATGAATTTAAGTCATGGGTAGAGGCGTTCCCAGGGGTCGTTTAGAGTCACAAAAGGCGAATCTGGGGACGAAATCGAACCTCTTAACGCTTAACTATGGGGTTGTAACCCTCACCCTGCAGCTTTGTCTTCATAGCCTCAGCATCCTGCAGGCTGGCATATGGACCCAGCACCACGTGGAAGAGCTGGTCCTTCCCGGTTGGGTTTTTAACCACCGAGGCGCTGTAGCTTTTCTTGCGTAACGCGCCCGCCAGCGCAGCCGCGTCTTCTTCATGGGTGACGGCAGCGATTTGAACCAGGAAGGTGCCGGACGGGCTGGCCTGAGGCGTTGACGGAGTTGAACTTAGCGGTACATCAGCCTTTGCCACCTGAACCGGCTTAGCGGCCGGCGTCTCGCGCTGCTTCGCCGCCGTTTCCGCACTCTTCGCGCTCGTCTCGGAAGGTTTGACCGTTTCTACCGACTTCGTTTCCTCACCCGGATTTTGCTTCACCGCCTGATAGAACGTCATCTTGGGCGCGCTGTCTTTCGACTCGGCGCCATCTTCGGACGCCGGCGCCGCTTTGCCATTGGGAGCGGCAGCAGCCGACGGCTTCGAAGTTGCGAGGTCAGGATCGCCGGCTACGGTCTGGGGCGGCTGATTCTTGAGCGCCTGCTCGCGCTCGGCGGTTTTTCCCAGCGAATAGCCGACGGCAAAGAAGATCCCGCACGTCAGGGCCAGCATGAAGAAGAGTCCCAGCAGTTTGCCCGTGCCTAGAGTTATCTCGGTATCTTCTTCTGCCATGCCTTTACTGCCCTCCTATTCGTTTCGGACTGCCGGACTGCTCTCTGCTTTCGCCACGTCTGCTCGCACCAGCTTGTTCAATCCCGCCAGCAGATCGACCGGTACCGGGAAGATGATGGTCGTATTCTTCTCCACGCCAATCTCGGTCAAAGTCTGCAAGTAGCGCAACTGAATGCTGGTGGGCTCGCTGGCCAGCAGGTGCGCCGCATCAATCAGGCGCTGTGCCGCGGCAAACTCTCCCTCGGCGTGAATAATCTTCGACCGCTTCTCGCGTTCCGCCTCGGCCTGTTTGGCCATGGCGCGCGTCATGGTCTCAGGCAGGTCGACCTGCTTCACCTCGACGTTGCTTACCTTCACGCCCCAGGGATCGGTGTGCTGATCGAGAATCGACTGCAGGCGCAGGTTGATTTTGTCGCGGTGCGCCAGTAATTCATCGAGGTCCACTTCGCCCAGCACCGAGCGCAGGGTGGTTTGCGCGAACTGCGAGGTCTGATACATGTAATTCGTCACTGCAACCACTGCCTTGTTCGGATCGATCACGCGCAAGAAAATAACCGCGTTCACCTTCAGCGTTACGTTATCGCGAGTAATAATGTCTTGCGGTGGAACCTCCAGCGCTTCCTGCCGCAGCGACACACGTACGATGCGATCAATAGGCGCAAAGACCAGGATCAGGCCCGGCCCCTTTGCCGTTCCCAGCAGCCGCCCCAAGCGAAAGATCACGCCTCGCTCATACTCGGCCAGTATCTTGATCGAGTTCAGCAAGTACAGAACAACGATGACGACCGGAACGATAACAAACAGATCCACCGGACACCTCCGGATACTAGAAGTTTAGAACCGATAACACCTGCGATTGTAGGCTTCTGAGCAGGCGTAACCCAAGTCGGCAATACCTGGTAACTTGCGGGAGGCGCGCGGTACAGTGCGGCGGTTTCATTTAGGATGAAAGAGACCCCTCATGGAAGCTCACGTCCGCGAAAAACAACTTCGCCTGAAAACCCGGATGATGATTCTGATCATGGTCCTGGCGGGACCGCTGGGCAACGCGCTGCTCGCCAAGGGAATGAAGCAGATCGGCGCCATCTCGGTGTCTTCTCTTCCCGATTTGCTGCACCTTCTGGGGCAGATATTGAGTTCCCCGCTGATTTGGATGGGAATTGCGGGCCAGCTGGCTTTTTTCGCCGCTTACTCCCTGGCGCTGTCATGGGCCGATTACAGTTACGTGCAGCCGGCCTCGTCAGTGGCTTACGTGGTGGTGGCCATCCTGGGAATTGTCATGCTGCATGAAAGCGTCTCTCCGCTGCGCTGGGCCGGCATCGCCGTCATCTGTCTTGGCGTCGTCGTCGTCGGACGCACTCATCCCAACACCACGGAGACGCCCTGACCGTGTTCCGTTTTATTGGATTCTTCCTCATTGTGGTTTCGGGTACGGCGGGCGAGCTATGCATCGGTCGCGCCATGAAACAAGTCGGCGAGGTCCACGACTTTCGGCCGCTCGCGCTGCTGAAGGTAGCCTCTCGCGCGATGCGGATCAAGTGGCTGTGGATCGGCATCGGGTTGATGGCGATTGGCTTCTTCGCGCTGCTGGGCGTGCTGTCGGTAGACAATGTCAGCTTCGTTGTCCCCGTCACGGCGCTAAGCTATGTTGCGGGAGGCCTGGGCGGAATGCTGTTTCTTGGCGAAAAGCTGAACCGCTCGCGATGGGCCGGCATTCTGCTGGTGTGCCTCGGCGTGGGGCTGGTAATTTTGGGCAAGCACTGATGAGAGAATTGGCGTGATGACGACAGCAACCGACACGTGTCCGCTCTGCAACGGCACTGGATGGCAGGTGCGGCAGCGCGAGAACGAGCGCGAAGTGGTGCGCTGCCAGTGTCGTGTCCGCGACCGCAGCGAGCGCCTACTGGCGACGGCGCACATTCCGGAGCGCTACCAGCACTGCGAGTTGGAAAACTTCAAATACGATCCCGCCGAGATGGGCGAGAAGAGCATCGGGAAGGCACGGTTTAACGCGGGCCGTTTCGTTGAGGAATACCCGTCACAGAAGACAGGACTGCTGCTGGTGGGCTCGGTCGGCGTCGGCAAGACCCACCTTTCGGTGGGCATTCTCAAGGCATTGATCCGCGAAAAAGGTATTCACTGCCTGTTTTGCGATTACCGCGAACTGCTGAAGTCGATACAAAATTCCTACAATTCGTCAGTGCAAGTCACGGAAATGGAAATCCTGCGGCCCGTCTTCGAGGCCGAGGTGCTGGTGCTCGATGAACTAGGGGCAGTGCGCAGCACTGAGTGGGTGTTCGACACCGTCAACTACATCCTCAACAGCCGCTACAACGAGAACCGCACCACGATTATTACAACCAACTACCCCGATGCGGCAGAACAGGGAAACAACGCTGCCGAGGACAATCCTCGCAGCTACTCTGCAGCTGAGCGCGCCGCCCGGCGCGAAACGTTAGGCGACCGCATTGGCGAGCGCATGCGTTCGCGGCTGCATGAGATGTGCAAAAAGGTTGAGATGGAAGGCTTGGACTATCGCGTCGATTCAAAGCGCGCGAAGTTCCAGAACATCGACGCGCCGGCACGGTTTTCCATCAAGGGCAAGCGCACGCAGGAGTAGGCGCTGCCCGTTGGCCTCAATGCGGCTACAAACAACACACCTACATCCGTCATATGAATGACGCATGTAGTTTTGCATATAACCTAGACATATATTCGAAGAATATGCTATCATCATGTCACTCTTGCTAAAGAGGTACATATGACATACGTACATCCTGAGGAAGTGCTTTCACCTAAGCATAGCGTACAGGGAATTATCGAAATTGTTCATGATCCGGGCCCAGGTGACATGTGCGTCGCCCGGATCCTATGGAAGGGCGAGGAACGGATTGCAACACGCTGGAACGGCGAAGATCAGGAGCCTAAGGGAAATCCAACGTCCCACGGCCAGCCGACTTGGTTTGTGGTGGGGGAATACGCGCAGGACGCTGTGGTGGAAGCTGCCAAGAAGGCCGCCGAACGATCACCTGACAGCTTGATTTCCAAATACCGTGAGATGGCGAACGATTCCGCCCGGGAGCAAGAAGCCGAGCAGTGGAGCGAGGCAGTGATAAGCGATGGAACTTCGCAGAGGTGATGTGTGGTGGGTCTCGTTCGATCCTTCGATTGGCGGGGAGATTCAAAAGATGCGCCCTGCCGTGGTTCTAAGCAACGATACCGCGAACTCTGTTCTGAATCGTGTGGTCGTGATTCCGCTCAGTAGTCAGACAGCAAAGGTCTATCCGGCGGAGGCGCTTGTTACCCTGAATGGTGAAGTACGGAAGGCCATGGCGGATCAAATAGCAACTGCATCGAAGCTGCGCCTGCGGTCGCGCATAGGAACGCTCCCTGCGGCAGAGATGCGAGCCATAGAAGATGTGCTGCTGCGTTTCCTCGCCATCCACAGAAGCTAGCGACACTGATCCAGCACAGCTAAAGGGGTGCCCGCCTCAGTTGCCCTTGCGTTCCAGCGCTGTCACCTTGTGCGAGGCAAACTTCTGTTGCAGCGCTTCCAGCGGGGATGACGAAGGATCTGAGTCCGACTCTTCCGTAACCGTCAATTCCATCTGAACCACCGTACTGGGTTGCGAATCCGTACCATTCGAATTTTCAGCGGCCGCGAAGGCTTCACCTGAGTCCGAATTCGCTCCCGCTGCCGCGGCCTGGGTTTGTGCTTCCGGCGCGCTGTCATGCTGCGGCTTAGGTTCCAAAAATCTCCTGCTATTCAGCAGCGGACGTCCGAGCGATGGGTTATAGCTGGTCCACGCGCCGGGCAGCTCGGCCTCGCGCACAAACTGCGCCCGCATCGCCTCCATCTTGGAGTCGAGATCGTCGAGATAGTGCAGCATGAGCGCTTCTGGAAACATGGGCAGCTTGGGCGAGCCAAACTCGTACTGACCATGGTGGCTGATGATAAGGTGCTCGATGAGTATCTTCAGCTCGTCGGGAAATCCGGGGATGCCGGCCAGCTTCTCATGCAACATCTCGAGCTCGATGATCATGTGGCCCAGCAGCTGTCCCTTGGTGGTGTAGGTAATGGACCGTTGATACGCGAGCTCATGAATTTTACCGATGTCGTGCAGGAAGACTCCGGTGAGCAAAAGATCGCGGTTTACATCGGGATAGTTGCGTGACGCCAGGTCGCACACGGTGAACAGTGACACCACGTGGTCCAACAAGCCACCGACGAAAGCGTGATGCAGCGTCTTGGCCGCAGGCGCGCACTTGTAGGCGGCCGCCAGCGCCTCATCGGCCATGAAAGCTTGTACCAGTCGCTTAAGCCAGGGATTTTCGAAGCTGTCCACGAATTCGCCCAGCTTCGCCCACAATTGGTCGATGTCTTTCGTGGTCTTGGGAATGAAATCGGAGTAATCGATCTCCACGTCGCCCAGTTTGCGCAGCTTGTGTACGGTCATCTGCCAGCGGCCGTTGTACTTGTGGATGACGCCCTTGGCCTTGACGAAGTCGTCCTGATCGAACTCGTCGATACTGTCGGAGACGTTGTCCCACATGTTGGCTTGCAGTTGCCCGCTGCGGTCCGCCAGCACCAGCGAAAGGTACATCTCGCCATTCTTCTTGGCCTTGACCTGCTTGGAGGCGACCACAAAGCTCGACGTAATGGTCTGGTTTTCCTGCTGACTGCAATCCCGAATGTAGAACTGCTTCATTGAACGCACCTTGTCCTGAAAGCAGAATATCAGTCCTGCGCGTAAACCTTAAGTGTGCGAGACCGGAAATGGGGCCCACCACGGAGGAACTGAGGGCACGGAGAATTGGGGATCCGGAAGCGAGAGGCCAGGTTGAGATTCCGCTATTCCTTGGTAGGCGACAAAACTACAAGAGATGGTTCTTCCGTGTTCTCCGTGCCTCCGTGGTGAAAACGATTCACCGTGCAGCGGTGCAGCATAGCCCTACGGTAGACTGAATGCCGGACAATTTAGACGATGCAAGTTCTCAGCTTTAGTGAGGCTCTCGCCGCGGTTCAGCAATATTCCTCTGGCCTTTCTCCTACCGAGCCGGAACTCGTCTCCTTGCTCGACGGCATGCGGCTGGCATTGGCGGAAGATCTGGTCGCTGATCGCGACTTCCCGCCCTTTCCGCGATCCACACGGGATGGTTATGCGGTCCGCGCAGAAGACGTGGCCGATGTGCCGGCGCAGTTGCGGTGTATCGGAGAGTTGAAGGCCGGCGCCAGTGAGGCGCATAGCTCGATCACCGTTACTCCGGGCGAGGCAGTTGAGATCATGACCGGAGCGCCCGTCCCCAGCGGCGCAGATGCCGTCCTCATGGTCGAGTACACCGAGAACAAAGGCGACAGCGTTACGGTGAAGCGGACGGTCGCGCGCGGCGAGAATGTCGTTGCCGCCGCCTCCGAGGCGCGCCAGGGCGATGTCATGGTAGCGCGTGGCACGCGCGTCAACCACGTTACGGTGGCGATCGCTGCCGCCGTCGGTCGGGCCGACGTCGCCGTCTATCGCCGGCCCAGAGTCGCAGTTCTGGCCACCGGCGACGAGTTGGTCGACATCAACTTTGTTCCTGGCGCCAACGAAATTCGCAATTCCAACAGCTACTCGCTGGCGGCACAGATTAATGACGCTGGCGGAGACGCAGTGATCCTGCCGATTGCGCGCGACGATGCCGCCGAGTTGGAAGTGCTGATTCGCAAAGGTGCGGAGTGCGACCTGTTGCTGTTGAGCGGCGGCGTGTCGATGGGCAAGTACGATTTGGTCGAGCAGGCGCTGGCCACGCTGGGAGCACAGTTCTTCTTCACCGGCGTGCTGATCCAGCCGGGCAAGCCGCTGGTCTTTGGAGAGCTTCGGGGAGCGAACAAGGCAACTCCCTTTTTCGGACTTCCGGGCAATCCGGTTTCGACTATGGTGACGTTTCAGCTTTTTGTGAGGCCGGTGCTCGATGCGCTGGCCGGAGCACGTCCGCAAGCACCTCAGTTCGCGCAGGCGCGTTTGAGGTCCGATTTCAAAATAAAGCCTGGACTGACGCGATTTCTGCCTGGCCGCCTGGAAGGCACACCCGAGCAGCCGGAGGCGGAGTTGCTCAAGTGGCAGGGTTCTGGCGACTTGATGGCCCTCGCCCAGGCGAACTGCTACATTGTGGTACCTCCCGACAAAGAGCAATTTCGCAGGGGGAGAAAACATTACGGTTCTTTCGTTCTAATGGCCAAGAAAGACAAAGCACCGAAGAAGCTGTCGCACTACGATGCCGCGGGTCGCGCGTCGATGGTTGACGTGTCGGCTAAGAGTCCCACATTGCGGGAGGCGGAGGCGCGGGCGTTTGTCGCCATGAGCAAAGAGGTTCTGCGGGCGCTGCCACAGAATCCCAAGGGCGATCCGCTGGAAGTTGCGCGCATCGCTGGTATTCAGGCTGCGAAACGCACCTCGGAGCTGATTCCCATGTGCCACCCGATTCCGCTCAGCAAAATCGATGTCTCTTGCGAAGTCACACAACGTGGGATAATAGTTCGCTCGCTGGCTCGAACCACATCTGTTACCGGAGTCGAGATGGAGGCGCTGGTGGCGGCTTCGGTAGCAGCTCTGACAGTGTATGACATGTGCAAGGCTCTGGATAAAGGAATTGAAATCCGGGAAGTCGTGCTGGAGCGCAAGTCGGGCGGCAAGAGTGGCGACTACCGGCGCAAGAAGTCTTAATCGAGGAGAATGCGATGATTACCGCCGCTGTATTGACGGTTAGCGATTCGGTTACAGAAGGCACGCGCGAAGACCGTTCGGGACCGGCCGTCGCCGAGGAGTTGCGCGTACGGGGCTTCGAAGTGGTCTCGACCGGCATTGTCTCCGACGTGCAGGACCTGATCGAGGAGTCCTTGAAGGCCTTGTGTTACATGGCCCAGCTGGTGGTGACCACCGGGGGCACCGGCATCGCCGAGAAGGATGTCACTCCAGAGGCGACGCGAGCCGTGTGCTCGAAGCTGATCGATGGGGTTGCCGAGAAGATGCGCGCGGAAGGACTGAAAGCGACTCCCACCGCCATCCTGAGCCGCGGGCGTTTGCGGCGTGTACGAGCGGTCGCTGATTCTCAACCTGCCGGGCAGCCCAAGCGGCGCGATTGAGTCGCTGGCAGCTGTGGCCGATGTCTTGTCCCACGCGATTGATTTGCTGCAAGGCAAGACTGAACATATCCAGTGACGGTGTACCAATCCCACCCTTTCCCAGATGCAGGGAAAGGATGGGGCACCCGCAGTGCATAATTGAATTCTTGGATCCTGTAACTCACATGCTCACCGGCGCATGTATGGGGCGCGCCGGGTTTAATCGCAAGACGGCCTACGCCACCCTGACTATGCTGTTCGCGGCGGAAGCTGCCGACATCGACGTGATTTGGGACCTCAAGGGCCCGATCGCGGCGCTGCAGCATCATCGCGGCATCACGCATTCCTTTGTCGGCGTTCCATTCATGGCCGCGGCCACCTTGCTCGGCGTGTACATATTGCATCGTCTGTGGCTGGGGAAGCGAAAGCCGCGAGCGGGATATCCGCCGATTCGCTGGACACTGCTGTATTGGCTGGCGCTGCTCGCCGCGCTGAGCCATCTGCTGCTCGACTACACGACGGCGTACGGCATTCGTCTGTTCGAGCCCTTCAACTACCGCTGGTATTCGTGGGACATCATGTTCATTATCGAACCGCTGATGCTGGCCGTGTTGATCCTCGGACTGGCGCTGCCGTGGTTCTTTGGGCTTATCAACCAGGAAGTCGGGGCTCGCAGCAGGGGCCCGCGTGGCAGCGTGAGCGCGATCGTTGCCTTGATTCTGGTGGTCGCGCTGTGGGGATATCGCGATTTTCAGCATCGCCGCGCACTCAGCGCGATGAACGCCGTCACCTACAACGGTGAGACGGCAACAAAGATTGCGGCGTATCCCAACGTGATTAATCCTTATCGCTGGCTCGGAGTGGTGGAGACGCGGGACTTTTTCCAGACTCTGGCGGTCGATTCGAGGAAGCCCGAGGTCGATCCGCATGACGAGGCGCGCACCTTCTACAAGCCTGAAGAGACGCCGGCCTCTCAGGCGGCCAAGGCTTCGTATTTCGGTCGTGTGTACCTCGATTGGGCAGTGTTTCCCTTCGTCGAAACCCAGATTCTCGAAGGCGATCCTAAGGGATACCTGGTGAACTTTCAGGATTTGCGGTACGCCTATCCTGGACGGACAGCGCTCGGCGGATTCGTGCTGCTCAGCCCTGATTTGCAGGTCGAGGCGCAGGGACCCAACTCCGAGCGGCCCGCCGCGCTGGGAGTAGAGAAGTAGAACCGGCCGACCCGTATTTCTTGTTGCGCAATCTTCTTTGAGCGCCGCGATAATCGACCTTGACTCAACACGAGATACCGTACAGAATCAAAGATTCCGAACCTCGCCTTTAGGGACACGCAATGACAATTTTGGCTTATCTCTTTGTAGCTTTCGCGGTTCTGGTGCACGCCCGGGCCGTGCCCATGCCATTCCACTTCACGCCAGTTGCGGCAGCCCTGCTGTTCTTTGGCGCCCGCATGCCGCGCAACAAGATGATCACGCCACTGGCGTTGCTCATCGTTTGCGACCTGTACCTGAACAAGTTCGTGTATTCGTATCCGCTGGGATGGGACCAAGTGGTCACGTGGGGATGGTACGCGGCAATCCTTCTGTTCGGCGGATTGCTGGCGCGCAACACGTCGGTGCCGCGGGTGGTTGGCGCGTCGCTGGCGGCGTCGATTTCGTTTTTCCTGGTGAGCAACTTCGCAGTGTGGACGGTCTCGCGCGAGATGTATCCGGCGACGTGGAACGGCCTGGTAGCCTGCATGGCAGCTGGCGTACCGTTCTTCCGCAATACGGCGGTTTCGGACCTGCTGTTCAGCGCGATGTTCTTCGGAGCCGGTTACCTGGTTAGCCAGCGCGCGCAGGAAAGAACGTCGGTCGCGCTGTAACGATCTAGCAGTCCCACTCATTCCAACCGAAGGAATGAGTGGGGCACACTGCGAATAAACTCTACATCGATTGTCCGCTGCGCATCTTCTGGATCATCTGTTCCCGCTCTTGAGTGCGTATCTGTTCGAACTTCTGATACTGCTGCGGGTTGAGAATCGGCTGCACCTTCGTATCCATGTCAGTGCCAATCTGCTTCATCTGCATGGCTTTCTGAAGCGGGCCGAGCGACGCGTCGGCCTTGACGGCCTTCATCTTCTTGGCCTCTTCCATCATGATGGGCATCATCTGCTTCTTCTGCTGCGGTGTCAGTTGCAGCTCGGCGGACAACTTCTCCAGTTTGGCGATGGCTTCCTGCTTCTCGGGCGAAGGTGGCTCCTGCGCCATGGCGAATTGTGCGAACAGTTGCACGGCCAGTACGCATAACAACAGCAGAATCGTTTTCTGTGGCTTCATACTCTCCTCATGAAAGACGTAATTCGCCCCTGAATTCTCGGGTTGTTTGCCAAACCAGAAGGGCGCACAGCATGTTATGCGGGAGAGACGTAGGGTGTAAAGAGGAAAGCGCTACGCCCTGAAAGCAAAAGCCCCACCCCGCCAAACGATGGCGGAATGGGGCACCCAGAGTTCGTGCGTTTTCGTAACGGCACGGCTGAAGCCCTGCCCTTTCAAAGCGAGCCGCTCTACCCTAGTGGATGTCGAAGTTCTCCTGGTGCAGCAGCGGATCGCCTTTGACGATCACGGTTTTGCCGATCAATTCTTCCATCTCGCCGATCAGCTTGCCGTTGTCCACCTTGAGCGCCTTGGCGACCTCAGGGTTGACGCGCAGGGTAACCTCCTTGCGGTCGTGCTGCTTGATCATCTTGCGCATCTCGACGTAGATATCGTTGCACATCGTCGTCACCGACTTCACGAAGCCCGCGCCGGTGCAATACGGGCAGGACTCGCCCAAGGTGCGCTCCAGCGACTGCTTCACCCGCTTACGAGTGATGGCGACCAATCCAAAGTCGTTGAACTGAAGAACCTTGGATGGCGCGCGATCGGCGCGCAGCGCGTCTTCCAGCGCTGCCATGACCTTCTGGCGGTTCTTGCGTTCATCCATGTCGATGAAGTCGATCACGATGATGCCACCGAGGTCGCGCAGGCGAATCTGCCGCACGATCTCCCGGATGGCGTCGATGTTGGTCTTGACGATGGTGTCTTCCAGCCGCTGCGTCTTGCCGACGTACTTGCCGGTGTTGATGTCGATGGCGACCAGGGCTTCGGTCTGGTTGATGACGATGTAGCCGCCGCTCTTCAGCCATACCTTGGACTTCAGCGACTTGTCGATTTCGTCCTGGATGCCGAACTGCTCGAACAGCGGCGTTTCCTTGGTGTAGAGCTTAATGCGCCGCACAATCGAGGGCTGGAAGCGGTTAGCGAAGCGAATGACGCGCTCGTACTCGTCTTCGGTATCGACCCAGATCTGCGAGAACTCGGCGTTCACCTGATCGCGCAGGATGCGCTCGACCAGATTGAGGTCGTGATAGATCAGCGCCGGAGCCTTGCTGGTTTCGGTGCGGGTCTTGATCTCGGACCACAGGTGTTTGAGGAAGCGGATGTCGGCGCGCAGTTCATCTTCCTTGATGTTGGCAGCGGCGGTGCGGACGATGAATCCGCCCAGACCGTTCTCGCGCTCGCTGGTAACGATGCGCTTCAGCCGCTGGCGCTCCTCCTCGGAGTTGATCTTGCGCGAGACGCCGACGTGGTTCACCGTCGGCATGTAGACCAGGAAGCGGCCGGGAAGCGCGATGTGGCTGGTGATGCGCGCGCCCTTCTTGGCGATGGGCTCCTTGGCAATCTGGACCAGGACTTCCTGGCCTTCCTTCAACAGATCGGTGATCAGCGGCTGCGACCGGTTTGAATGCGGACGAGGCCGAACATTGTTGCGGCGGTTGTTGCTGCGACGGCCACGCTGGCCACGGCGCTCATAGCCGGGACGCTCGTTCTGCTGGCGCTGCTGATAAGCCATGGTCGGCGAGGCGGCACGCAACTCGGCGCGCCCGTTGGCATCTTCGTCTTCCTCGTCGTCGCCATTCTCGTCGTCGCCTGCGACCTGATACGTCTCGCCACGCATCTCGGCAGCCAGCACTTCTTCTTCGTCGACATCGGCGATTTTCGGAAGCCAGCGCTCACTGTAGCCATTATCCGCATCGAGGGTCTCCTCGATCAGGTCAAGATCGGAATCCGCCGCCGCCTCATTCAGAGCTTCCAGGTCTTCGGGCACAGGATGGAATTCCATCTCTTCGTCTTCCAGAGTCTCGTGCTCCAGGGTGCGACCCTGCGGCGCACTGTCGGGAGCAGCACCATGACCCGGGAAAGGCAGCGAGTGATCGTTCGCAGGAGACTCATCCGGGTGAAGGTGTGCAACTGTCTGCTCGGCTTCGAAGCCTACGCCGTTTGCAACATCGTCGGATGAACCGTTATCTGGAGCTGAAAGCTCGGAAGCGAAATGGCGATGCGGCTCAACCATCGCATCTTCCACCACGGACTGACTCGACTCCTCTACTTCGTCGTCGTCGAAGTCGCGACGCTCGGCAACTTCAAAAACTGTCTCCGAATCGTCGTGATCTTCCGCGTGGCTCTCTTCCACGACTGCGGGAGCAGCGACCGTTGCCTCAACCTTAGGCGGCGGGACGGATTCCTGCTCCTCGCTCTCCGACTGGTGATGTGCGAGCCGGCGGCGGCCCATTCCAACTGCTCGGGCTCGGTCGCGATGTGGCCGCGCTCGCTAGCGCTGTGCTGTTCGGGCTGCGTCGAGTTTGCGTCGGACTCTCCTTCGCGCTCCGCAAGATCGAAAATCGTCGGAGGCTCGTCGCCCCAATCCTCAGCATGCGGCGCTACCTCGGGCTGCGAGCTGATGGTTTGCCGCTCGGGCTGCTGGTTGCGTCCGCTGTACTTCGAAATCGACTCGCCCGGCAGAATAATGGGCGTGTAGCCCGGGGGCGGTCCGAAGTCCTGGCGTGAGTCCTGTCGCGATTCGCGTCGTGATTCCGGCCGCGATTCTTGACGCGATTCGTGCCGCGACTCCTGGCGTAATTCCTGACGGGGCGTGTCAGAGGGTGGGGGCGTGCCTGGTTCGGCGGAAGCCTCGCTGCGCGACGGCTGCTCCTCGTCACGTCCGCGGCGTCCGCCACGGCGACGGCGGCGTCCACGCCAGCGGCGAGACCCTTCTTCAGACTCGCTCTCATCGCCGGCTGCCTTAGATTCTTCCGCTTCGCCATTCCCGTTCTGCGGAGTGAAGTCTTCGCCGACAGCTTCGATCTCTGCCTCGTCTTCTTCCTGATCCTGGACAGCAGCAGGCGCGGCCACCTGCTGTTCCTTCGGCCTGAGATCTACCGTTCCCCGCCCTGCAGGAATGTCGTCGAACTCCTCTTCGCCATCTTCCCCACCGACCTCGAGAAAATCGGAGACGTACAGAAAGGCATCGCGCTCCAGGCCAATGTCGACGAAAGCCGACTGCATACCAGGCAGCACGCGGGTTACGCGGCCTTTGTAAATGGAACCGGCAAGGGTGTACTCGTTCTCCCGCTCAAAAAATACTTCGGAGAGCTGATCGTCTTCCGTCAACGCGACACGGGTCTCGTGCGGTGTAGAAGACACATACAATTCTTTGTTCATGGATACTCCGGTTCACCGGCGCATTGAGCCGGGGAAACGGACAGGAGGATGGATCTCGGTGTGACTAGGTCCGAAGCAAGCTTCTACGTACACCCGGGCTGATGCCGAGGTGGTCCGTTGACCTGATTCGCGCTACTGCTTTTGATGGAATCTTGTGCACCGAATAACCGGGCGCATTGCTTAGGTTTGTGGCCTCACTCCCAGACTGGCGACATTAAACCGAGTCACTCGACTTCGGCTGCAATCTCTGGTGGGGCCGTTTCCCGCCTACCGCAACGAACCTTGCAATCCCTGTCCGGTCCCTTTCCAAAGCGACCGGTGAATTACCCTCTTATCGCGAGGGCGTTCGTAATCTTGTTGTCACCCATTCGAAGGTCCATTTGTTTCTCTGGAACACCTCGCGGCGGGTGAAACCGCTTATCTCGTCAATCAGATGCGGGTTCGATACCCGCGGGGCCGATGCCCCAACTTCTCTTTGCTCCTGCAGCACGACTGAACCCGTGCCCTGATACAGCCCGGTCCGCATCTGTGCGTTCGATAGCGGACTTTGTCAGTTCACGAACCGGCGCATGCGAATGTTCATCACAATGCCCAGCGCCAGGAACATGAACAGTACTGACGATCCCCCATAACTCATTAATGGCAAGGGGATACCCGTGACCGGCATGAAACCAACCACCATTCCGACGTTGACCAGGATATGGAACGCGAGAACCGCGACCACCCCCATGACCACAAAGGCCCCAGCCCGGTCAGGAGCTGTCTGTGCGTTCTGAATCAGACGCATCAGTACTACAAAGTATAGCAGCAGGACGGCCATAGCGCCTATGAAGCCGTGTTCCTCGGCGAATGCGGCAAAGATGAAATCGGTGTGCGGCACCGGCAAAAACTGACCCTGCGTCTGGCTGCCCTGCGCTGTTCCCTTGCCGAAGATTCCCCCCGAGCCTACCGCTACCAGCGACTGTATGACCTGATAGCCCTTGCCCTGCGAGTCGGCCTCCGGCTCCATAAAGCTGGTAAGCCGGTCCCGCTGATACGGCTTCAGAAAGTGCCATCCCACTGGGGCCAGCAAGCCTGCAATCGCCAGCACCACTAACGCGTGGCGCAACTTCAGGCCTCCCAGGAACAGCCCCATAATCGCGATGGGAAGATAAGTCAGGGCGGTGCCGAGATCGGGCTGCGACAGCACCATCAGCATGGGCACGCCGACCAGCGCTGCGGCTTTGACCATGTCCTGCCCGTCGGGATCGCCCTTCACATTGTCGGAGAAGTACTTCGCCATCGCCAGGATGAGCACCAGCTTCACCCATTCCGAAGGCTGGAAGTGGCCCAAACCGGGGACTTGAATCCAGCGGCGCGCGCCCAGGTACTTTTGTCCGAACAGCTTTACCGCGACCAGGGAGCCGATCGAAATGATGTACAGCAAAGGCACTCGTGCCAGCAGGGCCTGGTAATTGAACAGGCTCATCGCAAACATGATGGCCACGCCGCCCAACACCCAGTACATCTGCTTGATGTGAACTCCAAAAAACTTTGTACCAAGGGTAGCGCTGTAGATTTCGACCACGCCCAGCGCGCAGATCAATAGCACCAGGACCAGGAGCACCCAATCGAAATCGCGAAAAGAAACGTAGCGGCTCACCGATGCTGCTCCTGAATGAATGCGGCTGGCGGAGCACCGGCAGGTTGAGCAGGGGGAATGGGAGGAGCGCTCTGCGGCTTCGGAGACGGCTTTTGATTAGGGTTGGGTAGCGACTGCTCGCCCTCACTCCGCAGCGAAGGTTGCGCCGGCGTAACGCCGGTATCGGACTCAGGCGCCGCCATCTCGGGATGCGACTCGGTAGTTTGCAACTCGTGAGCTGGCGCCGCCTTCTCGGTCATTCCCGGGGCGGCCGCCACCGGCTTGACCTTACCTGTCGTATCGATAGTGAAATGTCCGGCTTGCATATTGTCGGTCGGAGCGCCACCGGTATTGGCATCGGCCTGATGCCACACGGCGGCGACTTCAGCCTTACCGGCTCCGGGTTGAGTTGCGGCATTAGCCTTGGCAACCAGCGTCTGCCGCGTGCGCTGCTTCTCAACGTAGGCGGCTATGACCTTGGTCGCGACTACGGCGGCGAGAGCTCCGTGCTCGCCACCTTCAAACAGGCATGCCACAACGATCTCGGGATTGCGCCGCGGGCTGACGCCGACGAACCAGCCGTTGTCCTTAAACTCGCCCTTCTCCTTCGCGCTCATCTTCTTCTTCAGATCGTTGGAGACGGTTTGCGCGCTGCCGGTTTTGCCCGCGATGTCAACGCCTTTAACCGCCGCACGACCAGCAGTACCGATTGGCGATACTACTTCCGCCATGGCATCGGTGATGGTGACCCAGTTTTTCTCGTCGATCGGAATCTTGGTCTCGTCCCGATAGGTCGATACCTGCTTGAATCCCGGGGGGAACTGGTCAGGAAATGCGAGATGAGGATGGACCAGATTTCCGTCGGTAGTGATGGCTCCCACTGCGCGCGCCAACTGGATGGGCGTGGTAGCCACGGCTCCCTGCCCGATGCCGACGGAAATCGTTTCGCCGGCATACCACTTTTGCTTGAAGTTCTTGATCTTCCATTCCTCCGACGGCATTACGCCGGAAGCTTCCTGCGGCAGATCAATGCCGGTCTTCTGCCCGAGGCCAAGCATGGTGGCCCACTTCGCGATCTTGCTGATGCCCAGCTTCTCCGCCAGGGTGTAGAAGTATGAATCGCACGACTGATAGATAGCCTTCTGGATCGTCACACTGCCGTGCGAGCCGTGGTTGGCGGCGATCCAGCACTTGAAGAAACGGCCGTAGAAGGTCTTGCCGCCGCCGCAGTTGACGACCAGGTCCTGCGCAATTCCTTCCTGCAATCCGGCGGTCGCCATAATGGTTTTGAAGACCGAACCAGGAGCGAGTTGCGCCTGAATGGCTTTGTTGAGCAGTGGCTTGCCGGGATCGGTGATCAGCCGGTTCCATTCGTCGCGCGTGATTTTTACCGCAAACTCGTTAGGATCAAACGCCGGACGGCTCACCATCGCCAGGATTTCACCGTTGCGCGGATCCATGGCAACAATCGCACCCGGTTTGCCTTCCAGCGCCTCTTCGGCTGCGATCTGCAGATCAAGATCAATGGTGGTGCGAAGCTGCTTGCCAGGAATGGCTGGCACATCCTTCAGGGTTCCGACTTCTTTGCCGCGGCTGTTCACCAGCACCTGCCGTGAGCCGTTCTGGCCCATAAGGATGTCGTTGTAATAAGCTTCGAGGCCCGACATGCCGACGATGTCGCCGGGATTGTAGAGCTCCCATTGCGGCTGCTGCAGCATGTCTTCGCTTACCTGGCCGACATAGCCGATGACGTGCGCCATGAATCCATTCCGCGGATACAAGCGGCGATGCACGTTGATGATTTCGAGCTCGGGCAGTTCCGCGATGTGGGATTCGATGAACGCCAGCTCGTCGGGTGTGATGTCGTCCTTCAGGAAAAGCGGCTGATATCCCGGCACTGCGGCCATGCGCTTCAACCGCGCGCGCAACTCATCCGGCTGCATGTGCAGACCGGATGCGATGAGATCGGCATCGGCGTTCAGGTCGCGCTTCTGGTCGCGCAGCAACAGAACGGAAAACGAAGGATAGTTGTCGACGATGATGCGGCCTTCGCGGTCGAGAATCTTGCCGCGCGGCGCCAGGATCGGCACTTGCTTGATGCGGTTTTGCTCAGCCAGCGAGGTGTAGTAGTCGCTGTGCGCGATCTGCAGGCGCCAGAGTCCGAACGCGAGAACAAGAAAGACACCCAGCAGCACGTATTGCACGGCCGTGAGGCGACCTTCCGAAACTTTGTCCTTGCGGCCTAACATCCGGGATTACAGCCCGCTCTTACAGATTCTAGATTTCGATACAATGCAACTCTTTAAAGGTTCCGTACGCAACCAGCTACTCTGCCCATAAGATGCACCACTGTGATGCTGCGATGGGACTGCGGCTGGAACAAAACCCATGGGGGAACTCTGCTGCTATTGTAGTCCGATTGGGCTGAGGCCTGAGCCAAAAAGAGACGTAACTCCCGTGTGGTTAACGCATTGCGAATCTCCGGCATAAGCCCTAGAAGACCCGCAAAACAAAAAGGGCAGGAAATACCTGCCCGCTTCATCTCAATTGCAAAAGCCTAGAAGGTGAACGATACGCCGCCGCGAACGCTGCGCGCCGACTGCACGAGGTATACCGTTTTGCCGTCGGGCCCCAGCATGGGAACATAACCCTGCGCCAACAGGTTGCGCAGATCGACGACGGCTTCCATGTGGCCGCTACCCGGCAGGAAACGCCAGTGCGGAATCTGCTGGCGAAGCAGCAAATTGAGGAACGGTTCCGACTGTCCCGCCGAGGCGTCGAACATGTCGACCGGGGTAACCGCTTGCCCGCTAATCCAGCGGTACGAAGCCATCCACGTGGTGCGCGAATTATTCAATTTTCCGTTCAGCTTCAACGCCGCTGAGTGCCGCCACGCCTGTCGTAAGTGGTCGTGCACCAGCGACCAGTCCACACCGGGCTGGTCCAGTTCAAGGACGCCGCCGTATCCATAATCGAAGGTAGCCGCCAGCGAGTCGCCTAGCTTGCGTTCATACACCAGGCGCACTCCCTGCGCTTGCAACTCACCACCAGTAAAGCTGAAAGTCCCGGAGTAAACATCGGGCAGGAAGTAGCCTTCGTCGTTCGTGATCTCACCGACACCCAGCAATTCAGGATCTTTCACCCGGTCGCGGTAATAAGCCACCTGCAGGTTATTCTCATCACCGAAACGCCGCGACATGGAAATCTCATGATGATGAGCATTTTCCAGCAGCGGGTCGTAGTTGGCCAGCGACATGCGCGGACCGTCCTGCGCTATCTCCCCCGGCCCCGCAAATGCCATGCCGCCCTGGTTTGGTTCGCTGGTGGTGTACTTATATTCCAGGATGGTGTCTGAGCCGAGATGCACATCCAGCGTTCCGTAAGGTCGAACCGCGTTAGCGCGGCCCATGAATTGGATCGCCTGTACTTCGCTGCCCACGCGAATGTCCAGCAGTTCGCCGATGGAGAATCCGTTGGAATAGGAGAACGACAGTGCCTGTAGCGAGCCCAGGCGAACGCCGTTCTGGGGGGCCGCGAAGCGCCGGATACTAAGCGCCATCTGTGGGCCCATACCATCTTCGTAGCCCTGACGATGATACGAAACCTGCAGGACTCCATCTGGAATCCCGGCGTTGTAGCCCAGCGTGCCGTTCACTCCGAGCGTCGAGTCAGAAAAGATCGAGTGCTCCAGATTGAAGGCCGTCCCCATGTCTGACCCGCTGGCGTAGCCCGAGCCAGCGCCGCCGGCGACAAAGGCCAATCCGCCAGTAAACGCTCTTTCGGTCTGCGCCGACTCAACTACCACGGGGGTGCCGTCGTCGAAGCGCAGGATGGGCCGGTTCGCCGTCGAGCGCAAGGTCCACTTCCAGCTATCGTCTTCGTTGCCGCTACGCTTGGCCGGGGGCAACATCTTTACCGCTTCGAAGAGCGTGCTGAGCGTGAGATTTAGAATTTTCTCCGCGCCCGCGGTGAGTGCTACATCCTCCCGCACGGTAGGCAGGAACGCGGTTGCGGTAGCGCGCAGATCGTAGGAGCCGGGCAGCAGTCCGCTGAAGCTGAAGTGGCCGGACTCGTCTGTGTAGGCGAGCTGGTGCTGGCCGGTCGCGGTACCGAAGACCTCGACCGCGGCACCCATCTGCGGAACGCCAGCAGAATCTTTTACGAACCCAGAGATCGATCCTGGCGTCACCGCTGCGCTGGCCGCGAGGCACAGCGCGAGTACGGAGATAAGGACCCAGCCTGTTGTACGGGTCATTCTGATAACCCCACAGAGCGTCTTTCCGGGATAAAAAGCATCGCGGCCCAAACTGCTGCCGCGGGCCCTTCCAAGCTACTCGACAGCAAATCGTACCGAGGGCGCTATCTCTTGCTTGGAAACGTTATCGGCTACTTTCACCGTTAATCGGTATTGGCCGGGCTGAAGACCGCTCAGCGCCAGCCGCTTTTCCAGCGTCACCTGCTCCCCGACATTTTCCATACTGTCGGTGGATTCACTGGTGTGCAATACCGCTTTGTTGTCCGCCAGGTTCACGATCTCGTACTCGAACTTGGCAGACGGTTTCTTGGTTTTGTCGTCGGACTGCAAATTGTACACCTGCATCCACAGGTTCATCGCCTGGTCGCGGTGGAAACTTGCCGGCTGTCCGTTCGCCGGTTCGATGTGCGGATACGCCAGCTTGGTCTGGCCAATAACAAAGTTGCCGGCGCCCACGCTCTTGGCAGGAACCTTTTCCAGGTGGTCCGCCAGGATCAGCGAGGAGGAAGCCAGCCTGTCGTCCGAATACTCGGGAACCACGACGCCATGCGTCCAGGTTCCGACGCGATCCCCGTTGACGTCTTTGACCACCACGTCGAAGCGATAACGGCCAGGGCGCAGCGGCAACGCCTTCCAGTACAGCGACGAGTGCTCCTGGGTTTTAGGTAGCAACTCGGTGGGCACGTCGACCTGCACCGTGTCCTCAAACGTCTGCACAATGTGGCCGGTCATGGTCGTGACCCGCCCAAAGATATTTGCCGTGCCGCGCTGGATTCCATCCTTGTTTACAAACGTAATGTCTTTGTTCTTGACCGAGATGATGACCGGCGTCAACACGGTATCGTCCGTGATCTTCACGAAATCGGTCCTGACGTCGAACGGCATCAGGTTGACGTTGATCTTGTGGCTGACGACCTCTTCCAAGTCCTTGAACTTGATTTTCGGAGCCTGCTGCAAAGCGGCCCACTGTTCCAGGCGCTCAAACGTGTTGGTGTTCGCCGAGCCCGATAAAGGCCCCTGGGGAGCCGTGCCGAACCCGCTGATACGATCGCTCTTGCTGGCCAGTCCCATCTGCTCGTACTGCGTCAGACCGGCGCCCGGAACGTGCAGCAACGCGTCTTTCTCGTTCGGATCCATGCTGATGTGGTAGTCGCCGCACATGCAGGTATCGACGAACTCGATCCAGACTTCCTGCTTGTTCGCCGAGTTCAGCGTCTCCATGTAGCGGTAACGCCATCTTTCGAACGGAAAGGTTGACGTCTCGCCGCCACCTTCTTCAAGGGGCCGGTCATACGTGCCGCCGGAAGGATGTGTCTCGATTTCATCGGGTGGCCCAAAGACGATATAGATGCGTCCGCGATCAGTGCGCCATCCCGCGCGACCCGCAGAAAAATGTTCGTTGGCGTACGCAATGCGCCGGTAATGTTCTTCCTTGAATTCGTTCTCTTCCGTATCAGGAGTGGGATCGCGACGTTGCCAGAACTGCTCGATAAACGCGTCGCGCTCTTCGTCGTTCGACAGCGCTTTGAAGGCAGTCAACTCTTCCGGACTGATGATCCAGCGCACGTCTTCATTAAGCCACTTCTTGTAACTCGAGCCCAATTCCTGTTTGAGTCGCTTCGAGTTTTGCTTCTTCTGTTGCGGGCTCAGCTCGCGTTTCAGGGGATCGGCCTGATCGGTGCTTGCCGCCGGCGCGCTGGACGCAGGAGCAGCAGCAGGAGCCGCAAGATCGACGTTCGCGTCCTTGTCGTCCGCTATTTTTCTTCCGTTGACCGTGGTGACAGTGGGCTGCGCCGCGGGAGCTTTGGGCGGTGGATTGTTGGGAGCCGCCGCCATGGCGGGAGACCCGTCGGTGGTGCTGCTTGGTACGTTACCGGGATTTTGCGCGACTACTACACTCGCCAGCAAAACAACACCGGCCAGCGAGCTCAAAACAACGCGAACAAACGAAAACTTCATTGCTGCTACCAGACTCCTGCCAAGACACACTTTGGGTGAATAAATTGTAAGTTTTCGCGGGTGTGAACGCAAGGTTGCGGGCGAGAGACTGCCATACAGCGACCCCAGTAGCTCATTACAACCCGCAATCGCAGCTAAAGTTCTTCTTTGCTTTTATTTCTGGGTCACGCTCAACAAACCAGAGCTGCAGAACAGATATAATCACAAAATATCCGGAAAGGGCTCTCTTACCTCGCGCAGCAGCGTCTGGCTGTGGAGGGTTCGGTCGCGTCGGGTTAGCGCGCCGTTCTGGCCCAGGAACCTTACTCCGTTTCAATCCGTAACAAGCCACAAATACGTGCGCCTGTATGGGTTCCCCGATTGAGGACTCATGAAGAAGTGGAAGAAAATTGCGCTGATCGTTGGTGGCGTCCTGCTCCTGCTGGCCATTGTCGGCTTCTCAGTGCAGCAGAGCCGCAAAGGGGTCGTGCCCGTTCAAACCGGCAAAGTCGTCAAGGAAGACCTCACCTCGGTGGTGAGTGCATCCGGCGAAATCAAGCCCAAGGTTTACGTCAACATCGGGGCTAACGCTTTTGGCAAGATCACGCATCTTTACGTAAAGGAAGGCGATCGCGTCAAGCGCGGCCAGATGCTGGGGACTATCGAAAATGTCCAGCCGGAAGCCGACGTCAACGCCAACAAAGCCGCACTCAATTCAGCCCAAACCGACTTCGTTGCGGCCCAGGCTGCGGTGAATACCGGTGTCGCCGAGTTGCACCAGGCAGAAGCCGAGTACGAGCGTGCCCACCTCGATTACGACCGCAACCAGTCGCTGTACCAGCAGCAGCTCATTGCCAAGTCCGACTACGACACCAAGAAGGCCGCTTACGATACCGCTTCGGCGCAGTTAAACCAGGCCAAGGCCAAACTGGCGCAGGCCCGCGCGCAGCAGGACTCGTCTAATATGCGGATCAAGCAAAACGCCGCCAATCTTACCCGCGTAACTGACGTGCTGAGCAAGACCGAGTACACCGCGCCGTTTGATGGCGTCATCACAAATCTTCCGGTGCGCGAAGGCGAGACCGTAGTTATCGGTATTCAGAACGCGCCGGGCAGCACTTTGATGACGATCGCGGACACCTCCGTGATCACCGCCGAGGTCAAGGTAGACGAGACCGACATCGTGAATGTGAAATTGGGGCAGCCCGCTGATGTCACGATCGATGCCATTCCCAAGCAGCATTTTCAGGGCGTGGTGACGGAGATCGGCAACAATGCCATCATCCGCTCCACCGGCGTCTCGACTGCGCAATCCACCTCGAGCAGCCAGGAGGCCAAGGATTTCAAGGTGGTGGTGACGATCCAGAACCCGCCCGACAACCTGCTGCCCGGACTCTCGACCACCGCGAGAATCACCACCGCAACCCGCAACGGCGCGTTGGCTATTCCTATCCAGGCGCTCACGGTGCGCCAACGGGGAGAGCTCGAGACTGACAAGGACAAGAAGAAGGACAAAGACAAGGTCGTCCCGGCCAGCCTCAAGGACGAAAAGGGCAAAGATGACCCGAAGGAAGAATTGACCGGCGTTTTCGTCCTCAAGAACAAAAAGGACGCTGTTTTCGTACCAGTGACTACCGGTATTGCCGGCACGACTGACATCGAGGTCACCAGCGGTTTGCAGGAGGGTGACGAAATTGTCACCGGAAGTTACAAGACTCTGCGCACACTGAAGAACGGGGCGAGCGTCAAAGTAGATAACACCCCGGCTAAGAAGACGGAAGAGTCCTAATCCGGCGCGACCGCCCAAGGCGAATCATTGATGAGTGACCTGTCAGATGCGCGGCGCAACGAGGAGAAAAGAATGGCAACGGAATTGGCGACCCTGCGTGATGAAACCATGGTGGCGCCTCCCGAGCAATGCGTCATCTGTACCGAAGATCTGTGGAAGACCTATGACATGGGTTCCGAACAGCAGGTGCAGGCGCTACGCGGCGTGAACGTCAAGATCCAGCGCAACGAATATGTCGCCATCATGGGGCCCTCAGGTTCCGGAAAGTCGACGCTGATGAACCTTATTGGCTGCCTGGATACGCCGAGCAAGGGCAGCTACTGGTTGAACGGACAGCTGGTCAGCGAACTTGATGACGACGAGCTGGCGCGCATTCGCAACAAGGAAATCGGTTTTGTCTTTCAGACCTTCAACCTGCTGGCTCGCGCCACCTCGCTGCACAACGTCGAGCTGCCGCTGATCTACGCCGGCATCCCTTCCGCCGAGCGTCTCGAACGCGCCAAGGAGTCCCTGCGTTCCGTAGGCATGGACGGCCGCATGAGCCACAAGCCCAACGAACTCTCCGGCGGCCAGCGCCAGCGTGTCGCTATCGCCCGCGCCTTGGTGAATAGCCCGTCGATTCTGCTCGCCGATGAACCTACCGGCAACCTCGACTCCCAGACTGGCGTTGAGATCATGGCCCTCTTTGATCGTCTGCACGAGCAGGGCAACACCATCGTCCTCGTTACCCACGAGCACGACATCGCCGAGTACGCGCACCGCGTGATTCACATCCGCGACGGCCAGGTATTCAGCGACCAGAAAACGGCCCGGGCATAACGGTAAGCACGGTAGGATCAGAAAAAATGGGCCCCCCCGCATTGGGCGCCCCCATTTTTTATACGCGCCGATAATCGGGTGCCCCATCCCGGCTTCGTTTGCCGGGGTGGGGATGTTCAACCGCTCCACCCAAAACGAATCATCTCCTCTAGAACTGTCTTATCGCGTCTCCGCCTGAGGTCAGGTTATTGTCGGTTTCCAGCAGCAAGACGCGCTGCTGATCTACGATGTATCCGGTGTAGCTGCGTGTCCCCTCGAACGCCGTAGTAATGCTGAGCGTCATGCGACCGGGTGCGGTCGTGCCCACGCTGTAGCTGCCTTGCAGAGTCTGCCCAATGGAGATGCCGCCCGGATCGTTAATGTCCAGCGTTCCAGCCAGAACCCCGTTGCCATCGGCCGAGATCTGCCCGCTCACTCCGCTGGCATTGCTATTGTTCAGCAACCCGTTGACGATGAAGTATCCAAACTGCTTGGTGGCGAAGCTGCCCGCCCACGCGGCATTGGTTGTTACTGTGCCGCTCTGGGCATAGATGTTGCCGCCGCCAACCGCATTGGTGCGCTCATCCAGGTAATAGCCTTGCGTGGGGGAAGACAGGTAGATCGCGAAAGGCAGGCTGGCATTGTTCACATTCCAAGTGCCAGTGACGTATCCATTGGAGCCCAGGTTGTAGCTGCCGGAGAGCGCCGCCGAGCCTTGAACACCCGTGTCGTTGACATCGAAATAGCCGCTGGAAACATTTCCCCCCGAGGCGTTGATCTGGATCAGCGAGTACGACACCCCGGCATTGGTGTTTGCCGAACTGTTAATCACATAGCTGCCGTTAAAGTCGTTAGCCGGAAACGTAGGCTCCGTCTGCAAATCGGCGCTGCCCAGGAAGAAAGATGGATTGTTAGGATCGGCCAGAAAGCGGAAGCGTCCCGCTGAGACCACGTAGTAAATCATGTTCGACGTGCCGGTGTTGGAGCCGCTGAACGAGCCGGTGCCTCGTCCCAGGGCATCGATCGCGCCGTACGAGCCGGTCACCGCCTGGCTCTTTACGATGGTGCCACCGCAGTTCACGTCCTGCGTGCCGCCAATGGCACTGCCGCTCATGTTGAAGATGCCGGCGGAGTTCACCGGCCCGCATCCCAGCCCGCTGCCGGAGAAGCCGAAAGCATAATTGCCAGAGGGAACTGCCAGCGAGGTACCTTGCGCATCGAAGGTTCCGGTCGCTGCCACGACGCCAGTATCAGTCTCATTCATCACTGCGTTGCCGCCGGATTTCAACGCGATTGCGAACTGGAACTGCCCGAGGGAGTTACTCAAAGTTAATGTTCCACGACCATCCGACCCCACGCTGTAGGTTCCGGTCGTGTTGCTGGCGCCAAAGTATCCGGTGCCGGTATCGACGATGTCTTCCTCGCCGCCGGTGATATTGCCGCCACCATCCGCCGTGATCGCCCCGATGGCATAAAACGGATTCAGGCTGGCATCGATTCCGGAAATGCCAAACACGTAATTGCCCTTAAGCGACGAATTGTTGAAGGTCACCGCCGTGATGGTCACGATCGACGAACCCGACACCGTCGACATATCGGTAATGTAAGCGGTGATGGTCACGCTGGCGGGGTTAGGTATAACGGAAGGCGCAGTGTAGAGCCCGGTCGCACTGATGGTTCCGACGCTTGCATTTCCCCCGGTCGCTCCATTGACCTGCCACGTGATGTTGTTGTCATTGGTGTTGCTGACCGTGGCGGTAAACTGCTGCGTCGAGCCTTCCTGCACGTTAGCCGTGGCCGGCGAAACGGTCACACTGGGATTGTTTGGCGGATTATTGCCGCCATTTCCGCAGGCAGCAAGAAACAGGACAAGCACGGCAGCAGACACGATCAGAAGCGCTCTTTTCATCGCGGACCTCGGGAAACTGCTATTGAGTTTTGAACTTGCTTGTCGAAATCAGAAGGACAATTTGCGGGCTTCGTGCGACCCAATTGCAGCGGAGTCTATCACAATCGCCAACCCAGTTTTGTCCTCAACAAAAGTCGATAGCGGCTTAAACTCAGGTTCGCTTTATCAGTTCCGGGTTTTCTGGCTGCGCGTCAAAAAAATGCATTTGGTGTGTCTATGTGCCGACCAGGTTTCGACTCGCCCGGCTTTGTCTTCTCTCCCCGGAACCGTTACTCTTCTAGTCAGAAATACTTCTTTGAGGCATTGTGGTTCTCATGCGTTCCCTGCTGGTTTTCATGCTGCTCTCGGTCGGACCCGCTTTCTCGCAGTTCGGTATCCCCACCCAACTTCCAAAGGTGTCCAATGAGGCCGACGTGCGCAACCGTGTCGGGCAATACTGCCGTCTCGACTACCAGGGAGCGCGCCTCAGCGATCAGGATTGGCAGAAGCTGAAGCCGGTCGTCAACTGGTCCAGCAATCCCGAGTTCCCGCTGATCGACGTGGTTTCGCGCTACGACATCGGCAGCAACGTCACTCAGGATCACAACAAGTGGCGCGTCACCGTGACTTACCACATGCTGGGACGCTTCAACCTCGGTCAAGGCTATTCAACTGAGGTTGTGGGCAGCGACAAGGAAGTCGAGTTCACGGTGCAGGAGGTCAACGGGGAACTGAAGGTCATCGATGTGGATCCGAACTTCCCTCACCCGTCGAAGGCTTCCATGCTGAAGTGGCTGGAGAGCAAGCAGGCAGCAGCAGCCCCGAATCTCAAGATCATATACGACGAAGCGATCAAGACACTTTCCGCCCAGTCGGGCTCGCCGTTTGCGAAATAGGCGGCGGCATCCCTTAGCAATTTCCAAGCCGCTTGAGATGAAAACTTTTGCGCTTTGTTACAGTTAGCGCTGGGCTGCCATCAAAAACTACTTACCGGTCGTTCATCCCACTTCCCGCTTACCCTTCCCCCGGCCAATCGTCTATCTTCTTGCAGGCGATGACATTCGGACCTGCCAGCTGACAACCTGAGGTCACGATGCCGGCCGATGCGGTAGCAGTTTCTTTGACGGTTCCCCCGGTACTTCCCGGCGCAAACCGGGATACCGGCGAAACATGTTTTGTGACAACCTCGTATAAAAGAGGTATTGCAGAGCGTGCCCAAAGCCGGATGAACGATGCGGAACTGATACGGGAGGCGCAACGCGGTAACCACGCGGCCTTCGAAGAACTGGTGCGGCAGTATGACGCGCCGGTGCTGCGCCTTGCCTACCACATGACGCGCTCCGAGCAGGACGCGCAAGACATTTACCAGGAAGCTTTCCTCAAAGCCTATCGCAACATCAACAACTTCCGCTTTGAGTGCTCGTTCTACACCTGGATCTATCGCATCGTCACCAACCTGTGTCTCGACTACCTGCGCAAGCGCCAGGTTCGCAAGGAAGATTCCACCATCATCTCCGACTCCGACGGCGACACCTTCGACCTGCTCGATCAGGTTGCCGATGTGCGCTCAGGCGCCAGCCCGGAGAAAGACCTGATGCGCCGCGAGTTGGGCGGCCGCATCGCCAAAGCGCTGGATAAGCTGACGCCGCGCGAACGTATGGTCTTCGAGATGAAGCACTACCAGGGGCTGAAGCTCCGCACCATTGGCGAAGTTTTGAACACGACAGAAGAGACGGCTAAGAACACGCTGTTTCGCGGAACGCAGAAGCTGCGCGCCGCGCTAAAAGACATGAGGTAATTGCAATGCTCGACGTGCGTCCACGTAACGGATTTATTCATGCCCTTGCTGCAGGAGTTACACAATGAACTGCGACTGGGTACAACAGAACATCGCGCTTTACCTGTACAACGAACTGGCCGACGACGCGCAGCACGAGGTCCATCAGCACATAGTCCGTTGCACAACATGCGCGGCCGAACTTTCTGCGCAGCAGCAATTCCAAAGCGCCATGAGCATGCTTCCGGTCGAGGAAGTTTCGCCCAGCTTCCTGACGGCGGCTCGCATGAAGCTGCAGGAGTCGCTGGAGCAGGTGCAGCCGCACCGCTCCTGGTATCACCGTCTATCGTTCGATCCCACGACATGGCTGCGCCAGGTACGCTTCTCGCCCGCACTGGCGTCGATCATTTTTCTGGTGGGCTTTGGTGGCGGCATCGGCACCATGTTTCAGATGAGCAGCAAGGCTCCGGGCGCGCTGCCGGCCGTGCAGGGCACCGCTCCTGCCGAAGCCTCTATCAGCGGCGTCACCTCCATTCAGCGCGATCCCAATACCAATCAAGTCAAAGTGCAGTACGACAAGGTCATGCCTGAGTCGGTGCAGGGAGCGGCAACTGACCCCAAGATCCAGGACCTGCTGCTGTACGCCGCCAAGAGCAATGAAAACTCCGGCGTGCGCCTCAATTCCGTCGATGCGCTGAAAGGCAAGTCGGATGATCCCCGCGTCCGCGAGACGCTTACCTATTCGCTGCGCTATGACAGCAACCCTGGTGTGCGCCTGCAGGCACTGGAAGGCCTGGGCCCGCTGGTGAAGGATGACATTCGCGTTCGCAATGCTGTGCTGGAAGCGCTGCTC
>CAWBUK010000001.1:0-8283 GCA_963791965.1 uncultured Acidobacteriaceae bacterium | reverse complement strand
CTCGGGGCAGCCCTGGCACCGCATCGAGCGGCTGGAAAATATTGTCGGCTGGTTCGACATGTACCTGATGGGGGTTGCGAATCCGGCATACCAGATGCCACCCGAGGAGACGTCGGTGAAACCGGCAGCAGAAAAGCCGACTGAGAACCGGCCGCAGAGCTGGTAGCATTGGAGTCCGCGACACCGCGTGTCATTCTCGCTTTGCCGGGATACATTTCGCGAAAAGCGAACCGCGAATGGCGAAAAGCGGGATTTCGACGAAACTTTGCCGTGATATTGGCATCCACTTGTTTGACGCTGCCGGGGACTAGCTCTGCTTGACCGAAACCATCCAATTCGTGCTGCAGTACGGATACCTGCTGGTGTTTGTGTGGGTGCTAATCGAACAGGCGGGATTACCGGTGCCGGTGGCGCCCCTGTTGCTTACCTGCGGAGCCCTGGCCGGTCAGCGGCAGATGAGCGTGTTCATGACCGTGCTGGCAGCGGCGGTCGCCTCTCTGATCAGCGACTCGGTGTGGTATTACGTGGGCAAGAAACGTGGCCTCGGTGTCTTGCGGATGCTGTGCAAGATCTCGCTTGAGCCGGATACCTGCGTACGGGTCACAGAAGCAAAGTTTGCCAAGTTCGGCTTGCGGACGCTACTGTTCTCAAAGTTTGTGCCCGGACTAAACACGGCAGCCGCTCCCATCACCGCAGTCGTCGGAATACCGTACGCCCGTTTTGCACCCTTTGCCTTGGCGGGCGCGCTCTTGTGGTCTGCAGCCTTCACCCTGGCTGGATTCTTTTTCAGCAACCAGATCAGCCGCATCACTGACGACCTGCAACAGCTGGGATCATGGACGCTACTGCTGTTGATCGGCGGCTTCCTCGCCTACATCGGCTATCGCTACTTCGAGCGGGTGCGATTCCTGAATGAGGTCAAGGGCGGCCGCATGACCCCACAGGAACTCAAGGCCAAGCTCGACCTTAATGAGCCTGTAACCATCATCGATCTGCGTCACCCTCTCGACCTGCTGCCCGATCCCCACACCATTCCCGGCGCGCTGCGTATTTCACCCGACGATCTGGAGGCCCGTCACGCCGAGATCTCACGTGACGGCGAGATCATCCTTTTCTGCACTTGACCCAACGAAGCCACCAGCGCCCGTGTGGCGCTGCAACTCCGCAGATACGGTATTCGCAATGTGCATCCGCTGCTGGGTGGGTACTATGACTGGAAGGAGCTCGGGTATCCGCTGCAGGAGGTTGTTGCTGAAGATGAATCCGGCCAGGAGCTGGCCATCACCTCAGACGGCGCCGCCTGATCAACTCGCCAGATAATCCAGGGCTTCCTCTCGTGTAGCAAATACCGCGATTTCGCGCGCTGAGAAGTTGCGAATCGACTCCAACACTACTTTGTGCAGGTTGTCGCTTAGTACCCATGCTGCCTTCGAAACGTGAGGACGATCAAAGACGGCGGCAATCTTTAGTTGCTCGATTGTCCCCTTGGTGAAGTGAGTGCCCGTGAAATCCCCCAGCAGTAAAACCGAGTGCTCGGGCTGCTGGGTGACGAACTGGGGAACCGTCTTGATACATTCGGCCAACTGCTCTTCGGAGCAGGTGCTCACATCCGCCAGCAAAATGCGCTTGCCGCGATGCTCTACGTAGCGCAGTCTCTGTACATTTTCACTTGAGGGATTTGCCGCACCAGAGACAGTAGGGTTCGGCGAGCTGTCAGGTTGCTGCTGCATTCCGTCCTCCTGCAACGCCAAGTGTGGAGAGAGCTTACTCCAGGCGCATTTCTGACGCAATCCTGTTCCAGCTACTCAGCTATCTTCGATTGTCGGTTTGCGGCTCGGGATGGATGAGTACGCGAAACAGTTCCGGTATTTCCTGACGAAAGCGGCCTTCCATTTCGCTTTGAATGTCATGCACCCGGGACAGCGGCAGATCGTCTCGCATGGTGCAATGCAGCGAAAGATACAGCCGGCCTCCGACGCGCTTGAACAACAGGTCGTGCATATCGACGACATCGGGAAAATCTTCACTCACGCCGAGCAGTTTGCGCTCGAAGCTCGGAACCCGCAACACGCCATCGCTGGTTTCGATCCTGGCGGGCTCGCTTTCAATATGCGTGAGGATGCTGGAAATTTCGGACACGTCGTTCTTCATCTCGGCTTCGAGCTGAGTCACACGCTCATGAGCATCTTTTAGACTGAGCGTTTCGTCGAGTTCCACGTGCTGTTCTACATGCAGCCGTCCACTTAGGTCCTGCACGCTGATGTCGTGCACATTCAGATTGTGTCGGGTCGCAACCGCCCGAATGCGGTCGAACAGACTTTCGCGCAGGTGGGCCCGGGCAACGGCGTTCACTACCACGTCAGCCCCAGGCAACAGTTCGCGGATCCGTTCCGCCACTTCGGTCGATACCTGCTCCGACTTCTGGAAGGTCACGGTCCGCGACATGGCTACCGAAACATCAACGAAGTACCGGCTTCCGCCACGCCGGATGCGTACGCGATCGACCTCCAGCACTCCATCCACCGCGTAGAGTTCGGCGATGATGCGGGCACGCGTTCCCGTCGGCGCAGCATCCAGCAAAGCGTCCACCGTCTGGCGCGCCAGCCTCCAACTGACTTGCACCACGATTACGGCAACGCAGAGAGCGGCAATCGGATCCGCTTTGGCCAGCCACGGTATCGACCAGCGATCTCCAGCCATCACCAGCGCTAATCCCAGCACTACAACCGAGCTCGACCAGATGTCGGTGCTGAAGTGCAAAGCATCTGCCAGCAGGGCCTGGCTATCGTATTTCTCCGCGATCTCTTCGCAACCGGCGCGAGCGCCAGATATCGACCACGATCGATGCACCCATCACCACAAACGCCCACACCGAAGGATTGACATGCATGTGGTGAAAGAAAAGCCGATTGAGTGCTTCGTAAACGATCCAAACGCAGGTCAGCAGCAGCAGGCCGGTTTCGATGAAGGCCGAGAAGTTCTCGACCTTGCCGTGTCCATATTGATGGTCGGCATCGGCCGGCTTGTCCGAGAGCCGAACCGAGAAGTAGGTAATCGTCGCGGCCACCAGGTCCAGACCCGAGTGCGCCGCCTCAGACAGGATGCCCAAACTTCCGGTGGTCACTCCGACGACGATTTTCAGCGTGGTAATTCCGATGGCCGCCCATACCGAGTTCAGGGCTACGGCCTTCTTTTCACGTTGCATCGTCGCAATGCTCATGTTGTGGGTGCCTGAATGATTATTCACTGCGGGCGATTTCCGCGCCACCCGTAAACAAAATCGGGTCGCTCGACGTGAGCTGTAGTAGGTGGCAACGCACCGCGGCGCTTGCCTTGTCCCGGCAACTCTGTGATACGATTTTCTGCACTACCTACTCCCGTTTTCTTCTTCCGGAGGTTGAACTTCATGCGACTTCAATCATTTGCTGTGCTTGCGCTTTCGTGTGCGTTGACGCCGTTTGCCGCCGGCCAGAGCAACACTGGAACCACCAGCGCCAAGCCGCTGGGACACGCCCCCAAGCCCGGGCAAACCATGGAGCTCCCGGCCAGCGCGGCCAGTGTAAAACCGAGCGACGCTGTCATCACCTTAGCTGGTGCCTGCAAGAACGGCACCCAGAATGATTGCGTCAGCAGCGTTACCCGCGAACAGTTCGAGGACATGGCCAATGCGGCGAAGCCGGCTGGAATGACCGTCGATGCCCGACGCAACTTTGGCGCGCAGTATGGAAAGATCCTCGCTTATTCCGACGAAGCTCGGGCTATCGGACTGCAGAATGAGCCTCGCTTTCAACTGATCCTCAAATACGTGACCGACCAGTTGCTGGTCGAAGCGCTCAACGAGCACTACTCGGAAGAGTTCACCAATCAGTCCGATCAGAAGGTCGAAGAGTATTACAACCAGAACAGCGCCAAGTTCCGTGAAGCTGATCTGCAACGAATCATAATTCCCACCCAGCCGGCCTCGTCCGAGGTGGCCAAACCCACCGAGGCAGAGCAGAAGGCCTACATCGAGAAGCTGCGGCAACAGTGGGTAGCCGGCGGTGACGCGACCGCATTGCAGAAAGAGGCGTTTGCCCGCATGGGATTGAACGGCTCCGTTCCCGACGTTAATTTGAAGAATTATGCCCCGGGAATGATTCCTCCCAACCAGGAAAGTATCTTCAGTCTGAAGCCGGGTGAGATCTCGCAGCCCTTTGTGGATACGGGAGCTGCCTACATCTACAAGCTGGTTGCGGAGCATCAGAAGCCACTCAGCGATGTGAAGGTGCTAATCGCCAAGACGCTCCACGACCAGATGATGCGAGACAAGATTCAGCAGCTCACCGACTCGGTGAAGCCAGAGCTGAACGATGCCTACTTCGGTCCTGAGAAGAAACCCGAACTGCCACAAATGGGAGCGCACGCCCCGGGACAGGGCGCCCAGCAGAGTGCACCTCAGGGTGCTTCTCCGCAAGAATGATCCCGCGGCAGAAGACGGTCCTGGTCACCGGAGTTTCCGGTAATCTCGGAGCTCGACTCCTGCCCTTCCTCTCTGATTTCGACGTGGTGGGCGTGGATATACGCCCACCCTCCGTCTCCGCTGGCCGACTCGAATTTCATTCCATCGATCTTGGACGCGAATCCAGTTGCCGTGACATGACTGACCTGCTCCGCCAAACCGGAGCTTCGTCTGTCGTTCATCTGTCCTTCATTCTCGATCCGCAACGCAGCGGCGTTCTCGACCTCGAACGCATGTGGCAGATCAATGTTGCCGGCACCGCCCGTGTAATGGAGGCCATCAGTGTGGTCAATCGGACCGGCGGCAACGTGAAGCAGTTCATCTTCCCCAGCAGTGTTTCTGCCTACGGACCTGAAACCGCAGGCCCGGTGCGCGAAGATGCACCTTTGGCCGCGCATACCCTGCCCTACGCTATCCACAAAAAGGAAAGCGACGAAGTGGTTCGTTACCGCGCCGAGACCATGGGGGACTGTCGTCTCTACATTCTGCGGCCGCATATCTTCGCCGGCAGAAGCATGGAAAATTACATGGTCGGCGTCCTGCGCGGAACCCCGGCCGGCAAGAGCAAACGCGCCGCTCGCATGCGTGCGGAAGGCAAGCGCCTGCCCCTGCTGCTGCCACGCGGCAAAGAATATCTGGGCAAGAAAGTGCAATTCGTGCACGTGGACGACATGGCGCGCTTGCTGACCTATTTGCTCTATCGCCCTGCTACCGATCCGCCAATCACCGTTCTCAATGTCGCCGGACGCGGCGATTCTCTGAGCTTCGAGCGCTGTGCCGAGATCGCACATGCGGAAATCAAACGTGCTCCCTCGCGCGCCGTGTTCCTTATGGCACTACGTGCATTGTGGAAGTTGGGGATTTCGTCGATCCCGCCAGAGGCTGCTCCTTACCTCATCGGGTCCTACACCATGGATACGACACGACTGCAGGAGTTCCTCGGGCCACACTATCCCGACGTGATTCGCTACACCATCGAAGACGCCCTGCGCGACACCTTCACCCAGGCCGGGTAGTGCTGGCCTTCAGGCCAGCGTCCAGGACGGTGCATCTCGGGTAGTGCTGGCCTTCAGGCCAGCGTCCAGGACGGTGCATCTCGGGTAGTGCTGGCCTTCAGGCCAGCGTCCAGGACGGTGCATCTCGGGTAGTGACTGGCCTTCAGGCCCCAAGCGTCCAGGGGTACCCTTGAAAATACATTGGGGCTTTAGCCCCTGAGGTACAGCGCCGTTTTGAAAGGGCACGGCTTCAGCGGTGCCTAATGAGCCCCTTATTTTTGTCATCCCGAACCCCTTTAGGGGTAAGGGATCTGCTCTTCGTCGCTCCTGGAAGAGCTTTCCCGCAGACTCTTCAGGCGTACACGCGAAATCTGCTTTAGATCTTCTTGCCCCGATACAGCCCCGCGATCCCGAAGGTATACGGCGTCCACGAGACATCGCGGAACCCCGCGTCGCGCATCCGTTGCAGCATCTCGTTAGGAGGCGGAAAACGCCGTACCGAGGCAGGCAGATATTTATAGGGCCCGCTCACCCCGGAGATGACGGTGCCGATGGCGGGTAGTACGCGATGGAAATAGAAGCGGTAGACCTGTCCAACTAAGCCCTTCGGCTCACCGAAGTCCAGAATACCGATGTTCGCCTCCCGGCTTCAGCACGCGACGAATCTCCGCCAGTCCGCGATCATAGTTGGCAAGATTGCGGAAGCCGAACGCCGAGGTTACAAGATCAAACTCGCCCGTACCGAATGGAAGCTGAAGCGCATCGGCCTCCACCCAGCGAATTTTCTTCTCGCCCGACTTCTCCCGGGCTCGTACCAGCATGGCGTGAGAGAAATCAGCCCCAGTGATCTCGATGGAATCCTGCTTACGATGACGGTACAGCGCGAACGTCATGTCTCCGGTGCCGCAGCACAGGTCGAGCACCTGCGCATTGGAACGGTTCAAAACATCTGCAAATGTGCGGGCCGTGCGGTTCCACCACACCCGGTCGATGTTCATCGACAGAACATGGTTCAGCAGATCGTAGCGGGGAGCGATCGAGCTGAACATGTCGCGCACCGCTGTCGCGGCAGAAGCTTCGTCGGCTGCACCTGCGGGCGCCGCGCCAACCACACGGTCCTCGGTTTTGTTAGCTTGGTTGGTCATTTGCTCGACGCGAGCTGGTTCAACTCTTCCACAGCTTTCAAGATCACCCGTTTCGGTACATCGTTAGCAATCGCGACTGTCGCCCACGCTGCGGGCAAGCACGAAATGCGGCGTTCCGCCGACAGTCTTTTTGTCGCTCATCAGCCGCTTGTAGATGCGGCCCGGCCTGACCTTGAACTTCGGCAGCGGCCCGTAAGCGATAACCATCTCTCTAATTCGTTGCGCCGTTTCCTTATCCGAAACACCGGCAGCCTCACCGATGCTGGCCGCCGCGATCATGCCCCAGCCTACCGCCTCGCCGTGCAGCAAACTCTTGTATCCCGTCTCCGCCTCCAGGGCGTGCCCAATAGTGTGGCCGAAGTTAAGGATGCGGCGCTCGCCGCTCTCCCGCTCATCACTGCTGACCACATCGGCTTTCACCTGAATGCAATCGGCAATCAACTGCTCCAGCAGTTTCCCATCACGGGCAAGCAGTGCCTCGCGATGCTTCTCCATTCGTTCGAAGATCGCTGGATTGCGAACCACCCCATACTTCATCGCTTCAAACAAGCCAGAGCGATACTCCCGCTCCGGCAACGTTGCCAGCGCGTCGGGATCGACCAGCACACATGCTGGCTGATGAAACGTTCCCACCAGGTTCTTGCCGTTCGTCAGGTTGACGCCGGTCTTGCCGCCGATCGCCGAGTCTACCTGCGCCACCAGCGTTGTCGGCACCTGAATGACCGGGATTCCGCGCATGAATACCGATGCCAGAAATCCCCCAACGTCGCCGACCACGCCTCCGCCCAAAGCAACAATCACGGATTGGCGATCGGCACCGGCCTCAATCAACTTCTCCGCCAGCTTTTCCAGGTTCGTCAGCCGCTTGGCGCGCTCGCCATCCGGCATCTCAAAGAAATGAACCTTGCCCGAACTACCGCGAAGCCCCTTCTCCAGCGTCTTGCCCCACCGTTTCCGTATCGGTTTTGCAGTAACAACACAGATACGCGTGCAGCCAGGCACGACTTTTTCGACTGCCTGCCAAGCTTCGCGAAGCAGACGACGCTCGATCAGTACCTCATACGACCGAGAAGCGGTAGTGACGGGGATTCGAATCAAGCAATTAGTGTAACGGATACCTTCGCGACAACTGGTCACGCGATTCCCAATACGACAACGCGCACGCTTTCTTCCCGAAGAGTACTGAATTGTGAGTGTTACCATTGACCTCAGAAGCGCAACCACGCGCTTCCGCTATGAACGACCTTCCCCTGGAAACCGACTTCATCGTTGTAGGAGCTGGCATCGCCGGCTTACGCGCTTCGGTGGAGCTTGCGTCTGCCGGCCATGTCCTCTGCCTGGCTAAGCGGGAAGTAACCGAGTCCAACACGCAATATGCGCAGGGCGGGATTGCCGCTGCCCTCAGCGATGAAGATGAGGTCGGGCTTCACCTGGAAGACACGCTTCGCGCCGGCGACGGCCTGGTAGACGAAGAAGCCGCGCGCATCCTCGTTGAAGAAGGGCCTCCCCGTATCGAAGAATTAATCGAGTGGGGCACGGAGTTTGACCGTACCGGCACGAAAATTTCTTTTACTCGCGAAGGCGCGCATAGCCGCAACCGCGTGCTGCACGCGCACGGCGATTCGACGGGCCGCGAGATTGGACG